>SWDM01000018.1:365992-543498 GCA_005116835.1 Nitrospira sp. | reverse complement strand
CCGAGGCCGGATCATCCGTGGCGCCGACGCCTGCGACCGGAACGGCAAACACAGGCGACGGTGGCGAGAACCTAAACCGGACATATCTACTTTGGGAGGAAGAGGACATTTCTATTTGGGCTTGACAATACTCAGTACTGGTAGTTGATCTACAGATAGGCCTATGATACCTTGTGCCCGCCGTATGCAAATTTGAATGAATATCTGTTGAGTTTAAAGATTAGAGGGGAACTACAGTTCATTCACCATCAACCAGGAGGATACTATGGAAATTGCCGTTGCTTTTGGAGCATTGGTCGGCGTGTTTGTTTTGGGGGCGTCTATGATTCTCTGGTGGCCCTATGACAAATAACGATGTCAGGAAATAAGACTGAGCGCCTCCTAATGATTGCAAATGACAGGGAGTACTGTTCTTTTTGGTTTTGTTAGGGCTGTGGGAGGCGAAGACACTCAGTATAAAATGAATGCAGGGTAATTGATAAGGCGCTTCCTCTAATAAATTTTAGCCCAAATATCCCTACCTAGGAGGGCCTCAGAGGCCCTCCTAGTAGACGAGAATATCCCTGTTTCGCGATAGTTTTTTTCGATCTGCTTGTAGTTTCCCTTCTGGTTGCTGTGTCGCTCCCTTCGCAACTCGCTGCTTGCCCTCGCCCATCAATACCTCTTTTTTTTGCGACAACCCTCAATTTGAGCTGCTAGTAGGTCTGGGTCATAAACGAGCTTTCTTCTGGCCAATTTGTCTTTCTGCCGGTACGACGCCTCTTGATGGTTTTCCCTGTGCGTACTTCTGATGATCTGAGTCCCCTGCTCGGACGTGTTTCTACATGCCTTGCCTCCAAACGGTTATGTGAACTTCATTGCAATAAATGAGGCATTTGATAGAATTTTTATGAGGGATTCTAGATGTTATACGGACTGTTCATGTTTTGGGTTGTAGTGAGCATTACAGGCCTTGTGGCCAGCATGGTGATGGGCGGTATATTGTGTGTGTGGTGTGCAATTGTAGGTCGGAAGCGCTCCGAGTGGTCTTCAAGGATGTGTGTCAGCCAGGGCTCCCATCAAGTAACGTCCTCCTAGCCAAGCAATTCTAAGTCAGGTATCTGCATCGAAGACGTTATCCAGCCAGCCTTCTATTCGTACCTGTTTGACTTCCCCGTCGATTGCGCAGTCCAGCCGTCCGCTGTGCATGGGTCTCACCCAAACTGTTCTTGCCCGGCAGGTGTACTGTTCCACGTTCTTTCGTCATTCATGGGCGCCAACGGGTATTCAACCCCATGCTCCTCCCCACGCATCTATTGTGCAATCTCAGCCGCAGATAGATAGTGTTCTGTATGGGCTGGGTCACCGTGAGCGGATATACGTCTCCAATGCATTATGCGAGATTGTGGAGAAGCACTGAGAGGCGGGAGGGGTATGGCCCTGTCGCGAAGAGAACACTCCAAGGGGTCGTAAAGGAGAAGAGGGAAGAATCATTCGTATTTCAACACCAAGCTCATTGCGGTACAATTTTGCAAAATGGCACGCTTCCCTTCTTCACGATCGAGGCGGATATGTTTTTGATCGTGAAAAGTAAATGGGAGGCTGCCGATGATGGCAAGGGTCGGTCTGATCGGTAAGTAGGAGTCGAGGCTTTTCATGGGTGGCGTTCTTGCTCTGGCGATAGCAATCGGAATCGTTTTCGGCGCGCACAAGTTATCCGTTCTGATTAGAGCGCCACGGTGGTTCGCAAAGTATTTGTTCATCTGCGCGTCTCTCATCGCCACTTACTTTCTGGCAGAAGAGGTTGTTCCCAATAAGCCGTGGAGTATTTGGCTTGCGATGCTCGGTACAGCAACTGGAATAATTCCAATTGGGTTTATTGTGTTTAAACATATCGAAGACGGCGACACGGAAGCAGGCGAGTCCTCTCGATACAATTCAGAGTAGGCCCCAGGTTTTCAAAAGAACCCTGAACACTACTACGCAACAGTAGGTGTGTGGTTAAAGAGGCGCAAGGGCATATCTTTAGCGATTTAATCAATTAACCTGACTGTAGGTCCTTGGTTCGCAATCTACAGCGGGTTGTGAGGGAGTGACTACTGGACACTCAACGGGTCTTCCTGTACAAAGACAAGCCAAGTGTGGACTTCAGACACTCTATGGTAAGGCTTGCCCACTAGGCTTAGCAGGGGTAATACCTGACACCTTGGCGGCAGGTGGTGAAACGCTAAGTCCCTGTCTTCCCAATGTGCGCCCGTAGCTCAGTCGGATAGAGCATCAGCCTTCTAAGCTGAGGGTCGTTGGTTCGATTCCAACCGGGCGCACCACAGGACTTCTTATCCATGCGTTGGCTGTTTCGCCCGTTTCGTCTTGCGATCCTTGGCCTGGCCTTGGTGGCGCTCTACGCGCTTGTTGGGTTTTTTCTCATTCCCTACCTGATTAAAACCTACGCGATTCCCGCTGTTGCCGAAAAGCTCAAACGTCCGGTATTGGTCAAAGAGGTGGAGCTGAATCCTTTCACGCTTTCACTTCGGTTGACGGGCGTTGAAATTCGAGAGACGGATCAGTCTGCCCTGCTCGGGTTCGAAGAGTTCTTTGTTAACATTCAGGCAAGCTCTCTCATTCGTCGGGCCTATGTGTTCGATGCGATTCGACTCACGATGCCCTACGTGTCCGCACGAGTATTCAAAGACGGGCGCATGAATTTGGCGGAACTCGTGCCGTCGGACGATGGGTCACAGCCGGCTCCACCGCCGCAAGCCGAGAAGGCCTCAGCTGAGATTCCCGCGATCGAAATCGGAGAATTCGAGATCGCGCAAGGGGCTGTCGAATTTCGCGATGAATCGAAGCCCAAACCCTATTCGCTCGATATCGTCCCGATACATATTGTGCTCAAGAACTTTCACACCAAACCTGGCGGCGACAATTCATATGCCTTCACGGCGGAGTTGGGCAAGGGCGAAACTCTCTCCTGGGCCGGCACTGTCTCGCTCGAACCGATTCACTCCTCCGGCAAGTTTTCCCTCTCCGGCGTGAAGCTGGCCGGCCTGTGGCAATATCTCCATGATCGATTCCGCTTCGACATCACCGATGGGACCGTTGCAGCTGATGCCAGGTATGAGCTTGATGCGAGTGCGACTCCCATGAAGATGCAAGTATTACAGGCGAACGTCCGGATCGAAAAGCTTGCGGTCAGGGAAGACGGGAGCCTTGATCCGGAGATCACGATTCCGGTGTTGAGCGTAGGGGGTGTCGATGTGGATCTCGCGACGCACGAAGTCACAGTTGGAAACATCGTAGTTGAGCGTGCGTCGTTCACTGCTTGGTTGAATCCGGACGGCACCTTAAATTATCAGCAGATGTTCGCTCCTGTGGATCCTGCACAGTCTCCGTCTGCAGCGAGCAGTTCTTCGCCGAAACCCAAAGATGAAAAGCCGTGGGCAGTCTGGCTCAAGGAGATCACGCTGCAGGATGATTCGATCGATTTCGACGATCGCACCTTGCCCACTCCAGCCCATGTCGAGGTGAGGGCCCTGACTGTCAAGACCCATGACGTGCGGGTTCCAATCACAAAGGCCCTGCCGATTGAGGTGGGGATGCAGCTGAATGGGACCGGAACGATCCGTGTGAACGGATCGGTGCTACCCAATCCGTTTCAGGCCGATGTCACTTTGGCGCTGAAGGACATTGCGATCAGGCCGTTCCAGCCGTATTTTGAGAAATTTGCGCGGATCGATATTCAGTTCGGCACGATCAATCTTGATGGGTCGATGCATCTTGCTACCGAACATCCAAGCGGTCCGCTTATGACGTATGAAGGCAGCCTCGGTGTCGAGGGATTGAGTGTGGCTGATCGCGACCAGGGTTATGAGGTGGCCTCGCTGCAAGCGTTGTCCCTCAACGGAATTCGTGTGACCGTCGATCCAACCACAGTCTCGATTAAAGAGGTGGGTATTCAGCAGCCCATGGCGCATCTCGTGGTGCAGCCGGACGGCGGATTGAACCTCGGCAAGCTTGCCGCTGAGTCGCCGTCTTCGGCCTCAGCCGATGAGAAGGCTGTGAAGCCTCAGAAAGCCAAGAACCCACCCATTCCTGTGACGGTCGGTGTGGTGAAACTGGCCAAAGCGGCCGTGACGTTTCGGGATGAGTCGGTACAACCTCCCGTTCAGACCGGGCTGTCCAATTTCACTGGTACGATCAAGGGATTGTCGTCAAAGCAATTGGCCAGGGCGGACGTCGACCTTGCTGGTCGAGTGGGTCAGGCGGCGCCACTCAAGATTGTGGGGACCATCAATCCCTTGAGCGAGGATGCATTTACGGATCTCGCCATTACCCTAGGGGGTATGGATCTGACAGCGGAAAGCCCGTACAGCGGCAAGTATGTAGGCTATGGCTTGTCGAAGGGAAAGCTCTCGCTCGACTTGCGCTACAAGATCTCAAAAAAACAACTTGAAGCGGAAAATAAAGTGCTGGTCGATCAACTGACGTTCGGAGAGAAGGTCGACAGTCCGGATGCCACGTCGCTTCCTGTGAAGTTGGCTGTGGCGCTCTTGAAGGACCGCAAGGGACGCATCGACATCGATCTGCCCATTCGCGGCGACCTGAAGGATCCCGACTTCAAGTACGGCAGGGTGGTGATCTCGACATTGCTCAATCTGCTCACGAAAATTGTGGCGTCTCCGTTTACCCTGATGGGAAAGCTCATTCCGGGCGGTGGGGCCGAAGAGGATTTACAGTTCATCGAGTTCCCTTCCGGCAGCGCGACGGTGGCTGATGAGGAGTTGAAGAAGTTCGAAACCTTGGTGAAGGGACTCGAGGAACGGCCCGGTTTGCGCCTGGAGATCACCGGCACTGCGGACCCAGTTCGTGATCGAAAGGTGCTGGGTCTTCAGAAGCTCAAAGCACAACTGCTTGCCAAGTGGCAGCAGGGGAAGATGGTATCAAAAGAGATTGATCTGCCGATGGTTGAGGAGGAACGTGCGATCAAAGAACTTTTTGATCAACAGCGCAGCCAGCAACCGGTGGCGACGCCGGCGGAGGGTGCTCAGGTCGTTTCGAAACCGCCTACGATCGAGGATATGCGTCAACAGCTCGTTGCCGCCATACCGGTTCCTGATTCGGATCTCCGCCTCCTGGCGCAGCAACGGGCGGAACAGATGCGTGGACAATTAGCCGGAGATGGCAAGCTTGCTGACGAGCGTGTGTTCTTGACCGAAGTTGATCTGACCGCGTCGGATCACGAAAAGGTGAGAAATCGATTGAATATTACGGCTGGCGAATAAGACTTGGTTCCCCCTTGCACTTCGTCTAGGAAGAACAGTATCGTATCGAGATAGCGAGTAGATTCATTGGCTTGAATAAGGGAGGTTACCATGGCAATACGACTGGGAGATGAGGCGCCGAACTTTACGGCAGAGACTACTGAAGGGACCGTCAACTTTCACGAGTGGTTGGGTGGCGGATGGGGGATTCTCTTCTCGCACCCGAAGGACTATACCCCCGTCTGCACGACCGAGTTGGGGACTGTCGCCAAGATTACGCCGGATTTCAAGAAGCGGGGTGTGAAAGTTATCGCTGTCAGCGTCGATCCATTGGATTCGCACAAGGGCTGGATCAATGACATCAATGAGACGCAAAAGACGACCATGAACTATCCGATCATTGCCGACCCGGATAAGAAGGTCGCAACCCTCTACGACATGATCCATCCGAACGCGATGGACAACATGACCGTCCGATCAGTATTTATCATCGGGCCGGATAAAAAGGTAAAGTTAACATTGACCTATCCTGCTTCATGTGGGCGGAATTTCGA
This sequence comes from Nitrospira sp., assembly GCA_005116835.1. GTDB lineage: Bacteria > Nitrospirota > Nitrospiria > Nitrospirales > Nitrospiraceae > Palsa-1315. Next base: position 537,704 of record SWDM01000018.1, on the reverse strand, counting down.
CGAATTGCTTCGCGTCATTGATTCGCTTCAATTGACCTCGAAGTTCAAGGTGGCGACGCCGGCTAACTGGAAAGACGGGGAGGATTGCATCATCACTCCGGCTGTAAACGACGCCGAAGCAAAGACGCTGTTCCCCAAGGGCTTCAGGAGTGTGAAACCCTATCTGCGCTATACCCCGCAGCCGAATAAGTAACAAACGGTTTGGCTTGTATTATTGAGGGCGGGAGAAGCGTAGAACTTCTCCCGCCCTTTGTTTTTCAAGCATTCGTTTTATTCCTTCGCGGTCCAGCCAAAGACGATAACCGCCATACCAAGCATGGCAATTCCGGCTCCAGTCCAGTCGAAGACGGAGAGTTTCTCGCCGTCCACGACCTTCAGCCAGACGAGGGCTGCTGCCACGTATACACCGCCATAGGCTGCATAGACCCGTCCACTGGCGGCAGGGTGGAGAGTGAGGAGCCAGACAAAGGCGACGAGGCTGAGCGCCGCCGGAATCAAGAGCCAGATCGATCCGTCCTTGCGAAGCCAGAGATACGGGAGAAAGCAGCCGAGAATTTCGGCGAGAGCCGTGAGAACGAAGAGCCCAGCGGTCTGGAGTAAGAACATAGATGCGGTTTCCTTTTATGGACGGTAACGTCTCATGATGTACAACAAGAATCAAGTTCGAAGGTCCGGGCAGGTGATTGACAATTCATAATATTCTGGTTCCGCGGTGCTCTCGCTTACCATTAAGACAAGAAGAGAATGCCTTTGCAGGATGCTCAAAAAGTCCGTCCAGCAAGGCCGCAGCGAGTGAAGGCTCGGAGGTGTACCCTCTGGGGTACGTTGAGGATCTGAACGATGCGAGAACGACGCTGGCGGCCTTTTTCAGCATCCTGCTTCTATGCGAGCAGTAGACCGGCATAGCGAATTTTTTTCCAGGAGGCCGTATCAAGGAATGTTTCAAACTCCTTTACAGTTCCTGGGAATGAGGCTTTCGCTTCCCGGAGCAGGGGATAGGGACGCGATGGACTATTTTGCGGTGTAGATTGTTGAATCAGACTGCCAAGCCACTGAGCCTGTTGGTTAGAGATTGTGACGGCTTGGTCGCTGGTACGTCCCGGCAGAATGAGCCTCGTTCTTTTTCCGGCAGGTTCACAGACTGGTTGCCCACCGAGCCATACCAACCGCCGTTCCGTCTGTGGGTTATCCTCAATAATTCTTTTCTTGAGAAGTTGGCGTATCCATGTGGAGGAGACACGTGGCTTTGGCACGGAATGGTCAAACCACTGGCGGACGTCCAATGAGAGCCCGCTCCCTTCGAGATAATTCAGTATCGACCGCCGTAAGCCTTCGCCTAGCCACTCCGGTGTTTTGCCACGTTGATCCTCATGTAGAAAGTCATTTTCCGCGAAACCCTGGAATTTAGGACCCAAGATGCGCAATCCATGGGCAGCAGGCTGGAGCCCGATCGGGCTATGGGCTGTGGCGGTGAAGCGATGCCAGAAGGCAGATTGAATCAGGTCTGCCGTGAACAGTTGCCGCACTCGTTCCAGCGAATCCACCGTTTCTTGCACTGTCTCAGAGGGACAACCGTACATAAGATAGGCGTGAATGAGAATGCCTGCGTCTTTGAAGGCTGCCGCCACGTGCGCAGTCTGATCGACGGTAATCCCTTTCTTGATCTTCTCCAGCAGGCGGTCCGAAGCCGCTTCGAGTCCTGCCGTCACGGCGATGCAGCCGGAGGCTGCCAAGAGGCGGCAGAGGTCCGGTGAGAAGGCCTCTTCAAATCGGATATTGCCCCACCATGAAATCGTGATGCCTCGTTCCAGTAGTGCCAAGGCGAGCGATTTCAAAGCAGCAGGAGGGGCTGCCTCATCGACAAAGTGGAACCCCCGGCAGCCTGTCTCGGCGATCAGTTGTTCGATCTGCAGGATGAGACGATCGGTCGGTGTCATTTCATAACGGCTGATGTAGTTGAGTCCGACATCACAAAACGTACATTGCTTCCAGTAACAGCCGTGGGCGACTGTGAGTTTGTTCCAATGGCCTTCCGACCAGAGGCGATGCATTGGGTTCGTACTGTCTAAGATCGTGAGATAGCGATTCAAGGTGAGGCCGCTATAGGTCGGACAACCGACCTCATCCATGCTGAAGTCCCGATCAGACGTATCATTCGCAAAGACCACTCGATCCTTGTCGCGACAGAACGTCCGGCAGAGCCCTGTGCGAGGTCTAGCGCCTGCCAGATGTTCGATCAGCGAAAGTAGAGGCCGTTCCCCGTCGTCGAGAGTGACGTAATCGACATAGTCGAATACGCGGGGGTCCGACAGACGTCGAAGCTCCGTGTTGGCATATCCGCCACCAAGGGCAATGGCGATGTCGGGTCGTTGACTCTTGATCGAGTGGGCCATGCGAAACGCACCATAGAGGTTTCCGGGAAAGGGCACAGTCAGGCAGACGAGCGAGGGATTAAGGCGCTCAAGATGTTCCCATAAGGATTCGAGCATGAAGCGATCCGTCAGTGTCGGAGGGACGGCTACCGCATCGATGATAGTTTCGAACGATGAGGCTGCCCGGGCGATATGTTCTGCATAGCGGCTCAGGGCGAAATGAGGAGAGACGGTCGCCTGGGTCAAATCCGCCAGGTCTTCGAGATACAAAGTGGCGAACCGTTTCGCGCGATCCTGTTCCGGCAAGGCACGAAATGACGCAGCGCTTTCTCTCTGACCGGCAAACCGAGGGCCTTGGGGAAGAAACCCTGGGCGGGCGATGAGCAAGGCTAAGGAGGGGTTGTGTCCTTGCAGAAATTCAATGACCGGGTCGATGGCGTTCAGATAGGCCGGCTCGACCGCCAACATCTGTCTGGCTTCACCGGGCAACTCATCTTCGCGCTCGCGCACCTGCGCAAACAGGGCTTGGAGTCCCGATCGACAAAAGAGCCGGAGCACCATTTCGATGCCGATGTCTGCTTGAGAGGCTTTAATCCCTCGGCCAAGGAGGAATCCCGTGAGGTAGGCGGTGGAAGGGTAGGGAGTATTCAACTGAGTGAGCGGAGGGGTGAGGAGCAGAATGGGGCCAGCCATGAGCTCGACATACCATACTGCCTGAGCGGAATGCTACGCGGCATTCATTCTGCGAGGTGGTTTTCCTGTCGCAGGAAGGGCTGGTTATTTCCTGATATCCAGAATGGTGCCCAACATATCGTCTACTGTTTTCAGGGTGCTAATATTGGCTTCAAATCCCCGCTGCGCGAGAATCTGGTTGACGGCTTCCTCTCCGAGATCGACGTTCGATAATTCCAACTGAGCGGGGCCATAGCCTGTGTTGTTCAGGATGAATGGACCAGCCGACTGATTCTTCTGAATAACCGGAAGTACTCCCCCGGTTTCCACTGCGACCAACTCCGTTCTGGATTTCTTGAACCCGTTGGTATTGACGTTGGCCACGTTATGAGCGGTGACATCGATCTGTGTCGAAAATGCAGTGAGTCCTGAGAGAGCGGAGTGTATTGCGCCGATCATCAGGCACCTCCAGGGGGGCTTTGTCAGGCTTCAATTCCAGCTACATAGGAGGGATAGTCCTTTAACCCCCATCGATACACTTATCGGCCAATTGTCTGAAGAACTTGATTCCCACGTACTTCGAGGCTTAAGAGACGACGGTGTGAGAACCGATCACAATGAACACCGCGAAGAATAGCTTCTCCAGACCAGGAGTGCGAATTGAAGTATTACGAAGACATACCGATAAGGTAGAGCTGTATGTACTCAGTACTTATGAGGATCTGACCCGGTGGCCCAACGGACCATTCCCCTCACTCGTCTCATAGTTGGCATGTACCTGATCGGCGTAGACCGATCGTGGTTGCAGACGCCGTTTCTTCGCCATAAGTTCAAGATCAAGGTTCAATCGGAAATCGAGGCCCTTCGGCGTGCTGGAATCACCGAGGTGACAATCGACACAGAGCAGGGGCTGGATGTTGTCGACCTTGAACCCTCTCGATCGGCGTTGGTCGAGACTGTTCTTGTCGAAAGCCCCTCGCCATTCCACCCTGCTGCTTCTTCCGGTGCACCATCTTTGCTACCCTCTGCAGTTATGCTAGCGGAGAATCTTTCAAAAGCAAAACAGCGTCGTGGCGAATTTGTAAACCGTCTGAATGACCTATTTGAGCAGACGCGCCAAACCAGGCTCGTACAGTATGATGCTGCCTGCCAGTTCACTGACGAGGTTATTGGCGACATTCTTGATGCGCAGGCCGCCTGTTATGCAGTGCTAGGATTACGACAGCCAGATCCAACGCTTCACGAACATGGTTTGACAGTGTGTACGCTTTCCGTGATGCTTGGGCAGGCCCTGAAGTATTCTCGTAAACAGTTGCAGCAATTGGGGACCGGGGGATTGCTGCATGACATTGGACTTACGTGCTTACCCCGGAATATTGTGAAGCGATCGAGCACGATGTCGCCGGCTCAACAGGCTCTGTACGAGAGCCACACGACTCAAGGGGGCACAATCCTCGAAAAAAGCGGATCGTGCGACCAGGCTGTTCTCGCCATTGTGAGGGGTCATCATAATCTGACCATGCAGACTGAACAGACAGGGGAGATGTCAGCGGCACATCATGAAGCGACTCGATTGATTGGAATTATCGACCAGTATGATGAGCTTGTTACCGGACAGACAGGTCTCACTCCGATGTCTTCAAATCAGGCGCTGACGCAGCTCTACCAACGGCATCGAGCCGATGAAGCGCTCTCGCGGGTTGTGTCGTACTTGATTCGAGCGATCGGCGTGTATCCGTTGTACAGTGTGGTGGCCCTGAGTTCCGGGGAGCTGGCTGTTGTCGGCGCCATTGCGCCGGGGAAAGCCCACCTGCCCCTTCTGTATATCTGCAGAGACCAATCCGGCAAGACATGCTTTCCACCAGTTCCCTTGGATTTAGTGCATGAACCAGAGGGAGGGCGGACGATTCGTGATGTTCGGAGTGCGGTTCGAGAAGGTCTCGATGTCGAAGCTGTTCTCAGGCAGGTGGCCGCATGAGCCTGTCCCTCAGTTCCACCCCTGATCCTGCCCCCAAAGGGAGCGTGTCCTGGTTGCCTACTCGTGAGGATACGTTTCTCATTCTCGAGTCATCCGGAGAAGCGATGTTTGTGACGGATCGAGAGGGTCGGATATTGTCTCTCAACCCCGTGGCGCAGCAGCTCGTGGGCCGTCATCAGGACGTCATCGGCTCAGTGTTTCACGAGTTGGTGGGCTGTCTTTCCTCAAAGGAGGGCAGTCATCGCGGTTGTCCCTTGGAGCACACCGTACGAACCGGTGAAGTCACAATGGTATCGTCCCATCAATGGATCCGAGCCGATGGTACAGGGATTGAGATCGCGGCGACGTTCTGGCCCAGGTGTCAAGGCCTGGAGCCTGTTGGGGCTCTTGTTGTCTGTCGTGATCTGACGGTGGAACGGGAAGCGGAGCGGGATATTCAACGGGTAGCCAGGCTTTCGGAGGATGCGCCGAATCCAATTGTCGAGTTTGATGAAGCCGGCATCATGCTCTATGCCAATACCGCTATGGTAGAACTCCTCAATTACGGCACCTCCATCCAGGGACGAGTGGAAGCCGTATTCCCGCCGAACTTGTCGGATGTGCTGAATCACTGTCTTGAGTCGCAGCAACCCACCATTCGATTGGAACATCACGTTGAAGACCGTGTGCTGGCCTGGTCCTTCTTTCCGTTAGGGGAGTTGAAGCAGGTCAGAGCCTATGGAACTGATATTACCGCAGACGTGGAATTGCGTCGTGCGAAAGAAGCAGCAGAAGAGTCGGCCCGTGCGAAAGCAATCTTCCTGGCCACGATGAGTCACGAATTGCGCACCCCGATGAACGGCGTGCTGGGATGCACGCAACTGCTTCAGGATACCGCTCTCGCCGATCCACAACGGCAGTTACTGGAAACCATGCACCGGTCGGCTGAGTCGCTCTTAGTGCTCGTGAACGATATTCTTGACTTCTCGAAGATCGAAGCGGGAAAGATGTCATTGGAAGTCGCCGACGTTGAACTCCGTTCTCTCATTGCGGACGTCATCACGCTGACGTCGGAAGCGGCGAAGAAGAAAGAGTTGCTCGTTCAGGTTCAAGTGGCACCGGAAATCCCCGCTGTGTTACGCGGTGATCCAGTCCGCCTGCGGCAAATTCTGTTTAATCTGGTTGGTAATGCCGTCAAGTTTACTGAGCGGGGCGGGATTCACATATCCGTAAAGACAATGCCGTCTAATCAGGACAATTCCGACGCCGTGGTTCTCCAGTGGACGGTGAAGGACACAGGTATCGGCATCACTGCGGATCAGCAAACGCGATTATTCGGAGCTTATGCTCAGGCAGAGGAATCGACGGCCAGGCGATACGGGGGAACCGGGCTGGGCTTGATGATCTGTTGCCAACTGGTTGAGCTCATGGGTGGAGCCATGATGGTGGAGAGCACGCCAGGAAAGGGCAGTTCCTTTACCTATTTCACAAGCCTGTTGCCTGCGATTCAGCGCATGACTTCTGCTCAGGCTGTGAGGCCGGCCATTGCATCGATGGCGGACCGCACCACCCCGCTCAGGATTCTTGTCGTAGACGACAATGAAATCAATCAGGTTGTGGCGTGCAAATTTCTGCAGAAAATCGGATGCCAAGTGGAGGTGGCACGGAACGGGCGGGAGGCTGTGAATTCCATTGCCCACGCCACCTACGATGCCGTGCTGATGGATTGCGAAATGCCGGAGATGGATGGATATGAAGCCACTCAAGAGATCAGACGACAGGAACAAACCACGACCAGACATCTGCCCATCATTGCCCTCACCGGGCACGCGTCATCGGAGGACGAACAGAAGTGTCGGCAAGCCGGAATGGATGATGTCGTTACGAAGCCAATAACCCTCCCAACCCTCCGTGCAAAACTGGAGCGTCTCCTCGCATAGCCCGACTTCCGTTGAAGGTCTGTTCTTTCCCGAAGCATGACTCATTGCAGAAAGTTTGACTGGCATTACGTCTTGACGGTGGATTTTGTTCGAGCGCGTCGGTACCATATCGATCTGTAGAAGTTAAGGGTCACGGGGTCCAGAGGAGAATAGATAACGTGAATGAAAAACGGAACCTTCTCTACAGCGATTTTAACTGTCCGTTCTGTTATGCGATGCACGAACGGCTGCATGAACTGAGCTTGCTTTCGCTCTGTGAATGGCGGGGTGTACAGCATGCGTCGCATCTTCCCCGCCCAATGAAACCGTGGCAGGGCTCGCTGGGGGCTGAGCTACGCCACGAAGTGGCGGTCGTTCAGCGGCTGGCGCCAGGGTTGCCCATTGCGCTCCCTCCTGGTAAGCCCAATACGAAGCTTGCGATTGAACAAGCGGTGGCGCTCTTACGGCGCGATCCATCGCGTGCGATGGCGTTTGTGCGTGAGACCTATCGGGCTTTCTGGTGTGAAGGCAGGGATATCTCCGATTCGGAGGTACTCAGGCAATTGGTCGAGCAGGTAGGAGGCTCACCGGAGAGTGTCGGTACGATCGATGGCGAGGATCGACGGGTAGCTCAAGAATGGGAAGCGGCCTGGCACGTCACAGGCCAGGCTGGGGTTCCCCTCATTGTCTCGCCGGATCATTATCTCCTCGTTGGCTGTGCCCCGGAGGAGCAGATACGACAGTTCTTCAATCAAGGCCGAGGCTGAGGTTAAGGTCGAGAACGACCGAGCGTAATTTATCTCAACCTCAGCCTTGACCTTAACCTGCTTTATCAGGATGCCACGTCCAGATTCATCACGTAGTTCTGCAATTCTCGCCGATGTTCCTCTTCTGTATTCTTGAGGCTCTCGATCTCCTTGCGCAGTTTTTCCAGCTCAGTCTCCTGCTGATCCAGCTTCTTGACATAGCGATTATAGAGATCGGAGTTTTGCTGGAGCCGCTGCATATTCTCGCGGATGCGAGCATGCTCCGAGGTGATCTCGGCAGTGCGTTGGTCGAGGCGAGTCCGTTGGGCGCGCGCGTCATCCAGCTTACCGCGTAACTGCACCACACGTTGCAGCGCCTCTTTTACTTTTTGGCTGACTTCCTTCGCTTGCTGGTAATAGGCAATTTGGTCGATGCCGCCTTCCATCAAGAGGATCGATTCCTGAATAGGCAGTGTTTCTTTGACGCGGACTGTCGCGCTTTTCCCCGGATCGACTGCGATGCTGAAGCGGTACAGGTCACGTGTCCGTTCTGTCGGGTCCTTCGGTTCGGCAAGTTTCCAGTCTGCACGATAGGGTTGTTCGATCAATATGGTCTTGGCTTTGGCGTCGCGGTTCTTCACGAGATAGGTCCGGTCTTCGACCAAACGGCGTGAGATGAGCATCGTGCCCTTCTTCAGCGAGACCATCGCAAGCTCTTGTGTGCCGCCTTCGAGTTTGGATTCCACTTCGGTCTTGAGATCGAGGGCATAGCTGATCAGCCGGTCTTGTCCCGGAGGAAGATCTTCGATGCGCGCGTCGCCTGCATAGGTTCCGCTGTCAAACAGTGTGATAGGGCCTTGCATTAGATGTAGAGCGGAAGTGTTCTTTAGGCGATACCCATTTAGTGGATGTTTTGCATTGACGCGCTGGTTGTAGAGCGATACTTTTTGGCCCTGGAGCGTCTGGCCGATAATGGGCAGCAGCGCGCTGGTGTGTTTGGCGAGGGTGACGGGCTGGTCTATACGATATTCGAATAGCTCGCCCTTGTCTTCTGCCATCGCCATGGGGGCAACACCTTCTTCCAGGCCGCCCATCTCCATTTCCGCGGCGACGGATGCTGCTGCCGGAGCATTGGCCCGATTACTGGTAGCACCTTGGGCCATCTTGCCGAGCAAACGCTCTTTTTTCATGTCGCTGCGGGCTTGTGGGGCAGGAGCCATCGGCTTGAGTTCATCCATGGCATCGCCGTACGTCTGAGGTTTGAGGTTGGCGTAGAGCTCAGGTTGAACGACGGGACGTGGGTTGTAGAGCGGTTGATACAGATCCATCGTGAAGGAAATAGGCCGTCCTGAGACAAGAGAGAGTTTCACGTTGCGCCAGTCCTGCGGTGTCTGATTCTCCACAATGGCCCAGCCTTGCAGATAGGGCGCCTTGTCCTCGTCCAAGACGAGTCGATAGCTGGTTTTCCAGACCGGGGTTTCCGTTAGGTATGCGATACGGACTTGACGGTTTCCGGTGCCGTCGAAGGTAATCGAGACGGTCTTTTTCTGGGCATCGTGATTCGTCGCGAGTATGGCCAGCGCCTGGTGCAGTTCAGCATTCAAGGTGGGATTGGTCAATTTGATGCGCTGCACATTCGCCAGCGAGAGTGAGCGGAATCCTTCTTCTGTCAGGAGCGTGACATATTCCTGCTCAATGACGCGGTGCTGTGAACCCTCGCCGATGGATTCTATTTTCTTTTCCACGCCCAGTAATGTGCCGACGATGGGATTGGGCGCGGTGACTTCGACCGGTTCCCCACGGACCTGAGTCAGAATCTGTCCCAGGGTCGGATTACCGTTTAGATTGATGCCGAAGCTTCCGAGCGTCTTCGTTACAGGATCGCGTGAACCGTAGGTGACGGTTGAGATTCTACCTCCACCAAAATCTTGCACGACCAAACTCTTGAGCATGTCGTTGATCTGGTTTGCATGCAGGCGAAGGTCGAGTTGCATTCGGTTGTTTGCCGTGCCGTCATGTTGGAAATATCCCACGCCGCTGGAATAGAGCACGATCTTGGAAAGGGGGAGTGCCGGCCCTTCCTCTGCCAGCACAGGCCAAGGGAATAATAGGAGTGAGATGAGAATCAACTGCCTCATGGGGGCGTGACGAGAGTGGATCAACCGAGCGTACATACAAACCTCCATCGTTAAGCGTTGCGCCAGACCGAGCCGGCCATGGCAATAGGACTTATCTTTGGTATGTCGGCAAGGGACGGATCCTTTCAGTAACCGGATATTGAAAAGGCCTTCAGCTGGAATTGTTCTGTAGTGTATCTCATGATATTGTTGAATCCCATGGGCGATACAGATGAGATGTCGATTGCACGAATCCTCAAGGACTGCCGCACGATAGCCGTCGTGGGGCTGTCCTCGAATCCGGCACGCCCCTCCTATAGAGTGGCGAGTTATATGAAAGCCTCTGGCTATCGGATCATCCCGGTGAACCCCAATGAGACAGAGGTGCTTGGCGAGCAGGCCTACCCATCACTTGCTGCTGTACCAACCAAAGTCGATCTTGTCGATATTTTCAGGAAGTCAGAAGACGTGCTCCCAATCGTAGAAGAAGCGATTGCGCAGGGTGTCACTGCGGTTTGGTTGCAAGAGGGGGTCATAAACGAACAGGCAGCCATTCATGCTAAAGAATCTGGTCTGCTTGTCGTGATGGACCGCTGTTGGCTCAAAGAACATATTGCCCTTTCACGTCGTGGTTGATTCAGTCCCGCCTCCCTTCTCTAAGCCGTCCTCTCCCGATCCTCAGCGAGACGCCCTGGTGGCGACGGCAGAGCTTTTAGCCAAGGTTCTGGATACAACCGTCAAGATCCCCGGCACCCCCTTCTATGTGGGGCTCGATCCGCTGCTTGGGCTGATACCAGGACTTGGCGACATCCTGGCCAATTTCATTGGGACAGCGATCTTGGTATTGGCCGCGCGGCTTCAAGTTCCGCAGATCGTCATTGCACGGATGAGCTTGAATCTCCTCATCAATGGAACCATCGGCGCCATCCCCATTGCCGGTGACCTCTTTTCTCTTTGGTTCCGTAGTCACGCGAGGAATGCAGAACTTCTGAGACGAGCTGCGACACAACCCTACCGAGAAACACAGCAGGCCAGGCTCTATGTGACCTGCATCATTGTCGGGACCGTTCTGTTGCTGGTCCTTCTCATCGTGCTGGTCTTGTGGATCGTTATGAAACTCTGGGACGCGATCGGCCCCTCCTGACTCACGCAAGACAGTCGCAAGTGTGGATAGTTCATCTGGTGCATGTGGTCTATCTGGTTAAACCAAACAAACGAGAAAACAATCCGTCCTTCGCGTTTATCGCACATCGCTCTGCTATTTCTCCGCAAATCGGCATGAATAATGCTCTGTAGGTCTGGATGCTGTGCCCCGCAGCCATTCACGCGTCACGATTCATATAGAGGGAAAACCCGGCTAAGCCCTCTCTCCTATAGCCCGAGTGTCAAGATAAAGGCGGCGCGAGTTGATGCGAGGTTGCAGATCAGGGAAAACCCCAGGTGTAGTCTCAAGCATACAGTGAGGAGTTTTTTGGACCGAGCGCGTCGCATATGTTCGATGATCTCGACGAGACAAGCTGCGGATTTCAGCAAAGGGAGGAACGGTAATGACGACTTGGAATTCATGGCTATTTTGGCCTAGCAATGTGGCCTTTTCTGTTTTGGCGTTGGCCATACTGGCCATGCTGTTTTTGTATGCAGCGCGTAAGCCCATGCACGGGGTTATCCATTCAGTCTGCGCGTTGCTGTCCCAGTCTGCGCGATTCATTGCCCGCTGGCTGTTTCTCTGTGCAGACAATCTGAAGTTGCGTAATCAGTCGGTGTTGTTGGCGCATGGGCAGGAGAGCCAAGCGGTCGTGATCGACCGAGAATTCGAGCGAGTGAGCGATATGATTCGTAAGGATATGCATGAGTTTCCTGCCTTGCAGCGAAAAATGATGGAGGAGGCGACCCGCATCGAAGACGATTACCATAAATGTGGAGAGATCCCGCCACCCCCTCCAGAATGGGTCGGCGCGCTCAAATCTGTCGCACAGATTAAAACGGGAGGCGATATTCCACGCAAGCTTCTGGAGGACATCAATAAATCGATCCAGAAGATCCATGATCAGACTGTTGCGGAGTTTCGCCGCTCATATGAAGAGCGGCATAAGATACTGAAAGCGATGCAACCGTCATGGCGATCCGTGGAAAAGCTGATAGGTGAAATGGAAAAGAAAATGGTGACGCTCCAGACCAACGCGAAGCAGATCGATGGCCATATGGGAAAATTAGAGGGCATCCGGGCCAAGGACAACAAGACAGAACATGCTCTGACAGTGTCTGGCTTCGTGCAGCTTGCGATCTCTTCGCTGGTTATGGTGATCGCGTTGGGCGGGGCCTTCATCAATTACAAACTGATCGCGCTGCCCATGTCGGAGATGGTGGGCGCCAGCGATTACATCACCAACAGTCTGAAAACATCGGATGTCGCGGCATTGGTTATTATTCTGATGGAAGCGTCAATGGGCCTGTTTCTGCTTGAGTCGCTCCGCATTACGCAGTTGTTTCCCAGGATTGCCACTATGGATGATCGTATGCGTCAGCGTTTGATGTTCGCATCGCTGACGTTTTTGATTATCCTGGCCGGGATCGAGTCTTCCCTAGCATTGATGCGCGATATGCTGGTCGCCGATAAAGCTTCTCTGATGCGCGACCTTGCCTCTGCCGCTACACCTGCGTCGGATGGTTTACTGACACGTATCCCGATGATCGGACAAATGGTCATGGGCTTTGTGCTTCCGTTCGCGCTGGCATTCGTGGCGATCCCGCTGGAAAGCGCCGTGTATTCTATGCGCACCGTGCTCGGTGTGTTTCTCGTGCAGGCTATGCGCGGTCTCGGTTTTTCGCTCAGGTTCACCAGCCTGTTGTTAAAGCGGTTTTCCAAAGTACTCGAATTGGCCTATGACGTACTGATCGTCATTCCGCTGATGATAGAGCGCTGGGTGATAGGGATGCGGGCAGGTTCGACGGGAGATAGGAGTCAATCAGAAGAGAAGGAACTTTCCAAACTCAGGAGGGCAGCATGAGTAAATATCTGACCCTTTTGATCGCGTCGTTCGGCATGGTGCTCGTCAGCGCTTGTGGCGATAGCCGGATACATAGCCATGGTGTGTATATGTTGGTGGATACGTCCGGCACCTATGCGATGGAGATGAATAAGGCGTCCAAGATTATCCATTATCTGCTGGCAACGCTGAACCCTGGAGATTCGCTGGCTGTAGCGAAAGTGGAGACGCGAAGCTTTACGGAGAAAGACATCGTGGCCAAGGTCACATTCGATAAGCGCCCCTCGCAGGCGACCTCGCAAAAGCGAGTATTTAAAACACGCATTGAAGCGTTTTCCAAGGGCGTGAAGGGCAGTGCCTATACCGATATTACCGGTGGGCTGATTCAAGGAGCGGAATATCTCAATGAGACCAAGGCCGGCATCAAGACCATCGTGGTGTTCTCCGATATGCAGCAAGAGTTGGGCAAAGGCACGATCCGTGACTTTCCGATCAAGCTCGATGGTATCCGCATTGTGGCGTTGAATGTGACTAAGCTAGGCACGGACAACGCCGACCCCCGGCGGTATCTCAACCGCCTGGCTCAATGGGAGGCAAGCGTGCGCAAGGCCGGCGCTACCGAGTGGGTGGTGGTGAACGATCTGGAGAACAATATGGAGTCTATTTTGACCAATCGCTGAAGCAGCTGACAGACCGCAAAAAAACTACGTCGGTGCAGCAGAGCCTCCATTGAATCGCGTCATCGGTTCAATGGAGTAATCGTCAATCGCCCTGCAAGATACACGTCACGTTTCATCTTTCCCGTCTAATGATCTTCATAGTGGTTGCCTTCCTGAGGCATGAAGCTTTATAGTTTCCGCGCATTAGGCGATGAGTAGACAGGTCGCCATGGTTCCCTCAATAACATGCGGAGGCGGTTCATGAGAATGATGTTGATGCTGGTTGGGATGCTCGGAGTCGCTGTGTACCCAGCGATGGCTGCAGCACCAGTTGAGAAGGGCGCCAAGGAAGTGGTCACAGGGCAGAAACAAGTTCAGGATAAGCCTGCAGCGGCTCCACCTCAAGCCCAACCTCAAGAGGGGGCGATGGTGGTGGTGCCGGCGGGAGAGTTTATAATGGGAAGTGCTGCGGGAGATTCAGACGAACAGCCTGAACATAAGGTCTATCTGGACACATTTTCCATGGATGTGTATGAAGTGACGGTGGGGCAGTATGCGGCCTTTCTTGCGGCGAAAGGGATCGATCAGCCTTCGGATTGGAAGACGATGAACCAACCGGCGAATCAGAAGCGTCCAATAGCGAATGTGGATTCGACGGATGCATTCTTATACTGCAAGTGGGCCGGCAAGCGGTTGCCGACAGAGGCGGAGTGGGAAAAGGCGGCGCGGGGGACAGATGGCCGCATCTATCCGTGGGGTAACGATCCTCCGACTCCGCTTCACGCGAACTTCGGAAAATCGGACTGGAACAATCACGGCGTATTGGCGACGATTGGATCGTTCGAAGCGGGCAAGAGTCCCTATGGCATCTATGACATGGCTGGGAATGTCTGGGAATGGGTCAGTGATTTTTACGACTATAACTATTATAAAAGCAGTCCGTCGAAGAATCCGATAGGGCCGTCGACGGGTGGGACCAGGGCGATCCGTGGCGGTGCCTGGAATAGCAATCCTCGGGCGATGCGCTCTTCGAATCGGAGCCTCATTTCGCCGACGGACCAGGGACTCAACGGGTTTCGTTGCGCGAAGAGCCAATAGGCTCTAGCTTCTAAGCTCACATTTTATTATTCATAAGGTTTGGCGTGAAATTGTATCAACAGGCCAAGCGAAGGGTGCGAGGCTAGGGGCTAGAGAAAAGAGTCGAGGCTCTGCACGGTTGTTTTTCTGAGGTGTGAGGCTTTATAGTTCCCGCCCATTGGGAAGTGTGCTCATAGACTGACATGGTCCGTTGTGGCAAATGTGGAGGCGGTGCATGAGGAGGATGATTGTACTCAGCGTGTTGATCGTGATTCTTGCTTGTCCGGCAATGGGCGCGGCTCCTATTGAAAAAGGCGCAAAGAAACAAGCTCCGTCGCAGAGGCAGGCTCAAACTCAGAGCCTGGAGACGCCTGCTGTGCCTCGCCCACCAATAGGGTCGATGGTGTCGGTACCGGCGGGAGAGTTTACGATGGGGAGTCAGGATGGTGATTCAGATGAACGGCCTGTGCATAAGGTCCAGTTGAATGCCTTTGACATTGATGTGTACGAAGTCACTGTGGGGCAGTATGAGGAATTTCTGCGGTCAGGAGATGCCCACCCGCCGTTGGACTGGAATACGATGAACCAATCGGCACATAAGAAGAGGCCGGTCTCGAACGTGGATTGGTCGGATGCGGCAGCTTTCTGTAAATGGTCCGGCAAACGTTTGCCGACCGAGGCAGAGTGGGAGAAGGCAGCAAGGGGAACGGACGGGCGTCTTTATCCATGGGGTAACGATCCCCCGACGCCGCGCCATGCGAATTATGGGAAACCAGGGTCGCACAACTATGAAGCATCAGCGCCAGTGGGCACCTTCGAAGACGGCAAGAGTCCTTACGGTCTTTATGACATGGCCGGGAATGTTTCGGAGTGGGTCAGCGACTGGTATGAGACCGACTATTATATGAACAGTCCGCAACAAAATCCTGGTGGACTGTCATCAGGCGCGTTCAAAGTCATCCGTGGTGGCGCCTGGAACAGCAGTGCGAGAAATCTTCGATCATCGGATCGGTCCTGGGATCCCCCATCGTTCCGGAGTCAGAACTTCCCCGGTTTCCGGTGCGCGAAAAGCTAATAGGCTCAGGATTAGGCTGAAGGGGTTCAGACTGAAGGTCAGCCCTTCAGTCTAGTCTGTAGCTTTCAGCCTTCGTGCGCATCCCATACGCATATCTATTGCAGCGGAATACGGATTAACAGCCCTCCCATCACATCATTGATCCTGAAGTCCCGTTTAGGACTGTCCGGATGGGAATTATGGCAGCCGATGCAAGCCTGGGCCACTGCCAGATCCGGATAGATGGCTTGGAAGTATCGGACTCCTCCTTCCTTAACATAAGCGGTATAGGGTTTGGTTGGATGAGTGAGAATCGTTCCAAGCCCTAACTTCTCAAATTCGCCTGAAGCGCCGTTTCGCTTGTTGATTGGCCAGAGGCTGATCAGTCGATACTGCAGGCCAAGCCCTTTCTTTGCCACGACGCGGCCTGATTCCATCAGGAATTGAGCCGGGAGGGGTAGGGTATTTTTCTCTTCCCAGTTCTCCGAGGCGACGACCACCCCTTTGCTCTGCATCCGTTCAACGACGTGCTTGGTATAGACCTCGCGGTCCGCTTCAATCAGGGCGTATAGATAGTCCGCCACCGTTTCAACCGGAAGATTGAAAGCCGACCCTTCCGGCGCCGCGCTGCTTGGCCCGGGAAATCCGGCGATACCCAATCCGAACACCAGCATAGTAGCTCCCTGTCTCAACTTGTTGAATGTCTTCATCGATGCCTCCTTGGTTTCTTCATGGGCACGCCGGCGTCATCAGCCACGGTCCCATGAAGAGGTGATCTGCATGGCGGATAAGAGAAGTCACACAAGTAGCAAAGGGTAAGGTGATCTGTTCGACTGTTAATCTGGAGTCTGGAAGAGAGACCTGGAAGTAAAACCTGTGAGGTGTGGGCAATGATTGAGTCAGCCGGTCGTAAGGGTTGCTGGAGTAGTAGGAGAAATCTGTGCGATGGGAAAGTACCGAAGCCATAGCCCGGTTCTCCCTGCCAGTATGATGCAACCAGACCACCGAATCTTATGATGAATCATCATACGCTTCGCGCAGTAGGGAGTCCAATTGCCCAGTTCAGGGAAGCTTCTGGATATCTGCCACGAGATGTGTGATGGCAAGACGTGAAACGCAATTCCGGATCAAAGAGCGTGGCACAAACAAGTCAATAGTCACGCCTGACCCTCAATGTTCTGACCCTCAATGTCACTGGTTCCGAGTAAGATGCCAATAGCCGTGCGATGCAGGGTAAGACTTCTGCAGAATCTTCAGCCCAACCAAATAGACTAGACGAACCCTGTTTAGAAGTTCCCTGCTTGGACCACATCCTCGATGCTGTTGATGTCGAGCCAGTGGCCTGCTGTGTAGAGCACCCTGATTGGATATTGTCGGTTCAACAGTTCTTGGAGCAGTTGAGGGATGCCTGCCTTGCGGTTAGTTGGCTTGGCTAGGAGTTCTGCAATGATATCGGTGATGAGCTTGTTGGCGCTGGGCGAGACCTTGAGAAATCCCATCCAGACTCCGTGGATGGATTCTTTGGGGAGATTGTCCCCCAATTGCTTGAGATAGATCTTGGCATTGAAGGCTCTTCGTGAATTGGGAATGGTGCATTCGGTAAAGCCGCCGAGGCGGGCATAGCTGCTCTGCTCTTGCCAATTGCTGTCGACGAAAATTACGCAGTCATCGGCCTCCTGACAGAGAGACTGGGGAATATATTTATTGAACAACACGTCACCGTAGGAAATAACCGTATCTTGAGCCGGCCCTTTCCTGAATCTGAGGGCTTTCAAAAGAGAATGCAATTCGCCTGTATCCGCAAAATCGTCGTTATCGACATAGGTGAGATTTGGCAAATTGACCGCTTCTTTCTTGTACCCACGAACCACCACGATATCCTTGATGCCGACAGCATTGTAGGCGTCGACTATATGGGAGAGGATCGGCGTCCCCTGGATGTTGACCATCGTTTTGGGTTGCAGCTCGGTGAGTTCCCCCAGCTCTTTGCCGCGGGAAGCGGCCAGCACGATGGCACAGGTGTCTTCGGCGCCTTTGGGTAGATAGCGGTCTTCAGCTTCTTGCAGCTCTGCGGCGTTTTGCAGACGGAAGATTTCAGAGACCGGTGCAACTTTGTCTTCGATGGAGAGCAGGTGCTCCTGTTCCTTGAGGGTCTTCGCGGTTTTCTGCATCGCAGCCACGGCAGTCCGCAGCATGTGATTGGCCCAGATCACGATCGAAAATCCGTGTTGCCGAAATACGTCGGTGGGCGTGGCGTAATATTTGGTTGGCACGATGACGACGGGACAGCGATTGCCCCATTCCTGTTTGAATGCCAAAATTTCGTCCGGCACCGACAGGGCGCTGTGGATGAGAATGCCGTCTGCCCCTGCTTGATGATAGGCCTCGGCTCGGCGTAAGGCCTCGGCCAATCCCCAGCCGCAGATGAAGGCTTCCACTCGGGCGATAATGGAAAAGTCTGGATCGGTCTGCGCGTCTTTTCCTGCCTTGATCTTGCCGCAGAACTCCTGCATGTCGGCCATGGGTTGGGCGTTCCCCTTGATGAAACTGTTCGTCTTGGGAAAGAGTTTATCCTCGATGCAGACGGCGGCGATGCGGCGCTGTTCGAGCTTGCGGACGAGCCGCTGCATGTTGTTGAAGTTGCCGTAGCCTGTATCGCCATCGAGGAGGATTGGAATCGTGGTCGCGTCGGACATGAATTCCAGGGTTTCCAGGACTTGGGTCCAGCTGGCTTCGTTGTTGTCGCGGACACCGTATTGAGCGGATATGGAGAGGCCGCTGGCCCAAATACCTCGAAAACCTGCTTCTTGAACAATTTTTGCGCTGAGGCCGTTATGGGCTTCACAGATGAATTCCAATCGATCCGACAGGAGGAGCTTCCTAAACTGACTCGATGGGGAAATGCCTGGTATCGAACTCATGGATTCCCTTCCTTTACCAGGATGCTGAAAAAACCCGGCAGCATCGTTCTCGGCTCATCGAAATCCTCAACGTACCCCTGAGGGTACGCCTCCGGTTTCGACACACCTGCGGCCTTGCTGACGGCCTTTTTGAGCATCCTGCTGGATTGTTCTTCTGGTAATTTCGTCCATCGAACCAAAGAAACCAAACCAACTAAATGAACCGAATAGACCGCCCCTAGTTCCTTACTTGGTGGTGATCTGCATGCGTGCGGCCTCGGTCGGGGCGCCGCAGGTCGATTTGTCATAACAGGATTGCACGGTCACTTCCCAGATTCCTTCATGGTTGGCTCCGACCTCCCGGCAGGACACAGTGGTGAAATCTGCTGGGATGAACCGTACGATCTTTGCCTGCTTGCTCTGATCGATCAATGTGAGCTGGTACCAGGCCACCTTCGGGTTATTCGTCTTGTCCCACGAAATGTTGCAATAGGGGCCTACGGTCGTCGGCTGCTTCGTGGGGGTTGTGCAGCCAACAATCAGGAGGAGCGACATTGCGAGCAGGCCTCCCACATGTCTTACTAAGATCCCAGCAGATGTCATCAGTGGACTCCAGGGTAGAGAGAGTGCGTCGGTAACTGGTTCACTCTGTGCAGGATACACTGGTTGCATTCCGGTTTCTACTTCCAGGAGGAGGATTATGTTGGACCGTTATCTATCATGACCGAGACGGAGAGGGTGTTTGTATGGCGATGTCTGAGCCAGGACGTGAAAGGTGAAAGGTATAATGTGTGTGGTTTCAGAGAAATACCATCCGGCGTCTCCCCATGTCCTGTTTTAGGCCTCAATTTTCACGGCTCGTTCTGAGCTGAGGAGCGGTAGGCGAAATAGAGCGCGATGCTTCCGATCAGAGCGATGAGTAGGCCTGCGATAATTATGGTATCGAAGGTCAGTGGCGTGATGTAGCGGTGACAGAGGAGAGGCAGCAGAATGGGAGAGATAATAGCCAAGGCGAGGCCCAGCATATGACGCTTCAGATAGATCGGTTCGCCAGGCTTACGTTCCATATTCGACGAGTTTCCTCAGATATCTCCTCCACATTCATCTGTTCCCTTGAGAGCTGCGAGCGCGCCTTGCACGAGCACCTGCCAATTCCCTACACCCTAGGCTAGAGGAGTGGCCAAGGTTGCCCTTGACTGCGCGCGACATTCTCACCCGCCCAACCCCGAGCGCGCCGAGACGCGCTCTTGTCCCAGGCGAGCACAGGAGACCATCTAGTCCGCCCGCCCCTCTCTATTTTACGAGGAACGGCTTCGAATTTTCGCCCGAGGCTGTGGTGACAGTGAGAAGAACCAACCCCTTCTTTCCACCGCTTGGCACGGTCGTCGTGATGCTGTTGTTCTTCTGCTGAAACTGAGCCGGATGGCCAGGGCCGAAGGAGACGCCCCGTAAACAGGCTGCGGTACCGAAGCTACTCCCGGTGATGGTGACCTTGTCTCCTGCTTTCCCTTCATCCGGCGTAACTTTATCGAGCTGCGGCGCTTCACCGAAACAGGCGGTAGACTTTCCCGTGGTCCCTGGCATTACGGATGTCGTAGCGGCTGCTTTGGGGGCAGGTGCCTGTGTCCGCGTCTGAGCCGACCTTTTCACTGTCTTGTCCTTTGCAACTGGTTCGGCCGCCCAGGTGTTGGCTTGGCTGATTACTGCCATGCTGAGCGCCAATACTCCGGTTGCTACCATGATTCTGAAGCCTGTCCTTGTATACATGCCTTCCTCCGATTCCATCGCTGATGTTGTTTCTGAGCGCACAAAGGTTTTATCAAATACCGGTGTTACAGCCGGTTGGATCAATCTTCGATCGTCGAGATATCGCCAAGGTCTTGTCCCAGTTCTTTCGCCTTGAGCACCCGCCGCATGATTTTGCCTGACCTGGTTTTCGGAAGTGAAGATACGATGTCGATTTCCGACGGCACGCCGATTTTCCCCAATTCCTTCAGCACTTGATCCTTGATCGACTGGATCAGGGCCGGGCTGTCCACTTCCCCCTGCTTCAAGATAATGAAAGCCTTAATGGACTCGCCGACGAGTTTATGCGGTTTGCCGATGACCGCAGCTTCTGCCACGGCATGGTGGCTCACCAGCGCGCTTTCCACTTCGGCGGTGCCGAGCCTGTTCCCGGCGACTTTTATCACGTCATCGGCGCGACCCATGAACCACATGTAGCCGTCTGCATCCTTGTGGCAGATGTCTCCGGCGGTATAGCAGTTCGGGATCGTGTTCCAATAGGTCTTGTAACGTTCCGGATCTTTGTAGATGGTTCGCATCATCGAAGGCCAGGGCTTTTTGATGACGGCAAAGCCGCCGGCATTGGCTGGGAGACTGTTGCCTTGGCCATCCACCACATCGGCTTCGATGCCCAGGAAAGGTCTCGTGGCGGAGCCCGGCTTTAAGGGAACAACCGGCAGGGGAGTGATCAGGATGGACCCGGTTTCTGTCTGCCACCAGGTATCCATGATCGGTTTGTCCCCACCGGCTGCGCGATGGAACCATTCCCAGGCTTCCGGGTTGATCGGTTCTCCGACGCTGCCCAGGATCCGGAGGGTGGAGAGATCGTATTTTTTGGGCCAGTCTTCTCCATAACGCATGAGTAGGCGAATGGCAGTAGGGGTCGTATAGAAAATCGACACGCCGTAACGTTCGATCAAGTCCCACCAACGGCCCGGGCTTGGGTAGTCCGGTTTGCCTTCAGCGGTGAGGATCGTGGCGCCGTTGAGCAGGGGGCCATAGACGATATAACTGTGGCCTGTGACCCACCCAGGGTCGGCGACGCAGAAGTAGACATCCTCGTCCTTGAGATCGAAGACATATTTTGTGGTGATGTAAGTTCCAACCATGTAGCCGCCGTGGACATGGACTACACCCTTGGGTTTGCCTGTCGTCCCCGACGTATAGAGGATATACAATGGATGTTCTGCATCCAGCTGCGCAGCTTCGCAGATCGCCTTTTCATCTTTCAGCCAGTCGTGCCAATCGATTTCCTTGGGGGCGGATAAGCCGACCCCAGGAGTCTGTCTTCTCAGGACCACGACATGTTCGACGGAGGAACAATTGGCGACGGCTTGATCGACTACCGACTTGAGGGCGAAGACCTTTCCCCTGTCGAACCCGACGTCGGCCGTAATGACCAGTTTGGATTCGGCGTCTTGAATGCGGCTGGTAAGAGCCGGAGCGCTAAAACCGGAATAGACCACACTATGAATCGCGCCGATACGGGCGCAGGCGAGCATGGCGACGATCTGTTCGGGAACTTTCGGGAGGTAGATCGTGACCCGGTCGCCTTTTGTAATTCCCAGTTTCTTGAGCGCATTCGCACAACGATTCACTTGTCGATAGAGTTCGCCGTAGGTGATGACCCGTTCTTCGTTGTTCTCGCCGACCCAAATGACCGCCACCTTATTCTTCCGCCAGGTTTTGACGTGGCGATCCAGGCAGTTATAGGTAATGTTGCACGTGGCGCCGACGAACCACTTGGCCCAGGGGTAGTTCCAATCGAGAACTTTAGTCCAGGGGGAGAACCATTCGAGCTCCTTGGCGACACCGCTCCAGAAGGCCTCCGGGTCTGCAATCGACTGCTTATAGGCGGTTTCATAGTCCTGAATATGGGCAACGGCTTTGGTTTGAGCTGTCGGATGATACACACGGCTTTCCTTGAGGAGGGTCTCGATGTTATCAGACATGGTGGAATGACTCCTTTTACAGGATACTGAAAAAGTCCGCCAGCATCGTTCTCGCGTCGTTCAGATCCTCAACGTACCCCACAGGGTACGCCTCCGGTCTTCACTCTCTGCGGCCTTGCTGGACAGCCTTTTTGAGCACCTGCGCTATTTTGTCGGCGGCCTATTCTGTCAGAATCCGACGGTGTATTGTGTTGAACCTGAATTTTTTCGCAACCTCTTAGGTCTTGGTGTGAAGCGAACCGGCGATATTATGATGGAGGGTCAGGGAGGAACTCAACTAGCCGATTACCCCGTGCCGCTGGCCTCGCGCATCGTATCCGAGCTTGGGCTACCGTTTCTTGACAGTCGCGCAAAGGCGAGAGTAGGGTGATTTGTTTAGAAATCACGCAATGGCACCGCTTCGATTGATGTTGCAGATCGCCCACCGACAAATGCGTCCATTCCTCTACGCGTTGGTTGTCTGCTCGCTGGCCTCGATCTTCTCTCTGTCCACTGCATCTGCCCAATTGGGGAAGCCGGAGGGGCTCTACTACAAGTCCTGGGCTATCGTCATTGGGGTGGAGAACTACCTTCTAGCTCCCAAAATTCCCGGCGCGATTGACGATGCTAGAGCGGTGGCTCAAGCCTTTCGCCAGTTGGGCTTCGACGAGGTGGTCGAACTCTATGACAAGGATGCGAGTGCTCGCCGTCTACAGCAAACACTTTCAGATTTCCTGCCTCGGAAGGTGGGTCGATATGATCGGCTCGTGATCTATTTCGCCGGACATGCTGGTGTGACCCAGGATCTTGCCGGCCAAGAACTGGGTTATCTGGTTCCTTGGGACGCGCAGGTGGGAAACGTGTCGAAGTCTGTGACATTTGAACAACTCAAAGAGTTCAGCCGGCGTAGCGCGTCCAAACACACCCTGTTCTTCTTGAATGCGGCGGTTCGAGGGTGGGAGGTGAGCGCGGCCCAGCCCTTGTCGCTCGAAGGACGATTGTCTCCTGAGGACGATACGGAGCGGCGGGCTGTGCAAGTGTTGACTGCCGGCGATAAGGGTGAATCATTGAGCCAGGAGAATGGGAAGAGTCTGTTCGTCCAGGTGTTGATGAAGGGATTGAGCAGCGCTGCAGACCGGAATAAAAATGGATGGCTCATGGCTTCGGAAGTCGGAGACTATGTCAAACAACAAATTTCAGAACGATCGCATGGGGCGCAGCATCCCTTCTTTGTGCAGCTTGATGGAGAAGGGGATATGGTATTGATTGAAGGCCGAAAGGCTGACTTTGTCTTGGGGGGAGAGCCCCAGTCTCCGGAGGAACGGCGACAGGCTGCGAAGATGCAGTACGAGCAGGCAGCCCTCTTGCTTCAAACCGGAAAGTCGTCGAAAGAGGCCTTAGAGCGGCTGGACAAAGCGCTGGAATACGATCCAAGGTTTGGCGACGCCTATGTGCTCAAGAGCTATGTGCTGCTGGAAGTATTGCCGAACCTTGCCGACGCGTTGACTGCGGCAAAGCTGGCGGTGGAGTTTGCCCCCAAGAACCCGGATTCTCAGTATACGCTCGGGTTAGTCTACGAAAAGCGCGGTCAGTATACCGAAGCGGAGCGTGCCATGAGGGAGGCACTGGTGGTCAATCCCAACTATGTGGATGTGTATTTCTCGCTGGGCGTCCTCTATGCCGACCAGATCAAGGATCAGCGGAAGTCAGTCGAGGCCTTCACCCGTTATCTCGAACTCGGAGGGAACCATGCCCGAGCGAGGGCTGCGGTCGCCGTGAAACCTTAGTAGGCTTCACGGGTGCGTGAAGTGCGAGACACGCGAGAAAGGCGCGACTCGAAGCTCCCAAATGCTCAAAATTCTGACATCGAACCTTCACCAGCCTTGGATGGCTCGCAGGCTGCTCAAAAAGGTTGTCCAGCAAGGCCGCAGCCGAAGAAAGCACCGGAGGCGTAGCCTCTGGGCTACGTTGAGGATGCTTTCGAGGTGAGAACGAAACTGGCGAGCTTTTTCAGCCGCCTGCGCTAGGGTCTTTCACCGCCCTTGAGATATCCGAGTCCTATCTTCACGGCTTTGCGTGTGATTTCTGCCCAACGTGTTTGGGGGTACTCGGCGAGAACTGCTGCTGCTTTAGGGTCTTGAACCTCCAGGCTCAGAATCTTAATGATTCCGTCATCGATCTGAACGTCTGCCACAGGTGCGCTCCTTATCGGGGTAGAGTGAAACGGTCAACCTTTGCCCCATTGGTTGGTTGCGTTGACTGGATAGGGGGTGCATGTTAGCATGATTTCGTGTGAATTCTCGAACCATCATCGTCGGCATCTAGCATGGATTCACTGCGGTTTTATTGTCCTGATCGTCACTTAAGGAGGCTGCGCATGAATGGAATACTGGGGTTCAGGTCGAGGTTGGTCGGGGGAGGAGTGGCTGTTGCCCTGATGATCGGACTTGCTGCCTGTGGCGGTCCTCCCAATTGGGTGAAGCAAGGGTCGGGGGCCTTTAACGAAAAAGATAATAAAGGGTTTTATGGTGTCGGGTCCGTAACCGGCGTGCGCAACGAGCCGCTGGCCTGGGACACGGCAGAAAACCGGGCCAGAGCGGAAATCGCCAAGACATTTGAAACCTACACCGGGTATTTGATGCGCGACTATGCGGCTTCCACTACAGCGGGAGATTTCAGCAAGGGTGTGGAAGAACAGAATGTCGAGCGGGCTATCAAGACGGTGACGGCCACCACCCTCAGCGGTGTGCGCCCCATCGAACGCTATAAGGATGAGAAGACCAGCACCTACTATGTGTTGGCCAAGTTGAATCTCGAGGATATGAAGAACAATCTAGAGCAGGCCAAGGAACTCAACTCCCAGGTTCGTGATTTCGTCAGGAGAAATGCCGATAAGCTCTTTGAGAAGCTGGAGAAAGAAGAAGATAAGCGGGCGCCACGATAAGGACTCCCGACGAACTGTTACGTATTGCATCTGCGAGGAGGTATCGCGTGAGTGTGATGGATAGAGGACGAATCGGACTTGTAATACTGACAGTGTTGTCGCTGGCCGGCTGTGCCCAGGAGACGAGAATCACGAGGGTCGATGCTGGTGTCGTCACGGATCTCAGTGGCCGTTGGAACGATACGGATTCCAGGATTGTGGCCGAGTCTATGGTCAAAGAGGCGCTGGAGTTCCCATGGCTCAACAATTTTTCAACCTCGAAGCGGCGTCAACCGGTCGTCGTCGTCGGGACGATTCAGAACAGCAGCCACGAACATATTAACGTCAATACATTTGTGACCGACCTTGAGCGTGAACTTACGAACTCTCAAAAGGTGACGTTTGTGGCAGGAAAGGGAGATCGCGAGGAGCTGCGCACTGAACGTAAAGAACAAGCCATGTACGCGCGAGAGGATACGCAGAAAGCGCCGGGAAAAGAGATCGGCGCCGATTATATGATGAAGGGCACCATTGCAACGATCCTCGATGAGGCCGAAGGCACGAAGGCGGTGTTCTACCAGGTCGATCTGCAGATGGTGGATTTGGAAAATAACGCCAAGGTTTGGTACGGCCAGAAGAAGATTAAGAAAGTCGTCGAAAAGAAACGTTCCATTTTTTAGGCTCCACGACCGCGTTGAGCTCTCTTGTCGCACGCCCCACCGCCCCTCTTCAGGCACGGTGGGGCGTTTGTATTTCCGTCCGGATCCTTTTTACCCTAGCCGTCGTCGCGCTCCTCTCCGGATGTAGCCCCTCGGTTAACCGCTATCTCCTCATCGACGCAAGCTTGCGCGCCAACGACCCCAAGGGCGCCGATGCCATTGTCCAACAAGCCGAAAAGGACTATGGCGAAAAAAGCCGTGTGCTCTATGGCATGGATCGAGGAATGACCCTTCAACTTGTGGGCGACTATCAGCAGAGCAACGCTGTATTGGAGCAAGCAGAGGAGGAACTGGATCGCCTCTACACCAGGGTGATTCGAACGGAAACTCTCGCCTTCATGACGAACGATACGGCGCTGCCCTATGAGGGGGATCCCTTTGAACAGGTCTTGATCAATGTGCTGAAGGCGATTAACTATGCGGTGCTGGGTCAGTGGCAAGGAGCGCTGGTCGAGGCTCGTCGGATCGACCATCGGCTCAACGTCCTATCGGATCGAACTCAGGAGAAGGGGGCGTACCGAGAGGACGGGTTTGCTCGCTATCTGAGCGGCATCCTCTATGAAAGTACCGGTGACATCAATAATGCGTTTATCGCCTATCGAAAGGCCTACGAGACGTATGAGGCTACCAGGGTTTGGTCTTCCATGGGAGTGCCACCCCAGTTGCGGGAAGATTTGTTGCGGACTGCCGAGGCCCTGCGCTTTACTCAGGAGTTGGCTGAGTACCGACGTCTGTTTCCCGATACGAAGTGGGAAACCAGTCAGTCGTTGGAACGGCTCGCTCAAGTTGTCGTGATCAGTTATAATGGTCGGGCGCCACGCAAGGAGGATCAGTTTCTTGACCTGCCCATCAGTCTCGACGCGCTCCAGCTGGTGCTGCTCAATCGCGGGATTGTACAAGCGAACCGACAGCCCAACCGGGCGGTAGACAGTGTGCTGTATGGACTGAATGGGCGTGTCGTTCGCGTGGCCTTGCCGCGGCTCATCCCGCAGAAGACGCAGGTACCTGTCGATAGCGTGAGTCTTCTTCAAGACGACAGGACGAAGGTGACGGTGAACACGGAATTGGTGCATAACGTGTCGGCATTAGCAGATAAGGCGCTTTCTGAGCGAATAACCGGCATTACGGTTAAGGCACTCGCCCGTGCCGCCACAAAGTTTGCGCTGGCCGAGGGGGTGGCGCGTGGGGCTCAGCAGGCAGCGGGGAAAGATGCGGGGCCCTTGGTCGGTCTTTTGGTTGGGTTGTTGGCGAAAGGACTGGCTGTGTCGTCCGAAGAAGCAGACAAGCGGAGTTGGCAAACATTACCCGATGAAATCCATCTTGCGCGGGTCTGGGTTCCACCGGGGCGCTATCAGGTGCAGATCCAATCAGCCGGCGGGCCGTCCAATCCCATGACATCTGAGGCCATGAGGAGCCTGTCCCTTGAGCCTGGTGAAACCGCCGTGCTTCTCCAACGGGTGATGCCATGAGTGCGCGCGCGCTGTTCCTTCGCCAAATCTCGTCGGTGGCGTTGGTATTGGTGGCGCTATCCGGCTGTGCATGGCTGGGAGGGCAATCGAAACCGGACTGGATTGACGGCGTGAGCGAGGCCTATCCGGCCAGTCAATATCTTGTCGGTATCGGGCAGTCGGAGAACCGCGCAGGAGCCGAGGATCGAGCCTATGCATCGGTGGCTCGTGTATTCAAAGCCGAGGTCAGCGCGCAGGCAAAAGATTGGGAATCGTATTTGGTGATCGAGCAGCGAGGACAGAGCAGCGCTGAACGGCGCTTAACGCTCGACAATCTGACTCGTGTGTCGACGGATAAAGTGTTGGAGAATGTCCGGATCGTCGATCGATGGTTCGATGTGCGCAAGGGGCTTTATTACGCACTAGCGGGGATGCATCGGCCCCAGGCAGAGATGTCGTTCATGGAACGGATTTCTCTGTTGGACCGCTCGATCGGAGAGGATGTCGAGGAGGCTCACCGACCGTCCGATAAGCTGGCACGGGTCAGAGCGTTGAGACGGGCCGCCAGAAATCTCGTGTTGCGGGAGACCTATAATGCCGATCTTCGCGTGATTCGACCCAGCGGACAGGGCATCGCCTCAGCCTACCGCGTGAGTGAACTCGCACGCGAACTTGAGCAATTCCTCGCGACGAATCTCGTGCTGGCAGTTGCAGTGACCGGCGATCAGGTTGAACCGGCGCAACGGGCCTTGATGGAGGGATTGTTGAAAGAAGGGCTGCAAGTAACAAGTCGGTTGTGGGGTGGGGATTCTTCAGTGGGTGTCGATTCCGGCGGCCCAATTCCGGAACTGCTTGTGCGGGGAGTGGTGCGGGTGTGGCCGATCGACGTGCGCGATCCGCAGTTCAAGTTCGTGCGCTGGTGCAGTGATTTCGAAGTTGTGGATTTGACCAGCCAGAGGGTGGTCGGGGCTCTTTCAAAAGGTGGGAAGGAAGGCCATCTAACGGATCGTGAGGCAATAGCCAAAGTTGTGCGTGTCATGCAGCAGGAATTTTCGACCGATGTGGCGAAGGCCATTGCGGGACATGTGTATGGAGAATCGGAATTGCCGGCGCAGGCGAGCCAGCCTGCGGGATGCCCGCGGGACGGGTCTGGATCTATGCCGGCGTCTGCAATCCACTAACTCAGAGGGAGAGGGAAGGTATGGCTACATCGAAGTCGGAAGTCGGACAAGTATCGGGGCGCGCGCCACGCAGCCGGGGCCGCGGGCTGACTGTAACAAAACAGCGGGTTCCCAGTCGTTTAGCAAAACGTCGGCTGGGTGATCGGCTCAAAAACGACACGGCGTCGTTCAATCAAGGCAATCTCGCAGACAAGTTTCGCAAGGAGGGGTATGACGATCTCCCGCTGGACGAACTCCAAGATCGGCTCTCAAAAATGTCAGGCCCCCTGGCCGCCATCATTCTGAAGGGAAGAGTGTGACCGCATGCCATACTACTATTTCGACTCAACGGCTTTGGTGAAACGGTATAGCATGGAGCGCGGCACTCGCATCGTCAACAGACTGATGGTGAAGCGGAGCAAAGTGGCGATCCTGCCGACGTGGTCTATCATCGATTTTTATACGGCCTTCGCCAATCGAGCCCACGCTGGAGAAATTACCCGAGACGATTGTTACTCGGTCATCCATAAGTTCGAGAGGGAATCGCAGGAGGGACTCTTCCAGTTTATCGCCCCCACGATGCAGACCTACTTAGCCTCGAAAGAACTCGCGCTGGAGTATCCGTCCCTCAGGACACCACAAGTATTGCATTTGGCGCTGGCATTGGAACTCAAACCCTTACGGCTGACCGTCGTCAGCGCCGATGCGCAACTGCTGACGGCCTGTCATTCGGCCGGCCTCCATATCGTCAACCCGGAAGACGACTAATTCTGGGAAGTGCTGAGTGCTGAGTGTTGAGTGAATTGAAGGGACAGATGCCGACAGCGCCAGTAGTTGGCGATCATCGTATTAATGATGGTCAGCGCAGTTTCACGACCTGATAGGCGTTGCCATGCGAGAGTCGAATTGTCTGCATTGAGAGTTGGCCGGTGGAAGGTTCCATGACCGTTTCTCACGGAGTGGTGCCGCATCCGAGGGATCGGGGGAAATCGTATGAACTATCAAGAATACATTGTGCGTGATATGACGATTTGCGGCGGAGAACCTGTAGTCAAGGGCACAAGGGTGACCGTGCGTACCATTCTTGCGAGCCTAGCCGAGGGGGCCAGCATCCAGGATATCCTTGATGATTTTCCAACTCTGACAGAGCATGCTGTGCGCGCTGTGATTGCTTTCGCCGCCTCTTCGGCTGAAGAGGATCTGCCACTTCCGAGCATCCCGCATATCGCGTGAAGATCAAACTGGACGAGAACTTCCCGACCAGGTTAGTCCGGCTGCTTGCCGAGCTGGGACACGATACCGACACGGTTCCGCAGGAAGGGTTCCAAGTACCATTCTTGCTCGCAGAGCCCTCACGATGAAAAGGATGGGAAGGGTAGACTGGCCGCCCTCCTGCTCTCGGAACAGAGGGTGGGACGGAGGCTGATGATCTTCTTTGCTCGCGCAACGCGCGGCCTCAGAAGGCCCTCGTTGGACGCGCGCAGTGGAAGATCAATCAGCCCCCATCCCTAGAGAGATAACGAGCGAGCTTGGAGGGAGTATAGAGGGCAGCCCTGGCCACTCGATTTAGTCGATATTTCAGACCTGCAGAAAAGACTCCCAGCACATTTTTCTATTCCTCAGCGACTGAATCAGCGCCCTTCAATCCGAAGGCCGCGGCCGTAGGGATTCGTGGGACTGCTGGGGCTCAAGCCTGCATTAATCATGAACACTTCTGCTGCAATCGCCGATCCGCTACTACGACGAGCCTTCGGTCGGCGGGCTCGCCCCTCGGACCTTCAACGTACTGCACGAGTACGCCTCAGGTCCTCCTGGCTCCGCGCGCCGCTCTCGCGACGCGGCTCAGCGATTTCGCGACGAACTGTCATGAATAATGCGGGCTAGGGATTCCCGGCGCCGAAGGGAGAGACCAAACTGGTTCATTTCGTTTGTTTGGTTTATTTCGTTTGTCTCGTTCATTGGGTTGTCTGATTGGAAAACCAAATGAACCAAACAAACCAAAGAAACTCATGAACCAGACCAACAAACGGGGTTCGCGCTGAGCTTGCCGTGATAGGTTCTCTGCTGGTCGTGCCGGGGAGATGCATCCATGGAGATCGGATTGGACGCGTCAGGTCACAACAAGTCAATAGTCACGCCTGACCCTCAAGTTTTTGGGTGGGATTCTTGATCGAATCTGGTGAGAACGGAGAGCCGTAGCGGCCGTAGGGGTTACTGGTCGAATCGGGGTCATACGGATTCGCGCTCAGCTTGCCCCTGTACTGACCCTGCTGATCTTAGAGTCTTGGGGCGTCGGTCGCGTAGGGATTTGTCGCCGATTGGTTACTGAAGGGACTGCCGTAGGGACTGAAGGGATTGTTCAGGCCGTCCGGCTTGAAGGGGCTGCCGGCCCCGAAGGGATTGGACGTGGAATCAGGGTTGTACGGATTCGCACTCAACTCGCCGAGATCTTCCGCGTGGACGGAGCGGTGCAGTGGCAGGAGCAAAAGTAGGAAGAGAAACCGCATAGCGAGCCTTGCATCGAGCACGTAGCCAGTGAGGTTAGCCCACTCCCCGCCGTGAGATGAGCACAAGCGGACCAAAGGTGAATCGGCATGAGCGCAGACGCAGGGAATAGACCATGCTATACTGTGCCCATGCTCAAACGTTCTCTGAACAGAACCAACCCCTACCTTGTAGATCCGGCAAAACGCCATGCCATGTTTCAGATGACCGTCTACACTTCCACAGGTATTGAAGGCGTCAAACTCACCAGAGCCGACTTGCTCGCTGAAACGAGAACGGTTCGCCGCATTACTTCCCGTGAATCTGCAAAGTCCTCTCGATCACCGCGTTGAACAAATTCGCCATCGGTCCATAGTTTCGGTCCACGCCAGCTTGAACCGCAGCAAAATACTCTACTCGCTTCCGTCCAGACAAATTATCAAAATACAGAGCCGGCAATCCCGCTTGTAATCCCATCAGCACAGCCAAGATTCTTGCAACTCGACCATTGCCCTCTCGGAAGGGATGAATCAATACCAACTCCGTGTGAACCTCTGCCAGAGCCGCACTGAGAAGCTCTGTCGATGCTGAGCGACATGGCGTATGCCGCTTGAGCGGACCGTCTTCGAATTCGGCCATCAGTTTAGGGATCTGCGCAGCGGCAGCAAACGAAAAGGAGTCCTTCTTCACATTCACCTGGCGATACTTTCCCGCCCAAGGATAAATCCGCCCCAACCAGAGTCGATGCACGCGGCAAATATCAGCAGCAGTGAATCGATGATCGCTGTCATAGAGACTTGCCAGCTCTTCAAGCACGCGCACCTGTTCACGCCCTTCCATCCGGTCCATCTCACGCTTGCTCGTGATACCAAGCAGATTCTTGAGCACGCGACGGCGAGAGCCAGGCTCAAATTGGTTCTCATCAAGATCGGCTGTATCGTAACGATCTTTGTGCTTCAAAACTTCCCCTTGCGGTTGCAAGAAATCATTGGCCGAACAACAGCTGGCAGCAGGATACCTCGATACAGGTATTTTGGGAAGCGCCGGGCTAGCATGCGTCAGCGCGAGCGGTTCGGCGGCTGGATCAACGCCCTTCAATTCGCAGGCCGCGGCCGTAGAGATAGACCAAACTGGTTCATTTCGTTTGTTTGGTTTATCTCGTTCATAGGGTCGTCTGATCGGAAAACCAAATGAACCAAACAAACCAAAGAAACTCATGAACCAGACAGACCAATGGGGTTCGCGCTCAGCTTGCCGCGATAGTTCCTCTGCTGGTCATACAGTTGAGGCGCATTGGTGGCGAACGGATTCGTCGCCGATTGGTTGCTGTAGGGACTGCCGTAGGGGCTGAAGGGATTGTTCAGGCCGTCCGGTTTGAAGGGGCTTCCGGCTCCGAAGGGATTGGACGTGGAGTCAGGATTGTACGGATTCGCGCTCAGTTCGCCGAGATCTTCCGCGTGGACGGAGAGAGGTAGGAGGAGAATGAGGAAGACAACCCACATGAAAAGCCTCCGACTCAACCTTGACCGGTGCCGTTCCACTCAGCACCCAGCACTCAACTCTCAGCACTCGTTAGGTTCAGCCTACTCCTCGCCTGGAGATCATCGCAAGCGGGCAACCTCGGCACAGTGGTGGAGTGGGTGGGTGACTCAGGCAGGAAAGCGGTGGTCATTGGGGCGAGAAAAGACCCCTTTCTTGTCCAATCTTTTGCCGGGCTGCGAGCACAAATCTCAGATCCATAAAATTTCTCAGCAAGCCGTAAACTGACTCACCAACCCACCCAGCGTCATATTCTGCTCGACCATGTCGTGGGGGATGAGCACGTATTTCCATGGTTTGCCGTCGTTGCTGAGGGCGTGGGTCGTGGCGCGGGTGCACCACGTGACGGCTGCCTCTTTCTTAGCTAGAACCTCCGGCGTGGTCATCTCGTTTTTAGCTTTGGGTTCGAGCATATAGATGCAATCTGCTGTCTCAGCGACAAAATCAGGCTGATAGTCATGTTGTGAGACACCTAGCTTATAGGAAATCTGGAATTGTCCCGCGGCTGGTCGGAACCACTTCTGTGAGTCTCGGTCTAAAATAATGGCCAGTCGCCGTTCGGTGTCGGAGTCAAACTTTTGGACGGAATACAGCCCTCGTTGAAATCCACCAAAGAGCATCTGCGCAATCCGACTCCGATCCTCGACCGTCTGGCGAAAATCCTGAAGGGGTTCACCATCTCTCGCCGTATAGGCACTTGGCTTCAGATCGGTGAACCCCTTGCTTACGACGACATCGTAGCCTGCGGCTTTCTCCCACTGATGAGCCTGCATTTGAGCATGAACGAACGCTGCGAGCTGTTTCTGATGGTAGATGAGGACATTCCTAGCCTCCTCTTCAGAGAGATAGGAACGAAGGTGGCTGACTAGTTGGCCGGCAAGGTCATATAGCAGGTCGGAGTGTTCGTCGTAGCTGATGTCATCAAAATCAACGAGTCCCCGGACGAGATAATCCTCGAGCCGCTGTTCCGGCTGCATCCGTCCACCAAAACTCAACGTCTCCTGCTCATGAGTCCGAAGATGTTGGATCAGCAGATCCCGTTCGACCGGCTGGTAGTGGATGTTCGCGCAATCCAAAGTAAAGGTATGAAAGCCGGTGCTCACCTCACCCTTCGGCACGACGAGAATCCTCGGAATATCGATCGACTGCTGCACGACAAGTTGAGCCGTCTTGGCCACAATGGAGGCGATGCTCGGTACGGGAGTCATGCCCGGTAACCCCTGCTGACTTGGCGTCACGGATTGTTTCACTTCTTCGACTATCTTTGCCTGCACCTCAGGCTTTAAGAGATGGCTAGAGGCCGGCAGGTTCTCGTAGTGTTGCATCACCTTGTACGCCACCTGAGCGATTCCTCGCTCCACCTCTCCAGCAAAGAAAGGAGTAGTTTGCGGATGTCCATCAAGGGGGCCAGTCAGAGATGCTCCGTGCAATTGTTCCTCAATCTTTGATTGAGCGACCACCATTCGAATTTTTTGAAGATTGGTCGACGGATCGAGGATTATTTGCGTCAGTCGGATCATGGAGCCCGGCTTATTGGCTTCATCGATGATTTCCTGGAACCGGTCATGTGCCACAATGTTCAGCCGGTCCACGGTGTTGACGCCGGTGCGCTTGCCATATGGAAGGCGGAGCCCGCGTCCAATGGATTGCTCAATAAGGGTTCGTGCGTTGGCCGCTCGTAGCGGGACGATCGTATAGAGGTTCGTGACATCCCAGCCTTCCTTCAGCATATTCACGTGAATCACGATTTCGGTGGGTTCATCCGGGCTTTCGACGGCAAGGAGACGCTGGATCATCTCGTCTTCTTCTGCGCCGGTTTTGCTGGAGTCCACCTGAATAACTTTGTCTTTGTATCGGCCTTCAAAAAACTGGGACGACTGAATCAATTGCATCAGTTGTCCAGCATGCGTCGTCTCACGGGCGATGATCAGCATGAAGGGCTTCACCACTCGCTGCCCTGTCTGCCTCGCGTAGGTTTCAAGCTCCACCTTGGTGTTCTCGTGGAGACGCACCCCATCTTCAAGCTTGATCTGCTCTAGCTGAGCGGCATTGAACTGGCTGGGGTTGAAATTCTTCTGCGTTACCACGGCCGGCTCTTTAACAAAGCCATCCGTCATCGCCTTGGCTAACGAGTAATCATAAATCACGTTCTTGAACGGCAGCGGGCCTTGGGTAGATTCCACAAACGGAGTGGCCGTGAGTTCCAACCCGAGGACTGGTTTGAGTTCGTTGATAGCACGCACGCCAGCCGATGCCCGGTAGCGGTGGGACTCGTCCATGAGCAACACAAGATCATCAAGTCCCGCCAGGTACTCGAAATAGCTCTGACCGATGTACTCAGACAGGCGCTTGATCCGTGGCGCTTTACCGCCTCGGACTTCTGAGTTGATCTTCGAGATATTGAAAATGTTGATGTGTACCTCTTGCCCAAATCCAGGCAAGGACATGAGACGAGCCGCCACACCAGACTCGTAGTTGTCTCCCGTAATAATCGTCGGGGGCTCGGTCGCAAACTCGGCAATCCCGGTAAAGATATACTTCGGCGTGTTCGGGGTAAAGTCGGCGATCAGCTTGTTGTAGATGGTCAGGTTTGGTGCTAGGACAAAGAAGTGATTGATTCCATGCGCCAGATGCAGATAGCTGATGAAAGCGCCCATGAGCCGCGTCTTGCCAACGCCTGTGGCCAGGGCAAAGCAGAGAGAGGGAAACTCTCGTTCAAAATCAGTGACGGATGGGAACTCACTCTTGATAGTAGCCAGCGCAGCCGCGAGGTCCGTTCCCCTCTTGGGAGGGACAATCTCTGTGAGGCGGTCGAGAATCTCCAGCGACTGACGCTGCGGAGGTCGCAGGCTGAGGCGTCCGGCTATGGCGTTGACGTGTCGATTCATGATTTCGCCTCTTTGCCGAGGAGCTCCATCTGACCGGGTGGAATCGGAGCTTTGGGCAAATTCTCGATCTTGAGACTGTAATCGTCATGGCCCCATTCACAGCGGGTGAGCACGGTTTTGGGAATCTTCTTGATCGTGAGATTGGGATACTTATCGGGCTTCCCGCGAGAGGCCGAACACATCACCAAGAGCGAACGACCTTCGCCGACCTCATCGCTCAGGGCCTGCAATTGGTCGTGACTGAGATTCTGCGTGGTCACATAGATGAAGTCCTGCTCGGTGGAATGACCGTGTTGCCAATACACTCCGTCGCTCGGTGAGTAGTTGAAGCCTTCCAATTTACAGACGGCTTGGGCAAGCATGGCAGGGTTGTAGGCTTTATTGATAACCCAGTTGCCCCACTTGTCCTTTTCCAGCAGCGACGGTGCGAGCTGGTAATAGCGAAATCCGCCGCCGCCTTTCCATTCGACAGCCTCCGTGATGCCGCCTTCGTCCTGCCCATCAATGACTTTCTTGAGTCGAGGTATGATGTGCGTATGGCAATGCTCGCCCAGCTCGACCATGATCCAGCGCCGCCCCATCTTGTGCGCTACGGCGCCAGCGGTTCCTGAGCCAGCGAAGGAGTCGAGGGTCCAATCTCCCTCAGAAGTCGATAGATTAAAGATATGTCGGAGAAGCCGTTCAGGCTTCGGTGTATCGAAAACTTGTTCGGGATTAAAAGCTTTTACCTCAAGTTTGGCTTCGTGGTTGTGGCCTACGTCTTCCTGCAGCCAGATGGTGCTTGGTGGTCTTGATGCTGCTTCATCCAAATACTGTTTCACATAGATTTCCCACCGATTGTCTTTCTTCACGAATTCCAGCAAGGTGGCATTCTCAGAAACATTCTCCTTCTTCCATCGCCACCGGCCCTGAGTCCCATCAGGCTTAATTGGCCAAACATCACTTCCATCCGGTGCTTTGATGGCATACCACATTGAAGGACGATCCTCCCGCAAGGATTCTGATCCTTCTTTACGTAATGAGCGGCGGCGGTAATGCTTGCCTAACGTTTCATCAAAAAAATTAAATTGTTTAGCGTTTTGTTCTTTATCTATTTGGCCCACCACGAAATCAGATGATTTTCGATACACAAGTACGTGATCGTGACTGGTGCTAAACCCGGTGGCATCCATGCGCTCACTGTAAACTTTCTGCCAAAAACAATTTGCCACGAAGTTCTCACGTCCGAAAACTTCGTCGAGAAGCACTTTCAGGTAATGAGCTTCGTTATCATCTATTGTGGTCCATATGGAACCATCGTTCCGCAGGAGCCTTCGAAGTAACTCTAAACGGTCTCTCATCAATGATAGCCACAATGAATGCTCTAGTCCGTCGTCGTAATGGGTGAAAGCGCTGCCCGTGTTATAAGGCGGGTCGATGAAAATGCACTTTATCTTGCCGGTGAACTCCTGCTCTAGAGCTTTGAGGGCAAGCAGGTTATCACCGAAGATAAGTCGGTTGTCGAACAAGTCGTGGTCGGTCACGCGGTGCGCCGCATGGTAGGACTTCACAGGGTCGCCCAGCAGGATGCGCGGCTCCAATTTCGGCCGGTTTTCCTTCCCAATCCAAGTGAGTTCGAGTTTTGCCTTACCCTTCATCATCAACAGTTCCGAGGTCGGCTCCTGGGTAAATTAGAGGATAAAGTTCGAGTTCGCCGCAAGAACATTGCCAATAACTTCCTGAAGGTCTTCGTGTTGGGAGTCTTTGGCAGGACAGGCAGATGAGATTGTCCGAGAGAGCAAGCACTTCCTTGCAGAATGTTTTAACCTCTACATCACTCACTTCGCTCCCCAGGGTAGTGAAGTGGCATCCTACTGCGTTTCGAACCCACTTTGTTTCGGTAGTAGCATGAATTAAAGGCTCTAAGGCTGATTCGACCTTTGCTGCTCCTTTGGAGGGTGGCTTTCGTGAGCGCAGCTCTTTGCTCAATTTTGAGTCAATTCCTTGGGCTAGCTCGCCCAAAGTGTACTCGTTGCGGGTATTCCTCGGCACTCGGCATCGGAACTTCACTGTAACGAAGTCCAGTAAGGACTCAAGGATGATTCCAGCCTTAGAAGCAGCTATCTGGCGATCGAATGTCCCCTTACTTAGAAGGTCGCGTAATTCTGAAATGGCAGTCTTGAATTCACCGACGTTAAGACCTTGCTCCAATGTCCAAGGACCAAGTTCAATCAACTGAGTATTGGCGGTTGGCCCTCTCGCCCATCTATAAAGGTCCCGCCAGGGGCGATAGTGGGTGGTCACAAAGAACTGGCTGTAGTGGGAGGCTTCATCGTGAAGTATCTTCATGAATCTGGCAAGGTGGGGACTATCTATCGAAGTTAAAACGTCGTCAAGTATTACAATCGTCTTATCCGTCCTGAAGTATTTAGCAAGAGCTAGGAAAACGCAGATGCCTAGCGT
Source organism: Nitrospira sp. (assembly GCA_005116835.1). Classification (GTDB taxonomy): domain Bacteria; phylum Nitrospirota; class Nitrospiria; order Nitrospirales; family Nitrospiraceae; genus Palsa-1315. The sequence continues at coordinate 499,925 of SWDM01000018.1, read as the reverse complement.
ATCGAGATGCGATTCACTGTAGTAAGCCTGAGGCGGAAGATTTGATGCGTCGTGGAACTGAGCGTCGAACTCCAAAGAGCCAATCGTGTTTGGTTTGAGGTAGAAGGTAACTTTTCCAATGTCTTCTCCTGGGTGAAGTGTTTTATAGAGACGTTCCACCTCACCGGATATGCTCTTGAGAATTCCCTCGACGTAGTCTTTTCGTTCTTTCGATATGATATCGAGGATGGCTTTTAGTTTCTTGAGTAGGGTTTCGAGGGAGGCCGCCTGGGCGTGCTTCTCTTTAATCGTCTCGAAATACCCTTTTATAGCGTGGTGCTGACTGATTGATTTATAATCTGTTTCCTTGCGGAGTTGAAGAAGCTTCCTGCATGGTATGACCACCTGCCACAATTGCCTAGCCTGGATTTCTATGGATTCGGAATGGCCATCGGCTGAACAAAGTTCAGTAAAGTTCTCCCACTTCACGCTCAAGGATGTTACCTCGCCCAGAGTGCAAGCCTTGAGGTGCAAAGCGAGAACCGTCAATTTTTCGCAGACATCTTTCTGATTCTGATCCACAACAGAACTCTTCGCATGCACAGCCGCCTTTGCAGTTGAAACCTTCTCAACAAGAACTTTGATCTCTTGCATCTCCTTAATTCGATCTTTCAGGCGACGCACCAGGTCAGCAGGTGTAACCTGCTGTTCGCATACAGGACATTGGGGTAAAGTTTGTCGCTTCTCTATGTAGACTCTTGCTTCTTCTAGCAAGCTAACTAATTCGGCATTTTGTTGCGCCTGGTGGGATTCGGCAATCTTGAGTTTATCCTCGGCATCTTTAAGCGATGTTTCGGACTCTTTCTGTGCCTTACGGGCAGCGTCAAGTGAACCTAGGCAAGTATCCGCGAGTGCAAACTCTGACTCCAACTTCTCAAGCTCTTTTCCCTGTGCCTGAAGCTTCGTAATGTCCTTAGATGACTCTAGCTGCGCCCACGCAATGGCATCTGTACCTGGCTTGCCTTCTTCTGTCCAAAGACGGTCCAAGCCATCTTTGGCCTGAGAATATCCTCGAGTACTCTCGTCGAAAGACTTTTGTGCTGTCTTGAAAGCTTCGCGTAAGGCTTCTTCTGATTTCTCGATGTTCGGTATTGCGATGAATGTCTTCAGCTCTTCGAAGCGATCTTTCGGTCGTGCATCGATAAGTTTGAGTATCGCCTTACGCCGAAGGATGCGAGTGTCAGGATAGCCGGTGTCCGGAGTAACTAGAGGACCGTCTTTTCCGAAACTAGCAACCCATGTCAAAGCATCAGAACTCAACGTTATCTTGACCGCAGAGGCTGTCATCTTGAATGAAGCCACGTATTTCTTCGGAGACTCTCCAAAGTGGTAATTCTCAAGTGAACCGTAATTGTGATTGCAGAGGAAGTCGAAAGCATCGGCGATAGTTGACTTGCCTGTCCCGTTTTCCCCAAAAATCAGAGCAACAGTCTTAGTCGTGTCAAACAATATTTCGACCGGCACAGTGGCTCCTCTAAAGCCAACCATCGAAATCTTATCAATTTTCATCGGTTACCTTTGTCTCGTCTGTACGATCTAACTCAACTGCAAGCTTCCAGTCTTCTGCCGATAGTCTTCCATTTGCAAGCTGTGGTTTAAGCTTCGCGAGTGCAGAATCTGACAAGAGCTTTTGTTTGCGAAGCTGATCAATGATTCGATCTGACACTTGCTCGTCGGGCTTACTCATTGTCTTACTCCTAAACGAACGCCGTCTATGTTTCAGGTTCCGTTGTGGGTGCATTCAAAGCTCGAATTTCTAGGCCTTGAATTTCCTTCAGAGATTTCCCCGCAATGCCCTGCAAGTCGCCGTACATGCCCACGGTTGCCTGCATGACATGATCGATTTGCTCCTCACGCTTGGCCCATTGCTTCGTGATGGCTTTCTTCTCCTTGTCTAGATCCTCTTGCATCGACGAGAATGCCTCAACGATCGCTTCGATTCGATGGCGGAAGCGGGGACCGGTCAGATATTGGTAGATCATTTCCGTTTTGGTCTGCTGCCCTTCGGACGCTTGGCGAGCCGAGGCAATTTCAATAAGCGTATGACGGAGCGTGACAGCAAGTGGCAGCACTGTTTTAGGATGCGTGATCCACACGTTCTCGACCAACCCGAACGTTTCTACTTCTTTGGGAAGCGATTGGCTGACGATGACGGCGATTTCTGCCTTGGCAGTCCTTTGATCTTCACGCAATTTTGTCAACCAGCCGTCGCTCCAGTTCTTGGTTCGTTTCGATTCCCAGATGATCGTCCCGCAGGGTTGCCCGTTCGGCCCGACAACATGCTGTAGCGCATCACCGCCATGTTCACCTTTGGGCACGGGCTCAATCGTGTCTCGAGGAAACTTCGCCCGAAGCAGGGCTTCCAGTTCCAACTCTTGGACTTCCCCCTGAAGCTGCTGCGATCCCTGCTCGGCCTTTCTCTTTAGCTCTTCGATCTGCTTCTGCATGGAAGCGATGGTTTGTTCCGCCTCCATGACTTTGAACTTCAACCCTTCCTCGGCTTCCTTCTTCGCTTGTTCACGGGTGGTAGCGAGTCCCTCTTGGACCCGTTTTTCAACCGTCAGCTCAAGTTCACGCTTTGCATCGTCCAGCTCGCGTTGTTTCCGAAGGAGATCGGCTTGCGCTTTCTGCGCCTCAGTCAGTTTGACGTTCTGCTGAGTGATGACTTCTTGGAGATCGGCAAGTGCTTGCGTCTTCTGGTCAATATCCGTTTGGAGAACCAGCTTCGCCTTCTTCGCTTCTTCAACCGCGATCTTGCCCCGCTCTAGTTTGAGCTTTTCTGCCACCTGGTCATCGACTGTCTGCTGTGCTTTGGAAAGAGCTTCTTCCCGCTCGCGCAATGCGGCGTCGCGTTTCGCAACATCGGCATCTTTCTGAGCTAGACGCTTCTCGTACTCGTGGCGAGTGGATTCGATCAGCGGGGCTGCGAGAGACTCCGTGAGCTTGATCTCCGTCTTACAGTTGGGACATATGATGGTTGGTTCACTCATAGCTATGCCCGTTTCACCTTCAGCATCTTCATGCCTTCCTCGGTCAGCCGGTACTTCTGCAAGCGGCTGTTCGGCTTGTCGGGGATGGTCATCTCGATCCAGCCGACAGCGAGCAACGGCTTTAGGAAACTGAGCCGAAAGTGCTCCCGGTCTTTGATGCCGGCCACGACTTGGAGTGCATCGCGCGTTTGCGATTTTTGCGCTCTCTGCAGCACCTTCACGACTTGCGGGGTGACTTGCGGGGTGACTTGCGGGGTGACTTGTGGAGTAGTTTGGATGGTCGATCTGACCGAAACTTCGAAGGTGACCACCGCCGCGCCCGTGATTTCCTCGAATTTGGGAGTGGAAATGCCCGCTTCCCGGCACATGTCCACGACCCGGTTCGTTCCCCGGCCCCATTTCTCGATGAGGCCGGTGCGATGGAAGACGTCGGCAATCAGGGGGTTGCGCTGGACAGAGAGATGATGCCGAGTCAATGAATCAGGCGTAATCCCCTTGGGAAAACCGCCCGCGCTCCAGACCTCCACCCTGTCATCGAAGATGGCCAACGACACCGCGCCCCCGGCAATAGCGTAGTCCCGGTGAATGAAGGCATTGACCAGGATCTCCCGCATGGCGTCTGGCGGGATGAGCGGCGTTTCCACGCGCCGCATCTGGCCAGGCACGATTTTCGCCGGAAGTGGGAAATGACGCTGGCAGAACAACTCAGCCTCCTCCAGCAATTTGAACGCAGGGCCTCGAATCTGGCGCTGGTCCAGGAACTCCTTCTTGTCTATGCCCCGGAAGCGGGCTAGGCGCAATTCACATTGTGGATAGTCCGGCAGAAATGTCTTGCCGAACAGGACGACGGCGGCTTGCAGGATTCGGCTGTTTTGACGCAGCCCCAGACGGGTCAATACATCCGGCAGGCTCCGCCCAACCGGCCCCACCAATCGCCCAACCGATCGGGCAATGTCCACGATGCGAAAGACTTCCTCCCGGTCCATGTCTTTGAGGGTAGTTTCGACGGCAGGCTGGTTTTCCCATCGCCGTTTGCTGTGCATGCGTTCCAGAAGGAGCTGCTCATACTGCTCCTGCGACATCTTGCGGGTCGTGCTCTCGACACGTTCATACGGACGCGCTTCGTAGGTGAAGGGAATGGAGTCTGACGCGCCTTCAATTCGCAGGATGAGAACTTCCAGTCCAGACTGGAGCTGTAGGCGTTCCACGGGTATGTTGACTGGCGGCTCGAACCGGTCGAGCGCTTGGGCGATTTCTCGGAGCGTGTGATCGGATACGTCCTGTCCTTCCGCAGCTCCGTCCGCTCGAACCCCGAAAAGGACCATTCCGCCAGAACCATTGAGAAACGCGCAGACGGTCTGCAACCCTTCCCGCAATTCGCCGGTGGAGCGCTTGAACTCTAACGTGGATCCTTCCCCCTGCTTAAGGAGTCGAATCAGTTCCTTGGAGCCTGTCGGCACTTTGGGGATCACGCCACTCTCCATCGAACAGAAAAGAGCTGCTGGGAGCTTACCTTTTGTTGCAGCTTCCCCTCAATCTCGTTGATTAGCTGTTCGCGCCGACGGTCGATCTCGTCTTGGGCATCGAACAAGGCCCTGCGGTGCTTGCTTCGTTCGGCTTCTATCGCCTTGATCTGCTTTTGACCGGCGAGCTTTTCTTCCAGGGTGAGGGCCGCCACTGCGGCTCTCCTGGCTTCCTTGATCTGCCGGTCGAATTCCTTAATCTCTCGCTCTAAACCCACTTTCAAGTCGTCGGCCCAGGCGTCCAGCTTGCCGGCTTCGATCTCGAAAAATTCCGCATTGCGCTGTGAGATATGGCGGCGAATGGCGTCCTGACGTTCTTCTGTCCGCTTATTGAGCGCTGGATGCTCAATGGATGCGTTCACAGGCTGTGTGACTGTGGCGGGCAGAGAGAACAGCCGCCGGACGGCTTCTTCATCCAACACCTCGCCGCCTGCCTGCCGCGCCCGACCAGCCTCGATTTCGCGCTTTAGCCACTTGCGTCCAAAGCCTGTCTTGAGCCATTGCTCTCGCTCCACCGCTTCTCCTCGTGATTGATACTCCTCATAGTGAGCAATGCGAATGGGCTTATGACGAGCCGTCCAGTCTGCACCCCTTCCAGAACTGTGTTCCTCCCAACGTCGCGGCAGGTCATCCGTCTGACCAATATAGTGACTTCCGCCTTCGCATTCGACCGCGTAGACGAAAAAGAGGCCTGGGCGCGGCGCAGGCAGGTGGTCTGTCAGTCCACTACAAATGAGATAGTCTTCGGCTTGGTCCAGCGCTTCTACGGTGAACAGTGAGAGGGTCAGCACCCCGGACTTACCGACGAGTGGTTCCACCACCGTGACTTTGCCGTCATGTTTGCCATACTCGAAGGTCAGCTCTGCCGGATCGAGCTGGCGGTTCTTACCCTGTTCCAGCACATGTTCCGCCAGTGGATGAGCTAATCGATAGAGATGCGCTTCCCCAGACCGACGTGGCAGTTCATAGAGGCCCAGAGGGATTTCTCCTCGGAAGGGACAGGAGTTGAGTCGGAACGAGGTGTCAGAAAGAAAGTCGGCGTGATCGCGCAACTCAAAGCGCGTGAGTTGCATCAGGATACGCTCGTATCGATTCAGATATAGCCGTGAGCTTTCGTCGCTCACTCGCAGCTTTTCCCGCACCTCATCATCGAAGTGTTCGAACAAGAGTTGGCGGGCACGGGTCATGGCTTCGTCGATCTGGGTGCCAAGCTCGCTCTGGAGCTGTTCAAACGAGGTCTTAATTTCCTGTGGGGTGCGGCACCGTTGATAAATGTCGACGATCCGCTTTTCGAAATCCACACCCGACTCAATCGCGCCCAGCACTTCGTCACTGGCCCCGAAGACGCCTTCGAACAACTTGAATTTTTCAGAGAGCAGGCGAAAGACATGTTGATCGGCTTCGTTGTTCTGATTCAGGAAGTTCACCACGACCACATCGTGCTTTTGCCCATAGCGATGGCACCGACCGATGCGTTGTTCGATACGTTGGGGATTCCACGGGAGATCATAGTTCACGACCAGCGAGCAGAATTGGAGGTTGATGCCTTCAGCTCCGGCTTCCGTGGCGATCATGATCTTGCCCTGGTCCTTGAAGTAGTCCACGAGAGCTGAGCGCAGGTCAGCTGAACGCGATCCGGTGATCCGATCCGTCCCCTGATGGTTCTGGAGCCATTCTTGGTAGATTTCCTTCGATCGCGGGTCGTTGTTCGTGCCGTTAAAGAGGACGATATGGTCTTTCCAGGGACTGTCGGCGAGCACTCGGATGAGATACTCCTGCGTGCGGCGGGACTCGGTAAAGATAATGGCTTTCTGCGCCGCTCCCAATTCTTCTGCCTTGCCAAATGCTGTGCGTAGAGCGATGAGGAGGGCCTGTCCCTTCGCATTGTGAGTGATCGATACGGCGAGCTTCTGAAAGCCTTCGAGGTCGTCAATTTCTTGTTGGATAGCTTTGCGGTCGGCCTCAGTGAGCGCTTCGGGCGTGACTTTTTCCTCTTCCCACTCTTCCGATATCTCGTCTAGAGTTTCGAAGTCTTCTTCCAAGGCTTCTTCAAGCGGGTTCGGTCCCTCGGCAAGCCGAAGGCGTTCGCGAAGGCGCTGGCTCATTGAATGAAGCGCTCCGGCGATCGCAAACGAAGACGAGGCCAAGAGCTTCCGAAGGACGAGGGTCATCAGGGACCGTTGGCTCGACGGGAGGGCCTGAAGATTGTCCCGACGGAGATAGTCGGACACGAGATGATAGAGCCGATCTTCGTTTTCCGCCGGCGTAAAGGGCTGCATCATGGGCAAGCGCTTGGTGTAGCGCACATAGGGCAACACCTGACGGCGAAGCGTCCGCTTGCAGATCGGCTGCAGACGGGCTTTCAAGATGTCGAAGGTCGGCTTGTTGTGCAGATTGGCGAACTGTTCACGGAAGCTTTTGAGATCGCCGAAGATGCGGTCGTCCACCACACTGACCAGCCCATACAGTTCTAGCAACGAGTTCTGCAAAGGCGTGGCGGTAAGCAGGAGCTTGGGCGCGTTTTTGAGGGCTTGCTTCAACGTATTGGCAATAACGTTAGTCGGCTTGTACACGTTGCGCAAGCGGTGGGCTTCGTCGATGACAACCAGGTCCCAGCGCATGAGGCTGATCTCTGCTGCTTTGGTGCGGGCGAACTGGTAGGAGCAGATGATAACGTCGTCGCACTCGAACGGCCGGACGTGGCCCTGACGCACGGTGGCGTTGTAGGACTTGGTCTCCAAGATACAGCAGGGTAAGAAGAATTTCTCCTGAAGCTCCTGGTGCCACTGCTTGCGGAGATTAGATGGCGTGATGACCAGGACACGGCGCTTCCGCTCAGCCCATTTCTGTGAGAGCACGAGACCGGCTTCGATAGTTTTCCCCAGACCGACTTCGTCTGCGAGGAGAGCCCCTTTCGAGAGGGGCGACCGGAATGCAAAGAGCGCAGCTTCGATTTGATGTGGATTGAGGTCTACCTGTGCATCCACTAACGCGCTTGCGAGTTTTTCGATACTGTCCGATGGACAACGTTTGGTGAGTTCGTGAGCGAAGTACTTTGCGTGGTAGGCAGTAAGCATTAGGGCCGCAGAATACGCTTTTTGGCATAGGAAAGCACCTGAACTTACGGGAGGTTACCTTAGAAATGAAACCACTCGACAGGCAGGCTTTTCTCGCAAGTCTCGCGCGGTGGGTTTAGGCAGTTTCTTACGATACCTGCGCCAAGAGGCCCAGGACCGCTTCATTCCAACCCACCGGGCCGATTCCTGGCGCGCGAATCATTCCAGTTAGGTGCAGATCTGGGTCATAGGATCCATCCGGTTTCTGCACGAGAATGGGGTGATCGACCATGGCGAGCAGTGGCGCATCGTTGATGCTGTCTCCGATCCCCACCGTTTCAATCCGCCCGCTCTGTCCCTTCATATGTTGTTGGCGATGGTAGCAGCGCAGGAGTACCGAAGCGGCCTCTCCTTTATTATTGTCCCCCATCAGGTGAAATAGCCGTCCTCCTTTGGTCCATTGAAGGCCTCGGATCATGATTTGCCGGCAGACTTCTTCAATGAGCGCCTGCGGGCCTTGCAGCAGATAGGGCTCGTCGTATTCCCGTTGCTTGGCCAGGACCGCATCGGCGTGCGGGAGTCCGGTCACCTGCATGATGGCTTCGACCGACAGATCCCCAAAGCCTTGCAACGGCGTTTCAACCGCCTCTTCAATTTGTTTCAGGACCTCCCGAAGCATGTGATAGGGAAGGCCAAATTCGATCACCTGGTAGGGCGACCTGGTGCGCATTCGCTCCAAGGGAAAATCAAAGAGGCCATGAGGAACAAATACCGCGCCGCCGTTTTCGACGATGAACGGGTCATGGTGACCGAGACGCTGTCGAAGCGGTTCCATTTCCGCGCGTGTTTTGCTCGATACCAGCACGAGGGGGATCCCTTGTTCGCGGAGGGCCGTGAGCGCCGGTGTGGCCGCTTCGTAGGAATAGGTGGTCCCATCCAGGAGCGAGCCATCCAAGTCTGTGAAGACGATTAAATTGGGCATGGTTTGTGTCGTCATAAGTGATGTAGATCGTCGATCGCTCCGGATTTCTGTCGGCCCCCCAGTCGTCGTTCTAAGAATCCTTTGGCGAGATCGGTTGCGCCTTGTCCGAATGCAATCGCTCCGGCCAGCACAATGCCTCCCCAGGTAATCCCGAACCCCACGACCACGATATGCTGGGCAATGCCGAGTTGTTCCAACGCCATGGCGCCGGCAAGGGCTTGGATTCCCCAGCGGGAACAGGTTGCGATGAGCCTGGCGGGGGGCAGGCCGGCGTTGACGGCCGCAATGAGGACGGCCCGGGAGACAAAGTTCGAGAGAAAATATCCGGCGAGGAGAATCACTGCTGCCGTCACGAGATGAGGCACATAGGCTAGCAGCGACTGGGCGAACTGATTGATGGGACTCAGGTTCAGGGCTCCTAACGCCGCAATCGAGGCCAGCACAAGAACCGTCCAATAGATGCTGCGACCGACGAGGCGAGAGGGATCGGTTTTCACTCCACCCCGAAGGAGTGCCGCATTCATCCCCAGCCGATCGCAGAGACGGTCGAATCCGATCACTCGCAGCAGCCGTTCAATGAAGAACCCAAGTGCCCAGGCAGTGAAGAGCCCACCGAGCAGAAGAATGCTCATGGCGAGCAAATTGGGGAGGATGCTCAACAGCTGCTGTCCGAGCAACTCCAATGGTTTGAGGAGCGCTTGATTCATGAAGTTATCCATGAGTGCCTCCTGCGTCGAGGGTCGCGTGGTGCAACAGAGCCGGCGCTGCCGGTTTGAGCGTCGGCGGCTGCCACCGTTCAACCAGATAGGGCTTCATCCGTTCGAACCTGTGGCACAAGGCTTCGACCTTCTGCTCTGCCTCTGTCGATGTCAGGCCTTGCGTGGCCTGAACGAACGAGGCAGTTCGGCCCAAGTACAGTGGAGTGAGAGCTTTCAGGAGGTGATCGCGCGGCATGATCCGTTTGCGGTATGCGATGGCCGCATCGTAGACGACCTGGACCCACAGCTCATCCGGAACTCGACAGTCGGTGGAGGATGTCCCTTGGAGGTCACAGAGATGGGTGAAGGTATCAGAGGCCAAGACTTGTCGCCAAATCGGTTCAAGATCTGTCAGTCCCTGTCGGTAGTGAGACACCATCCGTTCCAGGTTGACATGGATCGGCTCAACTCCGACCTCGTGGGGAAATCCAAAGAGCGGAACTGGCTGGGATCCCACCTGGCCTGACCAGAGCATTTGATGCTGTTCCATGAGGGCAAAGAGCGCTCCCATCACTTGCATCAACATGGCCGACAGGTCTGCTGCAGGATCCTTCGGATTGTGGATTTTTGCGCCGAGAAAGCTTTGGCACACTCGTGCGCCGCTGGCAATGGCTTCCGTCGTCATCCAGATATCGATGCCGAACCTCGCCACTTCAGAATCCCAGACATGCTGGTCGAGATAGTGGGCCGCAAGGTCGCCGGAAAAACCGAATTCTCCTCCGATGGGTTGTCGGATCCGTTGCCCGTAGAGAGCCCTGGTGAGCGGGTAGGCGAGACTGTTCGTGATCGTGCCGTCGTATTTGTGGCGCAGATAGTAGGGCGCGACGTAGTCGTATCCCTTTTCCATAATCGGTCGCAGTAACAGTTCGATCCATTCCGGTGAAATGCTGCGGAGATCTGCATCGACGACTGCGCAAGCCCGGGCCTTCAGCTGCCGCGCAATCTCGAAGATCGTGCGGAAGGCGCTGCCTTTTCCAGGAATGCCATAGTAGGGGGTGATAATTCGATGCAGGATGCTTTGCTGGTCGGAGATGAAGAAGTGCTGGAAGTCGATGACAGTGCGGGCCACGATGGCCAGTGTTTCGTCTGAAGAACCCCCGTCGGAGTTGACCAGGACGGCTCGATGACCGGGGAAATGTTTGGCAAGCCCCACACTGACGGCCCGCACGACATGGCCGATCGTGTCCGCGTTGTTGTAGCTGGGAATCCCGACGAGAATCTCCGCCGAACCGATCTCTCGGATGCGCGCTTCGGTCGGTGCGGTGAGCGGTGTGAGTCCGGTGGTCATGATGGACTGGCGACCGGTTCTGCTGTGGGATCCCACATGTGATCCGCCTCCACTGCGTCTACCAGGCGATCGAAGATATCCGGCACGGCATGAGTGACCCGGCTCCAGTTGGAAATCATGGGGACGCCAAGCGGATCGTCGAGAAACCCGTCGGTGGCCAGTTTCATCCCCTTCAAGAAGACTTCGACAGCCGTTCGTTCTTGATGCCGGTCGAACGTGAGACTGTTGATGGCCGCGTCGTTTTCGTAGCGGCTGATCGCTTCCTGAGCCGCCTGCAAATAGGTCGCCCGCAACGTCTTGAGAACCCCGTCCGATAAGATGACGCCTTCGCTCGCCAGGTTTCTGAAAAGAGATTTGGTGATATCGACGCACATCTTGAGGAGTCCGGCATCGGGATTGTGATCCGAGAGCATCTGGTGTTTGTGGTCGTAGGCATCGGCAATGTCGGCCTGACAGATTCGGCGTAGGGCACAGTTCCGGTAGACTTCCGCGAGGACACCGATTTCGAGACCCCAGTCACCGGGAATGCGGTTGGTCCAAGCCAGATCCCGTACCATGGCAAACTCACCGGCCAGAGGGTAGCGAAAGCTATCGAGGAACGTCAGAAGCGCATGAGGGCCCACGAGTTGTTGAAGGCTACGAATCATGGGGGTGATGAAGAGGCGGGTCACTCTCCCATGGAGACGGTCCGTGACGCGGCTGTAATAGCCCTTGCAGAATTCATAACCGAGATTTGGATTTGCAATGGGATAGCAGAGGCGCGCCAGATATTCCCGATTGTAGCTGGTGATGTCACAATCGTGGAGGGCGATGACCTGGCTCTGGTTTCTGGCCAGCACATAGCCGAAGGCAGTCCAACAGCCTCGTCCCTTGCCCTGCAAGCCGATATCGAGGTTGTGATCCACCAAGAGCTTGAGGATGGATTGAATCCGCGCCCCGTCATTCCAGATCAGCCGCACTCGCTGAGGGAGCACAGAGAAGAATTGCTTGGCCAGGCGAAACTCCAAGGCCGAGGCGCGATCCAATGAAATGACGATTTCGTTGAGGTAGGACACATTCTTGAGACTGTCCACGATGGATTTCAATGCCGGGCGCCCCAGCTCTGCATAGAGTGAAGGGAGGACCAGGGCGATGGGGTTGACGCGACCGTAGCGGCCCAACTCTCGCTCCAGCTGGTCGACATTCGGTTGCCCGAGGCGATGGAGCACTGTGACGACACCATTTTGATAAAAATCCGACAATCGGTCCTCCCCGGAGCGAGATACTTCCAGGCCCTGGCATTTCTACGCAGATGTAGCTGCACCTACCTGTGCAGATGACGTGCCACTAGAGAATGTTTCGATCGTTGAATATTCGAGGAGGAAACAGGGTGCGAGGTGAAGAGGGTGGTGGGAAAACCCTACAGTAAATGCAAGGGGTTCAGGCTGAAGGGATTCAGGCCGAAGGTCACGGGCGCAGGCTGAAGGGATTCAGGGGTTCAGACTGAAGGCCGGAGGTCCGAACCCTTCAGCCTTCAGCCTGAATCCCTTCAGCCTATCAACCTGCTTACGGCCGATCGGTGGAGAGTCGTTTGGCAAGGCGATGGGCCAGTCGGACCATGCCCGCAGAACGATCGGCTGGATTGAGCAGCACGTTCATGACGTGCAGGCGGCTGGAGTCTGCTAAGGCAGCGATGAGCCCTCGTTCGAATTCTCCTTGGGTGGAAATCCTCGTGCCGACTCCGCCCCCAATCAAGTCGCAGATTCGGTCATAGTGCCACTCGTGGACATCGTTGAAGGGACCTTCCAGAATCTCCCGTTCCGTAGAGTAACCTCGATTATTGAGCACGATGACGATCGGTGTTTGGCCGAATCGCACGGCAGTTGAGAGCTCCGTCCCTGTCATTTGAAATGCGCCGTCGCCGACCAGCACGATCGGTCTGAGCGTAGGATCCGCAAACGAGGCGCCTACGGCTGCCGGGACAGCAAATCCCATCGAGGTGTAATAGGCGGGAGAGAGAAATTCGAATCGCTGGTGAACATGGAGGTCGGCTGCTGCAAAGAGCGATTCCCCAACGTCGGCAATGACCAGGGTATTTTTATTCAACAGACTATCGAGATGACGGAAGAGTCCCGCTAAGGTCACGGGGGCATCCGGCGCAGGGGCATCTTGAGCTATGGCGAGAGGCGCAGGAAGCGGGCGGGAAGGAAAGGAGGGGAGGGGATTGGTCACCAGCGCCCGCACGAAGTCTTGAAACCGGATCGTATCGTAGCGATGGTGCTTGATCGCGATCCGATCGGCGGTCGCATGAATAGTGCGGCCTCCCGTCATCAGTGGCGAATCGGCAGTGAGATCTTCGACGTCAGATAGGATCGACCCCAGGATCAGGAGACAATCGGATTGATTGATGAACTGTTGAACCTCGTCTCGGGCAATAAAGCCCCCGTAGATTCCGACGTAGAGCGGGTGGTCTTCACGGATGACGGATTTGCCCAGAAGGGTCGAAGCGATCGGGACGTTGAGCCGTTCGACCAAGCCGGTCAGATCGTCTTGCAGGCCGAATCGCGCAATCTCCGCCCCAGCAAGAATCGCAGGGCGTTTGGCAACGGCCAGCATCGCGCGGACTTCGGCAATCGCTTCATCCAGCGCGGCGGAATCGCTTGGTTCATCGTCGAGGCTCAGGGGTTGTAAGGGGTGCGGCAGAGGCGTATGCACAAGGTCGCGAGGGATTTCGATATAGATCGGGCGGCGATAGCGTAACAGCGCCGCAAAGGCTCGATCCATTTCCCGTTCGGCAGTTGAAGGATCGTCCAAGGAGATGGCGGCCACTGTAATTTTCTCGAACACCTCTCGTTGCGTGGAAAAGTCACGCACCATATGGTGCATGTAGGGTGTGCGAACACGCTCCGAGAGTCCCGGCGACCCGGTGAGCAATACCACCGGAGACCGTTCCGCATAGGCGCAGGCGATGGCATTCACGGTATTGAGTCCGCCGACGCAGTAGGTGACGCAGACAGCCCCGATCCCGTTGATCCTGGCATAGGCATCCGCCGCGAACCCCGCGCAGTCCTCGCGCGTGGTTCCGATATGTTGAATCGGTGAGGCCTCGATCAATTGGTAGAGGCTGAGAACATAGTCGCCGGGGATTCCAAAGATATGGCGGACTCCCAATTGATGGAGCCGATCGATCACGGCGGAACCGATAGTCGGCATTCGGGTCATCGTGGTACTTTCTGGTTTATGGAGTGGAACACATGGTGTCTTTCACGCATAAAGGCAGCAAACCACAGCATGAGTCTGCCGTCAAGTAACTATACGTATGCGGAAGGGCTTGACCTTCTGGTCGCGCCATTGGATAAGTAGACCATGACTATTCACGATGACAGTCCACGCGGACGTATCCGACTCTCGCGTACACGCGGGACCGAGGAATTGGGGCATCTCTGGATCTATGCCGGTCATGTCGAGGAGGCCAGGGGTGACCTGGCTTCGGGCGATGTGGTCGATGTCATGGCGCCGAATGGGCGTTTCTACGCCAGAGGCTTCTACAATCCTGCCTCCAAGATCCGTGTGCGGGTATTGACCTTCGACGACGAGCCGATCACAGAACAGTTTTGGAGGGGGCGACTCGCGCAGGCAATCAGGTTACGCAGGCACATTGTTGTCGGCACGACTGCCTATCGCCTGGTCTATGGAGAATCGGATCGCTTGCCGGGTTTAATTGTGGATCGTTACGACGATGTCTTGGTCATGCAGACACTCTCGTCTGGTATGGACCGCCGGAAAGAGTTGCTGGCCGATCTTCTCTGTCAAGAATCCGGGGCCGCGCGGGTGTATGTGCGTAACGATGCCAAGAGCCGCATGTTGGAGGGACTGCCGGTGGAGAAGGGATTTCTCCGAGGGGGTGGCGACACGATGGCCGATGTTCAGGAGGGACCGGCGCGATTTCAGGTTGATATCGAACGGGGACAGAAAACCGGTTGGTTTTGCGATCAGCGGGAAAATCGCCTGGCAACGGCGCGGTTCGCAGCAGGCTCGGAGGTGCTGGAGGTATTTGCTCACACTGGCGCCTTTGGGATCCATGCGGCGCTCGCGGGAGCGAAGTCGGTTGAGGGGCTGGATGTGAGTGAGGATGCCCTGGCGCTCGCGCGCAACCATGCGGTCTTAAACAAGGTGGAAGATCGTTGTGTCTATCGGACAGCGGATGCGTTTGAGGAGATGCGAAAGCTTGAACGGGCCGGGCGCCGATACGATTTGGTCTTGCTCGATCCCCCGGCCTTTGCTCGTAGTAAACAGGCCGTGCCCCGTGCTCTCGCTGGGTACAAAGATGTGAATCTGCTTGGGATGAGGCTGCTCAAGCCAGAAGGATTTCTCGTCACGAGTTCCTGCTCTCATCACGTGACGGAACAAGAGTTGTGGACTGGTATCCGTCTGGCGGCACGAGATGCAAAACGGCAAGTCCGTCTGCTTGAACAGCGTGGGCAGGCCGGGGATCATCCCATCCTCGCCACCATGCCGGAAACCCGCTACTTGAAATGTTTCATTCTGCAGATACTGTGAGTGTGCGCTTGTAGGTGAGATCGTCGCTCGCATGGAGGGCGCTCAAAAACGCCGTCCAGCAAGGCCGCAGCGAGTGAAGGCCCGAGGCGTACCCTTCAGGGTACGTTGAGGGTCTGAACGATGCGAGAACGCTGCTGGCGGCTTTTTTCAGCGCCCGAAGTTAATCGTTCGGAGGTTCGAAGTGGCCCGAAGGCCTATTCTGCCATGGCACTGTTGACTGCTTGGCTTGTTTGACGAGGCTGCGCAAATTCACTTCCGCTGCACGGAGCAACTTCGGTTCGCCGCTCTGGACGATGGCGGTCAGCAGGACGTAAAGCGAACGGTCCATCCGAGAGCCTGCCAAAATTCGCTCTGTGATGGGGTCGGGGCCTGCAGGGATAGTATTTTCGACATCTTCCGGATCGTCAAACAAAGTACGAAACAAGGTTGGGTGGCTAAAGAGCCAGGCTGGAGGGATCTTCATCGCGGCTGCGAGCGCTTCGAGTATAGAAGCGGCGGGATCAATTTCTTCCGCTTCAATTTCTTCTAAGCGAGGTGGGGGAATACCGGACTCGGCTGCCAGGTCGTCGACCGAATGTCCGCGTGAGATGCGCCAAGCCTGAATCTGTTGTCCCAGTGCCATGGCGCGATGATACTGGATTCAGTCCGTCTCCGCAACCTCACTTTGACAGGCCACTCTGTGATATACCTTAGGAAACAATGGCTTATGTGTAATTTCCCTGAGTGGAACATGAACGATGAAATCAGGTATAATGCGCTTCCTAGTTCATACTCGACCCAGTAAGGAGGCGTGCCATGTTGGGAACAGACATTCGTGGAATTATCGCAGAGGAAGAAGAGGTTCAGCGTCGTAAAGACGCCTTGAAATCGCTGTTGACCATGCGATCCAAGCAATTGCGTGAGTCATTGGAGCAACGGATCAAGCGAGCTCGTACCTGTGGAGACTGGATGCAACTGTCTCAAGAAGAATGTGAGACGCTTCACAAGCGGGAAAAACTTCATCTCAAATCTCAGTTCGACAAGCTCCAGCACGAGCAGGACCGAACGAGAGGGAAGCTGACCGCACTCAAACGAGCGAAGGCACGAGCCCAACGGATCCGTGCTGCCGAAGCTGCATCAGGGCGGAAACGCCGCTGAGCCAGGCAGCCTCCCCCCTCCCCCTGACGCGTTCGCAAGGGGCGCACTTTCGTGAACTGCTTCTCGATAGGCGGGTACGGGAAGAAGAGGGTGTCTTCGTTGTCGAAGGCACCCGCGCAGTTCGCGATCTTCTGGCCCGATATTCCGAAGAGATTCTCACGATAGTCACAGCCCCTAGTTATCTGCAGAAGGAAGAGCAGGGCGACCGGGTGGTTCGACTTGCCTCATCAGCGACACAGTACTCCTGTTCTGATCTTCAATTTTTGAAACTATCCGATCTGGACGAGCCGCAAGGCATTCTCGCGGTGGTGCGCCAGCCGACCTGGGATGAAGCAGCGATTCTGAGACAGCAGTTTGTCTTGGGAATTTTTGGAGAACAACTACAAGATCCCGCCAATGTTGGGGCTATTATTCGAACGGCGGCAGCGCTCAATGCCAGTGCCCTCTGGCTGACACCGGAATCCGCCGATCTCTATCATCCCAAGGTGGTTCGTGCGACGAGTGGTGTGTTGCTCTCGCTCCCGGTCTTTTCTGCCAGGGGTGTCGAAGGATTGATTCGGCATGGCTGTGATGTGTTTGCAGCAGAAGTGTTGGGGGAGGGGACTGTTTCAATCGACGAGATCCGGCAGGCGCCGAGAAAACTTATTCTTGCCCTTGGGAATGAAAGCCGCGGTTTGTCAGCTCAAATTCGCAGGCAGGCTGTCACTCGATTTACCATCCCACTCAGCCGCGAGGTAGAATCCCTCAATGTCGCCGCAACCGCGGCCATTGCCACGTTCTACTTCTCACGACTTCCCAAAGCAGGCTGACCAGAACCACTTCGCTCGCAGGCAAGGTTCCGAGTCAGCCGGTAATCGATCTACAGTAAAGAATATGGAGTGGTGCCGAGGGACAGAATTGAACTGTCGACACCAGCCTTTTCAGGGCTGTGCTCTACCAACTGAGCTACCTCGGCACGGTTCATGGCAAGAAGAGCGACGCACTGTTACAGGATCGTCAGAGAAAAATCAAGCGTTCTGGTCTGACTGGTTTACTGGTTTATTTGGTTTGTTTAGTTTGTCTGGTTTTTGGTTGAACGAAACTAACCAAATAAACCAAACAAACCAAAGCAACCAATGAACCAGATAGGCTGTGGCGGAGAGGGAGGGATTTGAACCCTCGGTAGAAGTTTCCCCCTACGGCAGTTTAGCAAACTGCTGCCTTCGGCCGCTCGGCCACCTCTCCACGGATCACAGCTCTATGCGGGGTTCCCGATGATCTGCGACAGAGGTCGATGACCCTAGGAAGACCAGCAATCGAGCGGTGATCTTACCCCAGGCTATGTGAGAGGTACAAGCGATTCGCAAGGTGAGCCGAAAAAACTCTCGGAGAGAGGCAGGGAGGCACTCTCAGGCGTTAGCCACCCGTTCCAGACAGTTTTGGCCGGTGTTCCAAAAGGTGGTCGATGGAGGACGTGATGCTGCGCGCCCATTGCGGTGTCTGCGCAGGTTCTTGCTCCACTGACCGAAAAGGGATCGTGTGAATCAGCGGAAGCCCGATCGAAGCAGGTTGGGAACGGGATGCGGTACTGCGGGTGGTCGGTGTCAGGTAATGAAGTTCAATATGGCCGGGTCTGACGACGCCGCTGTGTGCCAACATGAGCAACGCGGTGAGCTTCTGTTTTTTGCGCGCTCTCCGCACCTGGAGATACTTGAGGTATTGCATCAGTGACGAGAATGCCTGCATCGTACGTTCCTTCCCTGCCGAGCGGATGAGAAAATGTTCTTACATCCAGAGTATCTGTCCGATATCTTCATCGAGTCCGCGCGGGCGCTGGCACTGAGAACAGCGGGCAAAGAGTCCTCCGGCTTGGGGCAGCATGTCCCCTCGAAGCACGAGCTGATACTTTTTGCATTGACAGAAGGGACAGGCTTTACCGTCTAAGATTCGACGAATTGCCCCAATTTTCCCAATCTGATTGTGCATCGGTCTCTCCTTCAAGAAATGATGCCCTTGGCGCCTGGTTCGTTCGACTGATGCTGATATTGAGCCAGGGCAAAATTTTTGAAAATACCTTAGAGGTAGGTCAACCTACCCTAAAGAGGGGGACGAACCTTCGGCAGGATGTCTTTAACCTGCATTATTTACGACTGTTCGTGGCGGAACCACGCAGTCGTCATGCGAGAAAGGCGCGCGGAGCCGTGAGGCGAGGCTTCCTCGCCTGGGAGTGACGAAAGGGGTGTGCCCCCTTCGTGGGGATTCTCCAAGGGGGCTGGCCCCCTTTGGTGGAGTGGGCGAGGCAGGATTCAGAACCGAGCCTACGACGGGAGGGAGGCATACGTGAATCAGTGTGTTGACCGACCAAATGGCGAGCCTGCCTGCTTCGATGCCAGGCTACCGCCTCGAAACGAAGGATCTCACCAGCGTCCATGCCATAGATCACTATGTCGGTTTGTTTACGGGCGTTCTCAGCATCCAGAACACCAAGGCCTAGCTGGTGTCGAATTGCTATGAATGTTTGAAGGGATGATCCATAGCGATCTCGTGAATAATGCGGGCTACGGCAGATTCCCACCTAATTCTTTTTGATGCCTCCCGGAGTTGAGAAGATATAATTAGGATTAACATTCTCCCAGACCCCGTGATGAGCCTCGTTTATCCCCCAACCTCGCACGTAGAGGAGCGAGAGCACCGGTTCGGTCTTGAATCGCTGCGTGCCCGTGACTTGTCCGACCACCGTTATTCGCGCCTACTGCCGATACAGGCTTGGGAGTTGTTGCTTTGCCACCACCACCCAATAGGATCCAGCTTCGGGACCATTCATGTCCGCGGGACGATGGGGTTTATAATCTCGGTCCAGTTCTTCTTCAATGATCGTTCCCCCCAATAGCACCACCTTCCCGCGATACATCTCCGGATGGGCGGTCAGCGCGGTGAGCGTAGTGCCAGGCTCTGCCATCCGCACATAATGGCGTGGCACATTGGCGCATCCACTAAGGACTACGGTCATGGTGATGGCCATTGTAAGGCACTCAGACCACCGTTGAAGCCAACCGTACGGAGTCATAACGCGATGTCCTTGGTTCAGTTGTCTGCGCAGTGTGGTGCCTGACATGCTGTGGTCCTTCGGTCGTGCCCGTGCAGAGATCAAGGCATCGTCTGACACATGCGCAGCCGAGGCGAGCGACCGCGCTACGATGCCGGCCCAAGACCTCTTTGAACATGACAAGCAGGTCGAGAAGCGCATAGGGGCCGCGCAGGGAGGGGGTATTGAAGGGGGGTGGCGAAGGAGGCGCAAGGGCCAGGGGGGGAATGGTGAAATTTCTGAGAAGAAAGAATCCTTTCGTATGATTTCAGAACGTAGCGGTGTAAATCCGAACCCAGGTCGCCAGTGATGGAACTTTTGGGCGGTCGCGCTCGAAGCCAAAGGTCCGCTTACGGCCAAGTGCGGAAGTTCGGCGCCGAGGTCGCACCGCCATAAAGCGGTCCTCAGCCCTGTCGCATTAACGTTTGAAATCAGAGGCCGCCGGAGGCGGTCTGCTGGATTGATGGGTTAGGCATCACAGCCACCGTCTCACGCGGGCAGCATAGGCCGCGAACTCCTCTCCAAAGATTCCCTGGAGCGCGCGCTCCTCTGGTTGGATTTGGAAGCGAGTGATGTACAGGATAAAGATGACTGGACCAGCGAAGGACAAAAGCGCCGACAGGTAGACCGCCCAAGCCAGCAGGAGAAGGGCCATGCCGACGTACATGGGATTCCGGGTGACCTGATACACGCCACCTGTGACCAGAGCCGAGGCACGCTCTGGCTTGAGTGGATTGATGGTTGTGCGAGAGGCTCGAAAGGCCAGGAGGCCGAGTACGTCGAAGGCAACGCCGGCGGTGATAAGAAGTGCAACGGCTACGTGGCGAAGTCCAGTGGCGACAGTGGACAGAGACCCCAGCGAAGAGACCCACCACATCGCCCCTGCGACGAGCGCGCCAACAACGGGCGGAGGAATCTTATGCTCGAGTGAAGGCATGAAGGTTCTTGATGATGTCTAACGCCTTTGTTCAAGAGCCAAAGCGCAATGGCGTGGCTTTTGCGCAAGCAAAAGGGATGTTTAGGCCGATCCGTATAAGAACCGGATCTGCCAATTTCTGTCCGCATAACACGCCACAACAGGTCGGGAAGAATACGCCATGCCCGGTGTCGTTTCAATGAGTTGCCACGGTAGGACCAATTACCACGGGTTCTTATGCGGGTCGGCGTAAGACTCCCTCCTCCTGATAGCGGTCGGTTGTGGACTTCGGCTAAGGGTCGGATACCGACCGTCGCAGAACGGCCACTTTGCGACAGTCGCTACGGCAATCTTCGCGCCGGAAAGCTGCCGGCCATTAGAGATGGTGCTCGCTTCGCGCTACGCTTGGCTGGAGTGGGCCTGAGTCGGCTGGGAAAGGTTCGTAGAACAGGTACCTCGCACGCGTGTCGGTGCCACCACACCTGCCCAAATATCTTCCCGTAAGTTCTCGAACTCATGTGACCAAGAACTCGACTTCCACCGTCCAGAAATCAGATGATTTCAAAACAACAGGCATCGACGACCGGAATCAATACGGAGGGAACACGATGAAGGTCTGGGAAGTTAAGCCGCTCGGAATTCTGCTCGCCTTAGGCATCACTGAAAGGGTTCTATACCTGAGAGCCATTACAAAGACCGTGAATCAACCCAACTTCATTTTCCATCGTGTAATCTTGAAGCAATGACCCAAGCTATCGGTCAGCAAGCACATCCAAGAGAGAATGCCTTACTGGACGTAGTGTCCCTTCGAAAAGATCAGCCCCGAGCTCCGGAATAACACCCTCGCGAACCTGTCGATTAAGTTCCTCCATACACCAATCTCTTACATCCTTTGAAACCCCCTGACTCGCCGCGAGAAGACGCGATATGGATGACTTTTCTGAGGGTGTGGGATCGGCGAACAAACGCTTCTTCAGCATAACGGCTAATCCCTCATCTTTTCGAATCCTTCGTAGCAACGGCCTTACTAGAAGTTGAAGCCGCAAACCATATCCAGGAAAAGCATTGGCTAATTCGTCCATTACCAACATGAAAACCTTCTCCGTATTGCTCC
This sequence comes from Nitrospira sp., assembly GCA_005116835.1. Lineage (GTDB taxonomy): Bacteria > Nitrospirota > Nitrospiria > Nitrospirales > Nitrospiraceae > Palsa-1315. The sequence goes on along the minus strand of SWDM01000018.1, from coordinate 478,519 downwards.
TAGCGCATACGACTGCATAGTACGGCGCCGGGCTAATGTGCTCCATACGATCTCGAAGCAGTTGCATAGCCATGGCGATCTCTTCACTATCTGGCCATCCCTCACTGAGAGCCATCAACACATATGAATTCAGACGACGATGCGCATCAATCACTGGAGGAATGAGCTTCTTGACTTCAACATCTCCCGCGAAATGATCTGCCAGCAACTCTGCGGCAGCTTTAGGAGTTGGCCCGTAAAGGTTTTGATCGCGTCTGATAAGAGTAGAAATACAGAGATCTAAGAGAAGCTTACTCCTCGGCTTTGCTCTCGCTACAAATCTAAGAATATTTGGCCCGGCTGTTTTGCCCGATCTACTCTCAAGAAACTGAAGCGCTTCTATTCTTGGCTCTTCAAAGCTATGAGCAATAAGACACAGCTCCTCCCATACATTTGCTAATGCCTCCTCATCTGCTTCGTCGATTCCGTTAAAAATTATCGACTTGCATTCTTTCCAATTGTCTAGAAGAAACTGAACGAAGGGGATACTTGGTTCTCCATGTATCCTAATAGGCACCTCAAATTGTTTTGCTCTCTCCCACGGCTCTCTAGCAGTCCGGATATACTCACTCTCCCCAAGGACCACCAAGCCGCAAAATGCCCCCTGCCTTCGCTCTTCATAGTCTGGGCCTAGGCAGAACAAAGTCCGCTTGAGATCGTCTAGATGCTCTGCTATTGAAGAATGTGTTCTTTTCAGGATTCCATGAAAGCCAATTGAACTTGCAATTTTCAGATCCGCTTCATGCTCAAGGTCATATAACGCCAGAATAGATTGTTCTAGCTTTTCGTCTCCTAATCCTCTGGTAACTGACTCCACGATTTGCTTGCGCACATATGAGGGTAGCGGGCAAGCAATTTCCATCACTCTAGATCTGATTTCAGCATCATCTGCATAGGCCGCAGCTATGGCACCGTACTGGCCTTCATGCACATCGAGTTCCTTTAAGGCAAGCTCCCTCACCCGTAAATCCTGTGAAAAATTTGCAAAGATACTAGCCATCGCTCCATACCGATACCCAAACTTTATATCCCTCTTGAGACATTCAAGGACAATTTCTATCGCTTCATTGTCACCTTGCGTATTCCCAAGATCTCTCAACCCTTGAAGGACGAAATCTGGCCGTTCACAACTCGGGTCCTTGAGTACCTCCAGGAGCCTTCTTCTACACTCTGATGGGTTGGTTACGATACGTGGAAGTAGATGACCAATCTGGGATGTTTCGGCTGCCGACGCATATGCCATTCCAGTAAGAAGTGCTGACACTTTGGGATCAGACATTCCCCAACCGTCTAGTAAGGCTTTGGCTGACCAGAATGGGATATGGTTTTTATTGAGTGCCAGCAATTTGGCTTTGGCAATCGATGTTCGTCCGACTAGAGCAGCAGCAGATACATCTGGCTCCTGGTATTCTTGACGAGGAATCCAGGCATCAATGGCGGAAATAATATTTTGATGGTCTCGAAAGTTTACGGCCACTAATTTCCATATGTCACTTCTCATCCCAGCAGCAAGAAACGGATACCGTTCGTTTTGAATTTCGCCTACACAGTATTGAGCTACCTCCTCATCCTGAGGATAGCACTCCAGCAAGAGCCCGATGGCAATTTCTCTCTCCAGAGAATCATCACGATAGCCATGACGTTCCAGCGAACGAAAGCAGAGTGTTCTCACTTCTGCCGAACCAGTCCACCCCAACTTGATTCCCTCATGGACAATTTCTCTCCAACTGTGATCTAGTCCTGAATGCTGCTTCCCCAGGTCAAGTAAACGATTCAAGTCCTCAGGTAGATGAAGTCCTTTCTTAACCTTTCCGTACAGCGAAGCAGCCTGAATCTCAGGACTTAGTGATTGGACACCGTTGGAAAGAATAGCCTCCAGGCTACTATGAGCAGGCCAGCCTCGAATCAGAGCTTCGATAGCTGCTGCTCTGGCACTCGGACTCTCTGTAACCTTAGACAAGACTGCGACCTTCTCTCCAATCTCATGGTCTCCTCTTCCAACGCGAGCAATGGCAGTTGCCGCTGCTCTCTGATTAAATCCCATCTCATCAAGCAACCCTCTCTCAAGGCACGCGATGATCTCTCTATCCCTTTTCCAGCCAGCCATCCCATTAAACACGCTCGCCCTAGACCATTGCCTGGCTGGATACCAACTTCGCAGTTTTCTTACAATCACATTCCTCAATCTAGGCTGGCGCAATCCGTCTACCACAGTTCGCACAACGCGCAACCGGTGAGGCTTCCATGACCCTGATTCGATAGTCTTGAATGCCTCTAGCGCCACTGTGTTAGCAAATTCGATAGAACACTTCGAGTGAACTAGAGCCGAATCATAAAGCAGGCGATCGATTGCGTACCGGTCAATGGTGATGGCTGCAGTCCTCTTCTCGCTTATTTTCTTGAGAAGACTGTCTACATCCTCAGTTCGAGGAGTGAGTATCAGAAGGGCGAATATAACCTCATGCCACTGATAGTCTGCGCAGTGCGCTTCAATCTTTTCAGAAATCACCGCATAGGGCATTGTAGACAACCCCCAGGCCGCAAGGTATTCCTGAAACGTTCTATGCAGAAAGCCCAGTTCCATTGGAGACTTAGCAACAATAAGTCCGACAGCATTCTCGCTTGTCTGGATTGCATATCTTCCCAATGCAATCGCCTTGGGTCTATCAAAGCCAAAGTCCTGTTCAATACGCTCCCTCAAGATTTCCTCAGCAATCTTCTTATCCACTAGCCCTTCACTGTGTTTCTCATGAATTTCCAGCGCTAGATAAGCCAAAAGCCCTTTCAGGTCTTCATCAGAAAGCTCTCCTTCACTAGAAGTAATTGACGCTGCCGTTTGTCTTTTCTTTGGATGTACTAAGATCAAGTGGTCCACGATTTGCCCGTAAGCTTTAAAGCGACTTTGTGGCAAATGCGCGTTCTGGAAGCGCAGAAAAATAAGAAGGCAAATAAGCATTGGAAGCTTTGCTAGTTCGCTCAAATCAGAAGATCTACCCAATTGCTCCATGAAACCTGCACTCTCAAACAAAGCAAGCCGATTAATTTCCTCTCTTTCCAATCCAGAGCTAGATGTGGCAACCTTCTGAGTAAACCAAATCGTAGCGAGTTCTTTCTGCTGAGCAACCGATAATTCGCACAATTCCCCGACCTGCCAGCCATCCCTTTGCATGCCAAGACGCTTATAGCCATGTGGCCTACTAGTCACTATTGCTCCCACTTTTCTTTGACGAACAAAGACTTGAAGCCTATCCAGCGCTATCTTTCCGGCAGATTCGTTAGTCCACTCATCTAATCCATCTACCAGCAACAAGACTCGCTCATCATCAATGGCTTGTTCAAAGATTGGCCACAAACGCAGTTCATTCCAAGTCTTTAACCATTGCTGAACCGCGTCTCCCAGAGACCCTTCTCCTGAAGGAGAAGAAGATATGATTTTCGTCCATAGGGCAAATGGGATCCAAATCGGCAAACGGTTACCCCATTTCTCTTGCAACCTAGGGACGCTAGGCGACTCGCTCAACAATTGAATGGCGATGTATCTCAACAATGCACTTTTCCCTGCTCCTGGCCCACCTAACACTACATGGCAATCTCCTTTAGAAATCCACTCCTCCAGGGTAACTCGCTGTTGGTACTGCATGGCTTCAGGCTTTTTTTGTGTCCTTGCCACGGAGGATGTGTGTCCATCGGAGAGTGAGGGGAGGCTCGATTCTCCCAGATCCACAGGAGGCTTCGGCTCTTCACTTTCGGATACAGACTGACTTGGCACCCATTGCCAATCGTAGATATCAGGAACAACGAAGCGAGAAATTAGTGGAAGATTGGAAGTGGCTGGAATCTGCGCCGAAGGAATCCCAGGGTCATGGTTCTCAAAAACATTGGAATAGAGCTGCTTACATCGAATTCGATATTCTCTAACTTGCCCAGCGTCGAGTCTCTTCCCCAGTAGTGCAGCAGCTTCTTCACCGATGAATTTCTTTACCCACTCTCTACTGAAAAAGTCATTTACCACTTCCGGATGTGATTTAAGGCTAGCTGATAACTCCTCGGCTCCCCACGGAATTAGAGTAATTCCTTTGGCCTTCAAGACCTTATTTTGCGCTTCTATCTCTTCGGCCTTCTTCGTCGGCACCAAAGTGTCTTGAGTACACAACACGAACAGTTCTGTTCGATCGACCCAGTTTCCTTCAAGAAATTCTTCGACAGCCTTCTTGATATCTGCAGGACCAAAATCCTCAACCCTCTTACACTGGTATACCCTGTACTTCTCAGATAACTTTTGACGAGCGAATAGGTCTATACCTTCTTGTTTTTGACCAGGCGTTCCATAGGTCTGGCAATGTTCTACATTGGCCTCGAACCTTACCAGCCGAAGACAGAGTCTCTGAAAGTCTTCCCAGGAAAGGCAGTCGAAAGGTAAGTCCTGCGCTTTCGTCTCAACTGGAGGAAGGACTTCGCTATTTGGAGGGGTATCAAGCCAACTGGGAAGAGGAGTTATGGGCTGGCTCATGGGTCCTTCTTCGTGAGGGAATACTGCTAGCGAATCAGGATATAAGGCTCGGAAAGGCTATGCCACACATGCCGAAGTGTCAAGCTACCCAACTAGCTATAACATGTCCACTCCAAGGATTTATCGGGAGAGGAGAAGCCCGTTACTGCGCAAGTCTAATGGCTTGCCTAGCCTTACATCTGCAGGATTACTTATTGACTATTGGTCTCCTGAAAATCTCAAATGGCATGGTTCGAAAGAATACGAGACAGGGAGCCGGGCAGGACTCGAAAGCAAATAAAAAATGCGGTCGAAAACGGTTGTATAGCAGAGCTACTTTCCGATCATTCTGTCGCACTCGATCTCACTCCTTCACATGGCACAAGTCGTTGACTTTCTGCCGCAGAAGCTGTGAAATACGCGCCAACATTGAAGGTGCTCAGTTAGCCTCAAATCAAATCCAGCCTTCGGCACTAACTTAAAGCGCAAATGCTGCTGTGAACGTTCTTTCTTTTACACCCCGTGGGATCCCGATGGCGTCGTCATTCGATTGGACCACCTGATAGCCGTCGGTCGTGGACTTCGGCTAAGGGTCGAGAGCGGTCGTTGAGGCATGTATCAGAGTTGTTCGTCACAGCTCAGCGCACCGGAAAGCGACGTGATGGGCGAATGGAGACTGTAGCAGACTGCAAATAGTAGACTGAGAGAGGCATGGGACTGGTTCTTAGTGTCCCCATCCGTCTTTCATTTCTTACGTACCCCCTTGAGGTCGAGAGTCCAACCGTATGCAGTTGGAGGAGAAGACCACAGTGGGCCAACAGTCGCCCGGTTGGTCCACTCATCTTTGAGGTTCAACGTAAGTTCTCAAGAGTGATGACGAGGATTTTCGTTCCTTTGCTCCCGAATCCAATTAACTCGTCTTTATCGGGGGACCTGTTGAATCGATGCTTCCACTTCAAGCCGTCCGAATCCAGATACGTGTTGACGGTGCCGGAGAACTTCGTGTCTCCTGATCCTTTGTACGGACCCACCTTAATTCAGGTAAGTCACCATAGTTCACTGGTCTATGGTCCCGCCTTTGCACAACCATGCCCATTAGTCGGATAAACTATCAGTAATAGGCGAATAGTGGGGCGTTCCTCCCCAAATGGGAATGTTGTCTGTGGCTTTTTGCGCCAGAGCAGCCTTGACCCCTTCCAGGGCAAAGGGCTAGCCTCTCATTCTGGTTTGTTTGGTTTATCTGGTTGATTTGGTTCATTTGGTTAATTTGATTCAACCAAACAAACAAAACAAACCAAATAAACGAGATCAACCAGATGAACCAGTTCAGAGAAGGAGTGCGGCATGACTGAAGATTGGGGCGCGATTCTCGTCGTCGATGACGATGCTGAAATGCGGGAACTGGTCCACGATGTGTTCAAGGATCGCGGGCATCAGGTCACGGCAGCAGGGAGCGGACAAGAGGCCTTGAAGGTGTTGGCCGAGCAAGACTATGCCGTCGTGTTGACGGATTTGCGGATGAAAGGGATGCAGGGCACGGAGTTGCTGGTGGAGATCAAACGTCTCTATCCGGACATCGGGGTCATCCTCATGACAGGCTTCGGGTCGGTGGATACCGCGGTCGAGGCCATGAAGCGAGGCGCCAGCGACTACTTGACCAAGCCGGTGAAAAACGACGAGTTGGTTCGCGTCGTCGAGCGTGTGATCCGCGAAGCATCGTTACGGCGCGAGGTGAACAGGCTACGACGCGAAGTCCACAAGGAGTACAGTTTTCATCAGATCATCGGCAAGAGCAAACCGATGCAGGAGATCTTCGACCTGATCCGGCGCGTGGCGGACAGCCCGACGAACCTCTTGATCACCGGCGAGAGCGGAACCGGTAAGGAGTTGGTGGCCAAGGCGATCCATTATAATAGCGATCGCAAGGATGCCCCTTTTATCCCCGTCAACTGTGCCGCCATTCCGGAGCAGCTGCTCGAAAGCGAGCTGTTCGGCCATATGAGAGGCGCCTTCACGGATGCGAAGGCGGACAAGCGTGGTCTCTTCGAAGAAGCACAGAAGGGCACGCTGTTCCTCGACGAGATCAGCGAACTGCCGCTGATGTTGCAGGCCAAAATTCTGCGCGCGATCCAGGAGAAAGAGATTCGCCGCGTGGGGGCCAACAGACCGACCCCCGTCGATGTCCGCATCATTGCGGCGACGAACCTGCACTTGACGGAAGAGGTCAAGGCGAAGCGCTTCCGGGAAGACTTGTATTACCGGCTCAACGTGATCGAACTGCGCCTTCCGCCCTTACGTGAGCGCCGAGAAGACATTCTATTGCTTGTGGATTCGTTCATGAAGAAGTGCGCGGCCTCTCGCGGGAAACAGATACAGGGGGTGAGCGAATCCGCCCTGTCGATGCTGGTGGATTACGCCTGGCCCGGCAACGTGCGGGAATTGGAGAATGTGATCGAGCGGGCCGTCACGCTCAGCCGGAGCGAGAAGATCGTTCCCGACGATTTGCCCGCGACGATCCAGGGGTCCCGCGGCGATCGCCGCGTGCTCGACGACGCAGCTGAACGGACCCTGCGGCTGGACGAAGTGGAGAAAGAATATATTCTCAAGATTCTCGAGAAGACCGGCGGCAATAAATATCAGGCCGCCCACGCCCTTGGCATCGACCGGAAAACCCTGTATCGTAAACTCGCCGAAATCGAAGGCAAGCCCCATCCTGAGGAATGACCGCTTCCGGCCTCCGATTCCTTATGGCCGGTTCAGTCGCATGTTGGACGCATTCGTCCCGTGGGGCGTTGCTCCGGGGGTGATCCACCTCAAGCCTCTGCGGAAAGGACTCATCAGTGCCGGAACGGTTTGAAGGTATTTTCGAAGCCTCGAAGGACGCGATCGGCTATGCCGCACTGGATGGAACCATCCTCCTCGTCAATCGGGCCTTTTCCGAACTGACCGGCTTCTCGAGGGAAGAGCTGCTCAGGATGAATGCGCGGGACTTGATTCCCCAACAGCACAAAGAACAGCGGGATCGCGTCGTGGCTCAGGTCATCCAGATCGGCGAGCCGGTCGAATATGCAATCGACTATCTCCGGAAGAATGGTTCCCAAGTTTCCGTGTACGTCACCGTATTTGCAGTGAAGGGGGAGGATGGGAAGCCGACCGGTCTTGCGGCGATCGTACGCAATCTCACCGAGCCCAAGCGGGCGGAGGAGCAATTTCGCCTCGTGGTCGAATCGTCCCCGAGCGGGATACTGATGGTGGATAAGAGCGGCACCATCAGCCTGGTGAACCGGCAGATTGAGCAGCAGTTCGGCTATGAACGGGCTGAATTGATCGGGCAGCCTGTGGAAATGCTCGTGCCTCAGCATATGCGGTCACACCATGCCGGCGACCGAGCGGAATTCATGGCCCATTCCGAGTCGCGCGCCATGGGAAAGGGGCGGGATCTTTTTGGTGTGCGTAAAGATGGGACGGAGTTTCCGCTGGAAATCGGCCTCAATCCGATCCAGACACCGAACGGAATGAGAGTCTTGGCGTCGGTCGTGGATATCAGCGACCGAAAATTAGCAGAACAGACGCTCCAGAAAGAGAGGGACTTCATCGATGCTGTGCTGGAGACCGCCGGGGCGCTCGTGGTCGTGCTGGATCAGGGGGGGCGGATTCTGCGCTTCAATCGCGCGTGTGAACAGACGACCGGCTACTCCTCTGAAGAGGTGATGGGCCGACATGTGTGGGACCTGTTCATCGTTCCCAATGAAGTTGAGGGAGTAAAAGCGGTGTTCGAGCGGCTTCGGGGCGGAGAGCCGCGCAACGATTATGAAAATTACTGGAAAGGAAAGGATGGCGCCCTCAGACGGATTTCCTGGTCGAATACGGTACTGAGGGATTCCAACGGCGCGGTCGAGTACGTTGTAGCAGCCGGCCTCGACATTACCGATTTCAAACAGATCCAGGAACAACTCCGCAAAACGGAGCGGATTGCGGAACTCGGCACACTCGCCTCCGGCATGGCGCACGAGATCGGCACGCCGATGAACGTGATCCTCGGTCGCGCAGAATATCTACTCCAACGCACAGCCGATGAAGGGATGAAGAGGGGGCTGACCACCATCGTCACGCAGATCGAGCGAATTACCAAGGTGATGAACCAACTCCTTGCCTTCGCCAGGCGGAAGACGCCGGAACGACGAGCCGTCGATCTCGGTGAGATCGTGGAGGACAGTCTGGAGATGTTTCAGGAACGGATTGCCCACAGCCGTATCACTGTGGAAAAGGTGATTGAAGCCGGTCTGCCTCCTGCCCATGCTGACCGAGACCAGGTGTTGCAGGTGCTGATCAATTTGGTGGTGAACAGTCTCCATGCTATGCCGGAGGGGGGCAGGCTCAGGCTGAGCCTTGCGCGAGAGAACAATCACCTGTGCCTCGGGGTGTCCGATACTGGCCATGGGATGCCCGAAGAGATTCGTCAGAAGGTATTCGATCCATTTTTCACGACGAAAGAATTTGGGAAGGGGACCGGTCTTGGCCTCACGGTCGTGAAGGGTATCGTCGAGGAGCATGGTGGGACGATCACGGTGGAAAGTGTGGTCGGCAAGGGCACGACGTTTTGGGTCCGGATCCCACTGGGTGAAGCCCCGCCATCTCAGCCTTAGACTCAACCTTCCAATAATCTTGGCCGGTGTTCTTCTGTCGCAATCTGCAACAGGAGTAAAGTGGCTTCTGTTGCAATTCTCGCCAAACCGTAGGGCATTCCCTTCCGTAGCCCCGCTCATTCCATGAAAATCTCAAGCAAGTTGGCTCAGTTCTGTGATCCAGCGCATTCAGCTGGCGAGGGGGGGCTGGCTTGCACGGGTTGTGCATTCTATCCCATCAGCATCGTGTGAGAGAGTGAAGAAGGGTGAACGTAGGGGGAAGAATGACGCTGGAGAAGAAGCAAGCCCTGGTGCTGATTGCCGAAGACGATCGAGAGATGCGGAGCCTCCTCTGCGATGAACTCTTCGATCTGGGAGTGTCCATCAGGGAGGCAGCCGATGGGGATGAGGCCCTGCGGTCGGTGCTGGATAGGCGCCCTTCCCTGATCCTCACAGACCTTCGGATGCCCGCCGGGGGGTTGGACTACATCGCCAGGCTTCGGACCTTCGCTCCTGGTGTGCCGCTGGTGCTGATCACCTCATTTGGCGATGCTCAGACGAAAGCCGATGCGTTAGCCATGGGTGTCGAGGCCTATTTCGATAAGCCGGTCCGCATCAGCGAGCTCAAAGAAGCCGTTCGGCGTCTGTTAGGTCCGGCATTGAATGGAGAAATCGACTGAGACCTTACAGAGTGTTAACTCCAAACGTGCGATAGGTGTGAGATGGCCGGATCTCAACAAGAGTCTTTCATCGCCTACCCCGTGACAGATCCCATCCTCGCAGCTCGCATGGAGGCCATCAAACAATTAGCCGGAGGGCTCTCCGATCGAGTGGCGGTCTTGGACCGCGAGTTCAACGTCATCTACGCGAACGAATCTGCCTGGTCTGAGGGTGCGTCTCAACAATCCGGCCATCAGGCAAAGTGCTATCAGGCCTTCGCGCACAGGGCCGATCCCTGCGGCACCTGCCCCGCGACGAAGGTATACGATTCGCCCGATGTCCAATCCGTGGCCTGTTCCATCGGAGGAGACGGCACAGCCTGCGGGATGCGCCAGGCCTTTCCGCTAGTCTCAAGCGGTGGCGAAGTCGAATCTGTGCTGGTGTTGTTCAGGGAACGTCCGAAGCCCGAGAAACGGTCGAGCGTCGAGCAGGAAGACGCGACATGCAAATCGACGCTGGGAGAGCTGATCGGGTCGAGCGAACCGATGCGGGAAGTCCTCGCCATGATCCGGCTCGTGGCGGACAGTCCCGCGACCGTGTTGATTCAGGGTGAGAGCGGCACCGGCAAGGAACTGGTGGCGAAGACGATTCACCAGACCAGTTATCGGCGCGATAAGCCCTTTGTCGTCGTCGATTGCGGCTCGCTGCCGGAAACATTATTGGAAAGTGAGCTATTCGGCCATGTGAAGGGGGCCTTCACCGGGGCTCATGCGACCAAACGGGGACTCTTCGAAGAGTCGGATGGCGGGACAATCTTCCTGGACGAGATCGCAGACACGACGCCGGTCTTTCAAGCCAAGCTGCTGCGTGTCCTCCAAGAGGGTGAGATTAGGCCGGTCGGAGGAAACCAACGGATCAAGATCGATGCGCGGGTCATCTCGGCGACGAACAAGGATCTATCAGGGCTGGTACAGTCCAAGGGGTTTCGCCAGGATCTCTACTATCGGTTAGCGGTTTTGCCGCTTTGCTTGCCGCCGCTCAGGGAACGGCGGGAGGACATTCCTCTGTTGGTTGAACATTTCGTGGCGATGTCTTGTAGCCGGCATCGGCAGCCGCTTCGGCAGGTATCGCCGGAGGTGATGGTGGCGCTCACCCAGGCCCCCTGGCCTGGCAATGTGCGGGAACTGCAACATTATATAGAGCGGGCAGTCGTCACAACGGCAGGGCCTGCGTTGAGTTGTCCGGATCTGGTACCGGTGGGAGCAACGTCGGTGGCGCATGACCTCCGCTCTGTATCGCGCGGGGCTGCGACGCAAGCGGAGCGGATGCATATCGTGCAAGCGCTTCAGCAGGCCGGCGGCAATCGGGTCAAGGCGGCGAAGCTTCTCAAGATCAGCCGGGCCAGCCTCTACAATAAGCTGCGCAGCTATCACATCCAGTAGTTGTTGTGTTGTCCCTCCCTGCCCCAACTTGCTGTCTCTCCTGTCCAAGAGTTTAGACAGCGTAACACTTTGAAATTGCGAGTGCTGACCAATAACTTCATTCGGAGCTGTCTACCCATATGGATTTCTGCCCCACTATTGTGAAGGCCGTTGTTGACGTACGTGACTCACAATCGTCGCGCTCATCAAGGCATTTCTGTGTTTCTGAGACAGGTGAACCATTACGGCACAGGGATTGCGCTAGAAAGTAATTGCTGGCGAAGGTCGGGTAATTAGGACCGGCCTCCGAATGACCCATCCTCCGCAAGGAGGAACCCTTCGCCAGCTCTAAACAAAGGCCAAGAGTAACAGAGAAGCCCACAGCTGTCAGCCATCAGCTAGACCGAGAGGACTGAGTTGCCGGCTGAGAACTGAAAGCTGACGGCTGAGCGTGCGATCCAGATCAACCACTTGCCGATAGCGGCAGGTACAGCAAGGAGAAGGAGGCCGAGGTATGAAAAGGGCATCACTTTCGCGCAGCTGCCGCGCCTATCGCATGGTAGCAGGACTGCCGGCAGCGCTGTTCGTCAGCAGCCTGCTGACAACTTCGATGGGGCTGGCCGCAGACCAGCCCACCCACCATGGCGACGACCTGGGGGCGGCATCGGCGGAGAAGGTCATTTATCGCGAAGGCGGAGCGATGCTTCACGACCGCATGATGGAGGAGGTGAAGCGCCAACAGGAAGCCATGGGGCTGAAAGGCGGCTATAGTAACGGCGCAAACAGTCACATGCTGCAGCAGGGCGTTTTGCTGGTAGCGGAGGATCCGACAAAAGTTTCTGTGAGTGCTGGGCAGCGTTGTCCGGCGAATGCTCCGGTAAAGGACTATCACGTCTCGGCGATCAACGTTGAAATCACGTTGAGCCGGTTTCTCGACTATTTTACGGGCTACATGTATGTGCTGAAGGAGAACGTCGAGAAGGTGCGTGGCGAAGAGGCTGCGAATAGGACGGCGCGGGAGAAGGAGAACGATTCCGGCGCCGTGTCGAGCGGGTTACAGGGCGATGCCATCCAGCCGCTCGTGATTCGGGCGAACCAAGGCGATTGCCTCAAGCTCACCCTGCACAATGAGATCCCCGATGAGCCCACCAATCTGGTGATCAATGGGTCATCCATGGTGGTGGCGGCTACGGGCAAGCCGGCGACTCCCTCGAATCCTGATAGCACTGTGGCATCGGGCGGGCAGCAGACATTCGAGTGGTATATCAAGCCGGATACTCAGGAGGGAGCGAGATTTTTCCGGTCTCATGCCTCGCGCGAACAGTTTAACCAGGGCATGATCGGCATGCTCGTCGTAGAGCCGCGTGGCTCACGCTATCTCAGCCCCTTCGACGGCAAGCCGATGGCGAGCGGCTGGGAAGCGATGATCGAAGATCCGAAGGGCGCGGACTTCCGGGAATTCGCGATTTTCTATCATGAGGCCGGGGACGAAGCCTTTCGTCTCTTGAACAAGAAAGGCGAAATGCTGCCCCAGCGCGATCCACATACCGATTCCTATCGGCCAGGCGCGCGGTTACTGAATTACCGAAGCGAGCCACACGGCACACGCATTGAGCTTCAGGCCCACATGGGCTTCTACGGCGATGAGTCCATGGCCTATGGGTCTTATACCTTTGGCGATCCTGCCACGACCGTTCCCCGGTCCTACCTCGGCGATCCGGCCAAGTTCCGGATGGCGGGCGGCTCGGAAATCGTGCATTCGCATCACCTCCACGGCGGCTCAATTCGCTGGGCGCGGCAGCCGGGGAACAGCAATCTCGACTTCGCACTGTCGAAGAATGGGCCGGTAAAATTCCCTGCGATCAGCGACCCGTCAGACCGTTTGGACGTGCAGTCCATCGGGCCGACAGAGGTCTACGATCAGGTGATCGAGGGCGGCTCGGGGGGCCTGCAAGCATTGGCCGGGGAGTTCGTGTTCCATTGCCACATTCCACAACATTATGTGACCGGTATGTGGGGCTTCTGGCGTGTGTACAACACACTGCAGCAGCCTGGTTTCCAGACCGATGTGATGAAGCCACTGGTCGAACTGCCGGATCGAGTCGGCAAGATGAAGACCGGCGCTCCGTCGGACAAGTTGGTCGGCACCACGGTGGATTGGTACGGCGGCAAGAAGTACGAGATCACCAAGGACAAGACTGATTGGAAAGCCAACCCGGTCAAGGTCTCCATCAAGGATTGGGTGGAGATGATGCTCACGCCGCAAGGCAAGCCGGGCAAGAAGACCAGCGAGAAAGAGCAGACCCTGGCCTACGACGCAACCGTCAACGACTGGGCCTGGGATGGCAACAAAGCGCTCAGCGAGCCTGAGACCACCTATGAGTGGGTCAACTACAAGTCGGCAACGCCTGGCAAACGGCAGGAGATTCTCTTCGATCCGCAAACGGGCAAGATCGCCTGGCCGTGGTTACGGCCGCACTTGGGCCGGCGCGTACCGTTCTCTCCGAGCCACAGTGGCGCGCCGTGGCTGGAGCCGATCCATCGCCGCGACGACGGGAGCAACTCCACTGAACCGCCGAGACCGGGCGAGCAGGGGCCCTGGAGTCTGTGCCCGGAAGGGGCGCCGATGAAGTACTTCAATATCCATGCGATTGCGTTGCCGATTACGCTGAAGAAGGCGACAGCCAAGACGCCGGCAATTGTGGATCCGGGAGGACTGCTCTACGTGCTGCATGAAGAAGAGCAGGAAGTTCGGAAGAATCCCGCCAAACAGATGCCGCTGGTGATTCGCGGCAACGTGCAGGATTGCATCGACGTCGTGTACAAGAGCGAGTTGAAAGACGATGTGCGGCAAGGGTTCTCCAGCAAGACGAACCTGCATCCTCACATGTTCCAGTTCGATACACAGGCGTCGGATGGCCCGATCATCGGCTTCTCATACGAGATGTCGTTGCGACCGTTTACGATTTTGAAGGACGAGCATCCCGGCAAGGGCATGCCGGTGCCGATGAATACAACGATTGAGGCCGATGTAGCCAAGGGTGCGAGCAGCATCAAGGTGAAGGACGCCTCACGCTATCACGTCAAGACCGAATTGGGCGTGGGCATGGACGAAGTGGGCGGATTCGAGTCGGCTCGGATCAGCAAGATCGAAGGCAATACGGTCACGTTCGAGCGGCCGCTGAAGTACGGGCATAAGAAGGGCGAGATCGTGTCGGTGGAGTGGATTCGCGAACGGTGGTATGTGGATGCCGATTTCGGCACCACCTTCTGGCACGACCATGTGTTTGGATTAGATGGGTGGGGTCATGGTTTCTACTCCACGTTCATCGCCGAACCGCCCCGGTCTACCTATCATGACCCAATGACCGGCAAAGAAGTCCGCAGCGGTCCGGTGGCCGACATTCACACTCTCGAACCGGTGTCCGCTCATATCAAAGGCTCCTTCCGTGAAATCGTGACCCAGGTCATGGATTCCAATCCTCGGACATCGGAACTCATCACGGCTGATAATCCCCAGGCAAGGGTTGGGGCCGTCTCGGTAGACGGCACTCCCTCTGCGGTCTATCCGGCCAAACTCAACATGTCGCCGTTTAAGTTTTTGAACGGCGGAGAATCGACAACGGGCAGCGGGTACAATATGCGTGTGGAGCCCTTGTCGGTGCGGTTGGCCAACAACCCTGATCCGTCGCAGCTGTTCAGCAGCCTGATCCACGGCGATCCCGAGACCCCGATGTTGCGGGCCTACTTGGGCGACCCGATCGTGGTCCGGTTGATCGAAGGCTCGGCGAACGAAGTGCATTCCTGGCACATCAGCGGCCACTGGTTCCCGATGGAGCGCTACAGTGCGAACTCCATCCCCCGAAGCTCGCTGCATGTGGTGATCGGAGAGCGGTACGATGCCGCTATTCCTGCCGCAGGAGGACCGCAACAGATGGCGGGCGACTATCCCTACTATAGCGGTCGCGCATCGCACTTCGCGGAAGGCAGCTGGGGTCTCTTCCGGGTATTGGACAAGGCGGATGCCACGCTGAAGCCTCTGCCGGGCCGGGAAGAGATTCCGCAGTCGGCCAAGTCCGTCTGCCCGGCCAACGCGCCGGTGAAGACGTTCAATGTCTCAGCCATCGATAAGGCGATTCGCTACAACAAAGGAACGCCTGGCGTGATGGAAGTGGACATGGAACGGAAGATGGTGTTGGGCAATGAAAACGGCAAGATGTACGTGCTCGAAGGCGAAAAGACCAAGGTTGCCTCGGGCAGCATTGAACCGAGTCCCTTGACCCTGCACGTGAACGTCGGCGATTGCATCAAGGTGAATCTCAAGAACGAGATGGCCAAGGAGCGGGCTGGGTTCCACGTAGACCATGTGGCATTCGATCCCAAGGAATCGATGGGGATCAATGCCGGGAACAACCCTGGCGATCAGACGGTGGCGCCTGGGCAGAGGAAAACGTACACGTTCTTCGCCCATCCGGAATTCGGGGAGAACGCAGCCCTGATTCAAGACTGGGGCAACGTGATTGAAAATCCAAGAAACGGGCTCTTTGGTGCGATCATCATCGGGCCGCGCGGGTCGCAATATCGCGATCCTGCGACCGGCGAAGATCTGGCCCAAAAGAGTTCCTGGCGGGCAGATGTTATTGTGGATCGAAATCTTCCGGGCAACGAGAATCGACAGAACTATCGGTCCTTCGCCCTCCTGTTCCAGGACGAGGACAACATCATCGGCACCAGCTTCATGCCCTACATCCAAAAGGTGGCAGGCGTGACGGCGGTGAACTACCGGTCCGAACCGACCGATTACCGGGTCGAGAAGGGCTGTGCCTACAGCGAAGTGTTTGTCTGCGTCAAGGCGGGGGATCAGCCTGTGACCCCGAGCATCGCGGCGCATGTGGGAGATCCGGTCGTGATCCATGTGCTGGGCGCCTTTAGCGAACAGATACAACTGTTCAGCGTGTCGGGCCATGAGTGGAAACACGAGCCCTATATGAGCGGGGCGGACCTCGTGAGCACCATGGAGTTCGGCGGCACCGAGGTGATCAATGCCTGGCTGCATGGTGGAGCCGGAGGTCCGAACGGGATCCCTGGTAATTACCTGTGGCTGAACCAGCGGCCGGGGTATCTCGACGCTGGCCACTGGGGAACGCTGACGGTGCTCGACCGCGACAGCCGGGCGATCTTGCCGCTGGGCGGGCAGGTGCCGGCCACACAGCAAGCCGAGGAGCAGAGTCCGGCGCAGTCCGTACCGGTGTCGATGAAGGCTAACTAGCCGGCATGTTTCATGACGGTGTGTCGCGAAGTCGATGAGCGGCGGCAGGGGACAGGTGCCAATAAAATGGTGCCTGTCCCCAACAGTTAGTTGAGGGGCTGAGAAGCGAGTCAGTCGGTCAAAGGCCTGTCGCCGGAGTGGATCGGCGAATGCCGCAGAGATGTTTTCCAATCTCAAGGATGCGGTTGACTACTTCGGCCCTGCCACGCTGTTGCCGTGGAAACCGGTTGCTAAGGCGAGAGGCGAGAGGTTAGTGGCCAGGGAATCAGGGAGTTCTCCTATGCGTTTGGCCCTGCGGGTTCCCCATTCCAAGTCTGAGGCATTGCCCCTATTGATCAGCTTGTACCGTTCCGCTCCGACGTTTCGGATTGAGACGGAGGGTGGGACGATGGCGTACACGGCTATCTTTTCCGATCTGTCCCTGTCATTCGATCTCGTGGAGCGACTGATTGAGGCGGCAGCCGAGCTTTCGGAGGTCCAGGTGTCGATCGATGGGCGGCCTGTCGAAAGTCTGACGAAGTTCTTGAGCGTGTTGAGGTGTTACCGCGAAAGCTTGACGGAACTCAACCCTCAGGCCCATTGTGCGCGGCAGGTCGCGAGGGTTGGTGATGTGGGCAGCTGCCCGGATCGCGCCTGCATCTCCCATTGCCAGTTCATCTGTATGCGCTGCCTGCAAGTCGTCCGGGAGATCGGCGCTCCACCCATTCGCGCTCAATTGAAGGCGATTGCGATACAATCCGAAGTGGACTGGTGTCCTAATCTCAAGGTGCAGGGATCACGGTGATCAATTATAGGTGAGGGGAAAGCCCTCTGACTGTAGCATCGGTAATTGTAGACCTTATACGGAGGACTTTCGATGTCGACCCCTGAACCGACCCAAGCACCGAGACGGCAATATGTGAACTTCGTCTTCTATAAAATCGATCCGGCCTGGCGGCGCCTGCCTGAGAGTGAACGCACCAAGGGCAAACAGGAATTTATCCGTGCGGTCGAGGAGTACACAGGCAAAGTTCTCGTCGTAGCATACTCTTCGGTCGGCATCAGAGGCGATTGCGACATCATGCTCTGGCGGATCAGTTACGATCTGGAGCTGTTCCAGGACATGACCACGAAAATCCTGGCTTCGGGCTTGGGACAATACCTGAGCACTCCCTATTCCTATCTCGCGATCACCAAACGCTCGGTGTACGTGGAGCACCACACCCACGAAAATCAAGAGAGCAAGCGTCTGACCGTCGTTCCGGGAAAAGGCAAGTATATTTTCGTCTATCCATTCCTGAAGACCCGCAAATGGTTCCTGCTCACGAAGGCGGCGCGGCAGGGCATGATGGACGAACATATTGAAGTCGGCCATCGCTTCCCCTCGGTGAAGCTGAATACGACCTATTCTTTCGGATTGGATGACCAGGAATGGGTGGTGGCGTTTGAAAGTGATAAGCCGGAAGACTTCCTGGACCTGGTGATGGCGCTCCGCGAAACCGAAGGCTCCCGTTATACGCTGCGCGATACGCCGATTTTCACCTGCATCCGCAAGAGCCTCAAGGAAACGCTCGATACACTCGGCGGATGAACTGGTTCTTTTGGTTTGTTTGGTTCATCTGGTTTGTTTGGTTGAACGAAACTAACCAAATAAACAAAACAAACTAAATAAACCAGATAAACCAATCCTACCCGCAATGCCCCATTTCACGCGAGTTGCTGTCCAAGAAAGTAGACAGCGTAACGCATTGTGTTTATTCGCATCGACTCTAGCGAGCCCCTGGCCGGTCTCAGTCTGTAGAAGAACGCGCCAGAACTATTACCGCATACATTATTTCCCCCTGAAGCTAACTTCCGTATCTGTCGATGAAATGACTGTGGAGAACCTACGAGCGAGTCCAGGCACGGCTGTTGCGTGTGTAATTACGTAACGTTGCGGTGGAGATCTGGAAGAGGAACGAGAGGGGCGCCAAAGGGAGAGCTGTATGGGCAAGACATATCTGTCTATGGCAGTGTCAGTCCTCGCGCTCGTTGTCTTGATGGGTTGTACTCAGGAACCGCGAGCGGTCAAGGAGGCGGATCCGGCCCATGTGGCGGAGATGGAGAAGACCCTTCGCGATCTCTGGCTGGGGCATATTTTTATGATTCAGCATGTCGTGTTGTTCAACGCCAAGAACAATCCGGTTGAGCTGGATGCCGCAGACAAGCAAGTCCTGGCCAATGCAAAACAGATTGCGAGCACGTTTACGCCGTTCTACGGCGGAACGAGGGCTGAAAACCTCTATGCCCTGCTGGCCGCTCATTATGCTTCGGTCAAAGACTATTCCGAAGCCACCATCGCGGGGAGTAGGGATCAGCAGGATGCTGCACTTGCCCTCATGGCATCCAATGCCGACGACATCGATGTATTCTTCAACGGAGTCAATCCTCACAATCTGCCGAAAGGCACAATTCGTGGCCTGATCGCAGCGCATGGAGCCCACCATGTTCTCCAAATCAACCAATACAAGAAAAAGGAGTATGCGGAGCTAGAGGAAACCTGGTCGATGATGAGACAACATGTCTATGTCATCGCGGATACTCTAACCGCGGCATTGGTAAAGCAGTTTCCGGACAAGTTTTCATGATGAGTCCGCCAGAAATAACTCTCCTCTCGCCTCGTTCCACTTTCCCCTCGCCCGACGCTGCGCATGTTCGCGGTGACCGTACGGCCCTACCCCACCTTGTCATGAGTGCTTCTGTTTTGATCGCCGATATCGGACTCAAGCGAGACGGGCGAGAGTGGCGGGCAATGCGCGGTGCGAAATTCAACGCGTTCGCGAGTCGTGAAGCGTAGCTTATTAAATAAAGAGGCTCCAACTATGAGCGGCCAGCTGAAAACATCCTCGGAGGATGTCAAAAGAACATTGGATATCCCAACGATAGGGCTATTTTCACTGGTGACATTGTCGGCTCTCATCGGGGTGCCGCTCTTCGGCTACGTCTATGGCTATACGAAGCTGGACTGGACCATGGCCGGTATTCTCTATCTCCTCAGCGGACTTGGCATTACCGTGGGGTACCATCGGATGATTTCCCACGGCAGCTTCCGGTGCCCTGACTGGGTAAAAGTGGCGTTTCTAGTAGCCGGCAGCTGGGCGATGGAGAATTCGGCGCTGAAGTGGAGCGCCAATCATGTTCGGCACCATACGCGCGTGGACCAAGAGGATGATCCGTACAATGCGAGGAGAGGATTCTGGTACAGCCACTGTGGCTGGCTCTTCACGAAACGCGCTCACCGGATCGAACGATACACGCATTGGCTGCTCGCAGATACTGTGGTGATGTGGCAGCATCGCTGGTATGTCCCCCTCCTGCTATCTGGACTGGTCTTGCCGTTTCTCGTCGGGTTTTTTTACAATGGTTGGATGGGTGGCCTGGGTTGCTTTATGCTCGCCGGTGTCGGACGGATCTTTCTCGTGCTGAACTCCACATTCTGCATCAATTCCGTCTGCCATCTATGGGGAAGTCAGCCCTATAGCCGGTCGAACTCCAGCCGGGACAGTTGGTGGGTGTCGCTCATCACGCTGGGAGAGGGTTACCATAATTACCATCACACCTTTCCGCGAGACTATCGAAACGGTCCTCTCTGGTACAACGTCGATCCGTCGAAGTGGCTGATCTACACGTTGTCCAAGCTTGGACTCGCCGAGGGGCTGGTCAGGTGCGATGCCGGCAGGCGGGTCGGGATAGGGCCACGCAACTCAATGTCAGATGGTTTTGGGGACATTGCGGGGTAGCATGCTAACTGACAGGCGCGAGGCGAGGGGCTAGAGGAAAGAGCCGTGCGTTCGACGGGACGTCTTCGCCCCTTGCCTCTGGCCCCGTGCCTCTTGCCTGAACATTAGCGATTGCAACAGAAGCGTTCATGAATAGTGCGGATAAAGGCTACTGATGTTGAGGACACTGATTGAATGCGGGGGAAATATTTATGAAAGGACTGACGCGAGAACAGAAAATCTTCTTAAAGGTAGCTCGTGCCTATGTTGGGGAGGAACGGCCGGAGATCAGTTTCCGGTTTGCGTTCGATGGCGTCCCTCAGCCTGTGATCGGCAGTGGCTCCAGAATTGTGGATGTGTCGTTTCACAATGCCGAGCGCCTCTTTCAAAGAATATTTCTGGAAGGCAATATGGGGTTGGGCGAAGGGTATTCCGAGGGGCTCATCGAGGTGAAGGATGCAGACTATAAAGAGTTCTTGTGTATCTGTGTCTACGCCGTTTCGCCGCGCATTCTCCGGCAACTTTCGATCTTCGATATGATTGCAGCCGTCCGGGCCAGAGCAGGCGTATATTTTTCGAGGCCCCGAGAAAATGCGACCATCGACAACCATTATTCCCTCAGCGACTGGTTCGAGAATGACGACGACTCGAATACATTCTTCCACTATTGGCTCGATCGGGATCATCGCATGTATTCGTGCGGAAAATGGGACCCGGAGACCAAGACTCTTGAAGAATCTGAAACGAACAAACTGGAATTGTATGCCAAGCGAATGGGGATCGATGGAAACAGCCGGGGAAAGGCCCTGCTCGATTTGGGTTGCGGGTGGGGAGGGGTCTTGTTTTTCATGGCGGAGCGATTCGGCGTTCGTGCCAAAGGTCTCACCCTGTCCAGCGCACAGCATCGTTTCATTACAAAAGAAATTCAACGGAGACACTTGCAAGATCTGGTCACGGTGGAATTGAGAAATGTCCATGACATGGAAGGGACGTACGACTACATCATTTCCATCGGCATGTTGGAGCACATCAGCGACTTCGATGACCTCTATGCGAAAACTGCCAGGGCGCTGAATCCAGGCGGACAGGCGCTGATGCATTCGATCTATTCGGAGTCATGGTTCTATAAAGCGGATCGATGGTTTCTGAAATACATTTTTCCGTACGGAGCTTGTCCGAACTTTTCTTCCAACATGAGATACTTCAGGAAATATTTTAGTGTTGTAGATCCGCAGAAGTTACCGCATTTGTCCTATCCGAAAACGCTCGACGCCTGGTTTGCAAATTTTTGCAAGGCTGAACCGAAGATTCGAGAGCATTTGCAACAGAACAGCAAAGTCAAAGATGTGGAGTTTGCGATAAGAACCTTCAAGCATTATTTGGCAATCGCGTCCGTCAGCCTGACATTTTCCGGGTTTGTGGGGCACACCCTCGTCAAAGAGCCCAAGGTTCACTCTTAGCTCGCTCACGCGTGAAACGTCGTTCGTGAAGCGTGAAGTGTGAGGCGAGGCAAGTGAGATGCGACCTCTGTCCTTCGGCCTGCACCCCTTCAGCCTTCGGGTCACGCTTGTCGCCGTAATGAGTAATGCGGGCTCACCAATGGAGCGTCAGCGGGGATAATGGTTGTCCTGGTCTGGTTCCATGTGTTTGCAGCGGTCAGCTGGATCGGCGGATCGATTTTTCTTTCTGTTGTACTGGTACCGGTACTGAGACGTGAACAGTTTGCGTCACAGAAGGCATTGCTGTTTCGGACCATTGCCATGCGGTTCCGCATGGTGGTGTGGGGATCGATTACCACGCTCCTACTCACAGGCCCTCCGTTACTACATCAGCGAGGGATTCCAATCATGAACCCATCGGAATGGCCGATGGTCCTGAGTATCAAGCTAGGACTTGTGGCGATCCTTCTTCTCGTGACCATGACTCACGATCTCATCGTCGGGCCTCGTGTCGGCCGGATCTTGCAACTCCCAGCAGAGAGCCGAACCAAGTCCGATCACGCCTTGATTGGATGCTCTCCCTGGATCGCCCGCGGCTCCCTCCTCCTGACGCTGGTTGTCTTGCTAGCCGCAGTCTTGCTTGCGCGGAGTTAGCTGGTTGATTCGGCCTCTTTTGTTTGTTTGGTTGACCGAAACTAACCAAATGAACCAAATAAACTAAACAAACCAAATAGACCAACTTAACCCCCGCGTTCTGTAGCCTTCCGCCACAGTGCGAGTTTTCTGTGCTGTAGCAAGACTCCCCGGAAGTCGCGGCATATTCTCGTTTCTGCGGTTCAACCACTCAAAAACACTCGTAAAGTCCTCCCCTTCAATTGAGAGACGAACGGTACTGGGCTTGCAGAGGTTTGTTCTCGACGTGGTGCGCGACCTTTACGTTGTGAGGCTTGTCGCGCCATTCAGCAGTTGCTGTTCCTCCCTAACCTGCATAGGTGCCGGCTATGCCAGTGGATAAAAAAATCTCTTTTTCAATTTGGTATGTCGTTCTTGCGATGATTGCCATCGTGCTCGTGCACGATTTCATTGTGGCCACGCAGAAACTTGAGGAGCTTCCGTACAGCGAATTCAGGACACTCGTGGTGTCAGACAAAGTGGCGGAAGTCACGGTCACCAATCAGAGAGTGACCGGGAAGCTGAAGTCGGAAGGAGTCTCCAAAGACCAGAAGCTGTTTACGACCGTTCGGGTTGAAGATCCCGATCTAGTCAAGGAGCTCAACGCACATAACGTCACGTTTAGCGGCGTGATTGAAAGTACTTTCTTGCGCGATCTCCTTTCTTGGGTCCTTCCCGCGCTGGTCTTTGTCGGTATATGGTTCTTTGCCATGAAGCGATTCGGGCAGGGCCAAAGCGGATTCATGACGGTGGGGCAGTCGAAGGCGAAGATCTATGCCGAAAAGGACACGAAGGTCACCTTCGCGGATGTGGCTGGCGTGGACGAGGCGAAGGAAGAATTGCGTGAGGTGATTGATTTTCTCAAGACGCCGGAACGGTTCACGCGGCTCGGAGGGAAGATTCCGAAAGGGATTTTGCTTGTCGGCCCGCCAGGAACCGGCAAGACGCTCCTGGCCCGCGCCGTGGCTGGAGAGGCAGGGGTTACCTTTTTCAGCATCAGCGGGTCCGAGTTCGTAGAAATGTTTGTGGGAGTGGGAGCAGCCCGCGTGCGGGACCTGTTCGAGCAGGCAAAGGTCAAAGCGCCTTGTATTATCTTTATCGACGAACTGGATGCGATCGGAAAAGCCCGCGGGATGGGACCGATGGCGCATGAGGAGCGTGAGCAGACCTTGAACCAACTGTTGGTAGAAATGGATGGCTTCGATCCCCGCATCGGCGTCATCCTGATGGCTGCGACCAATCGGCCTGAAATCTTGGATCCTGCACTGTTGCGGGCCGGCCGGTTCGACAGGCAAGTCTTGGTCGATCGTGCGGACAAGATCGGTCGACTGGCTATCTTGCGAGTCCATGCGAAGCAAGTGGTCTTGGGCCCCGATGCCGACCTCGAAGTGATTGCCGCGATGACCCCCGGCTTCTCGGGCGCCGATCTCGCCAATATCATCAACGAAGCGACACTCTTGGCCGTGCGTCGGAATAAGGAGCAGGTCGGCCACTCGGAATTGCAAGAAGCGGTGGAGCGGGTCGTGGGCGGGTTGGAGAAGAAGAATCGGGTGCTCAACAAGATGGAGAAGGAACGAGTCGCGCACCATGAAGTGGGTCACGCATTGGTGGCGCTGTCGGTTCCTGGCGCAGACCCCATACAAAAAATCTCGATCATTCCCCGCGGGATCGCCGCGTTGGGCTATACCCTTCAGCTCCCGACAGAGGATCGTTTCCTGATGACCAAGACGGAGCTGGAGAACAAGATTGCCGTCTTACTCGGAGGGCGGAATGCGGAAGAATTGATCTTTGGCGAGGCCTCCACGGGGGCGCAGAACGATCTGGTTAGGGCGACGGACATTGCCAAGAGCATGGTCAAATCCTACGGGATGAGCGAAAAGCTGGGGACGATCACGCTCGATCGTGAACGCCAGCCCCTCATGATGCAGATCCAAGCGCCCCAGGAGAAAGGCGACTACTCGGAGGAGACCGCCCGCGAGATCGACTGCGAAGTGCGCCGCATCGTCGATGAGCAATACGGGCGTGTGAAACAGCTGCTGACGGAACGCAAGGCCGCGCTCCTCGAAGGAGCAAAGAGGCTGCTCGTTGACGAGGTGATCAGCGGGGCGGATCTCAAGGCCATCATGGACAAGTATTAGCAGGATGCTGAAAATGACCGCCAGCTTCGTTCTCGGTTCGTCGAAATCCTCAACGTACCCCGAGGGTACGCCTCCGGTTTCGACTCGCCTGCGGCCTTGCTGGACGGCCATTTTGAGCATCCTGCGAAATAGGTGAGACTCGTGGGACTTGGGGGAATAGCGGGGCAGGCCAGATAGGCTGAAGTGTTCGGATCTCCGACCTCTGGCCTTCAGCCTGTTTCACGCGTCGCGCTTTTCTCGCCAATCTTGCTCGTCTCGCTGGAGTGCGGCATCCGCAACGAAGGTTGATGAAATCATCGTTCAAAACTGGTCTGAGTTTTGGTCTCACGTCCGGCGTGATTACGACATTGGGGTTGATGGTGGGACTCCATTCAGGCACCCATTCACGATCCGTCGTTATCGGCGGCATCGTGACCATTGCGGTTGCCGATGCTATGTCGGATGCCTTAGGCATTCATATTGCTGAGGAGTCCAGGAATAACGGGAATGTGTCGGAGATTTGGGAATCGACCATCGCCACCTTTATGGCCAAGTTCGTGATCGCGCTGACCTTTGTCGTGCCGGTGCTGCTGTTGCCGCTGGAGGTGGCCATGATGGTGAGCGTGGGATGGGGTCTCGCACTGCTCGCGGGGCTGAGTTTTCTCTTGGCGCGAGCTCAGCAGATCCCGGCCTGGAAAGTCATCGCGGAGCATGTCGTCATCGGCGTCAGTGTGGTTGCGATCACGCACTACGTGGGCGACTGGATTCATTCGACGTTGGGTTAGCAGGATGCGGATAAAGTCCATCGGTCTGTTCCGTTTGTTTGGTTGGACCAGACAGATCTGGCGCGAAACTCCCCAGAGGGGGTTGCTGTTTTGTTGCATAAGGGGCCAGAAGGGGTTCTTGGCTATGGCCTATTGAAAGAGTGCAAGAGGTCTACGTCTTGCACAATCGAACCATATGACGCATGGGAGCTCGTGGTCATCCCGCGCGAGCGTCGCGCACAACTACATATACAAGGAGGTTCGCATGAAGCAACTAATAGGAATAATGGCTTTGGCCATTGGCGCAGTATTGGTGCTGAACGGTCCCGCATGGAGCGATCAGAAAGGTAAGGGGAAGAAAGATGAAGTGAAAGAGACGGTTGAAATGGCCGCAACGGCCAAGGTGACGATCGACCAGGCAATCAAGACGGCATCGGAGAAAGTGGCCGGTAAGGTGGTCGAAGCGGAACTGGAAATGAAGCACGATAAACTCGTGTGGGAAGTTGAAGTCGTCACGGCGGAGAACAAGTTGATGGAGGTTCACATCGATGCGGAGTCGGGAGCCGTGATCGACGTGGAGGAAGAGAAGCCGGAAAAAGACATGAAGGGCGCGCAGAAACAAGAACGCAAACAGCAGCACAAGCCCTAATCGGCATGATTCATGAGCATCCTTGCGCGTGAAACGTCGTCTCCTTCGACTGTGCTCAGGACAGGCGTGGAGCGTAAAGCGCAGGACGGAAAGAATGTGTCTGCATCGCCTCTCATTGAGACCTGGTATTCGCGTCAGCCTGATACTCTGGCGGAGGAGCTCCACACGAGTCTCGAAGGAGGCCTGTCCGATCTTGAAGCCAGGCAACGACTCCAGCGAGAAGGTCCCAACGAACTGCCGGAAGCCCAGCCACCTTCTCTGCTGAGGCTCTTTCTCTCTCAGTTCACAAGCGTCATTGTCTGGGTGTTGATCGGGGCGGCAGTCATCTCTGGTCTCTTGGAGGACTGGCTTGATGCGGCGGCCATCCTGACCATTGTGTTGCTTAATGGAGTCCTTGGATTCGTCCAGGAGTTTCGGGCGGAGCGGTCCTTGGCGGCGCTGCGGAAAATGTCGGTGGCGACGGCTCGGGTGTTTCGTGACGATGTGCTTCGATCCATTCCTGCACGCGAGTTGGTGCCCGGCGATTTGATTCTTCTTGAAGCGGGCGACCGTATCCCAGCCGATGCCCGGCTGATCTACACGACGAATTTTCAGGCGCAGGAGGCCTCGCTGACCGGCGAATCCACGCCGGTTCAGAAGCATTCTGGCGTCATGGCCGGAACCGACGTCCCGCTGGCCGAGCGGACGAACATGGCCTTTATGGGGACCGTCGCGGTGTCCGGGAAAGCCCGGGCACTGGTCGTCACGACCGCTGTGCGCACGGAGTTGGGTCGGGTCGCGGCGATGATTCAGAAAGCCACGGAAGCTGAGCGTGAGGAAACTCCCTTGCAGCGCCGGCTTGAACAATTCGGCTACCAGTTATTGTGGCTGGCTCTGGCGGTTGTGACCGTTGTGTTTGCCTTGGGCTATCTGCGGGGCGAGCCGGCCGTCTTGATGTTGTTGACGGCGGTGAGTCTCGCCGTGGCCGCTGTTCCAGAAGGGTTGCCCGCTGTCGTGACGATCACGCTGGCGTTAGGCGTGACGAGGATGGTGAAACGCCATGCCTTGATCCGCAAGCTGCCCGCGGTTGAAACACTCGGATCTGCCACGGTCATCTGTTCCGACAAAACCGGCACGCTTACCAAGAACGAAATGACGGTGACCAGATTATTCTCCGGAGACCGGCGGTTCGAAGTCACGGGTGAAGGCTATGAGCCGGTCGGCGTGATACGAGAAAACAGTGCTGAGTCGAGAGTGCTGAGTCCTGAGTCATCGGACCGACGAGAAATTTCTTCTCCGGAAAACTCAGCACTCAGCACCCAGCACTCAGCACTGACCCAGTCTCCCGCCTTGCGTGAACTCCTGACAGCGGCAGTACTCTGCAATGGTGCTACGCTGCGACCGGAGGAGGGAACGTGGAAAATTCTGGGCGATCCGACGGAAGGGGCCTTGCTGGTTGTGGCAGCGAAGGTAGGGCTTACGATCGAGACACTCGATTCGGCCTATCCCTTTCTCGGAGAGGTGCCGTTCGATCCGGAGCGCAAGATGATGACGATCGTACGGCGGACGCCGGACGGACCGGTCGCCTATGTCAAAGGCGCGCCGGATGTGTTGTTGCGGCACTGTACGCATCGATTAGCCTTGGACGGCACAGTTGAACCGATCACGGAATCGATTCTCGCCGCCATCCTCGACGCCAATGCATCGTTTGCGCATCAGGCGTTGCGTGTGCTGGCGATGGCCCATCGGCGGTTGGATGGGGAGCCCAAGGCCTATCGGGCGCAAGAGTTGGAGGACCGGCTGGTCTTTCTTGGACTCGCAGCGATGAAAGATCCGTTGCGGCCTGAGGCAAAAGCCGCCGTCCAGGCCTGCCACGATGCTGGCATCAGGACGGTGATGATTACGGGAGATCATAAGGATACGGCAGTGGCGATTGCAGAAGAACTCAGGGGGGGGAAGGAACCGATACGGTCGTTGTCCGGGATGGAACTCGATCAGCTGTCCGACGATGAACTGGTCAAGACCGTGGACCAGGTGGCGGTCTATGCGAGGGTTTCTGCCGAGCATAAGTTGCGCATCGTCAAAGCCTGGAAGGCGCAGGGCGCCATCGTGGCCATGACGGGCGACGGGGTGAACGATGCACCAGCAGTCAAAGCAGCGGATATCGGCGTGGCTATGGGGATAACCGGAACCGATGTGACAAAAGAAGCTGCCGATATGGTAGTGACGGACGATAATTTCGCCTCGATCGCTGCGGCCGTGGAAGAAGGTCGCGGCATCTTCGACAATATCCGCAAGACCATCTATTTTCTCTTGTCGTGCAATGTGAGCGAGGTGCTGGTGATGTTTTTTGCGGCGTTGATCGGGCTTCCGTTGCCACTGTTGCCGATTCAAATTCTGTGGATGAATCTGGTCACCGACGGATTTCCGGCTCTGGCGCTGGCAGTGGATCCCAAGTCGCTCGATCTGATGAAGCAGCCGCCCCGCCGACCGGAGGCTCGGTTGCTGGACGGCGGCACACTCCTGGCTATCGGGGCCCAAGGGGTCATGTTGGGCGCGATTTCGTTGGGGGCATTCGCCTACAGTCTGTACGGTCTTCATCAAGAGGTCGAGCAGGCGAGGTCCGTTGCATTTACCGTGATGGTCATCGCGCAATTGGTACATGCGTTCAACTGCCGAAGTGAACGATGGTCTTTGTTCCAAGTTGGTCTGTGGACCAATCGTCCGCTCCTCTTGGCCGTTTCGCTTTCTCTTGGAATTCAGGTTATCGTGCTCACCGTTCCAGCGGTCGCGACGATCTTCAAGGTCGTTCCGCTGCCGATCGAAGACTGGGAGTTGATGGGAGCTATGGGCATCCTGCCTTTCGTGATCATGGAATCGATCAAATGGCTGAGACGACGATGAATGTGTTGGCGATCAATAGTGGAAGTTCGTCCTTGAAGTTCAAGGTCGTCGAGTTTACCGAATCGGCCGGCGTGGCGGACAGTCGGCAACCGAGCATCCGCTATGATGGATCGGTGGAAGACATTGGGCCTGGAGCGAGGCTGATGCTCCGTCTCGCAGGAGAAACGGTTGTTCAAACTGCGCGTCCTGTCTCGACCCATGCCGAGGCGGTCCAATCCATGATGCGGATACTGGAAGAGTCGAGCAAGCGTGAAGGACCTGCTCTCAACATTGATGCGGTCGGGCACCGAGTGGTGCATGGTGGGGAGCAATTTCGAGAGCCGGTCGTGATCGACGATGCTGTGATGGTCGCAATTGAAGGTTTGGTCGAACTCGCGCCACTCCACAATCCTGGATCGATCGCAGGGATCAAGGGCTCGCGGGCTGTCTTGGGGCCGCAGATCCCGATGGTCGCTGTGTTCGATACGGCCTTTCACCGTTCGATCCCACCACGGGCAGCCACCTATGCCATCGATCTCGATCTGGCCCGTAAGCACGGCATTCAGCGCTATGGATTTCATGGCATTGCCCATGCGTCGCTGGCCGGCATCTGTGCCGCAGCAGTCAATCGCCCACTCGGTGAACTCCGGCTCATCACGCTGCAACTCGGCAACGGTTGTTCTGCAACGGCAATCGATCATGGACGCTCGGTGGATACCTCGATGGGGTTCACCCCGCTCGAAGGTCTAGTGATGGGGACTAGGTCGGGCGACCTGGACCCTGCAGTGGTTGGGCATCTTCTTCGGAAGGAAGGCCTGTCGGTCGATGAGGTCGAGCGTCTCTTAAATGAGCGTTCTGGTCTTTTGGGGGTGTCGGGTGTATCGCACGACATGCGCGAGCTTCTGAAAGCAGCCGAAGGCAAGCCTGACTCACGCGCCGCGCTGGCGGTGGAAATGTTTTGTTATCGCGTGCGAAAGTACATCGGCGCGTATCTGGCTGTGCTGGGAGGCGCCGATGCGCTTGTCTTCGGCGGCGGCATCGGTGAGCGGTCTGCGGTCATCCGCGCGCGGATCTGTGAGGGAATGGGCTGGTGCGGACTGCGGCTCGATCGGCATCGCAACGACGCGGCTGTGCAGGTTGCGCCAGGCGAAGCGGTCCGGATCAGCGAAGCCTCTGCGCCGATTTCTTGCTATATGGCGGGCGTCGATGAAGAGTTGGAGATCGCGCGCGCCACTCGCGACTGCGTACTGAAGAGGCCGCCCTCGTCGTTCGTGAAGCGTGAAGCGTGAAGCGTTTCAGAAGAAGATCATTCGGCAGCACTACCTTTCACATTTTACCTTTTACGGATCTGCCAAGGTGGAGTTACAGCCATGAAGTCCTCAATAGGTAAGAAAGAGTTGGGCCTGATCGATGCCTATTGGCGGGCGGCCAATTATCTGTCCGTTGGGCAGATTTATCTTTATGACAATCCCTTATTGAAGAAACCGCTGACGCGCGCCCACATCAAGCCACGGTTGCTCGGTCACTGGGGGACGACGCCAGGGTTGAACTTCATCTATGTCCATCTGAACCGCGTGATCAAGGAACAGGATCTTAACATGATCTATATCGCCGGCCCCGGCCATGGTGGGCCTGGGATTGTGGCGAACACCTATCTCGAAGGCACCTACAGCGAAGTCTATCCCAATATCTCGCAGGACGAACGGGGCATGAAACGGCTGTTCAAACAGTTTTCCTTCCCGGGCGGTATTCCCAGCCACGTGGCGCCGGAGACCCCTGGCTCCATCCACGAAGGCGGCGAATTAGGCTATTCACTCTCCCATGCCTATGGGGCCGTATTCGACAACCCAGACTTGATTGCAGCCTGCGTGGTCGGTGACGGGGAAGCGGAGACCGGTCCGCTCGCGACGAGCTGGCATTCCAATAAGTTTCTCAACCCGCTCACTGACGGCGTGGTTCTGCCCATCCTCCATCTGAACGGTTACAAGATTGCGAACCCCACGGTCCTGGCCCGTATCAGTCACGACGAACTGGATCATCTTTTTCGTGGGTATGGCTACATCCCTTACTTCGTTGAAGGCCACGATCCCCAGAAGATGCACCGGATCATGGCCGCGACGCTCGATGTCGTGATCCGGGATATTCAACGTATCAAGGCGGCTGCGCGCCGGGGCGGCGTCAAGAAGCGGCCGCTCTGGCCCATGATCGTACTCAGGACGCCCAAGGGCTGGACCGGTCCGAAGCAGGTCGATGGCAAGCGGACCGAGGATTACTGGCGCTCACATCAAGTGCCCATGGGGGATATGGACAAACCGGGGCACATCAAGATCCTCGAACAGTGGATGAAGAGTTACAAACCCGAGGAGCTATTTACCAAGACGGGAGGATTCAAGACCGCATTGGCCGACCTGGCGCCCAAAGGCGCGCGCCGCATGAGTGCGAATCCCCACGCGAACGGCGGCCTGCTTCTCAGAGACCTGCGTCTGCCGGATTTCCGCGACTATGCCGTGAAGGTCACGAAGCCAGGCGCCCTTGACGTCGAGTCCACCAGGGTCATGGGGACATTTCTGCGGGATACGATGAAGCTGAACATGGAGAGCCGGAATTTTCGACTCTTCAGCCCGGATGAGAACAATTCAAACCGCTGGCAGGATCTGTTGGAGGTGACCAATCGCGCCTGGATGGCGGATCGCTTTCCCTACGACGATCACCTCGCGCCGGACGGCCGGGTCATGGAGATGCTCAGTGAGCACCAGTGTCAGGGCTGGCTGGAAGGGTATCTCTTGACCGGCCGCCACGGGTTCTTCTCCTGCTACGAGGCGTTCATCCACATCATCGACTCGATGTTCAACCAACATGCCAAGTGGCTGAAGGTCTGCGGTCACATCCCCTGGCGGAGACCGATCGCCTCGCTGAATTATCTCTTGTCCTCCCACGTTTGGCGGCAGGACCATAATGGATTCAGTCATCAAGATCCCGGCTTCATCGACCATGTGGTGAATAAGAAGGCCGAGATCATCCGGGTCTACCTGCCGCCCGATGCCAATACGCTCTTGTCCGTCACAGACCATTGTCTGCGCAGCCGCAACCACGTCAATGTCATCGTGGCGGGCAAACAGCTTGCGCCGCAGTGGCTCAACATGGACGATGCGCTCACACATTGCGCCGCCGGCATCGGCATCTGGGAATGGGCGAGCAACGACAGAAACAGTGAACCGGATGTCGTGATGGCCTGCTGTGGCGACGTGCCTACACTGGAAACGCTGGCGGCTGTATCGTTGCTGCGTGTCTATCTGCCCGATGTCAAGGTGCGCGTGGTCAACGTCGTGGATCTCATGAAGCTGCAACCGCCCAATGAGCATCCGAACGGATTGCCCGACAAGGATTTCGACGCCCTGTTCACGACGGACAAGCCGATCATCTTTGCCTTCCACGGCTACCCCTGGCTGATTCATCGCCTGACCTATCGGCGGACCAACCACAAGAACCTGCACGTGCGCGGCTACAAGGAAGAAGGAACGACCTCGACCCCCTTCGATATGGTGGTGATGAATGATCTCGATCGCTTTCATCTGGCCGCTGATGTCATTGACCGGATTCCCCTGCAAGGTTCCCGTGCGGACTATGCCAAACAGGCCCTCCGCGACAAGCGCTTCGAGCACAAACAGTACATCGCCAAATATGGCGAAGACATGCCGGAGATCCGCAACTGGCGATGGGGTGAAGGAGGCTGAAAACATGCGGGTCCACGCACGCGAGACAGGCCAGCGGGTCTGTCCATGACAAAACAACCGAACGTGGTCTTTCTCTTCGACGTCGACAACACTCTCCTCGACAACGATCGGGTGACGGCCGATCTCAAACGCCATCTTGAACAGACGATGGGGCATGAGCGGCAGAAAAACTACTGGACGATCTTCGAGCGGTTGCGAACGGAGCTCGGCTACGCCGATTACTTGGGAGCGCTCCAGCGTTTTCGGGTCGAGCATCCTCGCGATCCACAAGTATTGACGGTTTCGCACTTTCTGGTGAACTATCCGTTCGCGAATCGATTGTTTCCTAATGCGCTCGATGCGTTGGAACATGTGAAGCAATGGGGGAAGGCGGTCATCCTGTCGGACGGGGATGTGGTGTTCCAACCGAGGAAAGTCGAACGGTCCGGTCTCCTCGAGGCTGTAGAGGGCCATGTGCTGATCTACATTCATAAAGAGCAGGAACTCGACGATGTCGAGCATCGGTATCCGGGCGATCACTATGTGTTGATCGACGACAAGCTCAGAATCCTCACATCGGTCAAGAAAGTCTGGGGCGCGCGGGTGACGACCGTCTTTCCGCGGCAGGGACACTATGCCCTCGATCCGCATCTGCTCAAGAGTTACCCGCAGGCGGACCTGACGATTGACCGCATCGGCGATCTGCTCCAGTACGATCTTCCTCAGCTGGTCGGCGCTTCGACTCACAAGAAGTAACCGTCCAGCAGTACAGGCGCGAGCAGGGCTAGCAAGTTTCACTCAACGGCGATGAGGTCTTTGATTCGGTCGTACGCGGCATCCGACAGAATATGTTTCTGTGCCAGATCTGCCATGTCGCGATAGGGCCGGCCTTCGATGATTTGTTGGGCCATCGTTGCGTCTATGCCAGGCAACGTAACGAGCTGGTCAATCGATGCCCTATTCAGATCAATCGGCTTTATGCGATCGGTCGGTGTTCGTAGCGGGCGTTCCAGCCGTTCCAATGGTATATCCAGCGGGCGCTGGAGTTGGGGGTCGATTTGTGGCCTGGTCCTGTCTGCAGCGAGGGCAGCTGAGGAAAGGCATGCAAAACTCAGCATCAGGAAGCAAGCGGTGGAAACCATGACGTGAGAGACCCGCCAAACAAGAAGATACAGGTGTTGGAATTGAGACATGGTGTCCTCTATGTGAGAAGGTGATTTCTATCTGTTTAGACGTAACAAGTCACCAGGCGTTTCCGCTCCACTTTCGATGAAGGCCATGCGGCCAAAGACAAGGAGTTGATCGAGAAGGCCGAGGCGAACGGTCTGATTTCCAATTCCATGAAGGCGAAGGTCAGCTTGGAACCGACTATCCGGTAGCAGGGGGCCTGGGGTAGCCCGATCGTCCTCCTGCTCGCGGAACGCGCACGATAAGAATGTGCTCGTTCGACGCGCGCAATCGAGGATCGACCAGGCTACCCTTGAAAATCAACTGGGAAATTGGGAAGTCGCGCGCAGTGGAAGATCAATCAGCCCCCATCCCTGGAGAGAGAACAAGCGAGCTTGGAGGCGGGGATTGAGGGCAGACTAGAAGGTCTCCTGTGCTCGTGCAACGCGCGGTCGCGGACTCCCCTCGTTGGACACGCGCAGTGGGAGACCCTCTAGTCCGCCCCCAAGGAAGAAGATAGAGAAACGGTGGACCGTGCGGCTGGAAAAGACTCCAGGCACTTTTTATTTCCCCGTACAGAGGAAGACGTTATCGCTGCCATTAGGGGGAAGAAGGAAAAGAGGCGTGATTATCGCGACGCGAGTTCGCGGGCATGCGCAATCTCGCGTTGCCCGACGGGGCGGACCTGTGACGCTTCCAACGTCATCACTGCAGCAGTCTTTCCTTCCAAGGTCATGAACTCGACCTCGTAGGCTTGGCCGTCACGGTACACATGAACAACTGCCCCCACATCGCCAGGTAAAAGTCCTTCCGCCGGGATGGCGGCAACCAAGACGACTGTGTCATGTTCCCTGATCATCGTGAGGCCTCCTGCGCCAGCGGATAGGCGGTGACCAACCGTGGCCGATCGTCTCCGGCATCTACAACCCACACGGTCCTGATAAAGGGCCGCTGCCCACTTGGCGTAACCAATATACCGTCTACAATATACTTCTGCCCGTGGGGGGATGTCATGTCTTTTGTGACGAAACAGTCTCGGGCTATGTGGCGCAAGGCATCAGCCAAGATTTCCCAGGCATCTCGCTGAAAGCCCATCGTGATAAAGAATTCAGCCTTGCCCTTACCGGTTGGATGGGACGGGCTCAGGAGATAATCCTGCACTTTCTCACGTTCGACGACAGTGTGACCTTTATTGGGCAGATCCATTTCGTACCGTCTCTTGTCCCGTCTCGGCAGAACATGGCACTCACAACTCGCCATGCAACTGGCGGCAGAATACCTCGTCGCTGACATTTTTGGAAGCACCTGCTGGCGGGGATGGGATGGAAGCATGTCATCATCTGTGCTCGCGCAACGCGCGGTCTTCGAAGCTGAGGCGTAGGGGTGTGAGGAGCTTTCTTTGCTCCCGGAGCGCGCGCCGGAGTTCTTCCTCTGTAGACTCCGGGATGTCCGAGAAATCAATCTGTGAGTCGGGCATAAGCTTGGCGCTCCCGCCGGCTTGCTGGCCGCGCACTGATGATCCTAAATTTTTCTTTTTCATATTCCATCCTCTGTACCGCATACACGGCAAGCAAGCAGGATGTTGGAAAAGTCCGCCAGCTTTGTTCTCGCGTCGCTCCCAAGGATCGTGAAACGTGAGGCGTGAAACGTGAAACGAGGGTCAGCCTTGGAGCTGCGGCCTTTCTGAACAGCCTGCAGGCCATTCAGCTTTCGTGAGTGATCTCGGACGTGGTGTCGTTTCCGGTGTTGTCATTGAGTTTGTCAACACACTGTTAGACTGAATTCTGAATGCTAAAAACATTCAGCCTATCCACCTGAGTCGTGACGACGAATGCCTTTCGACGCTCTCCCTTCTGTGGCGTCTTGCGACAGTGACCAGATTCTCGTCGGGGTATTTTTCGCCACTGCGGACCGCGCCATCAGACGCTGGCTCCCTTCACAGGTTAACTCACTGCTAGATATCAGTATTCCGACGGTCGCTCTAGTGCTTGTGCTGTGGCACAGCACTCGCAATGTTCCTGCAGGCTCCTAGAGAAAGAAAGGGCGGAGTATGGGTCTCGCTGGAATCGTGCTTAGCCTCTTGCTTGGGATCGTCTCGGTTGGATGTTCTAGTGGCTTCGGACTCAAGGATCTCTCTCCCTGGGCATCATTGGGTGATCCGGTCAACGGGCGGGAAATCTATGTGAACCACTGCATTCGTTGTCATGGAGCAGATGGGAAAGGGGCACCGGGGATTACGCTCGTTCCGCCCCCGTCGGATCTTAGTTCGGATGCCGTTCAGAGTCGACTTGCTCACACGTTATTTAGCCGTATTCATGGGGGCAAACCAAACACTGCAATGGGAGCCTGGAAAGGTGCCCTCTCCGATGATGGTGATATATGGGATGTCCTGGACTATGTGCGAACGCTGAGGGACAGAAAAGCCTCGCAGCCGTGAGGAATGTATCGGTCTACTTGGAATGATCTCGCAGGGGGAACGCGACAAGGCAATCTGAAGGCTGAAGGGGCGCAACCTGCTTCACCAGTCGCACTTTTCCCGCAAGTCTCGCCCCTCTCGCTTGAACGATATTGGCTAAGGAGGCAACGAAATGAAAGCTGTACTGATCGGAGTTGCGCTGTTGGCGTTTGCCGGGGGCGCAAGTTTGAAAGAATTGAACGTGTCTCAGCCGGAGCGTGATGTGCTGAGCGGCAGAGTGATCTATTCGACGACCTGCATCCGTTGTCATGGGGTCGAGGGGAAGGGAAATGGGCAGATGAAATTCACTCCTCCGGTCGCTGACCTCACATCCCCGGCGGTTCAAGGAAAGCTGGATGCGAGGCTGTTTAAGAGTGTGCATGACGGCAAGTCGAATACGGCGATGGGAGCTTGGAGAGAAGCACTTACAGACGATGAGATTTGGGATGTGCTCGCCTATGTGCGGACGCTGGCTCCTGAACAAGCCGGCGGTATGGGCAGCGGGCTTCGATGAGATTGATGCTCTGCTGGGTCACGTTATTCACGAGAGGCTAGGGAGACTGCAGACCTACCTTTCGCGCGGATAAACTGCTGCAGAACTTTTTAGCTTTCTGGTCAGTTAGGTCAACCCAGTAAGTAGCGTCATGGCTGAACAACAGGGCGAGCAGGCAGTGAGCAGTTTGTGTGATCAACTGCAGATGACAGCGGAGGAGCTGAAGACCAGGCTGGCGTTTCTTTCATTTGGTGAACAAGACGGGCGGAATCTGGTCGAGATCCGCGACGTGATCGCGTCGCATGTCGAGGAGATCATCGGATCGTTCTACGATCACCTACTGCAATTCGAGGAACTGCGTGGGATCTTGTCCGATCCGGCGCTCGTGGGGCGACTCAAGGGAGCGCAGCGTCAGTACTTGCTCAGCCTTGGGCTATCCGTCGACTGCGTGGAGTATGTTGAGGCGCGGCTTCGGATCGGATTTACGCACGAACGAGTCGGGCTCAAGCAGAAATGGTACTTGGGCGCCTACCACAAGCTCTTTGAGTTAATACTACAGCGGCTTGCGGTTCGTTATCCGGGAGACGAGCGCCGGCTCTCCTCGTTGACCCTCACCCTGAACAAGATCATCACGCTCGATGAAATCTTTGTCGTGGAGACCTATTACCATGCGACGATGCAACGGCTGGAAGACAGCCTCAGTCAACTGAGGGCTGCCCATCGGCAGCTTGAAGGTCTATCTCGACGAGACTCCCTCACACCGGTGGACAACCGGCGCGCACTGATGGAGGCGCTGGCCATGGAGTTTCACAGGAGCCGCCGCTATCAGCATCCGTTCGCATTGTTGTTTCTAGATGTGGATTCTTTCAAAGAAATCAATGACCGGCATGGGCACGTGTTCGGCGATCACGTGCTGCTCCATATCGTGCAGTTGGCCAGGGGAATCATCCGTCCGCCCGATATCATGGGCCGCTACGGAGGTGAGGAGTTTGTGATCGGTTTGGTGGAGTGCGATCAATCCAACGCCCTGCAGATTGCCGAGCGCATCAGGCTGAAAATCGCACAGGAGCAGTGTATGTGGGAATATCATTCCACCGTGGTAACGGTCAGCATTGGGGTCGTGATGTTATCTCCGGAAGTCGAGCAAGTAGAGGCGCTCGTGACACGCGCGGATCAGGCCATGTATTACGCCAAGCGCAGGGGGCGAAACCGCGTCGAGTTGTATAACAAAGGCTGCGCGTCGGAGAACCAGCCGAGATGAACAGAGGCGCCTAGCCCTCAGTCTCATCCTGTAACAGCCTTCTTCTGTGGCATCCCGCAACAATGACGAGATCGATGCTGTGGCTATTAGCTCCAGAGCGATCGGAATCTGACGGCTAATCACATGATTTGACAGGATAAGACGACAGGACTGTTTCTCCTGTTAGTGGCACGGTCTTGGCAGAAGGGACCTGTATGATGTGGCTGTTGCCGGCTATCCTTGGGATGACGCTGCTCCTGAGTTGCTCAGGTGAAAGGGTTCAGGCTACGACCGAGGAGCCTCGGGTGACTGAGCAGACCGGCAGCGCGCCGATAGAATTCGCTCCGCCTTCCCCCGAAACCATCC
This sequence comes from Nitrospira sp., assembly GCA_005116835.1. Taxonomy (GTDB): domain Bacteria; phylum Nitrospirota; class Nitrospiria; order Nitrospirales; family Nitrospiraceae; genus Palsa-1315. The sequence goes on along the minus strand of SWDM01000018.1, from coordinate 440,342 downwards.
CAGGCAGCCGATTGGGTGAGGAAATCAGGCTCGGCTATCAGATTGTCGTCAATACACAGGAGTATGCCAAACCCTATGTCGGCAATCGCCTCAACTGCACCAACTGTCATCTCGACGGAGGGCTCAATCCGAACGCGGCCTCATTCGTCGGCCTTGCATCGGTCTATCCCGAGTACCGCACCCGTAGCGCGAAGGTGAATACGCTTGCCGATCGCGTCAACGAGTGCATGGAGCGGAGTTTGAATGGGCGACCGTTCCCGCCCGACAGCTCCAAGCTGCAGGCGGTCGTGGCCTATATCACCTGGCTTTCACGCGGAGTGTCGCAACAGGCACCCGCACCCTGGCGAGGTCTCCAGCGCATTCAATCGCGTCGCCCAATCGATGCCGACAACGGGAAGAAGGTATTTGCGGGTAAGTGCGCCTTCTGCCACGGGGTCGATGGCCTGGGGACGATGGCAGCGCCGCCGGTCTGGGGACCGCAGTCCTACACCATTGGAGCAGACATGTCTCGGGTGACGGTCGCCGCCGCTTTCATCAAATCGAATATGCCTCGTAGCTGGGGTTGGAGCCTGTCGGATGATGACGCCTACGATGTCGCCACTTATATCAATTCCCAACCGCGACCTGATTTTCCCGGCAAGGGGAACGATTGGCCGAAGGGCGGCAAACCCGATGATGCGCCGTATTGAGACGTGAAACGTGAAAGGTTAAACGTGAAACGACAGGAGAAGCCGCGATGACACTGACCGTCGCCTACCATAGTGGCACTCGGTACGACATCACGAGCGGCAAACATCGGGTCGTAACCGACTAGCCGATCGAAGATGGGGGGCAGGACGCCGGCATGAGTCCCGTCGAACTCTTCGTCGGCTCACTAGCCAGCTGTGTCGGGTATTTTGTCGGCCGCTATTGCGATCGCCATCAGATCTCGACCAAAGGATTGAGCGTCGAGGCGGAATGGACCATGGCAGAACAGCCGCATCGGGTCGGACAGATCCTGCTGGCCATTCGCTTACCGCATCGCATGACGGCTGAACAAAGCGAGCGGCTCCTCAAAGTGGCGCATGGCTGCACCGTTCATCAATCCCTCGCTGTGCCAGCCGGTGTGGCGATCGAGCTCAACCCCCATCGCCGTGAGGAGAACCCATGATGAAAAGAGTAGCGGCATGAATATGAAAATCCAGGCGGCGCTTGGAAGCCTATTACTCACGTTACTTGGGCTGATGTCGTCCCCTAACATGACGCTCGCCGGCGATCAGGCACGCGCAAAGGAAATTATCCAGCAGACCTGTGTGCACTGTCACCGGCTGGAAGGTCAGCCGGATTCGCGCTTCAAGCTTCACGCTCCTGACTTGATGTGGGCGGGCAGCAAGTACCAACGGTCGTGGCTCATTCGTTGGTTGACCGGTCACGAGGCTCCGCTCTATGCGAAGGGATATATGTGGGACCTGACAACCGTTCCGTCCAAGCACCCGATTGTCACGGAGTCGGAGGCGATAGCACTCGCGGATTACTTTGCCGAACACAAGAAAGATCCGCGCGTGACCATCGGCGCGTTCGATCTCTCGAAAGTCACCAAATTCGACGTGAAGTTTGGTGCGGCGGCTTTTAAAGCCCATGCCTGCCTTGGCTGTCACGTGATCGAAGAGAACGGCAAGTTTATCGGGGGTCCGCAGAGTGCATCGCTCGTCACGGCAGGACAGCGGTACAACCAGGATTGGCTCTTCCGGTTCGGGCAGAACCCGCAAGACTTCACGCCGCACAGCGGGGAGTTTTTGGCGGATGCGACGGAGCCACAACTCCGCGCAGTGATCGGCTTCCTCATGGTGCAGGGCGTGAAGGACTTCACGTATTACGAGCCCTGGACGAGCCGTGAATTCGAGACGGCCAGCGTGGATCGGGGGAAGGTAGTTTACAAAGAGTATTGTTCGCAATGTCACGGCTCGACGGGCAAAGGTGACGGACCGGCAGCGTCGGGTCTGGAACCCAAACCGGCGATCCATGCCAACATTCCATTCGAAAAGCTCCCGATCGAATATCTCTACAACGTCATCAATCATGGCGGGCCAGCAGTAGGCAAATCGCCGAACATGCCCTATTGGAATTTGACGATCGGTCAACAGGGCGTGGCGGATGTGATTGCCTATTTGAAAGTGACATTCAAGGGAGTCCCAGATGTTGCTGCTGTGGCTGGAGACGCTCAAGGAGGCGCCTGTGTGCAGCAACGCAAGACGGTCAAGGCGCCTGAAGACTTCCTGCCGAAGACCAATCCGCTTTCGTCATCTGTTGGTTCAATCCAAGCAGGTAAAGAGTTATTCCTGAAAACGGCACAGCCGATTGCTTGTGCGATGTGCCATGGAGAACAAGGCGATGGGAAGGGGATCATGGGGGCAGCATTGGTACCGCCGCCGCGCAACTTCATGTGCGGATCAATGATGCGCGAGATTCCGGACGGACAGTTGTTCTGGATCATCAAAAATGGCTCCCCGGGAACCGGCATGATGCCGTTTGCTTCGTTGCCGGACGAACAGGTGTGGCAGCTGGTTCACTACATCAGGAGTTTGGCGAGGTGATAGTAAGGAGGGTGCATGTTGATATATCAAAAAGGAGGCACACTATGAGGAGAGTGAATCGTTACGGAGCGGTGGTATCAGCCGTTCCTTTTGCTGTTGCGGCATGGGCGGTATTGGCCGGTGGCCATGATATCGTCTTCGCACAAGCCGCGGGGATGGGAGCGCCGCCCTCAAAGGTAGAGATCACCATCAAGGACCGTCAGCACGGCTATGAAACGGTCGGGATCACGATGCCGTCGCAGGACACGATCATCGTCGTCCGAAACCAGGATTCCGTCACTCACGGGTTAGCTTCAACGTTGTTCAAAAATATTCCGGTGAAGGTGGACGGTGGTCTTGAGGTGCGAGGAAAGCAGTTCAAGTCGTTCCACATCGATGCGGGAAAGACGATGACACTGCGTTTCTCCACAGCGCCATCAAACTTCGATCCGCAAACTGGTGGAGCCGAAAGTGTGCGGCATGCTCTGTGGTGTGACATCCATCCCGAGGTGAAAGGCGAGGTATTTGTCATTGAAACCCGTGGTGATATAGGTGGTGGATGAGTGTCTTCCTGGTCTCACTCTGAAACGTGTTCCACCAAGATGTAGAATCGGTTGTTGTTCTTCGAACGAAGGAGAGGGAGGGTGAGGATTCCGGTCCTGACCGGCGAAAGTTCATACCGAAGTTGAGCCGGGACTGGCGGACCTGTTCTTGTGATGGGTGGCGCTGGGATGAGAGGCTGCGCGGGTCGTGTAGTGGGTAAAGGAAACACCACATGAAAGGGTTCAGGAGACAACTCGCTCGCGCTGTCGGTGTATGGATTGGGTTTGTGATTGGCGTCGGAGTGCTTGCCATACCGTTTGCCGTATGGGCGAAGGAAATTGCGTTTGTCGCTCGTGAGGCCGAAGATCAGCAAGCGGTTTGGCTTCCCAGGGAAATCGTCATTCACCGGAGCACGGATTTCACCGAGCCGTTGGTTTTTCGGTTTGAAAATCCAACCAAACGGACCCATGTGTTTGAAGCCCCGGCGTTGTTTGAGTCTATAGAAGAGGGAGGTGTTCAGATCACCAGGCCGCTTCGGATTACCATTCCGCCTGAGGGGATTGAGCAGACCGTGATCGACAGGGATCGGATGGCGAGCGATGCGATCACTGCCGATGGAGAGATGGTGACCTATCGATTCTACTGCCCCCTTCATCGGGCAGATGCAGATATGGGGGGCAGAATAGTCGTGGGGCAATAACCAGAGAGCAGCACTGCTTGTTGAGAAAGGCTTACGTCGACTCGAGTCTATCTCAAACTCGATTTTTGATGGGATTCAGTCTCTACATTGCAGACACGGTCATGAATAAATCGTTTAATCGCTCGGGAAAATACAGGTATGTCCTTGAGCTTCGCGCCGTTGGCCTGATTCGGAGTGCCGGCTTGCAATTATGACATAGGTTACAACTTGCAGTCAGCCGGATGCTGATGGCTGACAGCTGATTACTTGTCCAAGGAGCAGATTATGGCGACATTCATTATTTCCGGTAGTCGGGGCACGGACGATCCCACGATGGCGACGCTGCCGTTTATGGCAGCGAAAGTGGCGAAGGAGCAAGGGCACGAGGTCGTGCTCTGGCTTTGGAATGAAGCAGTGACGCTCGGGCGCAAAGAAACTGCCGATCATGTGATTGGAGTGAATCTGACGCCTTTGAAAGATCTGTTGGCAGCCGTGTTAGCCGCGAATATCCCCATCTGGGTCTGCGGGGCCTGCGCCGTAGCGCGGCAGATTGGCGTGGGGGATCTTGTTTCTGGCGCGACGATCAAGGGCATGCCAGACTATATCAAGGCAGTCGCTGAACGTGACCGCAACGTGGCATTCTGATTTCGCCCAAAGAAAGGGATCACTGTATGGCCACCAATGGCGAATCGAGCGGAAAATCAAAAGGCCGAGTGAGTCGGCGGGATGAGTTGGGCATCGATGAACCCAATGAGCTGGAGACCATTCCAACAATGGTGCCCCGGGAAGGGGACGGTTATCGAGCCCCGCTTAGCGGCTTGGTCAGCCAGGGTCTTGGACGCATCGGCGAACCGGGCCACGGTTTGACCGAGGACGATCTCCGAAGGGTCAACACGAGAAAAGGATTTTTGAAGCTCCTTGAGAACAAAGCCGTCGATATCGAGGAGGTGCGCAAGACGCTGCTGTATGAGCAAGAGTTGCGGCAATTGCAAGTCGAATTGGTCAGGCTTCAACGATGGGTGCAGAGCAATGGAGAACGGATCGCGATTCTGGTCGAAGGGCGCGATGCAGCGGGGAAGGGCGGGACGATCCGCCGGTTCACCGAGCATCTGAATCCCCGGGCTATGAGGGTGGTCGCGCTGCCAAAACCGTCGGATGAAGAACGTGGGCAATGGTACTTTCAGCGCTATATCCGTCAGCTGCCCAACAAGGGCGAGATCGTGTTCTTCGACCGAAGCTGGTACAACCGCGCCGTGGTCGAACCGGTGATGGGGTTCTGCAGCAAGAAGGAACACCAGCGGTTCCTGCAGCAGGTTCCGGAGTTCGAACATATGCTCTATGAAGACGGGGTGACGATCATCAAGTTTTGGTTTTCCATTTCCAAGGAAGAGCAAGCGAAGCGATTCGAAGCGCGCAGGCAGAATCCACTCAAGCAATGGAAGTTGAGCCCGGTCGACGAGAAGGCACAAGAACTGTGGGATGCCTATACCCGCTACAAAGAGGAAATGTTCAGCAAGACCCATACGACATTCAGCCCCTGGATTATCGTCAAGGCCAACGACAAGCAGGCGGCGCGATTGGAAAGCCTACGGTACGTGCTGAATTTGCTGCCGTACAGTGGTAAGGACGCAGCCCCCATGCGCCTGGCGCCGGATCCCAACGTCATCACTCGATTCCACCGCAAGATGGTAGTGCTGGATTTGTAATGAATGGACGAGTGCGGTGCGATACAAGAGCAAGACCGTTTCAATAGAGATGAAGGCAGGGTCATTCCAAGTCACAACGAATAAGGGAGGTAACCAGTCATGATGAAGGTCTCTCGATATGCAGCGGTCCTCGTATGGGGATCAGTGGCGCTTCTTGGCGCGAATGTCCAAACTGTTCGAGCGGATGGGGGCCATGGAGAAATGATGTGTGGCCACATGTGTGAAATGCATGAGGGCCACGATCAGAACCATCAGGCCGAGCACGGCGGCTATGACCTGAAGCACCTCCTCAAGCATGGGAAAGAAATCGGCCTCACATCGGAGCAGATCGGCAAGCTGAAATCCATGCAGCTGGATCTGAGTCGCGCGCAAGTCAGAGTGGAGGCCGATGTCAAGGTGGCACAGCTCGAATTGCATGCGTTAGTCGAGGATGAACAGGCTAGCTCGGCAGTGATTCAGGCCAAAGTGGACCAACTCAAGAAGGCGGAAGGCGGCCTGCTGTTTGTGACGATCAAGTCGAAGCGCGACGCGATCGCGATATTGACTCCCGAACAGCGTGAGAAGGCTCACTTAATGAGGGACAAGATGATGGAGATGATGATGGGAGGAGAGGGGCAGCATACCGGTGGGATGAGTGGCATGAGCGGAATGCAAGGCGGAGGGCATGGGAAAAGTGGAGGAGCTGGGAAAGAGGGGGCAGCTGAGCATAAACACTAACCCGCATTCTTCAGACGGCTCGGCGATTGCGCAGGAGTGTTCATGAATAAAGGGGGCTGGAGCAAGAGACGGCATGCATCCGATTCATCCGATTGTGGTCCATTTTCCTATCGGGCTGCTATGCGCCAGCGTGGCGTTCGATGCCCTTGCGTCTCGCTGGCCGACGGGAGGGCTTCGAGACACAAGCTTCTATACGTTGGTGGCCGGCGTGATGAGCGCGGCGCTTGCGGTGGCCACGGGCAAGATAGAAGAAGACGCGGCAGAGGAGGCCGGTGTGCCGGAGTGGGTGCTTGAACTCCACGAAAGCCTGGGGACAGTCACGCTGGTCGTTTTTGTCGCGTTGTTGGGATTGCGACTTGTCATGCGGTGGGGGTTGCTCAAAGAAATCCGCTCTCTGACTCTCGGTCTTGGTGTGATAGGGATTGTCGTCCTGACTCTCACTGGCTATTGGGGAGGCGAGTTGGTCTATACATACGGAGTCGGTGTGAAGACCGTGACGTCTCCAGTGAATCCGTAACTGCTGAGCTTTCATCGATCCTTCCACAGTGGCATTTCGCCTCAGTTTCCAGCCTCTACCGTTGCAAGTCTCCCCACTTCCGTCGCGCGACTGATCGATACTGATGTCTCCATCGTCGAACACCCCGTTAATTCAACTGTGTTCAGCCCTCGGTTATTTGCACGATTGGCATAGAGGTTGCTGATCCGTACTTCGAGTCGTCGAGACGGCACCTTCGATCACGTGACACGATCGCCTTAGGGCTTGGATCGGTCTTGGCGTCGATATCGAACCGAATGTCGTTCCGTAAGGAATGTCTCTGCTCGTTGCTGGTTTGATGTTCTGCATCAGATGATCAATCAAAGGAGGAGTGTGATGAGGCCGAGTATTTTCTCTTTGATGGCTATGTTGGTGTCTCTTGCCATCCCTGTTGGGGCAGCAGAACAGCACATGATGCAGCAGTTGGTGCCGGACGGAAAACTGGCCGAAGCCCGCGCGCTTACAAGCCCCTTGCCGAAATCCCCGGAGACCGTCGCGCAGGGCAAGGCGATCTACGACGGCAAGGGTGCCTGCTTCAACTGTCATGGGAAAGAAGGGGACGGCAATGGGCCGCTGGCGGCTCAGCTGAAACCCTCGCCCCGCAATTTCCAGCACCATGGGTTCTGGCGCCATCGGACGGAGGGGGAAATCTTCTGGGTGATCAAGTATGGATCGGTCGGCACCTCCATGGTCGGATTTGGCGAGCAACTGACCGATGGAGAAATCTGGGCTCTCATCCAGTACATCCGAAACTTCGGCGGCGAACATGGACCCGGCATGATGGGACGTGGAGAAGGCATGGGACCTATGAAGGGGTCAGGGGGCGGCATGGGACAGGGCGGTCGGAGAGGTGGGATGGACGGTTGTGAAGGCGCCGCCTGTGGCCGATAACTGCAATGTTCAACGATGAATGTTGATTATTCAATCCAGACGTCAAACTCCCAAGAAAATAGTTAAATCTTTTTGAAGCTCCGTGTCTCCCACAGTCTGTCGAACGTATTAGAGTCTTTCTCGGTCTAGATAAACTAGACTGAGTCACCCGTGTCTTAACCTCAGGAGGTCCTCATGATTCGATCATTGAGTATTGCATCGGTATTGAGTTTCGCTGTGTTCTCCGCGGGCGTTGCGTTGGCTCAAGACAATGCCCCTGCTCCGGCGGCGGAGAAGAAGCCGGGTCCGGCGGACGGTTTTACCCTTCATGTCATGGCCCCGCACAAATTTGAAGACGGCACCGTGCACGGCCCCTATCACCATTACTGCAAGGGAATTTCTCCCGAAATCCTGCAATGTCTGTTGTTTGAATCGACCGATCCTAATGCGCGGCTCACGGATGTCGAGTATTTCGTGGCCAAGTCCATCTCGCGGAAGGATGTACCGCTGAAAGCCTGGAACAAGTACTACCATGACCACGAGGTAGAGATTGCCACCGGTCGCGTCCAGATTCTCGATATGCCAGAAGCCCAAGCCAAAGAAGTCGCCGCAGTTGCAGCTCAGACAGACGGGATCATCTTCCATCTCTGGCCGGATGGAGCCAAAGCGCCCACAGGAGTGGTTGGCCATCCGCAATCGGTCGGCCACAAGCATCGAACCAAGTAAGCTCAGCAGGCTGTGGGGAAAAAATAAGCCTGGTCTGTCTGGTCTCTCTTGTTGATCTGGTCTATCTCGTTTGTTTGGTTGAATCAGACAGACCTGATAGACCAAACAGACCAAATGGACAAGATGGGCTGGCGAGGGGAGCCTGGCAACAGGTTCTCCTTGCTCTGCTTCTATCTCATTTAAAGAAGGACGTTCGTCATGACCAATCGACTCGGGATTACGTCGATGATGTTGGTGGTGGTGGGGTTTTCCCTGATTACCGAGGGCCTGACGTGGGCGGCTGACAAGGCGGTCATGCGTCCGCGAGTACCACGGGACCAGATCGAAGCGGCCCGCGCTGTGACGAATCCACTCCCTGCCGATGAGGCGACCATTGCCAAGGGCAAAGCCCTGTATGAAGGAAAGGCTTTTTGCAAAGTGTGTCATGGGCCGGATGGGAAAGGGCTGGGGGCGGATATTGACCCGAGGACTCTGAAAGGCCCCTTGCCGAGAAATTTTACCGACAAGACTTGGCAGGCCGCGCGAACCGACGGAGAACTCTTCTGGATTTTGAAGAATGGCAGCAAGGGCACGGCGATGGCTCCCTTTATTCCCCTCGTGCTGACAGAAGAAGAGGCCTGGCAGGTGTTGCGATATATACGGGCTTTTGGGCAACAGTAATCAATCCGCATAGGCAGATACTCTTGCCCCCGTCACCTACTCCCCGATATGTGAATAGTTTTGTGGCGCACCTCCTGAAACATCGCAAATGGCTGAGCCGGCCGACTGCTAAAAATACTGAGACGTCCGGTACACGAATGCAGAATGGGACAGTACGAGTAGCAGGCGTGAACCCTTTTCCGTGGCTATGACTCTCACCGATAGGTATCTCTTACAAAAAGGAGGGGACAAAGAATGATATTCGAACAACTCAATCCTCATGCCTGTCGGACCTATCTGATCGGCGACGAGAGGAGTCGTGAAACGATCCTGGTCGATCCGGTTCTGGAACATGTCGAGGACTACCTCAAGACGCTGGATCAACGAAAGCTCACACTGACGCACGTCATCGATACGCATACCCATGCTGATCATATCTCCGGCGGGGCGGCGCTCAAGGATAAGACGGGCTGCGAATACGTCATGCATCAAAAAGCTCCGGCCCGTTGTGTCACCATGCACCTGATGGACGGGTTTGCCTGCCATCTGGGGAATATTCCGGTGAAAGTGATGACCACGCCGGGGCATACAAAAGACAGCATTGCGCTGGTGCTGGAGGATCGCATTCTGACCGGAGACGTCCTGTTTTTGGACGAGGCTGGCGCCGGGCGCACGGATCTGCCAGGTGGCGATCCCGGCGAACATTGGGACAGCATGCAGCGGGTGCTCGGCCTGCCCGATCACCTCATCGTGTATCCGGCCCACGAGTATCGGGGACGCCAACCATCGAGTTTAAAAGATCAGAAACTCCGCAATCCCAATTTGAAACCTCGCACCAAGCAGGAGTACATCGACTATCTTGAAGGGCTCACACTCGGTCCCGCCGATTGGATGAAGGAGGTGCTGAAGGCCAACTATGCCTGCGCACGCGATCCGAAGGCAGCCTGGATTCCTGTCGACGTACCGGCCTGTGAGGTCAAAGGGACATTGGAAGTTGGGGCAAACGACCAGCAGGTCGTCGGGATTCCTGTGGAAGAAGTTTCCCGTAAACTGGCGATAGAGCCTCGCCTGTTCTTGCTCGACGTGCGTGATCCCCACGAGTTGAGCGGGGAACTTGGCCATATCAAAGGGGTGACCAACATCCCGGTTGCCAAGCTTTCGCATCGGCTGTCCGAGTTGGAGACCTATCGCGGTCGAGAGATTGTCGCAATCTGCAAAGCAGGAGGGCGAGCCCATACCGCCGCGCAGATTCTCATGCAGGCCGGTTTCCCCAAAGTCCAGGTCATGATGGGCGGGATGCAGGGATGGAAACAAGCGGGATTTCCGACGGAGGCGTGAGGGGTCGATGCAGATCAAGAGAGTCGGGATGTGTGCTACGAGTGATGAGCAGCGCCTCACGGACGACGATTGACCAATGACCATTGACCATGCAGGATTGGCCCTTCTATCAGGAGGATTGATCGGCTTTGCGCTGGGGGCCACCGGCGGAGGTGGTTCCCTCCTGGCAATTCCGCTGCTGGTATACCTGCTCGGCATGAAGGTGCAGCCGGCCACTGTTCTGTCGTTGATGGTGGTCGCGGCTTCGGCCTTGATCGGCGTGTTTCAACGGAGAAAGTCCGATGAGGTGAGGGTGAAGCCAGGATTGATCTTCAGCATCACCGGCGCAGCCGGCGCATGGGTCGGCGCATTCGGCCATCGGTTCGTGCAGGGAGAAACGGTGCTCCTGCTGTTCAGCGTCGTGATGATCGTATCGGCCTGGCGGATGTGGCGAAGCAGCAGTCAAAGCGACAGCCAATTTACCGGCGAGAGCTGTGCTGAACGCTTTCCTCGTTCCTGCTGGGTCAAGGTCTCGCTGATCGGCATGGTCGTCGGGCTGTTGACCGGATTCTTCGGCGTCGGCGGCGGCTTCGTGATCGTGCCGGCACTCGCCCTTGTGCTGGGGTTTCCCATGTGAATGGCTGTGAGCACCTCACTGCTGATTATTGCCCTCGTTGCCATCGGAGGACTCGTCGGCCATCTGCAATCGGGGCAGGTGGATTGGCCTCTCGCTGGTCTCTTGCTGCTTGGTAGCGCCATCGGCATGACCGGAGGATCGTGGGGCGCTCAACAGGTCTCACAGGCGACATTGGCAAAGAGTTTCGCCGGAATCGCAATCCTGGTCGCCATTGTCATGATGATTCACAACGGCATGAAACTGTTTGGGGGAAACGTATGAAGTCAGAAACAGGGCCGACAGACCAAGGCTTCCTGGCTTTCAATGCTAACGAGAGCACATCGTATATTCTTTCAAGTACGGATATGGAATGAGCATATTTCTATTACTGGCCTTCGTGGTTTCTCTTACCATCCCTTCCTGGGCTGCCGAACGGCAGAGGGTCCAGTTGTTGGTGCCGGCTGACAAGCTGGCCGAGGCGCGCGTGCTCACGAGCCCCTTGCCGAATTCCCCTGAGACCGCCGCGCAGGGGAAGACGATCTATAACGGCAAGGGCGCCTGCTTCAGGTGTCATGGGAAAGATGGGGACGGTAATGGGCCTTTGGCCACCCGGTTGAATCCCTCACCGCGCAATTTCCAGGACCAGGGATTCTGGAGCCAGCGTACGGAAGGCGAAGTCTTCTGGTTGATTAAAAACGGATCGCCCGGTACCGGCTTAGTTGGATATGGAGATCAATTGACGGACGGAGAGATCTGGGCCCTCATCCAGTACCTCCGAAGCTTCACCGGTGAGCATGGGCCAGCATGATGGGACAGGGTGAAGGATGGGCTGCCGCATCCGCGTTGCTGGTTGTTGCCTATTGCGACAGCGCTCTGTTCTCCTAAGACCTGGAATGCCACAGGAGCAGGTCTCCCTTCCTCATGAGTTCCCTCAATGCCTCGTCAAATCACAGTAATGAGTGCATTCCAGGTTCTGCTTTTCTGGCACGTCCTTCGCTTTTAAATGAGCGAGACACAATTTATCCAAGGAGGGATTCCTATGGACAATCGAGAGACACAATGTTCGGCGCCGGCTGTGGTACTCGCATTGTTAGGGGGAGCTGTGGCTGGAGTGGTGGCAGGCCTTCTTCTCGCGCCTAAGTCCGGGGAAGAAGCGCGGCGAGCCTTGAAGGGCTATGCGAGAAAAACGGAGGAAGAAGTTCTTGAAAGGGCGAAGGAGGTGCGAGCCTCCCTTGATGAGACTATCGATCGTGGCACAAGGTTCCTCGCAGAGAAAACGGCGGATGCCGAGGCGGCGGTGAAAGCCGGGCGAGAGGCCATGAAGGAAAAAATGGACAAATGTTGCAACTGACGTTGCCGTAGTCAGAGAGGGCTGGTGCAATCGAGAATTCGCTGATCTTGCGTGTCAAGGGCTGAAAATCGATACCGACGCACTAACTCGTTGATTTATCTTAGAAAGACTCATAATGCCACTGGTTTTGTCCCTACCATTATATAGAGAGAACCAGGACCTCATCGGAAGAATGGCTCTGGGGGCCCTTTGTCTCGTGTTATCAACGGGATGCAGCCAGGTATATCCTTTCCATGGGGAACAGCGCCCCAATCCCTATGCCATCTCCGATACCAGGCACCCCATTCCATTGTCGTCACCGGCAGGGAAAGAACATCGTGCGGTGATGTTGCAGCACCTGGAATCTATTCAGGTGATCGTGAACGCGCTGGTCGAAGAGGACTATGAGTTGGCGAAGGGGCTGACCGAATCCCACCTGGGTTTTTTCATGCACCGGCATCTTATCTCACCCACCCAGCCCCAGGCGCGCCAAGACGCGCCTCTCCCCGAGGCGCATCAACAGCTGGGACAATTTCCTCTAGCCTATATCGAATTAGCTCAGGCGCATAATGCGGCGGCGGAAGAGTTGGCGCGCATTATCTCCACGAAAGATCTGAAGCAGATCTTGCCGAAGTTCAACAAGGTTCTGAAGGCCTGTGTCGCCTGTCATTTGGAGTTTAAAGTCAAAAGCGGTTCGTGAAACGCTTCTTAAGGGATAAGAGCGTATGGCCGATGGCTTATAGCTGATGGTACGGACCTTCTGTTTTTATTCTGAACCATACCCTATCAGCTATATGTTCTTCGCTTGCATGAACAAGGAGTCTCACGAGTGAGCAGCACACCATCAGCGAGCTCTATGGACAAGATTATGATCGATTGGAAGGGTAATGTGATGAGTGGCTCGACGCATAAACCTCTCCGAGGACTTATTCTTGCCTGCTTTCTTCTGGTGGGGATCCAGATCACAGACATCTCTCAAATGAATGCCTTGGCTGGTCCCTCGCCGTCGCCCAAGAGCACAATGCCGGCAGGCGATGCCGAGCGAGGCAGATCAGTCTTCAACGGGAAGGGCGTGTGTCATTACTGTCATGGTATCGATGGGAACAAGGATCGCTGCGGCCTTGCTGGACGGCCTTTTTGAGCATCCTGCTGGGCGCGTAAGCGCCCAAGTCAATGATGAATGTGTAATGTTGAATTCTGAGTTTTGAGTTGTCCGTCTGGACGAAGTCTTGCACTCAGCACTCAGCACTCAGCACTCAGCACTCAGCACTCAGCACTCAGCACGAGAAACTATGTCTACCGTTCTTCTCACAAAGCGCATCGAATTTGCTGCAGCGCACCGCTATATCAAGCCCGAATGGGATGAGGCGAAGAACCGCGCGGTGTTCGGCCTCTGCTACAACCCGCCGGCGCACGGGCACAATTATATGGTCGAGGTGACGGTCTTAGGCGAAGTGGATCCGAAGACCGGCATGGTCGTGAACCTCTTCGACTTGAAGCTCATCTTGCTCAATGTGCTTGAAGAATTCGACCACAAGAATTTGAATCTGGATATGCCCTACTTCAAGAAGAAGATTCCCACGTCAGAAAACCTGGCTCGGGTCCTCTGGAGCAAGCTTGATCGGCAGAAGGACATCGGTACTCTCCACGCGATCCGGTTATATGAGGATGAGGATCTGTATGCCGAGGTGACGGCGGCAGCAGGGATCGACGTGGCCAGCGTCACGCGCCGTTATTCGTTCATGGCTCTGCAAGATGGCAATCAAGGCCGCGAATGGGATTGTTTCGTCACGGTTCACGGCGCGATCGATCCGGTGACGGGGATGGTGACCGATATCGGGGCGCTGGATCGCTTGGTGCAAGAAAAAGTTGTGAAGGTATTGGACCGCCAGGATCTGCGCCAAGTTCTGGGCGCTGAGTCTGTCACGGGCGGGCAACTTGCCGAATGGGTTTGGAAGTCGCTCGTGTCCGGTATCTTGTCGGGTCAGCTCGCCAACGTTCGCGTCATCCAGTCTCGCGATCTCTCGTTCGAGTATTCCGGTTGATCGGTCGGAAACCGTCCTTTTGGAGCGGTATGAAGAAAAGCCAACTTGCTTGTGTGATGATGATAGCCTGTCTCTCATGGGCAGCCACAGCTTGGCCTGCAGAGGAAAAGGGAATCATTGAGAAGACCATCAAGGATGCTGCCATGGCATCCGCAACCTTCTCTGAAACCAAAGACAAACAGGCGGTGCTGAAGCTCTACACCCCCGACTATGTCGGTATTCAGGACGGCGAGACGGAAACGCGGGAGTCGATCGAGAAGTGGTTGTCGGATTATGAATCAGAACTCAACAAGGGAAGCACCCTCCGCTTTATCAGTGTCGTATCGAACCTGCATGCTCACATGCTTGGCCCAATGGCTTGGGCCACCTACGACTATGTCTTTCAGTCGCTCAGGAAAGGCGAACTCGAAGGGCAGGACTCCGGGCAATGCACCACGATCCTGCGTAAAGAAGGTTCAGCTTGGCTGATTCAGCATGAACATTGCTCCAAGCCGCGAATGATGAAATAGATCCTGCCTCTGAGCCGGTGGCCCGTGTCCCCTCGCTCCCGTGCCTCCGGAGCGACCTTCACGGGTTCCGCTTCAGAGCGCCGTGGCAGGGTGTCGCGGAAGGCGCAGGTGCGGTTGAGTCCCGCACACACCTCACCGAGCCTGTCTGCAATTATTTCAGTAAATGATCCGAAATCAGCGCGGCGAGCTCGGCCGGCTCTACCACCCCTTCGCGGGTGAGGAGTAGCTTACCGTTGGAAAAGAAATGGGTCGTGGGATAGGTTTCGAAGGTGTGAGCCTTCTTAATCTCGCGGCAGCGGCCAGGGACGTGCATCTTGGCCTTGCCGATTTTGACATCGGGAAACTTCGCGGCGGTCTCTACCAGGATGGGGTCGTAGGCCAGGCAGGGTTCACAGGTCGCTAAACCGTAAGCGACGATCGATGCGGGCGCATCAGTGAACTCTTTGTAGTTTTCGTCTCTGACGTCTTCGACGATCCCGCTCATAAAGTCACAAAGTCGTAAAGTCAAAAGTCCGAAAGTCTGAACGCCTTCGACTTGAAGACATTCGACTTTCGGACTTTAAGACCGAGGTTTAGCTCAGTTTCGCGAGCGCTTCGAGGATTTCTTTGTCTTCCCGCGCGACTTTGATCTCTTGGACCTTCGCGTAGGCGACCTTGCCGTTCTTGTCGACGATGACGGTGGCGCGCTTCGAGCAGTTCAACGGCTCGAAATAGAGACCATAGCCTTTTGCCGTGGTCCGATGCACGTCCGACAGCAGCCGATGCTTGAGGTCCATCGAGTCTGCCCACGCCTTGTGCGAGAAGAAGCTGTCGCAGCTGATGCCGAACAGTTCAGCATTCGCCGTTTGGAACTTGGGGAAGTCGTCGGTCAAGCACTTGTTCTCGCCTTGACAGACCGGGCTCCAGTCCAGCGGATAGAAGCAGAGCACGACATTCTTCTTGCCCTTGTAGTCGCTCAGTTTCACATCCTTCTGGTCCTGATCCTTTAAATTAAAATCCGGTGCGGTATCGCCTACCTTGATTTCTGGTGCTACATCGCTCATCTGTGAACCTCCTTCACTGGGTTTAGTCCGGCCCCTGACACTGTCACCTGTAATTTTGTACCGTGCCGCTAGAAACCTTGTCAACAGTCCTGAAGGCCTAGCAGGATTCAACTGACATGTAAGTACTTGATAAAACTTGATGATTATTGAGTCTGACGAATTTCTCGAAACCCCAACATGCGTCCGGCCGGTGCAGCGGTGCGGTGATTGGCGATGACCACGTTTTGCCCCGAGGATCCAATCAGGATCTGGCTTCCAACCTTTGGGGACTGTCCGGTCCTGGTCAATTCGTCTGCTGTGTCTGTGAGCGTCTCGCGCACCGGCTGGTCCGGGAGACCGGGCGGAAGGAACATTTCGATCTCATCCACTCCGAACTTGCTCAGACCAAGGGTATAGCACCAGGTCCGGCTGTTTTGCTCATCGTCGTTCCGTAGGACCGGAATATGATCGCTGACGAGGAACTGGGTCAAGGGGCGATCCTGCCAATCCGACGGGTTGACGTATTGGTTGGTGGTGATGTCATAGGCTGTGCCTTGCGAAAGGAGTGTCAGGCCCCGCGCGAGCCGAGCGGCAAAGAGAATGCTGTCCGGCATATCGCGCGGGGGCATCAGGGATGGCGCGACGGCGCCGACATGTTCGTGCTCCCAGGCGAGTTGCTGCTTGAGGCCCGCGATATGGGAGGCTGGAAGCGGGATTACGATGTGAGCCGTCCAGGGGCCATGGGTCGCATGCCAGGATTCCGTTTCCTGCTCGTTGACACGCAGCACCAGCGGTCCGCCGTATTCACGGTCATACCAGCTGGTGAGTTCCTCAGTCGCCGGCACAGTTCCCCGATAGCCGATGAAGTAGAGCGGGGGCCTGCGGGCGGAAGGTTTGGGGATTTTCTTCCTGATTCTCATCGCTGCAAGGAGACTATTTGCTCGATTTCTTGGCCCTGCGGCGTTCATCGGAGTTGAGTATCCGTTTGCGAATACGCAGACTCTTCGGTGTGACTTCAATCAGTTCATCCGGGCCGATATATTCGAGCGCGAGCTCCAAACCCATTTCCCGTGGCGGTGTGAGGACCAAGGCCTCATCGGTGCCAGATGCCCGCATGTTGGACAGCTGCTTTTCTTTACAGACGTTCACGTCCATGTCTTCATCCCGGCTGTTCTCGCCGACAACCATCCCGCGATAGACATCCACGACAGGGCCGATGAACATGGTCCCTCGATCCTGAGTCATGAAGATGGCATAGCCGGTGCTGGCTCCGTCTTCGCATGCGACGAGCGACCCGTGTGTCGCCACCGTGAGGTCGCGCTGCTCCACCGGTTCGTAGGCGACGAAGACATGGTGCATGATGATGGTGCCGCGCGTCTTAGCCACCAAGAGGTTCTTGAGCCCCATGATGCCGCGGGTGGGGATATGGTACTCCAGATGCATTTCACTCGGTCCTGCGTCGGAATGGATGAGTCGCATATGGCGCAACTCGCCGCGGCGCTTGCCGAGTTCTTCAATCACGGCGCCTTGATAGGTTTCCGGCACCTGGATCGTCAGCTCTTCATAGGGTTCGAGGACCTTCTCCCCATCACGGTGGATAATCACTTCCGGTTGCGAGACTTGCAGCTCGTATCCTTCCCGCCTCATCTGTTCGATCAAGACGCCGAGATGCAACTCTCCACGACCAGCGACGAGGAACTTATCCGCACTATCCGTCTCTTGCGCGCGTAACGACACGTTGGTTTCGAGTTCTTTGAAGAGTCGATCGCGCAAATGCCGGGAGGTCAAGTACTTGCCTTCTCGTCCGGCGAACGGACTATTGTTCACGGAGAAGGTCATTTGGACGGTCGGCTCGTCGACTGTCACACGGGTCAGTGCGACCGGGTTCTCTGCGTCAGCGATCGTATCGCCGATGCTCACTTCGTCCAGGCCTGCCACCGCAACGATTTCACCTGCCTCCGCGCGTTCGATATCCGTCCGCTCGAGCCCTGAATAGACTGCGAGGTCTGACACTTTTCCAGGGAATTTGGCGCCGTCCTTCCCGAGTACGACCACATTCTGTCGGCGGGCGATCGAACCGGATTGGATTTTTCCTACTCCCATCTTGCCTTTGTAGAGGTCCTGGATCAGAGAGAGGACCAGGATCTGGAGTGGCGCGTCGGCGTCGATGGCCGGTGCTGGGATCTTTTCCAGGACGGTGTCGAGGAGCGGCTGAATGTCCGTACCGGGCTTATTGATGTCGAGTGTTGCAGTCCCCTTGATCGCGGCGGTGTAGACGATCGGGAAATCGAGTTGCTCGTCTGTGGCGCCAAGATGGACAAACAAGTCGAAGGTTCGATTCACCACGTCATCGATCACCGCGTCCGGACGGTCGATCTTGTTGATGACGACGATGGCTTTGTGGCCGAGCGCTAACGCCTTCCTCAGCACAAAGGTTGTTTGTGGCATGGGGCCTTCTTTTGCGTCGATCAAGATGAGGACGCCGTCCACCATGCGCAGGGTCCGTTCGACTTCGCCGCCGAAGTCGGCGTGGCCCGGTGTGTCGACGATGTTGATCTTCACACCTTTGTAAGTCACGCTGGCGTTCTTGGCTCGGATGGTGATCCCGCGTTCACGTTCCTGGTCCATCGAGTCCATGATCCGTTCGCCCATATCGTCGATCTTGCGATGGACATGGGTCTGTCGGAGCACGGCATCGACGAGCGTCGTTTTGCCATGGTCGACGTGGGCGATAATGGCGATATTGCGAATGTCGCTGCGACGCCCCTTAGGAGCGATATCGGCTGCGACGGGAGATTCTGTTGTGGCGATCTGATCCATAGACATGCTGCATGCTCCAAAAAAAAGACGCCCAGGCATCCAGGCGTCGTGCAGGAGTATACCTGAATCATGAGGCCCGGTACAAGCGATGTCGGTGGTAGATTAGGGGATATGCTGCCGATACCAGCATGAGTCTTGAGTTTTGAGGGCCTCCACGGTATGGTGACCGTGGTATTCTTCTCAAGACATCAAGCCTCATTCGAGGGTAACCCCGCGTAACAATGATGGATCGTCCGATACGTTTTCAGGATCCCTTTCGCCCGCCATCGCCCCATCGGCCATGGCGCTGGTGGCAGATTCTGCTTATCAGCTTGGGGACTGTAGTTCTGTTAGGGGCCCTGTCAACGGGTGGGGCGCTTTGGTATTTCTCGAAAGATCTTCCTGCCTTGGATCAGTTGGGCACCTATCAGCCAAGCCTGGTGACCCAAGTCTATTCGGCCGATCAACAACTCATCGGTCAATTTTTCATCGAGCGCCGCATCCTGACCCCGGTGGCGCTAATTCCCGAACGATTGAGGCGCGCTGTCATTGCGGTCGAGGATGTCCGGTTCTTCGAACATCCCGGCCTTGACTATATCGGTATGCTCCGCGCCGCTTGGACCAATGTGCGTCGGGGGGGCAAGGTCGAGGGGGCCAGCACAATTACCCAGCAATTGGCTCGCTCCCTATTCCTCTCATCCGAACGTACATTCGACCGCAAAGTGCGTGAATTGATTCTTGCCTACAAAATGGAACTGGTGTTGACGAAAGAGCAGATTCTGGAGCTGTATTTAAATCAGATTTACTTCGGACAGGGCGCCTATGGAGTCGCCTCGGCAGCTCAAACATATTTCGGGAAAGACCTCTCCGCCCTCACGACTGGAGAGGCGGCGTTTCTGGCCGGACTTCCGAAATCCCCAAATCACTATTCGCCCTTCAAGGCCTACGATCGCGCAAAAAAACGGCAGGAGCATGTATTGGCCCGCATGGAGGATGCCAAGTTCATCACCATGGAAGAACGGGATCAGGCTGTGGCGGAGATACTCAATTTCCACCGTCCCGGGAGTGAACAGGCTGCGCCCTATTTTGTGGAATATGTCCGGCAGTTGCTGGTGGCCAAGTATGGCGAGTCGATGGTGTACAAGGGCGGGCTTAAAGTCATCACGACGTTGAACATGGACATGCAGAAGGCTGCTGAAGCGGCATTTGCAGCAGGCCTGCGCGAACTGGATAAGCGCCAAGGGTGGCGTGGCCCTCTTCGCACGGTCGATGTGAATGCGCCGACTCCTCCCGTCGTGACCGCGGTGATCGATCAGGCCTTGAAGGTAGGAGATGTTCGTGAGGGGGTCGTGATCAAAGTGGCGAAGGACCATTATCTGGTGCAGATCGGCACGGTCGTGACCAAGCTGGCCTTTGACGATATGGCCTGGGCAAAGCGCCGGCTGACCGGATTGGATACGGCGAAAGATGTCATCGTCAATCCGAATCTCAAACAAGCGCTGAAGCCCGGCGATGTCATCGAGGTGATCGTGAGGAAACTCGAACACGGCATCGCCAATGTCCAGTTGGAACAGACTCCACTCGTCGAGGGAGGGTTGATTGCGTTGGAGCCAGGCAAGGGCGCCATTCGGGCGATGGTCGGGGGCTACGATTTCGCCCGCAGTGAGTACAATCGGGCTATACAGGCGCACCGTCAGCCCGGGTCCGCCTTCAAGCCGCTCATCTATGCGACGGCCTTAAGTCAAGGGATGAGTCCCGCCTCGGTGATCCTCGATGCGCCGGTGGTCTATGAACAGGATCAGGATGAGAAGACATGGAAGCCGGAGAACTATGGAAGAAAAATCCATGGCATGGTGAGTTTGCGGGATGCCCTGGCTCACTCGCACAACCTGGCGACGGTTCGGTTGTTGGATAAGATTGGCGTGAAAGATGTCATTGAGTTTGCGAAAACGGTCGGGGTAACCAGTCCGCTGGCGGCAGATCTGTCGCTGGGGTTGGGCTCATCTTCTGTCAGGTTGTCGGAACTGACCTCCGCCTATGGTGTGTTGCTCAACCAAGGGAACCGCGCGGAACCCTATGCCATCATGTCCGTCAAGGACAATGCAGGCAATGTCCTTGAACAGACAGAACCGCAAGCCCTACCTGTGATCTCCAAAGAAACAGCCTATTTGATTACGAATATGATGGAAGATGTGATCCAAAAGGGAACCGGTCAGGCGGCCAAAGTGATCGGACGTCCGATTGCGGGGAAAACAGGGACCACGGACGAGTTTATCAATGCGTGGTTTATCGGTGGCGCGCCGAATTTGGTTGCAGGCATCTATGTCGGATTCGACGACCGACGCTCACTCGGCGAGACGGAGTCGGGGGCGCATGCCGCGTTGCCCATTTGGATCAATTTCATGCAGGCCGCGCTCAAGCCGCTACCGGTCGTGGCCTTCACCATTCCAGAAGGTATCACCTTCGTCAAGGTCGATCCGGTGACGGGACTGCTTGAGGGTGAAGATGGGCAGGCGAGTACCGTCGAAATCTTTACCAAAGGCAATGAGCCGACTCAAGCCACTCAGCGAAGGCTGGACCCGATCGACTTCTATAAGTTGGATCAAATTCCAGAAGGGGCGCTCTAACCCGGTTTGTTTGGTTGATTTGGTTTGTTTTGTTCATTTAGCCAGTCTTGTCGAACCAAACAAACGAGACAAACTAAACAAACCACACAACGGTGTTTTCCCGCGGCCTGAAGCTATTGGCTATAGCATTGACGGACGGGATGAACGAGGAATAGACTTACGCCATGCGAATACGTGCTCATCGGGCTACCGCAGTATTAGCAGGCACACTCATCGTGCTGTTTTTTGCGTTGAGCTTTAACGCCTATGCCTGCCTTCTGCCGGTGAATGGCGTCACGGCTGGCGCAATGGGGGATGGCTGCTCGACCCCGGATGAACAACCTGTCTATCAGTTCTGCGATACGTTTAAGACGCTCGGCGTACAGTCTGTCGATAAGATCCATCTCAACAGCGACTGTCAGGCCCTCTGTCCCGAAGACACTGCCTCACTCGCGCTTTCAGCCGTCGCTACCTCTCCCAGCAATCGGTTGTCCGACCATCCGATAATCGGTCCTCCACAGGATCTTCTGCTCAAGATTTCCGTGCTTCGCATCTGATCTTCCTCCCCCGTAGTTCGTCCTCGTTTCACAGTCACAACGTCTATTGTTTGAAGCCTGGTCTTGGCGGACCAGTTCATCGTCTCTGTGTTTCCAGTCGATAAGGCCGGAACCGAGACAGAGCTTCGAGCATGAGGGAACAGTGGGAGGGGCTTCTCATGAGATGGCATGGACGACTCTATAGTCTGACCGTCGCGATTCTAAGTGTCATCTTATTGAGTGGCACGCAGTCGAAGGCACAGGGTACCGATTCTGCGCTGCGCGACAGGTTGGCGCTGCCGGAATTGATTCAAGAAGTTCTGGCTCGAAATCCTGAGTTGGCAGCGACTCGTAAGCAATGGGAAGCCGCGACAAATCGGATTGCGCAGGCGCGGTCGTTGGACGACCCCATCCTGTCGCTCCAATTGTGGAACGTCCCCCAACCCCTCAATATTGCGCGAACGGAAAACCATATCTTCGGTTTCTCGCAGAATCTCCCCTTTCCAGGGAAACTCGGACTCAAAGGCGAAGTTGCCAGCCGTTCTGCCGACATGACCGAGCAAGCGGTTCGCGCGAAGGAACGGGAACTGGTCGCCCGCCTGAAGCAGGCCTACTACGATCTGTTTCTTTCCCAAAAGACGATCCAGATTCATCATGAACAGGTAGAGCTGCTCAGACAGTTTTTTGAGATTGCGAATACCAAGTTCCGTGCGGGGAAAGGAAGCCAAGCCGATGTCCTGAAGGCTCAAGTCGAGCTGTCTCTGCTTCAGCAGCAGCTTCCTGTTCTGGGGCAGCGTCGCAAGACTGCTGCAGCCATGCTGAATATGCTGCTCGATCGGGGGCCCTCATCACCCTTGGGCCTCGCGCAAGAGCCCTCACTATTGCCGATCGAGCAGCCCCTCGATGACCTGAGCAGTCTCGCGCTCAACGACAGGCCCGAACTCAAAGCCGCCGAGCTGGATGTGCAGCGGAGCGAGCAGTCTCGGGCGCTGGCTCAACGGCAATATTACCCGGACTTCAATGTAGCGGTTCAGCGCTTCCAGAACTATCAGGCCACTGACGGATTCGGCGCCTACGTGGCAATGAGCATCCCCTTCGCGTTTTGGACCAAACCGAAGTACGACGCAGGCGTGCAGGAGGCGGCTGCATCGGTCGCGGTGGCGCAGGCACAGCAACATACCTTGGAAAACATGACGAGGTTTCAGGTCGATGATCTTCTGGCCAAGTTTCGGGCGACCGACCAGGTGGCCACGTTGTACCGCACCACCATCCTGCCACAGGCCGAGCAGAGCCTGGAATCGGCAAGGGTTGGGTATCGTGTAGGGAAGGGAAGTTTGTTGGATCTTATCGATGCGCAACGGACCTGGCGAGGGTTTCAGCATGAGTATTTCAAGGCGATCGTGGACCGTCAACATCGGCTGGCTGAACTCGAACAGGTGGTAGGGGTTACGCTCGACCGTCAGGGCTAATTGGGACAGGAAGGAGACACAGCGATGGACCAGCAATCGTACAGAATGAATTTCGTAATCGGCGTCGTGGCGATCGGTGCGATCGCCGGAGTCGCCGTCGGCTTTTTTACCGCTAACGGGATGAAGGGGGCAGGGAGCGTCTCGGCGCCCACGGGCCACGGGGGAAACGGCCTGTCTGAGCAGGCCGGGGGCGGGCGGGTGAAAACATCGGGTGAGAAAGAAGATATGAAGGGAATGTCCATGGAACAGATGGACATGAAAGAGATGGCTACGGCAGGTGAGAAATCTATGGAAGGAATGGCAGGCATGCCAGGCATGTCTGCAGCGCAACCAGGGGCTGTGGCTATTCCGGCTGTGGCGAGGCAGTTGATCGGTGTGCGGAGTACCTCAGCTGCCTATACAACATTGACGCAAGAGATTCGTACGGTCGGCACGGTCGGCTACGACGAACGTGGCTTGACTCAGGTCACTCTGAAAATCTCCGGGTGGGTCCGCGAGGTCTTTGTCAATTCGGTGGGAAGGGCGGTACGCAAAGGCGAACCGCTCTTCACGTTCTACTCGCCGGACCTATTGGCTACGCAGGACGAGTATCTCCTCGCCTTGAAGATGCAGGCTCAACTGACCACGAGCCCGCTCGACGAAGCCAAAGCCAACGCGGCGGCTCTTGTGGCCAGTGCGCGGGAGCGTTTGCGGCTGTGGGATCTGACCGATGGGCAAATCACGGCTCTGGAGCGTCGAGGCAAGGCAGAGCCGGTGCTCACGGTCTATGCCCCCTCATCTGGGATCGTCCTCAAGCGAGAGGCCTTGCCTGGGAAATATGTGGAACCAGGCACGACACTGTATGAAGTAGCAGATCTTTCCAGGGTCTGGATCTCTGCCGAGATCTATGAGTCCGAGGTCGCAGCGGTGAAGCTGGACCAACCGATTTCAGTCTCCTTCGCCGCC
Organism: Nitrospira sp.; assembly: GCA_005116835.1. Classification (GTDB taxonomy): domain Bacteria; phylum Nitrospirota; class Nitrospiria; order Nitrospirales; family Nitrospiraceae; genus Palsa-1315. The sequence continues at coordinate 416,181 of SWDM01000018.1, read as the reverse complement.
TATCCGGGAGAAACCTTTCACGGAAACATGGCCTATATCTACCCCTCGTTGAACCAGGAAGCCCGCACAGTGCGCGTGCGGTTTGAATTGCCGAATCCTGGCCAGAAACTCAAGCCCGGTATGTATGGGAACGTGATTATCCAGACAGATGCAGCCAAGGCCTTGGTCGTGCCCAAGGAGGCAGTCTTGGAGACGGGGCTTCGTCAACTCGTGTTCGTGGATCGGGGGCAAGGCAAGTATGAGCAGACCTTGGTCAAACTGGGGCGCCGGAATCAGGATCATGTGGAAGTGATGGAAGGACTCAAAGAAGGAGATCGGATCGTCACGTCAGCCAATTTCCTGTTGGATGCGGAGAGCAAGCTGGCCTCGGCCTCGAGCATGCAGTCCATGATGGGCCGGATCGGCATGGGCGATTGGCAGATGCGCGGCGCGCATGAGGGCAAGATGGAAGGCATGGGCGAAGGGGGCGTCTCGGCGCCCCCAGGGCGGGCGGGTGAGAAAGTTGGCATGCAGGGAATGCAAATGGGGGACATGAAGGGCATGGAGGGGATGAAGGGACCATCCGTTACAGAGCCTCGTCAGGCCGCCGGGCTTTCCCTCACGTTGAATACTTCGCCGGAAAAACCCTCAGCCGGCAACGTGCTGCTCAAACTCAAGCTGAACGATCAAGCTGGGAAGCCTGTGACCAATGCCCAAGTGGTGTTTGTCTATACGATGCCGATGCCTGGCATGACCGATTCCAAAGCGGCGGCTCGCCACACGAAAGATGGACTCTACGAGGGGACAGTGTTGTTCGGCATGGGTGGCACCTGGGTGGTGACAGTGAACGTGACGGTACCGGGGCGACCGCCTATTGCCGAAACGTTTCAATTCTCAGTCGCCGGCGGAGGGATGTAATCTTTCATGATCGCGCGACTCATCGACGGCAGCGCCCGCAATCCGGTTTTAGTCATCCTTGTCGTCTTGCTCTTGGGCGCCTGGGGCCTGTGGGCAGGATTTCGAGTCCCGCTGGATGCGGTGCCGGACCTGTCCGATGTCCAGGTGACGATTTACACCGAGTGGCAGGGTCGCAGCCCCACGTTGATCGAAGACCAGGTCACCTATCCGATCGTTACGTCCCTGCTGGCTGGGCCAAAAGTGAAACGAGTCCGGGGGGTCTCAGAATATGGGGTCTCCTACGTCTACGTGATTTTCGAAGATAAAACGGACTTGTACTGGGCGCGCAGCCGTGTGCTGGAATACATGCAGAAGTTGAGCGGGAAATTACCCGCCGGCGTTGCACCGACTCTCGGTCCTGACGCGACCGGCGTTGGGTGGGTCTATCAGTACGCACTGGTGGATGAATCAGGCGCGCACGATCTAGCACAACTCCGTAGTCTTCAAGATTGGTATCTGCGCTATCAACTGGAGAGTGTGCCTGGCGTGGCAGAAGTGTCGGCGGTCGGCGGGTTCGTCAAGCAGTACCAAATCGAAGTGGACCCGAACACGCTGGCTGCCTACCGGTTGCCGATCAAGACGATTATCGAAGCGGTCAGGAACAGTAACGCAGAAGTCAGCGGTCGTGTCTTGGAAATGGCCGGCACGGAATATGTGATTCGGGGACGCGGATACTTGCGTTCAATAGAGGATATTGAGCTGATCCCGGTCGGGACAGATGGCCACGGTACACCCATCTTGATCCGGGACATCGCCCATGTCCAGATTGGGCCGGATCAGCGGCGCGGTATTGCCGAATTGGACGGCAAGGGCCAGACAGTCGGCGGCATCGTTATCATGCGGGCCGGCGAGAACGCTCTCGCTGTGATCGAGCGGGTTAAAGCCAGGTTGGCAGAGATTACCCCGGCTCTACCCAACGGCGTCCATATCGTTCCCACCTATGACCGGTCCGACCTGATTCATCGGGCCATTGCCGTGCTCCGCGAGAAGCTGGTGGAGGAAAGCATCATCGTCAGCCTGGTTGCGGTCGTCTTTCTATTTCACTTGCGCAGCGCACTCGTGGCGATTCTCATCCTGCCTGTGGCAGTCCTGCTTGCCTTCATCCCTATGGCGTACCTGAACATCACGTCCAGTATCATGTCGCTCGGTGGCATCGCCATTGCCATCGGCGCGATGGTGGACGCAGCCATCGTCATGGTGGAAAACGCCCACAAGCGGTTGGAGCAATCTCCACATGCAGACCGGATCGAGACGATCATCGCGGCGGCGAAAGAAGTCGGCCGTCCGTTGTTTTTCTCGCTCTTAGTGATTGCCGTGTCGTTCCTGCCGATCTTTGCACTGGAGGCTCAGGAGGGACGGTTATTCACACCCTTGGCCTATACCAAGACCTTCTCGATGCTCTTTGCCACTGCGCTTTCGGTCACATTGGCTCCTGTGTTGATGGTGCTCCTGATCCGTGGGCACATTCGATCAGAAACCACAAATCCATTGAATCGGCTGATGGTCGCTTTGTATCGGCCCATCCTCTCCGGCGCATTACGCCTCCGATGGCTGACGCTTGGACTCGCGGTCGTGATCGTGGGACTCACGGCGCCCATCTTTTCCCGGCTCGGCGCGGAATTCATGCCGCCGCTGAATGAGGGAACCATCCTCTACATGCCGACCACCGTGCCAGGCCTTTCCATTCCTGAATCGGCCAAGGTACTACAGATTCAAGATCAGTTGCTCACGACCTTCCCGGAAGTAGAACGGGTGTTCGGAAAAATGGGCAAGGCGCCGACTGCCACAGATCCGGCCTTTGTCGGCATGGCCGAGATCACGGTTACTCTCAAGCCGGAAGCAGAATGGCGCCCCGGCATGACCTGGGACCGGTTGCTGGATGAAATGGATGCCAAGCTGCGCATTCCCGGCTTTCCAAACATCTGGTGGATGCCGATCCAGACTCGCACGGAGATGATCACGACCGGTGTGCGAAGCCCCGTCGGGATCAAAGTCCTGGGGCCGGATCTGAAGACCATTGAGAAAATCGGCTTGGAGATCGAGCAGGTCTTGGCCAATGTGCCTGGCACTCAGAGCGCCTTTGCGGAGCGGTTGAATGAAGGCTATTACCTGGATCTGACCGTCAATCGACGCGAAGCCGCCCGTTACGGCCTGACGGTGGGAGATGTGCAAGCGGTGATTACCTCTGCCATCGGGGGCGAGACCGTCACAACCACGGTTGAGGGGCGGGAGCGGTACCCGGTCAATGTGCGCTATAAGCGTGAACTGCGCGATGACCCGGACCGGCTCAAGAGGGTGCTGATTCCTGCGCCGAACGGGGCGCAGATTCCGCTCGGACAAATTGCCGATCTCGTGATTACGCAGGGGCCGACGTCGATCGCGGATGAAGCGGGAACCCTGGCCGGGTTGGTTTCAGTCGCGGTCGGCGGCCGCGATCTCCGCGGTTATGTCGAAGACGCCCAACGAGCGGTGCGAGAACGAGTCGTTCTACCTGCCGGCTATCGGCTGGTTTGGGCCGGCCAATATGAGCATCTGGTGCGGGCCGAAGAACGGTTAAAGCTGGTCGTCCCAGTCACGATTATGATCATTCTTTTTTTGCTCTATCTCAACTTCCGTTCGATGGCGAAATCGCTGATCGTGCTTTTGTCTGTCCCTTTCGCCGCGATCGGAGCCATCTGGTATCTCAACTATCTGAACTACAACATGAGCGTGGCGGTCTGGGTGGGCATCATCGCCCTGGCCGGTGTGGCGGCAGAGACTGGCGTGGTCATGCTCGTCTATCTCGACGAGGCCTATGAGCGTCGGGTACGAGAAGGCCGCATGGCGACGGCACAGGATCTCCAAGAAGCCATTGTGGAAGGTGCCGTTCAGCGAGTGCGGCCGAAGATGATGACGGTTGCCGCGATCATGGGGGGCTTACTCCCGATCATGTGGACCACCGGCACAGGCGCCGATGTCATGAAACGAATTGCCGCGCCCATGATCGGGGGCATGGCGAGTTCAACGATCCTGACGCTGATCGTCATTCCAGCCTTATACTTTATCTGGAAGAGCAGGAGTCTGAGTTCAGACGCTCAGATCGACAGGACCTTCGCCAACCCCACATCGCCCGAACCAGGATGAGGGGAAAGCGTCCACGCAAACAGACAAGCTCAAGTCTAGCCCATTTTCTTTGCTTGCTCGCACAGGGAGCCGCCGCCTAGCACGCAGGCTTTGCGAGTTAGGTAGGCGGCTTGAGAAGCATCACGCGGCACGCCGTCTCCCTCAGCATAGAGTGTGCTCAGCTGGGCGCAGCCCATGGGGCGGCTGAGATCGCACAGCCGCTGGAACATTTCCGCGGCCTTTGCCGTATTCTTCGGAAGCTTCTCGCCACGGAGCAGCAACGATCCGGCGGATTCGCAGGCATCGTCGCTGTTCAGCTCGCATCCCTTGGCGTAATAAGCCACTGCTTGGACCGGATCCCGCAGGATGGTTCTGGAGGGATCCGACCAGTCATCTTCCCAGGTGGTGATCTTCTGCGCATTGTCGCCCGAGGGCGTCATGGCCAACATAAATGTCTTCTGTTTTTGTGGGGCGCGTCCCGACTCGTAAATCTGCCCAAGGCTGTAACAACTCAGCGCCTCGCCGGCTTCGCACGCCCTGCGAAACAGCGGTGCAGCGGCCAACGGATTGCGATCGGCCCCCCGCCGGTCGTCATATGACTGGGCCAAAGTATGGCAGGCTGGCATCAGGCCGCCAGCGCAACCTTTTGCGAGCCACTCCTCCGCACGGCGGTAGCGCTGTACAATGGCTTCGGGTCTGCTAAATCCGGATCGGCCGAATTCCTGGTTCTGCACCTCTTCGTAACGAGTCTGATCCATGAGGCGGGTGCCGCGTTCCACGCAATCGGCTGCCCGGCCGTCCGAGCAGCTTCGCTCAAGGTCGGCATCGCTGGGCGGAGGCGGAGGGAGTGGCTGGGCGATCGCGCCATCTATCGGTTTCGGCTGCCAGAGCGGATCGTGGATCGACGCCCACCAGGAACCTTGATGGATATGCACTGCGCCGGACTCATCCGTGAAAAATGAGACTGGTTCATGGTTGGACCGGCTGTAGATGGAAAACGTGGCGACCCGTCCCTGTTCGTCGGGCAGGCCGCCCAGGTACGAAACGGTTTGGTAATCAGTCCGGAGTTCGTTCACATCCACCTGTTTGACAATCAATCCCGATGCCAGGCAACCGGTGCCAAACGGGCCGAGGTCGGCCAGGGCAACTGGGTAGCCTCGCGCAGGCTGTTGCGCGGCGGCCAGCAGCGCGCAGTGCCTGACCCCCATCACGAGCCCCGAGCTGTGATTCCACCAGGTCTCCGACGCAGTCATGGCCGGGCCTGAGAGCGTGCCAGCAGCTCCGGCGATCCGTCCGCTCTCGTCGCTCGCGAAAAAGCTGGAGCCAGTTTCCATATAGCCTGCCGGTTGCGCGACGACTGAATAGATCCGAATTTGTCCATTCGCATCCGGCAAACCCGGCGCATAGGTGAATCGGTATCCCTGATTCTCTCCCGAGGCAATGTCGATGGAGAGGCAGCTATCTTGACCGGGACCCAACACCGTTAGATTTGCTGGAAATCCCTTCTCAGGATGGTTGGCACGGTAGGCCTGCGCACAACGCGTGATCTCCGCGATCGCCTGCTCCGCCGAGCGGTCATTCTGCGAGACGTCGTGCCCATGTTGCTGATAGCGAGATTGCAGGCCATAGAACAGCGAAACTGCCAGGCCTGCATAGATCACTCCGGTGGCGAGACCTGAAGTCCACGCAAGCGGGTGCCGCATCTCCGGTGGCAGGCGATATAGCGCCCGCCCAGAGAGGGTAACCAGGGCGATCTGCACCGGAATCATCAGGACCATCATCAGTAAACCGAAAAACTCTGAACGGTGGGACATGAATCCGGCGAGCGCGACCATGAGGCCGGTAACAGGCACCAGCCCGATAAGCATTGCCGATCCGAAGCCCGCGACGAGGGCCAATCCCAGGTCTTTTCGCGGCGTGAAGAGCAGAATCAAGCTGATGAGAAAAGGAAGTGCGGGGAGCAGACTGGCCTGATACAAGGTACGGATCGCCGCCGGCGACAATTCCTTCTCCAGGCCGGTACGGGTCCAGACGGCGATCAGGACCAGTGAGACCAGGCAGAGCAGCCGGATCATCCAGAGCGCGCGGTTGGAGAGCGGTATCGGTGTCTTCGTGGATGAAAAGATGGCCATGGTAGATCAACCATACCCGACCATCGGCATTTCGACCAGAAACAGCAAAGAGGCTGACCGTCATTCCAGTCTTGTATTTTATCCAGCAGCGTTAGATGATGCATCCAGATGCTCTGATCGAGACCACATGTGTTAACTCCTTTCTCTTGTCCAAGGGAGAAAATGATGAAGAGACAATGGCTTCCCAACGTCACGATTGGCCTGTTAATGCTGGGTGGATTGGTCACGGGAGGTTGTGTGTCGATGGGCGATCCGTCCACCTTCCAACAGGGAGCAGGGGTGATCGACCTGAGCGGTATCCCGACAAACTGGGACAAGGTATGGCCGGCGGGGCAGCGGTTTGTGCTGTTGGCTTCTTTCAACAACGACGCGGTTCGGGACGACAACACTGGGCTGGTCTGGGAGAAGTCCCCGCAGACCGCGCCCGCTACGTGGAACGGCGCCCGTTTCGCGTGCATCAATAAGAACATCGGCGGTCAGAAAGGATGGCGTCTGCCGTCCATCACAGATTTGGCAAGTTTGATCGATCCATCCGTTGCCCCTCCGGGCCCAACTCTCCCGTCAGGCCATCCCTTTCACAACATTCAATCGGCCGGTTATTGGTCGGCGACGACGAATGCCGAGGATGCCTCCGACGCCTGGTTCGTCTTCTTTGGCAGGGGCTTCGTAGACCACGACAGTAAGACCCACACAGGCCACACCTGGTGTGTGCGCGGCAGCATGAACGCGGAGGCGTACTGAGGCGCGAGACGGGCGGGACTGGCGAGACAAGCGCGAGTGGTCTATCTGGAGCAGAGATCAATGAATGAATCGGCTCCAGGCACCGTTTCCCTCTCTGGAAGCGTTTCTCCCTTCCGAAGTTCGAGGTTTTCGAAACTTCGAACCCCAGAACCCTATCCCGATTCGGGGGTATCTACGGAATCGGAGGTAGCTCAGCCTGTCCACTTTTCTTGTCCCCAAACAGCCAGAGCCATTTCCCAAATAAGTAGGTGATTATGAGCACAGACGCATTGAAACAACTAATTGGCCGCAGCGTCATTAGAGTGGAAAAGGTGCACGACCATCTTCAGCTTGAGTTTTCCGGTGACGCAATCCTGAGCATCTTCAATAACTATCAGTACGGTGCGGGTTCAATATCTTCAATTCAAGGGGAGCAATTGCTGGCTGTTAATGAATTAGGGGATAAGATTTCGTTCAAGTTCCAAAAAGGAGCAATTTTATCAGTTAGTATGGAAGACGCAGAATATAACGGGCCAGAAGCGATGGTTCTCAAACGGAAAGATGAGCCATTTATTATATGGAATTAGTTTTTAAGGATGTTCCGTCCGCGTGTCTGCGATGACGAGGCACTGACTGTTGAAGAGAAGAAAAGGTGCCTGGCTGAGCAATCGGGATTATGTCGTGAGCCCCTCTCTTCAGGGCTGCTCAAAAAGGCTCTATGACAAGGCCGCAGGGAGTTTGAACGCCGAGGCGAACCTTCTCACCCTCCCAACCCCGAGCTGTCGGAACAGCTCTTTTCCCGTGTCCGGTACGTCGCAGGGAGACGCACGACTGAGAACGATGCTGGTGGCCTTTTTCAGCAGCCGATTAGTAGGTGTCGGTTGGGGGGCACGTGCAGACGAGATGCCGATCCCCATAGGCTTCGTCGATGCGGCTGACGCTGGGCCAGAATTTATGGTCCCGCACCCAGGGGGCAGGAAAGGCTGCCCGTTCACGGCTGTAGGGCCGAGTCCATTCGTCGGCTGTTACGACCTGTGCGGTGTGGGGCGCATTTTTCAGCAGATTATTCGTGCGCGGCTGGCGGCCTTCGGCGATGTCCTGTATTTCTGCATGAATTGAGATCAGCGCCTCACAGAATCGGTCTAATTCGGCCCTCGTTTCGCTCTCTGTCGGTTCGATCATGAGTGTTCCGGCAACCGGGAACGAGACGGTCGGAGCATGAAACCCATAGTCCATCAATCGCTTGGCTACATCCATTGCTTCGACTCCCGTCGTTTCCTTGAAGGGACGGAGGTCGAGAATAAATTCGTGCGCGACAAAGCCGGATGTTCCCGTATAGAGGACGGGATAGTATTTCTCCAGCCTCTTGGCCATGTAGTTGGCGCTCAGAATCGCCACCTGTGTGGCCTTGGTTAAGCCGTCGCGTCCCATGAGGGCGATATAGACCCAGGAGATCGTCACGATGCTGGGACTGCCGTATGGCGCAGCCGATACTGCCCCGATGGACCGATCCCCACCCAGTTGCATCACGGGATGGCCGGGAAGAAAGGGTGCCAGATGCCGCGCCGCCACGACCGGCCCCATTCCAGGCCCTCCGCCTCCATGGGGAATGCAGAATGTCTTGTGAAGATTCAGATGGCAGATGTCCGCGCCGATGTCACCAGGACGGCAGAGCCCTACCTGCGCATTCAAGTTGGCGCCATCCATATAGACCTGCCCTCCGTGCGTATGGACGATCTGGCAGATGCGCCGCACGTCCGCCTCGAAGACACCGTGGGTCGAGGGATAGGTCAACATGAGCGCGGAAAGCCGATCGCGATGCTGAGAGGCCTTGGCTTCCAGATCAGCGAGATCTACATTCCCCTGCCGATCGCAGGCGACTGTCACCACTGTCATCCCCACCATGGATGCCGTGGCTGGATTTGTGCCGTGGGCGGACAGGGGAATTAAACAGACATCCCGATGGCCTTCTCCTTGGCCCCGATGATAGGCTCGAATCACCATCAATCCTGTATATTCACCTTGAGAACCGGCGTTCGGTTGCAGGGTCACGGCGGGGAGTCCGGTAATCTCGGCCAGCCAGGCTTCCAGCTGATGGAATAACTCTTGATATCCTTTGGTCTGTTCGGTCGGCGCAAAGGGATGGAGCCGTGAGAACTCGGGCCAGGTGACCGGCAACATTTCGGACGTGGCATTCAGCTTCATGGTGCAGGATCCCAATGGGATCATCGAATGGACGAGCGACAGATCCTTTGCTCCGAGGCGGTGGATGTACCGCAGCATCTCATGTTCCGAGTGATAGCGATTGAAGACCTCGTGGGTTAGGTACTTGCCCGTGCGGGTGAGATTCGCAGGGAAGCTTGTGGTGATGGTCCGGCTCAAGTCCTGTATCTGAAAGGGCAGCCGATCGTGGCCGGCGAAGATCTCCATCAGGCGGCGAATTTCGGCTTCTGTGCTCACCTCATCCAATGCAATTCCGATGGAGTGGTCCTCGTGCAGGCGAAGATTGAATCCTGCTTCGTTGGCCCGTAACAGGATGGCCTCGGATTGGCCCTTCGTCGGGCGAACCAGAATCGTATCGAAATACGATTCCATGGGGACATCGAATCCGAGCTGCCGCAACCCCGCTGCCAGCACCACGGTTAACCCATGCACACGCTCGGCAATCTTCCGCAGGCCCTCGGGGCCGTGGTAGACCGCATACATGCTTGCCATGATGGCCAAGAGCACTTGGGCCGTACAGATATTGCTCGTGGCCTTTTCACGCCTGATGTGTTGCTCCCGCGTCTGCAAGGAGAGTCGGGAGGCAGGTTTGCCTGTGACATCTTTGGACAGGCCGACGATGCGTCCCGGCACCTGACGCTTGAATGATTCAGCGGTTGCAAGAAACGCGGCATGGGGGCCGCCGAATCCGAGAGGAACACCGAATCGCTGAGTAGAACCTACGGCGATATCGGCTCCGAATTCTCCCGGTGGGCGCAAGAGAGTCAAGGCCAGGAGATCGGTGGCGACCACCACCAGAACACCGGCCGCATGGGCCTGCGTTACCAGCGTGCTGTAGTCCCACACATGCCCGTCGGTTGCCGGATATTGAAGAAGAATGCCGGCCAGCTGAGGGTTGGAAAAATCGATGGCGCCCGTCCTCCCTATGCGCAGCGTCATGCCGAGCGGTTCCGCCCTCGTCTGCATCACGGAAAGAGTCTGGGGATGACAGTCCTGTGAGGCGAAGAACTCTGTCCGTTCGTGGCCGGACGAGCGGGAGATAGCGAGGCACATAGCCATCGCCTCTGCCGCCGCGGTAGCTTCATCCAGGAGGGATGCGTTGGCGAGGGGCAAGCCTGTCAGGTCGGTGACGACCGTTTGAAAATTCACGAGGGCTTCCAAGCGGCCTTGAGCGATCTCAGCTTGGTAGGGCGTGTATTGGGTATACCAAGATGGGTTTTCAAAAATATTACGTTGAATCACACCGGGTGTCAGGCAATCGTAGTAGCCCATGCCGATCAATGAGCGGTAGATCTTGTTTTCTGCGGCAATGGAGCGGATCTCTTCCAGCACAGCGCTCTCGCCGCGATGAAGGGGGAGGTCCAATTCCTTTCGCAGACGAATGTCGGCCGGTACCGTGGCCTTGCTTAGCTCCTCTAGCGATTGCATGCCGAGTGTGGCCAGCATCTCGTGAGTTTCGGCGTCGGATGGACCGATGTGACGATGGATAAAGGTGTCTGTCGGGCTCAGAAAGTCCGGTGTGGCCATGGCGTTCGTCTAGTCCTCTTGGATTTATTCGGTTGGTTGAGAGCCTTGAGATCCAGATAACCTACTTGTGGCTAGGAGAATATCATGCCCGTTTCCTATTCTCCAGGGCCATCAGAAGCTTTCTGGGCTTGCCTTCGGACGGAGAGTCACGTATGAGTGCGGACATTAAAGACGTAAAAAGTAAGACGTGAAACGTAGGATTGCCCGAAACCTTCCATGAAACTACACGATATTCTGATCGTCGGAGCCGGTCTGGCTGGGATGAGGGCGGCGATCGCTGCACCGCCGGATCTCGACGTCGCCGTGATATCCAAGGTCCACCCGGTTCGCAGCCATTCTGTCGCTGCGCAGGGAGGTATCAATGCGGCATTGGGAGAAGACGATTCCTGGGAAGCCCATGCTTTCGACACGGCGAAGGGCGGGCTCTATCTGGGCGATCAGGATGCGATTGAGGCCATGTGCCGTGAGGCGCCTGAGGACATTCTTGAATTAGAACGTCTGGGTGTCATCTTCAGCCGAGACGAACAGGGACGGATTGCCCAACGTCCGTTCGGTGGAGCTGGTTTCCCTCGTACCTGTTATGCTGCCGACCGTACCGGCCACGCCATCCTCCACGCCATGTATGAGCAACTGCTCAAGCGGCGCATCGCCGTGTACGAAGAATGGTATGTCACGGCGTTGATCATGGAAGACGGGGCTTGTCGTGGTGTGGTCGCGTGGGATCTGATCCATGGGGGATTGCACGCGATCGGAGCGAAAGCGGTCATTTTGGCCACAGGAGGAAGCGGGCGTGTCTTCCTGACAAGTACGAACGCCGTAATCAACACCGGTGACGGCATGGCGCTCGCGTATCGCGCTGGCGCTCCATTGGCGGATATGGAGTTTGTTCAGTTTCACCCCACCACACTCAAGGGCACCGGCATCCTCATCACAGAGGGCGCTCGCGGAGAAGGAGGCTACCTCCTCAATACACTAGGGGAGCGGTTTATGAAAACTTATGCCCCGCAGCAGATGGAATTGGCCACCCGCTCCACTGTTTCCTTGGCCATCGGGCAAGAAATCCTCGAAGGCCGCGGGGTAGACGGGTGTGTGTTGCTGGACCTGCGACACCTTGGGCGTCAGCGCATTCTCGAACGGCTCCCTCAGATCCGAGAACTCGCCATCGAGTTCGCCGGACTGGATCCGATCGAGACACCCATTCCTGTCCGTCCCGGCGCGCACTATCAGATGGGTGGCGTCCGGACCAATCAATGGGGGGAGACAGATATCCCAGGACTTTATGCGGCAGGTGAATGCGCCTGCGTCAGTGTGCATGGCGCCAATCGACTTGGAGGCAATTCACTCCTTGACACAATAGTATTTGGTCGGCGCTCCGGAATTCGAGCGGGGGAATATGCTCGAACCGTCTCGCCACGAGCGCTCACAACCGATCAGCTCGCCATCGAGCAGGAGCGCGTCCGGCTATTGCTGGCACGAGAGGGGTCGATTCGAGCCTGGCAAGTTCGGGAAGAGCTCGGCCAGTTGATGAGCCTCAACCTCGGCCTTGTCCGGACTCGCGAGTCCATGTCTACGGCGCTCACGTCACTCTCGGCCCTGACCCGTCGTGCCGCCTCTGTCATGGTGCAGGACAAGGGACGGGTGTTTAATACGGATCTCCTCCAAACCTTCGAGTTGCAGTCTCTCCTCGATGTCGCGGAAACTATCGTTGCCAGCGCCCTCGCCAGGGAGGAAAGCCGTGGAGCCCATTACCGGTCGGACTTCCCAAAGCGAGATGATGCTCAATGGATCAAGCACACGGTGGCCAGGCGAACTCCCCAAGGAGCGGCCTTGACCTATGAGCCGGTCACGATCACCCGCTTCCAACCCCAGTAAACATCTGTCCGCAACATATTGATTTGTTTCTATTACTTGATCTGTATCCTCCATCTTCTGCGCAGGCAAGGTGGAGTTGCGCTCCTGGCATTTTGCGCTATGGTTGAGTGGTTCCACCCGCGAGCAAGCTTTTCAGTTCACGCAACTGGTTGGTAAGGAACCTCATGCAGAGGAGCACCGGTTCATTATGACGATTACCTGTCCCCTCTGTGCGAACATAAATGAGTTGCTTGCGCAACCTTCCTCTACCAGCTGGAAGCAGGTCGCCTGCTCCTCCTGCGAGGCCAACCTGGTTTTGGTGCGGGAATCATCGTCACAAACTCCCCGGCGGTCCCTGAAATCGGCTATTAAGCTGATGCCACCGTCATCCGAAACAACACAGCACACAGGGATCGTCCGTTCCCGTCTTTTTCTCATCGCTGCCGCAACGGCACTTGCGCTTGGAGTATTCGGATACCTGGCTTTGGAAACGGAACTCTTTTCGGACTATCTGACATTGATAGAACCGAGTCCGCCCTCGGCTGCTACCACGATGGTCACTTCGCCGGGCCGATCGCAAGCCGGCGCTCAACCTTCTCTACCGATCGCCAACGAGTCCGTAACGAAATAAGGAGTGGACGTGATGTCGGTTCCCCTTGCCTATACAGCGCAAAGGAAAAATGCCCGCGCGATGTTCCCGCACGAAAGCACATTTCAACCTATGCGGGTCGTGCGAGAAAGGGACATGCTGTGAATACTGCTGTAGCGATGGACACCTTCGTGAGGCTGTCCTGTGCGCGCTGCTCCACATCCCATCGGGTGCGGGACATTTATATCCTCAAGTCAGGGATGAAGGCTGCTTGTACCAGTTGTGGGGCGCCTTTCGCCGTTGTCGCAATGCCGGACGCTTCATTGGACGAAATCGTACCTTCTCACGCCGTTCAGGAGATTCCTCAGCAAGACCAAGAATCTGTCGATCAAGAAGTGGCTCAAGTAGAAAGAGCTCAGCGACTCGGCTCAAAGGTAGAGAGGGCGGTCTTCCACGGGACCGGCGGAACCCTGTTCGGTATCCATCTGGTCAACACGTTGCTCACGATCGTCACACTCGGTTTTTATTACTACTGGGCCAAAGTGCGGGTTCGGACGTTCCTATTCAGCCAAACAGAATTTGCAGGAGACCGGTTCTCGTATCACGGAAGCGCCCGGGAACTCTTGAACGGAACCATGAAAGCCAGTTTGATCTTCGGCATTCCCTATTATTTTCTGGAGAACATCGGCCATTTTCTTGAAGCGAATATGGCTATTCGGGTCACGCTCCAAATTGCCGCATGGCTGTTGTTGGCCATTTTTATTCCGGTCGCCATCGTCAGCGCAAGGCGTTACCGGCTGAGCCGCACTGCTTGGCGCGGCATCCGGTTCTCATTCCAAGGCAAGGCGTTGGACTTTATCAAGTTGTGGCTTTCAGGCTATGTTCTGACCGCTGCAACCCTCGGACTCTACTATCCATATTTTTCAACCAAGAAGCATGCGTTCCTGACCACACACAGTTACTTTGGCAGTGAGCCGTTCAAGTTTTCAGGCGATGGGGCAACCCTGTTCCGTCCGTTCTTGATGATGTATATTCCTGTAGTGATGACTGCGCTCATCGCCGGATTGGCTCTCTACTTCTTCGTGGATTTCCCACTGAAGAATGTCGGAGATCTTGAAACGATGGGTTCCCTCGTGATCGGAGCAGTAGCCGGTCTGTTTATCGCTGTGCTGGGCTTTCGTCTTCTCTGGTTGCCCTATTCAGTTATCGAGCAGCGTTTCTTTTGGGAACAGACATCGATCGGTTCTGCGAGATTTCGGCTGCCTATCACCATCTGGCCGTACCTCAAACTGAAACTCGGCAATCTGCTCTTCATGCTATGCACCCTTGGGCTTGCCTGGCCTTGGATCACCATTCGGAACATTCAATTCATCACGGATCAGTTGGCGCTCGTCGGCAAAGACAATTTCGATGAGACTGTTCAGGCGTATGATGGAGCCCCGCCGATCGGAGAAGGGTTGGACGGCTTCCTCGATACCGGATTCGATCTAGGCTAACCCGCTATGCCGTCACTCTGGCAGGGGTATTATCTTGACGGCCATACCGCGATACGACATCCCGTCACGATTCAGTTCGCCACGACCGCTCTGCACATCGTGAAGGCGGATGGTAATACCATCGATTGGCCCTACGGTAAGATAACGCAAACACAGGGGGCCTACGAGGGCGAACAAATCCGCCTCGAATATGGAGGGCCACTGCCGCAGACTGTCATTGTCGAGGATCTTGCCTTTCTCACCGCGCTGCAACAGGCTGCCGCATCGAACGCCGCACACTTCCATAACCCTCAGCAGCGGCCTCTGCGGCTACGATTGACGATTCTGGCTGGCATTGCCTTATTGGGCGTGACTGCCTGTTTCTATGTCTGGGGCATCCCTGGGTTGGCGACATTCCTCGCCCCCCGCATTCCCGTTTCGTGGGAAGAACAGCTCGGCGCCTCCGTGCTTGCACAGCTTGCCCCTTCCGATACCCGCTGCGTCGATCTAAATCGTTTTCCTGCCCTTGAGACCGTTGTGGCCAGATTGTCTCGTGCCATGCCTGACTCCCCCTATCGCATTCAACTTACCGTGGTTGACAATCCTGTGATGAATGCGTTTGCATTGCCCGGAGGGCAAGTGGTGGTGTTCCGAGGCCTTCTTGAAGCGACTGAGACGTCGGAGCAGCTTGCCGGTGTGCTTGCTCACGAACTCCAGCATATCTACAAACAGCATCCGACTCGCGCCATTATCGAGCAGGCCTCGACCAGTCTCCTCATCGCTGCTGTATCCGGGGATTTCACCGGGGCTCTGGCCTACGGAATCGAAGGAGCGCGCCTGTTGGGGGTCTTACGTTACAGTCGCCTTCACGAAGATGAAGCTGACCGCGAGGGATTGCGATTACTCCAGGCCGTGGGTATCGACCCGGCAGAGATGATCGCTTTTTACCGAATCATGGAGGCGCAACATCCCCATGAGGCCGTTACCCCATCCTCTTTATCCACCCATCCCGATACCAATGAGCGCATTGAGACATTGATTGCGCTGGCTGGACCGCCGCCGCCGCATCCGGTTAAACTCTTTTCTCAGGAAGCCTGGAAGGACCTTCGCTCCTTGTGCCGCCGGCCAGTGGCGGCAACATCTCAGATCCCTACGGACACAGCCCCGTAGGATATTTCTTCACAAGATTGCTTCGTGCAGGTTTGCTATAATCTGCATCGGCAACTATGCGCATTCTGGTCATTGAAGACGAAACCAAGGTCGGCTGCTTTATCAGGCGCGCGCTTGAAGAGGAGAGCTACGCCGTCGACCTCTGCGAAGACGGCGCGAAGGGCCTTGAGATGGCCCTCCACACCAACTACGACATCCTGATCGTCGACTTGATGCTGCCGTCGTTGCCGGGATTGGAAATTCTCAGGGGTGTCCGCCAGGCGCGGATCCAAACCCCCATCCTCATTCTGACCGCCCAATCGCAGGTCGATCAGCGGGTTAAGGGCCTGGATGCGGGAGCGGATGATTACCTCACCAAACCCTTTGCCATCGACGAATTGCTCGCCCGCATTCGCGCCCTGCTTCGCCGCGGCTCCACAGAGAGCCCCGGTGTGCTTCAGATCGACGATCTGACCTTGACCCCTGCCACGCGCGAAGTGACCAGAGGCGGACAGCGGATCGATCTCACCTTGAAGGAGTATGCCCTGCTCGAATATCTGATGCGCCACACGGGACGCGTCTTAACCCGTCCAATGATTTCAGAGCATGTGTGGAATCAGGACTTCGACACGTTTACCAATGTCATTGATGTCTACGTGAACTATCTCCGCAACAAGATCGATCGGGGGCACTCAAAGAAACTGATTCACACTATTCGCGGAAGCGGATATATGCTGAAGGTCGACTGATGCCGCTTCGCCTCCGGCTGACTCTTTGGTACGGCACAGCCCTCGCGCTCATTCTCATCATCTTTTCAACCATCCTGTATGTGGTCACGGCTCGGAGCCTCCGCGATGCGGTCGATGAGTCGTTGGTGGACACTGCCGAGGCAGCCGTTCGGTCGCTGGAAGAACGTGGGTTCCTTCCTCTTATCGACGAAGACGAACTCATGTCGCAGTTCCCCGAACTGGCGCGCATCGATAAATTCTTCCAGATATTCAGCCCCTCCGGCACCATCACCATTCGCTCGCCGAACATGAAACAGCATGAGATGCCCCTGAGTCGCCAGGCGCTGGAAGTCGCCTACACGGGCCGCAGGCTGCTCGAATTTGCAAAATACCCTAAAGAGCCGCCGTTACGCATCATTTCAGTTCCCATCATCTATCAAGGAAACCTGCTCTACATCATCCAGGTCGGCACTTCGATGGATTCCGTTGAGCAGACCCTGAACCGTCTTCTGCTCGTACTGCTGGTCAGTATCCCCATTGCGCTGGCCGTGTCGCTTGCCGGCGGTTGGTTCATGGCAGGCCGAGCCCTTCGCCCGGTCGATGCGATCACTCTGGCGGCCCAACGCATCGCTGGAGGCGATCTCACCCAACGACTGACTGTTCCGGCCTCGGCCGATGAAATCGGGCGTCTGACCAACACGTTCAATGACATGATCGACCGGCTTGAAACCTCTTTTCGGCAGATCCGCCAGTTC
Source organism: Nitrospira sp. (assembly GCA_005116835.1). Taxonomy (GTDB): domain Bacteria; phylum Nitrospirota; class Nitrospiria; order Nitrospirales; family Nitrospiraceae; genus Palsa-1315. The sequence goes on along the minus strand of SWDM01000018.1, from coordinate 398,994 downwards.
AGCAGCGATGCCTCGCACGAACTGCGAACGCCGTTGACGGTTATGAAGGGGGAAACCGAACTTGCGCTTCGGCGGCCTCGCCAAACCGATGACTACAAGGTCGTCCTGGAGAGCAATCTCGAGGAAATCGACCGGATGACGCGCATTGTGGATGAGTTGCTCTTTCTCTCCCGTGCCGACATGGGCGAGGTGAAGATGGAACACCTGCCGGTTTCACTGGACACTCTCCTTGAGGATCTTCACAGGCAAGCCTCGCTGTTGGGCCAGGAGCGGAATATCCAGGTGGCATTGCTGATAGCTGACCCGGCAGCGGTATTGGGAGATGAACTACGGTTGCGCGAATTATTCTTGAATCTGCTCGACAACGCGGTCAAATACTCTCGCCCTGGCGGCACAGTCGATATCGGCCTGACGATCGAACAGGCCCATGCACGAGTGGCCGTGACCGATCGCGGCATTGGGATTGCGCAAGAGGATCAATCGCGAATCTTCGACCGGTTCTATCGCACCGATAATGCGCGAGCCCATACCAAGAAGGGCACGGGCCTTGGGCTGGCCATCTGCGCCTGGATTGCCGAATCCCATCGCGGGCGTATCGAGGTTCAGAGCAAGGTCGGAGAAGGTTCAACTTTTACGGCGATACTGCCTCTGGCCCCTGCTCCCGCAGCGGCTAAGCAACCTCTTGGCAGGACGCTGAAAAAGTCGCTCTCAAGCACTGTGAAAGGTGAAACATAGGACTGTCGAGTACTCTTCTTTCGAAACTTTTGCCTTTTACGTATCACTTTTCACGAAGACAGAGCCGGCCTTTTTGAGCATCCGGCTAATCGAACACCACGGTTTTTCTGCCATACACCAACACGCGCCGCTCGACATGGCGGCGCACGGCGCGGGCCAGCACAATCTCTTCCAAGTCCCGGCCCTTTCTCACCAGATCCTCGACCGTATCCCGGTGGCCTACTCGCATGACGTCCTGCTCAATGATCGGACCTTCATCCAGATCTTCCGTCGCATAGTGGGCCGTGGCCCCGATGATCTTCACGCCCCGGTCATAGGCTTGGCGGTAGGGATTGGCGCCGATGAACGCCGGCAGGAAGGAGTGATGGATATTGATGACCGGACAGCCGACCTGCGACAGAAACGTCCCGCTCAGAATCTGCATGTACCGGGTCATGACTACCAGCTCGATCCGGTTCTCTTGTAGCAGGGCCAGGACTTGCTGCTCCTGCTGCGGCTTGGTCTCCTTGGTCACGGGATACACGGTAAAGGGAATCTTGAACAGCTCGGCCCAGACGGCGCAGGTGTCGTGATTGGAAATAATCACGGGGATCTCAATGTGCAGCTCGTCGCGCTTGTGCCGTTGGAGCAGATCCGCCAGACAGTGGTCCTGTTTCGAGACCAACATGGCGACCCGCGTGCGGCGACTGGACAGGTGGACCTCGTAGCGCATGTCGAAGGTCTTGGCGACCGGGGCGAAGGCGGCGCCGATCTCATCGGGCGGAATTTGCAACCCCGCGGTGGCGCATTCCATGCGCATGAGGAACTCGTTCGATTCTTCGTCGGTATGGTGATCGGAATCGAGAATGTTCCCGCCGAAGTCGTGGATGAAGCCCGAGACCCGGGCCACAATCCCCCGGCGATCCTTGCAGTGAATCAAGAGGACGACCGATTCTTTTTGATGGGTCATCTCGCAGGCCTGCCTTTCCGGTAAAAATAGTTTCTTGCAGTATAGCAGGCAGGTAAGGCTTACGGTAGAAATGGCGCAATTTTACGTCTGAAGGTTCTAGTAGGTTGCGGGAAAACCTGAAATGCTGGAATGAGATAGGCCTCACGGGAGTGGTGTCTCGGCGGTGTCGTCACGAACTCTCGTGAGCCATGCGGGTTAAGAGACGATGTGACCGACCAGATCATACAGCGCCGCATCGGTGATCTCGACCTTAACGAGCTCCCCCGCGGTGGCTGATCCATCATTGATATAGACGACGCCGTCGATTTCCGGAGCCAACCCTTCATGGCGCCCCTCGAGCAGGAGTTCCGTCTCTTCGGACACCCCTTCGACTAACACCTCCATCACGGAGCCGATACGGGCCTGGCCTCGTGCTGCTGCAATTTCTTCCTGCAGAGCCAAGATGTTATTCCGTCGTTCGTCCATGACCGATCGCTCGACTTTGTCGTCAAGCTCGACAGCCGGCGTGTCTTCTTCATCCGAGTACAAAAATACTGCCACCCGATCGAACTCGGCCTCTTCCACGTAGCCTCTCAGCTCGTCGAACGCTTCTTCCGTCTCGCCAGGGAATCCCACGATGAAGGCGGTGCGAAAGGTAACGCCTGGAATGCGAGTCCTGATCCGATCGACCAGGGAGGTGATAGCAGCCCGATCGCCCAGCCGATGCATCCGCTTGAGCATCCGATCGTTGATATGTTGCAGCGGCATGTCGATATACTTGGTAATCTTTTCTTCTCCTGCGTACAGATCTAACAACTCGTCCGATACCTGTTGCGGGTACAGATAGAACGGCCTGATCCAGCGCAAGTCCTTTACCTTCACCAACTCGCGAAGCAGCGAGACGAGGCCGTGGCGTATGCCAAGGTCCACGCCATAATTCACCGTATCCTGGGAAATGAGGTTGATCTCTTTCACCCCTTCAGCGGCGAGACGTGTGGCTTCAGCGACGATCGATTCCACCGGGCGGCTTCGTTGCTTGCCCCGCATCAGGGGGATTGCACAGAAGGCACAGTTTCGGTTGCAGCCTTCGGCAATCTTGACGTAGGCGCTATGGGCTTTCCCGAGCCGGAGGCGTGGCGCATCTGCGTCGTACAAATAGGGCGGCTCGCTGATCCAGAGCCGTTGCTGCCGCTTCTTCGGCGCCAGCAGATCCCGGCAAATTTCCGCGATCTTTCCAAATTCGCCGGTTCCCACCACACCGTCGAGTTCCGGCAATTGCTTGAGGAGGTCTCCTTGATACCGTTGAGCCAGGCAGCCTGCGGCAATCAACACTCGACAGGAGCCTGTGTCTTTGAGCTTGCCGTGCGCAATGATCGTATCGATCGATTCCTGCTTGGCCTCTTCGATAAAGCCGCAGGTATTAATGATGACGACTTCAGCTTTCTTCGGGTCATCGGTCAAGGCAAACCCGTCCGCTACTAACGTGCCCAACATGACTTCGGAATCGACCTGGTTTTTCGAACAACCTAGGTTGACGAAACCAATGGTGGTTTTCTTGCGGTTAGGGCGAGTAGGGGTGATCAACTGTGATGGCATAGAAGGCAGTCTACGGGACGGCTCAAAAGCCTGTCAATCTAACGGGCAGCGGGGTGTCGGGGAGGGTATGCCTCTGGCTGTGTGCCCAACGAGTACAGAACTCTCCGGTTTCCATTAGGGGATGGATCAGCTCGCGGAGCGTTTTGCCGAAGGAGCGGGGACCCTTCGAGAATTTGCCGAAGAGGAAAGCGGAAACTGACTGAATCCGCGAAGGAATTTCCGAAGGATTCCGTTCGGCAAATTCCGAAAGGGTCGCTCCGAGAGGCACCAACGCGCAGCGAGCTGATCCATCCCCGCAACCTCCTTGCCCTCTTCTCACTTCTTATGGCATCATGCGCCACTTTGGGAACTGGGATGGCACATTTGCTCGAATATGTCGGTTCCGTACACATTTATCTTGGACCCTACCGTGGGAATCCGATCTCCTTGTATTTGAAGAGAACAGCGACAGGGTGTCAGATTGGTCCGAAGGCCTATCCATGGAATGACGTGGTAGGCAGTGGTGAAACCCCGAACAAGGCGGCTGCGGATTTCGAGGAGAAATGGAAAGCCAAGGGTCTCTCGGCAGATATATACTCCGGTCCCTCATGGGAAGGGGGCATCAAGCCAGAGAAGCCGGCCCCTCCCAAGCCGCCGGCCGCTCCTAAGCCTACCGTGCCAGCTGCGGCCCCAGCACCGACGGGTCAGCCTGCCGCCTCTCCGTCGGTTCCTCCTGACACCACACCGGCCGCTGCTCCAGCCTTAACGGCTCAGCCTGCAGATACGTCGAGCTAACGCACTCTATTTACAGCGAACGTTTCGGAAGGTGGCCATCGGGGGATGGGCCGGCCAGTTTGCTGTGCTTTAGGCCATACCCCAAGTAGACCACAATGCCGATGACAGTCCAGATGCCGAATCTGATCCAGGTTACCCATGGGAGAAAGCTCATGAGGCCGAGGCAGGCCAGCATGCCAAGAATGGGGACGACTGGCATGAAGGGTAGCCGGAATGGGCGGGGTTGATTGGGTTTTGTGTAGCGCAGGACCACGACACCGATACAGACGAGGACAAAAGCAAAGAGAGTGCCGATGTTTGTCATATCCGCTGCATCGCCGATAGGAATAAGGGCGGCGAGCGTGGCCACACCGATGCCGGTGAGAATGGTGGCGTGGTGAGGCGTGCCATAGCGAGGATGCACAGTCGCCAGCCAGGGGCTCAAGAGATGGTCTCGTGACATGGCAAAGAAGACCCTGATCTGACCCAACATCATGACGACCAGCACGCTGGTAATGCCTGCTACGGCTCCAATCGCCACAAGTGCTGCTCCCCACTTGAAACCTACCTTACTCAGTGCGTCGGCCACCGGCGCATGAATGTCGATCTGTGCCACAGGGACCAAACCGGTCAGGATAGCAGCCACGGCAATGTAGAGCACGGTGCAGACGCTAAGTGAGGCAATGATCCCGATCGGCAGATCTCGTTGAGGATTTTTTGCTTCTTCTGCGGTAGTTGAGATTGCATCGAATCCAATATAGGCGAAAAACACGATTGCCGCGGCAGCACCGACGCCGGCGAATCCCTGCGGCATGAAGGGCGTCCAGTTGTCGGCATTCACGGCCGGTGTCCCAACAGCAATGAAAAAGAGGATCACCGCGAGCTTCAAGCAGACAATAATGCCGGTTGCGCGGGCGCTTTCTTTGATCCCAACGACCAGAATAGCTGTCACGAGCAGTACGATAATGGCGGCGGGAAAGTTTGCCACACCTCCGTCTGGTCCTCCGGGTGGATGTGTGGCCCAGTGAGGTAATTCAATCCCGGCCAGCCCGAGCAACTTATTGAAATAGCCGGACCACCCGATGGCGACGGCGACACAGGCCACACCGTATTCGAGAATGAGGTTCCATCCGGTAATCCAGGCCAGGAATTCCCCCAATGTGGCGTACGAGTAGGTATAGGCGGATCCGGCTGCGGGAATCATGGTGGAAAACTCTGCATAGCAGAGCGCTGCGAGGGCGCAGGTCAGACCGGAGAGTACGAAGGACAGAATGATTCCAGGCCCTGCCCCAGGCCTGTGCGCATCGCCGACGATGGCGGTGCCGATCAGGACGAAGATGCCGGTGCCGATGATCGCGCCGATGCCGAGCGCGGTCAAATCCCAGGCCGTAAGGGTTCTTTTTAAACGATGCTCGGGACGATCTGTGTCGGCGAGGATCTGTTCGATGGACTTAGTTCGGAAAAGTCGGCTGATCACCGTATATCCTCAGGCCGCGTGGAGGGCAAATGGCGTAATGCGATCGAGGAGCTTCTATGCCACATGGTGGCAAGTATAGCAGGCCTACTCAATTGGAGCTCCGAACCGGGCGCGTCCATCTGGTTTGTCTGGGCTATCTTGTACAACCAAACAAACTATTCAGTCTAGATAAATAAGCGAGACCATCCGAGTCACAGGCCGCGATCTGTAGCGCGGGCGGCGCGCAGAAAGGCTTCGAATATTTTCCGGTGAAGGGGATGCCGATCGAAGAGGTATTCCGGGTGCCATTGGATGCCAAGGAAGAAACGGTTGGCCGGAGACTCGATTGCCTCCACGATACCATCGGGTGCCAGGGCGCTGGCGACCAGTGATGGGGCGACCGCCTTGACCGACTGATGGTGGGAGCTATTCACTTTCATCGATATCGACCGTACGATGCGACGGAGCAGGCTGCCCGATGCGACGGCCACGGTGTGGCTGAGATTGGTCGCTCGATTCTGTTGCCGATGTTGAAGCGGTTTCGAGACTTGAGACTCAATGTCCTGAATCAGGCTGCCGCCGAAGGCGACATTCATGGCCTGCATCCCTCCGCAGATGCCGAGTAGCGGGAGATCGGCTTGTTGTGCCAGGTGGAGAATGTCCAGCTCAAAATTCCTGCGGCGTTCGCTTACGGTTCTGAAGGGATAACGTTGCCGTTCACCGTAGAGCGACGGGGGAAGGTCCGGCCCGCTTCCGGTCAGGAGAAGGCCATCGAGCTGTTGTAAAAGCCGACGTCTCGTCGCTCGATCTGCATGGAGCGGAAGCACCAACGGGATGCCGCCGAGTTCTTCGACGGCACGAATGTAGCGCGCGTTCAAAAAAAAGGTGGGCTCGCGCCCACCCCATTCTTTCCGATCGCCGGCATTGAAGTCTGGCGTGACGCCGATGATTGGTTTCATCAGTTAGCGGACAGGTTCCGGAGCATGAGCTGGCGCATCGTTCGAGTCAGCGACCCCCAGGAAACGGATGGGCTTATTGCCCTGCAAGTGATCGGGAGTAATGATGTAGGTACCGTAAAGGCTAGTGGTCCAAATGCTCTTTGCGGCCTGTTCGTTCCCGCCAGAAAACACATAGGCGAGTCCTCCGACAATGCCGCCGCTGATGGCAAATGCCGCTTTCAGCGGAAAATATAACAGGGTGGAGGCGCCTGCAGCGACCTGCATGCCAGCGCTCGAGGTGTCTCCCCCCTCAGTGTTCATGCTTGAAGGGGAGCCCGTATTTTCTTGACTCCATGCAGCCGGCGCCACAGTGAAGGTGCAGAGGGCCAGGAGCAGGAAGCCCAAGACCAATTTGAAACTGATAGCCTGGCTATAGCGATTAGATAATGCCGAGCAGCTGTTCACAGGTAATCCTCCTTCTTGGGCAGAATGAGCCGGCGGTAGTGATCGATCCGTAGGCTCACCCACAATTCACTCGTAGTGCGGTTATAACAAATTCAACTATGAATGCAAACCCCCTGCCGCGCCGGCATGTAGTGTCTTATAGAGCAGTGGTGTCTCCCGGTACCAGGTCTAGTTCAGTGGCAATGTATGACGTGATGAAATTTGTCCGCTTGAGCACGGAGTCCCTGAGCTCAGCCACCCATCTGTCCTCTGCGAGACATTGACTTTCTTGGGTGATGCCGGCTTGCAGAGCCAAGTCTAGCTTACACCAACAGACTGCCTGTATGAACAGCTCATGGGCTCGTTTCTCGTGAAAGGCACGATCTTCCTCTGTCATGTCGCCTAGGGCCAGGGCTACCCAGCGGGAGAAACCAACAGCAGTATTGAGCCGATCGATCTGGCTCTGAGTGATATCGACGGCAACCTGGATTCCGCCCTTCCAGCTCCGTTTCTTGACGTTAAAGACACAGGCGCAGGTGAAGGGGCTTCCCTTCACTGTTTGCGGTCCGACGAACAGGGTAACACGGAACTGGGAAGGCTCTGGTGCATGCTCAAGCGCCATGGCGGGCATTGTAGCATGACCACCGATCACAACAGTCGCCTCATTGACGGCTCGGAAGCGCGACGATAAGATGCCCTCTACCATGACCACGGCCATCGATCAGCGTGTCAGCGAAATTCAACAAGCCCTGCGCGAAGCCGGGATCGATGGCTGGCTCTTCTATGATTTCCGCGGGAGCGATCCCCTTGCCTATCGCATACTCCAGCTCGATCCGAGCCTGCATGTGACAAGACGGTGGTACTACTGGGTTCCGGCGCAGGGGGAGCCCGTCAAACTACTGCATCGTATTGAGCCGCACGTGCTGGATACGTTGCCGGGGCAGGCAGACTGTTATGTGTCGTGGGAGCAACAGCGGCAGATTCTTGGACGGCTGCTTGCCGGCGGCCTCCGTGTCGCAATGCAGTATTCTCCTCTGAATGCAGTTCCCTATGTATCGCGTGTAGATGCCGGCACGATCGAATTGATCAGAAGTTACAACGTGGACGTGGTGAGTTCGGCGGATTTGATTCAGACATTTGAAGCGCGCTGGACCGACCGCCAACTGGAGTCCCATCAGTTTGCCGCGGCGGCGCTTCGGCGCATCGTGGACGAAACATTCAGCCATGTTCATGAGGCGGTCACGCAAGGGCGGAACCTCACGGAGTATGGAGTGCAGCAATTTATTCTGGCTCGTATCGGCGAGGCAGGGATGGTTACGTCGAGCGCGCCGATCGCTGCAGTCGATGCCCATAGCGCCGATCCCCATTATGGTCCGACAGAGACTGGGGCAGCCGAAGTCACCCGCGATGCCTTGCTCTTGATCGATCTCTGGGCCAAACGAGCAGAGGCAGGCTCGGTCTACGCCGATATCACCTGGACTTGTTATGTCGGCAAGACGGTGCCGGCGAAACATCGCGAGATCTTCGACTTGGTCCGGCAGGGGCGAGACGCGGCCCTGACTTTCGTAAAAACAGAATTTGCCTCAGGCCATCGCCCCTTCGGCTGGGAAGCCGACGACGCTTGCCGGCAGGTCATCCAACGTGGCGGCTATGGCGATCAATTCGTCCATCGCACTGGCCATTCGATCGGCGAAGAAGTTCATGGCAACGGCGCCAATATCGATGGGTTGGAGACACAGGACACCCGACGTTTGATGCCGCGAACCTGCTTTTCGATTGAGCCGGGAATCTATCTGCCCGGTGAATTTGGAATCAGGAGTGAACTGGATGTGTACCTCGCTGAACGTGAAGCGCTGGTGTTCGGCTTGCCGTTGCAGACGGAGATCGTCGCTCTTTTCTAGCGGTCCCCCTTTCCTTGACAGTGCCTCCCGGTGGCCTATAAAGTTGACTCGACTCTTAATGAGGCAAGCCCATAGCGCTTGCCGGGCCGTTTCCTACGGAAGAGGATTCACGCCATGTTCGGTACCATGGGGATCTCGGAACTCATCATTATCCTCGTCATTGTCCTCATCATTTTCGGGGCGGGGAAGCTGCCGCAAATCGGTGAAGGAGTCGGCAAAGCGCTCAGAGGGTTCAAGAAAGAAGTCAACGACATTCCCCCGCCGGATGCGGCAGAGCCAGAAACAAATCAACCGGCGCCTATGCAGGCCCAATCAACGATCCACGCATCACCAGCGCCGGCGGTGGCACCCGGCCAGGCCTCTGCCGCTCCGAAGCCTGGGACTCCCTATATCCCTGGGCCGGAGGCGACTCCCGGCACTACCGCCGCCTTGATGCATAAAATGGCGGCTCAGCCGCAGCGAGTTCAGCCGGCGGGATCTATGGCAGGCCCGTCAGCTTCATCCCAATCGACGGGGCAGGGGCAGCAGCCTCCCACTATGGAGGAACGCGCGGCTGCTCCCACGCCGATGATGAAGGCGCAGTATCCACCACTTCCGGCCGGCGCTCAGGCAAAACCAGCTGCAAAACGCCCGTCAGCCATTGTGAATAAGGATGCCGTGGCCCGTGTGCAGTCGCAGCAGGCGGCGTTGAAGGCGAAGGCTGCGCAGCAGGCCGGCATTTCCCCTGGAGATATGCAGAGCTTGGGAGAGGGATTGGGGGATGCATTGCGGACGTTCAAGCACGCGGTTGCCGATGTTCGCAGTTCAGTCGAACCTGAGATACGGACCATCCAAGCTGAGATGGATTCTGCCCAGAAGGAATTTCAGCAATCCATCGAAGCAGTCAAAGAACAGCCTGCCTTGTACGAAGAGCCCCCGAAACAAGCGTGAACCGGGATGTGACGTCCTCTCGCGCCATCTGGTATTCAGTCCTCCTGTCATTCCTGTGGTTTGCCGGCTGTGTCCAGGACTCTCCCCCTTCGCTGAAGGAACGTACGATTTCACAATTGCTGGAGTCGCTCAAGGATGAGGCTCCGGAGGTGCGGCGGACTGCTGCAGAATCTCTAGGCAAGATCGGCGACCCACGGGTCGTGGACGCCATTCTCTCCCTTGGACATGATCCTGAGGCCATCGTCCGCGAAGCATCGGTACAGGCGATGGGACGTTTGAAACCCACAGCCACAGATGGGGTGCTGGCCCTGTTGACTCAGTCACTGGAAGATCCTGCCGAATCGGTCCGGACTGCGGCGGTTGTAGCGATCGGCGAGATTGAGCCAGGCGCTCGATTGCTGCAGCCTGTCGTGGGGTTACTGCGCTCTCCGGATGTATTGATTAGGAGAGCGGCAGCGCAGGCGTTGATTCAAATCGACTCAAGCCAAGGGGTTTCCACGCTCATCGCAGCGGGGCGTGACTCTGATGCAGAGGTTCGGCAGGGAGTTCTGGCGGCGGTGGCTGAATGGGGAGGCGCCGCGGCCTCTTCTTGGATTAGAGAGCGTTTAGCCGAAGACCCCTCGCCCGGGGTACGCGCAGAGGCGGCCTATCGTCTGGGGTTGCTTAGCGGCCCTGATGTCAGGGCCGCGCTTGAATCGACGATCGCAAAGGATCCGGACAGTGTTGTGCGCCGTTGGGCGAAACAGAGAAGTTAAGCCGTCTCGCGTGAACGATTTAATGCATCGACAAGTTCTATCAGCTCTACACGGGATTTTTCGTCGATATCGGTAAATCGGACTCCCATCCCAGGGAAGAGAATATGGCGCTCGGGCTTGTTGCGGGTCCAGGCAACCTTCGCTTTAGCCTTCAACCTTTCCCACGGACGGTCAGGCAACGCAAACTCGACGGATAGCTCGGTCCCCGGCGCCAGAGGGGCGCTGCTTTCAATGAACAGCCCGCCAGCGCCGATGCCGCCGGTTAAGCTATCGAACTGTTTGCCTTCCGGGGTGGTGTAGCGAACCTTCATGGCAAGCGGGGCTCTTGGATACGAGCGCGCATGGGCGAATCGCACGTCGTCATTATTGGCGCGAATCTGCTCAATGACGTCTTTCCACGAAAGGGTGCCCAGCTGATCTCCATCGGGACCATACAGCGTGACGACTTCCTGATCGGCATTCATCTCCAGGATGTTGCCTTCATGTCCATCCGTCGTGGTTACAGGAAATTTCATGGTCAGATCCTTGGAGGATTGCATGTGGCGTGGGCCAGCAGCCAAGGCGTAGTCATTTGTAGGCTGCTAATAAAAATCGCCGGCATTGAGAGGATTGCGACTAGGTCTAGACAGAGAGAAAATGGCCCGGTTTTCACTCAACTCATTGCGCCAGCTGTGACTTTGCTGACAGCCAACCTGCAGGCTCGCTGGAGCCAACCAGGCATTGTTAGTTCCGCTAGGCCTGGGGTCCGACGGTCTGGATAGATTTCACCAGTTCCAGCACGCGGTTACGGATTTCCTGGTCAATCTCCGTAAAGCGCACCCCCATGCCGGGGCTAAAGGTATATTGGTCTGCTTTAGGACAGACCCATGCGACGAGGCCCTTCGCTGGTAACCATGTTGATGGATCCTCCGGCAGCGAAAATTCAAGAGCAAGCTTGGTGCCGACAGGGAGTGGGCTCAAACTTTCAATAAAGAGCCCGCCCCCACCGATACCACCAGCGCGACTTTCAAGCTGCTGACCTTCTGGGGTTGTGTATTTGACATGGAAGGTGAGCGTGACACGCGGCTCATTTCTCGTTTCTCGGCTCGCTTGGGGTTTACGATAGGCCAGGATCTGATCGATGACGAAGTCCCAGGACAGGTTACCCATGGGTTCGCCGTTAATCCCCAAAAGGGTGATCAACTCACGGTTGGCATCAAGATCTAGGGCTTTCCCCTTGTGGCGAAGACTAGAAGACACGGGATATTTCACAGACCCTCCAGGTTCAATCCGTAGCGTAAGTATAGCGTAGCATTTCCACCTGTCGAGGAAAAATGCAGAGTTATATGATGAGTAAGGCTAGGAAAGAGGCAAGGACTGTTCCGAAAATGGAAGGTATGAATGAAATACCGGGCCAGGATGATCCTGGCCCGGTAAGGTTGAACAGAAGGTCTATAGGGCCATAAAAGTCTAAGTTTACAATGACCTAGGCTGTTTTTACATCCTTGTCTTGTTCAAAAATTCGGATAGGCGCATGTTTACCAAGGATGGCATCCTCGGTGATGAGGACTTCCTTGATCTGTTTTTGGGATGGGGCATCATACATCACGTCCAGCATCACGTCCTCAAGGATCGCACGTAAGCCTCGAGCTCCGGTCTTCTGGAGGAATGCCTTCCGCGCGATCGCTCCGAGCGCACCTTCCGTGAACTTGAGCTTTACCTTTTCGAAGGAGAGCAATTTCTCATACTGCTTCGTCAGGGCGTTTTTCGGCTCAGTCAAGATCCGGATGAGGGCTCGTTCATCCAGCTCATCCAACGTGGCAACGACCGGTAGCCGGCCGACGAACTCAGGAATCAAGCCATACTTGAGGAAGTCTTCGGGCTGAACTCTCGCGAATAGTTCGCCGAGCCGTATCTCGCTCCGTCCGCGAACTTCGGCTCCGAAACCCATCGCCTTCCGGTTCAATCGTTGTTCGATAATGTGTTCGAGCCCAACGAAGGCGCCGCCGCAGATGAACAGAATGTTGCTCGTATTGACTTGAATAAATTCTTGGTGGGGATGCTTGCGCCCGCCTTGAGGCGGCACATTGGCTACGGTTCCTTCGATAAGTTTCAGCAGCGCCTGCTGGACCCCTTCGCCAGAGACATCGCGGGTAATCGAGGGGCTGTCGCTCTTGCGGCTGATTTTGTCGATTTCATCGATGTAGACGATGCCCCGCTCGGCCCGTTCCACATCGTAGTCCGCCGCCTGAAGAAGCTTGAGGATGATGTTTTCAACATCTTCACCGACGTACCCTGCCTCAGTGAGCGTCGTCGCATCGGCTAGGGTAAAGGGGACGTCCAAGTACTTTGCGAGGGTCTGGGCCAACAGCGTTTTCCCTGTGCCTGTCGGCCCCAGCATGAGGATATTACCCTTCTGGAGCTGCACATCGTCGGTGTCTTTATCCTTGGACGAGATTCGCTTGTAGTGGTTGTGGACAGCCACCGAGAGAATTTTCTTGGCCCGTTCCTGTCCCACGACATATTGGTCCAGGTGGTGTTTGATTTCCACCGGCTTCTTGAGCTTCGACGAAATCTCTTCTTTGGCTTCTTCCCAATCCTCGGCAATGATGTCGTTGCAGAGGTTCACGCATTCGTCGCAAATATAGACGGTTGGCCCGGCAATCAATTTGCGGACTTCGTCGCGGCTCTTTCCACAGAACGAACAACGGAGATGTCGATCCATCTTATCTGGCTTCGCCATGCGCCCCCCTTTGTTACTTGTCCTTCGTCGCGTCTTTTCCTGCGTCGCCACTGACAGCCTTGAGAGTTTTCGGCGGCCTGGTGATGACTTCGTCGATGAGCCCATACCGCTTGGCTTCCTCTGCCGACATGAAGTAGTCCCGTTCGGTGTCCAGGGCTATCTTCTCCAATGGTTGGCCGGTATGTTTGGCCATGATTTCATTGAGCCGTTCGCGGATTTTCAAGATCTCTCTGGCATGAATGTCGATCTCAGTCGCTTGCCCAGAAAACCCTCCCATGGGCTGGTGAATCATGACTCTCGCGTTCGGAAGGGCAAATCGCTTGCCTTTAGTTCCGGCGGTGAGCAGGAAGGCTCCCATGCTGGCTGCCTGGCCCAGACAGATGGTATTGATCGGGGGTTTCACATATTGCATGGTGTCATAGATACCCAACCCTGCCGTGACGCTTCCTCCAGGGGAATTGACGTAGAGATTGATGTCCTTTTCAGGATCTTCCGCTTCGAGGAACAAGAGCTGGGCGATAATCAGGTTGGCAAAAATATCGTCGATCGGCGCGCCGAGAAAGATGATCCGGTCTTTGAGGAGCCGGGAGTAGATGTCGTAGGCGCGTTCGCCTCGGTTCGTCGTTTCGATAACAATGGGAACTAGCATGCACGTCGTTCCTTTCCTCTTGGCAGGGTGCTGAAAAAATCCGCCAGCTTCGCTCTCGCGTCCTTCAGAGCCTCAACGTACCCCGATGGTACGTCTCCCATCTTTACTCGCTACGGTCTTGCTGGACGGCCTTTTTGAGCACCCTGCGTGAATATGCTCCTGTTATTCCAAACTTCTGACCGATAGAAACTTCGGCCAGCTCGTACCACTCGTCGCTATCCCTGAATCACCGCATTCCGGTAGACGAAGTCCAGGGCTTTATCAACCAAAATCCTCGTACGCAACTCATCGATCGAGTCTTGTCCTCCGGCTTTGATCATCTTGACGAGGTCAGCCGCCGGCATCTTGAGTTCCGATGCCAGCCGCATGATTTCGTTATTGAAATCATCCTGCACCACCGTCAAGCCTTCTTTTTCGGCGATCTCTTCCAGCACGAGGCTGAGCTTCACGCGGCGCGCCGCTTCGTCCCGATTCTCCTGGCGAAGTTTTGTGAGGTCTTCTGCGCCTGGCGCTTCTTTGGCGCCGCCTTTATGCTGCTGTTGTTGCTGCACCTGTTGGCGGATGATTGCTTCAAGCTCACGCTCTACCAGAGTTTCCGGGAGGTCGAAGTGATGAGTGTCTATCAGCCGTTTGATGATCGTGTCTTTATAGGTATCTTCGATTTCCCGTTTCAGCGCCTGCTCCATCCCTTCCCGGAGTTTGTCTTTGATTTCCTGCAGTGAGGTGTAGGGACCGCAATCTTTCGCAAACTCATCATCCAAGGTCGGCAGCTTTTTTTCCTTCACGGATTTAATCGTCAGTGAAAATACAACGGTCTTCCCGGCGACGCGAGGATCGGGATGGCCGGCGGGATAGGGCTGGGAAATCTCCAGCACATCGCCCTCTTTTTTCCCTCCGACATGTGAATCGATTTCCAAACCCAAGACGGACGCATGCGAGCCGACCTTATGGAGTTGACCGTCCTTTTTCGCCCCTTCCAGTGGTGTTCCGTCGAGCGTGCCTTGCAGATCCAGGACGATATAGTCCCCATCGACGATGGTATGGCCTGCCGGGGTGGCTTCCAGGCGAGCCTGTTGTTCTCGCAAGACCTCAAGTCCTCGGTCAAGCTGTTCGTCAGTGACGGTGCGTTTGTCTGGTTTGAGTGAAATAGGACTCGGTGCCTTATAGTCCCGCAACTCGATTTTTGGCTTGATCTCGACGGTCGCGGTAAACGTAAACGGTTCGTTTTTCTTAATCTTGACTCGGTCCAACGGGGGAATTTCAACGTGGACCGGCACAATTCCCGCTTGACGGACGGCCTTCTCGTAGAAGTCCGGCACGATGGCTCGGATCACATCCTCTTCCACGGATTTGGCATAGCGTTTTTCCAGCAAGGCCAAAGGTACCTTGCCAGGACGAAATCCTGGGATATGGACCTGCCGGTTCAAATCGCTGTAGGCGCGGGTAAACCGTTGGGTGACCTCATCCGCCGGCACCTCGATCTTGAGGGCCCGTTTCATCGGTCCCAGTTCAGTCACTTCCATTTTCATAGTTGGCGCGGACCCTTTTCCTTAGGAGAAGCCTTGCGAGGGCTGCCGAGCCGTCGCAGGCCACTCGGTTGTGGTCTGGTGCGAGAGGGGGGACTTGAACCCCCACGGTTACCCACGAGATCCTAAGTCTCGCGCGTCTGCCAGTTCCGCCACTCTCGCAGGGTGGGGTCTGTTGGAGCCGACTCCAGAGGATGAAACTAACAAAAGAAAACTCACATTTATGAGTGTATTTTGTACCGTTGGATGTAGCCTACTGTCAACCTCTACTCTCGCGGGGTAGAACTATGTTCACTTCCGTGCACAGGGGATGGTTGGTGTTCATTTCCACCTGAATTTTCCTTGAAAGCCGTCACGAAGTCGCTTGCAAGCCAGGGGAGGGGCCAGGGGCAAGAGGCGAGAGGAACGAGATCCCTTCTGAGCACCGCCCCGCGCCTTTCGGCTGAATATCCGTGGTGCAGTAGAAACCTTCGTGCATGCTGCGGGCAAGGTAGCTGCGGCTCTTAATGGCGGTTATAATCACCTCGCATACGGTACTTATTGGCAACGTATAGGTCAGGAGGTGCGCGATGCGCGTTGCGCTACTGCTCTCAACTCTCGCTTTCATGGTTGTGGCGCCGTCCACTCCTTCCTCATGGGCCTACCGGGACCATTTCACATCGGAGCAGAAAGCGCTTTTGGATAAGATTCAGACAGTCCGGATCGAGGCGATTGTGCTCACAGATAAGGGGGCCGGTGACGCTGCTCCGATAGCTGAAGTTGTCGCCCGCCGGATCGGCGAATTGGGATATAGCGTTGTGGGCGAGGCGGGTAAGTCCCATGACGCGGTGATCAAAATAAAATGTGAACAACAGAAAACATGGGAAGGCACGACAGCCGCCGGCGGCGACGCCGATTTACCCGATGCTCCGTCTCGGCTGTGGAAAGGCCCTGCCTGTCAGTTGACCTATCTCCTCGGTAACATGAAGGTGAAATGGCAGAAAGAGGTCCGAACCGAGTTTGAAGATGCAAAACAAGCCGCGCAATTGGCCAATGCCGGAGACCCTGGGGTTTATGCCATGGTCAAATTGAGGGAGGCGCTTGAGAAATACGAGTTTCCCCTGCTACTGGCATCTGAATGGAGTCAGCCTGAGCGTCTGTTGAAGTTGTTGGATCGTTCGGACACGCCACAGGACAGAAAAATAAAAATTCTTTCTCTCTTAGGCGAGATGCAGGCAGACGAGGCATTGCCGAAGTTAAGAGAAGCGCTCAAGGATCGCGACCTCGCGAAGCAAGCGATTGGGGCCATGAGCAATCTCGGCAAAGAAGGCATTCCGCTGCTCGTCGATATCATGAACACGTCGCCGCAGCTTGAATTGCAGACTGCAGCGGCCAAAGGCTTAGGGCAATTGGGGGGAATGCATGGCGATGCATCCGTGGTTCTGCCGTTGCTCGCTAAACTAAAAGATGCGAAGACCGACTGGTCCGTGCTCACAGAAGTGGCCTGGGCGCTGGGCAAGATTCCTGATAAACGATCGATCGAGCCGCTCTACGATCTTGACAAGAAACTTGCAGCCATCCGCGATTCGGAGAACATGACGTTGAAGAAACTCAAAGAAGCGGTATTCTGGGCGATCAAACAGTGCGATACGTGGGACCAATTCAGCTGAAGAGGGGGATAGGGAGCGGCCAGGCGCCTTCCTTGCTCGCAGAACGCGCACGATAGGAATGTGCTCGTCCGATGCGCGCAGTGGAAGATCAATCAGACCCCATCCCTTTCTTTGTTCTGCGAGTAAGAAGGTCACCTAGTCATTCTTATCCCTCCCGCCTGTTGATTGACAATCCTCTGTCAGGGACGTATCGTCCTCCAGTTCGGCTGAGGGCCGGCGCGGAGCTCACACGATGGACGGTTCCCCTCTTTCAGTTTCTTCCTCTCAATCTCGTGACGCGTTGGAGCGGATCACGCTTCAGATGGCGTCGAGTCTGGATCTGCAAACTGTTCTGACCACCATCACACAGGGACTTGTCGACGAGCTCGATGGCGCCTTCGCCCGTATCTGGCTCTTGGGTCCCGGCGACCTCTGCGCCGATTGTCACAAAGCGGCAGACTGTACGAATCGGAATCGCTGCCTGCACCTTGAGGCAAGCGCGGGGCTCTACAGCAATCTCGACGGGGAGTATCGCCGCATTCCGCTGGGGGCGCTCAAGATCGGCAAGATCGCCCAAGGCTTCGGGTCGATGTACACGAACGACATACTCAGCGACGACCGACTTCCGAACAAACAGTGGATGAAAGACAACGGGCTCCGCTCATTTGCCGCCTACCCGCTGAAGTTCCGCTGGGAGTTGCTCGGCGTCATTGCGATGTTCGGGCGTCGGCCGCTGAGCGAAGAGGAGTTCGAGCGATTGGCGGTCTTTGCGAATCAAGCAGCCATTGCGATCAAGAACGCGCAGCTCTTTACGGAAGTCGAGCAGCTTAAGAGTCGACTCGAGGCTGAAAACCTCTACCTTCGTGAAGAGATCAAGTCCCAGCACAATTTCGAAGAGATTATCGGCGAAAGTCAGAGCATCACGGCCGTGCTCCGGCAGATTGAACAGGTCGCGCCCACCGATTCGACAGTCCTCATCCGAGGGGACACTGGGACGGGCAAGGAACTGATAGCGAGAGCCATTCACAACCTGAGCCCGCGCAGGGCTCGCTCGCTTGTGAAGGTCAACTGCGGAGCGATCCCGGCGAATCTGGTCGAGAGCGAACTCTTCGGACATGAGAAGGGATCGTTCACTGGGGCATTACAGCGGCGCATCGGACGGTTTGAGCTGGCGGATGGCGGGACGATCTTCCTGGACGAAGTCGGAGAGTTGCCACTGGATGCGCAGGTCAAGCTGCTGCGCGTATTGCAGGAACGGGAAGTCGAGCGGGTCGGCAGCGGCCATTCGACCAAAGTCAATGTGCGGGTCATGGCTGCGACGAATCGTGACCTTCATGCGGCGGTGAAGGCGGGCTCCTTCCGAGCCGATCTTCTGTACCGGCTGAATGTGTTTCCCATCGAGGTGCCGCCTCTGTCCGCTCGTGCATCGGATATCCCCCACTTGGTCAACCGATTTGTCGCAAAGTTCTCAACCAAGATAGGCAAGAAGATCGACGGGGTATCACAAGCGACGATGGACCGCCTCATGAAATATGCTTGGCCCGGCAACATCCGAGAGTTGGAAAATGTCATCGAGCGAGCCACGATCCTCGCAATGGGGCCAGTGCTTCAGATTGACGACGTGCTGCTCCAGGGGAACTCCGCCCCGCTGATTCCGGTCGCCGATTCCCTGGAAGAAGTCGAGCGAGCGCATATCCTTCGCGTTCTGCACGATGTGAGTTGGGTTATCGAAGGGAAACAGGGCGCTGCCACCCGGCTTGGCCTCCACCCCAACACGCTCCGATCGCGTATGCAGAAGCTTGGCATCAAGAAATCTCATTCCACCTCATAGCAATCAATCCAACGTCCCACTCCCACGATATATCGTAGCGCCACGACATCTCGTGGAGGCGAGTCTCTTTCGTTCTGATTCGTCTTGCTGCAAATAGTTCGACAACTCCTTGTCTCGCCTACAGTTTATCTCCTGTCACTGATAGTCGTGGCACATGGCATCGGCCTTGCCATAGTGAGCAAGTGTAATGACCGAAGCGAAGTAGTCAGTAGAGCTGAACAGATCCCCACAATGTTGTGGAAATCTTTTAACCCAAGGAGAACCCATGAAAACAGCGATCATCATTCTGTCCGATCCAAAGAGTGGTTCTGAAGAAGCGCTTGGACGAGTCTTTAACGCGCTTGCATTGGCGTCAGAATGTAAGCAGAAGGGCGACGACGTGGCCGTGGTCTTCAATGGGGCCGGCACTCGTTGGCCAGCGGAGTTGACCAAGCTCTCACACCCAGCGAATGGCCTCTACAATTCGGTGCGTGACGTTGTGCAAGGGGCCTCGTGTGGTTGTGCAGAGGTCTTTGGAGCAACAGAAAGCGTCAAGGCCTGCGGCGTGCCGATTGTGAAAGACCATGCGCTGGCCGGAACCGCGGGGCTCTTGAGCCTGCGCCGGTACGTAGCAGAGGGGTGGAACACGATCGTGTTCTGAGACTGAGCATGAGAGGGCATGCGACGAGACCCGTCGTCATGTCCTCTCGGCAGGGAGAACAACATCATGGCGTTGAAATACTTAGAGCTGGCGATGACGGAATCTGTACGCCGAGCACAGAACCAGTACTACGGAAGGGCTGTGAACATCGCAGGCGCCCCCGAGCGCGACCCACTGACTCAAGACGAGGCAGAGTTTATTGCAGCCAGGGACAGTTTCTATTTAGGTTCAATCAGCGAAAGCGGGTGGCCCTATATTCAGCATCGCGGCGGACCCCAGGGATTCTTACGGGTGGTCAACGAGACAACACTCGCCTTCGCCGACTACAAGGGCAATCGCCAGCTGCTGACCACCGGCAACGTCTCGGTGAACGACCGCGTGGCACTGTTTCTCATGGACTACCAGAACCGAGCGCGCTTGAAGATTCTTGGCCATGCCCGCGTCGAGGATGCTCGCGAACATCCGGAACTTGTTACGCAGATCACTGATCCAAAGATGCAGCAGGCGGTGGAGCGGCTGGTGTTCATCGACGTCGTCTCGTTCGATTGGAATTGTCCGAAGTACATCACGCCACGGTACTCGGCAGAAGAGGTCGAGGAGTATGTGGAGCCGTTGAAGCAACGCATTGCTGAGCTCGAAACACAACTGCGTGCAGTGAAACCATAAAGGCTTTCGCCATGAGAAGGCCTCCCTTTCTATCGAAGGAGTTCATGCCATGAAAGTTGCACAGATATGGCGGTATCCGGTCAAGTCGATGGCCGGTGAACCGTTGAATCACGCGCGTATCGGGCCACTCGGCATCGAGGGAGATCGCGTCGTGCATGTGGAGAATGAGGATGGTCATGTCATCACGTCCAGAACGCACCATCGGCTGCTCGGTCACCATGCCACGCTCAATGAATCCGGCGAGCCTGTGGTCGATGGCCTGCTATGGGGCGATCCCAAGGTCCGCAAAGATGTTGTGGATATCGTGGGCCCAGGTGCCAAGCTGGTTCGTGATGAGTCCAGCGATCGCTTTGACGTGCTGCCGTTGTTGGTGGCAACGGATGGAGCGATCGCATCATTCGGGCGTGACGGTCGGCGGCTCAGACCTAACCTAGTGATCGGCGGGGTCGAGGGTCTGGCTGAACGCTCATGGCCCGGGCAATGTTTGCACATCGGAAACGTCGTCATCGGAATCCAGGATCTCCGTGGGCGTTGCATCATGACGACCTTCGACCCCGATACATTGAAACAAGATCGTCAGGTGCTCACAGACATCGTGCGGAGATTTGAGGGCACGCTCGCCTTGAATTGTTTTGTGATCCGGGGCGGGGACATTCGAGTCGGCGACACAGTTGAGCTAGCCCGGCACCGTGAATGCGAGGCTGCCCGCGCTTAGAGAGACCAGTTTTCTACCATCACTTGTGTGGGAGCTTCTGGCTTTCACACTTTAAACCGCCGCAAGGCATAGAGGGAGGAATCATCATGAGCAAGCAGGTAAGCGAAACATTGCAAGAAATGTTGGGCATTCTGAAGGAGGGTCAAATGACCGAAGGTCAGAAGATCTACTTTGCGGATTCGGTCGTCACACAGGAAGGCAATCAGCCGCCCATCGTGGGCAAGCAAGCCTCCATTGAAAGACTGGACAAATTCAGGGAGACGATTGGAGTGGCGGCGTTTATCAGCTATGCCATCGGCGATGTGGCCGTCGTGGGAAACACCAGTTTCTATGACGCGGTGCTGACGTTGAAATTGAAGAATGGGGAAACCATCAGTCTCGAACAAGTCGTCAAGACTGATTGGCGGGACGGCAAGATCGTCAAAGAGCGCTACTACCACGGTTAATCACGCGTGATGCCGCGTGGGAGTGGATGGTCAATGCCATTCGCTCCCACATTGATTCTCAAATCTGCAGTAAGACCGATCAATCATACGGAGTGGAAAATCATGAATATCCAAGGGCGATTACATCGATATCCGCAGGCGAAGCAGGGCCGACGAATTGTGTCACTCCTGTTGTTGGGTCTGATACTGCTGACAACGGGAGTCTCGGTGTCAGCGCAAACGACGGAACAATCGAATCCGACTCGCGTGACGTACAACACCGTCAAGGTTGATGGCGTGGATGTATTCTATCGTGAGGCGGGGCCGAAGGACGCTCCCGTCGTTGTGCTGCTTCACGGTTTCCCGACATCGTCACATATGTTCCGAAATCTCATCCCTCAATTGGCCGACAAGTACCGTGTCATTGCTCCCGACTACCCTGGTTTTGGCCAGAGTGGGATGCCCGACCGGTTGAAGTTCGCCTACACCTTCGATAACTACGCCCAGGTGGTGGACAAGTTGACCCGTCAACTTGGGGTGAGCCGCTATGCCTTGTACGTGATGGATTATGGGGCACCTGTCGGCTTCCGCCTAGCGTCGAAGAATCCAGAGCGAGTGACCGCGCTTATCGTGCAGAACGGTAACGCCTATAACGAAGGCCTCGAGCAGTTCTGGGATCACATCAAATCCTATTGGGGTACCGGGAAATCGTCCGAGCGCGAAGCGATCCGATGGCTGACTTCTCTTGCGGCCACGAAGTGGCAGTACACAAACGGCGTCAAGGACGCATCGCTGGTCAGCCCAGATACATGGACGATGGACCAAACATTCCTCGACCGACCGGGTAACGCGGAGATTCAGCTCGATTTGTTCTACGACTATCGTACGAACATCCCGCTGTACCCCCAATGGCAAGCCTACTTCCGCGAGCACAAGCCGGCGACGCTGGTCGTATGGGGCAAAAACGACGCCATCTTTGTTGCAGCCGGAGCCGCCCCCTACAAGCGCGACATTCCGAATGCAGAGGTGCATCTGTTCGATACCGGGCACTTCGCCTTGGAGACACACGGCCACGAGATCGCGAAGCTGATACGCGAATTCCTCAGCCGCAACCTGAAGTCTGGTGGACAAGGTTGACTGGGCTACGAACGTCTCTCATGCCAGTCTGCCTGCAAGGGAGAAGAGGGAAGAGGGGCGGTAGTTCGATGTGCGCGGTGAAGTCATGTTCTATCGACCGCGTATGTGAGAACAATGTAAGGAGGTCATCATCGTGAACACACTCGAACAGCCTAGGCCTCCATTTCCCCCATTCGATGCTAAATCCTCGGCCCAGAAAGTCCGAATGGCCGAGGACGTGTGGAATACTCGTGACCCTCATAGGATTTCGCTCGCGTACACACCTGACAGCCTGTGGAGAAACCGTTCGGAATTCCTGGCAGGCCGGGAGGCAATCGTTCGGTTCTTATCTCGCAAGTGGAACACAGAGCTGGACTACCGCCTCATCAAAGAACTGTGGGCCTGGCACGGTAACCGAATCGCCGTGCGATTTGCGTATGAGTGGCACGATGATTCAGGAAACTGGTTTCGGTCCTATGGGAACGAAAACTGGGAATTCGACGACAATGGTCTCATGCTTCGACGTATTGCGAGCATCAACGACGCGCCAATCTCAGAGAAGGATCGAAAGTATTTCTGGCCCATTGGTCGCCGGCCCGACAATCACCCCGGGCTGTCTGAACTTGGCTTATAGAATTCCTCCTAATCGAGGAGAAAATGGAGACATTTTGAATTTTCAGAGGTCATGCTACTGGGGTTGTAGCAGGACCTTGCCCTGCATGTTGGGATGAGATCGATCAGTGACTGTGAAGCGAGACAGGTGGATGGGCGAGACGAGCGAAACGACCAAATGAGGGTCGTTCAATTCTTAATATCTTTCTTCGGGGGAGTGGCCGAGGCTGCCTTTTACTGTGCGCATTAATGAAACTTCCAAGCTTGCTTGTTTCTCTTTCTTGGAAGGGCACCCATGTTGGTCTTCGTGCGGTCGTCAAACGAGGCCCTTCTCGGGGCGCGCGTTCCGGGAGCACTGGACCAACGAGGGTGTTCTTCCATCTCTTCTCATTTTTGAGACTCTTTTGTGGTGGAGAATCGGGTGGGAAGGCGGTTGCCACCTATGACTTCCTGAGCTGGAGATCCGGCGCGTGTGTAACGCGTCGGCTTGGAACGGAAAAAATCTAAATCAAGCGCTACTTGCCCGTGACGGTGTCCTTTAGCTTCATCCCCTCAGTCTTCGTTTCTCCCGCGTTTTTCATGGCATCCTGGGCCTTCATATCCTTGACGTCTTGTTTGACCTCACCGCCTTCCTTCTTCACGCTCTCAGCTTGGCCTTTCACGGTTTCAACCTTTTTCTTCATGGCGTCCATATCAACGGCCCATGCTGAAGCGGTGAGACCGATCACGAATACCGATAGGGCAGTGCCTACGATGCTTGCTTTCATCTTCATTGATGTCCCCCTTTAGTTGGAATCACAGACCGTTGAGCTTGGGGGAGGCAGCGACATTGTCGCTGCCTCCTTCGCTGCGCATGGCTCCGTTACTTAACGATTACCTCGACACGGCGGTTCTTGGCACGCCCTGCTGGGGTGTTGTTGCTGGCGATCGGGTTACTGTCCCCGTGGCCTGCGGACGAGAGGTTGCTGCTGACGCCACCGTCCTTCAGTGCTTCAGCTGCACTATTGGCACGAGCGTCCGAGAGTTCCTTGTTGGAGGGGAACTTCTTCAGCAACGCACCTTTGATCGCCACATTGTCGGTGTATCCCGCGACATGCACCTGCTTTTCCGGGAAGTCTTTGAGGACTCCGCCTACACGCTTCAGCGCATCGGTTCCGCCAGCCTTGAGCTGGTCCTGCCCCGAATCGTACAGCAGGCTCGATGCCAGGCTGATTGTGAGCGCATCGCCGGATTGGTGGACCGACACCGTCCCCTTGGAAATTTCTGGTTGCAGGGCCTTGATCAAATCCTTTTCAGCCTTTGCGAGGCTGCCCTTGTTCTGATCCAGTTGGCTTCGCAGATCGGCCACGCGGGCCTCACAATCCGCCAACTGCTTTTCGAGATCCGCGATCCGCTGTCTGGCCGCGGCCAGTTCGGCGGCGAGTTTGTTTTTGTCGCCGGCCATGCCGCCCATCGCGGCCAGCTGCGCTTCGAGATCCGAATTGCGCTGCTTCGCGGCGGCGAGCTGTCGCTCAAGATCGCTCACGCGGCTGCTGAGCGCGCTGTTCTGTTTCTGTGCCGCTGCCAGTTCGTCGGCCAACCGTTGACGATCTTTTTCAAGAGCCGCGATTCGGGCGGCTGCATCCCTCGCTGTGTTGTCGGTCATGTCCGTTGGTGCCGTGCTGGGATTGCACCGGACGTCCGACCAAGCCACCCATTGGTGACTGGGATTACAAATAGGGCTCTTATCCAAGCTTGCGCAGCCTGCCAGAGCGGCCAAGCTTGTCGCCAGAATGGCGGTTTTGAATGCTTTCATGATGATGATCCCTTTCCGGATTGCGCGGGTGATCTATCCTGTGAGTCTTGCCACTCCCGCATCGTGGAAAGTCTCATCGCAGTGTCGGGGTGGCTCCTACTGGCGGTTTTTCAGAGCGTCCCGGATTTCCATCAATAGTTTCTCCTCGTTGGTCGGTCCTGGTGGTGGCGGAGGAGGCGCCGCAGGCGCTTCTCGCTTGAACCGGTTCATCTGCTTGACAAACATGAAGATCACGAACGCAACAATAATGAAATCGAAGATGGTTTGCAGAAACACCCCGTAGTTGAGTGTCGGGGCTCCCGCGGCTTTCGCGGCGACGAGCGATGGCTGAGCGGTGCCTGAGAGGGTGAGAAACAGGCCTGTGAAGTCGACGCCTCCCAAGAGCAGGCCGATCGGCGGCATCAGCACGTCGCTGACCAGCGAAGAGACGATTTTTCCGAACGCGCCGCCGATAATGACACCGATCGCCATGTCGAGCACGTTGCCCTTCATGGCGAACTCTTTAAACTCTTTCAGCATAGGTCCTCCTCACGAGGATTAGGGTGTACTGCAAATGTTGCCAGTTACCGTGGGAACTACCGTTTTCTCGTCGTATCGAAGCTATATCCAATGGTCCAGAGATACAAATTGTCCGTATCCCCTGTGCCGATCGCCGGCGTGTTGTTATAGCGTGTGGTTACTTGGAAGCCACTCGCGAATCCCTCCCAAATCTTGAACCGTATGCCGTTATCCATCGTGAGGAAGAAGTTCGACGTATTCTGGAGAGAGGGGTAGATTTCGTTGTAATGGTAGAGCGTGATGCGATCGTCCAGGAGCGGCCAGTTCCACTTCATGGATACACGTGCGCGAAGACTGGACTTGTCCTCTGCCGTGCGGAAGTCTTCATTGAAGTAGGATACGCCGGCTTCCGTATAGAAGGTCATATCTTTGAGAAGGCCGGAGAAGTCTCCCCGCTCGATGAATTGATAGCCGGGACCGCTTGAGAGGGCGGTGCGCATCTTCAGGTCTTGGAAGCGATCGTTTTCGAAGTAGGAAGAAGCGAACCAGTAAAACCGTTTAGTCAGAAAGAAGTCGAGTTTGATCGTCCCACGCGCGTTTCGAGCAATGAGCGTATTGGAGTTGTCACCGTAGACGTAACGGCCGTTCATCGACAATCGGAGCTGTTCGCTCCGCGCCACGAAATCTCCAAGCAAGCTGGCATTTTTCAGCTGACTGTTTCCTGTCGTTTGGGAGTAGCCGCCGGTTAAACTGCCTGAGTAGATGACTGGGGGTTGAACGACGGGATTCATGGAGGTCACGGAGCCCATCGGGACTTCCATCATGCCTTTCAAGGGTTCCGCCTGGACATTCAACGTTCCATTCGCCCCTGCCGTGGCGGTGCCCATAATCACGGACCCTTCTTTCAGATGGAAGGGGATTGGGTGACTTACAGACAGTTTGGCCACGTCGGTCCAATTCACTTTCAGTAAGTTGTCGGGGCTGGCAGCCGTCTTGATTTGCAAGACGCCGCCGACCATTTCGATGACTTCTCCATAAATGATGCTGCCATTTTTCAACGTCACGACATCAGGGGCGGTTGGTGCGGCGGATGCAGATGGAGAGGCATCTTGAGCGTTGGCTTCCGTGAACGACAGTCCTCCCATCCAACACCCAACGATTGCGATTGCGAACCCACAGAGAATCTGTTTCATCAACCCCTCCGTACCAGATGAATATAGTGTGCGTGACTCCATGTTGCATTGGGACAGGTGGGCGCGGTGGTGTTTATCCTAAACGTAGAAGTATAGCTCAATTCATTCTGGAGAGGCAAGTATAATTATCAGGCTCAATATTGATGTGAGCGATCCCAGCTATCGCATCTGGATGCGATGGTTGCCGGAAATACGCAAAGCTAATGCCATTGACCGTGATGGAGTCATTTCACCAGACATTGCTGCAGATTCATGGCTCGCAGGCAGGTTATGAGGAGCCATGGTTCTACATCTCTGTGGCTGAATGGACTGTGCTGGGGGCAATTTCGCCACGGCGAGACAGCGAATGAATCGGGATAGGTTTGGAATGGAAGAAAGATGCGGCGCGCAGCATGCCATGTGAGAGTCAATGTCATGGGAAAGAGCTCCGGCGGTCACCTTGCCGGTCGCCGGACCGCATGCTAAGATGCCGCCTCGCGAAAATCGGTGCGGAGAGGTGCGAGAGTGGTCGAATCGACATGCTTGGAAAGCATGCGTCCCAGCAATGGGACCGTGGGTTCGAATCCCACCCTCTCCGCCATCCGAAGTGCTGAGAACTGAGTGCTGAGACTCAGAGAGCAGGTTAAACCAGTCTTTCGCTTGCTGAGTACTCAGTTCTCAGCACTTTGACCTTGAAGAAGGGGCTGGGCCCTGTGCGACAGAACCCTGTGAACCCCGCCAGGTCCGGAAGGAAGCAACGGTAAGCGGTCAGTTCTGTGTGCCCCAGGATCACCTGGCCCCGCTTCTCCTCGAAGCGAGGAATTTTGAATGATGAATGTGCAATGTTGAATTGTGTCGGCTCTTCTCATTCAAAATTTAACATTCCTCATTCAACATTCGGAGTGTAACGACGTTGGATTATCAAGTCTCCGCCCGCAAATACCGGCCAGGCACGTTCGATGACGTGATCGGGCAGTCCCATGTGGTTCAGACGCTGGTCAATTCCATTACTACGAATCGAATCGCTCAAGCCTATCTGTTCTCGGGAACCCGCGGTGTGGGAAAAACTACGGTCGCAAGAATTCTTGCCAAAGCGCTCAATTGCGAGAGTGGGTCGACCGGCACCCCTTGCGGCGCCTGTTCGAATTGTCTGGAAATTGCGCAGGGAGTTTCCGTCGATGTCAGGGAAATCGACGGGGCGTCCAATACGAGCGTGGACGACGTGCGCGAGATTCGCGAAAACGTCAAGTTTGCCGCTTTTCGAGGGAAGTACCGGGTCTACATCATCGATGAAGTCCACATGTTGTCGAACTCAGCCTTCAATGCGCTGTTGAAGACGCTGGAAGAGCCGCCGCCGCATGTGGTGTTTATCTTTGCCACGACCGAGATTCACAAGATTCCAGCGACGATCCTTTCCCGCTGCCAGCATTACAACTTCAGGCGGATTGCGCGAACCGAAATCGTCGAGCGCTTGCGTCATGTGGTCAAACAGGACCAGATTGTGATCGAGGAACGGAGTCTGATGGCGCTGGCAAGGGCCAGCGAAGGCAGTATGCGCGATGGGCTGAGCCTGCTTGATCAGGCCGTGTCGTTCGGCGGCAAGACCATCGTCCATGCCGATCTTGAAGCCATGCTGGGAGCCGTTCCCCAAGAGCTCGTTCGTGGAATGATTCAGGCGATTACGGCTCAAGAGAGCGCTGCTGCCCTTCGCGTGCTGGCTCAACTCTTGGACCAAGGACATGATCTACGGGCCTACTGCGCAGAGGTGGTCGAGTATTTGCGCAATATGTTGGTGGTCTCGGTGGTGGCATCACCTCAAGAATGGCAGGGGTTGATCGAGGCCTCCGTTGAAGACCTTACGCAGATGGCTGCCGATGCGCGTTCGTTGTCGCCCGAGTCGCTACAAGAACTGTTTGGGATCTTCACGCAAGCAGAGGATTCGCTCAGGCTTAGCGCCCATCCCCGGTTCGTGCTCGAAACGGCGGCTGTGCGAGCGACCCGGTTGCTGCATCGGTCAGGTGGGAAACCGGCTCAGCAAGCTGCGTTGCCGGCCCAGACTGCGCGCTCATCTCAGTCGGGCCCATCCCCCACAGGGAATCCGGCGGCGGTTGCTCGATCGGGAAACCCAACTCCTTCACCGGCACCGAAGTCTCAACAAGCGGCGGCTCCTGCACCGACCGATCCGATGATGGCGAGGCCTTCTGCTGTCGGGAATGCAATGTCGCCGCGAAATTTCCCGACGAATTCTCAAAATATGATGTCCTCTGGCACCGTCGGCGAGGTGAAGGTTTTGACCGCTGTGGCATCGCCGTCGGATGAGAACAGGTCTGGTACGTTGACACTCAATTGGGAACAAGTACAAGAGGAAGTGGCCAATGTTTCTTCCAGGATCGCCGCCTTTCTGGAAAGAGGGCGCTTTGTGAGTGTGGAGGGCCATGTTGTGACGATAGGGTTTGCCAAACAGGAGACGGCCGCCCGAGGCATGATCGAGAATCCTGAGAATATAGCGGTGCTCACGTCGATATGTGAGCGATTGAGCGGTCAAACGGTTCGGTTGCGGGTTGCGGAGTTGTCGGAGTCGGACCCATCCGGACCGACGATGGCACAGATCAGGGCGGCGAAAGAAAAAGAACAACGGCTGGTTCTCTTTGAGCAGGCGCGGGCGCACCCGGTTGTCAAACAGGCCCTGGAGATTTTTTCCGCGGAGCTTGCAGAGGTCAGACCGGTATCGAGCAGGAAGGAGATTGAGGAATGAAGAATCCGATGGGCAACATGGGCAATCTGCTCAAACAAGCGCAGGCGATGCAGACGCAAATGGCAAAGGTACAGGAACAGACATCCTCGAAGACCGTGATTGGGACGGCCGGCGGCGGCAGTGTGACGGTTACGGCCAATGGCGCCATGGAGATCGTCGGTATCGTCATCGATCCCGAAGTGGTCAAGAGCGGCGACGTGGAGATGGTTCAGGATCTGGTCATGGCGGCTTCGAATGACGCCCTTCGCAAGGCTCGCGAGATGATGTCGGATGCCATGAAATCGGTTACAGGCGGGATGAACCTCCCAGGGTTTTAGCGGAATGCGGAACAAGTTATCACGTCATGGCAGTTGATCAACAAGGGTTACTTTCACGGCTAGTGCGCGAGTTAGTCCGTCTTCCAGGCATCGGCCAAAAAACGGCTCAGCGATTGGCCTTTCATGTTTTGAAGGCCGAGCGCGAAGACGCGCTTCGCCTGGCCGAGGCGATTCGTGCCGTCAAGGACGGGCTTTCATTTTGCCGGCAATGCCGAAATATTGCCGAAGGAGAGCTCTGCGAATTTTGCCTGGATCCGAAGCGGGACCAGACGAGAATCCTGGTGGTGGAAGAACCAAGTACGACCTATGCTATCGAGCGGGCGGGAGCCTACCGCGGCTTGTATCATGTGTTACTCGGCGCCTTATCTCCGTTGGACGGCGTTGGACCGTCAGATATCAGAGCCGAAGAATTGGTCGATCGGGTGAAGCTTGGGGGAATCGAGGAAGTGATCCTCGCAACCAGTCCGACCATTGAGGGTGAGGCAACTGCTATCTATTTAACGAACCAACTGAAACCTCTGGGAGCCAGGGTCTCGCGCATTGCCTACGGCATCCCGGTTGGGATGGATATCGAGTATGCCGACGACGTGACGTTGTTGAAGTCGATCGAAGGACGTCGGGATCTGTAGTAAAACTGTTATTTAGTTTATTTGGTTTGTTTTGTTTGTTTGGTGAAACGAAACTAACCAAATAAACAAAACCAACCAAATGAACCAGGTAGACTGGGCTCGCGCTGCCCATTGACCCCCCACAAGGCCCCTGCTATAGTTTTATTCCTTTCGAGCCGGTTTACTCTTCAAGCAGGTCATCGTATGAAAGCAGCCTCTTCCGCTAAGCGCGTTTCGCCCGCTCCACCGGCGGCGAAATCTGTCACTGCCAAACCCAAACCCAAAGCTAAAAAATCCTCTCAGGGGAAAAAGTACGCGGCTATTCGACGTGACCTTGAACGGCAACGCAAGGCATTGTTGGAAGAGGCGGTCGAGGGCCTTGCCAACCGAAATGGCCAGGAGGCATTCCCAGACGTCAGCGATCAGGCGTCTGCAGAAGCCGAGCAAAATTTCTCAATGAAAATCCGTGAGCGCGAGCAACGGTTGATCAAGAAAATCGACGAAGCGCTTGAGCGGATGGACCAAGATATTTATGGCATCTGTGAACGCTGCGAAGAAGAGATCCCCTATCCCAGGCTAAAAGCCCGACCAGTTACCACCCTCTGCATCAACTGTAAAACGCTCGAGGAACAGGAAGAGAAAGCGCGGCGCTGAGTTCTCAACCTCTATCTGCTGACGCGTGAGAAGTGAAACGTAAAATGTTTTGAGCAAGAGCGCTCGGTAATCCTACGCTTCACCTTTCACATCTTACCTTTCACTGTTCTTCAAGTAGGTTTGTCGTATCCTGCTAGTGTTTTAACGACTTGACGCGCTGTTGGACGAGAGCGACGCGACTGGCTTCATCGGGGATTCCTTGGACCAGCGCAAGATAGGTCTCGTATTCCGAAAGAGCCCGTTTAGGATTGGTGGATTCGTACGCTTCAGCCAGGTTGTAGCGGGCAATGGCATAGTTAGGACGGAGCGTAACGGCCTTTTCGAATGAGGCGAGCGCGCTCGCCTTGTCTCCCAGCTCGCGGTACACCGTGCCGAGATTATTCAGAATTTCAGGAGTGTTGGGTCTGATGGTCAAGGACTGAAGCATCTCTGCCTTAGCCTTCTCGTGCTCACCCTTCCCTTCCCATGCCAGGCCTAACTTGTGATGAGCTTCTGCCAGCCATACTTTGTTTGTAAAGCCGCTGGCGATCGCTTTCTGGTAGGCCATGGCCGCGGTATCGTAGTTCTGGGCCCCGCAGTAAGAGAGCTGCGCGGTTTGGCCGCGCGCAAACTGCTGGAGCGAGATGAAGGGCTCCTTGTCCTCTGAGCCTTGATTCTCGATCGGTTGCCCGGGCTTCTGGCCCTTCGGGTGGCGCAGCCGCTCCAGGAACTCCCGCCGATAAGGCGAGAAGAGCCTTACATAGGGATCGATCGTCATAGTGGCCTGGAGCAACACCGGCTGTTCGCGTGGCCCGATGACCAAGTACTGTGTCGTGGTCTTCTCGTCGCCGGTTTCATATAAGGCGCTAGAATCCATGTTGGCCTTCGATGACAGGTTTGCCACGCTGAGATAGAACTCCATTGTCGGTTTGAGTTGCGTTAAAGTGCGGCGAAGGACTGAGTAGGGCGTCAAGTCAAGCCCGGACGGGAAGGTAAAGACGGTTCCGATCAGCAGGCCATCCTCATCGAAAAAGTAGGATTCGTCGCCATGCGAAGGACTTCTGCCGGCAGGGAGAAGTAACTCTTGTCCCGTCCCCCAGTCTTGGGATTTGAGCGTAGTGGCGGGATGCGTTTTGAGGAAGCCGGACTTCGACGTGCAGAGAGTCGCCGGTTTTAGGAGGACCAGGTCGCTTTCAGAGGGTGGGAGAAGCGGTTTTCGAGGCGAAGTGTCGCAGCCGCTCAGCAAAAGGGCCAGTCCCAGGCCACAGACCACCCACAGTCGAAAGGGCATAGCCTGAGGCAGCTGCTTATTATGTGAATTCACACTCACGAAGGGAGCATACACGAAACGTGAAAGGGTTTGCCAAGGGGTGACAAGGCAACGCCCGCTCTCGTCAAGACAGCGGGCGTTCAATCTAGGGCGGTGCTATTACGGAAATTATCGCCGCTGACCATCTATCATTGCGTCCTCAGATGTGTATCCGAAAAGGTAGGGCATCTTGCTGGTGAGTGTATAGAACGGTCGGTTTACGGCGAAATCTGCCGCCACTCCGAGCGGGTGCAAGAGAAACCCAGTCCAGCGCCAGGGGTTATCACCAGGGGATGAGCCGGCCGACACATCGGTGTAGACCAAGGACGTGGGATCCATCACACTGTAAATGCTGGCCGGGGCGGTATAGCCTCCGTCTGCATCGGCCAAGCCCTGTTGTTCGCGGTTCCCGGCACAACCGGCTGCAGTGGCCAGGAGGATTATTCCCAATGCAAGCGCTGTAGTCCGCATAGATGACCTCACTTAATCTTGTACAGTTCAGAGTCGATGTTCTCTCGGTAGTCTGAAGTGTAGCCGAGGTCTGGGATTCTGTCCAGAATAGGGGCGGTTCCGGCAGTATCATGAAAGACGCCGGGTTAAGCCAGGTGTAGAGACTGGGAAGAGAGAGGATTATGGTAGGCGATACTGGTATCGAACCAGTGGCCTCTTCCGTGTGAAGGAAGCGCTCTACCCCTGAGCTAATCGCCTACAGGCTGCAAAGTCTAGCACGAGGCTGTAAATCGGATCAACCGTAACGCGTGGGTCTTACAGCGCGTTGTTGCCTTGACATCCCCAAAATGCGGTTCCTACAATGCCACCGCTTTCAAGCTTTTTTCTCGGAGTTGTTGTCCATGCGCGATGACATTGTCATTATCGGTGGCGGTCTGGCAGGGTCTGAGGCGGCCTGGCAGGCCGCCAATCGTGGAGCGAAAGTGACGCTCTATGAAAT
>SWDM01000018.1:65484-365892 GCA_005116835.1 Nitrospira sp. | reverse complement strand
GTGGATGGGCCTGTGGCGGTTTAACGTGATCTCCAACATCATCTTCTCGGCGGCGACGCTGGGCTGGATCTGGAACTCACGTGATCGCAACGTGGCCAACGTGGATCCCAAGACCGAGTTGAAGCGGTACTTCTATTGGATGATGTGGCTCGCCATCTATGTGTTCGGCGTCTATTGGGCCGGCTCGTATACCCTGGAGCAGGATGCCTCGTGGCATCAGGTGATCATCCGCGACACCAGCTTCACCGCCAGCCATATCATTGCCTTCTACTTCACGTTCCCGCTGTACATTACGTGTGGCGTGGCGAGCTATCTGTATGCCATGACCCGGTTGCCGCAGTTCAGCAAGGCGGTCTCCTTCCCCTTGGTAGGCGCGATCGTGGGCCCGATGATGATTCTCCCGAACGTGGGGCTCAACGAGTGGGGCCATGCCTTCTGGTTCGTCGATGAACTGTTTGCGGCGCCGTTGCACTGGGGTTTCGTGACCCTGGGCTGGTGCGGGTTGTTCGGCGGGACGGGCGGCGTGGCGGCGCAGATCGTGGCGCGCATGTCGAACCTGTGCGATGTGGTCTGGAACAACGAGAGCAAGGATTGCTTGCACGTGATTCCGTACTAAGTCGCGCCGGTGGTATCGGTGGGCTGGCCCTGCTCTCCGGATTCTGAAGCGCGGGGTCAACCGATCGGGCGGCTGAAAATAGAGAGACCGTCGGCGCAAGCAGCGCCATCCACGGGCGACCTCCTACTTTGGTGAGGGGTCGCCCGTTGTATTTTGTTTGAATGCATCGAATGGTCGTCCAATCAGGTGCAGGTTCGACATGGTATCAGGCAGGCGTAGGCTGCAGAAGCGGTTATCGCCGAGAACTCTCATAATCTTAAGAGAAGGAGGCACCCATGCTTGTCCAAGACGTCATGTCAACCGGTACCGTAATGGTTCAGAAGACAGATACGATTCGGTCCGCCGTCATGAAAATGATGAACCGCCACTGTGGATCCCTTCCTGTGGTCGAGGGGGATAATCAGCTTGTAGGAATGATCACGTTGCGGGATGTCTTGATACCGCTCTATCCTAATTATGGTGACTATATTCATGACAACGTACATAGCAGGAGTTTTGTCGAGATGGAAGATGGGTATTCCGAAGTGCTTGGTGGAAAAGTTGAAGACATTATGAGCAAGAATCCAATGACAGTCGCGCCGAACGATCCTATTCTGGAAGCCGCCTCGTACATGGGTCTCAAGAACTTTCGCCGCATCCCTGTTGTCGACAAGGGCAGACTTGTCGGGATGATCAGTATCGGCGACATCAACCGCGGCTTATTCTTCGAGAAAGGGATGCAGCGCTGAGCAACGATCCAGGGAGTCATGTGACGACGGGCAGGGTCACTCGTATGAAGACCACCATGCCGAGTCTGTATCCCGTTATGGACATTCTTACGGACACCCACGACACCAAGACGTTTCGGTTTGGGCTACCTGCTGATGTCACTTTGGGTATGTTTCCCGGCGATTATCTCTACGTCCATGTCATGATCGATAGTAAATATGGGAAAGTCCCCAACCTGCCATCCTTACTATCGGGTGCTTCTGGTTTTATTGATCTCACCGTGGAACACCACAACACTGGCATTATCTTGAAGTACTTGCGCAACCAGGGCGTAACGATTCAGTGGTAATGAGCTGTAGCAATACATAGCGTAGCCCCAGGGCGTAGAGCAGCAGTGGCTTCAGTTGCAGCATCGCGGGCATGATTCATCGGTGCCCCATGAGGAAGCAGGTCAGTCTTCAGCGCTCGATCACATTCTCAATCCTTTCCATCGGTCTGCTTTCCGGCGCATTCGGCTTGGCCTATGCGTATTGGCAGACAAAACACTCGTTCCGCGAGGCAATTGGTCTTGGGTTTCAGGAACTTGCCCGACAGAGCGCAGATAAAGTCGGACTCATCCTGGAAAAAGAAATCGAGTGGGTGGAACGGCTCAGTTCCCTACCGGAGATACGTGAAGCGGTCCGAGAGGGGCAAGGCGTAATGGCATGGTGATATTTGAGGCATTCCTGGCGGGGGATGAGGCCATCGAGTTATCCGACAAGCGCGCCGCCTTTCTTCGTCTCAGTTTGGGTATGTGTCCATTTCCCACGTAATGAGGCAATTGGGAGACAGGGCCGTTCCGTCTTTGTCATTCTGCCTCATTGCCCCAGTGGCCTCGCCCATCTTTTCTTCATTAGACGACTCTGCGCCACAGACCCATGTCGCTGGCTTCTTTAGTCTTTTCCCTGTTGGGTCATAGTGTTTTCTCGTTTTGCCGGTTCAGCATGGGTCATGCTGTATAGATGGGATGAGACTCCCTTGTTGGCAAGATTGAGGAGGGCCAGCCTATGGGCCATATATTTCACAACGCGGTGAGCCAGGGGTCTATTGATTCCACACAACGTATCGGTTTGGGCTGGACGGCGATCATCAGCCTGGTTGGGCTATTGGCGCTGACTGGAACTGGTACGGCTGCCGCCGAGCAAACTCCAACAGAAGCCGTGAAGAGTGCGATTGCCGAGGTGGTTCATATCCTCGACGATGCTGAGTTGAATCAGCCTGGTCGCGCCGCGGAGCGGCGTCAACGGATCGAGCAGGTCGTGAGGAGTCGAGTGAGTTATGAAGAGATGGCCAAACGTGCTCTGGGTGTTCCCTGGATGGAACTGACGAGCCGTGAACGGCAGGAATTTGTGGGCCTCTTTGTTCAATTGCTCCGAGACACGTTTGCCGGCAGGATCGACGACTATATAGGCGAGCAGGTGTTCTATCTGTCAGAACAACGTGAAGACCGGTTTATCGAAGTAAAAACGAAGCTGGCTGGCCAGAAAATGGACACGCTCCTCGATTTCCGATTAGTGAATCAGCGCGGTACTTGGCTTGTGTACGATGTGGTCATCGATGGGGCCAGCATCACCGGCAATTACCACGCGCAGTTTACCAGCATCATCCGCGACCTCAGTTACGCGGGGCTGGTACAACGGATGAAAGAGAAAACTCTTGTGGTCAAAGCGTTTGAAACGACCACGGTTCCTTAATCGCAGGGGCATGATCCGGACCGGCAAATGGTTTCTCTCCTACTAAGATCGGCCCCATTGCTGGTCCTGCTGAAACCGCAAAGGAATACAATTCCAGTTTCTGATCGCCGCATCTGCATGTGATGAAGAAGCCATCATCCGATTAAGATCACGGTCTGCCGTTTATCATTTCCCTCAGTTGCGACCCTTCTCTGAGAATCGTATGATAGAGCCATGATGTCGGGATCTGTCACGCGCATCAAGTCGAAGACACCCCTCCCCTACGAGCTCACGGCTATTCATCGCGATACCCACGATACGAAGACGTTCTGCTTTGCCTTACCTGACGACGCCACGTTGGATATGTTGCCCGGCGACTTTCTCTATGTCCACGCGACGATCGACGGGAAAACCGTAAAACGGCCCTACACGCCATCGTCGATGCCAGGCGCCACTGGGTATTTTGACTTGACGGTCAAGCGGTATGAAACCGGCGTGGTGTCGAAGTATCTCCATGAGCGTGAGCCCGGAGACACCGTGCTGATGAGCGGGCCGAATCCCGGCGGCCATTGGGTGGACGGCATGGCGAAGCAGGTGGGGTTTGTGGCGGGTGGCACCGGCATCACCCCGATGATTGCCATCATTCGCTGGATTCTCGCCCAGAGCCTACCAGTCGAATTGTTTCTGGTCTTTGCCAACAAGGGCGAGGCCGATATCATCTTTAGGGACGAGTGGGACGAGAATGTCCGCGAGCACGCGAGCTTCCATTGCCATTATATTCTGGAGCAGCCACCTCAAGGCTGGTCGCAAGGCACTGGCCGGATCACCGAGGCCATTCTCAGAGCCAAACTGCCGCCGCCCAGTCCCGACACGGTGATCTTTCTCTGCGGCCCCCCGCCGATGACCGACGCGTTGGAAACTACTCTCAAAGCGATGGGTCACTCTGAGCAGGCCATCATTCTTCCGTAACGAATTGCGCCGTCATCTTCATTGGGAAACGTGTCGAAGAAGTGGCTTGGGAGTCTTACTGCGCGGTTGCTTCTGCCTGGATAAAATCCTAAGCTGATCTTCTCCCGAGACCGGTTGACCCAACAAGGGATTTCACCCAGGTTTCGACTATGAACCCTCTCAATCTGAAGGGGATCTGCCGCAGGTTGGCAATGGCCCGATTCATGGGCTTCTGGCTACTGACAGCACCCTTGTTGCTAAGCAATGCTCCCGCCCTTGCAGAATGGGTAGCGGTTGAGAAAGACTATCTCTTGCCAGGACTACAGACTCTGTACGTGGATCAGGACGCCATTCGCAGGGAGGGGAATCTGGTGACAATGTTGCAACTCACCGACTTTAAGTGGATGCTAGGAAATCCGAGGGGACCAACCAGATTCTTGTCCACAATGACCCACAAGCAATTCGACTGCGTAGGTAAGCGCCTTCGACTCCTTGCATTCACGGAGTTCTCACGCGGCATGGGAACTGGGATACCGACCAGTGGTTACGTAGACAAAGGCAACTGGCTATCGGTTGAACCAGATAGTATTAATCAGGCTCTGTGGGAAGTTGCCTGCGGCAGGAAGTGAGCCTGATCCTGCCTTTCCTATGCCTTCACCTTCCCGAAGACGCCTAGTGGTGAGTAGAGGGAATACCGCCAACTGCTTGGGCCAAAGGAATAAAACGTGTATGCCCAGATGGCCACATCGGTCAGGCTGCCCCATGCAGCCTTCCCCTGCCATACATGAAACGCCACTAACAAAATACCGATTAGGGCAATGAAGCGAAGGAGGTGGCAGCCTACCGACAACCGAAGAAGAGAGAGTACGGTGGCCCCGATGAGACCACCGGCGAATAAGTCTGATGCGAGAATGCTACCATCGGCCGTTTCTCTAGACAAAAAATGCCAGGCCCCCATCCACATGAGGAGCGCATGAAAACCCCACCATGTAATCGTTCCGATAAGCGCATCCTTCTGTGGGGTCTCCATCGAATAGTCCTCATCAAATGTGGTGTGTAGGCCGCCCCGCAGATAGTGGTTCGATCGATTGACCGCCGGCCTTGCGGATGGGCTCCGTGGAATATAGCAGAAATCGACTGCTTGTTGTGTGGAGAAGTGGCGCCACGCTTTATGGGTACGTGAAATTTGTGATCATCAAGGAAGAGGGCAGCTTTTTCCCCCGTCCGGTAGTCGTCTATAATCCTTCATTGTTCTGGCGTGTCAGAATTACTATCCTGTTTTGAGTGGAGTAGAGGCATGGCCAAATCGGAGTACGTCTTTCAGCGAGTTGAAGATCAACGAGAACTGGAAAGGCTCAGGATGATCGAGCAGGTGTTCGATCCTTCGAGTCGAAGACGGCTTCTCAGTACTGGGCTGAAAGCAGGCTGGCGTTGTCTTGAGGTCGGGCCGGGCGCTGGGTCGATCATGACCTGGATGGGTGAGGTGGTTGGTCCAACGGGCCAGGTTGTCGCGGTGGATCTCGATCCGAAGTTTCTCAGTGAAGCGAAGCGAACGAATCTGAGTGTTATACGAGCCGATATTCGCACGGCTCAGTTGCCGGAACAGTCGTTCGATGTGGTTCATGCCCGCTACGTGTTGATCCATGTTCCAGAATACGAGACGGTCTTGAACAGGATGCTGGGCTGCCTGAAGCCTGGCGGCTGGCTCGTGCTCGAAGAGCCGGACTTTTCCGCTTCGCGCGGTATCGAGGGAACGGCAGAGCAGTTGGCCGCGGTCGGGAAGATCAATCATGCGATCCATGTCATGTTTGAAAGGCTCGGGATGGATTATGCCCTGGGGCAGAAATTACAGGCTCTGCTGCTAGCACGAGGGCTCCAATCTGTGACGATGGAGCTCGATGCCCCATATTCTGCCGGAGGGTCCGAGATGGCGACGATCATGAGGATGTCCACCGTGCAGTTGCGTGAGAAGTATCTGGCGACCGGCGCGGTGATCAGTGAGGATCTCGACTCCTATTGCCGCTTCGCCGACGATCCGAAGAGCCGTGCCATCTACTACGCCACAATTGCCGTGAGGGGCCAAAAGGTCGAAGGGTAAGATGTCAGTCGTGACTCCGGTATTAGTACTTCCCGGCCATGGGAACTCAGGGCCACAACATTGGCAATCGCTCTGGGAGTTGCGTCATCCCGATTGGCGGCGCGTGGATCTGGTCGAGTGGGACCAGCCTGTCTGTGAGGATTGGGTTCGTGTACTGGATGAAGCTGTGAGGGCCTGTTCTTCTCCACCCCTACTCGTCGCGCATAGCCTCGCCTGTCTTTTGGTGGCGCAGTGGGCCTATCGTTCAGTATTGGTTCCGAAGGGTGCGTTTCTCGTGGCGTTGCCGGATCCTCAGAGCGAGTGCTTCCCAGCTGCGGCGAGCGGCTTTGCGCCGATGCCGATGGTGCGGTTTGCGTTTCGTAGCCTGGTGGTCGCCAGTACCAACGACCCGTTCGGCTCGTTGTCCCATGCCAAGGAATGTGCGATTGCATGGGGGAGCCGTTTGGTCGATATCGGCCAGGCGGGGCACATCAACACCGACAGCAGGCATGGCGCATGGGATGAAGGTTATTCGCTTCTCAAAGAATTCATGGACTAGCCGATGAACGTTCGTGTCGATCATGCCCAACCCGCCGATGCGCCGATCATCGCTCAGATGGTTGGGGAACTGCTTCGCGAAATCATGGCCGCGATCGGAACTCAGGCTTTTAGTTTTCACCAGCAGGAGACGGAAGCACGGGCTCGATCCTGGATGACGGATGGAAAGTACCGCGTCTTGCTGGCTTGCGATGCGGATCAAGGAGAGCCGCTTGGCTTTCTGGCTCTGTATGAGAGCATTGCTCTGTATGCGGAAGGGTCGTTCGGAACGATTCCTGAACTGTTTGTGCGTCCGGCCTATCGGTCGAACGGCGTCGGAGCGGCGTTGCTGTCGGAAGCGAAACGCATGGGGGAAGCAATGGGATGGCGTAGGATCGAAGTGACCAC
Source organism: Nitrospira sp. (assembly GCA_005116835.1). Lineage (GTDB taxonomy): Bacteria > Nitrospirota > Nitrospiria > Nitrospirales > Nitrospiraceae > Palsa-1315. Next base: position 358,886 of record SWDM01000018.1, on the reverse strand, counting down.
GCCGCCGCTGCCTCAATTCGATAGGACGCTGGCCTTCTATCAGCAACAGGGATTCAGTATTTCAGGCGGACGAAAACTGAAAGTGGAGTTGTCGTGAAGCCGGTGATTCAACTCGAACGGACTGGCTGCGGGATTGCTGCTGTGGCTACGCTGGCGGGCGTGAGCTACCGGCAGGCGCAGCGTGTGGCAAATCGACTCTGCATTTTCGCTGGTGATTCGATGTTGTGGTCCGAGACACACCATGTTCGCAGGTTGCTCAAGGAGTATGGAATCAGGTCGGCAAGTACCGAAGTGCCCTTCTCTTCATGGGAGGCTCTGCCGGATCTTGCACTGCTCGCCGTCAAATGGCACAAAGAACAGGATCGTGCATTCTGGCATTGGGTGGTGTTTTGGCGTGGGCCCAACGGGCCGGTCGTGTTCGACTCAAAGCGCGCACTTCGCCGCCATGTGAGGACCGACTTCGGCCGCATGAGGCCGAAATGGTTCATTCCTGTTCGCTCAATGTAGAAGGCGGCTGCGTTCTTGATGGCTATGCACCTTCCTCCAATCGCCGACGGTAAGACCCGCTGCGGCTGGGTCGGCAACAAGCCGCATTTCATCACCTATCACGACCGTGAGTGGGGGGTGCCGATTCACGATGATCGGAAACATTTCGAGATGCTGCTGTTGGAAGGCTCGCAGGCGGGTCTCACCTGGGAAACAATTTTGTTGCGGCGGGAGGGCTATCGTCGAGCCTTTGCGGAGTTCGACCCGATGAAGGTGGCACGATTCACAGACAAGAAAAAAGCCGTGCTATTGAAGAATCCAGGAATCATTCGCAACCGGCTCAAAATCGACTCGGCGGTGAGCAATGCCCAGGCGTTTCTTGCAGTTCAAGAAGAGTTCGGTTCGTTCGATCGCTATGTCTGGCAGTTTGTCGGTGGGAAGCCGAAAGTGAATCATTGGACACGTATGTCGCAGGTTCCTGCGACGAGCCCAGAAAGCGATGCATTGTCGAAGGACCTCAAGAAGCGCGGCTTTCGCTTTGTCGGCAGCACGATCATCTATGCCTACATGCAAGCCGCTGGACTGATCAACGATCACACAACTGATTGTTTCTTAAGTGCTCGTCGTTAGCCCGCTCTCTGGATTGAGAGTAGAGGGAGGCTAGAGCTTGCGTCCTTTTTAGGGGTTTTCCGTCTATAGAAGTGAGGGGAGGCATGGTGCCTTCTCATTCACTCGAAAGGAGACTCCCATGAGGCCCCATGTGTCTCTCGACGTGCGTAACGTGCCGGCTTCGGTTGAGTTCTATCAGAAGATCTTCGGCCTGCCGCCGCAGAAGCAGACGACGGACTATGCGAAGTTCGATCTGACGGCGCCGGCGTTGAACTTGTCGCTCGTGTCGTCCACTGGCAGGGTGAGCGCAGTGAACCATCTAGGTATCGAAGTCGAGTCTGTCGATGACATTGCGAGTTGGAAGCAGCGGTTACAAGAACAGGGCATTCTCGAAAAGGTCGAGGAGGGTATCGCATGCTGCTTCGCGAGGCAGGACAAGCTTTGGTTTACCGACCCGGACGGCAATCCCTGGGAAATCTTTACGGTTCATGAGCAGTTGGCTGTCACAGGAGCACTGAGAAATAGCGGTTGTTGCGTGCCCAAGAGTCACGGTGCGTCAGAATCGGCAGCTTGCGCGGTGTGAACAAAGAGCAGTACCGTATGGACATGAATGGCGGAGGGATTGACATGGAAGCTCATGTGCAGGAGATGTGGCAAGACATCCATGTAGCCCTCCGCGCGTTCATCGTGAAGCGTGTTATCAATGAGGCTGAAGCAGATGACATCGTACAGGACGTCTGGCTTAAGATGCAGCGAGGGCTCGGCGGGCTAAAAGATCAGAATCGGCTGATCTCATGGATCTACCAGATTGCGCGGCATGCGATCATCGATCATTACCGCGCACCGGGGCGCCGGAGAGAAATGCCTGCCGGCCTCGCGGCTGACCTCGAATCCTATCCATCTTCGGCTACCATGCCGACGACATCTGAGGACTCCGGCCAGCTCCGTAAGGAGCTGGCCGGCTGTCTTCGCCCCATGATCGAACGTTTATCCGAAGAGTATCGGCAAGCGGTGGTTCTGGTCGATCTTGAAGGGCTCACTCAGCAGGCGGCCGCCACACAACTTGGGCTTTCACTCTCAGGGATGAAATCTCGCGTGCAACGAGGGCGTCGTCAACTGAAGGAGATGTTGGAGGCCTGTTGTACGATCGAACTTGATCGGCGACGCGGAGTGGCCGACTATGACCTCCGGGATCAACAGAACGATTCGTGCGGGAACTGTTCGTAACTGGATGCTGAGCACTTCCCAAGAACCAAGGACGGTAGCCCATCCTGCGTAGTTGCTGCGGAAAGTCTAACAGGAAAAACTTGCGCGATCCTCAGCGCGCCACGTCTTCTAGCTGGTTACACATCAACCCATTCAGATAGCGGTCTCCAGCCGCGCACATTATCCCCCTGCCTGTTTTTCCCAATATCCGGCGGATCACCCTACTTTCAGCGGGTGCATCCCTCCCTAAGCTGGCTTGAGAAGATGTTGCGCGAGGCCCTAGAGTGGTAAACGGAAAATTCGGATTGTGAACAATCAGCATGGGAATTCAGGGTATAGGATTCAGTTCTATCCATCCTGGAAGCAATCCCAAGAAGGTAATTCAAATGGGCTGGAGATTGATGCTCCTGACGTTTGGCGTGCTCCCGCTGCTCGCGCTCGGCGCCTGCAGTTCAGGTGGCACCGATGGCGGCGATGGAACGATGCCGGCGGCCGCGCCGTCGGTCGGCACATTCGTCGATAGCCCTGTGCAAGGCCTTGGGTACAGGACGACGCCTTCCGGAATGTCAGGCCTCACGGATGCCAACGGACAGTTCAATTACATGCCTGGCGATACCGTGATCTTCACCTTGTTTGGCAGGCCCATCGGGACACCTGTGCCTGCCACCCCCGTCGTCACCCCCTTGTCGGTCTTAAATCAAAAGAGGGTGACAGATTTCTGCGCATTGAACCTGTCACAGTTGCTGTTGACGTTGGGGGGGATTCCTGCTGGAACGGATCCGATAAGAATACCCCCGCTACCTCCGGACGGTTTTCCTACGAGGCTGGACTTTTGTGCTGGGGGCTTCGATACGTTGTTCCCTGGACTTGTGTCGGAGGCAGTTGCGACGACCCACTTACAGGCCAACTTCTCCACCCTCTCGGTGACAGTGGCCAGTTACGGAATCGGGGGCCGTGTTGCATCCAATCCGGCGGGTATAGCATGTGGTGATGGTTTCTCCACCTGTTCTACCGACTTCCCTAACGGAACTACCATGACGTTAATCCCGACAGGGGTTGGATTTGTCGGCTGGAGTGGCGGCTGTACTGGGACTGGTGCATGTGTCGTGACGCTCGATGCCGATACCTCAGTGACTGCCACGTTTAGCGCCACGCCGGGCCAGGCCACCTTACGAGTGGCCAAACAAGGTGAAGGAACAGGGGTGGTCAAGTCGATCCCAGCTGGGATCGACTGCGGGGCGATCTGTCGGGCGCTATTCGTTCAAGGGGTGGTGGAGCTCACCGCCCAAGCCGACCCCGGTTCTACCTTTGCTGGCTGGAGGTATAGCGCGGGGAATGTGAACTGCGCAGGAGTCGGCGTCTGTTCGATCCTGCTGACCGTGGACTCCGGCGTCACTGCGTGGTTTACGCTCAATGCCGTGTCAGCGCCAGTGAGAACCAGCACCTTTTCAGGTAATGGTGGGGGCGGGACAGTTCAATGTAGTGCGAACGGAGGCGTGGCTGGACCCTGCGGCAGTTATCCGATTGGCTCTACCATGGTCCTGACTGCCACGCCGAATGCTGTGTCGAATTTTACCGGGTGGAGCGGGGCCGGGTGCTCAGGCCCAGGGACCTGCACGTTTACATTGACGGGCAATACATTTGTCACGGCCAACTTCAATCGGCCAGTGCTCACAGCTCAACTGGTCGGAAATGGATTGATCTCCTCGAATCCTGTCGGCATTAACAGTTGTGTGGCGATCTGCTCGGCGCCATTTGACAAGGGGAGTCTCATCGCGCTCACGGCCGCAGGCGTTGGGTTTGCCGGCTGGAGTGGCGGAAACTGTGCCGGCACCGGCCCCTGCCTGGTGGACATGAATCAAGATAGCACCGTCACTGCAACGTTTCAGACTGTGGGGTTGTCGCCCTTCGCCCAGCAGGCCTATCTGAAGGGGACCAACATTGCAGTGGAACAAGTGATTCAGCGGTTTGGCACGAGCGTCGCCCTCGATGGCGACACGCTGGTAGTGGGAGTGCCGTACCATCTCACCGTCGACAAATATGGGGCGGTCTATGTGTTCAGGCGCACAGGGGGAATCTGGAGCCAAGAGGCTTATGTGACGGCATCCAGTCGCGGAGGAGAGTTTGGGTGGAGCGTGGCGCTAGCCGGTGACACGCTGGTGGTGGGGGCCATTGCTGATGCCAGCTGCGCGACAGGCATCAACGGCAATCCACAATCGGATAGTTCCTGCAGAGGCAGCGGGGCGGCCTATGTGTTCACGCGGACCGGCGGAGTCTGGCACCAAGAGGCCTATCTGAAGGCCTCCAATGCCGGACGTGTCCACAATGGAGGAATGAATGACCAGTTTGGCTGGAGCGTCGCGCTGTCCGGCGACACGCTGGTGGTGGGAGCAGTAGGCGAAGCCAGTAATGCGACAGGTGTGAACGGGGACCAGGCGAATAAGAGTGCGTTCAAAAGCGGAGCGGCCTATGTGTTCACGCGAACAGGGGGACTCTGGAGCCAACAGGCCTATCTGAAGGCCACTAATACAAAAATAGGCAACCAGTTCGGTTGGAGCGTCGCGCTAGCTGGCGACACGCTGGTGGTGGGAGCAGTAGGCGAAGCCAGTAATGCGACAGGTGTGAACGGGGACCAGGCGAATCAGAGTGCGCCAGAAAGCGGGGCGGTTTATGTGTTCACGCGGACGGGCGGAGTCTGGAGCCAACAGGCCTATCTGAAGGCCTCTAATACAAGAATAGGCGACCTGTTCGGAGTAGACTCGGAGGCCACGGCGGATGTCGGTGGCCGGTTCGGCGCGAGTGTGGCGCTGTCGGGCGACACGTTGGTAGTGGGAGCCTATCAGGAGGATAATAACTCTACTGGTGTGAATGGGAACCAGGCAAGTACGCGTGCGCCCGAGAGCGGATCCGCCTATGTGTTTTCGCAGACGGGGGGAGTCTGGAGTCAACAAGCGTATTTGAAAGCTTCCAATATCAGAGGGATTGGTCACTTCGGCTGGAGCGTCGCGCTGGCTGGCGATACCGTGGTGGTGGGAGCGAAAGGCGAGTCTTCTTCGAGCGGGGCGGCCTATGTGTTCACGCGGACGGGCGGAGTCTGGAGCCAACAGGCCTATCTGAAGGCCTCCAACACCGATAGTCAAGACCGGTTCGGTTGGAGCGTCGCGCTGTCCAGTGACACGTTGGTGGTGGGAGCAATAGGCGAAGCCAGTAATGCGACAGGTGTAAACGGGGATCAGGTGAACAATAGTGCCCCCGAGAGCGGAGCGGCCTATGTGTTTGTGGTTCAGTGAGCCTGTTGCGAGGCGGGACAGTCACCACCGTAGACGGCGGAGCCAGTCCCTGGGCTTCATGGGTTGGAGTTTTCCGACGAACTGACGAAGGATTTGCGGTAGCCGGTCACTTTTTCCAAGTAGTGGCGGGTCTCTTCGTAGGGCAGACTTTTGCGCAACTGGTCATAGACACCGGCTGGTTGGAGGCTGTTGATCTGGTTGACCGCTGTGGTGCGGTCGCGTGAAAAGGTGCGGAAAACATTGCCTGCGCCGGTATTGTAGGCTGCAATCACGCAATACTCGCGTGACACATTGTGATCCACAGCTTCCAGCTGATTGAACATCAAGACATTCAAAAAGGCTGTCCCCAATTCGACATTGTTCTCGGGATCAAACAGATAATCCCGTGAAGGGATCACATCCTGGCCTTTCGCCTTTCGGTAGGCTTCGCGGCCCCCGCTGGTGGGGACCAGCTGCATGAGTCCATAGGCCGGGGCTGAGCTGACGGCATAGGGGTTGAAGTTACTCTCTGTGCGGATGACGGCGAAGACCAAGCTGGGGCTGATGTTATATTGCTGCGCAAACTGATGAACCAGCGTGCGATATTTCTCCGCCTGTTTCATCGGGAGATTGGACACCATTGCCATTGTGGCGTAGTGGACCGTTTTCTTGGTTCCGTCTTGATCGACTGTCCGTGTGGCATATTTCTTTTCGAGTAGATAGGCAGCAAAGGGCTCGGCATCCTCGGGAGAACGTATCGGTTTGTTCTTCTGATCTAACACCAGGCCGAAAAGGTAGGGCTCCTTGTCGTCCGTGAGAACGATTTCTTTGTCGGAAAATAAATCGACCGATCGGGGGTCTTGCGGTGTAAGAAGCGTGGTGACGATGGCATTCTTGAGACTTCGTTGAGGATCTTGATCGTCCAGTGTCTCGACCAAGATCTCGGCTGAATCGAAGTCGACGATCGCCCGGCTCTTGTAGTTTTGCGTGTACTTCACATACTTTTTGCGTTCGGGCAGTTGGACTTCCTTCTTTCCCCAGGTCTTTCCGACATTCACCCCTAGGACGGCGAGGATAGCCTCAAAGTCCTTCTTGGCCTCGCGCAGATCTCTGACCAGCGCTTCGGGGTCGCGCGCATATTGATCGAGACGCCGCTTGGCGATCTGTGCCGGATCTTTTCCCGAAGCGAGATCGATGATGGCCTGTCCGGTCTGGCCCTTGGTGATTCGTCCAACCGCGGTAAGGGCCTTCTCTGTCGTCTCACAGCCGGAGATGGTTACAGCAAAGGAGACGAGCAGCAGCACGTGGAGCAAGGTCGATGGGCGCATGGGTGCATTCTACAGATGTTTCCGTGAGCTGCAAAGCAACCGGCTGGTCTTTCTGGTTGGCCTGGTTCATCTGGTTTGTTTTGTTCTTTTGGTTGATTTTGTTTAACCAAACAAACAAGACAAACCAAATAAACCAAATGAACCAGCGCCGCTAGGGCTGTCCCGCCGGCTCCGTCTGTTTTCCTTCGAGTTCGGTCCAGCGGTTATAGAGCCGCTCTGCGGCTGTGCGGGCTGCTTCCAGCGCCGCGGATCTTTCTTGTAGCACCGCTGCGTTGGATACGATGGTGGGATCTTCCACGGCGGCCTGGCAGGAGGCGATGGTTTTCTCGGCTTGGAGAATTCTCTCCTCCATCTTGGCCCATTCCTTTTGCTCCCGATAGGACAGGCCTGTCTTTTTGGGTTTCGGATTCGATTCCGATTCGGATCGGGATGTTTTGGAGGGGCGTGATGACGAAGCCCGAGCCTGTTCTGCTGCTTTGCGCTCTTGCGCCGACTCCCATTGCGCATAGTCGGCGAACCATTCTGTCTGGCCTGTGCCGTCCAGTGCGAGCAGCATGGTGGAGACTCGGTCTAAGAGCCATCGGTCATGTGTCACCAACATCAAGGCGCCTGGAAACTCCACCAGACTGTCTTCCAGGACATCAAGCGTCGGAATATCTAAGTCATTCGTCGGCTCGTCAAGGATCAACAGATCTGCAGGCTGGAGCATGAGCCTGGCGATGAGCAGCCGCGCCTGTTCACCTCCGGAGAGGCGGGAGACGGGGAGGTCCAGTTGCTCTGCTCGGAAGAGAAACCGTTTCGCCCAAGAGACGAGATGCACCGATCGGTCTTGATAGACGACCGAGTCGCCGTGTGGGGCGAGGGCTCGACGGAGCGAGCAGGATTGGTCTAGCGATTCACGATGCTGCTCGAACGTGACCACGCGCAGTTTGTCCGCGCGGGTGATGGTGCCTGCGTCAGGCTTGAGAGTTCCGGCGATGAGCTTGAGCAGGGTGCTCTTTCCACTTCCGTTCGGACCCAGCAATCCGATGCGCTGGCCCGGTCCGAGCAGCAGGTCGAGATTCATGACGATCGGCCGTCCGCCCAGCGATTTGCAGAGCTGCGTCGCCTCGACCAGCTGTTTTGACCTGCGTCCCGATGCGGTAAAATTGATGCCGGCCGTGCCCTGGTCTTTCCTGGCATCGGCGCTATTCAGTTCCTCGATCAAACGTCCGGCTGAGTCGATCCGCGATTTGGCCTTCGTCGTGCGGGCTTTGGGCCCGCGCCGGAGCCACTCCACTTCGCGGCGGACACGGTTGGCCAATGACGCTTCATAGTTGGCTTGTGCGTGCAGCGCAGCGTCCCGCTGTTCCAGGAAATCACTGTAGTTGCCTTTGGCTTCGAATGCGCCGGTGGGATAACTGCGATTGAGCTCGATCATCCGCGATGTCACGGCTTCCAGAAAACGGCGATCATGGCTGACGACGAGAAAAGCGCGGGCTTCTGCCCGTAACAATCGTTCTAGCCAGAGTATGCCTTCGACATCCAAATGGTTAGTCGGTTCGTCCATCAGCAGAACATCCGGTTCCAGCATCAGCGAGCGGACGATGGCCAGGCGTTTTTTCCACCCTCCGGAGAGCGTAGCCGTAGATTGATCGGTTGCGGGAAATTCTCCCAGGCTGAGCGCCGCGGCCGTGCGGCCGCTATGGTCGTGGGGATCGTGACCTTCGTCGATGAGAACCTGGGCAAGCACTTCCTCGATCGTATGGGCTCCGTCAAATAACGGTTCTTGTGGAACGTAGCCGACGCGCAGTTGCCGGCGCATCGATCTAGTCCCCTCATCCGGCTCTTCAAGCCCTGCCATGATTTTCAGCAGGGTCGATTTGCCGGAGCCGTTTGGGCCGACCAATCCGACATGGTCGCCCTCGGCCAACCCAACCGATAAATCAGTAAACAACGGTTTAACACCGTAGGTTTTGCTGATGGACTCGCAGCTCAAGAGAATTGTAGGTGGCATAGAGCTACCGAACGACAGAGTACATGATTGATCAGCTGAGTGACGATCGGGCAGGACTGTTCAGGCCAGGCTGGATCGCGAAGACACTAGTGTACGGGTTAGAGGGGAGAAACTGCAAGAGGGGGGAGGGGGAGCGGCCAGGCGCCCTTCTTGCTCGCAGAACGCGCACGATAAGAATGTGCTCGTTCGATGCGCGCAGTAAAGGGCATCCTGGCCACTCCCCTAAAGAGGTGTGGAAAATTGGAGGCATTTGGTTAGACGCGCGCAGTAGAAGATCAATCGGCGCCCATCCCTGAAGAGACAACGAGCGAGCTTGGAGGGATGGTGGAGGGAGAAGCCTGGTGCCCTTCCAGGAGAGAGAAAACAAGCAAGCTTGGATTGGTAATTAGATCTGGTCTGCTCGTTCGATGCGCGTGGGAAAGGGCACGAGGCCGAGCGGGAAACTCTCCCGCTCGACCTTGTGAAGACTTCAGTGGGGGGCTTCCTTGGTCACGATTTCAAGGAGTTCTACCTCGAACACCAATGTTGCGCCTGGCTTGATCATGGGAGGCGCGCCTTTGTCTCCGTAGGCAATAGCGGACGGGCAGACCAATTTGCTCTTGCCCCCGACCTTTATCTGCTGCACCCCTTCGGTCCAGCACTTGATCACTTGATTCAGTCCGAACGTGGCCGGTTCGCCCCGCTTGACGGAACTATCGAACACCGTTCCGTCGGTCAAGGTGCCATGGTAATGCACCTTCACCGTGTCCGTGACTTTCGGAGTTGCGCCTTTTCCTTCCTTGATGGTCACGAGAATCGCGCCGGACTCGGTTTTTTTCGCGCCGGACTCTGCTGCGGCTTTCGTGAGGAACGCAGCGCCGGCTTTCTTCTCCACTTCTGCCAAAGCAGAAGCGCGGGCCTGTTGCAGTTGTTGAATCTTCGGGCCGAATGTCTGGAGGTCTACCTTGGGGGTCTTTTTAAAGACTCCATCGGTGATGCCGGACTTTACAACATCGAGCTCAGCCTCGTTTAAGCTGAAGGTGCCGAGTGATTGGCTGATGGCCAATCCCAATGCATAGAGAGTCTTTTGATCGTCGGTCGTTGGTTCTTGGGCTGCCGCGAAGGCCGTAGTGGTTCCAAGGCAGAGCAGGGTCGCCAAACAAGAGACAATGAAGCGCATGAGCTGTCCTTTCTTTTATGTGTGACTGCAATGGACCTGAAAGTGCGAGTCCTTAATTTGCCTAGAGTATGCGATGCTGCGGCAGGGCTCAAGACAATTATTTTTAACAGGATGCTGAAATAGTCCGCCAGCAGCGTTCTCGGTTCGTCGAAATCCTCAACGTACCCCAAGGGTACGCCTTCGGTTTCGACTCGCCTGCGGCCTCGCTGGACGGCCATTTTGAGCATCCTGCAAGTCACAATGATTTTTCGAACCTGCTACACACAAGAAGGCGAATCGATGTCAGGAAGACCCCATTACCACCGGTAGCCCCAGTGGCGTGATCCATAGAAGTGTGGGCTGTAGATGTATGGGCGGTAAATAAATGGCGGTCCGTAGATCCAGGAACTGCCCAGGTATAGGCTGAGGCCTAAAAGTGGGTAGGTATAGAGAGGTGGGATCGTTTGTACGATAACAGGTGGCTGCGCTAATTGACGTTGCAACGCAGTACTGGTGGATGTCTGACGGTCGAGCTGATCTTTTAAGATATTGACGGTTTCTTGTTGGGCCCGTAACGTTCCTTGGAGCGTTGCAATTTGGTTGCGTTGGGATTCGGCAAAGCCTTCTACGCAACGGGTTTGTGCGTCGCCGGTATAACTGGAACATTCCCATGGTATCTGCGACTCGCTCGCCTGGGCCGGTAGCCAGGCCAAGACCATCCCTATTCCGATCGCTCCGATGAGGAACTGTGGCAACAGCTTGGCTGTCCTTCGAGTGAATTCTCGATGATGGAAGTTGTGATTTCCCATAGACGTTCCTATTGGTACCACTGATATTAGCCTACCATGCGCCTGCTTATGAGAACAGGGGGCTCGCTGGTCTTTCTTGTTTATCTGGTCTGTCTTGTTTGTTTTGGTTGAACCAGCCAGACCAGAGGACGAGAGAGACCAGAGGAACCAGATCCTCTCTGCCGTTGCACGCGTGCCGAAGCCTCGCTAGAATCGCCAACACTTATGCATAAGCGCTCTTCATGATTCTTGGATTCGTCATCCTCTACCTGCTCCTCTCAGTGGGAATAGGGCTGGCTGCCGCCAGGCGGGTCCACACTGCAAAGGATTTTGCGGTTGCCGGTCGGAGCTTGCCCCTACCGATCGTGATAGCCACGGTTTTTGCGACCTGGTTTGGCGCCGAGGCCGTACTCGGTATCTCAGCCACATTTGTAAAGGAGGGGTTGCGAGGTGTGGTTGCAGATCCCTTTGGATCGAGCCTCGCCTTGATCCTGGTGGGGTTATTCTTTGCCCCTCGTTTCTATCGCTTGAACCTCCTGACCGTCGGCGACTTCTATCGTCTGCGGTACAACCGCGTGGTTGAGGTTCTCTGTGCTCTCTGTATCGCGGCCTCCTATCTCGGATGGGTAGCGGCGCAGTTCAAAGTGTTCGGATTAGTGTTGAACGTGGTCACGGATGGCGCAGTGAGTCAGCCGGTCGGGATGGTGATCGGCGCAGTGATCGTGTTGGCCTATACGGCCTTCGGTGGCATGTTTTCCGTCGCCATTTTGGACTTTGTCCAGATTTCCGTCATCATGGGAGGGCTGGTCTATATCGCGTCTATCGTCAGCGGGTTGGTCGGGGGGGTCGGTGTTGTGATCGAACATGCGGCTGCAGCCGGCAAGTTGGATTTCTTTCCGCCTGCTACGTTCGCGGCCTGGGTTCCCTTCGTCGGGGCCTGGATGACGATGATGTTGGGGTCGATTCCGCAACAAGACGTATTCCAACGCGTCACTTCGGCGAAGGACGAACGCACGGCTGTGCGCGGATCGCTACTGGGCGGCACGCTTTACTTCTGCTTCTGTTTCGTGCCGATGTTTTTGGCCTATGCAGCCACGCTGATCGATCCGGCGCTCTTTAATACGCTCCTCGCGCAGGATTCCCAGCTTGTGTTGCCGACGTTGATCATGCAGCACACGCCGGTCTTTGCGCAGGTTGTATTTTTCGGGGCGGTCCTTTCGGCGGTGATGAGTTGTGCCAGCGCGACCCTGTTGGCGCCGTCGGTGATACTGAGCGAGAACGTCATCAAAGGATTGCTGCCGCACCTCAGCGATCGGGAATTTCTTCGTGTCATGCGGCTGGTTGTGGTGATCTTTGCCGTCCTGGTGTTGACGATCGCTCTTACCTCCAATTCCAGCATCTACCAGCTTGTGGTGGGTACCTATGAGGTGACGTTGGTTGCAGCGTTTGTCCCACTCTGTGCCGGGCTTTTTTGGTCCCGATCGACCACACAGGGGGCCTTGTGCGCCTTTGTCGCCGGGTTGGCAACCTGGATGGGGCTGCAACTATTCGGTTCATCCGGCTCGATCTGGCACCCTCAACTGACCGGGTTTGTAATGGCCGTTGCTGGGATGGTTGCCGGCTCACTCCTGCCTCAGAAGATCGGGACGCGCGACGCGTGACGCGCGTGACAGGCGCGACGAGTATGATTGGCGAGAGAATTGCGTCATTCATGGCCGAAGTGTAAAGTTCATGGTGTCTAGTTCGACGGCTCCAGTTTTCGGAAACCTCGAACCCTGAACGTTCCTCCATCTCGCTTTTCTCGCGCATCTCGCTTTTTGGTTATGCTGTGGTGAGGTTCCATAATTGTGAATAGAACTGCCCGTTGGGTGAAATATTCGGCCATAGCCTTAGCCGGCATCCTTGGCGTTCTCAGCCTCGTCGTTGTGGCCTATGGATCGTATCTGGCAACCTTTCTTGCCCTGCCCAAGAGCGATGAGCATCCTCCTCTGCGCCTATACAGTGGGCCTTTCCTGCTGCAACCAGACCTCTCACTTGCGCATAGCCACCTCCTCGAGCGGCTACAACGGCTGGGTTATCGGCGAGTCACTGCGCCGGTGCAGTCTCCCGGTGATTTTCAGCTGAACGAGGAAGCCCTGACGGTCTATCTTCATCCGCAACCGGAGGGCCATGTCGGTGCGGTCATGGTGAAATTGCCGTTGGATCAGGGTCGGGTCACGGATGTCGTTTCTCCGCTTGATGGGACCGCGCTGTTTCCCATCTTTCTGGAACCGGAACTCCTGAGCGGTGTGCGGGGTGAGTCACGGCAAGTGCGCGAATGGATTCCGTTGGCACAGATTCCTCCACGGGTCATCGAGACAGTTCTGACCATCGAAGATCACCGCTTTTATACCCATTTCGGTATCGATCCGGTAGCCGTAGGGCGGGCACTCTGGACCAATTTCACGAAGGGCGGGGTGGTGCAGGGCGGCAGCACCATTACACAGCAGCTGGCGAAGAATTTATTTTACTCGCCGCAGCGGACGATGGGGCGAAAATTCAAGGAGGCCTTGGCGGCGCTGGTGCTGGAGGTCAAGTATTCGAAACAAAATATCCTGGAAAGCTATTTGAATGAAATCTATCTCGGACAGGCAGGATTCGTTTCGATCTATGGAGTGAGCGAGGCGGCCCATCGCTATTTCGGCAAGACCCTCCAAGAATTGACGGTCGAAGAGGTCGCGATGATTGCGGGTCTGATCAAGGGGCCGAATAGCTATGCTCCGACGAAACATCCTGAATTGGCGAAGGGCCGGCGTGACGTCGTGTTACGGCGGCTTCGGCAAACCGGCCTTCTGACGGATGAAGCATGGGAACGCGCCGTTCAAGCACCGGTGCGCGTCACTCCGTCAGAAGACGTCCTGACCGATGCGCCCTATTTCGTCGATGCGGTACTTCGGGAGGTGGAGGAGGCAGGCGTCGTGCCGTTGCCCGAGGGTTTGCGGATCGATAGTACACTCGACCCGATGATCCAGCAGGCGGCTACCGAATCGCTTGAGAAGGGACTGGCCAAATTAGAAGCTACCCATCCTAATCTCAAGAGTGAGTCGGAGCCGGTGCAAGGGGCTGTGGTGGTGCTCGATCCCAAGACCGGATATGTCCTAGCCTTGGCCGGAGGGCGAGATTATCGGCGAAGTCAGTTCAATCGGGCAGTCCAGGCGCATCGGCAACCAGGTTCCCTCTTCAAACCCTTCGTCTATCTTGCGGCGTTGGAAGCGGCCCGTGATGGCCAAGTCGGCCAGTTGACTGCGGCGAGCTTGTTGGCAGACGAACCGGTGACTTTTGAATCGCAGACCGGTCCCTGGTCTCCACAGAACTACGATAAGCAATTTCATGGGCCGATCACCCTGCGGAGTGCGTTGGAACAGTCGCTCAATGTGCCGGCGGTTCAGGCGGCCAAAACCGTGGGAACGAAGTCGATTGTGCAGTTGCTGCGCCGTCTTGGCCTGACAAGCGCGATCGGCAACGATTTGTCGTCGGTGGCGCTGGGCAGCTCGTCAGTGTCCTTATTGGAGATCACGGCGGCCTATGGAGCGATCGCCAATGGAGGGATTGCGGTCAAGCCGACCGCAGTGCGATCGACCAGAGATCGACAGGGAGACGTCGTATGGAACGGTGTGCCAGATCGGCAACAAGCGACTTCGCCCCAAGGGGCCTATGTGTTGACGTCTCTGCTTGAAGGCGTCATGCAGCGTGGCACGGCGAGCAAAGCCAAAGTGCTCGGACTTCAAGGCATGGTGGCAGGGAAAACCGGCACAACCGACGGCTATCGCGACGCGTGGTTTGTCGGCTACACCTCCGATGTCGTGATCGGGGTTTGGGTGGGATTCGACGATGAACGAGCCTTGCGTCTAACAGGATCACAGGCGGCCTTACCGATTTGGATGGAGCTCGCGCGCCGGATCATCCCACCGAACGTTCCGGCATTCGTCGCGCCGTCTGGTGTAGTCACCCGCGTCATCGATCCGAAGACCGGACAGCTGGCCACGTCTCAATGTCCCGAACAGGTGTCGGAGGTGTTTATTGAAGGCACAGAGCCCAGCGTCTACTGCGAGGTGCATGGGGGCGGAATATGGGAACGGCTCCGGCATACTTTTGGATTCTCCTAGGCCCCATGAAGAGGAATAGTGTAAGCTGACGCAAATGATCGGGAGAGAAGGGGGGCATGTGGCATGAAAAATAATAGCTTTGGCGGAGACGACAATATTACCCTTTTAGCCAAAGGGGTGGTGTTGAAAGGCGAGATCCATGTGGAGGGGACGGTGCGGATCGATGGCCGTCTCGACGGCGACATTCAGACCAATGGGCAAGTCATTATCGGCGAGGACGGACTCGTACAAGGCACGATTATGGCCGGCACGGTGATCAGCAGTGGCCGTATCAAGGCAAAGGTGACGGCAAACGAGCGGGTCCAGTTGATGAAGACGGCGACGCTTATCGGAGAGATTATGACGCCGATCCTCATTATGGAAGAAGGCGCCAAGCTTCAAGGTGTGACAGACATGGGGGTGAGCGCCTGGGTAGAGGAGCCTCCGAAGTTGTTGAGTAACGTCAGCGATATGTCCTCACACAGGGCTAAGCAGGTGGAGGTGCTCGATAAATAAAGAGTCTGGCGGCGATGCGTAGCGACTGCCCCGCCAATTCTCTCCTGTTTTCATCCGATCCATGACGAAGCCGCAGCTCTTCACTGTCGTATTCTTTGCTCTCCTTCTGTTGCTCCTGTACCAGATCGCTCTGATGTTTCGGCCATTTCTTTTTCCCGTCCTCTGGGCCGCGCTCCTAGCCCATCTTACCTATCCACTCCATGTTCGATTTACCTCGCTCGTTCGTGGCCGGGAGGTCGTTTCGGCCTCCTGTCTGACCCTCTTGGTGTTGACCCTTGTGGTCGTGCCGATTTCGATGCTGGGGGTGCTGTTGGCACGTGAAGCTAGTACAGCCGAAGAGACCATTCGCGAGTGGATCTCGAGCGGGGCGCTTCATACCTTGCCGGAGCAATTGCACCGATGGCCGGTCATCGAAGGGCTCCTCCAGAGGGCCGGTGGCAGCGTACTCATGACGCCGGAATCTTTAGAACAGGGGCTTCTTTCGGCAGCGACGTTCCTCAGCAGATTCTTTCTCGATCAAGTCGGCGATCTCCTGAAGAATGCGTTTCTGCTGGTCACGGATTTCTTTCTCATGTTGTTTGCCCTGTTTTTTCTCTTCAAGGATGGGAAGCGATGGTTGGCATCTCTGCAGGACGTGATTCCACTGGACCCATCCCATAAGCAGCGGATCGTCGATCGGATGGATCAGACCATTCGCGCTGTGGTGAAGGGGATAGGCGTTACGGCGATCGTTCAAGGCATCCTTGCGGGGCTGGCCTATGTGGCTCTCGGCGTGCCGTTTCCAGTCGTCTTGACGGCGCTGACAGTGATGCTTGCGCCACTGCCATTCGGCGGAACCGCATTGGTGTGGGGGCCGGTTGTGATCTACTTCCTTATAGCCGATCCTTTGTGGAAAGCACTGGCCATGTTGGCCTGGGGAGTCGGCGTGGTGTCGATGGTCGATCAATTTCTACGACCCTGGTTGATCGGACAGGCGGTCCAGATTCCCGTACTTTTTCTCGTTTTCAGCGTCCTAGGCGGGCTGGCACTCTACGGTCTCATCGGGCTCTTCGTGGGGCCGGTTCTCGTCAGTCTGTTGGTAACTACGATCCAAATCTACCGGGAGGAGTATCACAACGGTGAAGCCGCTCCACCTCCGAGTCCTACTTTCCCCTCTTAGCTCGCATTATTATTGAGTGCTTCTGCTGCCATGCCAATGTTTTGGCGAGAGGCACGTGGCCAGAGGCTAGTGGTGAAGATTTCTACTCGGAAATACGGCTTTCCCTCTAGCCACGCGCCTCTCGCCCACCTTCGTCATTCGAGCGGAATAGTGATCGCAATCCCACCCATCACATCGTTGAGCTTAAAGTCCCGCTTCGGACTGAGCAGATGACCGTTGTGGCAGTCGACACAGGCCTGTGAAACGGCGAGGTCTGGATAGATCGCCTGAAAATATTGTTTTTGGCCACTGGCCACGATTCCGGTGACCGGCAGGTTGGGATTCTTCTTGAGAGACTCCAAGGCGTTGCGCTCCAGATCGCTCGCGGGAGCATTGCGTTTGTAAATGGGCCAGAGACCGATCAGTCGATATCGCACCCCGCTTCCGTTCTCGGCCGCCAGCTTGCCCGAATGCTGGAGAAACTGGGCCGGCAACATGAGGGCGTTCTCCAGCTCCCAATGTTCAGACGCAGCGGTGATGCCTTTGGCCTGGAGACGGTTGACGATTTCCGTCGTGTACAGTGTGCGATCGGCTTTGATGACAGCATAGATATAGGCGGCTGTCTTCTCAGCGGGGATACTGGGCGAGCCAGGCCGTTCCTTTGCGGAGAGGATAGGGGGCACCCAGCAGAGCCAGGAAATTAGGATGGTGATGGCTGCGGCGTAGAGCGAGACGTTGACTCGATACATGAAGCCTCCTGTGTGGGAAGAACGGACATTGCCGGCAGGGTGACGTAGCATGAGGTGCCCTGTCCTTCCTCGCTCTGGATTCTGATGTCGCCGCCGAATTTCTTGATGATACGACGCGCAACGGTCAACCCGAGCCCCGATCCCTCGCCTTGCCCCTTGGTGGTAAAGAACGGATCGAACAATTTCGACAGATGTTGTTTCGGAATGCCTGGTCCCGAATCCGTAATCGTGGTCACGACGAATGTATCGGTTAGGGCTGTCGAGAGACGCAAGGTGCCTCGACCCTTCATGGCTTGGATGGCATTCATCAGCACGTTTGTGAAGGCCTGTCTGAGCTGGTCGGGAAGGGCCAGGACAGAGGTGTCTCCCGCGTATCTTCTCTCGATGGTGAGCTCTGAGGTGTTCATGCTATTCGTAAGCATTGAGATGGTCTGATCCAGTTCCCGCTCGAGGTGAACCGGTTGTCGTTGGTCCGATGTCTCGCGAGCCGCGACGCCGGTGAAATCCCGAATAATGTCGGCCATTCGACGGCCATGTTGGACGATGTCGCGGGCATAGGATCTGACGCGGGTGAGATCTGCTTCATCCTCGATGGCTTCTCCCAATCCAAGAATTCCGAAGAGCGGATTATTCAACTCATGTCCGATCCCGGCGGTGAGGGTCCCCAGACTGCCGGATTTCTCGGCCTGGATGAGTTGGTCTTGGAGGCGGCTGTCATCGGTGGTGTCCCTGAAGACAAGACCAATCCGATCCTCGCCCTGATTTCTCCCAGCCATGTGGAACCACTGATAGTGATATCGTCTTGGGCCAATCTGGATCTCCTGCCGGTTGTGTGCTTCCTCTGTTCCAATCAGAGGGGCCAAGGGATCACGGGGACGGCTGACGGCAGCGGCTTCCTCTATCCCGGAGCCGGTTGCGGTCTGTTCCCCGTTCCTCGCGCGCCTGAATTCGTTTCGCAGGTGTTCTCGCGCAGCGGCCGCGACCGGGAGAATATCGAATAGAGGGGGCGATGTAGCCGAATCGATGGCTTGAAAGGAGTCGCGTCCGACCCGATTGATATACAGCACCTGTTCGTCTCGATTAATCATGATGATCGGGGTTGGGACTGCATCGAGGATCTGGTCTGTCGAATGAATCAGGGACTCCACTTGTTGCGTTTTGAAGGCGACTTGATCGGTCAGCCCGGCAAAGGACGCCTCCAACTGACGGTTCATTCGATTGAGTTCCTCAGCGAGGTTCTGGAGTTCATCACCGGTCTGAATGTCGATGGGCTGCCGAAGCTCACCGCGTCCGATCAGTTGTGCCGCTGCCTGTAATTGGCGCACGGGCATGACGATGCGATGGGCTGCCAGGTAGCCGAGAGAGGTCATCAACCCGACGGCGATGAGACTGAAGATGGCCATCCAGGTGAGGAGGTGACGAATTGGGGCAAACAGTTCGTCGGATGCTTGCCACACAAAGGTGTGCCAGGAGCCTTTTCCGATGTCGTCGTTGGTGGCGCGGCTGATTTCAGGTACCGGGGCGAATCCGATCAGCGAGGTCGATTGTCCTCCGTGGCCATCGCTTGGCGCCGTAACCCAGCCTGGCTGAAGAGGCGTGATGAGGGGAACGAGTTGAACATCGGAGAGCCGGACGCCGGTTGGGAGAATGGGACAGCTCATCACGATGCCACGATGGTCGATCAGCATCACATGCCCGGTCTTACCGAAGCGAATGGGGGAGATCGAGGGCGAGATCAACTCTTTGGCATCGATCACGCGATGCAGCACGCCGACGGCTCCATATCGGATGCGATCCATAATAGGGATTGAAATGCTGATGACGTAGGCCTGAGCGCGTTCGTCGAAGTGTACATTTTCGATGAAGAGCTGGCCGACCCCGCGATGGAAGGCGCCTTTCCACCAGGCCGTGTCTTGATTGGCAAACGGAGGCAACGTAGTAGACGAGGCAACCAGGTTGCCCTCAATGTCGGTGATGAACAGAGTCTTGGTGGCAGACCGGATGACTTGGGGGATTAGCTGATCGGCTTCGCCCTTGGCTCCCGAGAGATATTCCTGCATGAGACCGGCGATTTTCCCTCCCGCAATGGCCTGGACTGCCGCTGTATCTTTCGTCTCCCAGCCCTTCTTGAGCCTGTCCACCGTTAGGCGACGCGCATCTTCTGTCATGCCCTGCAGGGTATCGCGCCGTTGCTCTAGTTCAAGGATAATCAACGGGTCTACCGCAATCCGTGAAGTTCGGGCGACCTCATCGGACATCAGCAGATCGATTTTTCGCGCGGTCTCCTCCGCGAGGGCCTTGAAGTTTTCGCCGTTGACGACCTGGATTTCTCGGGAGCCTTGCCAAAACGCGAGACCGAGACCCACCATGAGGGGCACGATCCCCACGAGTAGCATGGAGAGAATCAGTTTGAGTTGAAGCCCCCATCTCGTCGTCGATTGAGATGCGGGGGAGGCAGGATTCATGATGTGCTTCCCTGTGCAGACGGTTGGACATTGGGGAAGCGTAAGGTAAAGGTCGTTCCCCGGTCGATTCGGCTGTCGACAGAAATGGCTCCGTGCATTTTATCGACAATAGTTTTCACGTTATAGAGTCCTAGCCCTGTGCCTTTTCCCGGGGACTTCGTCGTAAAGAACGGCTCGAAAATCTCAGGGATTTTGTCCGGGGCAATTCCGGACCCCGTATCGGAGATTCGGATATTCGTCTGTCCGTCGTGGACTGTGGTCTCAAGCGTCAATGTGCCGCCGCGTTTCTCCATGGCATGGACTGCATTGGTGATGAGGTTGACGAGGACGTGCAGTAACTCGTCCGGATTGCCCTTGACGGCGGCGCCTGGCTGGTACTGTTTGATCATTTCAATATCGTGAAAACTCGATGCATAGCGCGCAATTTTCAGCGCCTCATCCAGCTTCCCATTGACTGACACCGGCACATCCTCGTGAGGGGATGCGCGTCGCGAGTAGCGGGTGAGATCTCGGCAGATGGCACTCGTCCGTTTGACTGCTTCAATAATGTCCCTGGCTTGCTCATGAACGGCATCCAGATCGCGTTCCTCTGCGAGGTTTTCCGCCAGGCCTAAAATGAGTTGCAGGGGGTTGTTGATATCATGCGCGATCCCAGCGGCAAATGACCCGATTCCTGCAAGCTTTTCTGCCTGGAGAAGTTCGGCTTCGAGCTTGGATTCATGGTGAATCAGTGTCCACAGCAAGTGGGAAGCCGACCCACCGAGGATGTCTGCGGCGGGAGGTTTGTGGGCATGCAGATAGGTCTCCATCTCCGGATCGCCCGTGACATCTAAGATCAGGCTCACCCCATGGTTGCTGATCAGGTCCGGCACATCGGTGGTCACGGAAATTCCAAGGTCACGCGCGTGTTGCAGCCCTGGCGCAGCAGAATCATGGTCTGCCATGCCGACGATCTCAATCGACGGGATATGGTGCAGCAGGTCTATCAGCGCGCAGCCTCCTCGGCCTGCCCCCAGAATGGCGACTTTGGTACGATCGGTACTATCCATTCGGTCCTGCCCCGCGTTGGGGAGTTATGCCCCTGCGAATCGGTTTGTCTGGCCCCTCAGGTTCGTCTCATACAACCAAACAAACCAAACAGACCAAATGAACCAGACAGAGCGGAGGCTCCTAGTCACAACCGTGCAAGTTCCCGCTGTTCTATGGCTCGCGCAACGGCCGATCTCAGTTTCTCCCCTTCGACCGGCTTGACGAGGTAATCCACCACGCCCTGCCTGAGGAAAGAGGTCGCCATATCGGTATCCGGGAAGCCGGTCAGCACGATGAGCGGGACGCGGGGGTAATTGCTCCGGAAGTAAGCGACAGCTTCGGCGCCATTGATTTTCGGCATACGAATGTCGCAGATGACGACGTCGAGGAGGAGGCGGTTTTCGCCATAATTGATGATCTCGATCGCCTTCTCACCGTTTTCCGCTTCAAGGACTTCATAGCCGGCCTTCTGCAGCGTCATCTTCACGACCCTGCGAATATCCGGCTCGTCGTCAACCACGAGCACTCGTCCCTCGCAGGCCTCTCCCCCGACAAAAAAACCGGACTTGAACTCGTTCATGGCTCCCTCCTTGGGTGATAGGTATCTAGCCCGCATTATTCATGAACACTTCTGCTGCAATCGCCGATCCGCTGCTACGACAAGCCTTCGGTCGGCGGGCTCGCCCTTCAGACCCTCAACGTACTGCACGAGTACGCCTCAGGTCCTCAGGGCTCCACGCGCCGATCTCGCAAGACGGCTCAACGATTTCGCGATGAACCGTCATGAATAATGCGGGCTGGTTGCATCATGATCGGCTCACATGTTCTGCCTCAGGCGAGGCGCAATGTCTGTGCCGGAACAGCCATACGAGATCAGTTTAGATTTCCTGGAAAAGAAGAGCTTCGTGCAGAATGCCCAATTCGCAACTGGTTGATATCCACCAACTCGTGATGAAATCCACCACCAGGGCCGAAGCGGTGCGCAATGTGCGAGACATGCGAGAAAGGCGCGACTCGAAGTTCCAAAAACATCGAAGCTCGGACCTCGAACCCTCGCTCGGCTTGCCTGTCCCGCTAGTTTCGCTCGTCCCGCTTCGAGCGTTAGCGGGTCGAATTGCCTTTTAGTCTGACGCTCATGTATCCTCATTGGATGATGAGAGGACAGAGGCTATGATTACACCGGATGCTCTAACCGAATATGTTCGCCAGACAATGCCGGATGCGACGGTCACGGTGTCGGATCGAACCGGTACGATGGATCATCTCAAAGTGGTGGTGGTCTCAGCAGCCTTCGCAGGGAAGAATCTGCTGGATCGGCACCGTTTGATTTACCAAGCGCTGGATGCCCCAATGAAAGATGGACGCATTCATGCGCTTGAAATTACAGCCAAAACAATAGACGAAGCCTAGGAGGCCGAGCCATGGCAGATCCCATTCAAGAAGAAATTAATAAAGAAGTCGCCGCGCACAAGATTTTGATTTACGGCAAGGGCACCAAACAGATGCCGATGTGCGGGTTCACCAGAGAGACGATGCAGTTCTTCGACAAGTACGGGTACCCATATGAACTCGTCGATGTTCTGTCTCAACCGGCGAAGCGAGAGGCGCTCGCCAAGATGACCAACTGGCCGACCCTTCCCAAGGTGTTCATCGACGGGCAATTTTACGGCGATACCGACGTGCTCGATCCGATGGCAGCCAAAGGCGAGATAGAGCCGCTGCTGAAAAAAGCGTTCGGAAAGTAGACCGACGGGCGGAAACTCCGCCGCCTGCACCTTCGAGGGCACCCAACTAGGCCTTGCTCGCTCGAAGCCAGTAAACTCGTCCAAAGCGACTCAAACAGTACGCGCTTCGCCGTTGCTCACGAAGAGCAACGGTCGCGAGCTGCGGCAAGTTGTGTCCCGCCCTCTCCGGTGAGGGCGACCTCCGTTTCCATCCGTCAGCCTACTATTGTGGTTTTAGCAGCGGTGTGGGAGAAAGAAAAAGGGAGGGAAACCTGTTCACGCAACGTGTGCTCTCGCAAGGCCCTTGTTCGACGTGCGCAGTTGTGAACCAAGCCAGGCCACTGCGTGTAACACACGAAGCGTGGGCGCGAAGTCGTGGTTCTGTAGCACGTCCCGCACTCCTGCCTTGTCGAGGTACATCACATATGGTACACTTCTTTTCGCACGTAAAACCTGAGGTGAGAAGACCATGCCCACAAGCAATCCTCGCGTCAACGTCGTCCTGGAAGAGCCGGTCTATGAAGGGCTCCGCCGCTGGGCGAAGCGAGATGGCGTCTCGCTGTCTCTCAAAGTGCGAGATCTTGTCAAAGATGCGCTGGAGGTGGAAGAGGATCGAGCGCTTGCGGATTTGGCGAAAGACCGAGAGCAGACGCTCGACCGAAGCAAGGCCATGACGCATTCGCAAACATGGGCACATCTCAAGAGGTCGAAACGCTAAGTGCCCTTCGAGCTTCGGTACCACCCCGCCGTTGCCAATGAAGACATCCCTCGTATTCCACAAAATCTCCATCGGAGAATAGCCGGTGCTATCGAGTCGCGGCTGACTCACGCTCCGCACCAGTACGGGGCTCCTCTTCGCAAAACCCTGAAAGGCTACTGGAAACTTCGTATCGGGGACTATCGGGTCGTGTTCAAGATCGAAGAGAATGAGGTGTGGATCTTAGCAATTCGTCACCGCAAAACCGTGTACGAAGACATCCTACAGAGACTCAGTGAGGAGGGATAGGTCCTCGCTCATGCCAGGCCGTGGGCTTTACCTCGCCCGCCGCTCCTCCGCACAGAACCAGCCGTAGTCACCGTGCAGTCATATCGATATCGTGACATTGCGCAGGCACCGCTGAAACTCAGAATGTCCCATTTTTTCTTCCTGTATAAGTCGCTTTCGGGTGAGCGGAACCATGACTTCGACACCATCCTCAAGGTTATCGGAGCGCTGGGGTTGAAGTTGCATGCTAAAGCACCCCGCGGCCGGCTTCGTGCTTCAATCTCTCGGCCAAGCAGCCGCACGACAAAGCGGCGCGCGGCTTAGAGTGCCTCTGAGCTGCTGAGAGCGAAATTCTGATTTCCTGAACTTGCATCCGACATCAACATGCTTCAAGGTAGCAGGGAATCTCAGGTGCCAAGTCAAGCAACGAGCCTCAGGCACTCTTTCTTTGCGGGTCGCTCTCTCGGACTCCACTTACGGCGGCGATGTCGATTGGATGTATGGTGATAGATCGACACGCTCCTCAAAGGGATGTGTGAGGCCAGTGATTTTGACCATTGCAATTCGGCTCAATGGCTCATAACTCAAAAATGCCTGCACATTGGAGTCCGGATTTGTTAAGGGCTGGTGAGGATTTTCTCTGAGGACCACATCCTGCGGTAAAAAAGTCCACTTCCGGACGATCGCAGCCCCGGGGATATCCTTCTTCCGATGCAAGAGGAAGAACTCGTAGCCAGTATCTGTTGGCGCATCCCTTTCAAAAGGAAACGGAAAGTATGAATGTCGATACTGAACAACTTTCACATAGAGCTGAATGATCGAGTTCTCATCGCTTGCGTTGTCCAATCGCCCGCCTTGAAGAACCCATCCTCCATTCCCCCAGAAGCCCTCACCCAATTCTCGGACAATTATCCCATAAGGGTCGAGAAACAACATGGCAGCGTCAGTTGCAGTTACGGTGCGTGTTTCGCTCGGGTGCCGCTCCGATTTAGATATTGTTCCCTTCTTAATCTCGATGTGAATCGAGCTGGACTTTCCTTCGAGCATGTGATCTTCCCAAATTTTATCTAAGGGCTCGCGAGGCATCGACGCGTGTGCTATCGTGCCTGCAAAGCTTGCAGCCACGGCAATTACCATGACACTGTGCAGTAAACTCCTCACCCTGCACACTTTGGTTTTGCCCCTCGTGCCTTCATGAAGTCGCGTATTGCTTTCATCGTGTCTTGGCGCGCTTGTTCTGCTCGATCTACGTTCGCAGTGTTAAAATCCGGGCCACCTCATTGCTTGACCTTACACTCGATCATCGGCTCTGTCCAAAGCTGCAGGAAATACTGCAGCTACAAGTAAAGCGATGACCACGTAGCTGACGGCCCAAGCTCGTTCGACTATTTCTTCACGGGTAATTTGGTTGATCCTCGATTGTGCGAGGCGAAGGTCGTAGTTTTGTCATTCGAATAGTCCTTCCAAGCTCGCTGGTTCTCTCTTTAGGGATGGGGGCTGATTGATCTCCTACTGCGCGCGTCCAACGAGGGCCTTCTGAGGCCGCGCGTTGCGCGAGCACAGGAGATCGTCAGGCTCCATCTCTTCTTCGACTCCAAACATCTATTCAAGGGAGTGGTCGAGGCTGCCCTTTACTGCGCGCATCGAACGAGCACTTTCTGAATGTGCGCGTTCTGCGAGCAAGAAGGGCACCTGACCACTCCCGCCTCCCTCACCTCTTTGCTTCTGCCGGCGGCCAGTTCAATTCGGCATGTCTGCCGCAGTAGAAGCAGGAGAGGCGATAGCGAGCTTTACGACGGGGATTCGGCATGGAGGTAAAGGTGATGGGGGTATCGTCGAAGGGGCAAGTGGGTTGGTCGTGGAGGAGATGTACTTCAGCCATCATCGTGATCGAAGCCCCGTCCCACGGTGGGGTCGGTTGTTCCTTGCCGGCAATCTGCTCCTTCGTGTGACACTGTTTGCATTCGGCTTCGTAGATCTTGATCCGACCGAGATGAGGGGTGTGATCGGTAACATCCATCGCTCCGCCGCAGCCAGACTTGGGACAGGTAAGGTGTTCGTGCTGTAAGGCCTGCACAAACCGACCGTGCGCTATGCGTTCTTGCTCTGATTTCATGATGCCTCCTTCAACTCTTTCTCTTCGTCACTTCTGCGTATTCCTCTCAGTAGGTGTCTGAAGTGCCCACCATTGTGAGCATTGCCCCCTGCTGCTAACAATATTCCTGGGATCTTCCAACTCAAAACTCAACATTCATAACTCAACACTCGCGCCGCCGTGGCGCGCTATATCCCCCAACCTCCGCTAATCTGAATGTTGGCTCCGTTCACATACCGCGCTTCGTCGCTGAGAAGATATCGCACTGCAGCTACGGTGTCGTCTACGGTTCCAATGTAGCCGGCGGGGATGCGTTTGGTCATACCGGCGAGTTCTTCCGGCGGCGCACTGCCTGAATCGATGAACCCGGGGGAAATGGCATTGACGGTAATACCGTGTGGCGCCAACAGTTTGGCGAGCGTGCGAGTCAGAATCAGGACGCCTGCCTTGGCGATGTAATGGGCCGTGACGTCCGGTTGGGATATCATTTGATCGGCGTTGGCCATACTAAAGCTGATAATGTGCCCAGATTTGCGGGCCTTCATGCCTGGCGCTACTGCTTTGGCGAGATAGAAAATGGGATGGAGGTTGCCGTCGAACATCTCATTCCAGCCTTCGACCGTTTCCTCGAACAGGTTCACACGGTGGTAAGGGCCTGCGCCGTTGATCAGCGCATCGATATGTCCCCACTGCTGTTCGACTTGGGTGACGAGCTCTTTGGCAGCCTGAGGGTCCGATACGTCACAGCGAATCGAGAGTGCGCGACCGCCACGGCTGGTGATCTCTCCGGCTGTGGTTCGTGCTTCTGCCTCGCTCGTGCGGTAACAAATGGCGACCGACCACTGTTGTGCCGCCAGGTCGAGCGCGATCCCCCGTCCAATGCCCTTGGCGCCGCCTGTGATGAGTGCGACTCGCTCTGCCATCGGTGATCCCTTTCGTGGTTGGTGTGGGTGGGCGTAATCTTATCGGGTTTTGAGTCTCGTGGCGAGCAGTTGTAAGGCTCCTGCCGTTCGCATTGAGAAGGCCCGGTCTTGTTTCGGCTTCTGATTGTCTTCGCGGCATTCTGTGATGAGCGATTGCAAATCTGTAATGGTATCCACGTCGCGCCAAGCGGTGGTCAGTTCGACGGACAGGCCTAGTGCTTTGGCATTCTGTTGTGTGACGGTGAGGACTTGATCGGTGGACCAGGGCACTCCGGTAAAAAGACGTTCTGCCGGCTGCTTGAGGCCGATGAGGTAGTAGCCGCCATCAAGAGCCGGCCCTAAGACCATGTCAGAGCGGCCTAGCATCGTGCATGCGTCTTGATATACCGAGAGGGGCAAGGTCGGAACATCGGTTCCTAGGATAATGACCTGCTTGTAGCCCTTGGTGAAGAGGTCGACAAAGATGTTGTGCATCCGCTGGCCCAGATCCTCTCCTACTTGATCCAACAGACGGACGCCCTGCCGTTCTTCCATAATTTTGAAGAACACCAACTCAGATGAGGGCGCGCAGGCTAGGTATCGATGGCAGGGGAGTTGAAGTTTTGCAACGGCGAGTTTGGTCCGTTCCAGCATGTCGAGGACAAAGCTGCCATGCAGGGTGGCTGCCTCGTCGGGCGTTAGCGGCGGACAGAGCCGCGTTTTCACCTTGCCGGGGGTCGGGGCCTTGGCGAAGATCACCAGCGCGCTTTCAGCGCGCTGCAGGCTAGAGCCAAGAGGCAAGGGGTGAGAGGAGGACTGAGCGTCGTTTCTATTTTCTGATTTTCGTGCCATGCGTTCCTTCGGCCCCCTGGCCTCGTGCCCCTAGCCTCTCGCCTTCTCGCGCACCGCAGTATAGAACTGCGCGAGACGATGCGGGTCCACTCCAACCCAATACAGAAACCGCAAGGCCCACATCAAGAGGATCGTCCGCAAGGGGCCCTGCAGTTCCCAGCGACGAAACGAGGTAGTCACGGTGGCGGTGAGGGCCGTGGTCGCCCCCTTTCGGTTAAGCCTGCGGGAGAATTCGATATCTTCCATCAGCGGCATGTCGGCGAAGCCTCCCATTTGCTCGAAGATAGGGCGCCGCACGAAGAGGGCTTGATCGCCGGTGGAGAGGCCGCTGAGTCTCGATCGCCAGTTCATCATTCGGCTGATGATGGTTCCCCAGATCGATGGGTGATCGAATCGCACGTCGAACCATCCGCCCACTATCCGTTGATCAGCCAGGGTTATATCGATCATCCTCTTGGCATCATTCGGCAGTTGTGTATCGGCGTGGAGAAACAATAAGACTTCTCCGAGACTGACCTTTGCGCCTTCGTTCATCTGCCTGGCGCGCCCACAAGGAGCGGTGACCAGTCGTACAGGCCTGAGTCCTGAGGGCTGAGCGCTGACCCGGTATGATTCGACGAGCGCAGGGGTCTCATCGGCGCTTCCTCCGTCTACCACAATGAGCTCATCGAATCCGAGCCCGGCGGTGTGCGCGAGTGTGGCTATAATCGTCCGTTCTTCGTTCAGCGTAGGGATGATGACGGAAATTGGCATCGCCATGACAGATTGGCCAGCTTGTTCATTTGGTCTGTTTGGTTTGTTTTGTTTATTTGGTTGAATCAGGTAAAGAAACCAGATGAACCAGACAAACCAGATAGACCAAATAGACCAGTCTTGTTAGGCGCGTTTCTTCGGTTCGTAAAACATGAAATACATGACGACAACCACGGTGGACCAAAACAATACTTGCTTGTGCCAGAAGAGCACTTCCCCATAGTGGTAGAAGAGGGCTGCAAGCAGGAGGGCTCCGCCTATGAGGCTATAGCGGAGAGTCAGATTTTCGACGACCGAGTTTGCCCACACGGCAACGCCCGCAAAATAAATCATGAACGGAATGACGTCGATCTCAAATCCTCCACTGATCGAAAGAAAGACGTCGAGGAACCCGAGGAAAATGAGGGCAATGCCCACGATCATCCCGGCGACGCGCAACTGGTTGTCGCCCCCGGAGTCTTCCTCCGGCTCGCGGCGCTCGGGTTCGTTGGTCGGTTCTGGCTGCATGGTCAAATGGTTCCTAACTGTTCGTGAAACGTGAAACGTAAAGCGTGAAACGTTTGAAGCCTAATCGAGCAAATTGAGGGCGAGGTCACGGGTAAGCGATGATCCGGCATTCTTCATCTTCGACTCAACCGTAACCTGAACCTAGGCCTTCTCCCTGCTAGGTCTTGAAGTGTTTGCTCAAGGTCAAACCTTGGCGCTGGTACGAGGATCCGAGTGCCGTGCCATAGAGTTGACTAGGGCGTGCGAGCATCCTGTCGTACACAACTTTGAAAAACGTTTGCCCGTCGTGGATCAGGAATGGTACGTCGTGCGGGCGGACCTCCAGCACTACCTGGGTGCCATGCATCTCCCCTCGGCCATACCCAAATCCCGGGTCGAAAAACCCTGCATAGTGGGTACGGAGCTCGCCGCAGGCTGCTTCGAAGGCGACCATCTCAGCCGCGTAGCCGGCGGGTACGCGAATCCGTTCTTTCGACGCGAGAATGTAAAACTCCTCCGGTTCCAGGAGGAGACTATCCTGGCGATGGCGGTAGAGGGGTTCCCAGAAGTCGAGCGCCGCGTAGTGGCCGACCTTCGACAAATCGATGACGTGACTATTCTTTTTTGCCCGATAGCCGATAATCGGCGAGCTGTCTCGGTCGTTTCCCTTCAGATCGATGCGGAGGAACAGGCCGCGATCTGTCCGGAGGTCTCGGGCGCTCAGCGCCTGTTTCGTGGGGAGATTGTGATAGAGCAGGGGTTCTCGTGTGTGGAGCGTCTGCAACGACCGGTCGGACACGGTGGCGGTGCCGCGTACGAAGCGGATTTGATTGAGCGAGTAGCCGGTTTTCACTTTGATCGCGAACGAGCGGGGAACGATTTCCAGATAGAGGGGCCCCGTGTACCCGGCTCGAATTTCATCGAATCCGGTATTGAGATCCGTCACGACGCGGGTAAAGACGTCTAGTCGTCCGGTCGTGCTTTTAGGGTTGGTCCGTGCCCGGACACCCTTGGGTAAAGTCACACGTTCCAACAGCGGCACCAAATAAACGTGCCCTTTCTCCAAGATGGCCCCTTCGGTCAAGTCCATCTCGTACATCACGAGGTCCGATTGATAGAAGTCCAGGACGTTAAGCCGGCTCGTGATCTCGGACAGCTCCGGTAAGAAGCTGCTGATCAGTCGATAGGCCTTGCGCCCGAGACGCAGATCGAGACTGGCCGGCTGGATCTGCCGGTCTTCGATCGGCACGTCGGCATGAATGGCGCCGGTCGCGATCAGTTGCTGAATCCGTTGGTAGGGCAAAATGCCCTGCGCGGCGCTGGTGCTCACAGATCGTCGTGCGCTCCATTACTGCACGATCCTAGCGCAGGCGCTGTGCTGACCATCGGCAGCTCTCGCGCAGTTCCTTGCGGCGGTTGCGGATAGTGGAACGCTTTGTTCTCATAGTTCTTCAAGAGGACTCCTTCGGCATCCATGTGGACCATGTAGTCGCCGGGGAGCAAGGGGATCTTGCCGCCTCCACCAGGCGCGTCGATGACGAAGTGGGGGACCGCCATCCCGCTGGTGTGGCCCTGCAACGACTTAATAATGTTCAGCCCCGTTTCGACTGTGGTGCGGAAGTGATTCGTGCCCTTAGTCAGGTCTGCTTGGTAGAGATAGTAGGGCTTGATACGGGCAAGCAAGAGCTGATGCATCAACCGTCTCATAATTTCCGGATCGTCGTTGACGCCTTTGAGCAGCACGGTTTGCGCGCCAAGCGGCACCCCGGCGTCGGCCAACATCCCGCAGGCTGCTTTGACTTCAGGCGTCAGCTCGTCCGGGTGATTGAAGTGCAGGTTCATATAGATCGGATGGTACTTCTTCACGATCGTGCAGAGTTCCGGGGTGATCCGTTCCGGCAAGGTGCCGGGTACCCGGGAGCCGAGGCGAATGAGTTCGAGATGCGGGATCGTGCGGAGGGCCTTGAGTATCCGGTCCAATAAATGATCCGGCAGGAGCAGAGGGTCGCCGCCTGAGAGAATGACGTCGCGCACTTCCGTATGTTCGCGCAGGTAGGCGATGGCCTGGTCGAGTTCACCCTTCTTGAGGAATCCCGGCTTTCCAACCAACCGCTTCCTTGTGCAAAACCGGCAATAGATCGGGCACTGATTGGTCACCATCAATAGAACACGATCCGGATAGCGATGGACAAGATGCGGGACCGGACTCATGAGGTCTTCTTCGAGCGGATCGTCTTCTGCTTCGAAGTCGTCCATCTCGGCGATGTCCGGGACTACCTGTTTCCAAATGGCATCGCCTTTTTCTTTGATCGTCGCCATCACCGTGGGCGTAATGCGCATCGGATAGTCGCCCACGATGGCTTCGATTTCTTTTGCATCGACACCGAGCTGCGCAGCCAAGTCCTTCGGTTTCACAATGCTATCGGCGAGTATGCGTCTCCATGCTTCCATGCGGTCTCCTTTGCTACCGAGTGGACCATCGGTCCAATAGGGGCGTCAGTTGCCGGTGATCCGTTCCTGACCGTACGTCTTATCCAGATGATCGAGGATATCATCGGTTTCTGTCAGGATCAGGTCACCATCCTTGAGGACCGGAACATAATATTGGCCTGAAACTTCGTGGACCGCTTTTCGCATTGGGCGAAAGTCTGGCACGACGACCTGTTCATAGTCGATGTGGAGGTCAGCCAGTTTTCGTCGCACGACATCACAGTCAGGGCACCAGGAGACATGGTAAAGGGTCATTGCCATAAACGTTCAGTCGTCAAGTCGAAAGTCATCAAGTCTGAGAGTCATCATGAAGAAATAGGTCTGACTTTACGACCTTCAGACTTGATGGCTTTCGGACTGTTCCCGCGTTACTGCGCACGGTGCCATGACTGCGTCTTTCATCCCGTGGATGACTTTCTTATCAGCCGGACAGATCGTAGCCAGGATACCAGCCAGCTCGGTCTTTTCGCCACTCACGAAATAATAGGGCGAGAGCCTGGCACGTCCGGACATTCGGTTCATCTCACCGGTCACCGGATCGAAATAGTCGAGTTCATAGAGCCGGCCCTTGTGAAACTCCTGAAGGATATAGGGTGTGCTGGGGAAAGAGGCCAGGGCCTTGTCGATAGCGGCGACCCATTCGATCTGCGGCATATCGTGCCCGACCGATACGCCTCGGCTACCCCAGGCAAGTTCGGAAAATCCCGAGGGCTTAATCACGAAGTGCCGCTCCTTCTGGGTTGCCGTAGACAGATCGTGCCAGCCCATGACGGCCTTTCCACCGATCGCCAAACCAGGAATGGTCGCGGTTGGAGGGATCGGCGCAGGGTCGAGTATCCATGTGCGTGGCATGATGGTGGTCAGGTGCAGAAAGGTTTCCTTGCCCAATATCTGCTCCCAGAAGGGTCTCAAGGCCGGATGATGGAGGAGGGCGAAGGCGAGTTTTTCCTCCAGGGCCGGTTTGTACGGAGGTGTGACGGCAGCCAAGTCCTTCTTGATCGCATATTGGAGGAGTTCGGATTTGGGAATGTTCAGAAGATCGAATAATTCATAGAATCGATAGATTAATGCGATAGGCCGGTCCATCTCCTCATTGGTAATCCTGAGGCCTTCTTCAGTGAATCGAACATGACGAGGTTCTATGCAGTAGGCATCGAGACCGGCTCCTCGAAGCTGGGCCGCGAGCCATGTCATTTCTGGCCGATAGTCTTTGGCTTCTTCCGATAGCAGAATCGCGACACATCCGGAGCGCTGGGCGAGCTGGGCTTTCAGCATCGCGGCAAACCCCAGGACCATTCCTTTGGAGCCTCCCACAAATTCTGAGAGGTGAGGGGTTGGAGAAGCGGCACGATAAAACTCCGTCAACGCCCCGGTTAATCCAATACCTCCAGGGACTGAGTCGAGCTCAGTGATTACCATTCCGTCCTGGGTGGGGATGATGTCCGGTCGGATGACTGCGGGAAGCTGGTCACGGAACCGTTTCATCCGGCTAAATGAGAGCAGACTTCCAGGTTTTCCTTGGTCAAGGTATCCTGCGACCCAGCTTGGTTGGAGGCCGCGCACACTGTCGAGGTAGAGGCGGTTGAGGGCTCGATAAAAGGAAAGGAGCTGCGGCCCGAGTTGATGGAAAAAGTCCAGCTGGTCTTTTGTCAGGGGGAATGGCTCCGTGGCAATGCGCCAGGTTGTTGTGGCGGTGAGGGGCCCAGACGCCGTATCCTGCCCTGGCAGGGCCGGGAAGAGCCCAGCTTGGCTTAGCTGGTCACGGATGGTTGCGCAACGATGAAGGAGGTCGGAGGTAGCCAAATCAGACAGGGGCAGTATTCGTCTCAATGAGCGCCTCTCATATGAGGGCAAGGAACTCTAACACGGGCTTCAGGCCCATACAAGGGGAGAAGAGGGTGGTATGGGAATGGCGCATGACGGCTTAGTTCGGTTGCCAATAGGAGTTCCAAGGAAACAGGCTCCTCGGACAGGGAATAGGAAAAGTAGCATCTTCTTGGGCACTTATGCGGAAGGGTGCTAGTATGGGGCACGCATTGGTTGAGCCACTTCTATGTCCGCATACACCGATGAGCTGGTCGGCGCTTCTGTGATACCACCGATCGTACTGCCACAACTTGTGCCAAGCAGGACCTGTCTTCAGTGCGATGTCTGTTGCCGATTTCCTGACCCCGATAGCGCACTCCGTCCATACTTTACTGAGAACGAGATCACGAAGGCTCTAGCGGGGGGTGTTGCAGCAACAGCTTTTCCCGATCGGCGGGGGGGGCAGGTGCTCCTGGTTCCCGCCGCTCATGGTGAGGGGTATTTTTGCCCAGCCTTTAACCCTGAGACCTCGACTTGCCGTATTTATGAGCAACGTCCGCTCGACTGTCAGCTCTACCCTCTGGCTCTGATGTGGGATGAGCCGCAGGGCCAAGTACTATTGGGGTGGGATACGAAATGCCCATTTATGCGAGATGAGATTCCCGAGGACATTCAGCGTCATGCCGATCGGACACTGGATTTACTCGACCGACCGGACATTCGTGAGCAGCTAGTCTTGCATCCTCGCCTGATAGGGAAGTTTCAAGAGGATGTTGTCGTGCTTGCGCGTCTTCCTCACCTCACCGATGCTCTGGCCCGTCACTGGGGGCCTGTGCCGGTGCATCGGTTCACGCTGGACGATATTCCGCGCATGAAGGCGGCGTTAGACCGGGCTGGATGGTGTCATGATCGGTCGCTCGCGGCCTCTTCGCCGGTCTATCATTATATGTGGAATGGATTATTGGCCTATTGGTGGGTGGACATTCAGGGAGCCTTTTGTCTCTTCGCGCAATCGCCGGACGGTTGGTTTATGTCTCTGCCTCCGATCGGGGCAGGCTCGATCGACGCGCCTCTCTCCGAGGCGATGGAGTTGTTGCAGCGCTGGAACGGCGACTCGCCGGCCAGTCGAGTGGAGAACGTGCCTTCCCAGCTGGTGCCGGAGTTTGAGCGGCTGGGCTATCGTATGACGGCCAAGGAGCCGGACTATTTGTATCGCGCGACGGATCTCGCAACCTTGGCAGGCGACCGATACAGAGCTCAGCGGGCGCTGTGCAATCGATTCGAGCGAGAGCAGTCTTCTGAGATGGGCCTGTATCGGCTGGGCGACCGTCAGGATTGCCGCGCCCTTCTCGCGAATTGGTCACAGCAGAAACAAGCGGAAGGGCTTGGTCCGTTCGGCGCGATGTTGTTGGCTGATGCGGTGCCGGCTCACGAGGTCATCTGGTCGCAGGCGTCGGACGTTGGGGTGACAGGGAGGGTCGTCAAGATTCACGGTCGGCTCTGCGCCTATACCTTCGGCTATTGGCTGACGAACACGACATTTTGTGTTCTCCTAGAGGTCACCGACCGAACGGTTCCCGGTCTGGCACAGTATCTCTTTCGTGAGACCTGTCGGACAGCCTTGGCGGAAGGGGCCGTATACATCAACACAATGGATGATGCAGGTCTTCCAGGATTGCGCGCATCGAAACAGGCCTATCGCCCTGCCATGTTGATTCCCAACTTCGCCGCCTTCCAGGCGCGTAAATAATCATGAAGACATCAATGGCCGTTTCATTCCTCGATCTTCGCCGCTACCGGTGGCTACCCTATCTGCTTGTCGGCATCACCGTCTTTGCGCTTCTCGCCGGTCTCGTCCTGACCCGGTTCGTCGAAGCTCGTCTCGTGGAGGCGACGGGGGGAGAACTCATGCTTGCCGCAGCGGAAATTGCCGAGAAAACCGACCGGATGTTGTTCGAGCGCCAAGGCGATGCCCACATGATGGCCAGAGCCGTTTCGTTGCGAATCTCCGATCCTAAATACCTCTCCGAGTATCTCACATGGGCGAAGACAATCCATGGCCCAATGTACCAATCCTTAGCGGTTATGGATGTCCAGGGGATGGTTGTGGCGGCGACTGATCCTGCGCTGGTAGGACGCGACGATAGCCGAGCCCCATCCTTTATCGCGGCTCGCACAACGGGAAAGCTCGACATCGCCGACGTCACGGGGCGTGGAGAGGAAAGCGGCGACGATGCAATCGCATTTACGGTTCCGGTTCTCGATGCGCAAGGAATGTTTCTGGGAGCCGTGACGTCACGCGTGGGGGTTGCATTTTTGGAAGAAGTGACCACCAGAACCATTCGCTCACTTGAGTCCCACCCAGGAACGGGAGGGCGAGTTGAATATCAAATGCTGACGAAGCAGGGCAGGGTGTTTGTCGATTCGATTCTGCCTCACAAGGGGGTCATCAATCTCAAAGAACTCGGATACCCTTCGGCGCTGCTGAGCGAGAGCGGTATCCCAGGATATACCGAGGAAGAAGATCGACGCAGGCATGTCCAGGTGGTGACTGGGTATGCGCAGACCAAAGGCTTTGGAGAATTTGCCGGACTGGGCTGGTCGGTTCTGGTGCAAAAGGAGCGGCAGGACATTCTGGCGCCGATTCATGCCTTCTTGTGGAAAGTCGGGGTCGCCGGAGGGATGGTCTGGGTGCCCATGCTGGGATTATTGCTCTGGGCCACGGCGCGCTTGCGCGCGGAACATCGAAAGACACAGCAGGAAAGCGCCTGGGCGAAAGCCGCTGAAGCCGCGCTGCTCCAGAGTCAGGAGCGGAATCGGGCCATCGTCGATACCGCGTTCGACGG
Source organism: Nitrospira sp. (assembly GCA_005116835.1). Classification (GTDB taxonomy): domain Bacteria; phylum Nitrospirota; class Nitrospiria; order Nitrospirales; family Nitrospiraceae; genus Palsa-1315. The sequence goes on along the minus strand of SWDM01000018.1, from coordinate 323,106 downwards.
AGTGATCACCATCGATTCGACCGGGATTGTGACCGATTGGAATGCGCAGGCTACGGCGATTTTCGGATGGTCCCGCGAGGAAGCGCTGGGGCGGGTTCTTTCTGAGACCATCATTCCTGAGCGGGATCGTCAGGCGCATGAACATGGCATTCGAGAATTTCTTCGAGCAGGGGCCGGCGCGATCTTGAATCGCCGGATCGAAGTGATCGCCCGGCACAAGGACGGACGGGAGCTTCCCGTTGAGCTTGGAGTCTCTCCGGCAAAAATTGGAGATACCTATATCTTCAGCGCCTTTATCAGGGATATCACCGACCGCCGGCGCGCGGAACAGCGTATTGCCGCTCAGTACGCTGTCACCCATGTGCTCTCCGAGGCGGCGACCTTGGAAGAGGCGGTACCGAAAATTATTCAGGCTGTCGGGGAAAGCCTGGGGTGGGATCTGGGCCTGTTCTGGAAGGTCGATAAGTTGACCGGGGTGTTGCGCTGTGTCGGTCAGTGGGCGGCGCCATCTGTCCATGCCGGGCCGTTTATTCTGGACAGCGTGCAGCGTGTCTGTCTGCCCGGTGAAGATTTGCCCGGACGTATTTGGGCCAGGGGAAAATCGACCTGGGTAGTGGACCTCTTGGCAGAGGTAAATTTTCCTCGCGAAGCACAGGCTCGACAGGCCGGCCTTCAGGGGGCGTTTGGGTTGCCGATCCCGGTCGGGAATGAGATCAAGGGTGTCATCGAATTCTTCAGCCTCCCAGTAAGGCAGCCCGATGACGAGTTGTTGAGGATGGCGGAGGACATCGGTCTTAAGGTCGGCCAATTTTGGAAGCGGGCGCAGACCGAAAAGGAGTTGCGGGAAGCCGAATCGCAATTGCAACAAGCGCAGAAGATGGAGGCGGTGGGGCGATTGGCCGGTGGTATGGCGCACGATTTTAATAATCTCCTTACGGTCATTCGTGGCTACAGCGAGTTATTCCTGGGCCGCCAGGGAAGCACCGATGCCATGCGAAGGGATATCGAGGAGGTAAAGAAGGCGGCAGACCGGGCCTCCGGGCTGACCCGTCAGTTACTGGCGTTCAGCCGTCGACAGTTCATCGCAACAAAAGTTCTCGATCTCAATGCCCTCGTCGCCAATATGAACGGCATGCTGCGGCGTCTCGTCGGTGAAGATATCATCGAACTCAGCGCTGAACTCGATGCCTCGACCGGCGCCATCAAGGCGGATCCTGGACAGGTCGAGCAGGTCATTATGAACCTGGTCGTCAATGCGCGCGATGCGATGCCTACAGGCGGGCGCCTGACGATCGAAACCCGGAATGTGACGGTTGGGAAAGAGGCGGGTCTGGACGGAGTGGTCATGGCGCCAGGCTCGTATGTGATGCTGGCGGTCCGCGATAACGGCCAAGGGATGGATGCCGAGACCCGATCGCATTTATTCGAACCGTTCTTCACGACAAAGGAAAAAGGGAAAGGGACGGGGTTGGGGCTCTCGACGGTCTATGGCATCGTCAAGCAGAGCGGAGGAAGTATCTTCGTGGAGAGCGCTCCAGGCCAGGGCACGACGTTTAGGATTTATTTCCCAAGGGTCGAGCAAGAGGCGCCGGGAACGGTGCCGGGCATGGAAGTGATCACTCCGGCGCGTGGGCGCGAAACGATCCTCTTAGTTGAAGACGAGCCGGCGGTGCGCGGTCTCGTGCATGAGACATTGCAGTTGCATGGGTATACGGTCTTGGAGGCGCGCCATGGGATTGAAGCCCTGCTCACCAATGTCAGATATGGTGGCCCCATTCATATGTTGTTGACCGATGTCGTTATGCCACAGATGAGCGGGCCTGAAGTCGCGGAGAAGATTCAAGCGATGCGGCCAGAGATTAAAGTGCTCTACATGTCAGGATATCCAGATCATCCGGTGTTTGAGCAAGGCCATGTGAATCGCCAGGCCGGGTTTCTGCAGAAGCCTTTCACTCCCCCCGCGCTGGCGCAAAAGGTGCGGGAAGTCTTGGACGGCGTGAAAGCGGCGTAGGATGGAGGCTGATGATCTTCTTTGCTCGCGCAACGCGCGGCCTCCGAAGGCCCTCGTTGGACGCGCGCAGTAGAAGATCAATCAGCCCCCATCCCTGGAGAGATAACGAGCAAGCTTGGACGGAGCATGTATATTGTTCGATGCGCGCAGTAAAGAGCAGCCTCCGCCACTCCCTCCAAAAGATAAGGATGAGAAATCGGAAGGCCATCTGTTTGTCGATCTTCTGATATCCAACCTCATCGCTTGATCTTCAGCATCGGTTCCGTTTATCGTGGCTGCACTGGGTGTGAAACGTTAGACATGAAACGAGGAATGCGACTGAGCAGATGGATGTGAGATGACAAGTCTAGGCCGGGAAGTCGACATCGGACAGTATCGGATTGAACGGGAACCGTTCTATGCGGAGGTGCGTGGCGAGGTTGGGTTGTTTACGATTGCCGCGAAGAGCAAGATGCCGGTCATGCTCAAGGGGCCGACCGGGTGCGGCAAGACCCGGTTCGTCCAGCATATGGCCTACAAGCTTGGCCGTCCCTTGATCACGGTCGCTTGTCACGAGGATCTCACCGCCTCCGATCTTGTGGGGCGATACCTGCTCAAGGGCCAAGAGACGGTCTGGATCGATGGGCCTCTGTCGCTCGGCGTGAAGCATGGCGCCATTGTCTATTTGGACGAGATTGTCGAGGCGCGGAAAGATACGACTGTCATCATCCATCCCCTGAGCGACGATCGTCGCTTCCTGCCGATTGAAAAGAAAGGCCAGATTCTCGAAGCGGCCGACGATTTTCTCTTGGTGATCTCCTATAACCCCGGCTATCAGAGCGTGCTCAAGGATCTGAAGCAAAGCACGAAGCAGCGCTTCATGGCGATTGAGTTCGACTATCCGGCCCCTGACGTCGAAACGACCGTGGTTGAGCGGGAAGCCGGGATCAGCCGTGAACTTGCGGCGAGCCTGGTTAAACTCGGCGGCAAGGTGCGGAACCTCAAGAACCATGGGTTAGAAGAAGGGGTCAGCACCAGATTGCTGATCTATGCCGGGACACTCATCAGGCAAGGCGTGGCGACCGACCGAGCCTGCGACGTCGCGATTGCCCGCCCGATCACCGACGATCCCGATATGCAGCGCAGTATCTTGGAATTGGTGAAGGCCATTTTCTAATCCCTCCCAGGATGCTGAAAAAGACCGCCAGCTTCGTTCTCGGCTCATCGAAATCCTCAACGTACCCCTGAGGGTACGCCTCCGGTTTCGATAAGCCTGCGGCCTTGCTGGACGGTCTTTTTGAGCATCCTGGGACAACGTAAATGAGCAAGCTCTGTTAGGCCCCTGGCTCTCTCACAGATGAATGCGCCAATTGTGCTGGACACGAAAGACGGAGCGATCCTGACCGTTCATATCCAACCGAAAGCATCCACGACAGAGTGCGTCGGCATTCACGGCGATGCGTTGAAGATTCGTGTGGCAGCCCCACCGGTCGATGGCGCAGCCAACGAGGCATTAATTCGATTTCTTGCACAGACGTTAAGTCTTCCTCTCGCGGCTGTGCACATTGAATCCGGGATCAGCGGGCGGCATAAGCGTGTGAGTCTACGAGGAGTCACGGCAGAACGCGTCATCGCCCGTCTCATGCGGAAAGGGTCGGTGACAGAATGAAGCGCTCTATTGCGTACCTGGTTTGTGGGGTGTTTCTGCTCAGCGCTTGTTCCAGCGCCCGTCCTGTGCTGTACCCCAATGCTCATATGCAGTCGGTAGGGAAAGAGGCGGCGACACAGGATATCGAAGATTGTAAGAAGTTGGCCGAATCGGCAGGAGCTGAGGAAGGGAGTGGGAAGGCCGGTCGAGTGGCAACCGGCACTGTCGTGGGTGGCGGAGTCGGCGCGGCAGCCGGAGCGGTCGGCGGAGCCATCTCCGGCGCAGTAGGACGTGGTTCTATGATTGGAGCAGCGACCGGAGCTGTGTGGGGCCTGTTGACCGGTTTGTACCACGCCATCGCCGGCCCCTCGCAACCGAATCAGGCCTACACGAATTTTGTGAATCGGTGTCTGCAAGAAAAAGGATATGAGGTGACGGGATGGCAATGAGGGGACGGTCTCGCAGCCAGGGCATCCCTTTGCTCCCGGAACGCGCACGATGAAACAGTGCTCGTTCGACGGCCGCAGTCGGGATTACCCTGGCTGCGAGACCTGAGAGAGTGCCATCCCGGTGAAAAAAGGAGGGTGAGGGATTGAGGAAGATTCAGAGCATCGTCATTCCTGGTTTAATTCTATGTCTTGCGGCCTGTGCTGGGCCGGGGCCGTTGTTGAAGTCGAATGCGAAGTTGCAGATGCAGGGGCGGGAGATGGCGAAGTTTGAAGTGATCATTTGTCAGCAGAAGGCTGAAGCGGCGGGGCTGAAGCCCGGTACTGGGAGCCGAAGTGGCAATGTGGCGGCTGGCGCAGGACTGGGTCTGATCAGTGGCGCTGCGGTAGGGGCATCGACTGGACTCATCGGTGGAGTAGCGGGTGTGACGATTGGGGCGGCAGCCGGTGGCGCGCTCGGAGTCATCATCGGTTCAGTGGGCGGCGCCTACAGGCCGCTCGATCCGGACCCTGCCTATGCAGACGCGGTGGTGAAGTGTTTGAGTGAGAAGGGGTATGAGGTGAGTGGCTGGCAATGAGGGTGGAGGGGAGCGGCCAGGTGCCCTTCTTGCTCGCAGAACGCGCACGATAAGAATGTGCTCGTTCGATGCGCGCAGTAAAGGGCAGCCTTGGCCACTCCCCTAAAGTGAGATGGAGGGAGTTGGAGGGCTCTCGTTCGACGCCCACACGTTACTCAGCTTCCTGAGCTGTATGTGCTGTGAAATTTGAAAGTATGGCTTTCAAGGGAAAGTGTGCTTTAGTTCCAAGATTCCCCGGGAGGCAAAGGACTATCGCCTAAACTGAGTCGTTCCTCGTACCATTGCTTGTAACCTTGAGCCCAATGAAGCCACTCTGATTCGTAATTGTAATCATCTTTCAACGCCCGTTCCATTTTGGGGAGGATGACTCGGAGTTTCGGAACCATGCGGAACCATGGAACGAGAATACCAAGCCAACGAGTCAACGCAGCTTTGGTTTTCTCGATCTGCGGATCTGGCAAATAAGATGTTGCTCTCTGCACATATCCATACACAATGGCATGTTCCTTCTGGTCAAAATAAATCCTAATTAGAAACTTCAACATGAGAACATTATACGGATCAACGTTTAGAACCTGATTCCCATAATAGAGCGCTCTTGTTTTGTCTCCAATTTTGTCGAATTCCCACGCCAGCATAGATCGGGCAAATGTATCTTGCTCATCCTCAAAGGTTCTCAGCCTTTCCCAAAGCCTGATGGCTTCTAAATGGTTTTTTTCTTTTGATGCCTTAAACGAGAGGTATAGCTTCACTAAGCTTCGCTTTGCCGTGTTGAGATAGTTCACGTGCGTTATCAAACGGGGTTGATCGATTTCAGCGATTTGCTGTTTCCCATTCAGGACCCGAAACGGCAGACCTTAATCTTCTACACTGCTATCCTGAAAATACAAGAATGGCAAAATATTTCAGTTAAAAGGCTAGCTGTCTGGGGGCACGTCAAAAACACTATGAAGGATTAGCGGCTATCCGTTGGGTTCAACTGAAGACCAATTTTAGTTCTCGCAGGGGCTCAAGAGGTGTAGGAAATAGTGGGGAAGGTGAAACTGCCTTGTTATCTAGCCCTAGCAATGAAGATGAAGAAAAGGCGTTGTTGTGTGAAGCGGCTCAGCACAGGCTGGCTTTGCAGTCTGTCACTACGAGGTTTGTGAGTTTTTCGCCTGCGTCGAGTTCGATGATCAGCCAGACTAGGCTCGATTGCTGTTCTTCTTTACGCGGTCCTACTCCCTCATCGATCAGGCTGACGAGGTAGTACCGGCCGGCGGGGATTTTGGTGAACCAGAAATGTCCGGTGGGGGTGGCTCTGGTTGGCTAATCGGTGGTTGCTGGAGCCCGTTACAGCTTATGCGTGACAGCGATACCGGACTTTCGATGCTGATATCCATCAATCAGCCAGTAGCTTGTTCAGTGCCTTTGTGGCTTCGGCGTAATAGACTTTCCATAAGAGCATTTGGGGCGTACGGAACTCCTTGTAGTCGGCGTCGATGTATGTCTCCTGCTCCAACACCAGCCTGTTTTTAACATTGTCGTAGAAGAGAATCCCTGGTGTGCTATCGAGGCTGAACTGGGTCTCTAGTCGCTTGGCGTAATCCTTTTTCGGAGGACCGTTCTCAGAAACCTTGACACAGCGGAACTCTATGCGGTTCGAGTACTCTCGGGCAACGTACAGAACCAGAGTAGCAAGACGCTGTGAGGCTGAATCGTGGTTCGCGTAGAAGAAAACGATCATTGGACGATTTCGACCGCGTAATTCCTTCCAGTACTTTTCGATGTCTATTTTTGACACCGAGGAGTTTCCCAGGATCTCATCGACAGGACGCTGAGCCAGAGCCTTGACTACAGACATGTCGACCGTTTCGTTGCCCGCCCACGCGGACGACACGGTAATGGAGGTAAGAAACACTAACGCAATCATGAATAGCTTGTTCTTCATAATCAGTTCTTCCTATCGGCGAGCGACATAAGTTTACCGAAGCCTGCCTATGTGGTGTGTCAAGATGGTCTTCGCTCTCGCTGTAAGGGCGAAGTAAAACACTGATCTCCCAATGCGACAATCCGACGGATTAAGTAATCCAATAGGATTCCATGACCCGCAACTCCTCAAGTTCTTGTCGTGCATACCGACCAAATCTGCCATTCTTGGTAGCCTTGATATTCAGCCAACCTGCCCCTCATAAAAATCGAGAAACGCGATCAACGAGGTTTGAGTTGTCTTGGCAAACCTTATTCGCCCAACTGACGCTTCGAACACGATTGAAGAAAAGACCTCGCAAATCAGATATGGTTTCTCTGATTTTTCAGGATCATACCTTCAGCAATCTCGTCATTAGGAGCTTATTCCAGGTTGAGTAATGTTTGAACTGGTGACAGGATAATTCAAATCACTTGGGAAATCGACCCACACTCCCTTCGATTCAAAGAGAGGTTTTGGAAGAAGGCAGGTTCAGCAGAGGCTGGTTTTACAGTCGGTCACTACGAGGTTGGTGAGTTTCTCGCCTGCGTCGAGTTCGATGGTCAGCCAAGCTAGGCCTGTTTGCTGTTCTTCTTTGCGTGTCCCTGCTCCCTCGTCGATCAGGCTGACGAGGTAGTACCGGCCGGCGGGGATCTTGGTGAACCAGAAATGTCCGGTGGGGTTGGCTCTGGTTGTGCGGAGATAGGGAGTCAGGCGTTTCTCTGTCTGGAGCCTGGTCAGCGCCTCTTGTGGGCAGTCGGTTGGAGGGCGTGGAGTGGCTGCGGTTTCAGATGATGTTAGGGGTTCTGTCGTTGCGCAGGATGTGGTTCTGACATTGTGGTCAAACCAATAACGTGTGTAAGGCGTCATGGGGATGAGATGCACTGGAGCGCCTGCTTGGGTGATGGCTTTCCCGGAGGGGGATGCAAGGAATGCTTGTCCGGTCAGGGTGCTCCGTCCCTTTTGTTTGTAAGGGAAGAAGTCTTTTTCGTTAAAGACTGGCGGTTGATGTGTCTTGCTGACAGACACATTGCCAGGCTCGACGGCCTGCGCTCGGTCAGACCAGAGGATTCCAAACAGGAGCAGTAGGACTGCGACGCACTGAAGTCGATTGCGCAATGGCATGGCAGTTAGGAAGTGGGTGAGGGCGATGCCGGTGTTTCGCCCAAGGATGTCGGTGAGGTAGTTGCCTTATGTTTCAGTGCCCGGCCCTTCTCGGGAGTCGGATCTGTGACGAGTCCGTAGATCTCGCGTCCCTCGTGGCCCTCAGGGAGATACTCCGTGATCGGTAGACCGTCTTCCCGCACAAATAATAGGCAGTGGCAGTATTTGTAGATCTGCATTTCATCGCAGGCGCACATCCAGCGGCGGAGTTTGGCTTCTGCGGCTTTATCCTTGTAGAAGTTGCAGGGGCAGAGGGGTTTGCCTAATTCGTCCACATGCATCGCGAGGCCTTTGACCACGGCTTCGGTGACGGCGGGCATGGGATGCATTGAAGTTCCGCTCTTCTCCGCAAAACCCTTTGTAAACTTCCACATTCTATCGAGACTCTCTTTTTTCGGCTCGCTCATTTCAATCCTTTGGCTAGAGGCGAGGGGCCAGGGGCTAGAGGGAAGACGAGAGCTTTTACCACTCGCCTCGTGCCTCTCGCCCCATGCCCGCCCGTAGGGGTACAGTTTACAAGCGCTGGGGCGTCCTTTACAATCCAGGACTTTCCAACACTGCCCGAAAATCCCGTAGGATTGGATCGCGAATGGAGATGGCGGATACGCATAAGCAATTGATCGCCAAGTTGGCGGAGGAGCTGGGGCCTGCTACGGCCGAACATCTGTTCTCGCGCCTCGTCGAAGCCGTTGCGACGCCAAACCAAATGGAAGGTGTCTTGTTACTGCTCGATGAATTGGCTGAGGTTTCCCCAAAAGTTATGCGCGCCGCCATCGAATCGTTTCCCGAATTGCTGCAGCGAGGCAGGCTTAGCGATACCGTGGCCTGGCTGGATTTGGGAATTGCATTGGCCCAATCGTCCGGCGCAATTGGGTTGAAATATTTCAAAGAGAGTCCGCTGGTGCTGGGGCTGATTGAACGACCATCGGTTCGGTCGGTGGTCTTGAAAACGGCTCTGGATCTGGCAGAGCAAGATGTGAATCTTGCGCTGGAGTATCTCCGAGTCGCGCCTGATGTGGTGACGGTGATCGCGCCGGACCAAGTGGGAGTCTGGTTGGAAATCGGGTTTGAACTGACGAAGGTCGATTTTGTCGTTGCGCTGGAGTACATCCGCCAAATCCCCTCTGTTGCTCGCGTGTTGCCCGTCGAGGATTCCAGGGCCTGGGCCGCATTTGGATTGAAGCTCATTTCCCAGAGTAGTTTTGGCAGGACGGACTATTTCGGGACCATTGAATTTCTCCGCACCAGCCCGCTCATTCTTGGCGATCTTGAAGACCGGTCAGTGAGGGTCAAAGTTGTCACGGTCGGGTCGTTGCTGGCTGAGCGCAATCCTGCGGCCGGCATTGCGTGGTTGTCGGAATCGCCACGACTGTTGCGTGCCGTGCCGACTGAAGGATGGAGGATAAAGATATTGCAGTATGGGGCCTTGGTGGCGGAGCGAGACGCAGAAACGGCGCTGGCCTATTTGCGGCGCGCGCCGGAGCTGGTGAGCGTGATCGGTGAGTCTGCCGGGGCTGCGACTCGTTTCGAGGCTTGGTTCACAGCGGGCATGGAAGTCTTGGCCTACAGTGTCGAAGGAGCCAGAGCCTACTTTGCCCTCGAATCTCAGAAATCGCTGACCTCGGTGGAGACGGCTCTAAGCGGTGTGTCCCTTCGGCAAGTGGCCCGTACCGTGAAGCTCTTCGTGCAGGGACTCTGTGGGGCGGATCTGACGATCCAAGCGCTCCCCGACTCGCTGAACCAGGAAACCGCAGCGCGGGCCACGGTAAGCCAGGATGGGCGGGTTATTTCGCTGCCATCGCTTCTTCGTCGTTATCCCACTGCTGAAGAGAATCGGCGTTTGTATTTGGTGATGGCGGCCCACGAAGCGGGGCATGTGGAGTTTGGAACCTACCGGCTCACTCTTGAGCCGCTTGTCGATCTCGTCATGGCGGTGCGGCAGAGATATGGCCGGGTGAAACAGGCTGCGCCGGATACCTTGGCTGCGCTCTTTCGTCTCTATCCCCATCCGGGACTAATCCAAGACTTGTGGATGCTTGTAGAAGACGCGCGGGTGGAGTTTCTGCTGCAACGGGAATACCCGGGACTTCAACGGGATCTGCAGCAATTCGCTCGGGAGTCCATCACGACCAGATCCCTGACGCATGGGCTGACAGTCAAAGAGCTCGTAGTCGATCAACTGCTCCAGCTCTCAACCGCCGCCTCGCAGCCTGTCGCCATTCACGACGCAATCAAGAGCGAGATCGCCATACTCTCGCCGATGTGCCAGGCGATTCTGACTCCCACAGCGACGGCGGAAGAGGCCGTGCGTTTGGCCCATCATCTCTATGTGACGCTCGAAACACTGTTGGCGCCGAAGGGGGAGATGATCCAGGCCGATCAGGCGAATGATGTATCGGAGGATCTGGGTGTGGGGCCCACCGCGTCCGACCAGACGGGTGAGGACTATCGCCCTGTCACCAACTGGGTCTATCGTGGAGCGATGAATCCTGAGTTCATTCGTCGGCAGGACCGGGATGAGCCGGCATCGGACGATCAGAGACAGTCGGAGGACATTGAACGGATGGCGAGCGCTGCCGGCGGAGCGCAGGAATCGTCAAGCCAGGGTCGACGGAACCGAGAAGGAACTCGCACCGAAACCGAGAGTGACCGGCTTGCCGGGGGGCGGCAGTTGCCTTCCCATGTGGAAGAACTCCTCGCTTTGAAGGTCGAGCAGCCGACGCCGGTCGATCATGCAGGGCCTGGCGATCGTATGGTGCGTTACCCGGAATGGGACCAAAGGATCGAAGACTATCGCCTCAACTGGTGTCGCGTTGTCGAGCGCCCTGCGGAAGAGGGAAACGGGGACATCGTGGGCGCCACGTTGAGCGCGCATGGGAGCGAAGTCTCGGCCCTTCGACGATTTTTTGAAAGTTTGAGACCACCGGGCTTGCGGCGTGTATCGGGTCAGGCTGAGGGCGAGGATCTCGATATCGATGCGACCGTTCGTCTGTGCGCTGAGCGGGCGGCGGGGACAGACCTCTCAGACCGGATCTACGTCAGGCGGGAGAGAAAAGAACGGGATGTCGCGGCAGCATTTTTAGTCGACGTAAGCGGGTCGACCAGTCGCCAGTTGGACAACGGCCGTCGCGTGATCGATCTGGAGAAAGAGGGGCTGGTGTTGTTGTGTGAAGCCCTTGAAGCGGTTGGAGACCAGTATGCGCTGTATGGCTATTCGGGCCAGGGCCGGGGGCAGGTGGATTTTCTTGTGGTCAAGGATTTTGACGATCGGTTGGGCGGGAAGGCAGCGCAGCGGCTGGGCGGACTAGCTCCTATGCAGCAGAACCGTGATGGGGCCGCCATTCGGCATGCGACTGCTAAGTTGTTGGCGCGAGAGGCGAGAACGAGGCTGCTCGTCCTCATCAGCGATGGCCGTCCGCTTGACGACGGCTATAAAGACGAGTATTCGCTGGAGGACACCAAGGTTGCATTGCGGGAGGCGCGCCAGCGGGGAGTCCATCCGTTTTGTATCACGATCGATCGGGAGGCCGACGGTTATGTCAGGAGAATGTACGGCGATGTGCAGTTTGCGGTCATCGACCATCTCGAAGCCTTGCCGAAGCGATTGCCGCGGATCTATCAACGGCTCACGACGTGAAAGGTGAAAGGTAAAACGTGAAACGTAAGATGAGGGAAGTGGAAGGATGGCAACGATGTCATCTGACCCCATACGTTTCACTTTTCACGAGAGACGGAACATGACTGACGAAACTAAACGACCAACCGTTCCGCCCTGGCTGCACAAGCTGTTTACAGGGCATCAGTATCCTTATGTTCGCCGGCTGGCGAAGTTTGCGCAGCCCTTCAAGCCGGGGGAGGATCGCCAGGAACCAACGAAGGATCTCATTGAGGCCAAGTTTTGGGAGGTCTATCCCCGTTGTTGGGCTAAGATTCTCCAGGAAGTCAAAGTGGGGATGATCGTGGTCTTTCATGACCTCGGAGAATATCCGGCAGGGGGATATCAGGAATTGGTCGATGATCCGGACGCCTTTCTGGCAAAGACCTATGGCAAGAAGAAGATCAAGGTCAATTTTTATGACGGAGACAATTTCGTCTGTACGATTAATTTTAAAGTTGCAGGTTGGACGGAACACGAACACACGTGAGGGGTGAGGGGTGAGGCGTAAGGGGATATTACGTTTCACGATTCACGTTTTACGTTTCACGAGGAGCCGATGATGGGGAGACCGAAAATTACGGTGGTTGGCGCGGGGAATGTCGGCGGTACGATGGCCCAACGGCTGGCCGAGAAGGATGAGTATGAGGTGGTGCTTGTCGACATTGTGAAGGGCGTCCCGCAAGGCAAGGCCCTCGACATCACCCAGGCCGGGCCGGTTTGCGGCTACAGCACCCGGGTGGTGGGCACGAACGGCTATGATGAAACGGCCGGCTCGTCGGTGGCGGTGATCACCTCGGGAATTCCTCGCAAACCGGGGATGAGCCGTGACGAGTTGTTGGCCACCAACGCGAAGATCGTGAAATCGGTCGTTTCTGAACTCGTGTCGCGATCGCCGAACGTCATTTTGATTCTCGTCACCAACCCGCTGGATGCCATGGTTCATGTTGCGCGCCGCGTGAGCGGATTGCCGAAGTCGCGGGTCTTGGGTATGGCGGGAGTGCTCGATTCCGCCCGGATGCGCGCGTTCATCGCGGCTGAATTGAGTGTGCCTGGCACCGACGTGTCTGCCATGGTTCTGGGTGGACATGGCGATACGATGGTGCCCTTGTCGCGGTACACGACGGTGAAGGGGAAGCCGGTCTCAGAGTTGCTGTCGGCCGATCGGTTGGAGGCGATTGTGAAGCGGACACGAGAGGGGGGGGCCGAAATCGTGAGTCTGTTAGTCACGGGCAGTGCGTTCTATGCCCCCTCGGCCTCTGCTGTCGATATGGTTGAGGCGATTGTGAAGGACCAGAAGAGGGTGCTGCCTTGTGCGGTGCTCTGTGAAGGTGAATATGGGTTGCGCGATGTCGTCGTGGGTGTGCCAGTCAGGCTGGGCCGAGGCGGGGCGGAACAGGTCGTCGAATATGAGCTGACGGCGGAGGAGAAGGCAGAGTTGGTGAAATCTGCCGCTGCAGTGCGCGAACTTTGCGCAGCCGTCGATCTCTTAGTGACATAGCAACATCGTCAGTGGCAGGAACAGCGGGCCTCTTTCTCATTATCGACCAATGACCATTGGCGTACGACGGGCCTCGATTGCTTGACATTCCGTGCAGGGCTACAGTACAGAAGAAGCCCGATAGCGCAGTAAATAAGGAGATACTATGAAATTTCTTGAGAGTCCGATGCAGACCCTGGGGGTAGGATTTGCCCTCTCGGTGGTCTTGATTATGGGGTATCTTGGCATAACCGGCACGGCGGTCGGTGATGCCGATTGGTTCGGTTTGCTGTTGCGCTGGACCCATTTCCTCGCTGGGATCGTCTGGATCGGGTTGTTGTATTTCTTCAACCTGATCAATGCGGCGTTCTTGAAGAGCCTGGATGGTCCCACCAAGAACATCGTGATTCCCAAGTTGATGCCTGCCGCGCTGAATTGGTTTCGCCATGGCGCGACGGTCACGGTTCTGGCTGGAATTGTGTTGTACCTCTACCTGTATCAACGGGGTGGAACCGGCGCAATTGCATTGGGAATCGGCGGCCTATTGGGCATCATCATGATGGCCAATGTCCATGCGGTTATTTGGCCGAACCAGCGGAGAATCATTGCGGCGGTGACAGCGGCAGCCCAAGGAACCCCTGCGCCGCCGGAAATGGCCCAGTGGGGCCGGACCGCGCTCCTCGCTTCTCGAGTCAACTTCATGTTGTCGATACCCATGTTGTTATTCATGGGAGCCGGCAGCCATCTCAGGTAAATCGGTATTGGACTTGCCGGCTGGAAAACTCCGGCAAGTCCGTTCATCTCTCGCCCAAAGAAAAGAGCATCTGGCGTAGGGTCCTGAATAAAGAGGGCTGTCTTTGCTACCAGCTATAGGCCATTAGCATACGCTCTTATCACCAGCGAGATACGTTTCACCGCTCACGTCCTACCTTTTACGGCTCGATGGCCCATATGGCCGGTCTTATATAGGGCAGTGGCCCTAAGTCATTGAGATTCAGGCCTATTATCGAGACATTGCCTTGACGAACAGCGTCCGGGCACCTTATAGTATCGTTCCACTTTCTGGGTAGAATAGGTATTGAAGAAGCGATGACTGCTACGACTAACCCACGAGTACTCCAAACGCTTGATGGCGCTCCCTGGGATATCGACGCCTACCGGAAGGTCGGGGGCTACGAAGCCTGGAGGAAATGCATTAAGGAGCTGAGCGCAAACGATATCGTCAATGAGCTGAAGAAAGCCGGACTTCGCGGACGGGGGGGCGCTGGTTTTCCCACCGGCATCAAGTGGGAAAAGGTTCTCAATCATCGGGTGAAGGAACATTATTTCGTGTGTAATGCCGGAGAGCATGAGCCGGGGACGTTTAAGGACCGCTATTTGCTCAAGCAGGCGCCCCATCAGCTTATCGAAGGCTGTCTCATCGCGGCCTACACGGTGCAGGCGAAGGCCGCATTTATCTATGTGAATCATGAGTACCACGAAGAACGGGAGAATTTGAAGAAAGCCTTGGCCCAGGCGAAGGCACAAGGGTTCTTGGGCGCCAATGTCCTAGGGAGCGGTGTGGATCTCGACCTGCAAGTTTTTGAAGGCCATGGGAGTTATGTGGCGGGCGAGGAAACCGCGATGCTCGAATCCATGCAGGGGCGCCCGGCGATGCCGAGACAGAAGCCGCCGTTCTACCCGACGGACTTTGGCCTCTACGGGAAGCCGACGTTGGTCAACAATGTCGAAACCCTGTGCAACATTCCTCGGATCCTTCTCAAAGGCGTGGCCTGGTTCACGGAGGTCGGCACGGAAAAGTGTCCTGGCACAATGATGTTTTCCCTGAGCGGCGACGTGAATAGGCCTGGCGTGTACGAGATGCCGATGGGGATAACGATACGGGAACTCGTGGATACCTGTGGCGGAGGAGTGCCAAACGGGCGCAAGATCAAGGCGGTGTTTCCGGGCGGACCGGCGTTTTCGATGGTGACGGCCGACCAGCTCGACTTGACGATGGATTTTGACTCATTGAAGAAAGCCGGTACGGGACTTGGGTCGGCTGGTGTCATTGTCGTCGATGATGCGGCCTGTATGGTGGCGCTGACGCTCAAATTCTCAAACTTCTTCAAGGCCGAGAGTTGCGGGCAATGTCCGCCTTGTCGAATGGGGACCATCAATCTTGCCGCACTCATGACGAAGATTGAGCAGGGAGAGGGGACGGAGAAAGATATGGAGAGCCTCCTCCAACTCTGCGGGTTTGTGAAGGGGACGGGCTATTGCACGCTGGTAACCGGGGCTGCCGTATTGGTTCAGAGCAGCATCAAATTGTTCCGCCATGAGTTTGAAGAACATATCCGGTTGCAGCGCTGCCCCTATCAGCCGGCGCCTGTGGCTGTATGAATAGAAAGGAGTCATGAGTCATGAGTCAATAGTCATTCATTACCAGCCGAATGAGACTCGGCGGAGTGACCGATGACCTGTGACAAGTGCCCATATCTATGCCACGCGTGACGTTTCTTCTTCCTGAAAGTAGAAGTGGAGAGATTGAGGTCAATACGTCGTTACTGGAGGCATCAAAGCTGCTTGGGTGTAGGTTGAATCACGACTGTGGTGGGAACGCCTCCTGCACCACCTGTCGGATTGAAGTGCAGATGGGCGCAGAGAACCTGTCGGAGATCGACTTCGATGAGCAGGATCTCCTCGATCGAGAAGCCCTCAGTGAGCCCTGGCATCGTCTTGGATGTCAGGCCAAGGTACTCGGAGACGTGGTTGTGCGGGTTCCGGACGGCAAGTGGGTTGCGCCGACAGTTCCGCAGACGGAGTCGCAGGGTATTGAAATTCAGTAAAGAGATGTTACACTTAACTATTCCAGGCCGGTCTTCGAAGGACAGCTTGGCCACACGAGGAGGATCACCATGTTGACGATTACGGCAATTGCGGAACAGAAGATCAAGGAATTGATGGTGGAAGAGAAGGACATTGTCGGTCTGCGGGTCTATGTCAAGGGCGGCGGGTGCCACGGATATCAATACGGGATGGCTTTCGAGTCGAAGATGGGCGATGACGACACCGTGGTTGAAAAGGGTATCGTGAAGGTCATCATGGATTCGCAGAGCGCTCCTCTTTTGCAGGGAGCCGAAGTCGATTATGTGGACAGCCTTCAGGGGTCCGGGTTCTCGATTAAGAATCCACAGGCCAAGACCACCTGTGGTTGCGGCAGCTCCTTCAGCGCCTAATGCAAATGCGCTGGAGCGGCGCTACCAGATCGTCGGTTGAATGAGAGATAGAGGTGCCAGGATTGTCCGAATTGAGCGGCAGTCCTGGCCTTTCTGTTTATGTACATGATGCAGAACCACGGTTAAGATGGCACAAGCGAGCGTCACGAGGCGATACCGGTTTTGCGCAGCGCACCGGCTGCACACGGATCATCTGTCGCCTAAAGATAACCAGACTGTATTTGGGAAGTGTAATAATCCCAATGGGCATGGCCATAACTATGTTGTGCTAGTGACGGTGAAGAGCGAGGATCCGACTGCGACCGGGGGAAGAATGGATCTCGATCGGCTGGATCGGACTGTGGGACAACAAGTCATCACGCGATTTGACCATCGCGATCTCAATCAAGATCCGGAGTTTGCCCATTGCACCACGACGGGAGAAAATCTGGTGCTGCTGATCTGGGATCTGCTCGTGCAGTCCCTCCCAGCGGGGCAATTGGAAAAGGTTGGGTTGATTGAAACGCGTGACAACTACTTCGAGTATGCGGGCGCGGTGGGAATGTTGAATGACAAATGTTGAATGATGAATGGTCGGAATCGGAAGGAAATCTGTCGATCTGAGGATTTCCGGACATTTCACATTCACCATTCAACATTGAGCATACGGTATAGAGAGGGGCGTTATGGCTAAGCAGGGAGTCAAGCGGCGGGGACGGCAGCAGATTGAAGGCGTGAGGAAAAATGAAAGAGCTGTGGATGTGGATGTTCTGCAATCTCTGGTGACCGAGATGCTGTTGGCTCTGGGTGAAGAGCCAGGCCGGAACGGACTCCTCAAGACTCCCGAGCGAGTCGCGAAGGCCCTCGCCTTCATGACCCAGGGCTATCATCGCGACATCGATCAGCTCTTGAACGGAGCCCTCTTTCCGATTGAATACGATGAGATGGTAATCGTGAAAGATATCGACTTCTTCAGTATGTGTGAGCATCATCTCTTGCCCTTCTATGGCAGAGTCCATGTGGGGTATTTACCGAATAAGAAAGTGGTGGGGCTCAGCAAGATTCCGCGCATCGTGGATACCTTTGCGCGCCGGCTCCAAGTTCAAGAACGGCTGACCATCCAGATCGCCGAAACCTTGAAGTCGAAGCTCAACGCGCGTGGCGTGGGTGTGGTCGTCGAAGCGCGACACCTCTGCATGATGATGCGAGGCGTCGAAAAGCAGAACACGGTCGCGGTCAGTAGTTCTATGTTAGGCGCCTTCCGCAGTCAGCCTCAGACGAGGCTGGAGTTCTTGAAGTTGATACGCAAAGGGAGCGTCGGCGACTCCGATTAAGCAGGACGTTGAAAAAGTCCTCCAGCGTCGTTCTCGCATCGTTCAGATCCTCAACGGGGACCCGGCCGCCTCACCACTCGGCGGCGCGCACAGACTTGGTGCTCCTTATTCGTCGCACCGTGCGCCCCAGAGGGTACGCCTCCGGTCTTCATTCGCTGTGGCCTTGCTGGATGAACGTTTTGAACGTCCTGCCCCTACTTCATTATCCCAACCACATTATCTTCAACTCTCAGAAATAGAGTCTTCTGCCATTCACTTGCTACGGGCTTGCATGGGCCCGGCGCATATTGGGGCGTCAGGGACCAGGTGGTTCCGTCTGTTTTCCCTTGTCGAGTTCTTGGGCGAAGGTCGCGACGATGTGGGTGAAGGCTTCTGGCTGTTCGAGGTTGGCCAGGTGCGCGGCGTTGGGAATGATGGCCAGTTTGGCATTGGGAATCTGATCGGCCATGAGTTTGGCGTCGGATGGTGGGGTGGCTTGGTCCAGTTCACCGACGATGATTTGGGTGGGGCAGGCGATTTGTTTCAAAAGTGGGATGGAGTCTGGCCGCTCTGCCATCGCCATCAAGTCACCTGCGATCCCGCTGATTTCATTCCCTTCGATCATGGCTCGCACTTGCTGAACAAGCTCCGGTCTTGCCTGGATGGTCGCTGGGCTAAGAAGTTTCGGGATCATGATGTCGGCGATCGCTGACGGTCCTTTTTTATAGGCCGTTTGCGCCATCTGGAATCGCCCCTCTTTTCCTTCTGCCGTATCTGCCTGGGCCTTTGTGTCGGCCAGGATCAAGCCCTTCACGCGGGATGCATACTTCCGATAGAACGCCAACAGGGTGTAGCCGCCCATCGAGAGTCCCACGAACAGGGCTTGCTGGATTGCGAGCTGGTCTAGCAGCGCATGCACATCGTCGGCCGATTGGTCGAGCGTATAGCGCCACAGCGGCGCGTCTGATTCGCCATGCCCTCGCAGATCGATCGTGATGACTCTGAATTGCAACGAGAGGGCTTCCTCTTGCTGTGTCCACATGGTTCTGTTCAGGGGGAAAGCATGGAGAAAGATGATGGGCAGACCGGTTCCTTGGTCGTTGTAAGCGATAGTGATGCCGTTGACGTGAGTCTGCATGCTGTTCCCTTTCGCCGTTGTTCGTAACATTGGGATGAACGATGGTCAAGGGCCCGTTTGCGATCATCTCGCCAGGCGTATACAATTCTCCCCATTCTTGAGGATTCAGATGACCACTTCACGCGATCAGACTTCTGACTTGTTTGGGACTCCCGAGGCGGGGAAGTCCGTTGAGCCTCCGTTGGCCGAGCGTCTGCGGCCGCGAGAGTTTGCAGACTTTGTCGGGCAAGAGGAGATTACCGCGCCGGATCGTCCGTTGCGTCGAGCTATCGAAGCGGACCAACTCTCCTCTGTCATCTTCTGGGGGCCGCCCGGCTCTGGTAAGACCACGTTGGCGCATCTTGTCGCGCGCCACACCAAAGCTGAGTTTGTGCCCTTCTCGGCGGTCACAGGGGGTGTCTCAGAACTGCGGGCCATCATCAAGACAGCCGAGCAACGCCAGTCGATCAACGGCCAACGGACCATTCTGTTCGTCGATGAGATCCACCGTTTCAACAAGGCGCAGCAGGATGCCTTTTTGCCTCACGTCGAGCGGGGAACGATTATCCTGGTCGGTGCGACGACCGAAAATCCTTCGTTTGAAGTGATCTCACCGCTTCTGTCTCGTTCCCTGGTTATTGTGCTCAAGCCCCTCACGGATGAAGCCCTGGGGCAGATATTGGATCGTGCGCTGGCGAGCCATGAGATCGGGTTGGGGAAATGGAATGCCCGTCTATCACCCGACGCGAGGCAACGGATGATTGCCTATGGTAATGGCGATGCGAGATCGCTCCTGACGGCGCTGGATTTTGTGGTGAGGCAGCAGCCAGCCGAGTCTGGCGGCGCACGTCTGATCGATGAAGCGGCGCTGGAAGCAGCATTGCTGAAAAAATCGATCCGGTACGATAAATCCGGCGAAGAACATTACAACGTCATCTCTGCCTATATTAAGAGCCTGCGCGATTCCGATCCTGACGGAGCCCTCTATTGGCTCGCCCGTATGTTGGAAGGGGGGGAGGACCCGAAGTTCATTGCCAGAAGACTGGTTATTTTTGCCTCCGAGGATGTAGGGAATGCCGATCCGATGGGACTGGTGGTTGCGACCGCGGTGGCTCAGGCGGTGCAGTTCGTGGGGCTCCCAGAGGCACAGATCAACTTGGCCCAGGGAACAACCTATCTCGCAACCAGGCACAAGGATAATGCTTCCTATATTGGGCTTCTTGAGGCCATGGAAGATGCAAAAACCCATGGAAATCTTGGGGTTCCGCTCCATTTGCGAAATGCGGTCACCTCGATGATGAAGGGGTTTGGGTATGGGAAAGGCTACCGCTATGTCCATGACGATCCCCAGGCCAAGATGCAGCAGGAGCACCTCCCTGCTCAGCTCAAAGGGCGGCGTTATTACCGGCCCAAAGATGCCTAATCAGGGGAGGAGAAAGTGTGTGGACAAAGTTTTCTAATCGGTTATACTTAGTCTTATGAAACGGCAGAGTTCAAAGTCGGTAGCCTCGATCGCAGTGACGAACGAACGGAGAAAGTTTGTCCGGGCGACACTGGTCGGTTCCGCCTTGATTTCACCGAAAAGTGGAGCCAAGGCGATTACAGCTGTCTTGGATAATGTCAATAAAGTCGGCGCAGGGTTGCACACGAAAGAGAAGCTGGCCATGGCCCAGCCGGTGATGGTGTCCTTGGCATTTCTCGACTCGGATCGTGTCGAACAGATGGAGAAGCTCGATGGAAAAGTCGCCTGGATGAAACCGTGGGAGAAAGGGTTTCTTATCGGCGTGATCTGGGATGAGCTGGTGACGAAAGAGAAGAACCGCTGGCTGTATTATTATCTGGAAGAAACGGTCAAATCCTCCCTTTAGCGGACAGCTGAAAACGACCCCCAACTTCGTTCTCGGATCGAAATAATCCTCAACGTACCCGAGAGGGTACGCCTCCGGTTATTTCTCTCCTGCGGCCTTGCTTGGGAGAAGGTGCGTCTCGGCGCGCCTGGGTCGGGAGGGTGAGAAGGGCGTTCGTTTTGAGCTGTCCGCCTGACTGTTCTCCTGTCTCGCTTTTCCCGCTAGTCTAGCCTGTCGCGCCGTTTCCTGCTACGCGAAGGCGGTCAGTTTCTGTTTCACCTCTTCCAATTCGGCCGAGAGTGTTTCCCACTTGGCTGTAAGCCGCAGGAGATCCTTCTTCCAGCCGTCGTATTCCGTTTGCAGCACGCTCCATTTAGTGGATTCATTTTTATAAAGTGCCGGGTCGGCAAGTTCAAGGTCGCGCGTTTTGATTTTCGTTTCGAATTCGGCAATCTCGGCTTCAGCCCGCGCCACCTGCTTTTCCAGTCTGGCTTGAGTCTTGCTGAGATCTCGTCGGTCTCCGGAGGAGGATTTGGATGGAGCTTGCGACGCCATGGCCCTGGTCGGGCCGACTTCCTTTTCGTGACTCACTCCCTTCAGATCGTCGCTCGATTCCTTGATGGAATCGAGCTCCTGCGCTTTCTTCCACAAATAGTATTCATAGTCGCCGGAAAAGCTTCGGGCCTTGCCCTCTTCGATTTCAATGACGCGTGTGCAGACTCTGGTCAGAAAGGTGGGGTCGTGGGAAATAAAGATGATCGTGCCAGGAAAATCCGAGAGGGCATCGGTGAGCATATCCACCGATGCAGGATCGAGATGGTTCGTCGGCTCGTCCAACAACAGAGTGTTTGCCGGTTCGACCAGCATCCGTGCGAGCGCAACGCGATTGCGTTCCCCTCCGCTCAGCGCCTTGATCGGCTTCTTTTGATCGTCGCCGGTGAAGAGAAAAGCGCCGGCAATTCCACGGAGGAAATTCGTTTCGGCTTGGTTCGATACCTCAGAGAGGGAGTCGAGAATCGTATGTTCGGGGTTCAATGTCTCCGCCTGGTGTTGGGCGAAGTAGTGCACCGTGACACCATGGCCGACTGTCCTCGTGCCTTTGTCCGGTTGCAACACTCCGGCCAGCATTTTGAGCAACGTGCTTTTCCCCGCGCCGTTTTCCCCCACCAGCGCGATGCGTTGTCCCCGCTCGACGGAGCAATCCACCCGCTCATAGACGACTTTCTCTCCATAACGTTTTGCGGCGCCCTGTATTTCCAAGACTTGCCGTCCGCTGGCTGTCGGGAGGGGAAATTTGAACTTCACCCGTTTGGGATCGCGCTTAACCTCGATCATCTTGACCTTATCGAGCTGCTTGATGCGCGATTGAACCTGGCTGGCTTTGTTCGCTTGGTAGCGGAATCGATCCACAAATGTTTGGACCCGCGCGACTTCTTTGGCCTGGCGCCCCGCGGCAGCCTCGCGCTGCGCGTCCCGTTCAGCGCGGATCTTGAGGAACGAGGTGTAGCTGCCTCGATATTCTTCCATCTTATGGTGTCGAAGGTCCCAGATATGGGTGACGACACGATCTAGAAATGCCGTGTCGTGGCTGATGATCAACAGCGTCATCTCCGAATCCAAGAGGAACTGCTCGAACCAGCGCTGGGTTGGTTTATCCAAGTGGTTGGTCGGCTCGTCGAGCAGCAGCACATCGGGGTTAGTCAACAGCAGATGCGCGAGGGCGACACGCATTCGATAGCCGCCTGAGAGCTTTTCTACTTCACGGCTGAAGTCAATCTCTGAAAATCCCAACCCCATGAGGATCCGTTCCGCTTCATGCTCCGGGTACAGATCGCGATGGGTTGCATCCAATACGTTTTTGCCCGTGATGGTCTCGAGTTCCTGCGGCAGGTAGCCGATGCGGAGCCGGGGGCGCTTGCGGATCCCTCCCTTATCCGGCGATTCCTCTCCCAAGATCATCCGGAATAACGTGGTCTTGCCGGCGCCGTTGGGGCCGACCAGCCCGACACGTGAACCGGGGCGAAGATGCGCCGTCGCACCCTCAAGCAGAATCCGCGTGGAATATTGTTTATAGACCGACTCGATTTGGAGCATGTATTCCCGGATGGGCTAGGGGCTAGCGGCACGAGGCTAGAGGGGCGGAATTGAAGAGACCAGTTCGGCGTGAGACCAGGAGCCAAATCCGAAAATTACTCTTACCTATCGCCCCTTGCCGCTGGCCTCCTGCCTACTGTTGAAGTTGGTGGAGCTGGCCGGGATTGAACCGGCGACCTCGTGAATGCCATTCACGCGCGCTCCCAACTGCGCTACAGCCCCACACCGTTGGTCTAGAGATACGTACTCCGCGAGAAGTTCCGGCATGCTAACACGCAGGTCCCACCCAGTCAAGAAAGCGAAACACGGGAGACGGTTGGAACCGGCGGCCATCGGGATAGGGAGCGGTGTTGATGCGGGCGTGTGTCGCGCGGGGGCATGGTGTTTTTCTGAGTATTTTAGGCGGAGATTGGCTTGACAAACGGGTGGGCGGTACCTACGATGGGCCCCCGCGGCTCTGATCTCCCCATCGGGTCAGAGCCATTTTTTCGTGATTGAACGGGCTGAGAGGAAGTGGTGGTATGGGAAATCTCGTCATAATCGGCGCCCAATGGGGCGATGAAGGCAAGGGCAAGATCGTCGATATTTTGGCGAAGGATGCCAATATTGTCGTGCGGTATCAGGGTGGATCGAATGCCGGGCATACGGTCATCAACGAGCGCGGGACCTATATTTTTCATCTGATTCCTTCGGGGATTCTCTACCGCGGCACTACGTGTGTCATCGGTAATGGTGTGGTCGTAGATCCGGGGGCGCTGATTGAAGAGATGGATCGGCTCCAACCGTTGGGTATTGCCTTTGGGAAGAATTTTGCCGTCAGCCAGCGGGCGCATATGATTCTGCCGTATCATAAGGCGATTGATCGGGCATCCGAGCAGTCGAAGGGGTCTCGCAAGATCGGCACGACCGGTGGGTGAGCCGATCAAGAATGTGCCGATGAGCTTGAAAAACGACGGACATCTGTTGCTGCTGCAGGAACCACTCGAAGCAGCAGCGGATCATTTTCGGATTCTGGTCGAAAAAGTGGAGTGAGCAGGAGAGATACCAGGATCGATCTCTGCTCCCAGAGCACGCACGATGAGAATGTGCTCGCTTGGGTGAAGAGCGCGTCTTGGCGCGCTCGGGTGGGCGGGTGAGAAAAATGGCGCGCAGTAGAAGCTGATCCGCCCATCCCGCCATCCGTCACGAAGTGGGCGAGTGGGTGGGGGAGTGAGAATAGGACAAGCAGTGGCAGGGCCATCGGGGGAGTCGCTGTGCTCGCGGAACAGAGGAGGGGATGGAGCCTGATGATCTTCTGTGCTCGCGCAACGCGCGGCCTCAGAAGGCCCTCGTTGGACGCGCGCAGTGGAAGATCAATCAGCCCCCATCCCTAAAGAGAGGCAAGCAAGCTTGGAAGGAGCATGTATATCATTCGACGTGCGCAATGAAAGACGGTTGGACCCTGCTCTCACGGTTCTTGACAATCGCCAGAGGCGTCCCTACCATACCGCTCCGGCCCTGGCCATGAGTCCAGCCAGGGCTCTTTTTTTGGGAGCAAGTCAGGCGATGGCAAATCTTGTGGTGATCGGGGCGCAGTGGGGAGACGAAGGCAAGGGCAAGATCGTGGATATCTTGGCCCGCGATGTCGATGCGGTGGTTCGCTACCAGGGAGGGTCCAACGCGGGGCACACTGTGATCAATGAACGCGGCACCTTCGTGTTCCATCTCATCCCCTCAGGCATCCTCTATCGTGGGACGCTCTGTGTCATTGGAAACGGGGTCGTCGTGGATCCAGCGTCGTTAATCGAAGAGCTGGACCATCTCCAGACTCAAGGCGTGAAAATCGGGAAGAATTTTATCGTCAGTCAGCGCGCCCATCTCATCCTGCCGTACCACAAGGCCATCGACAAAGCGGCTGAACAGTCAAAGGGCGCTCGCCGAATTGGCACGACAGGACGGGGGATTGGCCCGTCCTATGCCGACAAGATGTCGCGGGTCGGTATCCGAATGGGCGACCTGCTCAATCCGAAGGCCTTTCGAGCCAAACTCGAAGAGAACGTCGTCGAGATCAATTGGTTTCTTGAGCAACTATACAAGCTGGAACGGTTCGAAGTCGAAAAGGTCTTTCGGCAGTATATGGGCTACGCCGACCGGCTGAAGAGCCATATCGTCGATACCGCCATGCTCGTCAATAAGATGATCGATGGAGGGAAGATCGTGCTATTCGAAGGGGCGCAGGGGACACATTTGGATGTGGATTTCGGCACTTATCCCTACGTCACGTCTTCCAGCTCAACGGCCGGCGGCGCTTCAACGGGAACGGGAGTGGGCCCGACGAAGATCGACGCGGTGTTCGGGGTCGCCAAGGCCTACACCACGCGTGTCGGCAGCGGGCCATTCCCCACGGAGTTGACCGATGCGGTGGGCGAGGGTCTCCAATCTCGAGGAAAAGAGTTTGGATCGACGACTGGACGTGCGCGCCGCTGCGGTTGGTTCGACGGCGTCCTTGTGCGCTACGCCACTAAAGTGAACGGGCTTGCATCGCTGGCCGTCACGAAACTGGATGTGCTCGACGGCTGCAAAGAACTCAAAGTCTGTACCAGCTATCGTTATGAGGGGAAACTCTATCGGGACATGCCGTCCGATCTCCAAACGCTGACGGACTGTGAGCCGCAGTATAAGACATTCAAGGGGTGGTCCACCGCAACCACTGGCGCAACCACGTATAAACAGCTTCCAGCGGAAGCCAAGCGCTATCTCCAATACCTTGAGGAGATTTCCGAATGTCCCATCGATATGATCTCGACCGGATCGAAGCGCGCAGAAACCATTATCCTTCGCAACCCGCTCAAGGTCCGATCACGGCGTTCTTAAGTCGTTAAACGTGAGACGTGAAATGTAAAACGTCCAGAGCTGGCGGGCAGGCTGGGCTTCTTCAACCAAACAAACCAAATGAACCAAATAACGTTCATTGTATGCTGCGGTCTAGTCACAGGCCAATCGTCGGTGGTAACATCCCCCTTCTTTCCTCGGTGAGCCGGTAGCTCAGCTGGTAGAGCATCGCCCTTTTAAGGCGAGGGTCCCGGGTTCGAGCCCCGGCCGGCTCACCATAAAGAATCAATGTTCATTTCAAGCTCGTTGGCTATTCCTCTCATGGAATTGCGCCCGCGTTAATCCCACTGCGGCCGTCGAGGGAGGCTCTTCATGGGGTGGGCACTCCGAGGTCGAAAATATCCACACAGCCTTACGCCAGACTTTCTGAGATCGCGTATTGCGAGAGCACAGAAGGTTATTAGGCCCATCCCCTTTTATCTGCTGACGGTGTAGCCTTGCCTCGTTATCTCCAACTTTCGTGCCGGGAGGCCTCATGCGTGCGATTCAGCGTTTCGGCAAACAGCTTCAGCGACTGCGAGTCCGACGCGATTTGACACAAGAGCAGCTCGCCGTGACGGCTGGCCTGTCGCGTACGTTTCTGACGAAACTGGAACTGGGACAGTACGACCCTTCGTTGAGCACGTTGGTACGATTGGCGAAGGCGTTGAAGGTCTCGGTGACGGAACTAATAGGAGAGAGCGTCAGCGCGAGCCAGTGGTGGCAGGTGGGAGAGAAGCGCTTTGCGACGCGAGAGGAGGCTGAGAATCACGCCCGCACCGTGAGTGAGATGTTCATCGTCCGTTTTCAGAATAAGGCGGGAGGCCCGGAACGCCGTCTCCTTCCCGTTCGCGAGACGAAGTAACCCTCCGTTTGTCGCCTGTCGGTGAGTAAGAGGAGCAATGATGGAAGCTCTCGCGGTCGTTCTCGCCCTCATCGTTGCCGGTGCGGCGTTGGTCTATTTCATGAACTCACCGATAGGCATGCAACTCGTTCGCAAGAAGACGGTGTCGACCATACTTAGCTCGGTTCATGCCATGCAACGGTCGGCGCCCGAGACCCCCCTCCACGATATTTACTATGCGCTCGCGGAAGAAAGAACCAACAAGAGCAAGTGGCTTATCGAGTTTGAATATTTACATATGTTACGGGACGCCGGATGTTTCGACTCGCGCACAGCGCCTCGACCTGAACGATTTGCCGAGTTGATGGCCAGCGCGGAGGAGAAGATTCGGCTCCAGGCCAGTGGTGTGGCCAAATGAATCGATCAGGGAGGTCGCCCATCCTGAAATCGTCAAGGCCTGTGAAGACCATGGGACAGCGCCGGTCGGTACGTCTTCTTATTAAGACGTTCGGATTGATACCAGGACAATCTCGAGCAGACAGTTCACAGAGTCCCAGGCTCGGAGTGCATGGTCAATCCTGGCACCTCAGCAGGGTCTTGTGTGCGTTTAGCGAGGCCGCTCAGTCATGCTCGAGGGCGATCATTTGCCTTCCAGAAAGTTGCACAAAACTTCTTGCGCAGGAGTGAGTACTCCCTGTTCGATGCGCCATACTCCATCGGAATAGTTGGGCGCGGTATGGCGCTCGCGGGAGCGCTGCAGGTCTTCAGGGCTCAGCCCGAAGTTGTGCTGCATGCGATAGCGACGCGCGGATTCCAGATTGCTCTGGCCCAGGCCATGTCCGGTATAGACATTGCCGACATAACCTGCGCCCAGGTCCGGCAAGCGGGCTAAGCGCTCCCCGAGTTCAGGTTGGTCTTTGATCCAATCGTCCAGCGCGAGGAAGTGGACAAATGAGAGTAGGCTTGTGGACGCTTGGTTGTAACTCAGCGAGTCGTTCGTGTTTAGGTCGAGCACTTTCTTGCTCAGTTGAAGCGCTGCCACAGGATCGTTGATGCCGAGGGCGCGCAGAATTGCCTTGTCATCCGTTGCTGTACGCTCTCCCGCCGCATCCAACGCCGATCTGAAGCGCGCCCAATAGGGGTTGGTCGTTACGCGCACAGTTGAGGAGCAGCGATTCAAAAAGAAACCCGTGCGCAAATCCTGGTAGCGGGGCGATGTGCGAATGCGTTTCCATACACCCTCGGTTACGGCCCGCACGATTTCGGTTGTCGCGTTGAAGTTGGTATAGGGGTATTGGCGATGCGGCAGGCTAAAGATGTCTCCGGCACGAGCGTGATGCAGCGGCAGGATGTGAAATCGGTCAGAGTCAGCCTGGCTGGCTTTGATGCGTGTAATCGCATCTGCTTCTCCACTCGTAAGCGTATCGCCATCGGCTCCGAAGACGCCGGGCCATTGGTTGTATTCATGCCAGATCGGCCGCGGATGTTCCGCCCCATGGCAGATTACGCAACTCTCACCGGATACGGTATTGGTCGCAACCTGTATTTCCCGGAAGATCCAGCGTCCGTCAGACTGGAGTTCGCCGATTTCGAGCATCTCACGTTTGGGGCCTGGCGCAGACTGTACGCTGAGCAAGAACCTACCATCAGCGCCGAACATCACGATGCGCGGTTCGGCTTCGGAGGCTGCCTGCAACCCACTTGTTTGGGCTACGAGGGTATAGTTGCTCCGAATGGTGGGCGGCAGGGCCGACAGAATGTCTTTGACCTCCCGTACTCCGTGGCGCGCGATGTAGGCTTGGATGCCGGCAATTGACAGGTCGGTAATCAGCTCGATCGCATCGGCCCCGACCGAACCGCTCATTTTGGTTCTGCCTGCGGGATCCGTCACCGTCGCGATCGAGGCAAGACGCAACAAGGTGTCGAACACCAGTGGCGCACCGGTCGCGTCCGTGGTGAAGGTCTGTTCCCCGTATCCGGTGGTGCCATCGATATCCAGTGTCAACGCACCGGCCTTGCCAACTTCTTGAAGGGTCAATCGATAAGTGTGAGCGGCGTCGGTTTGATTGATGCGTGCGGAGATGCGAACTGCCCCGCTGTCGAGTTTGTCCAAAGAGATTCGGCCATGGCCGTCTGCGACGATGTCGGAACCTGCGAGATAGTAACTCGCGCTCGATGTGACTGCCGGTGTCGGCGCCGACGTCGAGTCTGGCGTTGGGGCATCGGCTCCCTTGCCGCTGCACCCGCCAATCAGCGGCAAGAAGATCAATGCCGCCACAAGAGCCAGCCGCTGTGCGAGGTTCGAACAGAATGGATATCTCATGTGTAACTCCTTGAGAAGGTCGTTGCTCGTTCGGCGATCATGCGACTGGTTCCACCACCCATGATCCGCGTTTCCGGACTCGCCATTCGTCATAGTGAACCAGGCCGAGCAGAGGATTTGTGCGGATTGCACGAACGGCAGCGGAGTGTGTGTGAGGCATCGTCACCAACCTCGTTGATGTAATTCGTCGTCTGAATGTGCCATGCGCTCAGCAAGGCAGGAACGATGCCGAACGATAGGGTTCCATTGAAATCAGTCTGTTCGGCCTGTTTACTGGTAAGCGAGTGCCGATAGGCATGTCGTAAGACGCCTACAGTTCTGCGTGAAGAGTGATCATCACCGGAGGTTGTTGATCATGGGGATGCTGTCTTGCAGCGTATTGCCTTACAGCGATGCGGAAGTAAGCGAGGCCACAACGAATCTGATCCTCAAGTGGAGAGTGGTGCCCGATCTCTCCGGAGTATGTGCGCCACAATGACCGCGCTCAATTTCACAAACAAGCTCATTAGAAGAACTGCGAGGCAATCGACTGCCTTTTTCCTCTGCTGCCAGATCCCTACAGTAACCAGCCTGGTCCGGATCCGTATGCGCCGCTGCCCTCCAAATGAACCAAGCACTTAGGGAACGCGTGCTCAATCAAGAGGCCGTTTCATGTTGGGCATTGTTTATGCTCACCCTGAAGTAGCCTCCGCTAGGGGGATCGATCGACTCCATCGGTCGACTCACTGGAGCGGTGGGTTTATAGAGCGGTCCCCCGTTTCTACGACGAAGGGAGTGAGTATGGCGACTCTTATTCGGAATAACAGATTCATCAACATGGGACAAGGCGTTGTGCTCGTGATCCTGGCGCTCGCTCTCTTTGCCTGTGCGGACAGCGGCTCGGAGGGAGGGTCTGTTCCGACCGCTCAGACTGGTGCCTTGATCAGCGGCACCGTTTCCGGAACTCGCATTGTGGCGGTGAATTCGAGCGATGAAGTAGTGGCGCAAGACGACACGGCAGGGCGCGTGCCCAATGCTCAAAGTCAGTACGCGTGGTCGCTTACGAATCTGCCGATCGGTACCAACCTGCGCATTTTCTTCATTACGGGCGGTACCGTCTATCCCCTGTATTTTGGAAATCCCAGCACCAATGTTTTTGCCGTCAACAACGCAGGGTCAATTGATCTTGGCCATGTGACGACCGCGGGTAATCAGGCGACAGCCCAAGTACCTCCCACCGGTGTGACTCCCGGCAGTCCCAATGGAACCCTCCCATCCAGTGTGGCGCCCACATTGACCGTGAGTAGCCCGTCAAACAATGCCAGCCTTCCCAACGGTGCGGTGACGATCGCCTTTGCGACAAACAACTTCACGATCAGCGCGATCAATCAATCGCATCTGCACTTTTTTCTCGATAGCGACCCGGCTCCCTATCATTTCTATAGCGGCTCGCCGGGACAGGTTCTGTATCAGAATACGCCAGAGGCGAACGCACAATGGTTAAGCAATAGTCAGATCCGATTCCCGGCGTTGGCTGTCGGGACACATCAGGTGAGACTGGTCTTGGCAAACAGCGCCGATCTCGACCTGACGAACCCCGATGCAACGAAGACCATTGTGTTTTCAGTCGGTGCCTCTTCCGGCAATCCTCCGACCGTGACGATCACGACCCCCGTGCAGAACGGCGCGCTTCCGGCCGGGCCGGTCACCGTGTCCTTTACCACCCAGTTCTTTGCGATCGGATTGCCCGGACAGCCCCATCTGCATATCTATCTTAATGGGGATTCGACTCCCTACATGTTCCATGCAGGCGCAGGGATCGATGTAAGTAACGGGGTTCTGTACAACGGGGTTCATACGCATTCTATGCATTGGAAAACCGACCAGTCCGTCGACATATTCGGTCTGTCGTCGGCTGGGCATACCGTCCGGCTTGTCCTGGCGGATGCCGGCCACAATGAACTCACCAATCCTGACGCGACGAAGACGGTAAATTTTTCCGTGCTGAGCTCGGTGACAGGCGATCTGCAGTTGCAGTCGGTTCTGTCCGACCTCAACTTTCCCGTCGGATTGGCGCAGGCTCCGGACGGCCGCATTTTCTTCAATGAGCGGCTGACCGGGCGCGTCCGGATCATCAATCCGCCGAATCCCCAGTGGCTGCTCCAAAGCGCGCCGTTCTGCCAGTTGACGATCGCCACGAGCGGTGAGCAGGGCCTCCTTGGGCTGGCGCTCGATCCGAATTTTGCCGATCCCAACAATCGATTTGTCTATGTCTATCACTCGGCATCGAGTCCCCTGCGGAATCGTGTTGTTCGCTATACCGACAGCGGCGGCGTCTGTGTGAATGAGACGATCATTCTCGACAATCTTCCCGCCAGCACCAACCATAACGGTGGCATCATTCTGTTCGGGCCGGACGGCAAACTTTATGTAGTCATCGGCGATGCGGAGAATACAGCCAATTCACAAAACGTGACGTCCTTGGCGGGGAAGGTCCTGCGGGTGAACCGGGACGGCTCGGCGCCCTCCGACAATCCGTTCTTTTCAAACGCCAACGCGAACGCACAGAAGGTCTTCAGCCTCGGCCATCGGAACAGCTACGGTATGACGTTCCATACCCAGACGGGAGACCTCTGGGAAACGGAAAATGGCCCGGCGGATAACGACGAGATCAACCGGATTGTGTCGGGCGGCAACTATGGCTGGCCGACGGTCAGGGGAGTGGCGAACAATCCGAACTTCCGCGACCCCCTGCTCGCCTATGTGTCGGTCATTGCACCGACTGGGATCATCTCGATTCCAGAGACTTCCACAGTGTATCCTCCGGCCTATCGCAATAACTTGCTCTTTACGGCTTGGAACGACGGACGGATCCGTCGCATGGTCCTGAACGGCGCCAACCTGACGGGCCTCGGGTCATCGAGCACTGCGTTTAACGGCGGGCAAGGCGGCCTGCTTAGCCTGATGTTGGGAACCGACGGGTACGTCTACGTATCCAACGCCAGTGCGATTTTCAGGGTCGTCCCTCAGTAAGTGGTTCGAAGGTGTTTCTTGAGTAGTCCGCCGTCATTGAGAGGCGCATCTCAGAAGACATACGCTCAGCTCCAGGGAGATGAAGCGGGGATGGGAAATGTGTGTCTGCGCTCCCTGACTCGTTCTGTCAGTCGATCAGGGCTACTGTCTCTTATTGAGGCGGTTGATGAAATACCCAAAACACATGACTACTCCCAGGAATGCTATGACTCCTGCTATACCCCATCCGAGCACACAGGAATAGTCCTCATGGCAGAAATCAAACATAAACTGCCAAAACCTCGTCATTTCAGTCTTGGCCATACTCGGTGCAAACATCGTAGCCGCCCTCTGGGTTTTCTAGCCGCCAGTATAGCACCACTACCCCGTACTTGACAGCCTCCACGGACTAGTGAATAATGCACAGCCTAAAAGCGGTTATTGTGCGTATCATGTGAGAAGAAGATGATGCGTTGTTGCGGTGAGGGAGTGAAACTGATCGAAGCGACTTCGTACCGTTTGCCGCAACAGCCTGCGGCACATGCCACGCAAGCGATGCGCGATTCAGGCTTCGGCTGCGTGGCCT
Source organism: Nitrospira sp. (assembly GCA_005116835.1). Lineage (GTDB taxonomy): Bacteria > Nitrospirota > Nitrospiria > Nitrospirales > Nitrospiraceae > Palsa-1315. The sequence continues at coordinate 291,035 of SWDM01000018.1, read as the reverse complement.
GTGGTTGAGGCTACTACCCACCTCAAATCGGTCTGCGTCGTCACAGTGTGTCGCGGTATGGCGGCGAATGACCGACTCTCTCGGAATGTTTTTGCCGATGGGATCATCAGTACCCTGCCGCCCGGCGCCACGTGGTCATGATGACTGAACGGGTGATCGGGAAGCTCCATGAGCATCACGCAATAAGCTTGACCATTTCTAATAAGGCGAGCAGTTGTTTGTGATGCGCGTTCGTACCGCTCGAGATTTATCCGTGACGGTGTGTCAGCCGGTACAGAGGCGATCCTTGTCCGGCTCATCGGCTCATATTGTACCGCTCCAGCCACGGGAATCTGCATGCTCGTGGCCACAGCAAAGAATGCGAGACCTCGACCTTGACGAACGGTGGCAGTCAGGTAACGAGGATATTCACAAGTCCGCCCAAGCCGGGATACGGTTCTCCTTGCCGCTCCAGGTTTCAGGTTGTCAGGGAGTATTCAGTTACATCATTTATTAATTTATTTCATGGAGGTTTGATTTAGTTATGAACTATAGAAACATTACCCTCGCAGTTGTCGGGCTTGCCTTGTCCCTGTCGTTCCTCGCGGTTCCCGCGATGGCCGAGGAGAAGGATGGCGTCACGATGAAGGAAGGCAAGATGTGGCGCCTGCAGGACGGGAAGGAAATTGGTCGGATGGATCGCGAGACGACGATGATGAACGGTGCCCGGGTCATGATGAACGGCAAGATGGTGACCAAGGACGGGAAAGAGATGCAGTTACAGGAAGGCCAAACGGTCTGGTTGAACGGGAAGATGGCAGAAACTGCCAAGAAGTAATTTTTCCCAGCGTTGTGTTGGTTCCATGATTCCTACGTTCTGGCGGTTAGCGGAGCCCAAGTGGCTCCGCTCCGCCAGTTCTCAGGGTCTTCTTAGTTCGCCTCCAGAACTCACTTCAGAGATTTCGCCAAGTACCAGCTGACAAGAGTTCGTGGTTTGAGCTCTTTGTCGTCTATATCCCTCCATCATTCATTTTCTATCGAACTCTGTAAGGGCGGTCACCCTTTGCCGACAGATGTCCATGCGTTGGACAATTTGTCTGCTTCTTATTCTTCTCAATGGCTGCCAAAGTATTCCGCTGCTTGACTGGCTAGCAGTGGAGGCTCCGCCCTCAATTATGCCGTTGTGGGAGCATTATCAGCAGTGCCTCGTTACCACCGACCCCGCGGAGTTGAACATTCTGATCGAGAAGGTCGAACAGGTCACGCTGGCGGAGGTTGAGCCTCCGTCGTGGATGAAGAGATGGGGACAGCATGTGATGAGTCAACCGGTCCGTACGGCGGTAGATCCTCAAGCGCTTGGAGTGGCCTGCACCATCAGAGCTGCTGCGGTGATGATGGAGGCTGAGCAACTGGTGGAAGCACAGGCGTTGTACCGGCGCGTACTCGCGCGATATTCGAGCCGTGACTGGGCCTACTATGTCGATCAGGCCAAAGAAGCGTTGGCTGCTCTTCAAGGCTCTGCTTCTGCTGTCGTGGCACTCCGACCGGATCCTGCACGATCCCGGTAACTCTTAACGCAATTATCCCTTCATTATTGTGTCGTACGCCAAGAGTGTAAGACAGCGGCTGGTGCTGCGACTAATGCCTAAATATGTGAGGTGACCGATGAAGGCGACAATCTACTGGGCCATGAAACATCGTCGACGTGCCTTGCACGAAGTTCGTTTCCGTGCCGCATGCTGGTGGCTCGGTCAACAAGTGGAGTTCCTGGAATGGCGGTTGAAGCTGGAAGCCGTCGCGCCTCCTGCGCCATCGAACCCTGCGCCGGCGCCGGTTGGACAAGGAGGTCCGTATGTCGTGCTCCAGGTCTAACGGAACCTCCATGAACGATCGGTTTTATGACCGGGTTGATGAGCAGGGCCGATTGAGCTTGGGAGCCTGGCGTTGGGCGTCACGATGCCTCGTGTGCGGTGCGATGGTGTACGCGCCTGTTAAGAGCCTTCAAGCCGATACATCCGTCGGTAACGATCGAACAGATGGAGCTTCGCGCTCTGGAGCCATTCACGATGAACGAGTCATGTCTCATGGATCATTGTGCGGTTTTTCCAGTAGCCTGGAAGATGAACATGAAGGAGGGTCCGATGCATTGTCCAGTCTGTGTCAGAGCGATGGTGAGCACCAGCAGCCAAGAATTCGAGGATGAGAAAGGGGTCATGACGATTACGCGATGGCGCTGCAGACCCTGCCATGAAACGGCTGAAGAGATCTGGTTGAGCGCCGGCTACCGCGGGCCCGATCCAACTCGGATTCGCTATGCGGTTGCATCGCCGCCGGCGCCTCAAGGTACAGTACCGGCGCGTGCAAGGATCAAGAGTGGAACCCACGCTTATGCCGGCGCCGTCTGACATTGTGCGAGACCATTGGCCCGAGTATTTAATGGAGGCGGTCGGCCTCGGACTCTTTATGATCTCCGCCGCCATTGTGACCGCATTGCTCGAATACCCTCATTCGCCGCTGTATTCCCTGCTGCCGGATCCTGTCATCCGACGAGTCTTGATCGGAATTGCCATGGGACTCACGGCGATTGGAATTATCTATTCCCCGTGGGGGAAACGATCCGGGGCGCATCTCAATCCTGCCGTCACAATGACGTTTTTTCGACTTGGAAAGATTCAGGGCCTGGACGCGTTGTTCTACGTACTCGCCCAATTCGTCGGCGGTGTGATCGGGCTGCTTGTAGCTGCGATGGCAATTGGAATGGCAATCGAGCATCCGACCGTCAATTACGTCGTCACAATACCGGGACTCGAAGGGGCCGGCGTGGCCTTTGCTGCGGAAGCCTGTATCTCGTTTGGACTCATGCTCGTCGTGCTGATCGTATCCAATCATACGAAACTGAATGTCTGGACCGGTGTCTTTGCCGGCGCGCTTGTGGCGATCTACATTGCGTTCGAGGCCCCGCTCTCCGGCATGAGCATGAATCCGGCACGGAGCTTTGCCTCCGCGCTCCCCGCGAATCTCTGGACGGACCTTTGGGTGTACTTGACGGCGCCGCTCCTTGGGATGTTATTGGCGGCGGAATGTTATGTACGCTTCCCCGGCGCCCGCCGTGTCCACTGCGCAAAACTCCACCACAGCAATGACCAACGTTGCATCTTCTTCTGCGGCTACCACGGCGTGAACTAAGCGTCACCTGTCAAGAGTCGATCGTCAAGCCTGTTCGTATCGCTTGTGACCTCTCTCCTTGCCCGAGTTCATCGCTTCAAACCACGCTTCACGTTCATCTTGTAAGGACTCGCCTCCTTGTCCGACAGAGGTGCAGAGCGGAATAGTCCGCAACGCTGAGTGACATCAGCACAATCTATCAACCACACATCAAGGAGGGTGTTATGAGTGCGAAGGGTGTATTCAAGATGGGATTTCTGTCGATGGTCGCGGCGACCGGACTGTTCATGGCCTCGATCGGTTTTGCTGCCGATGCCCACACGACGTCGAAGTTCGAAGGTGTTAAGGCAAACAGCGGCACAGCGACTCATGCGAGATCAGGCAATACCGATACCTTGACCTGGTCCGATGATTTCAAGATTCCGGAAACGCCCGCGCCGCATTGGCAGGTGGTGGACACGAAAGGCAATACCTATCTGCTGAATCGTTTGACGATCAAGGGCGATAAGCAGAATCGAACTATCGCTGTGCCTGCCTACATCAACGATGTGGCGAAGGTGCAGGTCTGGTGCGCATTTGCCGAAGTGCTTTTGGGCGAGGCGTCATTCTCCAAGCCCATCGTGACGGCGTCCGGAGAACGGTCGCAGTCGGACAGCATGGCGATGAGCCGATAGTGTCAAGCAATCAGCGGTCAGCAGTCAGCTCTTAGTTTTTTCGGAAGCCAGGGGCTGACAGCTGACAGCTGACGGCTGAGAGCTGTGCGCTTAAGCAGAAGGAGAAACATATGTATCTATTTATAGCAGTGGCATTCGTGCTGGCAGTGGCGGCAAATGCGCAGGCGCAACTGGTCGAGAAGACCGCGCTGACATTGGAGGGGGCGAAGAAAATCGCTGCTGTGGCGGAAGCCAGGGCGAAGGCTGAAGGTGCGCGCGTCGTGATTGCCGTGGTGGATGAAGGAGGAGTGCTGTTGCTCCTGGAACGGTTAGACGACACGCAGGTGGCCAGTGTTAACGTCGGCATCGACAAAGCGAGGACGGCGGCGATCTACCGTCGGCCCAGTAAAGTTTTTGAAGATCAGGTCAAGAACGGACGGGTGTCTGCCCTGGCCCTGCACGGAGCCGTGGCATTGCAGGGTGGTGTGCCGATTATCGTAAACGAGAAAGTCATCGGGGGCATCGGGGTCAGCGGGGAGACGCCGGGCCAGGATGAGGACATTGCCATTGCCGGAGCTGCTGTCGCAGCGTCGTTTGCGAAACCGTAGCTGTCAGCTTTCAGCGATCAGCTTTCAGTTCCTGGGCAATTCTATCGGAACTGACGGCTGATGGCTGAATGCTGATAACTCTACCAGTAGAAAAGGAGAATCGTCATGAAGCACATCACAGCAGTTGTCACAGGCGTGGTCATCGCGATGCTGGCTTCCATCAGCTACGCCGAATCGGTATCCGACAAGCGCGGCCTCACACTGGAGGGCGCCAAGAGAGTCATTGCCGCAACAGTGACTGAAGCGAAACGTGTCAACGCGCCGGGCGGCTCGATCGCCGTTGTCGATGACGGTGGCAACCTATTGGCGTTGGAGCGTCTGGACCAAACCTTTGCCGCCAGTGCGAATATTGCCATCGGTAAAGCTCGTACCTCAGCTTTGTTCAAGAAGCCGACCAAACTGTTCGAAGACGCGATTAAGGGCGGGCGTACTTCGATGGTCACGTTGGGCAGCGATCTTCAGAACTTTACTCCGCTGCAGGGCGGCATTCCTCTCGAATGGGAAGGAAAGGTTGTGGGGGCGGTTGGTGTCAGTGGAGCAGCCAGTGCGCAGCAGGATGAGGAGCTTGCCATTATCGGGGCAAAATCCCTCGACTACATGGAGATGGCTGGAATAGCCAACGGGCATCAGCCGCTTCCTGTCACCTACATCGACAGTCAGAAAGTGGCGGCTTCCTTTGCAAAGGGCGCGGTGTTGGTTGGTGAAGATGAAAACATGATGCACGCAGCGAGGAACTATATGGTGCATGCCAGCCATCGCGACAAGGCGGGCGTCGTCGAAGTTCACGAACTCGACACGGACATTGTATACGTCCTCAAGGGCTCGGCACAGCTGGTCACCGGCGGCACCCCTGTCGGCATCAAAATCGTTGCCCCGCACGAACTCCGCGCGCCGATAGTGGCCGGAGGTGAGGCGAGAACGCTCGTGCCAGGTGACGTGGTAATTATTCCAAACGGGATGCCCCATTGGTTCAAGGAGGTGACGGCGCCGTTTGATTACTACGTGGTGAAGGTGCGGTAGCGGCGTCAGGCGTCAATCGTCATTCGTCAATCGGGAAAGAAGCTCTGGAAGCGCTCTGATGGGTCTTCAACGCTTGACGGATGACGATTGACGCCTGACGAGCGCGGAGAACTACCATGGGAATTCGAAACAGTATTTTTGCAGCAGTAGCAGCGAGTGTCTTGATCGCCATTCCCCTGTATAGCCGCGCCCAAGTCACGGGCGATGCGCCGGGGGTGAGGCCGGATGCGATTATCGATCTCAAGACCGACGAAGGAATGGGTTTGGTCAAAGGCCAGTGGCGCTACAGCAACGTGAAGGTCGTTGATGTCGACCATCATAGCCCCGGGGCAGACCTCGCTCCGTCCGGTCCGCCTAATCGCACCCAGGATATCGATGTGCGCGCAGGTGCCGTGGATTTTGATGACTCTCAATGGGAACGGATCGCACCGGCTCAATTGGAAGAGCGGCGATCCACTGGGCGCCTCTGCTTTAATTGGTATCGAACTTCGATCACGATTCCTGACAGGATCGGGTCGTTCGATCCTGCCGGCTCGACCGTCGTGTTTGAGATTGCGATCGACGATTACGCCGAGGTCTGGGTCGATGGGAAGTTGCCGCTGGTGCTGGGTCAGCCAGGTGGACAGCTGATTAAGGGATTCAATGCCCCGAACCGTGTGGTACTAACCAGGAATGCGAGTCCAGGTCAGAAGATCCAGTTGGCCGTGTTTGGGATCAACGGCCCATTGTCCAATCCACCAGGCAACTTCATCTGGGTGCGCTCGGCTACGCTGGATTTCTACAAGACGAACCAGATCGGCCCGGCGCAGTTTGTGAAGACCGAGATCGTCAGAGTCGATCCGGCACTGGATGCTATCGTGTCATCCGATACCAAGCTTGAGAAACTCGCTGGTGGTTTTCTCTTCACCGAAGGACCAGTCTGGATCCCGGCCACAGCTGCAACATCGGGATATCTCCTCTTCAGCGATCCCAACGCCAATATTATTTATCGTTGGTCAGCTGAAGGGCAGGTATCCGTCTTTCGCACCAAGAGCGGCTATAGTGGTTTCAACGTTGGGGAGTACCACCAGCCTGGCTCGAACGGGCTCACGCTCGACAGTAAGGGCCGTCTCACGATCAATCAGCATGGCAATCGCCGCGTCATCCGGGTTGAACCCCGCGGCAACATCACTGTGCTGGCTGATCGCTATGAGGGCAAGCGTCTCAATAGCCCGAACGATCTTGTCTATCGCTCCGACGGGGCGCTCTATTTTACCGACCCACCCTTCGGCCTCCCCAAGGTCTTCGACGATCCGAGGAAAGAACTGCCCTACAGCGGTGTCTACTGTGTGAGGGACAATCAGGTAAAGCTCGTCATCACCGATCTCGATGCGCCGAACGGCCTCGCCCTCTCACCGGACGAGAAGACGCTCTATGTAAACAACTGGAACGACAAGCGGAAAGTCATCCAGCGCTATGACGTGAATCATGACTGTACATTGTCGGAGGGCCGACTTTTCTTCGATATGACTAATGAGCCAGGAACAGATGCTCTGGACGGCCTCAAGGTGGACCAGAAGGGGAATGTCTATTCGACCGGGCCCGGCGGCCTCTGGATCATCTCACCGGAAGGCAAGCAGCTCGGCCTTATCAAGGGGCCGGAAGATCCGCACAACATGGCTTGGGGCGACGACGACGGCAAGACGCTCTACATCACGGCCCTCACAGGCATCTATCGCATCAAAATGAACATAGCAGGGGTGCGGCCATTGATGCAGTGAGGTAAAGGGTAAAGGGGTGAAGAGAGATGAAACGAATTGCCGAGATTCCATTAAGATCAGCGCTAGCATTCGTAGTGTTCGCTCAAATCGTCCTATACAGTTCGGCTTGGGCTGAGACTGTACCGGCTACCCTCACCAGTCTCGACCCGCGCTTCGATCAGCTTGTGCCGAAAGATGCGAAGCTGGAAAAAATTGCCGATGGGTTTACCTGGGTCGAAGGGCCAGTGTGGCACAAACAGGGCGGCTATCTGCTGTTTTCCGATATCCCAGCCAATAGTGTGTATAAATGGAAACCAGGCGAAGGCGTCAGCCTATTCCTCAAGAACAGCGGCTATAGTGGTCTTGCGCCCTTTATGGGTAAAGAGCCAGGTTCCAACGGGCTCACACTCGACGATCAAGGACGATTAGTCCTCTGCCGCCATGGCGATAGACAAATTGGACGGCTGGAATCAAACGGAATGATCGTGTCGCTTGTCGATCACTACAATGGGCATAGGGTCAATAGTCCGAACGATCTAGTCTTCAAATCCAACGGCGATCTCTATTTTACCGACCCGCCGTTTGGGCTCCCTCAAGCCTTCGACGATCCGAGAAAAGCCCATGTCCAGGGAGTATATCGCCTATCTCAAGATGGGAAAGTAACCCTGCTCATCCATGACATCAAGGCGCCGAATGGCATTGCCTTCTCGCCGGATGAGAAGACGCTCTACGTGTCCGACGTCGACCCGAAGCGGGCGGCCTGGCTGGCCTATGATGTCAACAAAGACGGCACAGTCACGAACGGCCGCCAGTTTTTCGATGCAACCCGCTGGCGGAAGGATCCATTCTTCGGACCAGACGGGTTCAAGGTCGATCGGCAGGGCAACGTCTTCGGCGCAAGGCCAGGCGGGCTGAGCGTCATCGCTCCTGACGGCACCCTCCTGGGCACGGTCGAGACAGGACAACCAACCTCCAATGTCGCATGGGGCGAGGATGGGCAGACCCTGTTCATCACGGGTGGCTCATCGGTCTATCGCCTCCACTTGACTACAGGGGCTGCCCGGTACTAGTTTCTTGTAAGACTTCCCACAGCGGGCCGACTCTAGTTGTATACCGTTTCTACCGAAGGAGTCATATGGCCTCTCATCGTCAGACCACATCAGGATTTCAACCCCCGATTCAGGCAGAACAGCAGCGTTTGGACGAGGATGCCAAACGTCAAAGTCACTGGAATCGTTGGGGGCCCTATCTGAGCGAACGGGCTTGGGGAACTGTGCGCGAGGACTACAGTCCCCACGGCACGGCCTGGGAAGCATTTTCCCATGACCATGCGAGATCTCGCGCTTATCGCTGGAACGAGGATGGGCTCGGCGGGATCTGTGACCGCCACCAATTGATCTGCTTTGCCCTGGCCTTGTGGAATGGCCGCGACCCGATATTGAAAGAACGAATCTTCGGGCTCACCGGCAACGAAGGCAATCACGGTGAAGATGTGAAGGAATGTTACTATTACCTCGACTCAACCCCGACCCATTCCTACATGAAGTATCTGTACAAATATCCGCAGGCAGAGTTTCCCTATACTCAGCTGGTCGAGGAGAATCGTCGTCGAGGGCGTCAGGATCCCGAGTTTGAATTGATCGACAGCGGTGTTTTCGATGAGAACCGCTACTTCGATGTTTTTGTGGAGTATGCCAAAGCGACCCCCGAAGATCTCTGCATCCGTATCCAGGTTGTGAATCGCGGCCCGGACCAAGCCGAACTCACGTTGTTGCCGACAATCTGGTATCGCAACACCTGGTCATGGGGGGCGGATATCCGGCGCCCTCGTTTCAAGCAAGGGGAGTCGACGGACCAGCTGAGCATCATCGAGACGCAGCACGATTACTATGGCCTCCGCCGCCTCCTCTGCGAAGGTCAGCCGACCCTGCTCTTTACCGAAAACGAAACCAACAGCCGCCGTCTTTATGGTGATCAAGAGGGCGCCAGGTATGTGAAGGACAGTTTTCACGATTATGTCGTGCAGGGAGAGAAGGATGCGGTCAATCCGGATCACCTGGGCACCAAAGCGGCGGCCAAGTATGTCTTGACGCTTGCGCCAGGAGAGACGAAGACGATCAAGTTGCGATTCACCAATGAGGAAATGATTCAGGAATTTTCCCAGCAGGAGTTCGATGATGTCTTTACCCGACGAATCCAGGAGGCCGATGAGTTTTATGACGGTCTGGCTCCGAGCGGGATATCCGAAGATGCCCGCCGCGTCCAACGGCAGGCCTTTGCCGGAATGCTTTGGAGCAAACAGTTCTATCACTATGAGGTGAATCGCTGGCTCAAAGGCGATCCGGGTATGCCGGAACCACCGCGTGAACGGTTACATGGCCGGAATGCCGATTGGACCCATCTGTACAACGCCGATGTCATTTCGATGCCGGACAAATGGGAATATCCCTGGTACGCAGCCTGGGATCTCGCGTTTCATTGTGTTCCCCTCGCCCTCGTCGATTCAAACTTTGCCAAGGAACAACTCGTGCTCATGCTGCGCGAGTGGTACATGCATCCGAACGGACAGATTCCGGCCTATGAGTGGGCCTTGGGCGACGTCAATCCGCCGGTCCATGCCTGGGCTGCCTGGCGTATCTATAAGATTGAAAAGAAACGAAAAGGCGTCGGCGATCGTCGATTCCTTGAGCGCGTGTTCCATAAACTTCTCTTGAATTTTACCTGGTGGATCAATCGAAAGGATGCCGAGGGGAAAAACATCTTCCAGGGCGGCTTCCTCGGTCTCGACAATATCGGGGTGTTCGACCGGAGTGCGCCCTTGCCGACCGGCGGCCACATTGAACAGTCGGATGCCACCAGCTGGATGGGGATGTACTGCCTCAACATGCTGACGATCGCGCTGGAGCTCGCCCGAGACAATCGGGCCTATGAAGATGTGGCCAGTAAATTCTTCGAACACTTCGTCTATATCTGCCGCGCCATGAACAACATCGGCGGCGAAAAGATCGAATTGTGGGATCGCGAGGACGGCTTCTTCTACGACGTGCTGCACCTGCCGAACGGAGCCACCACACATATGAAGGTCCGTTCGATGGTCGGCCTGATCCCTCTGTTTGCGGTGGAGACACTCGACTCGGAACTCATCGACAGCCTCCCGCGCTTCAAGCACCGGATGCAGTGGTTCATCGAGAACAGGCCGGACTTTGCGCAACATCTGGAAACGCAATCCTCCGACGGAGGTGTACGGCGTTTTCTCTCCCTCGTGAGCCGAGACCGGCTGAAATCCGTGTTGCGCTATATGCTCGACGAAGAGGAGTTCCTGTCTCCCTTCGGCATCCGCGCTCTCTCGCGCTATCACAAAGATCATCCCTATGTGGTCTCGGTCATGGGCCATGAGCATCGCGTGGACTACGAACCGGCGGAATCCCGTACAGGGTTGTTTGGAGGCAATTCGAATTGGCGCGGACCGGTTTGGTTCCCAGTCAACTACCTCCTGATCGAGTCGCTGCAAAAGTTTCACTACTTTCTCGGCGATCAGTATAAGGTTGAGTACCCGACTGGATCCGGCCATCAATCGACGCTCTGGCAGGTAGCAGCTGACATCTCACGACGTTTGACGCACATCTTTCTCCAGGATGCCGAGGGGAAGCGTCCGGTGTTCGGCGGGACGAATCGAATTCAGAACGATCCTCATTGGCGCAATAACATCTTGTTCTACGAATATTTCCACGGAGACAACGGAGCCGGCATCGGTGCAAGTCATCAGACTGGTTGGACCGGTTTGGTGGCGAAGCTGATTCAGCAATCTGGGGAGTAATGAAGCCGTCAGCTATCAGCGATCAGTCAGAGAGGGAGTGGAATTATTCTTTCTGAAGCTGAAAGCTAACAGCTAGGAGCCTCAGGATGAAGGTTAACACCCAAGATAGCCGGAACCTTGATCGAGCCTTGAGCCTTGAATGGCTGGAGACCAACGGTCGTGGCGGATTCTCGTCCGGCACAGTTGCAGGGGCAAATACCCGTCGTTACCACGCACTCCTCCTAACCGCCAGGAAGCCGCCCAGCGAACGGGTTGTTCTAGTCAATCAGCTCGAAGAATGGCTCGACATCGACGGCCAGGCGATTTCTCTCTCAACGACTCTGTATCCGGGCGCTGTTCATCCAACTGGGTATGAACACGGTATCCAATTTTCAACAGACCCCTGGCCCACCTGGACCTTCGACTGCAATGGCATAACGGTCCAGCGAGAGATAGTACTGATTCACGGACGCGATATTGTGGTGGTGCGATGGAAGTTGGTCGGCAAGAGTCCATCGCGAGCCGTGCTGAGGGTGAGACCGAAGCTCACAGGGCGCGACTATCATGGGACGCATCACGAGAATGGAAGCCTCTCGACAAAGGCCTTGGATGGGATCGAGATGGTCCAGTGGCACCCCTACTTCGATCTGCCCCCAGTGCGGGCTTTCCACTCCGGAGCGTATCGCCATGAACCGAATTGGTATCGGCGCGTACAGTTTCCTGTCGAACGGCAACGTGGACTCGATGCTGAAGAAGACTGGTGGTCCCCTGGGGAGTTCACGTTCAATCTTGATGCTGGATCCATAAGGACCTTGGCCTTCACAAGTGAGACCCTCTACCGGCTCGATGTATTAGACCTTGTGAAGCACGAAAAATCCCGCCGAGACACAGCACGAGAAGCAGCCCCAACCGATGATTCTTTGGCTGGCGACCTCTGGTGCGCTGCGGAACGGTTCCTCGCCGAGCGAGGGACGGGGCAAACGATCATCGCCGGCTATCCCTGGTTTACCGATTGGGGCCGCGACACCTTCATCTCGCTGCCAGGTCTCTGTCTAGTTACAGGGCGAATGGACGTAGCTTGGCAAGTCATCGCTGCTTTTGCCGCACATATATCAGAAGGCATGGTGCCGAACCGGTTCCCGGACATAGGAGAGCAGCCGGAATACAACACGATCGACGCGTCGCTCTGGTTTATCCATTCGATCGGCCGTTACCTCGCAACGTCACAAGATGAGGTTCGCGTGCGAGCCACCGCTTGGCCTGCTGTGCAACAGATTCTCGATGGTTACCGTCAAGGCACAAGGTACGGAATTAGAATGGAGGAGGATGGTTTGATTACAGGCGGGGCGTCTGGCGCTCAGTTGACCTGGATGGATGCGAAGGTCGGCGAATGGGTCGTCACGCCACGCCATGGAAAGCCGGTGGAGATCCAGGCGCTTTGGGTTCGGGCGTTGGAGATCGGCGAACAGCTGGCCGGACAGTTTGGTGACGCAGCCTATGCGGCTCGATGTCGGGACGACCGAGAGCGAGCGATTGCATCGTTTCGAACAAGGTTTTGGCATGAAGCCGGCGGCTATCTCTATGATGTGATCGATGGGCCGGAAGGAAACGATGCGTCGCTTCGGCCCAATCAACTCTACGCTATCTCGCTGGTCGATGGACTGGTTCCTCGCGGTCGGGCGCAGCGAATTCTTCGCCTTGTCGAGGATCAACTCCTGACGCCGGTCGGCCTCCGCACGTTATCGCCCACCGACAGTCGTTATCGTGGCAGGTATGAAGGTGGTGTGTTGGAACGAGACGGTGCCTACCATCAAGGGACTGTTTGGCCCTTCTTGCTGGGCCCGTTTGTGACAGCTTGGATTAAAGTTCATGGAAAGAAACCAGCCGCGCTCAAGCAGGCTCGCGCGTTTCTGGATGGCATCGGGGCTCATTTGAAAGAGGCCTGCCTTGGCCAAGTCTCAGAGATTTTCGACGGTGAAGCGCCCCATCAGCCACGTGGCTGTTACGCTCAAGCTTGGTCCGTGGCTGAACCCCTGCGGGCCTTGATTGAAGATCTTGGCGTGCAAGCCGATATGCATAAAGCCACAGTAAGTCGAGTGGTTGTACGGCAGCGTAAGGAAACGGCTCCTCAATCGACTCAGGGGAAGGGAGGCAAGAGCCTTCGGCGAGGGAGAAGGGACGACGCCACACTTCATCCTTGATGTCCTATCGATAGGAGCGGTAAGAACCGCACGGCTCAGCACTTTATGATCACCACATTGCTAGCTCGGATTACGCCACCTTGCAAAGACGTTACCCACTGGGCATCGGAGTCTATGGATCGACCGCTGCCCTGGTCGATGAGGCTCAGGCTTGACCTCCACTATTGGATTTGCGAAGCCTGCGCTCGGTACCGGGATCAGTTGCGTACGATGCGCCACGTCCTGCGTCACTCATCCAATCAGGATCATCATCGAGACGAGATGGCGTCGCCATCTTCTGCAACCAAAGCTCGTCTTGCAGCAGCCTTCCGTGCCAAGCACGAATAACCGCTGTGCAATCAGCGAGGAAGATGAGGGGGACATCTTCAGCGGATCAATTTTAAGAACAAAGGAGGACGATCTACAGTCAGATCATTGAAGCGTGTCAGGAGGCGTTTTAAGCAGCTTGGCGAAGCGATTCTTATCGATCGACTTCTCGTAGGCTTCTTCGGGCGAGATCCACTTCCAACTCAGAAGTTCCTGAATGGCATCGTCCAAGGTCTGCATCCCGACGGCTTTTCCCGTCTGCATGAGCGAGGCAATTTGGACGGTCTTGGCATCCCGAATGAGATTGCTGACGGCGGAGGTACAGACCAAAATCTCGAGCGCGGCGCAGCGCCCTTTCCGATCGATCCGCTTAAACAGGTTCTGAGCGACGATGACTTTCAGCGCTGTCGATAGAGTACTCCGGATCTGAGGCTGTTCACCATGGGGGAACACCTCGATGATCCGGTCGACCGTCTTGGCGGCGTTTTCTGTGTGCAGCGTGCCGAAGACCAAGTGCCCTGTGGCCGCGGCTTCGACCGCCAGAGAAATCGTTTCGAGGTCCCGCATTTCTCCGACGAGGATGATGTCGGGGTCTTCACGCAATGCGCCGCGCAAGGCCGACGCAAACGTCATCGTATGCAGTCCGACCTCTCGATGATTCACGATGCAGCCTTGACTTTGGTGCACGAACTCGATCGGATCTTCGACCGTCAGAATATGATCCTTTCGATTTTTATTAGCATAGTCGACCATCGCCGCCAAGGTCGTAGACTTGCCGCTTCCGGTCGGACCCGTGACCAGGACCAGCCCCTTTTTCAACATGGCCGCCTTTGTTAAGATCGGCGGGAGTCCTAATTCTTCTGCTGTCAGCACCTTGCTGGGAATCTTCCGGAACACCGCTCCGATGCCGTACTTGTGATTGAAGAAGTTTGAGCGAAATCTCGCGAGCCCTTGAATTTCATAGCCGAAATCGACGTCGCCTGAAGCCTCGAACTGATCTTTCTTCGACCCCGGTATAATTTCGTACAGCAACTCGTGGAGGCCGTCTTGAGTGAGAGGAACCTGACCGGGAATCCGTACCAACTCTCCATCGATCCGCAGGACCGGCGGTTGACCTGTAATCAAGTGCAGGTCGGACGCGCCCTGCTCCGCCATCATTTTAAAAAGTTCGTCGATCTTGGGCATGTTGCCTCTCATTCATAGCCGGAAGGAGTTACAGTCTGCGAGGTTCAGTATACGTACTTATGACGAGGTTGCAAGAAAAACGACTCAATTATTCAGGGCCGCCCAATCTTACTGTCACTCCGTCTATCCCCGATATTGAAGTTTCCTTCTTAACGGTGTTGAGTCGGCCCACTTGGGCCTTAGCCAGGAATGTGAGCAGATTACCAGGAGTTCGCAACCTGGAATGTTGCGCGCTGTATGAGTTTAAGGAAGTTGCAGGCTGATCGGAAACGCTGCTTCGTAGCCGCCGGCTAGCGCCGTCGGAGCCAGCATAAGGCGGTCGCCACCTTGGCGGAAGATCCAATCATGGGGGTTTCGTGTGGTGCGAGGTCCATTCGCGGCATAGGGGGGAGCAGCGTGAACCCGATCTGTCAGCTCATCGTTAAAGTACAGCTGTGAGACAAATTCGAAGCTCCGTTTTCCCGCAGGCGCGGTGCGAATCTTGAAATGAATATGCACCGTCCGGCCCGGATACCATCCGGGGTACAGAGTGATGAACCGAGCCTCGCCGCGCGCATCGGTCATCTGGTATCCCCGCAGAAATTTCCGGCCTATGGTGTTGAACCCTGGATCCTGCACGTCCGAATAGACTCCCAGCGCATCGCAGTGCCAGATGTCGACCTGGGCGCCCGGCAGCGGCTGACAGCCTCCGGTACTGAGCTGCGAGACTCGTAGCGTCAGAGTCAAGGGTGTACCGGGTTTGACTTGCCCATCGGTCGGATCTGTACGAATGTCGGAACGATTTAAACGCTCGTCGACAAAGTAAGGCCCTTCCATTTGCTCCGGTCGGACGACACAAGAAGGAATTAGTATGCCTGCATCGGCCAGCCTGGGGTACAGGTTCCCGGCCATCAGCCAGGCAGCACCAGTAGCGCTCAGATATTGCAATATTTCACGGCGGGAAAGAAATCCATCTGAAGTTTCAGCGTCGTGTGTCATTGGCCTCCCCGATCATTCGAGGCTGTATTCCTGATGGCTGGCGTAAATTTTCACTTGAGCAGTGCGGGCGTCGCATTGCGCTATCCGAGCATCGATGCTTCATCATACAACTGGACCGGTTGCGACACCATAGGATAGAGCGCTCTCTAGCAGGCTGCTGAAAGACTCGGTTAATGCACACAATGCGAATGAATATTTCGTTGGGCACGAACGTCGCAATCGTCTCAGGATGCTCAAAAAGGCCAGACTTTTCACCCGTCCAACCTTGGCGCGCCGAGACGCGCCTTGTTCCAAGCAAGGCCGCAGAGAGCGAAGAGGCGAGGAGGTACGTACCGCACTTCGTGGGGCCGTTCACTCCTCGAATGGATGTTGACGAACGGATACCTCTAGTGCTTCCGAATTCCGAATAACTCTCGTTGCGTCTCTGAGCGATGCGAGACCGAAGCGGGCGGACTTTTTCAGTATCCTGGCAGAATGAGGCGTCGCTCTTACGGGGCTGCCCTTATATGGTCAGATTGGTAAATAGGGAAGACGAAGACTTGGAAGGAAAGACGTCAGCAGGGGATAAAAGACCGCAAGAACCTATGAAGGTTTGTTGCGTATGACTAGGAGGCCATACATCAGGCAGTTGCTTGCCCCGAACGCATTCAAGAGCTCCGGTCCGCTCATAGTCGAAATTCACATGCGCGATACCGGAACTCTGATGTCTGCCTGCTTGTGCGTTATACGGTAGCTTCTGCAGCTTCCTTCGTAGCTTTAGCGGCGAGGCTGTTTCTACGGTTATTGGCAATCGTTTTATCGATGACTGCTCCGCAATTCACACATTTCCATGCATAGAAGACCAGGAAAAAGTCTGAGAATCGTTCCAACATCATCAATCCTTTGCACTTCGGGCAATCCATAACTGCATCCTCCCTCGTTATGTGTGTGAACTCGCACGAGGGAATAGCAATTTGCGATCCAGCATCACCTCATAGTGTTTTCAATGGCTTAGCAATGTGGTGACTACGTATACGTACAACTCTGTACACTCTGCTGTATCTGTTTTTCATTTTTGTACAGTACCTTGGGGACGTAAGGGGTAAGGCGTGAGGGGGTGGGCGTAACGGGTGGGCTGTGTTTCAGGCTTACCGTGCGAAGTAGGGTTGTTGGACGGGTCTTCAAGTCAAGTAATCAGAAAAGATTCCATCTTGTTGTTGTCAGACAGACTCAGAGCGCTATTGCACATCGACGGTGATGGTATGGGCGACCGTGCCAGTTGTGTGGTCCTTGTTGGAAGCTTTCACGGTAATCTGATGCTCCCCCTTGCTCAGGCCTTTGACCGTCCCTTGAAAACCCCTTTGATATTCATTGTCCACGTACACATGCACATGCCCAGCTTGGGAGCCCGCGACCAATTCATACTTCAGCTCAAAGTTGTCGCTGACTTTATCCCCATCCTTGGGAGACGTGATCATAACCTTCGACCCATCTTCGGTCGGTTTATCCGCTGCGAAGACTGACGCGCCGCTGAGAGGGTTCACTAGTAACGCGATTCCCAATCCGATGAGCCCGATACGCCTCATGATACAGAGCCTCCTCGTTTAAACCGCCAGGTACTAGAAACAGGCTACTTTGAGATCGCGATGCTGTCAACCCTTCCCCTCACCCTTTTCAGGCCCCTGTGTTGGGCAAGAAGAGAAGAGCCTGAAGCTTCCCAGCTCCTCTACTGGCGCTGTCGCGGGACCGCGTCTTCTCGTGGGAATAGGGCCGCTATTGCGAGGATGGGAAAATGTTTGTGAGAGTGTGGCGCACCAGGGCCTCCGGTAAAAGAGGCCCTGGTGGCATTAACGCAGGCAGGTTGCAGTGTTACTGCACTTCGACGGTGATGGTCTGACTGGCGGCGACGAGGGCGTGGTCCTTCGTGGCGCCGGTCACGGTGATCTGGTGCGTCCCCTTGCTCAGGCCCTTAAAGGTTCCTTGAAAACCCTTCTGATACTCATTGTCCACGAACACATGGGCATGCGCAGCTTGAGAGCCCTTGGTCAATTCATACTTCAGCTCAAAGCTGTCGCTGACCTTGTCCCCAGCCTTCGGGGACGTAATCATAATTTTCGACCCGTCCTCTATTGGTTTATCCGCTGCGAAGACTGGCGCTCCGCTGAGCGCACTCACTAACGCGATCCCTAATCCCATGAACCCGATACGTCCGATCATATGCATCACGACCTCCTTGTTTAAAACAGTTTAATGAACACTGCACCCTAGCACACCCTACGAGAGATCTTCTCATCTAGATTCAAATCGTCCTTCGATCATCACTGCAGCAGAAGAACAATGCTTGTTAATAGCGCCTGCCTGGCTCTCTCCTATGTGTGTTCAGAGTTTCTCTCATAGGTGAGTTTCCGTGCCTCGGTTGAACGGTTGGTATAGCCGATGATGAGGATCGGTGAGCAAGCGGAATGCCAGTTGGATTTTGTCTATGTTTTCAAGAGAGAAAGACCTAAAGACTCTCATGTGCCGTACTCTGAGAGTGTAAATTGCGTTGGCAGGCCCCTACATAGGCAGAATCCTTCACTGTTGGAAAAATGTCTCAATGGCGTGAGGCGAGCCGTTCCCTTCTCTTGAAAGGGCACCTTTCACCTCCCCTTCCTTCTGTAAGATCGTGGCTTTCCTATCGACTATCTCCCATGTCTACGTTGACCCACTACGACGTGATCATTATCGGCACTGGTCCAGGCGGGGGAACGTTGGCGTATAAGCTGGCGCCGTCGGGGAAGAAGATTCTCCTCTTAGAGCGTGGCGGCTATTTACCACGCGAGAAGGACAACTGGAGTTCCAAGACTGTCTTCATCGATAACAAATACAAGGCTAAAGAAACTTGGAAGGACAAAGACGGGAGCACGTTCCACCCCGGCATCCACTACAACGTCGGCGGCAACTCAAAAGTCTACGGCGCGGCGCTGTTACGTATGCGCCAGCAAGATTTCGGCGAAGTGAAACACCACGGCGGCTTCTCCCCGGAATGGCCCATCGGTTACGACGATCTCGAACCCTATTACACTCAGGCCGAACACCTGTATCACGTGCATGGCACCCGCGGCGAAGATCCGACGGAACCGAAGGCCAGTGCGCTCTATAAATATCCTGCCTTGACCCACGAACCGCGCATTCAAGAGCTGCATAACGACTGGCAGAGGTGCGGCTACAGGCCCTTTCATCTCCCGGTCGGCGTGATGCTGAACGAGCAACACAAAGAAAAGAGTTCCTGTATCCGCTGCAGTACCTGTGACGGGTTTCCTTGTCTGGTCAACGCCAAGGCCGACTCACAAGTGGTCTGTGTCGATCCAGCGCTACAGTATCCCAATGTGACGATGGTGACTGACGCATTGGTCACCAGGCTAGAGACGAGTGGAGCAGGACGAGAGATCACCGCGGTTCATGTCGAGCGATACGGACAACAAGAAACCTACAAAGCCGGCATCGTGGTCGTCTCAGCCGGCGCGATCAACTCAGCGGCGTTGTTACTCCGCTCTGCGAATGACCGACACCCAAACGGCCTGGCCAATTCATCCGACATGGTCGGGCGGAATTACATGTGCCACAACAATTCGGCGATGCTGGCGATATCCAAACGGCCGAACCCCACCGTCTTTCAAAAGACCATCGGCTTGAACGATTTCTATTTTCCATCGGACGACTGGGACTATCCGATGGGCCACATCTCGATGATCGGTAAGTCGGACTTGGACACGCTGCGGGCCGGTGCGCCGGCCTTTGCCCCCGATAAGGCCCTCGATGCGATGGCCAAACATTCGCTTGATTTCTGGATGACCTCGGAAGATCTGCCTGATCCCAATAATCGCGTGCTCGTCGGGAAAGACAGTACGA
The DNA here is from genome assembly GCA_005116835.1 of Nitrospira sp. Classification (GTDB taxonomy): domain Bacteria; phylum Nitrospirota; class Nitrospiria; order Nitrospirales; family Nitrospiraceae; genus Palsa-1315. Next base: position 271,535 of record SWDM01000018.1, on the reverse strand, counting down.
TCACCCTGGCCTACACGGAAAATAACCTGGAAGCGCACCAGCGCCTCGCTGCCAAACTCAAGAGCATGCTCAACCACATCGGCTGCGAAGATCATTTGCTGCCGACGCATCTCTATCTCGGCAAGAAAATCCCGATTGCTGGGACCGCGCACCAGTGCGGGACAGTGCGGTTCGGGCATGACCCGAAGACGTCCGTGCTCGACGTGAACTGTAAAGCGCATGATCTGGATAATCTCTATGTCGTCGATGCAAGCTTCTTTGTATCGAGCTCAGCGGTGAATCCCTCGCTGACGATCATCGCTAATGCCCTGCGAGTGGGCGACCATCTCTTACAACGGCTTGAGAGCTAATCGGAAAGGCTTGCAATGTCTAATGGGAAGCCACGAGTGCTAATTTTGGGCGGTGGGTTCGGCGGCATGTATGTCGCCCTGGAATTCGAACGGGCGCTAGCGCGGGGAGCCAAATTGGATGTCACCCTCGTCAACCGAGACAATTTTTTTCTCTTCACTCCGATGCTGCACGAAGTGGCGGCGAGCGACCTCGATATTACCAACATTGTCAGCCCGATCCGCAAGCTGTTGCGTCGCGTGACCTTCTTTCACGGAGAAGTTGAATCCATCGACCTCGTGAACAAGCGAGTCGGCCTGTCGCACGGTCATGAGGAACATTGTCACTCACTGCCATATGACCACTTGGTGCTGGCCCTCGGTTCGACCACGAATTTCTTCAATTTGCCCGGATTGGCAGAGCGTGCAATCACGATGAAATCGCTGGATGATGCGATTTTCTTACGCAACCGCTTGATTGCGAATTTGGAAGAGGCAGACTTTGAATGTTCCCCAAGCACACGTGCCCCGTTACTCAATTTCGTCGTTGCCGGTGGAGGGTTCGCCGGTGTGGAGACTATTGCCGGGATCAATGACTTTCTCCGGGAGGCGGTGCGGTTCTATCCACATCTTCGGAAGGACATGCTTCGAGTTATCCTTGTCCATCCGGGGAAGACCATCCTGCCGGAACTAGGGCCGAAGCTTGGCGCCTATGCACAGCGAAAACTCGTGGAGCGGAATGTCGAAATTCATTCGAACTGTAAGGTCACAGCCGTAACGGACCGCGATGTCACTTTCAGCGACGGCACCACAGTGACAACCAATACGCTGGTTTGGACCGCGGGGACCCGCCCGAACTCCCTCTTGGACACACTACCCTGCCCGAAAGAGCGGGGCCGGGTTCTCGTCAACGAGTACCTGGAAGTTCCCGAGTGGCCTGGCGTCTGGTCTCTCGGCGACTGCGCAGTCGTGCCGGATCGGAAAACAGGGGAATCTCATCCCCCGACGGCGCAACATGCGCTTCGAGAAGGGAAGGTAGCGGCTCAGAATATTCTGGCAACTATTCGAGGCGAGCAGAAGAGGCCGTTTTTGTTCTCGACAATCGGGCTACTGGCACCCATTGGGAAACGGAGCGGCGTGGCCAACATTCTAGGCGTAAACTTTTCAGGCTTCATTGCCTGGTGGTTGTGGCGGACGATTTACCTGACGAAATTGCCTCGATTTGAAAAGAAGATCCGTGTGGCCTTTGACTGGACACTCGACCTGCTCTTCTCGAAGGATCTTGTACAGTTCACCAATGTACGCCCTCCAATCCTGTCGCTGGTCGGAGAAGAGCCGAAGCGGCAAGCCAGTCCTGTGTTGGTCGGTGCCGGAGCTCCGCCGGAGAGGTAAGTAAATGGCTGCGAGGAAAGGATTCGTTTGCCTCTGGGTGACGGTTACGCTTGTTTGTTGGGTCACTTCCGGCCCCCTTTTTGCCGAGACCAGTGGTTTGGTCCTGGGGGTCAAGTCCATCGGAATGACAGTTTCCGATATGGACCGATCGGTTGCATTCTATTCAGATGTATTGGCCTTCAAACCAGTCAGTGACGTGGAGGTGGATGGACCAGAGTACGACCAGCTCTGGGGTGTCTTCGGCGTGCGGGCGCGGGTGGTCAGGATGCAGCTCGGCGAGCAACAGCTTGAGCTGATCGAGTTTCTGGCGCCGCCGGATGTGCGTCCGATTCCCGTGCCGTCCTACAGCAACGATCTGTGGTTCCAACACATTGCCATCGTTGTGCGTGATATGGAAGCAGCCTGGGCGCAACTGCGGAAACATCACGTCCGACAGATTTCACCACGCCCGCAAACAATTCCGATCTCCAACCAGGCTGCCGCCGGCATCAAGGCCATCAAATTCCGCGACCCGGACGGGCACAATCTGGAGCTGCTCTGGTTTCCAGAAGGGAAGGGCAACCCCATTTGGAAAAGGTCCGGATCCGATGTATTTGTAGGCATCGACCACACGGCCATAACGGTGCGCAGTACGGAAAACAGTACCAAGTTCTACCGCGATCTACTCGGGCTGACCGTGGCAGGCGGCACGCTGAATATGGGGGCAGAGCAAGAACATCTCGACAGTCTGCCTGGCGCGAGGGCTCGTGTGACCGGTTTGGCTCCGAAGATGAGCACGCCAGGCATAGAGTTCTTGGAATATGAACTGCCGACTGCGGGCAGGCCGTTCCCAGTCGATTCTCATCCGACCGATCTCTGGCACTGGCAGACAACAGTGGTTGTTTCCGATGTGGAGGCCGCCGCTTCTACTCTACGGGGGACGGCGCGGTTCGTGTCGCCCACGGTCGTCACGTTTCCGGACAAATCGTTAGGCTTCACCAAGGGATTTCAGGTGCGTGATCCAGATGGACACGCCATACAAATCGTATCGCCATGACTACTGCCACGCTGACCGCGATAGGAATGCCCCGCACGATGACAACCTGGATTAAACTGGCTCTCCTAGCCTTGTCTGTTGCAGTCGGCTGGTGGGCGGTATCGTCATTCGACTACGAACGCTATTTGTCGCTGGCTTCCCTGACCCAACGACTGAACGACGCAGGCCCGTGGGCTCCGCTCCTTCTGATTGGGAGCATGACGTTCGCGGTGATGATCCCACCGATTCCGAGCCTGCCGCTGGATCTGGCTGCCGGCGCCGCCTTCGGTCCGTTTTACGGGGCGCTCTACGCTGTGATCGGCGCCGAGATCGGCTCGATTATCTGCTTTCTCATGGCGCGAGCCTTGGGACGTGAAGCGTTGTCGCGCCTGCTCAAGACCGATGCAATGTTTTGCCAGATGTGCACCGACCACCAGCTGATGGGTGCCATATTCTTGGCACGCTTGATCCCGATCTTTTCGTTCGAGGTGGTGAGTTTCGGCGCGGGTTTCACGAATGTGTCGCTCAAGACCTTTGCCCTCGCGACGCTCGTTGGCATGGCCCCGCCGACGTTTGCCTTTACCTACCTCGGCAGCAGCATCGTCAGCACTCAGTGGCCGCTGATTGCAGCGGGGGCTGGGATGGTCCTGTTCTTCCTGGCGATGCCTAAAATTTTGACGAAGTACCGGACGAGAGCATTCGCACGCCTTTTCCTCGGTCCGCCGGCAGCACCTGCGACAATGGCCACTACCCGAGCGGAGATTCCGCTTCAGGTTCGTTGTGTTGGCTGCGGCGCAGTGATCAGAAATTTATAACGTTCTTTCGAGGGAGAAGATCTCTCGCCGCACTCGCCCTATCCAGCTGTTGCACAGTCGGGGAGCCAGGAAGAATAATAGCGAAACGCGTGTTCGATGCCTTGACAGGATTCTTGCCTGCTCACTAGACTAACCTCCGTTTTTCTTGCTCATCTGCCGAGAGGCGTGACGATGTACAGCCTCGCTTCCTTTTCGATCTCGAACATGACCGAATGCGCCTCGGAACTCCGCAAGCTCGGAGTAGAGGCCTCATCCACACAGGACGTCGCCCAACGGATCGCCTCCTATCTCTATCGGCAGCTTGGGAATGATCAGACTGGTCGGCAGGATTGTGTCCTGGTCCGCTGCTTTCTCACTCGCCCCTATCGGGATCTCGACCCTCAGTCCCAGGACTGTGCCAGGCGGGCTTTAGCTTGTGGACCCGGTTCTTTAGACATGAAATGCCTGACGTTGTTCGGGACGGCTGGTGAGAAGCCTGAGTGGAATGATCGCAATCGTTCCCGGCGCTACCGATCTATTCCCATCACCGACAAACAGGTCCTGTCCCAGTTCCCTATGGTGTCGCAATTGTTACAGCAGCTCGGCGTAGGACTTGAGTCAAAGTCCCAGTCCGATTCAGATTCGCTTGCTGATCGAGTTGAGCAAGCGCTCAATGTCTTTCATGTGGAAGAGGCCAAGGGCAGCCGTTTTGTGCCGGCCCAAGAGGAGTTTGTCATGCCCTTCGGAATCGAGTCGGTCTTGGGGTTCGGCGGAGTGTTTCCATCCAAGGAGTTCTTCACGATCATCTTGTTCTCAAGGGTGAGGATTTCCCGTGAGACGGCGGAACTGTTCAAGCGGTTGGCGATGAGAGTCAAATCAGCTCTGTTGTCCTTCGAGGGGAGCAGGCCTTAGCGGCACAGCCTACCGACGTATGTTCGTCGCCGTACAGTGTCCCTGTCTGATTGTTGGTTGCAGCGCAATTTGAGAGAGTGCTAGAATCCTCCCCGCGAACCTGCCAATCCTCAGTACGAAAGAAGTCCTAGGCCGGTATTGACGGGAAAGGTCGGCATGGCACAAGACGCGACCACGCTGGACGATCCGAAACGGTTGGACGCGCTCCACGCATACGAGACCCTCGATACCCTGCCAGACCCGGCCTTCGATCGACTAGCCAAATTAGCCGCACAGATCTGCGGGACTCCCTACGCGGCCATCACCTTCGTCGTCCGTGAACAGACCTTCTATAAATCGAAAGTCGGGTTTACCGATGGCGATGCGCCCGGTGTGCTTGGATTTTGCCAGCATGGGACCCTGCACACCGATCTTTTCATTGTGCCGGATGCGATGCAGGATGAACGATTCGCTTCGAATCAGATGGTCATCGGAGATGCCCAGGTTCGCTTTTATGCCGGCATGCCTCTGATAACCGCGGAGGGCCATGCACTCGGCATGCTCTGCGTGCTTGACCGTGTCCCTCGCCAACTCACCAAAGAGCAGGGCGACGCACTGCGGGTGCTGGCCCATGAGGTTCTGACCGAGTTGGAATTACGCCGGACTCGTAAGAGCCTGGAAGAAGGTACGTTCCGACAGGACCCGGTGCTTGGTGCGCGATACAAGGCGGACGAGTTTCTCCGTTCGCTCGTCGAAGGCACGGTCGCCTCGACCGGTGGAGACTTTCTCCGCGAACTCGTCAAACACGTGGCTGCGGCCCTGGGCCTTCGCTATGCCTTCGTCGGTTATCTGCTCCCAGAATCGCGCATCCGCACGCTTGCCTTCTGGAAGGGAGACGGGTATCTCGATCAAATGGAGTACAGCCTCGATGGCACGCCCTGCACCAAGGTGATCCAGGGAGAAACCTGTCACTATGCGCAAGACGTCCAAAAGCTTTTCCCGCGCGACCAGGATCTGGTGACATTGGACGTGACCAGCTATCTCGCTGTTCCATTGAAAAATCCGAAGGGTCAGGTCCTTGGCCACCTGGTTGCGATGGATGTGAAGCCGATGACGCTGACATCCGATGAAATCGAGGTGTTCAAACTGTTCGGTGAACGCGCCGGCGTTGAGATCTACCGTCAAGTGATTGAGACGGCTCTCAAAGAACGTGAGGCGACACTCCGCGCGATTGCGGAAGGGACGGCGAGCGAGGTGGGAGCGAACTTTTTTCGCTCGCTGGTAAAGAGCCTGGCGACTGCTCTGGGCGTGGATTATGCCTATATCTCCGAGCTCGGTGATGACGGCCAGATCTTTCGTTCGCGCGCCGGCTGGGGCAAGGGCCAGCCACTCCCGCCGTTCGATGTCCCGGCGCGTGGCCCCTGCGAGACCGTTCTTAAGCGCAATTGCGTACACCATCCAAGCAAACTGCGTGAACTCTATCCGCACGTGCAGTTGATCCAGGCTATCGGAGTAGAGAGCTACTGCGGCGTTCCAGTCATAAGCACAGTTGGTTCGGTTCTTGGACACCTTGCCGTAATGGACTGCGGTCTGATGCTCGACAAGGAGTTGGTCTTGTCGGTTCTCGGCATTTTCTCCACGCGAGCGGCTGCGGAGTTCGAGCGGTTACGCTACGAAGAGACGATGCAAAGGAGCAATCAGACACTCAGAGCGATTTTTGAGGGCACGGCGCCCGCAGTGGGTGAGGGGTTTTTTCATTTGCTTGTCAAGAACCTGGCGAAGGCCCTCGACATAGAATATGCGTTCGTATCGGAGTTTTGCGTGGATCGGACCAAGGTGCGGACCTTGGCCTTCTGGGCAGGCGATCGACTGAAAGATAATTTCGAGTACACCATTGCCGGGACGCCCTGCGAGCAAGTGTTGGCCGGCGAGCTCTATCATTGTGCAGACAAGGTTGCCGACCGCTTTCCGCTCCATAGCGAGGATCTGGAGAAGCTTGGTGTCCAGAGTTACCTGGCGATTCCGGTAACGAGCGTGGGCGGGCTGGTGTTGGGACATCTGGCCGTGATGGACCGTAAGCCGATGGCGCTCGAACGAATGGATCTGTCAGTCTTCAAGATTTTCGGCGCGCGGGCCGGTGCCGAATTAGAGCGGATGCATATGGAGATCGCACTAAAAGACAACGAGGAGCGGTTGCGCGATTTATTTGACGAAGCGCCGATTGCTTACGTTTACGAGGGGGTCGATTCCAAGTTGCTCCGTGTCAACCGCACGGCGATGAAATCCCTCGGCATTACGGCGGATCAGGTTGAAGGCCTCTACGGCAGAGACTTTGTTCCTGATACGCCCGATGCACAACGGCGTCTGAAGGAAGCGTTCGCCTCCGTCGGTAAGGGCATCGATACCAGCGGCGTGGTGCTGGAACTGAGGCGCAAAGACGACGGCAAACCGCTCTGGATGAAGTGGTGGTCCCGTCCTGACCCCGGCGGCACCTATACTCGCACGATGTTCATCGACATCACCGAGCAGGTCTTGATGGAGCAAGAGAAGGCCAGGCTCGAAGCGCAGAACATCTATCTGCAAGAAGAGATTAAAGTTACGCACAACTTCGAAGAATTGATCGGTGGATCGACCTCGTTGAAAAAAGTACTCAAGAATGTCGAACGGGTTGCGCAGACTGATTCGACCGTGCTGATTACCGGCGAAACTGGCACCGGCAAGGAATTGATCGCGCGCGCGATCCATAACTTGAGTCTACGGAAGGGTCGCCCCCTCGTCAAAGTCAATTGCGCGGCCATTCCAGCCGGCTTGATCGAAAGCGAGCTATTCGGTCATGAGAAAGGCGCTTTTACTGGTGCATTGACGAAAAAGATGGGCCGCTTTGAGCTGGCCGACAAGGGAACCATCTTCCTCGACGAAATCGGCGAACTCCCGCTGGATTTACAATCAAAACTGCTTCGCGTGCTGCAAGAAGGCGAGTTTGAACGGGTGGGAGGGACCCAGACCTTCAAAGTCAGCGTGCGCGTCATCGCCGCAACGAACCGGGACCTCGAACACCTGTCGAAGACTGGCCACTATCGGCCCGATCTGTATTACCGCCTCAACGTATTTCCGATTCACTTGCCGGCCTTGCGCGAGCGAGCGGACGATATCCCCTTGCTGGTGCAATACTTCGTGCGCAAATTTGCGGCAAACCTCGGTAAGAAGATCGATCGGATTCCGGAACGGATGATGACGGCGCTTCAGCGCTACCCTTGGCCGGGGAACATTCGCGAGTTAGAACATGTGATTGAGCGCGCGGTGATCCTGAGCGAGGGGCCAGAGTTGGAACCGATTGACTGGCTTTCCCAGTCGGGGAGCAAGACTGCTTCAGGAAAGACCCTGACGCTCGAGGAAATGGAACGGCAGCATATCGTCGATGTGTTGGAGCAAACCAACTGGCGCGTGAGCGGCGAGAAGGGCGCGGCCAAGATCCTCGGACTGAATCCCACCACGCTCGAAGCGCGGATGAAGAAGCTGGGCATCGAACGCGTGAGACGTGAAGCGTGAAGCGTCGCTCGTGAAGCGCGCGCCAGAGTAGCTCAACCTCCTCGATTTAATCGTTTTCAACAATTCTCCTTTACCCAGCAGCTCTTTTCCCATCAAAAGTTCCCAACTAATTGGGACGTTCCCAATATTTTGGGAATTGATCTTTGCCAGTGGTCCGCGTCTCCTTCCTGAAATCTCCACAGTTTGTCATTCCGTATCAACTACTTACGATGGTCTTCTGGCTACGTAGTTCGCCTGGCATCGCTGTTGCTGTATAGCCGGTCATCAGACGAACACAAGGGAGCCGAGAAGATGATGCTCAAGATTACGACGATTCAAGAAAGCAGACGCGACGTGCTCATCAAGCTCGAAGGAAAAATCACGGACCAGTGGGCTACCCTCCTGGATGGGGAGTGCCGCTCGTACCTCCGGCAGGAAAAAGCCGTGCATCTGGATTGTTCCCATGTCGATTTCATCGATGCCAGAGGGGTTGAGGTTCTGAATAACCTTCCCCAGACACAAGTTAATCTCATGAGCGCACCCGGTTTTATCACGGAGTTGCTGCAGATTGGAGGCCGGTCATGAACGCAAATATCACCACCTATACGGAATCTATGGGTCACAGCCCAACGATCAGCCAGAGGTCGCAGCCTGTCACTGCGTCAGGTCTTGGGAAGGGCGAGGAAGCGCTCCTCGCGAGGCTCAAGCGCGGTGACGAGGGGGCCTTCGATGAACTGGTCAATCAACACCACAGCGCACTCATCCGAATGGCCATGGGCTATGTGGCCGATCGCGAAGTGGGTGAGGAGGTCGTGCAGGACACCTGGATGGCGGTGATCGAAAGTCTCAATCGGTTCGAAGGCCGCTCGTCCCTTCGTACCTGGATCTGCGGGATTCTGATCCACAAGGCCAAGGATCGTGGCGTCCGCGAGAAGCGCCATACGACGTTTTCGGCCTTCGAGTCCTACGATGACGACAACGATGAAGCTATCGATCCGTCCCGCTTCCAGCAGACAGGCGAGTGGGCCGGGCACTGGGCCTTTCCCCCTCAGCCCTGGGACGACCAGACACCGGAGAAGCTGCTTGCCAGCCAGCAAGCGGTCAATGCGATGCAGCGAGCGATCGATGCCCTGCCGATGACGTTGAAAGAAGTCCTCATTCTGCGCGATGTCGAAGGAGTAGATGCCAAGGAAGTCTGCGAATTACTGAAGATTACGGAGACCAATCTCTATGTACGGCTCCATCGGGCTCGGGAGCGGGTGCGGACGGCCGTGGAAACCGCCCTAGGTGGTGCATAGTGATGGTGCTGTAAATAAACAAAGGGAGGCACGTCATGGTCAAGGTAGCGTTGTTCGTTCGTCTGGAAGCAAAGCCCGGGAAAGAGAAAGAGGTAGAGAATTTTCTCTTGGCTGGCCTTCCACTCGTGCAGGCAGAGCCGGCCACTACGGCGTGGTTCGGAATCCGCTTGGGGCCGTCCACTTTCGGCATCTTTGACGCCTTCCAGGATGAGGCAGGCCGTCAGGCTCATCTTTCGGGCCAGGTTGCTGCGGCGCTTATGGCAAAGGCCGGTGAGTTGTTGGCTAAACCGCCGTCCATCGAGAAGGTTGATGTCCTTGCGGCAAAATTACCAGGCTAGCCGTCATTATCCACGCGCGCGGCTATTGCAATCGTGGATAATCGGGCGAGAGGGATGGATCAGGATTCTTTGGCATTTCGCCACGAGCCACTCAACCGTAGCCTCGGCCTCATCTTCCTGAGAAGAGGGTAAGAAACCTCGAACTGGGCCGACTGAAGGGTGATACCACAACTGGAGGACATCCTTCATGAACGATCATCTGTCATCATGGATTCAGAGTGGACCGATCTGCTGCAATGTTGCGGGCCTCGCCTCTGAATATCTCGATGACTGCCTGCCGATGCTGACCAAAGTCCGTGTCGGCTTTCATCTTGCTTCCTGTGCTGATTGCCGAACCTACATGAAGCAGATGGCGTTGGTGTGTGAAGCTGCAGCAGGCCTCCCAAAGCAATATCCCTCTCCCATCAATCGCCTACGCTTGCGGCAACATTTCGCCTGTTGTCATTCATCCTCACTGTAACAATCTAGATAATCACACTGGGGCTGCATGCTGACATGGTCGCCTGTAAGACCTTCCCTCAACGGACGACAGACCACCATGGGGCGCAGGCTCTCTTTGTCTAGATCGGTCATGCGTGGTGTTATGCCGAGCGCGATGCTGTTGCTCTATTTAAGAAGCCGGGCTCTCATCAGTCGCGGACGAGAGCGTCTTTGGTGTGCTTCAACGTGAATAAGTGACCGACAACACTACCGCTGAATCGCCATAACCCGAGAACAGAAGCTATGGGAGGCAGACAATGATACAGGCCAACACGTGCGGACTCGATCAGCCGACGAATGCCAAGAAGCGGACATTGCGCTGTGGCGTCCTGATGGTCTCTCTCGCCGTCGGCCTCACCGGATGCCAGTCCTTTGGCAAGCATGAATCCGACGTCAAAATCATCTATGAAAGATCTGCTCAGTATCACATGCCGGACCGCAATCCCGTGATTGTGATTCCCGGTATATTAGGCAGCAAGCTCATCGATCGAGACTCTCGCCGTATGGTGTGGGGCGCCTTCGATCCAGAATCCGTCGATCCAACGACACCAGAAGGGGCCAGGCTGATTTCGCTTCCAGTCGAGGGTAATCGACCGCTGAGCGAGCTACGAGACGGGGTTGAACCGAACGGGGTGTTGGACAAAGTCCATGTCAACCTCTTCGGTATCCCACTCGATATCCGGGCGTACATAGGAATATTGACGACGCTTGGCGCCGGCGGATACAGGGACGAAGCGCTGGGACTTCACGCCATCGACTACGGCAACGATCACTTCACCTGTTTCCAATTCGACTATGATTGGCGGCGTGACAATGTGGAGAATGCGAAACGGCTGAAAGGGTTCATTGACGCGAAACGCGCATACGTGCAACAAGCCTACAAAACCCGCTACGGCATCGACAATGCCGCGGTGAAATTCGATATCGTCGCGCATTCGATGGGCGGCCTCGTCGCGCGGTATTTTTTGATGTACGGCGACGCGGATTTGCCTGCAGAGAGCCAAGACGCAGTCGTCACGTGGGCGGGAGCCGAATATGTCGATCGCCTGATCCTTGTCGGGCCGCCCAATGCCGGATCGATCAATGCCTTGACCCAGCTCATCGAAGGATTTGATGTAGGCCGCCCGATCCTTCCCTACTATCAGTCGGCTCTCCTTGGCACATTTCCAGCCCTCTATGAGCTGCTTCCGCGCCCTCGACATGGCGCGATCGTCTGGGACGGCGACAAATCTGCGCCCGCCCTCGATCTGTACGATCCTGCTCTGTGGGACCGGTATGAATGGGGGCTCGCGTCGCGGGAGGAAAGGAACGTCTCCTTTCTACGTTCGGTGTTGCCTCATGCCGCAGACGACGAAGAGCGTCGGCGCGTCGCCATGGCGCTGCAGACCACGATTCTTCGGAGAACCAAGGCGTTTCACGAGGCGATGGACCAGCCGGCCCGCTTGCCGCCAGGAGTCGACGTGTTTCTCGTCGCCGGAGATGCGGTGGAGACGCCCCGGCGGGCTTCGGTTGATCGCAAGACCGGTCAATTCAAAGTCATCGAATATGGAGCGGGTGATGGCACCGTCTTGCGCTCAAGCGCACTTCTTGATGAACGGATAGGAGGCAAGTGGCGCCCAGGATTGGTCTCCCCGATCGATTGGTCATCCGTCTTATTTTTGTTCTCAGATCATCTGGGACTCACCCAGGATGAGGCATTCGCTGACAACGTCTTGTACTGGTTGTTGGAAGATCCAAGAACTCGAACGACACAGGGTAGCCGCCGTGTCGGCCGTACGCTCAGCGCGCCTGGAAGGATAGAGTAGGGGGAGAAGGGGTAGGCTCACTGTGGCAGTGGGGGGGGATGGCGTGCCCTATCGGATAGGTCAGAAGAATTGCATGTAAGGTCGGGAGAACTTGGGCGACATATGTGATAGCAGCAAAAAAACAACGAGTAACGAAGAGCAACTTAGCTGCCACAGTCTTCATTCAGGTCGGTGAATGAAAAGAGGAGAATTAATGATGATAGCGATTGCTGTGCTCCCGGGGAAACCCGACTCAATCCATCTCGCTGAACTACCCAAGCCCTCGGTCCACGAAATTCCCAATGGCCGAGGTGTGTTGGTGCAAGTGTTGCGGGTCGGTGTCGATGGCACGGATAAAGAAATCAACGCCGCTGAATATGGCCAGGCCCCTCCCGGCTATGACTTCCTCGTGATCGGGCATGAGTGTTTTGGCCGGGTCTTGGAAGTTGGCGTCAACGTCACGGAATTCGTGCCGGGCGAGTATGTCGTGCCGACCGTACGCCGCCCAGGCGGCAGTTTCTACGACCAGATCGGCCAGTACGATATGACCAGTGAGGACACCTATTACGAGCGGGGGATCAATCTTCGCCACGGCTATTTGACCGAGTTGTTCGTCGATGACCCGGAATATCTTGTCAAGATTCCGAAAGGACTCAAAGACGTCGCGGTGTTGTTGGAGCCGACGTCCATTATCGAGAAAGGCATCATCCAGGCATACGAAGCGCAGCGACGGTTTAAGGTTTGGCGACCCAAGAAAGCGGCAGTGCTGGGGGCGGGAACTGTGGGATTGCTTGCGGCCCTCTCGCTCAAGATGAAAGGTTTCGACGTCACCAGTTTTGGGAAAGAGAGCAGGCCGTCGCGCAATCTCGATCTTCTGGAGGAATTGGGCGTGCGGTACATCTCGACGAACGATCTGTCGATCCGAGAAGCCGCGAAACGCTTTGGCCCATTCGATCTCATGTTTGAAGCGACCGGCTACTCGCCCGTGGCGTTCGAGGCTATGGAATGCCTCGGCAAGAACGGTGTGCTGATCTTGGCGAGCGTGACAGGAGGCGACCGTGAGCATTCCGTTCCGGCGGACAAAATCAATCTGGACTTCGTGCTCGGAAACAAACTGGTTGTGGGGACCGTCAATGCCAATCGCGAATACTTCGAGGCCGGTGTCTACGATTTCGCGCGGGCCGAACTGGAATTCCCAGGCTGGCTGCCAAAGTTGTTGACGCATCCGGTGACAGGGCTGGAGAATTATCAGGACATGATGCAGACGCTCACGACGGAACGAGGGGCGATTAAGGTGTTTGTGAATGTCGCATACGAGTAGAAGCAGTCAGCGATCAGCTTTCAGCTATTTGATTCGGAGGGGCAGCTGCGAGCTGATGGCTGACAGCTGAGTGCGATAAGCGTTCGACGAATGACGCGAATTGAGGTGGGTATGATCCGGAATGTTCAATATACTGTGCTGGCTGTTCTTGTCTTGTTGTTCGCGAGCGTCGTCCCAGCATTTGCCGGCGAGTATTTTGAGACAGAGGGAGTGGCGATTCTTGGCTATGATCCGATTGCCTACTTCACGGAGATGAAACCAGTGAAGGGCCTGCCCGAATTTCAGGCAGAATACCAGGGCTCGACCTTTTATTTTTCTACCGCGGCCAATCGCGACAGATTTATAGCCAGTCCGGACAATTATGCCCCACAGTACGGAGGCTATTGCGCCTTTGGCATGGCGAAGGGGTACAAGGCTGTTATCGATCCCGCTGCCTTTACCGTGGTAGATGACAAGCTGTATCTGAACTATAGCGAAGCGATCCGCTCCAAATGGCAGACGGATATCCCCGGCTATATCAGCAAGGCAAATGCAAACTGGCCGGATGTCAAGAGGCTCACGAAGGTGCATCAGTGACGTGGTTGACATCGTTTTTCAGTGGGCGCAGAGTATTGGACCCTGCGTCTGTTCTTTTACCATTCACCAGGAGGTTTTCGATGAAGAAGATCATGTTGTCAGTCATCGCGGTCATGTGTATGGTCGGTTTCAGCTCCCTTTCATTCGCTGAGGATATGGGGGGTATGAAGGGTGAAATGAAGGGCATGAAGGACGAGATGAAGGGTGAAATGAAGGGCATGAAGGACGAGATGAAAGGCGAGATGAAGGGTGACATGAAGGGTGACATGAAGGGTGACATGAAAGGGGAGATGAAGGGCAAGATGAAGGGCATGAAGGACGAGATGAAGGGTGAAATGAAGGGCATGAAGGACGAGATGAAAGGTGAGATGAAGGGAGCCATGGGGAAGTAGGCATCTGATCTTCCTGTCTTCGACCCTCACGGCCTGCGCTCGGTAACACCGACCGCAGGCCGTCCTGTCTCTGCTCCTGCAACAGCCTGTAAGATTCGAGGCCGGGCTCCGACCAACCAGCAGACAGGTCACCCCAAGCCAGAGGAGACAGGATCATGGCCCCACTCATTCACGAAGGAACTGGGACTGGTCAAGGCCAGGAGAACGAGCAGGTTTCAGAACTCGCCATGCGGTCTGAACCGTTTCCACTCGAAGAACCCTCGGTTCCCAATGGCCTCACAGGGAGCCAGGGTGACGTCCTAGCCGCACGACCTGTTCCGGTCCCGGTGGTCGAGAGGGTCTACCGCCATCGATTACCAGTCCGAATCAGCCATTGGCTCAACGTGCCTATCCTGATTATCCTGATCATGAGCGGACTCCAAATTTTCAACGCGCATCCCGCTCTCTATTGGGACGATCGTTCCGATCGTGAGCACCCATTCCTCTCGATCCGTCCCGTGAAGACCGAGAGCGGCGAGATGCGGGGTATTACGACTATTCTGGGCTATAAGTTCGACACCACTGGAGTGCTCGGCTATTCGGACGGCAAGCGTCGAGCCTTCCCTGCTTGGGCCACCATTCCGAGCGCCAAAGTTCTGGCGATGGGTCGGCAGTGGCACCTGTTCTTTGCGTGGCTCCTCGTCATCAACGGACTATTCTTCACAGCCTATGCGCTGATCAGCCGGCATGCCACGCGTGACCTGGCTCCGACCGGCAAGGATCTGCGTGGCATTGGGAAGGCGGTCAAAGATCACTTGGTTCTCCGGCATCCCAAGGGTGAGGAGGCCAAGCGGTATAACGTGCTGCAGAAACTGGCCTATGTCGTGATTCTGGGTGTGGTGGCGCCACTGATTGTCTTGACGGGCCTCACGATGTCGCCAACGATCGATACGGCATTTCCCTGGTTGCTTACACTCTTTGGTGGCAGGCAGGCGGCGCGGACGATTCACTTTATCGCCTGTTTTACCTTCGTGGGGTTCATTGTGATTCATGTGGTGGAAGTGATTCTGACCGGATTCTTCAACAACATCCGTTCGATGGTGACCGGATGGTTTGTCATCAAGCATGAGGCATGATGTTGAAAGAAGCCGCCAGCGTCGTTCTCGGCTCATCGAAATCCTCAACGTACCCCCGAGGGTACGC
The DNA here is from genome assembly GCA_005116835.1 of Nitrospira sp. Taxonomy (GTDB): domain Bacteria; phylum Nitrospirota; class Nitrospiria; order Nitrospirales; family Nitrospiraceae; genus Palsa-1315. The sequence goes on along the minus strand of SWDM01000018.1, from coordinate 256,218 downwards.
CTCCGGTTTCGATTCACCTGCGGCCTTGCTGGACAGCTCCTTTGAACATAATGCTGCGGGAAAGGCATTTGGCATTTGCTTTGGCATCACGCTGACACATTGAGGAGGCACCATGATTCCGCATGAACGAGCGATGGAACGTAGACAGTTTCTAAAAGGGACGTTGGGCGCCGCAAGTCTGGTGGCTCTTGCCGGTTGCGACAATCTGTCGCAGAGCAGCTGGTTCCCTTCGCTATTGAGCCAGACGGAGAAAGTGACTGACCGAGTCCAGCGGGCCATCACGCCCGCGAATGCCCTTGCCAAGGAATATGGAGAAGCCGACATCTCGAAGGTGTTTCCGGCAAATGGTAACACTGATCCAGGTACAGAAGCGTATGCCGGGCATGTGGCGAAGAACTTTTCTGAGTGGACGGTAGTGGTCGGCGGCATGGTCCAGACCCCGATGAGTTGGTCGCTCGCGGCGTTGAAAGAATTGCCGGCCCGGACGCAAATCACCAGGCACGATTGTGTCGAAGGTTGGAGTGCCATCGGCAAGTGGACCGGCATCCCGCTCGGCGATCTCCTACGACAAGCTACACCCTTGCCGAATGCCAAGTTTGCCGTCTTCCATTGTGCCGATGTGGATGAGGAAGGGGTATCCTATTACGAAAGCATAGCGCTTGTGGATTGCTATCACCCTCAAACGATCTTGGCCTATGAGCTGAACGGTAAGCCTCTCGACGTGCCCCATGGCGCGCCGATACGACTCCGCTTTGAACGCCAACTTGGGTATAAACAGGCCAAGTATGTGACCAAGATTGAATTGGTGGAAACGCTTTCCGGCATAGCCGGCGGGAAGGGTGGGTATTGGGAGGACGATCAGGGGTATGAGTGGTACGCGGGGATATAACAGGCTGCTGAAAAAGTCCGCCAGCTTCGTTCTCACCTCGAAAGCATCCTCAACGTAGCCCACTTGGGAAACGAGCTGTCGCGGCAGCTCGGGATGGGTGGGTGAGGAATACTACGCCTCCGGTGCTTTCATCGGCTGCGGCCTTGCCGAACGGACTTTTTGAGCAGCCTGCAAATATGTTCTCCTGTTGTGTGGCATGTCGGACCACAGAGATTCACTCGTGCAATGTAGTGGTTCTGCAACCTGCGAGCAAGCAGGTTGAGGCTGAGGTCAAGGGTGATAAAGGGCGATGTGGAATCAGGGGAAGGGAATCATATTGAGGGAGTTCAGCCCCTCGCGATTATTCCGTTCAGCTTCCGCCTTCAGTCTCTGTATCCTCCTCACCGGCTGTCTGTCGCCGATTGCCATGCATCGGGCGGTCATCGAATATGATCGTACCGTTCATCGCGTTGAGGCAGAGCTCCTCCTTCTGAACATTGCAAGGGCCAGGCACTATCGCCCAGTCCACTTTACAGCCGTCACCAGTGTCGCAGCGACGTTCGACTTTCGCATCAAGGCCGGCGTCCTTGGACGAATTTCTCGTGGCGTAGTACCGGACGATTCGCTGGTCGATCTGAATTACGGGACTGAGGTGGCAGAAAATCCCACCGTCACAATCGTTCCCGTGTCCGGAGAAGAGTTCACCAAGCGCATCTTGCGGCCCCTCGACGAGTCGCATCTGAACTTTTTGGTCCGGCAGGGATTCGATCTCAGCATGGTGCTCCGACTGCTCGGCCGGGGGATTCTGATCGACGGCGAAGAGGCACCGTTGGTCCTGTTCAATACCCCTTCGCGTCGCGAGGACTACACAGAGTTTCGCCGCAGACTTTTGCATTTGGCGTCGCTGGATTTTCAGAAACGGTTGTACATCGCTCCGGTCGTGTATGAAGAGGCCTTTCCGGTCTCGCTCGAAAAGGGATTGACCCCTGCGGAGGTGGTTGCAGCGATCGATCGAGGTTATCGATGGTCGGTTCCCACGGATGGCCAACCGGCTATTCTGATCAGGCGGGTGACAGGCCGATTGGCAATTACAAACTACGACCTCAAGCGGCTTAGCAACGACGAACGCAAACGCCTCAATGTAGAGATTGAACGGCTGCCCCCCGACCACGTTTTTGTCGATATCCGACCTGGATCCCCCGGAGGGGAGTATCCGCTTAAGGGGTCTATTTTGCTCCGGAGCTTCAACTCGATTATCTCCTTTGTCGCGCGCGGCATTGCAGAAGATACTGGGTACCATGTCGACCCTGACCCCCGGACCGGACCGGTGCAACGCAATCCGGCGCATGTGCTGGAGATCGAAGAATCAGTATCGCCGTTGAAGGACGCTGAGTTCGACGTCGAGTTTGAGGGGAAGTATTACTCTGTTCGGAAGTTTCCGATCAGCGAAGGGATGGTTCCTAGTTGGAATCAAGAGGCTTTCGCAGTATTGGCCAATCTCTTTCAAATGACCGTTACAGACGTGAGCAACGTGAAGACCCCAATCATTTCCATTCCGAAAGGATAGCTATGCTGCGAAAATCCTATCACCTGTATCGATGGATGGGATTCTTCATCGGTGTCGTATTGGCAGGATGGGTTTCCCTTGAATCGGCGGATGCCATGGTCGGTAAACCTGCGCCGGATATCGTCAACGAAGTCTGGTTCAACAGCGCGCCGCTCCGTATGGCCGAGCTCAAGGGGAAAGTCGTGATGGTCGAGTTCTGGACCTTCGGTTGCTACAACTGCCGAAATGTCGAACCCTACGTGAAGCAATGGCATCAGAAGTATGCGGATAGGGGATTGGTGGTCATCGGCGTGCATTCTCCGGAGTTCTCCTACGAACGCGACTTGGCAAAGGTGAAACAATATATCCAGGAACACGACATCCGCTTTCCCGTCCCTATCGACATCGACTTTTCGACCTGGAATCGCTATGGCAATCGCTACTGGCCTGCGATGTATCTCATCGATAAGCTGGGCGTGATTCGCCACGTCCGGATCGGGGAGGGCCGGTATCAGGAAACAGAAGGGTTGATCCAATCGTTGCTGGATGAAACCTTCTGAATCAAACTCTCGCACCTGTCGGGGCGATGCCTTCCGGTCATCAATACCTCCCCCCCCTCATAGGCTTCGGCGCCAATAGTGGCTTGGCAGGTCTACCGGTCCCCCTGTCAGTTACAGTCGGTTGTGAATCGTTACTAAGGTATTTTCTGACGCATCCGAAATAGAGGTATTGTCACTTGGTCTCCGGTGCAATTTGGTGTGAGGTGGTTGCTCCTAGGCCGCTCTACTCTTAGCTCCGTTGATGGTGGGGTACCAAGTAATGTGCTTCTGGAATCTTGACGTGGAGGTCGCGATCACATTACACTCAAAAAAATACTGGTATTTAAGGAGGAGCTGCAATGGCTGAACAACGCGTGATGAAGAGCAAGAAGAAATCAGTGGGGTTACAGGATGCTGCTGTATTGACGACTCAGTTGGCGGCAGGTTTGGAAAAAATTGGGCTTGCGATGAAAAGTCGGACGTGGCGGCGAGAAGGTCGTGCCGGCCTTGGTCCATTACAACGGCAGGTTCTTACGCTGCTACGGTCCAAGCCTGGGCAGCGTGCACAGGTTTCTACTGTGGCGAATGAGTTGGCCGTCAGGCTTCCGACTGCGTCGGAAGTCATTGCCACACTCGAGCTGAAGCAGTTGGTTCGACGGCGTCGAGACATGAGCGATGGACGGATTGTGATGGCGCAGTTGACAGCCAAAGGGAATCGGTCCTGTACGCCCTCTTCCCGAATGCCCGATCGGTTGGCGGCAGCGACGGAAGCACTCACGGAACCGGAACAAATTATCCTCCTCACGTCGTTGGTGAAGGTTATTCGGAGTCTCCAAGAGCAAGGTGAGATTTCTGTCGCGAGGATGTGTGTGTCCTGTCACAGCTTTCGCCCCAATCACCATGAGAATGCCGATCATCCACATCACTGTGACTCATTGAACATTCCGCTCGGTGATCGTTCCTTACGACTTGACTGCAACTTATTCGAGCCGGCTTCGACGGTCAAGGTCAATGAGACCTGGTTAAACTATATTGGTTCCCGTACTGCCTAACCTTCATTATTTATAAGGATCTCTTGTGGGTCTCGGTGCGAGATGAACAGGAGAAGGTGGAGACTCCAAGGCGTACTTCAACGGGATTTTGAGGGGAACGAGTAGTTGAGTGACAGGAGGAATCATGAGGAAAGGGAGTACAGCGATTCTTTTCAAGAAAAGCACGCCCCGATCATCGGAGGATGAGTGGCTTGGGCCGGAGTCTCATATGCCCAATCTCAGTGGGGAACTTCGGCGTCGTGGGCCTAGGAAAATTGGCCTCACTTCTGGTTGGATAGTCGGAACGATGTTTGCTGTTGGCGTCGCTGCAGGATGTCTCGTTCTGCGGCTCCTCGACCGACGGTCTTGACGTCCTAACAGTATGCTGGGAAAGCCTGCCGGCTTCATTCTCACCTCGAAAGCATCCTCAACGTAGCCCACTTGGGGAACAAGCAGGGCTCGCAGCCTGCGTTCATGGGCTGCGGCCTTGCGGACAGTCTTTTTGAGCATCCTGCGGAAATGTTCGCTTCGTGTCCAAGGACTCCGCCTAAACAATTCCGCTCTTCAACCCGGTAGATTCCTCTCGTCTTTAGCGTGGGCTATTTCTATACAGGAGGCGATCGGCTTCGATCTGTGTGAGTAGATCGTCCAGTGCGGCTTGGGCTGCCTCTGCAATTGGAGTTTGATCCGAAGCCGTGATCCACCGGACACTCGATCCAACCGCTTCCTTTTCCACCAGATAGGATTTTGTCGGCAGTTGTTCCGTAGGGCCCAGAGCTGATTCCAGACGCAGGCGGTAGCGGTAGTTGTCGCTAGATCGCATCGTCAGCCAGGCTTTGATGGTCAGGGTGAGGTCGGCAGGCTTGTCGCCTACCGAGGTGAAGGACTGGCGCGATTGAATATAGTGGATGGCAGCAGAACGAAGATCCTGCGCCGGCCAGTCAAGTAACGTGATGCCTTGTCTGTGATCGGCTCCTTCCACCGCGAGAAATGGCACTATGACTTGTAGCGATTTCTCGATGCTGGCCGGCGAAACAGCCGGAGGTGTAGGGGTAACATGAATTCGGTGGACACAGCCCCAGCTGAACAGCAGCAGTCCACTGATAAGGATAGGAGAAAATGAGCGTAGGAAGCAGTTGCCGTTCACGGATTCGTCGATGTTGTGGCAGGAACATGTAGCATATCCAAATCCCGCAACGCTCGTTGGGCCTGTTCCCGGTACGGCTTGTCAGTGGGATTCGTATAGGTATCGATCACGCGTCGATAGGTGGCGCGCGCTTGGGGGTATTGGCGTTTGATGGTAAAGTATTGGCCCAGCGCGAGCCAGTTTGTAGCTGCGGCTTCGTTGGCGGTGTTCATCAGGGCAAACTCTCGTTCGACCGACGTCGTGCCTTGTTTGCCGGCCCGTTTCCTGACGGTGTCTCCCATCTGGCTCGCCATCGCTTCAATTTGCTCATTGCCTCGGATCGCAGATTCCACTTGGTTGGTTTTCAGACTGTCGTAGAACGAGTCGGCGTGACTTTTAATCAGGTTCGCCCGCTCCTGGTAGGTATCGTGGGCACAACCGACTCCTATCACGCAACAGGCAATGAGTAGGAGGGATCTATATGGTGAAAATCGTGGTCTCGTCATGAGTCGTGCTCCTTGGATCCTTATCAGATGAGGTTCTTATATGTTCAGTGGCGGTTATCTTACCGAAGTTGAGGAAGAAACGCGACCAAAGCTGTGGAGTCTGCCGCGTCATCTAGTGACACATGAGTCTGAAGTATGGTAAGAGTCCAGCTCATTTTTGCGTCGCTGCTTTGTCCCCATCGTCTAGCCTGGCCTAGGACATTGCCCTTTCAAGGCAGTAACACGGGTTCAAATCCCGTTGGGGACACCAAGCCTTTTGCAGGCCCGGTCAGTAACCGGTCGGTCGAGACCGTTCTTTTGAGCTCCTAGTGTGAGCCACTCTCCTTCGTCATGAGGATGAGGGGGAAGCTGTTTCCGATGAGGAGTTTGCGCAGAATCTGACGAGTTGGGTCCACCTGCCTGGTTAGTCACGTCTTCCTTGGCGCCTCAATATTTCCGTTGATCTTTTTAAACTGTTCATAATCGTATCTGAAGATTTCCGGCTATTGGAACCGTTTTCTTGACTGGGAAGTTTACATGGCGATCAAGAAGCATCACACCTTCCAGTAGCCGGTGGGACTTATTCAATGCTAGGATCTGCCAGTCACACCCCCAGTCTGTACCGGTAAGGGAACAGGTAACCGGCGAATTGAGCGTGGCCGGTCATTGTTTCAATGGCGTAGAGTTATTCAAGATCGGCGTGAAAGGGTGACCGAATGAAAACGTTTCAGGTACGGCAAAGTATGCATTATGAGTTGGTGATGGCTGCTGGCACGGAACAGGAAGCGATTCTTAAGGCTGGGGGTATCCCACTAACTAAGTGGGACACCGCCGGCACCGAGATTACGGCCGAGTTGATCGATGAAACGGAAGAATTGGATGAATACTGAAGTCCCCCTCTGTGCCTGGCTTGTTCAAGAATATTGCCGGATAGACGTCTGATCTGGGCTGTCAGGTCTTTCATAGCATCCGCTTAGAAGGTTCCGGCGATGGAGTCGGCCATGCACGGGCGACAGTTGATCTGGTGGGTGGGCTCGGTCTGATGACAGGAATGGCTGATCTTGGAGCAGCGGATCCGCAGTCATCGGCAGGCGGGCAAGCGGTTTTGTCGGTCGAGGTTACTCGATCACTGGATGGCGCTCCCATGGTTCTTATCCCTGCCGGTCCCTTCACCATGGGCAGTAATGATGGGCTTCCGAATGAGCGGCCTGAACACACCGTGATGCTGGATTCCTACTACATCGATCAATATGAAGTGACGCTCGGCCTCTACCGGAAGTTTCTGGAATTGGGGAAAAAGGATTCTCCGGCGACATGGGACAGTGAGGCGGCGGCGGTTGGAGATCGGTCGGCTGTGGGAATAAGAAGAGAATCTGCAGCCGCCTATTGCCAATGGGCAGGGAAACGGCTTCTAACAGAGGCCGAGTGGGAGAAGGCGGCGCGGGAGACAGACGGGCGCCGATATCCGTGGGGAGATATGCAGCCGTTCGTCGATATTGCAAACTATAATCGAGGCATGTGGCTCAGTGAAGCCGTCACGTTGGTGGCAGTGACCGGTGGTCTCGATGGAATGAGCGTTCGGCATGGCCTCAAAGAAGGTGGGAGGAGCCCGTTCGGACTTTCTCATATGGCGGGGAACGTTGCAGAATGGGTGACGGACTGGTATGAGCGGGACTATTATCACAAGAGTCTCAGGAAGAATCCGCCCGGCCCGACGACTGGTGAAAAACATGTTCTGCGAGGTGGGTCATGGGCAGACTTACCTTCTTCGTTGCGTGTGACGGCGAGGTTTTCAGCAGAGCCGGATTTTGAGGATCGGACGATCGGATTTCGCTGCGCGATGGATGTGACAAAATGAATGGCGCAGGCTGGTGACTGTCAGCGATGTGGTAGAGGGCAGGGTTCTGTCGAACGTTTCCTGCGATCAGTTCCATGCCTGAACGATCAATCACACCCCTCATCGTGGTCGCGCTGCTGCTGGGGACAATATTCGCGCTCCGTTCCCTCAATCCTCCTTCAGTGGCGCCGGTGCCTGTCCCATCGGCGCCGGTTCTTACCCCTGACAAGGTTCCGCTGGTCACAGGGGATGAACCGATCGCAGAGATCTTTACGAAAGCTGGTTGCTCTGTCTGCCATACCGTTCCGGGTATTCCAGGGGCCGATGGGCGCGTAGGACCGCCACTCATAATACGCGTGACGGGGCCTGTGCGATTGGCTGATCCGGCTTACCAGGGCCATGCGAAGACGGTACACGATTATGTGATCGAATCGGTCCTCGATCCGGGGCTGTTCGTTGTGCCGGGATATCCCGCCGGCACGATGCCCACATGGTACGGCGCGAAACTCAGCGCTCTTGCGATGGAAAAGATTGCTTCGTATCTTGAGCGGCAGGGGGGTAACGCGGCTCAGTAAGCGCGTTAATCCTTGCTCGATTGGCGACGGGGCGCGGGAATAGTGTGCAGAACTAGCGTTTTCGTATGGGTGTCACGTTTCCTGAGGCTCCCCCCTGGATCTTGAAAGCGCCGGTGGAAAGCTCGCCTGATTTTCTGTCGAGGAGGGCGTTGATCGCATCGTCCCCTTTCAGGCCTTCGAGTTTGATCTTGAGCCGGAGATTGTTGGCGCTGTCGGCATTGATCAAGGCCTGCTCAAGCGAAATCCTCTCCGCCTTATATAGCTGGAACAGGACATGGTCGAATGTCTGACAGCCTTCGTCCACCCCTTGCTCCATCGCTTCCTTGAGCGAATCGACTTCGGCTTTCTTGATGAGGTCTTTCACGCGGGGCGTGTCGAGCATGATCTCCAGCGCAGGGGCACGCTTCCCGTCTACGGATGGCACAAGCCGCTGAGAAATGATGGCGCGAAGATTAAGCGACAGCTGGAGATAGATCTGCGGATGCCGCTCTACCGGAAAAAAATTCATGATGCGCTCGATGGCCTGGTTGGCATTGTTCGAGTGGAGGGTCGCGATGCAGAGGTGCCCGGTTTCGGCGAAGGTGATCGCGGCTTCCATCGTTTCCGTGTCCCGGACTTCACCGATCAGAATTACATCCGGCGCCTGCCGAAGGGTATTCTTGAGCGCGTTTTGAAATGAGAGTGTGTCGAATCCGACTTCTCGCTGCGTGATGAGCGATCGCTTATGATTGTGGACGAATTCGATCGGATCTTCCACAGTCACGATATGGCCGGGATGGGTGTTATTGCGGTGATCGATCATGGCTGCGAGGGTGGTGGATTTCCCTGAGCCGGTAGCTCCGACGACCAGCACCAACCCGCGCTTGGTCATGGCGATGTCTTTGACGATTGTCGGCAACCCCAGCTGCTCGACGGTTTGGATTTCGGCTTTGATATGCCGGAAGACCAAGCCGACGTTCCCTCGCTGACGAAACACATTGACACGAAAACGGCCGAGCTCTTTGTAGTACAAGGCCAGATTCATTTCCATTTTCTCTTCGAATTCACCGCGTTGCTGACCGCGCATCAGCGCCAGCGCGAGGGCTTCGAGTTGTTCGTTGGTGAACGGCGGCGCGGATGTTTGCAGCGTCGATCCATGGACGCGATAGGCAGGGGGTGAGTCAACGGTTAGATAGAGGTCTGAGGCTTCTTGATCCACCATCACTTTCAAAAGACTGCGTACGTCCATCTTTCTTTACCCCCGGTTTCCCTTGCCAGTACCCTAAGCTGCGCCGCTCGCTGGGGCTCCAAACAGATTTGGGTTCATGCTGCGCGATTGAGCTTCGCCCTTCGTGACAATTCCGCGAGTCGCCAACTCGTAGAGCGCCATGTCCATTGTTTGCATGCCGTCTTTCTGGCTGGCCTGCATGATCCCGGGGATCTGGTGCAACTTGCCTTCCCGGATGAGATTGCGGACGGCAGTCGTGGCGACCATGATTTCGAGAGCGGCGACACGTCCGCCTGTTTTTTTCTTTAAGAGGGTTTGCGTGACGACTGCTTCCAACGCTTCGGCCAGCTGTGTGCGAACCTGGGACTGTTGGTTTGGGGGAAAGGCGTCGATGATGCGGTCGATGGTCTTTGGAGCGCTTGAAGTGTGGAGTGTGCCAAAGACCAAGTGGCCAGTTTCCGCAGCCGTCAACGCAAGCTGGATGGTTTCCAGGTCGCGCATTTCACCCACGAGGATGATATCCGGGTCTTCGCGGAGGGCAGCCCTCAGTGCATTCGCGAAGGACAGGGTATGGACACCGAGTTCACGCTGGTTGACCAGACACTTCTTCGTTTTGTGGACGAATTCGACCGGATCTTCGATCGTGAGGATATGGCCTTCAAACGTGTTGTTCAGATAATCGACCATCGCGGCCAGCGTCGTCGACTTACCGGATCCCGTTGGGCCGGTCACGAGGATCAGCCCCTTCTCCCGATCGCAAAGCTGTCGCACGATCGGAGGCATACCGAGCTTCTCCAGCGGAATGATTTGGGTGGGAATATTTCGGAAGACGGCGCCAAGCCCACGGCTTTGGACGAACACATTGACGCGGAATCTGGCGATGTCGCCCAGCTCAAAGGAGAAGTCGCATTCTCGCTTTTCCTCGAAATTTTTCCGTTGAGCATCGCTCATCATGTCGTAGATCAAGGAGTGGGTCTCTTCAGTGGTCAGTGGGGGATGATCGAGCTTCTTGAGATCCCCGTTCATACGGATCATCGGTGGCTCGCCGGCGCTGATGTGACAATCCGATGCGCCCTCCTTTGCCGTGAACGTTAAGAGCTTCGAAATGTCCATGAAAGAGACTCCTCGATAAGAAAGGGTAGGCGACGATGATTTGGCTGATCTCAATGCGACGTGAAAGCATCATGCCATAGGGTAATGAGAAAGCAAGGAAATAGCCGGAAGCGGCTGGGAAAACTCTTCGGCAGGTGAGTCGAGTAAAAGGAAATAGCCGATCAGATTAATCCTGCCAATTGTCCTGCGCGTTGGAATGCGATGAGGGCGTGATCGATGTGGCTGGGCTGATGTTCGGACGTCACCGTGACGCGGACTCGGCTGGTTTCGTCCGGAACGGTAGGAGGGCGGATAGCGGGCGCATACACACCTTCTGCGAGCAGATGCTCGGCAAACGAGAGGGCGGCTTCGGCATTGCCGACGAGGATCGGGATGATGGGACTGACGCTGGGTGACAGGTTGAATCCCAACCGGAGCAATCCCGAGAACAACCGTTCACGGTTGGCCCACAATCGCGCGCGCCGCTCCGGCTCTCGTTGCATGACTCGTAACGCTGCTGTGGCTGCGGCAGCCGAACTCGGCGGGGGCGCGGTGGTAAAGATGAAGGAGCGGCTTGTGTTGATGAGGTAGCGGATTAATGCCGAGGGCCCAGCGAGGTAGGCGCCGCTGCTGCCGAAGGCTTTACCCAATGTTCCCATCTGAAACGGAATCTGGGTGTCGAGGCCGAAATGTTCGGCCGTGCCCCGACCATGCGGCCCCATCACGCCTGTGCCATGCGCGTCGTCGATGTAGAGGTCGGCCTCGTAGTCCTGGGCCAACCGGCTAAGTTCTGGCAATGGGGCAAGATCACCGTCCATACTGAACAGGCCGTCGGTCACAATCAGAGTGCGTCGCCCGTTGCGTCTCTTGGCAAGAAGGGACTGGAGGTGGGAGACATCGTTATGCCGATAGATTCGAAAGTCGGCTGCGCTGAGGCGGCAACCGTCGATGAGGCTGGCATGGCACAGGCGATCGGCCAAGATCAATCCGTCTCGTCCGATCAGCGTCGGGATCGTTCCAATATTGGCAAGGTAGCCGGAGCTAAACGTCAGCGCGGCTTCGGTCCCTTTGAACTGGGCTAGAGCTGACTCGAGTTCTTGATGCGGTGGTAAGGAGCCTGATAGTAACCGAGAGGCGCCGGCCCCGGCGCCGAACTGTTGTGTCGCTTCGATCGCGGACTGAATGACTTCCGGGTGGCCGGCCAAGCCTAAATAATCGTTCGAAGCGAGCAGGAGGATCTGGCGTCCAGCTATTTCAACCATCGGGCCGACACCGGATTGGATCGGAGTGAGGCGTCTGGTCAGGTGATGTGCAGCCAATTCGGAGAGCTGTTTGTCAAACATCTAACGGGGCCTGTCTTTAGAGAGTGGAAGATGCAGCGCTGTCTGAAAACCGAAAGGTAGCAGCCTCATTGACAAATTCCTGATATCCTTAGTATAAGGCGCGCAGGCAATTTAAGGAAACGGACTCCGCCCCTCCGACGAATCCATCCATGAGCTACCGTATCAAGGTTCCGGCAAAGACGCTTCCAGTCGATGAAGCCCACATGTTGAGCTCACTCGACCACGCCCTGCAGGGCACAGGCACTTATCGCCGTCCCATCCTGGTCGGTCTGGGAGTGTTGGTGCTTGCGGCTGCAGTGGTCGGAGGAGTGTTTTATGTCGACCGTCAGGCTGAACAGCAAGCGCAAGACCTTGAACGTGAGGCCCTGCGCTATTTGACCGCTCCTGCCGCCAACGATCCTCAAAAGGCTGACCACGCATTGAAGGAAGCGATCGCAAAATACCGGCAAATTGTCGATCAATACCCGCGAACCTCCACGGCGCCTCTCGCCTTGTATCATTTGGGGAATACGTTGGTCCAGACCAATGATCTGGGTGCGGCTATCGATGCCTATCAGCGGTTTCTTACATTATACGGTTCGAATCCTTCAATGGCCGGGTTGGTGCGACAACGTCTGGCTTATGTATACCTGCACAAAGGAGATCGAGACCAAGCGGTGAAGGCACTCACCGGCATCTTGGAGACCCCCGGTACGTTGAATCGAGATCAGGCCTTATTTGAGTTGGCGCGATTGGAGGAATCTCAAGCGCGATTTGAGGGAGCCATGGCTCGCTATCAGGAACTGATAAAGACCTATCCGAATTCTCCTTTCACCAGCGAGGCAACGATCAGGGCAAAGATCTTGGATACCAAGAAATCGCTGGAATCACAGCCTGCCTCGACTTCAACGGCTCCGGCCATTGCCCCATCGAAGAGGAGTCCTCCATCTCCTCCGCCCTCAACAAGCAAGAAAACTCCCTAGCCCGCATTGTTCACGAAGGCTTCTACTGTAATCGCCGATGTTTGGGTGAGAGGCACGGGGTCAGAGGCCTGGGGCGGCATAAAGGAATGTCTTTCCTCTAGCCACGTGCCATTAGCCTCTCGCCTGGCCTCTATGCGATTTCTCGGAGAACCGTCGCGATTAGTGTGGGTTAACGGCTGATAACAAGAAAGTCGCCGGGTCGAATGGTCGGATCGGAGAGACTGTTCCTTGTCTTGAGCGTCTTGAGCGGGATGCGAAAACGTTTCGAGACTTTTCCCAGCGTGTCTCCAATGCGGACTTTATACCAGCGAGAGGGTCCGGCAGTAGCAAACTGAGCCTTTGCCGGAAGCGGTGGAAATTTGTAGGTCGGGATGCGATCGAGCAGCTGTTCAACTTTCGCTTTCGTTCCCACCGGAACCTTCAAGTGGTACGTCTCATCGCCTGGCGGTGTCGCGTCCCGCCGCAGCTCAGGATTTAAGAGCCGGAGCTCTTCATAGGGAATACCTGTAGCATTCGCGATCGCGTGAAAGTGGAGAGGCCGTGTGACGATCGCTTCATCGAATTGATGCGGTTCGGCAGACTCTTGAGAGAAGCCATAGCGATCGGGGTTTCTGGCAATAATAGTGGCGGCCATAAAGCGCGGCACATATTCCTTCGTCTCTCGCCGAATCAATCGTGTCTTTGAAATCTCGGAAAAGCTTTCGACCCTGGCCTTGTGGAGGGCCCGCATCACTTTGCCCTCTCCGGCATTGTAGGCAGCCATCGCGAGAGGCCAGGCGCCAAAGAGGTCGTACAGATCACGGAGGTAGCGGGCCGCCGCAACGGTCGACTTGATAGGATCCCGACGCTCATCGACGTAAGAGTCTACGCGGAGTCCGTAGACCTTAGCCGTACCCTTCATGAACTGCCAAGGGCCCGTTGCCTTGGCTCGTGAGTAGGCATAGGGGTTGAAGCCGCTTTCTACCAGTGAGAGGTAGACCAGATCGCTCGGGAGGTTAAATTCCGTGAAGATATTGTCGACCAGGGGCCGATAGCGGCTGAGTCGAAAGAGCCACTGCTCGAACCGACCGTGAATAGCTGTATTGAAGTAACGAATGTGGGCCTGGACCGAGGGATCCAGGACAATGGGGATATCATAGCCTGCATACTCAGCCTGATCTGCGGCATTTTGGGAAGGGACCTGTATCTGGGTGAGTTCAGCCGGAGGGTTCAACGAGTCTGAAAATCGAACGGTCGTCGGTGAACTTGCTGACGGGTTCAGCTGTAAAAGGTCTTCCGTTCTTGGAACCGTGCTGGTCGTCGCTGGGTTGGTGGCCGCAGGAGACGGGCCGTCTGTATCGAGCGGAACCAGATTTTCATCCGGGTCGTCTTCTCCCGCTACGGACTCATCTCTAAGCAAAGAGGGATTAGCTGTCGCCGGCTTGGGAGGAGATGCAGCCTCCACCTCCATAATAGAGGGAGCGGAGAAGCTGAGGCACATTCCGAGGAAGAGAGCCAACAGGAGGACGGAATGTCCTGGCCTGGGGGCCTTCACGAAAGAGCCGTGGCAATCAATGTTGTGTGGGAGGTTTGTCATGTTCTGTGAGGCTAGACTATCGTTGGATGGGGCTCGTGTCAAGGATTTGGAATGGGAATGACGCCCCGCATCGGTAGCACAGAGACCGATGTGACATCTTTTGCGCAAAATTGCCTGTCGAAATACCGCTGCCGTAGAAAGGCCGCAACAGCATGAAAACACGCATGTCTACGAGGTGTGTTGCCTTGACAGCTTTTGGGAGGCAATGGTATCGTCCCCCGTCCTGTAAAAGATTGCTCATATTCTTATCCCGTTAGGAGGATCAGCCGATGCTGAAACGGTATTTACTGGCTCCCGGTCCGACGCCTGTGCCCCCTGAAGTGCTGCTGGCCATGGCGCGGCCCATGTTCCACCATCGTGCTCCCGAGTTCGACAAGGTGTTTGCTGAGGTTCGTGACGGACTCAAGTGGTTGTACCAAACGAAAAATAACGTGCTGATGCTGGCGGCTTCTGGCACTGGAGGCATGGAAGGGGCAGTATCGAACTTTCTTTCTCCCGGCGACAAGGCCCTCACCATTAATGGGGGGAAGTTTGGGGAGCGATGGACCAAGCTCTGCAAGACGTTCGGAGCCGAAGTGACCGAAATTAAGGTGGAATGGGGGCGGGCCGTCAATCCCCAAGCCGTGGCCGATGCCTTGAAAAAAGATCCGGGAATCAAAGCCGTCTACGTGCAAGCGAGTGAGACCTCCACTGGTGTGGCGCACGACGTCAAGGCGCTTGGGGAGGTTGTGAAGCCCTATGGCGAGACCATTCTTGTTGTGGATGCCATTACAGCCCTCGGCGTGTTCGATATCAAGACCGATGAGTGGGGCCTCGACGTTGTGGTGACCGGGTCGCAAAAAGCCTTGATGCTTCCCCCTGGGCTTGCGTTCGTCAGCGTGAGCGATAAAGCTTGGCAGTTGGCAGACAAAGCGAAGAACACCGCTTTCTATTTCAACTTCAAAAAAGAGCATGAGAATCAGCAGAAGAATCAGACAGCCTATACCCCGGCCGTGTCCCTCATTGTCGGTTTACAGGAAGTACTGAAGATGATGAGGGAAGAGGGGCTTGAAGGGGTGTTCGGTCGTCAAGCCTTGCTGGCGAAGGCCATGCGTGAGGGGATGCAGGGGGCCGGACTCGCGCTCTTTCCCAAAGAATCGCCCAGCGATGCCCTCACGGCCGTGGTGGCGCCGGATGGTGTGGATGGACAGGCGATCTACAAGAACCTGCGTGTCCAATATGGTATGACCGCAGCCGGAGGGCAAGACCATTTGAAGGGGAAGATTTTCCGCCTTTCCCACATGGGCTATATGGACCGCTTCGATATCATCATGGCCGTGGCAGCGGTTGAAATGGTGCTCAAGGGGCTGGGGCATCCCGTGAAGCTCGGCAGCGGCGTCGCGAAGGCGCAAGAAATTCTGATGGCGTAGGGGGAACTAGTCGGAACGTATATCAAGTCCGAAAGTCTAAAGTCCCTAGCGAGGGAATTTGTGACGAGAGACTTGACGACGTTCAGACTTTTGGACTTGTGACATGATGAAAATTTTAATCAGCGATAGCTTGTCGAAGCAGGGCGTAGAATTGCTAGAGAAGGCTGGATTCACTGTCATCGTGAAATCCAAGATGTCGAAGGAAGAATTGTTCAAGGAGATCAAGGATGCCGACGGGCTGATCGTACGATCAGGCACCAAGGTGACGGAAGAGTTGATCGCGGCAGCTGAGAAACTGAAAGTCGTCGGACGGGCCGGGTCGGGGTTGGATAACGTCGATACGCCGGCAGCCACCCGTCGCGGCATTGTGGTGATGAATACGCCCGGAGGTAACACGGTCACAACTGCCGAGCACACCATGTCGATGATCTGGGCGATGAGCCGTCGTATTCCCCAAGCTACTGCATCGGTCAAAGCAGGCAAGTGGGAAAAAGACAAATTCATGGGCGTCGAGCTCTATAATAAGGTGCTTGGCATTGTCGGCGCTGGGCAGATCGGCAGCTATCTCACCAAGCTGGCGCAAGGCATCGGCATGAGCGTGATCGCCTATGATCCCTACTTGTCCGAGGAGCGCGCGCAGAAGATGGGCGTCACCATGATGCCGCTGGATGAACTTTTCAAGTCTGCCGATATCATCTCTGTCCACACGCCCTTGACGCCTGAGACCAAGGGCCTGATCAATGCGCAGTCGATCTCGACGATGAAACAAGGTGTGATGATCGTCAATTGCGCCCGCGGCGGAATCATTCATGAAGGTGATCTGTTCGATGCGTTGAAGGTCAAACGTGTGGCGGCCGCCGCGTTCGACGTGTTCGAAGAAGAGCCAGTGAAGGCCGATCATCCCCTGTTGACGCTGGACAATTTCATCTGCACCCCGCACATCGGAGCCCAGACGACCGAGGCGCAAGAAAATGTGGCCATCGGCATCGCGGAGCAGATCGTCGACTACTTTACCAAGGGTATTGCCCGCGGGGCTGTCAATATTCCATCGGTCTCTCCAGAACTGCTACCGAGACTTCAACCCTATCTGTCCTTAGCCGAGCAGCTTGGGAAGTTGCAAACGCAGCTATGTGAAGGCGGCCTTGAGCGTGTGACCGTCGAATACAGCGGAGAGGTGGCAAGTCTGTCCATTGCGCCGCTCACGATCGCTGTGTTGAAGGGACTGTTGAACCCGATTATGCAAGCTCCTGTGAATTACGTGAACGCGCCGATCGTCGCGAAGGAACGTGGCATTGAAGTGAAGGAAGTGAAGAGTTCCGATGCAGGCGATTTCACCAGCCTGATTCGTGTGCGAGTGGAGGCAGGGAAGAAATCGTATCAGGTGGCCGGCACGCTCTACCATAAGAAAGATCCGCGCGTGGTGGAGATCGATCAATTCAATGTCGAGGTGGTGCCGGAAGGCCACATGCTTCTGATCCTCAACATCGACCGACCTGGGGTGATCGGGATGGTGGGGAAGGTGCTCGGCGACAATCAGATCAACATCGTCCGCATGCAATGCGCGCTCGAGAAGCGGGGTGGGAACGCGATGCTCATCATCGGCTCGGACGCGGTTTTTCCTGACAAGGTGCTTCAGACGATCCAGTCCAGCAAAGACATTCTCTCAGTCAAAGTCGCGGATCTCTCTTAACCCGCGCGCTATCCATCGGGTCGGCTATGATCTCCGTTCCTCCGAAGCCTCGCCTTTCTTCGGGACAGGCCCAGTCGTCCCGCGAGCGCTCGCTCGTCCCTGTGGGGATGGCGACGATCCTTCCTCACGCGGCAAAGCAGGTTCGTCACCTCGAAGCGCAGTTGCTCGCGCAAGTGAACCATTGGGGCTACGATGAGATCATTCTTCCCACGTTCGAGTATTTGGACGTGCTGGCTCCTGGGCTAGAGCCGGAACTGATCGAGCACTGTTATCAATTTGTCGATCGCACGACGGGCCGGACATTGCTGCTCCGCCCGGACGCCACGGCCCAGATCGCCAGAACTGTCGCAATGGGGTTGACCGGCACGGCGCTTCCGTTGCGCCTCTCCTATCGAACGTCGGTATTCCGCTACGAGCCGGAGCATGCGGGGCGCGGTCGAGAAATTTTTCAAGTCGGTGCGGAACTCATCGGCCTGGACGATGTCACAAGCGACAGCGAAGTAATCGGTTTGATGATCGAGTGTCTCCGCGCAGTCGGCCTGCAGTCTTTCAAGGTGTCTCTCGGACACGTCGGCTTTATTCAGGGGCTTCTGATGCGATCGGGGCTGTCGGCGCAGGGGCAGAAGTTGGCCGAGCAAGCGGTGGCGCGAAAAGACCTGCCGAGGCTTGAAGAAGTCCTTGCGGGCGAGCGAATTTCCAAGGCGGCAGCCCGTGCCATTCGGGAAGCGCCTGAGTTATACGGTCAGGAAGAAGTGTTGACGCGGGCACAGATCCTCGCAGCCGGCGATCCTGCATTGACCGCTCCGCTTGAACGGCTTTCCCAGGTCTATCAGGTGCTGTGCGCCGCAGGCTATCGGGAGTCACTGTTGTTGGATATCGGGGAGTATCGCGGGTTCGACTATTACGATGGTGTCGTGTTCGACGTGTTTGCCGAGGGGATGGGAGCTGAGTTAGGCGGCGGCGGACGGTACGATCACTTGATCGGCCGATTTGGCCGACCGTTGCCTTCAACCGGATTTGGGTTGGATGTCGATCGGCTCTTCCGCACCGTGTCATTTCCTGAGGAAGGAACTGGATCGGCGCGAGTAGACTTTCTAGTCGCAGGACCACGGCGAGCGGCGCGTTTGCTCACATCGGTCGCGGCGCAGTTACGTCGGACTTGCTCACGGGTGGTGCAGCAAACCCTAAAGGGGAACGATACGGCGCTCTTGTCTTCTGCAATGACAGCGGGCTTGGGGCAGCAGGCTGCAGCCGTGGTGGTAGTGGGCGCGCCAGGAGTAGGCCCTGATGACGTGCTGGTGATGGATCTCCTCGGTGATGGCAAGGCTGGTCCCTCAAACAGTAATTTGAGCCGTCGTTCGAAGAAGGTGGGGCTTGCCGACCTGGTGGCCTCGGCTCGTCGGCAAGTCAAGGAGCGGTCATGAAATTCATGTCAGCCGCCGACCTATCTCAGCCCAAACTGCCCCCTCAGAACCTAGAGGCTGAGCAATCGGTTCTCGGCGCGGTGCTTCTCGACAACAGCGCCATGGCCAAGGCGCTGGAATTGCTGGTCGAAGAGAGCTTCTATCGCACGTCGCATCGGAAGATCTATCGTGCCATGCTGGAATTGTCGGAAGTCGGAGAAGTCATCGATCAGATTACGTTGACGGAACGGTTGAAGGCGCAGGGAGAAATCGAAGCCGTCGGCGGCGCAGCCTATTTAGCGGAACTCGTGCAGAGCGTCGCCAGCTCCGCCAATATTCGCTACCACTGCAAGATCGTGCGCGATAAGGCGCTGCTGCGAGAGCTGATCCATGCCTCCACTGAAGTCCTCACGCGAGGGTACGAAGGCACGTCTTCCGTCGACGATCTACTCGACTTTGCGGAGCAGTCGGTGTTCGGTATCGTCCAGGGGAAACTGGACCGATCGTTCACTCCCATTAACTCCATCATTAAAGAAAGTCTCGATCTTGTCGACAAGTTGTCGAAGCGAAAGGAACATGTCACGGGTGTTCCCACGGGCTTTTACGACCTCGACGACATCACGGCAGGGCTGCAACCTTCCGACCTCATCGTCATTGCGGGGCGGCCCAGCATGGGCAAGACGAGCCTGGCGTTGGGAATGGCCACCCATGCCGCCATCCACGCTAGCGCCGTGGTAGGGATTTTCAGTCTCGAAATGTCAAAGCCGCAGATTGTTCTGCGCATGTTGAGCTCGGAGGCGCGGGTCGATTCACATGGTCTCAGAACCGGCAAGATTCAGAAAGAAGATTGGTGGCGTCTTGCGGAAGCGGCAGGCCGGCTGGAGCAGGCGCAGATCTTTATCGACGATACCGGCGGCATTACGGTGCAGCAGATGCGGGGTAAGGCTCGCCGGTTGAAAGCCGAACGGGGCCTGGATCTATTGATCGTCGACTATCTTCAGCTGATGCAGGGGCGCAGCGATTCGGAATCCCGTCAGCAGGAAATCTCCGATATTTCCCGCTCGCTCAAGGCCTTGGCCAAAGAGCTCAACGTGCCGGTTATCGCGCTGTCGCAGCTCAGCCGCGCGGTCGAAGCCAGGAAGCCGCCGATTCCCATGCTGGCCGATCTTCGTGAGAGTGGAGCCATAGAACAGGATGCAGACGTCGTCATGTTCATCTATCGTGAGGATGTGTATGACGAGAATTCCGAACGGAAGGGCATTGCCGATATCCTTGTAAGTAAACATCGCAACGGCCCGACCGGGAGGAAAGAACTGTTCTTCCACCACCAGTTTGCGAAGTTCGAGAGCCTCGACAATCGTGAAGTCGTTTGACCCTGTGCCGCCCCACTCGTATAATCTTTCTGATCACGACAACCTCATCTAACAGCATGCTGAAAAAGTTCGCCAGCTTCGCTCCTGCGAGCCGTAAAAGGTAAAACGTGAAAGGTAAAACGTGTGATTTCCGAATGCTCTTCTTCAGAAACGTTTCACGTTTCACGTTTCACGTTTCACGAACGACAAGCAGCCGAGGTCTCACTGCGCTTTCTCACATGACCTGTGTGCTGATCTCCCTGGCAGTGGGAGCCTGCGCCGCTGCCCCTCAGACGCCTGACAAGGTGACTGCCTCTATCGGGACGCCCAAAGCTACGCCATCGACTCATCCTCTCGATGCCGCCGCGTCCTATCATTATATGCTGGGTTACCAAGCAGAGCTTGCGCAGGACACGGATCGCGCGATTCGAGAATACCAGGCTGCGCTGAAGGCGGATCCGGCGTCTCAAGCTGTTAATGCCAGGCTGGCCAGTCTCTACTTTTCGCAGGGCGATGTGCCGAACGCCATTCGCTATGCCAACCAGGTGGGAGAAGGATCGAGCCAGGACGGTCAGTTGCTCACGCAGATGGCAGGTATTTTAGCGAGTGCAGGGCAAGGAGAGCGCGCATTGATTCTATTGGATCGCGCGATCGACCTCGATACGAGCTCCGGCGATCCCTCCTTTACCAAGGGTTTGTTGCTGCTGAATCTGAAGCGGCAGCCAGAGGCGGAACAGGCTATTCGAGCCGGTTTGGCGCGGGCTCCCCAATCTGCCGTCGGCCATTACCACTTGGGACGTATCCTCCTCGATGCGGGGAAATGGGAAGAGGCGGCGGCGAGCTTAGATCGGGCAATCGCGGCCAACGCCTCGTTTGAGCCGGCCTATATTGCCCTCGCCTCGATCTATGAGTCGCGGCAGCTTCAGGAACGAGCGGTAGCCGTGTTACGAAAATACCTCCAGTCGGTCAACCATCGGAGCCGGGATGTCCGGCATCAGCTGGTGCGGCTCTATGTGGCTGTGAAAGATTTTCAGGGCGCCAGGAAGGAATTGAACGATTTGCTGGCGGAGGATCCTTCGGACATCGATGCCCAGCTT
Source organism: Nitrospira sp. (assembly GCA_005116835.1). Classification (GTDB taxonomy): domain Bacteria; phylum Nitrospirota; class Nitrospiria; order Nitrospirales; family Nitrospiraceae; genus Palsa-1315. The sequence continues at coordinate 235,080 of SWDM01000018.1, read as the reverse complement.
CGGCTGGCGCTGTTGTACGGGGAAGAGAAGGATTTCCCCAAGGCGATCGATCAACTGACCCAGGTCCTGAAGGCGCGTCCGACGGAGCTCAAAATCAGAGATTACCTCGGGTATCTCTACGAGGAAACCAAGGACACGAAGAAGGCCATTGAGACCTACACGTTTAACGTACAGCTAGAGCCTTCCTATTTTGAGGGCCATCTGCATCTCGGCCTGTTGTTCTATCGACTGAAACAATTTCCTGATGCAGTTACGCATCTGACGAAAGCCATCACGATTAATCCGAAACAGCCTGAAGCCCATATCGTGCTGGGATTGACCTATTTGCAGCAGGACCAGTTCGACGAGGCTGCGAGGGTATTAGAAGAAGGCATTGGCCAGAACCCCAAGAGCGCCGATTTGTATTTCAACCTCGGCACGGTCTACGACAAACTCCATCGATTCGATGACGTGGTGCGAGCCATGGAGACGACGATCAAGCTGGATCCCCACCATGCCGATGCGCTCAACTATCTTGGCTATAGTTACGCAGAGCGGGGGGTCAAGATCGATCAAGCGCTCTCCTTGACCAAGAAGGCTGTTGCGCTCAAACCGAGCAATGGCTACTACATCGATAGCTTCGCCTGGGCCCTGTTTAAGTCGGGCTCGATTTCTGAGGCCCTGACGGAGATGAAACGCGCCGTTGCGCTCGCCGGGGATGATCCGGTGCTCTATGAGCATCTCGGTGATATCTACGCCCAACAACGGAACCTCTCAGACGCCCGTGAGTCCTGGCTCCGTTCGCTGGAGCTCGACCCATCCAATAATAAGTTGATGGACCGATTCCGTGAACTGGGGATGGGTGACCCGACGCAAGAAGAACGTATCCAGCAGGCCAAGCGGCGTGTATCTGAAAAGATACCAGCGCAGTAAGACAGCCCTCCCTTCCTAATAGCAGTTCTGCCCTCTCCATTTCTTGTCCACCGCTCAACCGTGATCTCACCTTCAGCCTTCAGCCTGAATCACATTTTCGTCATCTAACAAGCTGATTGTCTCCAGCCTTCTCACGGCAAGTAATTGTTTTCATAGATTCTTTCTCTTCTACAGCTGGGGCATCACCTCTCTATATGGTGAGAAAGCCAAAGGATCCATGTCCCGTACAGTGGATGACAAATATTGGCAGATCGGAGCAAAAGCGGGAGCGATGCAGCCCCACAGAGGTCTGTCGCCATCCTGACTATGAGCCATAACCATTTGATATTGTTTGATGATCAGCCTTTCATGCCTTAGCCACCTGCCGGGCACCGAACCTGCTATACGACCAGGTAACAGAAATCGGATACGAGTTCCGATAAGAACGAAGCAAGGATGTGAAGGGGAAGGGTAGTGAACCATCAACAAGGAGGCAGTACGATGTTTAAGCAGGTGAAGGGACAAAAGGGTTTTACCCTGATCGAGTTGATGATCGTCGTGGCGATCATCGGGATCTTGGCGGCTATCGCCATCCCGAACTTCATTCAGTACCAGATGCGGTCGCGAACCTCTGAAGCCAAGACGAACCTGAGCGCGATCAAGACGGCGGATTTGGCGTTTCAGGCTGAGAACCGCTGTTTCCTCTCGACAAATGCACTTGCGCCGGTAGCTATTCCGAACAACGGCGCCTTGGTAGCATGGCCGGCTGCGGCCGCACTCCCAGTTGTACCTGCACCAGCCCTGGGGTTTTGTTTCACTCCTGCCGGTGTGGCTGCCACGGCGATCGGTACTTTTGGTGATATTGGATTTGTGCCGGCCGGTGCGGTTCGGTATCAGTATAACCTGCAGGCTACTGCGGCAATTACAGCAGCTCCTGGGCCGACAAAGGGTGGCTGCCTAGCAATTCCAGCAGGCGCTGGCGTCGCTCCGACCATCGGGTTTATTGGTGAAGCACTGGGAAACTTGGATGGCGACGCTGTCAATGGCCAGTTCCAGGTATCTGATATCAGCAACGTAACCAACTGCCTAGTGAACGACTCAGTATTCTAGGACATCCTAGGAATGGGCATACCCGGTCAGGGCTGGAGATCCAGTCCTGACCGGCTGCTTTTGGGAGCCAAATGTGAATTGTCTTTACGCTGTTAGCCCGCATTACTCATGAACACTTCTGCTGCAATCGCCGATCCGCTGCTGCGACGAGCCTTCGGGCGGCGGGCTCGCCCCTCGAACCCTCATCGTACTGCACGAGTACACCTCGGGTTCTCGGAGCTCCGCGCGCCGCTCTCGCAACGCGGCTCAGCGATTTCGCGACGAACTGTCATGAATAATGCGGGCTAGTCTTCCCGTTGCAAGGTGTAAGCGAGTTTAGCCATGAGAGTTTTCCAGCCTGCAATGCGAATTTCCCTTCTTTGGTGTTGCGCCGGCCTGTTGCTTGGTATAGTCGTGCTGATTCAACTGAAACTGGAACAGCACAGTGGAGGCCGTATTGCCAAGCTGGAGCAGCTTCGGCTCCTGCCACGCGGAGAGGTCTTGCGGCCGGCGTTGCTGGGCTATCACCATGTGGGCGCAGATTTTCTGTGGCTGCGTGTGGTGCAGGTGTTAGGCGATCGGGTAGTTCGCGATCAGGACTATGAGTGGCTCTACCATGCGCTCGATGTCATCACCACATTGGATCCCAAGTATGTCTATGCCTATGAGGCGGGGGGCACAGTGTTGGCTGAGCTTGCAGCGCGGGTCGATTTGAGCAATCAGTTGCTCGAAAAGGGACTGGCTCCCAATCCGAACTCCTGGCAAATCCCTTTCAAGTTGGGGTTCAATCATTTCTTCCATCTGAATAACTATCGGAGAGCCGCTGACTATCTGGCTCAAGCCGCGAGGGTGCCAGGAGAATTCCCAATCGGCCCTCCGCTCTATACGGCTCGGTTGGCCGCTCGCTTATATGCGCAAGGGAACAATCCCGATGTCGCGTTGGAGTTTCTCGCCGGGATGCTCGATCAAACGACCGATGAGAAGATTCGCGGACAACTCATGCGTCGTATCAAACGAGTGAGTCTGGAGCGCGATCTCCAGATGCTTGAGCGGGCGGTGCAACAGTTCGTCGAAACCAGGGACACACGTCCTCCATCTCTTGCGAAGCTGGTTGAAGCGGGATTGCTGGCACAGATCCCTCACGAGCCATACGGCGGGGAATATCGACTAGATTCGGCAACGGGCGATGTCACGAGCAGTACTCATTCTGAACGAATGCGTGTCTACCGTTCCTCAGATTCAATGGCAAGCGAGGGCGATCCCGAATAGGTGTGATATGGCTACGTCAACGATCATTCTCAAAACTGAAGCGCTTCGGAAGACCTTCAAGGTTGGGTTCTGGGGCCGCCAGGTGACGGCGCTTGAAGGGTTGGACTTGGAGGTTCGGCAAGGGGAGGTGTTCGGGTTTCTCGGCCCCAATGGAGCGGGCAAGACGACGACGCTGAAAATTCTGATGGGGCTGATTTACCCCACGAGTGGACAGGCTTGGCTATTTGGGAAGCCGATCGGCGACCGGGATTCAAAGGCTCGCCTGGGCTTTCTTCCTGAATCACCCTATTTCTACGACTATCTGACTGGCGCTGAGTTTCTCCGGTTCTACGGAGATCTCTTCGGGTTATCGGTGTCCGTTGTCAATCGGCGCATCGGTGAATTATTGGAGCTGGTGGGGATGACCCACGCAAGAGACTTGCAGCTCAGAAAGTTCTCCAAAGGCATGTTGCAGCGCATCGGTATTGCGCAGGCGCTGATCAATGACCCGGAGTTGGTGGTGCTCGATGAGCCGATGTCCGGGTTGGATCCGATTGGGCGAAAAGAAATCCGAGATTTGATCCTGCGCCTCAAGGAAGAAGGGAAGACGATCTTTTTCAGTTCGCACATTTTGCACGATGCGGAGATGTTGTGCGATCGCGTCAGTATTCTCGTCAAGGGCCGATTGGTCGCGATGGGGCGCGTCTCGGATTTGATTGGCGCAGACTCTACGCACTCCATTGAAGTCCTTGTCGAAGGGCTCGGCTCCGATGGGCTGGCGCAGGTCAAGCCGCTCACCGAGAAGGTCACGGTAACCGGGGATCGAGCCCTGCTCATCCTGAAGGGCCAGCAGTCTGTGAACGAGGTGCTTGAACGAATACGAACCGCCAAGGCCAAGCTGATCTCTCTGACGCCGCACAACAGCTCGTTGGAAGATTTATTCATACGCCAGGTACGTGAACAGAGGGGCGAAGAATGATCGCGCGAATTCTCTCGATCAGCCTGAACTCGTTTCGCGAAAATCTCCGCGAAAAGCTGCTCTACAACCTGCTCATTTTTGCCCTGTTGATGATCGGCAGTTCGATCCTCCTGTCGCGGATTACCATCGGCGACTATCATCGCCTTATTCTCGATATCGGGCTCGCCAGCATCAATCTGTTCGGCGTGCTGATCGCGATATTTGTGGGGATCGGCCTTGTCAGCAAGGAGATCGATCGGAAGACGATTTACACCATCGTGTCCAAACCTATTCCTCGATACGCGTTTTTGCTGGGGAAGTATTTTGGACTGGTGATTACCTTGCTGGCGAACACGGCTGTCATGGTGCTGGGCCTCTTGGTGGTGCTGTATGTCATGGACGTACCCATTACGGGTTTGTTTTTTCAATCGATCGGTTTGATCTTCCTCGAGCTGATGGTTATTACCGCTGTCGCGCTTCTGTTTTCTACTTTCACGAGTTCAACGTTGAGCGCCATTTTCACGCTTGGGATTTACGTGATCGGGCACATGTCCGGCGATCTGAAGGAACTCGCGAAGAAACTGGATGAGATCAGCCAGGCGATCATCAACGTCGTGTACTACGTGCTGCCGAATCTTGAACGATTCAATCTGAAGGGCCATGTCATCCACGGGCTAGACTTTGGCGCGTCTGATATGGCATTGACGATCTCCTACGGCTTAACCTATGCAGGACTTCTACTCCTCCTCGCCGGCATTATTTTTCAGCGAAGAGATTTTCAGTAAACCAGCCAATGCGATTCAGGCGGCCCCCACTTGCTTTCACATTCCAACCCATGTATTGATGGCATCAGGCGATAGTAGGGGGCAAACCAAGATGAACATTCCTCTCCTTGATCTGAAAGCTCAGTTTCAACCCCTCCGTGCAGAGATTATGGAGGCGATCCAGATCGTCTGCGACGAGCAGGGGTTTGTGTTGGGGCCTCGCGTCGTCGCGTTCGAAGAGGCCATAGGCAAATATATCGGAGCCAAGTATGCCATCGGTTGCGCATCCGGGAGCGATGCGCTGTTGCTCTCCCTGATGGCTATGGGAGTGAAGGCGGGCGATGAAGTCATCACGATTCCCTTTACGTTTTTTGCGACGGCCGCCGCTGCATCGCGATTGGGCGCGAAGCCGGTGTTCGTGGATATTCAGCGGGATACCTTCAATATCGACCCGACACTCATTGAACGAGCGATCACGCCTCGCACCAAAGCCATCATTCCTGTCCATCTCTTCGGGCAATGTGCGGATATGGCCGCCATCAACCAGATCGCAAAACGAAAAAACATTTATGTCATCGAGGACGCCTGCCAAGCCATCGGCGCGAGTCAGGGAGACAAGCGCGCCGGGATACTTGGGGACACTGGATGCTTTAGCTTTTTCCCCAGCAAGAACTTGGGCGGGTTCGGAGATGGGGGCCTCATTACGACCAACGACAAAGCCCTTGCCGATTCTATGGCCATGCTCCGTGTTCATGGGAGCCAGGTCCGCTACCTACACGAAGCGATCGGGTTCAATAGCCGGTTGGATGCGCTTCAAGCTGCCGTGCTTCAAGTCAAATTAAAGTACCTTGACCAGTGGGCAGAGGGTCGTCGGAGGAATGCGGAACGGTATCGGCAGTTGTTCGCGCAGACGAAGCTGGTGGATCGTGTCCTGTTGCCGCCCACAGTGGCTGGAAATTTTCATGTCTACAACCAATACACTGTCCGAGTGGAGAAACGCGATGAGTTGCGCGCCTTCCTCAAGGAGAAAGGCATCGGCACAGAAGTCTACTATCCGCTACCAATGCATCTCCAGAATTGCTATCGCGATTTAGGACACCAGAAGGGGTCTTTCCCCGTCTCAGAACAGGCAGCCGAAGCGGTGATGTCTCTTCCGATCTTTCCGGAGTTGACAGAGACGCAGCAGTCCTACGTGGTAGAGATGATCGCGGAGTTCTATCGACGCGCCTAACAGGATCTAAAATGTCCGCCCGCGTCGTTCGTGAAGCGTGAAACGTCCGAATCAGGAAACGAATGACGCTTCACGAAATACGCTTCACAGGTGTCGAGCACGCTGCTAAGTCGTGATCGCCCCTTCCGAGGCCGACGAGACGTGCCTGGCGTACTTGCCCATGACGCCAGAGGTATAGCGCGGCAGCGGTTGTTTGACCTTCTTGAGCCTGGCCTTAATCTCTTTCTGCGAGAGTTCCACCGTCAAGGTCCGTTTGGCGATGTCGAAGACAATCATGTCGCCGTTCTTGACCGCGCCGATCGGGCCGCCCTTGCTGGCTTCCGGCGCCACGTGGCCCGCCATCAACCCATGGGTGGCTCCGGAGAAGCGGCCGTCGGTGAGCAGCGCGACGGAGTCGCCTAGACCTGCGCCGACGATGGCAGCAGTCACACCGAGCATTTCTCTCATGCCTGGCCCGCCTGACGGACCTTCATATCTGATCACCACGACGTCGCCCGCTTTGATTTGACGGGATTGCACTGCGACGAAGGCATCCTCTTCTCTGTTGTACACCTTTGCCGGGCCACGGAACGTCATGATCGAGTGCCCTGCCACCTTCACCACGCAGCCTTCGGGAGCTAGATTCCCTCGGAGAATCACCAGCCCGCCGGTCTGCTTGATCGGGTTGGATAGGGGTCTGAGAACCTGTTGTCCGGATGTTTCCTTCGCCTCTTTCGCCTCTTCCCCGATTGTCCGACCGGTCACGGTCGGTTGAGCCGCGTGCAACAGGCCTGCATCGAGCAGCCGTTTCGCGACTAACGTGGTTCCTCCTGCTGCATAGAGATCCGAGGCGGTAAATCGTCCGCCCGGCTTCAGGTCTGCGAGCAACGGCACCTTCCGATTAATCTTGTCGAAATCGTCGATGTCCAATTTGATATTGGCTTCGCGCGCGATCGCAAGGAGATGCAACACGGCATTCGTCGAGCCGCCGGTCGTCGCAACCGCGGCAATGGCATTTTCCAGCGACTTTCGCGTGATGATCTGGCGGGGCCGCAGGTCTCTCTTCAACAGATCCATGACCATCTTTCCACATTCGAAGGCCACGTCGTCTTTCTTTTGGTCCATAGCCGGCACCCCGTTCCGTCCCATCGGCGAAATGCCGAGGAATTCGAACGCAATCGCCATGGTATTGGCTGTGAACTGGCCGCCGCAGGCGCCAGGGCCTGGGCAGGCATGGTCTTCCAGATCTTTGAGCTCAGCGTCGTTCATCTTGCCGGATGCATGTTTCCCGACCGCTTCGAATACGTCTTGAATGGTCACGTCGTGGCCTTGGAACTGGCCCGGCATGATCGAGCCGCCGTAGAGCATGACCGACGGCAGATTCAGGCGCGCGAGGGCCATCACGGTGCCGGGAATGGTCTTGTCACAACCTGACAATGCCACGACGCCGTCGAACAGGTGTCCACGAGCCACAAGTTCAATCGAATCGGCAATGACCTCCCGGCTGATCAGCGAGGCCTTCATCCCCTCGGTGCCCATTGAAATCCCATCCGAGACCGCGATGGTGTTGTACTCGATCGGGGTGCCGCCGGCTGCTCTGATACCGGCTTTTACCCGCTCAGACAAGCGGCGCAGGTGGAAATTGCAGGGCATGATCTCGATCCAGGTGTTGGCGACGCCGATGATCGGACGAGAGAGATCCTCGTCGGTAAATCCCACGGCTTTCAACATTGCCCTGGCCGGCGCCCGATCGGGGCCAACCAACAGATCGTGGCTTAAGAGTTTCAACTCTTTCGGCATGGCATTCCTTTATTGGCTTCTGAAAACACCCTCATTGTTCACCCGATATCCAACTTGCCCCAACGCACATTCTCTTGCTTGATCCAGGGGGTATGCCCCGGACTAGAAGATAGTGCCGAGAGATCTGCTCAAACGCTTATGCCTGCTGGAGAGGCAGGTTCTTCATTGCGCCGTTTTTATGCGGATTGGCTTTCATTGGGCCGCCGGTGCCGCCATGGGGGTTGCCGTAACCCTTGCCCGCATCCTTGTGCTGCTGCATGGCTTTGTCATGCTCGCTCTTTTCCTTGGCGCGCTGCTCAGGAGTCAACAAGGCGTACACATCCCGGCGGGCCTTGATGGAGACCATGCGTAACGCGACTTGCAGATCTGCGCTCTGCTTCAACTTGGCTTCGATCGCTCCCAGGTCTGATTTCTCTTCTTCAGTCAAGGCTTTCAATTCGCGCTCCGCCACCTGAATATCTGCCTCGCTCTTGATACGGGTCTTGTCCAGACTCAGTTGCATGTCTTTCAGTTTCGCTACCTGCTCTGCGGTGAGTCCGATGTCTTTGTCATGTTTGAGCAGATGACGGATCAGGTGGCCGGTGCTGTTGTGCATCATGCTCGATCCATGTCCGCCCATCGACCCATGCCCGCCGCCCCCGTGTCCTTCCTTGCCGTAGCCTGGCTCATTGGCCCAGACAGATGACATCCCTAGGGACAATGCAAATACCGATGCAACAGCTAATGTCACGATTGTTGGTCTTCCCTGCTTCATGCCTGCCTCCTTAGGTTGAACCGAACGAAGACGTCTGATCCCATGATGACGAACGCTGAATATCTTCTAGCAGATCTCGACGCACGGATACGTAGATTGCCAGATCAATCAACACAACGCAAGCCAACAACGTAACTCGAAGAGACTATGAAGCAGGTTGAAGACTGAGGGCTGACGTGTTGTGAACTTCGAATGCAGAACTTCGAACTTTGGCGCTCGCAGGTCGTGCTTCTCCCGCCAGTCGCGCGCATCTCGTTTAATTCAGGGGTGCGCTCGGCGTTGGGCCTGCGCTAGAAGTTCGGCGCGTGGATCTGGGTGCTCGAAGGTTCTGAGCCGGTCGTATAGTTTACGTTCCTCGTCGGTCGATGAAGGAGGCATCACGATCTGGATCGTCAAGAACAGATCGCCGTGGCCGCCGGCCGCAGCTGGTAGGCCCTTGCCTTTCAGCCGAAGCTTACTGTCGGCCTTGCTTCCCGCCGGAACTTTCACCCGAACCGGCTCCATCAGCGTCGGGGCCATCACCTCAGCGCCCAGGGCCGCTTCCCATGGGAAAACGGGGAGGGACACATGGATATCGCTCCCCTGTCGGCGGAACACATTGTCTTGGGCAATCGCGACTCGCAGATACAAATCGCCCGGTTTCCCGCCGTTGCTGCCTGGCTGACCCTTGCCGGCTACACGTACCCTCGTTCCGTCCTGGACACCGGCTGGGATTCGGACCTCGATCGTATTGGGCCGCAGTGTCGCGCCCTGCCCCTGGCAGGTTGGGCAGTGGCGCCCGCGAAAGGCTCCACTCCCATGACAAGTGGAGCAGGGCACCGGCTCTTGTAAGGTCATGCGCTTGGTCACACCGGTAAACACTTCGGCCAAGGTCAGCTGCACCTCCGTTTCAAGGTCTTCGCCCTGAACAGCAAATCCGCGGCTATTACCGGTCCGCCCTCGCCCCTTGAAGAGATTCTCGAAGATGTCGGAAAAGCCTTCTGCGCCGAACGGAGTCTCCGGGCCGCCGCCTCCACGGGCTCCGGCCTGCCGGCGCGCCTGTTCGTAGGCCTCGGCTTGTTCCCAGTTGGCTCCATATTGATCGTACTTCTTTCGTTTTTCCGGATCGCTCAGGACCTCGTGCGCCTCGTTCAACTCTTTAAACTTCTTTTCCATCTCGGATTTCTTGGCTCCGCTATGGAGATCTGGGTGAACCTGGCGCGCGAGGCGGCGATAGGCCTTCTTGACGTCATCCGCTGAAGCAGACTTGGGGAGGCTGAGGATGTGATAGTAGTCGCGAGGAGTTGTAGCCATGGCTCAGGAGCTAATGCAGCTGACACTGTCAATCGTCATTCGTTGTCCATTGAAAGTAATCACGTTCGAAATCCGCCCGACTCAACTCTCAGCACTCAGAACTCAGCACTTCTTAAGGGCAGCTTACGGGGTCAATGGAGGCTTTGCAAGAGCCGAACGAGAGATTAGTAGATTGTTGACAAGCTACTTGAATACCCCGAGACCATGAGCACCTATAACCTACAGACTCATTCATGATTCTTCGCAGGCTGTTCAGAAAGGCCGTTCAGCAAGGCCGCAGCGAGTGAAGGCCCGAGGCGTACCCTTGCGGTACGTTGAGGGTCTGAACGATGCGAGAACGATGCTGGCGGTCTTTATCAACAGCCGGTTAGTAGAAGGAATAGGAGATTCCGATAAACGGCAGGCCGAAGTTGAGCCCGGAATTTGGCATCCGCGTTCCGCCATTGGAAATATGGACGAACCGATAGCCGACGTTCAGTGCCCAGTGGGGTGTCAGGAGCCATGAACCTCCAGCCCCGCCCCAGACAGCGAAGTTAAACTTCCCCGGTTGCTCCGGTACCTGGCCACCGAGATCAGTCCATAGCGGACCTCCGCCACCTTCGAGATAGGGCCGTAACCGATCGAGGCTGACGAAGGTGTATTGCAGTTTCGGCGTGACCCCGACTCCATAGCCGGTCAGCGGCTCGGATGTTTCGAATGCCAGCAGTTCTGCGCCGAGCGAGACCTGACCTCGATACCAGCTTGAGCCGATGGGATCGGTGACCGTCATGGACCAGGATGGCATGATCGCGGCGCCGAAGAGTTTAGAGGATTGGCTAGACAAGAGACGGATGGGAAAGAAGGGGCCACCCGCAACGGCCACAGTCTGTGTCCCGACGGGGGGATGAGAAATCGGTCCATCGGCGTGAGCCATGAGTGGGGAGAGACCCGAAACGACTGCCAGCAGGCTAAGTCCAACGACCAGGTGTCGATGGCGTCGATCGCTCACGAAGCGGCATGGGCCTTGGCCCGTGCCATCATCTTGCAATAGGAGCAGATGTCGGCGGTGGTGGGCTGACTGCATGAGGCACAGGGGTGGAGGACGGCCCGGTCCTTCTCCGTCATCGTCGTGGCGGCGGGCTGTTTTTTGCTTTGCTTGTCGAGGAAGCCCAAATAGAAGGTTTGCTTCGTGCCAGGCGATTCTGTCTCCAAGCGGTTCAAGACCTCTTTGTACTGGAGCATCTTGGAGCCCTTGGCCATAGGACATTCTTCGACGATGTAATCGATCCGGTTCAAGACCGCATAGGCAGCGAGTTCTCGTTCCGATAGCCGGAAGAGAGGCTTCACCTTCTTGGCAAATCCTTCCACCGAGGCAGGCAATGACGGGCTCTGCTTGTCTAAATATTCCTCCTGCCAATGCAGCACGTTGCCCAGGAGCCTGGCCGCTTCATCATCGAGATTGTGGCCTGTGGCCATCACATCGTACTGCTGTTCGATCGCGACGCGATTGAACTGGTAGCGTTTGATCGTTCCGCACGTGGAGCAGGTCGGGCGATGGATGAGCATGGCCAGCTCTTTGATCCCTGCGCCGGCTTCCTGTTCGACCGTGTGGAGATGCAGTTTGGCTCCATGGGAGATGGCGACTGCATCGGCGAACTTCATCACCTTGGCATAAGACTGCTCGGAGTAGGTCCCGATGCCGAGGTTTACATAGAGGGCGTCGGCGCGATAGCCCATCTTGAGCAGAATGTCCCAGAGGGCCAGACTGTCCTTTCCTCCTGACACAGCCACGAGAATCCGTTCGTCCTTCCCGAACATCCACTCCGACTTGATCGCCCGGGCCACCTGTTCGTGGACGAAGCTGTTAAAGCAGCCCTTGCAGAAGGCCGCATTGTGGCGCGGGAGGCCGATGACCGCCTTAGTTTTACATTTGGTGCAATTCATTCTTCCTCAAGCGATTAGCTCTCAGCGGTCAGCTATCAGCCCCAGAGCAATACTCTTTGCTGAAGGCTGAGAGCTGAGAGCTGATGGCTGACAGCTACCCTCCAGAGATCACCGGTCGAATCTCGATCTGGTCCTGGTCGTAGAGCATCTCGTCTTCAGTGACCAAATCGTCGCCCTTGATGACCAGATGCGCTTCGACGACGAGATTCAACTCGCGGAGGAGATCCTTCACCTTCTTGGGGCCTTTGACCTCGACGGTTCTGGTTGGATGGCTTAGCTGGACCTGCATGGGAGGATCATAAGCTGTCGATAGGCGGTGGAGCAAGGGGCCTTCTGGGAAAGTAGAAAGTAGAAAGTAGGAAGTAGAAAGTAGAAATGAGAAATGAAGAACGAGAACATGAGAGAAAAGAAGTCGCCTTCGTTAACGCAGGGAGGGGAGCTGGGTTCTTGCGAAGACCAGGCCCTCGTCGAGGGTTGTGAACAGTCCATCGAGTTGCGCTTCGTAACAGTCATCGAGCAACCGTCCCATATCGGGGCCCGGCTTGATTCCCAGCTCCAGCAGATGGCGGCCCAGCACGAGCGGGGTGGGGGCTTGATCTTCCACTTCCAGGCTGCGCGCACGTTCCAGTAACCAGGCGCCTGCGGGAAATCCGTCGAAGGGTTTTGGTGGACGGCCCGCGTGATCGGCCCGCGCGACGCGCACCAGCCGGTCGATCCGTTTGACCTGCCTCGCCAGTCGTCGAACTGCGCTATCTGAGGCATTTGCGTCGAATAGCGCGCTGGGGCGGAGGTGGTAGAGCACAAGGGGAATGACCTCGCTGATGAGCTCCTCTTGGTTGGTCAGCCGTTCGAGAAAACGTCTCGTCGGGGCCTCTCCTTCCGGTTCATGGCCGCGCGACGTGATGCGTCCATAGTCCGTGGTGGTCGTGGCAGGTTTGCCGAAGTCGTGACAGAGGATGCCAAGGCCTGTGATCAGGTCGTCGTCTGGTTTGCCGGTAGATTCCAATGCGAACCAGTCCAGACAATGGAGCGTGTGGGTCCAGACATCACCCTCCGGATGCCAGACTGGGTCTTGTTCGCAGTCTTGCAGCGCAGCGAGCTCCGGATAGAACCGAAGCCACCCGCAGTCGTGTAAGAACTGGAGACCCAATGATGGCTTCACTCCCTGCAGTAGGAGCTTCTTCCATTCTTCCCATAGCCGTTCGCGTGGTTGTTCCTCTTGCGTCAGGGTTCTGCAGAGAGTCAGAGTTTCGGGGGCAGCGGTCAATCCGAATCGCGCGGCCAGTTGCATGCCGCGCAAAACTCGGAGCGGGTCTTCGCCAAAGCGATCCGAGGCATGGCGCAATAGATGGGCATCGAGGTCAGCCCGGCCGTTGAAAGGATCGCGGAGTTCCAGGGTGTCGGGATCCCATGCCATGGCATTCATGGTGAAATCGCGCCGCGCCAGCGATTCGTCCATATCTATGTCGGGATCAGAGTGCCTCAGTAATCTTTGGGATGACTCGTGGTCTGTGAGCAGGCGGGAGGGAATAGAGATAGTGACAGGCAGGCCTTGTAGCTTGAATAGGCCAAAGGCCTTGCCGGCAAATTGCACGGAAAAATGATCTGTGAGGAGCGCATGGAGCTGGCCAGGAGGCAGCCCGGAGATTTCAAGGTCCAGATCGAGCGGTTGTCGGCCAAGCACAAGGTCTCGTATACAGCCGCCGACCAGCCAAGTCCGACCGCCGGCGCGGCGAACGAGCTGTTCAATGTGGCGCAGGGGATCCGCGAGGGCCGGATCCTGGATGCGAAAGCGAACAGGCACCTACAGCGCCGCCTCTCTCAGAAACTTTGCCGACTCTTCAGGCGAGACCGGATTGATGTAGAACCCCGTGCCCCATTCAAAGCCTGCCACATGGGTCAGCTTCGGAATGATTTCGATGTGCCAGTGGTAGAAATCCCCGGTCTTTTCATGGAGGGGAGAACTATGGAGGATGAAGTTGTAGGACGGCTTTGCTAGGACCTTGTCCATCCGTTTGAGCGATTCTGAGAGAATCGGCGCGAGAAACTCGAATTGCGTTTTTTGGCTCTCTTCGAAGTAGCCGGCGTGGCGTTTCGGGAGAATCCACATTTCAAAGGGGAAACGCGGGGCAAAGGGGGTGACGCAGAGGAATTCAGGATTCTCCGCGACGACGCGATCGCCCTCTGACAGATCCTGGCGGATAATATCGCAGTAGATACAGCGTTCTTTTTGAACGTAATGAACTCGGCAGCCATCGATCTCCTCCATGACGCTGGTCGGGATGATCGGCAGGGCGATAAGTTGCGAGTGACTATGTTCCAGTGTGGCGCCGGCTGAGGCTCCGTGGTTTTTGAAAATCAGGATGTATCGGAACCGCACATCTTTCTTCAGATCGATCATCCGATCGCGATAGGCCCACAGCACGTCTTCGATCCGTTTTGTCGGCATGTCGGCCAGGCTATCCGTGTGATTCGGTGTCTCGATAATCACTTCATGGGCGCCGATCCCATTCATCCGATCGTAGAGACCGAGACCTTGGCGGTCGAGGTTGCCTTCGACCTGGAGCGCGGGGAATTTGTTCGGCACGACTCGCACGGTCCAATTCGGGTTGTTGGGCGCGCCGGGCTGCGGACGGTAGGCCATGATCTCTTTCGGTGTCAACCGTTCCTGTCCCGGGCAAAATGGGCAGAGGGACGAGGCCAACGACCGGGCAGCTTGCACAGGAACGAAGTCGTGAGGCCTGGCATTCCGCTCCGTCGAAATAATCACCCACCGGCCGACGATTGGATCACGTCTTAGATCGGGCATGTCTTCCTCCGTAAAGCGTAAAACGTGAGAAGTGAAACGTGAAACGTAAAACGTATGATATGAAGCGCTGGATGGAAAAAGACAGTCCACCTCTCTTGCGTTTCACCTTTCAGGCCCATCAAACTCGCCACAAACTCGCTTCGAAATCAGGACCAGGCACAAGGAAGGTCGCAGGCTTGTTGTGCGGGTAGCGGGCGACTTCCAATCGATGCGCCAAGAGCACAATGGTCATGTGAAATTCCTGTCCGGCCATCAGGTGTATGTCTTTGAACGGCATAGCCAGCTCGATAACCTTTCCATGACAGATCGAACGGTAGGGACCGATCTCCTGCCAGGTTCCGTTCTCCAGCTTCTGCGAGAGCAGATACTGATCCGGCTCTGTCGGCGCGACTGGAAAGGACAGGCGGTAGAGCTGTTCAGGCGTCTGTAGCTGGACCTCGATGGTCAGTCCTGCTTCTTGCAAAAGCGATTGTTCGTCCGGATCGAGGCGGAGATACAATTGGTCGAGGCTCCAGCCGAACTGGACATCGGTCAGCGCCCTGTCGGCTTTCCACATTGCGCCGAGCGGCGGCTGAGTCTTGATTCTGCCCGCTCCACGCCACTCGAAAAAGTCGGTTGCGATCCCATCCAGGGAGGGGCTCAGCAAGGCAATCGGCGCCGTGACCATGTCTGCGTCCGGCAGGCCGCGGGGACGGCAGATGGGCTGATTGAACTGGTCCGGTGGCGTCAGTCCCGCGATTGTCCAGACGTTCCGCAGGTGAGTACGGAAGAGCCGATCGAATTCGTCGTTGTAGCCGCAATCAAAATCGTCCCCATACCACCAGAACCAATCGCTCCCTTCAGCCGCATAGAGTTCGTCCCAGGCGGCTTGCGCGCGATCGGGGGAGAGCGTGGCGGAAATTTCGGCAAGACGGGAACGCGTGTGACCCACAAGATCCCATCCTCGATTGTCTTCCTGGTGGCCGATCCAGATTTTGTAGTCCTGGTTGATCCAGGAACCGGAATGGAGGTGGCTGACCCGACGAGTAGCAGGCGCGGCTGCGAGCGCTTCGGAGATAGTGGCCGCGGTCGCCTGTACTCCATGGTCGTTGAGCGCGCCGGTCGAAAAGGCCTTGTAGAGGAGGGAAAGAAACTGTTCGCCACCCTCGTGGTAATGTTCCCATGGGTTTTCCCCATCGAGCACGATCGCGATGGTGACCTGTTCCTGCGGCGCTTCGTGAATGATGCGGCGCAGCCGGCGCAGGACATCTTCAGCGGCGATGTCAGGAGTGGTCTTATGATAGACGAAGCCGAAGGCATCGGAGATCTCCCGATCGCGAAATAGAATCGTGACGTCTTGGCCGTCAGGACCGACCCGATAAGGCTGGTAGAGGTCCCGCTCTCGTTGCCAGGGTTGCTGGGCCGCATCGAACGAGCGAGCGAGGATGCCTTCGTCGGTTGCCAGCCAGCGTAGCCCAACCTTCGGCAACATCGGAATCAGCTCAGGACAGACGGAGCCTTCCGATGGCCAAAGACCCACGGGAGCCCGGCCGAATGTCGCGCGGTGAAAATCAACGGCTCGTTGCAACTGCGCCTCCGCATCTTCCGGCGCATGGAATCGTGAGGGGAGGGGGAGATCCGGTCTGGCGCGCCGAGTGAAGTCTGTGTCGATGACGAGCGGCATGATGGGATGGAAGAAGGGGGTCGTCGTGAGTTCAACCTGTTCTCGCTCCATCAGTCGTCGATAGAGAGGAACGATTTCCCTCACAGCCACAAGTTGGAGATCCAATACTTCCTGTTTTTCCTCTTCCGTGAAGCCCTTATTCTTCGCGCGTAGCGCTGCCAGGCGCGGATAGCGGTTGACCATGCCATAACCGAACCAGGCGAGGTTGTGCCAGGTTTGCAAATCCAGCAGATCCTGAGTCGAAAATTGCCGCGCCACGCGCTCCAAGTCCTGGCCATAGACTTCTGCCCCGCGTTTGACGAGCAACTCATGATAGCGAGGGTAGGGGCGCACCATCGTGGCCCAGTTGGCGGAGAAAAAGTGCCGGATCAGAAAGGCCTTTTCTTCCGGACGGAGGCTTGCCGCCGGGCGTTGAGCATGTTCCAGGAAGAGATCTCGCACCGACCCAGAACCGATTTCTTGCAGCTGCCTCAGGAGCGAGGGGGTAAAGTTGAAGGTGGCTTTCACGGCAGAAAACTTCTCCAGTCCATAGGCCATATCGTAGTAGGCCTTGGCGGCATGGAGGCGCACCCAGGGCATACTCGCAGATCCCGCGACCGGGTCCGTGTAATAGGGCTGATGCATGTGCCAGAGAAAACAGATATGTGCAGTCTTCATAATCGAGTGTTATTGAGGGTTGTCAGGAGGCTGAGGCAGTCTTTCTCAAGCCCTGTGAAAAGCAAGACGTAAAAAGTGAAACGTAGGACGGACAAATAGGCATTTTCAGAAACGTTTCACGTTTAATGATTCACGTCTCACGGATCGTTGGACAGCCTTTTTGAGCCTCCTGCGGGATGATATTTTTGTTGGCCACATCACCTATGCGGATCATCGAAGTGTTCGCATGGTTTTGTAGCCTTCTCGCAATCTGTCGGATATAAGTATCGCATAGGGTTGGAAATGGAGCGAGAGGAAATTAATGCGTGACACAGCCAGGCAGGGAATGCTGGTTCAAGTGTTTTGGTATTGGGCCCCGGTGGTGCTGTATGCCGGGATGATTTTTTACTTGTCTTCTCAGTCGCACCCGGAAGAGCAACTGCCATCGCTCATGTTCGAAGAAGTCAGCGACAAGGTCTTGCACGCGGTGGAGTATGCCG
This sequence comes from Nitrospira sp., assembly GCA_005116835.1. GTDB lineage: Bacteria > Nitrospirota > Nitrospiria > Nitrospirales > Nitrospiraceae > Palsa-1315. The sequence goes on along the minus strand of SWDM01000018.1, from coordinate 217,542 downwards.
TGCTTGGCGGACTCTGCTACCGGGCTTTCCGGTGGGGTGTGAGTGGGCAGGTGGCGTCGCAAGCCCTCCTTTTCGCCATCATCGCGGCATCCCTGTATGGAATCACGGATGAGGTGCATCAATTCTTCGTCCCATTCCGCGAATCGAGTTGGCAGGATTGGGTTGCCGACACAGCCGGTGCCACCATCGGGGCAATAAGTTGGCGGTTTGTCAGACCGGGGTGATGAGCCGCGAGACGGGCGTGATAGGAGGCGCTGCACGCAGTATGCGGAAGTTGACTATATGTCTGATGTGACATATAGTTCTGCGAAGAAAGAGAGCGCTGAGTGAGGAGATCCAGAAAGGATACACCACTCGTCTGGCTCCGGGGTGAGGTGAAGACGCCGCCTTTTTCTCAAGCCGCGCGCCTTGAAGCGGGGTACCTGCTCAGGTTGTTGCAGCAGGGCGAATCCCTCGGGCTTCCGCATTCACGGCCCATGCCGGTCATTGGACCAAGGTGCCATGAGTTGCGGATCAACGATGAATCCAGCACGTTTCGTATTTTATACCGGGCAGATACCGATGCGGTTGTCATTCTCGATGTATTGAAGAAGAAGACGGAGCAGACGCCTCAATCGATCATTGAGACCTGCAGACGTCGGCTCAGAGAATATGACCGACTGATTGCAGAGTAGGAGCAGCACGATGAAGAAAACGAAACGCGAAAAACTTGAAGCAGCCGGATGGGCCGTCGGGTCCGTGAAGGAGTTTCTTGGGTTGTCGGAGGCGGATACGGTCCTGATCGAAATGAAGCTGGCGCTCAGCCGCAGTCTCAGGGACCGACGGAAGAAATATGGCCTGTCACAAGTTCAGCTCGCTGAACGACTCCACTCCAGTCAGTCCCGCGTCGCGAAGATGGAAGCCGGCGACCCGTCAGTGTCGATGGATCTCTTGGTCAGTTCCCTGTTGCTCCTCGGAGCCAGCTCTGCCGATCTTGCCGACGCCATTCGAGGAGCAGAGAAGAGAACAGGCCCTCGCGCCGCCTAGCGTCTCTCTTGTTCATCTGGTCTTTCTGGTCTGTCTGGTTTCTTTGGTTCCTCTGAGTGATTTGTAGATCCGGCCAACAAGACAGACCAGTTCTCCGTCGCGCCTTTCCCGCTCGTCTCACCCTGTTCCCCTTCTCCTGACCCCTTACGTCTTCTGAAAGGCAGAGTGATCTTGCAGGTGAAAGGGGAGGACAGGGGTGCCTTCGTGCCTCGCTCCCAGACCTCCCAGAACAGGGAACAGGTGAGCGAGTGCGCTGCGCTCCGTCGCCTCTCGTGGCACCCCTTTTTCGGCAGGGGGGCGGGATGAAGGCTGATGATCTTATGTGCTCGCGCAACGCGCGGCCTCAGAAGGCCCTCGTTGGACGCGCGCAGTGGAAGATCAATCAGCCCCCATCCCTGAGAGGGAACGAGCAAGCTTGGAGGGAGCCAATGGAAGCTCGGGCGGCGCCGTGTGGAAGCCTTCTGGAATTCCCTCAATCACGGTTGTGCCAACCGTGATTCTTCGGTCAGTTCCAGCTTTCCTTCTCAGGACGCCGGGTGGGGGCCCCGCTGCTACGGCGAATGTCGCGGAGCGCACTCGGTCACCTGAATGGGGGAAGGGAGCTCAGCCTCGGCGGATACCTCGCTCTTCCTGTCATGTGCGCGAAGCCCAAAGGCATCCCTGCGGAAAGACGTGATTTCTTGTTAGGAAAGGGATATTCTGCGGGCGGTATCGAAACAGAAACAAAGAGTGACCGCCTATTATGAGTCAAGCGCCCCCTATCGTTGCCACCCTCATCGACCGGTTCGAGCAGAACCGAGAGTCCTACAAAAGCGAAGGTTATAACGAAACCCAAGTACGCCGGGAGTTTCTTGATCCATTCTTTGAGGCGCTCGGGTGGGATGTCGCCAATAAGCAGGGCCACGCTGAGGCGTACAAAGATGTCATCCATGAAGATGCTATCAAGATTGGCGGCAATACCAAAGCTCCCGACTATTGTTTTCGTATCGGCGGCGCGCGGAAGTTTTTCCTCGAAGCCAAGAAACCAGCCGTCAATCTGAAAGACGATCTCAGTCCTGCCTATCAGCTTCGCCGCTATGCCTGGTCGGCCAAACTTCCTCTGTCCATCCTGACGGATTTCGAGGAGTTCGCCGTCTACGATTGCCGGACACGCCCAAACCCGTCAGATAAACCCAGTGCCGGGCGCATTCTCTATCTCACCTATCGAGATTATCTGACCAAATGGGACGAGATCGCCTCCATCTTTACCAAGGAGGCGGTGCTCAAAGGCTCCTTCGACAAGTATGCTGTTACCGACCGCAAGCGTGGCACCACCACAGTCGATGCCGAATTTCTCAAGGAGATTGAAGCCTGGCGCGAAGCACTCGCCAAGAATCTGGCGATACGCAATCCTACACTCTCCGTCCACGAGTTGAACTTTTCCGTCCAGCGCACCATCGACCGGCTCATCTTCCTCCGCATTTGCGAAGACCGTGGCGTCGAACCCTACGCCCAGCTTCAAGCGCTCCTCAACGGCCAGAACATCTATGGGCGGCTGTGCTATCTCTACGAACAGGCCGACGACCGGTACAACTCCGGCCTCTTTCACTTCCACCAGGAAAAGGATCGAGCCGAATCGCCCGATAACCTCACGCCCCGGCTGAAGATCGACGACAAGGTGCTCAAGGATATTCTGAGCCGGCTCTACTACCCTCAAAGCCCTTACGAGTTCTCAGTGTTCCCCACGGAAATTCTCGGCCAGGTTTATGAGCAGTTTCTCGGTAAGGTCATTCGGCTCACATCCGGGCACCAGGCCAAGGTCGAAGAGAAGCCGGAGGTCAAGAAAGCCGGCGGCGTCTATTACACGCCCGCCTACATCGTCGAATACATCGTGAAAAAGACGGTTGGCGTGTTATGCGACGGCAAGACGCCTAAGCAGATTGCGAAGCTTACGGTGCTCGATCCGGCCTGCGGATCGGGATCGTTCTTACTCGGGGCCTATCGCTACCTCTTGAGCTATCATCGCGACTGGTATGTGAAGGACGGCGGGGAGAAGCACCGCAAGGAACTCTTTCAGGCTGCCAGCGGCGAATGGCGGCTGACCACGCAGGAGAAGAAACGGATTCTCTTGAACAACATCTACGGTGTGGATATCGACAGTCAGGCAGTGGAAGTCACGAAGCTCAGTCTACTGCTGAAAGTCTTGGAAGGCGAGAGCGATGAGACGCTCAAACGGCAACTCTCCTTCGTGCATGAGCGCGCGTTGCCGGATCTCGGCCAGAATATCAAATGCGGAAACAGCCTCATCGGTCCAGACTACTTCGCAGGCCAACTTATGCCAGACGAAGAGGAGATGCGGCGTGTGAACCCGTTCGACTGGAAAGCTGAGTTTCCAGAAATCATGCGAGCGGGTGGCTTCGATGCCGTCATCGGCAATCCGCCTTATGTCCGGCAGGAAGCTCTATCGGGATTCAAGGACTATCTGGCTCAGCGCTACGAGGCCTACGACGGGGTGGCGGATCTGTTTGCCTACTTCATGGAGAAGAGCGTCATGTTGCTCCGCGAAGGGGGACGTTTCAGCTTTATTGTGTCGAGCAGCTTTCTCCGTACGACCTACGGGGAAGCCTTGCGCCGAACGCTCAAGAAACAGGCTGCCGTGCTCCGCATTTTGGACTTCGGAGGGCTGGCTGTGTTTGAGAACGCGAAAGACACCTATGTTTGCATTCCTCTTCTGGCGAAAACGAAGCAGCCTCCACGGGTCGAAGTCTCACGCATTCCTTCGTTGGACTTTTCGAGCCTTGACGACAGCGCAATCGACCATCGTTTCACGATCCCGCAAGAGCGGCTAACAGAGAATACGTGGTCGCTGAAGTCAGACGAAGAGGCAGCAATTTTTGATAAAGTGATGAAGGCTGGCAATCCGCTTGGCGAGTATGTCGAACGGAAGATCTTCTACGGTATTAAGACTGGTTTGAATGAGGCGTTTGAGCTAAATCAGGCTCAGCGTGATGAGCTTGTGCGAGACGCTCGCCAAAGCGAATCCCTCATTAAGCCATTCCTGGGCGGTCAAAATATTCGCCGTTATGAGATCGAGGATGACGGGCGTTTCTTGATCGTGATTCCCTCTGCCTGGACGCAGGCCGCTATGGCGAAGGAGAAGAAGGGAGGCGGACAGGTATCTGAGCGCGAGGCTTGGAACTGGTTCGCTGCGACTCATCGCAATATCGCCAGGCATCTCGATCCATTTGCCGAAGCTTGCCGAAAACGACAAGACAAGGGGCAGTATTGGTGGGAGCTACGTTCATGCGACTACTACGAGTATTTTGACGGCCCCAAAATTATTTTCCCTGACATCTGCAAGGCTCCACGTTTCTTTCTAGATCGGAGTGGACGGTATCTCGCCAATACCGCGTACTGCTTAGGTGTGGACGATCCGTACCTCCTTGGTCTTCTGAATAGCCGGCTGTTCTGGTTTGCCATCAGCAACCTCAGCATCCCGTTCGGAGTTCGTGCCGGGCAATATCGTTATCGACTTATCTATCAATATATGGAGAAGGTTCCCATTCGAGTCATCGACTTCACCTCGAAGTCAGACAAGGAAAGACATGGCCAAATGGTCGCATGCGTTGAACGGAACCTGGACCTGCACAAACGTCTCTCAACGGCACAAACGCCTGTCGAGAAAGAACGTCTGCAACGCCAGATCGATGCCACAGACCAGGAAGTCGACCGCCTTGTCTATGACCTCTACGGGCTGACGGAAGAGGAGATCAAGATCGTCGAAGCGGCGTCAGTTGCATCTTCATCAACAGTGAAGGAGAATGTCGGCCATGAATCAGAAACCGAACCAGCCGATCGACCTCGCGCAGGCCGACGTACGGCTGCAACAGTGGCGAGCGCTACACAATACTCCAGCGAAGGTGGCGGCGGCTCACCGGAAAGTCCTGCTGGAGCGAGTGAGTCAGTCCATGGCGTTCGAGAACCAGCCGGTCAGTACGGATCGCCTCAAGACCCTGACAGCGACTCTGAAGGCCAAAGCGAGCTAGGCTCCACTCGCGAGTTCGAGACCGCCGAAGGCCGCCTCTCTTATCAAGAACTGTCCGAACGTCTCGCCGTTCCGCTCGTCGCGATCTATGACGAGATTCTTCAGGAGTCGCCCAAACAACTCGTCATCAACTCAGAATGGCTCTGCTTTCGGCATAAGCGTCTCGCTGGTCATTTGTTTCCCGATTGGGCCGGCCGGTTCCGCGATGTGAATGTGCAGGTCGGTGCCCACACCCCACCGCCGTACTACGAAGTTCCGATCCACATGAGGCAGTTCTGTGACGACCTGAACGCGCGGTTGTTGCATCTCAATCAAGAGTCATCTCCGAATTGTGCAGAACTTCTGGCCTGGGCCGACTGGCGTTTCCAGTGGATTCATCCGTTCAAAGATTTCAATGGTCGCATCGGACGTGTCCTCCTCGCAGCCCTGCTGTACAAGCTCGGTCTTCCTCATGTAGAGACCGCACCGCAAGATCGTGAGGCGCGGACACAATATCTCGATGCCTTGTGGGCTGCGGATCAAGGAGACTCCGCGAAATTAGCCGAACTGTGGATTCGGCGATTGGTCGAATCGGAGTAAAAACCAGATGTGAGTTTCCGAAATTAGCCTTGATCTTGTATCAGACCGGATAGCCCTTAGGGAAATTCGTCGATGACTGGATGCAAGTCAAACAATGCCCCTCATGAGCACTTGCGCACTGCACTGCTCAAGCATCGGATGCGAGGGCATAAGGGCTGAGCCCTTCCCGGCTATAACGGAACCATGTCGATCAGCATGCTCAATAGTTAGCGATTAACAATATGGATAATTTCGCGAAGGACTTTGTTGTTTTGCTTCAGTATCTGCTGCCAGGTTTCTTGGCAGCATGGGTGTTTTACGGTTTCACGTCATATCCAAAACCATCTCAGTTCGAGCGAGTAATTCAAGCGCTAATATTCACCTTTATCATCCAAACATTGGTGGTTACTGAAAGATGGGTGGCACACGTCATTGGAAACTATTGGCCGTTTGGGGGATGGAGTGATCAGCCTGAACTATTTCCAGCTACTGTTACCGCAATTGCGTTAGGGGCTATATTTTCATTCTTTGCTAACCGCGATGGCTTCCATAAATATGCCAGGAAACTTGGCGTAACGAGGGAAACTTCATTTCCTTCGGAATGGTTCGGCACTTTCCTTAAAAACGTTACCTATATAGTACTCCATCTTGGAGATGAGAGGCGCCTATATGGTTGGCCAATTGAGTGGCCCTCTGACCCAAGTGAAGGTCACTTTGTCTTGGAGCAACCGTCGTGGATTGTCGACGGTAAAGATGTTCCAATAACGGGCGTTAATACAATTATGATTAATGTGAAAGACGTAAAATGGGTTGAGTTTATGGATAAGACCTGGGAGAAGGAAAATGTCAAAGAAAAGCCCTAACCCCCCACCGCCCAGACCTTCTTCTGGAGGACAGAGGGGCGTGAATGACGGCGCAAATGTAAATCCACCGGCGCCGACACAAGTGAAGCCTCCCCCCCCTCCTGCTCCACCCCCACCTGCGAGAACGGACGACTAACAGCCGCGTCGGGTCGAACGCCGTGAAGCGTCGTACCCTCTCTTGCGTCTCGGAGTCTCGTCAAGAAAATGGGAGCGGCGCTTCTGGGGTCATTATTTGACCTTGTCCCTCACGCCTTCGCCAGACTTTCCCTTTCACTGCGCGCATAGTTTCTTTGACGCGAGACGTGGTTGGTCCATCTTGTTTATGGACATAGTTGGGGGTCAGACATGACTATTGACTTATATGACCCGGTCACCCTGCTTGAAGCGATTATGTCAGTGCATTGAGTTCATTGCCTGACCTTGCACGTCACGCCTTTGACCAGACTACCCATCCCATCCTCCCATGCTTGCTTGTTATCCCATCAGGGACAGGGGCTGGTTGATTTGGTCTATCTAGTCTATCTCGTTTGTCTGGTTGGCCGGATCGGAGGTCCCACCAGAAGAACCAGAGAGACCGAACAGACTGGACTGCTCATCCCCTTCGCCCGCAGGCGCTTCCCAAAGTGTCGGTGTCGGAGTATCCTGCGGTCAGCTGTTCCTGTGGTGATAATCCCGCGACGTTCGTTCGTCACCTCGGATATCAGGGGAAACATTGATGAACTTGCGATGCCCGTACCTGAAGGCTCAGGTTGAACTGAAGGAAGAACGCGAAACGCATATCCGAGAGAAGCACCCGGAACTCTTACCCCAGTACCGGGTGCAGATAGACCAAACCCTGGCCGATCCTGACGAAGTACGGAGAGATGCCCGATTCCCAAACAGTTTATTGTTTTCCCACTGGTTTCCTGACGTGAAAGGCGGTAAGTTTGTTGTCGTGGTGGTGGTCGCCGATCCGCCTCCAGCAGATCGGTATTGGATCGTGACCGCGTATGTGGCGCGTCAACTTTCAGGAGGAACTGTAATATGGAAACGTCCCTGACGGTTGAATATGACAAGGCCGGCGATATTTTGTACCTCGGTAAAACCAAAGCCTATCCGGAGCAGGACTCCGAGGAATTGGATTATGGGGTAGTTGCTCGACTCAATCCGCAGACACACGATCTAGAGAACCTCGAAATCCTCTTTTTCTCTTCCCGTGTCGCCAAGGGGGAGACGTTTCAATTGCCGGTAACCGCTGAGTTTCATCTGCCCAAGGCTGGATGATGCAACGCGAGGTAATCTGTTCTGCCGAATCCCCGATCACGTGAGAGAATCATTATGGCCGAAAAAAATAAAGGTCTGGTTTGATCCCGAGGCGGACTATCTTGAAGTTCAGTTTCGTGAAGCACCAGGTTTCATGCGGGCCACGGCACGTGATGCGCTCATGGAGCGGGTCGATGAAGAGGGGCATGTGCTGGGGTTCAGCGTGCTGGGCGTCAGTCGGTTTCGCAAAGACCATCCGTTGGATGCTGAACTTGTCGCTGGTGAGTAACTTCGTCAGCGCCGTCTGAAACACATGGTCCTCCGCCTACTCGAACCCTCGCCATGGGGGTCATCCTCAACAGCGCGTATCGAGCGACCAGCACCTATCTCTAATTGATCCTTCCAAGCTCTCTTGTTTTCTCTCGTCAGGAAGGGCACCCACGTTGGTCTACGTGCGGCCGTCGAACGAGGCCCTTCTGAGGGCGCGCGTTCCGGGAGCACAGGACCAACGTGGGTGCGCTTCCGAGTCTTGACCTCTCTTTAGGGGAGTAGCCCAGGTTGTCCTTTACTGCGCGCATCGAACGAGCACATTCATATCGTGCGCGTTCTGCGAGCAAAAAGGGCACATGGCTGTTGCTTTCTGTTCTTCCAATTCCTTATTTCCCTCAAGGGTAGCCTGGTCGATCCTCGATTGCGCGCGTCGAACGAGGGCCTTCTGAGGCCGCGCGTTCCGCGAGCAGGAGGATGACTAGGCTGCCCTTCTTCTTCCTCGGAGTGACAAGGTCCGACAGCATCAGTATAATGCGCAGCCAATGTCTACTGTGAATCCTGCTGCGCCAAAACAGCCCCTGGCCTTACCGGATCGTGCCCTTGTGGCTGCCACGGTCGAGAAGGTGCTTCCCCTTCAGGGACAGTTCAAATCACTCACGCCTTTAGCAGGCGATGCTTCCAACCGGCGGTATTTTCGTATCGAGTTGACCGGGGGCGCTGCTCGCTCGGTGATTCTCATGCAGTTAGCCGAGCCGGAGGCCTTCAAACAATCGGAAGAGGCCGTCAGTGGGGCGGCTCATCACGTCACTGAATTGCCGTTTCTGAACATCCTCTCTCATCTATCAAAAACAGGTGTCTCGGTTCCGCGCCTCTATCACTACGATCAGGCGGCGGGGCTGCTTTATCTTGAAGACTTTGGCGACCTCACGCTGTCGGATGCCTGTCGTGAGGCGAGTGCCATGGAACTGGAGGCGCGCTACACGCAGGCCGTCGATGTCCTCGTAGAGATGCAGGTGAAGGCTACCGCACAGGAGGATCCGAATTGTCTCGCATTCCACCGGAGCTTCGATGTGCCGCTCCTCATGTGGGAGTTCGAGCACTTTCTGGAATATGGGATTGTGGCGAGGCAGGGGAAACCGATGTGCGCCGACGATTACCTGCCTATCCGCGCTGAATTTGAAACAATCGCCGAGTCGCTGGCCGGTCAGCCACGGGTGTTTGTCCACCGGGACTATCACTCGCGTAATTTGATGGTCGATGGCGACAGGCTGGGGGTGATCGATTTTCAAGATGCCTTGATGGGCCCGGCGACATACGATCTCGCCTCGTTGTTACGCGATGCCTATATCGCGCTGGATGAGGCGCTGATCGACCGCTTGATCAACCGCTTTCTGGATCGGGTGGCTGCGCGCGGGCAGGTCAGGACCGACCGGGAAACCTTCCGTCGTCTATTCGACTTTACGAGCATCCAGCGTAATCTCAAAGCCGCGGGGCGATTCGTTTACATCGACCGTATCAAAGGCAATCCCAAGTTCCTCGCCGACATTCCGCGTGTCCTGAACTACGTCAAACGCAATCTTCAGAAGTATCCAGAGCTAGAAAGGCTCCGGAAACATCTCACCCCCTATGTGCCTGAATTACAGTGAGAATAAGCTATCAGCAGTCAGCTATCAGCGGTCAGCAGAGAAAAGTGGCTGCTCCGGACCTGATGGCTGAGGGCTGATCGCTGAAGGCTATTATATGAAGGCCATGATCCTCGCAGCGGGTCTGGGAACTCGCCTAAGACCGCTCACGAACGCGATTCCCAAGCCGCTCCTTCCCATCGCCGGCACACCTCTGATTGTGTGGAATCTCTTGCTCCTGAAGCAGCACGGGTTCCACGATGTCGTCATCAATCTGCATCACCTCGGGCCGATGATCGAGCAGGCGCTTGGGAATGGCTCGCGGTACGGGTTGCGGATCATCTATTCGCGCGAACCTGTGATCTTGGGAACGGGAGGCGGCCTCAAACAGGCGGAGCAGCATTTTTCCGGTGAGCCGGTGCTGGTGCTCAACGCCGATACGCTGGTAGACCTCGATCTCGGCGCTTTGTGTGAGTTTCACCGGCAGCATGATGCCGTGGCGACGTTGGTTCTGCGCAAAGATCCTGAGGCGGCGAAGTGGGGTCTCGTGGAAATAGACTCCGACAACCGCATTGTGCGGATTGCCGGTCGTGGACGGACAGATCAGGTACCGACTCAGCCCCGCATGTTTGCCGGGATTCATGTCCTCCGCCCGCGGCTTCTGCGCGACGTGCCGAAGAGCGTGGCCTCGACCATCATCGATCCCTATGTGGCGGCGATTCAGCGCGGAGAAGCCCTGTTCGGGTATGACTGTGAAGGGTACTGGTCCGACATCGGGACGCCGGAACGTTATGCGCAAGCAGAACAGGATGCATCGGCCGGTCGGATTTCCCTCGCGTCAAGACAGCTGCCTGCGTAGCAGGATGCTGAAAAAGTCCGCCAGCGGCGTTCTCGCATCGTTCAGATCCTCAACGTACCCCAGAGGGTACGCCTCCGGTCTTCACTCGCTGCGGCCTTGCTGGACGAACTTTTTGAGCATCCTGCGGATATTTTGTCCTTCACCCGTGCTGTCAGAAACCAACGGTAGTGTCTCGCATCCTACAACTAATCAGGCTCTTCTTTCGCTTTCTGCTGTTTAATCAAGCGGGCCAGGTATGTGCGTTGGAGCTTGAGGCGATCTGCCGCTTTGGTCTGATTACCCTCCGCTTCCTCGATGGCCTGCTCGATGATGTAGCGGCTATGTTCCTCCATCGACTCGTGGTACGGGAGTGAAAGATGGGGGAGGCGTTTCTCAGGTTCGGCGTAGGCTACGGCATCCAATGACAGCATGTCCGGTTCGATGATATCCGACCGGTTCAAGACGACGGCCCGAGCCACGACGTTTTCCAATTCGCGAATGTTGCCGGGCCAACGGTATCGGCACATGGCCTCCATCGCCGCGGGGCTAAACATCATGCCGGGACGTTTTGCCTCCCTGGCATGCCGGTTCAAGAAAAACTTGGCCAGGGTAGGGAGGTCGTCGAGCCGCTCACGGAGCGTGGGCAGAGTGAGGCTGACGACGTTCAGCCGGAAAAAAAGATCCTCGCGAAACTCTCCGGTCTTCACGGCCTGCCGGAGATCCTTGTTGGTGGCGGCGATGATCCGGATATTCACCGACACGAGGCGTGTGCCGCCGACTCGATGAAATTCTCTGTCCTGGAGCACGCGCAACAGTTTGGCCTGCAGTGGGAGCGACATGTCTCCGATCTCGTCCAGGAAGACCGTGCCTCCATCCGCCATCTCAAGCTTGCCCTTTTGAAGGCGATCTGCCCCGGTGAAGGCGCCGCGTTCATGCCCGAAGAGTTCGTTTTCGAGCAGCGTTTCCGTGAGGGCGACACAGTTGATGACCACCAGCGGCATGGCTCGACGCGGACTCCACTGGTGGATGGAGCGGGCGAAGAGTTCCTTGCCTGTGCCGCTTTCCCCGAGGAGTAACACGCCGGCATCGGACTTCGCGGCTCGTTGGGCCGATTCCATCAAGGCACGGACCTTCGCACTCATGCCGACGATCGAGGCGTAGCGGCTGTCGACTTCGGACTTGAGACAGGCCACTTGCCGCTTGAGGTTGTCCCGTTCCAAGGCCTTGCCGATCACAATGAGGAGATGGTCTTTGTCCAATGGCTTGGTCAGAAAATCGTAGGCGCCGGTCTTCATGGCCTCGACTGCGGCATCGATGGAGGCATGGGCGGTCATGACGATGACGGGGAGATCTTCGGCCGGTCTGACATTCGGGAGGCGCTTGAGCACCTCAAGGCCGGTCAGGCGCGGCATATCCAGATCGAGCAACATGAGGTGAGGCGCTTCTCGCTCGACCAACTCGAGCGCCTCGACTCCATCGCGCGCGATCACAGTTCCATAGTCGGAGGCCTGCAGACGATCCTCCAGCATCGTGGCGATGTCGGGGTCGTCGTCGACAATGAGGAGTTTGGCCTTCATGTGTCTTGATGAGCAGACAGCGATCAGCTTTCAGCAGTCAGCCTGAGAAAATGACTACCGTACAGTTTCTTTGAGCTTATAGCTGATGGCTGATTGCTGAACGCTCATTCCTCCATGACATTCATCACGAGTCCCGTCAGCGGTTTCGGGAAGAAATAGGTCGACTTGTGCGGCATGCGCTCGCCGGCTGTCGCCACGGCTTGGACCTCGCTGACTTTTGTCGCGTTGAGCAGCAAGGCGCCGGTTCCCGTGCCCTTCGCCACCCAATCCAAGGCTTCATGATCATCCTTCGTATAGAGGATGGCCTCCTGTTCCTGTGGTGTCGGGCAGAGTGCCGCGACAACCAGTTGCTGGAGCAGCGACACATCCAGCTTGGTGCGAGGAGTGGCTTGCGCCGTTGGACGATGGGCTGGCTTCAAGCTGAGGGTGACATAGCGGTTGTCGCCGCGTAACGCCAGGCCGAAGGTTGTAACCATGCGTCCGTTCGTTCGCAAGACATCGATAAACTTTGCGCGGGTAGCCGTCTGCGTGGCTGGGGTGAACGGAAATTCCTGCAGGTCGAATGTGGCACCCAATAAAGATTGCACATGGTCGTACGCAGGCAGGGCTGTCGTCGCGACCCGGTGGGTCGGGAGCACGGTTAAGCCAGGGTCTTCGAGGGCGGTCAACAACATCAGCACATTGTCATAGGGCTGCTGGCCGGCCGGCGATCCTGCCTGCTGACGGCGGAGCTTTTGATAGTTCAACGCGGTCTCGTAGCGATGGTGGCCGTCCGCAATAAATAGCGGCTGGCTGCGCAATGTCTCGACCGCCTGTTTCAACACAGCCGGATCTGTCACCGCCCAGACTTGTTGACGGAATCCCACATCGTCGCGAAAATCGATCGAGGCCGGTTTCCCTTTGATGGCCCCTTCTAGCAGGCTCATCACCGCTCCTTGCGGGTCGGAGTAGAGGGACCAAATGGGGCTGAAGTTTGTCTTGCAGGCTTCGAGTAGATTCAGCCGGTCTGTTTTGGCGGCAGAGCGTGTATTTTCGTGCGGGTAGATATGGCCTGAATCGAGCGCTTCCAGTTTGACTGTGGCGAGAAAGCCCTTGAGAGTTTTTGTCGGAGCGCCGGATGGGGCATAGGGCGCGGTGTATTCGATGGTGTGGTAGTAGAGGGTCGGCGCCCCGTCTCGTTTCAGCGCTCCGCTCTTCAGCCAGTCGCGCAGGGTCGATGAAGCGCGGGTGTATCGATTCTGAGCGGGACTGTCGCCCGGTTGATCGAGTCCCAGTTCAAGACGGATGATGTTGTGCGGCTGGCGATCGTGCAAGGCCTTCTGCCCTGCCGCGTCGATGATGTCGTAGGGCGGGGCCACGACTTGTGTGATATCGCCGACAATCGTCGTATCGTACCGCAGGCCATGAAACGGAATAATTGTAGACATAGCGAAGTCCTCTACTCCATACGTGGTTGAGGTCGTTGCGGCGCAACGACCCGAGGGGTGGAGCCTTTCCGTTGCGAGGTGCCTTCCGACGCCCAAGGGGCGTGGAACACGCAGAGGAAGGGCTATCGGTCGCGGGTAACCATATAGTCGGCGGTCACAGAGAGGGCCCGTTTGGCCGTACTATCTTCGAACTGATCGAGATCCCGTTGGGCAGCGGCGACATAGGATCGTGCCCGATCCATGGCGTAGGTAATCGAGCCCAACTCTTCCATCATGTGAATGAACCGTCCGAGGTCTTCCTCCGTTAGGGTTCTGGTTTCCATGCGGTCGAGAATCATCAGCCGGTCTTGCTCCGAACAATGATGCAGCAGATGTAAGAGCGGGAGCGTGGCCTTGCCTTGGCGGAGATCCTGCCCCAATGTCTTGCCCAAGTTTTCGCCATTGGCCGTGTAGTCGAGGGTATCGTCGGCCACTTGGAAGGCAATCCCCAGATGATGGCCGAATCGAAAGAGCGCATCCTGCTGGGCTTCTGAGGCGTCCGCGAGCATGGCGCCCATGCGGCAGGCGGCGGCGATCAGACCGGCCGTTTTGAAATCGACAATCTTGAGATATTCCGCTTCCGACATGGAGGGGTTGCCGTTGTAATAGAGCTGAAGGACTTCGCCCTCCGCCATCTTCTTGCAGGCGTCGCCGAGAACTTCGTTAATCCCGTGGTTATGGAATTCGACGACTTGGCAGAAGGCTTTGGAATAGAGATAGTCGCCGACGAGGATACTGATTTGGTTGCCCCAGATTTTTCGGGCCGTTGGCCGTCCTCGACGAATATCGGCTTCGTCGACGACATCGTCGTGGAGCAGGGACGCGGTATGAATGAATTCCACGAGACTGGCGAGTTGATGATGATCACGACCGGTATAGCCGCAGAGACGGGCGGAGAGCAGCAGCAAGAACGGTCTGATTCGTTTGCCGCCGCTGTTCAAGATGTGGGCGGCAACGGTATTGACGAGGGCGACACTGGAGTCGAGATTCGTGCGCGCTTGGCGCTCCATTCCCTCCATCTCATCACGGTACGCCTCCCAGACATCCGTCATGGTGGTGATAGAGGAGGTGATTGGGCTTTGCGGCATGGGCCGGATGGTAGGGCAGAGGGGGAAACAAAGTCAAGCCAGTCACCCCTTTGGGGGGCAGGCCTGGATAGGCCGGTTCGGCCCGTGGGAATCTTGACAGAAGAATCGTGGTTCTATTATGGTGGTTGGAGCAAAAACGAACGGAAATAGCCTTGTGAGTAACGGGGTTAGCCATCCCGATTGCCTCCCTGGTATAGCCTCAGTTCAGTAACGAACACGCCTGTAATTTTAATGAGATACGAGTCATGAGTATCCCCGGGCTTCCGCCGAAGCAAGGCCTCTACGACCCAGCACAGGAGAAAGATTCCTGTGGGATCGGGTTTGTCGTCAACATCAAGGGCCAGAAATCCCATACCATTGTCGAGCAGGGACTCCAAATTCTCGAGAATCTGAGTCATCGTGGCGCGCAGGGTTGTGACCCCTGCACAGGCGATGGCGCCGGGATTCTCCTACAAGTCCCGCATGACTTTCTTAAGCGCGCAGCCGGCGATGTTGGGGTTTCTCTGCCCCAGGCAGGGGAGTATGGCGTCGGGATGCTCTTTCTGCCGCCCCAGGTCGATGCACGGCAACAGTGTGAAGCGCTCTTTGCGAAAATTATCGCGGAGGAAGGCGCACGGCTTCTTGGTTGGCGCGATGTGCCGGTCAAGAACGATGCGATCGGCCCCGTGGCGCGCAGCACCGAGCCCTTTATGCGGCAGGTGTTTATCGCCCGCGATGTCCTCAATGAGGGGCAGTTTGAACGCAAGCTCTATGTCATTCGCAAACGGATAGAAACGGCCGTTCGCGAGTCGGCGATTCTCGGGCGTGACTATTTCTACATCTCAAGCCTGTCGGCGAACACGATTGTCTACAAGGGACTGCTGCTTCCACATCAGATGTCGGCCTATTATCAGGACTTGAAGGATGAGCGTCTGGCCAGCGCGCTGGCTCTCGTGCATTCCCGCTTCAGCACAAACACGTTCCCCACATGGCCCTTGGCGCACCCCTATCGGTACATTTGCCATAACGGCGAGATCAACACGCTCAAGGGCAACGTGAATTGGATGCGCGCCCGGCAAGGGCGGCTTAACTCCGACCTGTTCGGCCAGGATTTGGCCAAGCTCTTCCCGATCGTCGCTGAACAACAGAGTGACTCTGCCTGTCTGGATAATGCCGTGGAGTTCCTGACGATGGGAGGCCGGTCCCTCCCACATGCCATGATGATGTTGATTCCCGAACCCTGGGTCGCGAATCCGCATATGGATCTCGACCGGCGGGGTTTCTATGAGTATCACGCGGCGATGCAAGAACCTTGGGACGGTCCGGCGGCGGTCTGTTTCACCGACGGCAAGCTCATCGGCGCTACGCTCGACCGCAACGGGCTGCGTCCCTGCCGCTATCAAGTGACGACGGACGGGCTGGTGATTCTAGCGTCGGAGGCCGGGGTGCTGCCGATGGATGTCCGGAAGATCAGGCAGAAGGGCCGTCTCATGCCGGGACGGATGTTCATGGTCGATACCGTGCAGGGGCGCATCATCGACGACGAAGAAGTGAAGGCCGAGATTGTGAGCCGCAAGCCCTACCGGTCCTGGGTCACCGAATATCGCATCACGCTCGACGAGTTGCCCGATCCGAGCAATGTGCCGCAGCCGGACCACCTGACGCTTCGCCAGCGCCAGCAGGCCTTTAGCTACACCATCGAAGAGTTGAAGATGGTCATTACTCCCATGGTGGTGGAGGGGCAAGAGACGACGTCTTCGATGGGCACGGATACGCCGCTGGCGGTGCTCTCCGACCGTCCGCAACTCCTCTTCAAGTACTTTAAGCAGCTGTTTGCCCAAGTGACCAATCCGCCGATCGATCCGATCCGCGAAGAGTTGGTGATGTCCCTGACGACGAGCATCGGGCCTAAGCCGAATCTCATGGATGAAAACCCTGAGTCCTGCCGCCGCATCCGGGTCAAACAGCCGATCCTGACGAATGCCGAACTCCAGAAGATCCGTGAGATCGCCGATCCTCACTTTAAGAGCAAGACCCTCAAGATGCTCTTTCGGGTGGCCGAGGGACCGGAGGGGCTGGGGGCGGCAGTCGATGATCTCTGCAAACAGGCCTCTCAGGCGATTAAAGATGGCTTCAAGTTTTTGATTTTGAGCGATCGCGGGGTGAACGAGGAATGGGCGCCGATTCCGAGCCTGCTTGGCATTGCGTCTGTGCATCATCATCTGGTGCGCGACTGCACAAGGACGGAAGTCGGCCTCATCGTAGAAACCGGCGAGCCGCGCGATGTCCACCACTTTGCCTGTTTGATCGGTTACGGAGCCGGAGCGGTGAATCCCTATCTGGCATTCGAGACCATCGTGGACCTGGATCGGGAGAGCTACTTTCCCGAGGGGTTGGATGCGCAGACCGCGGAAGGCAAGTTCATCAAGGCGATCAACAAGGG
This sequence comes from Nitrospira sp., assembly GCA_005116835.1. Lineage (GTDB taxonomy): Bacteria > Nitrospirota > Nitrospiria > Nitrospirales > Nitrospiraceae > Palsa-1315. The sequence goes on along the minus strand of SWDM01000018.1, from coordinate 200,546 downwards.
GCTGCTCAAGATCTTCTCGAAGATGGGCATCTCGACCGTCCAGTCTTACTGCGGCGCGCAGATTTTTGAGGCGATTGGATTAAATCGCGAACTGATCGGCCGCTACTTTACCGGCACACCGTCGCGCGTGGAAGGAATCGGCATCCTGGAAGTCGGGGAAGAAACGCTTCGGCGCCACCGCCAGGCCTATGAACCGGCGCCGCTACGGCAACTCGATTTCGGCGGGGAGATCCACTACCGCATCCAGGGCGAGCACCACAACTGGAATCCGGACACGATCTATAAGTTGCAGCACGCGACGAAGGCCAACGACCCCAAGACCTTTGCCGAGTTTTCCCAACTGGTGAACGACGAGAGTAAGAAGCGCGCAAACCTACGCGGGCTGCTCGAGTTCAAGTTTTTGCCGGAACCGATTCCGGTCGAGGAAGTGGAGTCGGCGAAGGAGATCGTCAAGCGCTTCACGACCGGCGCCATGTCCTTCGGCTCGATCAGTAAGGAAGCGCACGAGACGCTGGCCATCGCGATGAACCGCTTGGGCGCCAAGAGCAACACCGGCGAGGGCGGAGAAGACCCGGCTCGATTCATTCCGCTGCCGAACGGCGATTCGAAGAACAGCTACATCAAACAGGTGGCCTCGGCACGGTTCGGCGTCACGAGCCACTACTTGGTCAATGCAAAAGAACTGCAGATCAAGATGGCGCAGGGAGCCAAGCCGGGTGAAGGCGGGCAGTTGCCGGGGCACAAGGTCGATGAGAACATCGCGAAGTTCCGCTATGCGACTCCCGGGGTGCAGCTCATTTCGCCGCCTCCGCATCACGACATCTATTCCATCGAAGATTTAGCGCAGCTTATTTTCGATTTGAAGAATTCCAATCCGGACGCGGCCGTGTCGGTCAAGCTCGTGTCGGAAGTGGGTGTCGGCACGGTTGCAGCCGGCGTGGCCAAAGCCTATGCGGACAAGGTGCTCATCAGTGGCGACTCAGGAGGCACCGGCGCCTCTCCTCTTTCCTCCATCAAGTACGCGGGCGTTCCCTGGGAATTAGGCCTGGCCGAGACACATCAAACGTTGGTGCTGAACGATCTGCGGGGTCGTATCCGGGTCGAGACCGACGGGCAAATGAAGACCGGGCGTGATGTGGCGATTGCCACCCTGTTGGGCGCCGAGGAATTTGGATTTGCGACCGCCCCCTTGATCGTCGAAGGCTGCATCATGATGCGGAAGTGCCATCTCAATACCTGCCCCGTCGGTATTGCAACGCAGGATGCGACCCTGCGAAAGAAATTTGCCGGGCAACCGGAACATCTCGTGAATTTCTTTTTCTTCGTCGCGGAAGAACTGCGCCAGATCATGGCCAAGCTGGGCTTCCGAACCGTCAACGAGATGGTCGGGCGAGTGGATAAATTGAAAGTCCACAAGGCCATCGACCATTGGAAGGCCAAGGGTCTGGATCTGAGCCCCCTCCTACAAGCCCCTGACGTGGGGCCGGAAATCGCCCGCTATTGTGTGCAGAAGCAGGATCACGGTCTTGCGGACGTGATGGATAACAAGTTGATCGAACTGTGTAAGCCGGCGTTGGAGAAGAAAGAAAAAATTACGCTCGATCTACCGATTAGAAATGTGAACCGTACAACCGGGACGATGCTCTCCAGCAAGGTTGCGAAACAGTACGGGCTCGAAGGATTGCCGGAAGACACCATCACGATCAAGTTCTCCGGTTCTGCAGGACAGTCGTTCGGCGCATTTCTCTCCCGTGGCATCACGCTCATCCTCGAAGGGGAGTCGAACGATTACCTAGGCAAGGGATTGTCCGGGGGGAAGATCATTGTGTTCCCGCCGAAGCAGGCGCTCTATGCGCCGGAAGAGACGATTCTCATCGGCAATACTTCGCTCTATGGCGGAACGCAAGGGGAAGCCTATTGCTACGGCATGGCGGGCGAGCGGTTTGCCGTGCGGAACAGCGGGGTCAGGGCGGTGGTCGAAGGGACCGGCGATCACGGGTGCGAGTATATGACCGGCGGGGTGGTGGTTGTCTTGGGCCAGACGGGACGAAACTTTGCAGCCGGTATGTCGGGCGGCGTGGCCTTTGTACTGAACGAATCAGACAAGTTCCAATCCCGCTGCAACTTCGGCATGGTGGAGTTGGAAAAGGTAAAGACGGCGGAAGACAAGAAGACACTGCATCAGATGATCACCTCGCACTTTATGTACACAGGAAGCAGGAACGCGAAGCGCATCCTCGACAGCTGGGAAGCGATGTTGCCGAAGTTCGAAAAGGTCATGCCGGTAGACTATAAGCGGGTCTTGGAAGAACGGAAGAAGAAAGTTGGGGCAAGTAAGGGGTGAGGCGCAACGGAGACAGTGCTGAGATCAAAGTGCTGAGTGCTGAGACGCCAATCTTTCAGAATCGATGCTTGGCATTCAAGACTCAGCACTCAGAACTCAGCACTCAGGACTAAAAGAGATGGGTGATCCTAAAGGTTTCATGAAATATGCCCGTGAGGGCCCCAAGCGGAAGCCGGTCGAGCTGCGCGTGCTCGATTGGAAGGAGATGTATGAGCCCATCTCAGAAGACAAGCTCAAGGCGCAGGGTGCCCGCTGTATGGACTGCGGTGTGCCATTTTGCCAGGGTAATACCGGCTGTCCAGTTGTCAACTTGATTCCCGACTGGAACGACCTCGTCTATCGTGGCCGTTGGAAAGACGCGCTTAAGGCGCTCCATACCACGAACAATTTCCCTGAGTTTACCGGACGGCTCTGTCCTGCCCCCTGTGAAGGGGCTTGCGTACTCGGCATCAACGAAGACCCTGTGTCCATCCGCATCATCGAGTGGAACGTCGTCGACCGTGGCTTCAACGAAGGCTATGTTGAACCGATGATGCCCGTCATCAACACAGGGAAGACTGTCGCCATTGTCGGGTCAGGTCCGGCTGGGATGGCGGCGGCGCAGCAATTGGCTCGCGCGGGGCATCGCGTCACCCTCTTCGAGAAATCCGATCGCATCGGCGGCCTGTTGCGGTATGGCATCCCCGACTTCAAAATGGAAAAGTGGGTGATCGACCGTCGGCTGGATCAGATGAAAGCCGAGGGTGTCGAGTTCAAGACCGGTGTGACGATTGGAAAAGACATTACGGGCGAACAGTTGCGGCAGCAGTTCGACGCGGTAGGGCTGACCATGGGCGCGGAGCAGGCCCGTGAGCTGCCGATTCCTGGCCGTGAACTCAAGGGTGTACATCTCGCGATGGAGTTTCTCACGCAGCAGAACAAACGGAACGCCGGCGACCAGTTGACGGACGAACCGATTACGGCAAAGGGCAAGCGCGTCGTCATCATCGGCGGTGGTGATACAGGTTCCGATTGTCTCGGCACCGTGCATCGGCAGGGCTGTGTTGAAGCGCATCAGTTTGAATTGCTGCCGCAGCCGCCTCCGACCAGGGCCGATTCGACGCCTTGGCCGCTCTGGCCCATGCAGCTTCGCACCTCGCATGCGCACGAAGAGGGCTGCGATCGCCAGTGGAGTATCTCGACCACGAAGTTCACCGGCCACAATGGCCAGGTGACGAAGCTCCACGGCAACAGGGTGAAGTTCGAGAGCGGCAAGTTCACGGCAATCCCAAACAGCGACTTCGAGATGGATGCAGATCTCATTCTTCTCGCGATGGGCTTCACGGGCCCGGTGAAGAATGGGCTCCTCGACAGCCTAGGCGTGAAATACGATCAGCGCGGTGCAGTGTCGGTGGATGAGCAGTTCATGACCAACCTCGACGGTATCTTTGCCGGCGGCGACACCAAACGCGGCGCTTCGCTCATCGTCTGGGCCATCGCCGAAGGAAGAAAGATGGCGGCGGGGATCGACAAGTATCTGCAAGCCGGCAAGTCTGCCAAGAAGTCACTTGTGTAAGGAAGATAGGCGAGATGAACCTGGTCATCGATGAAAAAGAGTTCAAGTTCCTGCCGATCACTATCGATCCTGACATTGTGAGTGGCGCCCCGGTGTTCAAGGGGACCAGAGTCCCCGTCGAAGCGTTGCTGACCAATCTTGAAGCAGGATTGTCGCTTGATGAATTTCTCGAGAACTTTCCCACAGTCACTCGCCAACAAGCTATCCAAGTTCTGGAATTTTCCAAGTCCACTCTCTTAAAGCTTCCTAAGTCCGCTTGAAGATCCTTCTCGACGAATCGGTCCCTCATGTCGTCCAAACACTGTTGAGCCATCTCGCCATTCGGACGGTTCAAGATATGGGGTGGACTGGCACAAAGAACGGGGAATTGCTTCGGCGCGCAGAAACAGAGTTCAATGTATTCGTGACAGCCGATCAGCAGCTCCGTTACCAGCAGAATCTTTCCGGTCGAAAACTCGCGATCATCGTGCTTCCAACCAACCAGGTCCGCACGGTGGTTAGTCTGCTGCCGGCGATTGAAGAAAGTTTGAAGCGGGTGCAGCCTGGCATGTTTCTCGAAATCCCGTTGCCAGCATGAGCTTGGTAAGGATATGACTGATACCGCAAATTCTTCATCGGGTTCCGTTTCGGGAGACGACCAACGAGCCTCTGATCAAACTTTCTTGGAAGCCATGCGACTCATCACGCCAACCGAGCGCATTGTGTGGTTAGAGGAGGCTCTTCGTCAGGCTTATGACAGCGGTGCCTTGGAGCCGAGAAGGTTTATTGGGAAAGAGGAGTGGGAAGCGATGGGCTCATTACCTCGTTAATCGTTTGAGCGGTCGTAGAAGGGCGCAAGATGGCGGCGGGGATCGACAAGTATCTGCAAGTCGGCAAATCTACCAAGAAGTCAGTCTCCTGAGGTTTTCCCTCGATTGAGCAGAGTCAACCTTGTCAACCTCCTTTGCTCGCAGAATGCGGAAGGGATGGAGCCTGATGATCTTCTGTGCTGCGCAACGCGCGGTCGCAGACTCCCCTCGTTGGACGCGCGCAGTGGAAGATCAATCAGACCCCATCCCTGGATAGAGAAGGAGCAAGCGCGGAGGAGAGAGGACAGACTAGATGCTCTCCTGTGCTCGTGAAACGCGCGGTCTCAGAAGGATGGGAAGGGTAGCCTGGCCGTTCTCCTGCTCGCGGAACGCGCACGATCAGAATGTGCTCGTTCGACGCGCACATTTGAGACGAAACGAGCCGCTCCTCGAAGAGGGGAGCAGAGTTCGTGATGGGGCGCCAAGTTCGCCGCGCCACCCGCATATGACTGCAGTACCTCAGTCAGTTCCAGCTTTCCTTCTCGGCTGAGTCTCGGTGGGTTCCCGCTCCTCCGGCAAAGTTCGCTCTGAGCCCTGGCATACCCTCTTGAAGCCCGGTTCTATTCCTGCCAACATTTATGAACTAACCTAAGGGATTTGAATCTGTTCGATGCTGAGGCATACTGGTCCCATGTCGTTTAACCTTCCACTTAAATATATGAGCCTCCGGGAGAAACTTGCTGCGATGGAGTCTCTATTGGAAGACATCGCCCGTACCCCGGAAGCCCTTGAGTCCCCTGCCTGGCACAAAGACCTCCTTGATGAGCGAAGGCAACGACTTGTCGATGGACAGTCTCAATTCGTTGATTGGGAGACTGCCAAAGCCGTTATCCGAAGCAAGCTCTCGTGAAAATCGAGATCCTGGACGAAGCCCTGGAGGATTTGATCCAGGGCGTCCACTTCTATGAAGGTCGGGAGGCCGGTCTTGGGGCCTACTTCCCCGACTGCTAGTTCTCAGACATTGAATCCCTTCTCGTGTACGCCGGAATTCATCAAGTCATATACAGCCATCGCCGTTCTCTCTCCATGCGCTTCCCATTTGCCATCTATTACAATGTGGAGGGGAATGTTGTTCGTGTGCATGCCGTATTAGATTGTCGAAGGAATCCGTTGTGGATCAGGAAACGGTTGAAACAAGGTGGCTAACGAACTGCGCCCACCGACCATCTGGGTTGAAGAAATGGGGCCTTCTGATTTCCTTAACACCTGCCTAGCTTCAGCGTGTGCCAGGACTCGTCGCTCGCGTGCCTCCAGGAGCGACCATTCCGGACTCACCCGAGCGGGAGCCTTCTGGAATTCCTTCGGCTGCGGTCGATGACCGCAGTACCTCAGTCAGTTCCAACTTTTCTACTCGTCTGAGTCTCGGTGGGGCCCCGCTCCTTCGAGAAAGCTCGCTCTGAGCCCTGGCAGCATTTATTCCGCCGGGCTTGGATACACTCCTCGAATCTTTTTCGATACAGGATCGCTTAAGTAGGGCGATGCGTCGGCGGTATTTTCGGTGTTCCGACCCCATCCCCCTCCATCAATCGCACAAGTGGGTGTGGCATTGTACTGCGGCGAAACCGCTCGGGGCGCTGGCACTCAGTTTGCTTTTCTCGACGAGGTCGGAATCGCACATGGGAAACGGCAGGAACGGACAAGCGCGTTCAACCGCGTGTCATCTCATCACGAGCGAGACGGTAGGTTTGAACGTGCCGACGAACCGGATTCAGATCAAGCCATATGGTGCGGGAAGGCTGATGGTGGTGCTTCCATATTCTTCCGAGCACGTGGCCAAGATCAAGACTGTTGCCGGTCGCCGATGGCATCAAGATGAAAAGTATTGGACGGTTCCCTCTTCCGATGGAGCCATAACTCATCTGCGCGCACTCTTTGCCGGAGAGCCGATCGAGGTCTATCCAGCCCTTGAGCCTGTGCGGGTAAATGACGATCAGAAGCGTTCGCGAGATAGCAAGCAGGCGTCCATCCCCACACTGCTTGAGCATGTTCACCAGATGATTCAGAAACGCCACTATAGCCTGAGAACTGACAAAGCCTATGTCCATTGGATCGCGCGATTTCTTCGCTTCCATCAGCACCGCCACCCGGCTGAGATGAGTGAGGCAGAGGTGGGACAATTTCTCTCACATCTGGCGCAGGTTTCCCACGTCAGTGCCTCAACCCAGAATCAGGCCCTGAATGCCGTGGTGTTTTTGTATCGGGACGTGCTGAATGAAAAAATTGGAATGCTCGAAGGCGTCGTTCGAGCGAAAAGACCGCAACGATTACCGGTCGTCCTGACAAAGCAAGAAGTTCAAAAGTTGCTACGATGTCTGAACGGCATGCGATGGTTGATGGCGACACTGCTCTACGGGGCTGGATTGCGACTTATGGAATGTTGTAGCCTGCGAGTCAAGGACATCGATTTTTCTCGTGATCAGATTCTCGTGCGAAGTGGGAAGGGGGAGAAAGATCGCTACACTATGCTGCCTGCGCCAACGAAGGATTTGCTGGTCAAACATCTGCGCCTGGTCAAACGACAGCACGAACAAGATCTCGATAAAGGCATAGGCCGCGTTGCCTTACCCCATGCGCTCGAACGCAAATATCCCAATGCAGGGAAAGAGTGGGGGTGGCAATGGGTGTTTCCAGCAACAGACCATTATACTGATCGTCAGACTGGAGAAAAGCGTAGACACCATCTACACGAGTCTGTCTTGCAACGGGCTGTCAAGGCCGCTAGACTCCAAGCCGGAATCCCGAAGCCAGCCAGTTGTCATACCTTTCGGCATTCGTTTGCCACGCACTTGATCGAGGACGGCTACGATATCAGAACCGTGCAGGAGTTGCTGGGCCACAGTGATGTGAAAACAACGATGATCTATACCCACGTCCTGAACCGGGGAGGACGTGGAGTTCGGAGTCCGGCGGATAGTCTTATCGTCCCGCCTGACGTTGAAAGCAGGATAGACTGACCAGACTTGCAGCCGTTGCCTTTTGAACCAAGCCGAGATATTTCTAAACTTATGAGAAACATGCAGGAATCATGGTGAACCCCATTCGACATTGGTCGGATATACTGCATCAGCTAGCAAGCTATACGGACCAATATACTCACTAGTTAGCCGGACAATCGATGGACAAGCAGCAAGCGAAACAGGTTCTTAGGGCGGAGCTTGTCAAATGGCGTCTGAAACCCTATGCCGAGTTAGAGGGACTCATCGGCAAGCCGCATCAGATCGAAGTTCCGAACCCAAGCGGGGGTTCGTACCAAGTCGAGATCGAAGTGTACTGGGACAGTGTGCCCGGACAGGCTCTCCGCGTCATAGGCTTGATTGACGACGGTGGCTGGCGCGCGTTTTTTCCATTGAGCGACGATTTCATCCTCAGCCCAAATGGGTCGTTCATCGGCGAAGATGCCGGCTAACAAGCCGCTGCAACCGACGAGCGGCAGCACTGTGCAGATGTAGAGTTTTTTCTGTAGCAAGCCGCTCGCGGCTGAGCGGCATCACGTTAGGCATCGCGAACGAGTCTCATGCCAATATCTAAAACAAAATCTGAATACTGGGGGCGCCCAAAGAATGCGCCAATACACCCATATGCAAAGTACGAAGGTACGGCACTATGGCACGTGGTCAAAAAGGCTATCGCGGACCTTGAAGCAAACCAGGACTTGTCGCTAAACGAGTGGCACCAATATGTGGTTGGCTACGTGTGCAAGAAACTGGTCACAGGTGAACTCGTAAATGCAAAGGCCAAAAGAAAGAGGCGCAATGCCTAACAATGTGTTCAAGTTCACTCCCTTCGGTCGCCGGACCTCGCTGTCGCTCGGCCGCTTAACACAACGTTAGGCGGGCAATGACAGGTCAACTAGGTCCGGAAGAAGAAGCGTTGCACCGAGCTGTCGGGGAGGTGCTTCATTACATCTGGGACCCGATCGGCGTAGCAGGTTCTCCGCACGCCCGCGATGAATACGATGGTTACGTGGACGACGTTTGTAGTTTGTTGTGGGAGGGAGCGGAGGCTGGAGTTCTTGCGGAGCATCTCGAGCGCGTGGCAGTCGAGAACATGGGTCTCCCGGACGCCGGCGAACGAGCCGAGCTAGCGGCAAAGACACTGGTGGTCTGGCGTGCGGTCGTCACTCGCTAGCCCGCCTAACTAATCATTCAAGCCGACGCCTTCGGCGCGGCTTAACTTAGGCGTTAGGCGGCGCAACACCTACCGCCCCGTTTCTTCGTCAGCAAAGCACAGTTGTGATGGCCGCCAGTATCGACAATGCGAGCTTTCCGAGAGACGCATTGGTCTTGCTCACACATATCGTTGAGGCACACGATGGAGTCCAATAGCTTCAAGTCAGCCATTGCAAAGGCCACGACATACAACCAAAGGTTGGATATGCGGCTATCGCACACTGGCGTTGTGGACGCCGCGCTATTCGACGACTTCGCCTCCGTGCAAGCCGACCCCAACGCGTCCTCTGTTGGTTGGCTGCAGGCGAAGCTCCGTGTGCTCTCGGCGCGCGTTTCATCCGGTGGCGGTCTTTCGCTGTACGAGCCCGCCAGCGGTACTCTGATCGCGGTCAACATGCTGGAGCAGTTCGCCGCCTGGGCCGATCGGCACTTTCCCATCACCAAGGGTCAGTACTAGTCAATGCTGCACAATTGAATGGAAGTCGTTCTCCAATCCACAAGACCGCCGCCTAACCAGGCGGTCGAGCCGACGCACTCCGGCCTTCGGCCTCCGCGCGCGGCTCACCTCTATCGTTAATGCGGCAGGGCTGAGGACCGCTTTATGGCGGTGCGACCTCGGCGCCGAACTTCCGCTCCTGGCCGTTCTTCGACCATCGGTATCCGACCCAAACCGGTCGATCACCGAATTGAAAAGCGGCCGTTCAACGTCTGCGTGTTGTGGTATGGAGGTTCTCCGTTCGCTGGATTATCTAGGTCTGGCGGCTTATGCCGATCCGCATAAGAGCCCGTGATCGATGGTCGATGGGCCGTCACTCATTGCACCACCGTCGATGATGGGATAGTGTTCACGATCATAGAAGGTGTGTGACGCAGTTAGAAAATGGCAGATCCGGTTCTTATATGGATCTGCCTAAACATTGTTAGCCGTCACGGAAGGGAGACATCATGCTTGAACTCAGACCAACCTGTGAGCATTGCAACAAGCCGTTGCCGCCTAATACACTTGAGGCGCGCATCTGTACTTATGAATGTACGTTCTGTGCCACTTGTGTCGACACCATCCTGGGAAACGTCTGTCCGAACTGCGGTGGAGGTTTTGTACCCCGGCCAATCAGACCATCGAAGAATTGGAAAGGCGATAACTATCTTGGCAAGGACCCAGCGAGCACCAAGGTCAAACATAGACCCGTTGATTCTGAAGCTCATGCGCGGTTCGCGGCCGAAATCAAACTAATACCGCCAGAGAAGAGGTAACCCACAACAATGGGCACGGCTAACAACACAATCAACTCGGACGTGCAAAAGCGCCGCTTCGCTCTGCTTTTGCACGCCGGTTATGGTGGACGTTAGGCGAAAGAACCACGGTAAACCCAGGTCAGTCGCGATCATCCCCATTGACAAGAAGGGAACAGACAGATGGACACACAGGTAGCTCACGCCAATCAACGACCACACACCTATCCGCCGCGAGCTGCGGCACTATCTCAGGCTGCGACACCGCTGGGAAAAGGGAGAGCTCTGGTCATGAGAGTCAAGGTCACGCTCTTGTCTGTTGGGATTTTGCTCATACCGGCTTTAGCTCTTGCGCAAGGCGCGAAGCCCGCCGCCACGAATCCGCCGGCGCGCCACGTCATCGTCATGCCAGATCAACTCGTCTGGAAGCCGCTCATGCCCGGCTCGGAGATTTCCGTTGTTTCCGGCGACCCAGACAAGAAGGGTGGTGTGTACGTGGTCCGTATCCGTACGAAAGGAGAGCTCAACGTGCCACCGCATTGGCACATGACCGACGAACATATTACGGTACTGGAGGGTTCCTTCTGGATGGCACAGGGCGAGCAGTACGATGCTGCCAAGTTGAAAGAGTTGAAGGTCGGAGCCCACTCTATGGTGCCTGCGGAGATGCGCCATTTTGGGCTTCATGGAGCAGGGAATGTGATTGAGGTCTTTGGAGAGGCGCCGTTTGTCGTCACCTTCGTGAATTCGGAAGACGACACGAGGAGAGTTAAGGGCAAATAGGAATTGCATGCTGCGTATGGTGGCGAGCGACAGGACGGCAACCATGAGCAGCATTACGCTTCGGCTCTAACTGAGGTAGTTCCGGTAGGCGCTGCGACGTTCGGACGACCGTCTAACATCGCGCTTCAACTAATGGCGCGGCTGAGGCTGGTGTTGGGCCGCACGACACCAGACGGTCACTTCATCGAAGGAGTGAAATCATGGCAGTCCAACACTTTGTCTTAACACCAGATCAGTACGAACCAGCCCTGAGCGTGTTAGGTACACAGGTGACCATACTCGCGTCGAATGCCGCGACGCCATGCTATGGAATTACTCTGCAGCAGGGTGACGAAGGAATGGGCCCGCCGCCGCACAGCCACGACTGGGACGAATCCTTCTATGTTCTGAAGGGCACAATCGAATTTCTCTGTGCAGGGGAAGCCCATATGTGCATGTCCGGCAGCCTGGTGCACGTGCCGCGGGGAACGGTGCATGGTTTTCGCTATGGAAGGGGCGGTGGCCAGATGCTCGAAATCACCGGGCAAGGTTCCTTGGCTGCCCAGATGTTCACCGCCATCAACAACGAGATCCCTGCTGGCCCCCCAGATATTCCAAAGGTACTGGAGGTTCTCAAACGGAACGGAGTCACTGTTGCTGCATGAACAGGTGCGACACAACAATTTTGTTTGTGTCATGCAAATACGGCTTGTCTTCTGCTATAAGCGCCCAATAAGGTTTTTCACCTGACGGTCTGCCTCCGCTTCGCTCCGGAAAACCCGGCGGTGAGCTTTAGCGTTGGGTGATATGCACGTGAATGCCACTATCACTCAATCCACGGCAAGGAGAGTCTGATGACCATTACAAACATGCAGTCCGGGACGAATGTGCATGAGGTTGCTGAAGGGATCTCCGCTGCAGGAACGTCGCGTGCTCCGCGTGGCCGCTAGCCGTCAGGATCGCCTCGAATGATCTCCCTCGCATCATTGCTCACTGAAGTCCGTGCTTGTGTGCTTTGTGCTGAGCACCTGCCACTGGGGCCACGTCCAATCGTTCAGGTGCATCCGTCAGCCCGCATCCTGATCGTGGGTCAAGCACCTGGCAGAAAGGTTCACGAAACGGGCGTCCCCTTCAACGATGCAAGTGGGGACAGACTACGCGAGTGGTTGGGTATTTCCCGCGAAGTTTTCTACGATGCCAAGCAAGTTGCCATTCTCCCCATGGGGTTCTGCTTCCCCGGAACGGGCAAGTCTGGAGATCTACCTCCACGGCCAGAATGCGCGCCTGCATGGAGAGCGGCGTTGCTGTCGCGCCTGAAGAAGGTCAACCTTACGCTCGTGATCGGGCAGTACGCGCAGGCGTACCACCTTCCGAACGAAGCTCCATCTGTTACCGAGGCCGTTCAGGCATGGAGGAAACACTGGCCCCATACAGTTCCCTTGCCCCATCCAAGCCCACGCAATAATCTGTGGCTGAAGCGCAATCCTTGGTTCAAGAAAGAACTTATTCCTGCCCTGCGAACCCGAGTATCGGAGGTACTCGCACAGGACGATTAACCATTCGTTCCAGCCGACTGCCAATGGCAGCTACTGAACTCAAGCGTGAAACCCTCAAATGTGTATATAAGATTGGCACCAGGCAAAGAATAGAGTTCAAGGATCTTGATTGCTCCGAGCGCTGACAAGCTGCCGTGAGACCTCACCGGAAAAACGGGAACCCACCGAGGCGCGGCTGGCGCACATGATTCATGGAGGCTCGTTACGAAACTGTGAAGACGCCAAGCGAGACGGGCGCGTGGAGCCCCGAGAGGCCGAGCAACTGCAGCTGGCAGGCGCGTCCGGGCGATCGAATCCTTCCTTGATTGACAGAGGGATCCATGCCGGTATAATTTCCATACCAAGATGAATTTCGAGTTTGATACTTCGAAGAGCAAGGCAAACCTTGAAAAACATGGAATCGATTTTCTGGAGGCGCAACAACTGTGGGAGGATGAGGCCGGCTCGAAATCACAGCGAGAACAGAAGACAAACCTCGATACGTTCTCATTGCAGCCCTTAGTCAAAAGCTATGGTCGGCCTTTATTACCTATCGGAAGGGCCGCATTCGGTTGATTTCAGTCCGAAGAGCCAGAGAGCCAGAGAGGGAACTGTACTATGAAAGCGAAGGTTCTCGAAAAGATGTTCGATGAGAGGAAGGACGTCACACCTCATCTTGTCCTTTCAAACGCCCGTCGCCCTGGGCATGAACAGAGGCGCGTGAACGTCGATTTTCCCAATTGGATCATCGAGTCGCTGGATGCCCAGGCAAGCCGTCTTGGGGTAACGAGGCAATCGGTTATCAAGATGTGGATTGCCGAGCGATTGAAGGAGGAAATGAAGAGGGCAAGTTAACGATACCTTGGAGACAGAGAATGTACCGGGAGTCTTTTCTAGCCTAATTCGCTTTCTCTGCCCATCTACATCCTCTCCGAGCAAGGGCCTGCTGCCGCGTTGGCCTCACCTCGGTGGATTCCCGTTCTTCCGGTGAGGTCGCGCGGCAGCATGCCAGCGGTTGAAAATGTTTTACAAAGGGAGAGTCCGAGTGGGGTCATAACCATAGATAAACGGGAGGTTGTCCTTCCGTTGCAACGACTGGTTAAACCTTGTAGAGTTTTCGTCCGAGGCTGTAGGTTCCCCTACCGAGAGGAAGGCGATGACTGCACGAGCGTTGGCTCTCGAGAAACAGGCGCGGAAGTTACCCGCAACGGAGCGCGAACGGTTGGCCGAGCGACTGCTTGTACAGATGAAGCACGAACCGCTTACAGCCGTAGATGAAGCGTGGATCGCGGAGGCCGAGAAACGCTTTGGTGCGTGGAAGCGAAAGGCGACAAAGACCGTTTCTGCGGGCAAGGCCTGAAGATCAAATACGATAATTGTCTGGAGAAAGCTAAGATGATGAATTATCCACGGAGCCCTAAAGCCCTCCTCGGTGGGATCGCCCACATCGGGAGGTTTATCGATAAGATTCGTCTGCGGCATGCAGGCAAGATTCAGGACTACAACTACATCACGGTCGGGTTTGATAAGTACCTGGTCGATTTTCTCCAGATCGATCCGAAGGCCTTCGAGCAGCGGGTGTTGGCCGGCGGAACGGATGAAGACTTGTTAGCTTGGGTGAAGGCCAATAGTCGAAAACCGTCTGACCAAGAAATCGCGCAATGGTCTCAAGGCCTGCTTACTTCCGGCCCCAAAGACGATGCGGCGCGGCAACGGTTTCAGGGACGGTTACAAGAAGTGGCGACGAAGCGCGGGGTGCCGGTCACGTCTCTCCCTCCGGTCTCTGTCTGGGCCGATGTGATCGAGCTCGACGAAGGGCGGTTATAGCCAGATCGCAGGTGAGGCAGTCTGGCTGGTTTGTCCCCATCACGCCTCAGCACTTGTGCAGACCTATCGAACCGCGGGTCAGTAACCTCAGTTTTCTTAAACACGCAGGAACTTTTATCCCCTCACTGTGGCATCGGCCTTGCGTAGGTGAGGGCAGGGGTGGGTGCCACCTCATCACTCGAGCTTAACCCAGGGAGGATTTGCATGACCAGAACAGTGGCTTCTTTGACGGCTGCGGCCGTGTTGTATGCCTTTACCAGTGTCTTGGCCCAAGTGCCGGAATCGGCTCCGGCTCCGGTTCCGACAGCCCCACCGGCAGCACCGGCCTCTCAGGTCCCGGCTCCGGCTCCGGCAACTGCTCCTGCTCCATCGATGGAAGCACCCAAGGGCGAAGGACATAAAGAGAAGCATGGCAAGATGAAAAAAGAGCATCGCGAGAGAGGCAAGAGCGGAGAGCACCGGAAAGATGGTGAGCATAAGGGCCGGGGCAAGCATCGGGACAAGCATGAGGATGGCGGGAAACACGGTGATCGCGGGAAGCACAAAGATCGGGAGAAGCACGGGGACAAGGATGAGCACGAAGACGGCGATAAGCAAGAGAAGAACTAACCGATAACGTTACGCGAACAGCAGTCAATCCACATGAGACGGTCGGTCCCTATAGGCCGGCCGTTTCGTGTTTCTGGGAGGGTGAGGAAGAGTACGCGAAAACCATTCGGATGCGTCGAGATCTGAATATCGGATGTCGAATCGGGGCATTCCACGTTTCACGCTTTACGTTTCACGAGGCAACGGCGGTGAGCGTCGATACTGCGTAAGCAGGCTGGGCGGGTATTCCTGTCGATGGCAAGGTCGCGACAAGATTTGTGACTCGTTCACGGTCTCCCTGACTGTATCGAAGAAATTCCACTCCGAAGTTCCCGTCTTTGCACCAGCGAACCACCGAGACTTCTACTGCCAGGGGGGCTGGTTCCTGTGCAACATCGATTCGCAGCGCCAGATAGGCCCCCGCACTTAGTATGATGTTGCTGCGCAATCGGCAGCCAGTGGAGGAAAGGTCGAGTAAGACACCTTCTCCGGTTCCGGTATCGCTTTGGATACTTGCAGGGTACCCGACGGTCACTCGCGGGCGACAGCGTGGCTGCATCGTTATAATCTCCGTAGATGAGTCTACGGTAAGTATCGGTACAGGCAAGAAAAACTTGATTCTTTGATTGGCAGGATGCTGAAGAAGTCGCTTTTCTTACCCGCCCCCAGGCGCGCTGAGCGCGCCTTCCCCCATGCGTCGTGCTCGCATCACTCCCAAGGGACGTAAAAGGTAAGACGTGAAACGTAACACGTAGAATCTCAGAGAGATCTTCTCCTGAAACCTTTCACGTCTAACGATTAACGTTTCACGGATTGCTGAATGGCCAGTTTGAGCATACTGCTGGGGATGTGGGGCTGAAGCGCAAACGGAATACGCGGGGGATTATGCGGCGATCTTGGTCAGGAGTTTTTTAACTTCAACGTGGGCGAAAATGACGTCCGGTTCCCTCTGCAGGGCTTCGTAGTAACTCCGTTCGAAACCGTCTCCTTCCTCCGAAGGACGGATGAGAGATCTTGCCTCGATCAGAAAGTGCTCGACCTCAACCAGCGAGAGCTCGGACTCGTCGTCTAAGATTTCATCGATGCGAACCACCAGCTGAGACAAGGGGTGAAGCCAGGTAAACCAAGGATCGTTCAATACCAATTGCAGCAGTTCGCTGGTCGATTCGACACGGCCATTGATGCGCTCGTAGGTCACTTGTTCTGCCAGGATGAGGGCCTTATGAAGTCCCAGGAGGCTGCTCCGCATGTCGAGAATCTTCTCGCGGAGGAGGGAGGATTTCCCGGTTGAATTTTTCTGCGATACGGACGCCATAAAATAATTCTAGCAGGTTATTTTTAAAATAGTGGCCCTGTAAATAAAATTTAGCCAGGAGGTCGATCCCTGTTACCGGGTGAATATCGGCAGATTTATCCTTGTACTGTAGCTGACTGCAAAAAGACTGTCTGTTTGGTTTATTTGGTTTGTCTGGTTGATATTGGTTGGACGAAATTAACCAAACAAACAAAACAAACCAAAGCAACCATCCGAACCAGCCGAACCGGGCTTGCGTTGGATGGAGCTACGCCGCTTCTGTAAGCAAGGTACGCGTGAGATGAAAGTGGGCGAGCACCACATCAGGGGCTCGCTGGAGGGCTTCGTAGTAGGCGCGTTCGAACCCGTCACCTTCGATCGACGGGTGCAGCAGGAGACGGGCTTCTTCAAACAGGTGCTCGACGTTTTCATCCGTGATATCGAAGGCCTCGTCGTTCAGCAGATAATCGATTCTGACCAACATGTCCGACAGGGGATGCAGCCAAGTGAACCAAGGATCCTTCCACATCAGTTCAAGCAACTGCTCTGTCGTTTCGATACGCCCATAGATGTGCTCGTAGGTGTGCTGTTCTGTAGCAAGGAGCGTCAGGTGCACTGTTTGGAGTTCCTGGCGGAGATTTATCAGTCGATGGCGAAGTTGACGCTGGTATTGAGGCTTCTGTCGTCGCATTAGTGTCCCACCCTTGTTCCGAATGTGGCGAAGAGTTCTCCTGTGAGATGGTCGGCATTGGCTGGGTCGCCGACCCCTTTCCGCCTGATGTAGTCGTTGAGCACACGCCCCTCGGCAGTCTTGTGGATGTGGGGCAGGCTGAGATTCATGCGATAACGTTCGACGGCGCCTGCCACGCGGCTGATGAAGACCACGGTCCCGTCCTGTTCCTGTCGCTCGACGATTCCGATATGTGTCAGAGGGTCGTTCACCTGCCCATCCCCGTTGTAGTCCCATGTATTGTCGAAGAAGACGAGGTCGCCTGGGTGTGCGACCGGTCCCTGGTGAAAGGTACCCTGTTGCTGCATGTGCGCGTAGATCAAGCGGACGCCATTTGCGTCAGGATCGCTCTCGCTGTTGTCGTACAGGTCGATTCCATGTCTGAGAAACACTGCACGGGTCACCCCGGCGCAATCGTAAGCGATGCGCCGTCCGTTGCTCTCAACCGTCTTGGCTCCCACAAGTTTTACCGCCGTCTTCACGATTGCGCTTCGACTTGGCGCCGGCTCGATGGTCCCGCAACAGGGGCGCGCTTTCGATATCGATGCGCGCGGACGTTCTGCCGGTTGCGTGGCGCAGCCCACGAGCGTCACAAGGGCGATTGTGCTCATGATGAAGAAGATTCTTAACGGTTTACCGTACATTGACAAATCTGCCCTGGGCTGTCTCTCGAAGCTGATCGATGTCTTCACGCCGTGTGACGGAAAGTGGCACAGTGGCGGTCAATTCTTCAATCAATAGATCGGTCGTCAGCGGTGTTTTTTGGTGGAGTGCGCGATAGAGGGCTGCGACCACCGCCTGTTCGATTTCCGAGCCGCTGAATCCGTCGCTGGCGCTGACGATCTTGATCAGATCGAACTGTTTCACATCCTGCTTTCGAAGACCCAGATGAATCTTCCAGATGGATTCCCGCTCGATGTCGTCCGGCAGGTCCACGAAAAATATTTCATCGAATCGGCCTTTCCGAAGGAGTTCGGGGGGAAGCAAGGCAAGATTGTTGGCCGTGGCCACGACGAAGACCTCCTGTTTCTTTTCCTGAAGCCAGGTGAGAAACGCCCCGAATAGCCGCCGGCTCAACCCTGCATCGGCCTCGCCGCTTCCGCCACCCGCGGCCATGGCCTTTTCAATTTCATCGATCCAGAGGACGATGGGAGAAAGCGACTCAGCGGTCTCGATCGCCTTGCGGAAGTTCTTTTCCGACTCGCCGACGAACTTATCGAACAACCGGCCTGCGTCGAGTTTTAAGAGCGGGAGTTGCCATTCTTTTGCGATGGCCTTCGCAGCCAACGATTTCCCGCAACCCGGAACCCCTACCAACATGATGCCGCGAGGGGGCGTAAGGTTGAGCGCCTTGGCTTCCGCGGTAAAGCCGACTTTTGCCCGTTCCAACCAGGACTTCAGATTGGCGAATCCGCCTAACTCGAACCGGTTGTCTTCGAGCGGGTAGTATTCGAGCAGGCCGCCATCCTTAATGGCCTGTACCTTGCGCTTCAGAATTCTTTGCACATCATTGGCGGAGAGGGCGCCGTCTTCGACGACACATTGTGTGATGACTTGCCTGGCCTGGTGTAGTGTCAGCCCTTTCAAGGCGGAGAGTATGGTCTCGCGCTCGTTGACCGAGGGGCCGCGGTTCGCCGCTGTGGAATCGTCGATGGTGCTGAGAATACTTTGAACAACTGTAGTCGATCGTGGGCGACGGAGCGATGTTCTGGGGCCGAGAGATTCCAATACGTTTTTGAGCATGGTTTGCAGTTCGTTCCGATCCGGCAGTTGCAGCTCGAGATGGACGGCAATCTTTTCGATATCGAGCGGTAGGGCGATCGGATGGCCGGTGAGTACGCAGGTGGTGCGGGACCGGCCGAAGTGGTGGCTGACTTCACGTAATTGCCTCGCTACAGCTGAGTCCTGTAGGTGCGGCGTCATGTCTTTGAGCCAGAAGATTGCCTCTACGGTCAGACCTTGCAGATGCTGGAGGACCGCCAGGGGCGTGGCGGTTATTTTACTGATTGCCGGCCCCTCGCCGTGCCTGGTGAGTCCTCTGGTAACAGACCACTCAAATAGCGGCATGCGTTCTTGGGCGACCACCGACTGCAGCAATGCCAGTACACGCTCCTCCTCAACTGTCTCGATGACAATCAACGGATGATGAGAGCGAATGAGGGTGCGGAGGTCGTGGACGCTGGTTGACAGAGCCATAGGAGGGAAATGCTAGCACGGGGCTCGCGTCGCACCAAGGAAAGGAAACTTTGCTGCGGTGCTCGCAGGATGCTCAAAATAGCCGCTCGCGTCGTACGTGAAACGTGAAGCGTGAAACGTCCGAATCCGAAAACCAACAACGCTTCACGGGTTTCGAAAATGAAGCTGGCAGACTTTTTCAGCATCCTGCCAGTTAGGTTTTGCTTGGGGAGGCCAGGGCTTTGTTGATTTCCCTGATAAGGCTCCGTTCAATTTCTCCCACTTCCTCCGCGCTCACGCTGAGGATGCGTCCGCCCTGGGCCAGTTTTTCGAAGTCTGCCTTGACGCTGAGCCTGGTGACGTTCGAGGGGAGTGTCTGAAGCGACAGCACATATTGATTTCGCGAACCGGCGATTTCGAGCGAGACAGGGGGAGACACTTTTCGCTCCGTGACGTAGACGGCTTTCTGATCGGTCTTGATGCTGACCTTGATGTGATATCCATTGCGGCTGAGGGACTCTTCCACCGTTTTGGCGACCGCGCTCAAGGGGCGCGGTATGTCTTCAGTTTGCGCGCCTTTCTCCTCGATGTGGATACTCTGCGATGCCTGCGCCGCTGCAGTTTTTTGGACGTCGGCACTCAGTTTTTTTGCCTGAGCTGCTTGTATCGCCAAATTCTCAGCAGCGGTTTTGGCCTCGGCTTTGGCGCTTTCGGCCGACTGCTTCGCGTCGCGCAACTCCTGGTTCAGCAGATCGATCTGTTGGTGCATGACTTTATTGCCGTCTTGCAGCGAATTGACCACTGACTCCTGTTTGGCCAGTTGCTTTCGAAGCGATTCATTTTCTGCCTTGAAGGGTGAGTCGTCGGGCTTGCATCCGCCGGCCACGAGACAAAGGGCGATCGCTCCGATCCACAAGGGCAGGCACCGTCGGGTTGATTGAATCTTGTCGCGCACAGCTGATCCCTCCATTTGAATTCAGGATTATCCATGCTTCGCGTCTGCTTGTCCACGTCTGACTCTATGAATTGACCGTCCTTCCTATCAGACGTTATGCTCGTCTGATGAGGATTCACTCGATGGTCCTGATCATAAACCTGTTTCTCGCAGTAGCTGTTCTGTCTGTGCCGGGAACAGCAGAGGCAACGGATCAACAGGCTGAGGCCATTTCCTCTGAAGACTATGCTTTGTATGACCACGTCGTGACGAGTAAGTTTCTCACCTCTGAGACTCAATTGGTCGTGATCGAACGCATGACCAGGTTCCGTCTCTCTCCAGATCAGGAAGGTCCCCCACCGATTGACAACTTCCTTGAGCAGGGTTATTTCGCTGGCGGACTCTCGACAGACCTGATCCGGGCCTTTATCTCGGTCAACCGGCAACCAAGCCGGCTCGAAGGACGATTTCACTTTGCTGTCGGCTACCGGTTCACTACGGAGGGCAGGCTTGAAGAGCCGGAGGTTTCCCTCTCACCGTACGGGCTGGGACTGGCGCGCTTCTTTTCCGCGCCTGTCCCTATCAGAGGAGTAGCGGGACAGGCACCGCCGCAGGCGTCGGAGCCTGTCCCCAGGGCTCGTGCGAGGCCAGGGCAAGCCCCGTCGATTCTGGACCATCTGGCCTTTTCTCGCGTAGCACGGAGCCCTCGCAACGATCATGCATTGCTGTATGTCGAAGTCCTTCGCCCAGACGGCACTGGAGCGGGATTTCTCGTGTGGTGTCGTCGTCAAGGACGAAGCTGGACGTTGTTCGATACGGAGGTCGCTTGGACCATTCAGGCTCAAGAAGAAACAGAAGAAGGCCCGCTGCTTGCGCCTTGATGGGATTGGACGGTAGCATACGTCCACGATGCCGACGCTTATCAGAAAAACGTTTTCCGTCCCGCCCCTTGGCTGCAATTGCTCGATCATCGGCGATCCGGTGACGAAGCAGGCTATCGTCGTGGATCCAGGTGGAGCGCACGAGCGGATTCTCAACGAAGTGCGCCAACTCGGGTTGACCGTCACGCACATTCTCCACACCCATGCGCATTTCGACCATTTTCTCGCCTCCGGTGAGATACAGAAGGCAACAGGGGCGACGATCTGTCTGCATCAGAACGATCTTGATCTGTGGAAGAATCTTGAATTGCAGTGCCGGATGTTCGGCGTGGCGTACGTGCCTGTGCCGCTGCCGGACTATTGGCTCAAGGATGAGGAAAAACTGTTGGTCGGCCAGATCTCCGCGATTGCGCTCCATACCCCAGGCCACACCCCCGGCTCTATGAGTTTTCATTTTCCCGTCGATAATCTTCTCTTGGCCGGCGACACGCTCTTTCGCGGCAGTATCGGGCGCACCGATCTCTGGGGTGGAGATTTCGACGCCATCGAACAATCCATCCGAGAGCGGCTGTACACCTTGGCGGATGCGACGATTGTGGTGACGGGGCATGGGCCGGAGACCGAAATCGGGGTAGAAAAAACGACGAATCAGGTCATCCGGATCTAGCCCGCATACGGGCCAGCCGCTCTTGTTCTTCTGGTTCGTTTGGTATTGAGGTTGAACGGAACTGAGCAAATAAACAAACTTGGTGTGGGGCCTTACTCTTTGGCCATTCGTTCTTTCAACCGGGCGAGGCGTTTCTCGGTGGACTGTTTGATGAAGGCCATGTTTTCTCCGAGGTGCTGTTCAGCGGTGATTTTTCCTTCTTCTCGCCGTTTCAGTTGATCCAGCCCAAATTGCGCGATGACGGGGCCATCTTCTTGATACAGCGATTTCCAGATGGCCGTACATTTTGTCTGCAACAGAATGGGGTACTTGTCACAGGGAGGCTCTGTTGCCCAGGCGCTGCTCCAGCTCGCTCCCAGCAGGATGAATGCCAGGGCGAGAGCGATCATGATTCGCCCACTCTCGGTATGAATGATCTCCACGCGCATGGCTCACGATAACACAACTCAACTTGTGTTGCAGACGATCGATGCCTACGAACGGTCGGCCAAGGACTGTCTTGCTCGCTGGAACAAGCGGCGGCATCGCCGATCACCGTTGTTGGTTGAATGGCTGCGTTCTCTCCCGGAGGATGCGAGGCTGTTGGATCTCGGCTGTGGGGGAGGCAAGGATGCGGACGATCTCGATCGGCGCGGATATTCCGTTGTGGGCTTGGATCGGACCAGCGCGTTACTCTCAGCGGGACGGCGCCGATATCCTTCGTTACCGTTGGTCCGCGCCGACATCCGTACTCTTCCTTTTCAGGCGATGTCGTTCGACGGCCTCTGGGCTGCCGCCTCGCTGATGCATCTTCCGAAACCGGAAGCGCGCCGTACCCTGGCAGATCTATACAGACTTGTTCGTCCAGGAGGCCTCTTTGCCGCGACGGTGACCTACGGTGTGAAGAGCCGCCTTGTGACTGACGGATGGGTTCCCGGGCGTTATTTCGCCCGCTGGAAAAAAGACGAACTCGCCCGCGCGGTTCGCCGAGCCGGATGGACAATTCTTGAGTTGAACGTGGTGACCAACAGGGAACGCAAGGGGCGGTGGATCAATCTGATCGCGAGACAGTGAGAATGGTGCACGGGTGCGGAAAGGCAGGAAAGCCTAGCAGTCTGAGGATGCAACGTCGTCTAGGCTCGCCGCATCAATTTCTTTGCATAGTAGACGGAGCCGCGGCTTGGTTCTGCTCAAGTAAAGCATCGACAATCTCTAGCAAGGCAGAGACTTTTTTGTGGTGCTTCGTTTGTTTGCGAGCCCACGCCAGCGCGCGTGCTTCACCCTCCACAAACGTTCGGGCCTTACCAAGGCCAGAGATATTACCGCTCTCGAACACATCGCAGGTGCGTTTACAGCAGGATACTGCTGGATAAACCTTGTCTGCTTCAAGCGCTCCAGCCCAATCCTGCTTCTCCAGCAGCACACGCACGATGGCTCTCCTGCTGCATCGAAAACGATCCAGCAGTTTCTGCACAGTCTCGACCTCTCCCTTTCTTGCGAACGCCTTAATCAAATCCTCTGTGCCGCTCGCCTCGTTCGCGAGCGGGGAGGCCAGGTCCAACGCCTCCAATGCCAAGGAGGTCTCGCCAACACTTGTTGCAAGCCAAACAATTCGCATCAGCCCTGCCGACTGCAATGCCTCCCCCTCTCCGATGGCGTCCGATTCAGCCCGGTTTTGCACAGCCGGAGTTTTCATTCCGTACAGCTTGGTAAGTCGGGCTACGGGTGTGCTCCGTGCTTTCTCAATAGCCCTTCGGAAGGTGGCTCTGGCCGCTTCCGTATGTCCAGCCATCGCTTGTGCGGCTGCGACCTCTGCTAGATTTCCAACGCGAGAGATCCAGTAGAACCTGTCGTCAACGTTTTCCGTAATTTCCTGACGCGCCTCATAAAATTGATCGTACCGGTTCACGACCTCCAACGCTTCGTCATCGCGCCCCATTCGGGCGAGAAAAGCCGCCGCATCTCCAAATTCTACTGCTGAGGGGGCCCATTTCGCCGCTCGAATTTGCTGGATGATCGTCGGTGCTATGCCTCGCGCCGCATCGAGATTCCCCATCCAAACGTCCAGGTTACCGAGATTTAGCAGAAGCTGAAGATTGTGACGCGCCGTGGTGAGTTCTTTACCCGCACTCTCTGCAAGATGACTCCGGTGCTCCTCGTGATAGAGGACACGGAGACGTGCCGCGGTAGACGTCATCTCCTCGCCACAACCAGCTCTTTGTTGTGCCTCAAGAAGTCCGTTCAAAAATCCAATGTGGGCCTCAATTCGCAATTTGTCTGTCCGGTCCTTAGCCCACCGCTCATTCAAGTCAGCTGCCGCTTTGAAGAGGTCTTTGGCCTTTTCACAGGACCGTACTTTTGCTTGACGTATCGCAACTGCAAGCAGGCTATCCACATAGTCAATCTTCGCGGAGGGCCCGACCAGCTCGATGGTTTCATCCAAAATTGATTCGACTGACGGTAACGTTTCTGCACCTGCCTCTTCAGTCGAGGCAAGTGCTTCGAGTCCGCACACGAGCAGACACATAGCGAATACTTTCATGAACGGCATGAGAAGGGAGGTGGGTTGCATATTCAGATTCCCAGAGCCTAAATCACCGCATTGCAGTCCCTGAAGACTGTACTGTTACATCTTATATGTGTAGGGCTGCAACTGTCTGCTGATGATCGATTGGCGTCAGGTTTTTTAGCGAGAAGGACTGCCGCAGATTTCTGATCGAGTGGCGCAACGGGAGTACATTCCCGCCGGGTGCTCAAAAAGTTCGTCCAGCGAGGCCGCAGGCGAGTCGAACCCGGAGGCGTACCCTCAGGGGTACGTTGAGGATTTCGATGAGCTGAGAACGAAGCTGGAGGACTTTTTCAGCATCCGGCTATATCTTCATCGCCTCGTTCACGTCCTGCAACGTCGCTTTTGCCACTTTGCCGGCCCGGTTGCTGCCCTCTGTTACGATGTCATTGAGGTATGAAGGATCTTTACTCAGGCGCCCGCGAGCATCCCATACCGGTGTCATGCGCTCGACGATTCGATCAGCGACGAGTTTCTTGCAGTCGATGCAGCCGATCGTGGCGGTTCGACAATCCTTGTTGATCTGCTCCTGCGTCGCTTGCTGAGAATAGATTTTGTGAAAATCGTAGACCGGGCAGATGTCGGGATTGCCCGGATCGTTTCGGCGCACACGTGCCGGATCGGTCACCATGGTTTTAAGCTTCTGACGCACGACCGGTTCTGAGTCTGACAGGTTGATCGTGTTGCCGTAGCTCTTACTCATCTTCCTGCCGTCGGTGCCCATCACCTTGGGAAATTTCGTCAGATGTTCTTTGGGCTCAGGGAAGACCTGTGTCTTGTAGAGATCGTTGAATCGTCGCGCGAGTTCCCTGGTGAGTTCGAGATGTGGGAGTTGGTCTTTCCCTACCGGCACGAAATCTGGTTTGTACAACAAAATATCGGCGGCCTGGAGAACTGGGTAGCCTAAGAACCCGTAGGTGCTGAGATCCTTCTCCTTAATTTCTTCCTGTTTCTCTTTGTAGGTCGGGTTGCGTTCCAACCAGGAGATGGGTGTCATCATCGAGAGGAGGAGGTGCAAGACCGCATGTTCCGGGATGCGGGACTGGATGAACACCGTGGAACGTTCGGGGTCGATGCCGGCGGCCAGCCAATCGATGAGCAGCTCTCGTGAGAACTCGCGGATACGGCTTGTGTCGGCATAGTTGGTCGAGAGGGCATGCCAATCGGCGACGAAGAAGTAACACTCATACTGATCTTGGAGGGACTTCCAGTTTTCCAATGCGCCGAGATGGTTACCGAGATGCATCAGCCCGCTTGGCTGCATGCCGCTAAGGACTTTTTTTCTGGGGGTGGTCACGGTGTGTCTCCTGCTCCCAGCCCCATGGCGGTGGAGAGAATTGAATTCGTGAGACTGCGGGTCATAGTGCTCGTGATGGTATGGATCACATGGATCTGGGGGTCAAAAATGATTAGCCCCATCAGGATAAACATGCCGTAGGGTTCCACGCGCCTGAGCGCCATTGCCGCGGTATCGGGTAGGAGGCTCGTGAGAATTCTCCCGCCATCCAATGGGGGGAGCGGCAGCAGATTGAACAGCATCAGGAGCACATTAATCAAGACGGAGTAGCGCAACATCACGGCGATCGGCAGGAGAAACATTTGGCGCCATGTGTCCGGAGACAAACTCTCGCCTGAATTGGACCAGTAATCACTGAGCATGGAATCGATCGACAGGAGGAGTGCCAAGAGGAGCGCACTGACGACGGCTAGGGCGAGGTTCATGGCCGGTCCTGCCGCCGCGACGAGCGCCATGTCGCGGCGTGGTTGGCGCATAAGACGTGGGTCGACCGGGACGGGTTTAGCCCAGCCGAGAAAAAATCCCCCCGGCACGAGCAGGCACATCAGCGGGAGGATGATGGTTCCAAAGAGATCGACGTGCGCCAGCGGATTCATGGTCAGCCGGCCCTGCAGCTTGGCGGTCGAGTCGCCGCACCGATTGGCGGCCCAGCCATGGGCGTATTCATGCAAGACCATGGCAAAGAGGAGCGGGAGCCCCATGTAGGAAATCGTGTGGAGGATTTGTGGTAGGGAATTCATGCGTCGGTTGCTCTAGTTTACCTGTTGAAATTTGCCGCGTTTGATTTGTATCAGGAAGAGCGGACGATTCAATGTTCCGTCCGGTCCAAATGCTGCCGGCCCCGTAAGGGTCGAGAGATCCGGCTGGTTCAGCAATTGTTCCTGGACGGCTTCGCCGGAGGCGGCGCCTTTTCGAACCGCATCGAGCACCAACTTCGCCGCATCGTAGCCCTGTATTGCAAAGATGGTCGGGTTGGTTTGGAAGCGTTTTTTATACCGGGCGACAAAATCCTGCACGGTCGGAAGGGGACTGTCCACAAAGAAGCCATCGACAAATACGGCTCCGTCTATGGAGGAATCGTCCGTGCGGGCAAAGTCCGGTGAGTTCCATCCATTTGCGCCCAGGAACGGTACTTTCATGTCGTGGAAATTGAGCTGGGCTGTAATGAGGCCGGCGTCGGCTGCGCGGCCTGGAATGAAGATGGCATCGAAGCCAGGTGTATAGAAAATTTTCTTGTCCAGCTTGGTCAATTTCCCTGTCAGTTTTGTTTGATCGACCGGCACGGACAGGCCGTATCGTTTGAGGTCCTCCGCCTTCATGCGTTTGAGCTGCGCGCTCACATCCGCTTCACCTTCTTTATAGGACTCAATGGCGATCACTTCCCCTTCGCGCTGCTGCACTTCTTGGGCGAAGAGTTTGGCCAATTCTCGGCCATAGGCGGTGTCGGGGTGCAGGATGCAGAATCGGCGGAACCCCTGTTCTTTGATGGCATAGGTTGCGATTCGTTTGGCTTGAAGCTCATTGGTGAGGGCCGTGCTGAATACATAGCTGCCGAGACGTCTGACGTTGGGGAGGGTCGCTGTCGGGGTGATCAGAGGGATGTGAGCTCGTTCGGCGAGTTCAGCCATGACCGGCAGATTTTTCGACAGGAGCGGGCCGATCACGGCAAGGGGGCGATCGGTATTGAGCAAGTCGGAGAAATCATCCAGAAACGAGGCGGAATTGGATTCGAAATCTTTGACGATAAGACCGACCGATGCGTTCCCTGCTCGCTCTCTGTTGGCTTCGACTGCCAGCTGAATTCCGCTGAGGGCTTCGCCGGCAAACGAGGCGAGTTTTCCTGAAAGCGGCAGAACCGCAGCGATGAAAAACTGATTCGATTGTAGTTTGGCTTGAAGTGAGGCGAGGAGTTCAGATGTTTTGGCTGTCTGCGGGTGGGTCGGGAAATTGACAAGAAATTGTTGGATTTGCCGGATAGCCTGGTGCTCTTCTCCACGGCTGATGTAGAGATCGATAAGTCGGAGGGAGGCGATATCGCCGGGAAAGCTGCGGGGGAAAGTGCCCCGGATCTGATCGAGGGCTTTCTTGTCGGACGTCTGGCTGGCGAGATCACGAATACGGATCCGTACGTCTTCTGCCTGATCCTCGGTGCCCAAGGTCACTTCATCGAGCCAGGCCTGTATGGCATGGGTCGCATCCTTCTTTTGCGCATACAAGTCGCCGCTCAGCTGCAGGGCTTCGCGTTTCGTGCTGTCATCCTTCGACAGGTTGCGCAAGCCGGTCAGGATCGGCAGGGCCAGATCGAGGTTGCCCATCCCTGCATGGACTCGGGCCTGCATCAATTTGCCTCGTTCGGCCACTTCGGACTCCGGGAACTCGGTCTCCAGTTGCCGCAAATATTTTAAGGCGTCAGGATATTGCTTTGTGCTGTGCAGGGCTGCGCCGAAGAGCAGATAGGTGTCATCGAGCAGGTCCGGCTTTGGGGAGGTCGCGAGAAAGCGACGGAGTGTGGTGATGGCTTCTTCTCCCTGGCCTGCGTCGATCAGGCGCTTGGCCTGCTTGAGCAGAGGATGACTTGCTGGGCTTGCCTGTCCTGTCTCTGCAAAGACGGGCGCATTGAACTCAGGGTCGGTGATCGGCCAAAGTAGGCCGCAGACGAGCGCCAGCGCATGGCACCAGCGTGCCAAGGGGACGTATGTGCGATGTGGAGACAGAGGTAGTAACGGGCGAGCCATGAGCTCCTGATGGTCTGACGCTATGTCAGACTCCTGTGACTACTATCGGAAACTCCGTGAGGGTGTCAAGGTAAACTCCGATAGTCTTCGTTGTGTTCATTCGAGCGATTGGCTATCATCGCACGGATGTTGCTAAATCCGCTTACCGAGCGATATTTAAGCCATCTTCGGGTGGAAGGCGGTCTCTCTGTCAATACGATCGAAGCCTACCGCCGCGACCTGAGTAAATTTCATACCTACATGGATCGAGCCGGTGTGGCGGCCCAGGGGCCTCTTATCTCTGAAGTATTGACGGGATTTCTCCAGTCGATGCGCAAGGCACGGCTGTCTCGCGCCTCTTCTTTACGCTGTCTCTCGACGATTCGTGGATGGTTTCGGTATCTCATGCGGGAACAGCTGATTGAGGAGAATCCAACCATTGGGCTGGCGCCGATATCGCGAGGCGTTCGACTGCCCAAAACGTTGTCGAAGCAAGATATTAGCTCATTGTTAAGCCTGGGGCCAGTCCCGACTCCGGAAGATTTGCGTGACCGCGCGATGGTGGAGTTGCTCTACGCGACGGGGCTTCGGGTCTCCGAGCTGGTGATGGCTGAAGTCGCGCAGGTGAACCTCGATGTCGGGTATCTCCGGGTGACAGGCAAGGGGGCGAAGCAGCGCCTCGTGCCGATGGGAGAGGAGTCCCGACAGTTGTTGCAGCTGTATGTAACGGAGGCAAGGCCACAGCTCCTCAAGAGGCGGGCTTCACGGTTTCTGTTCGTGTCGAGGCGGGGTGGGCCGTTGACGCGGCAAGCATTTTGGAAGCTATTGCAGCGCCGTGCTCAGCGAGCGGGAATTGCGCAAGTTATTTCGCCACATATGCTCCGGCATTCGTTTGCGACGCATCTGCTCGAGGGTGGCGCCGATCTTCGGTCCGTTCAGGTCATGCTTGGCCATACGGATATCGCGACGACGCAGATCTATACGCATATTGAGCGGGGACGCTTGAAGCTGGTGCATGACAAATATTTTCCTCGGATGGCGGGAGCTGTGAAAGAAAAAAAAGCGGCTGAAGGAAAATGATCTATTTGAACGGAACAGTGAACGAGCGAATTGAGCAGGAAGAGTGCGAGATTCGGTTGACATGGGCAGGTGGACTTGGTAGCATCCGGCCACGTTGCTAAGGAAATCGGGCGGATAGCTCAGTTGGGAGAGCGCTGCCCTTACAAGGCAGAGGTCACAGGTTCGATCCCTGTTCCGCCTACCAGGACCAAGAACAGGTTCCCTGGAAGCGGAATGGACTGTTGAACGAAAATGATGAAATTGTAGACGGGACCAACCGCTAGATATAGTCTTGTCACTCAGATCTTCCGCTATAAATTGTGTTAGAGGGGCCGTCGTTCAGCTGGTTAGGACGCCAGATTGTCAATCTGGAGGTCGCGGGTTCAAATCCCGTCGGCCCCGCCAATTTCCCCTGAATTTGCTAGACTCTGTAAGCAGAACAGTGACTATTTTCTAACTGGAAGTAGATTAAGTTGTTGTGTGCAGTGGAAATTCACCCGTTTCTTCATGGAAAACGATACTTCAGGGAGCATCCTTTGCTGGTACTCGACGAAGCTGGGGAGCCGGCAGCTTGAGCAGCCACGTAACTGATCAGTGAAGAGCCGTCGGGGTTTTACGTGTGAGAGCAACGACTTCCTCAGTGATCTACCGAGGGCGGGAAAGGTGATTGTCGCATGTTCCAAACAGGGTTAACCGGGACGCTGGGCTCTCTCGGTTCAGTCTCCAAAATCGTGCTCTTGCTCCTCTTGATATTTTCAGTCATCTCGTGGGCCATCATTTTCTCAAAATGGCGTGTGTTCAGAACTTCAGACCTAGAGGACCAGCGCTTCCTGGCTCTCCTTGTGAAGGCCCGAGACCTCGATGAGCTCTATCGGCAGGCTGGACGAATCGAAGGGAGCCCCAGCGCCTGTGTATTCGAAGGGGTCATGGAGCGTGTGGGGGGAGCGTCAGTCGAAGGGAGAGGTAGTCACGGCTCCGGACCGGTCGACCGGCATGTGGTGGAACGGACGGCGTCCCACCTTGCTCAAAGCCAACTCTCACGCCTCGAGACCTACCTCCCATTCCTTGCCACGACAGGAAACATTACTCCGTTTATCGGCTTGCTCGGGACGGTCATGGGAATCATCGATGCATTTCGCGAGATCGGCGCTCAAGGGACTGCCAGTATTTCCGCCGTCGCTCCCGGCGTTGCAGAAGCTCTCATTGCAACGGCAGCCGGTCTATTCGCCGCGATCCCGGCGGTCATTGCGTACAATTATTTCCTGACACGAATTCGAAACACTGCCTTCCGCTTGGATTCCGTCACTATCGAGATACTGGCCGCTCTTCCGACGACTGCATCAAAGGCAAAGCCGGTTCCGGTCGGAGTTCAAGGATGATCCTTGAATCCCGTCATCGCCGATTTCTGGCGGAGATCAACGTCATCCCCCTGGTCGATGTGGTCCTCGTGCTCCTAGTGATTTTCATGGTCACCGCCCCGATGCTCTATCGAGGGATGGATATCAAGTTGCCGACCTCCGCGACTAATTCGATCAAACCGGAAATGCGCGCGGTACTCACAATCGAAAAGGATCAACGGCTGTATCTTGATAAAGATCCGGTCGGAATCGCTCAACTGGAACAGAAACTCAAGTTCTTGAAACGGGATAATCCCGACGTGTCCTTGTATCTCAGGGCTGATCGCGATGTGCCGTACGGCGTCGTAGTGCAAGTGATGGACGGCGTCAAGAAAGCAGGGATTGAAAAGATCGGGATGGTAACGGAGCCGGTCGGGCCGGAACGCGTGGGGGCGTCAGAATCTCCTCGTCTCCCATCACGGAAAAGTTGACGCGATATGCATGAAGGGGCGGATTGTGATGACCTCCCAGGCGCCGGTCCTGTCAGATGGTTGGTTCGATCTGGGCGATCGCTCAAAGTTGTCTACTCGGCTCAAGCGCACGCTGGCGCTGTCGCTTGTCATTCATGTGGTGGTCTTGCTCGTGGTGGCAGGGGTTCGGCTTCCTCAAAAGGGTGAACGGCCTTTGACCTCTGTGGAAGTGTCGCTGGTCAGTTTCCCAACGCCCGTAAAGCAAGCTGAGACTGTAAAGCCTGTGCCATCCGCCCAGGCAGCGGTTCCCAGTAGCGCCCCCGCTCCCGCACCTCCGGTCGGCGAGAAAAGACGGGACATGTTGAAGGATCTTCAGCTTCCGCCTGATGCGCCGAAATTCGGAGATTTGAGCCCTGCGACAAAATCTGTGGGGCAGCCCCAACTGGCGGCAAAGGCGCTTGATATTCCGCCTGTCCCGGATGTGGCGCAAGATCCGGTTTCAAAAGTTCCGAAACGGCCGACGCTCAGCGACGAGTTGAACCGTGATTTAGAAGAACTGAAAAAGATCAAACAGTTTCAGCCTGTGGCCAAACTGGACATTCCGAAAGAGGTGAAACCCAGCGAGGCGCCAGTCGTGCCGGTGCCCCACCAAGAGGTGAAAGTTCCAGCGGTCAAGACTCCCGAGACAACCCTGAAAATTTCTGGTTCGACTGGGTCGAATCTCTACTGGGCTCGTGTGCAGTCTATTATCAGCAGCCAGTGGGAGCCGCCTCCGATCGATATGGCGGGACAAACCTATACCGTGATCGTGAAGTTTCGACTTCAACGGGATGGGATCATTAAAGACGTGGTTGTGCATCAGTCGTCGGGAAATGCCTATTTTGATATGGCGGGCCAGCGTGCTGTATTGCGGCCGCGAACACTGCCGGTGTTTCCTTCGGATATGGCAGACGGCTATAAGGATATAGAAATGGTATTTCGAGTCGGAGAGGCGGTCGGATGACACAGCTGAAACTAATCATGACCTGGCTTGGAGGCCTATTGCTGCTAGTGGGAATTGTCGGCATCATCGAGTCTGGGGCGGCAGATGTATTCCTTGAAGCGACGCGGCCCGACTTCCAAAAGATTTCGTTGGGTGTTGCAGAGATACAAAATGCGGGAGGTCCGGATTGGTTGGCGGGGCGGATCGAGGAAGTCCTGAAAAACGATGTGCGGCGGTCCTTGGTTTTCGATCTGGTGGATTTGCCCAGTCTTGGGATCCAGGCAGCCGGTGTTCATCAAGGAAAGGGCGCCGGCTCCAAGGCCATCTTCAAACAGGCGGCTGAGAAGGGCGTCTCGGTCTTGGTGTGGGGAGCCGCGTCGATGAAAAACTCGGGTGAACAAGCCGACGTGAATATGGAAGGCTTCGTCTATGACAGCGGCAGCGACGAACTCGTGGGGGGAAAGCGCTATGCGGGATCGCCCTCAGTTGTGCGGCAGATGGCGCACCGCTTTGCCGATGAACTGGTCTTTCGGTATACGGGCGAGCCGGGCATTGCAAGGACGAAGATTGCCTATGTGGCTGAACAGGGGACTGCTCGCGAGTTGTTCGTGATGGATTATGATGGTTACGATGCTCGCCAGCTCACCGCCGATGGGTTTCTGAATCTCATGCCGCAATGGTCTCCGGATCGCCGGTTCCTCATCTTTACCGCCTATCGCAACCGTAGTACGCAGGATATCGACATGATCGAGTTGGCGACGGGCAAGCGATGGACAGTGATTTCGTTTGGAGGATTGAATATCACTCCGGCATTGTCTCCTGATGGAAACTTCCTCGCGTTTGCGTCCAGTTATGAAGGCAATTCGGAAATCTATCGGTTGGATACCAGGACGAAAGTGATCCAGCGTTTGACGGTGAATCCGTCAGGGGACCTCTCTCCTTCCTGGTCTCCGAACGGGAGAGAAATGGTGTTTGTGTCTGATCGGGGCGGTGGACCGCAGCTATTTCTCATGAGCTCAGACGGGTCGAACGTGCGTCGGCTGACGTTTGAGGGAGATTACAATGCGGCGCCGGTGTGGTCGCCACGCGGGAACTGGATCGCCTACGTATGCCGGACGCATAAGGAGTACAAGCTCTGTATCATCTCGCCGGATGGACAGAAGCGACTGCAATTAACGACAGGCCACGGTGTGGACGATTCACCCTCCTGGTCGCCCGATGGCAGGCACCTGGCGTTCAGTTCGACCGCCGATGGGAAGAGCCACATCTATATGATCGACGCCGATGGGAAGGGAAGGGAACGGCTTACCTTCCAGGGCACGCACAATAGCGCTCCTTCCTGGTCCCCGGCATGGTGAGGATAACCCTTTGACTGTTCCGTAGGAATACAGGTAAATGAATGATTGGGACGGCTAACCTAGGAAAAGGAGAATGATAGATGAAGAAGACTTTTTGGACATGCGGTTCGATGCTGGTGGTGGGCATCGCATTTATCGCCATGCAGGGCTGCGCGTCAAAATCCGTACAATCAGGCGGCGATTCTCAGTCTACCCAAGGGACAGCCAAGGGGGGAGCAGATAGTTCCAAATCCGGTGTCGGCACCTTCCCTGACACTGGAGTTCAATCCGGCGGTGGCGGGCTGCGGGGTCTCGACAAGAACCCTTCGGAGGAACGGTTGGGTGGTGGCACCGGGCAGGCGAAGATGGATTCCTCTACCATTTCCGGACGGCAAATGGAGGAAATCAGGGCCGAGCAGGCTGCTTCCGCTGCGGCAGGCCTGAAGGATGTGTTCTTCGCTTACGATAGTTGGGCGATTTCCGAAGAAGGACGTCAAGCGTTAAGTATTGATGCCGATTGGATGAAGTCTAATCCCAACGCGATGGTCAAGGTCGAAGGGCATTGTGACGAGCGAGGAACCACAGCGTATAACTTCGTACTTGGCGAAAAGCGGGCAAAAGCGGCCCGCAACTATCTGGTCGAACTCGGCGTCCTGGCCAATCGCCTCTCCGTGGTGTCATACGGGAAAGAGCGGCCATCGTGCAATGAACATACGGAAGCGTGCTATCAGCAGAACCGACGTGGACGGATCATCATAAAGACCGCCAAGTAGACGACTGACTTTTGCGGGGACGATGAAATTTCCTTATCCATGAAGAGAGAGTAGGGGGGCCTGTCATCCTTCACCGGATACCCCCTAGAGGGCTTTTTGGATCTGCGTCATAGGTAGGTGCAACAATGTCGAACTCTTCCAACATAATCGGGGTCCGAGCGACCATCTGTCTGGTCTCTGCCCTGGCGTTGACCGGCTGTGTTGCCCAGCAATCCGATCTCAAGCAGACGGAGAAGAATCTTCAACAGCGGATCAAACAGTCGGTCGACGAGTCGGCACAGACCCGCGCGCGGCAGAGTCAGGAGATTTCGGTGCTTCGCGAGCAGGAGTTACCGCAGTTGCGGGGCGAATTGGAGCGGGCCTTGCACCAGTCTCAGGAACTCCAGTCCAAGCAGGACGATCTCAAATTGCGTTCCGCGCAACTTGAGCAGCAAACCAAGCGGCTCGAACAGTTAGCAGGCAAGTTGGAAGCGGATAACATGGTGCGCTACAACCAGGTGCGTGAAAGCCTCAATGCGCAAGATCTCAAAAATAAACAGGACCGCGATCAACTCCGTCTGGATGTCAATGCGCGCCTTGACGATGTGAGCCGGCAGATGGAAACGATCCGGAAGGAGATCATCGAGGTCGTGCAGAGGACGAACGGCGGACTTGCCAAGAGTATCGATGCGCGTCTGGAGGAGCAGCATAAGGCATCGGCGGATAACCAGACCCGCGCCGAACAGCTGTCGGCGAAATTCGCACAGTTCAACCAGTCCCTTACGGCCTTCAAGGAATCATTGACCGGATTGGGTGAGAGGGTGAGTCAAGGAGAGCAGGAGAGCAAAACGTCGGCCGCCCATATCAATGAGATGAACAAGGCAGTGACCGGTCACTTGGGGGAAGTCAGCGCGAGTGTCCAATCTATTGCGCAGAAGTTTGCGGCCCGTTTCGAAGAGCAGGATCGGCGGTTAGACTCCCTCTCCAAAACCGTGGATCGGATCGCGCATGATGCTCGGCGGGGGGGCGATAAGGGGGCGACACGCCAGTCCGCCACGAAGCCTGCCCAGCGATCCGCAATTGCGTCTGAGGCCGCAAAGGTTCAGTAGCCCAGGTCCGCAGTTTCGTTCTCCGGGCAGGCCGAAGGGGATAAGTAGCATCGGCGGTGATGCAGGCAATCGAGACTAGGGAGTCGCCGTGCGTTGTGAATGAGCCGGTTGGAGGCTGTTTCGACAAATGATCTCAGCTAAAGGAGTCTCTATAACCTTGTTACGCAAGAATATTGGTTCAAGATGGCCGGTTCTTCTCATGTCAGGTGCGTTATTGTGGATCGCCGGATGTGCCAACCACGCGGATTTTGTAGAAATGCGCGATCACATGGCGACGGTCTCGAAGTCTCAGGATCAAGATCAAAAGCGGCTCGATGCGCTACAACGTCGGCTTGAATCGCTGGAGCGGGCGAAGGATAACGAATCTGCCAGGCCCAAGTTTGATCCGAAGCTCGATGAACTGTCTGCGCGGGTTCAGAAGTTAGAGGCCAGGGTGGCCAAGTCAGAAGAAGTATCGGGCGTTCCGTCCTTGCCCAAGGCAGAGCCAGCTCAAGCCGACCCGATTCGCTCTTCGAAGCCACAGAAGCCTGGAGATGCACCGACAGTGATGCCTGGCACTCCCACGATTACTCCGACGTCGGCATTCAATCTGGCATACAACGACTATCTCAACGGGAAATACGATCTTGCAGTGGCGGGTTTTCAGCGATTTGTGAAAGACTTTCCCGGTACGTCTCTGACACCGAATGCCTACTACTGGCTGGGAGAGTCTTCGTATCAGCAGAAGGATTATGTGCGCGCGATACAATCGTTTGAGTACCTCTCGACGGAATATCCGGGAAACGAAAAGGTGCCGGCGGCGCTTTTCAAATCGGGGCTTGCCGCAGGAGAAACCGGAGATCTTGCCAGGTCCAAGAAGAACCTCAAACGAGTCATCGAAGAGTTCCCGACGTCGGATGAGGCAAAGCTGGCCAAGAATAGGCTGGCGGAAATTCGATGACCGAACGTTCCGTGAGATGGTTTGGAGCCGCTCCCTCGTTCCCAGCGTTCCCTGGAGTTTAGCGTCATGCCCGCCGCCAGTTGCTCCGCCAAAATCCATGTCCTTCCGGACGATGTCGTCAGCCGCATCGCGGCCGGCGAGGTTGTCGAGCGTCCTGCCGCAGTCGTCAAGGAGTTGCTGGAAAACAGTCTCGATGCGGGAGCGCTGCGTATCACAGTCGATGTGAAGGACGGCGGGTTGACTCTCATCCGGGTGACGGATGACGGTGAGGGAATCAACCGCGCCGATCTTCCCCGCGCCTTTGAACGTCATGCCACGAGCAAGCTTCGATCCGATCTGGACCTCGCCTCTGTGACGACGATGGGTTTTCGCGGCGAGGCGTTACCGAGCATCGCGTCTGTCTCGCATGTGTTGATCGCGACTGCTGCCAAGGAAGATACCGTGGGATCGCAACTCACGCTGGTTGCAGGGGCGGGCAGTTCAATCGTGGACGCGCCTCCCGTATCGGGTACCAAGATCGAAGTCTCCAAGCTCTTCTTCAATCAACCGGCCAGAAAGAAGTTTCTCAAGTCCGCCACGACTGAGTTCTCCCATATCAGTCATGTCGTACAGCTTGCAAGTCTCGCCTGGCCGTCGGTGCATTTCCGGCTCACCCATAATGGTCAGGACATTCTAAACTATCCACCGGTTCCTGCAGATCGAGATCGAATCCTTCAAGTGTATGGCCAGACCTTTCTCGATCGGACTGTCGAGGTGCGGGGACGGACGTCGGGCTTGTCGATCCGCGGTGTCATGGTCGATCCGGTCCATGCGCGGGCGTCGAAAGCGCCGCAGGAGTTGTTTGTGAATCGGCGTCCAATCCGCAATGCGACCGTCTTTCATGCGGTCAAGGAGGGGTATGGATCGTTTCTTCCCAAAGGACATCATCCGACGTTCGTGCTCTTTCTGGATGTCGAATCGAACCGACTTGACGTCAACGTGCATCCGACAAAGAAAGAAGTCCGCTTTGCGGAAACAGAAGCGTTGCATCAGTTGGTACGGCAATCGGTCCGCCATACGCTCAGCGGCTCCGAACGGAAGGTTGTGCTGGGGCTCTCGCAGACGGGGCAGGAGTTCGTCCTTGCGGGCAAGCGGCAGACTTCATCCGTCTCTTCCTCTCAATTCAGTACACCGATCTCCCCACGCGGGCAGGACTTTCTAGCGAACGGTGGAGACAGGCTCTCGCTATCCGGGAGCGTGGAGGGAACTCAGTTGGCCTTTGCCCACGAGGCAGCGTCTGTCTATCTACGGCCAGAAAAGCCAGACATTTTGCCGCTTGGACAGATCCTTCGGACGTATCTGGTGGCGCAAGTAGGCGAAGAACTACAAGTCATCGATCAGCATACCGCGCACGAGCGTGTGCTTTTTCAGCGGCTCTGGCGTGGGTGGCAAGCCAGGGACATCCCCTCGCAGCCACTGTTAATCCCTGAGCCGATCGAGCTGTCGGCAGGGCAAAGTGCCGTGCTGCTGAAACGTAGTGACGATCTGGAGAAACTCGGCCTGCTGATTGAACCGTTCGGCGCCACGGCTGTGGTGATTCGCGGGGTGCCGGTCGGCCTCGGCAAGGTGGATGCGGCTGTTTTGGTGCAGGATCTGCTTGAGGATTTGACCGAGTGGGACAGTTCATCGTCTCTGGAACTGCGGGTTCAACCGGTGCTGGCCTCATTGGCCTGCCACGGAGCGGTGCGAGCCGGACGTGCCTTGGCCCTTCCAGAAATTCAACAGCTGATCGACGATTGGGTGCAGGAAGGTTTGATTATGACTTGCCCGCATGGGCGCCGTACGGCGTTTCGTCTTTCGACCGATGAGCTGGCCAATCTATTCGGCCGGGTGGGATGGGTATGATGGCCATTCCAGTGAGGGCAACGCGTCGTCTTTCTGAAAGGCTGGTTTGTCACAAGCCGGTGGTTGTGATTATGGGGCCGACCGCTGTGGGGAAAAGCCGCGTAGCGGTTGAGGTGGCAAAGGTGTTCGACACCGAGGTGCTCACAGCAGATTCCCGGCAAGTCTATCGTGGGATGGATGTCGGAACGGATAAGCCAAGCCGAGAGGAGCGCCAGGTGGTTCCCCATCGGCTGATCGATCTCGTGAATCCTGACGAATCGTTTAATGCGGGGTTGTACCGCCGCCAGGCGATCGATGAGATCGATCGTCTCTATCGAGACAGCTGCCTTCCCTTGGTGGTGGGCGGCACGGGGTTTTATGTGCGGACACTTCTCAATGGTTTGTGCGCTGCGCCACAGGCAGATCCGGATGTGCGGGAGGCTCTGTGGCGTGAGGCGAAGGACCAAGGGTACGATCGTCTTTATTCGCGTCTCGTGGAAGTAGATCCCGTGGCCGCGGCGCGATTGCATCCACGCGACGAATCGAAAGTGATTCGGGCTTTGGAGGTGTTCCAGTTATCCGGACGCCGGATGTCGGAGTTTCAGCAGGAGCATGGGTTTGCCGAGCAATCATTTTCAGCCTTAATCATCGGCTTAAACCGAGACCGAGCTGCACTCTATCGTCGTATCGAAGAGCGGATCGATTGGCAGCTGGCTCACGGGTTGATCGAAGAGACGCGCCAACTCTTGGCGCAGGGGTATCAACGAACCAGCGCGGCGATGAAGGGCTTGGGGTACCGGCAGGTGGCCGAGCACTTAGCCGGCGAGTATGACGGAGCTGAGATGGTCCGGCGGTTCAAGCGGGACACGAGACATTTTTCCAAGAGGCAAATGACCTGGTTCCGAAAGGAGCCGGGGATCCAATGGTTGATGATCGAGGAGTCAGAGACAGTCCAGCACACGGCAGCGCGGGTGATTGGACTGGTGGATCGATTTCTCACCACACTTGAGGGCAGGGAATGACACGACAGAGTCATGCAGCGCGGGCAGACATCGGGATCATCGGCGGCAGTGGGCTCTACGACATCGAAGGCCTTCGAAAGGTCAAAGAACTTTCGGTCAAGACCCCCTTCGGGTCTCCCTCCGATAAGCTGGTACTTGGCGAATTGGACGGGGTTGCTATCGCATTTCTCTCGCGGCATGGCCGAGGCCATCGGATCAATCCTTCCGAAATCAACTACCGCGCGAATATCTACGCGCTGAAGTCGCTGGGTGTCCGGCGGGTGATTTCCGTGAGCGCGGTCGGCAGCATGAAGGAGGCGATCAAGCCAGGCGATGTCGTGATACCGGATCAGTTTATCGATTTCACCAAGCGGCGGGTGTCCACATTTTTCGAGGGAGGGATCGTTGCCCATGTGGCATTCGGAGACCCGGTCTGTGCCTCGCTTGGCTCTGCGTTATCGGATGCGGCCCATGCAACCGGCGCTACGGTGCATCAGGGTGGTGTCTATATCTGCATTGAAGGGCCGCAGTTTTCGACCAAAGGGGAGTCGCGGTTGTATCGCCAGTGGGGCGCCAGTGTGATCGGGATGACAAATCTTCCTGAAGCTAAGCTTGCGCGCGAGGCAGAACTTTGTTATGCCACGGTGGCCTTGGCGACCGATTATGACTGTTGGCATGAGACGGAAGAAGCTGTTACCGTCGAGGCGATCTTGACCACACTCCGCCAGAATGTCACGCTGGCGAAGCGATTGTTGCGGTCGGCGATGGGTGCGGTGGCTGACGTCAAGGTCTGCAGCTGTCACCGCGCGTTGCAGGATGCCATTATTACGGCGCCGGATCGGATGCCGGCCTCGCTTCGACGGAAGCTGGGCCTGTTGATCGACCGGGTTGTTCCGAGGAAGAAAGGAATTCGGTAAGCCATGGGGAAACTGCTTGTCGTCGGATCGGTTGCGTTAGATACGGTGAAAACACCGTTCGGCGAGGTGAGCGAGGTGCTTGGAGGTTCGGCGACATTTTTCTCAACCGCTGCCAGTTTTTTTACCAGCGTGGATCTCATCGCCGTGGTGGGGGAGGATTTTCCCGCGCAACACCTGGCCTTTCTCAAGAGCCGTAACATCGATTTGACCGGGTTGGAGCGAAGGCCTGGCGCGACGTTCAGATGGAAAGGGGAATATACCCATCAGTTGAACGAAGCGCACACGCTCGATACGAAGCTCAACGTATTCGAAACCTTTCGGCCGAAAATTCCCGAGGCCTACAGATCCCCGGATCTCTTGTTCTTGGGCAACATCGATCCGGAGCTCCAGCTGGATGTACTGCAAAAGCTTTCGCGTCCGCCGTTGGTCGCCTGCGATACAATGAACTTTTGGATCAACGGCAAGCGAGAGGCGTTGTGGCGGGTCTTGGAGCAGGTCGATATCCTGATCGTGAACGATGGAGAGGCCCGGGCGCTGGGTGAAGATTCGAATCTAGTGAAGGTTGCCCAGAAAATACTCGCGCGCGGCCCCAAGCACCTCATCATCAAGCGCGGGGAGTACGGGGTTTTGATGTTCAACGAGAAACAGGTGTTCGGAGCCCCGGCCTTTCCGCTTGAAGACGTGCGCGATCCCACCGGCGCGGGGGATACGTTTGCCGGCGGCTTCCTGGGCTATCTGACGGCCACCGGCAACCGTTCGGTCAACACTTTCAAACAGGCGATTATCTTCGGCAGCGTCATGGCATCGTTTGCTGTAGAATCCTTTAGTCTTGACCGATTGCGAATCCTGGACTACAAAGAGATTCAGGAACGGTTTCGATCCTTTAAACAGTTGACTCATTTCGAGGACATTTCGTGAGAGCGGATCTTTTTGCCGATTCGATGGTTCGACCATTTGCATTTTGGACGCTTGGATTGACCCTGCTGATCGGATGGTTGCCTGGCTGCGCCACATCTGAAGGTTTGGCACAGAAGTCGAAAGGGTATTACCAGGAAGGGCTCGCGAGTCTGGAGCATGATCAGCAGAAAGCCTTTGTGTCCTTTCAGAAGTCCGTGAAGCTCGATCCGAATAACAAGGACGCGCGATACGGACTCGGCCATATTCTGGCGCTACAGGGGAAGTTGCCCCAAGCCGAGGAAGAATTCATTGCCGCGACCAAGATCGATGAAAATTACTCAGAAGCCTACACCTATCTAGGCCAGGTCTTGGAGAATCAAGGGCGGCGGAGGGACGCGATCGCCGCATTCCGCCAGGCGCTGGCGAATCCCATGTACGCGACGCCGGATCTGGCGCGATTCCATCTCGGCAGGTTGTTGGCGCAAGAGAACGACTACCAGGGCGCGATGGAAGCCTTCGAGGATGCGTTGGTGATCAATCCCCCCAATGTTCCCCCTGCGCTCTTGAACTTGGAGTTGGGGCGCGCCTATTACAAGCTCGGGTTCGAACGGCGGTCGAGGGAAACGTTGACCAAGGTGATGACGCTCGATAAGGGCGGCGAGTATGCCGCAGCCGCAAAGGAACTGCTGACACGGCTCAAGCCGTAGAGAGACACCTATGGAATCGATCGGCGAATTTTTTAAACAGGTGCGGGAGACCAAAGGGCTCACGATAGACGAAGTCGCAGCCAAGACGCGAATTCGAACTGATTTTGTGAAGGCGTTGGAAGATGGGAACTTCGCCAAGTTGCCCGATCAAGTGTTTGCTCGGGGCTTTGTCCGTTCCTATGCCAGGTCTCTCGGGCTCGATGAAGAGGATGCCATCCACCGATTCACTCAATCAGCCGGCGCCTTTTACGACAAGCAAGTCGAAAAGGAGCGCTTGAAAGTCAGGCAGGCGGAAGAGGATCGGAAGCGGCAGTCGAATCGAAAGGCGGTCGCGATTGCGATCGGTATTGCGATTCTCACGCTCATTTTTCTTCTCAGCCGGGAACAGTCGACGCTCCTGGTCCATCGTTCGAGCTCGGACCTTCCGGCTTCAGCGCCAAAAAAAACGACTCCGCCGGTTCAGGAATCTCAGGATCCGACGCCTAGCCAGCCGACTGAATCGGTTCCATCGGACATCACGGCTTCTAAGACCGGCAAGCCGAGCGAGCCTCCCGTCGTGACAACCAAACCGAGCGTGGCGGATACGCCTGAGCCAGCGCCTAGCCCGATAACGACAGCTTCGGTTGCGTCGAAGCCGACGGTTCCGGCTCCGTCATCGCTGGGAAGCGATGGGCCGTTGGGAGGAATTTCACTTGAAGGACCTGGAGCGCCAGAGGGACAGTTGGCACTCGACCTTGAGGCGACAGAATTGAGTTGGGTCGTCATTCAAATCGATGGCGGCAGTCCCCAAGAGGCTCTGCTGCGGCCCGGAGAAAAAGCTACATGGAAAGGTCAGGACCAGTTTGTTCTCACGCTCGGTAACGCCGGAGGGGTCAAAGCCGAACTCAATGGCAAGCCTCAAAAGCCGTTCGGTCCGAGCGGGAAAGTCGCGCGCGATATCCTCATCAAGCGATAGCAGC
Organism: Nitrospira sp.; assembly: GCA_005116835.1. Classification (GTDB taxonomy): domain Bacteria; phylum Nitrospirota; class Nitrospiria; order Nitrospirales; family Nitrospiraceae; genus Palsa-1315. The sequence continues at coordinate 158,118 of SWDM01000018.1, read as the reverse complement.
TTGCAGCGTAACCATAACCATCTCAAACCATCTCACACCCCAGGGTTTCGATAGCCTGCAGGTCAGGAGTGAGCCAGGCCTGTCTCGTCTGATTGGTTGAATGAAGCTAACCAGATGAATGAGACGAGCCAGATGGACCGGATGGAGCATCAAGAGGTGTGGCGTTGGCGCAGAACTGAGGCGCAATGGCGCCACCATTTTGAGGGTTCAACCATTTCAAGAATGAGACGTGCTTCTAACTAGATGAAATAGTATGCCCTCACGTAATGAATATTCTGGCACGGGCTTTGATAGGTATCAGGTTAGGTTGTGATGAAATTCGAGGACTGGAAGTGAATCAGAGCACTCAGGATTGCTTGACATGAGTAGAAGGCCATTGTTATATTCGCCCGCGTTTTGTCGGTTTGATACGGACCTCATACGTCAGCGGCCCAATGCCGAGTTCACGTGCGGTGGTTAAACACAAAGGAGGAAATCTGATGGGGTATTTTGCTAAGTTCCTGGGAATCAGCGCAGCGCTGCTGATGTTGTCGGCTACGGTGGTTGGAGCCGAGGAGAAGGATCCACTTAAGGCCCGTGTCCCGGCTGATCAGATGTCCGACGCGAAGGCCAACAAGAATCCGGTTGCTGCAACCCCTGAGAACATTGCCAAAGGAAAGGCACTGTATGAGGGGAAGGGCACCTGCTTCAATTGCCATGGTAAGAATGGGGATGGCCAGGGCGAGGCCGGTAAGGTTCTGAATCCGAGCCCCCGCGATTTCACGAACTGCAAATTCCATAAGAAGCGGAAAGATGGCGAGCTCTTCTGGATCATCAAGAACGGGAGTGTCGGCACAGGCATGATCTCCTTGACACCGGCTATTATCTCGGAAGAAGAAGCCTGGACGATCATCAACTACGAGCGGACCTTCTGTAAGGGCGAGTAGTTTCGTCACAGCCTCAAGGCTCATGAGAGGGTGGAGGATTCGATCCTCCACCCTCTTCTATTATCTGGTCGATTTGGTTCATCTGGTTAGTCCGGTTCAACCACATAAACAAGACAAACCAAATAACAGGTTGTTTCTGCTGGCGGTCTTTCTCAACAGCCTGCTAGTGGGCATCAGTGCTCTGGATTGCGGGGAGCCTGGTCAAGAGCAAAGTAAAGGAAGAATCGGTCGGACTGATTGCCGGAACAGCGAAGGGGCGTTGTTCCTGGCCCAAGTGGGTCTTGGAAGCCCAGCGCACTTTCTGGCTGAGATACGCCACTGTTTCTCCGAGCATCACGTCGCCGTCCCGATTGGTATCGGCCTCGCCGCGCAGGGCCCGCAGCAGATAATAGGTGAAGAGGCCATGTCGGTGCTGATCGTCTTCCAAGCCCCTTCCTATCCCGCTGCTTCCGATGATATGGAGGGTCGAGCTCTCGGTGGGATTCCATTGGGGAGGAGCGGTCTTAGTTTTATTCTCCGCCCCCCTGCGCACTACGACCCCATCGAATAAAAACACCGTCTGTTTCGGTTTTAACCGAGACAGCGCTGCCTCCAAGTCTTTGAGCGGATAAGATCGTGAGGCAGTCGTGGCAGTTCCATCGTACGGAACGAGGAATATCTCTCCCGTTGAAGACACCGACGCTAACCCGGCGAAATAGACAATGACCACCGCGTTCTTGGTTATGCGAGATGGCAGCCAATCCAGCAGAACTTCGTCAATGTCCGAGCTTGTCGCCTTCCAATCTTGTAGCAGCTGAACATTGGATGCCGGAAACCCACCGAGGGATTGGAAGTAGCTTGAAACTGTCGCGGCATCTATGGAAGCAAATTTGCGGGAAGGGATATGCTGATCTCGATAAGAACCGATCCCAATTGAGATCAAGTAGGAGTGGGGCTGTCGAAACCCTGCGGCGATTGAAGGGATTTCGTCCACGTCGTCGGCCCTAATGCCGCCGGGGTGGATCAACAGAGTCAGGGTTTGCTGCGGCGGCTGAATACGGGCTCCCGATCCAGAAACCGCCACATGAATTTCGGCCTGTTGTTGTTGGACGGATTGTGGCAACGTTGCCGCAAATTCGATCGAGCGGGATTGGCTGGCTTGCAGCCCTCCGATCGCAAGGGAAGTCGAGGGAAACTGGGTCAGCAACAAGGCGGTTCCCGTCAGGGTTGCGGTGACTGCCTGAAGGTCCTGGTCTCCTCCGTTCATGAGATCGATCCGTACCCGAATGCGCTCGCCACCTTCAAAGACTAAGTTACTGTTCTCGTCCAGCAGGGTAGCCTTAAACGTAAGAGCCGACAGAGCGCCTTTGGTCTGCATGGTCGACGCCGGTAGAACTGGCTGAGTGAGCGCCTCCGTTGCCATCGATGCGGGAGTGGAACTGCCGGTTGCCGCCAACTGGGTACGGGCGGCGCGGATGAATTGTGTCGAGAGGGCGATCCCGGCGTCATGCACAAACTCACGGATGTTGCCGTAATCGCACCGGCGTTGGGTCGGTTCCAAAATAAGCCGTTGGTTATGCGCGATGGAAATGGTCTGCCGGCCAAGCTCTTTTCCCGCGGCATCCTTGAAGGTCAAGAGGGTTTCAAGGGTCAGGTCTGCCGGCACGCGGTCATAGACATTGTCGGCCCACAGTTTGAGGCCTGAGCGTTGAAGCGTAACCACGATCTCCTTGTCTGGCTGGACTTGCGGAGCGGTTCCGCCGGTGACGCTCACGGCTGCAAAAGTTTGAGAAGTCGCATCGATCATGGTCGATGCGACTTCTTCCCCGACGTTGAGCTCGTGGGGGCTGTTGCATCCATCGATATACTGCATGGTGAGATTGCTAAAGGCAGGGTCGAAAGTCAGCCTGACGGAGTCGGTCAGACGCGGGCCCATGTCCGGTAAGGGAGTTCGGTGGAACGCGGAGGTCAGCTTGTCGCATCCCCACAGCCCAGCTGCGGTGATGAGGAGACACGAGAGAATGGTCCATTGCATCATGGATCGTTGAGATAAGGCTCTTGAGTGTTGCTCGATGACCATGGGCCGAGTGTTGTGCTGGTGACGGCACTTCACGTCCGGTATCGTGCCGAACTATCAGGCTGAATGTAGCAGGGCGCGAGAGCATTTTGCGAGCAGAGGGAGGTTGAGATGTCCGGTAACCTTCGAGGAGCTTTATTGCAGGGGAAGTGCGCCTTGACCGGCTGTAGAAGGACGGATGTTTTGTGCTGGTGGGGGGAAAGCGTAATAGCCTTTGGCCCAATTCCGTCTGATCAGGGTCAATTCACGCAGCATCGCGATCCCGTCCCTGACAATGCGAAACTTTGAGCCTGGCTGATGGGACCAATTCACCGGAATTTCGGCAATGTGATATCCGCGTTGTTGTGCCACGTAGAGCAGTTCGAGGTCGAAGCCAAAGCCGTCGATTGAGGAGACTGTAAAGAGATCTGCCGCGACAGATTGACGGAAAAGTTTGAATCCGCATTGCGTGTCGTTGATTCCGGTGAGACCCTTCTGCCGGATGAGGGAATTGAACAGGCTGCTCAAAACGGTTCGATGCAAACGGGCCTGGACAGAATAGCCAGGCAGCCGGGAGGCAAGTGCGCGCGAGCCTATGGCTACGTCGGCTCCGCTTACCATGGCCTGTTCTAGTCGGGCAAGCTCTTGGATCGGAGTGGCGCCGTCCGCATCGGTAAATAGCTGTAATTGTCCGATGGCCGCGTTCATCCCGCGTCGTACTGCTGCGCCTTTGCCTTGGCGCAGCGGGGCTCGGAGCAACTGAATCTCGGGGGTCGAAGAAGCCATGGTTTCAACCACGACGGCCGTGGCATCGGTGCTGCCGTCGTCAACCACGAGTATCTCGTAGGACTGTCCTCGGCCTTGCATATAGGAGGTGATGTTTCGAAGGTAGGGAAGAATGCGCCCTGCTTCATTATGGGCTGGAATGATGATCGACCACTGGAGGAAGCCAGAGTTATCTTGCAAGGCCACAGGAAACCAGCCTTGTTGCGGTGATACAGAGTGGCATCAGATCAAAACCCACAAGAAATAATATGCTAGCGAGCCACAGACTGGAATGCAAGGGAGAAGGGTCTGGAGGTCTTGACAGGTCTGCCGTTGAGAAGCCAACTTAACAGCATAGTGTCTGGGGTAGAGGAAGAATGTGCACAGTTTGGAGACGGAGGATGCACCGTTTGCTCAATCAGTTTGGCCGCAAGATGAGCGGCGTATTTGGTCTCCAATGTATGAGGGGGCGCCGGATACGCTGCGGTCGTGTCGTTCGAGCAAACGTCGAAACGGCTGCTATTGAAACTCCGGAGCTGCTGGATCAGGGTATTGGAATCCGAGGCCCCGGCCAGGACAACCTGTTCAATGGAGGCTAATAGTCATTAGTCTTTGAAGCCCTGGGAACGGATAGTGTACAATGTACCGTTCAACTCTGGTATCTAGTCGATTAACCCTGTGGAGGAATGCTGTTATGGTCACGCGGAGTCAAGGGGGGAACGTCCGAGGTCTTGTCTCAAGTATCGGTCTGGTCATGAGTACCTTCGCATTTGTTGCCCTGCCGAGTGAACCCACAGCCTTAGCCGCCGGGGCTTCAGCCGGGCTGAATCAGGGATTTTCAGAAATCGTCAAGCAGGTCACGCCGGCGGTGGTGAATATTGCCGTAACCGGGGGTGGGGAAGGCGCAGGGCGAGGCAGGAGAGGGCCGATGCCTCCCGGCCCGTTCGGTGGACCTCCAGGCGAGGAAGGACCAGGGGGTGAACTCCCGACTCCTCCGCCGATGCCTCCTGGTGGAGGGCATGGACGTCCCGATCAAAGCGCAGGGTCCGGTGTCATCTTCGATTCCACCGGATTTATTGTGACGAACAATCATGTGGTCGATGGCGCCACGCAGATTACCGTCACGCTCAGCGATCGACGGGAATTCAGCGCGAAAGTGGTGGGAACGGATCCGAAGACGGATTTGGCTGTGGTCAAGATCGAGGCGAAAAATCTTCCAGCATTAAAATGGGCAGAATATGAGAAGTTGCAGGTCGGCGACCTGGTGCTGGCAGTCGGCAGCCCGTTTGGCCTGAGTTCCACCGTGACCCTGGGTATCATCAGCGCATTGGGGCGCGGCAACGTCGGCATTGCGGATTATGAAGACTTTATCCAGACCGATGCGGCGATAAATCCTGGCAATTCCGGGGGGGCGCTGGTCAACCTGAGTGGTGAGCTCATCGGGATCAATACGGCCATCTTCTCAAGGACCGGCGGGTCGGAGGGGATTGGATTTGCCATTCCCAGTAGTATTGCCTTGGATATCGTGGACAGTCTGCAGAAAACCGGCAAAGTTGTGCGCGGCTGGATGGGTGTGGCCATTCAAGAGATCACCCCGGCCTTGGCCAAATCGTTCAAGCTTCCGGAACAGCGCAAAGGCGTACTCATCAGCGATGTGAATGAGAACGGCCCGTCCCATGCTGCCGGTGTGAAGCGAGGCGATGTCGTGATCGCGTTCAACGGGAAAGAAGTTCAGAATGTGAGTCAGTTGCGGAACCTTGTTGCGCGCACCATGGTTGGTAAGGATGCGCAGGTGAAGGTGTTACGAGACGGCAAGGAACAGACCATTTCCGTGAAGGTGGCGGAGCGACCGACGGATGAAATGTTGGCGAAAAAGGAGCCGGCAGCGCCGAAGGAACCGGTTGAGACGGTGAAGTTGCCGGACAATGTTTTGGCCTCTCTCCGTGTGCAGGCGTTGGATGCGGCCACGATGAGCCAAATGAATATCTCGGCGAAGACGACGGGTGTCGTGGTGATGTCGGTCGAAGGCGGTGGTCCTGCGGAAGCGGCAGGTTTGCAGCGCGGCGACGTGATTCAGGAAGTGAACCACGAAGTCGTGAAGACTCTTGACGACTATCAGAAAGCTTCGCATAAGTTGAAAAAAGACGAGTTGGCTGTCCTGCTCCTGAGCCGCCAGGGGAATAGCCTGTTTGTCGCGGTCAATCCCAAGTAGCGCACACGACGCTGGCGGCGACCACTCGGTCTCAGAGTGGTCGCCGCTACCCATCGGATGAACGGATCGTATGCCCAACGGCCTGAATTCACTGAACCGGTGGCTGCAAGATACGATCTTTAAGCCGCTGGAAGATAAAAAGATGCCGGTGATGGAGCACCTTGTGGAGCTCCAGGTCCGGCTGACGCGCGCGGCGATCATCGTCGGCGTGATGTTTGTCGCCACATTTTTCTTCGCCGATACGTTGGTCAAGTGGCTTCGTATTCCCCTCCAGAACATGTTTATGCCTGGCTCCCTATCGTGGGTGCCGACCGATCTGGCGACGGTTCCGTTGGTCTTTCTCGCGCCGGCTGAAGCGTTGTGGCAAAACGTGAAGGTGGCCGGGCTCTTCGCTCTCGTCGCCGCGACCCCCTATCTCTTGTTCGAAGTCTGGCAGTTCGTCGTACCGGGACTCCATGCCCAGGAGCGACGCTTTGTCGGGCCCTTTGTGTTGTTGAGCACAGTGGCCTTTTACGCAGGGGTGAGTTTTTCATTTTTCTTCGTGCTTCCCTTTGCGCTGAACTTTTTGGTCTCTTATGGTGTCAACGCCGGCTTCGTCCCACAGATCTCGATTGCGCAATATGTCGGGTTTGCCCTGTGGTTTTTAATGGTGTTCGGGCTGATATTCGAAGTTCCGCTTGCCATCACACTTATGGCCAAGCTAGGGTGGGTCGATGCGCCCTTTCTTAAGCGATATCGTAAGTGGGCCCTGCTGGGATCATTTATCTTTGCCGCCGTCCTTACACCCACGCCGGATCCCTTCAATCAATGTTTGATGGCCCTGCCCATGTATATCTTTTACGAAGTCGGGATCATCAGCGCAGGGTTTTTTAACAAAAAGAAGTCGGCGGAGGAGGGGGCTGGTATGCCTGCCATGGCCGCCGCAGGAGCAGGAGCCGGCAAGGACGCCTCAGTGAAAGTGTCCGACGTCGCCGGGGGCGACTACGTCGGTGTGCCGACAGATCGACGCCGATAACGAAATAACGCAGGTCGGATGAAATCCGCGCTACAGAAGGAAGATACATGGCTCGTGAATTGAACGTCATTCAACCTCCCAGTTCAGGCGGCAGCGATGCCTGCGTCTACATGTGGGCTTGCGCAATTTGCGACGAGAACGAGACCTGTCAGAAGGACAAGGAAGGTCACAGCCGTTGGCTGGTGGCCAAACGAATGGAGCGGATCGAATATAAAGTGCTCATCATGAGCAATAAGGGTGGGGTCGGAAAGAGTACCTGTACGACGAACCTTGCCGTGAGTCTCGCGCTCAAAGGATGGCATGTCGGTATCTGCGACATGGACATCCATGGACCGAACATTCCAAAGATGGTGGGGGCTGAAGGGCAGAAGCTCAAGATCAGCAGCTCAGGCGGGATCATCCCGTTTCAAGCCTATAACCTCAAAATTGCCTCGATGTCCTTCTTGTTGCAGAACTCGGACGATCCGATCATCTGGCGCGATGCGTACAAGTATGAATTTATCAACCAGCTCCTGGGCGGGGTCGAATGGCAGGATCTCAACTTCTTGTTTGTGGATTTGCCTCCGGGAACCGGCAACGAGTCGGTGACGACTATCGATTTGTTGGGGAATGTCAGCGGCGCGGTGATTGTGACGACGCCGCAGGAAGTGGCCTTGCTCGATTCCCGTAAGTCGGTCACGTTCTGTAAGGACAGCGAAGTCCCGATCATCGGGATTATCGAGAATATGAGCGGGCTGGAATGTCCCCATTGTCACAACCATATCGAGGTGTTCAGGAAGGGCGGCGGGGAAGCTGCTGCGACGGATATGGGCGTGCCGTTCCTCGGACGTATTCCACTCGATCCCGATGTCGTGATCCAGTCCGATGCCGGAGAACCCTTTGCGATGTTCAATTCCGATTCACCGACGGCCGAGTGTTATCACGACATTGCCAACAAGGTCGAAGCGTTCTGCAAGAAGCGCGGATCGCTGGTGAAGATCGCGTCTCCGCAGGCCCATTGATGAAGGAGAGAGGGTGAAAACGACATCGGCGACAGAGGGGCTCACGCAGTTGGAAGAGGCGCAACGGATCGTCTTGGAGTCCACGCCGACGCTGGGCTTGGAAAAGATTTCGATTCTCGATGCCCTTGGCCGTGTGCTCGGCGAAGATATTGTGGCAGAACGGGACAATCCACCCTGGGATAATAGCGCGATGGATGGGTTTGCCGTGCGGTGGGAGGATATCAAGCAGGAACATGCGATTCAGAAAACGGTCACGCTCACGGTGATCGAAGATGTGGCTGCGGGGCAGATGCCGTCAAAGTCTGTCGGCCCGGGGCAGGCGATCAGGATCATGACCGGCGCTCCTCTCCCGAAGGGGGCGGACACGGTGTTGAAGGTCGAAGACACGGAGCATACGCCGGATTCCGTGCGGGTCTTCAAGCCGGAACAGCAAGGCGCCAACATTCGGCCTCAAGGCGAAGATGTGAAGAAGGGCGAGCGCATCATTGCAAAAGGAACTAAGATTCGGCCAGGCGAAGCGGGGATGTTGGCGATCCTCGCCAAGTCATTTATTTTTGCCTATCAGCGTCCCCGTGTCGCGATCCTCTCGACCGGCGATGAGCTGGCGGATTTGGATGAGCGGTTCAGCGATGAAAAAATCATCAATTCCAACAGCTATGGGATTGCAGCGGCAGTACAGGAGGCGGGCGGCATTCCCCTGTTGCTGGGGATTGCGAGGGATACCCCTGCTGCGTTGAAGGAAAAAATATCGCAGGGCCTGACGGCGGATATTCTCGTGCTGTCCGGCGGTGTGTCGATGGGCGACTACGATTTTACAAAGGCCGTGTTTCATGAGCTGGGCGCGGAAATGAACTTTTGGAAACTGGCGATCAGGCCTGGGCAGCCGCTGGCATTCGGCAAGATTCAAGGAAAACTGGCCTTCGGGTTACCGGGGAATCCTGTGTCTTCCATGGTGACATTCGAGCAGTTGGTTCGTCCCGCCATGCTCAAAATGAGCGGTCACCGGAGCTATGGCCGCCCGGTCGTGCAGGCGATTTTCCAGGAGAAATTTTCCAAACGGACCGATCGTCGCCACTTTCTACGAGGTGTGCTCACAAGGGAAGATGGGATATTCAAGGTTCGTACGACCGGCGCGCAAGGGTCCGGGATTTTGACTTCTATGGTGAAGGCCAATTGCCTGATTGATATCCCGGTCGAAGTCGAACGGGTAAATCAGGGGGATCTTGTTTCGGTGCAATTACTGAGCGGAGAAGCCTGGGCCAGCCACTCCGAGCATGGGCATACTGATCCTCACCGATTGTCTTGTTGTTAGAAGAAAAGGATGTCAGTAGTCATTGGCCAATGGCAAGAATCGTCCCTGATCGCCTTTGACCAATGACGATTGACAGTTGATTCGTTACACTCATGGCGATACCCATTCTCTCCTTTGTCGGCCGTTCAAACAGCGGGAAAACCACACTCATAGAGCGTGTGATTCCTGAGTTGGTCCGGGCCGGCTACAAGGTGGCGACGGTGAAACATGCAGGACATGGCTTCAACCTCGATACGGAAGGGAAAGACAGCTGGCGCCACAAGCGCGCCGGAGCTAGCAGTGTGATGGTCCTCTCCAAGGGAAGCATGGCGATGTTTGCCGATGTGTCGGATCAGATAAGCGTCGAAGAAGTGCGGGATCGGTTTCTCGATCATTCCTACGACCTGATCATTGCCGAAGGGTGGAAGCACGAAAATTATCCGAAGATCGTCGTCATCCGGGAAGAGATCGGCGAAATTTCTATTTCCCGTGAAGGGCTGCTCGCAGTGGTGTCGGACAAGCCTGTAGACCTATCCGTACCGTTGTTTGGTTTGGATGATGTTGCCGGTGTGGCCGATTTGATTATGAAACAGTTTCCACGATCGCTGTCTCACGCAGACCAGGGGCTGGAGGCCTAAGGCGCAACAAGCCAGGCGAGGGGCTAGTGGCACGAGGAAAGATATTCGCTCTGGTTGCCCCTAGCCTCTGGCCACTTGCCTCTCGCCAGTAAGCTCACGCGCTCACCATCCTGCTAAATCTCTGATCACTCATGCCCACACCCGTCCTGCAAGTCCAACATCTGGTGAAACGGTTCGGTGAGTTCATCGCCGTCAATGATATTTCATTCGACATCGGGCCGGGAGAAATTCTCGGGTTGCTGGGCCCGAATGGAGCGGGAAAAACCACCACGATTCAGATGTTGCTCGGGGTGGTGACTCCGACATCCGGCTCCATTCGAATGTTCGACCTGGACTTGGCGACCAATCGAGAAGAGATTCTGCGGCAAGTAAACTTTTGTTCGACCTACGTCGCGCTGCCGCAGGCGCTTACAGTTGAGGAAAACCTCTGGGTCATTGCGCGATTGTACGGCCTTTCGTATATCCAAGAGCAGATCGATGACATCGTGAAGCGGCTGGAGATGGAAGAGTTCCGCTACAAAGTGACGCGCAAGCTCTCTTCCGGACAAAGTACTCGTCTCGGTCTGGCCAAGGCTTTTTTGACCAAACCGAAGATTCTGTTTCTCGATGAACCGACCGCGAGTCTGGATCCGGATATCGCACAGAAGATTCGAAGTTTCCTCAAGGAGGAGCGACGATCGTCCGGGCTCAGCGTGCTCTACACGTCGCATAATATGCATGAGATGGAAGAGATGACTGATCGGATTATTTTTCTCCAGCGGGGAAAGATTGTGGCGGAGGGGACGGCGCAGGAGATCGCGGCGCGGTTTGGGCAGGTGGATTTGGAAGAAGTGTTTGTGAAGTTGGCCAGAGAGAAATAGAAAACCGTCGAAAGTCATAACGTCATCAGGTCGTAACGTCCTCGTACTTCTTGGCGACTTGATGACGTTCGACTTGATGACTTTCAGACTGATCTCTATGAAATTCCATCGAATCTATGCCCTGGTGGCGCGGCATCTGTACCTGTACCGGCGCAGTTTGCCCAGGATAATGGAGATCTTCTATTGGCCGTTTCTCGATCTCGTTATCTGGGGGTTCATTACGGTTTATCTCGCGAAATTTGAAGGCCAGATTCCCGGTGGAGTGACCTTCTTTATAGGGGCGTTGATCTTGTGGGACATACTGTTCCGATCTCAGCAGGGGGTTACCATTTCATTTTTGGAAGAGATCTGGGCGAGAAACCTCATGAATTTATTCGCCAGTCCTCTCAAACCGAGCGAGTTTCTCGCAGCGACGATGGTGATGAGTGTGTTCAAAGTATTGGCCGTCTCTGTGGTCATGGTCGTCTGCGCGGGCCTGTTTTATTCCTATAACATCTTCGTGATCGGGCTGTGGTTGATACCCTTTGTGTTGAATCTGGTGATGGCGGGGTGGATTATCGGGGTGTTGACCACAGCACTCATCATGAGGTTCGGCCAGGAGGCAGAAGTCCTGGCTTGGAGCATGGTATTCCTGTTTCAACCGATCTCGTGTGTGTTCTATCCGATCGAAGTGCTCCCCGGGTGGTTGCAGGCGATTGCCTGGATGAACCCGGCAGCCCATGTCTTTGAAGGTATGCGGGCGGTGCTGAGTACCTCTGTCTCTCCCATCGTTCATCTGGCCTGGGCAACCGGCTTAAATCTGGTATTTTTAGGCATAGTCGTCGCTGTCTTCCACTGGATGTTCGAGTTTTGCCGGGAGCAGGGGCTGTTGGTTCGCGTTGGGGAGTAAGCCGACCGATCCTCAGACTCCTACGCGCGCGCGGACTTTTTCAGCATTCCGCCGGCACTCGGATTGCCATTTTAAATGAGGCTATGATAGCCTGCCCGCGCCTCGTCGCAGTGGCCTGGCGATAAGGTGAATCGAAGCATACAGGTCTGTAGCGTCGATGTTGCCTTGCTCGAGAAAGTCGCCGGAAGTCAGACCCAAGTCGCCGCCTCTTTCGCGCCTTTGGCCAGCTCCTTCCCCCGTTCCTCGCGCACAAGACAATATCATCATACTCATAAGGAGGAACCCCAAATGGGTTCAAAGATCTATGTCGGTGGGTTGCCCTATTCGGCGACCGAGCAAGAGCTGAGCGATCTGTTCGGGCGGCATGGCGCCGTCGCTTCCGCGAGGATCATCACGGACAAATTTACGGGACAGTCACGCGGCTTCGGCTTCGTCGAGATGTCTTCGGATGCGGAAGCGCAAGCCGCCATTACCGCGTTGAACGGCGCGGAAATGGGTGGCAGGACGTTAACCGTGAATGAGGCGCGGCCCCAGGAGCCTCGCACCGGCGGCGGCGGTGGATTTGGTGGCGGTGGTCGTGGCGGCTCCGGCGCCGGTGGGGGTGGCGGCAAGCGCGATCGCTGGTAGTCTGGAATCACGAATACGAAGGGGGGCTGTTATCGTCACGGTAGCAGCCCCTTTTTTTGAGGCCTGGTCGAGTCTGTAGATCTGCCGGGCGCTCCCGTGATGTTTACGGTTCCCTGTCTTCATCGAGTCTATCGAGTAGATATGGGTGGAGGCGATGAGCGGCGACTTTCAATGCCGGCTGGTTGATGTCAGGACACCCGTCCGTTTCCCTAATCAACCCATCCATCACCGACGGCTGCAGCTTTGGACGGGTTTGCGGTGAGGCTTTCCATTGAGGGCAAAGGCGCTCGAAGTGTTTGCTCCACGAGTGCCACAAGGGCCTGGGGCTCAAACGGTTTATGAAGGAGTGGGAGGTTCGCCTGGCCTATTCCGTATCCTGCCAAGTCTTGATGAATATTCCCGGACATGATGATCGCTCGCATGTCTTTTCGAATTTGGAGTGCGCGGCTTGCCAGTTCGTATCCATGTACGTGGGGGAATTGATTAGATTCCGAGACTAAACTAAAGCTTGGGGGGGGGAGGATGAGGTCTGTGAGCATCAGATCGATGGGACCTTCGTGTTGCGTACAGATCTTGAGGGCTTCTGAACTGCCCTCGGCGCCAATGACGGAAAATCCTGCCTGCTCAAGAATGATCTTGCACAGCATCGTGATGGTCGGCTCATCATCGACCACGAGAATGGTCGGAGGCCCGGGTCGAGGCATGATGGTCTGTTGTTCCGACATAGTCTAGCTACCTTTCTGACAGCATAGTACTGGATCGTCTCAATGGCGAGTAATTCTCTTTTTCTGGCAGCAGGAATTTGGAGAGAATCAGGCGGGATTTTTGTTGGGCGGCGATGTCCAGCCCCCTCCCAGCGCTTTAAAGAGGCTGACCATATCTGTCAATCGAGTGCGTTCAGTGAGGACCAATTGGGTCTCTGCTCCCAGCGCCGTTCGCTGTGCATCCAGCACATCTAAATAATTCACCAGGCCCTTGCGGTATCGGATGTCGGCTAATCGCATGGCTTCCTGTGCTGCAGAAAGTTGCTCGCGCTGTCGCGCAAGCTGTTCTGCCCTCGCGCTTAGCGAAGTCAGCAAGTCTGCGACTTCCCGAAATGCTTGCAAAATAGTCTGTTGGTAATTCTCCAGCATCTGCACATGGCGCGACTCCGCCGAGTCCAACCGAGCGAGGTTGGTCCCTCCCTGGAAGATCGGCAGAATAATCGACGGACCGATGCTGTAGTTCGAGCTGTTGCCGGTAAACCAATTGGAGAACTCGGCACTCTGCAGGCCGCCTTGGCCGGTGATGGAGAGAGTGGGAAAGAAATAGGCGCGAGCTTGGCCGATACGGGCATTGGATGCCACGAGCGTGGCTTCTGCCTGGAGAATGTCCGGGCGCCGTTCCAACAGCTGAGAGGGGAGCCCGACAGGAATGTTCGGCTGAATGACGACGGAACGGAGGGGTTTGCTGTGAAGATCGAGCGATCCAGGTGACATCCCGATGAGCACCTCCAGTCGGTGCGACTCCACCGCTCGAATTCTTGCCAGGTCCGGAATAAGCCCTCCTGCTTCGGCGACCAATACCTCCGTGCGTTTCACGTCAAACTCAGAAGCGAGGCCGACTGAGGCTCGTTTCCTGATGATCTCCAGATATTCTTGCCGGACGGCCAGGGTCCGTTGTGCGATGTCCAGCTGCTCGTCGAGTTCCCTGATCCGGAAATAGGATTGCCCGACGTCACCGACCAGTGTCAATGCTACGGCACGGGCATCCTGTTCGATGGCCTGAGCATCTGCCATAGCTGCTTCTCGTCCACGCCGAATGCGGCCCCAAAAGTCCATTTCCCAACGGAGATCCAGGGCGCTGTTCCAGAGATCGAAGTTCGTGCCGGGGGTGGCAAACGTCTGTGGGCGTGGTTGTTGCCCGGTTGCCAGGCCCAAGCCGGCAAAGGTGTTCTCGGACACAGCGATGTTGCTGTAGCTGCTGGAGAGATTCACTTGCGGGTAGAGCCCTGCGGCGGCTGACATGACTGAGGCTCGCCCTTCAAGGACTCGGGCGATTGCCCGTTTCACATCGTGGTTTTGTTGCAGGGCCCGTTCGATCAGACCGCTGAGTTCTTCATTCTTGAAGGCTTTCCACCACTCGGCTTCCGGCTGCTGATCTGTAGTTTTTGAAGTATCGGAGTCCTTGGCTATACGAGACCAGCCGTCAGGTATTTCTACCGGCGGACGTTGGTAATCCTTCCCCTGCACGCAGGATGAGAGGATGAGAGCCGCTAGCATGACCCCAAACCTGTTGGCGATGATGCTCATGGTTTCTTGTGCTCCGTCGGATCCACCGGTGGAGGCTCCCTTCGTTCGGGGCTGCTTGAAGTCCGGCGCTCGATGAAGACATCGACCTGTTGTCCGGCATAGACAGGGAACGGCGGCCGTTCGAACCGGTAGATGATCTGGAGCACTCTGGTATCGACCCGTTCGATGTTTTCTCCGGTCAGCGATTTTTTGGGAATGACATAGGGTTCGATACGGACGAACGTCAGCGGAATCCTCGTGCCGGCCATCGACTTGAGGGAGGCGACTCCTGCTGCTTGTGGAGCGACCATTGGCGCATTCACTTCATCGACGTCGGCCCGGACTTGTAGCTGCTGAGTGTCGCCAAGCAGCATGAGCGGTTCGCTTGATCCCGGAGTCGCGTATTCTCCCGCCCGAACGTTGACTTGCAGGATCGTGCCCTTGCGCGGTGCGCGAACGGTGAGACGTTCGAGCAGGAGCGCGATCTCGTCTCGTTGGGCGATGGCCAGTTTCAGGTTCGCATCGAAGCGCTGCAAGCTGCGTTTTGCCATTTCGAGCGCGTACCAGGTTCGCTTGAGGTCGTCGTCGCTGACGGCTCGTTCATCATGTATCGACTTAAGTCGCCGCAATTGTGTGTCGATATCTCCGATCCGGTACTTTTGTTCGTCGATTTGGGATTGCAGGGGAGGAATGGCCGCCTCTCGACTCAGCAACTGGGCGCGCAGATCCCGATCGTCGAGCTGAAAGAGCGGGGCCTGTTCCGCAACCTGATCGCCGACCGCCACGAACATTTTGATAATCAGTCCGGCGACCGGGGGAGCAATGCGGACATTCTCATTGACGGCTTCGATAATGCCGGATGCCGCGACGGTCTGTTCGTATGGAGAGCGAGGGGGTTCCGAGATCGGCGTGGGCATCGGCTCTGTTTTGTTGGCTCCGATAAGAACCCACGCGGCAAACCCTACACCGGCAAGGGCGAGCCAAACACTCAATCGCTTCATGATGATCATGCTGTTCCCTCGCGCGTGATCGGTTCGATGCTGACGATCCGGCCATCCGTCAAATGGGCCATGCGGTCGCCGAAGTGAAAGATACGGCTATCGTGCG
The DNA here is from genome assembly GCA_005116835.1 of Nitrospira sp. Lineage (GTDB taxonomy): Bacteria > Nitrospirota > Nitrospiria > Nitrospirales > Nitrospiraceae > Palsa-1315. The sequence continues at coordinate 142,482 of SWDM01000018.1, read as the reverse complement.
TCACGACAATGACAGAGCGAGAGGGCGAGCGCCCTACTTCGCGGAGGATCTCCATAATCTTTTGTCCGTTCGGGCCGTCCAACGCGGCGGTCGGCTCGTCGCAGATCAGTAGGCGCGGCTCGTTGACCAGAGCCCTGGCGATAGCGACCCGCTGTTGCTGTCCACCGGACAAGTTTTTGGGGAGGAACTCAGCCCGGTCACCGAGGCCGACACGGTCGAGCATGACCCGCGCGCGCCGCAAGGCTTCGGTGCGTCCGATCTTCTGGATCAACAACGGCACTGCCACGTTTTCGACCGCAGTCAGTGTGGGCAACAGATTGAATTGCTGATAGACAAAGCCCATGGTTTGACCACGGAAGGTCGTGCGTTTGCCGGCAGGCAACTCGCTGAGCGGCACACCCAGTACGTCGATATCTCCCTCATCGATGTCGAGGATGCCGGCTATCGCGGAGAGAAGCGTCGTCTTTCCCCCGCCCGATTCGCCGACCAACAGCAGCATCTCGCCCAGATAGATGTCGAGATCGATACCATTGAGCACCGTAACTTTGGTGTCGCCGGTACCGAAGGATTTGACGATGCCGCGCGCACGGACAGCAGCCGGTTCTGTGTGGTCGTTCATGCTGCTCACCGAAAGACAATCGCCGGTTCAAGCCGGGCCAGTTTGACGATGCTGATCAGGGCGGAGAAGGTACAGATGGCCAAGAGACCCACCAGAACAAGGAGAAGTAATTGCCAGGTTTCGACGAAGGGCAATCCTCCTCCCCGTGCCGTTAGATACCCAAATACTGTCGCGAGCCCAATGCCGACACCATAGCCGGTCAGGCCCACAGTGAAGGCTTGCAAGAGAATCATTCGAGCCAACGTGAAGGTCGACGCGCCCATGGCCTTGAGGGCGCCGAACTGACGGAGGTTTTCGACCGTGAAGAGGTAAAAGGTTTGTCCGGATATGGCCATGCCGACGATGAACCCCAGGAGAATCGTGGTGCCGAAGTTGATACCGATGCCGGTGTTTTTCAACACCCAGCCGATGGTTTTCCATCCAAACTCATCTGCCGTAAACGCGCCTAGACCTGTTTGCTCGTGGATGCGCCTCGTCACTTCTTCGACAGGGACTCCGTCTTTGGCTTTGGCCAGGACATAGGAAAGGGTTCGGCGCTCGGCTGGCATATAGTGGATGGCTCGTTCATAAGTGGTGTAGACCACCGGGATATTCGTAAAGCTCTTTTGCGTTTTGGCGATGGCGACGACGCGGGCCAGTTTGTCATTCAATTCGAAGATGGTGCCGACTTTGATGATGTCGGGGCCTCCCATCCGTTCGACTGCCCACTGATCGAGCGCGACGGCATCCGGCTGTAAAATATCTTCGAATCGCCCTTCCAAGACTTCGGCTGGACGTCCAATGAGGCTGGAAGATTCCAGCCCGGCCAAGGTGATCTGATGGTATTCCCCGTTCGAGAGACGGGCCCGCAGCAGACCTTTGAAGAGCGGCACAGCCCATTCGACTCCGGGGACACTCCGGACCCGATCGACCGCGGTTCCGGCGATCGGTTTGACTTCATCGACTTGCGCGATGCCTGGATCGGTGACCCAAATCGGCACGTTGATATTGCTGATGCTGGATTGGGACCAGATCATGAGGCCCCAGAAAATAGAGCCCTGCTGGACGATCAACATCACGGCGAAGGTCAATCCGCATAACAGCATGAGGTACTTGGCGCGATCGCCAAAAAGCATCTTGAGCGCGATGTAGTTCATTCAGCCGCCTCTGGTTCCGGATGGTCAGGAGGATAGGCCACGACGTGGGGTGGTTGCGGCAGCGGCACCTGGTCATGCCGATGGAAAAAATAGGTGCAGAGTCGGGCAATGGGACAGCCCCGGTGGAGCGCGATCGTCCAGAAGCGTCGTATGTGATTTCCTCCCGTCAGTTGTTCTTCATCCATGAGTCGGAAGGGACCGGGAAAGGATTTTGAGAATGTAATACCGCTGGTAGCGAGTCGTTCGGCTAACCCGTCGGTGAGAAATTCCAACACATCGCCGCACCAGGAGAACCGTTTCCCATCTTTCGTTCGATCGCCGGAAGGAAGGAGTTCGGCCTGGCGTTCAGCAAAATAGTCTTCGATGGTACGGCTCAGATGTTCGGGGGTAAGAGCATTCCGATGGTCCATGACGCAGAGGATAGAGCAGGGACGGTGCCGCTCAGGAGAACAGTATGGTCTCTGTATACAGGTAGTTGATATTACATGAGAAAGTGGCCTGTATAGTGAGATGACAACGGAGCGACAGATCTTCAGAACTGCCGAGATGTTGGCACAGAAGAAGATGAGTGCCGATATGTGGGCAGACTATTTTGCGCGGAGGGTTGGACGACGAATGCCGAGTTTCTTCATCCGATGTTGCAGGGTTGAACGTTTCATTTCAAGGCGGGCTGCTGCTCCGTGCGTACCGGCAAGAACCCAATTGGTCTGCTTGAGGGTCTCGATGATATGGGCACGTTCAGCGTCGGCCAATGTCCGCGGGGTGGGATTCTCTCGATCAAGTTGAGCATGCGGGTCTAATTCCTCGACGGTCAGTACCGGCCCTTGGCTGACGATCACGGCTCGTTCGATCAGGTGCTCGAGCTCCCGGACGTTACCGGGCCAGTCATACGATGAGAGGGCTTTCAATGTGCCGCTACTGATGCGCGTGATGGTCTTTCGAAGGCGTTCGCTGTATTTTTTTACGAAATGTCGCGCTAGGACCAGGATATCGTCACGGCGCTCTCGGAGCGGGGGAATACGAACAGGGAAGACGTTCAGCCTGTAAAAAAGATCAGACCGAAAGAGGCCCTTCTTGACGGCTAGCGCCACATCGACGTTGGTCGCCGCGAGTACACGGACATTGAGCTTGATGGTCTGTGTGCCGCCGACTCGCTGAAGCTCTTGCGATTCGAGTACCCGCAGAAATTTCGCTTGAAGATCGAGCGGCAGTTCGCCGATTTCATCCAGAAAGATTGTGCCTCCATTCGCGAGCTCGAATCGGCCAAATTTTCTTGCCGTCGCATTCGTAAAGGCCCCCTTTTCATGGCCGAAGAGTTCGGACTCGATCAAAGTCGGGGGCAGCGCGGCGCAGTTTACCGTGATCAAGGGTTTTTCTTTCCGTGGCGAGAGATGGTGAATGGCCTGAGCGACCAGTTCTTTCCCCGTGCCGGTTTCCCCCGTGATGAGCACCGTCGAATCGGTCGGCGCAACCTGTTCGATCATCTTCAATGTTTTCTGCAAGGCGGGGCTTTCACCGACCAGGGTTTTGAAGTCGACCGAGGATTTCATCTCATCGCGCAGGTAGACGTTTTCCTGCTCGAGTTGCTCTTTCAGCGATCGAATCTCCTCGTAGGCGGTGAAATTTGTAATGGCTTGCGATAGGTGAAACCCGATCTGCTCGGCGAAGGCGAGATCCCGCTCAGAAAAGGCATTGCGCCGCTTGCTGCCGATTGCCAAGAATCCATAGGGGGTCCCTCGCAGGATCAAGGGGCAGAGTATGCAGGAAAGAATGCCGACGGATTCGATATAGAAACGTTCCGGGAAACGTGTGTGGTTATGGCCTGTGATAAGGAGCGGTTTCCCTGTGATCATCATTTCAGCTGGAGCCATCCGTTCAAAAGGAAATTGCCGGAGCTGTGCGAGATCGATCTCGGCGCCTTCGCGATAGACAATGTCGAACCACGGCCCCTGCGGAGACTGAACGAACCGCACCAGTCCCGTCATGTCTTGTTTCACGACGTGGTGCAGCATGTTGCGTACGACCGGCATGAGTTGATCGGTGGTCATTGTGCCGACCACAACTTGGCTGTTGATCGCCATGAGCGCGTCGCGTTCTTCCGATGCGAGGACATTTTGAAGGACCGGTCCCAACTGAGTGCCGAGGGATTCGAGAAATAGGCGGTCCTCCTCGGTAAAGGCGTGGGTTCTGCCGATGGCAATAGTAGTGATAATCGCGATTGTACGAGGGGGTCGATTCTCTGTCTGAGGCGCCAGGGTTAATGGGGCAGCCAGAACCGAAGCGGTGTGGAAAGGAGCGGTTTTTAGGACGACCGCTTCAGCCCAGGACGAACTGGCTAAATCGTGTTCCAAGAGTGCTTGGCCACGTTGGACTACCGCTTCTTTTATGGTCCCTTCAGTCGGCAGTTGTCCGATGAGATAGCCGGGAGAGTCCGGATTCGTCAGTAAATCTGAGACAGGGGCGAAGGCTTTCGCCGTCTCGCTATAGAGGTAGAAGCCCACGAGGTCGCTCTTCAACGTCTTGAGTAGCTCCTGAGTCAATGTGTGATCGAACTCCTGGAGACCCTTGCAGGCGATCAGAGCACTGATGATTCGTAACGAGTCGATCTGTGAGGAGAGAGTGCCCATATGTGGGCACTGTAACATGCCTGGGTGGCGCAGGAAAAGTCAGCGGAGGGTTCGAACCGTTACTATTGAATTGATCGGGCCTTGAGCGCTTCCAGCCGTGTCTTTTCCAGACTCATATGCAGCGACTTTTCCTGAGTGACGATTACCGCCCCTGGCGCCTGACCCTTGGCCTTCTTGACCCACTTGCGTCTTGTATAGATGACGTCGCCCTTGCCGCTTTTCTTCAAGTCGCTATAGAGCAGCGCCAGGATGGCTGCGTCCAGTATCGTCTCAGGTGGTGGGTCGCTTCCTTTTTCCAAACGCACCACGACATGTGAGCCGGGCGTGCCGCGGGCATGTAGCCAGAGGTCATCGCTTTTGGCGAGGCCGAAGGTCAACTCGTCGTTCTCCCGCGCATTTCTGCCGACATAAATTGTCAGACCATCTGATGAGGTGAATCGGCGGAACGGACCGTGGTGTTGTTCAGGAAGATGTTTGGTTTTGCCTGTCCGTGCGAGGCCTCGTGGGCGGGCACTAGGATGGGGCATAGCCGGCTGCTGCCAGGCTCCCTGTTCAATAGCAGTCATTTCTTGGCGCAGAGTCTCCAGTTCCTTCTGTCCTTCCTCAATTCGCGGATGTAGTTCCCGTTCCGCAGCCAGGTGCTTCCGGTGCTTTCGGAAATAGTCGTCCATATTTCCTTGGGGTGTTTTGGCCTGGTCGAGTGGGATTGTCAGGGTGGGAAGCTCCTCATCGAAGTAATCCACTACTGCTACCTCGCTTTGGCCCCTGCGGATGGTTCCCAGGTTCGCCTTGATCAATTCGCCATAGCGATCGTAGTGCTTGTACTTCTCCGCCTTTGCGAGGTCTTCGTGCCAAGCTTCAATGCGGCGGCGGAGCTTCTTAATGGCTTTTCTCAGCATTGCTGCCCTGGCGTTCCGCACAGCATCGACGACGGAGACGCCTTCCGTCGTGCGGTAATGGGCTTCGATGGCAGCCGACAGAGGGTATGGCGATTCTGAGATGTTTGGGTTGAATCGCGTCTGGTCCGAGGCCTCTCGTTCTTGTAGTTGCTGTGGGGGAGGAACGTACAGTTGTCCGATGCGATCCTTCGTCCCGTTCAGATCTCGTCGAATTCGGTTGGCTTCATCGAGTACGAGGAGGTTGGTTGTTTTCCCGGTCAGCTCTGCGACCAAACTGCAAGGGCCATCCTTGGCAGTCAGTAAAATTCGAACGATCCGGTCTCCATGCATCTGTTCGACATGGTTGATGCGGCCTCCTTGCAGATGGGCGCGGAGAAATTGACAGAAGGGTGGTGGTGTCGGGGGATTCTGAAAGGCTGTAGTCGTGAGGTGAAGCCGGGCAGTTTCCGGGTGGCATGATATGAGGAGCCGGAGCGTCTTCCCAGGTGCGCGAATCTCCAGTACGACAGTCCGGTCAGTCGGTTGGTAAATTTTTTGAATCCAGCCAGTGGACAAGACCGGGGCACATTCATCCGTCACCCTCGCAATTTCCGTCACGGTTAGTGCCACAATTTACCTCTCACCGGACACAGGGGAGATCCCCCATTTTGACGATGGCTCGAAACCAGATCATTTTTGCCGTGTGGGGCCAATGTGTGACACCTAATCCTAGAAGGGGATTTAGGCCGAATGCTGTTCCTCTGCACTCTACGATTCACTGCGAAAACACGCAAGCAGTCGCGACGACACCCGTGGCATCGCGATTGCTCTCTTAGACAGGCAAGCGGTTGGCCGCAGGTCTGCTAGGCTTAAAATGTGATTGGGCGTGGCGTCCTGGTTGCGGGCTCCAGGATTAACGAGAGGGGGGGCTATGCAGTGTGTAAGATGTCACGGGTTTATGGTGGCCGATAATTTGATCGATATCAGGGAAAGCAGTATTCCGATGTGGATGAAGGGATGGAGATGTGTGTCTTGTGGGAACATCGTCGATCCGATCATTCAGAAACATCGTATGATCCAAGGGTCAGGAGCTACACAAGTACTCGAGAGAAAAACTGCTGTGCCGCGGCTCCGTCGCGTCGCATAATGCGACGGCCTAACCGGGATTGGTGTCAGTCGGCCATTTAATGCCGACGAGCACCGATCCCTTGCTGTGACATCAAGATCGGTTCAAGAGGGGTTTCAGTTCTGCCTCAGTCCCATCCGTTCTTCTCTATCCCGTTCAATCTTGTTCATCCAACTGTGGGTATTAGGCCTCTGTCCGGCTGGCAGATAAGACCAAAGCTCACTGGCCTAACGATAACCGTAAATAACTCGACAGGTTGGATATGCTGTGCAAATCTCGTCCAGTAAGGCACTCCTTTTGCTGAAATATCCCTTTATGAATCACGACGCTATGGAAAAAATATCCGATCTTGGGGTGGTGCGAGCCGGCAAACAGCTGGATTGGGCTTCTGTTATGACGATCAGTCTGGTTGTGACCGGATCCTTTTTGCTCCAGGGTTGCCTCGCAGGAGCCTGGGTTGCAGCGGTGGTCGTGGATACGATGAGCAGCAGCAAGAGTAACTTTGAGCCGTTTGAACAGTCATGGGTAGCAAAACAGGATCAATCGAATGCTGCTCTTTCCAATCCGAAGGTGACAAGCGTGGCAGTTCTTCCGGTTGAGGGTGATCCGGAAATGGGCGCGCGGCTTGCGGCCCTGTTGCACGAAGAAACGGCGTTGCGAGTCGAAACACCCGTGAGTGTTGCGAGCGGAGTTGCCGCGTCCGATTCAAGCTTGGGGAAAGCCGACGATGCAGATCGCAGTGCCCTCGCCAAAGAGGTTACGCGGAAACTGGGTGTCGATACGGTGCTTGTCAGTCGCGTCGCTGCTGAGTCCCCTTCCCACCCAAGCGACTGGGGAAGGAAAGCCGAGGGGACACGTCGCCTCTATCTCTACTTGATGAATCGCGATGGCCATCTGCTCTGGAAGGATGAATTGCCATTCACGCTGGCACAAGGTTCTACATCGCCGGGGGAAGCATCCGTGCGGACAGATCTCAGCGAACATGTGATGCAACATGTCAAAGAACTGCGCCTTGATGAACTGGGCTACCTGCCGAAGAAAGCCATATACAGATCCCAGAAAAAAATCGGCACTCTCACCCGCTAAACTCTCGTAACTTCTTCTCACTTCCACTGAAACTGTCAATATGCCCGCGTTACCCAGGGGCGCGAATGTAGCCTGCTAGGAGTCTGTCCGAGTAATGCCATTCTACTGCGGCAAACGATCTGGAGGTATCTGCGTCGTTCTCGGCCAGAAAAAATCCTCAACGTATTCCAGCGAATACGCCTCCGGTTTTTTCGAGCCTGCGTCCTAGCATCTACCAACAGCTCCTTTGCCTCGCAACGAAGGATTACTCGGACAGACTCCTTGCTCTTCTTGCAGTGCATCCCGTCCTCCGGTACTCTGGCCCCTTCAACCTGGAGTGTGGCTTCTCCATGCCGTTACTCGATGCACCGATGTTGGCTTGTCTTCAGGAAGAGTTTCGTCTGTCGATGAAGCGCCTATTGGGCGATCTCTGTCTGGACTTAGAAGGCCAATATGCAGAAGTCTCAAAATCGTTGACCTTGCCCGTGGCCTACTTTCGGTTTCTTGGGCAAGCGCTCGAGCGGGATGCCTTTGCCCATTGGAAAGTGGTCGGCTGGATCGAAGCGGTGAATGACTTGGTCTATTTCATCGACCTCTTGAAACAAATTCGAGAGGAACGGAGTCCACGTGAATTTGCGGTGCAGTTGTTTGCCGAGTGCGAAGAGAAGTTCTTCGAGAACAGTTATCTGGACGATCTATTCCCGCGCGGACTTTCACAGGCATCGGGACTTGAACGGCGGTTGAACGAACTCTGTGCCCGCCTTGCACAGGAACTGACACAGGAGTCGCTCTATCTCGTATCGGGACTTCCGATGCTCTGGTGCGCCTCGCGCAAAATTCCATCCTGGGATGTCGAGGTTCAACTCGGCCACAATGTTGAACGGGCAGAGCAGTCCGGATCGATAGCGATAGGGCTGGAAGGCGCTACCTACGAGGCCCCTCCGTCGGTGAAGCGGGCCCTCAAGAAATCCTCCGGCCAGGCAGCGATGCTCATCCAGCCACGAGCACTGTCTCTAAAGATCGGGCGAACCGTGATGCCTCTATGCGAGCGGAAAGGCGACTTGCTGGAGTGGGGCTGGATGCTCCGGCCTCCGGTTGTGGCAGCAGAGACTCGATCCGTAGTCCTCACAGTCGGGCCGACGCTTGTCTATGGGAAGGATCGCCAGCCTCAAAGCGTGGTTGCTACATCGGCTACACAGATTGCTCGGATCGGGCAAGCCCGGACAATCGTGAAAGAAGCCTGGCCGGAAGGACATGAAGTGCTCGCGCTTCTGACTTCTCGAATCATCCCGCTCAAGGCCAAGGGCGTGGTCAGTTTCAGCTACCGGCACAGGCCGGGGCTTTCCTTCATCAACTGCTTCGACAGGGACAATCTCGATCTGGTCGACGATCTCATTCATGAAAACAGCCATCACCATTTGAATCTTCTGCTCCGCAAGCATGTGATGTATCACGGCGACCATAATCAGCAGATATTCTTTTCTCCCTGGCGCCGCAGCCTGCGTCCCCTCAGAGGCATTCTGCATGCAACCTTTACCTTTACGATGGGTGCGATGCTCTTTGAACGACTCTCAACCTGGGCATCCGGACTGGGTGGATCGGCTCGATGGAAACGGGCAGGCCTAACCCAACGCGATCTGCAACGAGCCAGGTTCCGCTGTCTTGAAGAAGTAGAATCCGTCCGCTATTCGATCCAGGATTTGGAGTATGCCAGCTGGCATCTCAAGTGGCTTACCGGTTCGGGTCAGCGGCTGGTCAAGCAGTTGGCAGAAGCGATCGCGCAGGTCGAGCAGAACATCGCGCCCCACAGAAAATCAGTCCTCGCCTCCCAATTCGGCCCAGCCCTCCGCAAACACGTGAAGGAGCTTCGGCAAGCCAGAGAAACCTACGGGCCGGTGCGGCTGAGTAAGGTGTGAGCAGGTTGCGGGGTTACTGTTTGACAGGGGCAGTGTGCTGATTGACCCCTTCTAAGAAGGCGTCGCGTGAGAGCTGACCTGCTGCCAGGTCAAGTATGGTGCGTTCTTGGTCATCCACCGACGCACGGAGCTCCTGCCCGTTCACCATCAGAAAGACTTCCATCGCGGCATGTCCGATACGCTTGTTGCCGTCTATGAAGGGGTGATTAAGAACGAGAGAAAAACAGAGCGCCGCAGCTTGGGAAGCAAGGTCTGGGTAGAGATCCGCTTCACCGAAACTTTGGCGAGGTTGGGCAAGGGCAGACTCAAGGATGTTGATGTCTCGGATTCCGCCGGCACCACCCCACCGCTCCAGGACGGATTGGTGAAGCTCTAAGACTTCAGCAAAGGTGAGATATCGAGTCACGATAGGCGGCGGTAGAGCTCGGCGTTCTTCTCCATCACACGCTTGGCAGCGGCATGGAAAGCATCATCTGGCTGGCCAATAAAGTCATTGATACCGAGTCGGACCATCTGTTCGACGGTCAAGCCCTCGCGCTTCCCTAGCGCTTCCAACCGCCGCATTTCTTCATCTGAGAGAGAGATTGTGAGCGTTGCCATGATCGGCTCCTTCGCTTAGGATGCTGCATCTTGTGATGGGGTAAGTATAGGGGGAAGAACTCGTGAGGGCAAACCCTTGAAACAAACTATTCAAACTAACCCGCGCCATGTCGACGAACTCCGCACTGCTCGCATGACCTACGGGTCCGTGAGACTGTGCAATGTTTGAGCGAGAAGTCTTCACCGTCCATTGTTCTGCCAAGGCCGCTACGCTATCCTTACGATCATGCTGAGACCCGTCCCCAAGAAAGGTAGGTCGTCTCTCCGCAAACGGAGGCGGCAATCTTTATCGCAAACACCTGCGATGCGGAGAATGATTGCTCGTCAGAAAAAACTTCTGCTGTCGCTTGCCGGCATCGGTTCAAGCGGATTCAGCGACATCAGTGCTGCACATGACGCGTATCTGAATGAGACAGGTCAATGAGAGAAACGGTTCCAGGCACCGTTTCCCTCTCGACATCCGGATAATTCAAGAACTGCTCGGTCACAAGGACGTCAGCACCACCATGATGTACACACACGTTTTGAACAAAGGCGGCCACGGGGTGAAGAGTCCGATCGATGGCCTGTGAACCGTCTTATACAGACTGCATAAGACGACGACCTGAAAGCGGCATTGGAGCAGAACTTGCCTTGCTCCAACGGGTTAGGGCGGGGATTCGGTGCTTACCCGCCGATTTAGGCAGAAGTGGACAGCCTGCCTTAACCGGATTATACAGTCTGTCCAAACATTGTTAGGCCTGTGATTTTGTCTACAGCGGGTGCGAATACCCAAAAAGGAGGCAAACATGAGCAAGGATCTGATTCCAAAGATGACGTTGGCTCTATCACGGCGAACGTTCTTGCACCGGAGCGCAGTGATCGTTGGGGGCGCGCTTCTGGGGGGGCCCGCTTTTGCCGCCAACCAAGTCTGTCGCCTCACCGAGCCAGAGATAGTTGGTCCGTTCTATCGGTTCGGCGCGCCGTTTCGGAGTCAGCTGGCGGGACCTGACGAGCCCGGTGACAGGCTAATTCTGACCGGCACTGTATTCAGTTCAGACTGCCGTACACCGTTGCCTGGGGCGCTGATCGAGATGTGGCAAGCGAACAACGCTGGCCTATACGACACGAGCAAGCCTGGCAACTTCACCGAGGCCACTACCTTCCACTTGCGGGGGATGCTGTATACGGATGAAAAAGGCCGGTACCAGATTGAGACGATTGTGCCGGGCCGTTATCCGGTCCCGCCGAATCTGCCGGGGCTGGAGAAATACGCGGGATTGATGCGACCCGCCCACATTCACTTCCGTGTGATCGAATCGCTGCACATCCCGCTCACGATGCAGCTCTATTTCAAGGGTGACCCCTTCATCGCCAAGGACCCCTGGGCCGGCCACAAGCAATCCTTGGCTATCGATTTAGAGCAGGACGGCAGGCTTCGACGCGGGGTTTTTGACATTGTGCTCGCCAGAGGCTTGTAGAAGGTGCGCCTAACGAGCCGCTGCAGCCGACGCGCCCGTTTCCGCGGGCCGCGCCTGAGCGGAGCGTTCGGCCTCATGAAATTCATCGAGAAAACTTTTCGCGCCACGCGAGCAACCTGAGTCAGCAGGAACTTGTAATTGGACGTTCCACTTGTTGACGAGCTCCAGAGGCTGCTCTCTCTCTGCAACGAAAAGAGGGATCAGTGTGAGGCTGCTCAAAAAGGCCATCCAGCAAGGCCAGGTCAGAATTCTCCCTGCTTCACCACACTCTTCTTTTAAGTGTGCCGCCGTATGGATGGGTTGATCTAGCGGGCCATGGGTAGGAGCGGCTGGGATACTCTCAACTGCGCGCGTCCAACCAGGGTTTTCGGTTTTCATGCCTCTCTTAAAGGGAGTGGCCGAGGCTGCCCTTTACTGAGCGCATCGAACGATATACATGATCCCTCCAAGCTTGCTCGTTATCTCTCTAAGGGATGGGGGCTGATTGATCTTCCACTGCGCGCGTCCAACGAGGGCCTTCTGAGGCCGCGCGTTGCGCGAGCAAGGAGAGCGTCCCAGTCGCTCCTGCGCCTTACGGTTCCACTGTCACGTCCACGTAGGCCGGCACACTATCCGCCCCCTTCTTATCCGTCACCCGCAGCTTAAACCGGTACGTCCGTTTCTCCGATACGATCGGCGCGAGAAACGATGGTTCGGCGTTATCCACATCCAAAAGGGCGATCTTGCTGCCTCGTACCTGACTCCACGAATAGTAGAGTGCTTCACCTTCGGCATCGCGGCTTTTCAATCCGCTCAACTTCACCTTCGACCCAGCCTTCACGGTCTGGTTCGATCCAGCGGCTGCCACCGGTGGTTCATTGGGCTCGTCGTTTACATTCACATCCACATCGAGCTGAGCCTGTTTGCCGCGGTTGGTAACGGTGAGCGCGGTCTTGCCGTTGCCGACGATCTGGAGAAGGCCATCCTGCAACACCGTGATGACCTTCTCACTGGAGGACTTGTAACTGGTTCCGCTGGCCAGCGAGCTAATTCGGCGGGTCACGCCATCGCTGAACTCTCCCACCACGGGCAACTGGAAGATTTTCCCCATCGAATCGACGTGGCCGAAGGCGGAGGATTGACCGGCGCGCCCGAGTTGTAAGGGTTTATCTGTCTCGAAGTCGATGGCGCTGAGGGTGGCGGTGGGCTCGACCGTTACCACAATTTCATGGAAGACGGATCTTTTCTCCAATCGTCCCCGTGAGATTTCGGCTACTGCCAACAATCGCATTGGCCCGATTCCGTCCTTCGGGACCAACAGCTGGCCGCCAAAGGCTGGATGATGGTCGGATAACCCTATCAAGGCTGCCGGGGCAACGATCGATCCCATGGCAGTGGCATCTTCCTGTTCGACCAGCGTGTCATCCTGCTCGTTATACCAATAGTAGCGGACTTGGACGATGTTGGAATCTCTGCCCAGGTCCACACGCGCTGTGACAGCGGCGCCCGATGTCAGTTTCGCCCCTTCCGCCGGCTCGACGATCTTGAAAGCTTGTGCAGGGAGGGCTGCGAGGACGAGGCAAGTAGTGAACAGGATCAGACCGGGGCTCCGATACATGCTCGTGCGTTTCACGCTTAACGCTTCACGCTTCACGGTCACCTCTTCAGGTGGAAGGGGACGTCGGTCAGGATAACGCGCTCTGTGAACAGGAGCGCGGTCTTGAGGAGCAGCGCCCGTTGGTTGTGCAAGATGCTCTGCCACCAATGGGCGGGCAGAATCTCCGGGATGACGACGGTTACCCAGATGTCGGGCTCTTTTTCCAGAATTTTCTCGATGTAGTCGAGCAAGGATTTTAGGACGGAGCGGTAGGGAGAGGGGAGAGCGATCAAATTGACACCACAACCCCATTGAGCCCACTGGATTTGTATGCGTGCCGTGGATTGTGGGTCCACATCCACCATCACGGCATGAATCTCGCCGGGGCGGCTGCGCGCATAATCGACCGCTCGAATGACTGCTTTATTGACGCCGTTGATGGGAATCACGACGATATTGCGTCGTGGCAGGGGAGGGCGGTGATCACGCGTGAGCGAGATCTGTTCGGCAACGGCTTTATAGTGCGAGCGGATCGAACGGAACATCGAGACCAGTATGGAAATAAGGAGAAAGACGATCCAGGCGCCCTGTGTAAACTTAGTCGTGGCAATGATGATGAGGGCGATGCCGGTTGTGACGGCGCCTACGCCGTTGACGATCAGTTTCGCTCGCCAATGGGATCCCTTCTTGGTTATCCACTGGCGCACCATGCCGGCTTGAGACAGTGTAAAGGAGATGAACACGCCGATGGCATAGAGCGGAATCAGAGCATGTGTGTCGCCGTGAAAGAGGATCAGGAGAAAACAAGCGATAACCCCTAAGACGACAATCCCGTTCGAGAACACCAGACGGTCGCCGAAAGTCGCCATCTGGCGGGGCATGTACCCGTCTCGGGCCAGGATCGAAGCGAGCTGGGGGAAGGCCGCAAAGGCGCTATTGGCGGCAAGGACTAATAGCAGCATCGTCCCAATCTGGAGCGAGTAGTACAGGGCTCCCGTGCCAAAGGTGAGCCGTGCCAATTGAGAAATGACGGTCTCATCCGTTTTGGGCTGGATCCCAGCGTGGTAGGCCAGGAAGGTGATTCCCATAAATAATGCAGTCAGAATCAGCGACATATGCAGCATGGTGGCCGAGGCATTTCGGGACTCCGGCGGGCGAAAAGCTTTTACGCTGTTCGAGACCACTTCCATCCCGGTCACGGCTGTACAGCCTGCGGCGAAGGTGCGAAGGATGAGGAAGAGTGTCAGTTCTTCGACCGTAGTCGGGTTAATCGGCGGCAACGAGGCAGCTTGCCCAAAGAAGGTCTGGACGCTTCCGATCCCCACCATGATTCCGATGATGCCGACCCCAAAGTAGGTGGGGAAGGCGAAGAAAGTCCCCGACTCACGCACGCCGCGCAGATTGATGACGACCATGAAGATGATGGCAGCGAGCCCAAGGGCTACACGATATTCGAATAAACTCGGTACAGCTGAGGTTAGGGCTGCGATGCCCGCGGCCACGCTGACGGCAACTGTGAGGACATAGTCGATCATCAACGCCGCCGCGCCGATCAGCGCCGGCTGTTCCCCAAAGTTATTGCGGGCGACAACATAGGCTCCACCGCCATCCGGGTATTCATAGATGATTTGACGATAGGAAATGGTCAGGATGACGATGAGAAACAGAATCGCAAAGCTGACGGGAATGGACCAGGCAATGGCGGCGGTTCCCGCAAGAACAAGCACGAGCAAGATCTCCTCCGTGGCATAGGCGACGGAAGAAATCGCGTTCGAGGAAAAGATCGCGAGGGCGATGGTTTTGGAGAGCCGTTGATGTGCGGCCTGAGTGCTCTTAAGTGGATCGCCCACCAGCCAACGTTTCAGAACCATAACCAACATTATTGCACATAAGCGGAGGGACACGCACCGAAGAAGAAACTCTCAGATATGCGGAGTCACAATCCTGCTTCTTTGTCCCAGTTTTGCCCCGCAAGCTTAAATTTCATCTAGGGTCCGGTCCCCTCTTGACTCAACCCCCTTGTCTATGGTCTATACCCCCGCGGAGGCTCGACTCCTAACCTATGATAGGAAAGTTATGCCGGGGAAAAGTGACTTGCTGAGTCTGTTATGCTGAGACTGTTATAGTGACCGATTGAGGAGGAGGCTAAACGTATGAGTGCATCAAGGAAGTGGCTAGGGGCGGGGGTGATGGGGTTTGCAACCTGTCTCTTGTTTGCCGGGGTGAAGCCTGCGGTTGCGGTTGTATCGCATGACGCGCATATCGCCTCAGACAAGCAAACTGAAGCGGCATTGCCTGTGTATCAGCCTGCGGCGGGTCCGATGCTGATGGATAAGATGTCCAAGGCTGTCGAGCAGATTGAGCGGCAGGTGCAGAGCAAAGGGCCGTTCCAGGGCGCCGGAGCCCATGCAATGCAGCAGGGAGTGCTGCTCGTTGCGGAGGATCAGGATAAAGTCAAGGTGACGCAAGGGGCTCGCTGTCCGGCGCAAGCTCCTGTCCGTGCCTTCGATATTTCCACGATCAACGTTGAAATCACTGTGAATCGATTCGGAGATTTCTATCCTGGTTACATGTATGTGCTGACCGAGAATGTGGCTGGGGTACGGGCTGAAGAAGAAAAGAATAAGGCGGCGAGGGAGAGTGAAGATCCGACATTTGCCGGCGGCGCGGTGTCTAATGGATTGCAGGGAGATCTGATTCAACCGCTGGTCATTCGGGCGAATCAAGGGGATTGCCTCCGGGTCACCTTGCGCAATCAGATTGCCGACGAACCGACCAACATGATTGTGAACGGATCGCAGATGCTTGTCGCCAATACTGGCAAGCCCGCGTCCGCCAATAATCCCGATGCGCTGGTGCCGACAGGGAAGTCCGGTGAATTCGAGTGGTACATCCCCATCGATCTTCAGGTCGGCGGGCGCGCGTTTCACAGCCATGCGAGCAGGGAACAGTATTCCTTGGGCCTCTTGGGCTCCATCGTGATCGAGCAGCGCGGGTCGCGGCATCTGAGCCCCTTTACCGCTGAGGAGATGAAGAGCGGGTGGGAGGCGATGATCGATATCGCCAACGGGTCGGACTTCCGTGAATTTGTGATTTTCTATCATGAGGCCGGTGACGAGACCTTCCGATTGTTGAATCGCAAGGGAGACATGTTGCCGCAGAGGGATCCGCACACGGACACCTATCGGCCGGCGGCCCGTTTGCTCAACTATCGGAGTGAACCACACGGCACGAGACTTGAGATGCAAGAGCACCTCGTCGGATTTGCCGATGAGTCTCAGGGCTACGGGTCCTATACGTTCGGCGATCCCGCAACTACAGTTCCCCGCTCATATTTAGGCGATCCGGCGACATTCAGGATGGTCGGTGGGTCTGAAATCGTACACTCGCACCACCTGCATGGCGGTTCGATCCGATGGGCCAGACAGCCTGGCACCAGCAGGGTCGATCCGACCCTGTCGAAGAACGGTCCCGTAAAGTTCCCGCCCATCAGCGATCCCTCCGATCGGTTGGATGTGCAATCGATCGGTCCGTCGGAAATTTACGATGAGGTGACGGAAGGTGGATCCGGCGGCTTGCAGGCGCTGGCCGGAGAGTTTGTGTTCCATTGTCATATCCCACAGCACTATGTGACGGGGATGTGGGGGTTCTGGCGTGTCTATAACACGCTGCAATCGGCCGGGTTCCAGACGGACGTGATGAAGCCGCTCGTCGAGCTCCCCGATCGCAAGGGCAAGATCAAGCTTGCGGTCAGCTCGGACAAGCTGGTCGGCACCACCGTGGATTGGTACGGCGGGAAGAAGTACGAGGTCACGAAGGATAAGACGGATTGGAAATCCAACCCGGTAAAGGTTTCAATCAAGGACTGGGTCGAGTACATGCTGCCGCCGCAAGGTTTGCCCGGCAAGACGGAAGATCAGGTAAAGCAGGCCCAGGCAAACGATGCGACGGTGGTGAACTGGAAGTGGGAAGGCGCATTGGCGCTGAACGAACCGGAGACGCCGCACAAGTGGGCGGACTACGAGTCACCGACCCCTCTGAAGCGTCCGGCGATTACCTTCGATCCGCAAACCGGGAAGCTGGCCTTCCCCTGGCTGCGCCCACACCTGGGCAAGCGGCCTCCGTTCGCGCCCAATCACGGTGGAGCTCCTTGGCTGGAGCCCTTCCATGTCCGGGAAGATGGAACTAAGAGCACAGAGCCGGCCAAGCCTGGTGAGCAGGGGCCCTGGAGTCTTTGTCCGTCGGATTCACCACGGAAGTCTTTCAACATCAACGCAATCACCTTACCGATCACGTTGAAGACGGCGACGCCAAAATCGCCGGCCATCGTAGACCCGATAGGCATGATTTTCGTGCTCCATGAAGAGGAAGCTGAAGTCCGGAAGACTCCGGCCAAGCAGGTGCCGTTGGTGATTCGCGGGAACGTGTACGACTGCATAGACGTGATTTACAAAAACAAGATTCCGGACGATGCACGGACTGGTTGGGCCAATAAGGTCAACCTCCATCCGCATTTCTTCCAATTCGATACCAGTGCGTCCGATGGTCCGACGATCGGATTCTCCTACGACATGTCGTTGCGGTCCTTCACCATGCTGAAGGACCCTGAGCCCACCAAGGGGATGCCCCTGCCAGGAAACACGGTGCAGACGGCGGATACGAAAGCCGGCTCGCGCAGCATTACGGTGGCCGATGCCTCGAAGTTCCATGTGAATATCGAGCTGGGCGTCGGGATGGACGATCCCAAATACTTCGAAGTCGCGCGGATTAAGTCCATTGCCGGACAGACCATTACGTTCGATGCACCGTTGAAATATGCGCATAAGAAGAATGACATCGCGAGCGTTGAGTTTATCCGTGAGCGCTGGTATGTCGATGCCGATTTCGGTACTGTGTACTGGCACGACCATGTGTTCGGCACCGATACCTGGGGCCATGGACTATTTTCGGCCTTTATTACCGAGCCGCCGCGCTCGACCTATCACGATCCGTTCACTGGGAAAGAAATTCGGAGCGGCCCGGTTGCGGACATCCATACATTAGAGCCGGTTTCGGCTCAAATTCGAGGCAGTTTCCGTGAAGTGATGATGCATATCATGGACAGCAATGCGCGGACGGCGGAACTGATCACGACCGATAATCCGCAAGCCAGAATGGGGGCGACGACCGTTGATGGGCCGCCTTCTCATCAGTTCCCGGATCGGATTAACAAGTCGGCGATGTGGTTCCTGAACGGCGGCGAAGCGACTACCGGTAGCGGCTACAGTATGCGCGTGGAGCCGTTGAGTGTGCGTTTAGCCAATAATCCTGACCCGGCACAACTCTTTGTGTCCGGTATTCACGGCGATCCAGGCACTCCGTTGCTACGGGCCTATCTTGGCGATCCAATTCTGGTGCGTGCCTTGGTAGGGTCTGCCAACGAAGTGCATACGTGGCATGTGACTGGTCATTGGTTCCCGATGGAACGATATGGGACCATGGCTATGCCGCGGAGCACGATCCACCTGGCGATCGGAGAGCGGTATGATCCCGCGATCCCTGCAGCCGGTGGTCCGCAGAAACAGGCCGGCGACTATCTCTACTATAGTGGCCGCGCCTCCCATTTTGCGGAAGGCAGTTGGGGAATCTTCCGGGTCTTCGATGAACTACAAAAGGATCTGAAACCCTTGCCGAGCCGTGAGCAGATTCAAAAGTCCGCTCCGTCGGTCTGTCCAGCAGACGCCCCCGTGAAGTCCTTCAACGTATCGGCAATCGACCAGAAGATCCGATACCACGAAGGAGCGCCTGGTGTGATGGAAGTCGATTTGGAACGGAAAATGGTGTTTGGGAACGAGCAGGGCAAGATGTATGTGCTCGAAGGCGATCGTGGTAAGGTTAAGGCCGGTGAACTGAGGCCGAGCCCGCTGACTTTACATGTGAACGTCGGCGATTGCGTGAAGGTCAATCTGAAAAACGAGATGGCCAAGGAACGGGCTGGATTCCACGTCGACATGATGGCGTTCGATCCGAAAGATTCGTTCGGCGCCAATGTCGGTAACAATCCTGGTGATCAGACGATCGGTCCTGGGCAGAGCAAGACGTACACGTTCTACGCCCACCCGGAGTACGGAGAATTGGCCGCCCTCATTCAAGATTGGGGGAACGTAGTCGAGAATCCGAGGAACGGGTTGTTTGGTTCGATCATTGTCGGTCCCAAGGGATCGCGCTACCGCGACCCTGTGACGGGCGACGACATTACGATGAAGAGCAGCTGGCGCGCCGACGTGCTGGTGGATCGGACGATCCCTGGGAACGATAATCGGAAGAACTACCGCTCTTTCTCGTTAATGTTCCAGGATGAGGATAACATTGTCGGCGTGAGCTTCATGCCGTACATTCAACAGGTAGCCGGCATCACGGCCGTGAACTACCGGTCCGAACCGACCGCCTGGCGGATAGAAAAAGGCTGCGAAGTGTCGGAGATCTTCAGCTGTGTCAAAGCCGGGGAGACCCCATCGACACCGTTGCTGCAGGCGCATGTCGGAGATCCGGTTGCCATTCATGTGCTGGGCGCGTTCAGCGAGCAGGTCCAGCTGTTTACCATCGACGGTCACGAGTGGCCGCATGAGCCCTATATGGTGGGAGCCGACCAAGTCAGCACCATGGAGTTCGGCGGGTCCGAGGTCATCAATGCCTATCTGACGGGCGGCGCAGGCGGTCCCAACAAGATCGTCGGCGACTACCTGTGGAAGAACCAGCGTCCGGCGTTTGCCAATGCGGGACAATGGGGCCTCTTCAAGGTTATGCCGATCGAGGATCAGAGGATCCTTCCGTTGATGCCTCAGGTTCCGCCGACCAAGAGGGCGGAGAGTGAGAATCCCGCAGGGGCCGTTTCACTGACCTCGACGGTTGGACGGTAAGAGCGGCACTGGCAGCGGTTTGTTGAAGTAGTAAAATACCGCCGGAGTGAGTAGTATGATGCCGGTGTGACGTACGCTGACGATGGGGGAGCTTGTACGCTCCCCCATCTATTTTGTCTTTAACCTGGTGAAATGGTGAATATGACTATGCATGCATGGCGTTTCGGGGTTTCGATCTGTTACTCGATCGTGCTGAGCATGGTCCTAAGTATTCCAGTTGCCGCCTGGGCGTATGAGGAAGTGGCTCTGTCTAACGGTGGCACGGTAACCGGAACTGTCCAGTTTTCCGGAGAACTTCCTGAGCCCATGTCGTTTGAACTTCGCCGCTATCCGAATCAAGTCTATTGCGGAGCGCTGTCCGACGGTTCCGGGTACCGGTTCCTTCGAGATGTGTTCGTCGGAACTCAGCAAGGCCTGAAAGATGTGATCGTCACAGTCGAGGACATTGATAAAGGGAAACCGTTTGAGTTGAAGGAAACCAAATTGGACGCGAACATCTGTCAGTTCGTCCCGTTCGTATCGGTCATGAGGGAAAATCATCCTCTGACAGTAAAAAACTTGGATCAGGTCGCGCATGATTTACAGATTTATGAACGGGATGAGGAACATGTCTTCATCATTTTCCACCGGCCGGCGCTGACCGAGTCCGGGACGAGCGACATCATCCGTTTCACTGGGAAGCGTCATGCCGTTACCATGCAATGCGGCATGCATCCCTACATGCAGGGACATGGACTTGCCGTTGAAAATCCGTATTATGCCATTACCGGAACCGAGGGCACCTTTACGATCAAGGATCTCCCGCCAGGCAAACATCGGATCAAGGCCTGGCATCCTAGCCTGGGTGAGAAAGTGCAAGAAGTGACAGTAGCGGCGAACGGTACGGCATCGGTGGGATTCAGCTTTGAGGCGAAATAGCCATGATACCGTCTCGATATTTCTATGCGGGACTCATTGTCATGTGCGCCGCTGTGATGGGCGTGCGCGCGGTTACCGCAGAAGTCGTATCGACACCGCCGGTCACTCGTATCGAAGTCGTACTGGCAAGCCAGTACAAAGACCAGCTTGCCGCTTTGACGGAAGAATTTGTCCAAGCTGGGATGCCGAATGTCCACTTTCGGTTTTTTAGACAGGGACAGCCCCCGCAAAATATCGGTCTGGGCCGAGATGTTCCGGCTGACAAGGCGCGGGAAGTGATCCGGTTGGCGCTGAAATACAACCTTGGCGTGGGCATTCTGCTTCCGGAACGACTTTTCCCTCCACGGTTTGTCACGATCGCATCGTCGAATTACGATGATACGGTCGAGTATCCCATTGACCAGACCGCCCTCGCGCAACTACAGAATGAAAACCTCACGACCGAAGAGTTTCACCGACTCTACAAGGCGCTGACGTCTATTCCACTGCCGCCAAAAGGCCGATATAATCCCTAGCAGGCTGTTGATTCAGTTCACAGCGGTGCTTGTTTCCCTCCAGTCCCCATGCTCCGTCAGTCTTGTGCAGGGATGTCTTTATGAACCATGTGGGTTAAGGAGGAATGGTGAGCCTATTTCCGATGGTTATGAACAGAAGTATGCTGGTTGTCCTATTGGCTGGCTCTGCTGCCCTGTGGTTTCCCACTGTTTCGAATATGGGTCAGGTAGGAGCAGCGGAACCATCCAGTGCCAGTCTGCAAGAGCAGGGCAAAGATCTAATAAAGAATGTGGAAGAGATGGTGGCGCATGGCGGCATGGGAGACGGCAAGGCCATCCTCCATCATTGCGGAGAGGCAACGCGTATTGCCGAGGCAATCATCGTGTTGATCCCGCCGTCAGATCCTCATCAGGCCGATGCGACGGCATCCCTCAAAGAAGTGATCAGGCACTGTAACCGTGTATCCGCTATCGGTGTCCATGCCGACCCAGGACAGCTTCTCAATCCCGCGACCAAAGCTCGCGCCGCAGCTCAAGAATCGATGAAGTCTCTGGGCTTGATGAGGAGCAACAAGGGCTAGATTAGTGAGACAGGCTGAGGTGTTCGAACTTTGAACCTTGTGTCGCGTTTGTCTCGCTTGTCACGCGCACTCAGCGCTACACATGCGTTTTCACCCTCTTGTTTCGATTGACAGGATACGGTAGGATTTTATATACATACTCGGCCCCAGAGCAGACTTGCCTGTAAGTTGTCGCTTGAGCACACCAGAGAGGAAGCCGTTCCCACTTTTCTCTCATCAGGCCGGTGGATAAAGGAAGGGAACAGCGAGCTAGTACTTGGGTAACATCGTTAATCACAAGGAGGCAGTTATATGAAACGTGCGTTATCAATCATGTTTGGCGTGGCAGCCGTTGCGTTCGTCGCGGCGCCTCTCACCTCATTTGCAGGTGGTACGATCTCCGGTAAGGTGACCTTTGCGGGAAAGTCCGAGCAAAAGGAATTTTTGTTCTCGAAGTTCCCCAACCCTAAGTTCTGCCCCAAGAACCCACACAAGGAATTGATGGATGGGGACAAGCGCTTTCTGAAGCAGATCGAAGTCGGTAAGGATGGTGGTCTGAAGAACGCGGTGGTTGCCGTTGTCGATATCGAAGACCAAGCATTCATGGACGGGTATCAGGGCACCGAGGTGGTTGCGGAGTTCTGCGAATTCATGCCGTTCGCTGGTGTAGTCGTGAATAACAAGTCTTTCAAGGTTGAGAACCATGACGCAGATCCGGATGACCCAAAGTCGGTTCAAGGTGTGCTGCATAATCCCCATAGCTTTGTGGTAAAGGGCACCAGCTCGGCCACCGGTTTCAACATCGGTTTGGCCAAGAAGGGTGACAAGCTCGACAAGCCGGTGGTGTTCCGTGGCGGCGCCGAGAAGGATGGCTTCTATCGCTTACAGTGCGACCAGCATGAGTTCATGCAGGGATTCTTCCTTCCGGTGTCGAACCCGCACTTTGCGGTCGTGAAGGATGATGGCTCCTTCGAGCTCAAGGATGTTCCGGCCGGCAAGCACAAGGTGGTGGCTTGGCACCCCTTCGCAGCCAAGGGTAAGAAAGTGGAGTTTGAGGTCGACGTGACCGATGGCGGAACCGCCAACCTCAAGGCTGAAATCAAGTAAGCCGGCATTGTGTCTTCGCGGGGTCACCCGCAATCAAAGGGCTCAGCGAGGCAACTCGCTGAGCCCTTTGTCATGAAGTCCTCGCTATACGTCGGTTACTTGCACACTCCCCGACTCACTAGTCATCAGTTCGCTCATCCCGCGTCTGAAACTCAAGGTAATTTCCCTATACGAAAGCCTATCCTTCGCAGCAACGGCGACTTCATCCTTTCCAAGCTGGATTGGGCCAAAGAAAGTCGGTCCCAGATGCAATTAGACGATGTCAGGAATCTGCTCCGATTAGTGCAGGAACTCGAGGCAGAGTATCTGAATCAGTGGGCAGATCGATTGGGGCTGACAACGCTTTACCAAGAGGTACGTCAATGGAGGATACGCAGCCAGAAATGGACGCCTACTATCGGACCATGCTCAAGAGCCGCCATGAAAACAGGATTGAGTATCCAGGTCGTCTAAACTGTTCATAGACCTCTGGCAAGCCAGTGCATTTCCCCCACCAGGACACTGTTTCCGCTGCCTTGCCTTTCAGTTTCCGATGTAGGTAAGATGCGGGAATTTCAAGGGCATTTGCCTTAGGGGAGCGGTGTGTCACGAGAACTTTCGCTCGCGGAAATCTTCCAGCTTGGGTACTACTGGGAGACGAAAATTCTCCTCACAGCTGTCAGGCTGGATGTATTTTCTGCGTTAGACGGGAAGCACAAAACGCTCTCAGAAGCGGCCGATCGAATCGGCGCCCACGCGCCGACGTTGGGACTGTTGTTGAATGCGCTTGTCGCGATGCGACTGTTGGAGAAGGACGGGGATTCCTATGGGAATTCAACGGCCGCAGCCACTCATCTGGTTCGTAGTTCTGCCCAATATATCGGGCATCTTCTGTTGCTTCACGACGCAGAATGGAATAACTGGGGCAAGTTGGAACAGACGATTCGTACGGGACAGCGGTCAGTCGACCGGCATGTCTTTGAGACTGACCCTGAATTGGGCAGCAATGTGCTGGCGGTACTCCATCGGATTGGACAGCAGAGCGGGCCGGATCTTGCCAAACGGTTGCAGCTGAGCGGGTCGGTTCGGTTTCTGGATTTGGGTGGCGGGGCTGGGACGAACGCGATCGCCTTCTGCCAAGCCTATCCGGACCTAACTGCCACGGTGTTCGATTTGCCCGCAACGCTCCGACTTACGGAACGAACGGTGAAGGAAGCCGGCTTGGAATCGAGGATTGCATTGCTTCCTGGCGATTTTAACAAGGATGGACTAGGCGGACCCTACGATGTCGCACTCATGTCCGACATCCTGCACTATCAAGACTTTTCGACAAACGCAGCATTGGTAAAGCGAGTCTGGGCCCACTTGGCGCCAGGCGGTCGGTTGGTCATCAAGGATCGATTCCTCAATGAGGCAGGGACCGGTCCTGCCTGGACCACCGCGTTTTCGGTTCATATTCTCATCAATACAGAACGAGGCGGTTGTTATAGGACGGCAGATGCGATCCAGTGGATGGGAGAAGCAGGCTTTCAGACCGTTGAAGAACTGGAGCCGACAGCGGTGGTGCAGGGGACTAAGTCGCGTGAAGCGTGAAGCGTATATCGTGAAGCGTCATTCGTATCCGGATTCGGACGTTTCACGCTTCACGTTTCACGAACGACGAGGAGACGCATGCTTGAATGGCTGAAAGAGCCGGGGTTTTTTGGAACTCATGCCACGGTTGGGGCGGACCTGAGCCAGCTCATGGCGACGTTCTTTACCGGGCTCTTCGTGATCGGCTGGATTCAGGCGAAGAAACGCCGGGCGGATGCGCATCACTGGATGATGTTTGGCGGGATGATCGCCATGGTGGCGTTCTTCATCAGCTACTATCTATTCCGCCAATTAGGCGTGTTGGCCTTTGAAGGGAAGGAAGGCTTCGGTGGGTCGCAAGCCCTCTACGATTATGTCTTCATTCCCGTGCTGACCGTGCATATCATCCTGGTCATTCTCGGATTGGTCATGGCGATCTACATGATTGTGCTGGGGTTTCGCGCGCAACAAATAGTCGATGGCGCCAGGTCTCTGAAAGAAGCGTTGCTGCTGACGACGTGGAAAAAGGTCGGGGTGATATTCGGTACCATTACAGCGGTGATCATGGTGTTGTTTCTTTCGCGCATCGCCACCGCCGATTTCTCGATGAGAAAACTCGAAGTGTATCTCAGCTTATTGGCTGTGATTGCCATTGTGTTCTCAGTTGAAATGACAATCCAACGAATCTGGCCGAATGGCGCGCGACGCCATCGGGCGCTTGGGCTGTTCACGATGGTCGTCTATTGCGTTCTCTTTGTAACCGGAAGCGCTACCTACACGATGCTCTATCTCTTGTACCCGGGCAAGATTGGATGATTTGGGGAATGTTGAATGTGGAGTGTGGAATGGCAGCAGCTCAGATGCAGAACCGAAAGTGTGTGTCCGATAATTCAACATTGAACATTCAAAATTCAACATTGGGTTAAAAAATGCTGACCTGTGGCTGCGGTCGCTGGATGCATACAGAGGGAATTGAAGAACGGTCGTATGGGGATGGGACACCCCAATGGTTCGTTCGGTCGGAATGCCGTGGTTGTGGGTTAAAAGTCGGAGTCGATGTTACAGCCGGGCAGCCAGGTAGGCTTGTCGATCGGATGATGTGGACTGACGAGGCGATTCACCGGATCGACCGCATGCCTCCGTACCTGGCTCCGCTCGTGCGTAGCGAGGTCGAGCAGGATATGAGGATTAGGGGAGAGAGGGTCGTCACCTACGACATCCTGCTCCGCCCGAGGACCGGTGAGCGCATCGAGTGGGAGCCTGAGGCAGAGCGCCGTTTGGAGCGGGTGCCGGCGCCGGTGCGCGCCATGGCACGTATCGAATTGGAACGGACAGTTGCCGATCGCGGTGAGACGCGCATCACTGTCGCGCTGATGGAAGAAGTGAAGGCCAGGTATTTTGGGATGGGCGCACAGAAGGTGTGAAAGGTAAGACGTGAAACGTAAAACGAGAAGAATCTCCGTTGTTTTACCTTTCACCGTTCACGTTTAACGAGCTGATTATGTTGCATCGAATGGCGTTACGAGTCTTACCCAGTCTCAGTCTGGTTGTTACGGAAGACTCTGTGCGCAAGAAAAAGCGGATCGTCATGTTTGTGCCAGGGCTGGTGGCCTTCGCTGTCTACCGGTTGGCCAAGCTTCTCTTACCACTTTCGGAGCCGGTCGTGTTGTTGGCCGTCAGCGGACTGGTCTCGCTGGTGACAGCATTGTTGGCCTATCGTGTCGGACGGGCTACTGCCTGGGGAGAAATCCTGAGAGAAGATGGGAGCCGATTATTGCTCTGGCTCGGCGGCTGGATTGGTTTTGTCTATGGCGTTCAGTTATCTCTGTTGGTCCTGGCGCTGCTCTGGCTTGTCGGCTATGACTATCTTAAACATCCGGACGGCCCTGCCATGATGGCGATCATCATTTCCTGTACGTCGGTTGCGCGGGATGCCTTTGAAATCGGTCATGTGAAGAAGATTGCCATGATGGGCCGTCCATTTCCGACCTTTCCCGATGGGGCAGCCCTCCGCACAATGGTCGGCAGCCATGCGATGGCATTCGGTCCTTGGGTCGGAGTCGGCCTTATCGTCGGCGCATTGGGTGCGTCGCTGGGGCACTTCATCGAGGCGAGTCAGATATCGGCCCTGGTTCAGTTGTCTTCTGTGGCGGTGTTGGGGGGAGGGGTCGCCCTCTGCGCCTATTTCGGCGGGCTTCGCCCCAAAAAGTCATGGACGCAAGGGTTGTTGCAGACTAAGGCGGGAGAACTCCTCAAGTATTGGTGGTGGCCGGGGCTTTCCTTTGCCGCGACCTATTATCTCGTGGCGACTGGGTGTGTAATTTTCCTCTTAAAACAACCCGGAATGCCCACGGCTTATGCCATGGCCGGTGGCGCGCTCGTAACAGGTATGATGGCGCTCTATTGTTACTATCTCGGGTTTCGTCGGCAAGTAGAAGAGCAACAGGGACAGACGATGTCGAGTGCCTTGCTCCGATGTCCATTTGTCATGGGGATTCTTGGTAAATCGACGAGTGCAGGTGTTTCGGTGCAGGCTGGTTCCGGCTCAAAGGTTTAGCGAAATGCTTGAAACTCGTGAAGCGTATCTCGTGAAGTGTTGTTCGTGTACGGCCTCTGACGCTTCACGCTTCACGCTTCACGAACGACAAGGGGAGTCTGCTGAGAGAATATGGCCATGAGGGAAATAGTGTCCAGAGCGGTTGGGTATTTTGTCCTGCTGATGGTTGTGCTCGGAGCCTTGGGGATTGCCTGGGGTATGCAGAGCCAATCGTTTGCCGAGGAGACAGCCGATCTCTATTTTAAGACACCGGGCACCCCCGAAGGACCGCCGGCTCCCTCTCCCGAGAACACGGTCTACTCACGTGTTGGAACGCTCGACAGCCGATTGATCGTGTGGTTTATCACCCAGCTCCACACCTACTTCGGAGGTTTTGTCCTCGCGTTGCCGATTTTTTGTGTTTTGCTGGAATTTCTGGGGCTCAGCAGTAAAAACGTTGCGCTCGCGCTCCGCTTCGACGGTCTTGCCCGGGACTTGGCAAAAGTCGCGCTCCTTGCCCTGTCCGTGACCGCCGTGGTCGGGAGCATCATGCTGAGCATCTTTCTCTATTTCTATCCCAGCTTCATGAGGTACATGGGCGGGACGTTCAAAACCTTTATGCCGGTCTACGCATTCGTCTTTCTCGGAGAATCGCTGCTGCTCATTACCTATTACTATAGTTGGAACAGGCTGATTACGCCGGCTTCGAAGTGGGCCCATGCATCGATCGGCCTCTTGTCGAATCTGTTTGGGACAGCGCTCCTGTTCTTGGCAAACGCCTGGTCTGCCTTCATGATGGCGCCCGCGGGTGTCGATGCCCAAGGAAGATTTTTGGGAAACGGATGGCATTTGCTCCATTCGGCTCTCTGGAACCCCTTGAACGTCCATCGCTTCCTCGCAAACATCATGTCTGGCGGCGCCGTCGTAATGGCCTATGCCTGCTATCGATTCTTTACGAGCAAGTCAGAAAAAGAGAGCGCCTATTTCGACTGGGTTGGACATATTTTCTTATTCGTCACAGTGATCGCATTATTGCCAATGCCCTTTGCCGGCTACTGGTTGATGCGATCGGTCTACTCCTTCAGCCAGAGCATGGGTGTCACCATGATGGGCGGTTTACTCACCTGGCTCTTCGTCGTGCAGGCCATCTTGATCGGGGTCCTCTTCCTCGGAGTGAATTTCTACCTCTGGCAGAGTATGGCCCGCATTCAAGGAGGAGAGCGATATCAGCCCTATTACCAAGCGCTGCTCTCGGTATTCATGGTGGCGCTGTTTATCTGGCTGACACCGCACACGGTCTGGATGTCGGCCGGTGAGGTGAAGGCGATGGGCGGGGCATCGCATCCAGTGGTCGGTAACTATGGAGTGATGTCGGCAAAAAACGGCGCGGTCAACATCATGATTCTCGTGACCGTCATGAGCTTCCTATACTACCGCCGCGCCAATCGAACGATGGTTGTGCATTGGGTCAAAAAAGGGAACATCCTTCTCGGCGCGCTGTTCCTTTTGGGAGGACTCAATATTATCTGGCTCTCAGTGTATGGGTATTATCTGCCGGCAAAGCTCCGTGTCGGACTGTCGACGCCGCAGGCCGCCACCACCTTGACGGTGCTTGTGATCGGGGTGATCGTCAATCGCATGATGCTCAAGGGTTCCGTCCTCCATGGACCCATTCAATGGGGGAAGATCTCATTCAGAGGAATGGCTGGTCTTTTCGGGTTGGCTGCGGCCTTCACATGGGTGATGGGTCTCATGGGCTATATCCGTTCATCCGGACGGTTGGCTTGGCATGTGAGTGAGTTGATGGCCGATGTTTCTCCTTGGGCCTTTACGCCGGATTTTGCTTTTGCTGCGAAGATGGTGACACTCAATATGATGGTGTTTTGGGCTGCAGTGCTCGCCCTCTTCTGGATGTGTCAGCGCGATCAGTCCTCTGCGATAGGAGAAGAGGTGGCTAAGGAAAACGCGAGGGTACTGGTGCCGCCATCGTCGTCGCAAGAGGCGTAAGACGCAGGCTACGGTTGAGGGTAAGGTGTAAAAATCGAAGGGGGTAGTGGGTATGAAGCGAGGGAGAATGATCCGGCGATATCTCGCGGTCGGGCTCATGGTCTGCGGAGGCCTTTTGATGGTTGGCGGGACGACGGCCCAAAGCCAAACCTTGGTCCTGGAGGATTTTCAAGGCAAAGACGCGGAAGGATTCCCATTGAATTGGGAGCATGAAAATCAACGGAGCCAGTCCAAGGGGCGGGATGCCTACAAGATTCAGACGGAGAATGGCGTGAGTTTTCTTACGGTGAAGGATGCGGGACAGAGGATCAAGAAAAAGAAAATCGATTGGGATCCCAAGGCCTTCCCCATCCTGACTTGGCGATGGAGACTGCAAAAGGCTTCGGCGGATACTGAGCCGATTGCCGCGATCTATGCGTCGCTGGATACCGACCTGATGTTTATTCCTGTCTTTACGAAATATGTCTGGAGCGCCGCGAAGCCTGAGGGCACGCTGACCGAAGGCGGCATGTTTAGCGGCTCGGAGATCGTGGTGCAAAGCGGCACGAAAGCTGTCGGGCAATGGTTTGAAGAACGTGTGAACGTCTACGAAGATTTCAAACGGATTCACAAACACGAACCGGCCGCCAAAGCCTGGGGTATTTCAATCATTGCCGCTTCCGGCGTGGAAATCGACGTCGGTTCGATGGTGGCAACCGCGGGGCGGTAGCGGGTTGCACGCGTTATACGTGAAGCGTGAAGCGTCCGAGTCTGGAAACAAACGACGCTTCACGAGATATGCTTTACGCGTTTCGGGTATCCGCTAGAGAAAAGGGCCGTTGTCAGCATGGCCAAGTCCGGTACAGAACAAGCCTCGCCCTTAAAAAAAGGGATGGATATCCTCTTCGGCGTGGCTGTGATGGGAACGGTTGGAACGCTGATTGGGGTCATTATGGGGGGCGGCATTATGCCGCTGGCGAGCGGGACAGGATTGCTGCTCGGCGGGGTCATCGGGTTTATGGGTGGGCGGCGGTTTCTGGCGAGTATTCTGGTTGGAACCCTGTTGGGTGGAGCGCTTGCCTGGTTTATCGGCGGTACGGAGAGAATTTCTGTGGGCGCGGGGGCCGGCGCTGCCATGGGTGGATTTCTCGGCGTACAGATTTCAATGTTGTTGGATATGCGAGCGGCAAAGAAGAAGGCAGCATCCGAGCAGGCCGATCCCGTGGCGCCGCGCATATAGCGTGTCCCCCCGGTATAGACACAAGGCGCTGTTGGTGGAACTTTTCAGCATTCTGCGAAGGAATATGAGGGGCGATGGAAAATAAGGGAGTGCTCATTGGCTCGATCGTGTTTGTCTTTGGGGTGTTCGCCCTGATGATTAGCTTGCTAGTCTATGAGTCCTACAAGTCGAAACAGATGAAAGCGCTGGTCTCGACGATCAAAACTGAAGCTCGCCCTGTGCCCAGCAGCGCGCCCTCGCAGGATTTCTCGATGTATAAAACCAAAATAGGCGATGAAGGGCGAGAAATGGTGCAGATTCCTGAAGGCCCCTTCATCATGGGCAGCAAGGACGGCGATCCGGACGAAGTACCGGAGCGGCAAGTGTATCTCAAAGCATTTTTCCTCGATCAAAAAGAAGTGTCGCAATCGGAATATGCCCGGTTTGCCAAAATGGCCAAGCGGCCACTGCCCAAGATCGAAGTGTTCGAAGACGATCAATCGAAACTGTTGCAGCCGGAATTTGCGGCAATGAGCATGTCATGGGATGAAGCTGCAGCCTATTGCAAATGGGCGGGGAAGCGTCTTCCCACCGAAGCGGAATGGGAAAAGGCCGGTCGTGGCGAGGGAAAGCGGAAGTATGCCTGGGGCGACATTCTGAGGAACGGTCGCGCCAACGCTAATCTGGATGGGAGTGAAGATGGCTATAAGTATCTCGCTCCTCCCGGATCGTTCGAAGCGGGCCGAAGCCCCTATGGAGCCTATGACATGACAGGCAACGTTGCGGAATGGGTGGCAGACTCGTACGATGAGCATTATTATGAGAAATCTCCCTATCGTGATCCGAAGGGGCCTGAGCGCGCGGATTTAAAGGTTGTGCGCGGAGGGTCGTGGCGAGAGACCGAGCATAACGCGAGACTCTCCAAACGATTTGCCGCAAAGGCCTGGCGGACGGATATTACGATCGGGTTCCGCTGTGCGAGCGATGATGTGGAGGCGAACGATAGCCCTGCGGCTCCGTAAACGACATGCTTGAAACCAAATTCAAGGTGCTGTTTCTTATGGCCATCCTTGCATTTGCTGCGATTCCCATCATGGGGATCCTCCGTGGCTCTCCGCTGACTCCGTTTGAATCGTCTTCCACCGATTCCACAAATACCCCTCCAGCAGAGATGATCGATCCCTCTCAGGCTGCACATGAAGAGCCGATCAAGGAGGAAATGGTTTCAATTCCGGCAGGGCCCTTCATCCGCGGGACGGACCATGGTGGGTTCGACGAGCGGCCACAACGTACGCTGTTATTGAGCGCTTTTGCGATCGATCGCTATGAAGTGACCAACCATCAATACCAGCAATTCGTCAATGCGACCGGACATAGGAAGTCCGGTCCTCCCGCTCGGTATGCGAAGAACATGAGTAAGATGCTGAGTATCAATCAGCCTGTGGTCTACGTGTCATGGGAGGATGCAGAGGCCTATTGCAGTTGGAAAGGGAAACGGCTTCCGACAGAGGCGGAGTGGGAGAAAGCCATGCGAGGATCCGATGGACGCCTCTGGCCTTGGGGGAATATAGAGCAGCCCAACGGAGCGAATTGGGCCAGGGTGCAGGATGGTCATGAGGTCTCCGCAATCGTTGGGACGGTCCAGACGGACAAGAGTCCCTATGGTGTCATGGACGGGGCTGGCAATGTGATGGAGTGGGTTGACGACTGGTACGGGGAGCGATACTTCGAAGAGGCTCCGGAAGAGAATCCTCCGAGCCCGGAGCACGGGGTATTTCGGGTGCTTCGCGGGGGAGGTTACGCGACCACAGGAGCGGATATTCGCATCACCAGCCGGAGCAAGATGGTGCAGGATTTTCGCGATGAAACCATAGGGTTTCGCTGCGCAGTTTCCGGAGAAAAGTCAGAAAAAAACTGAGGGGGTTGCCCCTGTGAAAGCTACAAGAAATCAAAGTAGTAGAGAAGAAGAAACACGGCCAAAAGTATATTGACAACCATTCCGGCCAAAACTATAATGTCGAACACTTTTGATTTTTTTTTCATCGAAATTCCTCTGATTTTTCATGCGCAGCGAGGAATTTTGAATAACATACGAGTATCTGTGTGTCAAGAAAGTCGCTGAGCTGATTCGGGAAATATTGTATCAGGAGAGAAGGAGTTACAATGGCCACGGCAGCGCCGGATAGCGAAATAAAAGTTAGAATCGGCAAGATGATTTTCTACATTACCTGTGCCGTGGGTCTGTGGTTTTTTTATTGGTTCGCCGGTATTCAGTGCCCCTGCTGAGCGGGGCCGCTGCCGCGCAAGATTTTCTTGAATGTCCGCAAGGTCTAGGGAGGGAGTGCGATGGGCATGACAATCGTTTACGTGGTGGTGTCCTTGGCAGTTTGCATTACCTATTTTTTGGCAGTCGATCATTTCCTGATGGATTCGCAGGGGCTGGACTTCTGGTACCTGTTCCGAAAGTAATGCCGGAGAGCTCTGCTGCTTCGAGTCCGACTGAGCTGGCGTAATTAGAGCGTGACATTTTTCAGAATGCATCAAGGAGGTATTTCATGGGACGTGTAGCCGGGAAGAAGTTGTTTTCAATCATGGCGCTTTGCGCGATGATTGGCCTTCTCCTGCTCCCCATCGCCGTATCGCTTCCGTCACTCGCTATGGGCGCAGATGGCGCCGATGCGGTGAAGAAGGATGGCGAGGCGAAAGTCGAGAAGGGGCGAGATGTCTATTATAAGACAGAGGGTATCGTTGTCGGCGCTCCTGCCCCGAAGACTGTCGATGGGCCGAGAGATTATCCTCGGTATAACTTTGAGAGCCGTGTGTTGCTCTGGTTTGCCAATCAACAGCACCTCTATTACGGAAGTTTCGTCCTCGCAGTGCCGATCTTCTGTATGGTGATCGAGTTTATGGGGGTCGTGACAAAGGATAAGGCGATGGCGAAGCGATACGATCAGCTCGCCTACGACTTTATCAAGATCAGCTTGACGGCCTATTCCTTGACCGCCATTCTTGGCGGTATCCTGATCTTTACCTTCCTGACGCTCTATCCGGCATTCTTTGGCTACTTATCCGGCATCTTCCGCCCTGTTATGCATATCTATGCCCTGATGTTTGTGGCGGAGAGCGGAACCCTCTACATCTACTACTACGGCTGGGACAAGATGAAGGAGGGGTTCCTCAAGTGGATTCATTTGAGCATGTCCGTCATCCTGAACGTGATCGGAACCCTGCTCATGTTCCTCGCCAATTCCTGGATCGGCTTCATGATGTCCCCGGCCGGTGTCGATGAACAGGGCCGGTATCTTGGGAACATATGGCATGTCATCCATACCGCGCTCTGGAATCCACTCAACGTGCATCGCATTTTGGGCAATATGGCATTCGGTGGCGGTGTCGTGGCAGCCTACGCGGCGTACAAGTTCTTGGCTTCCAAGACCGATGAGGATCGGGCGCATTATGACTGGATGGGATACATCGCCATGGCGCTCGGCGTGGCGTTCTTAATTCCCTTGCCGTTTGCCGGGTACTGGCTGATGCGCGAGGTGTATGCATATCGTCAGCAGATGGGCATCACGCTCATGGGCGGTCTGCTGGCTTGGCTTTTCATTATTCAAGCCACCATGATCGGCATCCTTTTCTTGAGTACGAACTATTATCTCTGGCAGGCGCTTGGCCGGATGCGCGGTGCGGAAAAATACCAACGATATATTAAATATCTCGTTTTCGTTCTCTGCTGCGGTTATCTGGTGTTCATTACTCCCCACACGATCGTCATGACTCCGGCTGAGCTCAAGGCCATGGGAGGGCAACAGCACCCGGTCTTAGGAAACTACGGGGTTATGTCGGCCAAGAATGGTGGAATTAACGTCATTATTACCACCACTATTCTGAGCTTCGTCTGGTACATGCGGGGCAATAAAGTCTCGACTGTATCATGGTCGAAGTTCGGCAATATCTTTATGGGCGTCTTCTTCGGATGCGCGTATGTAAACATCATATGGCTGGCCATCTACGGGTATTACATCCCGGCAAACGTGCGGGTCGGTCTGTCAGTGCCTCAAGTCGCTACCACGCTATCCTGTCTCTTCTTCATGTTTGCGCTGAACACCGCCATGATGAAGGGCGCTAAACAGATGGGGGCTATTGAGTGGGGCAAGATATCCGTTCGATCTCAATATGCGTTGATCATGCTTGCCACGGCCTTTACCTGGATGATGGGTCTGATGGGGTACATACGCTCATCGGTCCGACTATTCTGGCATGTCAATGAAATCATGCGTGATAACTCGCCCTGGGCCTATACGCATACGGTGGGTTTTGCTGCGAATATGATTTCATTCAACGTGTTGTTCTTCTGGGTCAGTATCCTATTCGTCTTCTGGCTGGGAAGCCTCGGGTTGAAGAAAGCGCCTGTTGAAGCGAAGGCAGGAGTTCCTGGTGCTGCTCCGCAGCCGGCTGGGGGTCACTAATCATCTTTAGGATCTTGGTTGGGGGAGTGGGGGCTTGAAACAATAGCCTCCCTCCTACCCGAACCTCAGGAGGGTACATCCGTGGGCGAATTAGTAAAGGAAGCTCTCACGATAGGTTGGCCGCTATTTGCGCTTCTGGCTAGTCTCTTTGTGTATTCCTTGGTGTCGGCTAAGGATGGTGCTGCCAAGAAGAGTGGGGTGTTCAAGGTCTTTATCGGGACAATCGGCGCATTTTTGCTGATGGTCGCCATTGCGCACTATAAGGGGAGCTTCTACGAAGCGAATCGAATGCTTCCGGTCTCCTTAGTGCTCATTACAGCAACCTGCTTCATGATGGGAGTCTATTTCCCTAGTCAGGCAGCTCTGCTGAAAATCGGTGGCTTTATGTTCCTGGTTGCAGCAGGACTATCAGGGTATGGAAACTGGCTTCCACAGGTAGAGGGTGGCTTTCCTCCCGCTGAAGTGAAGCTGGATTTTCAGTCTATGTCTTCTCAACAACTTGCCGATGAAGGTGAGAAGATCATATTCGGTGGAATTGGAAAAAACAAAGAGCAGGGCGCAGTCGGAAAAGGTCAATGTCCGCTTTGTCACGCATTCCACGCAGGGATGTTGGGTGAACGTGCTCCTAACTTGGTTGGCCTTCCAGCGAGGGCGGGGAAGGAGCGGTTAGAGGATCCCAAGTATAGCAAGGGGAAGGCAGCGGGCAGAGACTATGCCCAAAAAGAAGCATTCCCTGGCGCTGGGACTGCTGAAAATGGTCAAGAATATATTGCTGAGTCGCATGCCTGTCCGAGTTGTTACGTCGTTGCAGGTTATGGAGTAAAGGGCACAAACGACAAAGAAAGCCCGATGCCTGCCATTCACAAGCCACCGATCTCGTTGAGCTTGGAGGAATTAGCTGCTGTCGACACTTGGCTGTATCTTCGCGAAGGGATTGATGCTCCGTCTTACGAAGAGATCGTCAAGTCATATGAGAAGTTTGTCCCCGAAGCAGACCGGCCCAAAAAACAGGAAGATAAGCCTGCAGGTGGGGGCGGCGACTTGATGGCGGATGGAACGGAGACGGTAGATGTGATTTTTCAAAAGGCTCAGTGCGTGGCCTGTCATACCATACCGGGAATTTCAGGAGCAAAGGGAACGATTGGTCCCGTGCTGGAAGAGGGTACGAACGCCTTGCTTCGTATGAAGGATAAAGATTACAAGGGATCGGCAAGGACTGTTCCGGACTACATCATGGAGTCGATTGTTTCGCCAAGCGTCTATGTGGTGAAACCGTTCCCTGACAATACGATGCCGAAAATATTTGGACAGAAGTTGAGCGCGGGGGCGATCAAAAAGATCGTGGACTATTTGTCGCAGGTGAAAACCGGGTCACCGCCACCGAAGATTTCGTGAATTTGGCAATCTCTCTCTTTTATCGAGTAAACGGAGTTCACCGATGAAAGCATTAATGTCAGTGGCAGCAATCATTGGAGCAGCTGGAATACTTCTGCTTGCTGGAATGACTGTAGGCATCGTTCCATCAAATACCGTGCGCCTGATCGAAGGGTACATGCCGGTCCAAGTGATCGCGGAGCTCACCCTGTTTGTTGCGGGCTTTACAGGCATCAGCTATATGATGAGTGCCATGGGAATGGCATTCCCACGGTTTTGGCAGGGGATTCTTTTCTGGGCCTTCCTTCTCATCTATCTGAAATTCCGCGTGTATCCGCCCATTCCGTTTAGCGTTCGCGCCATGTATGGGACGATCTCCCTGGTGGCGATTTTCATGTGGGTATCTGCGAACGAAGAAGACTGGAATAAGTTCAAACAGCCGATCATGAACGTCTTGGATGCCAAAACCGGTGGTACCAAGTTTTTGCGTATTGCCTATCTAGTGATTATTCCAATCTTGATCGGCGGATTTTCATATAACGCCATGGTTCCAAAATCCGAGGAGCCCATTGAGTTGCGGACGGTGCATCCGGCCCCGCCGGCGAGTACCAAGGTGCATGGGAAGACCTATACCCTTCAAACGTCGCAGAATCCCTATCGCGTCAATCCAGAAGGCAAATACGATCAGGAGTATAGCAACTCAAATATCGTAGAACAGGGCATGGGTCGTTTGATGAAGCCCACGTCCAATCCATGGGATAAGGATGCGCAGGGGTATCTCAAGTATGTGCGTGAAGGCGGAGAGATTTTCTATCAGAACTGTCACTTCTGCCATGGAGACAACTTGAACGGACGGGGCCTCCATGCCTTTGCGTTTAATCCCATACCGGCAAACTTCACAGATCCAGGGACAATCGCACAGCTACAAGAAACGTTCATCTTCTGGCGCGTGTCCAAGGGGGGAATCGGGTTGCCGAACGAAGGGTTCCCCTGGGCTTCTGTGATGCCGCCCTGGGAACAGCACCTGACGGTGGATGAAATCTGGAAAGTCATTCTGTTTGAGTATTGGCACACAGGATATTACCCGAGAACTTGGGATTAGAGTTTATCGAGTTTATAGCCAACCTGGTTTGATGACATGAGGGAAGCGATGAAGAATTTGATAAGTCTGAAAGCGGGGAAGTTCCTCACGACTGCTTTCGGAATCATTCTAGTCTCCGGAATCAGCGGGGGAATGGCCTTTGCGGCAGATGCTGCCCTTCCTGCCGGCTTCAAAAAGGGCGATTTAGCGCCTGAGCCTTCGGCTGATATGATCGAAGCGGGAAAGCGGGTCTATTTCACAAAATGTGTCTGGTGTCACGGCGTTGATGGAGCAGGAGATGGACCAGGCGCCGATCGGCTCTGGCCTCGCCCACGCAATTTCAACCAGGGCACCTTTAAAATCCGGCACACGGCCAGCGGCGAGTTGCCGTTGTTCGATGCGAAGAAACCTGTCCCAGGCCAAAACGATCTGTTTGAGACTGTCACGCACGGTCTTCCAGGTTCTGCCATGCCATCCTGGGAAGGTATTCTGACGGAAGAACAACGGCTTCAAGTACTGTCATTTGTGACGACCCAGCTCGTGAAGGATCGGAAGTTTACGGATAAACAGTCGGAGAGCCAGACTATTTTGCAGTTGAACGATCTGAAGCCGATTCCTGCCTCAGAGGAGAGTCTGAAAAAAGGCGCGGAACTCATTGTCGAGAAGAAGTGTATCGAATGTCATGGTGTTGAAGGCCGCGGTGACGGCAACGCATTCAATCTCAAAGACGACTGGGGTTTTTCAATACAGCCGGCCAATTGGCACAAATGCTGGAACTTTAGAGGCAGCAGGCAAGATCCCTATAATGTCAAAAACATCTTCAGGACATTTTCAACAGGGGTGAACGGCACTCCGATGCCCTCGTTTGCAGACAATAGCACTGTTGAAGAACGTTGGCACATCGCCAACTTTGTGAACTCACTCTGTGAGCGTGAAGCAGATGGGACGCCGCTCTCGATCGATCCTTTGTCCGATAAGCCAAAGGTCAACTTTGTCTTGTCCTCAGGAGTGGTAGAGGGAGAAATCTCGGCAGATCCTGAGAATGAAATGTGGACCAAGAGGGCCAGGCGGATTATTGCAATGGGTGGTCAGATCACCCATAAGCCCAGAAACTTCGTGAATCGGATCGACGATATCTGGATGAAGTCGGTTTACAACGAAACGCACATCGCGTTCATGTTCCAGTGGGATGATCGAACAAAGAGCGTGGCAGAAGGAAAGTTGCCCTGGCCTCCGACCTCCGTCAATATCGATGTCAAGGAGCAGGATCCAAAGACCGGTGAAGAGGGCTCCATTGCCATGCATCAGAATAACTACACAGTCTATAACGATGCGGTCGCCATGGAGACTGCCGTGAAGTGGAAGGATCTTCCTGCGCCCATTAAGCCGCGGTATCTGTTCGGCAGCAACGAACAGTTCCCCGTCGACATTATGAAATGGGAAGCAGATGGATCGCTCCGGGCCTTCAAGGGCACCGGATGGGATAAGGACTTTGAAGAGCGTGATAACTACGAAGAGAGCAGCAAATTACTGTTTTCTGAGTGGAAGAACGGCCGTTGGACGGTGATCATTCAGCGGCCCATGGGCAACAAGAAGGATCAGGATTACGACGAAGATACCTTCTTCGAAATGGGGCAATACATTCCTACCGTGTTCTTTGCGTGGGACGGACACAATGGCGACGCAGGGCGGAAGATGGCCGTCTCGGCCTTCTACTATACGTTCCTGGAGCCTCCGACACCAAAAGAAGCCTATATCTATCCTGTTGTGATTGCGTTTGGTGTCGTACTTCTGGAAGGCTGGATTCTAACCAGACGAGCGAACAAGCGGAAGGCAAAGAAGGCCTAAAGCTATTGTAGCGAAGAGACTCTGAATCATCTGGAGAGGGGGTGGGGTGACCCACCCCCTCTTTCTTTTTGGCCCACTGAAGCAAGGATAGATAATGGAGACCGGAGTGACCGGCGTGCTGCTTGCCGGAGGAAAAAGCCGAAGAATGGGCGAAGATAAACGGTTTCTCGTTCTGGGGGAACAGACGCTCCTGGAACGAGGGCTGGCGGTGCTTCGCTCAATGTTTCAGGATGTCCTCGTTGTGATTGCGCAAGATAGCCCTCCCCTCCACGTCGATGCCAGGGTGGTACAGGATCTGGTGCCAGATTGTGGCAGTCTCGGAGGCCTGTATACGGGACTCACGCAGGCAACGACGCCTTGTATTTTCGTTGTCGCCTGCGACATGCCGTTTCTCAATCAGGCAGTCATCGCTCAGTTCATTCGTCGGGGCGCAGTCGGGGATATTGTGATGGCAAAACTCGACGGCAGATTACACCCGATGCATGCTGTATATGGAAAACGGTGTTTACCGGCTTTGGAACAGATGATTCAGGCACGGCAACTCAAGATCCAAGAGGTGGTGTCGCAACCGTCGCTTCGGGTGGAGTATGTCACCGAGAGGGATCTGTCCTCCGTCGATCCGTCAGGACGTTCTTTTTGTAACGTGAATACACTGGCGGACCTTGAGGCGGCAAGATCTCTTCTGGCTCGGACCCCTCCGTCAGGGAAACCATAATGCCCATCGTGAACCGGACGATCGTGATGATCCATCCAGGCAGCCTGGGCGATGTGCTCTTGGCAGTCCCGGCAATGGTTCGGCTGCGGACGGGCTTTCCCAATCACTTGATGGCTCTCTGCGCCGAGGATCGGGTCGCAAGCCTCCTCTTCGAGTGCGGTATCGTCGATGCCTGGGTCTCTGTGCAGGGACGCCACGGCGCTGAGTTATTTGCCGGCCCGGATATGGTTACAGGTCAGGTCCGGATATGGTTAGAGAGCTGCGACCTTGCCATCGCTTGGATGGAAGATCTCGATGGCAAGTTGAATGAGACACTCAAAGCAGTCGGCGCCCGGAAGGCGATTGTCAGGTCTCCGTTCTCGATGGAGATCGGTGCGATACACCAACGCGACCGGTTTCTCGAAACAATCAATGAAACACCGTTTGGAGATATAGAAGCCATTCGCCTGGCAGTCCCTGAATCGTTCCTCCATCTTGGACAGGCCTCACTTGATGCAACAGGGATCCCAATTGGACAGCCTCTTGCCGTCATTCATCCTGGGAGCGGGAGCCCCCATAAATGTGTGGCGCCGGAGGTGCTTGCGGCTGCTATTGACGCAATGCAAGGGGCCGGGGTGACTCCAGTTGTTCTAGAAGGGCCGGCAGACCGAAAGCCGGTCGAACGTCTCCTCCGGTCATGCAGAGAATCCCCGATCCTCCTGAAGGGACTCGATCTTCATACCGTTGCCGGGATACTGGCCCAGGCAGACCTCTATGTCGGGCAGGATTCTGGAATCACACATCTGGCTGGACTCATGGGAGTTCGGATGGTTGCCCTCTTTGGGCCGACTGATCCCGTTCGTTGGGCTCCTTGTGGCGCCAATGTTTCGGTGATTCAGGGCGCACCCTGCTTCTGCCGTTCATGGGAAGAGGTCAGCCGATGTGAGGAAAAACCTTGTCTCACGATACAGCAGGATGGTCTTGTGACATGCTGTTTGGCACATCTCAAAGCGGGGCAAGCTCCCAAGAGAATCCCATCCGTCAGCCTTGTCACTGACTATCCCGTATGCTAAAGTGGCCAGTTCATTTTCCCTTTCATTGGTAAGGACTTAGGAGTTATTTTCTTGTCCAGCGGGGTCGTTCAGGAAAAGGTTATCAACGCGTTGATCGGAGCGCTGAATGGGGCAAAACAGAAAGGCCAACTGAAGACGGAAGCTTGGCCGCTGGTGAGTCTGGATTCTCCCAAACGGCCTGAATGGGGAGACTTAGCTTCGACGGTTGCCATGTCGCTCGCAGCGTCCGAACAACGAGCCCCCCACGATATTGCCCAAATTATCATCGATAATCTTACCCAGCGCGAGCAGCTCTTCGACCGAGTCGAGATTGTCCGGCCTGGGTTTCTCAATCTCACGGTCAAGCCGGCGATCTGGCAAGAAGTGCTCAGAGAAATTGAGGCGGAAGGAGCAGGTTACGGACGTGCCGACCTAGGGAAGCATCAGCGAGTGTTAGTGGAATATGTCAGCGCCAATCCGACCGGCCCGTTGCATGTGGGCCATGGGCGTGGCGCGGCGGTCGGGCAGGCGGTGGCGAACATGCTCAAGGCGGTTGGGTATGACGTGGTGAGTGAGTACTATATCAACGATGCAGGCCGGCAGATGAAATTGTTAGGGGCCTCCGTTTACGCACGGTATGAACAGCTGTCGAACCGGCCGGTCGAATTTCCGGCAGAGGGCTATCACGGATCCTACATTACTGCCGTGGCAGAACGGGTGAAGCAGCAGATCGGGCCTGAGCTGGCCGGACGGCCTGCCGTCGAAGTCGAAGAGCGCTGTCGAACGTTTGCCAATCAGGAGTTGCTGAACCTGATTCGAGAGGATCTGAAATCCTTCGGGATCGAGTTCGAGTCCTGGTTCAGCGAGGCTTCGCTCGTAAACTCAGGCGCGGTCCAACGGGTTTTGGATGAATTGCAGTCGCAACAGTTTCTGTTCGAGCAGGAAGGGGCCTGGTGGTTTCGGTCCTCAGCGTTCGGTGACGAGAAGGATCGTGTCGTGCGGAAACAGGACGGCGAGTATACCTACCTGGCATCCGATATTGCCTATCACCGCGATAAGTTGCAGCGTGGATTCGATCTCCTGATCGACGTCTGGGGAGCGGATCACCATGGCTATATCCCTCGCATGCAAGCGGTCGTGCAGGCCTATGGGCATCCGAAAGATCGACTCCAAGTTGTGCTGGTCCAGATGGTGAATCTGTTGCGCGGCGGGAAAAAAGTGGAAATGTCGAAGCGAGCCGGCGAATTTATTACGATGCGGGAAGTGATCGATGAAGTCGGGGCCGATGCAGCCAAGTTCTTTTTCTTAATGCGCGATTCCGACTCGCATCTGGATTTCGATTTGGAACTGGCCAAGCAACGGTCATCCGATAATCCGGTCTACTATGTCCAGTATGCCCATGCCAGGATCGCCAGCCTCTGGCGTGTCGCGACTGCGCGAGGTATCGCCTGTCCCCTGCCGAGTCAGACGAATCTGGCGGTACTGACGGACCAGGACGAATTGGGGTTGATTCGTAAACTCTCTGCCTATCCCTCAGTCTTGCAGGGCAGCGCGACAGCCTACGAGCCACACCGGATGACCTATTACCTTCAGCAGTTGGCCGGGCTGCTGCACACATTTTATAACAAGCACAGGATTCTGCCTCCGGCTGCGGATCGGGATTTGCTGATGGCCGCGCCTGATGGGGTAGTCTCGACCGATGAGCCGCAGAAAGAGGCCTTGTCCCCGGAGCGGACTGCGGCCAGGTTGGCGCTCATGAGTGGGGTTCAGCAGGTGTTGAGGAATGGGCTCAAGGCGCTCGGGATTTCCGCGCCTGAGCAGATGTAGCAATCAAGAGGGATTGTGATTTTTTCAGTTCAGCAGGAGGATCGTGAGACGAGCGCGCGGTTGGGGAGACTCATCACCGCGCATGGAGAAATCGACACGCCGACTTTTATGCCAGTCGGCACGTTGGGGCCGGTGAAGGGGATCGACCCTATCGACTTAGAACAACTCGGCTTTCGGCTCATGCTGAATAATGCCTACCACCTCTATCTGCGGCCTGGGCATAAGATTGTGGCTGAGATGGGTGGACTGCATCGGTTCACCGGATGGCCGGGGGCTATCTTGACGGATAGCGGCGGGTTTCAGATTTTTAGCCTTGCGAAGCTATGCAAGGTGACGGACGAAGGAGTGAGTTTTCAGTCGCATCTCGACGGGTCCACCCATTTCATCACGCCGGAGACGGCCATTGAAATCGAGGAAGCGTTGGGGGCGGACATCATTATGGCGTTCGATCACTGTGTTGCCTTGCCGGCTAAGAGTGAGGTCGTGCGTGACGCGGTGCGGCGGACGACTCTTTGGGCACAACGGTGTCAGGCTGGCCGGCGCCGGACGGATCAAGCCCTCTTCGGGATTGTCCAAGGCGGTTTGGATGCCGATCTCAGGGTGACATCGGCGCGCGACCTCGTTGGGCTTGGCTTCGAGGGGTATGCGGTCGGCGGACTCTCGGTGGGAGAATCGAAGGTAGAGATGTATGCCATGTTGGATGTGACGGTGCCGGAATTGCCGGCTTCGAAACCACGGTATCTCATGGGAGTGGGGATGCCGGAGGATTTAATCGAAGGGGTGATGCGGGGGATCGACCTGTTCGACTGTGTGGTGCCTTCGCGCCATGGGCGAACCGGTTCGCTCTTTACCAGTTTCGGGCGAGTGGTCATCAAGCAAGCGCGGTATGTCAGGGATGAGCAGCCGATCGATTCGGCCTGCGGCTGTCAGGTCTGCGCGCGCTACTCACGCGCCTACTTGCATCACCTCTTTCAAATGAAAGAGATGTTGGCGTCGAGACTGAATACCATCCACAACCTCTGGTACTTTGCAAATCTTATGGGCCGGATTCGGGCAGCGATTGCACAGGGGACGTTACGGTCGTTCCGCGACGAGTTTTACCGATCCCGAGACCAGGCTGCACCGGACGTTTCAGTTACGGATGTGGATGAGCTTCGGTCTGCTCCGGGGGATTAGTGGTAAGACATAAAGGGTAAAACGTGAAACGTAGGCCTATCGGTCTAGTCAGAGAGGAGTTCGCATGCTCTTGCAATCGGTCGTAATGGCTCAGTTGTTCGGCGGTGGAAGCGGCGCAGGTGGGGGATCGACTGCCAGTACGCTCCTGTCTCTCGTTCCATTCGCGCTCATCTTTGTCATTTTCTATTTTCTGGTCATTTTGCCTCAGCAGAAACGCTCGAAACAGCAGAAAGCCTTGCTGGAGGCGTTGAAGAAAGGCGACAAGGTGGTGACGGCGTCCGGTATCTGGGGTACCGTATCGAACCTCGGGAAGGATACCGTGACATTGCAGATCGCCGACAGCACGAAGATTCGGATACAACGGGATCAGATCGCTCGATTGCGAGGCGGTGACGACGAGGAGAAAGATAAAGACAAGGACAAGGATTAAGGGCTCGTAGTCCGCACGTGATAAAGGGGTTACAGACGACATGAAAAAAGTGGGTGGGCGGTTACTATTGTTGGCGTCGGTGGTAGTGCTGTCGGTGATCTTCTTTGTTCCATCCTACCAGCCGTTCTACCAAGGATTGCCTGATTG
Source organism: Nitrospira sp. (assembly GCA_005116835.1). Lineage (GTDB taxonomy): Bacteria > Nitrospirota > Nitrospiria > Nitrospirales > Nitrospiraceae > Palsa-1315. The sequence goes on along the minus strand of SWDM01000018.1, from coordinate 98,111 downwards.
GATGAAGAAGGTCATGCCGAGCAAAGGCATTACCCTAGGCTTGGATCTCCAAGGCGGGATACACCTCGTCATGGAAGTCGACGAAGATCGCGCGGTCGAAATTGCCGTCGATCGATCGGTTACATCTCTGCAAGATGGGTTGGTCGAGAAGAAGATTCCCGTGGAGTCCGTCCTACGGACGGGACCGACCCAGATCACGTTCCAATTCCAAAACGGCGAACTCAAGACGCAGATCCAGAAGTTGATCGACGACTATCCGATCTTCAGCGAGACGGAATCGGCCGGATCTGCCAACAAGCTGGTGTGGGAGCTTCGGGAGGCCGAGGGCAAGCGGATCAAGGACTCCGCGATCAACCAGGCGCTGGAAACGATCAGGAACCGCATCGACCAGTTCGGCGTGGCAGAACCGATCGTGCAGCGGCAGGGGTTGAAGCAGATCGTCGTGCAGCTGCCCGGGGTCAAAGAACCCAAGCGCGCCAGGGATCTGATCAAAGAGACCGCGTTGCTCGAATTTAAGATGCTCGATGAGGACAATCTGTCCAAGCTCGATTTGCCTGCCCGTATTCCAAGAGACAAAGAAGCGGATGTGTTGAAACAGGCCGAGGGGAAGCTGCCGGTCGGCGATGAGATCCTCTTTGAGCGGGGAGTCGACAAAGAGTCGGGCCGCGAATATCGCATTCCCTACCTCGTGAAAAAGCGGGTCATGCTGACCGGCGACGTGTTGAGCGATGCCCGGGTCTCGATCGGTCAGTTCAACGATCCCTACGTCTCGATCACGTTTGACGGGAAGGGCGGACGGGAATTCGAACGGATTACGGGCGACAATATCAAGAAGCGAATGGCCGTCGTGCTCGACAACACGATTTATTCGGCGCCGGTGATTCAGGACCGTATTACCGGAGGCCGCGCGCAGATCACCGGGTCGTTTTCCATGCAAGAGGCCAACGATTTGGCCATTGTACTCCGGGCCGGCGCCCTGCCTGCTCCACTCAAGATCATTCAAGACCTCACGGTCGGGCCGTCGCTGGGAAAGGATTCGATCGAAAAAGGCATTCAGGCCACGCTGTTTGCCGGCGCCATGGTCGTGATCTTCATGATCGTGTATTACCGGTTGTCCGGCGTGATTGCGGACTTTGCGTTGGTGCTGAATCTCTTGTGTTTGATGGGAGCCCTTTCCGCGCTGAACGCCACCCTGACCCTGCCGGGAATCGCCGGGATCGTGTTGACGATCGGGATGGGCGTCGACTCGAACGTCTTGATCTTCGAGCGTATTCGTGAGGAGTTGCGGCTGGGGAAAGCCGTTCGCTTGGCGATAGATGGAGGATACGACAAGGCGTTGCTGACGATTGTCGATTCTCACGTGACCACCTTGATTACAGGGGTGGCGCTGTTTCTCTTCGGGACCGGGCCGATCAAAGGATTTGCCGTGACCCTCTGTCTGGGGATCGGGATCAATTTATTTACGGCCTTGATCGGCACCAAAGTTATCTTCGACCTTTTGAATCAACGACACAAAGTGGGACAGTTAAGCATCTAGTTCGAAGGAGCCGGCATGTTAGAGATCCTTGGAAAAACTAGTATCGATTTCATGGGAAAGCGCCGCTGGGCCTTTCTGTTTTCCGGCATCATGGTGGTGCTGGGAATTGTGGCGCTTGTCCAGATCGGCAGGGGCGCGGCAAACCTCGGTATCGATTTCGCGGGCGGGACTGCGGTGCAGCTGAAGTTCGATCAACCGATCCGGATCGACGAAGCGAGGAAAGTCCTGGAGGCGAACGGCTTGGCCAATGCCGAGCTGCAAGAGTTCGGTCAGGACAACAAACTGCTGATCCGCCTGAAGGCCTCGACGACCATCGAGGAAAAAGTCGCTGATCGGGTTGTGGCGGTCTTTAAAAAGGAGTTTGCCTCGAACCAGTTCGTGATCGATTCCAGTACGGAAATCGGGCCGACTATCGGGAAGAAGCTTCAAGAGGATGCCCTCATTGCGATCTTCATTTCCTTCATCGGAATCGTTCTGTATGTGGCGGCGAGGTTCGAATTTCGCTTCGGCATCGCGGCGGCCCTGGCGACGTTTCATGACGTATTGGCGGTATTGGGCGCTTTTTATATCCTGGATAAGGAGATAACCCTGCTCGTCGTGACGGCCCTGCTGACGCTGGCAGGTTATTCGATGACGGATACGGTCGTCGTGTTTGACCGTATCAGGGAAAATCTCAAGATGCGGCGTCGAGAGAGCGAAGAGACGATCATCAACAATGCGGTGAACCAGGTTTTGAGCCGCACGATTGTCACCAGTTTGACCGTCGTGTTGGTGTTGATTCCTCTGACGCTGGCAGGCGGAGAAGTCTTGCATGACTTCTCTCTCGCTCTGTTGTGGGGCGTCATCTTCGGAACATATTCGTCGGTCTTTGTCGCGAGTCCGCTTCTGTTACTCTGGCCTGGAGCATCCGGAAAGATGTTGCAGCGGGGTTAGCGGAGGGTGCTATAAAGTATCGTCGCTCGTGAAGCGTGAAGCGTCCGAATCCGGATACGAACGACGCTTCACGCTTCACGAGTTGTCGCATCCTGCTCGGGGCACCGCCATGACACTCTGGAGTCGGTCGCACAGTCTCCAGCGCAAGATCATCACGGCGATCGTGCTGGTCGGCCTTCTTCCCCTGACCATTTTGCTTGCCATCACCTACATCGAAGAGCGACGAGCGCTTCGTGAAATCACCGGCGCGAACTTCAAGGAAGTGGCCGTGGAAGCCGCTCGCCGCATTGAGATGCAGGTCAGCCGTGGGATGAACGAGGCGCAGCAACTCGGCACGGCCCCCTTCCTCCGCACCGCCGTTACCGAGGCCAACCGCACATACGAGGGCAAGGATGCGCAACGTATCCAGGGCATGATCAAGGATTGGCAGGAGCGGTGGCGTAAGCGGGATAAGCAAAGCGAGTTTCCTCTCTTCATCAATCGCATCGCTACCGATTACCTCATCCGGTGGCACGATATCCGAAAATCAGACTATGTTGGAATCTTAGTGACCGATCAGCAAGGGGCGCTAGTGATCAGTTCTATTCCGCAAGTGGAGTATTTTTACGGGAAAACCCCCTGGTGGCAAGCGGTGGTGAAGGGGGGGAGTCTCAAGGGCTACGTGAGCGAGATTGCGTTCGAGCCTGGGTTTGGAACCCATATGGCCGTGGTGGCGGCGCCCATTCTGGACGATAGGAAAGGAACGGTGATCGGGGCCGTCTCCATTCTGTTGCGCCGAGACACGATTTTCCACGCCGTGGCCGAGTCCACCATTGGGGCGACCGGCCATGCGATGTTGTTCAGCTCCGATGGTGTGCCGGTGATCTGTCCGGTCCTGTCCCCGGAAGAGCATACTCTCAGGCCCGAACTGATTCGGGCCCTCGATGGGTTGAAAGCCGGCTGGACGGTCGCGGACGACGATACGCATGGGAGCAAGGATGCGTTGATCGGATTCGCCCCGGTCCGATTCGGAGAAAGTTTAGCCGCAGGGAGTCTTGGAGGGCATCAGTGGATCACCGTGGTCCGGCAGGATCCCCAAGAGACCTATGCGCCGCTGGTCGAGCTCGTGGTCAAGGTGCTGCTCTATGGAGTACTCGTCCTCGCCGTGTTGTGGGGGACCGGGGTGGTCGTCGCGCGGAGGATTGCGCGTCCCATTCAAGTGTTACACGACGGAGTGCGTGAAATCGGAGGGGGCCGATTGGACCGTCGCTTGGAGCTGAAGACCGGAGATGAAATCGAAGGGCTTGCCGACGCGTTCAACCAGATGGCGGAAAATCTTCAACGGTCTTTTGCGCAGGTTGAACAGCGCGTGGTGGATGTGCGCCGATTGGAAGAAAAGTACCGCGATTTGATCGAACATTCCCCGGAGATGATCTATCAATTGAATCGCAACGGCCGATTCGTCCATGTGAACAAGACGGGAATCGAGAAATTGAAATACAGCCACGACGAGATGATGTCGATGAAGCTGTGGGATCTCGTGCCGCGTGGTCAGGAGTCGCTTGTCTTGCAGTATTTGGAACGATTGGTGGCGCAGGGACGCAGCACGATGGAGACGGTGTTTCTGGCCAAAGACGGCCAGCCGATCGACGTGGAGATTCACGCCACGGCGCTGATCGACAAAGAACGGGGCGGGCTGGTTCACTCACGCGCGTTTGTGCGGGATGTGACCGAGCGGCGCCGGCTTGAGCGGCAACTGCAGGAATACACGTCAAAACTTGAACAGGCTGTATCGGAGCGGACACAACAGCTTGAGGCCTCGCAGGCGCGGTATAAGTCCTTGTTCGACCTGGTGGCGGACTCGGTCTTTATGGTGAACCAGGACGGGACGATCCTCGCGGTCAATAAACGTGAAGAGCAGGCGCTGGGTTATGTAGAGGTGGATGTGGTTGGCCGCAGTCTGCTCGAAGTGGTCCTCCCCGGGTATCACGATTCGTTGCGGGGCTGGCTGAACGACATCGTGTTGGACCGGCAGAAAGTGGCCACGAAAGAGATCGTGGTGCGCCATGCAGGCGGACTGGAAACTCCGGCCGAAATGGATTTAATCCTGGTCGGAGCAGCCGATCAACTCATGGTGATGGTGCAGTTGCGGGACATTACAGGCCGGAAGCGGCTTGAGCGGCAGTTGGAGACCTATCGGGAAGAGCTGGAGGACAAGGTGCGAGAGCGCACACGGGAAATTGCGCAGACCACACAGTATCTTGAAAATCTCCTTGAGAATGCCAACGATGTGATTTACACCCTCGATACCGATCAACGGTTCACCTACGTCAACAGCAAGGTCGAAGCCTGGGGCTACAGGAAAGACGATCTCCTCGGGCGTCCGTACCTCGCCCTTCTCTCCAAGCGTCATCGGGGGAAGCGGCTCAAGAACACCTTGGATATCGGCGCCAAGCAGGTCTATGAGGTTGAAGTGGTGACCCGCACAGGGGAGCCGAGGGCTGTGATGGTGAGTGTCTCTCCGCTGCATGGGGCCGAGGGAACGATTCTAGGTGTGCTGGGCATCGCGCGGGACATGACCGAGACTAAGAAACTGGAGCAGCGGATCAGGAATTCGGAGAAGCTGGCCTCGGTCGGACGGCTGGCAGCCGGGGTCGCTCACGAGATCAACAATCCCCTGGGGGGCATCTTGAACTGCCTCTACAACTTACGGAAGGGGACGGTATCGCCGAGCAGGCAAGAGGAATATCGGCGGTCGATGGAAGAGGGTGTGCAGCGCGTGCAAAAGATCGTTCGGCAGCTCCTCGATTTTTCCCAGCAGCATGAGCCGGAGTTTGCGCTGACGGAGATCAATCATATCGTCGATCGGGTGTTGGTCTTGACCACGCATCTATTTGCTCCGAACCGAATTGCGTTGGAAACGGGATTCGGTCAGGGATTGCCGAATGTCATGGTCGATCGACATATGATCGAGCAGGTGTTGATGAATCTGATATTGAATGCAGTCCAGGCGATGCAAGAGGGAGGGGTCTTGTCGATCAAGACGTCCGTGGTCGAAGGAGTCTGTCTCATCGAAGTCCGCGACACGGGAGCGGGCATTCCTCCGGCGGTCCTGCCGAGAATCTTCGACCCCTTCTTTACGACCAAGCGAGAAGGCGAAGGGACCGGTCTTGGCCTGTCGGTCAGTCTGGGCATCGTCGAGCGCCATGGAGGAAAGATCCTGGTGGATAGCGAAGTCGGCAAGGGGACGACCTTTACGCTCTGTCTGCCTGTGTCCCGCGATCGTTCGCCGGCGGAGAAGGTGTCATGAAGGGGCTCAAGATCCTGCTCGTCGACGACGAGCCGCTGATACGGCTGTCGATGGTCGATGCGTTGGAGGCGATCGGTTACGACGTCGAAGCAGCTGCCTCCGGGACGGAAGGGATCGGCGCCATCCGTCAACGGCCGTTCGATCTGGTAATTACCGATCTGCGGCTGCCTGGCGCGGATGGGCTGACGGTGCTCACAGCGGCCAAAGAACAGTCGCCTCCCACGGAGGTCGTGGTGATTACCGCCCATGGATCGGTGGAAACGGCGGTCGGCGCGATGAAACTCGGCGCCTTCGACTACATTACCAAGCCATTCCAGATGGACGAATTGCTGTCGATCGTCGAGCGGGTGGGCCGAATCGTACTCTTGCGGCGGGAGAACCAGGATCTCAAATCGGTCTTGGAAGATAAGTTCAGTTTCGGCGGGATTCTTGGGGCAAACAACCAGATGCGGGCCGTGCTCGACAAGATCAAGCTGGTGGCGGGAACGGATTCGACGGTGCTGATTCTCGGAGAGAGCGGAACCGGGAAGGAGCTGGTGGCGAATGCCATCCACCAAAATAGCACCAGAAGCCTCCAGCCCTTGGTCAAGGTGAGTTGCGCGGCGCTTCCGGAGACCCTGTTGGAAGCGGAACTTTTCGGCCATGAGAAGGGGGCCTTCACGGGGGCGCTACGGCAGCGGCGAGGGCGATTCGAGTTGGCCCATCGGGGCACGTTGTTCCTCGATGAGATCGGAGAAATCTCGCCGATCGTCCAAGTGAAATTGTTGCGGGTGCTTCAGGAAAGGCAATTTGAGCGAGTCGGAGGAAACGACAGGATCGATGTCGACGTGCGGCTGGTCTGTGCCACCCAGAAGGATCTACGCAAAGAAGTCTCTCAGGGGCGGTTCCGAGAGGATCTGTTTTATCGCCTCAATGTCGTGCAGATCGTGATCCCACCGTTGCGTCAACGGCAGGAGGACATCATGATTATTGCCGACCACATCTTGAAGACCTGCTCCGGCAAGATGAATAAGACATTGAAAGGGTTTTCTTCCGTCTCGCGCGAACTCTTCATGCGGTATTCCTTCCCTGGGAATGTGCGGGAGCTGGAGAACATGGTGGAACGCGCAGTGGCGCTGGGGAAGGATCGTGAAGCGGTCCAGCCGTCCGATCTGTGCGGGTTTCAGTCCTGTCCCTATACGGGCGGGACCGCACAAGAATCTTGCGGATTCTGTAGCGAAGGGCTGACGGGACAGAAACGGGAGGAACGTCCTCTGACCTCGCTGGCGACGGCGAGGGAACAGTTCGAGAAGGACTATATCCTGTCGGTATTGGAGCGAGTGGACGGCAGCCGCACAACCGGCGCGAAGATTCTCGGCCTCTCGCGTAAAGCCCTCTGGGAAAAGTGCAAACGCTACGGGATTCCGTCGGCGAGAGAAGAGGCGGAAGAGTAGGGAGCGGCCAGGTGCCCTTCTTGCTCGCAGAACGCGCACATTCAGAAAGTGCTCGTTCGATGCGCGCAATCGAGGATCAACCAGGCCACCCTTGGAAACGAAATAGAGAAGGAGGGGATGGGGGCTGATGATCTTCTGTGCTCGCGCAACGCGCGGTCGCGGAAGCCCTCGCTCGGGTTACTGGCACGTCTCGGCGTGCCAGTAGGTGGGCGGGTGAGAAAGTTACGCGCAGTGGAAGATCAATCAACCCCCATCACTGAAGAGAGAATGAGTATACTTGGAAGAATGGGGGAGGGGCGGCCATGTGCCCTTCGTGCTCGTAGAGGGTGAGGGAGGAAAGGCACCCGTGCTGACCCCTTGCTCACGGAGCGCGCATGATCGGAATGTGCTCGCTCGACGGCCGCAGTTGCGAGTGAGCCACGTTGCCCACGATTTAAAGAGTGTGGTCAGGGACAGACTGCTGTTAGGCCTGACCCTGCTCGGAATAAACGAAGCGATCTTTCCAGAAGGCTGTTAAGTCTCCATTAACGTTCCTGAGGAATTTCCCTTCCTCTGCACGCCATCAAATACCACTGGTACACAACCAGGGATGGACCAGGCTGACTCTAACCAGGTAGAATATTGCCCAATCTTCTCACAAAGCGAGAATTCCTTATGAATACTGACGTTGCAGGTAGAGTACGAAACGTCCAACTGCCCACTAGTAAGCCACTTCTGCCACTCTTCGAGGCCATCATCAATTCAATCCAGGCGATTGAGGATGCCAAAGAAAAGCGTCAAGAAATCAAAGTAACGATTATTCGAGACAAGAGTGCGCTCTTTTCTCTAACTGACCAGCACCTTGCAGATATTGTTGGGTTCGTGGTTTTGGATAATGGAGTTGGATTTGATGAGGCAAATTTCGAAGCATTCACCACATCGGACACCACATTCAAAGCAAGTCGTGGCGGTAAAGGTGTAGGCTGCTTTATGTGGCTCGCAGCCTTTGATGAAGTAACTATTAACAGCGTGTTTGCACAGGATGAGAAAAAGAGCCGGAGGCGATTTACCTTCTGCGCAAAGGGATCAGGCATAGAAAAGCACTCAATTACTGATGCGGATGGTGCAGCGCTTGTGACATCTCTCTCCTTAATCGGATTCAAGGAAAAATATCGCAGGCAGTGTCCCAAAAGGCTGGAAACTATAGCAGCTCACATTGTTGAAGAATTTCTTGATTACTTTCTAGGGCCATCCTGTCCGTCGATAATCCTTCACGATCAAGCAACTGAGGAGACTCTGGTGCTCGACGACTTCTATGATCGTACAATGGGTGTTCAATCCGACGTTAAGAAACTACTTATACAAGGAAACCCGTTTGATGTAGTGCATGTAAAGCTGTACTCGAATCATATTAGCGAACACCGCCTTTATCTTTGCGCTCATAATCGAGCGGTTACAAAAGAGCGGCTGACTGGAATTCCCAACATGGCCCGACGTCTCGCCGATGAAGAAGGCAATGAGTTTGTATACGCAGCCTATGTAAACTCGGTCGTCCTTGATGATGCTGTCAATGCTGATCGTACGGGATTCAGTCTCTGCGAAGATGGCTCAAATCTCTACGCCTCTGAATTTACATTGGCTGATATACGAGAAAGCATTCATCGTCATTGCGAGGAATTTCTCTCCCCATACACAGCGCCAATAGCTGGAAGAAAACGCGAGAAAGTTCAACGATTCATCCAGGGCGAAGGAGCTATGTATAGGCCGATTCTGAATCGGCTAGAAAAAACGATCCATGAGATCGATCCGGAAGCCACTGATGATGAGATAGACAGACATCTTTACGATGCTTACCATAAAATTCAAGTTGATCTAAGAGAAGAGGGCCGAAAATTACTCGATTCACCTCCCCCGCAAGAAGTTGAGTTTGAATCATTCCGGAGGCGTTTCGACGACTTCCTTGAAAAGACCACGGAAATAAATCGTTCAGATCTCGCGCGCTATGTCATCCATCGAAAGGCAATCATTGAGTTTCTGCAGAAGCAACTGTCTATGGAAGCTGGTGGCAAGTACAAACCTGAAGAGCGCATTCACAGCATTATATTTCCCCAAGGCAAATCATCAGATGATGTACTCTTTGAAGATCACAATTTGTGGTTAGTTGATGAGAGACTGGCATTCCATGTTTGCTTGAATTCCGACCAACAGATTAAAAGATCACGTGTTTTGGAAAATAAGAGTAAGAAGGAACCTGACATTCTTATTTTTGACAAAGCTATTGCATTCACAGAAACATCAGAACTGCCCTTCACCTCCATTACGATAGTTGAATTTAAGAGGCCATTACGTGACGACTATTCCGAAAAAGAAAATCCCTTTGTCCAAGTCTATAAGTACATAGAGGAAATAAGGGCGGGAAAGGCTAAGTCCATCACTGGCCGCCCCATCCCCATACAAAACAACATGCCTTTTTACTGCTATATAATTTGCGACCTCACCCCGAGGCTAAAGGAATGGGCGCGCAACTTTAACCTTAAGCCAACACCTGATGGCCTTGGCTTCTTTGGCTACAACGAAAACTACGGCGCATACTGCGAAGTGGTTTCCTATAGCAAGTTGATCGCCGATGCGCAAAAACGGAATCAGGCATTCTTTAGGAAGATAGGATTCCCTGCCTAGCAAGCTCCTCCAAGTCATTCTTAGTTTTAAGGACATGAGTTGAATGCTAACGGTGTCTAGTCTATTAGAGAAGGGATATTTCCCAAAAGAATTACCCCCGCCATTTACAACCGCGAAATTTGCTGAAGTGATGACTAAACACGCCCAATCCCTTCCTGGTAACTTTGGCACGCCGCCTAGTGCTCGACTTACAATGTACAATCTTGCTCGGCCAGGAACTTTACGACGTACCCTCGGAATCCCCAACCCTGTTGTTTATTACAACCTATGCCTTGAAGTGAAGAACAATTGGAAAGATATCGAGTCACAGTTAAAAAGATCGACTCTCGCAGGAGTCACGGCGACTAAACCAGGAGGGAATGGGAGGGCTGTCATTAGTTCACACTTGGACAAATTTACTTCTCTGCGCGCAACTAGCCGTGCCAGTGCTAGATATTTACTGAAGGCAGACATTTCCCGTTTCTATCCTTCCATCTATACACATTCGATTCCGTGGGCAGTTCATGGAAAACTCATTGCCAAAGCGAATAGGAACAAGAAAAAGAAGGACGCCCTATATGGCGATGCTTTGGACAAATGGGCCAGGAAATGCCAAGACGATCAAACTATGGGCCTACCAATCGGTCCAGACACGTCATTCATCCTATCGGAATTAGTCCTGGCAGCAGTAGACGAGACGCTCAGTACGAAGGTGAAAAAACTGAAAGGTTTCCGACATGTTGATGATTACGAGCTCTGCTTTAATACCATGTCCGGTGCCCAAAAGGCCCTGGCAACACTACAGGAAGGCTTAACGCAGTTTGAGCTAGCGCTAAACCCTGTCAAGACAAGAATCTATGAATTGCCTCTTCCATTGGAAAAACCGTGGGCAAACGAGCTGAGGACTTTCGACTTCCGCAATGCAGGCGAATCTGATCTTGTTAGGTTTTTCGATAGGGCATTTGTTCTGATGAAAGAGAATCCAGATGAATCAGTTTTGAGCTATGCTATTGCGCGCACAAACAGCATAATTATTGGCGAGGACATTTGGGAACTATTTGAAAACTTGGTTCTTCATTGTATGCACGTTGAACCAAATACTACCCGTCCTGCGCTTGAGCAATTCCTCCGGTACAAAGATAAAGACTATAGCATTAACCTTGCCCTACTTAGCGATGTGCTGAATAATCAAATCCGATATCACGCACCTCTTGGGCATAGCAGTGAGGTAGCTTGGGCACTTTGGGCACTAATTGAATTCAAGTGCGTTATACGGGTGACCACTGTGAAGATAGTTACGGATCTAGATGATCCCTTGGCTGCATTGTTGGCTTTGGATGCAGAACAGCGAGGTCTGCTACGTAGCAAGCTAGACTTATCTAGATGGGCCTCCTGCAAAAGAAAATCAGAGTTGTACGGTGCCAATTGGCTATTAAGCTATGAAGGGAATCTCAAGGGATGGTTGCCGAGTAAAGGCACATCCGATTATGTGAATGAGGATGAGAGATTCGCTGCAATGAAAAAACTTGGGGTAACTTTCTACAATCCAAACGCCACAATTGATTTCACTCCATTGCCGCAGACAGATGTAAGTGAACTCAGCGGCGTTCAGTATGAGTCCGATGATGATGACGTGGATATATGATCCCGCCCAGAGAGAAAATGGGGACATTCTCCATTGTCTAGACGAAGCCGATAGACCTTAAAGCATTCTTGCTGATGGTGCGAAGAGGTTGCGAGGTTTCTAGGGCAACAACTACCAGCGCAACTCACTGAACGTGGTGAAGCGTTGAGGCGACGGGCTTGTAAGCGGCCTGTCCCCTTTTTCTCTTTTTCATTCCCGCGGGTAATTTTTGCCTCGGCGCCGGACGGAAAGTGAGAGAGATTGAGGGTCAGGCCTGAATATTGACTAATTGAGGATGGAGCTCGTCCGCGCGAGGGTTCGCTTATCACGAGGGTTTGTTTGGTCGTTGCTTGACTTGGTACTTGCGATTCTCTGCCGGCTTAAAACATCTTGATGTCGGATGCGAGTTCGCGGGAATTCGAATTCCACTCTCAGCGGATCCGAAGCATACTACGCCGCTCGGCGTTTTGTTGCCTTGTTTCTTGGGCGCGATGTTGATGTGCGAGACCGACCGCGGGATGCTTCGGCATGCAACTTTAGTCCCAGCGCTCCGAAGACCTTGAGAATGGTGTCGAAATCCTGGCTTCGTTCGCGGGGAGGGAGATCGGTGTCAGTTCTTGATCTTACACTTTCGCTTGCCGATCAAGCGGGAGGTGGTGCAAAATCGAGAACTGAACACGCTAGCTGGCAAATTATTTCGAATGCTACTTTCGGACATTGGGCTGGCATCTGCGTGATACTTTCCAACACAACCTATTGGCGAGTGTTATGAAGACACACAAGGAGCGTCTATGCAGACACTTCGAGGACTTTTCCTAACAAGCACGATGGTGTTGGGTTTGCCCGCGATGCCGGTGTCGGCACAAACAGCGGTCCACGCCACAATTGTCGAAACTGATCCGAAGACGGAGTCGGTATTACATGCGAATGAACCACTATCTGTTCATATTACGTATCAAAGTGACGTGCCATTGCGTTTTGAGACAGCCGGATATTCCAGCGGCGTGAAAATCCAGAAATCTGTTGCGATGAACACGGTGCCGTCTTATCCGGCAGGCAGTGGTGAAGCTATCGCGTGGCTCTCCTTCGACAAGGAAACCAGCATTGATGAAATCCGCATAAAGATCTCGGATAAATACTGGAAACAGCTCGACTCCTTGTCCGTGCCAATCAACATGAAATGGAATGGGATTACGCCGCAGAAGTGGCGTGAACGCGCACCGTGGGTAACGCAACTGAATTCCATCCATCAGAGCATGACCAGTCAGGCTCTGCAGGCATCAGCATCCGGAAGTGGGGGTGGGTTTGACATGCTCGACATACTCATTCCCTTGATGGCGTGGACTATCCCACTGTATTTCTTGTTGCAGATTTATATGCTGAAGAAGTACCAAGGCGCTTGGCGCAAAGCCGCTCTAGTGCCATTGCTGGTGATGGCGCCGTTGCTTGTCTACACAGGCATCGCACTGTTTGCCAAATCTAATCTCTGGCCGCTGATGATGCTCTTCATCACCCCCGTGCTGTCGCTGTATCTAATTGGTGTTTTGACCTGTAGATATTTTCTGCAACGCGCACAAGCGTAAGTTCACGGCGGAGAATGTGAGCCGTCTACTGTCCGGCTGTGAGCAGATTGAGGGTCAGGGGTGAGTATGGACTTATTGAGGATAGATCTCGTCTGCGCGTTTCGGGAACACAAGGCCAGAATGGGTGTCCTTCCTGCCGTTCTTCACGAACGGGGGAAGTGTAAAGGGTCAGTCTCCTTAACTCTTCATCGAATTCCAATTTGTTGCCCGGCTGCTTGGGCGCAATGTTGATGTGCGAAGTCGGCTACGGGGCGCTTCGGTATGCAACTTCAGTCCCAGCGCTCTGAATTGCCACCAGTTTCTTCCAGGCAGGCCTCTAAATTCACCGCCATTACCTCCGGAGTGCGAAGGTGTTCGGTAACATCGTAAGGAGTGGTCGTCGTGTTGCTTATCATATGCCCCTGCAGATTTCGTGCGAGGCTGCTAACCGTAGGTCTGTTCGTTTCGTTTGGCGAGTTTGAGAAGCACGACCTTCTTGCGCTGGTCGTCGACATCGTACAACACTCGGTAAGGGCCGACTCGCAGCCGATATTCGGCGGTGAAGCGTGACACGATGAGTTCTCCTATCAGCTTCTTCGTGCGCTTGCCCTGAGGTCTTGGATTGGTTGTGAGTGATCTGACGGCGGCAACGATAGCGGCTCTGTAGTCGTTGGGAATCTTTTCCAATGTCTTTTGGAAGAGACGTTCGACCCTCTCGCTTGGGAATACGACGTCGTATTCCACCTAGAGTCCCATTTTCTTGAAGAGCCTCTCCGCAGGGACTGCTTTCCCTTGCCCGTACTCGATTCGTCCCCGTTCGATTTCCCCGAGAAGTTTCTTGTCCTTTAACTCGTCGAGGGTGTCGATCAAATTCAGCATGTCTTCGTAGGGAACAAGGAACGACACTGGCTTGCCATGGGAGAGAACCATCGTGGGAGATTTCGAGCGGATCAATTTTGACAGTTGCGCTTGGGCGTCCCGCACGTTGACCGGCTTCGCTTTTCGAACGATGCTTGTCGCGCTCATGTCAGGCCTCCAATTGTATGGCAGTTGTATAGACATTAGCAGATATCATCGTGCACGGCAAGGTTGGGTCTATAGGTTAGGCTGCGTGAGTAGCATAGGCAGGATACCGTCTGGCAAAGTCCGAAAGGGCTCTTCCGGGAGGCCTTGGAGTGGAAGGGCCATGCCACCGCACGTCCGAGAATCTGAGCGCCGCTCAATCCTTGAGATCGATCTCAGACTGACTACTCGGTGGGTTCCGCACCGCCTTCCCATAGCTTCACTGTGCGATCCCATGACCCGCTGGCCAGTTTCATCCCATCCTGTGACAGGGTAATGCCGCGAATGGCTGCGGTATGGGCCTTGATCGTCCTGAAGCAGCGGCCGTTGGAGAGATCCCAGAACCGATTCATGGTGTCGATGCCGGCGTTGATTACACGAGTGAAAAGCCAGCAATCGGAGTAAGAAACCTGTTGCAGGAAGCGATTCCTCTATAAGAAGATACTCCCCCCAGCTGACCACTGCATCGAAGTCATACAGTGGGAAGCCGTTGGGGTATCGTGCGGTACATTCTAGGCTTCGCGTGGATTGAGAAAGGTGCGAAGATGACGACTGATTACAATCTGATTGCTGAACAGTACAAGAAGGCCAAGGAGCAGCTCTGGCGCACGCGGATCGAAACGTTCTCGTTGATGAAGCTCATCGGGAGCCTTGCCGGAAAGAAAGTAGTGGATGTTGCCTGCGGCGAGGGATATTTCACGCGCAAGCTCCGTAGGGCCGGTGCTGAGGAGATGGTAGGCGTCGACATATCCGAGCGCATGGTCGACTTGGCTCGCGCCCAGGAGACGAATGAACCGCTGGGCATCGCCTACCGGGTTGAGGACGCCCGCGAGGCCGTCGCGCAACAAGATTTCGATTTGGCGGTGTCCGCGTGGCTGCTCGTGTACGCCCATGATCGTGCAGAGCTCGCGTCCATGTGCCGGGGACTCTCGCGACGGCTTAAACCAGGGGGTCGATTCGTTACGATCAATACAAATCCGGATCTGTACGCTTTCAAGGTTCCCGATTACCGGAGGTACGGCTTTACCATCGACTTAGCCGATCGAGTCTTTGAGGGCGCTCCGATCCTTTGGACGATCAACCTGGAAGACTCTTCATTCAAGATTGAAAACTACTATATTCCGATCGACGCGTACGAGTCGGCATTTTACGACGCAGGGTTTCGCAATTTTGCAGTCCATCCGCTGGAGCTTGCTCCGGACCCTCAAGCGGGCGACGATCGTCAGTTCTGGGCGGATTTTCTCAACTATCCGCCCGCAATCCTGATCGACTGCGTCAAGGCGTAGATGGATGCGACAGATCGAGGGTCAGGCATGACTATTGACTTATTGATGATTGACTTCGTCCGTGCGGGGGGCTCATCAGGCACTCCTACACGCTATGTCCGATGGGGCCTGGTTTGCTCACCAACTGCGCACGTCGAACGACCCTCACCCTTCCAAATGATTCTTCCAAACTCGTTCGCCATCTCTTCAGGGATGGGGGCTGATTGGTCTTCCATTGCGCGCGTCCAACGAGGGCCTTCTGAGGCCGCGCGTTGCGCGAGCACAGAAGATCATCAGGCTCCATCCCGCTCTTCTGTTCTGCGAGCGAGGGTTTGTGGGGTCATTGCTTGACTTGGTACTTGGGACACCCTGCTGCCTTGAAACAGCTTGAAGCAGATTGAGGGGCAGGCATGACTATTTACTTATTGAAGGTCCGCAGGTCGGCCAAAACTAGCCGACTATGCGATGTGCGTCGAGGTGGCCGTCGTTGGCGGGCTAGGCAGCCGTCCCGATGAGGCCTTCGAGGGGAATGTGGAGTTCGCGGTGGAGCCTGCGGATCATTTCAAGAGATAAGCCGCGTTTCTTGGTAAGAATTTCAGAAACCCGCCCTCGCCCGCCGAGCATCGCTTCCAGATCTTTGCGCGTCAGGCCCAGTTGATCCATTCTGAATTTTATCGCTTCGACCGGGTCTGGAGGACATATGGCATGATGCTTTGCTTCGTAGGCCTCCACGAGCGTGGTTAACACGTCCAACTCATCCCCGTTCTTGGTACCCGGCTTGGCGTCCATCAATCGCTCGATGCGTCGAAGAGCACGATCGTAGTCGCGCGTAGTTTTGATAGGAGTAACCTTCATAGCGCCTCCGGAGTTTCAGATGGTCGTGACATCGATGGTGTCATAGTGTGCATGTGTGCCAACGAAACGGATATAGACAATTCGATAGGAGTAGTTGATCTTCACAACCAGACGATAGTGATTCCCCGCAATGTTAAACGCCACTCGGTTGTTCTGAAGAATACTCGCTGACCGAAACTGAGCCTTGATCTCCGAAGGGTTTCCCCAGTCCGCCCGAGCGACTTCCTGATGCCACGCTTCCAGGGGACCCTTCGCCTTGGGATGTTGTTTCCAAAATACGCGGAGAGTCCGTTTGGCGATGATGCGCACGGGGCTAATCTAGCATGATCCCAATTCGGGATCAACCATGCTGAATTCAAAATCGATCGTAAAAGTGGGATATTTTGAGTTGTAGCGGTAAGAGTACACAGTAGATTCGGCTGATTCTGTGTGGGGGAGCGGGGGGGGTGAGGTAAAGTCCGATAGGTCGCGCTGAGAGTCTGAGTGTCGCTCAACCTCGAGCTAGGCCTGCTCTACTCGGCTGGCTCCGCGCCACCTTCCCATAACTTCACCGTGCGATCCCATGAGGCGCTGGCGAGTTTCATCCCATCCGGTGAGAGGGTAATGCCGCGAACGGCTGCGGTATGGGCCTTGATCGTTCTGAAGCAGCGGCCGTTGGAGAGATCCCAAAACCGGATGGTGGTGTCGTCGCCGGCGCTGATGAGCACCTTGCTGTCCGCTGTGACGGCGAGGGCGCGCACCCAGGCGGTGTGGCCTTTCAATGTCCGTTGTTCAGCCAGGTGCGGCATGTCGAACAGCTTGATCGTCTCATCACGGCTCCCGGTGATCAATAGTTTGGCATCGGGAGTAAAGGCCATCGCGCCGATCCAATAGCTCATCGGCTTTTGAAACCCGCCGTCGTCTTCAACGAAGTACCCACGCGTTTCACTGGTATCTTCCTCGGTCTCCTTCCAGTGGCCGTTATGCAGGATTTTTTCCTCTCCACTGGGCAAGACTTCCCACAGTTTGATCTTGCCGATATCCGTTCCGCTGGCAAGGTGCATCCCGTCCGGGGAAAAGACGACACAGACCGACCAGTGGTGGTCGTACTGATCTTTGCCGAGGAGCGTCATGAGCTCAGTGCCGGTGGCGACTTCCCAGATCTTGATGTCTTTATTGTGGCTCCCGCGCGCCAACATGAGGCCGTCGGGGGAGAGGGAGAGGCTGACGACATTGTGGTCATAGCGTGTGAAGAGGAGCTTTTTCGATTCGCCGTTGACCGGGTTCCACAGTCGGATGGTGCGGTCTTCACTGGCGGTGGCCAATGTCTGACCGTCCGGTGTGAAGATGACGGATCGGATATCCGCTGTGTGCCCCCTAAGGGAACGCAAGAGGCGACCGGTTTCAATGTCCCACAGGCGGACCAGACGATCGGCTCCTCCGCTGGCGAGGGACAGTCCGTTCGGCGCGAAGGCCACCGACCAGACTCCATGGGAATGGCCTCGATAGGTAGTCAGTTCCCGCGCTCCCGCCTTCCAGTATTCGAGGAAATCGACGGGCGGGGCACCGGTTCCAGCGGATGCCGGCGTGAAGGGAGAGGGAATGGGAGCCAGTTCAGAAGCAGTCAGATCGGCCATATTCAATAATCCTTACGACTAGCAGGAGCCGTGAAAGGTAAAATGTGTAACGATTCACGTCTCACGGCGTCAGGCTTGATTGCAAACCGTCGATTCGCGCCAGTATAATTCGCGTGGACGTGTCGTGATCGTAAGAGAAGCTTTGTTATCAAGTCAAGTTGGCGATGAGAGCCAACTTGGCCCCCCTCCGTGGCTCTGTCGAGCGGACGGAGTCGGAGCGGGCAATCGAGGATTCGTATGGAACTTCGTTTTCAACCAGCACTGTTACAAGAAGTCATCGATTCGTTCGTGGAAAAGACGGAACGGGAAGGCGACCCCACCTACTATAAAGAGTTTCACGAACTTGCCGATCCGATCTACGAGAAGTTTACGCTGGACGATCGCGAGAGCGAGTTCAAGAAACTGTACCAGTACATGTTCGGCACGTGGGGGTTTTCCGATATCATCCGCGAGGCCTTCAACGAATATCCTCTGTTGAAAGAGCGAGTTGGAATCGTGCTCGTCAAGGGGGTGCTCAAGGAGGATCAGGAAGGCGTCGACATTCTCAGGAAATGGGGATCCGTCGAACATGAGCTGGCTCGAGAGTTTGAAGAAAAAGGATTGAGGGGCGTCGGGATCAAGCTCATTCCGCGTCGATTCTACGACCCCGCTCTCACCCGCTATTGCCGCCATGAGTTGTTGCATATCTCGGACATGCTGGATCCGGTCTTTGGTTACGATCCCGACACCAAGGTCGGGCAAAATCCCGGTGAGGAAACCCTCATTCTCCAACGCTACCGAGTCTTGTGGAGTCTCACCGTAGATAGTCGGCTGACGGTCGCCGGCAAAGAGCCGATGTTGAGGAAAGAAGACCGGTTCAAAGAGTTTCGCTCCTGGTACCGAAAGATTCCCGCGCCACAATTGAAATCGGTGTTCGAAGGGTTATGGCAGACGAGTTTCTTTACCCATTCGGAATTGATCGAGATGGCGTCGGACACCCTGCGCGTCATGGACCGCGCCGTGGATGTCGAGGGGGGTGAGGTTCCGGAGACGGAAAATAAGATCATGTTGATGCCGGGGTTCCCCTGCCCCCTCTGCCGATTCCCCACCTATTCCTGGGTCGAGGATATGGGGAACAAACTCGAGTCCTATGTGCTCGATTTTATCCGCGAAAATCATCCAGGCTGGGATATCGAATTCGGCGCCTGCGATCGCTGTGTCGAAGTCTACAAGCTGCGCGCCGACGGCGTGATGTAACAAAACGCTACGATGGCTTCCAATTCACCATATGGCCGTCGCGACTTCCTGAAGGATTCTGTCGTATCCGTTGCCAAGGCGGCACAGGAAATCGCTAAGTCCCAGGAGGTTGCGCCTGAACGGCCGGTTCTCGCGCCGATGCGGACAGACTGGTTGCGTCCCCCCGGCGCCGCCGAGGAGGCGCTGTTCTTGGAGCGATGCACACAGTGCGGCGATTGCGCAAAGGTCTGTCCCTACGGATCGATTACGTCCCATCCTCAGAACGGGACGCCGATAATTTTCGCGGATCAGATGCCCTGTTATCTCTGCGAGGATGTGCCCTGCATCGCGTCTTGTGCCACAGAGGCGTTGCTTCCGGTAGAAGGACGGGGGCAGATACGAATGGGTCTCGCGGTGGTCTCACACCGGGCCTGTACGGCAGGGCAGGGGTGCCATGCTTGCGCATCGAAATGCCCCATGGATGCCTTGTCGATGGACTTCGATACACAGCAGCTTGTGGTAACAGCTGAGCGGTGTGTCGGATGTGGCCTGTGTGAGCAAGTGTGCCGAACCGTAAACGACCGCGTAGCGATTCGAGTGACACCGTCGCGGTCCTTGGCGCAGTCGTTCTTGTAAACGGCGGGAGCGGCTTCGAGCGTAAAATGGAATGGGTGAAAAAGCTGCGGATCACGCCGGGAGAAACATTTGACAAGTCATTGGCTTAGACTATTCATCTCGGATGGGAAAATCTCGCTTGACAACCCCTGGGTCTGTACCTACCATACGGGGGATTTTGCCAAACGGATACCCTCCCATGCCCGGAAATTTCACAGGGGTAACAGGGTAAACGGAGGAGCCGATTCTCATGACGAGTAAACAACCGGCGCAAACACATTCTTCGGCCGTGGCCGCAGTCATTCCCTCCTCGCCTGCTATTAAAGATTCCCCCGCAGTCGAACGCGCGCTCAGCCGCAGTAAACTCTATCTTCTCGTATCCTGGAGCCTCCTCTATCCGGAAGACGACGAGTTTCTCGATTACGTGCAATGCGGTGAGTTCGTTGAGGATGGGCGAGCAGCGCTGGATGCCTTGGATACCGTGCTCGACGGCATGGGGGGTGAACGGGCCAAGCAGAAGATGGGCTTGCTGCGCAAGCAGTTCGATCATATCGAAAAAGTTGTGGCGTCCGAATGCGTCAACTGGCAACTCGCCGATTTGCAGGCCGAGCATCGCCGCGTATTCAGCAATGTGATCACGCTCGATTGTCCTCCCTACGAAACGCTGTTTGGAAACGACCACGTATTCGCGCAGTCGCAAGTGATGGGCGATATCGCCGGATTCTATCGCGCGTTCGGGGTGGAATTATCGAAGGATATCCATGAACGGTTGGATCATTTGAGCGTTGAATTCGAGTTCATGCATTTCCTGGCGTACAAAGAATCCTATGCCCGTTGTCACGATGGCGCGGACAAGACGCAGATTGTCCTGGACGCCCAGAAGAAATTCGTCAAGAATCATGTCGGCCGGTGGGTGCCGCTGTTTTGCAGAATGTTGGTCAAGAAAGCGTCTTCCGGCTTGTATAAGCACATGGCAGACTTGATGGCGGAGTGGATGGATTTCGAAGTCGCCTTCCTGAGCGTTGTCCCAACCCCCTACTCGGAAACCGATTATCGTCCGGCGACGTTCAATTCACCGGAAGGCCAGGCGTATGAGTGCGGGGCGCAGGACCAGGGCAATGAGTTGAGTCTGTTGCTGAACGAAGTCGGCGCTGAGTCGTTCTTGGACAAGAAGGATCAAGGCAAAGACAAGGAAGAAGGGCCGGTTGGAACGGCCTAACCTCTGTCGATGTTTGTGAGCCGGTGTTGTATATTGCGGTCGGCAGCGACGGTGGGCTCAGTGCGTATTTTTATATCGAGAGGAGGGCTGTCGTATGAAAACGGAAAAGCCACAGATGAATGCGGAAAAACCGCAGCAGAGCAATCTGATGAAGATCGGCATTCTTCTCGCTTCGTTGATCGTTGGCGTGATCTTGGCGCTCTTTACCATGTCCAACAATCCGCATTGACCGATAGTGTGACGTCGAGTTAATTCTTTAATCGAGAGGAGGAGTATTCTATGAGAGTAGTGCAGACACACAGCAAACGTGTGGTGTTTGGCATTCTTCTCGCTGCCTTGGTCGTTGGCGTGATGCTCACGATTGGGCAGGTTCCGTTGGCTGTCAGTCAGCCGGTCACGATTCCGGCGAAGATGATCAAGGGGGCGATTCCCATGGATGGCGCAAACCCGGTGTGGGAAGGCGTGCCAGGGGTGATCGTTCCGTTGAGCGGACAGCTGATCACGACGCCGATGCACCCGAATATTTCGGTGAAGTCGATGTTCGTGAAGGCCATGACCAACGGCAAAGAGATCGGTCTGCGCATTGAGTGGCAGGATCAGACCAAGAACGATACCACGATCGGCCCCCAGGATTTCCGGGATCAGGCGGCAGTGATGTTCCCAGTCAATACAGCCGGAGCGCCACCCTTTCAGTGCATGGGTCAGTCGGGCGGCACCACGAACATCTGGCGGTGGAACGCGGAATGGCAGAAAGATATCGGCAAGGATAGCGCAGGCATTTGGGACGTGGACGACCAATACCCGGGCATCTTCTGGGACTATTATTTCGAAGAGCCGGCAGGCGGCGTGACCTATCCGGATCGGATCGGTCGGAGCCTCGGTCCCTTCAATCCCGGCATCTGGTCCGGCAACATCATGTCCGATCCGACGCTGCGCGTGAGCTCAGTTGAGGATTTGAATGCCAACGGCTTCAGCACCCTCACGACACAATCGCATCAGGATGTCATCGGCAATGGTGTGTGGGAACCTTCCGGTTCCATCAAGGGTGGTGGATACAACGGACCAACGTGGCGCGTCGTGGTGAAGCGCACATTGGAAACCGGCGATGCGAACGATACCCAGTTCAAGTCAGGCATGTCCGTGCCCATCGCCTTTGCGGTGTGGGACGGGAACAACATTGAACGGAACGGGATGAAGGCGCTCTCCACCTGGTTTACCCTGAAGCTGTAGCAGGTACGAGCGATAGCAGAACGAGAAAGCCCCAGTCCGGCATCAGGCCGGGCTGGGGCTTCTTATTTGAGAATGTGGAATGCGCAGTGCGAAATGTTCAATTCAACATTGAGCATTACGGGCACTAACATTTCACGCGTGGGCCTACTTCTGTGCGCGGAGTTCCTGCGCAATCGTCCTTTCAAAATCGGCCCGCTGAGCGAAGGTCTCGAGCTGCGTCACCTTCCACTGCATGATGCCCTGGACTGGAAGCGCGCGAACCAGCTCATTATCGAGCCGACGCTGCTCGCCGCCGTCGCCAAGACCGCGAAGGATGGCCAAGTCGCACCCAAAGGATTGGACGGCACCATCGTGACTCGTGTGGCCATGAGGGTGGATATGTTGGCCCGACTGCATCAGCAGATTCAGCAAGTCCTGGTCAGTTTGCGCGAGGCGCGGCAGGCGAAGCCGAAGGCGTGAACCTGAGCGGCGGGAATGGAGAAGAGAGGCGTAAGCGCAAAAGCTGATCACGAATCGTTTGATGGGAGTAAATCAATGGTCATGGTTGACCCCACCGCTTTGACCCTGACGCCTGTGACGATCTGGCGGGGAGCGTATTGGGCCTGTAATTATGGGGCTGGGGCTGAGAGGCTCTTGCAGAAGAGCTCGACTGTTTTCTGGAACAGAAACAGCGCTGTGTCTTGCGGGGAAGCGGCAAGGGCAGCTCGGGCGGAGGATTGAATCGCGTCGGCGGAGAGCCAGTAGTGTCGGGCCACCAGCAAGGCATCGTCCAGATCGAGGTCGGTTCCACGTCGTAGCTTTGCAATCACAAAGTCAATCGGTGCCAGGATGCGTATGCGCAGGTTCTCCTGATTGATGAGGTCGGTGGCGCGGTCACGGTAGCCTGGCGGCATCGCCACCACCGACCACCCGGAAAAATTTTGCGTCAAGTCGGCCGGAACCTGATGCGTCGTCAAATAATCCAACAGCGGCGCGATCGGGCCGCCCATCTCCGCATCGACATCACGAGTCGCACGATCAGAAACCCCGTATGCGTGCAGGGTCAAGGCGCCGACCAGAAGGAGGTCGACGGAGATGCCGGTCTCATCCACAAATTTCGTCAGGAGTTCAAGCAGATGTTTAGCGGTGAGCGTAGGCAAAGTATACCGCCTCGGCAAACGTGCGATAGTCCCTGAAGTCGATCGGACCAGAGTCGGAGGGCAATGGAGCCCTGTCGAAGAGAGACGTGAGCAATCGACGATACTGCGTGTACCAACGGCAGGCCGTCTGATACGCCTGCTGCATCGCCGGCTCAGATTGCCAAGGCGCAAGATCGAGCCGATCGTTTAGGAGGATTTCCAGCCAGAGCACCCGTTGCCCTTGCACGGTGCGAAGGGCCTCGGCAATCGAGTTCGTACCCAGATACGCCGGCAACAGTTTGAGCGGTAATGTCGAACGGTCGGAAGCTTGCTCTGTCATGGGGCGAGTGTAGCACAGCCTGGCTGGGAGAAGAACCTGCCATTGCGAAACAACCATGCCGTCCCATGCGCGTGCCGGCGTATTGTCTGATGCCCAACCCTTTTCATCTGGCAGTTTGGCCACCCCATGATAGGGAGTTGAGTCGGTGGACGCCGTGGCTGTTGACGGCGTATGTTCGACGGTATCACCGGTGGCACGAGTCGAGTGGCCATGTGTGGCAAGGCCGGTTCAAAGCGTTTCCGATCGAGCAAGCCGAGCATCTCCGGACGGTGTTGCGCTATATCGAACTAAATCCCGTCCGAGCGCATCTCGTGACACGCGCCGAAGACTGGCACTGGTCGAGTGTTCGCGCGTGGAGAGAATCCGTGCGAGGCCCTCGCGTGGAAGCCGGCCCCATGGTACGGCCAGAGTCGTGGCTCGATTGGGTGAACGGGCCGATGGAGGAGAGGGACGTTCAGCGGATCCGACGAAGCGTGAATCGCAACGCCCCGTTTGGATCGGACGCATGGACGGCGGTGACGGCGGAGCGGTTGGGGCTGGATGCGAGTCTCCGACCGATCGGACGCCCGCAGAAACTGATGGAAATGTAGAATGTCCCCATTCTTTTGCCACGATTTTCTTTATGGCGGTATCGGCAACGACGAGCTCCAAGGCGGGGAGCACCACGACTATCTCTATGGCAAAGGTGCCAGCGACGATATTCTCCTGGGCCAAGACGGCGACGATCTCCTTAGTGGATTGCGCCGTGAGGGCGATCCCGCCAACCTGTTTCGCAGGGGAAGAACACGGTGCGCGGAGAACATTGAGGCATACTACGTATCTTGACAGGGGATTCCATGGCTCTCTATCATGCGCCTTCCTTTCATAGGATTCACGATGACCATGCTGATCTATTCTCCTCGCATCTCCTCGCATCTCCTCGCATCTCCTCGCATCTCCTCGCATCTCCTCGCATCTCCTCGCATCTCCTCGCATCTCCTCGCATCTCCTCGCATCTCCTCGCATCTGAGAGCCCTCGTCATCGCATCGGTCGTAGAAGGAGCCGCCTCGCATGAGTAATGACAAAGACACAACCATTGCTTTGAACGTGCGCTTGAAGCCCAGCGAGCCGTCGGCGCATCCGCGCGCGTCGAACTATACGAACGTCGGCGTGGCGCAGGGCATCGCCTATATCGATTTCGGGTTCATTGAACCCACACTCCTCGCTGCCATCGCCAAGACCGCGAAGGATGGTCAGGCCGCCAAAAGGATTGGAGGGCGCCCTTGTCACCCGCGTGGCCATGGGCGTGGATGTACTCGCACGGTTACATCAACAGATTCAGCGAGTGCTAGTCGGACTGCGCGATGCACGGCAACCCAAGCCAAAAGCGTAGGATCGGTGAGAAATTGGAAAGGATGGCGGTATGAAGAGCATGCGTAGAGGATCGGGCTTGGTACTGGGACTGCTCTGGCTATTGATGGCCGATCTGGCCACGGCAGGCGACTATATGATGATGGTTGGCAAGGGGTTCGAGGTCTGTGAAGCCTATCTCAAAAACCTCAACTCGTTTCCCAACCATCCGCCGATGGTCTGTGACCGGCCGCTGAATCCGAAACTCAAAGAATTCAGCAAGCCGGCGTGGCAACAGGTTGATATTTTGCAGAACTTCGATCTGTTGGGGAAGATCGAGCAAACTTTGCGAGGAATGACCGATGAACAGTGGAATCAACAGAGCGAGCAGTGGGAAATGAAGGTTCGGGAACGAGTGGCGAGTGGCTGGCTGGGTATGAGTACCACAGGAGTGGATGTTGATCGGGACGGCAACGGTGAACAAGTGCTTCGATATGTCAATGACCCAGGAGGCTGTGACCCGAAGAACCAAGCAACATACTCAACCCCAAGTGGGAGTAAACTTTTTGCTCTCACCCCCGACCACCGAGGGCTGGATGTCTGGAAGAGCGGGAATTTTAATCACATAGGAGGCCGCCCAGAGCTATTTCTCTTTAAAGATCAGGTCTACCTCACCACATGGGCTGGTGGTCCAAATTTTAGAGGAGGAGAGCTGTGGGTTCTAACTCCTAACCATGTACCGGGAATGGATAAACAAACCTGCAAGTTTACCTATAAACTATCCAGTCAACGGAGGCATCAATGATCACCTCGTGGCATCTGAGTGCGACGCGAACCGAGTACGTCACGCGCCGGTATGATGACATCAGTCGGCTGGAAGGCATCCGCGAGTTTATGTATTTCGATACGGCCACGCCGCCTAAACCCACTATCGGCATTGGGTTCAATCTGCGTGATGACGCTGTCAGAACAGCAGCTCTTCAGGCGATGAAAATTGACACAGCCTTATTAGATACTCCTGCTCAGAAAGCTGCAGAGCAAGGCTATATCAACCAACTCAATGCCCTCCTTAGGCCACCGTCCGGCCTCTATCCAAACCTGGTGACCCTCCAAGTGGCCTTGGACGACATCTTGATTCAGCGATCGCTGGATCCTTTGTTATCTGGCTTCGCACACATTTCCAATCGCGTCGTCTTCTCAATGCAGCCACAGGAGATTCAAAATGCTTTTACGACCATCATCGATAACATATATGAGGCTACGGTAACAGCCTGGCTCCCCGGCATCCCTGATTCCAACGAACGCTTGGCGTTGGTCTCGCTCGCCTATAACGGGCTGGTGGGCATCCGCACGGACGCGCAGGGAAACTTTCTTGGCTATAAGAGCCCTGCCCTGCGTCAGGCGATCCTTAGCGACAACCGTGCCGAGGCCTGGTACGAGATTCGGTACAACTCCAATGCCAATGCAGGGCATACTAACCGCCGCTATGAAGAGGCCCAAACCTTTGGGCTATATAACGGCCCGCTCATCAATCAGCAGCCGTCGGAGGCCGAGGCGAAGGCCATTTTCCAGATGTACACCACGCATCGGGAGACCATTGCCGCCTACGAAAGCAATCCGGCCTTTGCGCCGACGACACACGGCGCGCTGACATTTCAAGGCGATAGTTTCTTGGCCCGCGAGGTGTTAGTCACCACCTATGCCCAATTCAACGGTGCGCCACTGCTGATCGATGGCGAAGTGCTGGTGGGGCGTGATCTTCAACGGGATACGTTTGATCTGCAGCCCGTGAGCATTCCGGGGGTGCCAGCCCACGTGTTTGATCTCTCGAAGAACGATCTGATGTTGGGAGAAGGAGGCGACGACTTTCTGCGTGGCCGTGGCGGGATTGATGTGCTCTATGGCGGCGCCGGGGACGATCGACTTGTGGGCGATGCTGGAAACGATTATCTGTTCGGTGGCGCGGGGTTTGATACCTATGTCTGGGCGACCGGCGATGGGCACGACCGGATTGAGGACTCGGATGCGTCGGGCGTGATTATTGTCAACGGCCAGATGCTGGTCGGCGGGGTGAAGAAGGCGGGGCATACGGACTGGAGCAGCCCGGACGGCACAATCAAATACGAGATGTCGGGCACGGATTTGATTGTCAAGCTGGGCGGCACGACGATCCTGACGGTCAACGAAAACTTTGAAAGCGGGCAGTTCGGGATCACGCTCAGGGATCTGAGCGACATGGCCGATTCCACCGTTCCGACGCAAGGGCCGGTGGAGATTATCTGGACGGGGACGCCCGGAGACGATGACCAGGACACGGTGGGGGGTTTATTTAATCATTTGATCACTGGAGGCCTCGGGAACGATTACCAGGATGGCTGGGTCGGGGATGACGTCCTGTATGGTGAGGGCGGCTCCGATTATCTCCTCGGCGGCCAAGGGCGCGATGTGCTCTATGGAGGAGATGAGGCAGATCGCTTGGAAGGCGATGGCACTCGCAATGCACTTCCTGAAGGCGCCGGAGGCGTAGTGTTTGGGCTACCCGATCAGGACTATCTGGACGGCGGAGCCGGGGATGACCTGCTGTTGGGCTTTGATTACGACGATGTGCTGCTCGGTGGTGAGGATGCAGATCAACTACTAGGCGATGACTATCCTGCGCTGTATTCTGTTGGATTTAATGTCACGTATCCCGTGGCTTCGGGAGGTCGGCCTGTTGGCGCCGATTACCTGGACGGCGGCGCAGGCGACGACCTGCTGTTTGCCGGTCTGGGCGACGATGTGCTGTTGGGAGGTGACGGGAACGACGAGCTGCGAGGGGATAATGTCACAGCAGGGGGGTGGTATGACTTTGGATATTTCGCGCTGTCTCCTCCGGTCTTTAACCCCACCGGCCGTCTCGTCCGATTCACCGCTGCCGGTGGCGCAGACTACCTGGAGGGTGGTGGCGGTGCCGATGTGCTCGTAGGGGACGGTGGCCACGATATTCTGTCCGGAGGCGCGGACAACGAC
This sequence comes from Nitrospira sp., assembly GCA_005116835.1. GTDB lineage: Bacteria > Nitrospirota > Nitrospiria > Nitrospirales > Nitrospiraceae > Palsa-1315. The sequence continues at coordinate 70,222 of SWDM01000018.1, read as the reverse complement.
CAGTTGTACGGCGACGACTTCGCCGATGATCAAGCGGGCTACCTGGTGGTGGCGGGCGATGACATTCTCGATGGCGGGGCGGGCGATGATCTCTTGGCGGCTGGCGATGGGGCGGATACGTTGTCGGGAGGAGCAGGGATCGACACCTTGTTTGGCGATAAAGGCGATGATGTCCTCGACGGTGGTGCCGATACCGATACCCTGCGCGGCGGCGACGGCGCAGATGTACTGGTCGGCGGCGGCGGAAATGATCTGTTATTCGGCGATGGCCTCAACAATCAATTTGTGGCCGGGTCGGTCGGTGGCGCCGATTTTTTGGATGGCGGGGACGGCCATGATGAACTGCAGGGGGGTGGAGGGGCCGACACGTTATCCGGCGGGGCCGGCAACGATTTTCTTTTAGGGCAAGACGATGCCGACACTCTCTTCGGCGACGACGGCGACGATGTGCTGTCTGGCGAGGCGGGCGATGATATCTTGTTCGGCGGCGCGGGGATCGATGTCTTGGCTGGTGGCGCCGGCGCCGATACCTATGTCTTCAACCTTGGCGATGGCATCGAGACCATTCAGGATGCCGCGGAGGAAGGGAATCGGTTGGTGTTCGGCGCCGGTATTACGGCACAGGACATTACGCTCGGCCTCGGCTCGTTGCTGCTTCGTGTGGGCTCGCAGGGCGATGCCATTCATATTCAAGGGTTTGACCAAGCCAATCCCACCGTGCCGACCGGCATCGAGCGATTTGAATTCGCCGATGGCACGAGCCTCACGCACACGGAGCTCATCGAGCGCGGGTTCGATCTCGTGGGAACCGCTGGAAACGATGAGTTGATCGGCGGGGCACTCTACCGTGGAATCATTGGGCTCGACGGAGACGATGTCCTCATCGGCGGATCCCTCGATAATGTCCTCGATGGAGGCGGCGGTAATGATGTTATGAATGGGGACGCCGGACAGGATACCTATGTCTTCGGTCGTGGCTATGGGCAGGATATCGTGCAGGATTCTCCGGTCGAACAGTTCGGCCCGAATACGGTCCAACTCACCAGCGGCACCAGTCCCAATGAGGTGCGTCTGCAAGCCCGCCGATCAGAGGACGGAGTCAACGTGGTGCTCACGATCGATGGAGCAGAGGACGAACTGACATTCCTCGGCGCCGCGGAGGCCAGCCTGCTGCCGATCAGCCAGATCCGCTTTGCCGACGGGACGAGTTGGGAGACCGCCGAGATTCTGACTCGTATTGACGGTTTACACCTCGCGGCGGCGCCTGCCGGCAGTTTCCTGGAAGGCACGGGGTTTCGGGATGAATTGATTGGGGCGCACGGTAATGATGACCTGGATGGGCGAGGTGGTGCCGATCGGATGGTCGGTGGAGCCGGTGACGACCGCTACCGCGTCGACCACTCGGGCGATGTCGTGGTGGAGGCCAATGGGGAGGGCCAGGACACCGTATTGAGTCAGATCGACTACACACTTCCAGAACACGTCGAGAATCTTCTCCTGCGAACCACGGCGCAACCGGCCACGGATCCAGTTCGTGGTGAAGGCAATGCCAGTGACAATCTCTTGCTCGGGAATTTCGTGAACAATGTGCTGATCGGTGGGGTCGGCCACGACACCTTCTGGGGTGGATTCAGCCTCGGTAGCGACTATGGACCGGGTAATGATGCATTGTACGGCGGCGCCGGGAACGACACCTACGTCGTGGAGGGTCAGTTCAACGGTTTCGATACGATCCATGACGTGGCGCTGCCGGGAGAAGGAAACCGACTGCAATTCGGGAGCAGTGTCCGTCCGGAGGATGTGCTGTTCATCCAAGAGGGCGCATCGCTCCGCATTACCACTGCTGGGGGAACGGATGGTGCAATTTTGGCCGATTTTGACCCGAGTGGGATAAGCGGCTCGTTGGTGACCGAGATCGTTGCATTCAGTGGGGGCTATGAGGATGTCACGGGCGGCTACGAGACACGCTTGCTGGCATTGATGAATCCGACTTTGGGGACGGAGAATGGTGAATCGATGACAGGCACCTCGCACGCCGACGTCATTAAAGCGCAGGGGGGTGATGATGTCATTGAAGGTGGAGCGGGAAACGATGTGTTGCTCGGCGGAGCTGGCAGCGACAGCTATCTGTTCAATCAGGGTGACGGTCTGGATCTGATCGAGGATCAGCCTGGAGCGGGTGATAGCAATAGGGTGCAGTTCGGCACCGGTATCACGCAGGAGATGCTGCGCGTCTCATATAGCGGAACATCCAGCCGGGGTAGCTTGATGGTGCGGGTTGGCACATCGGGAGATGGACTGCATTTTCTCGGAGTTTCCTCGGAAGATCCCACTGAGTCGCATGCGATCGACCGGTTTGATTTCACAGATGGAACCCAACTTACCTTTGCACAGCTGTTCGAACGCGAAGTGTTGGTGGAAGGCACTGGACGAAGCGACGGGGAAATGTTTGGAACTTTTACGGATGATCGGATGAACGGCTTCGGCGGGTCGGAGAGCCTTTCCAGCGGTGCCGGCGACGATCAGCTTGAAGGGGGGGCGGGGAACGACGTTCTGCAGGGTGGAGAGGGAGAAGATACCTATATCTTCGGATTGGGCGACGGGTTCGATCGCATCCAAGACGACGCTGAGTTGATCGACGATGGACAAGGGGGACATTTGGCAAACAATCGTCTCCTCTTTGGTCCGGGGATTACCCTGGCCGATCTCTCGTTCGTGGAAGTCGATTTGACGATACGGGAAATTCTGGTTGGATCGAATGGGGACCGGATTGAATTGCCGAACTTGGTGGATTACGCTCCAGGCCTCCGCACCATCAGCTTTTCCGACGGTCTGACCGTCGATATCTATGACCTGCGCGATGGGGGGCTCGTGACCGACGATCAAACGATTCAAGGCGCCCCTGGCGGCGGTGTGTTGATTGGAGGAGCGGGCAACGACGTTATCCAGTCTGGTGGTGGCTTCACGGCCCTCCTTGGTGGAGCCGGCAATGATACGCTTGTCGGTGGATCCGGCCACAACTGGATTTCTGGAGGACCTGGCAATGACTTTATGATCGGTGGCAGCGGCGGAAACACGTTCCTCATGTTCCCTGGGAGTGGCCGGGATTCCATTCAAATCCCCAATTACCAAGTGTTATTGGACTCCAGTACGGCACGATTTTCCGGAGGCTATGGCTCGTACCATCCGAGCTTATCGCTCGGTTCACTGGTGATTGGCTATGGAGATCTTGGCGATGCACTGCATATTCTGGATTTCGATTCCAACGATGTGTTTGCCAGTCCGGCGATTCAACGTTTTGAGTTTTCCGATCGCATCTTGACCTATGAGGAGCTTATTGCGTTGGGGTTCGACATCAATGGAACAGGCGGTGACGATGTCCTGACAGGGACGAATACCACCGACCGGTTCGTGGGCTTCAGTGGCGATGACGACTTGAGCGGCGGTGCAGGCGCCGATACGTTCACGGGAGGCCACGGCAACGACACCCTGCGTGGCGGCATTGGCAATGACATCTATGTCTTCAATCTCGGCGACGGTGTCGATACGATCGAGGATACGGCATTGGCTGGCGTAGGCAACCGCATTCAGTTTGGCGCGGGGATCGGCCAGAGCGATCTGACGTTCACGCAGGATCAAGCGGCCCGGACGCTCACCGTTCATGTGGGGACTGGCGGGGCAGACCAGCTTTTGCTGACGAACTTCGATCCCATGGGAACGAATGGCTCGATGGTGGTTGAGACGCTGGCCTTTGCCGATGGAAGCCAGGCGAATCTTGCGGCGCTCCTCGGTGGTTCAACGAACCAGGCGCCGGTAGTGGCCACGCCGCTGACGGATCAAACGGTGTCGGAGGATGCGCCGTTCTCGATTCAGGTTCCGGTCACTACATTTGGCGATCCCGATGCGGGTGATGCGCTGATCTACAGTGCGACTCTGGCGAACGAGGCCGCACTGCCCACATGGCTCAGTTTTAATCCAACGACACGTACGTTCAGCGGCACACCCGATGACGCACAAGTGGGGAGCCTTGATCTCAAGGTGACGGCGACGGATACAGGAAACTTGAGTGCATCGGATGTGTTCACGCTGACCGTGCAAAACGTCAACGAGGCGCCGACCGTGGCCGATCCGATGGCTGATCAGGCCCAGCTGGAAGATACGCCGTTCAGCCTGGTGGTGCCAATCAGCACCTTTGCCGATGTCGATCCAGGCGATACCCTGACGTACAGTGCCACATTCGCTGGCGGGGCAGCGCTGCCTACCTGGTTGACTTTCGATCCAGCGACGCGGACCTTGAGCGGTACGCCCTTGAATAGCGATGTGGGCACACTGAATCTTGCCGTCGCGGCGACGGATTCGGGCGGCCTCAGTGCGAGTGATACGTTTGCGCTGACCGTGCAGAACGTGAACGACCCCCCCACGGTTCTCAATCTGATTGCGGACCACACCCTGCCGGAAGATGCGCCGTTCAGCATCCAAGTCCCGGCGAACACCGTTGCGGACGATGATGCGATCCACGGCGATACGCTGACCTATAGCGCGAGCTTGGCCAATGGGGCCGCATTGCCGACCTGGTTGAGTTTCGATGTCGCCACCCGCACGTTCACCGGTACACCAGACGATGCGCAGGTGGGTGCACTGGATCTGCGGGTCACGGCCACCGATACCGGGAACCTGAGTGCCTCCGATACCTTCACACTCACCATTCAGAACGTGAACGAAGCCCCGATCGTTGCTG
>SWDM01000018.1:0-65384 GCA_005116835.1 Nitrospira sp. | reverse complement strand
CACCAGACGATGCGCAGGTGGGTGCACTGGATCTGCGGGTCACGGCCACCGATACCGGGAACCTGAGTGCCTCCGATACCTTCACACTCACCATTCAGAACGTGAACGAAGCCCCGATCGTTGCTGCGCCGTTGGCCAATCAAACTGCGGTGGAAGATACGGCGTTCACCTTCGCTGTGCCAGGATCCACCTTTGCGGATGTGGACCAGGTCCATGGGGACACGTTGACCTACAGTGTGTCTCTCTCAGGAGGCGGAAGTCTACCGGTTTGGCTGAGTTTCGATCCACTGACCCAGACGTTTAGCGGGACACCAGGTAACAGCCATGTCGGTACGCTGGCACTCACGGTGACGGCAACCGACTCAGGCAATCTGAGTGCTTCGACCGGCTTTACGCTGGCGGTTCAGAACGTGAACGATGCGCCGACAGTGGCAGCTCCGATTGCCGATCAAACGGCGGCGGAAGATGCGGCCTTCTCCTTGACCATCCCCACGACAACCTTTGCCGATGAGGACGTCATCCATGGGGATGGGCTGACCTACAGCGCCACACTCGCCGCTGGCAATCCGTTGCCGACGTGGCTGAGCTTCAACCCCACCACGCGGACGTTGAGCGGGACACCGGGCGCCGGCGACGCCGGCACGGTGCAGATCGCCGTGACTGCCACTGACAGCGGCACGCTTAGCGCCACCGATACCTTTGCGCTTGTCATTTCGGGCCCACTGCCCAAGACGCTGGTCGGGACCGCAGAGAATGACATCCTGACCGGTGGACGAGGCGACGATACGCTCACAGGACTGGCAGGGAACGACACCTTGACTGGCGGGCAAGGCCATGACCTGCTCGACGGCGGGACGGGGACTGATACGATGACGGGCGGGACCGGCAACGACACCTACGTTGTGGATGTCGCTGGCGATATTGTGACTGAACTGGCCAACGAAGGGACTGATACGGTGCAGAGTGCCATCACCTATACGCTCGGCAGCAATGTCGAGAATCTCATGCTTACCGGCACGGCCAATCTGAACGGGACCGGTAATGTGCTGGACAACATCCTGACCGGCAACAGCGGGATTAATGTGCTGACCGGCGGCGCGGGTAACGATACCTATATCGTTGGCGCCGGGGATACGGTTAGTGAGAATGCCGGCGGCGGGACCGATACGGTTCAGAGTGCCGTCGCCTGGACCCTCAGCCTGAACGTGGAGAATCTCACTCTGACGGGGACGGCGAATGTGAATGGTACTGGCAGTTCAGGAAACAATGCGCTCCTCGGCAACAGTGGGAGCAACACCCTCGACGGGGGCTCTGGCAACGACACAGCTGATGGCGGGGAGGGAAACGATACGTTATTGGGCGGTAGCGGCGATGATCAGCTCCTCGGTGGACTGGGCCATGATACACTGAATGCCGGGAGCGGCAACGATGCGCTCAATGGCGGTGACGGCACGGATACGCTCGACGGGGGAGCAGGCGATGACCAACTGCTCGGCGGGGCGGGCAATGACACGCTCACGGGCGGCAGCGGGGCGGACCAGTTTACCGGTGGCACCGGCAACGACACCATGACGGGCGGGTCCGGCAACGATCTCTACACCTTCGCACGAGGCGACGGTCAAGACACGATCATCGACTCGGACCCATTCCCGGGGAACCAAGATCGGCTCCTCTACGGCACCACGATCAATCCCTTGGATCTGGTGATCAGCCGACAGGTGAACGATCTACGGCTCGCCATTCATGGCGGGACCGAACAGGTGACCATCCAGAATTGGTATGCGAGTCCGACCACGAACCAGGTCGAGACCATCCAGGCCGGTAATGGCCAGGCGTTGCTCAACACGCAAGTCGATCAGTTGATTCAGGCGATGGCGGGGTTCACGGCACAGACCGGTCTCACCTGGGATCAGGGGATCGATCAACAGCCTCAGAATGTACAAGCGGTGCTGGCGGCGAGCTGGCAGTGATTGGGCATTGAAGATAAAGCGTGAAACGTAAAGCCCATGGAAGAAGTCAGGCATGAGGGGGTTGAGAATGAATGATGGTGAATGGTTGGAGGGAAAGTAACCCTCTCACGCGGTAGCGACACGTGTGTGAGGGGGGAAGATCTTAGGATAGGAACTCGTATTACACGCAAGCCCTGGTTGGCGGTAGGCTGAACCGGGGTTTCTCGTTTTCTCTGTCAGACTGTCCTGTCTAGCCAACTCATCCAGCAGATCATAGGGTTTAGGGGGAGAAGCGGGCGTCTCCGAGGGTTGCATTTGGCCGGGAGCGGAGTGTATAAAATTGATCTGAATTTATTGAGAATTCATCTTATTTTCTCCCCAGTTGGTGGTGAATCGGCATGAAGGTTTCACTGCTCTTTCCTCCAACGTGGCACCCGTCACAACCCTATCTGAGCCTCCCCTCGCTGACGGGGTTTTTGGCCCAGGGTGGGGTCACCAATGTGTCTCAGCGAGACCTCGGGATTGAACTCCTGGACAGGGTGGTTACCCACTCCTATGGAGTAGGCCTCTACCAGGATCTCGTCGATAAACAGCGGGCGCTTGAGCGGGAACGGACTGGAGAAACGGGGCCGGGAAGCGCCGAGCATTTGGCGAGACTGGTGGAGTCGCTGGATCGGTTTCCCTACCTCATCGACCGGATCGAGCCGGCCAAGGAGACCCTTCGCGGGGAGGGCTTCTACGATCTTGAGTCCTACAAGGAAAGCCTTTTTCTCATCGACAAATGGCTGGAGGTGCTCTCGACCCTCTATTTCCCGACCAGATTGACGGTGGTCGACAACCAGTTCGGCAACTACTCGATCTATTCATCCAAAGATCTGATGAAGATCATCAGGGATGAAGCCCAGAACCCCTACATCAGGCTCTTTCGTGAGCAGTTCCTGCAGTCGATTATCGGCGACCAGCCGGATCTGATCGGCGTGTCGATTACTGCGACCTCGCAGATTATTCCCGGTCTGACACTCTGTCGTCTGATCAAGGAAGCCGCTCCCAACATCCATCTGACCATCGGCGGGAGCATCTTCACCAGATTGGTGGATAACGTGCGCCGCTGCCCGAGCCTCTTCGATCTGACCGACGATATCATCGTATTTGAAGGCGAGACCGCGTTGCTCGAACTCGTGCATCAATTGGACGGGAAAAAAGATTTTAGCAAAGTCCCGAACCTGATCTATCGCCAGAACGGAAAGATCACGATCAACCAGCCGTTTTATTCTGAAAACATCAACCAGCTTCCGGCCCCCAACTACGACGGCTTCCCGCTGGGGCTCTATTTATCGCCGGAGCCGGTCTTGCCCGTGCAGTTTTCACGGGGTTGCTACTATAAGGACTGTGCCTTCTGCGCCCTCACGCTGGACCACCAGAATTTCAGACAGAAAGAACCGGGGCGGACGGTTGAGGAATTGGCATGGCTCAAACAGCGGTACGGCGCCCAGCGGTTCTTCTTTACCGACGAATGTGTGGCCCTCTCGCCGGCAAAACGGTTGTGCCAACAGATCATCGACAAGAAACTGGATATCAAATGGACCTGTGAGATGCGATTCGAGAAGCATCTTTCCCGTGAGCTCCTGTCCTCGATGCGGGATGCCGGATGTCTGAAGATCGTGTTCGGATTGGAGTCCTTCAATCAGCGGGTGATGGACTTCATGAAGAAGGGGATCAAGCAGGAATGGGTGCGGCGGATTGCCGACGATTGTGTCGATCTGGGAATCGCGGTGCACTGCTACATCATTGTGGGGTTCCCGACCGAGAAGGAAGAAGAGGCTCGGGATACGATGAATTTCATCGTGGAGAACGAGCGGCTTCACGGATCGTACGGGTTCTCTTGTCAACCCTGTCTCTTCGATTTGGAAAAAGAAGCGCCGATCATGAGCGATCCGGGCAGCTATGGCATTAGGCGGATCATGCGTCCGTCGGCAGAGGACTTGAGCCTGGGCTTCTTCTATGAAGTGTCGGAAGGCATGACGCCGGAAGAGGCCGAGCGGTTGTATCAGCATGTCTACGAAAAGGTCAGCGAAGTCGTGTGTGAATTGCCGTTCAACTATTCGATGGCCGACGGGTTACTGTATATCGCGCGGGCCAAGGCCCAGGAAGTGCGCGTGCCGCAGCCGGCGGGCTTGTGAGCCTATCCATCGCGACGTGGTTCGGTCTCTGTAACTCGGATGTTCCTCAAGGGTGCATAGCGTGATTGCCACGATGAATCCCACCATCGACAAGATTACCGGGAAGCTCAGCGATCAATCCCTGCTGTTTCGATCGACGATTAAGCTCGTCCTGCTCGTGTCTTTCGCGGAGTTGATCCTCTATCGGCTTGTGTCGCGCTTAGGCATGCATCTGAGCAAGCTGGCTCAGGAACACGAGTGGATCGTTCCGACCTTCACGGCCCTGACTCAGATCGGGCAGTGGCTGCTCAATGTCGTGGCGATTCTACTGTTTCTGGCCCTGGGCGTGGCGGCCATCAGCCGAGTGGCGAGCCGTGGATTTACGGGAGTGAACGCGATCGTGATTCCCTGTGTCGCGCTCCTCTTGCTCCTCACGGCAGGATTTTTGTTGGTTCCGCCTGCCTTTCTGGGGTCGGCGATCTATAACCTCGTGGCGCTGGTCGCCTTGACCACCCTGATGGTGGAATATATCTCCACCCACTCCGAATGGTCGCATCGCGCCGTGGGCATCACCTATCTCCTGGGGGTCGGGGGCTGGTTGTATTATCAGATCATGTCCACCATCTACAGTTTTATCGGAACCGTACAGGCTCCGCCTTTTGTCTACGAGGCCCATCGCGGGGGCGAAGGGCTATTGGTCCTGTCGAGTATCCTGGTGATGTGGGCCTATGGGCAGGGTGTTTCGTTTCGGACGCGGAACCAGCGGCAGCGCCGCCGCGCCATCTGGTTTTGGGCGACCTCTGTATCCCTGTTTACGTCGATGCTGTTCTTGGACTATTTCCTTCACCAATATAACCCGGCGATGGCCAGCAACATTCGTAAGGCGGCGGACGGCATCGGGTGGATTTTTCAATTCGGCATGGGCTACACATTCTTCCTCCCCTTTGCCTTCTACCTGACAGGCTTGTTGTGCTGGTCCTACACGGTCATTAAGTTACTCAACATGGGACGGCTTGCCGGGTATGGCCTTGGATTGATGTTTATCGCGGGGTATGCGCTCCTCTATTCGAATCTGACGCTCATGGTGGTGCTGGGCGCCATGCTCTTGACCATGGATCGGCAGAAGCGCGATGCGGCGGAATCGGCGCCGGTGACGAACGGTCCAATGGTCAGCGCGCCGGATTCGTTGGCAGGCGGACATGTCTAGCAAGAGCCGTGAAAGGTGAAATGTGAGTAACTACTCAGGGGTTCAGGCTGAAGGGGTTCAGGCCGAAGTGTTCGGACCTTCTACCTTCGGCCTGAACCCCTTCAGCCTATCTACCTGAGCAGGTACCAGAATTTTATTACAGGAAACCATATGAACGAACCAACCGCTCCCACACTCGATCAAAGCCAGGCCAGCGTCGATCCAGGCGATCAGCCGTTGAATCCTGACGAAGAGATCGTCGAGATTGAAAAGCTCTTGGCGATTGAGCCGGACGATTTCCAGGCCCGCTGCAGATTAGGCGAGTTGTACTTCAGTAAAGGGCGGATGGACGACGCGCTGGTCGAGGTGAAGAAGGCGATCGAGATGGCGGAGGGGCTCCGTGCCGAAATGAATCGGTCTCTGGCCATGTACTATTCGAATTTGGGCACGATCTACGCGACGAAGGCCATGACGGACGAAGCGGAAACCGAGTTTAAGCATGCGCTCGACGTGTTTCCTCACGATGTCTTGGCGCTCTTCAACCTGGGGCGGGTCTACGCCGACAAAAAGAAGTTCATGGAAGCCAAGTCGTATTACGAACGTTTGGTGGAAATCACGCCTGAGGATCCCATGGCCTGGTACAATCTTGCCGGAGTCTATGTCGAACTCGATAATCCCCAGGTTTCGGACTACAACACCATCGACATGGCCATTCAATGTTATGTGCGCACGCTTGAATTGGATCCCAAGCATCTGGAGGGCAGTTTTAAACTGATGGAGCTGGCGCTGAATCACAAGAAGACGGACCTAGCCATCAAGGTCATGGAGGATGCCGTCGAGCAGAATCCCGAGGAGCCGCTGGCCTATTACAACTTGATCAGCGTGTACGACAAGGCGAAGATGTTCGAGCAGGCCGAGCAGGCGAGGAAACGGCTGAAAGACCGGTTTTCAAAGCGGGCAAAAGAGGGTAGCGCGTCCTGACCGCTCCATTCATAGGGAGGAACACACCATGTTTGGGAGTCTTGGTATAACAGAGTTGATCCTGATTCTGGTCATTGTGCTGGTGATCTTCGGCGCGGGAAAACTCCCGCAGTTGGGAGAAGGAATCGGCAAGGCCATCAGGGGCTTCAAGAAGTCCGCGCAGGAAATGGATGCAGTTGAGCCGGAAGTTCAAGCGGCTCAACAGCAGGCTGCGGCCGCTCCGCAGCAAGCGATTCCGCAACCGACGGCGCAAGTATCGGCTTCCGTAGAACAGCCGGTTGCGCCGGTTCATTCAGCGTCACGCGGCTAACCAGCCGGGATAGGGCGACAGTTACATGGAAGTTGAACTGCAACTTGCGACCGGCTACATCGAGACGTTTGCGGGCAACGGCAAGGCCCGGAGCACCGGGGACGGAAAACGGGCGGTCAAGTCCGGGATTCCCCTGCCGCATCATGCTGCGCTCGATAAAGACGAGACCTGGTTTTATTTCGCCGAGTCGGGGTCCGATCGTATCCGGCGGGTCAACCTCCATGAAGGCACGCTCCATAATTTCGCCGGCATCGGCGAAACCTGCTATAGCGGGGACGATGGCCCCTGTGGGGAAGCCGGACTCTATTTACCGCTCGACGTCGCGTTCGATTCCCACAACGACCTCTACATCTGCGATTCAGGCAGCAATCGCATCAGGAAAATAGACCGAGAGACCGGCATCATTACCACCATCATCGGGACGGGACAGCATGGATTCAACGGAGACGGTCCGGCGCTGGAGACCAATCTCACCTGGCCTGCCGCCATCGCCTTCGACCCGGATGACGTGATGTATATCGCCGATACACAGGCGCATCGAATTCGCCGCTACGATCCTAGGACCGGCATGGTGACGACCGTCGCCGGAGCCTGGACTTCCGAGGACGAGGCCCGTGAGCAGCCGCTCGTGGCGCGGAATCTGGTGGTGCTGTCCGGTGATGCGATCGGTATCGATTTCAGCGATGACCATGGCTGGCTCATGCCGGTCTGCTCGGACGGACTGGATATGTCCATGTATCTCGACGACGGGAAGCCTGCGATGGAAGCGCGCCTCTACGATATCGTCGGGCTGACGGTGAACGGCAAAGGCGATATCGTGTTTGTCGATAAGGGGAGCAATCGCGTGCGCAGTATCGATCACCGTAGCGGCATTATCTCGACTGTGGCGGGAGTCTGCCGGTATGGCTACGATGGCGACGACAAGCCGGCAATTAGAGCCATGCTCCATGCGCCGGAAGCCGTGGTCGTCGATCGACAGGACAATCTCTACATCTCCGACACGATGAATCACCGCGTGCGCAAGGTGGACGTGGCAACCGGGCTGATCACCACGGTAGCGGGCAATGGAGACAGCGGTTACGAAGATAAGAATATGGGCGGCTGCGGCGCGGCACGCTTCGTGGCGAAGGAGTCGTCAGGGACGGTCAAGCACGGAGACGGACTCCTTGGAGTGGAGGCGGTCGTCAATTCCCCTGTCGGGCTCTCGCTGGACTCTCAAGGCTATCTCTACATCTGCGAACGGGGCGAAAACAAAATTCGCCGCGTGAAACTCTGGTAGGAGTTGGGCGCGCTCTGGTTGGTTTGGCTCGGGCTGTGGGGCAGCCTGTACTCAACACGATGTGCTTCCACCGGTCACCTGAGGACCATACATAGTGCGTACGACGAAGGTTTCATTCCGCCCGTTGCTTCTCCTGTTTCTTTTCATTCTAATTGTGGCCGGCGTCTTGGTTGGGTTCGGTGTTCCCCTCGTCAGTTCAGAGGGGATGATTCTTCGCGCGCGCCTGATCGAGGGAGAACTGCCTGCAGGGCCTGACGATGTGGCCTGGGCCAAGGTCTCGCCGATGACCCTGCCCTTGAGCGGTCAAATCATTACCAGGCCGGTCTGGCCGGAGCCGAGCGCCAGAGCCTTGACCGTGCGGTCGCTTCATAACGGCACTGAGATCGCGTTTCTGCTTGAATGGCAGGACAATACGAAGAACGACCGTCTGACACCCGGAACCTTTCGCGATGGCGTCGCGATAGGGTTGCCGCTTGGCGATGCTCCCTCATTCTTCTGCATGGGCCAACTCGACCACTACATCAACATCTGGCATTGGAAGGCCGATTGGCAGAGCGATATCGATCGCCGAGCCGCCAAGGCTTCCGAAAAAGCCCGCGACGGCGTGCGGACGTTTGAAGTCATTCCGCGCCGCGTTTCTTCGGTTGAGGATCTCATCGGCGGGGGCTTTAGCACCCTGACGACAAAGGAGAAGCAGGGGCGGGTCCAAGGGCAGGCTGCGTGGAAAGATGGAGTGTGGCATGTCGTCATGCGCAGGCCCCTGGTGAGCGAAGAGCAGGAGAATGAAGCCAAACTGATTCCAGGCCGGGTTCAAACCGTATCGTTTGCCGTATGGAACGGGGAGAATAAAGAACGGAACGGGCAGAAATCTGTTGCGCCTTGGTTTCAGCTTGTCATCGACCCAGTTTTATAGCTCTAGGCAGGCTGCTGAAATAGTCCGCCAGCTTCGTTCTCGGCTCATCGAAATCCTCAACGTACCCCTGAGGGTACGCCTCCGGTTTCGATTCGCCTGCGGCCTTGCTGGACGGCCTATTTGAGCAGCCTGTGGGAGGGTGCTTCTGTTGTGCTGCAGCTGTAAAATCCTCCAGCAACCGGTTAAACTTTTGGCGGAATGTTCGTAGCGAGGCATAGACGTTGGAGGAGGCTCGAAGTCGTTTAGTCAGAGCACATACAAAGGCCCTTCGGAGTGGGAGGGCTTTTTTCTTGTGTGTCTGCTTCGGTCTTGGCGTTCTGTGCTGTCTTGCGCCGGCGTCTGTGAGCGCGGCGGATCAGGAGCCGATGACCGTGGATGAAGCCGCAAAATTGGGTGAAGAGTTCGGCGTGATTGTCGGAGACGTGGACGAGAATATCAAAAAAGAATTGCATCTGGAACGGGCGCAAGGTGTTGCGGTGTTCGAAGTGATCGGGAGTTCGCGCGCCGACAATGCCGGCATCAAGGTCCGATCGATCATCAAGGAAATCGACAAGGTCGAAATCAGAAACATGATCGACTTCGGGCGAGCGATCAAGCGTGGGATGAAGGCCTGTAACTTCACTGTCGGCACCTATGAGCCGGCCGATCCTGGCGATCCGGTCGGGTGGGGCGTGAACTTCCATTTCGTCGGGTGCAAACAGGATTGACGATGTCTCGACACAGACGGTACTTACAGCACATTGCCGCAGGCTTCCTCTTCGCGCTCACCGTGGGCATTATCGGTCTGGATTGGGGTGTTGCCTTTGCCCAGAAGGCAGAGCCTCAGGCCGACTGGGTCGCGGACATCGAAAAGATTTTCATACGATCGGAAGACTGCAAGCAATGCCACGATCGGCACTATGAAGAGTGGAAAGGCGCGCGCGAACAAACACCGGATCTCAAGACATTCGGTCGGGTCGATGCGGCGCTGTTGCATGGTACGTCGCTGGAGTCGCCGGTCTTCCGCACAGTGTTGGGTATCTGGCTCCAGACCGATCCCACAGCCGATGAACGCCGCCGCTGTCTCGCCTGTCATGTGCCATCGACGACCGTGTTCCCGCAACATGTCGATAAGATTGTGGCCCAGGTGCTATCCGGAAAACCCCAGGTTGAAGGGATCGGCTGCGCTTCGTGCCATCTGATCAAACAAGTGGCTCAGACGGCCGATTCACCGCCTTCGTTCAAGATCGAGCCTGGCAAGATGATTTATGGGCCCTATGCGAATCCGGAAGACAATCTCGTCCATCCTGCCACGCAATCTGAACTGTTCCGTGGCGCAAACTATTGCGCCTCCTGTCACTTCGATAAGGTGAAGGATGTGACGCAGAAAGATTTGGCCGGAGAGATCTTGCAGGGAACGATTTGCCAAGATTGCCATATGGAACCATCGACCGGCAGCTCCACGTCCAAGCGCGGCGCCATGACCCGCGCCATCGGCCGGCACTGGTTCCGCGGCGTAGTGGGTCCAGGCGCCCTCATCAAGAATCGCAACGTGCAGGCCGAATGGATGCCCCGTGTCGATATTGAGGCCACGAAGTCGGCTGCTGCGGTGGAGGGGACGGCGTTGGTAAGAATCGGCAGCCTCCCGCATAGTTTTCCTGACGGCGACCCGGTGCTCAAGCAGTTCTTTCTGGTCCTGACCGCCAAGGATGCGCAGGGCAGGGTCTTGAAAGAAGAGACCAAACAGTTTGGGCTACCCTACGACAAAATTCTCCGGGGTCCGATTCCCGACCCCTTCATTAAGGGAGGCCATACGAGAAAGGTTCCCTTCTCCCTTGCCATCCCGTCCGGATCGACCGCTGCGTCGATTGAAGCAGTGTTGAACTATGCGTTGATTCCAACGCCGGAGCAGGGGCTTAAAGAGAAGTATCTTGCCACCTTGGCAACCGACAAAGAGCGAGAGAACGCGAAGATGATTTTCGATGAGTATACGCAGCCGCGGTTGTTGACGTATCGGGCCAAATCGTTATAGCAGGATGCTGAAAAAGCCCGCCAGCGGCGTTCTCGACTCATCGAAATCCTCAACGTACCCCTGAGGGTACGCCTCCGGTTTCGATTCGCCTGCGGCCTTGCTGGACGGCCTTTTTGAGCATCCTGCGAAGCAGTTGAATTGGAAGAATGAGGATGATGGTGGGAAAGTCGAGCCCTGTGAAGATTGGACAGATCGCGGCGCTCGCCGTGGCGGCGTTGTTGCTCGGCCCTTGGCTCGACCACGGCGCGGTTGCGCAAGAAACAGTCTTATCGCAGAGTACTATCGAACAGGCCTTTCCGACTTCCAGCAAGTGCAAACGCTGTCATGAGCGAGTCTTTGAAGAGTGGGACACCTCTCCTCTCTCACGTTCGATCCATTCCCCGGCCTTTCGCGCCTCGCTCGATACATTTCTGGCATCTCCTGCAGGAAAAGACAAAGCTCAGTGCTTTCGATGCCATGCTCCGCACGTTCGCGAGTTCCCCGATCAAGTTCAGCTGTTTATCAACCAGGCCAAGGCCGGCGACCCGTCGTTGGATGGGGTGGCCTGCGCGCAATGCCATTTGATCAAGCATGTCGACCGGACAAAGCAACCGCCGGAGCCCAAGTACGAACTCGAGAGCAAGATAGTCTATGGCCCCTATAAGGATTCTATTCAGAACCGCGCGCACCAGTCGATCGAGCTGGGGTTGTTTCAAAAGTCGGATCTTTGCCTCAATTGCCACCAGTCGGTTCCTTCGGCTGTCGGGTTAGGCAAGGCCAACGACCTGCTGGGAAACTGGGACCAGAGTAAGGCGGCCAAGTCCGGCAAGGAATGCCAAACCTGCCACATGCCGGAGCAGGTCGGGGAGTCGGCGAACGGGGAGAAGAAACGCAGGGTCGCGAACCACACCTTCCCTGGCCGAATCGGCAAACTCCGCCAGGAAGCGGCTAAACTGGAGGTCAAAACAAAAGTCGAGGGCGAAAAAACTACGGTGACGGTGAAGGTGCAGAGTCTCGTTCCGCACAACCTGCCGACGACCCATCCGGCCTGGGCGACCGTGGTGTTGGATCTGGATATCAAAGGGAAGAATCTGACGACCGTGTTTACCGACAAGCGGGTCTATGGGCGGGTCTATCAAGATGCCAAGGGACAGAAGACACACTTTGATTATGAGGCGGTCAAAGTCCTTGAAGATACGGTCTTGAAGCCGGAGGAAGCCCGGGTCGAGACCTTTACCTTCCCGACGCCAAAAGACACCAAGACGTTCGATGTCGAGGCAACCCTCAACTACGCGCCGATCACCGGCCCTGCCCCATTTCTGCAGCGTGTCGAAGCCGAGTCATCAAAAGGTTCACAAGACCCGGTCTTCCAGTCGATCGAAATCGTCAAGTACGCGGAGAATGTCGCAGTCACTAAGTGACGTCGTTCGTGAAGCGTGAAGCGCGATGGGATTTGCGAGGATACGTTTCCCCAATCACCACGACGACGCTTCACGAGATACGCTTCACGGGTTATTACTCGCAGACGATGCTGGAACCCGGTGACTTCATCTTGAAAATCTGCACGGCGTTGTACATGCCCTTGGCCGGGTGGTTGAGAATGAGGCGGGAATTGGTGATGTGGGTATCGAGTAACTCGTATTGTCCACCGCTGAAATAGATATCGCAATCGTCGATCGCACAGTTTTTATAGACATGGTTGTCGAGCGACAGCTTCGCCTTGCTGAATTGCTGCCCCTCCACCAAAATATAATCCGGCGCCATGCCCATAAGCGTTTCCTCCGCGGCGCACTATAGCAAGTCTTTTTTTGAACCGCAAACCTGGCAATAGGGGTATCCTGTCATCACGTGAGGGTATTTCGGTTCATCTAATTTCTTCGGTTCCCTGGTTTATTCATCCGAATAAAAGCAACAAACCATCCGCGCTCCTACAGTGACCACAATGCAGGACACCCCAAGGTTGATTCCCCTGCCGCTCTACACGCAAGTGCTCATCGCCGTGGCCTGCGGCACGTTGCTGGGAGTGGTCTTTGGTCAAGAGACCTATCTGGGTGGCCTAAAGAATGAGCATCTGGGCTCGCTCGGTCTGTTACTCGTCACGCTGCTCAAGACCCTTGCCATCCCGCTTATCTTCTTTGCAATCCTCGATGCGCTCATCCGCACCAGCCTTCCGCTACGTCAGGGGGCCAAGCTGCTCCTCATCTGCTTCATCAACGTCTCCGTGGCCATGACGATCGGTCTCGTGATTATGAATACTTGGCAGCCGGGCCTATCCTGGTTGGGCCACGTCGACGATCTGCTGAATGTTGTGCCAACCGCCAAGCCATCGGCAGGCGCCACCGCAACTGTGCAGACCGGGGATCAGAGTCCGATCGAATACCTTGCGTCCTATATTCCCCGCACCATCATGTCGCCGTTTTCGAGCGGCAACATCATAGGAGTCGTCCTTCTGGCCCTCTGCGTCGGCGCTACGCTTCGCCGCTTGCATGGCACTGGAGATCAGAGTCAAGGAGCGGTCCATACTCTCGTGCGGATCATTGAACACATTTATGTCTGGCTTGTGAAGATCCTCGGATGGATCATTCTTGCGGTCCCGCTTGCCGTCTTCGGCGTAGTCGCCCAGGTGGTCGGCAAAGCGGGCATCGGCGTCTTCGCCGTCCTCTGGATCTTCCTCGTCACCATGCTTGTCGGACTTGCCATCCACTCACTGGGCTACTATCCGCTTGTCGCCTGGCTGATAGGAAAGAAATCACCGAAGGTCTACATCGGACAGGGGGCCGACGCGATCATGACCGCCGTGTCGTGCAACAGCAGTCTCGCCGCCGTGCCGGTCACTCTCCGGTGCCTCGACCGCATGCAGGTCTCGCCTCAATCGGCGCGCCTCGCCGCCTGTGTCGGCACCAACCTCAACAACGACGGCATTACCCTCTATGAAGCGATGGCCGCGCTCTTTCTCGCGCAAGCGCTGGGCTTTGACTTGCCGATGGGCAGCCAGGTATTGATCGTCGCCGCCTCGATGATCGCAGGGGCCGGCGTGGCCGGCATTCCTGAAGCAGGGATGATCGTATTGCCGCTTGTCCTCTCAGCCGCCGGCTTGCCGCCTCACGTCATCGGCGCAGCCATCCCTCTCATCATGACCGTAGATTGGATCATCGCCCGAGCCCGCTCCGGCGTGAACGTCCTGAGCGACATGCTCGTCGCCATCCTTCTCGATGTAGGGCGCGTCACACCCGAGGTTGAACCAATCGCGCCTCAGTCCCAATCCGAAATCACGAATCCCACAGAGCCGCAGGCATCCTGAGGAGAGGGGCGGTTTATTTCGTTTCTTTGGTTTGTTTGGTCTATTTGGTTCGATGTCCGGAAGAAACGAGATAAACCTGATCAACCAGACTGACCAATTAAACCAGATAGGCCAGCCCCAGTCTCGCCTTTCCCGCGTGTCTCGCGAGTCTTGCGTGGCGGCAGACAGACCCCTCATCCCTTTTCTTACGTCTCAGTACTGGGCCAGACAACTCAGAACTCAGAACCCATAACTCAGAACTTCCCAGAAGGGGCGTGGTGATTTCTCTAAGGGAAAGGGGTATTCTGCGGGCCATCAATTGTGAGAATGGGAGCGTAGGTTACCAGTGAGCGACGAGCTAGATGTTTTGAAATCTGTGACTGCACAATTGGAAGGAGCAGGCATTCCCTACATGGTGACCGGCTCAATGGCGGCGAACTTCTACGCCGTTCCTCGCATGACTCGGGATATCGACCTCGTCGTCGAATTGTCCGAGCGGGACGTGGATCGAGTCACCCGCCTGTTTCAACAGGAGTACTATATCGATCGCGAGATGGTCCAACGAGCCGTGCGAGACCATGCCATGTTCAACATGATTCACAACGCTCTGGTGGTCAAGGTAGACTGTGTCGTGAGAAAAGATACTGAATACCGTCGAAATGAGTTTGCGCGTCGCCGGGCGATCTCCGTTGCAGACCAGCAGCTCTTCATCGTGTCGCCAGAAGATCTCATCCTTTCTAAGCTGGATTGGGCCAAGGAGAGCCGGTCCCAGATGCAATTAGACGATGTCAGAAATCTGCTCCGATCCGTACAGGGACTCGACACAGAGTATTTGAATCGGTGGGCAAATCGATTGGGATTGACCACACTCTATCAAGAGGTATGTCAATGAAGGATACAACGCCCGATGTCGATGCCCGCTATGGAGCCATGCTCATGCAGCGGTCCGGAGAAGAACGGCTCACGATGGGGTGCGCGATGCGCGAGACAGCGCGTGCTTTCGTTGAAGCGTCCATACGGGAACAAGATCCACAGGCCACTCCTGAAGTTGTTCGAAAAGGCCTCTTCCTCCGCTTCTACGGACACGAATTCGACGCAGAATCCCGTGCCAAGATCCTCGCCGCTATTGCGTCTGCAGGCCACCCCGTTGTCAGGTAGCCGATCTTCGGCTCGCCCGCCGTCGTTCGTCTCTCTTGCTCATCTGGTTTCTCTGGTCTGTCTGGTTCATGTAGTGTCTTTGGTTTGTTGGTTCATTTGGTTCGATGGCCGGAAGAAACGAGACAAACCAGACAGACCCCCCTCAACCCTTCTCCTGCACCAAAGTACTGGGCTACAAAGGATAAAGCGACTCGTTTACTGAGGCTAACCAGACCACGCACTGATTAACATTCAGTTGGCTTACTTGAACGTGACATACAACGTCAACAGCGCGAGTCCGAAGATGGCGGTTAACACGACCCACTTGTACGAATTTTTGACTTCGTTCTCCATGTCTCGTCTAGTCTTATCAAATAGATCCATAAGGCACCTCCTCGTCTATGGTGCGGGAGCTGGTTCCCTGCAATTCAGTAACCGCCAGCTCCGTTCTCGATGTGGTACGCCGGCAAAACCCATGAAGTTACAATGCTAGTTCTTCGTTGAATGTACCTCAACCGGACTTTCGCTTTCATCCATCACTGCATGTGAGGATAATATAAGGTGTCGAGACCCATTTCCAATTTCAAATCGTGGACGACCTCGAAGCGGCGCTCGAACAATTCCGGCTGATTGCGAATGACCTTGGTCGTGAGACTTCAGAGAAAGTGACATGATGCGCGATTCCCTCAACATCGGAGAACGGGATGATTATCAAAGATACCGAGTCGGTCGATATTCCCACTTCCACTGGGCCGATGCGCACGTACCTCTTTCGACCGGCGACTGAGGGGCCGTATCCGGGCCTGCTGCTGTATTCGGAGATCTTCCAGGTGACGGGACCGATCCGGCGCATCGCGGCGTTGTTGGCGAGCCACGGATTTCTGGTGGCGGTCCCGGAAATATACCATGAGCTGGAGCCGGCCGGAACCGTCCTGGCCTATGACGAGGCCGGCGCAGAGCGGGGCAACCGGCACAAGATTACCAAGACCCTGTCGAGTTACGACGGCGATGTGCGCGCAGCACTGGATTTTCTCACGTCCTCACCCCATTGCACGGGCAAGTTTGGCGCGATGGGGATTTGTCTTGGGGGACATTTGGCGTTTCGTGCGGCGATGCAGCCCGATGTGCTGGCCACCACCTGTTGCTACGCGACCGACATCCACAAGCGCAGCTTGGGCGAGGGCATGCACGACAACAGCCTGGACCGGATCGGCGAGATCACAGGCGAGCTGCTGATGATCTGGGGCAGGCAGGATCCGCACATTCCCCGCGAGGGACGGGCGCTGATCTACAACGCCCTGAGCGATGCCGGCGCACACTTCCAATGGCATGAGTTCAACGCCGCACATGCCTTTCTTCGTGACGAAGGTCCCCGCTACGATCCCGCTGTGGCCAGAATCTGTTACGACATGGTGCTGGAGCTGTTCACCCGCAGATTGAAAGAATAGGACCTCGTACTTCTCGCTCCATTGTGGCGCGACAGGCATTTGCGGTAGCGTAGGTGTCGTGGAACATTCCTTCACCTGTCCCTTTTGCGGCGAAGAAATCTCGATGGTTTTAGCCCGCATTATTCATGAGCGCTTCTGCTGCAATCGCCGATCCGCTGTTGCGACGAGCCTTCGGCCTGCGGGCTCGCCCTTCGAACCCTCAACGTACTGCACGAGTACGCATCGGGTTCTCACGGCTCCGCGCGCACGTCTCACAACGCGGCTCAGCGATTTCGCGACGAACCGTCATGAATAATGCGGGCTAGACCTCTCGGTTTGCCGTTACAGCTACGTCGAAGATGGTGCCTGGCTCTGTTCGAAGCGAAGTGTCTCGAGTAACCGATTGGATCAAGGAGATCCAAGGTGCAAGGAGAGAAACCGTCGACAACCTCGATGTCTGGTCGCTGCCTGTGTGGAGCGCCGGTTCTCGATGTGCTGGGCACGTTGAAAGTTCGCACATTGATGCTGGGAGTCCTCTTCGCCCTGTTCTTCGTCGCGGCTTGTGCGACCGTCTCGGCTGCCGATTCCTATGAGGATGCGGTCTCTGCGATTCATCGTGATGACTACGACCTCGCGGCTCGACTCTTCCGTCCTCTCGCTGAACAGGGACATGTCGGAGCACAGAGCTTTCTGGCTGTGCTCTATGCCAATGGGCAGGGCGTGCTGCAGAATGATGAGATAGCTGAACAATGGTACCGGCGGGCGGCCCAACAGGGAGATGCCGCGGCGCAGTTCCAGCTGGGTCTGCTCTATGCCAAGGGGCATTGGGTAGCGCAGAGTTATGCAGAGGCTTCGCAGTGGTACAGGCGGGCGGCGGACCAGAGAGTGGCTATGGCGCAGTTCCAGTTGGGTGAGCTCTATGCCAACGGTCAGGGGATGCCGCAGAGCTATGAAGAGGCTGGGCGGTGGTATCGTCTCGCCGCTGACCAGGGAGATGCGTCGGCGCAGTTTCAGCTGGGTGTGTTCTATGAGAATGGGCAAGGTGTGCCGCAGAGCCACGAGGAAGCTGTCCAGTGGTATCGGCGGGCGGCAGACCAGGAACATGCGAGGGCGCAGAGCCATTTGGGTTTGTTGTATGCCCGCGGGCAAGGTCTGCCGAAGGACTATCGCGCGGCCATAGGATGGTATCGGAGGGCGGCTCAGCAGGGAGATGCGCTGGCGCAGTTTCAGTTGGGTGTGCTCTATGCGAATGGACAGGGCGTGCCGCGGAACTATGAAATGGCAGGACAATGGTATCGGCGAGCGGCTGACCAGGGAGACGCGGGGGCACAGTTCAATCTGGCTGTGAGGTATGACAACGGGCAAGGGGTGGCGCAGAGCTATACAGAAGCCGGGCGGTGGTATCGCCGGGCAGCCCGACAGGGACATGCGCGGGCGCAGAGCAATCTTGGTGTGTTGTATGCCGGCGGGCAGGGCCTGCCGAAGGACGTGATTCGCGCGTACATGTGGCTCACTGTTGCGGTCGCAGGGTCGAAAGGCGACGATGTGAAGACTGCCATCATGAATCAGACTGCCGTGGCGTTAGACCTGCTCCCCGCGCAGATTCTGCAGGCGCAGGAGATGGCACGGCGCTGTCAGGAAAGCCAGTTTGTTCAATGCGAGTGATGAAGAATGGTACGCCGCCCTGTTTCCTCCCTCTGAAGTACTGACTTCCCTACCTTTACGTTATTGTCCAGACCCCCGAACCACGATAGCTTGGGCTCACCCATCTAGTGACTGACCCCGGAGAGACTTCGGGGACCGGAACACAGGATTGAGCTTTCACAACGGGCAGGAGCGAGGGGAGCCAATGAGTTCAATGGACTTTAAGATGATGATGGAAAGCGGAGTGCTCAGGCCGGGCGACATGGCGATCCGGCGCGGACCCGGAGGATTGCCGCTCTATGCCATCGGGGAGCTTCCGGATTTTCTCAATCATTCGTTGGACGTGCTGTTTGGTCCTCAAGCTGATGGGAGCCTCGCAACGAGGCCTCAGGAAACGAAACGCCCGACTACCGGTGGACGGCCTTCTGCAAGGCCAGATGACTCGACATCCTCATTGAAGTCAATGATGGTACGGCTTGGACTGTGCGATGAAGTCAACAAACCGTCGATGCCCAAGCAGCCCCGGCAGCCGAATCCTACGGCAACACTCGAAAAAAGGGTGCAGACTCTGGAGTCCTTGCTGAAAGAGGAGCATGCCCGCTGTGAGAAGCAGGTGGAAGAACTGACCATCCTCCGGTCTCAACTGAAATCTATCGACGAGTTGCAAGCCGACCTGGCCATCGAGCGAGAGGCTGGGAAGCAATTGGTGCAGTGGCTGCAAGAGGCCGAGCGGAAGATGGCTGAAACTCAGGGCCGACGCCTGACTCTTGTCAGCGGTCCACCACAAAAAATCTCATATTTCCCGGAAGGCTTGAACAAAGAAAAAGTGCAGGGAATCTTTACTGTAAAACAGAAATGATCGCTTCGAGTCCGCACATGCCTATTCAGGGATGGGAAGCTGAGTGATCGTCCAGGGCGCTCAGGCCTGGGCTTAGGCCGAGGGTTAAGGTCGAAATGACGCAATTTCAGAGAGAAAGGAACAGGCAGGGACGTTCGCGCTCTGCTCTTTTCATCTTGATCCCATCTCTTCACCCATATAGAATGGCGCAACTTTTCAGCTTGTTAGCTGCAAGATTAGACCTGCACCACTCCGCGGTTTCCCTCCCAGATGTACTTTTGATGGGTTGAAGCCATGGGGAACCGTGTGACATACAGAACTGTTGAATTCATTGGGAGGAGAGCACTGTGAGCGACTCAGTCATCATTACGTTTGCGTTGATAGCGGCGGTCACGGGCATCATCTATGGCCTGTATCTGGCCATGTGGGTGTTCAAACTCGACGCCGGCAATCAGAAGATGCAGGACATTGCCAAGGCCATCCAGGAAGGCGCGAGCGCCTATCTGAACCGCCAATATAAGACGGTCGCCGTCGTTGCGGCTGTGTTGTTCGCTCTCTTGTGGGGGGCGGGGGCGTTTTCCGACAAATTTGGCCTACTGACTGCGGTCGGCTTCTTGATCGGAGCCGGCGCATCGTCGCTGGCCGGCTATGTGGGAATGGTCATCGCGGTGCGGGCAAACGTCCGGACGGCGCAGGCTGCTCATAAGGGAATGAATGCGGCGCTGACCGTGGCCTTCCGTGGCGGCGCGGTGACGGGACTCTTGTTGATCGGCTTGGGCTTGTTGGCCATTACCCTCTTCTACACCTTGGCTGCGCAGTTTTTCGGGCAGGAGAAGGCGATTCATGCCTTGCTGAGTCTAGGGTTCGGCGGCAGCTTGATCTCGGTGTTTGCTCGTGTAGGCGGTGGTATTTATACCAAGGCAGCAGATGTCGGCGCCGACCTCGTCGGAAAAGTCGAAGCAGGCATTCCTGAAGACGATCCTCGTAACCCGGCTGTGATTGCAGACAACGTGGGCGACAATGTCGGCGATTGCGCCGGTATGGCTGCGGACCTCTTCGAAACCTATGCGGTGACGACGGTGGCGGCGATGGTCTTGGCCTTCACACTGTTTAAGGGAGCCACGGCCCCGATTCTGTATCCTCTGGCCCTCGGAGGCGTCACGATCTTCGCGACGATTATCGGTATTTTCTTCGTGAAGGTCAGCGAAGGCGGCGGGATTATGACGGCGCTCTACAAGGGCCTGTTTGTGGCAGGCGGTATTGCGGCGATTGCCTTCTTCCCCGTGACCTCTTCAATCATGGATGGCGTGGGCGGCGTGAGCGGGTTGAGCTACTACCTCGCGGCCTTGATCGGCTTGGCTGTGACCTTGGCGCTGGTCTTTATCACCGATTATTACACCTCCAAGAGTTATGCGCCGGTGAAGGCGATTGCCAAGGCCAGTGAAACAGGCCATGCGACCAACATCATTGCAGGACTAGCGGTTGGAATGGAAGCCACAGCCTGGCCTGTCGTGGTGATCGGGGCGGCGATTCTTGGGAGCTACTGGATCTGCGGCGGCGCGGCATCGGGCGGCTTGTACGGCGTGGCGGTTGCGGCGGTGTCGATGTTGTCGATGGCCGGTATCGTGGTGGCGATCGATGCGTTCGGCCCGATCACAGACAACGCAGGCGGTATTGCGGAAATGGCCCACCTTGGCAAAGAGGTGCGGGATATTACCGATCCATTGGATGCGGTCGGTAACACGACGAAGGCGGTGACCAAGGGCTATGCGATCGGATCGGCCGGTCTCGCGGCGGTGGTGCTCTTTGCCGAATATGCGCGTGAGGTGGCAAAAGGGAGCGGGGCGAGCACGTTCGATCTTTCCAACCCTTCAGTCTTAGTCGGACTCTTCCTGGGTGGAATGTTGCCCTTTATCTTCGGGGCCCTCTGTATGAAAGCGGTGGGGGAGGCGGCAGGCCTCGTGGTGGAAGAAGTGCGCAGGCAGTTCCGGACGATCAAAGGGATCATGGAGGGAACGGGCAAGCCGGAATACGGGACTTGCGTGGATATCGTCACGCAGGCGGCGATCAAGAAGATGATGGTGCCGGGATTGATTCCGGTCATTTCTCCGATCGTGGTCGGCGTGATCCTGGGACCGCAGGCCTTGGGCGGCATGCTCGTCGGCAGTATCGTGACCGGTCTGTTCGTCGCCATCTCGATGACGAGCGGCGGCGGCGCGTGGGATAACGCGAAGAAGTTTATTGAAGAGCAGGGCAAGAAGGGGACCGATACTCACAAGGCTGCAGTGACAGGCGATACGGTCGGCGACCCCTATAAGGATACGGCAGGTCCGGCGATCAATCCGATGATTAAAGTGATCAACATCGTGGCTCTGTTGATCGTCTCGCTGCTTGTGGGATAGCACGAAAATGGAAGCAATCAGCGTTCAGCTCTCAGCTCAGTGCTAATTGCTGAACGCTGACGGCTGATAGCTAAAGACTTACGCCGTTTCACCTTTCTTCGCTCAGCTTGACGTCTAAAAGAATCGTGGAGTATGGTGATCGTACGGGATCGTGCTGGTGGCCGATCAGCGAGAGTTCCCCGGATTCACGGGAGGTGCTGGGATGGAAAAACAAGAGCGCAAGCAGGAGCCCAAGCGGGAGCCTCAGGGGAAGGAAGAGGTCAAGGCCAATCCGAAGGTCGTCGAAGCCGGCAAGAAACTGAAAGAAGACATCGACAAGCTGGTCGATGAAATCGACGACGTGCTCGAAACCAACGCAGAAGAATTCGTCAAGAACTACGTGCAAAAAGGGGGGGAGTAGCGCCGGTAGTCAGGCGAATGACTCCCTTCTTTCCCCTCCTCATCTCGCTCCGGTCTTTTACGGAATGCTGATAAGTATTCAGGTTGAAGGCTGAAGTGTTCGGAACTCCGCCCTTCAGCCTGAACCCCTTCAGCCTATCTACCTGAGTCATTACCCAATCAACCAGTTTGACAATGCGGGGCTTAAGGTCTAGTATCCCCTTAATTGTCAGATAGTTAGCACAGGGTCAATCAAGAGGGCCTCATGAAGTCGAAGCTCTGGGTCTTCCGCGATATCAATCTGTCTCAGCGGGCTTCACTCGCTGAGGCTCTCTCGATTTCTCCTGCCACAGCGTCGCTGTTTCTGGCTCGTGGCGTGACCACGGCGGATGAAGCGACGACATGGATGTCATTACAGACGCCGCACGATCCGTTTTTAATTCCCGATATGGAGCAGGCGGTCGAGAGGCTGCATCGCGCTGTGACGACTCAAGAGCAGATCTGTTTTTATGGCGACTATGATGTCGATGGGATCACCGCGACGAGTGTCTACCTGTCGTTCTTTGGCGGGTTAGGAGCGCAAGTTCGCGCCTACGTTCCGCATCGTCTACGCGAAGGTTATGGACTCAACCTCGGCGCCGTACAGCGGTTGCATGATGAGGGTATTTCGCTGCTGGTCACGTCCGATTGCGGTACGACCTCGCATAAAGAAATCGCATTGGCTGCTCGGCTCGGCATGGATGTGGTGGTCACTGACCACCACCAGACCGATGAGGAGATGCCTCCGGCTGTGGCGGTGCTTAACCCCCACCGGGCCGGGGCTCTGTATCCCTTTCGCGGTCTTTGTTCCGCGGCGCTGGCCTATAAGGTGGCTCAGGCCTACCAGTCGCAATATGGGGCTGGCGGTGTGCCGTTGGAGTCCTTGCTCGATCTTGTGGCCTTGGCGACGGTTGCCGATGTCGTCCCATTACAGGATGAGAATCGAAGTTTTGTGCGGGAGGGATTGGTCCAGTTGTCGCGCGGCGCGCGCTGCGGCGTTCGGGCGCTGAAACAGGTGGCGGGGGTGACACAGGATTGCACGGCTGAAACGATTGCCTACAAACTGGCGCCGCGCATCAATGCTGCGGGGCGGTTGGACGACGCGATGTTGGGTGTGCGGTTACTGACGACCGAAAACCCCCTTGAGGCGCAACAGTTGGCAGACCGGCTGGAACAGTTGAACCGGGAACGGCAACGCATCGAAGTGGATATCATGTCGGAAGCGATGGCGTCACTCAAAGGTCTCGAAGCGCCGGCTGCGCTCGTACTGGCTTCCAGGCACTGGCATCTTGGGGTGGTCGGGATCGTCGCGGCGCGTTTGGTCGATCGGTTCCATTGTCCGGCGATTGTGATGGCGATCGACGAGCAGGGTGTGGCGAAAGGCTCGGCTCGAACAACCGGCGGGTTCGACCTCTATCAGGGCTTGGCTTCTTGCCGGGAGCTGTTAATGGGTTTTGGCGGGCATCCCAGCGCTGCCGGTGTGACGATTCAGGAGTCTCGGATCGATGAGTTTCGCGCCAGATTCTCCGAGGTGGTAGCCGGATGGAGCCATGAGGGCGCAAAGGTTCCGACGCTGAATGTCGATGCCGAGGTGCGTCTGGACGAAGTGAATCTGCAGTTGATCCAGGAGATCTGCTCGCTCCATCCTTTCGGCGCAGGCAATCCTGAGCCCACGTTTGCGGTCACCAGTCTTGAAGTGATGGATTCGCGCACCGTTGGGGAGAAACATCTGAAAATGACTGTGCGGCAGGGGAAATCGATGCCGTTCGATAGTATCGGGTTCGGGATGAAGTCCTTGCTGGAGCGGGGTATTCCGTTACGCGCTCCGGTCGATCTGGCCTTCACGCCTGAACTGAACCATTGGAACGGTCGTGACCGAATTCAGCTTCGCATTCGCGATGTTCGACCGAGTGTGAGTAAGTAGGTGCGCGCGCCATGTTGTACCAAACCGTCACAGATCTCGACCAGCTGCTGGATCGGATCAGAGGCTATGCTGCCGATGCAGATCTTGGTTTAGTCCGCAAGGCCTATGAATTTTCTGCGAAAGCCCATGAAGGGCAGCTTCGCCGATCCGGAGAACCCTAC
This sequence comes from Nitrospira sp., assembly GCA_005116835.1. Lineage (GTDB taxonomy): Bacteria > Nitrospirota > Nitrospiria > Nitrospirales > Nitrospiraceae > Palsa-1315. The sequence goes on along the minus strand of SWDM01000018.1, from coordinate 41,387 downwards.
CTTCAACATCCCATCGCCGTCGCCGGAGTCCTGACCTCACTCAAATCGGATGTCACCTCCATCGTCGCAGCGCTGCTGCACGATACCCTGGAAGATACGGTTGCGACGCCCGTCGAACTCGAACGAGAGTTCGGGAAGGACGTCGTGCATTTGGTCGATGGGGTGACCAAGATCGGCAAGATCACGTTTCGGAGCTACGAGGAAAAACAAGCGGAGAATTTCCGCAAGATGGTCCTGTCGATGGCGGACGATATCCGGGTCGTCCTCATCAAACTCGCAGATCGCTTGCACAATATGCGCACGTTGGAGCATCTCGGCGCAGCCAAGCGGCAAGAAATTTCCCAGGAAACGCTGGAGATCTATGCGCCGCTGGCGAACCGCCTGGGAATCGGATGGATTAAGAACGAGCTGGAAGATCTTTGTCTCAAGCATCTCAAGCCTGAGGTCTACGAGACATTGCTTGTCCGTGTGGCGAAACGGGATGAAGATCGGCAGCAATACATCGACGAAGTCCGCCAGCTCGTGCATAAGGCCATGGAAGAGAACGAGTTGATCGGACAGGTCTCCGGCCGGCCCAAACATCTCTACGGCATTTATCAAAAGATGAATAAGCAGTCGATTACGTTCGAAGAGGTGTATGACCTGACGGCGCTACGGATCGTGACCGATACCAAGATGAATTGCTACGCCGTGCTGGGGGTGATTCACTCGATTTGGCGGCCGGTCCCAGGGCGCTTCAAGGACTACATCGCGATTCCCAAATCCAACCTCTACCAGTCTCTGCATACGACGGTGGTGGGTCCGAAGGGAGAGCATGTCGAGTTTCAGATCCGCACGGATGAGATGCATCGTATCGCCGAGCACGGCATCGCCGCGCACTGGAAGTATAAAGAGCAGGGACAGGTTGCAGATCGTGACAGCAAGGCCTTCGGTTGGTTGCACCAATTCGTCGAGTGGCAAGAAGATCTGACGGATAACCGTCAGTTCATGGACTCGGTGAAGCTCGACCTCTTCCACGATGTGGTCTATGTCTTCACGCCCAAGGGGATTGTGAAAGAACTGCCGAGGGGATCGACCCCCGTCGATTTTGCCTTTGCAATCCATACCCAGGTCGGGGACCATTGTGTCGGGGCCAAGGTGGATGGAAAGATCGTGCCGCTCAAGCATCAATTGGCCAGCGGGGATACGGTCGAAATTCTGACGTCGCCCGCTCAATCGCCGCACAAGGACTGGTTGAAGTTCGTCCGCACCTCGCGCGCGAAGACCAAGATCAAACATTGGATCAAACTCGAAGAGCAGAAGCGCAGCGTCGAGATCGGCCGTCGTTTACTGGAGTCGGAGTTTCGCCGTCAGGGCATGGCGCCGGCCAAGATGTTCAAGTCCGCTGAGCTGTTAGAGGCTGCTCGTCAGTCTGGATTCGAGAACACCGACGAATTGGCTGCGGCAGTCGGATTTGGCAGAGTGGCGACGTCGCAGGTGATCGGCAAGCTCACGGCGCTCTCATCCGGAACGTCGGCGCCGGCCCAAGAGCCTCCAGCTGCGCGTAAGACGGTCGGTGGAAAGAGCGACGGCACAGGTGTACAGGTCAAGGGGTCTCGGGATCTGCTGATGCAGTTGTCGCGCTGTTGCCATCCCGTGCCAGGCGACCGCATTCTTGGGTATATCACTCGCGGGCGCGGGCTCACAATCCATGCCGTCGATTGCCCGAATCTTGAGGCGTTGGACTACGATAAGGAACGGCTGGTGGAAGTGGAATGGGACACCGCGACACCCAGTACACACTCGGTCAAAATGTCCATCGTCGCTGTCGATAAAACAGGGGTCTTGGCGAACGTATCCTCCGCGATTGCGGAATGTCATGCCAACATCAGCCGCGCAGAAATCGCAACACGGGAAGATCAGAAAGCGGTGCTGGATTTTGTTGTGGAGGTGTCGGACACCAACCATATCAATCGGGTACTGAAAGCCATTGAGCGTGTGGAGGGGGTGATTACGGCGAGGCGGATGCGGGCGTGGCAGGAACGGTCTTAACGGGCAGGGTGCTCGGGTTTGTTTGGTCTATTTCGTTTGTTTGGTTGAAGGAGACTAACCAGATGAACCAAATAAACCAAAAGAACCAAATCAACCGGTTTCATCTGCTACGGAACCAGGAATTGAAGTTTCGATCCTCGCTGCAACTTCAAACTCTCGGCTCGTCCCGCTGCCAGTTCTAAGACATAGAGTGCGCCCTCGTTGGGCCGGTATTGTGGGCAGCTATCGTCGGTTCTCGTGCAGATCGGGACATTCTGTTCTATATGGACGATCTGTTTCTTCTCATTGATCCAGATGAGATCGAGTGGAATCTTGGTGTTCTTCATCCAAAATACCCAGGCCTCTGCTTGGGAGAAGGTAAAGAGCATCCCTCGGTCCGGGGCTAAATGCGTTCGGTACATCAATCCCTCTGCTCGTTTCTGAGGCGTGTTGGCTAACTCCGCCTGAATGACAGCGCCTCCTGGAATGGCAATCGGGATCAGCCCGGATAGGACCGGATCGTTTCCCGCCAGGACATAGCCGGGGAACGAGAAAAAGAGGATGAGGAAAATCGCAAATGGCCGGTGTTGTTGCACGGCGGCATCCTATCGGCCCGCTGGAGATGAGTCAAGCCGGCGGCCACGTGGGGTTAGGTTGTAGGCAATGGATAACTCGTATCTGTTATCCTTAAGCCTGCGCAATGATGAGAGAGAAAAGGAGGGCTGAAAATGGCTGAGTGGGTGACGTACAAAAATCATAAGATTAAGGCCTGTTCCCAAAATCTCGGAGGCGACCAATGGTCGCCCAAGGCGCTGGCATGGCTCTCAGAGGGAGGACGAGCGCCTATGAAAACTCTGCAGGGCGAATCGCATGAGATTAGGGAGACGGAAAAAAAGGCGAATGAAATTGCGCTTGGGAAGGCCAAGAAATGGGTCGATCAGCATCAATAGCTCAAGGCTGACCCGTTCCTTCCATGTGCGTCTTGCAATCGCGCGGTCGCCTATGCGATCCTCGGCTCGAACAAGCGAGGGGTGGGTGTATGAAAGAGATACGCAAAGTCCACTATGTCAAAGGCGTGTTTGTCTGCCCGAAGTGCCGGCAGTCCTATGTGCAGGAAAAGTGGATCGAAGAATGGCGGGTTCGCTGTCACAAGTGTGACTATCGCGGAACCTTGACGGAAGTCTCCGTTGAAGAACGGATGGAAGAAGAAGTGGTCCGTCGTTGAATCGGCGCCGATTGTGTGTGCTAGTTCCCTCTCCCTGTGAGTCGATCGGGTCCCCCCTCGCCTCTATATCCCGAATCCGTATTCTTGGTTCTCTATTGTTAAGCGCTCTTCTGCTGGCGCTGGGCTCCGGCGCGGTGTCAGCCGACGAGCCGGCCCCACCGGTGAAGGTGCTCGTCACCTATCATTCACTCTCAGGCAATACGGAGCGTATGGCCGAAGCAGTGGCTGACGGGGTAAAGAGTGTGCCAGGCGCGGACGTGCTCTTGAAACGGGTCGGTAAAGTGACGGCGGACGATTTATTTTCCGCTGATGCGGTCGTGGTTGGTTCGCCTGTCTATTGGTCGAACATGTCGGGCGAGGTAAAAACATTTTTCGATAACTGGCAGTTTAAGTTCGGGGTGTTTCCCGACTTTAAGATGAAGAACAAGATCGGCGCGGCCTTTGCCACCGGTGGTCAGGTATCGAGCGGGAAGGAAGTCACGATGTTGACGATCCTAGCCGCAATGCTGGGGAATCAAATGATTGTTGTCAGCGGGGGCGGTGCCTTCGGCGCATCTGCCACCACGGAAGGGGACAGCCCCGGCATCGACAACCAGGAGTTGGCCGACGCCAAATTGTTGGGCAAACGTGTGGCCGAAGTCGCAGTGAGATTCAAGGCTGGTTCAATAAAGTAGCACTCTTCCTTCTCCCTCATATAGTAATACGCCATGCGGAAAAAGGCTTCATCCGGTCTTGAGCCAGGGGGCCGCTCCATTTCCGGGAGTGGAAGTATTCCTGTGAGCCCTACTCCGGAATCGGTTGCGCTCCTCGCCGCGTTTGGCGCCATCCCCGCCAACGATGTGTACGCAATGGCGCCAAAGGAAGCCGTCGTCCGCGGATACGAGTATTACCGACAACAGCGGCTTCACCACTATGTCTGGAATCACAATCACACGACCCTAACGGCGCAGGTGCAAGGGACCAGGCTGTACTCCGTCGTCTTTGCTCTCGACGACGGGTTCCTTGAGGCCTCCTGCGATTGTCCAGCTTGGGATCCCGGTGGGCTCTGCAAACATGTGCTGTGCGCCTGCTTCACGACCAAACACCTCCTCTCACCGGAGACGTTCACCGTGCCGGCGTGGCAGGAAACCAAGCTGCCTACGCTTCGAGCCGAGTTGCTCGGCCACAGTCCGGAGGCAGCCCGGAAGATAGAAGTGGCTTCCAGTGGAACGTTTCAGAAGGGATCTGCCCGCAAGGGACCGGTCTATGAAATCGTTATCGATGTTCGACACATATATCCGCGGCTCCTCATCCACCGGAACGGCGTGCCGCTTTCAGGGGGATGGGTCTCCGCGCTTCCGCCCGAATTGGCTCCTCTCCTCAATGGCTCTTGGTTTTCCGGCTTTGGGGAGGATCCGTTGCTTCACTATCTCAGGTCACAGGAGAGCCCTTGCCCGATCGTGCTGATGGTTGGCGAGGAATCTATCCCGCTCCAATGGGACCAGTCGGTCAAGTGCCGGAGCAAGACGGAGATCGACCTCGTTGGAAACAAAATCAGGGTCCGGGCGGTCTGCCTCGCCAATGGGGTGCCACTCGAGCGGATCGCGCGCTTCAGGACGTTTGTGGCCGATTTGAGGGCCAGGCGGTTTCTGTATGTGAAGGACGAACAAGGCTGGGACTCGTTCCGTGCCTTGCGGCAACGTTTCAAGGAGGTCCATCCGTTCTTCGATTCCTCTGATGATCTCGACGAAGGATTCCGCGCGGTGCCGTTGTCGGGCCAGGCCGGATATGGGCGACTGCAAGGCGCGAACCAGGATACGGAGTTTACACTGACGCTGGACGAGTTCCAGTCCGCGCAAGTCGAGTTGATACCCAAAGAGGCCGAGCGGGTCTTGGGCGATCTCATGCTGAAGATAGATGGACAGGACGTGTCGGTTCAACGTCTTGCGCTTCATCCATCCGGTATCGCCCCGTCGTGCGCCCTGATCCTGAAGCCTCCGTCCAAGGATGCGGACTCTGTGTCCGTCTCGTGGACATTGCAGGCGCAATGCCGTCGTGGAGATGTCCGGTTCGCTCCGAGCGTCTCAACCTTTGGGTGCATCTTGGCATTGGAGCAAGGCCGTGCGGTTTCAAGCTCGTTACGCGCGAAGAAGCGAAAGGCTGTGCTCTACGACACGTTGTTCAGGCTGCTTTCTGTGCGTGAGGCCAAGGAGCGAGACCAACGTATCAAGACGGCCATCGACATGGAGGACTGGTCCCGCGCTGTCAGCGAGGAAGCGGCTCAGTGGCTCAGACGGAGTCTATCGGGCTATGCCAGGCACGATGTTCGGTTGCGGATTTGCGTCGGGCGATGGGAGCTGCAGCCGGTTGATAAAGCTCGCGAGGTGTTGTTGTATCGGATCCCCTTCGAGGTCTTCGGCCCGGACGTCTTTCGCGGTATGCGGCGCAGCGATGAGATGACGATCGACGCGCAGCGGCTGTTCCAACGATTACCGGCTCTCTTGGAAACGCTTATGACCGCTGGGATCGAATTGCTGTATGAGGATAAGCCCCTCAAGGCATCTACATGGGACTGTTCTGTCGAGGTGGATCGTGGCGATCTGCAAGGCGCTGGGATCGACTGGTTTGAGATCCGTCCGGAGATCCGGTGCGACGGTGTGGCATTGAGTGAAGCGGAATGGCGATCGGCGCTCCAGCAGGGAGGGCTGATCGACGCCAAGGGCGGTCTGCGGGTTCTGGATAGCCAAACTTTGGAACAGCTACGCGCCATTTTCGAACTTACCGGAGAGGCGAAGACGGAACGAGGCGCCACGCAGATTGTGCGTGTGCCGAGGCTCCAGATCCTCGACTGGCTGGCGTTGCGCGAACAGGGCATTGTGGTCTCACTGCCCGCAGATGACGAGGCCCTGCTCGCCCGGCTCATGGGATTTACGAAGATCGCCGCGCAGCCTCTACCGGAGGGGTTGCGCGCAACCCTTCGGCCCTATCAACAAGACGGCTATGCCTGGCTGGCGTTTCTCTACGATCACCGCTTCGGCGCCTGCTTGGCTGACGACATGGGGCTAGGCAAGACCATTCAGGCCATCTGCCTTTTGGCTGCGATTCAGGAAGGCCGCATCAAGACGTCGTCGGGCGTGAAGGGCCCTCATTTGATCGTTGTGCCGACAAGCCTCCTCTTCAATTGGGAGCAGGAACTTGCGCGGTTTGCGCCAGGCTTGAAGGTTCATGCCTACAGCGGCAGCGAGCGAACGCTCGATGCCCAGGATGGTGAGGTCGTCATTACGACGTATGGGCTGGTTCGCCGGGACATCGACCTCTTGGAGCGGATGGCGTTTCATGTCATCGTGTTCGACGAAGCGCAGGCGGTGAAGAACATTCTGGCGGACACCACCGGCGCAGTCCGCCGGCTTCAAGGGCGCTTCAAGCTTGCCTTGACCGGTACCCCGCTGGAGAACCATCTCGGTGAATACTTTTCTGTGATCGATCTCTGCATGCCGGGGCTACTCGGGGAGTATGACAAGTTCAAGCCGCAGTTGAAGCGGGTCGAGGGCCGCGCGCTGGATCGGTTGCTTCACCGGACCAGGCCCTTCATCTTGCGGCGGACCAAAGCTGAGATCCTCCATGACTTGCCTCCGAAAATCGAGAGCGAGGTGTTCCTCGACTTGACCGATCGGCAAAAGGCGCTCTATCAGCAGACGGTTGCTCAAGTTCGTTCCACGATCGACGAGGCCTACCGCACGAAGACCTCCGGCCAGGCGCAGTTCATTGCATTGACGGCCATTCTCAAACTCCGCCAGGTCTGTCTTTCGCCTCGCCTTCTGACGAACCGAGCCGATGAGTCCTCGCCCAAGATCAGTTTCCTGATAGAGCGGCTGCAAGTCTTGCTGGATGAGGGACACAGCGCTCTGGTCTTTTCCCAGTTCACCAGTTTTCTGGACATTGTGCAGGAGTCTTGCGTCCGGCATGAGATACCCTACCATCGGCTGGACGGTTCTACCGCGGCCCTTGCGCGTAAGGGTCGCGTGGCGGCGTTTCAGACCGGGGAACAGGCGAGCGTGTTTCTCTTGAGTCTCAAGGCGGGGGGGCAGGGGTTGAATCTCACCAAAGCGAGCTATGTGTTTCATCTGGATCCCTGGTGGAATCCGGCGGTAGAGAACCAGGCGTCGGACCGCGCGCACCGCATCGGGCAGCAGCGCACCGTCTCGATCGTGCGGATACTCATGCGCCACAGCATTGAGGAAAAGATGATCGCGCTCAAACAGCGGAAACTCGAACTATACGACGCAGTCATGGCCGGCGCAGTGCGCGGCTCCGGGCAGGGGGTCTTGACGAAAGCCGATTTCGAGTATCTGCTCTCGCCGAGCGCTCAGTAAGGCGCGCGCGCTCGATCCATTCCCCTCACTGTCGAAGGTCGAGCTACAGCGTCTGCTCCAACTGCTCCACCATCTCGCGGATCGTATCGAACCCCGACTGCCAAAAGTCTTCAGAGGCCATGTCCACGCCGACTTTGGCGAGAATGGTCTGTGGCGACTCAGACCCGCCGGCACTCAACAGCTCCAGGTATTTGGGCACGAAGGAAGCGCCTTCTTTTTGGTACATGCGGTAGAGGGCCAGAACTAATAAGTTGCCGAAACTGTAGGCGTAGCAATAGAAGGGGCTGGCAAAAATGTGGGGGATGGTCAGCCATTCCCACTGAAACTCCTCCGGAACCTTGATCCCTTTGCCAAACTGCTGCCGCACCTCAGCCAGATAGGTCTTGGCCAGGTCTTTGACGGTTGCGCCTTGAGCAATCATTTCGTGAGCCTGGTTCTCGAATCGGACGAAATAGGCTTGCCGAAGGACCGTGGCGTAGATGTCGTCCAGTTGGTTGAGCAGGAGCGCCTGGCGCACCTTCTTATCCCGTTCCTGGTTCATCAGGGCATCGGACAGGATACGTTCCCCAAACACCGACGCAGTTTCTGCCAATGGGAGGGTGGAGTGGAAGGTAAACATAGAATGTTTCGCCGCTAACATGCCGTGCACTGCATGGCCGAGTTCATGGGCCATGGTGGCGATATCGCGCGCCTCCCCGGTGAAGTTCAGCAGCACATAGGGGGTCATGGCTGGGGTCACGCTATAACAATAGGCGCCGCCGATCTTTCCTGGCCTCGTGCGCGCATCGACATGGCATTCATGAACGACCCGTTCCGCCAGATCGGCTAACTGCGGAGAGAATCCACGATAGGCTTCCAGTACCATTCGGACGGCATCCTGATAACGATAGGATTTCTGCGCCGTGCGATGTGGCGCATAGATGTGGTAGCGGCTCATCGGCTTGATCTTGCAGAGGCGAGCCTTGATACGGAAATAGTCCTGGAAAATGCCTGAATTTTTCTGACAGACCCTCAACAACGATGCCACAGCCTCATCTGGAATGTCGTTGCCGAGGTTGCGGGTGGCAATCGGGGAGGCGAAGCGGCGCAGTTGGAGATTTTCAGACTTCCAGTCGTTGACCAGGGTCTTGTAGATTTCGCCCAGCATATCGTGTTGATCGGCGTAAACACGGTACAGCTCTCGATAGGCGGCTTCCCGCATTCGACCGCTCGCATGGCGGAGATAGGACGTCAGTTCCTCTCGTGTCATCGTTTTTCGTTTACCGTTGACGGTGAGGGTAAACGTGAAGGCGTTCGTCACGATGTCATACAGTGACTGGACTGCGCTGCGACCCGTGATGTTCTTGATGTTGACGATCTTCTCTTCCGGTTCAGACAGTGTGTGGGGTTGAAACCGGCGAATGGTTTCGAGGTGATAGCGGAGCGTGCCTGTTCCGGCCATCAGCCGTCCGGCATTGTTCCCGTCGACGCCCTGCCACCAAAGGTCGAAAAAGACTAGCCGGTTCTGGAGCGATGTGAGCCGTTCCTCGACCTTGGTTTTGAATGAACGAGCGGCGAGGTCTTTCGTGTTTTCGGAGAACCAGAGGTAGGCATAGGCGCCGATCTTGGAGGCAGCAGCCGCGATGTCTTCACTCAGGGTTAACAGCGGGTGGAAAACCGATGTTTCCATGGTCGGGCTGAGCTGGGCCCGCACAGATTCAAATTGCGCCACCTTGGCCTCGATCTCTCTCAGCAGGGTCTCGAAATTCTGAACCGGCTTCTCTGCCAAATGCGAGAGGTCCCAGCGCTCGGAATAGGCGAGTTTCTGTCGCTTGGGGGATGGGGTCTTGTGTTTCGTCACAGTAGGGCGACTGGTCTTCACAGGCATAGGTCTGGTCCCCTTCATTTTGTCCTCATGTATTATGCAGGCTGGGCGTATCGGCCACGATCATATCATTCTCGCTGTCGAGGCCGCAGAGTTTTTCATTGGTTGAGATGACAGGGAATCTTCCATCTGCGGTGGCATTCTCGGTATGATGCTCCCAGTTGAACGGGAGACATCATGACGGACCAAGAACTCAACCGGGCAGTCCAATATGTCACCGCCCGCACATCCTATGGGCGAGACATGGTGGCTGAAATTCTTACGACAGGGCTCGGCGAAATGGCGTCGCTGGCCACGCAATCGTCGGAGCGGTTCGAGCGGGACGTGTTGCTGGAATATGTCTGCCGGTGGACGATCAAGCGTACAGGCCATACTGAGCCGTTGGTCAGAGAGATCCTTGGCTGCGCAAGCCGCTGGCTCGACGAAGTGTACGAGGAAGTCGCCAAGCGCCAGCCGGAAGCTCTTGGTCTTTCATCAGATGATGATGACGATGATAAAGGGGCGGAGCCGGTTTAGAAAATCGTGAAACGTGAAAGGTTAAACGTTAAACGTGAAACGAGAGGAGCAGTGGGGCGGATGGCTTAGCAGATGGATCTTATATGCGTCTTGACTGGGATCAAAAACTAGGCGTACCGCTTTGACGTGTAGGCGTCGTCGGGAAATGTAGAGGGAGAAAGTTATGGTCAAGCTGAATGTCTCAATCGATGAGAAAGTTCGTGAAGAACTGTTTCGTCTCGTTCCTCCTCGGCGTCGCAGCCAGGTGCTCAATGAAGCGCTTCGAAAGGAATTACTCAGCCGAAAGCGGCAGCATGCAACGGAAGCAATTCGCAGGTTGAGAAAACGTAGCGCAACGCTGAGTGGAGAAGAGATCACGGCTGCGGTGAGACGCGACCGGGCACGAGCAGACCAATAATTGTCGTGCCGGATGCGTCCGTTATTCTCAAGTGGGTACTGGAAAAAGAGAGCGAGCCAGGTTAGGCTCAAGCGCTTCGGTTTCAAGACGCAGTCTTGCCGATCGAGTTGAGATCAGCCTTCCGATTCTCTGGCGCTATGAAGTCGGAAACGTGTTGGGACTGAAGAAGCCAGCAATGGCGATGGAACTCATGAGCGCGCTGCTGGCCTATGATTTCGAGGAGGTTCCTTTAAAGGCGGACTATGCCCTCGCCGTGTTGGAACACATGGCCGCTGTGAAGGGTGTGACGTTCTATGATTCGGCCTACCATGTTTTGGCCATTAGAACAAAAGGGCTCTATCTCACGGCAGACAAGGCGTATGTAAAGCGAGCCACACGCAAAGGCCACGTGGCGCTTCTCGCAGAGTGGAACGGTGCATCGTCAACAAGGTGAGCTTCTGAGTACCGTTTCCTTCATTCTATTCGGTGACAGACAAATTTGTGAGATCGGCTCAGCAGGGCGCGCACACTCTCTTTTTAGGCAGGCAGCGAGCTTCTGAGCATCTCAAAATTCTTCGTGACCATCGCGTCGCCGTTTTTGGTGGAGACGTCGATGCCGGTGGCGCAGACGGTTCTGCATTCGTCGAGTCGATTCAACTTGTGCAGCGATTGAGCCCAGGCATAGTAGGCGGCTGAGTAGGTGGGTTTGACCGTGACGCATTGCTGAAGGGCCTTGGCCGCTTCTTCAAAGTTTGCATCTTCCATATAGGCCTTCCCGAGACCGAACCAAGCCACCTCGTCGTTTGGATCAATTGCCAGAACTTTTTTGAGCGGTTCGATGCGGCGATTTGCCATGTATTCCTCCAGATATGCCTGACGATAGCAGCGACGAGCGCTCGTTGTCTATGCCGATTCCTGCATGCTAATCTAAAACCATCTCTAGCGATACAGTTCACCTTTTACGTCTCACGTTTCACGGCTTATGTCATGGGGAAAACCGGACTCGTCTATGATCCTCGCTATCTCGACCACGATATGGGGGCCGGGCATCCTGAGTCGCCCAATCGGCTGCGCGCCATCATGCAGCAGTTGGGACAGAGTGGTACGGCGGCTCGACTGACGATGATTGCGCCGCGAGAGGCGGAGGACGAATGGATTACGCAGGTTCACCAGCCTGCATATCTTTCGATGCTGAAGGCTAACGCGCCGGCAAGCGGGCGCCTGTCGCTCGATCCCGACACCTCGATGTCTCCCGGTTCATTGACTGCCGCCTATTTGGCAGCCGGCGGGGCATTGGCCGCAGTCGATGCAATCATGAACAAGCAAGTGGACCATGTATTCTGTGCGGTGAGGCCGCCGGGGCATCATGCTGAAGCGGGGCGCGCGATGGGGTTTTGCCTCTTCAATAATGTGGCGATTGCCGCGCGCTATGCGCAAAAGAAGTATGGCCTCACGCGTGTGTTGATTGTCGATTGGGATGTGCATCATGGCAACGGCACGCAGCACAGTTTTGAGGACGATCCTTCGGTGCTGTTCTTTAGTACGCACCAGTATCCGCACTATCCCGGCACAGGCCGTGCGACGGAACGAGGTAAAGGAGCCGGTGAGGGGTTCACGATCAATGTGCCGATGGAGGCGGGTGAGGGAGATGAGGAGTATCGTTCCGTCTTTCTGAAGTCGTTGGCGCCGGCAGCCGATGATTTCAAACCGGAATTCGTGATCATCTCAGCCGGCTTCGATGCGCACAAAGACGATCCGCTTGCGAGTATGGGGTTGACGGAAGAGGGCTACGCCGACCTCACAGGCATCGTGGCAGGCATTGCCAAGCGCCATGCGGGAGGACGCATACTCTCCTCGCTCGAAGGCGGATACAATCTGACGGCGTTGGCCGGTTCGGTGGATCGCCACCTTCAGGCGCTTCTGGCGTCATGAAAACCTCTGTCAAAGTTCTAATCGGTTGTATCCTGGCCGGTGTGCTCGTGTATGTGTATTACACCGAGATCAAACCGGTCGTGATTTTTGGGTTGCGGTCGGATTATGCCCGTGCGATTCCCTTTCAAAAGGTTCCGGAGGGTCTGACGAGCCTGAAGGCCGAATCTTGCGGGGAATGCCATCGCGAGATCTATGACGAATGGAAAACGAGTATCCATGCCCATGCCTATGAGGACCCATTCTTTCAGGCCTATTGGAAAAAGGACAAGAATGTCTGGGTCTGTTTGAACTGCCACACTCCGCTAGAGAACCAACAGCCGACCCTGGTGAAAGAGATTCCGCGAGGGCGGGTGGAGAAGGCGGTTCAAGAACCGAATCCACAGTACGATCCGGAGTATCAAAAGGAATCTGTGACCTGCGCGGTCTGCCATGTGAGGGACGGAGTCATCTACGGACCGTTCGACGATTCGGCTGCGCCGCACCCGACCAAGTTCGATCCGAACTTTAGGACGGCGCAGGTCTGCTATCGCTGTCACAATGTCGTGTCCGGGCCGGCCCAGTTTTATAACGTGGGACCTTGTGGGACTTACGCGGAATACGAAGGCAAGTTTTTCATGCAGGAACGGGGCTTCATTTGTCAGAGCTGTCACATGCCCGAAGTCGACCGACCGGTTGCGACCAATAGCCCGATCCGTCGTGGACGCAAGCACCTCTGGCGCGGTGGGCATGACCCAGATATGGTCAAGCGGGCGGTGGGAATACAAGTCAGGGCCGATAATACTTCGCCAAAGCCGGGCGATCGAGTCGGATTTACGCTCACGTTGATCAACGCAGGAGCCGGCCATAAGATACCGACCGGCGATCCCGATCGATATTTTACGGTGGAGTTTTCCGTGGAAGATCGGCAGGGGTTGGTGCTCGATCAACAAACCACAACGATGGGGCGTTGGATCATGTGGCAGCCGGCCATCGTCGAGTTGTATGATAACCGTCTGTTACCCTTGGCCAGCCGGGAATACCAGTTTGCGTACCAACTTCCGGCTCATGCGGAGGGCTTGAAAGTAAAGACGCGGGTGCAGTATCACATCCTCACTGACAAGCAACATGAGATGTTGCAGACGAAATATGGGCTGACGGGGAACGATCCCTATCAGTTTGTTGTGTACGAGCGGGAGTTTCCGCTTTCCGGAGACCTCGCGACGGCATTGCGTCGCGAGAGCCTTCAGCAGACAGCCGTCAGCCGTCAGTCGGAAGAAACAAGCTGTCCGCTGAAAGCTGAAGGCTGATAGCTTTTCTCGGAGGAATGTCTTGAAACACGAGTTATTGATTGATACCGAAACCCTTCAGCAGAACTTGGGGCAACCTGGCTTGGTCGTAATCGACGTGCGTGGGCGGGCAACGTATGAATTCGGCGGCCATATTCCCGGGGCTGTCCATTCGACTTGGCATGACTACAGCGATCCCCAGGCGGTGCCGAAGGGGTTGCTGGATCCAGATCGCGGACGCATGGAACAGAAGATCCGCGCGTTGGGCATCAGTGAGGACAGCGATGTCGTCATCTACTCCAATCCATTCGACAACTGGGGGGACGAAGGCCGCATGTTCTGGATGTTGGAATATCTTGGCCACAAGCGATTGCGTATTCTTGATGGCGGGTGGGTGAAGTGGGTGCAGGAGAGACGACCGTTCGAACATGGGTTTGTGACGCCCAAGCCGGGAACCTTCACCATTAATCCGGTCGCGTCCGTGTTTGCAGGCAAAGATGACCTAAGACATTTGGTGAAGCAGCCGCATCCCGGCACCGCGATCGTCGATGCGCGGAGCCTCGAAGAATATCTTGGGAAAGAGATCTCGGGAATTCCGCGCCCCGGCCATATTCCTTCCGCGATTCATCTGGCCTGGACCGGATTTCTTCATGCCAATGCCACGGTGAAAGATCTGCAGACCATTACAGAGAGTCTTGCCGATAAGGGCCTCACGCAGGATCAAGAGATCATTTGCTATTGTACCGGCGGCGTCCGCTCCTCCTGGCTGTATTTCATCTTCAAACTTGCCGGGTATCGAAAGGTCCGCAATTATCCGGGGTCCTGGTGGGAGTGGAGCCGCGATTTTGCCTGCCCGGTAGAAAAAGACACCAAGGGATTGCAGCATATCTTGAATGTCGCCCCGCAGGGGCGGCCTTCTTGACAGCAAAAAACGGCCTGTGTAAGGTGATGTAGGCTCATAATCCTGCGGATATCATTCATCCGACACATAAACTTTAATCAGTGAGGAGGAACCCATGAACATGAGAACTCACCGTGGTACATTGGCTGTGGCAGCGGTCGCCGCGCTTGTCGCTTTCCCGCTCTTCAGTGGGCTTGCCCTTGCTGGGAACAAGCATGTAGATGAAGCGGTCGCACATGCCAAGGAAGCGGTTTCCCATGGCAAGGCTGGCCATGCCGATGCCGTGGTGCAACATGGAGAGGAAGCCCTCAAGCATGCCATGGCAGCCGGCATGAAGAATCCGCACCTGGATGAAGGCATTACACATCTTAAAGAGGCCATCACCCATGGCAAGGCCGGCCATGCCGATGTTGCTACGCAACATGCCGAAGGCGCGGTCACCCATTTGTCTGAAGTGAAGTAATTTTATCAGCCAAAGGCTAGAGGCAAGAGGCGAGGGGCAAGAGGAAGTTAAGCCCATTGTCTCTTGCCCTTCCCTTCTCCCCTCTGCCCCTCGCCTCAGGCCTCTAACCCAGTAATTTTATGCGAGTTGGATATTTTCAGTTCACTCCACGGTTCGGCGAGGTATCGCACAATCTCGATACGATTGTGGATACGCTCGACCGGGTTGACGCTGACCTGATCGTCCTGCCCGAGCTGTGCGCATCCGGGTATCAGTTCGTATCACGGGAAGAAGTCGTCGAGTTCTCGGAGCCAGTGCCGAGCGGGCCGACCACTCAACGGCTGATCGACCTTGCGAAGCGGCGCCGGATGACGATCGTCGCCGGTCTTCCGGAACGAGCCGGATCTGTCTGCTATAACTCCGCCGTGGTCGTCGGTCCATCCGGATTCATTGGGTGCTATCGCAAGACCCATTTGTTTTTTGAAGAAACGCTGTTCTTCTCGCCAGGCGACACAGGATTTCAGGTCTGGGACATCGGATCGGCCAAGATCGGCGCGATGATTTGTTTCGACTGGTACTATCCGGAGGCGGCGCGCACCTTGGCGATCAAAGGAGCAGAGATTATCTGTCATCCCTCGAACCTCATCTTGCCCAATTGCCCGGACTCCATGCCGGTTCGATGCCTGGAAAATCGAGTGTTCGCGATCACGTGTAATCGTACGGGGAGTGAAGCCCGAGGCGGCAAAGATCAGCTGACCTTTATCGGGAACAGTGAAGTCGTCGCTCCCAAGGGGGCGATTCTGCATCGTGCGCCACGGGATCAGGAAGAACTCTATATCGTCGAGATCGACCCTGCCGAAGCACGGAACAAAGCCCTCACACAGTACAATGATCTACTTCGCGATCGCCGCGAGTCCCTCTATCGCTAACTGGTTGCACTCGTTTGTTTGGTTTGTTCTGTTCATTTGGTTCATCGGGTTCAACCAAACAAACCAAATAGACCAACCAAACCAAATAAACCTGTTCGACTCGTCTTGCTTGCGCTACACAGGTCATCGCGGTAGGATCATCTACATGAAAGCTCCACTCGGCAAAGGTATCTTCCTCATCGCAGCGCCATCCTTGCGCGATCCGAATTTCCGGCAGACTGTCGTATTGCTCTGTGAGCATGGAGAGGAAGGTGCGCTGGGAGTCGTCGTCAATCGCCCAACAGCGATGTCGGTTTCGGAAGCCTTACCTCAAATTCCAATCCTCGAAGGCCAACGGCACGTTCTCTTCTCCGGAGGACCGGTGCAAACGAATCAGGTCATGATGCTCTATCGCTTAGAGCAGTTGCCTGAGAATTCCCATCATGTCTTTGACGGGATCTGTCTCGGCGGAGATACAGACCTTGTCGATCGTATTTTGACTGCCACCGAAGGCCGTGAGGCCTTTCGCGCCTATCTCGGATATTCCGGATGGGGCCCAGGGCAGCTGGAGTCGGAAATGCAGACCGGATCCTGGTTTACCCTTCCTGCAGATCCCAATGCCGTCTTCCATAAAGATCCCACTCGTATCTGGCCGGACATCGTGAGCGCGTTGGGTGAAGAGTACCGTCACTATGCGGATATGCCGTTCGACCCTACCCTAAATTAGCGGGATGCTGAAAAAGTGAGCGGGGTGGATGAGACGATCCCTTTGCTCGCGGAACGCGCGGCCTCAGAAGAATGAGGAGGGAGCGGCCAGGTGCCCTTCTTGCTCGCAGAACGCGCACAATAAGAATGTGCTCGTTCGATGCGCGCAGTAAAGTGCAGCCTCAGCCACTCCCTCCAAAAAAAGGCGTAACAAATCGGAAGGCCCTCGCCCGGGCAAATGGCACGTCTCGGCGTGCCAGTGGGTGGGCGGGTGAGAACGTCGCACGCAGTTGGGATCATCTCATCCACCCCTAGTGAGAGGTTCGCTGCGGCCTTGCTGACAGCCTGTTTGAGCATTCTACGCGAGGGATGTTGCGAGAAAGTTCTCCGATCGCTTCCTCCCTTTTCCCATTCCATTGCAGCCAGTTTGTGCGGGTGGTACGCTGCCTCCTCGTGAGGGTTCGCTTTCTCGGAGTCGCCAGATATGCTCAAACGGTTTGGCTGTTGGATGGTGCTGGTGCTCCTTGCCGGTGCCTGCTCCGGGTGTGGTGTGCTGTACACCGTGGTGAAGTCAGAATCCAAGCTGGACCGGCTGGCCGTCCCAATGACCAAGGCTGAGGTGATCGATCACGTTGGCCGTCCGGATCGTGTGCTCCGTGACGATGGTCGCATGCTGGTCTGGGAATATTCCCTTACCGCCCGTAAACAGTGGCTCTATGAGTTGGCCCTCTGCCCTCTATCGGTCTGGGTCGGCGGCTGCATTTTCTACCCCTTCACCAACATCGTCGCGGACCATCAACGGGAATATCCCCATCACATCGTGCTGGTGAACGACGAACTCTGTGCTTGGGGCACCCCTGCCGCTATTTTACAGCGCCGCCGCGCCTGCGCCTCGTCCGGCATCGCCGGTCTAGGATCCGGCGGGATGTTCGGGCGTCCCGAACCGGTCGTGACCGGCATCGGTCCGATCAACCGAGATACGATCGATCGTTACCGGACGATGGCAGTCATGGAGTTTGAGGATGCGCCTAATGCAGAGGGATCTGGGTCGCGTGTGGCGGGAATCGTGACCTCGCTCTTGCTGGATCTCGATATCAACATGGTGGAGCGGGAGAAGTTGGACGAGGTGCTCAAAGAACAGGTGCTGCAACTGACCCATGTCGACGATGCCGATGTATTGAAAGTGGGCAAACTCGTCGGGGCGCAGGCCATTGTGATCGGCGAAGTGCAACAGTGGGTGCGAAGTGATGACGACCGAGTCAGCCGTGTATCGTTGGCCCTTCGGATCGTCGATGTGGAGAGTGGCCAGGTACTGTTCAACGGGGAAGGACACAGCTCCGACGCCACGGCCGATAGTCCCGAAGGCTTGGCCCGTGTCATTGCCCATCGCATCCTAGCTCGATTCGGATCGCAAGCCGGGTTGATCGGGTCAGGCTGGGTCGGCATCAACTGGGAACTACAAGAATCGTCCGGCGTCCGATACTACCTCGTGCGGGAGCTTCGCAGCGGCTTGCCTGCCCAGAAAGCGGGCCTCAAGGTCGGCGATAGAGTCGTCGCCTGCAACGGCGTGGCCTTATCCAGCGTATCATCTGATCGGGAAGCAAAACGGCTCTGTCGGGTCGAGGCAGGGCAGACTTTGAAACTCGACATCAGGAGGGCCGGTTCTCCGTTGGAACTCAGCGTCGTGGCGGAATCGAGACCGGGGCTCTGAAACAATGGATAACCAGCGCAAATCGAAAGGGCGCAAGAGCGGGGTCTATACTCAGGCAGATCGCCTCGCCCGGATGATGAGAACTCTGGCCAGCCGAGGCGTGACCATCAAAGATCTTGCCCAAGACTTCAACGTCAGTTCCAGGCAGGTACGTCGAGATTTAGAGGAAATTGAAGCAGAGGGTCATCCACTGACTTCTTCGGATGATGCCGGTGAAAAACAATGGCAATTGCCGCTTGGATACAAGGGCCTCCCGCCGATTACTCTGACCCGGTACGAACTCATGTCTCTTCAGCTGGCTCGATCGAGTCTCAGCCATCTGAAAGGTACACCGTTCTCAGAAGACTTGGATACAGTCATTGCTAAAGTAGCCGCGTCCTTGCCCGCTAAGACAGCCAATCATCTTGAACGAATTGTCCAGGTGTTTGCGCCGCTTCAACGAGGGACTAGGTCGTACGCCGAAAAGAACGATCTGCTGCGGCAGCTTCGCACCGGGCTTCTGCTACAACTGACCGTAGACCTGACTTATAAGAAGCCGGATGCAAACAAGGCGTTGATCTACCGCGTCGATCCCTACGCCCTTGTCTTGTACGACCACGGTCTCTATCTGCGCGGGTATTCCCATCGCTCCGTGGCAGAGCGACTCTTTGCCGTGGATCGGATGAAACAGGTCAAGCTGACCGAAGACCGATTTGAGATCCCTGCGTCCTATTCCTCCACTGACCGTTACAGTAAACAGTTTGGATTGATTGAAGAGTCACCGCAGGAAGTAAGAGTCTGGTTTAGTCGTGACGTTGCCCATCTCATGCTTGAACGTCAGTGGCATCCTACCCAGCAGATCAAGAAGTTGAAGAACGGATCGATAGAAGTCAGATTCCACGCCGGTGGTTTTGATGAGATCGCCTATTGGGTGCTGTCGTGGGGCAAAGAAGCGAAGGCGCTGAGTCCGCCCAAACTCGTCAAGATCATGACCGACCAACTCTCGAAGTCCCTCAAGCATTACTCCCAAGCATAACGGACCCTCTCCTAACAGCTCTCAGAACAGCGTGACATATTCTGTCACACCTGTCTGTTAGCCTCGCCCTCAGTCACAGGAAGGAGGCAAGCATGAAATTATTATTGGTCAGTCTGATGCTGATTGTTGCGACCGGCTGCGCCGGTCGGTGGGTGCAGCCAGGCAAGACAGATCTCGATTCGCGTCGAGACAACTTCGACTGTGAAAACGTCATTGTCACCAAACACGGCAGCTGGCAACAGGTAGAGCCGTTCACGGCGGCGATGGAAACCCGCGAGTGTATGCAGGTGAAGGGATACCATTTGGAAAGGAACTAAGTGTTCGCTACCGAGCATGTAGGCGAACAGATTAGGAGGATTATGCGATGTTGACCAGGCGTGCGTTATTCAAAATCATCTCCACACTGGGCTTTTCGGCCATGCTGCCGGGCAAGATATTCGGTGAGCACATGTCCGTGCTGTCCTCCATTTCCCAGAGGCGGGATCTAACTCTGGACGGAGAAGGTGCGACTCCACTAACAATTCAAACCCTGGACGAGTTGCTGGACTCTGTGGACTGTATGGAATTAGCCGAACGATATGGTTCGTTCGAAAAGGTTGGAGGATATCTTGGCGGATTCCTGGCAAGGATCTGTCTTTTCTGCAGCGCAGGGAAACTATATGTGCACCCAAATGACTTCAGGTGTGACAAATGTGAAGCTGCCGGCACGACGTTGGATTTCTTTGCAAGGATGGAAGGGATCACAGATGAAGAGGCGATGCAAAGACTGGCTGTGTTAGTGAAATGTGGGTCGTTGCACAGACGAGGGAACGAGCAAAAGGTGCTCTGGGGCATCATGTCCGAAGCGAGCCGGTATTATCACCATATCCTCTGCGAGACAAAAGAGGGTGAGCCTGGACGAGACTGGTTAAAGAAGCATGGAGTGACAGCAGGGATGAGAGAAGAGTTGTATCTGGGCTACTTCCCGCGCTGCCGAAATGGTATCCAGACTGAATTGATCGAGCATTTGGTTGGCCAGGGACATGAATCCGACATTGTCCAGTCCGCCATCCTTCCTCACGGGCATCCAGGAATTGTCCTGCCGATAGGGGATGCCCAAGGACATTGGTGGGGATTGCTCAAGCGCAGCTTGGGATCCGAGGAGGAAACTCTGTATTACTCAAACTTTTTAGGTATGCAGCGGCTGGCGCCTCGGTTGTGCAAAAAGTTGGCCTCTCGATGCGGCACGCATCCCGGAGCCTTGGCTAACACAGCCATGATGTATGACCCACCGGATGATTACGAATACGTGAGTGCATAGAGTTATTGGACTATCACCTGAGAATAACTAACGAGTTGTAAAACAGCTTCAGAATATGAGGGAATCATGACCGAAGAATACAGGCCATTGACGGAAACTCAAAAGCAAGTGCTCAAGAAGACGCTGCCAAAATCAGTCGAGCGGTTTACTCGTGACCGTGAGGACCATGTCACGGACGCGAAAACCTTCTTTGAGGTATGGCTCGAAATGCCAGGTATGACAGACCAATATGTTTCTCTGGGGTTTACCACACGTCCGGAGCCCCTCTACTGGACGGTGCCGCTCGCAAACGAGACGAAGGTCGCGGGGTATAAGGCGAAGGGGTATGACGATGATTACGAGAAATTCCTCTGGCGCTATGTCGAGATTCCAACTGAGTTTTGGGAGATGTCGGAGGCCGGGCAAGTCGCTTGGCTGGTCCAATGCATTGAGAACCTCTTGAAAGAAGACGAACAACTCAGAGGGATGTGAGGTCAGACATGGCGATACTCAAACAGGGGAGGGGGCTATCTGTCATTTAAGGTTGGCCGCAAGCCTGTGCTATTTCTGGAGCTGTTCTGAAGGGATGTTATGTATTGATCGGATATCGAAGGTCATTGTGCGCCCGCCCTCCATATGGAACTCGCTTCCTTCGAGTTCCATTTCTATAGGCATGGCGAGCGACGAGGACTAAGATAATCTCCACTGCTGAAACCGATCGCGGGCTCTCCAGACAAGTTATTCTGGCCCGCTCAGAAGCGAGTCTCCTTGGTCGTTGCTCTTCTGCCTGGGGGACTAGGAAGAGAGATCAGGGTGGATAGAAATGTTGTTGGAGAAGATGCGATGTATTCCTTGACTGATAGGCGTGTGCAGCATATAAGATTTTCCCTTCCCCGATTTGGGAAGATGCCACTTGAACCTTTTCTGTTCGTTGACGAGCCGGGGGCGATTGGTTGCATGGGAGGTCAAGATGATCGGCATTGAAGAATTACATTACCGCCTGAAGGACAGTATCGAGGCAAACTATGACATCTTAAAATATGGCGAGCTATTTCTCCCAAAGTATCTCGAGGGTAAGACTTTCGTGAATCAATTCAAGCTGGTAATGGCTACGCTAGCCGAAAAGATTGATCTAAAGCTACGGCGCGAAGTGAGGAACGAATTTCCTTCCGAATATAAGATGAGCTATCAGTGCGTTGACTACGTGTTCAATACTAAAAAAGGTCAACCCATTCTTTTCTTGGAATTGGAGAGTCTAGACAGATCTCAGCTATATTTGTTTTCTGATGGGCCTGTAAATGAGAAAGATAATAACAACAAGCTTTGGTACTATCATGCGACACTTAGCAATTACTATTCTAAGGGTACGCCAATACCGCGCTACTTCATATTTTTGCTGATACTGCCAGACCGGAAGGTCGGAGGATACACACTATGGGACATTAACAAAAACTATCAGTTCTTCGATCCTGCGTTAAGAGAGACCATCCACAACAATCCTTATAGATTTTACGACCGTCAGATTAAGGCCTGTGCAAGAGCCCTTCTCAGGAATGAAAAATATTTCTGGGATGGGAATGACTGGTCAGAAAGACCGTTGGAGGAAATTCATAAACGGTGCGAACTTATTTTCCTAACATGCACTATTGATAGACTAATACTCTCAAGAGGCAAAGACCTTTTTGATCCCGCCAAGGAGGTTGCGCTCCCAATAGAGTGGACTGATTCACTGAGCAGCAAAGAGGGGAAGCTTTGAAGGTAGATGCGTGGAAACAAAAGTTGGTGAATTAACGGTGCCAGAAAGATGGTCCCAGCTATTTAGACAGCATGTGAGTGAATCAAAGGTGACGGGAACCATTGTTGTCAGTAGCTGGCATGAGAGTGCCCGCTAGGAATCGTCCTGTGTATGAAGCTGCCACTTTCGCCACCTGTTCCGGTTGTTCCTCTGCCACAATCTGCTTGCCCCTCTGTAGCGTGAATCGAACAGTAATCCAGAACGAAATACGCTTCACGAACGACGAGTGACGAAGGCTGTCGCAGAGGCGAATCAGTTGGATAACTTGTGCCTGTGTTGACGAGTTTGCGCAGGGCGGCTGAAAAATAAAGGAATCGGGAGTCTTAACTGACATCGTGGAAAAGACTTCTACCCCTATTCTCTTGCACAGGTGAATAGTATTGAGACATTTGGCGATCGGCCGACTGGTCTATTTACGTGCTGAAGATGTAATCGTATCTTTCCAGGCTTCCACGATCATCACCATCGCCAGGGAGTCGAGTTCGCAATAGCGTAGTAGGGCTTTCTCGATCAGGTGGCGGCTGGTGTCATCCAAGGTCTCGAATTGGAGCCTTGCGTAGGCCGATGCTGCTGCGCCGCCTTCTGCAATGCCAAAACCCTCTGACGTGATCGCACTCTCCGCGTCATTGCCTAATAGAACTTGGGCATAAGCTTTGAGCGAGTCATAAGGATCAGCCACCTCTCCATTGGCATCCTGAATCCACCAGGTCTGATTCGTGTAATTCAAACTTCGGATACCATTTACAGTCCCGTAAGCTGGCTGACCATATTTCGTGCGCAAGTACGAGGATGTTTTCAGGACCGCCGGCAGCACTTTCTTGATGGAATTGCTCCCGTTGGTGTCTGGATGAAAATAGGATTTCTGAGCCAGGGTTTTCAGATCGACCATCGCCCGAGCACCGTTCTTGGTTAGGCTGCTGATGAACGCCACCAGTTTCTTTTTGTCTGTGGGCGGAGCGGCATCGGCATTCAACTGGGCGGCGATCTGTTCAAGTACGGTGTTCTCGTGATGGCTCCACATGAACACCGTACCGGCATCTCCCTCTAACGCAGCTTTCAGTGCTCTGACGAACTCGTAGTTCGGAAACTTGCCGGGCTTCGCCTGCAGAAACTCATGGGCATGGCGCACCGTTCCGTCGCGTTCCATCGTATGGTGAGAAAATTGGAAGGCGATCTGTTCGTATGGACTCATGCCTTTATAGAAGGGCAAGGCTACGGACGAGGTCTCAAAGTCGATAAAGTGGTAGGGGTATTTCCATTGTTTCATCTCCGCTTTCATAAACTTTGCATCGAGATAAAAACCGCCCTTGTCCGCCTTATGCGGGATGCCGTCGATTTGCAGCCATTGCCGCTGTGAGTTACTGAGCCCTTCATCACCCTCTTTATAGTTCAGGTCGTCCTGGCTGACCTGGCTCAACCTGACCACTCCTTTCGCGATCAGCTTGTCTTTACCCCGGAAGTTCCAGAGATCCAGAACCGTTCCCTGGTCTAGGTCTGTATCTGTCCAGTTGTTGGCGCGCGTCCAGCACTCCCTAAAGCCGCTCTTGAGGCCATTCTCCGACTCAGTTTGGAATTCGCAGTCGGTACAGTGTGAACCAAGGGTAGGCTTGATTCTCGAATCGGTTTTGTAGGCCTCTGCCCATTGAGCGGCCAATTTCGGTAACGGTCCCTGCCCAGCAGGATAATCAATCCCTTCGCTCATCACCATCGTGATATAGCAATCGATATTGACCAAGGTTAGGATATCCTCGCCATATCCTTCGCTGAAGGCACGGGGATTGACGTCGATCTTCACCGTTCCCGTTTGGCGTTGGATGGCGAATAGCTGATTCAATCCATTGATGGTGGCTTGCTTGGATTTGTCAGGCATCAGGAGAGTGCTTGTGATGCGGAACTTGGGATAGGCGGAACGGAGGACATGGGTCTGAAAAGCCACGTCTTGGATATATTGGAGCATGTCTGAGGTGATTCCTCCCCGCTTCCCTTCAATTTTAGGGTCGCTGGAATCATAGGACTTTGCTTTGACTTCAATAAGCTGAAACCTATCCTTCTGTTTTACAAGGATGTCGATTCGGACGAAGAGGTCTCCATGGCGAATAGCCGGTTCGAATAATATGACGTTGTCACGCTTCAGTAGTTCTTTGGTTTCTTTCTCAGCCGTGGCATGATCCTTCGCGTGAATTTCTATCCCGCCTGGATACATAAGCTTGGCTAAGGCTCCGACTTGAAATCCCCCGTCAGCCAGCATCTCCAGAAACGAATCCTCCCTATTGAGATTCTGGTATTCGGTGTCTTTGCCGGTGAAATACAGTTTTGTGGGGCATTCAACGGCAAGCATGAAGCGCGATTTGGTGAGGTATCGAGGTGACATTTCTAGAAGGCGGAATTGCTACGGAGCGGTATCAGTTGGAGTGAGGAAATAAGTCAATTGCTATTGAGACTGTATGGCAGAAATCAATCATGCGCAAGAATTGATGGAGATTTACATCATGAATTAGCTGAAATAAGCAGCTTCTGTGCATGTTGCACAGGCTGGTGGTCGGCTCGTCTGCCCTCTGTAAGCGTGGGCCTGTTGCCTGACGAACGGCAGTGTGTTACTTTTTATTCCGTGCCAACAATCAAGCGAATTGGCCCCTATCGTCTCTATTTCCACAGTCATGAGCCTCATGAGCCGCCGCATATCCATGTGGATCGAGAGAACTTTTCTGCCAAGTTCTGGCTTAGTCCTGTGAATTTAGCTCGGAATTTTGGGTTTAGCCCTGTAGAATTACGAAAGATTCGTGATATGGTCATCGAACATCAGTCTGAATTCCTGGAGGCGTGGCATGGGTATTTTAGCCGTCACAGCTGATGAACGTGTGAAAGACGTTCGTGTATCCGACGACGTCCTCAGTGTCGATCTGATGGATGGCCGCACGATCATGGTTCCGCTTGCGTGGTATCCACGGCTCATGAACGCGACTCCGAAGCAACTGCAGCGCTGGGAGGTCTCAGGCGCTGGATACGGCATTCACTGGCCAGAAATCGATGAAGACCTGAGCAGTGAAGGCCTCCTCCGGGGCGCACCGGCCCCAAATGTGAGAGCGTAGCTGTCATTCATTTTCACGCGGCAGTCCTGACTCTACTCCGCAAAATCCCCGGCAAGAACTTTCCCTTTCGGCACTTAGGGTAAATAAAAGTGTCATGAACCATGGCCATAAGTAGCCGGCATCAGAACCTCTGCCAAGAATTTTCCCGTATGAGAAGCCGCGACTTTTGCCACCTGCTCCGGTCGTCCTTCTGCCACGATCTGTCCACCGGCTGCGCCGCCTTCCGGGCCTAGGTCGATAATCCAATCGGCACACTTGATCACATCCAGGTTGTGTTCCACTACCACTACGGTATTGCCGCTGTCCACCAGCTTTTGCAGCATCGCCAGAAGTTTCTTGATGTCTTCGACGTGCAGTCCGGTGGTCGGTTCATCCATGATATAGAGGACATTTTTCGCGGACGAGTCTTTAAGCTCTGCCGCGATTTTCAACCGCTGGGCCTCGCCGCCTGAGAGGGTCGTCGCGGCTTGGCCGAGGCGGAGATAGCCGAGTCCGATGGACGAGAGGAGATGGAGCTTTTCCGTGAGCTTGGTTGAGCCGCTAAAAAATCCCAGCGCCTCTTCAGCTGTCATTTGCAACACATCATGGATCGTTTTCCCTCGATAGCGAATGGAGAGAACGTCCGGTTTGAATCGTTTTCCGTCGCAGGCTTCGCAGGATGACCGTGGCAGGGCAGACTGGGACCTTTATTCAGAAGGTGACAACAGTGGCCATTTTGTGGGTAGGGGCCTATCGGGTCATCGAAGGGAGCCTGAGCATCGGCCAGTTGATCGCCTTCAACATGCTGGCGGCACAGGTGACGGGACCGCTGCTGCGGATGGTCAATCTCTGGCAGGAGTTTCAACAGGTCGGTGTATCGGTGGAGCGGCTGGGCGATGTGCTCAATACGCAGCCGGAACCCTCCTACAATCCGAACCGGACGACGCTGCCCCAAGTGGCCGGGCACGTCGTGTTCGATGAGGTGACGTTTCGCTATCGCCCGGATGGCACGGAAGTTCTGCGGAAGGTTTCGTTCTCGGTCGCGCCAGGGAAGATTATCGGTATCGTTGGACGTTCCGGTTCCGGTAAGAGCACCATCGCGAAGCTGATTCAGCGGCTGTATGTCCCGGAGCGGGGGCGCATTCTCGTGGACGGCGTGGATCTGGCGCAGGTTGACCCGGCTTGGTTGCGCCGGCAGGTGGGCGTCGTGCTGCAAGAAAACTTTCTGTTCAACCAATCCGTCCGCGACAACATTGCGCTGGCCGATCCGGGGCTGGCGATGGAGCAGGTCATGCAGGCGGCCAAGTTGGCCGGCGCGCATGAGTTCATTCTGGAATTGGCGGACGGCTATGACACGCTGGTCGGGGAGCACGGCTGTTCGCTGTCAGGGGGTCAGCGGCAGCGGATCGCGATCGCCCGGGCCCTGGTGGCCAATCCGCGCATTCTCATCTTCGACGAAGCGACGAGTGCCTTGGATTACGAGTCGGAAGCCATCATTCAACACAACATGGCGCTGATCAGCAACGGGCGCACGGTCTTTGTCATTGCCCACCGCCTGAGCACGGTGCGCCCGGCTCACCGGATTTATGTGATCGAGAAAGGCGAGCTGGTCGAAGAGGGAGCGCATGACGAACTGCTTCGCCTCAACGGAATTTACGCGCGATTACATAGGCATCAAGACGGCAGTGTGTCAGCCGCATAGATTGTAGGGAGGCACTGCGACAATATGGCGTTCGGTGCAATTTCACGGCATTGGACAGTCTGGAAAGCCGCCTGGCAGGCCGAGAGCGGCCAAGCACTGGGATCGATTCCAGGCGGCCGATCGACTGAGTTTCTTCCCGCTGTGCTGGAGATTCAACAGGCTCCACCTTCGCCCATCGGTCGAGCCATCCTCTGGACGATTATGGCGGTGTTTATGAGCGCAGTCCTGTGGGCAAGTCTCGGATGGATGGATATCGTTGCCACCGCACAGGGCAAGATTATTCCGAGCGGCTACTCGAAGGTGATTCAACCCTATGAAGCAGGCGTCATTGCTGCGATCCATGTGCAGAATGGGCAGTTTGTGAAGCGCGGGGATGTGTTGATCGAGCTGGACCCCACGTTGAACCGGGCGGATCACGACCGGGCATCCAACGAATACCGGGCTGCAAAGGTCGAGGCGGCGCGGCTTCGCGCGCTCATTGCGGGCCGTTCAACCTTCGAGGCTCCTCCTGATGGGGATCCTCAATACGTACAGCTACAACGGCAGCTCCTCCGGGATCAGGTGGCCGAGTATCAGGCCAGAGCTGGCTCGGCGCAACATCTGATCGATCAACGCAAGGCGGGGCTTGATCAAACGCGCGAAAATGTTCGGCGGCTTGAAGCGACGGTCCCCATGGAGGCTGAACGGGCAGACGCCTACAAGAAGCTTCTCGACCATGAGGCAGTCACGAAGATGGATTTCCTGCAGGCTGAGGGGCAGCGGATCGACAAAACCCAGGAATTGGCCGGGCAGCGCAAGAGGCTTATGCAAGATCAATCCGCGCTTGCGGAAGCAGAAAAAAACTATCGAGTTCTGCTGTCAGAGTTCCAGCAATCCAAACAGGTGGAACTCTCGATGATCGAGACCAAGGTTGCATCGCTGATGCAGGATGTGACGAAAGCAGGTCAGAGGGCAGACTTGCAGCGACTGACGTCTCCGATTGACGGCGTGGTGCAACAAGTGGCTGTCCACACGGTGGGTGGGGTGGTGACACCGGCGCAAGAGTTGCTGATTGTGGTTCCGCAGGATCATCCGGTGGAGGTGGAGGCGCAGGTCGAAAATAAAGATGTGGGGTTTGTGAAGAACGGCCAGATCGTGGAAATTAAAGTCGAGACGTTTCCCTTTACTCTCTATGGGACGATTCCCGGCAAGGTCTTAAGTGTGTCCGACGATGCCGCTCCGATTGAAAAGGTCGGCCTGGTCTATCCGACGCGAGTGAGTATGGATCGGGCAACCATGCAGGTGGAGGGGAAGCAGGTCAATTTGTCGCCGGGAATGGCAGTGACGGTTGAGATTAAGACAGGACAGCGCCGAGTCATTGAATACCTCCTGAGCCCCCTGCTGAAATCGGTCAAAGAGAGCATGCGGGAACGGTAGATACGGGCTATTCACTAATGACGCAGAAGAGAATCGTTCGACCCATCGGGATATGTCTTTGCGCAATAGGGATCAGCCTCCTCGCATTGATGGGCCAAGGGGTTGGTTATGCCGAGGGCGATCCAGCTATGCTGTCGAAGCCGGCGCCCTTGCCGACGTTGACGCTGACTCTGCGCGATGCGTTGGCTGCGGCCGCGGATAATAATCCGGACGTGCAGCTTTACAAGGAACGTATCGAGGCGGCGCAAGGCCAAGTTCAGACCCAATTGGGGGCCATGCTTCCCAATCTCTCCTCGACTGTTCGGCAGACTCGACAGACGCAGTTTCTCGGGACGTTCGGACTCTCTCCGACTGCGACCGACCCCTTCAGTATTTTTGACGCCCGGGTCAATGCCTCGCAAAACCTTGTCAGTGTCAGCTTAATTCAGCGATGGCGCGCTTCCCGCGAAAGCCTACATGCGGTCGAGTTCGAAGCTGACATTCGGAAGTTCGACACCATGGCGAGCGTGGCCTTGCTCTACATGGAAGGGCTAAAGGCCATGGGCATGATGAAGATGCACGAGTCCAATTTACAGGTGATGACCGATTTGTTGGGGTTGGTTAAGCAGCGCCAGAGGAGCGGGGTTGCGACGGGTCTCGACATTGCGAGGCTGGAGGCGCAATTAGCCGGCGAGCGCCAACTTGCGGCGTCGGCCCGCTATGACCTCCAGCATGCAAAATTGAGTCTCTTAAACCTCCTGAGCTTGCCGTACGAGACGCCGGTTGTCTTGAGCGATGACTTTAAGGCGGATGTGCTTGAACTGGCTGGCCCACAGGCAGCGGTGGACGACGCGATGGCAAATCGGCTGGAAGTGCAGGCCCAGGTGACCAAGATCAAGGCCACAGAGCTGACCTACTCATCCATCACAGGAGAGCGGTTGCCATCGCTCGTGGCGCAGGGCGACTACGGATTGATCGGCAATCGTTGGAGTAACACCCTCGAAACCTACAACATGGCGCTGTTGCTGCAGATCCCCATTTTTGATGGCGGCCGGCGTGAAGGACGCATTGCCGAGGCACGGAGTCAGGTGCGGCAGGAAGCCTTACGCCTGCGTTCCGTGCTCAATCAGGTGAAAATGGAGGTGCACGATGCGGTCGCGTCATTGGCAGGGGCGCAGGAGAAAGTCGGGATCGCGCGAATCGGCATGCAGGCAGCGACCAAAGAATTGGAGCTTGCCAGGGAGCGCTATGCCGTCATTACGGCCGCGAGTCATTTCGAACTCACCAATGCGTTGACCGCCTTGGCGCGGGCGAGAGAAAATCTCGTCAACGCTCTCTTTCAGCTCAATGCGGCGCGGGTCAACTTCGCTCGTTCGACCGGTTCGCTAACAACGTTGAACTAACCGTGTGATCAGGAAAGTCTGGCTGATTACCGGCGCTAACTTTTCTTTACAAAGCTGATATGCGCACGGTAAGCATCGATCGCCGCAGAGAGGGCTTGGCTGCCGCGTGAAATGTTGGCCTCCAGGGTGTCCTCGACCGCCTGATCGTCGATTTCAACATCGTAACGGTCTTGAAGGTTCGTTCGTACGGGTCCCTGCGCTACATCCCGCGGCATGAAGATTTCCTTCCACACTTCCTTTTCGACGAGACAGACATCTCGAAACCGCTCGTAGAGCAGGGTTAGCTTTTCCGGGTCATTGACTTTATTGCGATCTCCCATTCTGTTCCTCTCTTCGGCGTGCTGACCTAGCGTTGCCGTTTTGCGCGAGTTTCCAACATTATCATACTGGGGCATTGGTGCAGATCGTGTGTAAGCATTTCAGGCCTACTGGCGGGGGCTCGATACGGAGGGACCCGCATCCTCCACGATGGTGAACCTCATCGTCCCTACTTGATTCGCCGCGTGAAAGGGCTGCTGTCCGAGTGGCGTAATGAAAAGCTTTACCAAATAGGTTCCGACGTCCCAGAGGTTTCCAGGCTTCTTGAGTTCCAGGAATCCGTAGCGTTCATATCCAGGCACTTCTAACGTATCCTTGCCGAGAGGCACGAACGGGAGGAGCCTCTTTCCACCTTCCAAAAACCATTGAGCGCTGAATTGGGCAGGATCTTCCAGCGGGGCCGACTCGAACACAATATAGATCACAGGAATATCCCGAGGAAACACTGATCCCGGCTCGACCGGCTTCAGCTTCGGATCTTGTGTGTACCAACCCTTTCTCCCGAATGTATCCCATTCTATATCATATCCACGGGCCATCTTGATCCAGGTGAACAGGGACTGAGGGATGCCTTTCTTCTGTTCATCGAACGAGGGGCTTTGAGTGGGGTCGGCCTCGGTTGTGACTTGCTCCTTCGGCGCAAATGGATCCCTCGCCTCGACCTCTTGGCAGGCACACACGACGATGCTCAGGCCTGCAAGTATCGCCGCCAGGGCCTGCTTCATTTTCCTGCCCGTCTCTGTCACTGGAACCGACATGATCGCTCGTTACCTATTGCGTTATGGTATCGAGAGATGGGGTAGGGGTCAATCACCGATTGACTGAGCGGCTTATCCCTTTACGCCCGGCAACTCGGGCTATGTTACTCTCGGTCTGAGATCTCTCGTTGGAAAGGATTCTGTGCAACCCACATTGCCCGTACGTCAGGAAGAGGCAGGGGCACCCAGTCTTGCAACGCAGACTGCTGACGAGCAAGGTCTTCGTTACGGTCTTCGAGATGGCGCATGCCAGGCCATCACGCAAGGAAGCGGAGAGCAATATTTATCCGCCTTCGCCTTGCTCTTGCAGGCAAGCCCACTCCAATTGAGCGTGTTATCGGCGTTGCCTCAGCTTATTGGGACGGGGGCTCAACTCGTCTCCGTGAAGTTGTTACAGTGGTTCCCTGATCGTAAAGCGCTCATTTTTGCCGGCACGGTTGGGCAGGCATTCGTCTGGATTCCCATCGTGCTTCTGCCGCTGTTGTTTCCTCAGTGGGGGGCGTGGCTCGTTGTAGGCGGCGCAGCTGCCTACTTCGCTTGCACACACTTTACTACGCCGGCGTGGAACAGTTTGATTACGGATTGGATCGATCAGCATGAGCGGGGCGCCTATTTGCGCGCCGCGCCCAGATTATTGCCGCGCTCAGTTTTTTTGCGCTTTGTGGAGCCGGATGGATGCTGAGTCTCTGGCAGGACTCCACCGCTGCTTGGTGGGGGTTCGTGCTAATCTTTGCCTTGGCCGGAAGCGCGCGCATCCTTTCGGCGCTGGCCTTGTCACCAGTTCAAGATCGACATCCAACCGCTCACCGTGAGGCGCTGCAAGGGTTTCGCAGTTTCTTCCGGCAGGGCGCGACAAGGGACTTCCGCCGCTTTCTGCTTTTTTCAGGCCTTATGCATGCGTCCGTATTGATCGCCGGCCCATTTTTCGTGCTGTACATGTTACAGGATCTCCACTTGTCATACCTCGGCTATGGAGGATGGTTGGCAGCAGGCCTTCTAGGTCAGCTCCTTACGTTACAGGCCTGGGGGCAATTCGGGGACCGTTTTGGAAACAAAGCCTTGTTGTCCATTACCGGCTTCACAGTGCCGCTCTTGCCGATGCTGTATCTTGTGAGCGCGAATCTTGGCTTTCTCTTGGCAGTAAATTTCTTTGGCGGGGTTATTTGGGCTGGTTTGGCATTGGGGCTGCAAAACTATGTGTTCGATTCGGTCAGATCGGAAGACCGAGCGAAGGCCATTGCGCTGTACAGTACAGTTAACGCAGTGGGATGGTCGGTAGGAGCTTTGATAGGGAGCTGGATGGTAGTGAGTCTTCCCTCACGCATCGAGTGGGGTGGGTTCGCTCTCCAGCCAGTATCGAATTTGCCGTTTGTGTTCTTTCTTTCAGGCGTCGTTCGGCTCTTGGTCTCGTCCAGCCTTCTTGGCACATTTCATGAAGCGCGCCAAGTAGCGCGGGCATCTCGCCAGCAACTTCTCTGTGAATTACCGCTTGTGAAACCGTTTGTCCAGTTTGTGGGATGGACACTGTCCAGATCAAATAGGCAGGCCTAAGTTTAGCCCGCATTATTCAGGGGGATTTCTGCTGCAATCGCCGATCCGCTGCTACGACGAGCCCGCCGCTCTCGCGACGCGGCCCAACGATTTCGCGACGAACCGTCCTGAATAATGCGGGCTAGTATCGTGGTACCGCCGGCTGACCGCTTCGTTCCTGTTCCTCTAGCCTGAGCTTTTCGAAGGTCCGGTCGGCATGACCCCGTACTTGGTCCGGCGTCGGCGGTGGAAGGGGTTTAGATTGGTCGCTGGTGCAAGCCGTGACCAGCAAAATGATAAACAGACTCCCGGCAATAGCGGCCCCCCGTTGCTGAAAGCAGTTCCGGCAATGAATCATGTGCGAGCTCCCTGTACGGACAGTTAATCAAATGCGCGATGCAAATCGTCGACCGTCTGCCTGATGCTCCGGTCTAATGCCTCGCGGCTCCAGCGGTGATAGTCGACATTGTCTGAGAGTGACCAAGCGGATCGCTCAGGCTCGTCTGCCCGCGCCGATACCACATTGTGATAGACGACTTCTCCGCTCTCGACCCGAATAATCTTGCTCGTGATGGTTACCGGCGGAAGATCGCGATCCTTGCGCGCGAAGAATCGGTCGCGCAACGTCGGTCCGTCGATGCGATAGATCAACACGCTATCGACACCCAACATCTGTCCTATGCGGACGGCGCTTTCTTCAGAGACCAGTCCGCTGACCTGATAGCGCTGTTCTGAAACAATGCTCGGTATGTGGGATCGATCAATGATCCTCAGTTCCGGGCGAGAAAGCTTGAGTTCGAACGCCGCTTCTTCCAAGCGACCATAGGCGCTGGCCCAGTCAGGGCTCTCGCTACGCGGATACCACACCGCCACACGCTGGACGTCAGCAGGTATCGGCAACATCGGGGATGTGTCGCGGAAACTGGATGTCGAAGTCATTTGTGTAGTGGGGGCGGTACAACCCGCTGCGAGCACTGCCATCGTGAGGATATTCACCAGCTGGATCACGGAGGTACATCTTGTCATAGCCAGCCCTTCCAAGATATTCCCGTCTCGCTTTGAGCTATAGCCTAATCCTACCCATATCATACTCTACGCGCGAGATGAAAACTATGCCTCCAGATCGTCTCATGAGTAACAGCCGAACGTTGACTGATGCAGGACGAAGGGGTATTCTCCACGCCTACGCATCCATTTATTGATGAGGTTCTATGTCATTACATGACCGCCTGAGCGAAGACCTGAAGTTGGCCATGAAAGCCCGCGATCAATTGCGGATGGACGTGATTCGCATGATCAAGGCTGCCGTAATGAACAAGGAAATGGAGATAAAAAAGGATCTCGACGATGCCGAGATGAGTCGTGTGATGACGACGATGATCAAACAACGTCGGGAATCGGTTGAGCAGTTTGAAAAAGGTAACCGAGCAGAACTTGCGGCAAAAGAACGACAGGAAATCACCATTCTCGAATCCTACCTCCCTCAGGCGCTCTCCCCAGACCAGCTCGCCACCCTTGTGGACTCGGTCATTCAGGAAACCGGCGCACGAACTCTGAAAGAAATAGGCGCGGTGATGAAGGCTGTGATGGTTCGTCTGGCAGGTCAACCTGTGGACGGCAAACAGGTCAGCGACCTCGTTCGCGCTAAGCTCCAGTAGCCGATTCGCCGCCTGCTATACTGAAGGGTGATTGTTCGCACCGAATGTGCAAGCGCCCGGCAGGAATCAGCATGAGCATTCTTATCGTCGACGACTCTCCGGACCAACAAGTACTCCTTCGCACAATTCTTGGGAAGGCTTGTCACACGGACCTCCTGAGCGCTGACTCGGCAAAGGCTGCATTCTCTATACTCGATCTGGGTAGCCAGAAGTCGACCGTCCCCATCGACTTGATTCTAATGGACATCCTTATGCCGGAGTTGGATGGAGTCGAAGCCTGCCGCCAAATTAAGAGTCGTCCGCACCTAGGCGATATTCCCATCATCATGATTACGGCTCAAAGTGATCGCGCAAATCTCCAAGCAGCCTTTGCGGCGGGAGCGAACGATTACATCACCAAACCGGTGAACAGCATGGAACTCCTGGCTCGTGTCTCCTCCGCGCTGGTGCTGAAAAAAGAAATGGATTGTCGCAAAGCCCGCGAAGCGGAGCTCCGTCGAAGCAACGAAGAGCTGCAGAAAGCACTGCGGGATGTCAAAGTCCTTAGAGGGCTCATTCCAATCTGCGCATCCTGTAAGAAAATCCGCAATGATGGTGGATTTTGGCAACAGTTGGAGGAATATATCGGCGAACATTCTGAGGCTGAATTCAGCCACGGCATCTGCCAGCCTTGTGTGAAAAAGCTTTATCCTGGAGTTTATCAGGACTAACTGCTACGATTTCTCAAGTATATCGCTCCTATTCACTGGATACACACGACATGGGTATCTTAATCGTTGACGACTCCGCCGATGACCGCATCTTGCTTCAGTCGATCCTTTCAGCTGCCGGTTACGACGATCTTCTGGTGGCCGACTCGGCCGCCGCGGCATTCCGTCTATTGGGACTCGACGATGGGAAGCACGCTGCCGCCTCTCGAGTCGACCTGATTCTCATGGACCTTCTCATGCCGGAGATGAACGGCATTGAAGCCTGCCGCCAGATTAAGGCGGTCGAACGGTTTCGTGATACGCCCATCATGATGGTCACAGTAAAGACCGACCCGGTCGATCTCCAACTTGCCTTTGC
The DNA here is from genome assembly GCA_005116835.1 of Nitrospira sp. GTDB lineage: Bacteria > Nitrospirota > Nitrospiria > Nitrospirales > Nitrospiraceae > Palsa-1315. Next base: position 6,191 of record SWDM01000018.1, on the reverse strand, counting down.
CGCCGGCGCACTCGACTACATTGGGAAACCCATCAACAAGAGTGAAATCCTAACTCGTGTCCGATCGGTGTTGCGGCTGGTCCATGAAATCGACCGGCGGCGCGCCAGGGAGCAGGAACTTCTTGAAGTGATGCGTCAACTCCAGGAAGCGAATCAGATGCTGCTTCGCCTGTCCTGTCTTGACGGTCTCACAGGCATTACCAACCGACGGCAGTTCGACGATTTCCTTGACCAGGAATGGCGGCGTGCCGTCCGTGAATTGACGCCTCTCTCTCTGATCATGCTCGACATCGATCGATTCAAATCCTATAACGATACTCTCGGCCACACGTCGGGCGACGAATGTCTCAGGCAGGTCGCCGCTGCGATTTCCACCGCCGTCAACAGGCCGGGAGATCTCGTGGCTCGGTACGGCGGAGACGAATTCGTCATTGTGCTTCCCGGCACCCGTATGGATGGGGCGGCGCAGGTAGCGGAAACGCTTCGGCAACGGATCGAGGCTCTCGGAATTACACATGCCGATGGTAGTTGCGGGACCATCAGCGCGGGCTTCGCCAGTATGATCCCCAGCCGAAACACCTCTCCCACCGATTTGATCAAGGCAGCGGATCAAGCACTTTATCAAGCCAAGCAAGAAGGACGAAACAGGGCCAAACAAGCCAGCGTCCTCACCCTCGTACCGCATAACCACGATACGTGATGGTTCGCACTGTCCAGAGCCAACCATAGGAAGGCCCCTTGGCCGAACAGCCGGCTCCTTACTCCACACTATGATCAAGCGATCGAAGTTGCCTGCCCGCCAGAGCTCTACCAAAAAGAGTCGTTCACCACGCCAAGCTGAAGCACCACAAAACGGAATCTCTGCACGATCTCGTGTCCCAGCCGTTGGCTATCGCGAACCGAACGCTATCGGACAAGCGTTGTTGGCGGGCGAGGACTTGTATCGATGCTTGTTGGAGACCAGCCCATGTGTGATCATCGGTCTAACGCCACAGTGCCGAATCTTCGAGTGGAATCACGCGGCCGAACGAATCTATGGTTGGCTCCGGGAAGAGGTCGTGGGGAAAGACTATCTCACAACCTTCTTGCCTCAGGAAGTCCAGAAAGCTGTATCCGCCGACATCCAGAAGGTGATTCAAGGGGTGCCCACTCCTGCATATGAAAATGAGGTCATCAGCCGGAACGGTGTCCGACACACACTGTTGTGGAGCGTCAACCGTGTCGTCGTTGGCAAGGACAAAGTGCAAGGCGTTCTGGCTATCGGCCAAGATATCAGCGAGCGCAAGCGCATTGAGCTGGACATGCAGGAGGTTGATTGCTTCACGCAATCAATTCTTGAGAACATTCCGCATATGATATTTGTGAAGGATGCCCGCGATCTCCGGTTCGTTCGATTAAATCGTGCAGGAGAGAGTCTACTTGGGTATTCGCGCGATGAGCTCCTGGGCAGGAACGACTACGACTTCTTTCCAAAGGCTGAAGCAGACTTTTTTACGAGCAAGGATCAGGAAGTGCTTGAGGGTAGAAGTCTTATCGATATTCCTGAAGAATCCATCGAGACGAAAAGAAATGGGCAGCGGATTCTTCACACGAAAAAAATCCCTATTATGGATCAGCAAGGACGCCCCCGCTACTTGCTCGGCATCTCGGAAGATATCACAGAGCAGAAACGCCAGCATGAGAAGCTGCTTCAACTTCAACGCGCTGTGGATCACGGCATGGAAGGCATGGCCATTCTCAATGCCGATGGGCGGTTCACCTATATGAATCCAGCCCATGCCTCGCTGTATGGCTACGAGGTCGAAGGGTTGATCGGAAAGTCGTGGAAAGAGCTCTACGGGCCCGATCAACAGCGCACGATTGAGCGAGACCATGTTCCATTCTTGAAGCTGGTCGGATATTGGCGCGGAGAATTGGTGGGTAGAAAGAAAAGCGGAGAGCCCTTCGACGTCGAAGTGGCGTTGCAGCAGGTGAGTTTGAGCGAGGGGCAGAACCCCGACCTCATTTGCACCTGTCGTGACATCACAGAAAGCAAGCGAGTTGCCAAAGAAGAAAGGCAGCGCTTCACCTTGCTCCAAAAACACCAGGCAGCGCTGCTCGAATTGGCCCAGAGAGAGTCAATCATCTCGGGAGACCTCCAGCAAGCGCTCCAGGCTATTACTGAAATGGCGAGCCGCGTGTTGACGGTAGGGCGCGCCGGCATCTGGCTGTTTCAGGAAGACCGCTCGGCCATTCGGCTGCAAGATCTGTATGAGGCGTCGACCAGGCAACACAGTGCTGGGATCGTTCTCCTAGCCAACCAATACCCGTCTTATTTTCAGGCGTTGGAACAGGTAGAATCGACTCTTGCTGCCTACGATGCCCATTCCGATCCTCGCACCAGCGAGTTTTCTTCGACGTATCTCACGCCGCTTGGAATCGGCGCGATGCTCGATGCGCCGATCAGGTACAAGGGGAAGACAGTGGGGGTTCTGTGCCATGAACATCTCGGCAGCCATCGCAGTTGGACCACCGAGGAAATGACGGTTGCTTCGTCATTCGCCACGATGGTGACGCTCGCGATGGAGTCTATGGAACGTGAGGAATCAGAGAAAGCCCTGCGCCTGGCTAAGGAGAGAGCAGAAAATGCGAGCGCCGCAAAAAATGAATTCCTTGCCAGCGTCAGTCACGAGATCCGTACGCCCATGAACGCCATAATCGGCATGGCTGACCTGTTATGGGAAACGGACTTGAATCCGGAGCAACGAAAATACCTGCGCATATTCCGCCGTGCCGGCGGAAACCTATTGAATCTCATCAATGACATTCTCGACCTGTCGAAAATCGAAGTCGGCCATCTGGAACTGGAATCAACCGACTTCGATTTGAATGACTTGCTTGAAAAGGCCATCGAGATTCTCGCCATGCGGGCCAATGAGAAAGGCCTCGAACTGGCGTGCCATCTCTCCCCTGACGTCTCTTGCGCGGTGATCGGCGATCCGAATCGACTCCACCAGATCCTCCTGAATCTCATCGGTAATGCGATCAAATTCACCGATAGCGGCTCTGTCACGGTACGGGTCATGCCGGATCCGGAACTCCCTATGCCTGGCGCCATACGAATTTCTGTCAGCGATACGGGGATCGGCGTACCGCCGGATAAGCTTGCCTCTATTTTTGAAAGTTTCACGCAAGCCCACGCCTCCACAACGCGCAAGTATGGGGGGACTGGTTTAGGTCTGACCATTTCAAAGCAAATAGCGGAACTCATGAACGGACGAATCTGGGTGGAGAGCATCCTCGGAGGGGGCAGCACGTTTCATTGTTGCGTCCGGCTCACGGCGCAATCCGGCCCGAAAGCCTCACAAGACGTGGCTCCACTCAATCTTGAAGGGGTCAGAATCCTCGCGGTCGATGACCATGCCACCAACCGCCTGATTCTTCAAGAAACCATGGCGGCTTTTGGCGCGGAAGTAATGGCCATTGCGTCCGGTCGTGAGGCTATCGCGGAATGGCAGCGAGCCGCCGCTTCAGGACGACCCTACGCCCTCTTGGTTCTCGACTGTCGCATGCCTGAGATGGATGGGTTTCAAGTCGTCGAAGAGATCAGACGGGCCGGTTCTCCCCAGTGCCCGACGATCGTGATGATGGCTTCTGACCATTGGGCTGACGATATCGCCCGTACCTACGACATGGGGTTAGGGGGCTATTTGATCAAACCCATTAGGAGATCGGATCTGTTACATACCATCGGCATCGCCCTTGACCGTACTAAGGGTATTCAACCGGCGACTGGTACAGCGGCAGCGGCTCAGGCATCTCATACCGAATCGAGAGCGCTGCGCATTTTATTGGCAGATGATTCTCCAGATAATCAGGTGCTGATCCGTTCCTATCTGAAGCAGACTCCCAATCGACTCGACATCGCAGACAACGGAGCCATCGCGCTGAAGTTGTTTAAGGAAGGCCACTACGACCTCATTCTGATGGATGTGCAGATGCCGGTCATGGACGGGTATGAGGCGACGAAAGCCATTCGAGCCTGGGAACGGGAGCATGATCTTCCGCCCACAGAGGTGATTGCCTTGACTGCTCTGGCACTCAAAGAAGAGGTGCTCAAGACTCTCGACGCCGGCTGCAATGCCCATATGACAAAGCCCATCAAGAAGCATACCCTCTTGGAAGTCCTCCATGTTTGTAAAGGACGGCATATATCATGACCACGAGATCAAACGGAAATACTGAGAACGGCATCACTCTGTACATCGACCAAGGCCTTGAAGAGATCGTCCCAGGATTTTTGGAGAATCGCCGACGTGATGTGCAGACAATTGAAACTGCGTTACTGGAGAGAAATCTATCCCAGATTCAAGTCATCGGTCATCGTATGAAGGGGGATGGAGGAGGATACGGGTTCGAGGCCATCAGTGAGCTGGGGGCTGGTTTGGAACAAGCGGCAGCACGGGAAGACAGAGATGCAATTCGACGGCATACCGAAAAACTCATCGACTTTCTTGCTCGAGTTAATGTGGTGTATCGGAAATGAAGCAGCCGCCTCCCTTCCTGCACTTGCAAGCCGATGATCCGGTGGACCGCCTTCGCGACAGCTGACTCGTCAGCCTGGGCTTGAGTGAAGCCTGGAGAGGGCGGGGTTGCCTGCTGTATTGCCCCACAATTCTGGTGCCGCTAAGAACGTTGCAGACGGAATCCAAGCTCGGCAACAACAAGTCATAACCCTCCGCACCCATACTCCATCCACTTGAGCCATTGCCATAGACTTTTCTTTGCCTTTTGCGCTTCCCTGTCCACCCGCTCAAGGACAGTATCTCTCGGTATAGAGTCACCAGACGTCTTTGGCCAGCGCGTGATTGACGTTGGCGTCACCTATCGAGTAATGTTTCCGCCTAGGATTTGGGAACCGCGAATCCCCCGACGAAGACGCTAATTCTATCTGGAGGTACCTCATGCTGGCTGTCCGATTGGTGCGACTTATCGAGAATCACATCGAACAGCTTTCCCGCGATCTCAGCGAGAAGGTTTGGAGCTCTCCCCGGTGCAGCGACTTGAACAAGGTTCCGGTGAAGGAACTCGAAGCCCGCACCCGCGAGATCTACCGCAACCTGAGTGACTGGCTGTTAGACAAGACCGAAACCCAGGTGGAGCGGCGTTACACCGAGCTGGGCGCGGCGCGCGCCCAGCAGGGCGTAGCCTACAGCCACTTCGTTTGGGCCATCATCGCCACCAAGGAGCATGTGCGCGACTTCGTCGAGCGCGAAGGTCTGTCCGATAGCGCCATGGAGCTGCACGGGCAGCTGGAGCTGATGCACCTGCTCGGCCAGTTCTTCAATCTCGTGCTGTACTACGCCGCTGTGGGTTACGAGAATGAGCGCAACAGCATAGGAGGGAAGCAACAGAGGCGCAAAGAGGATGGCCAGAGAAAACCTACGTAGCGTCTTAATGGGTAGAGTTTCATGCCTTCCCAATACCTAAGGCAGCGCGAGCTGTGGCTTGTGACTGGGGAAATAAGTTTGGTGGAGGGCAGGGTATCCAGCCAGTGTTGAGGGCACTTCCCCGCTTTGAGATTCAAAGAAAGCACAAGTCCTGACAGAAGACTAACGGCATCGCTATAACGAAATCTGTCCGTATTGCAGTCTCAGGATCCAGCCACCTGCGCTCGAAACCGTCCGGGGTGCAGCTGAGGACTAGCAGTGTGGTGGCACAATAACTCCCGACCGGTCTTCATGATGCCACGCTAAGTCCCCACTGCAGAAACAGTCAGAATTATGGAGCGCGGAGCGGCAGCTGCGACACAGGGGCGCTGCCGCTCCGCGTCCTACGACACCGAGAGGGGTCTCATTGCCCGAACACTCTCGTCGATTTACTTATTCGGGTCACGCGCTCACGAGGCTACTGCCAGCTCGCGGCTAAGACCGCCTGCACTTGCTGCGGCTGTTGGTCGATGGCCTGATCCCAGGTGAGACCCGTTTGCTGACTGAACGAGGCCATCGCCTGAATCAATTGATCTACCTGTGTGCTGAGCAACGTTTGTCCATTCCCTGCTTGGATCGTTTCCACTCGCGCCGTAGTCGGCGCACTGAACCAATTCTGAATCGTGACTCTGTCGGTCGACCCATGGATGGCAATCCGGAGGCTATTGGCCTGTTGACTGAGGACCAGGTCCAACGGATTGATCGTCGCGCCATAGAGCAGCG
>SWDM01000017.1 GCA_005116835.1 Nitrospira sp. | reverse complement strand
GATGCCGGCGCGAGTTGCGTACTCGAACCCCGTATCCTTGACCTTGTCGAGAAACGTGACGGTCTCGCGGTGCCCGCACTGGCGATAGACCGTATCGATGAGCTTAGTCATCTCCTTCTTGGTCATGAGCTTATTCGCGTTGGCAAACGGCAAGCCTGGAGGGAGCACGTCGGACAGGATGACTCGCCCGACGGTGGTCTGAACGAGGCTTCCCTCGATCCGCACCTTGATCCGCGCATGCACCTCCACCGCTTGCGAATCGTACGCAATGCGCACTTCGTCCGGTGAGCCGAACACTTTCCCTTCTCCCTTGCACCCGGCGCGCTCTTTGGTCAGCCAATAACAGCCGAGCACCATATCCTGCGACGGCACGGCAATCGGCTTGCCGTTGGCGGGAGAAAGAATGTTGTTGATCGACATCAGCAGCACGCGCGCCTCGACCTGCGCTTCGACCGACAGCGGAACGTGGACCGCCATCTGATCCCCGTCGAAGTCGGCGTTGAACGCGGCGCAGACCAGCGGATGCAGCCGGATGGCCTTGCCTTCGACCAGCACCGGATCGAATGCCTGGATACCGAGACGGTGCAACGTCGGCGCGCGGTTCAGCAGCACAGGATGCTCGCGGATCACCTCGTCGAGCACGTCCCACACTTCAGGACGCTCTTTTTCAACCAGGCGCTTGGCGCTCTTGATGGTGGTCGCAGCGCCTCGCTCCTCCAGCTTGTGGAAGATAAAGGGCTTGAACAATTCAAGCGCCATCTTCTTGGGCAACCCGCATTGATGCAGGCGAAGCTCCGGTCCTACGACGATGACGGTTCGGCCCGAATAATCGACTCGTTTACCGAGCAGATTCTGCCGGAACCGCCCCTGCTTTCCCTTCAACATATCGCTCAACGATTTGAGCGGCCGCTTGTTGGGTCCGCGAATCGCACGGCCACGGCGGCCGTTATCGAAGAGGGCATCGACTGCTTCCTGCAACATCCGCATTTCGTTTCGGATGATCACGCCTGGCGCTTTCAGTTCGATCAGACGTTTCAGCCGATTGTTCCGATTGATGACTCGGCGGTACAGGTCGTTCAAGTCGGAGGTTGCAAAGCGTCCTCCGTCCAACGGCACCAGCGGACGCAATTCCGGCGGCAGCACCGGGATCACATCCATAATCATCCACTCAGGCATGTTGCCGGATTTCCGGAAAGCCTCGATGACTTTGAGTTGCTTGGCGTATTTCTTCTTCAGCGCTGCGGAGGCCGAGGTCTTCGCCTTCGCCTTGATCTCATCCCATTTAGCATTGATGTCGATCTTGCGGAGCAATTCCCTGATGGCATCGGCCCCGATGCCGACTTTGTAGGAGCCTGGCCCGTACGAAGATTGGAGCGAGCGAAGCTTCTCCTCCGAAACCAGTTCTTTCTCCGTCAAATCGGTCGATCCCGGATCGACGCAGACATAGCTCTCGAAATAGAGAATCCGCTCCAGGCCCTTCAGGCTCATGTCCAGCAGGGTTCCGATTCGGCTCGGCACGCCCTTGAGAAACCAGATATGCGCAACCGGCGCCGCAAGCTCGATATGGCCCATACGCTCCCGGCGGACCTTCGACTGAATGACCTCGACACCGCACTTGTCGCAGACGATGCCGCGGTGTTTCATGCGCTTGTACTTGCCGCAGTTGCATTCCCAATCTTTGATCGGACCGAAAATCTTGGCGCAAAACAGCCCGTCTTTTTCCGGCTTGAACGATCGGTAATTGATGGTCTCCGGCTTCTTCACTTCGCCATAGGACCAGGACCTGATTTTTTCAGGCGAAGCGATCCGAATCTTCATCGAATCGAACGACACCGCATCGCGCGGTTTCTCAAACAATGTATAGACGCCTTCCACGGTAGTGACCTCCTCTGATGCCGGACATTATGGCCGGCACACAAATGGGTTAGTCTTGCGACTTAACCAGTTCGACGTCGAGCCCCAAACTCTGCAGCTCTTTGACCAAGACGTTAAACGACTCTGGCAATCCAGGCTCCAGGAACGGCTCGCCCTTCACGATCGCTTCGTACATCCGCGACCTGCCCGGCACGTCGTCTGATTTCACCGTCAAGAACTCTTGTAGCGTGGAAGCAGCTCCATAGGCCTGCAATGCCCACACTTCCATTTCTCCCAACCGCTGGCCGCCAAATTGCGCCTTGCCGCCGAGCGGCTGCTGCGTGACCAGCGAATAGGGACCAATCGACCGAGCGTGAATCTTGTCGTCGACCAAATGGTGGAGCTTTAAGACATACATGTAGCCGACCGTGACGGGGCTGCCGAACATCTCACCGGTTCGGCCGTCCATCAATGTCGCTTGCCCGCTGGTCGGCAAGCCCGCCTTCTTCAGCAGTTCTTTGATCTCCGTTTCGGACGCTCCGTCGAACACCGGGCTCGCCACCTTGATACCTAAGGCCTTGGCAGCCCAACCCAGGTGGGTTTCGAGAATTTGACCGACGTTCATGCGCGACGGCACTCCGAGCGGATTCAGCACGATTTCAACCGGCGTCCCATCCGGCAAACACGGCATATCTTCTTCGGGCAAGACCCGAGAGACCACGCCCTTGTTGCCATGCCGTCCGGCCATCTTGTCGCCGACCTGAATCTTGCGCTTCATCGAAACATAGACCTTGACGAGCTTGATCACGCCGGGCGGAAGCTCATCGCCCCGCTTCAGGCGCCCAACCTTTTCGTCGTACAGAGTCTGTAATATCTCGATCTGTTCCTTCGCTCGCCGCTCGACGTCTTCCAGCTCTTTCTGCTCGTCGGGATCGCTCAAAATGATATAGCGGACCGTCTCGTCCGGTAACCGCCTGAGAATCTCCGCTGTCAACTTACCCTTCTTCTTCAAAATGACGTCCCCGCTCTCAGGATCCATCAAGTCGCGGCCGACCACTTTCCCCAGCAACAGCTTTCTGATCTTTTTCGTTTTTTCTTCGTCGATGATACGAAGCTCCTCGTGGTGATCACGCTGCAGCTTCATCGCATCGTCGCTTTCGATGCTCTTGGAGCGCTCGTCCTTGTCGAGCCCTTTGCGCGAGAAGATCTTCACGTCGACGACGATGCCCTCGACACCCGGCGGCACCGTAAGCGACGTATCCTTCACATCGCCCGCTTTCTCGCCGAAGATGGCCCGCAACAGTTTTTCTTCCGGCGTGAGTTGTGTTTCGCCTTTTGGCGTCACCTTCCCGACCAGAATATTTCCCGGCTTCACCTCCGCCCCGATACGGATAATCCCGCTCTCGTCGAGGTCGCGAAGCGCTTCTTCACCGACGTTCGGAATATCGCGGGTGATGTCCTCTTTACCCAGCTTTGTATCGCGGGCCTCTACCTCGAATTCCTCGATGTGAATCGAGGTGAACGCATCCTCCCGCACCAATTTTTCGCTCAGGAGAATGGCGTCTTCAAAGTTGTATCCGCCCCAAGGCATGAAGGCGACGAGGATGTTCTTGCCCAATGCCAGTTCGCCGTGATCGATGGCGGGGCCATCGGCTAAAACCTGCCCCACTTTTACCGGCTGCCCCAGCCGCACCACCGGCGTCTGGGTAATGGTCGTGCTCTGATTCGAGCGCTGGAACTTGATCAGATCGTACACGTCCAAACCTGCATCGTTCTTTTTCCGGCCTTCTCTCGAATCGGCGCGCACGACGATCCTCGTGGCGTCCACGCTCTCCACTACGCCGGCCCGCTTGGCCTGGACGACATAGCCCGAGTCGCGCGCAACTACGGTTTCCATTCCCGTACCGACCAACGGCGCTTCCGACTTAAGCAATGGCACCGCCTGACGCTGCATGTTCGATCCCATCAAAGCGCGGTTGGCGTCGTCGTGCTCCAGGAACGGCACCAGGGCCGTGGCGACGCTAACCACCTGCTTCGGCGACACGTCCATGTATTCGATCTTGTCCGAAGTCGCTGTCACGAAATCTCCGGCCGAGCGCGCCGAGATATTTTCGGACGACAAACGACCCGACGCATCCACTTTCGAGTTCGCCTGCGCAATGATGTACTTGTCTCCTTCGATCGCGGAAAGAAACTCGATCTCGTCGGTGACTCGCCCCTTCACCACTTTGCGATAAGGCGCTTCGATAAACCCGAACTTATTGATACGCGCATAGGTCGCGAGCGAGGTAATCAAGCCGATGTTCGGGCCTTCCGGCGTTTCGATCGGACAGATACGGCTATAGTGCGAAGGATGGACGTCGCGGACTTCAAACCCCGCCCGCTCCCTGGTCAACCCGCCGGGACCAAGCGCGGACAGCCGCCGCTTGTGCGTGATTTCCGCGAGCGGATTCGTCTGGTCCATGAACTGAGACAACTGGCTGCTGCTGAAGAATTCTTTCACGGCAGCGACGACGGGCTTCGCATTGATCAAATCGTGCGGCAGCACCGTTTCCATATCCAGCAAGTTCATCCGCTCCTTGATGCTGCGCTCCATGCGGACCAACCCGAGCCGGAATTGGTTTTCCAGCAACTCGCCGACCGAACGGACACGACGATTGCCCAAGTGGTCGATGTCGTCGATTTCACCCTTGCCCAATTTCAAATTGACGAGATAGCGGATCACCTCGACCATGTCCTGCGCCGTCAAGGTCCGCTGTTCCAAGGGCAAATCGAGCCCTAGTTTTTTGTTCAGCTTCAACCGCCCGACCGGCGAGAGATCGTACCGCTTGGAGTTCATGAACAAATTGTCGAACAGCGTTCGCGCCGTATCGACCGAGGGCGTCTCTCCCGGACGTAACCGGCGATAGATCTCGACCATCGCCTCCTCTTTTGAGGTGGTCTTGTCCATCTCCAGGGTATCCAGAATTACCGGCGTCGACGTGACCGTATCGAAATAGATCGCCTGAAATTCTTCGATGTCGCTCTCAAGCAACGCGTCGATGATCTCGGCTGTGAGCCGCTGATTTCGTTCGGCAATCTTGTTTTTCTTTGAATCCACCAATTCAGTCAGAGACGCGCGACCGATCAATTCGCTCGGCGCCAAGGGGATTTCCTTTACGCCCGCCGCCTTGAGTTTCGCAATGAGCCCCTTCGTAAGCTTGGCGCCTTCACGGACCAACGGTTCCTTGCCGCCCTTGTCCAACACTTCCGCCGAGCAGCGAAGACCGTGATGAATCTCCGGATCGAGCTTTCGCAACATCTTGCCCTTGACGACCCGAATCTCTTCGACCGGGTAATACATCTTGAGCAAATCGTCGCCCGAGAACCCGAAGGCCTTCAAGAGGATGGTTGTCGGCATCTTTCTTCGGCGGTCAATCCTCACGTAGAGGATGTCGCGGGCATCGAACTCGAAATCCAGCCAGGATCCGCGATAGGGGATGATTCTGGCGGAATACAACACCTTGCCGCTGGAGTGCGTCCGTCCCTTGTCGTGCGTGAATGACGCGCCGGGAGACCGATGCAACTGGCTGACCACCACACGTTCCGTGCCGTTGACAATGAAGGTTCCCCGCTCCGTCATCAGAGGGAGCTCGCCGACATAGACCTCCTGCTCCCTGACGTCGAGCACCTTTTTCTTGGACCCCTTATCTTCCTTGTCGAACACGACCAAACGCACTCGGAGCTTGAGCGGAACGGCAAAGGTCATCCCCTGTTCCAGGCATTCCCGCTCATCGTACTTGGGAGCGCCCAGTGTATAGCTCGTGAACTCGAGTACCGCCGTATTGTTGTAATCCGGAATCGGAAACACACTCGCAAGCGCTGCCTGCAGCCCATGATCCTTGCGACGTTCCGGCTCAACCTCCCGCTGAAGAAATTCTTCATAGGAGCGCTTCTGGATCTCGATGAGATCCGGAATCTCGATAGTGCTATGAATGCGAGAGTAATCTTTCCGCTCGATAAACTCTTGCAGTGTCGTTTCGGACATGCGCTCTCCTCCACGATAGCCGGTCGGTGAATAGGGGCCGACGGTCGACTGTCACTAGTCAACGGTGAATGCGATGATGATCGGGAACCGGTTCCCGATCATCAACTGATGAACCTTGACGAATGACGCTATTACTTGATCTCGACCTTGGCGCCGCTTTCTTCGAGTTTCTTCTTCATGGTGTCGCACTCTTCCTTCGTGACACCGGTCTTCACTGGCTTCGGCGCGCCTTCAACCAGATCCTTCGCTTCCTTCAAGCCGAGGCTGGTGAGTTCGCGGACAACCTTGATGACCTGAATCTTCTTGTCCGCCGGAGCAGACACGAGCACGACGTCGAACGATGTCTTCTCCTCGGCCGGCGCAGCGGGAGCGGCAGCGGCAGCGGCAGCGGCGACCGGCGCAGCGGCCGTCACGCCGAATCGGGTCTCTAACCCCTTCACGAGTTCCGCCAGATCGAGGACGCTCATCGTCTCAATGGCCTTGATCAATTCTTCCTGTGACAATTTCGATGTTGTCGTTGACATGTCCCCATCTCCTTTTCGTTTATCCTGAATGGCTGCAATGACTCTGACAAATTTCGACAAAACTGCACTGAGCGTATACACCAAGCCACGCGCCGGTCCCTGCATGGCCGATAGCAACATCGCAATGAGGACTTCTTTCTTCGGGAGCTTGGCCACAGCCGCGAGCTCGGCCGGCTGCACCACCTTGCCCTCCAACACCCCGATGGTGATCTTGATCTTCTGATCGCGCTTCTCCCCCTGGATAAAATCCCTGAGGATTTTAGTTGGAAGCACCGGATCGTCGTAGCCGATCACCAGCCCTGTCGGCCCCTTGAGGTACGTCTTCACTCCGGAAACGATCGTTCCCTCGGACGCGCGGGCAGCCAACGTATTCTTGACGACCATGTATTCGGCTTTGGCGCCCCGCAATAGCTTGCGAAGCTCCGTCACCTGGTTGACGGGAAGTCCGATGCTCTCGGTAACAATGGCCAACCGAGCACGACCGAATGTCTCCGTCAACTCTGCAACCGCTGTCGCTTTCTCGCCCTTATTCATAATCTAACCCTTCCCCTTCCCGCAGGAACACTCCGACTAACTCCATTCCTTCGCTAAGGCCATCGCGTCGAGCTTCACTCCCGGTCCCATCGTGCTCGAGATCGTCGCGCTCATCAGATAACGCCCCTTGCACGAAGCAGGCTTTGCCTTGATGACCGCCTCGATAACCGCCGCAGCGTTGGCATAGAGCTGCTCAGGCTGAAACGACACTTTCCCGACAGGCACTTGCACAATGCCGGCTTTTTCGACCTTGTACTCCACACGACCTTTCCGAATTTCCGACACGGCCTTGCCGACATCGAACGTAACCGTCCCGGTCTTTGGATTCGGCATCAGCCCGCGTGGGCCCAGGGCTTTTCCGAGCTTCCCGACTGCCGCCATAAGATCCGGTGTCGAGATGGCGCAGTCGAAATCCAGCCATCCACCCTTGATCTTCTCCATCAGGTCGTCGGACCCGACAAAATCTGCCCCGGCCTGCCGCGCTTCCTGTTCCTTCTCGCCCCTGGCAAAGACCAAAACACGAACCTTCTTCCCGGTGCCGTGCGGCAGGGAGGTTGTACCACGCACCATTTGGTCCGCCCGCTTCGGGTCGACACCCAATCGAAGCGCCAAATCGACCGACTCATCGAACTTGGTGAAGGCCGACCGCTTTACCGCTTCGACCGCCTCGCGTAAGGCATAGACCCGAGGCTCAAGCTTCTCTACCGCCGCTCTCATCTTCTTTCCCATGTCCGTTCTCTCCTCTACACCGTCGCGAAGTCTGAATCCTGCGGGACCGCTACATACTGCGCGCGGTTCGCGAGCGCTACCGGTAGCCGCCCGATTGAATGCCCTACCCTTGAACCACTACTCCCATACTGCGCGCCGTCCCCTCGATAATCCTGATCGCCCCATCGAGGTCGGCGGCATTGAGATCAACCAATTTCTTTTGGGCGATCTCACGCAACTGCGCCTTCGTAATCTTTCCGACCTTGTCTTTCTGGGGGACGCCCGATCCCTTAATGATCCCTGCCGCCTTCTTCAAGAGGTCGGACGCCGGCGGAGTTTTCATCACAAAGGTGAATGACCGGTCCTTATAGACCGTGATGATCACCGGAATGATGCTGTCGCCTTCTTTTTGTGTTTTGGCGTTGAACTGCTTGCAGAACTCCATGATATTGACGCCGTGCTGACCCAGCGACGGCCCGACCGGAGGCGCAGGATTGGCCTTCCCAGCTGGAATTTGCAACTTGATCTGCGCCGATACTTCCTTGGCCATGTGCTACCCCTCTAATGTTGAATGATGAATGTTAAATGCAAAATTTATTGAGCGTTTTTACTTCCACTCAACACTCAACATTAACCATTAAACATTTCTAAATGCGTTCCACTTGCAAAAACCCAAGCTCCACCGGTGTGGAGCGACCGAAAATACTGACCAACACTTTGAGCCGGCTGTGGTCCTGAGCCACCTCATCCACCACACCGTTAAACCCGAGAAACGGACCATCGATAATTCGCACATTATCGGTCTTGATAAATTTGACCTGCTCCCGTGGCCCGGATGCCCCGGCATCGACCTGCTTCAAGAGCGATTCGACCTCGTCAACCGACAGGGGTGTCGGCTGCGCGCCCCCGCCGACAAATCCCGTGACCTTCGGGGTCTCCTTGATCATCTGCAAGGTTTCATCGATGAGCGGCGATTCCAGCTCCACGATCACGTATCCGGGGAAGAATTTCCGTCGAGACGTCCGGCGCTTGCCGTCCTTGATCTCAATCACATCCTCCGTCGGCACAAGTACCTGTCCCAACTTGTCGACCAATCCCATTTGATTGGCCCGTTCGAGCAAGCTGGTCTTCACCCGCCCCTCGAAGCCTGCGTAGGTATGAATGACGTACCAATTCTTTGCCATGCCCTACCCTCGGATCTTCGGTTGATTATGTGCCTACGCCGCCCTGACTTCCGGATATCCAGCTTAAATAATCTTGCTCACGACCCATACGAGAATCGAGTCGACGAACGACAGATACAGCGACATGATGATGCAAAAAACAATGACCACCGTCGTAGACCCGATCGTCTCGGCCCTGGTGGGGAACGAGACTTTTTTCAACTCCCCGCTTACGTCGCTGAAGAACTCTCGAATCGATTCGATCATTCTTGTAAACATATTTGCCTCACCTTTATGCCTACGGGAGACGAGCCCCCACTCCGCCGACAAACCTACTCTCGATCCAATCCCCCCAATATCGAGGCTGACCCATCCGCTCGATAGCGTTTGGCAGGGGCACTAGGATTTGAACCTAGACTCTCGGTTTTGGAGACCGATGTGCTAGCCATTGACACCATGCCCCTCTGATCAGTGCCGAGTAACGAGTCCTGAGTGCCGAGCAAGGAGCGCTGCGTACGGAGTGATGTAACTCTGTCCGCAACTCAGTACTCATAGCTCAGCACTCAGCACTTATTTCACTTCCTTATGGGCATTGTGTTTCCGGCAAAACTTGCAGAACTTATTCCGCTCCAGCCGATCCGGATCGTTCTTCTTATTCTTCATGGTGGAGTAATTCCGCTGCTTGCAGATCGTGCAGGCCAAATCGATGATTTCTCGCATATGAATCTCCTCGATGCATGCTGACAGGCTGCCATGCTGACAAGCTCAGAAACTCTCTCTTGCACGCCTGCTCCCTGTCAGCTTGTCAGCTGGTTTACGCCAGAATTTCAGTGACGACGCCGGAGCCGACGGTCTTGCCGCCCTCGCGCACGGCGAACCGTAACCCCTGATCCATTGCAATCGGACTAATCAGCTCCCCCGTCACACTCACATTGTCCCCCGGCATCACCATCTCCACCCCCGGATTCAACGTCATCACCCCCGTGACATCCGTCGTCCGGAAATAGAACTGCGGCCGGTACCCGTTGAAGAACGGCGTATGCCGCCCCCCCTCTTCCTTCGCCAACACATAGATCTCCGCCTTGAACTTCGTATGCGGCGTGATGCTCTTCGGCTTCGACAGCACCATCCCCCGCTCCACATCTTCCTTCTTCGTCCCGCGCAACAGCACGCCCACGTTATCTCCCGCCTGCCCCTCATCGAGCACCTTGCGGAACATTTCGACGCCGGTCACGATGGTGACCTGGTTCGGCCGGAGCCCCACGATCTCGATTTCATCCCCCACCTTCACGATGCCCCGCTCGATACGCCCGGTCACGACCGTTCCGCGCCCGCTGATCGTAAACACGTCTTCGATCGGCATCAGGAACGGTTTGTCGATGGGGCGTTGCGGCGTCGGGATGTAGGTATCGACCGCCTCCAACAGTTTGAGAATGGAGGGCACGCCGAGCGGCCCCTGATCCCCTTCCATCGCTTTCAAAGCCGAGCCGTGAATGATCGGGGTCTGCTCGCCCGGGAAGCCGTACTTGGTGAGCAGCTCGCGCACTTCCAATTCCACCAGCTCCAACAGTTCCTTGTCGTCGATCTTGTCCGCCTTGTTCAGGAACACGACGATATAGGGCACGCCCACCTGCCGAGCCAAGAGGATATGTTCGCGGGTCTGGGGCATCGGGCCGTCGGCCGCGCTCACCACCAGGATCGCGCCATCCATCTGGGCGGCGCCGGTGATCATGTTCTTCACGTAATCGGCGTGGCCCGGGCAATCCACGTGCGCATAGTGGCGATTGGCCGTTTCATATTCCACGTGGCTGATGGCAATCGTCATGATCTTGGTGGCATCGCGACGGCCCTGGCTTTCGCTCGCCTTCGCCACTTCGTCGTAGGAGATAAACTTCGCCATCCCCTGATCCGCGCTCACCTTGGTCAAGGCCGCCGTCAACGTCGTCTTGCCGTGGTCCACGTGCCCGATCGTCCCGATATTCACATGCGGCTTCCGCCGCTCATACTTCGCCTTCGCCATACCCGCTCCCTTCCGTCCTCACTCAAGAATCGAATCGATTCGACTACTCACCCCGATACTTCGCAATTATGGCCTCTGAAATCTGCTTGGGCACCGGCTCATATCGGTCAAATTCCATACTGTAGGTAGCGCGGCCCTGTGTGCGAGACCGAAGATCGGTCGCATACCCGAACATTTCACTGAGCGGCACCGATGCATCGATGGTCTGCGCGGCAGCTCGCGCCTTCATTCCCTGAATCTTCCCACGACGACCGTTCAAATTACCGATCACATCGCCCATAAAATCCTGAGGAACCACGACTTCTACCTTCATGATCGGCTCAAGCAACACTGGGTCAGCTCTTTTACAGGCATCAATGAACGCCATCGAGCCAGCAATCTTAAATGCCATTTCATTGGAGTCAACGTCGTGAAACGACCCGTCGATCACCGTAACCTTCACATCGCGAAGCGGATAGCCGGCGATTACTCCCGAATCGAGTCGCTCCTTCACACCCTTTTCAATCGCCGGAATGAATTCTTTTGGGATAGAACCGCCGACGGTCTTATTGACAAACTCCAACCCCTTGCCGGACTCAGTCGGTTCGACCGTCAACACGACATGCCCATATTGGCCACGACCACCGGTCTGCTTGATGTACTTCGATTCAGCCTCAGCTTTTCTGCGAATCGTCTCCCGAAAAGCCACCTCCGGCTTTCCGACGTTGGCCTCCACCTTGAATTCACGCAACATGCGATCGACGATGATTTCCAGATGCAGCTCCCCCATCCCGGCAATGATGGTCTGGGCCGTTTCTTCATCCGTCTTCACCCGGAATGATGGATCTTCTTGGGCCAACTTCTGGAGCGCGAACCCCATCTTCTCTTGATCCTGCTTGGTTTTCGGCTCAATCGCCATCGCAATGACCGGCTCAGGAAACTTCATCACTTCGAGCAAAACCGGCTGCTTCTCGTCTGCTAAGGTATCTCCGGTCGTCGCGCCCTTAAGTCCGACAGCGGCGACAATATCGCCCGCATAAGCCACATCGATGTCTTCGCGCTTATTTGCATGCATCTTCAGAAGACGTCCGACACGGTCCTTCGTCCCCTTCGTTACATTCGAAACGGAGGTTCCAGTCTTTAGAGTGCCTGAATAGACCCGCAAGAACGTGAGCTGGCCGGCAAATGGATCCGTCATGATCTTAAAAGCCAAGGCCGCAAAGGGCTCACTATCCGATGGGCGCCGTTTCACTTCCTGCTCGGTATTGGGATCGATCCCCGTTACCGATTCGACATCGAGCGGGGAGGGAAGAAAATCCACAACTCCATCCAATAGCTGCTGAACACCCTTGTTCTTAAACGCCGATCCGCAGAGAATCGGCGTCATCTTCATGGAGATCACACCGGCTCGAATGGCGCGACGGACTTCTGCTTCCGTCAAGGGTTGCCCGTTCAGATACTTTTCCATCGTCTGTTCATCGAATTCCGCGACCGCATCCAGCATTTTCTCGCGGTACTCCTTGGCCTTGCCGAGCATATCCGCAGGAATATCCTTGACAACGTATTTGGCGCCAAGCGTCTCGTCGTCGTACACATAGGCTTTCATCGTCACAAGATCGATCGACCCTTGGTATTCAGATTCTCGGCCGATCGGAATCTGAATCGGAACAGGGTTGGCCCCCAACCGATCGATCATCGTCTGAACACTGGTATAAAAGTCCGCGCCGATCCGGTCCATCTTGTTCATGAACGCGATCCTCGGCACACTATATTTATCCGCCTGCCGCCACACCGTCTCGGACTGCGGCTCAACCCCCTGCACGGAGTCGAATACCGCCACGGCGCCGTCGAGCACCCGAAGAGACCGTTCAACCTCGATTGTAAAATCGACGTGCCCCGGGGTATCGATGATATTGATGCGATGGTCTCGCCAAAAACAGGTCGTCGCCGCAGCCGTGATCGTAATGCCGCGCTCCCGCTCCTGCTCCATCCAATCCATCGTCGCCGCGCCCTCATGCACCTCGCCCATCTTGTGGGAGATTCCGGTGTAGAAGAGAATGCGTTCCGTCGTTGTCGTCTTACCGGCATCAATGTGGGCCATGATGCCGATGTTTCGAGTTTGCTCTAACGGTGATTGACGAGCCACGTACTTCCCCTAAAAAATATATATGCCGCAACCCGAGCCGCTAACACGCTGCGACCTTGACAGACCCGCATGAGCGGATCGCAGCACGGCTCAGCTGCAGCACAGAACGACGCTACCAGCGATAGTGCGCGAATGCCTTGTTGGCTTCCGCCATCCGATGCACGTCTTCCCGCTTCTTAACCGCCGCTCCCGTATTGTTCGATGCATCCAGCAATTCAGCCGCGAGCTTCTCTCGCATGCTCTTGCCGCCGCGGGTCCGCGAATACTCCGCCAACCATCGAAGCGCCAACGACATCCGGCGAGCCGGACGAATTTCTACCGGCACCTGATACGAAGCCCCGCCCACTCGCCGTGACTTCACCTCGACGACCGGCTTCACGTTATCGAGCGCAGCCCTGAACACTTTGAGGGGATCGTTCCCCGTCTTTTCCTGTATGACGTCGAACGCGCCGTAGCAAATACGCTCCGCAGTACTCTTCTTCCCACCCGACATCAGGATGTTCAAAAATTTCCCGACAAGTTTGTCCCGATATCGCACGTCGGGAAGAGGATCGCGGTGGTCTAAAAATCTAGTCCTTGGCATGTGTCATTCACTCTCTCGTTAACGACTGTGATACCGGCTTACTTCGGACGCTTCGCCCCATACTTCGAACGGCTCTGTTTTCTGTCTGCGACACCGACGGCATCGAGCGCGCCTCTGACGATGTGATAGCGCACACCGGGCAAGTCCTTCACGCGACCGCCGCGCACGAGCACGATGGAATGCTCTTGAAGGTTGTGGCCGACACCGGGAATGTATGTCGTGACTTCCATCCCATTGGTGAGCCGGACACGCGCAACTTTACGCAATGCCGAGTTCGGCTTTTTTGGCGTCGACGTATAAACTCTGAGACAGACGCCGCGCTTCTGCGGACAGGATTTGAGCGCAGGGCTCTTCGTCTTCGCATGCGCCAACTGGCGGCCTTTTCTGACTAACTGATTGATTGTCGGCATTAGTCCTTCGCTCTCATCTTCGGCACGGTTTTACCGGTTAGCTCAACACTTCAAGGGCAGAGCCGGTGGATTGTAGTGAGCATTCATCGCTGTGTCAAGCCTCATCGTGAGCCCCCTGCATTATGAGCGAGCAGGCTCTCCTGATCCTGTCGCCACGCCCTCTTGCGGCAGTAGCGAGGGGTCTTCCTGACCGACAACGATCGGCTCAGGCTTAGGACTGATGACGAAGGTGTCTCGATATTCTTCGAAGCCGGTGCCGGCAGGAATCAATCGGCCGACGATGACATTTTCCTTCAAGCCCAACAAGTTATCGATTCGTCCGTTGATGGCGGCTTCCGTCAAGACTCGCGTGGTTTCCTGGAATGACGCGGCCGAAATAAAGCTATCGGTAGTCAATGCCGCCTTAGTAATACCCAGCAACACCGGCTTCCCAAGACCCGGCTGCCCACCCTTCGCCACCACTCGCTCATTCTCTTCGTCGAACAACATCTTGCTGACTTGACTTCCTGGGAGGAACTCTGTATCGCCGGGATCTTCGATTCTGACCTTGCGCAACATCTGCCGCACGATGATCTCGATGTGCTTGTCGTTGATCGTCACACCCTGCAGGCGATAGACATCCTGCACTTCATCGACGAGATATTTCTGCAGCTCGTTCGGGCCCAGCACATCGAGGATGTCGTGCGGGTTCGCCGATCCGTCCATCAACGGCTCGCCGGCCCTGACCCAATCGCCCTCGTGAACGTTGACGTGTTTACCCTTAGGGATAAAATATTCCTTCACGTCGCCCATCTTATTGTTCACCAGCACTTTGCGCATGCCCTTCACGAAACCGTCGTACGACACTTCGCCGTCGATCTCGCTGATGACAGCCGTCTCCTTCGGCTTCCTCGCCTCGAACAATTCCGCTACGCGAGGCAGACCGCCGGTAATATCTTTTGTCTTGGTCGTCTCCCGCGGAATTTTGGCCAACACATCTCCCGGAGTGACTAGCGCGCCCTTTTCGACGAAAATATGCGCCCCAACCGGGAGCAGATAACGCGCCACGTTTGCCGCAGCCGCAACCTTGGCCGTCTTCCCACCCTCATCCTTGATCGATACGCGCGGACGCAACGTCGCGCCGCTGTGCTCGACGATGACCTTGCGGGAAAGCCCGGTGACCTCGTCGAATTCTTCCTTCATGGAAACACCTTCGATGATGTCCCCATAGGCGACCTTGCCGCCGACTTCGGTGAGGATGGTCAACGAATAGGGATCCCATTCGACCAGTTTCTGCCCGACCGCGACGCGCCCGCCGTTTTCGACCTTGATCTTTGCGCCGTAGACGACCCCGTACTTCTCACGCTCACGCCCAGTCTCGTCGACAATGGCGATTTTGGCATTCCGGTTCATGACGACCCATTCGCCCTCTTTATTCTGCACGGCAATTCCAGCATTCGGGAAGTCGGCATTCTTTTTGGCGTCGAAACTCATGAACTTGATGGTGCCGGCATGTTTGGACTCGGTCACCGTCTGCTCAACCACCTTGCTCGCCGTTCCACCGATGTGGAACGTTCGCATGGTCAGCTGTGTTCCCGGCTCACCGATCGACTGCGCCGCGATGACACCCACCGGTTCGCCCTTTTCAACCAACCGTCCACGGGCTAAATCGCGACCGTAACAGGACCGGCAGACGCCTCGACGGGATTGACAGGTCAGCACCGAACGAATCTTGACGTGATCGACCGCCGCTTCCACAATCGCTTTGGTCCGCTCCTCATCGATCTCTTCATTGCACGACACGATGATCTCGCCCGTGACCGGATCGCGGATATCGTCTGCAGCCAATCGTCCCAACACCCGCTCTTCGATCGGCTGAATGATTTCTCCGCCTTCGACCAATGCGCTCACAATGATGCCGTCGGTCGTGCCGCAATCGATTTCGTTGATGATGACGTCCTGCGCGATATCCACCAGACGACGCGTGAGATAACCGGAGTTTGCCGTCTTCAACGCCGTGTCGGCCAACCCTTTACGGGCGCCGTGCGTCGAAATGAAATACTGCAATACGGTTAATCCTTCGCGGAAGTTAGCGGTAATCGGCGTCTCGATGATTTCACCGGACGGCTTCGCCATCAAACCGCGCATACCGCCCAATTGGCGAATCTGTTGCGAGCTACCGCGAGCGCCCGAATCCGCCATCATGAAGATCGGATTGAAGGATTCGGCCTTGTTCGGATCGCCGCCCGCGCCCAATTCCTTCATCATCTCATTGGCGATCTGTTCGGTCACGTGAGCCCAGATGTCGATGACCTTGTTATAACGTTCGCCGTTGGTGATCAGTCCCTCGGCATACTGCCGCTCGATCTCCGTCACCTCATGCTGCGCCTTCCCCAGCAGTTCTTGCTTCTTGGTCGGAATATGCATGTTGTCGATGCAGATCGAGATGCCGGCGCGAGTTGCGTACTCGAACCCCGTATCCTTGACCTTGTCGAGAAACGTGACGGTCTCGCGGTGCCCGCACTGGCGATAGACCGTATCGATGAGCTTAGTCATCTCCTTCTTGGTCATG
>SWDM01000016.1:593104-773569 GCA_005116835.1 Nitrospira sp. | reverse complement strand
GAAATGAGTTGTATATAGTATGAGCAATGATTAATTACTTATTGCCGAAAGATTGGATTAAATACAACAAACTTGCAGTTGCTGATGCTCTTGTTGAAGCAAGAGCTTCCATTCTCTGTTTAAGAACAGTGCATTATCAACGGAGATGGGTTGATGAATTACAAAAGTTGGAATTAAAGCGAGAGGTGGCTGGTACATCGAAAATTGAGGGCGCTGATTTTACCGACCATGAACTCGACGAGGCCTTGACCAAGAATCCTGAAGAACTCAAGGCGCGTGCTCAGAAACAAGCCGCTGCCGCCCTCCGCGCCTACAAGTGGATTGCTACCGTTCCTGGAGATCGTCCGCTTACTGCCGATCTAATACGTGTTATTCATGGGAAGATTGTTGAAGGCGCCGATGATGATCATTGTGCTCCAGGGAGACTGCGGCGTCAGGACGAGAATGTCAACTTTGGTATGCCGCGACACCGCGGATCCGAAGGAGGGGAGGAATGCCAACAGGCGTTCACTGCCCTTATAAAAGCCTTACAAGGTGAATACCAAGAGCATGACCTCATAATTCAGGCTCTTGCGGCGCACTATCATTTGGCTTCCATGCATCCATTTGAAGACGGAAATGGTAGAACGGCTCGGGCTCTTGAAGCGCTAATGCTACGACGCGCTGGTTTGAAAGATTCGTCATTTATCGCAATGTCTAATTACTACTACGATGAAAAATCTGCTTACCTAACGGTGTTGGCAGAAGTTAGACAGAAAGAGCATGATCTCACTCCTTTTTTAATATTTGCACTCAAAGGGGTTGCCTCGCAAGCCAAGCGTGTGCTCGACGAGATTCAACTCCATGTATCTCGAGCTATTTTTAAAGACTTGGCTTATGAGTTGTTTACTCGCTTGAAGTCACCACGTAAGCGAGCAATTGCCAAAAGACAATTAGATCTCTTAAACCACCTCTTAGCTGTCAATAAATTAGACTACTTTGATTTTTTCAAGGCCAACTTGGGGAAGTACCATGGACTGAAGAACCCACAGAAGGCACTCGTAAGAGACTTGACCAATCTCAACAACCTCAAAGCCATAGCATTTGAGAAGGCAGGTGAGAACCGATGGAATATCTTTGTCAGGTTACAATGGCCTACCGAGATTACCGAAACGGAGTTTTTCAGAAAACTTAAAGAACTCCCCAAGGCCAAGACGCTTGCTTACCTACATTCGGACTAACTCAAGGGGGCTTCGCTCACGGGAACAGTTGCGATAGCATGTGCAACGCGCCGAAGAGATTGGCCACGAGCTGGCCGACATTGCTACTCAGACCATGACTTTCAATCATATATCTATACATACCGACTCACCGAAAACTACGGAAAGGAGGAACGCATGTCGACCATTGAGAAATCCATTGAGGTCAACGTGCCAGAGTATACGGCCTATGCTCAATGGATGAAATTTGAGGAATTCCCTCAGTTCATGGAAGGGGTGAAGGAAGTCACGCGGCTGGATGGTAAGCGGTTTCATTGGAAAGCCGAGATCGCGGGCCAGGATAAAGAGTGGGAGACGGAGATTACAGATCAGGCGGCGGACCGGCATCTCGCGTGGACGAGTCGAGGCGGCGTTATCAAGGGATGGACCATGACCTTTCACACACTATCAAGCGCCAAGTCGAAAATCGTGCTGCAAGTCGAGTATGACCCTCAGGCGGTTGTCGAACATGGAGGGGAGGCATTGGACATGGTGTCTCAGCGCGTCCAGGGAGATCTGGAACGATTTAAAGCACTCATCGAAAAGCGTTGGCGTCCGGCAGGTCGCGAGACCATCTTCGATAATTTTCCCATGTAGAACAAAGAGAAATGGTCTGACCGCTTAGGACTTGTCCGCTGCTCTGAAGCGGAGGAGGGCCGTGATTACTTAACCTCCGGCAGCTCTCCGTAGACCGACTCCACCACACGTTTCATTTCTTCGTCGGAGGCGGGGAGGTTGTAGATTTCTTCGCCGGCCTGCTGCATGGTTTTTAAGTCGAGCATCGTTCCCGGCGGGAGGTCTTCCCCTTTGCCGAGCTTTCCTTTCACTGCATAGATGACCCAGCGGGGGCCTTCGAGCGAGAGGACGAGGTAAGAGAAGTCCGAAGCGGCTAGAATGGTGTGTGCGCCGAGATGAGCCATGGTTCCATAGCTGAGGACCATTCCTCCGGCGAATTCGAAGCCGACCGGTAACACCACTGCCGTTGCCATCTGGTAATAGCCTTGCCAGGCTGCTGCGCCCGCTGTCGCAGCGGTCCCGCCGACCAACGTGGTGCCGGCAATGACATTACCCATGACATAGGTCGTGGCCAAGCCGGTTTCACCTACAACACGCAGGGTGCCGGCTGCCGCGGCCTCCGCCGTCCCTGCAACGACCCCGAATGTTCCTCCGCCGACCGCCACGCCTGCTGCGGCAAGAGGAACACCGATGTACTGCATGCCTTTTCCAGCTGCGTAGCCCGTTCCTGTGATCGTCACGCCTGCGACGTGGCTGAGGCCGCGTTCGCTCAAACCTGCGAGCGAACCCGTGCCTGCCACGGTTCCTGCCACAAGGTTCGATCCGGTAAAGTCGAGGGCGCCATACAGGGCGGCGACCGCTGCGATGGCGGAGGGCGCGACGAGATCGTAGCCGGACTTCGAGGTGTTCCACACAACTTCGATTGCGATCTGCGTTATCGCTTTGCCCTCACGCATGACGACCATGGTGGGAAACGCAACGGTGTTGACCCCGATGTAGCCGAGAGACGCGGCTGAGATCTTTCCAATCGGTTCAATCGCCGCATCCCAGAGCAGTCCTTGAAGCACCCAGCTAAGTGAACGCAATGTGGCGAGGCTGATACCCGATGTCTGATAGTCTGAGATTTCCCGCTTGGCTTCTGTGAACGAGTGTGAGACATCTTCGCGATAGTTCGAAACTGTCTGGCCGGCCAAATCCGTCATCGTTTTGGACCAGCGGCTGCGGCGATCGCTTTCTTCTTCGAGGATACCCGGCATGTTCAGTTCACGAATGTCGTCGCCTATGGCTATCGTACGAGCTTTGGCGTTGGAGGGAACAGCGGCATAGCCTTTGATAAATCGCTTCCAGGCAAAAGATATCGCATCCGACGCGCGTGCAGTTCCACCCTTGGACAGTTCACGGGCTGTGTCGAGCGATTGCTGGACGATGCGCTTGCCTTCCTCATCCATTCTTTGTGAAACATCGTCACCACGCTCACCTGATTTTTCCACCATCTCAATTCCCAGCCGGTCGATATCGGCGGCGGTTTCTTTGGAGAACTCCCAGGACTTGCCGACAAAGGGGTATTACCTTGACTTGAGTGACCCCTACCGCTTGTGTTTTTGGCCCTGCCGGCCTCGAACGTGCTTGATGATAGCAGCGTAGGGAGCAGGACTGACGGCGACCGCTTGCTGGACCAGGCCAGCCCAGGGCGCCGACGCGCTGATCCTCATGACCGAATGGAACCAGTTCCGCACGCTCGATTTCGACCGACTGAAAACTCTCTTGCGCCAGCCCCTCTTCTTCGACCTACGCAACGTCTATGAGCCCGACCGAGTCGCCGCCTATGGCTTCCGCCACATTTCGGTCGGGAGACCGAGTAAGTCGCCCTCCTAGCCAGGATTGGTGCTACGGCGACGTAGTTACGCGAGACGACTGAAGCTAGGAAGGGTTCAACACAACTCGTGAAGATTCTGCGAAAACACGTCGTGACGCTGTGAGGTCCTACTCCACAGCCCAATTTCAAAATAATCTCGAACTGCAAACTAGAATCAACGGACCCCAATCAGGATCGTTTTCCGAGACGCAGCGCGAGACGCAGGGACTTTCGCCACAACGGCACACCATTCTGCTGCTGTCGCCAGTCCAATAATTCATCGAGGGCACGTTCAGGGGTCGTAAACTTGCCGGTGGTCCGGCTGACATAGGTAGGGTAGAGAATCAGCGCCCCGGCTACGAGTTGATCGAGAGTTAGCCGGCGTGTGCGGCGTATCAGCGGCACGAGATCATGGGTCAGCCCCCACCCGGCGTAAAATGGTTGGCCGTAGCAGGTGACCATTTTCCCACGCAGCAACGCCTCAAAGCCGGCGAGCGACGTCAGTACATGCACCTCATCTACCAGAGTCAGCAACTCGCCCATCGCAATATCGATGACCACTTCATTGCACGAGCGCACAGCCTCGTGCTCGCCTTCACCCTTCTTCCGTAGACCGGCCACTACATCCGGGTGAGGCTTATAGATGATATATGCGGAGGGATTTGCCTTGCGCACCGACCGTAACAGATCCATATTGGTATGAATCCCTGGGGCTCCGTACCGAATGGATGCATCCGACTCCACCTGGCCCGGAACCAAGATAACTCGACTCGCTCCTTCTGGCCGCCGCCACCTTCCAGAACCCACATTATATTTCGTGAGGCCCTGTTCGACGATACGCTCCCGCAACCGTCTGGCGCGGGCTACCAGATCAGCGGAGAATTCCGTGGTCTGAAGCAGATACTCCAATTCCGATGGAGCCGTCGCGTCGTAATACAAGCCACGCCTATCCATGACCCACGACAAGGGTCGGATAAGGTCGGCGCCCAACCCGACAGATCGTAAGAAGGCATCCTCTAGCCGAACCACCGGCCGTTTCTCGTCTCGATGTCCTTGCCCCCACAGCGCTAACGTGCCGTCCTCTGGGATCTGTTCGATCCGACTCACAAATCGCACCAGACTGCCTTGACAATAGTCACGCACAATCGGCTTCTTCCAGCGAGAGAACCCCACAGCATAGAGGGTCTTCGGGAAACGTTCGCGCATCGTCCGCTGCAACCCGATCCACTCGATCACCCGCTCCGGCTCGCATCTCTGGCCGGTTTCCGGGTCAATATAGCGTGGATAGTCGATTAAAGCCGCATGAACCAGGTTCTCTAGCTGAACCGGACTGCGTCGCTCGGGACAGGGCAGCTCATCCCGCGTCAGTCCCCATCCCGCATAAAACGGCATACCGAATGTCCGCACCCGCTTCCCCCATAAGAGCCCTTCAAAACCCATCTGCGACGTCACCACGTACAACGATTCCGCATACTCGATCAGGCTCACGGGATGAACATCTTCTCCCAGCACTTGCACCCGCGGTATACGCGATACCTTCCCCAAATCAAAATGGCCACGTTTGTGTCCCGCCATCGCTTCGGGGTGTACCTTCAGCAGAATCGTGCAATCTGGATTCTCCGCCAACGAGGCATCAAGCATTCGATGGAAGGAGCTTTCATCTGCCATGCCATAGCGGATCGAGGCATCGCCCCACGTCTGGTCGACAACAAGCACGTACCTCTCGGGCAAGGAATCGACTTGGTCGCGGGCATAGTTATACTTAGATACACGCGCGTGCCGCCAAGCGGTGGCAAGCGCCTGAGCACGAACAACTTCCTCAGGAGTCCGTGGCCTGGTTATGAACGATTCAAGGCGGGAAGGTTGGGTGGCGTCGTAATAGATCCCAAGATCATCGACGACAATGGAAAGCGGCGGCTCAGCGCTGCCCAGACCAACGGAACGAAGAAAGCCGTCTTCGAGGCACAGAAACGGGATGGCTTCAATCTGCGCCACACGCCTGGCGCGACGAGCATATTTCCGACGGCCCCACCCCACTGTCGCAGTGAGTTCCGATGGCGTACCGAAATAGGCATGTTCGATCGTGCCGTCCAGGAATTCACCCAGCGTGGTGAGCCGGCGCAACCCCTGATTAAACGCGCCATAGCGAGTCAATCAAAGCCCTCCTGCGCACCTGCCCAGCAAGGTTCATTCAGGTAGATCGGCTGAAGGCGTTTAGGGGGCTTGTCTTCTTGGGCAATGAGGGTCATAGAAACTACCTTCAGCCTTCAGCCTGAACCCCTGAGTACTTACCAGAGCGCCGGAGGTGTTGAACTCTTCATGCCGCCGATGACTGTGTGGTGCGAGAAATGGCCCGCATCACTTCTTCGAGGCGATGCGTCCATGTGAATTCTTTACGCACATATTCGGCTCCGGCAGCAGCCATCTCACGGTCACGAGAAGTCAGACCATGCTTGAGACGCCCGAACAGTTCCCGTGCCTCATCCTCGCACCCAACGACATAGGAATAGTCTTTAAAGTAACGATCGACTGATAGGGCCGGCGTGGTCACCGCTAATCCTCCGCATGCCAAAATCTCGACCAAGCGCCGGGAAAACATCGTGCCTGAGTCCTCCACCGTGTTCACATTCAATGACACCATATAGTCACGGTAGAGCTGGGCAGTGTGCGTATGGGGCACACTCGGACGAACCTGAAGCCACGGCAAATCAGGATAGCGATATTTGGAGGAACTCCGCCCCGAGTTGCGGTCGTACACGGTCACCCCGATGTCGGAACAGCCGGCAAACAGCATCTCCTGCCAGTTCCGTCGTCCATCGTGAACGTGCGAGCTATAGCTGCCCACGAAACAGGCCTGATGGTGAATATATCCTTGAGGGGATGGAGAATGAATAGCCGGCTGCACGGCGAACATCAATGGGGCAACCGCCACAGCGGGACCGACCACTTCTTTGTACCGAGGAATACAGTTCTGGTCTACCGTGAAAATATAATCGAAGAGAGCGGCGCTGGAGATGAAGCGATCAAAATGAACCCCGTCCTCCCTGTTCCAAAACACACAGGGAATCCCGCGCTCCCGCGCAGAGGCTACCACCTTCCGAAGAACATGATTGTTCCGCTCAGGCCTGTCCGGATAGGCGGCAATCTTGTACTTCCAGGCATTGCCCCGTCCTTCCCACGCGGATTCCACCAGCAACAGGTCCGGCTTCCAATACTTCAGCACCCAGTGAGCATTGAGTGGGGTCAGATCACGCACCTGGCATTCAAAGGCAAGACAGGAGCTGGTCAGCTCATCGGCAATCAGAGCGACCTTCAAATGACGGAATGCCCCCGTCGGGTTTACCCCCTGGAAACCAAAGGAAGCGCCGAATGACTCAAGTAGATGTTTCATATGTTGGATGAACGAATCGTGAGGTAGATAGGCTGAAGGTTTTGATGCAAGATAATGTATCGCCCTCAGCCTGAACACCTGCGCAGGCACTCTGCACCCACGCGTCATGGCCACTGCCGGAGGCTGATCCTCCCTGAGTAATCCGCCAAGCGCTTCCCAGATAGGATTAAAATCTCACGCAAAGTGATATGTGTCGAGCGTATTTTGTATTTGGATCAAATGTGAATTTCTATTATTTCTCAACACTTAGCCTGCATTATTCACGAGCGTTCGTGAAGAACCGCCGAGACACCACGCAAGATGGGTGCGCGGAGTCCAGAGGACAGCTACTTTCCTGGCCGAGCATGGGAGGGATGTGATTTATGTATAGAAATGCGGGCGCAAGTCTTGTTCTGAAATGAATCGACTGGCTTGGCGAAATATGGCACGAAGGGTGCCGGGATCTAATTCGGCGTGGAGGGGGATGGTCAAAACTTGGTGGGCCCCTGTGACGTCACGGACTAACTTGACGTGGCTGCCCCGTTGGGAGACCTGCTTGAAGCCAAAACCCTGGATGATGGTTAGGACATCGCGGCCCGCGAGTCTACGAAGCTTGGGCATGGACGGGGTCCAACTCCATAGTCAGCACCAATGTCGGCTTCTCGCGCAACCCAAAGGCCGCCAGGTGCTCTCCCTCCAGATGCAACGCAGCGGCTTCTTGCAAATGCTTGACGGTTTCATCCAGCGTCTGCCCTTGAGTCACGACGGCAATTTCAAGGCACTCAGCCACATAGCCGGCTTCATCGCCGGGCCGAATCACCGCTTTGATGGTTTGTTGCAAATAGCTCATGGTGTTCTCCCTCCTGCTGCCACTGGTTCTGAGAATAACCTTGTTCATCACGCGAGGCAAGCGATTCCTTGCAGAGAAATACGGATGCCGCAAACGACGCTTCACACGACATGGTACCTAGTAAGGGTGTTTAGCCCGCATTATTCATGACGGTTCGTCGCGAGACCAGCGCGTGGGCCCGGGGGACTGGCTCCGTCGTCTGCGAGGGTGCCCGTCCCGCTACTGCTCAGACGGGAACAGCCGCCAGGAAGAAGGGTGCCAATACCAACCAGTATGTTGACCAACTGAGCGGCGAACCTGCAACCGAAGGCTCGTCGTAGCAAAGGAATAGTTCCTAAAGACGAAGCGATGGTCGGGGAATTTCTTGATGCATTGCTTGCAATCGTGGAAGGCTAGTCGGCGATGGCGCCAAGCCGTGGTAGGGTTAACGGCCATCGTGCTTGACAAGTGATACCCCAGAAGGTAACACTACTTTATGGGTAAAATTCGTCGGGGTGGCTATGTTTTCGTCACCTGGAAAGGTGATCATTCTCCCCGGCATGTGCATGTATATCATGACGGAGAGTTCATCGTGAAATGGGACTTGGATAGCAGGAAGCCGATGAGAGGGAAGGCCACGCGACGAGTTCGCGTGTTAATCGAACAACTGGAATTCGAGGGGGCGCTATGAAGATTCAGTCGGTCACCCACAACAATCGTAAGAAGGCCTTCCAGGTGAAGGCTTCGAAGAAACTATTCCAGCTTCCCTATTCGAAGGTCGATCCTCAACCAGGCGCTGCCGATCCAATCGCCCGGGTCTTTGTCGATAAAGAGCTAGAGGGCGAAGGGTTCACCTATGTGCTGGAATCGGGCAAGGAAGGAACGGTCCACGGTGAGCAGGTGTTGGAGTACAACCAGGATCCGCGCTACTTGCGGGATGCGCTGCTGTATAAGTTGACGATCGAGGCGCAGAAGCGAGTCGAGGCAAGTGCCTTGTCGAAGCGTGAGATCATTCGGCGATTGAGGACCTCCGCCACACAGTTCTATCGTCTGCTCGATCAGACCAACTCCCGCAAGTCGGTCGATCAACTCTTATCCTTACTGCATGTACTGGATTGCGATATCGAGCTGCTCGTTCGAACCAAGGCAGCACATGGGAAAGCCGCGTGACTCGTTCGGGAGGGATGGAAAGGTGTTTAGGCTGAAGGGGTTCAGGCAGAAGGCTGGAGGTCAGAGTTTGACGTTCCGAACACTTCAGCCTTCTGCCTGAACCCCTCAGCCTATTCAAAGGCGCCGCGATCTCAGCCTCGACTAGCCCTCATTATTCATGACGGTTCGCGGCGAAATCGCTGAGCCGCGTCGCGAGAGCGGCGCGCGGAGCCCTGAGGACCTGAGTCGTACTCTTGCAGTACGTTGAAGGTCCGAGGGGCGAACCTGCAACCGAAGGCTCGTCGTAGCAACGGATCGGCGATTGCAGCAGAAGTGTTCCTGAATAATGCGGGCGAGGAATCGTTCTCAGTAAACTCTATGACGCTGAGTGTCTCATCCCTATTGCACGAAGGGGTCTGCCCCACCAGCGAACGCCCGCACAGTCGTGGAGCACTCCGATAGGCTTGAGCATTTCAAAAGTTTGATAATCGTGGAGAACCGGCTCAAAGGTGCATTGGGCACGAAATCCACACCGAACGTGGGCAGTATCTCCTTGTATTTCTTGGAGAACCAGCCACGGACAAGACTCCCTTCCTCACCGCGAAAAAGATCGCCATCGCAGTCCAAAAGTTGAAATAGCGTACAAGAGAAATTCTCAGAAGTGAGAATAAGTTTGTTCCGATCATCAAACCGTACATCGAGCGTTGGGCCAAAAATAAAGCGCTGAACAGCCTCAGGACTGCCGGCCACTTCACCGAGTTCTATCGAGTCAACGATCGCAACCTCGTCGGGCCAGCAGACAAAGATATGGCGTGTAAACACAGTGCGCCCATTACTGACCGAGTAGACGCACTTGACGCGCACTCCATCATGGCTCTCCTCGAAACGCTCGATCTTTCCTGACACCGGCCCAAATTCTTTCAGAAATTCTTTGCGAAGCAGCCCGCCGAATTCTTTGAGAAAGAGGCCGCTATGACCAAGGCTCGATTCCACGCATCGGCGATATGGATCGGCTTGATCATATAAATACGCGCCTCCATCAATCAGAATGTCGAGATTTTTGTATCGCAACGTCATGCTCGAATCATCCACCTGCTTATGAATTTCTGTCCGGGCTCCACACAGTATCGACAAATACAAATCGTTGTTCTTGACGACAGCAAACCCGCTCTCGTAAAAGCATCGCGGCTCGTTTCGTGAAACAATATCAACTTGATATACGGCTGAGTCGCCAATCGGCGGGATAGAACCATCCTGCCACACGCAGAACTCTAGAGCGTTCGTTGCGCGAAGAATAAGTTCCTCAAGAAACGTAATAAGAATTTCAGAGAGTCCATAATAATTGCAGAATTCTAGCAACCCTCGATAGCAGTGCAAATTAAAATTATGGTAGCCGATCGTATTCTCATTGCATAGGCCGTCTCGGTCAAAGGAACTCTTTCCAAGTTCGATAATCCTGTTCGTTGCCACGTCAAGGTATGCGCTCGCATAGGGGGCAGTGCCGAATTGAACTGCGGAATGGAGCAGTGAGATCGACCCCATCAATCCATGATTGTTCTTTTTGTAGTGATTGGAGTCAGCAAGCCAATCCGACCAATACTTGAGACAGTCGTAGACTCTCTGCAGGAAAGCACCGTCGATGTCCTGGGCCTCTCGCATCACTTGTATATATTTAATCAATACCTTGACCCTGGTTGCCGCCGAATGGTCTCCACTAGGAATTTTACCGATCCGTAACTGGTTGTCTGGCACGCTCGAATAATTCAAAAAGCTTTCCAGCACTACCACTGCAGTCCGCAAGGCATCGTCATTATTACTCTGCAGAAACGTCGCAAGAAGTTGTCCGACCAGGCAAAGTGAAAATAAATGCATGACGCTACTATTATGCTGCGTCCCGAACTTCCTATCCCATTGAACACCATGAGAGAGACTCACCTCCACAGTTTCACCGGTAAATAGAGGTAAGACGACTGAATCGCCAGAGCAGCTAACGGTAACCTCAAATGGAACGAAATCATCTGCAATTCGATCCATTCGTACTGCAAGAATGGCCTTCAAGGTTAAAGGTAAATCCAACTTAGAGGACTTGCCGAGCGGGTCTAGAGTGATTTCCCCACTCATTTGCCGGCCTAGTGCATGTTGTGAAACATTCAACGCCGTGTTTCCAATGAACTCGCCGGGGAAGCAGTTCAAGTTCTGGAGGCCTTCTAGACTCATTGTGACGTCCGAGAGGAGACCCAAGAGCTTTGTGAGGACAGCTTTGCTTGGCGGGATATGCCCGTCCGCCCAGTGGCTAATGTGGAGAAATAGTTGATCGGTCACAAAGCCAGATAACTTCGCTGAGTTTATTATCTTACTAAGTGGTGTAGCACAGAAACTTTCAAGAAACGGTTTCAGGTGAGCATCAACATGATCCAAATCCGTGCGTTCTTGTAGATAGAGAATGCGTCCTTGATAGCCGGCACGAAATGCCTCAGTGCATAACGATGGAAACTGCTCTCCGTCTGAAGAGATGTGGCCGTCGGCGGCGATCCTCGGGAACGCGATGCTACGATACCGGGCAACAGACTCTGGGCTATATTTCGCAATATCGGTTTGCGGGTTCCAGACTAGCGCTATCGAATTCGGCACATCTTTCGCGACTCGGATTGCGGCAAATCCTCCGCCAGAACCACCCCAAGCCACCACACGCGGCGCATGCAACAGTGCCTGCAGCTTCTGCACGATACGGACCGTAATGGCTTGGAGACGGATTCCTTCGCACCCGAAGTGCCAAGCGAGGGTCAGACTTGCATCAAGTACGAGAACCGGGTCGGAGGGGACAAACATGGATGTGGCTATGGAACTTGTCACGCCCAGTCCCGTGAAGTTAGGAAGCTCAGTTCCCTCGCGTGGGTGATTGCCATGAAAGTGGCACAGCAAGACGGTTCCAGACCTAGCGGTCAGCATAAAGTCATAGTTGATTGGCTTTCCGCCGAACTCGCCTATCGGTACGGAGTGGACGCCGCTTTGAACCTCCGCGGCTGTAAGCAGGGCGTCAAGCGATGGCCATTCAAGAACTGAGCGCCCCCAGCGCGTATTAGAGCGGAATACTTTACGAGGTTGTAGTGCGCTCGCAGCTCTTGTTGCAGCAGGCTCGAGAGTGAACTTGTGAGGCTTCTCACTTGATTGTCCAAGAGTATAATCGAGAGGATACAGAAACACCGGATTCGAGTATTTCGACATCCTTGAGCCATTCGGGGCAAGAAAGAACGCGAGTACCCGATAAAGACCTGGCTCCCTGTGTATACGGAATCGCATGGCAGGATTCGAGGAATACCATTGGGCATGGACTCGCTTGCCATTTCGAAACAGATAAAATGCAAACTGTCCTGTCCATGTGGCGTCAGATAAGACGGTTGCCACAAGATCATCGCGCTCGTGCTTAAGAGTGACGTGTTTGGTCGAACAGGTCGCCAGGATGGCAGGCACAACCTCGATTGAATTCGAGATCCCTTTTCCAACAATTACAAGTCTAGTAGGACTGCTCATGGCCGTATCACTATTGTTTTCTAAAGTATCTGCCAACGGATATCATCGGCACGCCGTCACGTGTGTCTGGGCTGTACTCGATATAGACAAATCCAGATACCGCGTCGCCATGATGCACAGGCAACAAGAGATTGTTGTGCCCGAATTCGTCAAAGCAGCCGTTGGGGTTAAAGCATGGCCATGCTCATGAAGAAGATAATTTAACCGTCTCACGTTCGCATGGGGAGGCGGCACACTATGATGCGCCCACATCATCGGCTTATTATACTTTCGAACAATTTTAGGAAGGGCAGGCTGGTCAAATCCCGTTACCGGGCTACTAGGAGCCTGCCCGACATTGACCGTTGTACTGTGGCGAACGATCCGCAGTCATCTACGTCGTTCTCGGCCCGAAATAATCCTCAATGTATTCCAGTGAATACACTTCCGGTTTTTCCGGGCCTTGCGCCGCTCATCTGGCCACGCCTCCTTCGTCTCGTCACAAAGGCAATATCGGACAGGCTCCTAGGTGTTGGGCTGCTCACTCGTTGGCCGCACGAGTCCTGGGCATCACGGTTGATGCCATGAATGGGTCTTGATTGATCAAGTTCAAGATTTCCGGAATCATCTGCTCCGGCTCTGGCGCATGACCACGGGAGTCACTGTAAATCCACGCGTAGTGGCGACCGTCAGCACTGGCTCCTCCTTCAGCAGTCCCGCCAAGGGTCTCCCAGTAAGGCTTAAAATGGCATGCATAGTGGTGGGCGTCGAGCTTATTCTGTATTAGGATCGCTCGTGAACTTCTATTACTTTTCCAGGCTTTGGCCATGTTCACACGAGGGCCGAAATGTTCTTGAATGTGCTGTGCCGTTTGGTTACTAAAGCAGTTTTGCTTCACAGCCTCTATGGGTTTGAAAAACTCATAGGCGAATATATCTGTCTGGGCATTGATAGCGACAGCCGTTGCCTTCTCGATTCGACTAGCCAGTGATAGAGCACTGAAGCCTCCCCCGGAGGAGCCCCAGATGATGATCTTGTCTGCCGGTAAGCCAAGCGCTCCCGCGAAACGCAAGATAAATCTCGAAAGTTCCTCGCTGGCATCGTGCTTGTCCGTGCCGAGGTACCAACCCAATTGCATATCCTCATGAAGCTCAAGAGTCGGGTCTGCAATACAGAGCACGTGCCCAGGAAACTTCCCAGCCTGAGCCCAGGTCCAACGGTTAAATACCGGAAGGCTCTGCTTGATTCTGTCAGTAGCTGCACTCAGCATGATGAAAAGCGGTTGTTGCGGTTTTCCTGCGTAGTAAAGTGCCGGGTACTTCCAATATTGGCCCTGCAGAAGAAGCGTACGCTCATTGGGCTGATGCTTCTGGATTGCCTGTTCTAGCGTATAGACGACAGGATGCAGAAACAGTGGATTGGAGTATTTCGTAATTTTTGTGCCATGTGGAGTGAGTAAGAATGCAAACACTTGATACAGACCTGGCTCTGATTTTATGCATAGCCGTAACGTAGGGTTCGGGGAATACCCCTGGATATGGATCCGTTCTCCGTTTCGAAATACATAAAACGCGAACTCCCCTGCCTGAGGAGCCTCGAATACAACGGTTGCCGCAAGCTCATCGCCCTCGTGATTGAGGATGA
Source organism: Nitrospira sp. (assembly GCA_005116835.1). GTDB lineage: Bacteria > Nitrospirota > Nitrospiria > Nitrospirales > Nitrospiraceae > Palsa-1315. The sequence goes on along the minus strand of SWDM01000016.1, from coordinate 759,458 downwards.
CTTTGTTGATCGAAAAGTTGGTGTGACTAGTCGCTGTGGCTTTTGAGGTTGTGATCCTCTTCTCTAGCGTGGACTCTGCACACAATTGCTGAGTCGCTGCATGATAATATGCGTCAACATAATGAAAGGGGCTGATTCCCCATTTGTGTGTGACCGATCCCGTCATTAACCCTTGATCAAATCGTAGAAACTGACCGGATGGAATATCGACAGCAATGCGTTGGTACAACCGATCAAGAAATTGGTTGGCCTGATCAATTCCTCTGCTTGAATAATGCGGCTCGAAGTTGCCGCCCTTTTCGGTCCGTGACCCCCAGAACACCTGGTTGACTCGCAGTCGATCAAGAACCCCGAGGTCTTTAAGCTTGTTCACAAGAATCAACCAACCTGCCTCCCACAGCCGCCAGAACTCTTCTGATCCCGAGGAAATCCTTGATGCCGTATCAGCATCTTTTAGAAACCCGGAGCAGAGAAGTTCACTCGAAAGTGTACAGGCCCGCCCCTCTGGTTCTACGTATAGGCTGAATCGCTCGTCAATGAGGTCGATCAAGAGCACATCGAACTGAAGCCGAGCCAGGTCATTGAGAAAATCTTTTCTAATGTCACGCTCAACCATCCTCCTCTGAAACTTAGAGCGTATTTGTTGAACTGTAACAGGCATTTCGATTGACCCGGCTCCCAATGAAGCGATGGAGCTACGAGCATAGTAATCAACCAGGATAAATTGTGCTTTGGCCTGTGGGTAATTCAGGATGTCGCGTGATACGCAACTTCCAAAAATTACAATCTTGGCAGGACTGTTCATAACAAATTCACTATTGTTTTCTGAAGTATCTGCCAACAGAAATCATCGGCACTCCGTCACGTTTGTCGGGGGTATACTCGATATAGACAAGCGCAGATATCAGATCGCCATGAAGCACCGGCAACAACAGTTTGTTGTGCCCGAATTCGTCAAAGCAGCCATTGGCATTAAAATCATGGCCATACTCGTGAAGAATATAATTTAGCCGTCCCGAACTCGTCTGAGGGACCAGCACGCTATGGTGCACCCATATCAACTTATTGTACTGGCGAACAACTTCCGGACGGGCAAGTTGGTTGAATTTCAATAGCGATTGATTAGAAGAAGATATAAACTTGCGAAAATCAAAACTTGACTGTTTTTCTGACCAGTCATCCATGACGCCCATAAGCATATCCTTGTGGGCTTGCTGGCCATCAAAGTAGCCACTCAAGTCATTTGCTCTGATCTGCCGCCTCGTCTGGCCCTCGGATTCATAGGCGAACCCGAGTGGTTGCTCAAACAGCACATCGCTGCCAGTGTCGCGTGCTTTGACAAGAACAAACCCACCAGCTGGCGATGGATCCCGCTCCCAAGTGTACTCGTAAATACCGGCCCGTAAAGCGAAACCATGTTCATCGTCTAATAATAGAGCCGGTACATCTCGACGGATAACACCTTGAATAGTTGTAAGGCGTTCATTAGTGCAGCGGCCATTTCCGTATGGCGCGTCCATCTCATGCCGATAGGATAACGGCGTACGAGGTAAATTATCCTTCCCGGGGAATTCCTCAAATTCCATGCACCAGGCAGTACCACAACGAGATACTGTCCCTAGTTGAAGCACATTTTGGGGAGATGGCTCATTCACTCTCCATCCAACGGCAAAACTAAGGACATGATCGCTCTTCAGCGCATCTTGCGCGATTCCTTCTGCCGGTGCTGCGATGCTGACAGTGAGTGCCAGCATGAGCATGATTCTCTGCATGGGCGACCTCCTCAGCCTGTGAATGGCGATCGCTCTATATGACTCATCATAGAGATGCTACTCAGAAGAGGTGAACAGCTTCGAAACTTTCCCGGTCACAATTGACGTCCTACGACCACAGATGGTTAGGACCTGCCGACGACAGCTTCAGATTCTGAAACTGGGAGTAAGTCCGCAAACTGGTTAAAGTGAATCATGAGTAGAAGAACTGCCCAGTGGGGCAGAACCGGCTTTCCCGCTAACTTCCATGGCTGATACATGAATCGACAAGGTCGATCCAATATAGTCAGTGGCCTCACTCGGAAAGCCTTTTAAGTTCTCGGGGTTCTCCTTATTAGTCGTGACACTTGAGAGCAGCCCCAAGATCTTTGAGATGACATCTTTGCCAGGGGGGACATGCCCGTTTCCCCAGTGGTCTAGATGGAGATAGAGTTGATCAGTTACAAGGCCAGAGAAATTCGAAGAGCCAGCTATGTCACTCCCTGCCCTTCCGCAGAAACTTGCGAGGAAGGGCTTAAGATGAGCCCCAACATGCCAATCGGTGCTTTCTTGTAAGTAGAGAATGTTTCCTTTGTAGTCATCACGAAATGCCTCGGTGCACAGCGATGGAAACTGCTCTCTGTGTGAAGGGATGGAGTCGTCGGTAGCGATCGTCGGAAAGGCGATGCGGAGATACCGACTTACAAGCTCTGGGACATATTTCGCAATGTTGGTTTGCGGGTTCCAGATCAGTGCAATCGCATTCGGCACATCTTTCGCGACCCTGATTGCGGCAAACCCGCCCCCCGATCCACCCCAAGCCACGACGCGCGGCGCACGCAAGATCGACTGAAGTTTCTCAACGACGCTGACTGTAATGGCTTGGAGCCGGATGCCCTCGCACCCAAAATGCCAGGCGAGGCTAAGACTTGCATCAAGTGCAAGCACCGGGTCGGAAGGCACGAACATGGATGTGGCTATGGAACTTGTCACGCCCAGGCCCGTGAAGATCGGAAGCTCGCTTCCCTCTCGTGGCGCATTGCCGTGGAAATGACAGAGTAAGACGGTTCCGGGTCTGGCAGTGAGAAAGAAATCATAGTTGATCGGCTTCCCGCCGAACTCGCCAATCGGTACTGAGTGGATACCACTTTGAACCTCTACGGTCGCGAGCAGGGCGTCAAGCGACGGCCATTCAATAACCGAGCGGCCCCATCGCGTGTCAGAACGGAATACTTCACGAGGTTGAAGTGAACTCGTCGCTGTTGAGAGAACAGATTTAATCGTGTCACGCGGTAAGTCCTTACTTTCGAATTTCATTAGAGCCCTCGAATCACTGTGTCCGGACATTAACCGGTTGAACCACGATACTGGTTTGATTCTAAATGGGTATCTCAAGTTTTATTGGTTTCGATTTGAGTCGTGCCTCGTTGAATAACCATCCTGCGAATAACTCACTCACGGCGTGCATCGATGAACAGAGGCAACCTGGTTTTCGTGCAAATCACGTAACGTTGGCCCAGTCCGACCAAGTCGAGGTCGCCGTATTTAAAAACTACACAGCCTGGCGCGGCGCCCAGGCGCTGGACTCTGGAGCATGGTCGAATGCCACTTCCAACAACATGGTACACGTTGCCGAATGTAGGTACCCATTGACTTTATGCTGCGGAGATTATGCGGCATCCTTTAGGACGCTATCTTTAATCTGTTCCAAATCGTCTACTACAATGGCAAGCTCCGCACTAATGACCCGCTGAGCATCACTCTGCGCCCGAACACGTTTCGCTGCCGCTTCTGACATTGCGGCAAATTTCTGTGGATGCTCATACAACAGAGCCATCCCCCTCGCCATGGCCTCGGCATCCTCTCCCGGCGCGAGAATCCCGCAACTATCATCGACAAACTCCGGAATCGCCGCCACGGCATTGGTCACAGGGACCAGGCCTGAGGCCATCGCCTCGTCACGCGAGACACCTTGGGTATCCATTCGCGTCGGGCAGAGGAAAATGCCGTATTCTCGGTGAAGCGTCGCAATCTCCGCCTGTGTCAGGAAACGTTTCTCTATATAAACGTTACTGAAACCGGTCAACGGCGCCAAGACCTCATCGAACAACTTGCCGTCGCCGATTATGCGGAATTCGAGATCCTTAAAGTAAGGCTTACCCGTAAGAGCCAGAATGGCTTTCACGCTCAGATCGTTTGCATACGTGCGTGACGCATAGGGCCGGATTGAGAGAATCTTCTTCCGTTGCTCAGTCGGCTTGGGATGGTAAGCAAAAAGGTCTGTGTCGATCGGATTGTGGACTACCTCATAGTGCTTCTTCGGCAAACGGAATCCCAAATCTTCCATCACGACTTCAGCGAGGTAATTGGACACGAAGATCAGCTTCAAATTCTCCGGCATCTTCCGTAGAAGACCGCGCCAGAAGCTCATCCGAGCCTCACTCTGAATTTTGGCCGCTTCCCGCTGTTGATCGTTCTCGAAATTGTCGCGCCGATGAAAAGGCTGAATTTCCGCGCCGTGCACCCATACATAAGTCTTAACTTGCCCAATGTGATGCTGCAGCACTTGCCACATCGCTTCGTTGAGGAAATGTACTAGAACGCTCTTGTAGCGCCCGCTGGCGAGCATCTGGTGCAACACCTCTTGGGCGCCGGTGATGACATTGACATCTTCGAACTCGTGATAGGAAACGGCCTCGTCGGGGCGCATTCTGAAGACATCACAACGCACCGCGCGCGCTTTATAGGCTCGCACGCGCGTATGGACAAACCCGTTGCGGTACAAATCGCTATATGACGGATAGTGATTGGTCAGGAGTAAATGTTCTGCCTGGCCAATTATCTCCGCCGGCTGTAAATTGCGGTGTCCGAGCGCCAGGCTTTTGATTTCGGCCTGGCCCCCGGCATAGAAACGCAGCCCTAAGCGAATCCTATTGGTACCGGGCGGAATGACTGCTTCTTGGTTGCGATTCGCCTGCTGGATGACGTGACTGATTTTTTGTTTCTGGGCATCCAGAAACTGGATCACCAACTGGATGTTCAGCCCCGGCGTAACATCCAGATAGACCTTGAAGTGATCGGTAAAGCCTAGGGCTTCCGGACTGTGTTCTACCGTGGCATAGAGATATTCATGCTTACCGTCCGGTAGCGTGGATCCAACCAGCCAGCTTTGGGCATCAACTGTCAAAGTAATCGCGCCACTGGGCATCTTGCCAAAGTCAGTTGCCAGCTGTTTGCCTGTCAGCCTCGGACAATCATCGTGCCGGTTACTTTCCGGCTCTATGCGTTCTGCTCTCTCCTGCAGATGGTCTATAGATACTCCGGTATTGAGACCGGGCAGATCATCGACTTGCTCTTGTACTAGCGCTGATTCGGTACTAGCCCCCTGCTCGCAGTAGTTGAACTCGTCGATAGCTAAGCCATGGTCAGCACGCAGTCGGCGGGTGCCCAGCGACTGCACCCAGGCCAGGACCAATTCGTTGGCGATCAGCTGACGCCGGATGGCAGCAGCGCGAGCCGGCAGGGACTGCACCGGGTGATAGGCATCGTTCGGCTGCTTCAGCTGGAATCCACCATCTCCCCAGGCATAGTGTGCCGCTTTGCCGATCAGTGCCGCCTGCGTATACCGCGTCGCCAGGGCAATGTCCTCCAGATAGTTGGGCCCGTAATAGTCGGCCGAGACCATGCCGGCGACGAAGTCGGCCTTACCGTCGAGCCTGTCAATCACCATCTCCTTGGCCTGTTCATTATTAATGAAATGGATTCGGGCATCGCCACTCACTGGTGGAGTAATGCCATCAGCTACGACAACGTACAATGAGGTGTTGGCATAACGCTGGCGTTGATAATTTGCTTGTATCGTATCCAGCTCATTTGTGTTCACCGCATAGGCCAGCACGGCAATATGGGGTAAGGATTGTATTATTGCCTTGCCGCTGACCTTGGAGACGACATAGGCCAAACGCTGACCATAAGTATGCTCGCGCATCACCTTGCGCAGCGCGGCCAACCTGAACTTGCGGCTCTGTGCTTCATTGTCCGCCAGGGTCTGTAGACGGCGGACAATTTCATGACCACTGTCACTGGTGACGACCAGATCGCCAAAGAGGAGGCGAACACCTCGCGAGAAATTGCTGATGGTAATGGTATTGGACCCCAGCAACTCGAACACGCGCCTGGCAAACATCGATTGCGATTGCTTGATCGAGTTGAGGTTGATGGCATACCGATAGCCCTTGTAAGCCTTATCGATCTGGTCGAACGGGAGGGTGCCAACGATATAAGGGCGGTATTCCTCTGGGAACTGATAGTTGGGATCGTTCTTGCCGTAGTTACGGTCGTAGATCTCCAATGGCCGGAAAGCCGGAAGTTCCATGACAAAGTTCCCAAGATCGCGCGTGCGGTCGGGATAGCGCACGTAGTAGGCCCCGGCAAAGCAGAAGGCATCCTTGCGTTCGTACGTTTCAATCGGATTGTTGGTAGCCGGCTGACAGGCGAAGGGCAGGAGGTAGACACGGTCATGCCCTAACGCCCCCTTGTAACGATGGATGCAATCGATATCCGTGGTGAACACATAATCGAACAGTTTGGCGGTGTTGAGGAAGGTTTCAAAGTGAATTGGGTCTTCCTTGCACCAGAACACCGTTGGAACCTTCTTCGCGCGGCACCACTCGACGATACCTTGCACCTCCACACTGGTATGGCCGACCTTGTTGCCCCAGAGCTCATCCTTCCCTCTCCAGGCAGACTCTATAAAGAGCATGTCGGGATTGGAGCCCTCTAACTCGGCCCTCCAGTTGTTAGGGGTCAGTTGATGCAGGATGGCTTCTGGCTCATAAGAGCTGAACGTGAACTCATCCATAATGCAGGCTACATTGAGCTTGCGATCGACAGCAGATGCAACCGTGAGCGCAGTGGTACGGGGCACCGCAGCTTCCATCGAGATCTCGCGCCCATTCAATTGTGGCTCATGAGGCAGGGTCTCAATTAACACTGTGGGCTGAGAGGGGGTAAAGGACTGCCCTGACGATGGCAGCTGATAAGGGCCAGGGAGGAATACATTTTTTTTCCGACGCTGGGCAGCTTCTTTGCGGAGAGCCAACAGCGCTGACGGTAAGTTCATAAATCCGTTCACTGACTTGAAGCCATGAATGAGGAGATAGCCAAGTTGAAAGGACAGCATCCCGCGCGTCTTCACCAATTGGTGTTCTATAGTTTTTTTCTGCTGTCGCACCTGTTCGATCTGTCGGGCTGTCTCGGCGACCGTTTTTCTATCTTTCCGCAAGTCAAGACGAAGTTGCTCAAGGGTGTGCTGGCCTTCACGGATTTTCGAATACTGCATTTCAAGTTTGTTCTTTAGCTTTGGGATTTCCTCTGCCGTCACCTGGCGATATTTTAGATTGGCCTGTTCCAGCCGAGCGGTGGCATCGTGAAGCTCTTGCTCTGCTGCCTGACGGGCCGTCTCTTCCTCCATCACCCGCTGCTTGAGCGTGCTGACTTGCTCCGTCGCTCCCCGATATTTCTGATTGGCCTCCTCCAGCCGGTCACGCACCGCATCGAGGTCGGCGTCGAGCCGAACCAGCTGCTGCTCGGCCTCGCGCGCCTCCACCGTCTTCGCCTGCCCCTGTTTAGCAAGCTCTGCAATCTGCTCTTGCAGCAAGCTGCGTTCTTCCTGCATCCGGGCCTGGCTCTGCGCCAGTTCCCTAGTGACCTGCTCCAGCTGGCCGCGACCCGCCTCCAGCTCACTTTCCAGTCGTGTACGTTCCTCCTGGAGGCTGCGCTGTGTCTGGTCCAGTCGGGTGGCGGCTTGTGCCAATGCCTGCTGGGCAGTCTGGCGGGCCGTCTCTTCCTCCGTTACCCGCTGCTTCAGCGTGTTGACTTGCTCCGTCGCCCCGCGATATTTCTGGTTCGCCTCCTCCAGCCGGCTGCGCATCGTCTCCAGCTCGGCGTCTAGCCGGAGGAGTTTGTTCTCCGCCGCCTGCACAGCGACTGTTTTCACCTGCCCCTCTGCGTTCAGCTGGGCGAGCTGTTGCTGGAGGGCGGTGCGTTCTTCCTGGAGGCTGCGCTGAGTCTGGTCCAGTTGGGTAGCAGCTTGTGCCAATGCCTGCTGGGCAGTCTGGCGGGCCGTCTCTTCCTCCGTCACTCGCTGCTTCAGCGTGCTGACTTGCTCCGTCGCCCCGCGATATTTCTGGTTCGCCTCCTCCAGCCGCCCCCGTACCACCTCGAGTTCGGCCTCGAGTCGAATGAGCTGCTTCTCTACCTCGTGCACCGCGACGGTCTTCGCCTGCCCCTCTTCCTTCAGCTGCCCGATCTGCGCTTGCAGCGCGGAGCGTTCGTCTTGCAACCGGGCCTGGCTCTGCGCCAGTTCCCTGGTGGCCTGGGCTAGTGCCTGCTCGGCGACCTGGCGGGCCGCCTCTTCCTCCATCACCCGCTGCTTCAGCGTGGCAACCTGTTCAGTCACCGCCCTGTACTTCTGGTTCGACTCCTCTAACCGAGTACGCACTGACGCTAACTCAGTATCCAACCCGGTGAGTTTTTTATCCGCAGCTTGCAGCGCCTGCTCAGTTGTTTTGCGTGCCACCTCTTCCTGCTTGGCCTGTTGTGTCAGCCGGGAGACCTGTTCAGTGGCGGCCTGATATTTTTGATTCACCTCTTCCAGACGGGAACGAGCCTCTAGCTCTGCTTCCAAGCGGATAAGTTTTTTCTCCCCTTCATGGACAGTAACCGTCTTCACCTGTCCCTCTTGGCTCAATTGGGTAAGCTGCTGCTGAAGGACTTTGCGTTCCTCCTGGAAGCTGCGGTGAATCTCCGTCACTTGGGCAGCGGTCTGAGCACGCGCCTTCTCAGCACCCTGTTGCATCGCCTCTTCCCGCGAGATCTGCTGCTTCAGCGTACTGACCTGTTCGGTCGCCACGCGATATTTCTGATTGGCCTCCTCCAGCTTGCCACGCATCGCCTCGGACTCAGCTTTCAGGCGAAGGAGGCTTTTCGCCGCTTCATCCGCCGCGGCACTGTGGGTGTGCTCTTGCTGGCTCAACTGCGCCAACTGCCGCTTGAGCGTGCTGACTTCTTCCGTTGCGCCCCGATACTTCTGATTGGCCTCCTCCAGTTTGCCACGCATCGCCTCGAGTTCGGCTTTCTGACGAGGGAGGGTCTTCGCTGCTTCATCCGCCGCGGCACGGTGGGCATGCTCTTGCTGGCTCAACTGCGCCACCTGCTGCTGAAGCGCCGCCTGTTCCTCATTGAGGTAGCATTGGGCCTGTTCAAGCTGTCCAGCGGCCTGGCACTGGGCTTGCTCCGCGACCTTGCGGGCCACCTCTTCCTGTGTCACCCGCTGCTTGAGCATGCTGACTTCTTCAGTAGCCGTGCGGTATTTGACCTGAACATCGTCCAGTTTCTGTCGAACAGCGGACAACTGGATACTTGAGTGGTAGTCATCCTGCACTATCTTGAACTGAAGGCGTGCGATCCGTTGGTCCAGAGTTGTTCGCTCATTAGGTAGAAACAGGTGGGTCGGTGTAGCGTTAAAGGTATCCCAGTACCCATAGTTAATTTTAGAAAACCAGTCGTGTATGGTGCGGAAATCGGTTTCGGTCTGACACTCAACGTAAATGATTGGGCGATCTCTTTTGATATGACGGACACCGCCCTCAAGAACATCCAACTCCATCCCTTCAACGTCAATTTTTATGGCCTTGATGGGCTTGCGAAATTTAAAACTGTCCAACGGAGCGATCCGGATTCCGCCATCCCCTAAGGTAATACTTTGCGATCCAAGATTTTGCGGGGTAACTTTGGTAAAGTGCCCCTCTCCTTTCACTTTGCCCAACGCAACAGGCCGGACGCTAACTCGGTCGCCTAGCATATTTAATTCGATACTTTTCAACAGTGGGCCACACAGAGCTTCGTTGGGCTCAAAGGCGGTGACCGTACACTTTGCGACAACTGCGAGAAATAACGTGTGGTTGCCAATGTTGGCACCGATATCCAGTACAAAATCGCCTTCCGAAAGACGTCGTTGCATGTCCCTGAGCATGCCTAGCTCATAGGGAACTCTCTCCGAATGTAGTTTTTTCTGAATATAATCTGTGTCCGCGTTAGGGAGGACAATAGGATAGGTACGACCATCGAAGGACAATTCAGTTACAGGATCTATGAGTTGCTCAGTCACTTCGATTTTGTTTTCCTTACTGCTATTACTCATAGTGCTAGTCCTCTGCTTTGAGCAGACTCGCCCTCAATCCTTACTCACCCACCCTCTAGAAGAGCCTTACAACCACCCCTGCCATAAGCGCCAACTGAAACAGCATTTGCGATATTTCCTTGGCGATCTGCCGGGATTTCATGTCGACTTTCGGCAGCACGAGGATGTGGTCTCCGACACGGACTTGGACCTTCGTTCCGCTGAAAAATCCGTCATCGGCTTCGTCAAAACTTCCATCGCGATGCGCGATGACCACACGGGACAGGTCGGCATTCTGGGTATAGCCTCCGGCTCTCTGGATGTAGTCCTGCACCGACAATTTCTGCTCAAACGCGATGGTATTCGGGAACAGGACTTCCCCTCCCACCAACACGAGCCCGTCTTTGACCGGCACATGAATCACATCGCCATGCTCTAAGAGCAATTCATCCCGCTGGCCGGTTTGTGCAATGAGAACTTGGCCGGTGGGGACCACATCTTTGGCCCGGTCGACCCATTGCAGGATCAAGCCTGCTTCGTTGGCTCGAAGTTGTGACTCTTCGAAGGTGCCAGATCGTGCGGTGAGGACCGCCGCTTCTAAGCTCTTCAGCGAAGTCTGGAGGATGAGCCTTTGCCGGTCTTTTACCGTGAGACGAAAGAGTTGCAAGTTTCCCACGTCCGACCGTTCGTTAAAGACAATCTGTTTCAGGAGTTCTCCCAGCCTTGCTCCATGCTGCAGCACATGTTCCTGCGAACCCATATGCTCGCCTTGAACCCGCACCGTGATGGTGCCGGGCCGTTTGTCGGACGTAAACTCAATCTCGTCGCCATTGAACAGTTGCAGACTGTCGGCCTTCTCCAGCGGGTAGTATTCAATGTTTTTGACGGTGCCGGTGTTGCGCGTCACCCGCACATGCGTCGCTCGCGGGAACGGCTTTGCAAGTTTCATCACTTCCGCCGCGTTATAATCCGATCCCACAAACTCGAATTGTTTCGCATTTTCTGCGAGGCCTGAGACCATCACAATCTTTTGGCGGGAGGAGACAAAAATGACATCGCCATCAGCCAACTGCACTTGAGGGATGCGCCCGTCGAGCAGAAAATCATAGAGACTTATTTCCTTCCGAATTTGGCTGCCCCGCTTGATCTGCACGTTCAAAAACGACCCTCGGTCAAGATCGATTCCCCCAGCCTGGTCCAGGTAATGCAGGAGGCTATCCATCGATGTCCCATTATAGAGACCTGGCCGATTGACGAAGCCGCCGACAAACACTCGCACCGGTTGTGCTTCCGCGAGGCTGGCATAGCTGAAGACATTCGCGCGAAAGTTGCGCCGAACGGCTTTTTCTATAGTCTCCTGCAAGTCCTGGTTTCGAACCCCGAGTACTTTCACCGGCCCCACATTCGGCAAAAACACATTCCCTTGCGCATCGACGAGCATGACATTGTCGAATGTCACGCTCCCCCACAGCCGCAACCTGATACTGTCCCCGATGGTTATCGAATAGTCCGGATTAAACTGAGTGGGCCCCTGGCGCGCAAAGGCTCCGGTAAAGAGATGTGCCCCGAATACGGCGCTTTTCATGTGTGCCGCCGAGGCGCGTGGCTTTTGGGAGTCGGGATGAATCTCACTGGCTGTTTCAGGAGGAGCTGAAACAGGAGGAACCGGCTTTGCCACAGGAGGCAGGGAGGTCATCCCTGGGGTTTGGTTCGCCTGGAGTGTTTTGGTCCCGCCAAACATCCCCGATGCTCCCAAACCCATCCCACCGGAGAAATCGTCAGCCGCCCAGGCGGAACCAGACAGGGCGAGAGCCGCTATCAATACCGTGAAACGTGAAACGTGAAACGTGAAACGTGGGTCAGCCTTGGAGTTGCGGCGTTGATTGGAACCGGGCGCGTCTTGGCGCGCCAGGGTTGGGCGGTATGTCTTTGTGCTCATGGTTTCATTGTGCTCAAGTAGTTTGTCATCAACCTGCTGCATAGCGCATATCAGTCCCGATGATCGCGAACGATCACCTTCAATAGCGTGAGGATACCGGCCACCAAAAGGGTCGACAGAATAAACACCGTTGTGTTGTACGTTCGCCTGGGCTCCAGCGGGTACTGCGGGTGCGTAGGGTGCTGCAGGACAGACGCCATTTTGAGCATTCGACCTGCTTCAACTCTTTGTTTCTCAAGCGCTGTGAGCCCGGCTTTATACATCTCCCGCGCAAACTCGGCATTCATCTCAAGCCGCTGATATTCTTCGACGATGCGGTTGAGCGTTTGACGCTGGGAGGAGGTGAGCCGAGCCTGCTCCCGCGCAATCTGCTTACTCACTGCGGCAACTTGTAAATCCAGATCGACGACGGCTGGGCTCTGAGCCTGTTGATACCCCAACAGCGAATCGCGCTTCGTTTTGAGTTCAATCAGTCTCCCCTCCAGCTGGCTGATGATGGCGAACAGCGCTTCTGCCGTACCTTGCGGCGACACTAAATTGCGTTCATTCTGAAATGCTAATACTGCCTGACGGGCCTTGATGACTCGCTCACTGGTCTGCTCAACTTGTTTTTCAATAAACGCCACCTGTTCTTGAGCCAGACGGTGGGCCATCTGGTTCATGTAGCGTTCCCCTTCCTCTACCAGCAGGCTCGTGATTTCATACGCCTTCTCCGGGGTAAACGCTTCAGCGCGGACGATTAATACGCCCGCGTTCTCATCGAGCGCCACGCCGATCCGCCTCAGATAATAGGAGTGAAACCATTCTTGCGAGATATCCTGCGACCACAGACGGGACAGCATGTCATAGCGTCGATCGCTATAGTGTTCTCTCAACCCGAGTTGTGAGTCGAGTTTCGCCAGCATGTCGACGGACAAGAGATGGTCACGCAGAAACATCTGGTCCGCCCTGGTCGACCCTCCGGACATGCCGATCATGCTTGAGATATCCAGGCCTTTTCCCGACGGCGAGTCTATCTGTTGAATGATGACATGGGCTTCCGACACATAACGATCGGAAGCGATCAGGCCCCAATACATCACAGCCGCTGCGCACAACAGCGCCGAGAGCCAGAACACCCAACTTTTCAGATACAAGGCCTTGACTATAGTCCGTGAGGAAGAGCGAACCTTCGACAGGGGCGCGCTTTCGCTTGATGCTGGGGCCTGTGGAAGAAAATACAGCGGCGTCATACCGTGAGGCTTTCCCTGTAGGCTTTGAGCGCGTCGTCCAAGCGGTCGAACCAGTGCGCCTTGCCTTCGTGCAGCCAAATCCCAGCCGTACAAAATTTCCTGAGCGTCCCTTCTGCGTGCGACACCATGATGAGGCCGGCGCGATCCACAAGCTTCTCGAACGCTGCTGTTGTCTTTTTCAAAAACGCCGCGTCGCCCGTTGCCGTGACCTCGTCAGAAATGTACACGTCGAAATCGAACGCCAACGACAAGGCAAATTGCAGCCGCGCCTTCATCCCGGATGAATAGGTTTTTACCGGCTCGTCGAATGCGTCGCCGAGTTCCGCAAACTCCTGGATATTCGCAACCAGATCGGGAATATCTTGTTCATGGCCATGGATGCGGCAGACGAATTTGGTATTCTGCCGCCCGGTCAAGACCCCCTGCAGTCCCCCGCCAAACCCCATCGGCCAGGAGACTCGACAACGGCGTTCAATCAACCCACGAGTCGGCTTGTCGATCCCGCCGATGAGCCGCAACAACGTGGACTTTCCGGCTCCGTTGCGCCCTACCAATCCTACGTTCACCTTGGGTGGAATGGTGAACGTGGCGCCTTGTAATACCCATTTGCCCACGCCGTGATCCGTCTGATAACGTTTGTACACATCGTCCACAATAATCATTGCGCCACCAGTCTCCCTCCAAATCGGACATGCAGAGCCAATCCGAGACAGAGGGTAACCAGGGCAAACACCAGCAGATACGAGAGGCTCACCCCCTCGACAGCATGATATTGGGGGAAAAATCCCGTTCGCAGCGTTTCAATACCATGGACAAACGGATTCACCAGAAGCCAATCCCGATAGGCGGGCGGTATTGCCGAGACCGGATACATAATCCCTGACAGAAAATATAGTGGACGGAAGAGCATGTCCGTGATCTTTCCGATTTCTGGAACCAGCTCGTTCGCCACAGACATCATCAGCCCCAAGCCAAGCCCTGATAACCAGAGAGCGCTCAAGGCTGCCATCACAGACAGGACATCATGGGGGACTACCCCGCTGCCAAACAAGCCGAGTCCTGTGAACAGAAAGAGCGCGCTGATCAGGACCAACATCGCTTCTAATGCTGCGCGGACCAACACCGTATCTATCGGGAATACTTGACGGTAGGTAAAAAGGCCCATGTTGGCGGTGATGGCCTCCTTCGACCGCATGGCTGTGTTTTGCACCATCAAAAACCCAACCACCCCGGTCGTGATGAACATGCCGCCATCTATGCCCGAGATCAATCGCTGGAGGACAAATCCGAACAACAAATTCAAATAAAACAGATGCACCACTGGTTCGACCAGGATCCATACCCAGGCGGCTCGTCCCGCGAACAGTCGGGCCACCGCTTCTCGTAAAAAGAGCGCTTTCCAGACCGCCCAGGTTATGGATGCCGGCGACCGCACGGAATTTCTGTTCTGAACATTGGTCGTATCATCGGCGAAAGCCATCACGATTCTCACCTTGCAAAATACGTTATGAGTTGGCACCCATAATGCAGATTTGCCAATCCGGATGCGCTGCTGGTTCGACCAGGATCCAGGCCCAGACGGCTCATCCCGCAAACAGGCGGGCAACCGCTTCTCGTAAAAAGAGCGCGTTCCAGACTGCCCAGGTTATGGATGCCGGCGACCGCACAGAATTTCTGTTCTGAACATTGGCTGGACCGTCGGCAGAGGCCATTACGATCCTCGACTGGCAGAATACGCTATGAAGTGGCGTCTACAAAGCAGATTCACAAAACCAGATGCGCTACTGGTTCGACTCAGGCGTCTCGTCACGCTCGAGAGCCGCCCTTAATGTCACGCAGCTACTTGACCCTTTGCAACGAGTTGCTGCATTTCTCTTGCCCTCATGTTCTCAATGCGGCCTTCCAAGGTGGAAATATAGACAGGAGCATCCCACATCACTCCGGAATGTGATGCAGTCCCGGATAGCCGTTTATACAAGCTTCCGTTTAACTGCGTGCGCTGAAGCAGGTAGGTATAGAATCCTCGTAGTGCCTGTTTGTTGGGCCTGTGATCTGGAGCATCCGCCCAAAAATCGCTCAACAGCCCTTGATACGTGATGTCTGGGATGTCGTACATCGCACGTCCGCACACCTTTACCGGCACGTCAGCCATGAGCGCGGACAATCCCACCGTGCTGTTCACCACGACCACACCACGGGTATGTTTGAAGGCCGTCGGCAAGTGGAGATCATGCACATAACATAGCCGTTCTTTTATACCGTGGTACTCCGCTAGCTGCGCACAGAGAGCGGTATAGTCGCGATAGGCCCGATCCATGGGATGATGCTTGATAACCAAATAAGTTCCTGCTTCGGCATTCTTCGCAAAGTCTGACACCACACATCGGATAAAGGCCTCGACATCTGCGTAGTCGGAATGCATGTGCATCTGTGAATCGTGGTAGACCTGTAAGGGCACAAGGAAGAAACGACCGGAGCACTCATTCTCCAATCGGCCCCGGACTGCTTGTTCTTTTACGTGGTAATAACACTTGCGCCAGAGGCCTCGCACCCATGGAAAGGCTTCCCGGATAGCGAGACGGCGATGATGCTGGTAATGGGGAAAGAGTGGTCGCAAGAGGGAACTGGCTATGTAGTACAACAGGGCCCAGAGCGCGGCATGCCAGAACACCTTGCCGACCTGGAGCGGCTTGGCGACATCATCCCCCGATTGTTTCAGATAAAAATCGGCCGATCGTGGCAGGCTCGAGTAATCGTTAGCTCCTGACTGTTCCAATGTAATGTAGTTCGGCCGCACATACCCTTCTTCAAATACCCCCAACTCAATGCCCAAACGTTCGGTCTGTTGCCGCACGTATCTATGGATAGGCCGGCAATCCCCGCACATAAGGACGACGTCGATCTTCCATTCGGTCAGAATCTGCGACAGGTACTCTGGCCAATCTTCCATCCGACCCCGATAGGTCTCCGACCGTCGGGGATAAAACAGCCAATCTCCACCATTAAAATTGATCTTGCTGACCCGGGCCCCGCTCTCTTCCAAATCACGACCCAGTCGCCTGAAAAATGGCCCCAACGGTCCCTGTAAAAGCAACACATGCTTGCCGGAGAATGATTGGATGCCGCGCTTCACCATAGTGAAGCCGAGGATATTCTGGAAAGGCTAACTTAACTATTCCTCAGGAGGGGGGAGGCTACCCCGAAATGGTAGGGTACCGCCCCCGCATTAATCATGACGGTTCGTGGAGAAATCGCGCAGTCGTGTTGCGAGACACGCGGGGCCGAGCAACATGCCGCTGTCGGTGCTACATCAAGATGTGGCGCACGTTGCTATTTGATAATCGCTTGGGGAAAATGCGCGGTGCGGGTAGGATCGCAGAAAATGGACCATGGATGTGCTACTGATCGAGGAGGGATTATGAAGAACATTGATCTTATCGCGGGCGCGCGGCCTAACTTCATGAAAATCGCCCCGATCATCGATGCGATAAAGCAGGCGCAGTCGCGCGGGAGTTCACTCCGATATCGCCTGATTCATACAGGCCAGCATTACGATAAGGCCATGTCCGGAGGATTTTTCGAGCAGCTCGGCATTCCGGAGCCGGATGTCAATCTAGAGGTCGGTTCTGGCACCCAGGCAGAACAGACTGCCGCAATTATGGTGCGTTATGAAAAGGTGTTGTTGGACCAGAAAAGCGATCTCTGTCTGGTCGTGGGGGACGTGACCTCGACGATGGCCTGCTCCATTGCCGCCCGCAAGCTGGGGGTGCCGGTAGCCCATGTCGAGGGTGGAATCAGGTCCGGCGATTGGACGATGCCGGAGGAGATCAATCGCGTCGTGACGGATGCGATCACCAATTGGTTTTTCACCACCAGCGAAACGGCCAACGACAACCTGCGCCGCGCCGGAGTGACAAACGACCGCATATTCTTCGCCGGCAATACGATGATCGACACGTTGCTGAAACAGATGCCGAATCTGAGACCGCCTGATTTTTGGGCTGAGTTGGGCTTACAGCCGGGGCGGTATTTCGTGGTGACCCTACATCGCCCGGCGAATGTGGATGGGGAGCAGCAGTTGCTACATCTGCTCCAGGCCATCGCCGCCGGGACCGGGGGCCTGCCGGTGGTGTTTCCAGTCCATCCGCGCACGGCCAAGAATCTGCGTGAACTGCAAGGGCAGATTCCTAACATGCACTATGTCGACCCTCAGACCTATCTGGAGTTCAACTATTTGGTGAAACATGCGAAGGGTGTGATTACGGATTCCGGAGGCATTACCGAGGAAACGACTGTGATGGGCGTGCCCTGCCTTACGCTGCGTGATAACACGGAGAGACCGGAAACCGTCTCCGTTGGCACGAACGAGCTGATCGGCACCAATCCGGCCAATCTGGGGCCGGCCCTCAAGCGGCTTATGGATGGGCGCTGGAAGAAGGGCGCGATCCCCGACAAATGGGATGGGCATGCGGCGGTACGAATCGTGGCTGAGTTAGAGCGACTGCTCTCCGTGGCTGGAGGCGCGCGTGCCGGCGATAGCAGCGCCGCCGCTCTTCCGAAGTTCAAAATCGTCGCGTAGATCCACGAAGCAAAGCATGAAGCAGATTTATGGGCGTCTTTGTTGACGCTGGAACGGAGGACTGCCTCGGACACCTACTTGACGTAGACCACTCCCGACAGACCCTTCAAATCCGAATCGCCCGTGACCACTTCAGCTTCCTGGTCTTTTCCTGTCGCATACACAATCGAGTCGGCCATTGCTAAACCGTGTCGTAAACTCAAATCAGCAGCTAGAAGTGCGATCGATTCTGTCAATTGAACCATTTGAGTCGCACTGAGTCGGCCAGCAAACAATAACGCGGTCTCCTCGCCCCTCTCCCGCTTGATCTTCTTATACACTTCGTACAGAACGACCGTCGGTGTAATGAGCTGATAGCGGGGGGTGAGATAGGCGGCATACCGTTCCGCAAGAGGTCCGCCTGTAAAGAATTCGATCCACCCGCTGGAATCCAGCAAGACTTTCACAACCGGTCCTTCTTCTCCCTGATATCTGTCTTAGACATGCCTTTGAGCGTGCCCATGAGTGATTTCAGAGGGACTTCCGGTACCAGGGTGATCACACCGCCCTTCTCGACCACCTGCAAACGCTGACTCGGGGCAAGATGGAGCTTGTCTCGCACTTCCTTGGGAATCACAATTTGAAACTTCGGTGAAATCGTCGTCGTGGCCATATGGGACCTCCTTACCAATTCATGATCGATCATAGTATCGTCATACCTGTCGAGTCAAGACAATCATCTCCTTCCACACCCTCACAAGATGATTGGACATGCCACTGAGCGATCTCTTGAATGAGTTGGGGGGCTGTGGACCAAGCCGGAAGTGGTCCGCTATACGCTGATGAGAGAAATGAAAGAAGGTTGGTTGCGGGGGAAGGATTAGGGCATTATTTAACCCCGAAAACATTGAGGATTTCGCTGCGACCCAATCTCTAAATTTCAGAGGATGAAGAGGAAGAGAGGGAGGTTTTGGTTTAGATATAGGCTATTCAGACTCCCAGAGTCCAATAGGGTCTTTCAGAAATCCTAGCGTCAGACCAAACGGAGATGGATCTATGTCTAATTGACGGCACACGCTAGAAATCTGTACGGGCGTCAATTTCTGTTCGTCGTCTATATCGGGAAGAATTACTGCTGGGCCAGCACCACGTCTTATATATCGAAATGTGATCTCGCCACGTGGCCCAACCGCCGTTTCCTTTGCTGTGCCATGAGTTATGTCGTTGACGCATACCTTCTCTACGAATTCTCGCAGAGAAGGCATGGCGCTAAAAGGATGGGCCATTTACGTCAAGCAGGCTGAAATTGCGATTCAGCCACCCTGACTACAACCTCTGACGAATCAGAGTTAATCTCCGCCCCAAACGGAATTGGTTCGCGGCATACGGTAGTTTTTGCCTGATCGAATAATTGCCAGTATACAGGTGGGGCTCGCTTCAAGCTGGCGAATGGCTCAACACCCAACTCCTTGCTAACGATGAAATTGCCAAGCAGGACGCGATAGACCTCGTACATGAGGTCTGTCATCGACTTGGCTTGCATGGCAATATCATACTCTAAGCACTGAGCGGACCATCCCTCTCCAGGCTCCTTACCTTCGAGGATTAGTACATTGATAGTCTTGTGCTTCATGGATTCACCTCTCTGACCTGTGGGCTCCCCCGCGTCGGGGCTACAGTATAAGAAACGAAATTTTGGGCTGTCAAGCCCCCCTGGTTACAGGCTAGCGCACTAAGATGGGTTGTCAAGCGATATCCTACTTGCCACAGGGTGGGGAATACTACCCCCTCGAACGGGTAACGGCACAATTTAACAACAACTTGATCCGTCTCTACCCGCTGCCCCGTGGGGGGAAGTAGAGCCACGTAATTGGGTTTGTAAAGTATATAATCATCTGAGCAGGTCGTAGCCGCGGAGTAGGAGCTTCGTCAGCTCCGCGTGCACGTCTGCTCGGTCAAGTGGTGGGAGCGGGTCGGCCATCGCGCCCGGCATGGTAGAAGAGCCGGTGACGCAAGGCAAGGACTGCGGTCGGTGCCTATCTCAGCGCTTCCGCCACTCCCACGGCGGCACCGGCTGCGGATCGGCCCACAAGCCTTTCTTCGCCTCCCATGCTTCGCGCTCTAGTTCTTACAGCACCATGCGTGAAACCAGGGATTGCATGGTGGCACATCTCAGAAACCCATGTAATAGCAATGTCGGTGTATAGATTGTCGTATTGCTTCCTCAGAAGATGAAAAGCCCGCTAAGCCTCCTTGCCAAGGAAACTATCTCTTCTACGACCTTGGTAAATTCATCGAGACGTTCCTTGATGGCAACCAAATCCTCGGAAGTATATTTATCCCTCTCCATTGCTTCGAGCATCTTGAAAGTCGCCGTGATTGTTAATTTAGTTGCTGCCTCATACTTATTAATGAGCGCTTCTGCAATTCGTGGCCCTTCCAATGCTGCCCTGTATCTATTAACTGCATCTAGTCTATTTTCCAAACTTGTCTTATGGTCAGACAATACCAGTAGCGCAGCCCCTCTTACCTCCTTCGATTTTTCCTTATAGTAGCCGAGTATTATTTGCAGAGCTTCAGATTGGTCGCGTAGGGCCTTAATCATGGAATCAGGCCGATTAAACATATCGATAATTAGTTGCTTATTTGAGGCGTATCTCAAACTTACTAGGGTTAATCTCATGCGATCTTCTAAGCCATCTGGTATTTTGTCTTTGCCACCAAATATCCTAGGCAAGTCAGATAGGAGATAAGTAAGAAGCTCGGAAAAGTTGTCGCGATTCTCAGAAAATACAGCTGGCGGAATCTCCCCCAGGAGCCTGAATACCTTAGCGAGGTAAACAGTGTTACCAGAAGCCTCTTCCAGCTTATCTCTGATTAACAGTTCCTTCTCATCTGGCTTATGTTCTGGATTCAGCGCTAGGTTTGTGATGGAAAGCAATACCACACCCTCTACCATGCTAGGCAGTTCAAATTGGATGAGGTCGGCCATGCTATTCATGGATTTTGAGAACGACTCCGCAGATCGTTTTTGATGTATTGGGGGCGCACACCCTAAGGTGATTAGAAGAACTCCAATTACTCCTAGACTTGACAAAGTAGTCTTCATCGGCGGGTTTTCCCTTAGGTCTGAGGGGGCATATTGTAGGAGCGTTGTGAAGGAGGCGCAAGGGGCGAGACGCCCGCGTTTACCTTCTAGGAAATAACCCGTATAATCGCTGACGAGGCAACAGCAAGGATAGCTCCCTTGTCTGGCCCGGTCCTGGCCGGGCGCCT
Organism: Nitrospira sp.; assembly: GCA_005116835.1. Classification (GTDB taxonomy): domain Bacteria; phylum Nitrospirota; class Nitrospiria; order Nitrospirales; family Nitrospiraceae; genus Palsa-1315. The sequence continues at coordinate 738,520 of SWDM01000016.1, read as the reverse complement.
CGTCTTCATCTCCAGGACCAGCCCGCCCCAGGAGGGAGCATGCCGAATCAAGCCAGGCCCAGACCGACACGCAAGAAACAGCCGCACCAGGCTCGCATCGTGCCCTCGATGCTGGATGAGATGGAGGCGATGGTGCGGCATCCAGATTTTCAGCGGGCCTTGCTTCTCTGGCGCACGATCTTCAGCAAAAACTACGTGGGCCTGACCGAGGAAGAGGAAATAGAGCGTGACGCGCCGCGAACACACATTCGGGTGGCAGCCATCATGGAAGCCGATGAGCAATGGCTCAGTCGGTCGATCCAGGACATACGTGCACGAGGCGAAGACGTGTGGGCCTTCGATGCCGTGAATGGCCCGTTTGGCGATCGGACCGACACCGTGAATCCCCACATTCCCGCCGATCTCTCGCTGGACGCCATGCAACAGTGTGTGGCCCAGTTCGTGCGCCAGGCCAGGAAGACCTCGGGCGTCACACCGATGCAGCACCCACGAGTGCCGGGAATTGACCCGTGGAACGTGTATGACTTGAAACAGGAGAAAGGGCTGAATCTGTTAGCGATCACACACCGACTCTTCAAGACCTCCGGTTCACCCGCCTACGATGAAAATGTGGCCGCGCGCTATGCGCAGGTTCGCCGCGCCTATAGTCATGCGCGTGCGGCGCTGATGGCGCTCGATCAACCAACCAGCTAACGCCTCACCCCGTCATATTCGTATACGAACAGGCCCCCCTAGCTGTTTCGGGTATTTCCCGGTAGCTGCTTATCGTATTACAACGGGGCCTATGAGGCCTTATAAACCCTCGCCAGTCGCGCTGCCGCCCGTACTTGTTGTTGCCGAACTGATGACCGTGTTCCGCATATCCAAGGGTACGGCCCATCGGTGGCTCCGCCTCGGTAAAATCCCCAGCATCAAAATCGGTCGGCGGCGGTTGATCCAGCGCGCTACCGTGGCCAAACTCTTGGCGCTTCCGCCCGACCCACCGGAGGCAGCATGAGCGCCGGTGGCCTCATCCGCCCCATGCCCAACTTTAACCCAGTCATCGACAAGCTGCTCGATGTGCTCGCGGAGCATTTAGTTGAGGCGTACATGAAGGAACTCGACGCGGGGCCGACTGGGGGCGATGCGCGGCACGACTGCGAGGGCCACGAATGACGCTTGGTGAGTTCATTGCCAAATTGGACGGCGTGCGAGCCACCCCTCGCGGGATTCTGGCGCTGTGTCCGAGCCATCCGGATCGACGGCAAAGTCTGAGCGTGAATGAAGGGGAACGCGGTCTACTGGTTAAGTGTTGGGCAGGCTGCACAACCGCGGAGATCGTCGCAGCGATGGAATTGCGACTGTGTGATCTGTTCTATGACGCCGGTCTGCCGAGACAGTCGCGTCCCCGACCACTGGCCCATCCGCGACGTGATCGCAATCGAATCGCCTTCCAGTTGCGGTTTCATGGCGACAAATTATTTCTTCGAGCGCAGGCGGTGCTCGATGCCGCGAAGGATCTCGACATCGCTACGTGGACCGAGGGGCAACTTAACCAAGCGCTGGGGGCTGTGGCGAAAGCCTATACCGATCGCGAGCGCGCCGATCTCCTCGACCAAGTCGCGTTTGGCCTGCGGTCCCGAGCTTTAGAAAAAGGAAGTCCGCATGCAGCCTGATCCCGTCGAGCTTCTGGAGCAATTAGCAGCGGCACCGTTGAATGCGATGGAACAGCCACCGAGGCTTCGATTGACGGATGTCGGCAACGGACAACTCTTCGCGCGACAGCATCGCGAGCACATCCGGTATTGCTACCCGCTCAGATCGTGGTTCGTGTGCAACGGAGCTTCACTATGGGAACCCTGTGCTGGGAATCTGATTGCGCAATTAGCGAAGGCCTCCATCGTCAGTCTGTACGATGAAGTGCAGCGCGAGACGGACGACGAGCGGCGGAAGAGGCTCGCTGCCCATGCGGTGAAATCGGAGAGTGTCCAACGGTTGCAAGCCATGATCGACCTCGCGCGGTCTGAGCCTGGCATCGCGATCTCACCCAATGCCTTTGACGCTGATCCGTGGCTGTTTAGCGTCGTCAACGGGGTCCTTGATCTGAGGACCAGCACATTTCGCGAACGTCAACGCGGCGACCTCATAACCAAACAATCGTCAGTCGCCTTCGATCCCTCGGCGTCCTGTCCGACCTGGTTGCAGTTCCTCGCCCGCATCTTTAGGGACGATCACGAGCTGATTGGATACATCCAGCAGGTGACGGGCTACTGCCTTACCGGACTCACGGTCGAGCAAGCGTTCTTCCTGCTATGGGGGTCTGGCAGCAACGGCAAATCGACACTCTTGAAAGTCTTGCTCAAGCTCTTCGGCGCGTATGGGTTGCAAACTCCTGCTGACACGTTTTTGAGCCGGACGCAGGATGGGCGTGCAACGCCGGATTTAGCCAGACTTCAAGGGGCGCGCCTCGTGGTGGCCATTGAATCGGATGAAGGGTGCCGCCTGGCGGAAGGCACAATCAAACAAATGACCGGCGGGGATAACATTACGGCGCGCCGACTCTATGCAGAGGTCATTGAGTTCGAGCCGACACACAAAATTCTCTTTGCGACGAATCACAAGCCCCGCGTGAGGGATAACACCCATGCCATGTGGCGACGGATGCGACTGATTCCATTTGAGGTGCAGATCGCGGATCACGAACAAGATCCTGCATTGGCGGACAAGCTGTTGCTGGAACTGCCCGGCATCCTGAATTGGGCGCTGGCGGGCTGCCTCGCGTGGCAGTCAGCGGGGCGGTTGCGTGCCCCGGAGTTAGTTGTGGCTGCCACACAAGCCTATCGTGAGGAGCAAGACATTCTTGACGACTTCCTCCAGGAGCGGACGGTGGCGGGACCAGAAGAGAGTACGCGGTTCTCTGAACTGCGGCAAGAGTATGTCGCGTGGGCCAAGGAAGCGTCCGACAAAGCGATGACGTCGAAAGCGTTTGCCGCGGCCCTTACTGAACGCGGCTATCAGCCAACACGTCGGTCGAACGCTCGCTACTACACAGGTCTGAGGTTGAGAAGCGTCGCCGACGAGATAGCTGAGGCTCAGACGCCAGTGGGAGTCACAAATGAAAACGCCGATGTCGATTTGGATACTTGAAGTGGTTGAGCCGTTCACGGTCAAGGAGCATGGCCAGGTCTCGTCGTGGCAGGCTGGCCAACGGATGACCCTGCCGCAAGAGAAAGCCCAACGCGTGCTGGCCTGCGTGGGGGTAAAGGTGCGCGTGGTGGACAGTGAATCACTGGACTCCGCGATTGGTAGCGTCATCCAAACGTCGATGGATTTCCTACTCGAATCGGGTGAGCGCGTCCCAGGAGTCGGGCCGTGGGTCGTGGCAGACGTGGTGGCCGTAGAACCTGAATCCGGCTTACTGCCGGGTCGCTGGTTATTACTGGTTCACGGTCAAGACTGGCGGTGGAGCCATGACTCCATGATCACCCCGTACCGCTGCCCAAGATGCAAGGGCGCGCGCTGTTGGTGGAGCGCCAATACAGTGCTGTGTGTCGAGTGTCTTCCTCCGTCCGTTCCTCAATGGCCGGGACTCTGGCGGGAGCTGGAGGACTTAAGCGCAGGGATTCTGGCGGGCGACCTCCGATATGCCCCACTGTTGGGGGCGCTGCAACAGTGTGATGACGCGTTCAAGGCGGGGGACTATGCCGCCTTCCAAGTTGGCGTGATGCGCGCGAGACGGGCAGTTCAAGGACCAACGCAGTTAGAGGTTAGGCTGTAACGATTATGACAAAACGTAACGGTGTAATGATTTTCCTGAAACTTTCTCTAAACGCTCTCATAAGGGGACTTGTTAGAAAATACCCTTGATCGTTACTTCGTTACAGATCGTTACCAGGGATAAGCCGGGGGGCAAAGGTTTCCTCCGAGGCTGAAAAGGGGGCGCGGAGATGCAGAGTAGCGGTGGCAGGCTATTATTTAACACCTAACCTATTGTTGGCTAAGCAGTTTTCGAGGGTTTCTTTGGGGTCGTGAAACAATCGGGGTAGGGATTTTATCAAAGGGATGAGCTGAGGCTATGAGCGGGAAGCCAGGACAACAGGGCATGAAACCGATGGAGGTACAGCCGTCCTATGCGGAAAAGTTCCTGGAGGAGCTTGATGGCCGGTCGGTTGTGGCGCGTGAGCTACGGGACCGACTGCACGCGTTGACGGCGGATCTGGGTGGGTGGAGCAGCTTGTCCTATCAGGAACAGAGCTTGTGTAAACGGTTGGTCCACCTTGAGCGCCTGGTTGAGCTGAAGGAACTGAAGTTGGCACAAGGTGGCCGGTTGGATGAAAACTTGTATTTCAACGCGATCAATTCGTTGAGCGGCCTGCTCACAAAGATCGGGTTGAAACGACGGGTGAAGGTGGTGTCGTTGACGGATTATCTGAACAACAAACCGGCGAATGAGCCGAAGGCTACGCCGACGAAAGGTCAGGCATGACGATCATTGAAGCGATTGAAGACGCGGCCTTGTTCCGACCGCTGTTTCGCAGTTTGGACACCTGGCGGAGTTGGTTCGTCGTCCTTAAGGCGATTTTCGCGCTGCCGATGACTGCGGAGGAGCGCGTCCAGTTCACCGCGTTAACGGGCCGGGAGACGCCTCCAGTCGAACAGGTGCAGGAATGTTGGTTCGTGGTGGGCCGACGCGGGGGCAAGTCCTTCATCGTCGCGTTGATCGCCGTCTTTCTCGCATGCTTCAAGGACTACCGACCGTTCTTAGGTCCAGGCGAGACGGGCGTGATTATGGTGATCGCCGTTGACCGAAAACAGGCCAGAGTCATTCATCGGTATGTGCGTGCCTTGTTGAACAGCGTCCCGATGTTGTCGGCGATGATCGTCCGTCAAGATGCAGAGAGTATCGACCTGGACAACCATGTCAGCATTGAAATCACTACGGGCAGCTACAGAACCATTCGAGGGTTTACCGTGGTGGCAGCCTTGTGTGATGAAATCGCTTTCTGGAGGAGTGAGGACTCGGCCAATCCTGCTGAAGAAACCTTGAGCGCACTGAGACCGGCCATGAGCACGGTTCCTGGCGCGCTGCTGATTGGCTTGGGGACGCCCTATAAACGGTCAGGCCCGTTGTATGACGCCTACAAGAAACATTATGGCCAGGACTCACCGGTCCTCGTCGTCCAAGCCGACACGCGCACCATGAATCCGTCCGTCAGTCAGAGCGTCATTGACCAGGCCTTTGAGCGCGATCCCGTCAACGCCAGCGCCGAGTATCTGGCGCAGTTCAGAACCGATGTCGGCTCCTTCATCGACAGTGACAGCATCGACCGCGCGATTGAAGTCGGACGCCTGGAACACCCGCCACAGCCGAACGTGCAATACGTCGCGTTCTGCGATCCCTCAGGCGGCAGCCACGATGCGATGACCTTGGCGATTGCGCATCGCTACACGCCGAAGCCGCCGCGCAATTGGCAAGAAGAGCAGGATCAACGACAGCAGCCGCCGCGTGTCGTGCTCGATGTCTGCCGGGGGATTGCCCCCCCGTTCGATCCGGCCAACGTGGTGAAAGAATTCGCGAACGTCCTCAGAGCCTATCGCTGCTCGACCGTGGTCGGCGACCGCTATAGCGCCGAGTGGGTGGTCAGCAGCTTTCGGCAGCAAGGGATTACCTACAAACATTCCGAGCTGAGCAAGAGCGAATTGTATTTAGAAGCGCTGCCGTTGTTCATGACTCAGTGTGTCGAGTTGCTCGACGTGCGCAAGCTGACACTGGAGTTGCAGCAGTTGGAACGACGAACGGCTCGCAGCGGCAAAGACAGCGTCGATCATGCCCCCCAGGGGCACGATGATTATGCGAATAGTTGTTGCGGGGCGTTGGCCTTGTGTACGCAGCGCCAGGCCACCGTCCGGATGGTGAAGTTGACCGGCTGGTAAGCAGGAGTGAGCGCGCAGCGGCGGGATTATTCATTCATGTAACGGGCCGTATTTATAACCAGGGAGGTGGATCGTGATTGCACTGACGAGCATCGAAGATCATGTGAGTTCCAGACGCGCCATGGTGGCGGACCTGCTGGCGCGAAGCGCCAAATATCAGGATGAGGAGGTGCGCCAACAACAGGAGCTGCGCCTGGCTCGGGTCTTAGGAATTTTGGAGTCGATGGAAGTCGTGTTCCAGGGGATTCGGAAGAATTCGAATCTCTCGGATGCCGGGAAGCTGGAACAATTTCGCCAGCTGGCGAAGGAGATCCTTGGCTCGCTGGCCTGGTTCTTCAAGGATACCGTGACGGCGGATGAGGCCTACGTCCGTGCGCATGGAGCCATCTTGGCGGTTCCGGCGATGCCGCAGGGGCGAAGTGAACTGGCGGATTTGTTGCGAGCCCAAGAAGTCCGAGCGTGGATGCGCACGCTGCCTCGTGCCTCGGTCGCATTTCTGTTTATCAAAGCGGTGCAAAACGGCGATGCCGAAATGATTCGGGCAATCAGAACCGCGCCCGGTGCGGCCCTGCTTGATGACAATCTCATTGAACGCATCGTGAAAGAGAATACCGAAGAGGAGCGGCTGACCCGGCTGGCGAGCCTCGACGTGTTAAGAAATGAATTGCGCGATTTGTCGAGCATGCTGAAAAGCTGGCTGGAGGGGTATAAGGAAATCACCATCGTCACGCCCGCGATCACGCCGGCGCCGAACGCGATGGTCACGCGATAACGGCGTCGCGGTGCGGCGGAGAGCGTAACGGTGCTGGCAGCGCCGTATAAAAAACTTGGGCCGAGGTCCGCCGCACGTCTCCCTTTCCCTTGGCCCAAGATGCCCAGTCACAAGGAAATCATGAGTCCCACACAACGCAGCCTGGCGCATCTGAAAACGCTCGGCTATCAGGCGAAGGTCGTGGAGAAGTGGAATCCGTTTGCGAAGATTCGACAGGATGTGTTCGGGGCCGATGTGCTCGCGTTGAAATCGGGCGAACCGGTGTTGGTGATTCAAGCGACGACGGGCAGTAATCACGCGGCCCGGCGCGTCAAGCTGGAAGAAGGAGGCTTCATTCAGTTATGGCATGGCAGCGGGGCGACGGTGGAAATCTGGTCCTGGAGCCAACAGGGACCGAGAGGAAAACGGAAGACATGGCTATTAAGGAGAGAAGCCCTGTGAATCACTGGAAGCAAACGAAAACATATCAGTGCCCGGCCTGCGGTGAGAAGTATTTTCACGACAGGGCTTATTCCCATCAGTTGTTCCGTTGTTCTGTCCGGCGGGTGTGGGCCAGCACCCGCTCCCCTGTTGCGCCAGCGTGCCCCATGCCATCAGGAGACATTTGTCGAGCCTGATCCCGGACGGAGGCCGTAGGGGTATTGAAGGAGCCGTGAGAGGGAACACCGGCGTCGATTACTTTGCCTTCGGGAGAAGGCCCTTACGTTCCAGCTCGGCCACGTGGCCTTGGAGCACCTCGACCACATACTCCTGAAGGCTGGTTCCTTGCAGGGCGGCAGCCCCTTTCAGTTTCTTGGAGAGGTCGGCGGGCACAGCACGAATGTAGAGGACTTTGGACGGTGCAGGTGGCATCGGGGGGCATGATACCGCCGGGAAACACGGCGACACAAGGGGCTAGTCTTTTTCCTATAGTCTAAGCTATAATCAGCTAGCAATTGTCGCAGTAGTCGCATTGCAGACAAGGAGGCCCACATGAAAGATATCCTGCTCAGGGTGCCGGACCAGATCAAAGCCAAGCTGGATCTGAAGCGGGCGGAAGGCTACTCGATGAACGGCTTTCTTAATGCCGTCTTGGCTCGCGAGTTGGCCGAGACGCCTACGAAACGGACGCCCAGCCGTCCACGCAAGGACAGGAGGGGCAACCCGTGAACAGCTACCGTATCCCTGCTGTCAAGCTGAGTATGATTCGAGACGGCTCCGTGTTGGCCGAGCGACAGGTCATCACGCAATCGGCGCAAGCGGCGACCCTCTGCCGCTCCATTATTGGCCAGAACGACCGAGAGGAATTGCTCGCCCTCCTCCTGGATGCCAAGCACAAAGTCAGCGCCGTGCATTCCGTGTCGGTCGGGAGTCTGACATTCAGCATTGTCCATCCACGTGAAGCCTTCAAGGCGGCGATCCTCTCGAATGCGGCTGCGCTCATCATCGCGCACAATCACCCGAGCGGCGACCCGACCCCCAGCCAAGAAGACCGTGAGTTGACCGAGCGCCTGAAGCAAGCCGGGCAGCTCCTGGGTATCCCGGTGCTCGATCATGTGGTGCTCGGTGATGGTGAGCGGTATTACAGTTTCGCTGACCATGGGACGCTCTAAAACACTTAATCCAACGGAGGACGCCATGAAACAGCTATTGTTAGGTATCGTGCTCGGATCCACTCTGACAGCCGTTATGGTGCAGGCTGGCGACTATCTGCGACCTGGGCATTCATCGGTGCAGGAGACCTTGAGCGACACGCGGATCCGTCAGGCGCTCGAAACCATCGAGATGCAGCGGCAGAATTATTTGGATCAACAAGTGAAGGACGCAGGGAAATTGCCCTGCCGATAACTGAGACCACACGCGAGCTGTAAGGAGGACCGACCATGGCACGAGTGGCGTTGTACGCGCGGTATAGCAGCGAGGGCCAGCGGGAAGCGTCCATCGATGATCAATTCAGGAACTGCGAACACTACGCCGCACGCGAGGGGTGGCAGATTGTCGAGCGGTACGCCGACAAGGGCATCTCCGGCACCAAGGACGAGACCGGACGTGACGGCTACGCCGCGATGCTCAAAGCCGCGAGGGCCAAGCAGTTTGACGTGTTGTTGGTGGACGATCTCAGCCGACTCTCGCGCGACAGCATGAAAACGGAAGGGGCGCGCCGCCTGTTCGTGTTTCTGGGCGTGCGGCTCATCGGCATCGGCGATGGGATCGACAGCGCTGCGAAGGGCTCCAAGGCTTTGGCCGGTTTCAAAGGCTTGATGAACGATATTTTTCTCGACGATTTGCGCGAGAAGACCCATCGCGGCCTGGCCGGGCAAGCCTTGAAGGGGAATAATTGCGGGGGGCGGGTGTACGGCTACAAACACGTTCCGGTCGAACATCCCACGGAGAAGGACGAGTTCGGGCGGCCCAAGATCCTGGCGGTGCGGCGGGAGATCGACGAAGAGCAAGCCCAGTGGGTCCGACAGGTGTTTCAATGGTACGCTGACGGACGGTCCCCGCGCGAGATTGCGGGCGAATTGAACCAGCGTCATGTCCGCGCGCCTGGAGCGGCCTACCGACGGAAGCGCCCCTCGCGGTGCTATGGCACGTGGTCGGCCAGCGTCCTGCACGGCGATCTCCAACATGCCACGGGGATGCTCGCCAACCCGATCTACATCGGCAAAGCCATCTGGAACCGGCGTGAATGGGTCATGAATCCAGAGACCAAGCGGCGCGTCCCGAGGCTGCGACCGGAATCCGAGTGGATCGTCACGGAGCAGCCGGACTTGCGGATCATCCCTCAGACGTTGTGGAACCGAGTGCAGCAACGCCGCACCGCCCAGGCCCAGTCGCAACAGGGGCACCTCGGGCGGGGGCCAAAGTATCTACTCAGCGGCCTCCTGAAGTGCGACGAGTGCGACAGTAACTTCGTCGTGGCGGATTATTACCGCTATTGCTGCGGCGGGCATCTCAACCGGAGGGCGTCGGTCTGCACCAACGAGCTACGCGTCTCACGCAAACTGGTCGAGGAGCGGTGCCTCGCGGCATTGCGTGATGAACTGCTGACACCTGAAGCCGTCGAGCGGATCATCCAGAAGACCACGCGCCTGCTGGCCACGCGTAATCGAGAACGTCAACCGGAATTGGAACGCTTGCACCGCCAGCTCGCCACGGTCGAGAGCGAGCTGGCCAACATCATGAAGGCCATCAAGGCGGGCATCCTGACAGCGAGCACGAAGACAGAGTTAGAACAGGCGGAAGCCGAACGCCTGAGATTGCAGGACGACATCAAGACGCGGGCCACGAAGGCCGACAAGGTGGCCACGTTGCTGCCGCGTGCGGTGGAGCGCTATCGCACGGTGGTCAATGATCTCGACCGTCTTTCGAAGACGCACGTGGCCCAAGCCAGGGAGCAGATCCGGGAGCTGGTCGGGGAGATCCGGCTCGTCCCTACGGCAGACGGCTACCTCGACGCGGTACTCACGGGGCGCTATGAAGGGGTGCTGAAACTGGCGGTTGGGGCGAAGTTAAATAATATGGTTGCGGGGGAAGGATTTGAACCTTCGACCTTTGGGTTATGAGCCCAACGAGCTACCGGGCTGCTCCACCCCGCGCACGATGCTAACAAAGGGCTCAACGGCAAGTCAAGCAAACCCGCGCAGCCGAGGTAACGGCTCAGGTTGATAGGCTGAAGGTGTTCAGGCTGAAGTGTTCGGAACATCGAATTCCAACCTTCAGCCTTCAGCCTATGCCCGGAACCTTCAGCCTATCTACCTTCCGAGTAGTTACCAGCTGAGTTGCTTTCGCTCTTCTGCAATGCTAAAGCGATACCATGAGACTCGCGTTCATGGGCACGCCGGATTTTGCCGCAGCCTCGCTTGAGGCCCTGCTGAAGTCGGACGATTCCGTTGTCGGGATTGTCACCCAACCGGATCGCCCGAAGGGGCGAGGGCAAATCCTGACACCATCGCCGGTGAAACTTCTGGCGCAGCGAGAGCAAATCCCCCTTCTGCAACCGCTCAAAATGAAGGATCCCGAGTTTCTTCAGGCACTGGCCTCCTGGAAACCGGATCTGATTGCGGTCGCGGCGTTCGGACGCATCCTGCCGCCCGCGATCCTCTCGCTTCCACCACGCGGTTGCATCAACGTCCACGGTTCCCTTCTTCCAAAATATCGCGGGGCCGGTCCAATCCAGTGGGCCATCATCAACGGTGAGACAGAAACAGGGATTACAACCATGCTGATGGATGAAGGAATGGATACGGGTGCCATGTTGCTCCAAGAATCTATTCCTATCGCTGCTGACGATACGGCAGGCACCCTCTCGCCCCGTTTAGCAGAACTAGGAGGAAGGCTGCTGGTCAAGACGATTGCTCGCCTCAAGGCCGGCACTCTCCTACCGCAGCAACAAGACTCTTCACGGGCGACCCTCGCTCCGCTGCTAAAAAAGGAAGATGGCGCAATCGATTGGAGCTTGTCAGCTTCTGCTCTAGCCAGCCGGATCCGCGGACTCTCCCCCTGGCCGGGGGCCTACACAACCGTGGCAGGAGGCGGCAGTTGGACTCTCTGGAGAGCCCTGGCTCTCCCAGAGCCAACAACAAGGCCTCCAGGGGAAATCGTCACCGTCACTCGCGAAGCAATTCATGTTGCCACTGGGGAGGGGATCCTCGCCGTGATGGAATTGCAGCCGGCTAATAGCCGTCGCATGGCCGTCTCTCAATACTTGTCAGGCCATCCCGTTAAGGTTGGATTGCAGCTTGGGGGTCCGGCTCTCGCCTAACCAGCCGTTCTTGTTCATTTGGTTTGTTTGGTTTGTCTTGTTTATTTGATTAAACCGGATGAACCCAATAAACCAGATCAACCAAACAGACCGGGCTAAAACTCCTATGACTTCTGGATCTCGATCATTATTCGCCTCCCAGACCCTGCCGTCTGCTCGTACAATCGCGCTGTCGTTGCTCGTGGAGTCGGTCAAGAGCGAGGAAGGGGTCGATGTCTTGCTGGATCGCGCGCTTGCCCGATCCTCCTTCGACAGCAGGGAGAGAGCTCTCACATTCGAGCTCACCTATGGTGTCTTGCGACGGCTTGCGACCATCGATTGGCGGCTTCAACCGGTCTTAGACAAGCCGCTTCCCCGCCTTCCCATCGCCGTGCAGATGGTACTCAGACTTGGCGCCTATCAACTGCTATATCTAGACCGTGTGCCTCAGTCTGCTGCGGTCAATGAATCGGTCAACTTAGCCAGAGCCTTTACCCGAACAGTCGGCAGGGATTGGAGTGGGCTCGTCAATGCTGTACTACGCGGGTTGTTGCGCCATCCGCCAGAGCCATGGCCCAGTATGGAACAGGACGCCGCGCAGGCCCTCGCGGTACGGTACTCGGTTCCAGATTGGCTCAGCCGTCGATGGGTAAAACGTCTGGGCTTAGCCTCCGCGGAAGCGGCCTGCGAGGGTGTCAGCGTCGCGCCTCCACTGACTCTTCGAGTCAATCAGCTGGTCACGAGCAGGGAAGCACTCCTCGAACGCTTTGGTCAGGCAGGTATTGCTGCCAAGCCTACCCAAGTAAGTCCCTTCGGTATTCTGATTGAAGAAGGGGGCTCTGTGCCCTCGCTGCCGGGGTTTACCGAGGGAGCTTTCTATGTTGAGGACGAAGCAGCGCAGTTCATTCCTCCTCTACTCGATCCTCAGCCCGGAGACACCATACTCGATGCCTGCGCGGCACCGGGAGGAAAGGCCACACACTTGGCCGATCTGATGCAAAACAAGGGGACGATCTTCGCCGTTGATCGGAAACAGGCCCGATTAGATCTACTCCAAAATAATTGCCGTCGACTCGGGGTCCGGAACGTCGTGCCGATCGTCGGTGACATTCGACAGCCACCTGAATGGATTCGCATGATCGAGGCAACAGGCTTTCCATCCGTAAAAAAAACTGGATCGGCCAATGTATCGATCGATCGGATCTTGGTTGATGCGCCCTGCAGTGGACTCGGCGTGTTACGGCGACATCCGGAAGCGAAATGGAGGAAAAATGAGCAGGCCCTCCCTCGGCATCAAGCCCTCCAGTCTCAAATCCTCGAAGCGGTGGCCCCATGCTTGCGGCCCGGCGGGGTGCTGGTCTATAGTACGTGCTCGACGGAACCGGAAGAAAATGAAGACGTGATCGAGCGATTCTGTCGTGTCCATGGGGAGTTTCAGCGTGAGTCTGTCGTTCCCTGGCTACCATCTGCGGCACAGGGATATGTCACGGAACAAGGGGCTCTTTCAACCATCGCTAACCGGTTCTCGATGGATGGATTCTACGCCGCACGGCTGAGGAAGGTTTTGTGATGGCACGTTCCGTTCTTATTGCGCCCTCAATCTTAGCCGCTGACTTTGCCAGGCTGGCAGAGGAAGTGGCAGCGGTGGAGAAAGCAGGGGCCGACTTCCTGCACATCGATGTGATGGATGGACATTTTGTCCCCAATTTGACCATCGGTCCACCAATTGTGGCGGCCCTCAGAAAAGTCACGAAGCTGCCGCTCGACGTCCATCTCATGATCACCAACGCCGACGCCTTCATCGCAGAATTTGCCGAGGCTGGCGCGGACTATCTCACCGTTCACGTAGAGGCCTGCCCACATCTCCATCGCACAGTGCAGTCGATCAAGGAGCATGGGGTCAAGGCGGGAGTGACTCTCAATCCGGCCACCTCGCTCAGTACGATTGAGGAGATTCTCCCGGATATCGATTTGGTCCTTATTATGTCGGTCAATCCCGGTTTCGGGGGCCAGACCTTTATTCCATCCTGTCTGCAGAAGACTGCCTCCGCTCGCGCCATGATCGATCGGATCGGAAGTCGCGCGTTGCTCGAAGTAGACGGCGGCGTCAAGATCGACAATGCGGCGCAGGTGCTGGCGGCGGGAGCCGATATATTGGTCGCTGGGTCGGCCATTTTCGCCAGTCGAGATTATGCCGCAACGATTGCTGCGATGCGCGCAGCCGGCTACGCTTCTTCCACTGCGCCACAGCGCATCTCTGCTCACCGATAGGCCTCCGGGTGGACACTTCTTCCCTCATCGATAGCCTCCATCCCCTCGAAGTCAAAGTCCTGTCGGCATTTGGGGCAAAGCACTCCGCAACGCTCCAGACAGAACAGCTCCTCCAATCCACTAAGTTAGAGCCCTCCCAGCTCAGCATGGCGGTCGAATGGTTGCTCGCCAAATCGTTGCTGGACGTGGATACTGAAACCGTGACACCGATTGTCTCGCTCACCAAAATCGGTGAACTTTACTTTGAAAAATACTCACCGATCGAACGGGTGTTATCCGCTGCTCGCGATGCGGCCAAAACAGGCAAGCGACTGACCATTCAGGACATTCAAGTCCGAGAGGGACTTGAGCCGGCCGATGTGAGCGGCGCCATCGGACGGCTCAAGAAAGAAGGCGCGCTCCTCATCATCCAAGGCGGCTGTATCGAATCGACCGGGCGGGCGAGCCAGACAGCGGAAGCGATGAGGGGATTGTTGCAACAGCTTCATGGGGCGCCTCGTGAGCTGCGGGCATTTTCCGAAACACACCGGCAGGTCATTCACGATCACGCCGTCAAACGAGGGAATGCGCGGGAACCCTTTCGCATCGACGACCGGGTAGCCAGAGCGCTCAAACTTTCTCCGTCCGGCATCGAAGCCGCCCAGCAACTCTCTCGCCAAGGAACTGCGGAAGAGGTCTCCCAGCTGACGCCTGAACTGTTAAAAGACGGGAGCTGGCGAACGAAGCGCTTCCGTAAATATACGATCAGTCTTCGCGCGCCACGAATTGCGCCAGGCAAACGGCATCCCTATCGTGAATTTCTCGATGGAGTGAAGACACAACTGGTGAGCATGGGATTTCAGGAAATGCGGGGCCAGCTTGTAGAAACAGAATTTTGGAATATGGATGCCCTTTTCATGCCGCAGTTCCATCCGGCGCGCGACATCCACGATGTCTACTTCGTCAAGGAACCGATCCATGCCTCATCGATTGAGGAACCGTTCTTGTCCCACGTCGCACAGGCTCACCGCAATGGCGGCGAGACCGGGTCAACCGGTTGGAACTACCCCTTCGACGCGGAGCGCGCGCGCCGGCTGGTTTTGCGGAGCCAGGGGACGGCTGTCTCTGCCCACACATTGGCTTCGCAACCGGCAGTACCGGGAAAGTACTTCTCTATCGCCCGTTGCTTCCGTTACGACCAGGTGGATGCGACGCATGCAACCGATTTCTTCCAGGTAGAAGGAATCGTGCTCGGCACAGACATCAACTTCCGCACGTTGCTCGGCCTGCTGAATCTCTTCGCGCGTGAAGTGGCGCAAGCGAAGGAAGTGAAGTTTCTCCCGGCCTACTTTCCTTTCACCGAGCCATCCGTCGAGCTACACGTGCGCCATCCGAAGCTTGGATGGATGGAGCTTGGCGGAGCCGGGCTGTTCCGGCCGGAAGTCACCCTTCCACTGGGCGTAACCGTTCCCGTGATCGCCTGGGGGTTAGGACTCGACCGCATGGCGATGGTGGCCCTCGGTATTCACGATATTCGCGAGTTGTTCACCGACAACCTCGATCTGATTCGCTCCACGAAAGGCTCGTTTTAGGTTCCCATGCCCACGATTACTATTTTCAAGCAGGATCTCGAGGGATTGCTCGCAACGCCAGGAGAACCTCCCCAACCGATCACCATGGAGCAACTCGAAGACTCCTTGATGCTCGTGAAGGGTGAGCTGAAGGGGCAGAACCCCGACACAGGCGAACTCCGCATTGAACTTCAAGATAGCAATCGTCCCGATCTCTGGTGCTGTGAAGGAATTGCCAGGCAGATTCGGGTGAAACGGCTGGGGGTTCTCCCGAAGTACGACTTTCTCACGACTAAATTGAAATCGCCCAAGCAACTACACGTGGCTCCCGGCTTGGAAAACGTTAGACCCTACGTCGCGGCCTGCACCGCAACCGGCTACCTCGTGACTCAGGAGGGCCTCGCGCAGCTGATCCAGACGCAAGAGAAACTCGCTGAGATGTTCGGCCGTAAACGCCGGACTGTGTCGATCGGCATCTATCGGCTCAAGGCGATCAAGTTTCCTGTCACCTATGACTTGGTCAAGCCAGACGAAGCGTCTTTCACGCCGCTGGGCATGGATACGGTCATGACGCTTGGAGAGATGCTGCTGGTCCACCCCAAGGGGCTGGAGTTCGGCGGAATTCTCGCAGGACACGATCACCTACCCTTCCTGTGCGACGCGAACCGGCAAGCTCTCTCCTTTCCACCGATCATCAATAGTCGTGAAGCAGGAGAAATACGAGTGGGAGACGATGCGCTATTCGTCGAGGTGACCGGCACGGACCTTTCTATGGTCGTCCTGACCCTCAATATTTTCTCCGCCAATCTGGCCGATCGTGGCGCAGTTATTGAGCCAATTGAAGTTCGGTATCCCTACAAAACGGCCCTTGGCCTGGGGGTGATCACTCCGCAAGATCTCGACAAGTCACGAAAGATTTCCATCGGCACGATCGAACAGGCCCTTGGGCAGGCGCTCGGCGTCCATGAGGTCGCGAAGGATCTCACGGCCTATGGCTATGAGGTCACGACAAAAGGTAAGAGTGTGACGGTGACGCTTCCGTTCTATCGGCAAGACCTTATGCACGCGATGGATGTGGTCGAAGATGTTGCGATTAGCCGTGGGTACGGGGACTTTTTACCGGTGATGCCTTCTCAGTTTACGGTAGGAGGACTGTCACGCATCGAAGAGGTCTCCGACCGTATGAGGGCCCTCATGGTCGGCTTGGGTTTCCAAGAAATCATTTCCAATATTCTTGGATCGCCCCAGGATCTGCGCGATGCGATGCGATTGGCTGGGACCGAGTGGGGGCAACTAGTCGAGGTGGATAATGTGATGTCTCAGAACTTCTCTGCCCTTCGACAATGGATGCTTCCGTCGCTGTTGCGCGTGGAGGCTGCATCGAACCGGGCTTTTTATCCCCATCGAATCTTCGAAGCCGGCGAAGTGGCCCGACGCGATCCCTTGCAACCCCTAGGGTCACACACCATCACGGTGCTCGGCGGAATGATTGCCCACGCCGATGCGCATTTCTCCGAGGCCCACTCCTGCCTGGATACGCTGTTTTATTATGTGAACCAAGCCTATAGCCTGGAGCCGATCCAGCATCCGTCGTTTCTCACCGGACGAGTCGGAGGTATCCTATCCGAGGGGAAACAGATCGGTGTGATCGGAGAGCTGCACCCGGAAGTTCTTGAGCGGTGGCAGATCGGTGTCCCGGCAGTCGCGTTCGAAATCAATCTGTCGGAACTCGCAGAACGGTCTTAGGGCATACGCCAGGCGTCACGCCCAAAACCCGTGAAGCGTATCTCGTGAAGCGTCGTTCGTTTCCAGATTCTGACGCTTCACGAACGACGCTTCGTGCGCTTACGCTCCGGCAGGGACGAGCTGCTGCTTGGCAAGACCGACCAGCTGCTCGAATCCGGTAGCATCCTTGATGGCCATATCGGATAAAACTTTTCGGTCCAACAGGATGTTAGCCTTCTTCATGGCATTGATGAACTTGCCATAGGTCAGCCCATGCGCCCGAACTGCCGCGTTGATACGCGCAATCCACAACACACGGAAGTCTCGTTTCCGATTTTTCCGCCCGGTATAGGCGTAAGCCTGACCTTTATCGACTGATTCTGTTGCCGTGCGAAACAGCCGGCTCTTCCCACCGTACTGTCCTTTGGCTAATTTGAGCCGCTTTTTTCGCCGATGTCTTGTTTTGGGTCCACCTTTTGCGCGAGGCATGGGTCAATACTCCTTTTAGTTAACGCGATTCAGACACTCTCATTTAGCTATAAGGCAATAAGCGGTCTAGCGCCTGTGTCTTGGTCTTATCCACGAGCACCGTGCCGCTTAATCGGCGCTTCCGATCCTGCGTCTTGCTGGTGAGGATATGGCGTTTTCCTGCTTTCCTTCGGACCAATTTCCCGGAGCCGGTGCGCTTAAACCGCTTCTTGGCTCCACTATGCGATTTCATTTTTCGATTCTTCATCTGGACGATTCCTTAGGTTAAGAACTTTCCAACCGACTTCCTTACTTAGGCGCCACGATCATGATCAAGCTCCGCCCTTCCATGCGAGGGGCGTACTCGATCGTGCCGATCTCCCCTAGCTCTGCAATGACCGTGTTCATGAGCGTTCGGCCCATTTCTTGATTCGCCATCTCACGGCCTCGGTACGTTAAGAGAACCTTGGTTTTGTTACCGTCGGCTAAAAATCCCTTGATCTGTCGAATCTTGATCTCCAAGTCGTGCTTATCCGTCCGAGGGCGCAACTTGATTTCTTTCACCTGTGTCGACTTTTGATGGCGCCGATTCTGGTGGTCCTTTTTGCTCAGCTCGAACTTGTATTTCCCGTAGTCCATAATGCGGCATACGGGAGGCACTGACGTGGGCGCGACCTCGACGAGGTCGTAGCCATTTTCTTGCGCCTGTTTGAATGCATCCGCCGTGAGGAGGATGCCAAGCTGTTCGCTCTCCGGACCGATTACCCGGACTTCGCGTACTCTGATTTCCCGGTTAACTCGTAGTTTGGGGACGATAGGACACCTCTTATTATGTCAGTAAATGTTGCTGCACTGCCGGCTTGATATCCGCGCGCAGCAAATCGAGCGCTCCCGCAACGGTCATGCTGCCGAGGTTGGCTCCGCTCCGGCCCCGTATTGCCAGAGTCCCACTCTGCACTTCTCGGTCTCCAACCACAAACATAAATGGAACCTTCGCCTTCTCCGCCTCACGAATTTTGAGCCCGATTTTTTCATTTCGAAGGTCTGCCTCAGCGCGAAACCCCGCGGCCTTCAGTTGGGCCACAACCTCAGCAACATAGGGCCGCTGGTTGTCCGTGATGGACATGACCGTCGCCTGAACCGGGGCAAGCCAAGTTGGGAAGGCGCCACCAAAATGCTCAATCAGAATGCCGAAAAACCGCTCGATCGACCCCATCAGGGCCCGATGGATCATGATCGGCTGGTGAACCTTGCCGTCTTCCCCAATATACCCTAATTCGAACCGTTCAGGATTATTGAAATCGACTTGAATGGTCGAACATTGCCAGGAACGACCCAGCGCATCCTTGATTTTGATGTCGATCTTGGGTCCGTAGAAAACACCTTCGCCCGGATCGATCTGATAGGCCACTCCACGTCCCTTCAGCGCCGATTCGAGCGCGCTGGTGGCTTGGGCCCACCGCTCTTCCGAGCCGACGGACTTTTCCGGCTTGGTCGACAGGTAGACTTCAAATTCGGTAAACCCGAAAGTGCCGAGAATAAAGAACGTGAAATCGAGAACCTGGCTGACTTCGGCTTCAATCTGATCCGGACGGCAAAATAGGTGCGCGTCGTCTTGGGTAAAGCCGCGAACCCTCAGCAAACCGTGTAGGACACCTGTCCGTTCGTACCGATAGACCGTTCCTAGTTCGCCATAGCGGATAGGGAGGTCTCGGTAACTGCGCAGATGCGACTTGTAGATCATGATGTGGAACGGGCAATTCATCGGCTTGAGCTGGTACTCGCTGTTTTCGACCTTCATGGGAGCGAACATATTGTCGCGGTAATAGTCGACATGGCCGCTGGTTTTCCAGAGGTCTAATCGTGCGATGTGGGGGGAATACACCAGCTCATACCCGTTTTGAATATGCTGGTCGCGCCAAAAATTCTCGATCAATAACCGAATCGTTGCGCCCTTGGGATGCCAGAGGACCAGACCTGGGCCGATTTCATCCTGGGTCGAGATCAAGTCCAGCTCCTTACCGACCTTTCGGTGGTCGCGCCGCTTAATCTCTTCTAAGCGAGCCAGATGCGCGTCAAGCTCCGCTTGGGTCGGGAACGATGTCCCATAGATCCGCTGCAGCATGGGATTGCGTTCGTCGCCGCGCCAGTAGGCTCCGGCCGTGTTCAAGAGCTTGAAGGCTCCGACATGGCCGGTCGTCGGCAGATGCGGACCGCGACAGAGGTCGGTGAACTCTCCCTGGCTATACACTGAAATAGTCTGCCCGTCAGCCAACCCTTGAATCAGCTCAACCTTATAGGCTTCGCCGCGAGCTTCGAAAAATTTCACCGCATCGTGCTTCGACAATTCTGCACGCTTTACAGGGTGAGCGCGCTTGATGATGTCCTTCGCTTTCGCTTCGATTTTCTCGAGATCTTCCGGAGTAAACGGCCGCTCAAAAGCAAAGTCATAGAAGAACCCATCCTCAAGGGCCGGACCGATCGTCAACTGGGCGGTAGGAAAAACCTCTTTGACAGCCTGCGCCATAATATGGGTACTGCTATGGCGATAGACCTCACGGCCCTCAGGACTATCGAATAGCAGGGGGCTTACCTCGGCATCTTCGGTCAAGGCGCTTGAGAGATCCACGGCCTGACCGTTCACCTTCGCCGCCAGGATATTCGAGCCAAGTTTCACGCCGAGAGCCGCCAGGGCAGACCCCACAGTCTGACCGGCGGACATATCCTGACTGATGCCATTTTTGAGCGTAACTTTCATGACATGCACTCAATCAACTAAGCACTGGAAACAACAATACCGCTCCGCCTGCCAGAGGCGAATGGATACCCTCAGCTAGGTGGTAGGCGCGGACGGTCTTGAACCGTCGACCTCTACCGTGTCAAGGTAGCGCTCTCCCCCTGAGCTACGCGCCTATCGATCTGGATGCGCATGCTAATATAGCCCTGCCCAAGGTGTCAAGAAACCGCCTTTCTCAGGGGTCTGTCCAACATTGGCCGTTCTACTACGGCGAATGATCTACGGCCATCTGCGTCGTTCTCGGCCCCGAAACAATCCTCAACGTATTCCAGCGAATACGCCTCCTGTTTTCCCAGGCTTGTGGCCTCGCAACTGGCCGCACCTCCTTCGCCCTCGTCTCGAAGGCACTGTCGGACAGGCTCCTCTTCTGCTGCAGGCGCAGATGTTGAGGCTTGCGGCGAGGGATTAGGGGGGATTAGAGGGAAGCTTCCTTTTATGCGGCGACCGACTCGTTACACAATTTTTAACGTATCGAAATTGATCCCTGCGGTGGCAGGCGGTGTCTTTATTTTCATGGCTTCCAAGACATCAACGATACGATCGGCGACCACGAGATTGCGATACCATTTCCGATTAGCCGGCACGATATACCAGGGCGCGTGGTCCGTACTCGTGGCCGCCATAACGTCCTCGAACGCCTTCATGTAATTCTTCCACAGTTTCCGTTCCTCAAGATCTCCTTCGTTGAACTTCCATCGCTTCTCCGGATCGCGAATCCGTTCCTCCAGCCGCTCTTTCTGTTCATCCTTTGAAATGTGCAGAAAAAACTTGAGCACAGTAGTCCCGTTCTCATAGAGCAACTCCTCGAACTCTTTGATCTGATCGAACCGTTGACGCACAATCTTGTCCGATACCCACCCGTGGACGCGGGTAATAAGCACATCCTCATAATGCGATCGGTTGAAGATTCCGATCTGGCCCTTCGCCGGCGCCTTTTGATGCACGCGCCACAAAAAATCGTGGCTCAGCTCCTCCGACGACGGCGCTTTGAATGACACAACCTTACAGCCCTGCGGATTCACACCGGACATCACGCTCTTAATCGTCCCGTCCTTACCGCTAGTATCCATCCCCTGCAACACGATGAGCAGCGATCGAGTTCCGTCGGCATAGAGCCGCTCTTGGAGTTCGCCAAGCCGGCTGGTCAATTCTGCCGTGATCGCCTTAGCCTTCTCTTTGCCTTGGTCGGTCTTTTTGTAGTCATTGGTACCGTCAGGATCATATTTATCCAAGTTGAGTTGCCTGCCTGGTTTCACGTGATACTCTTTCATCCTTGATCCTCTCCTCCATCTCAGGCTTCTATTCGAGGCGACATTCTACTCCGTTTGATCCAACTTGGCAGCCTCGAATAACTCCGTTTAGTGGTTGCAGCTCTCGTCCAAAAGCAACTTGCACTTTTATGTATCGCGAGGGCATAGTACGGGGTAGGCAGATAATTTTCGGAGGATACGATGGGACAACGACTCGCCGCCGAAGCGCTCGGCACGTTCTGGTTGGTGTTCGCCGGTTGCGGAAGCGCGCTCCTGAGCGCCGGTGTTCCCGGACTCGGCATCGGAGTCATTGGGATCGCCTTCGCCTTCGGGGTGGCCGTGGTCACGATAGTGTACGCCATTGGCCATATCTCGGGCTGCCATATCAACCCTGCTGTCACCGTGGGCCTCATGGTCAGCAAACGATTCCCTGCGCACGAGGTACCCGGCTACATTGCCGCCCAAGTGATCGGCGGTATCCTCGGCGCCGGAGCTCTCTATCTCATCGCTAGTGGGAAGGCCGGCTTCGTCCCCGGTGGTTTCGCCTCCAACGGCTACGGCGAACATTCTCCTGGAGGCTATTCGCTCTTAGCCGGCTTCTGCATGGAAACAGTTTTTGCCTTTTTTTTCCTCATCATCATTCTAGGATCTACGGACAGCCGGGCACCGAAGGGCTTCGCGCCTCTGGCCATCGGTCTTGCCGTGGCCCTCATCAATTGGGCTGGGATCCCCGTGACTAATCTCTCCCTCAACCCTGCTCGTAGCGCAGCCACTGCCGTCTTTGCCGACGGCTGGGCCCTGCAACAACTCTGGCTCTTCTGGGTGGCGCCCATCCTGGGCGCAGCAATCGCAGGCGTCGTCTATCCCTTTATCGCCGGCCCACAGCCAGCTGAAAGCCCGGTGAAACGCGAGGCCAAAGCGCGATAGGCCCGGTCTGCTTCTGGCAGGGGCAGTAGGTCTTAGGCTTGTGAAAGCAGGCGTGCGGATCTATTCTTAGAATCACCCTTGGCGCCTAGCATCACTCGATTGTGCGCCGAAGGGATTTTAGTTTCCCGCGTTTGGTCTTGCCCTCCAGCCTCCGCTCCTTCGACCCCTTCGTCGGTTTCGTGGCCCTGCGCTTCTTGCGAGGGATCGCCACGCTCTGAATGAGCTCGGTCAGCCGAGTGAGCGCATCCTCTCGATTCTGCTCCTGACTTCGATACTGCTGGGCCTTGATAGTGATCACACCCCCTTCAGAGATGCGATGGTCCTTCAATTTCAACAGCTCTTCCTTGTAAAACGGCGGCAACGACGAGGCAACAATATCGAACTGCAAATGAATGGCGGACGAGACCTTGTTCACGTTCTGCCCGCCGGCGCCCTGCGACCGCATCGCATGGATATCGATTTCAGAATCGGGAATGGTGACGTGGGAGGAGATGTGGAGCATTGAGGTTATCTATTCGATCCCTTTGCCCAGGACCACATTATCGTTTGGTTCGCAGACAGTCGATCCAAGCCAACACCAGGGTAAAACCGTAAAATCGTGTCAGTTGCACAACGTGAGTGTCCTATCCATGTTGACGCCAGCACTCAACCCTAGTTTGAAATCATGAAATTTCTCGCTGATTCCATCGCTTCCTCCACTGGATCGGGAGTCTACTGCAATGACCAGTATGTATCCAGCCCTGTTGTTATCGGCAGATAGTCTACGGCCAGAGGCAAGAAGAATTTCGAGTGTTGGGAAGGGTGAGAGGCAATGCTTGAATAGGAAAACTGAACTCTACTGTAGCTCCGGCAAGCGATCGATGATGCGTAATCGCACCTCATCTCCCACATGCATTTGCACCATCTTGGTGGCAAGGCTCTGTCGGACACGCTGGGCATCTTCCAGCCTGAATTGAATTTGCCCACCTGATTGCTCAACGAAATGATAGAGCAGGAGGTTCGTGAGGTGCTGCAATTCTTCGTCGCTCGTATGCGCGCTTAAATTCAAGACATTGGACATCGGAAAGGCTCCAGTTCAGTTGAGAAGTTAGCCTTATTTATCCCGACTTCTCTCTTTTCCACAATGCCCCAAAGGAAGGGGGACTGGATCCTTTGTGAAAGAGCCGTCCTCGCCCATCATGTCGAGTCACACTTAATTACAATTTCATTACAATGGGTTACGGCGGTGGGCGTGGAAAACTACTGGCGGTCGGTGGTCATTCAATCAGGGCAAGACTGTCTTCCGATGTCTGAGTAATACTTGGAGGAAGGGAAAATCCAGCGGGTTAGGACTTTGAGTCTTGATATTCTTCGTGCCAGGCCATCTGGATCGCCTCGAGAATCTTCTCATTTGATTTTTTCGGATCGTCTTTGAAGTCAGGAAGTGAGACGATCCAGGCATGCATGTCGGTGAATCGGACGGTGAGTGGATCTGTCTCCGGATGTTCTTCGACTAAACGGATCGCAATATCTTCAGTATCCTGCCATTTCAGATCCATATCCACTCCTCATGTTCCGTCGTAAGTCGACCATAACATCGGTACGGAATCGTCGCTATGTGACCTCAGAGACCTTTTTCCCCTGTAGCCCCTTCGTAAGCGAATCGTTCAAGAGCGCGACGGTCAGCGACTTTGTGGCCTGTTCGAGGTCTGCGATGCGCGCACGGATAGTGCGCGGATCTGTGCCGTCCTTGGCTACGGACAAGGCTGACAGCGCTGTCCGAGTAACGGCGATGTCTTCTGGTGCGATGAGATGGCCTCCCTCAAGAAGGGATTTCTCTGTCGTCGTAATCAATGCACCGGCATCCAGGCGCGCTTCGATCAATTTGCGGGCGGAGACATCGTCTGCGGCAAACTTGAATGAATCTTCGATCATTTGCTCTACTTCACTGTCTGACAAACCATAGGACGGCTTGACCTCGATAGACTGGCTTTGTCCTGTCCGCATGTCCTTCGCCAGTACGTTGAGAATGCCGTTTGCGTCGATCAAGAACGTGACTTCGATCCGCGGCACACCGGCGGGCAAGGGCGGCACCTTGAGTCTGAATCGCGCCAGACTTCGGTTGTCTTTCGCTAGCTCGCGCTCGCCTTGAAGAATGTGAATGTCCACACCGGTCTGGCCGTCCACGTAAGTTGTGAACATCTCTTTTGCGCCGGCTGGGATGGTCGTATTGCGCCGGATCACGCTGCTCATCACACCACCCATCGTTTCGATGCCGAGCGATAACGGGGTGACATCCAGCAGCAGCATGTCGGTGGTGCCGCCGCTCAGAATATCGGCCTGCACGGCCGCGCCGAGGGCCACCACTTCGTCTGGATTCAGTTCGCAGTGCGGGGTCTTCCCGAACAGCTCCCGAACACGTTGCCGAACAAGCGGCATGCGTGTGGACCCGCCGACAAGCACCACTTCATCGATGTGCTCGGGAGTGAGCTCAGCATCCTTGAGCGCTTTGCGACAGGGAGCCAACGTGCGTTCGATCAGGCCCATCGTCAGGGATTCGATCTGATCTCTCGTCAGCTCTCTGCTAAATTTACCTTTACCATCCGGCAGGTCGAGAGTTGCCGTCGTTTTCAGCACATCGGAAAGTTGAACCTTTGCACGTTCGGCTTCCAAGCGGACAGCCTGCATATGGTCGGGATAGGCGTGGAGATCGAGCCCATATCGTTCGCGAACTTCTTCTATGAGCAGATCAGCAATCAGCCGGTCAATGTCATCGCCGCCCAAATGGGTGTCGCCATTGGTGGCCAAAACTTCGAAAATTCCGTCTTTAAGCTTCAGAATCGAAATGTCGAAGGTACCGCCTCCAAGATCGTAGACGGCGATTGTGCCTTGAGTCTTTTCTTGAAGCCCATAGGCGAGCGAGGCAGCCGTCGGTTCATTGATGATCCGCAGCACCTCAAGACCGGCGATCATGCCGGCGTCTTTCGTGGCTTGTCGTTGGCTGTCGTTGAAATAAGCCGGGACGGTAATGACGGCCTTGGTGATACTCTCACCTAAGTGCGTTTCAGCCCTGAGTTTCAGCTCTTTGAGAATCATGGCTGAAATCTGCGGTGGCGAATAGGTTTTCTCGCCCAGTTTGAATCGGATCACCCCGCCCTGTTCCGTTAATGTATAGGGGAAATAGGTCAATTCGCCCTGTACGTCCTCCAGACTCTTTCCCATAAATCGCTTCACAGAATAGACCGTGCGGGCTGGATTGCGGGTCAGATGCTCTTTGGCTGGATCGCCGACGATGAGGCCGTTATCGGTCATGGCCACGACGGAGGGCACCATATTGCGCTCGTTCCGCCCCGCGATCACGCGCGGGGTTCCCTTGTCCATATAGGCAACCAATGAATTGGTCGTGCCGAGATCGATTCCGACGATACGGGCCATAGTGTTTAGGAGATGGTGGCGACGAGGTCGTTGACGATGTTCTTCACGTAGGTACGGTTCGACAAAATGTCCCGCATGTGCTTGAGAATCCGATCTCGTTCGGCGCGGGCTTGGTCCGTCGCTTCACCGCGGTCTTGAAGAGCGTCCCATTGTGCGAAGAGCTGTTGTAATGCGGTTTCCATGTCCTGCTGGCGTCGTTCGAGCATCGTGCGTTCCGTCTGAAGCTTGGAACAGAGTGTAGCGGAAGCGTCTGAGGCACGATCGGCAGCGCGGTACTCGTCCAGCGTGTCTTGAAGTTCGAGGATTTCTTCGAACAGGTCAGCCGGGGGTGAAGTCCGAATGTTTTTCACGGCGCCGGCTTCCAGATCGAGCAGATACTCGGCCCGTTGAATGGGATCGCGAAGCGTGCGGTAGGCGGTATTCAACATTGCTGAATTGCCGAGGCTGATGCTCTGTTCTTCCGCGCTCTTGTTCTGAAAAAAATCCGGGTGGAACGCGCGGCTCAGTTCGTAGAACTTAGTTTCCAGTTGACGCGGATCGATCGTGAGGCGACGGGGGAAGCCCATGCAGGTGAAATAATCGAGCTCTTTCGACACCGGCTGGACCTTGACGCATCGCTCACAGAAATATTCGCCGGATACCTCAGACTGACAGTGCCAGCACATGCTGCGAGCCATCGGTAGCTCACGTGGACTGCCGGTGCTGTGGTTGTGTTGGTGATCCATGGGACTCCTCTGACAGCACGGGCATGGCGGCCTGCCATGCCCGTGGGATCCTGTGCGTTACTGACACTTATTTAGGCCGAGAACGACTCCCCGCAGCCGCAGGTCTTGTCGGCATTCGGATTGACGAATTTGAAGTTTCCACCCATCAGGTCTTTCTGGAAGTCCAACTGCGTGCCTTGCAGATAAATGGCGCTCTTGGCATCGACAATGACTTTCACCCCATCGAAGTCATGAATCTGGTCGTGCTGACCGATCTTTTCATCGAAGTTAATCGTGTAACTGAGGCCTGAGCAGCCGCCACCCTTCACGCCGAGGCGGAGCCCCCCTTCTGTGAGGCCCTGCACGTTGATGAGGCGCTTCACTTCTTTCAGCGCCGCCTCGCTGAGCGTAATCACTGGAGCTTGAACTTCTGCGTTTGTCGTGTCCATCGCGCACTCCCTTTGTGACGTTACTTCGCGTCGACCAGTGCTCCATCGGCTTTCTTCTGGTAGTCCGCAAGAGCAGCCTTGATTGCATCTTCGGCGAGCACGGAGCAATGGATCTTCACGGGCGGCAGATTGAGTTCCTGCACGATATCGGTGTTCTTGATCTTTTGAGCCTCTTCGATTGTCTTGCCCTTCAGCCATTCGGTGGCGAGGCTCGAGCTGGCGATTGCAGACCCGCAACCGAAGGTTTTAAACTTTGCGTCCACGATCATGTCGTTTTGTACCTTGATCTGGAGCTTCATCACGTCGCCGCACTCCGGAGCCCCGACCATGCCGGTGCCGACACCTTCCTCGTCCTTCTTGAAGCTCCCCATGTTGCGGGGGTTATTGAAATGATCGACGACTTTATCACTGTAGGCCATGGTCACCTCCGAAATTTATAATTTACAATTGCCGTTAGTGGGCAGCCCATTGAACTGATTTCAAATCGACGCCTTCTTTTGCCATCTCGTACAACGGGGACATCTCGCGTAATTTTGTAACGATCTCAATGACCTTCTTGATGGTGTAATCAATCTCATCGTCTGTGTTGAAACGGCCCAGACCGAATCGGATCGAGGAGTGCGCCAATTCCGTCCCGACCCCCAATGCACGGAGGACATACGAGGGCTCCAATGTGGCGGAGGTACAGGCCGAACCGGATGAGAGAGCGATATCCTTCATACCCATCAGCAACGACTCGCCTTCCACATAAGCAAAGGAGATATTGAGGTTGCCGGGGAGACGATTGGTCGGATGGCCGTTCAGATAGCTTTCTTCCAGAGCCTTCATGATACTGGCCTCCAGCCGATCGCGCATCGCAATCAACCGCGTAGTGTCTTTGGCCATCTCCTGCTCGCAGAGTTCGCAGGCCTTGCCGAATCCCACGATCAAGGGCACCGGAAGCGTGCCGGAGCGCATACCGCGCTCATGTCCGCCACCATCCATTTGCGACGCGATACGAACCCTCGGATTCTTCTTTCTCACGTAGAGCGCGCCAACCCCCTTGGGGCCATAGATCTTATGAGCCGAGAACGACATCAGGTCGATGCCCATCTCTTGGACATCGACAGGAATTTTCCCAACACCTTGCGTCGCATCACAATGGAAGAGGATACCCTTCTCCTTGGCGATTTTTCCGATCTCTTTGACGGGGTTGATCGTGCCGATTTCATTGTTCGCCAGCATGACAGAGATAAGGATCGTCTTCTCTGTAATGGCTTTCCGCACATCCTCGGGATTCACCATCCCGAATTTATCGACAGAGAGATAGGTGACTGCCGCTTTGCCTTTCCCCTCTAACGATTTGACGGTATCGAGCACGGCGCGGTGTTCAGTGGACGACGTAATAATGTGATCGCCCTTCTCCTTGTACATTTCCAGCACACCCTTGATCGCAAGATTGTCCGATTCAGTGGCGCCGCTTGTGAAGACAATCTCTTTCGGATCGGCTTTGATCAGTTTTGCGATCTGCTTTCTGGCCTGTTCTACAGCTTCTTCCGCTGCCCAACCAAAAGCATGGTTACGGCTGGCCGCGTTTCCAAATTTCTCGACGAAGTAGGGAAGCATGGTCTCCAATACGCGTGGATCCATCGGTGTCGTGGAATGGTTGTCCAAGAAAATCGGCAGTTTCATCGTTCAACTCCTTGTGCCGCAGGGGACTGAATCGTAATGAGGGGTGTGCCACCCATCATGTCTTGCAGGGTCATGTTATTGAGTAATTGGGCGATGCTGTCCTGAACTTTCAAGAGCGGTGTGCGGATATGGCAATTTTCCCGCTGCATGCAGAACTCTCCGTCCTTCTCGTGGGAGCAATCGGTAATACCTAGGGGGCCCTCGATGCTTTCGAGGATCTGCGCGATCGTAATTTGGTGCGCGCGGCGGGCCAGGACATATCCGCCCTTGGGACCGTTGTGACTCTCAATCAATGAGTTCTTGGCAAGGGTCTGGAGCACCTTGGCCAGCAGCTCGAGGGGGATATTATATTCCTCCGCGATCTCCTTGGTATTCACTACGCGCCCGGGTGTCAACTCGCCAAATTGGACTGCAGCGATGTGCTGTAGGGCCATGAGGGCATAATCTGCTTTTTTTGAAATCTTTAACATTGCTATTGCCGATCACTTGGGTCGGAGACTATAATGATCTCCGATCAATAAGGTCGGACTAAGGGTAACACGCAAGTTTCAAAGCTGTCAACAGCAAGAAATAAAGCCGTAGCAGGGAGTGAAAGGAACAGATCGATGGGTGGAACTAATCCCTATATTGAAAAAACGGATTATGAGCTTCCTCAGGTCGCTTATACCGTAACCTTTATAGCCCCTGGTGGCATGGTGACAAAGGTTGAAGTCGACCCAACCAAGATTCCCTACGGTCCGACTGGGCTCCCAGGGAGTCTCCTGGATGTCGCGATGGGCAATGGGGTAGCCCTGGAGCACGTTTGCGGAGGTGTCTGCGCCTGTTCAACCTGCCATGTCATCGTGAAACAGGGTCTGGAGAGCTGCAACGAAGGTACGGACGATGAATATGATCAGCTGGAGGAAGCGCCGATCACCACGTTGCAGTCGCGTCTGGCTTGCCAATGTGTGCCGAACGGGACAAAGAATATTGTGGTAGAGATCCCAGCGATCAACAAAAATCTCGTCAAGGAAGGCCACTGAGGAAAATAGGTCTCCGGTCAAGCGTCATTCGTCAATCGTGAGCCAGAACGGACCGGATCGATTTCTTTCCAGCGGCCATTGACCACCGAATTTCTTTAGTCATAGGTCTCGGTCTTCACCTCCTTTCGGTCATAACCTACCTGGACAAAGTACGCTCGTAACGGCCGTACGAACCCTTTTGTTCCACAGAGCATCGGGATTGCTTTCGGCGTACTCTTGACCAATGGTTCGAGTATCGAAAGCGTGAGATCGACTGCTTGCTGCTCACCGCCGGCCGCCACCAATGGCAAGTAGCGAAACCCCGGACGAGTGACTGCCAGCGTCAGCAATTCGTGATGAAAAAGAAGCTCATCTTCCGCAGGGGCCACTGCAATCAGTAGCACAGAACCAGTCTGTCTCTGCGCATACAATGCTTTCAACATGCAGCGGATCGGCACCAAGCCGGTAAAACGGGCGATACACAATAGTTCCCCATCGAGCTGTTGTGGAATCGTAAAGCTTCCATAGGGTCCGGACAATTGAATCTCGTCACCTGGTCTGAGCTGATAGAGGTAGCTGGATCCCATGCCTCCCACTACTCGATCGAATACTAGAGTGAGCTCACCTGAGGCAGTGCCTGGTGTCGCGAAGGAATAGGCCCGGTTGAGTGGGGGCCTGGGACCGACAGGAAGTTCCAATGAAACCCATTGACCTGGTTGAAATAGGATCCGCTGATGCTTTGGTAGCACAATCAGTTGGCGAACTTGGGGAGTAACATCCGTGATTGAGAGGACCGTAGCCGGTTGGGTGGTTTCTGCCATAACGAACTCCTACTCATTCTCTTACCAGATGGTCGGTCCAGATAAAAGGCGCATAACAAGCGAATCTGTACAATACTTTTCAGCCCATGCTATAGATACCGGCCATTTATCCCATGACACAAGGTCTCGCGTATGAGTCAAGTTAGGGTCAGATTCGCCCCTAGTCCAACCGGGCTGCTCCACATCGGCGGTGTCCGCACAGCGCTCTTCAACTGGCTCTTTGCCCGCCAACAGAATGGAGTGTTTGTCCTCCGTATAGAAGACACGGACCAGAGCCGTTCTACCGAAGAATCCATCCAAGCCATCATAGAGGGAATGAAGTGGGTCGGGCTCGATTGGGACGAGGGCCCTTTCCGCCAGACCGAGCGCATGGACCTCTATCGAAGCCATGCCATGCAGCTTCTCGCGAAGGGGCAAGCCTATTGGTGCGCATGCAAAGCCGAAGAGCTCGACGCGCGGCGCAAGGAAGCCGAGGCCAAGGGACTGTCCCCGAAATATGATGGACGTTGCCGGGATCGCGGCATCACAAATCCTACCGGCGATGCGGCACTGCGCTTCAAGGCTCCGCAAGAGGGAGAAACGGTAGTCGACGACCTCATCAAAGGCAGAATCGTGTTCGACAATACCGTGCAGGACGATCTGATCATTCTCCGGTCGAACGGCTACCCGACATACAACTTTTCAGTGGTTATTGACGATGCGCTGATGAACATTACCCATGTGGTGCGGGGAGACGATCATCTGACCAACACACCACGGCAGATTCCGATCTTCCAAGCGCTTGGATTCTCAGTCCCTCAGTTCGGACATTTGCCCATGATTCTGGGCTCGGACAAGACACGCCTTTCAAAGCGGCATGGAGCCACCTCCATCATGGCCTATAAAGAGATGGGGTACCTGCCGGAGGCGATGGTGAACTATCTCGTTCGGCTGGGCTGGTCACATGGAGACCAGGAGCTTTTCACCCGACAGGAACTGATCGAAAAGTTTTCATGGAAGAACGTTCAAACGTCCCCGGCTGTGTTCAATCCCGAGAAGCTCCTATGGATCAACGCGGAATATATCAAGGTCAGTCCGCCAGCACAGATTGCTCAGGCGCTGCGGCCTCTGTTGGAGGCGGCAGGGTGCACAGAAGAAACCCGGGCTATCTCGACCGGTCAGCTCGCGCAACTCGTCGTCCTCGTGAAGGAACGGGCGAAAACACTCATGGAGATGGTCGATTGGGTGCGGCCGTATTTGGGACAGGTTGTGACGTTCGACGAAGAAGCAGCGAAGAAGTTTTTGACTCCGGCCATTGCGCCGACCCTCGGTAAATTACTCGCTTGCTTCGAGGCCTTTCCTGCCTTTTCGAAAGAACAGTGGGAAGAGGCCTTCAAGCAGCTGGTTAAAGAAGAGGGAATGAAAATGGGCCAGCTGGCGCAGCCGGTTCGCGTGGCCCTCACCGGTCGCACGGCCAGCCCTGGTCTGTTCGAAGTGATGGAGGCCCTGGGACGGGATCGGACTCTATTCAGGCTGGGCCAGGGGATCGAACGGGCCTGCCGTGCGTGAAACAGCTTATCCTCCAACCGCACCGATCTTGACGAATCCGAGACCTCTATATTACTGTGGGGGTCGGTTGGGGGATCGTCTAGCGGTAGGACGTCAGTCTCTGGATCTGACTACCTAGGTTCGATTCCTAGTCCCCCAGCCAAATAATTTCCATCCTGTCTGTAGATCTACCATTCGCTTTCGTACCGCGCTGGGGGATCGTCTAGCGGTAGGACGCCGGCCTTTGGAGCCGGCTACCTAGGTTCGATTCCTAGTCCCCCAGCCACTTTCCTCCGACACCCGCGATTGTTACTTCAGTGATCCCAGATCGATGACAAACCGAAACCGCACATCGCCCTTGAGTACTCGCTCATAGGCTTCGTTCACTTGTTGGATCGGAATCACTTCAATATCGGATTCGATGCTGTGTGTGGCGCAGAAATCGAGCATCGCTTGGGTTTCACGAATGCCCCCGATCACCGACCCGGCGATACGGCGGCGATGTAGAATGAGCGGGAACGGTTCCAGTAGCGTCGGCTTGTCCGGCACACCAACCAGAATCATGGTCCCGTCGGTTTTGAGCAGATTCACATAATCGTTATAGTTGTGGGGGGCAGATACGGTATCGAGGATAAAATCAAAGCGCCGCTGCAGTCTGGTAAACGTCTCTGGCAGCGATGTGAGAGCAAAATCGCCGGCACCTAAGCGTTTCGCATCATCTCGCTTCAGCTCTGATGTACTGAGGACCGTGACCTCCGTACCCATCGCCCTGGCAATCTTGACGGCTATATGGCCAAGCCCGCCCAAGCCTACCACTGCCAGCTTGTGATATTTCCCAACACCCCAATGACGAAGCGGGGAGTAGGTCGTGATGCCTGCGCATAAGAGTGGGGCTGCTCCTGCAGACGATAGGGCTGAGGGAATCCGCAGCACGTAATTCTCGTCCACCACAATCTGAGCGGAATAGCCGCCCTGTGTAGGCTGACCATCTTTTCCCCGACCGCTATAGGTAAGCAGCATACCGGCTTCGCAATACTGCTCCGATCCTTCCCGGCAGGCTGGGCAAGATCGGCAGGAGTCTACAAAACAGCCGACGCCAACGCGGTCGTTCGTCTTGAAGTGTTTCACCCCAGACCCAACTTGCGCCACAGTGCCGACGATTTCATGTCCCGGTACCATGGGGAAAATCGATCCGCCCCATTCATCACGGGCTTGATGAATATCTGAGTGGCAAATTCCGCAGTGGGTGATGGTAATGAGCACATCCTGAGGACCGACCTTGCGGCGCTCGAACGAGAAGGGTTGCAGGGCAGCCTTAGCAGTCATCGCGGCATAGCCTCGGGTCGCCAACATGGTTCGGTCTCCTTGTGTGTGAGATGGCCTATCGAACCATGACCATATCAAGATGCCCGTGGGCTTGCCAACTCCGAAACGTAAAGTCAGGCTGGGATCAATCGGCCTCTTGCGCAGTCATTATTGCATGCTGCGAGTGGAATCGTTCGATAGGAATGCTGGTTAGGTCCTTGGGAAAAGCGAGGTGTCTGCCCTGGATTATTAGAGCTTATCCGTTTGCTGTGTCGCCTCGTCGTCATCGCTTTCCGACGAGTCAGAAGGAGAAATGTCCAATGTAAGAGTGGGGCCCGGTATCCGATACCATTCCATCGCCCAGGCACCGAGGTCGGTCATTTGACACCGTTCGGAGCAAAAGGGGCGCCAGGGATTACCTTCCCAAATACTGGGCTGCCGACAGAGGGGGCAGGTCATGCGGGCATTTTACTATGCCAACTCAAAAAAATGACAAGGGTTAATTCGACTGGGTCGAATCCGTGGTGGTCTGCAGTAATCGGTCCAAACGGCGCTGGTCGATCTCGGAAAGGCCCAGGAATTCGACTCCGAACTCACCGCCCCCACTCCAACGAACTGCGGCGGCCTCAATCGTAATGGGAGAACCAAGCCCGGTCGCCTTGATGAGGATCCTCACCGCTGAACCTGGCTGAACCGATGACATGCTGGTAACAGCGCATCCTCTGGCCGACAGATCGAACATCGTACCTTCGCGCATGTCTGTTGTATTGGTGTCGGAGAAGGAGACCAGCATGTCAACTGGGGTTCGCGTATATTCTCGACACTCAATCATACGATCCTCCTTCCGCCTTGGAGTTTCTCGTTATGCCGTAGTCTAGCAAATCCTGCGCAACGGCAAAATGAAATATGAAACCGTCTCACTGTTGGACCTGGGGGAGGGTTACGGTAATGGAGAATTTTCGAAGAACTTAACGGCGATCGCTTTCTGTTTCATCTTCTTGACTAGCCCAACATACGAGACGTCACGAATGATACTGGTGAATTGTGCGTGATAATTGCTCACGATGCTGGCGCCGTCGATGAGCACATCGTAGACCCGCCATTCGTGCGTATGGCGAATGAGGCGAAAATCGACCGGCGTGTCGATTTTTCTCCCCTGCATCCGCGCTTTGACTTCTGCAAAGGCATCATCCCGGAATTCCCCCAGGAATATCACCTGTTCATCGGATTGCTCGGCGATGCGACCCGCAAACGCGTCACGAAGCAGCTGTACAAAAAGATCCACGAATTCGTGCTGATCCCGAGGGGAAAGCCTGGAGAAGGGAGCACCCAATGCCCGTCTCGCCATCTCCTCATAGTCCATGCGATCTTTGATGACTGCTTCAATTTTATGCCGACGCTTCGCGGCCTGGCCCGGTTGCTTCAACGTTTCGTCTTCGAGAACTTGCATGAGGTCGGTAATCGCACCCTTCACTGCGTCGGTCGGGCTCGATTCAGTCTTATTGGCCGTGAGAGCGGCCGACGAAGGAGACGCAATGGCCAGTCCCGCCACCATTAAGGAGACGAACAATAGCTGTGCGAACGGCTTGAACGTCATCTTGATGATGGTTGTCACGGTAGAACATCTCCTGTCACTAGTTGTTGCCACTATGTAAGCCTAGCAGGGATTCCGAATCTGTACAGAATGACGCAACCGATCGGAAAGTGAGGGGGAGGTTTTGGAGCGTTCTTGCGAACGGGAGGGCAAACGACCGATGTATTATTTGACTGGCCGGGGGGGGTCGATCTTGGCCCAAGCATCTTTGAGTGACACGGTACGATTGAATGTCAGCGTGCCGGAAGCTGAATCTGGGTCGGTACAGAAATATCCCAGACGCTCGAATTGGTATCGAGTGCCCTCCACTGCCTGTCGCAAACTGGGCTCAACCTTGCAACCCGTGACTCGCTCCAGCGAGTTGGGATTGAGGTAGGTTGTCCAATCGTGTTCTGACGGTACCTTTGCCAGATCCGCTATCAGCAAGGGATGGTAGAGACGGACTTCGGCATTCACAGCATGGGCCAAAGACACCCAGTGGATAGTGGCCTTAACCTTGCGTTGCTCCTGCGAGGCGCCACTTTTGGTTGTGGAGTCGTAAATACAATGGAGCTCAGTGACCTCTCCGGTTATTGGATCCTTAGTCACTCCGACACATTTGATGATATAGGCATACCGGAGCCGCACTTCGCGCCCCGGGGCGAGGCGGAAAAACTGTTTAGGCGGATCTTCGCGGAAATCGTCTTGTTCAATATAGAGAACGCGTGAAAAGGGCACGTTCCTCGTCCCGGCAGACGAATCTTCCGGATTGTTGACGGCTTCCAATTCTTCGGCCTGATCCTCTGGATAGTTGTCGAGAATGACTTTGAGCGGGCGCAATACGGCCATCACTCGCGGCGATCGCTTGTTCAGATCTTCGCGAACAAAATGTTCGAGCAGCTGCATCTCGACGATGGCCTCACGCTTGCCTATGCCGATATGGTCGCAGAAGGCCCGAATCGCCTCGGGGGTATACCCGCGTCGTCGCAGGCCTTTGATCGTCGGCAGACGTGGGTCATCCCACCCGCTCACCAATTTCTTTTCAACCAACTCGAGCAGCTTCCGTTTGCTCATGACGGTATAGGTCAGGTTTAAACGAGCAAATTCGATCTGCTGCGGTCGGTGCGGCGCTTCAGCCTGCTCGACGACCCAATCGTAGAGAGGCCGATGATCTTCGAATTCCAAGGTGCAGATTGAATGAGTGACTCCCTCAAGGGCATCCGAAAGGGGATGCGCATAATCGTAGGCAGGATACAAACACCAGCTGTTCCCTGTTCGATAGTGCCTCGCGTGCCTGATGCGATAGAGGACCGGGTCGCGAAGATTAATATTGGGCGATGCCATGTCGATCTTGGCTCGAAGGACATAGGATCCATCGGGGAATTCTCCGGCTCGCATACGTTGAAAGAGGCCGAGATTGTCCTCGATGGAATGATCGCGAGAAGGGCTATTCTTTCCCGGCTGACTCAGTGTGCCGCGATAGACACGCATTTCCTCGGGCGTTAGATTGTCGACATAGGCTTTCCCCTTATGAATCAGCTTGACGGCAAAACTGTACAATTGCTCGAAATAATCCGAGGCAAAAAACATCTTCTCCTGCCAGTCAAACCCCAGCCACTTGAGGTCAGCCTGGATTGCATTGACATATTCAGGATCTTCGGTGGTCGGATTGGTATCGTCGAATCGCAGGTGGCAGATGCCACCAGAGATGTCATGTGCCAAGCCGAAATTCAAACAGATAGATTTTGCGTGCCCGATATGGAGATAGCCGTTCGGTTCAGGCGGGAAACGCGTGACCACCCGACCGTCATGCTTGCCGGCTGCATGATCGGCGACCACGAGATCGTGAATAAAGTTTGACGCGCCACTCGGTTCAGACACGACGGGTAATGATTCCTCTCTGGGCGAGACATGTGAAAGCCTAGCCGTCACTCGCTCTTCTATCACATATCACATGAGTGGCGTACCGGAGAAGAGCTTATCCGGAAAAGCAGAAGATCGGAGCAGGCCGGGTACCAAGAGGTTTGAGATCAGAGGGGAGTCGCAACCGAGGTTTACGGGAACGGACTATCCGATTGTCGCTGCGTTGCCTCGACTTTCCGCAACATCACCGAACAGGGTAAAGCTGGTGCCGATGCGGCAGTAATGCGGGCTGACAGTGACTAATTCGCCCTTATGGGTGTAGAAATTCGCGACGGTTATGCGAATTTTCCTTTTCTGCATCAAACAAGCTTCGAACACCGTATGTCCCGTTGTCCGGTCAGCGATGGTGACCGAAGGGGTGTCGTCCTGAGTCGCCTCGCTATTGGCCCTCACATCGACGGAAAATCGGACGGCGCTATGTGCGGACAGCGCATTCCGTCGGATGTGGCCGACGCGGGTTCCTTGCCCATCGTACAGGTCCATCGTCAGAAGCAACACCAACGGCTGGGGTTGCGTCTCCACCACCAACTGCTCCTTGCCTTGAAGTTTGACGACACCGTTCGTGTTTCGGAACACATTCGAGCCGACGTGGAGCTCAAGGCCCTGTTCGGGCTTTTCGATGTCGACCAGTTCCGGAGAGTCTGTAATGCCGATAGTCTTAACTTGGAGCGAGTTGTTCATGTTCCACCATGAGTTTACCGACGGGAAACGGAGGCCACCGCCGAAGAATCCCCTCTCCCAGAGGCCCGCCGCCGTGCTTGTCGGAAGGTAGGCTATACGACTGTCTCTGTCAAGTGGTGATTGAAGATCAGCGTGGAGATTTCATCGCAACCCCGATTCGTTAAGAATTGAAAAGTGAAAAGTCCCTGTGCTACTGTGCCAGGTCTATCCCTAGTTATTGATGATCTGGTCCCATCGTCTAGCCTGGCCTAGGACGGAGCCCTCTCAAGGCTTAAACACGGGTTCAAATCCCGTTGGGACCACCAACACCAACGCTCGGACAAACGCGCGCACATGATCAGAGCAATCGAGCATCAATATGACCTTAGGTAGTATATTCCTCCTTATTCCGCTTACGCGGCCCTGAGCTATCGAATCGAGCCTGGTGCAAGGTTAACTCCTTTCGTAAGATCTTCATTGCAGCCACATTCAGGGATGCAGACCGCTCAGCCGACTACGTCCGCCACGATTGCCGTGACGGACGAACTGTGGCCATGTGTCCGCATGAACCTGGACGCGGCGAAGAGCTTCCCTGGGCTGCAACTTCGTTGACGCCTCCATCCTCCGTTGTGTATAAAGAATGCGTTGTTTCTCCGTTCACTTTTACGATGGGTAGAATTTCCATGAGTGTGCGTGAATTTCACGATGGGGCTCAAGACGGACTCGAGGCACTCGAGCCTCTCGACCCGGAACAGATCGGATCCTTCGACGGACTGTTGACTGCTATGCGCAAGACAGCCTTTGGAGGCCGCAGAGTGGGTGAGGCATACGAAGTGCTGTGGACGATGATCGAAGACCCTGACTGTTTCGTCGTGCTGACATTGTCGGGGGCGATGACCATAGCCAAGATGGGCAAGATCATCAGCGCGATGATTGATCATGGGATGGTGCAGTGTGTCGTTTCCACCGGAGCATTGATCGCCCATGGGCTGAGTGAGTCAGTCGGTAAAACACACTATCGGCACCACTCGTCGATGTCCGATCAAGAGTTGTTCGCGAAGGGCTATAATCGGGTCTACGATACGCTGGAGATGGAGTCCAACCTCAATTATGTGGAGCAGGTCGTTGCCCGAACGATGAAGCGGATGGATCGGGACCAGGTTCTTTCCTCTGAAATCCTCACCCGTGAACTGGGCAGGACGCTCACGGAGGAATATGACGGAACGGGCATTCTTAAAAGCGCCTATTTGAAGCAGGTCCCCGTCTTTATCCCCGCCTTTACCGATTCCGAAGTGGGACTGGATCTTGGGACCTGGGCCATGAGTCGAGATCTCGATCAGGCCCGTGCGCAGGCACAGGGAGGCAGCGATCTCGACGTGCTGCGCGCAACTCATCATTCCTATCCTTCGTTCAACCCCTATCTCGATCTCAACAGCTACGCGAGCCACGTTATTTCAGCCAAACGGCGTGGAATCTTTACGATCGGCGGAGGAGTCCCTCGTAATTGGTCGCAACAGGTCGGCCCCTACATCGAGATCAGCAATACGCGGCTGGGGCTCAATGTGGAACCGCCTCGATTCCAGTACGGGGTGCGCATCTGTCCGGAACCAGACCATTTGGGCGGGTTGAGCGGCTGTACCTACCAGGAAGGGCTTTCCTGGGGGAAGTTCGTTCCACCGGAAGCAGGCGGGCGCTTTGCCGAGGTCATGAGCGATGCCACGGTCGTCTGGCCCCTTCTCATGGTTGGATTACTGGAACGCCTCAAGGCAAAGCGCGCGCTCCACAGATGATGAACTCTGGCCACTTGCGCACAATTGCGGCGGTGTTATGGCTGCTTGTCATACCGCTGACTCAGGCCGATGCTGGACCGGTTCCAGAGGACGGACGAATCAGGGGGAGCGCGGACGCCCCGATCACCTTGATCGAGTATTCGGACTTCACATGTGGATATTGCGTGAAGTTCTTTCAAGAGACCTGGCCTCGCTTACAAGCCAAATACATCGACACCGGCAAGGTACGGTTTATCTATAGGGATTACCCTCGAGCTGACCGGGGAGTCGGGGTTGAAGCTGCGGTTGCAGCGCGCTGCGCTGGGGCCCAGGGTCGATATTGGCCGATGCATGATCGGCTCTTCGGTGAACGAAGCCGCTTAGATTCTGGGGCATTCAAAGGTTACGCAAAGGCAATTGGCTTAGATCAGACGGCCTTTGCCAAGTGTTTCGACGAGCGGCAGTACCTTGAATCCATTTTCCAGGATCGCCAAGAGGCGAACGGATGGGGATTTCATGGCACCCCTGGCTTTATCCTGATACGGACGGCTGGTGGGTCCACTGATAAAGAGCCGGCAGTCGCAATCCCTGGCGCAGTCCAGTTCAACGAATTTGCTGAGGAGATCGATCGCATGTTGGCCACGGCTCCACGCCCCCAGTAAACAGGCATAGAGCCTTACGGCTCGCGGCAGCAACACAAGACAGTAAACTCATCACTCACTAAGGATTATCTATGTCTGCAACACAATCATTTTGGTCTGTTCCTCGACGCGAGGGCGAGCCGCCCTATTGGATGTGCATGTCGTGCTTGTCGGAAGTGTTTTACCGCAAGGTACCGATGCCGGATTGTCCGACATGCCACGGCGTCTCAACCTACGAAGCCTTTACGCTTGAAGCAATTCGCGATTGGGGCACAGAGGATTTGGTTGCCAAAGCCGGTATTGCCAAGCAGGCTGCCGATCTTGAATCAGCTCCTGAAGCCTCAGTAAAGTCCGCCGACTAAGTCTTCACTACCAGCGGAGCAACTCTTGTGCAGGAACCACGTCCATTCTTGATTGGAGGTCAGTGGCGGCACGGGGAAACCCTTGTCCCTGTGAATAATCCATATACGGGGAAACTCATCGCCGAAGTATCGAACGCAGGGCCCACCGATGCCGAGGCTGCTATTCAATCGACCGTCGATGCCGCTGTTGCGATGAAGGCTTTGCCATCCCACGCCCGCTATCACGCCTTACAAAAGATCGCTGGCGGGATCTACGACCGGCGTGAGGAATTCGCCCGCCTGATGATGGCTGAATCCGGCAAGCCGATCACCGACGCGAAGCGGGAAGTCAATCGGGCCGTACAGACATTCACCATTGCCGCAGAAGAGGCGAAACGCATTCCCGGCGAAGTGATCCCCCTCGACTGGACGCCGGGGACCGATTCCCATCTCGGCATCCTCCGTCGAGCTCCGATCGGTCCGGTGCTCGGAATCACCCCGTTTAATTTCCCCCTGAACCTTGTAGCCCACAAGGTTGCCCCGGCTCTCGCCGCCGGCAATTCCATTCTCATCAAGCCGGCACCGCAGACCCCCCTCACCGCATTGCTCCTTGGCGAAGTCGTGCAGGAAGCCGGCCTCCCTCCCGGCGCAGTCAACATCATACCCTGCGACAACGCCCTGGCAGAGCAACTTGTCGTCGATCCTCGATTCAAACTGCTAAGTTTTACCGGCAGCGCCGCTATAGGCTGGATGTTAAAAGCCAAGTGCGGGAAGAAGAAAGTGGTTTTGGAGCTCGGTGGGAACGCGGGCGTAATCGTGGAGTCCGATGCCGACATTGAGTTTGCCGCACAGCGCTGCGCAGTCGGCGGGTTCGGATACGCCGGTCAGACCTGTATCTCCGTTCAACGAATCTTTGTCCACCATTCCATTGCAGACCTCTTCACCACGAAACTCTTGCTACAAGTTGCGCGGCTGAAAGCCGGCGACCCAAGCGACGATTCAACCGTGGTCGGACCGCTGATCGATCCGGCTGCTACCGCTCGCATCGAGTCGTGGATTGGGGAAGCCGTATCGCAAGGGGCACGCGTGCTTCTGGGCGGTAAGCGCATGGGTTCGGTGATGGAGGCTACGGTGCTCTCACATGTCACGCCGACGATGAAAGTCTCTTGTCAGGAGGTGTTTGGTCCGATCGTAACCGTAACCCCCTACCGCCATTTCGGTGAAGTGATTACAGCGCTCAACCAGTCCGACTTCGGACTCCATGCCGGCCTGTTCACTCAGGATGTGAACAAAATTTTTCATGCCTTCCGACATCTTGAAGTCGGGGCCGTGTTGGCAAACGAAATTCCGACATTTCGCGCCGACCACATGCCGTACGGCGGCGTGAAAGACTCAGGGATCGGACGTGAAGGGGTACGGGCGGCAATCGAGGAGATGACCGAACCCCGCATGCTGGTGTTGAACCTCAAACCGCCTACCGGAGCCTAGCAGAATGCTCAAAGGCCGTTTGGCAAGAAACCGCAGGCATAATGTGGGCTGCGATCGAGGTCAGGGCTCAGCGAAGAGCCGGCTCTTTCGATCTCGGTCTTAACCTGAGCGTAACCTTCCAGAAACCTGGCTGAGTTTTTCCGCCTCCGCCTGGAGAAAAACGACGCGGCATATTGCGAAGCAGCGCCAATCTTGGTACAACAGCGACCCTATGCCTCTATGAGGTTTACTTTGGGCGTGCGCTTCCCGCTGGCGCTGGACCCGTCACCCGAATTTGTCGAACGAACCAAGGAGAATACACGATGGTACCTACGCAGATGTTTCTGACGCGAGGCGTCGGAGTCCACAAAGAAAAATTGGCCTCCTTCGAGCAAGCCTTGCGCAGTGCCGGCGTCGCCTATTGCAACCTCGTCACTGTGTCGTCGATTCTTCCTCCGAATTGCAAAATCGTTCCACGCACTCGCGGAGAGAAGTTGTTGCATCCCGGTGAAATCACGTTTTGTGTCATGGCGCGATCGGAAACAAATGAGCGGAACCGCCTGATCTCCGCATCGATTGGGGTGGCAGTCCCTACGGATCGTCGAACCTATGGGTATCTGTCCGAACACCATGCCCATGGCGAAACTGATGAGGAAACGGGTGAGTATACGGAAGACTTGGCGGCGCAAATGTTGGCCACGACGCTCGGTGTCGAGTTCGACCCGGACATCGCATGGAAAGAGCGGGAGCAAGTCTTCAAGATGGCCGGTAAAATCGTGCGGACCCAAAACATCACGCAATCCGCCATTGGCAAGCCCAATCGCTGGACGACGGTGATTGCATTGGCCGTGTTCATCCCAGAAGAGAATATCCCGAAGCGGCGCCGGTAACTTCTGCTGCGTGAGTATACCCCCATGACACTTCCCACCGGTTGGGAGGGCATCGAACAGAACTTCCTCGGTCTCGATGAGCCTTGGTGCCATCCCGATCAGGCGGGCGTCTATGTCTTACCCGCACCCTATGAACATACCTCCAGCTATGTGCTGGGATCCGATCGCGGCCCGTCGGCAATCATCGAAGCATCGCAACAGGTCGAGTTATACGATGAGATGCTCCGGAATGAGCCCTACCGAGAGTGGGGTGGAGTGGCCACTATCCGCCCACTCGACCTTGGCGGCAAAGTCGACAAGCAAGCAGTGGATGCGATTGACGCATTTGTCGCTCCCCACGTCGGAACCGGGCGGTTCGCCGTCACCTTGACCGGGGAACATACCGGCGCACTTGGGGCCATTCGAGCCCATGCCAGGCACTATCCTGATCTATGCGTGGTGCAGATCGATGCCCATGGCGATTTGCGGCAGGCCTATCAAGGGAATCCCTATAGCCATGCCAGCGTAATGGCCCGTGTGGTCGATGACGGGTTGCCATTAGTCCAAGTCGGCATTCGATCCATTTCCCCAGAGGAAATCGACCGTATAAAGAGCACCGACCGCATTGCCACGTTCTTTGCCGCGGAGCTTTTGGATCCGTCAGGCCCCTACGACGGCAAGGCTTCACAATGGGTTCCCGATGTCGTGAAGGCCTGTCGCGGGCCTGTATACCTGACTTTCGATTGCGACGGGCTTGATGCTTCGCTGGTCCCTGCGCTCGGCACTCCTGAACCAGGCGGGCTTGGGTGGTATGATACGCTGAATCTCATCACAGCCCTGGCTAACGGACCTGGCATCCTTGGAATGGACATCAGTGAGATCGCACCAATCGAAGGGTTTGTCGCCCCTCAATTTTGTATCGCCCGATTGATCTATCGCATACTGGGACGGATCAAAGCGGGCCGCCGTGTCCACTGAAACAGCTAGCTACCCTGTGACCGACAAGCTTCGCATCAATAAATTTTTCACATACCACGGCATCTGTTCTCGGCGAGAGGCCGATCGCCTGATCGAATCCGGTCGAGTGACCATCAATCAGCGAACGGCCTGCTTGGGAGATCAGGTCGGCCATGATGACGTAGTTGCGCGAGACGGACAGGTGATTCCCTGGGGAACGGCCTCGGTCTATCTCAAGTATTACAAACCGGTGGGTGTAACGACGACCAGCGAGTCGCATGTACCACGCAATATCATTGCGGAGATCGGCCACCCGGAACGAATCTTCCCAATTGGCCGTCTCGACAAGGACTCATCCGGCCTTATTCTGCTCACA
The DNA here is from genome assembly GCA_005116835.1 of Nitrospira sp. Classification (GTDB taxonomy): domain Bacteria; phylum Nitrospirota; class Nitrospiria; order Nitrospirales; family Nitrospiraceae; genus Palsa-1315. Next base: position 694,656 of record SWDM01000016.1, on the reverse strand, counting down.
AACGACGGGGACATCGTGAACGAGATTCTGCGTACTGAGCACGGACATGAACGGGAATACGAGGTGTCTATCGATCGTCCGTTCGATCAAACCTTTATCGACCGTATGGCTCAAGGGGTTGATATTCTCGACCGCCCAACCAAGCCCTGCCGGATTGAACGGCTCAGCCCAACCCGATTCCGTATCGTCCTCACCGAGGGACGCAATCGACAGATCAGGCGTATGTGCCAAGTCCTTGGGTATCGGGTGCTCACGTTGCATCGTGTCCGTATCATGCATGTGACACTTGAAGGATTGGTATCCGGCGCCTGGAAACCGCTTTCTGGAGAAGAACGGGCGCAGCTCTTTCAAGCTATCGGGCGAGGCGGCAGCCCTGGTGCGGCACAAGTAGAAGGACCTGGAACAACATGACTTTGTGCTGAATCATCAACGCGTGCATCGAAAGCGTGCGTGTGGAGAGTGACGAGAATATTCCCGGGCAGTAGAATCTCTGACGTTACCTCAACGTGAGCTAGAGTCGAATACGAATTTTCACCGTCGATTCTCTGCATGAAGGTCTACCGTCGCGTCGTTCCCAGTTCGCCGGCGACGCCTCCATTGACAACCATGGCGTCGGAACCCACACTAGCCCTAAATCGTTAACGGAAAGCGCCTCCCAATATGGTCACCGCCTGGTGGAGCCCCCAACTCAATGCACTGTTTGGAAGCCTCGTCGTGGCAGCAGGCGCCTGGCTGGCTTGGGACTCGTTCACATTATGGGAAGTCGCACTGGTCGCCGGAGGCGTCGCAGGGTTTTTAATCTGGCAAGGGCGCACGATCGGACTAGTCTGGGCCTGGGCTACCCTGTTGCTTGGCCTGGAAAGTCTTGCTTGGCCTATCATCACGATGATTCAATTCCGTTCGGCTACGGCAGAACCAACCGATGAACAAATGGGGACAATCCTCTCAGCCGTACTGATGGGACTCTTCTCGGCAGTCTTTTGGATAACCTTTTCTTATGGGTTCTTCAAGCGAGCCGGTCGGCCCAGCACCAGCTCATCGACCGACACAACCGAAAGCCGTCCATCAGGTTCGTGAACTGGACACCCCCACAAAAAGAAACACCCTCTACCACATCTCGATCGGATCGACATCGACTTCGAACTTGATGGATCGACGCTGATAGGCCCGTTCCATCTCCCTGACTGTCAACCGAACCGATTCGAGGCCTGCCCCCCGATCGCGCGATTTCACAAGAATTTGCCACCGATACCGCCCCCTGAGTCTCGGTATCGGAGAAGGGACCGGCCCCAGAACGAGCAGACGGTCAGGCTGATCTATCGATTGAGCCACCGAAGAAATCTTCACCGCAACCCTCTGTCCGGCCACAGAGGGCAGGTGGCAGTCGGTGAGCCGAGCCACCCAAGACTTTGCGGCATCGTAAACCAGCTTTTCGTCAGTTCCCGATACGAGAAGGGCAATCAAGTAAATTGCTGGCGGATAGCCTAATGCATTCCGATGGGACAGCTCTTCCGACAAGAAGATGGCTTCATCGTTCTGCTCCACCGCCCGAATCGCATGGTGAGTCGACAGGCGGGTCTGTACGAAAACCTGACCGCCGGCCCCTGCTGGATCCGCAAGACTGACTGCATCAAGAAGCGTGTGGTAGGTGCGTTCAGCGGATCGGAAATCCGGCACGCTGAGACCCGCATCTGCCTGCACGATCCCAACGAGGCCAATCGTCGGAAGAGGTACGTGCCGCAGCAGCATTTGCGTTCCGACGACAATATCCCATTCCCCTTGCTCGACTCTCCGCCAGAGGGATTTCGCCTGCGTTGGTCGCCGCATGGTATCTCCATCGAGCCGAATTACCGATGCATGGGGAAACAATCGCTTCGCATCCTCTTCTACTCGCTCTGTGCCCTCCCCGATAAATTGCATGTGGGGGCAAGAACAGGAGACGCAGGTCTCGGGAATGGGTGTTACGTCCCCGCAATAGGAGCAAAGTAGACAACCCGCTTGTCGGGTATACATCAGCGCCACGCGACAGGCAGAACAGCGAGGAACCTCGCCGCAGTCACGGCAGACGAGGGCGCCGGCATAGCCTTTCCGATTGAGAAACAACAGGACGCCGGCTCGGCGATCGATGGCTTGACCGATGGCCCGAATGAGTGGCTGGCTCAGCACCGTGCCGTAACCATGATCACGCAATTCAACGACCTGTACATTCGCTCGTGCATCAGACGGTGGGAGCTTGCGCACGACAACCCCTTGCTGTTCCATCAATGTTCTGGTTTCCAGGGACGGATGGAACGAACTCAGAACCAACACCGCCTGCTCATCTTGCGCCCTCAACCAGGCCACATCCCGCGCATGATAGCGTGGCTCTTGTGGTTCTTTGAGCGCAGTATCGTCTTCTCCCTCAATCCAGATCGCTCCGATATTTGTTAATGGGAGAAAGACGGCGGACCTGGTTCCCACAACCACACGAACGGACTGCCGATGAATTTGATCCCACACATCAGCCTTCACTTGGTCTGAAAGGCCGCTATGGAAACAGACCGGAGAGATGCCGGTCTCGTCATTGCGGATCGAGTCCGCAACCCATTGGGCTCGTTCTGTTTCGCCCGCGATGATAAGAACCCTCTGCCCACGATCGAGCACCAAACGAACCGTCTGCTGCAAGAGCTTCAAACGATCATTCCAAGAAGCCTGTACCAAGACCCGACTGGAACCTTGGCCTCTCAACGCCTTGAGCAGTGGCTCCGCCCAAGACATTGCGGAATCAAGAATAGTCGGCTCGGTGATGCCAAAATTGGCTAAGGTTGGCTGGCTGGCTGGAAGAGTGAGCAGTTCCGATGAGGTAGGAGGAATATTCAGAACCTCTGCTACCCACCCACGCACTTTGAGATCATGCAACAGATCGCCCAAACTGGAACTGCGAAATGAACGGCCACGCCCTGAGGGTTTCTTATCGAGACGTCTGAGCACTGCCAGCATCTTCTTCGAGCAAGGTTCTTGAGCTTCAAGAGCGGCCCGCCCTTGCTCTGTCAGTTCGTAGCGGCTGACCTCAGCTTGCGGCTTCGGCAGCGGAGGCAATACCAACCTGAGACATTGCCCCCATGGAGCAACATACTGTTCGGCCACCTGCCGTGAGAGCTGAAACAGCTTCGAAGACACATCTGTTGCGGGCCCTTCCGGGAGTAACGAGCGAATCTCCTTCAGTCGCGCTCGATCAAGACCTTGGGGGAGCGTATGGAAAATGGCGATCACGGCTCCCTGGAGAATCGACCGTCCAAAGGGTACGAGTACTCGATGTCCAATCCGCAATGTGGGTTGGAGCGACAGGGGCACGGTGTAGGTAAACGGGCCTGCCAAATGTCGCGGGACTATGACGTCTGCAAATAGGACTTCTGGGGTTGTACGTGGAGGGACTGCCTGGGTCGAATCCATGCGGCATTGTAACAGCACGGGAAAAGGAGGAACAACGAGGGAGCGATAGGCAAGCTCGAGGGTGAATCGGGGAGAATTGACGTTGCGTCGTCAACCCTCCCCACGATCCGCGAGGTATCTACTTTTCAGGGGTGCCTGGAGCCCTGGAAGTCTGATCGACTTGACCCTGGCCGCCCGATGTTGGAACCACTACCGAAGCAGAGTTGTCGGGAATAGGTGTGAACTCGGCTTTGGACGAACTGGTTTGCGTTACTGGGATAATCCGATCAGCTCCGGAGACTGAAGCCCCGCTATCCGTTGAACTGAGGCGAGACAAATTATATCCAGTACCATCTGCCCTCGGTTGCTTTGCCGCAGGCACAGACCCACCATCTACCGACTCAGGCGAATAGAGCACGATGTCGACACGACGGTTTCTCTGTCTGCCCTCTTCGGTTGCATTGCCGACTAACGGTTTTGTATCACCATAACCTACCGATGACAGTTTCGCCGAATCGATCCCACCCTTTTCGAGCAAGTAGCGGAGGACGATCCTGGCCCTAGCTTTCGACAAATCCCAGTTCGTCTGATAGGTCGATTGAAGCGAAGGGCCGATCTCCATATTATCCGCATGACCCTCGACTCGAATCAATTTATCGCCTGCAGACGTCTTAAGATATACAATCAGCTCATCGAGCACTTGATAGGCCTCGGACTTGATTGTCGCTTCGCCCGACTCAAACCGAAGCTGTTTCATCAAGTCATTGAGGCTGACTCGGGTTTCACCAGCAACATTTTGCTGGAACTTGAGTTTGCTGGGAGAAGAAGCCACAGCGGAGGGGACGTCCAAGGGCTGCGGTACTGATTGAGAGATCGGCATGGCATCGGGAGTATGAGCCTTCACCCTGAAACGGTCTCCCTTGAGAATCCGGGAGACTGACTTTGTGATCAGCGCCGTAGCGGTGCGATCTTCCATTGACAGAACTTTCAATTCACCCACAACCCTTTGAGGAAGGCTCCCTCCGGATCGAATCAGTTCCATTCGATCTCCGGACTGAACCCCATCTTCCCGTCCTCGGTCCAGATAAATGATGTTCCGTTGCGCCACAAGATTCATTATGCCCAGGTTAGATTGGAACTCCACGACCCGTCCCTCGACCTCGTTAGCAGAAGGCTGATCAACCGTTGCTCCCTCGTCAACCGGAGGCATGAATTTCATTGCTGGATCGCCTGGCTTTATGGCTGAGTAGGACTGTATGACCTCAACAGTGGTCAGGGTCTTATCAACTTGGGTCACCTGAACCACAGCCAACCGATTGACCAAATGACCCAGGTATTCCCCAGTAATGGGATGGAATACCTTGTGCTGCCGTCTGTAGATCGTGAAAAGATCGCCTAGCGCGACATCGCCGGGGTTCTTCAGTCGCAGGTATAGGACATCCCTACTCCCCCCCAATAACATATGATTTCCCGTGGTTTGATTGTCACCGGTAATCACATTCACGAACCCATCCTGTGGGGTCGATCGCTGGATAGAGCCGGACGAATAGGCCAGGGCTGGTTCTCCGAATCGGATCGAACTAAGGTCGTCGACCGCCCAGGCCAGAGAAAAGATTGGTACGGCCAGCATACAGGCCACAAGAGAGATGACGCATTTCTTTGAATCGTTAGCCATGGTGATTGTCCTTCATATAGGCAAGTATTGCTGTCAGCAACCATAGCAAATAGTCTTGCATTGTCAAGAATATTGAGGCCTTGTCCCCTTGACCCATTAATTGAACCGATGCTAAGGTGCCCACTGAAGTGACATATTACAGATGGGGAAACCAACATCATGGTGGCTGACCAATCTCCAGCCCGTGACGCCCAGCGACTAAATCCCTCTCGCATCGAGACCCAGATTCATCGACGGAACAAAGCCAGAGCTTTCTCCGCGCTGGAGCCTGAATGGGATCACATGGACCAAGCGTCACCCGCCCACCTGCGCATGCCATCAAGTCGCATGTCGCCTGCTTCACCCAACAAGACAAAAACCCCTCGTCAATAAGTCCTTCCAATAGGCTAGAACACCCTTGCAAGAGTGTTCCGTCGGCAATACAACCACACCGGCGATCCCCCGTTGCATGAGCGCCTCCTCCCTGAATTAGACCCATCTGCGGAGACGATATCTCCCAAAGACCAGGACCTAGGACTTTCGGGTCGACCCGACAGGTCTTTTGGACGCTTGCTATCCCTGCAATCCAAAGTCTAAACTCCCTACCATCCGAGCATCTCAAGCTGTTGAAAGGTTAGCCCTATGAGCGGGCCTGAGCTCCTCCTTGAGTATCTGACCAGATATTTCCCGATTATGGTGTTTATCGTCCTTTCCCTGCTGTTCGGGATATGGACGCTGGGCATCAGTGCTCTGGTTCAACCGAAATACCCTGAACCGGAGAAGCTTTCAGCTTACGAGTGCGGATCAGAGCCATTCTCGGATGCCCGGATGCCCTTTCCCGTTCGATATTACATCTTTGCGATGCTCTTCGTGATTTTTGATATCGAGGTCATCTTTCTGTATCCCTGGGCCGTAGTCTTCACAAAAATCGAGTTAATTGGGTTGATTGAAATGCTGGTCTTCATCGGATTGTTTTTGGTGGCCTATATTTATGCTTGGCGCAAGGGAGCCCTGGAATGGGACTGATCCAAATTGGTCGTCAGGACAAGGATGGCACGCCTGACATTGTCACCACAACAGTTGAAAAAGCTGTTAACTGGGCTCGCAAGGGGTCACTGTGGCCCATGACATTCGGCTTAGCCTGCTGTGCGATCGAAATGATCGCCGCCGTATCATCACGATACGATATGGATCGATATGGAGCCGGTGTCTTCCGGGCTTCACCGCGCCAGTCCGACCTGATGATCGTGGCCGGTACCGTCTGCCGGCGAATGGCTCCCGTCATACGAAAACTATACGACCAGATGCCTGAACCCAAATATGTCATTGCCATGGGATCTTGCGCCACGTCGGGAAATATCTACGATAGTTATAGCGTCGTCCAGGGGGTAGATCGTTTTGTGCCGGTCGATATCTATGTACCGGGATGCCCTCCAACACCGGAGGCGCTCTTTGACGGCATTCTCAAGCTTCAAGAGCGAATCATGCTGAAGCGCGTGTTTATGAAACAACCGGACCAGGTCAAGCCCAGCGTTAAGATATAGGTTCCGAGCGATGTCATTACAGGAATTGGCCAGCCGACTCCAAGAAGCGTTTTCCACCGGCATCGTTACAACTGCCGAGTGGCGGGGTGAGCTAACTGTAACCGTAACGCGGGACCGGCTCCATGAGATTGCCCAATTCCTCCATAACGACCGGGCCATGGACTTTGACTACATCGTGCATGTGAGTTCGGTCGATTGGCCCGACGACGAAGAACGATTTGAGGTTGTCTACGAGTTGTACTCGATCCGGAAACGACACCGCATTCGGCTCAAGGCCAGGGTTCCAGAATCTGATTGTATTGTGGATTCTCTGACCGATCTCTGGAAAGGCGCGGATTTCATGGAGCGTGAGGTCTATGACATGATGGGAATCCGATTCCGGAACCATCCGGACCTTCGCCGTATCCTGCTGCCGGACGATTACACCGAAGGCTATCCCTTGCGAAAGGATTTTCCGCTCCGCGGCAAGGGCTGGCGCGACACATTCGAGTTCCTGGACGAAACGCCCCGGTAGGAAAAACGATGGCCTTCGAAGATCAACGAACTACGGTCTACAAGCTCGATCCGGCCCATCCGGGAAGCGAAACCCTTCCGACCCTGCGCACAGAGGAGCTACTGCTCAATATGGGCCCCCAGCATCCCGCGACCCATGGGGTGCTGAAGGTAATCCTTGAACTGGAAGGTGAACGCCTCGTCAAATCTACTCCCGTGCTGGGATTCCTTCATCGCGGTGTGGAAAAGCTCGCGGAAGACGGCACCTATCATCAATTTATTCCCCATACCGACCGGCTCGACTATGTCTGCGCGATGTACAACAACTTTGCATACTGCCGCGCAGTCGAAAAGCTTATGAACATCACCGTGCCGGATCGCGCCGAATATCTGCGCACGATTGTGGCGGAAGTCCAACGGATCATTGGCCATCAGTTTTGGCTCGGCACCCAGGCTCTCGACATCGGAGCCATGACCGTTTTTTTCTATTGTTTCCGCGATCGGGAAATTCTGATGGATTGGTTCGATGAGCTCTGCGGCGCTCGCCTCACCACCAGTTGGTATCGCATTGGCGGCGTCGAGCGGGACTTTACGGCGTCGTTGCTCGATAAACTGAACCAGTTTCTGGACTACTTTCCTCCAAAAATCGACGAGTATGTCGTCTTCCTGGAAACAAACCGGATTTGGATCGGGCGAACCAAGGGGGTGGCCATCATCTCTGCGGAAGATGCCGTGAGTTTTGGTCTCAGCGGGCCAACGCTCCGTGGCTCGGGCGTCGACTACGATCTCCGTAAAGCTGAACCCTATTCAGCCTATCCGAAATGCGAATTCAGCGTACCGCTCGGCAAAAACGGCGATACCTACGATCGATACTGGATCCGCGTCCAGGAACTCTATGAGAGCGTGAAAATTATCCGTCAATGCCTGGAGCAGATGCAGGACGGCCCTATCATGGCTGATGTACCAAGCGTCACACTGCCGCCCAAGCAACGTGTCTTTACAAATCTGGAATCCATGATCCAGCAGTTCAAGCTTTTTTCGCAGGGATTCGATGCGCCCCGGGGAGAAATCTATTGCGGGACCGAAGCTCACAAAGGGGAGTTGGGATTCTACATTGTCAGTACTGGCGGCGGGAAACCCTACCGCTTGAAAATTCGCGCCCCCTCGTTTATTCACATGGGCGCATTCGACCATATGTCCAGAGGCTACATGATATCCGATGCGGTCACGATCTTCGGAACCTACGACATTGTGATGGGCGAGTGCGACCGATGAGAAGTGCGGGGTGTTGGGCGATGAGTGCTAAACGTAACTATGTAGAGCGTCCCCTGAGAACTCAGCACTCAGGACTCAGCACTGAGGAAAAACTATGGGACTAAAGCCGGCAACCAATCCTGATGTGGAAGCAGCCACGATCGAATTGTCGATCGATGGCAAGTCCGTGACGGCGAAGAGCGGGGTCTCGCTCTACGACGTGATCTCTAGCACGGGCAAGATCATCCCGGCCATGTGCTACCACTATACCTTCGACCCCTTCGGCTCCTGCGGCATGTGTTTGGTCATGCAGGAGGGCAAGAAAGCGCCAGTCCGTTCCTGTACCGCCAAAGCGGCTGCGGGCATGATCATCAAGACCGACGGGGACGATCTCTTCCAGGCCCGAAAAAAGGCAGTGGAAAAGCATCTCTCGGTCCATCCGCTTGATTGTCCCGTCTGCGATGCAGACGGCCATTGCGAGCTACAAGACATGGCGTTCCAGCATGGGGTCACGAATCTGGCCAATGCGAAACAAAAGCTCATTCCAGAGGACACGCGCAGCCCGGTCCTCGATTTTAATATGAATCGATGCATTGCCTGCGCGGAATGCATCAACGTCTGTAAGGACGTGTTGATGATCGACGCCCTCCAGTTCATGAAAAAGGGCGGATTCAATCAGGTTGTGCCGAAGGGAGACCTCGCACTGTCCTGCGAGTTCTGCGGGGACTGCCTGGCCGTCTGCCCGGTCGGCGCGATCACGAACAAATTCTCTAAATATTTGTACAAGCCGTGGCAGATGAAGAAAACCACGACGACCTGCAATTACTGCGGGGATGGCTGCCAGATGTACCTGGAGACCAAGGACGCGGAAGTTGTCCGGGTGACCTCGCCACTGTCCTGGAAAAACAAATGGGGGGACCGGGCCGAAACCGCTAAGGGACACGGTGGACTCTGTGTGCGGGGACGGTTTGGATTCGAGTACATCGATAGCGACGCGCGATTGAAGCAGCCTCTCCTTCGCCAAGGCAATCAGCTCGTCGAAACCCCCTGGCTTGAAACCATGCACCAGGTGGTCGATCGATTCTCTGAAATACGGCGTAAGCACGGACCGGATGCGATTGCCGGCCTGATCACCGCCCGTTGCACCAACGAAGAACTGTATCTTTTCCAGAAACTTATGCGCACCGGGTTCCGGACCAACCAGTTCGACAGCAGCGCTCGCTACGGCCACCTGAACTTCGTCCATGCCTCCCGGCATGCTTTAGGGATCGGCCGGAGCCTGAACGATTGGGAAGACCTGACAAAAGCCAAAGCCATAATCCTGATCGGTTCCAACATCACAGAAACCAACCCGCTCACGGCCGTGCGCATCAAAGAAGCCATTCGCGTCTACAGCGCACAAGTGGTGGTCATCGATTCAGCCGTCACAAACATGGCCAAACTCGCATCCCATCCGTTCCTGATCGCGGCAGGGACGGAAGGCCTCGTGATCGACGGACTCGTGAAGGCTACCCTGGAGCTTGATTTGATCGACGAGAAGAGCGTCATGAAGCACCCCCAGGCGTTCGAAGCCTTGAAGGCTGGCGTAGCTCACGTCTCGCTGGAGCAGGTAGCAACACAGACCGGCATGTCGGTCGAATCGTTGAAAGACACTGCGAGAATCTTTGCCGAATCGCCACGATCCATCATCCTCTGCGCCGAAGGCATTGTCCGTCGACCCGATGGATACCGGAATGTCTTAAAGCTGATCGATCTCGCCTGGATCACCGGCAAGCTAGGCCAACCAGGCTGCGGCGTGAGTACCGTAACAGAAGAACCGAACGAGCAGGGGGCGGTGGACATGGGCGCCGCGCCTGAATTCCTCCCTGGTCAAGCCTTGTTCAGCGATCAAACCGCTCGCGACCGTTTTGCTAAGGCCTGGGACGTCACGCTCCCGGCAGCCAATTCAGGAGCGGATCTTGTCGAGATTCTCAAACGCTGCAGAAGCGGCCAGATCCGCGCCCTCTATGTCGTCGGAGAAAACCCGCTCGCCACATTACCGGCTTCGATGGAGGTCCGCGCCGCGCTGGATCGGCTCGAGCTACTCGTCGTCCAGGATCCGTTCATGACCGAGACTGCGCTCATGGCGCATGCGGTGCTGCCGGCTTGTACCTCTGCGGAAAAGGACGGCACCTTCACCAATCTGGAGGGCCGAGTCCTTCGTGTCCGCGAAGCCATTGACCCCATCGGGGAAAGCCTGCCGGATTGGCACATCATGACAGCCCTCGCCAACGGTCTGGACTGCCAATGGGGCTATGAATCCTCGAATGATATTCAGTCGGAGATTATGAAGCTGCTGCCCGGCTACTACAACCTCGGACAGCCACGCAAGGTGGCGCCTGCGATAGATCACTATCTCTCAAACGGCTACACCAGGGATGTCGTGGAGCGCTATCGTGCCACCGCTCCATCCGACTTCAGGAACGAACGGCCCTTCGCATTGCTGATGGGACAAGTCCTCTATCACTCCGGTAAGATGTCGACCAAGGCCTCTGGGCTCATTACCATCGCCCCCAATACGGGGCGGCTCAGGATGAATCCCCAAGATATGGAACAGCTTGCCTTGAAGGAGGGGACGACGGTGCGACTGACGTCGGATCGCGGCTCCATGCAATTAGCGGTGCAGCCCGATCAATCCATAGCCCCGCAGACCTGCTTCTTCCCGGAACATTTCAATGAGCCGCCGGTGAAGGACTTGATGTCCGTACAGGTCGATCCGACGACGGGAGTTCCCACGTTCAAGCAAACCCGCGTGACGATCGAAAAGGCCTAAGAGGAAACAGGAAACGTACATGAGAGTCGCTGGCCTGACAAAACAAATTCTCCAAGCCGCCCTGTTCTATGAGATTTGGGACGCCATGAAGGTGACGTTCAAACACATGTTCCACAAGCCCATGACATTCCAGTACCCACGGGAGCAACGAACGCTACCCGATACCCACCGGGGGGCGCTTGCGCTCTTGCGCTACGACGACCATCAGGAACGTTGTGTCGGCTGCGACCTCTGCGAAGCCGCCTGCCCATCCCGCTGTATCAAGGTCATCAGCTCGGAAGACCCGGAGCGGCCGCTGCAGCGGTTCGCGAGCGAATTTTACATCGACATCACCAAATGCGTCTTTTGCGGCTACTGTGTCGAAGCTTGCCCCGTCAACGCACTGGCCATGACGAAGGTTTACGAGTTCTCGACCCACGATAAACGCACCTTGCTGTTCGACAAGAAACGGCTCTACGACATCGGCGAGCGCCATCTCGATGATGCGAAAAAATACCTGTACGCGCACAATCAGGAAAAGAATGTTGAGGAAAGCCGGGAATATCGGTATTACTTCCCGCAATCGGTACTAAAGCCGACCCAACCACCACCCAAGCATCTGGGCTAAGTTATTCAATGGTTTTAGTCTTTTTTGCCTATTTCGCACTGGCCAGTATTGCTGCGGGCGTCATGACCGTCTCGCTCAAGCACCCGGTGCATTGCGGTCTGGCGCTCCTAGCCCTGTTGCTCCATGTCTCCGGACTCTTCATCCTCCTCAACGCCGAATTCCTCTGGGCCGTGCAAGTCATCGTGTACGCCGGCGCGATCCTCGTGTTGTACCTCTTCGTGCTGATGCTCATGAACTTGAAGACCGACGACCGGTATTTCCACTCCTCATATCTGTATTTTTTGGTCCCTGCAGCGATCGGATCATTGTACGTGCTGGCCCTCCTGATTCGCTCACCCTACGGCGGTGAAAAGGGTGATGCGACGAGCGAGGCGATACTGAAAAATGGCGATACCCACGCGGTCGGCATCAAGATGTTCAGCGAGTATCTGTTGCAATTCGAAATCGTCGGCGTGTTCCTATTGGGCGCGGTCATTGGAGCGATCGTCCTGGCAAAGACCCCGAGGCCGGCCAGCCCAGAACGCAAGACGTAAAGGATTAGGCGTGAGGGGACGAGCGACAAGAGAGAATACAAGAGTGCGTGCGTTTCACGCTTCACGTTTCACGCTTCACGGATAACTATGGTTCCATTAAGCGCATATGTAGCCGTCAGCGCCATACTCTTTATCACCGGACTGCTCGGAGTGGTGATCAGGCGGAACTTCATCATTGTGTTGATGTCGGTCGAGATCATGTTGAACGCGGCGAATATCAACCTCGTCGCCTTTTCCCATTACCTGGAATCCATGGCAGGCCAAATGGTCGCTCTCTTCATCATCGCTATCGCGGCCGGGGAAGCGGCTGTGGGACTGGCCATCATCATCGTCGTGTTCCGTGGAAAAATCTCCACCAATGTGGATGAGATGAATCTTCTAAAGTGGTAATGTGACCGATCTACTCATACAACTCATTCCTGTCTTCCCCCTCCTGGCTGTGATCTTAAACGGACTCGTGGGCAAGCGGTATTCCCACGACCTTGCGCACCGGCTTGCCTGGGGATCTGTGGGGTTATCGTTTCTCTGCACGGTCGGCGTCTTTGTCGATATCTTGCGGACCGGTACAACCCATGAAGTTGTCGCCTATCAATGGATTTTCGGCGGCGACCTCACCGTCAACCTGGGCTACCTAGTCGATCCTCTAACCTGCATCATGCTGCTGGTCATTACCGGAGTGGGGCTCCTGATTCACATCTACTCCGTAGGCTATATGCATGGAGAAGAGGGATTCACGCGCTTCTTCACTTACATGAACCTCTTCATGGTCTCCATGTTGCTCCTCGTGATGGGGAACAATTATGTCGTGCTCTTCATCGGTTGGGAAGGGGTGGGACTCTGTTCGTATCTGTTGATCGGCTACTACTACAACAAGGTCTCTGCCGCCAAGGCTGCGTCGAAAGCCTTTGTGGTCAACCGCATCGGCGATGCAGGTTTTCTTCTGGCCATCTTCCTCGTCTTCATCAATTTCAAGACACTCGACTATACCAAGGTCTTCGCCCAGATCGGTCAGCTTGCACCGGAAATGGCTACGGCCATTGCGATCTGCCTGCTCATCGGCGCTGTCGGCAAGTCGGCCCAACTCCCGCTGTATACCTGGCTCCCGGACGCAATGGAAGGACCGACGCCCGTCAGCGCCCTCATCCATGCGGCAACGATGGTGACCGCCGGGGTCTACATGATCGTGCGAAACCACGTCATTTTCGATTCGTCCCCGATGGCCATGACGATCGTCGCCGTCATCGGCGGAGTCACAGCCTTGTTTGCCGCCACCATCGGTCTCGTGCAAACAGATATCAAACGTGTTTTAGCCTATTCGACGGTGAGCCAGCTCGGGTACATGTTCCTCGGGTGCGGAATCGGAGCCTACACAGCCGCTGTATTCCATCTCATGACCCATGCCTTCTTCAAAGCCCTTTTATTCCTCGCAGCGGGATCGGTCATCCATGCGCTTTCAGGCGAGCAAGACATTCAGAAGATGGGCGGACTCAAATCCAAAATCCCATGGACCTATCGGCTGTTCCTCGTCGGCACGGTCGCCATTGCCGGCATTCCACCGTTGGCAGGCTTCTGGAGCAAAGATGAAATCCTAGCTCATGCCTTTACGCATCACCACTACTTGCTGTACGGCATGGCCGCCCTTGGCGCACTCTTGACCTCATTCTATATGTTCCGCCTAGTCTATCTAACCTTTTATGGTACCTCCCGCATGGACCATCATACGGAGCAGCATGTCCATGAGTCCCCGATGGTGATGGTCGGGCCTCTCATGGCGTTAGGTGTACTGTCCATTCTCGGCGGATTTTTGGGGTTTCCCCCTGAACAGGGCTGGCTCCATCAATTCCTCGCACCAGTCGCAGGGACTGGCGGAGAACATGATCAAAGCACTGGGCTTGTGTTGATGCTCATGATGGTTGCCACCGGGATTGCGTTGCTGGGCTGGGGCCTCGCGCACTATTTTTATAGTGTGAACCTCTCGGCGCCCGATCGCCTGGCCGAACAATTCAAGGCTGCCTACACGACCTTGCTCAACAAGTACTATGTCGATGAGCTATACGACCTGCTGTGGGTGGAGCCGATAAAAAAGCTGGGACTGCTGCTCGATTGGTTCGACCGCACCGTCATCGATGGGCTGGTTCGCGGCGTTTCGCACCTGGCAGATTGGGCCGCAGCCGGATCGACATGGGCAGAGAAGTACGTGATCTACGGTGGCCTTAACGTAATCGGCTACGGCAACCACCTTGCGGCCCGCCAGTGGCGGCAACTGCAGAGCGGGATGGTGCACCATTACGCCGCCATTATTGTGGCAGGGCTGTTTCTACTGGCGATGATCGTTCAGCTTATCATGCAGCTATAAAATACACTGATGTTAGAAGAACTGGCGTCCACATTTCCCATTCTTTCCTGTATTCTGTTTCTCCCTGTCATTGGGGGTGTTGTCCTATGGCTCTTCGACGATGAGGACATGGTCCGTACCTCTGCCTTGACCATTGCCCTCTTGGAGTTGGCCCTTTCCGTATTCGTGCTGTTACGATTCATCCCTGAATCGGCCGCCATGCAGTTTTCCGAACATGTGCCGTGGATTCCTGCCCTGGGAGTCAGCTATCACCTCGCGGTTGACGGAATCAGTGTCCTCTTTGTGGGGCTCACAGCCTTCCTTTCGGTCCTGGTCATCATCTATTCCTGGGACACCGTTCGTCATCAAGTGAAACTCTACATGATGGCGCTTCTTGCCCTCGAAACGACCACGATGGGAGTCTTCCTCTCCCTCGACTTGATTCTCTTCTTTGTCTTTTGGGAGCTCATGCTGATTCCCAGCTACTTCCTGATCAAGCTCTGGGGCGGAGGAGCGCAGCGGCATTACGCTGCGTTGAAGTTCGTGCTCTATACCTTGCTAGGCAGCGTATTCATGTTGGTGGGCATCGCCCTGCTGGACATCAATTATCACCAGTGGGCGACGCTGCGCCATATGGAGCCGACTTACTCCTTCGACTTATTGGACTTGCTGTCCGTCCCGATCCCGCTCAGCCAGCAAATCCTCATTTTCTGGCTGTTGTTCCTCGGTTTTGCATTCAAGGCCCCGGTCTTCCCTTTCCACACCTGGCTCCCGGACGCCCTCCTCGAAGGACCGATCGGCATGGCAGTCGTACTGGCAGGACTGAAACTCGGGACGTTCGGCTTCATTCGTTTTAGTATTCCATTGCTCCCGGATGCCTCAAAAAGTCAGACGGTCGTCACAGTCCTCATGGTTCTGGGATTGGCGGCGATTCTCTATGGGGCTATCATGGCCCTGATCCAACAAGACTTTCGCCGACTCCTGGCGTTCAGCAGCATCAGCCACCTCGGGTTTGTCGTGATCGGTCTGTTTGCCCTGAACTTTCAAGGACTCCAAGGCAGTCTCCTCACCATGATCAATTTGGGATTCAGTACGGCCGGTTTGTTCTTTGTTGCGGGGTTTCTCTACTCCCGACAACAAAGCACCCAATTAGGCTCCTTCGGCGGTATGGCCAAGCAGACCCCTGTACTTGCAAGCTTCTTCTTGTTCATTGGGCTGGCATCGATCGGCTTGCCTGGCACCAACGGTTTCGTCGGTGAGTTCCTCATTCTCATGGGAACCTTCAAGGCCAATTGGCTGTACGGGGGGATCGCCGTCACCGGCGTTATCTTCAGCGCAGCCTATTTTCTCTGGTATTACGAACGGTCGATGTTGGGGCCGCTCGGCAAAGCCGTCAAGGACTCCATCAGCGACCTGCATCCCCGAGAAGTGCTCATTGCGGCGGCCCTATCGGTCATGATCCTCTGGATCGGGCTCTATCCCTCTCCCTTCTTGAGAATGATGAACGGGTCGGTGCAGGCATTGGTGGATCGACTGGAGCGGGGGACCGTTGCATCAATTGAACCCAAACAGCCGGTAAGGGTGGACTGATTCCTATGGGTGACCACGCGCTGCTCTATATCCTGTTTGCCCCCTTCGTGGGAGCCATCGCGCTGATCTTCGTCTCCAATCGGCAAACGATGCTGGTTCGGGGCATTGCAGCGGGATCGGCCTTTGTGTCCCTACTTGCCTCGCTCTATCTATTCTTCGCCTACGATCATGTGAAGGGGGGATTCCAATTCGTTGAGCGATTCGAATGGTCCCGCCAATTAGGCATCTCGCTCCATCTCGGTGTGGATGGAATCGGCACCCCGCTGGTTCTGGCATCGGGTATCTTGTTGTTCGCGGGAATTTTCGTGTCCTGGCATATTAAAGACCGAACGAAAGAGTTCTATATCTGGCTGCTTATCCTCGCCGCCGCCACAATCGGCGTCTTCATGTCGCTGGATCTGTTTTTTCTCTTCTTCTTCTATGAAATGTCCGTGATCCCCATGTATCTCTTGTTGGGCATGTGGGGGAGCCACACGAAGAAGTACAACGAGATGACGGATCCTGAAGGACTCAAACTGCGGGATTCGGTCGGGTTCATCCTCAACTTCGGGTCCAACAGCAAAGAGTATGCTGCGATGAAGTTGGTGCTCTTTCTTTCCGCCTTTGCGGTCGCGGCATTGATGGGCATTTTGCTGATCTACAAGTATGCGGGGCTCAATACCTTCGACATTCTCGTTCTGCGTGAACAGGCCAAATTGATGAACATCCCGGTTCTGGGCACGACGCTCGACAAGATCATTTGGGTTCTGATCTTTTTTGGCTTTGCTTCGATTGCGCCTTTGTGGCCGTTGCACTCCTGGTCCCCTGTCGGCCATGCAGCCGCGCCGGCTGCCACCAGCATGCTGCACGCAGGCGTCTTGATGAAGCTCGGCCATTTTTCCATCATCCGGGTGGCTTTTGAGATTCTGCCTGAAACCACCAGAGAGCTCATGCCCATCGCGGCAGTGCTCTGCATGTTCAGTATCGTCTATGGCGGGCTTGTGGCGTTTTACGCCAAAGACACGAAGTACGTCATCGGATATTCCAGTTCCAGTCACATGGGCTATGTGTTCTTGGGGATGGCCGCCTTGGACTACATCAGCTTGACCGGCGCGGTGATGTATATGTTCGCCCATGCCATGGCCACGGGGATGCTCTTCGCCATGGCCGGATGGGTGTACGATCAGACACACACCCGCGATATCCCCTCGCTCGGTGGGCTCTCGAATCGCATGCCGTTTATCTCAGGCTGCTTTGTGATTGCCTGTATGGCCTCGATCGGTGTGCCCGGCACGGTGAATTTTATCGCCGAAGTGATGATCATCGTCGGCAGTTGGAATAAATATCCGCTCCAGGTCATCGTAGCGGTCGTCGGCATTGTGTTGACCCTGGCCTATTTGTTCAAGATGATGCGCGGGCTCTTCTACGGACCCATGGATCAGAAGTACAGTCACGCGCACGACGCCGTCTCCGCAGCCGATCGTCTTCCGCTCTTGATCATGATCGCCGTCAGTATCGGATTTTTTTTCTTCCCCATGCATCTCTATAATGTGGTTCGGTCTGGCGTCGATCCCTTGATCGCAAAGATCACCCGCGTAGTGCCCGTGGCCTCCCAAGATCGTGAAACGTTAAGCGTGAAGCGTGAAGCGCAAACCGGCGGTGTGCCGAACCGACCGCAGGACGCTTCCGATAACGCTTCACGCGATACGCTTCACGCTTCACGAGGCAAAGAATGACCTTCACGTTCACAATGACTCCGTCCGATCTCCTACTGCTGTTACCGGAGATCCTGCTCACGTCCTGGCTCTGCCTTATTCTGATCGTTGACTTCTCATTCCCTCGACTACCCAACGAACAATTGGCTTACTTCAGTATCGCCGGACTCGTCGCCACCCTCGGCTGCCTGGCTTGGTTCGACTTTGCCGGTATCACGGGAACCCTCTTCTCGAACATGTTTGCCCTCGATCGGATGGCCCTCTTCTTCAAAATGTTCATTGTCGGATCGACGATCCTCGTCATTTTGGCCTCCATCGACTACATTCATCGATTCAAATTCTTCCGCGGAGAATACTATTTCTTGGTGGTGATGTCGGCCCTCGGCATGATGTTTATGGCTTCCGCGAACGACCTCCTGTCGATTTTCGTCACTCTGGAATTTTCCACCATCGGCTTCTACATCCTCGTCGCCTATCTCCGTGAGGACATGGCTTCGAACGAAGCGGGTGTGAAATTTTTCATCTTGGGCATCTTCGCCGCAGCCCTCCTCGCCTATGGCATCAGTTTGATCTACGGAGAAACTGGCAAACTGGTGCTTTCCGATATGACGACGGCGCAAGCCACGCCAGGGCTGGCCATTGGTTTCCTACTGGTCTTCGCCGCACTAGGATTCAAAATCGGCGCCGTGCCCTTTCACTCATGGATTCCTGACACCTATCATGGATCGCCGACGCCGGTAACCGCATTCCTTTCGATTGCACCCAAGGGGGCGGCTTTTGCCATCCTCCTGAGAATGTTCCTTGTCGCTCTGGTGACCTTTAAGCCGATCTGGACGGTGCTGCTCGTGGCCGTATCCATCCTATCCATGACCTACGGCAATATCGTGGCCATTGCCCAAAAGAACATGAAACGGCTCTTGGCCTATTCCGGTATCGCCCAGATCGGCAACGTCCTCATCGGTCTCGCGACCGGTACAAAGATGGGCAGCGATGCGATGCTGTTCTACCTCCTGACCTATCTGTTTGCCAATCTCGGCGCCTTCGCCATTGTCATCGCCGTCAGCGAAGCTATCGGCAGCGAGGAAATCGACGACTACAGCGGTCTGGGCCGGCGGTCGCCTTTTCTTGCTTTTTCAATGCTGATTTTTCTCTTGTCGTTGGCCGGAGTACCTCCGTTGGCCGGATTCATCGGCAAACTGTATATCTTTGTCGCTGCCATAAATGAAGGGCTCTACGTACTCATCACAGTCGGGCTCATCAACATTGTCATT
This sequence comes from Nitrospira sp., assembly GCA_005116835.1. Classification (GTDB taxonomy): domain Bacteria; phylum Nitrospirota; class Nitrospiria; order Nitrospirales; family Nitrospiraceae; genus Palsa-1315. Next base: position 675,459 of record SWDM01000016.1, on the reverse strand, counting down.
TCTATGTACTACTATCTCGTTGTCGTGAAGAAAATGTACGTCAACGAACCCCACGACCGAGCCCCCCTCAAGGTTTCTGGCCCGATCAAAGCGGTGGTCTACATCTGCCTCGCCGGTACTCTCGCAATCGGTATCTATCCGCAACCGGTCACCGACTGGGTTGTTTCGGCCGTCTTGTCGTTCTCAACCCTAGCCGATCCAACCGCATCCCTTCCTGTCCCCCCTGTCATCACTCCCTTCGGCGGCTAGTCGATCAAGTTCGTTGTCCCAGGCACGCATTCTACTGAAATATTTCTTGCAGGGCTTTCAGGAGGAGGGTAGAGTTTCTACGACAGTGATTGATCTCACCACGCCCGCGCATGCTTGAACCATGGAATCCCTCGCTCAGGAACATCCCGACACATCCGTCCCTGTTCAGCCGGAACCGGCTTCCGACAGCAGCCCTGTATCGCCCCCTAAGGCCAATCGACTCAAAGAACTGTTCGCCTATTGGTCGATCGAACAACGAGTCCTTGCTGGATTTGGGCTCGTCTTTGCCGGCATTGTGGTGATCAGCGCCATCTCCTACCGCAATACCTCCGTCTTGATAGAGAATAGTCGGCTCGACTCTAAGAGCCACGAATTGGTCCAACTGCTCAGCTCAGTCGAAGAAGCCCTTGCTGCGGCTGAAAGCGGCCATCGGCGCTATCTCGTCACCGGCGATGAGTCGTACCTCAAGTCCTATCGGTCTACCGTGGAACAAATGCCTGAATACCTTCGGTATCTCAGAGGCCTGACGAGCGAGGGAGCGGAGCAACGCGACCGTGTGGAGGCGCTCGAACGGCTTATCTCCCGGCAGTTGAAGGCAGAGGCGGGAGCCATCGTCCAACGCGAGAAGCGTGGATATGAAGGTGTCAGGCACCTCGCGCTCTCCGGAGCGGCAAAGACTGAGATAGAGGAAATCCATCGCCTGGTGACCGAGCTCGACACCGCAGAGCAACGAGTACTGCATGCCCGTGTGGAAGAATCAGCCGGAAGCACGAAAAATACCATTTCCCTACTCGGACTCGGCGCGTTCTTACAGTTGGTCCTCTTGGCGTCGGTCTATTTTCTGATCCATCACGATGTCGCCGAGCGACGGCGTGTGGCTGCCGAACTACAGAGCCGGGGTGAGCTGCTCCTGGCTGCCAACAAAGAACTAGAATCGTTCAGCTATTCCGTGTCGCATGACCTGCGGGCTCCTCTCCGTCATATCGACGGATATGCGGCCCTCTTGTCCAAGGCAGCCGGCGACACGCTGAACGACAAAGCCCGTCGCTACCTACAGACGATTTCAGGTTCTGCGAAGCAAATGGGGCAATTGATCGACGATCTGCTCGTCTTTTCCCGTATGGGCCGCCAAGACATGCTCCGCACGACGGTCAACCTGGATCAGCTCGTCAAGACCGCCCTTCACGATTTACGACTTGACTTGCAAGGGCGGACGATCTCCTGGACAATACACCCACTACCGAACGTGTCAGGAGATCCGGCTATGTTACGCCAAGTGTTCATGAACCTGATCTCCAATGCCCTGAAATTCACAACCACGCGGACGGAGGCCAAGATCGAGATCGGCGCCGTCACGAAGAGTTCCAGTGAAACCGAGGTGTTCGTGCGTGACAATGGGGTGGGATTCGACATGCAATATGCGCATAAGTTATTTGGCGTCTTTCAGCGCCTTCATCGAAACGACGAATTTGAGGGCACCGGCATCGGGCTTGCTAATGTTCGCCGAATCATCCATCGACACGGTGGACGGACCTGGGCCGAAGGGGCGCTGAACCAAGGGGCCACCTTCTACTTTTCTCTTCCGCTCGAGAGGTCGGTGAGATGACCACTGTCAAACCCATCCTGCTGGCTGAAGATAACCCGCGTGACGCGGAACTTGCGCTGGCCGCGATGGAAGAACAGCACATCGCAGATAAAGTAGTCGTCTGCCGGGACGGAGCCGAAGCGCTCGACTACCTCTACTGTCGAGGAATCTTTGCTGCCAGGCTGCCGAACAATCCGGCCGTCGTATTCTTAGATCTCAAGATGCCGAAAGTCGACGGGCTCGAGGTCTTGAGAACGATTAAGAATGACGTGAACCTCAAACCGATTCCCGTCGTCATGCTCACATCCTCGCGCGAAGAAAGCGATTTAGCTCAAAGCTATGCGTTGGGCGCCAACGCCTATGTGGTGAAACCGGTTGAGTTTCATCAGTTCATCACGGCCGTCAAAGAACTTGGTGTTTTTTGGGGAGTCATCAATGAACCACCGCCCGAAGGCTCTGAGTCAATCAAGTAGCCACCCTACAAAGGATCTGTGAAACCCCCTCTCCGCCTACTCCTCCTTGAGGACAATCCACTCGACGCAGAGCTCATCACGACCACCTTGATGGACGGCAATATTCCCTGTCAGTCGCAACTCGTCGACACACGCCAGGCATTTGTAGCCGCCCTTAAAGAAGGACAGCTAGAACTCATCCTGGCGGACTATTCAATTCCTGGCTTCGACGGCATGACAGCGCTCTTCCTCGCGCGTCAGCACTGTCCCGACGTACCCTTTCTCTTCGTTTCTGGCACTATCGGAGAGGAGTTGGCCATCGATGCCATGCACCAAGGAGCAACCGATTATGTGCTCAAGCAACGGCTCGGGCGACTGGTGCCCTCAGTCCAACGCGCATTACGAGAATTCGAAGACCGAGCCGAGCGGAAACGGGCAGAAGAGGCCCTACGCCAGAGCGAGAAGCAATTTCGGCAATCGCAAAAGATGGAAGCGGTCGGCCGGTTGGCCGGAGGGATCGCGCACGACTTCAATAATCTTCTCACCATTATCATGGGCTACAGCCAGATTCTCTTGATCGAACTCGGCCCGGAACATCCCCTTCGCGGAAAGATCGAAGAAACGCTGAAGGCCGGCGGAAAGGCCGCGTCGTTGATCCGACAACTGCTCACCTTCAGCAGTAAGCAACCGGCTGACCCGAAAATTCTTTCGATCAATGATGCTGTCACGAATTTAGAAAACATGCTACGCCGCCTCATCGGTGAAGACATCCAGTTCGTCAGTAAACTCGATCCCAAGAACGGCCGGCTGCGAGCCGACCAAACTCAGCTTGAACAGGTATTGGTCAATCTCATCGTCAACGCGCGAGACGCCATGCCAAAGGGCGGAACGCTCACGATCGAAACGACCCAAGTCGAACTGACACGCAGTCCGGTCTACCACCTCACCCCGTTACCGCCAGGCCCCTATGTTCGGATGGCTGTCAGCGATACCGGTTGCGGCATGGACCTCAAAACACAATCCCATATCTTTGAACCATTCTTCACCACGAAGGGGGAGGGGAAGGGCACAGGGTTAGGCCTCTCCACCGTGTATGGAATTGTCACCCAATGCGGAGGGGCTATCGACGTCACCAGCCGCGTGGGCCACGGCACACGCTTCGACCTATATTTCCCAAGAGTCGAGTCCGGCATCCTCACCGAGGAGCCGGTTCAGCCATCTAGGAAACCTCAACGAGGCTCGGAAACGATTCTCTTGGTGGAAGACGAGCCGAGCGTGCGGACGCTGGTGCGAGACGAGCTTCGGAAACTGGGCTACCAGGTTGTAGAAGCGAAGAACGGGATCGAAGCCTGCTTGCTGGCAACGCAACAGGCAGGGTCCTGTCAGCTCCTTCTGACCGACGTCGTGATGCCGGGCATGGGAGGACGGGAACTGGCACAACATCTCTCCGTCATCAACCCGGAATTACGAACCCTGTTCATGTCGGGGTACATGGATGACGTTGGCATCATGGCCGGTCAAGAAGAAGGTACCACCAGTTTCTTGCAAAAACCCTTCACTCCGGAGGTGCTCGCCCACGCAGTCCGGAAGCTGCTCGACACCAAATTGCCATCGGACAAAACCGGCGCCCTTCCTTCAACAACGCAATACTGATTATGCGAGACTCGCGCCATAGCCGCTGCCCATTCCTTGAGTGATTTGACGCTACGTATCGGCCCTCTCTATACTCGATTCTGGAACACCATGGTACGGAACAACAGCCTCCACCGGTCTCTCCCTGTCGCCTGGTTTCTGCTGGGCGTCATCTTCGTTATCTTCAGCGAACCGGCAACGGCCCAGACCCTCACGGGAGACAGACTCGGAGACGGGTTATCCATCTCCACCTGGAATCCTCCGACACAATGTCCTGACGTCGCACCGTTGATCGCCATTGAGATCGACCCCAACCGCTATCGCTTTACCGTACACTACTACCAGCAGGAGGGGCTCTCGGATCCGCTCGATATTCGCCAATGGCAAGAACGAACCGGCCACGACCTGGTCTTCAATGCCGGGCTCTTTCGTGAGAATTATGCGTATCTCGGGCTGCTCTATGGAAACGGCCGCTCACTGGGGAGCAAGCGGCACAGCACTTGGCTGGGGCTGTTTGTCGCAGAACCGGCAGAGGATCGTTCGCGCCGCGCGCGGGTCTTGGACCTGAACTTCGACACCTTCGACGAGCAGCACATTCCCTATCGAGAAGTGGCGCAATCGCTCATGCTCCTGGACCGAACCGGAAAGATCCGCGTCCGCCAAACCGGGAAACGGGCACATCAGACCCTTGTCGCAGAACAGGGAGACGGCCATCTCCTCATCCTGAAGACCACGGAGGTGGTGTCGCTTCACACCCTCGGGGAATGTCTGCGGGATGCCTATCCCTCCCTGCGCCAGGTCATGGCTATGGATGGAGGCTCTTCCTCCGACGTCGCCGTGAGTCCCTCGCTCCGACAAGCCACGGCTGAGATGGGAGGTTCGCACCCCTGGATACCCCTCTTAGAAGGCGGCATCACAAGCCATATTGGCCTACCGGCTGTAATAGGAATCAGCCCTCGGTCGAAACAGGCCGGTGCCAAGTCGGTAGGGAAATGAGCCCATGAAATAAGGGGGAACTATCGGGTTCCGCGCTCAATCGGAAAACCGGCTGCAAGCCAGGCATCCATGCTACCGGTGACGTTATAGACATGGCGATAACCCAAATCCGCGAGCGTTTCCGCTGCGATGTTACTGCGACGGCCGGATTGGCAATAGACAACCAGATGGTCTTCCGGCTGGGCTCCGATGTCTCGATGGCGAGCCTGAATTTCCCTGAAATCGATGTTAAGATCGGTTCCTGGAATAAATCCTCCTGCATGCTCTTGAGCGGATCGGACATCGATTAAGATGAAACCCTTCTCTGTCATTGAAGGCGCCTTGGTCAATCCGGCACGTAACTGCTGGACAGAGAGCAAATAGGAATGATGGGCTGAGACCGCACCGATCGAGATCGTCAACAGAAGAAATAATCCGAGCACGGAGACAACAATCTGCTTCATCATGGTTGACCTCCTTCCAACACAGAGTTCGGTGATTCGTTCGAACAGGATTACACCCACAGGTATGATAGGGACCGCATGAAGATTTGGTCAAGTCTCGCCGTCCTCTTCGCCCTCACTCTGGCCGGTTGTGGCGAGGGGGCAAAACTGCTTCAAGAACAGGAAGACGGAGGGGTTGTCGTCTATGCTTTCAAGGATGGGCAGGGGCCGATGTTGTCGTCGTTTCGCACAGACGCTCTCGTTCTGATCAAGGAGAAATGCGGCGGACCCTATAGCATCGTGCGCGAAGGAGAAACAAATGGACGAACCCGCATCGTCAGTCCAGTACCAGGCACAGAGGAAATGGTAGAGGAGCGCCGATGGGGCATTGAGTTTCGCTGTAAGTGAGGCAATCGCTGTTGAAACCTATGGGTGAGTTGGCTGCGCACCGGTCAAGTCGTCGATGGTCAGCAGGCTGATGAGCGTGAGGCCCTCAGATTCAACCTTTTTCCGCCCATCCTGCTCCTTCCGGTCAACAATCACTAAGGCATGGGTTACGGCCAAGCCCGCCCCCCTGGCAGCAGCGACAGCCTTGAGAAGGGAACCCCCGCTTGTGAGCACATCGTCCACGATCACGGCTCGATCCCCCGGCTGAAACGATCCTTCGATCAGCTTTCCAAGCCCATGATCTTTCACCTGCTTCCTTACCACGAAGGTCCTCCAGGTTCGTGGCGGCTGGGCTACGAACGCGAAGTCCGAGATGCTGGTAGCAATGGAGATCGCTCCAATTTCCAGTCCGCCAAGACAGTCGAGGTCCATCGACCGCAACGATTCGTACGCCAAGCCGGCGACAAGACGGCGAGATCCTGGATGGGCCATCAAGGACCGGCAATCGACGTAGAAAGGGCTCTTTATTCCGGACGCGAGCGTGAACCCTGTAGCAGGGTCCCACTTGAAGGATTGGGTTTCATGAAAGGCTTTCGCTAACTCAATTTTGAGAGACAACATCCTAATAGCTCGGTTACTCGGTCGCCCATTCTACACTCGGTGATGGCCTAAATAAAATCCTGCCATAAATTAATTCCACTCCGTAGCCGCGCAAATCCATCATGCAATCCTGATTGAATGGACGACCTCAGGGCTTGTAATCCCTGTGTTCGGAAGGTTTACCCCCATGCGAGAACTGATGCACAAACGCGATCACCTGCCAGATCTGCTCTTCTGAGAGGTACGACTTCCAGGCCTTCATGCTTGTCTTTGGAACCCCTTCCGCCACTCGCCAGAACCAGTAGCTGTCCGAGAAACGGCGGACGTTTTTCTGGTCACGAAGCCCTCCCCCACTTTTTACCGGTTTGCCGTCCTTATGGCAACTGCGGCAGCCCTCCTGGGAATAAATCTGCCTTCCCTCCTCGATGATATTAGTATCTGTCCACCAGCCAGCCGGCATATGTTTGTCGGCATAATCGGCCGGAACCGGACTCAATGTCATGAGTCCCCCGGGGTCAGCCAGCACGGGATTCTTCGCACAGCGGAACCCGCTGTTGAAGTTGCGATACGCCGGTGACTCATAGGTTGGGGCCAACGGTATATTGAAATCCCGGTGCGTGGATCGCAGGTGCTCCGGAGCGAGGTCCCACGAGCCGCCCCGCAACACTTTATATTTACCATTTTCCGGCCCCTTCGGGTTCTGCTGCGAGCTGGTCGCGTAATAGTCCGGGTCATACCAGTCGCTTACCCATTCCCAGACATTCCCCGCCAGATCATAGATACCATAGGGGCTCTTGCCGTCTTTCAATTGCCCCACCGGCACCAGCGCGGTATGGTTGCTCCACTTCTCCTGCCCATAGTTCGCCCGGAGCGTATTGGGAGGTTCATTGCCCCAGGGATAGATACGCCCATCCGTCCCCCTCGCCGCTTTCTCCCATTCCGCCTCCGTCGGCAGCCGCTTGCCGGCCCACTCGCAATAGTTACTCGCATCCGACCAATCGACATTCACGACCGGGCGCTTCTGATGGGACGGCTGGTCCATAGTCGCCCACATCGGCGGCCCGTTAAAGCCCGTGGCTTCCAGAAACTTGGCATACTGCCCGACCGTCACTTCATACTTGTCGAGGTAATAGGCATCGAGCGAGACCTGATGGACGGGCTTTTCATCGTCACTACCATCGTTGCTCCCCATGGGAAATTCACCCGCCGGCACGAACAGCATCGTTGCGCCATCTTTACCGGTGATCTGCTGCTGCGCCTGCGCCGGACCTGCGACCCACGCGACGAACGTTATGGCCATCAGCAAACCGAGAACATACAACCGCACCTGGCCCCTCTGCCTCACCCCCATGCCTCTCCTCCTTGCCGTTTAGCCACCAGTCAACCCATTGAAGGCTTGCTTGTTGTCGCTGCTTCACCACGATCCTGTTCAAGAAAATCGTTTCACCTGCTCCGTCAACGTGTTTGCGACTAGCTTCAGGTCGAACGGCCAGGCGTAACGAAGTTCGACCTCGGGATACTGCGGCCTCAGATGATCGAGGATTTCCGGAATTTCGACCTCCGAGTGAGACCCGCCCGGTGTGAACATCGTCGTGGTCACGGTAATGTGAGTCGCGCCTTTCTTGATCAACTCCTCGACCGACTCTTCCAAGGTCGGGGTGCAGAACTCGTTGTAGGCCACGGCAAAGAGCACATCCCCCAAATTCGCCCGCAATTGAGCCGCCACCGCTTCCAGTCCCGATTGATAGGGGTCCGTCTCCGGCGTCCTCGGCCACTGGCGAATTTTGGTGTCCAATTCATGTTCCTCTGCAGACATCGACGTACCTGCCGCTCGCCGCTGCCCTTCCAACCGTTTCAGTTTCGTGACAAGTTCAGACGGACATCCCTTGGGAATGCCTCCGTGGCCCACAAGAATCACTCCCCGTACAACAGTCGCCATTAGCGCACTCCTTTCATCAGACATGAAGTGTTACACATGATTGCGCAACATGAGTTCCTTCGGATGCGGATTGAGATAGACCTGATCACGAATGTAGCCGACATCGAAGATCTTGACGTAGTGTTTGATCAGCGTCAGAGGGACAACCAAGGGTGTGAGTCCATGATGATAATCATTGATCACGCCCAACAGCTCGGCTTTCTCGTGAGCGCCGAGCCGCTCCTTGAAATACCCCAGAATGTGCTGGAGTACGTTCACATGTTTACGCACCGTCGCTTTCACGGCCAATGCCTTCATGAACAGTTCCCCATACCGGTGAGCGAATTCCTTGGGACGGTGCCGCTCCGCCTGACCGACCAGCCGCCCGAGCACCTCGTATTGCTGTGGGCTATGGGCCAACAGCAAATATTTGTGGATCGTGTGGAACTGCACCAGGGCCCGCCTCGAGATGCCACTCTGCGCGAGATCCTGCCAGCGGCGGTAACAGAAGACCCGTTCGATAAAATTCTCCCTGAGTGTAGGCTCGCAGAGCCGTCCTTCTTCTTCGACCGGAATCAACGGAAACTCCTCGATAAAAGCCCGCGCAAATAGTCCGACTCCGTTCCGGTTGGGTATCCCCTGCTCATTGTAAAGACGAACTCGCTCGATACCGCAGCTCGGCGAGCCCTTCTTAAAGACGTACCCGGATAAATCCAGCTTCATAAGTTGTGCGATACGATTCGTGGTCAACGTTTGCAGGGCGCGTGTGTGATCAGTCCCACTCTTGATCGTTAGGAGTCGGGGATTCTGAGGATCGCCGACCAGTCGCATCGCCTCACGAGGAGTGCCCAGTCCTGCCTCAACCTCCGGACAGACAGGAACCCAGTCCACATAGCGACCAAACACATCGGTCAGAAAACTGTCCTTCTTATGTCCTCCATCGAACCGGACTTCGTCTCCGAGGAGACAACGGCTGATGCCAAGACGGAGCGGCGCGGTCGTCATCTCGTCTCCTGTATTTTGCCGAGAGCTAAATATTTCTCGCAGGCTTGCCGGTAATCAACCATGAGCAAAGATAAACGCCGCAATAGCCTCGATCCATTCTCTCGCAGTTTGCTCATTTATCGCAAAGTCAAAAGACGACTAACAGTCTGTTGACAAACTCACCTAAATGCTTCGGCACTCAACACGGAGCAGGTCAAGGATGATCTCACGATAGGTCGCAGGCTGTTCAGAAAGGCCGTCCGGCAAGGCCACAGCAAGCGAAGAGGGCGAAGCGTACTCTCCGCCGTACGTTGAGCCTCTGAGCGCCGCGAGAACGCCGCTGGCGGACATTGTCAACAGCCTGCTAAATCACATGACCATCCATCGAGAGTACATAGAGTTTCACTGTGTACTTCCCGTGCGCCAATTCCTTAGCCACTTCGATCGTATGAGCTTGTACCCGAGCCAGGCCACGAGCAGCACGCCGAGCAGTGGTATTGCCACGGTGCGCATTAGCTTCTGATAGTCGGTCATGTGTACCCGCAAGAGATACTGCGGGCGTTTCATCAGATTCTGTTTCTCTGTCGCAAGGATGACCGTATACAGGCCTTCGTCCAGCCGGACTTCGCCCCTGAGCACGCCGTCCGGGTGGGTACTCGGATGAATATCTGCCACAAGTTCACCCTCTGCTTCATTGGTACCCTTCACGATCCGCATCCAGACCGGTTCGTTGCGCAGCGCCGGGTCCACGAGGTCTACAACCAGGAAGGTCTCGCCTTCCTGGGGAATATCCGTGCAGTATTGATCTCTCAACTGGTATTGCGGTTGATAGGCGCTGAAATGCACCAAGCGCTCACCGACTTGGCGCAAGCAAGGGTCGTCTTCCCCGCTCGCTGTCCCATGTGCCGCGACTCCGTCGGGGTGGTAGAGTGCTAGTAATAGAATGAGTGCCATTGAGCCTGCTCGTGTGACTTGCCTAATCATGGCTGAACCCTCCTGTGTGAGACCTTGTAAGGTTGCGGTCTATCGCCAAACGCACTTTGATCTGGTGGAAGGAGGCTCAACGTGAACGCATGACGTTGATCATGGTGCACACCTATCGCGCCGGCTCACCATGTGACCCCATCTCGCCCCTATAGAGTTTTTCGATGGTGATACGCATGATTGCAATGTCGCGTACAGCCCCATCGCCCTTCACGCCCAGTTTCACCGCGGTGCCCGCTTCTCCCCGCACCATCTGGATCACCTGCTCATAGGTCTTCCCAACGACTGCCGCACCGTTCACCGTGACTATCTCATCTCCGTGTTTCAGACCTGCGTGCTGTGCAGGCCCCTCTGGATGCACATGGGCCACATACAGCGAAGCCGGATCCCCGATGCGTTCCGCCCCAACATGTAACGACACGCCAATGACACCCTTCGACAGAGGGGCATCGTCTCCATGCGATCGCTGGGTCCGACTGTCTGGCTTGTCCTGTTCTTCAGCAGCTCTGACTTCACTCGTCATCCCTGAGATCTGACACAGCCCGATAGTCAACAGACTCAATAATACGATGGTCATGACGCTGATCTTCTTGGTCTTCATGAGAATACCTCCTTGGAACTACGATTGATGCGCCAGTCCGAGTACCAGAGAGTCCAGGCCCTCCCTTATCGCTTCGTCATAATCGCCCGCAAGGCCGGTTCCAGCGTCGGATAGTGAAAGACGTATCCCCCGGAGAGCGCCTTCGCCGGAATGACCCGTTGGCCCGTGGTCATGAGCGTCCCCAGTTCACCCAATGCCACGTGCAAAGCGAAGCCCGGCATGGGAAGCCAGGAGGGCCGGTGGAGCGCTTGTCCGATCGAGTCGCAGAACATAGTCATTGTTACAGCCTCGGGAGCCACTGCATTGACAGGACCAGATACGCTCGGCGTCGTAAGCGCCCATTTGATCAATCCGATGTGATCGAGCCGATGGATCCATGACACCCACTGGGTTCCCGGCATGATCGGCCCGCCAGCGAACAGCCTAAACGGCAACAGCATCTTCGGTAAGGCGCCACCGTCTCGTTCGAGCACCATTCCAGTCCGCAGCATGACGACTCGCACACCAAACTCCGCAGCCCTCAGCGCCTCGGCCTCCCACGCAAGACAGAGATCGGGCAGAAAGCCTTGGCCACGCCGGGCTCCCTCATCCAGCATACGATCGTCGCTAGCCCCGTAGTAGCCGATACCGGAGGCACTAATCAGCGTTGGCGGTTTCACAGATCGGCGAGACAGGGCTGCTACGAGCAGACGAGTGGAAAGGGTCCGGCTTTCGGTGAGGAGCTGCTTGCGGGCATCGGTCCAGCGCCCATCGGCAATCGGAGCGCCAGCCAAATTGATCACGGCATCGGCATCGTCGAGACAATGCTCCCAATCTCCCGCCGTTCGTCCATTCCACTCGATGGCCGTGACGGTTGAGTTACAGGACCGTTCCGCCTCAATCTTTCTCGTAAGGAGCGTAACCCGATGCCCCTCCTGACAGAGGGAAACACATAAGGGCCAACCGATGAATCCTGTTCCGCCGGTTACCACGATCTGCATGGTCTCATCTCTTTAGCCGGCCTTCCGCGCCGGCCTAACAATTGGTTAGCCGCCGGTTACCTGTCATGCCCCTGGTCGTTCCGATGTGTGCCATCCGCCTCACCGTGATCGACCCGTTGGGCATATTTTCTTTTCTTCACGCCGTGTGAGAGATCCGGCGTTGGGTTCAATCTGTTCTGAAGAATGACCGGGTCGATGACCTCGCCACAACTCGTGCAACGCAAGCCCGTGATACCGATTTGACCCGTATCGTCCTCCAGGTCCAGGTAATACTCCATGACCATCAACCCTCCGCAACGCGGACAGAGGCCTTCGACGGCTTGCGAAGCGGAGGGTAGAGGATTGTCTGGTTTCCCATTCGATTCCACTGGAACCCTCGATGGCGATCACAATGCTCAACCGCCTGCTCCTCACTTGACTCGAGACCTACCTACTCCGGTCTGCCGTCGTACCGCCACAGCCGTTCTCCATCGCGCGGCGCTTGCCCACCAGAGTAGCGTCACGAGTGCCATTATTACCAAGATGATCAGGTCCATACTGTTCTCCCTCTTACTCTCACTGATCGTTTGGCCGGCCCTGCCCTTCGGGATCCGGAGTACAGGGCCGGCTCATCGAAACTAACAGCGTGACTTAGTACGGAATCACGTGCAAGCAATCCTTGCTCTCGTTGTTCCAGACCACGTCGCACAGGTTGGACATGCGCGCCACAATCTGTGCTGCCACGCCGCCCGTGCCGCCGAACAACCCGCACCAGCCCAGGGTCACAAAGCCCCAGTGCAACGGCGCCGCAAACAGTTCATCGACGAACCAGAACGCATGGCCCCACTCGTTGAGGCCCACGTTCGGGAGAATCATCATCGGCCCCACGATCGCCCCCACCAACGGGAACGACACGGCCTTGCTGAACTGCGGCAACCGGGTCATGGCATACAGATAGCTCGCCACGCCGCAGGTGATGTACAACGGGAACGTGAAGTAGAAGGCAATGATATGGCTGGCGGTGAAGCTGGTGTCGCGGATGATCACCTGATGCCATGAGGCATCCTGCTCCAGGGTATACGAGCCGGCCCAATAGACGCCGAACACGTAAATGGCGAGCCACATCATCCAATAGAAGTACCGCTTGAGTTCGGTCTTGGGATCCACGTTGGCCACGTTGCGATCGCGTGAGTTCCAGATCCAGCCCAGCGTCGCCGCCGAGAAGATGATGTTGGAGATCACGTTAAACCGCCACAGGCCCATCCAGACATTCTCGAACTCCGGGGTCATGGAGTCCAAGCCGTGGGAATACCCGAACACACGCTGAAACACGACCTCGGACCCGACCGCCGCCAACATTGCAAACCAGCCGATCTTGAGGGGTCTGGAATCGTACCAGAGGGACATGTCATAGCCACTGTCGCTCTCTCCAAATGTGGTTGTGTTAGCCATACACTGACCTCCTTGTTACGGAATTGAGAACCACTGCCTATTGAGGCCCACCCCTCACCCCAGTACTGCCGACAGTCCAGTCCCTTCAATCCTGACTTCCGTTTTCCTGGCTCACCGAGCAGACAGGCCCCTCCGGGGTGTAGAGAGGGGCCTGTCTACCTCAGCGGGAGACGCAGCGAGGATTCGCGGCGTCCACCTCAATGCGGAAAAGAAGCCAGCCTCCGTATCTCTGCTGTAGTCATCTGGTTTCATCGTACTACCACTTCGTCTACTTCTGCTGGATCTGGCCTTCGAGACCCCGTACACAGCGAAAGCCTGTCCCATGGGTCTGCAGCGCAAATCCGCCGCGCCCGCGCGCGGTCGTCGTAATATCCGAGGTTGGGCTATGCCAAGACCCACCGCGAATCGATCGGACCACGCCTTTTTTCTCAGGGCCCTGCGGATTCCGATCCGGTCCATGCTGGTAATACTCAGCGTCATACCAATCCTGCACCCACTCTCGAGCATTACCTGACAGGTCCTTCACTCCGTAGGGTGAGTCGCCGGCGGGCAAGGACCCGACCGGAAGCAATGTCTGTTCCTCCACCCACTCACGGTCAAAGTTCGCCCGCTTCGATGTTGCTGGCTCATTGCCCCAGGGAAAGAGACGACCGTCTGTACCACGAGCGGCCTTCTCCCATTCCGCTTCCGTCGGGAGTCGCTTCTTGGCCCAACCGCAATAGGCCTTGGCGTCGTACCAGGTCGTCTGCACGACCGGAAGCTGTTCGATTCCCTTGACGGACGAAAGTGGGTCGGTGCCATAGGGATTCGGAGGGCTTCGATGGCCCGTGGTCGCAACGAATGCCAGATACCGTGCATTCGTGACTTCAACTTGATCGATCGCAAACTCGTCGAGGTACACAGATCGCAGCGGCCACTCATCTGCCCGGCCTTTTCCTTGCGGATTTCCCATCAAGAATTCTCCGGCCGGAATCGTCACCATGGGAACCGGGTCAATTTCTTTGGGAACCGGCGGCGCGGCGACAACAGGCGCGATGGCGACGGCACAGGCTATAGCCATCATCGCAACAATAGTGCTCCAGCGAGTCCTTCTTCTCCTCAGGCCTTGTGTCATTTCTTCTGCTCCTTGCTTCCCTCGATGGCCTTGGTGGTATGGATTTTCACTTGGCTTACGAGACGCTGCACCTGACGCTCGTCTCCCCGCTCGGCTGCCTCCTGCGCCTGGGTGATGAGAGTCCTGGCTTCATGCAGGTGCTCTTCGATTTCTGCCTGCAGGGCAGGGGAAGCGACCGTTCCGCCTAACGCCGCGCGATGATAGACCTCCCACGCCTGGTCCACATCATGCTCGGCCTCATGTACCGTCTGGGCTTTGTCTGGCTGCGGATGCCGGGCCGCATCTAAGGGATCAGCCTGGAGGGGTGAGGCTGCGAGTAGCGCGATGAGGACAATCCCTGGAAAAAGAATCTTGTTGGGTATCATAGGTGCGCCTCCGTCACGATCAAACCATTACAAAAACCGTTTCAACATTCCCTCACGGCCGTTTTTTTGACTCTGCAATGAGAGAGTGGGGTTTCAACCGTTCGATATTCTTGGGATCAATGGCCCATGTTGACCTACTCTCAGGAAGCCGATAATTTGTTCGAATCGCAGGATGCAGGTCGTGAGGCATCGTACTCCTATCGATGTCTCTCATTTCATGCAACGCGGCCCGTGCGATTCCCCTCAACATCCCACTAAACACCAACTGGTGCGGCAGGTAGAGGGAATACCAATACACCTGCCCGATCAGTCCCACCGGATCAAAGATCGCGGTCTGCCGGATCGTTGTTGAAGAACCTGTGCCCGTCACCTCGAACTCCAGCCATGCCCGCCCGTACAAATGCATCTCGGATTTAAGCCGCAGGCGGCGGTTTGGCTCAATCGACTCAACGCGAAATGAGTCGACCGTATCACCGACGTGAAGGGTCGTGGCCGAAGGCCGCCCACGTCTCAAACCCACGCCCCCTTCGAGCAGGTCGATGAAACCGCGCACCCGCCACAGCCAGTTCCATGCGTACCAACCATTGTCTCCACCGATTCTCTCAATGTATTTGAAGACGACGTCAGGCGACGCGTCGACGTTCAACGTTCGCGAATCGACCAGGCGTGTGCCGAACTGGACTCCTCCCCACGACGGCAACTTGCCCGATGAGGAGAGCGCATCGGACCAGCGCGTTGCCGCGAAATGCGTCTCTTCATGGGCTAGGGCTCGGCGAATAGCCTCATCGATTCCCATCGGACGTACCGAGAAGGTTGTGAGCGCGGCATTGTCCCGCACCACCGTGACATGGACGATGCTCTCAATAATCGCTCGCCCGATGCGGGCATATAACGGCGTGATCAATCCCAGCCACAGAGCAGACAACCAGGGGGTGAGGACCGGCACGGGGATGATCAGAGGCTTTAGCCCACGTTGTCGCCCATATGCACGCATCATGTCTGCGTAGGATACTTGGTCAGCACCGCCGAGCTCGTACATACGGTATTTTGAAGTGGGAATCCGAAGCGCTTCCACCAAGTAGTCCAGCAAGTCGTCGATCGCGATAGGCTGCGTTTTCCCCTTACACCATCTCGGTGTGAGCATGACAGGCAGGCGCTCCACCAATGCGCGAATCAGCTCAAACGAGGCGCTGCCGGACCCCATCACGGCCGCCGCGCGATACTCACACAGGGGCAGGCCCGACTGGCGCAAGATATCTCCGACCTCGTGCCGACTGCGCAGATGTGCCGAGAGCTCCTCTTCGTCGCTCCCCAAGCCTCCCAGATAGATGAGGCCCTTGACACCCGCTGCCTTTGCCGCCTCGCTAAAGTTCCGCGCCGCCTGCCGGTCTGTCTCTGCAAACGAGCCAGTCGAACTCATGGAGTGAACCAGGTAGTAGGCCACGTCGACTCCGCGCAACGCGGAGCCGAGACTCGCCCGATCAAGAACGTCACCCGCAACCACTTCCGTCGGTGGACCGACCTTCGGCTTGAGAATTTCTGGACGCCTGGCGAGGCAGCGCACGCGATACCCCTGATCCTCCAACGAACGCAGGAGGCGCCCGCCGACGTACCCGCTGGCACCGGTGAGAAGAATGAGGGACTTCTCCGGAATTGCCGCCGGGTTCGCTGTCGATTTACCCGCCACCATGGTTTCAGACTCATTCACGTCAAACCTCCCGCCACAACTTGGGCCCTCGGAGGGGGGCGCGATCCCGCTCCCCCTGACAGTCCTTTAACTAGTTCTTCTTCATGCTCTTCTTGATCAGATCGCGGGTCGCCAAGTATTCCTTGTTGCCAGGCTCCGCCGCCAACGCCTTCTCGATGGAGGCCATCGCATCGGCATTCTTTTCAGCACCCATCGCGACTAAAGCCTGAATGAATGCATCGCGGCCTGCTTGCATGGCTTCTTCTGACACCTGCTGCACCGACTTCGCGCAACGGAATCCGAGGCCGACCCCATAAGAGTTATTGTCCGGCTGATTCCAGAACCGATGACTCGTATGGAGCGAGGTTTCCGGTGCCAGCCAGGATCCGCCCCGCAGCACCTTCACCGGGCCTTGATTGGCAAAATTGTAACCCTTCTCGGCGCCAGGCGGATTCAAGGCAGGGCTCGTCTTATAATATTTCAGGTCATACCAATCTTCGACCCATTCGAAGACATTCCCTGCCATGTTATAGAGTCCGTAGCCATTCACGCCTTCGGGATAGGAATCGACGGGGGTCGTACGGCCAACGTTCTGACCATAGTTGGCTTTCTTCGGGTCGAGTGTATGGCCCCAGGGATAATGGTTGTCGCCTTGCGGACCCTTGGCCGCTCGTTCCCATTCCGCTTCCGTCGGAAGCCGCTTGCCATCCCATTGGCAGAATGCGCTTGCGTCAGTCCAGCTCACGCCGACCACTGGCAGAGTGGCTTTGTTGAGTCGAGGGTCGTCCCAATAGGCCGGTGCCGGGTGACTGGTGGCCTTCATAAACTCTTTGTACCGTGCGTTCGACGCTTCAAACGTATCGATCAGATAGGCATCGAGCACAACCTGGTGCTTAGCTTCATCTGAATGTTCGTTGCTCCCCATGGTGAACTCCCCCTTTGGGATCAGCACCATGTCCGCCGCTGTTGCGATGGAGACGGCTCCTGCCATCAATGCCACCCCCAATCCGACCTGAAGCACTGTTTGACTCCACATTGGACACCCCCTAGGTTTGGAACATCAGGAAAACCCTGGTTAATGGAACAGACCTCTATCGACCTTTCGTTACGCAGTTAGTTAGCGTCATCCTCCCTGCATGGTGAGCTGTCATCGGTTCTTGCCTGGTTTCTCGGTTGTGCAGGATCACAGGATCCACAATCTCGCCACATTGCACACAGCGTTTCGCGGCAAATTCCGTCTCGCCGATACAGAACAGTAAATCCATATGGAAGTCGGCCACCATGAGTCCACCGCATCTGGCACACGTCAATTCATGCGTCATTGCAGAAGAGGCTGCGTGACTCCCGATCTGCTCAGCTCTCTTATTTTCCGTGAATGCTCTTGCCATGATTGCCTCACTAGGTTTTAGGTTTTCACTGTTTGCAATATGGGGAGGTTAATAACCTTCGTGGACCCGCCCGCCATGACGACCGACACGAGATACTCTGAGGGGTAAGCAACTCTCAACGAGACTGTTCCCGTCCGGCTCATACGGTCCACTGACAAGTAGACTTGGCCCCATCCAATGCCCGTCAGCATGGTGAGACCTTCTATTGTTTGTGCCCCTTTCCGCTTAAGCAGCAGAAGCACTTTTCGATCAACTGATTGTGAATTGGAAAGCTGCGTGACTGCAGGATTCCCCATCTGCGCAGCGCTCGGTTCCTCCGTGAATGCTCTTGCCATGATCACCTCCATGAATTGCGTGTTCAATGTTTGCTCCATGTATGTCTAATGTATAAACCATTATGTCCAATGTGTCAAGTGTTACGTCGATAAATATTTGACAAACATTGAACATTACAATACAATGAAGTCACAAACATGAATACTCATAGAATTCATAGAGTTGCAAAACTTACCGGTCTCTCGAAGGATGTCATTCGTGTCTGGGAGAGACGCTATGGGCTTGTCAAACCTTCCAGGAGCTCCAATCGGTATCGCGAATATAGCGACGAAGAAGTGGCGCTCCTCCGCTTTGTGAAGTCTCAGATGGAACAGGGGGCCACGATCGGCGCCCTTGCATCGGAGGGACACGATCAGCTTGTCGCTCGGATGCGTGTCGCAACTCCCGTTTCTACAGAGGAGCAGAAACCTCATGAGCGTCTGTTAGATGATTTAATGGGATCGCTTGATCCGCTCGATAAGGCAGGATTCGAGCGCAGACTGAACGGCGCAGTGGCCGTCATTCCGTTCGATGAAGCCATCCAGCGGATTCTGCTTCCACTGCAACGGCGAATCGGCGAGCTATGGCACGAGGGTCGATTGAATATCGCCGTCGAACATTATGTGACGAAGATCATCCAACAGAAATTATTCTCGGTCATGAATCAGCTTCCGGTGAATGAGTTCGGTCCACGGATTCTGATCGCCTGTCCGGAAGGCGAAACCCATGAGATCGGCGCCCAAGCCGTGGCCTACATCGCAGCGACCAGAGGCTGCCACGTGTATTACCTCGGGCCGAACCTTCCCAATTCAGACCTTGTGATCTTCTGCGAGACGATCAAGCCCGATCTCGTACTACTCTCTCTCACTGAGGTTAGGCCCGAGGCCGCGGCGCTCCAACAACTCAAAGAGCTTGAACAGCTTGGCACCCGCTGGTCCGTGGCTGTCGGTGGCCAGGGCGCTCGTGCTATTGGAGATCGCCTTCGTGAGACCAAGATCGAATTGCTTGATGATCTCACTGCACTCCACAGCCGCCTAACGATGCTACTGTCACCCCGCATGCTCGCCGCTCGCTCATATTAATAAATAAACTCGCGAATGCGCATGATACGTGCCGTTTCTCCAGGAAAGGGCGTAGGCCGAGAATAGTGATGAACACCATCCTGGCCGAGCAGTTGTTTATCGCTAGAAATCTGAAATGGGAGGAAGTGGTGCCGAA
The DNA here is from genome assembly GCA_005116835.1 of Nitrospira sp. Lineage (GTDB taxonomy): Bacteria > Nitrospirota > Nitrospiria > Nitrospirales > Nitrospiraceae > Palsa-1315. The sequence goes on along the minus strand of SWDM01000016.1, from coordinate 656,151 downwards.
GGGGGGATTTGAACCCGCGCACCCTTGCGGGCGCTAGCCCCTGAAGGGAGCGCAGGGCATAGTTTGCTGTACCACCCTGTGCCGTACTGTTGAATAACTCCTTGTGTTTACTGATTTCACGATACAGCGCGATACAGCAGGAAACAATGGGACTGCGCAGTTACTTGACAGTGGAGCGAGGCGAGACCGAACACCCCCCGGCCTTCGTCGGCAGGCGGGGCATGAAGAAGGGGGTGGCTTGTTCGGCAGGCGGTGGGCCTGTTTGGGGCCCCCCACGCCTAACCATTCATCTACGGCGCTGTGGCATGGAGAAAAGAGGGCGGCCTTTGCTGACTTCGTGCTTGAAAGCCATGGCGTATGAGTTTACGTTTATGCCGTTTGACGTGTTGTCTGGAAGGTAGTCTGTCGAAAATATCACTCAATAAGGAGCTGCTCTGATGGAGACTAGTAATTGGGTATTGGGAGATATGGCGTGGGTCGTTATAGGGGGGGTCGTTGTCGTCGGGCTATTGATGTTGAATGCGTATTTTCAGCGAATAGCTAGAATGGAGGATCTCGAACGAATAGAACGCCTGAGTTTAGAGAATCGTAAACGAGAGAGATTAGCAGCTTCTCAGAGCCGTCGACCTGACGACATCTGACGTCCTGGCAGTCTGTGGAACTCGGCGTGTCTTCCCTCCGATTCCGCACACACTTGCTTTCCTCATATTCTGCCCATGGTTCAAAATCTCACGCCATCTCCGCCCAGTGGGGAGGGTCAGTTCCCCCTGGATGTTTTCGGCTGTCAGCTTTTAAGAAGGGTCTTCGATTCACGTAATGCTGAAGCCGCACATGGTTGTGCGGCTCAATCAAAACATTCTCCACGGCGAACTCCTGTCTCCCTCGACCACCGCAGGACGGCTTCAGGTACTTCTATTCGTTGTTTAGCGGTATCTGTCCTTTGTTGGCTACCAAAGGGGAGTGGCGACCAAGCATTATTACTTCGCCCACTTCAAGCGCGTGGGGGGCAATCCCCTGATTCATACCCTCACGGTGGAAGTGTTGGACCAGTACCGCGCCTTGCGCCTGGAGGAGAAAGTCGGTTCCGCTACGATCAACCGGGAAATGGCCACCTTGAAACATGCCTTGAGTAAAGCGGTTGAGTGGAAGCTCCTACGCAAGAACGCACGAGAAGAATTGACCGCCATTAAACGGACTTCCATTTTCACGATCTCAGGCATACCTCGCCCACTATGACCCTCCGTTATGCCCATCTTTCACCCAAACACCTAACTTCAGCGGTTCGGGTGGTGAACCCCCATTCGGACAGCTCACTTGACAATTCAGCCTAAGCAGACACCCGAAGGGGTGTTGGTTGGTATGCAAAATGATGGGGCGGAAACGCAGAAACACCTTGATAGGAGCTGAGAAAATGAGTTGGTGCCGAAGGCGGGATTTGAACCCGCACACCCTTGCGGGCGCTAGACCCTGAATCTAGTGCGTCTGCCAGTTTCGCCACTTCGGCACATCGAGGTGGAATGCGGATTATCCTGAATTTGTGAGGTTCCCGTCAAGCAAGCGGGTTCGATCACCGAAGCCCCGACTCGCGTGAGATCCACAAACCGTTCAATGCAATGTCGCGCCGATCTCCGCTGATCACGATTCGCTCATGGGCGAGCCCGGCAGCACCGAGTAATGAAGCGGCCGAGATCCAGGGCGCTTCATCGGCGATCACGACATCGAACCGGACGCGACTGAACAACGGATCGTTCAACACTCGCGATGCCGTGGTGACAACGACGCGCCGATTCTGAATAAAGGCCTGGCGGTTCGTGTCTTCTTCAGCTGAAAGCAATTCCCGGATCTTTTTCGTCCCACCCAGTCGAATGATCTCCTCTTTAAGTTCGTCAAACTCTGGGCGCATATCTTTCGGCACAGCAGCCTCCGGCACGAGTTCATTTATGCGCACCTTAGCGACATCCAGCTCGCCTCTCAGCGCGGCGCACTGGCTTTCATATAGCTCAAGATACTGGCGCAAAGACTCGACGTTTTTCCCAACGGCCTGCAGGCTGAGCCGTTGCAAGAGCGGAAGGTTTTCGTACTCAGCCAAGGTGGCGTTCACTTCCTTGATCTTGGCTTGGACATCACTGACCTGCGTCAGCAACCGCCATTCCAGGAGGCGCACTTCATCGAGATCTTTTTGCTTCTGCCCCTTGTAGGCCAGTATCGGCGTCAGTTCTCGGAACCGATCATACTTGCGCCGGAGCGCCGCCTTGTCCGCATGGGAATTGGCATAGAACTGATGCATCTGCGCTTCAAACCCCAATTCTTGGATACGGACACCCTCGGCCTGTTGAGCCAGTGCCATTTCATAACGACTCACCCATGTCTTATACATGAGGCCCACGGCTTTCATCGCGCGCGCAAGAATTCCGAGGAGTGCGTCCGCTGCGTGATGGTTTGGGCAGACCACCAGGATTCGTTTGTTGGCACGAATCAGATCGATCGTCAGTGCTGCCAATCGCTGCCTGCGCATCGAGAGTTCGTCAGCCCAGAGGGTCGCGATGACCGATGATCCCGTCCCTACCCCGGCAAATTCATCCGACCCTGTCGCCGATTCAAGGAGTGGCGCCAATCGGTCTGCTGGCCCAAGCCGATAGGCATCGGGCTTTGCGAGCATGTCACGCATCCTCCTGGCCGACGTTGCTAGAAGCCCAGCCCGATCTGGCACTACGGTCGTCTCAGCACATGGCTCGATTCTATCGAACGTCTGTACGAGGGCGATGTTATTTACCCCGCCAAGCGCGATGCCTTCGATCGGTTCCAAGTCGTTCGGAGGAATGATCGAGAGCGGGGTATCAGGTTCAATGGAGGAGCCTTGCGGGAGTGTCAGCTCATAGAGATGAAGAGTGCCGATGGTATGCACAAGTCGGCCTGCTACCAGAGTAATTGGCTGGTCAAGTGTAGTGCCGCTCACCCGTTTCTGGTCAGCTTCGAGCCGGAAGGCCCATATTTCGAGAAGGTCGCGTGCGGTCATACAGTTTTTGAAAATCGTCCTCGTCAAGCGGTCGCCATCATACGGTCGGCCTCTTGCGCCTGTCCAGCTTGTCATCTAGCACCTTCTGTAGCTCGACCACCTGAATCCTCATTAAAACCCTATCGTCTGCACATTGTGAATTGACTTTTTGCCGGCCCCCCAGTATCCTCTTTTCCTTTCCAACAGAAGGAGTTACGGGCATGAAGGTCATACTACAGGAAACGATGGAAGGGGTCGGACATCTCGGAGATCTGCTTGACGTGAAAGATGGGTATGCAAGGAATTTCCTGCTCCCGAGAAAAAAAGCTGTCCTGGCAGATAGTCGCAGCATCAAGGCCTTTGAGCATATCAAGCGTGTGGCCGGCGAACGGGCAAAAAAAGAAAAACTTGAGATTGAAACCCACGCCAAGAGCATCTCGGCCGTGTCCATCACAGTGCAGGCCCAGGTCGGTAAGGACGACAAGATGTTCGGATCTGTGACGACCAAAGACATTGGAGAAAGATTGGCAGAGCAGGGCTTTACTGTGGATCGGCGCAAGATCCAACTGGACCATCCGATCAAGGAACTCGGCACCTTCACCGTGCCGATCAAGCTGCCGCGAGACGTCACTGCCACCGTGGTGATTCACGTCGTGAAGAAACAGGAAGCCGAAGCGGCCCCCGCAGAGGCCTAACGAAAGAACGAGCTGTCATGAGTAATGCGGTCGGTTCTTTAGACGCGCTCAAAGCCACGGACCCGGATGTCTATGCCGCGATTCTTGCCGAGGAAGAACGGCAGCGTGACAGGCTGCTTCTGATCGCCTCGGAAAACTTCGCCAGTCCCGCCGTCCTGGCCGCCCAGGGTTCGATCATGACCAACAAATATGCCGAAGGGTATCCGGGGAAACGTTACTACGGTGGCTGTCAGCATGTGGACACGGTTGAGGATCTCGCCATCCAGCGGTGTAAGCAGATTTTCGGCGCAGAGCATGTGAACGTACAGCCTCATTCAGGATCTCAGGCGAATATGGCGGCCTACCTGTCCGTACTCAAACCCGGAGACACTATCCTGGGCATGGACCTCGCCCAGGGGGGGCACCTCACCCATGGCAGCAAGGTCAACTTTTCCGGGATCCTCTTCCGTGTATTTTCCTACGGCGTTGAGCGTGAGACCGAGACCATCAACTATGATGCGGTGCAAAAGATAGCGGAGGAATGCAAGCCTCGCCTGCTTGTCGTAGGCGCCAGCGCCTATGCTCGCACCTTCGATTTTCCTCGATTCCAACAGATCGCCAAATCAGTCGGCGCCTATCTGCTGGTCGATATCGCCCACATCGCCGGCCTGATCGCCGCGGGGCTCCATCCGAACCCTGTCCCCTATGCCGACTTTGTCACCACAACCACCCACAAAACCCTGCGCGGTCCACGCGGTGGCGTCGTAATGTGCAAGGAAGAGTATGCCAAAGGGGTCGACAAGTTGCTTTTCCCAGGAATACAAGGTGGGCCCTTGATGCATGTAATTGCGGCGAAGGCCGTCGCCTTCAAGGAAGCCCTCTCACCGGCTTTTACGCGGTACCAGCAGCAGGTGATCGCCAATGCGAAGGTGCTGGCCCAAGGGCTCATCGACCGTGGATATAAGATCGTGTCCGGCGGCACGGATACTCACCTCATGCTGTTGAATCTGACCAACAAAGGCATTACCGGCAAAGAAGCGGACGCTGCTTTAGGCGAAGCCGGCATCATTGTCAACAAGAATGCTGTGCCCTACGACGAGAAGCCCCCGGCCGTCGCCAGTGGCATTCGACTCGGGACTCCCGTTGTGTCTACCCGTGGGATGCGGGAAGCCGATATGAAAGAGATCGTGGGCTTAGTCGACCGGGCTTTGCAGAACCGGCAAGACCCTGCGGTACTTGACGAAATCCGCGCTCAAGCCAAAGCGCTCTGCGGCCGTTTCCCAATCTTTCATCCCTACTAAACCGCGTCAGACGGGGCAGGACTACCGCCTGTGAAATGTCCGTTCTGCGATGAACTCGAAGACAAGGTCGTCGACTCGCGTATGGCGAAGGAGGGCGAGGTGATTCGCCGACGACGCGAATGCCTCGGCTGCAAGCGTCGCTATACCACGTACGAACGCGTCGATGAAATTCTTCCTGTGGTGGTAAAGAAAGACGGCCGCCGGGAATCGTTCGACCGCACCAAAATTCTGGCCGGCCTCAAGAAGGCCTGTGAAAAACGGCCCATCAGCACCGGAACCATCGAAACCGTGACGGATCGCATTGAGAAGCATATTCAGGAGATGGGTGAAACTGAAATCGAGAGCCGGATTGTGGGTGAAGAGTTGATGAAAGAGCTGCATCAGCTCGATCAAGTCGCCTATGTTCGGTTTGCTTCTGTCTACCGCGAGTTCAAAGACATCGACCAGTTTATGGACGAACTGAAAACGCTGGCTCAGCAACGCCGCGAACGATGAGGGTCGCGGGATTCTTTCTCTCTCCTCATCGTCCTCTCCAGGCTCTTCCTCCGTTTGTCGACTAACAGCGAGGTGCGCTTTCTCGGAAGTGCTTGTCATGATACCGACAATTCAATCCAAGTCTCCCAGACGACCGCCCAAGACCGGCCCTCAAAACAGTACCCATGTGGCGATCATCGGCGCAGGCCGCGGCGGCACTGCCTTGATGGAGATCTTCGCGACAGACCCGCTGGTAAAGATCGTGTGCGTGGCCGAAGTTCGGAAAAACGCCCCGGGCATCGAACTGGCAAAACGGCTCGGTATCCCCGTAACCCGCGATTATCGGCGGCTTCTGGACCTTGAACGTGTGGATCTCATCATCGATGTGTCTGGTGATTCCAAGGTCTGGGAGTTGCTCCAAGACTTCCATCGGATGGGCGTGACCATCATCGGCGGGGCCAGCGCAAAATTTATGTGGGAACTTATTGAGGCTCGCATTCGCGCCACGTCTGAAATCGAGAAAACGCTGAACAAGTATCAATCGCTCTATCGGCTGTACGTCAAAGAAACAGGTGTGGCGGTGACGGAGGAACGGACTCGCATTGCATGTGAGATGCACGACGGTCTCGTGCAGAACTTGGCCGGGGTCAATTTCAAGCTCGACCTAAGCTTGCAACTGATTCGAAAAGACCCGAAAGCCAGCCTGGCTTCCTTGCGAGAAAGTAAAGCCCAACTGAAGCTGGCCATCCATGAAGCGCGACAAGTCATTTTCAATCTCCGCCCGCTTCACTACGACAAGATGGAGCTGTTCCCGGCCCTGACCAACTATCTCACCTCGTACGAGACCCAGTACCATATCAAGACCCAGTTCCACGTATCCGGCGATGAGCAGATCTTGTTCCCGCGTACCAAGATTTTCCTGTTTCGTATTGTGCAAGAGGCCCTGAGTAACGTGGAGAGGCACGCAAAAGCGACTCGCGTCACCGTGGGGCTGGACATCGATCCCGAACGCCTCAAGGTCACCATCGCGGATAACGGCGTGGGGTTCGACATGGACACAGTCCTGCGCGACCCCGACAAGTGGGACCATTTCGGGATTCGTGGAATCCTGGAACGGGCTCGACTCGTCGGGGGTGAAGGCAAGATCGATTCGAAGAAGGGGCGTGGCACGACGATCATCGTCGACATCCCTCTGGCTAAAAAGGAGGCGACAGCCCGTGGAAAAGATTAAGGTGCTCATCTCGGATGACCATCGCGTGGTACGCGAAGGGCTTGCCGCAATTCTCAAGACGAAAGACGACATTCAGATCGTAGGCGAGGCGCAGGATGGCGTGGAAGCAGTCGAAAAAGTGAGGACGCTGGTTCCTGACGTCGTGCTGATGGACGTGAGTATGCCTCGGATGGGAGGAGTCGAGGCGACTAGACAAATCAAGCGTGAGTTTCCTCACATCGGCATCGTAGCCCTGACCATGTACGATGAACAACAGTATATCTTCGATTTGGTGCGCGCTGGCGCCACCGGATATCTCTTGAAAGACTCCGAGTCCTCTCAGATCGTGGCTGCCATTCGTGCGATCTACAAAGGCGAATCCCTGATCCATCCGTCTGTGGCGAGCAAGATTCTGGCTGAATTCTCCCTGATGTCTCAGAAAAAAGGCAAAAAACCTGGCTGGGTCGAACACGATCTGACGGAACGAGAGATCACGGTCTTGCGCCTGGTCGCAGACGGGAAGACGAACAAGGAGATTGCCAACAACTTGGACCTAAGCGAGAAGACCGTCAAAAACCACGTGCGGAACATCTTTCATAAACTCCAAGTGTACGATCGCACTCAAGCTGCCATTCTGGCCATTCGGAAAGGACTTATCGAGTTGGATCCCAGACCGTAGCTATTCATAGTACCAAGGGGAAATATTCTAGCCTGACAACCGGCTTACAGCTCCTCCTCTCCAACTAAATCACCACGACATCTCCATGAGGTATTGCACTCCGTCAACCAGCGATGCCAAGTGAGGCGATTGACTCCATGTATCGTTGATGGTGGCGCATCACGGTTAAGGTAGAAATTACGATTCGAAAATCCTTGAAAAGTCACAGGTGTAATGTTTTTACCACATGACTTCACATTTTCGAGTTTATATATTAATCGTTTGTTTTCAATTAGATATGCTGGTTTATCTTGAAAACATTGGCTGGCACACGAGTTGCTGATATCCCTGTGTCATTATTGAGGGCACTTTGTGAGAGTTCAGCAAACATTAGCAAATGCAGTGAGTTGTGCGGGAATTGGGCTCCACTCTGGACAGCCAGTCACCCTGACGCTCAGGCCGGCCCCACCAAATACAGGTATTGTCTTTGTCAACCGTAATGGGAAAGACGGAGCCTCACTGGCTGCTTCCATCGAGCATTTGGTTCCCACAGAACTCTGTACGGCGATCAGCGGTAATGGGTTTCAGGTCAAGACCATCGAGCACATCCTCGCCGCATTGGCGGGACTCGACATCGATAACATATATGTGGAGATTGACGCCGGCGAAGCTCCCGTTATGGACGGTAGCGCAGCACACTTTGTTCGCCTGATTCGATCAGCCGGGATTGTCTCACAGAACCGGCGGCAACCCTATCTGAAAATCACGCGGCCTCTTGAAGTATCGGATGGAGCTCGCCGGGTTCGAATCGAACCATCTCCGACCACCAAGATTACCTATTCTATTCACTACGATCATCCGTTGATCCAGACCCAGACCTACGTCTATGAGCATACAGCCCACGCATTCGAACGTGAGATTGCTGATGCCAGGACATTCGGTTTCTTGCAGGAAGTGGAAGCTCTCTGGGCTCGCGGGCTAGGCCAGGGTGGCAATCTGGACAATACCATCGTTCTCTCTCAAGACGGCATTCTCAATGAAACAGGCCTTCGCTTTACCAATGAATTCGTGCGCCATAAGATCCTCGATTTGATCGGAGACTTTTCATTGCTCGGTATGCCCTTTATCGGACATTTGATTGCCGATCGCTCAGGGCATGCCATACACACGCGCCTCGTTCAACAGATTCTCTCTCACCCCGATAGCTGGGTGTTGCTCGATGGCGACGAAACAGTCGCTGCCTCTAAACCTCGTTCTGCCAAGGCTTCACCCAGACCAGCAACGGTTGCAGCCCTTCAAGCGTCCTAGCTCTGTCCTAATGTGAATGGAAATGTGCGCGATCTTGCCGACTCAGGCGAGATGCATGTGCCGTGTAATAAGCTCAGATACGATTTAGCGTCGAGAGCAAGTGGCCTTGCTCCCGACGCTCGAATCAAGGCGGGGACTACTTCTTCTTCTTTTTTGCTGCTTTCTTCGTCGCCAAGACTCTCACCCCCCTTCGAGTATTTTAAGGTCTAACTAACCAGACACACTACACCGCACGGATCAGTGACTCTTCCAATGCTTCGAACGTGTTCGGACCCACTTTCTTGAACCGCTTGTCCCGTTTCAAGGATGTCGCCACAGATGTCAGAGGCGTTTTCCCCTTGATCTGGAGTCCCCCTTCGACCAATCGCTGCACGAGTTCTTTTGCATGCATGGAGCGGTTCGCCTCACGGAGCATTTCATACGCGGCTTCCGAGACACTTTTCCCAGAATACTTACTCCGACCCATGAGGATTTCCCTCGATTGGTCAGTAACGTCCGTATTCGGTCGTTGGCGAGCGCCTTTTTCGTCGGAATAGAATTGACTGGAGAGACTGGCAAGCTTGGCTTTATCAGCTTCAACTCGATAGAGCGTTTCTGCCAACTCCAAGTACTTCTTGATCGTGGCAATCTCGTCGTCCAGGCGACGACGTTTTTTTTCAAGCTCTTGCAGCCGGTTCTTGTAGGCGCTGATTCGCTGTTCAAGGCCAACCAATATATCGGTGAGTTCTTCCACAAACTAGCCCCCAAGTGAAGCATGTTTGCTTTATAGCATTGCTTGCATAACAAGTCAATAGTAAACGTTTGATCACTGCTTGCATGGCATGATCGCTTTCAAACTAGTCCGTGCTTTCCCATGATGTCATATGCTCTGTCGATAAGAGTAGCAAGAAACCAGTCCGATATTGTCACCGATGAGTTATGATGCCATCTCATGTCCTTACCATACGATCTGGAAATCCCGCTCGATAGGCTCACCTCCGTCGCCACTGACGCGGCGCGCCAGGCTGGAGCCGTTCTGGCTGAATGTACGCGCGCGGGCTTTCGCATTGAGCACAAACAGGTCATCAACCTCGTCACCGATGCCGATCACCGGGCAGAGCAACGGATCATTGATGTCATCTACGATTCCTTCCCAACCCATCATGTCCTTGCCGAGGAGCGAGGGCTCACCGAGCAATCGCCTTCTCGATACAAATGGGTAATCGATCCGCTCGATGGCACAACCAATTTTGCTCATGGGTTCCCCGCATACTGTGTTTCCATTGGGGTGGAATGTGATGGACGTGGGATTCTTGGAGTGGTCTACGATCCGACTCGAGACGAACTCTTTACCGCGCAAATCGGTCACGGAGCCCACCTCAACGGGGTTCCCATTGCTGTGTCCAAAACAAACCTCCTCGATCATGCGCTACTCGTAACCGGATTTGCCTACGACATTCGCGATTCTCCAAACAATAACTTGAACCACTTTGCGCGATTCGCTTTAAACGTACAAGGATTGCGCCGAACTGGAACGGCAGCGCTGGATCTCTGCTACGTTGCGGCCGGCCGGTTCGATGGATTTTGGGAAGTGGCTCTGAACCCTTGGGACATGGCGGCGGGAGTCGTCATCCTTCTCGAAGCCGGCGGACGAGTGACGGACTTCATGGGTAATACCCACTCGATTTACGGGAAAGAATTGGTGGCAAGTAACGGCCTAATCCACCAAGCCATGCTCAACCTGCTTCAAGAGGATGGAGCCACCTCATAACCTGTTTCGCTCATGAAACCATCCCCGCCTCGATCGCCGATACGCCGCTACGACAACCCTGACGTAGGACCGGCTCGTCACTTGGGCCTTCCTGAAGATATACAGATAGAACGAGGATGAAGTATGATCCCTGCTATAAAAGGAGATCGGCTATATGGCGCATTCACTGCCTCCATCGGGAGACTCAAACGGACTTTCACACAAAGCCGAAGGATCAGGATCGCAGACCAAGGATGTGGAATTGCTCCAAGTGCTCGTAAGCCGGAAGGGAACTCAGGTCGATGCCCAATGGGCCATTCATCCCCAACTGAAACAGGATCTTCTGCCACAGGAATGGCAAGAAGTGACAGACCTCATGGCCAAGGTGACAGCCATCGTCGGCACAAGGTTTTCGCAGGTGCTCGCACAAGCTGATCCTGCCCCCCCCAGCAACGCATGATCGCAAAGCGATGCTGAATGATGAATCGCGGGTAATGACTGACGGAATGCGCGCTCATTCAGCATTCAAACTTTAACATTCACCATCTGGAGCCCTTATGGAAACCTATTATCACCCCCATGATCTAGGCAAGTTTCCTGATATAGGCAAGGGGAACAAAGACCTGTGGGACAAATTCATGGCCTACTACAGCGCCGTCTTTGCTGAAGGAGCCTTGACGGAACGAGAGAAGGCCCTCATCGCCCTCGCTGTCGCCCACGCAGTTCAATGCCCTTACTGCATCGATGCTTACACCCAGGCCTCCCTGGAAAAAGGATCGAATATCGAAGAAATGACGGAAGCCGTTCACGTCGCCTGCGCCATCCGAGGCGGCGCTTCACTTGCGCACGGGGTCCAGATGCGCAACGTCGCAGACAAACTGTCGATGTAGTGCGCGGTCATGTCATTCGTCAACGGTCAATCGCCAACCGCTCTTCACCGACCAGCAATGAGCCTTCTGCACGTTTGACCAATGACATTTGACGATTGATCCGCGTCGTTCAAAGGTAGGGGTTTTCAGGAACGGCCAGCGTAAAGTACTTGCCTCGTTCTTCGTAGAGAATCTGCGCTTCTGTCAATACACCGAGCGCCTGTTCGATTTCTCCATCGACAATTGCGGGCCTGTCAGGTGGGTTGGCCAGCAGAGTGCGGATTTGATCCGGACTCTTGGCCGCTTCGTTGCAGACTTCGATGATACCAGCTGCGGGCCACTCGTAGCGCCGACGCATCGGCGCCTTTGGGTTCCGACCGTCGTAGACTGTGACATAGTTCATCGCCTTCGAGTAATAGAGAAATGGCCGATCGCTCGATCCGGCCAGCTTCTGCCACTTCTGCACGAGATCGACCAATTCCTGGTAGACCTGCTGGTCCACATTCCAATTTTCCAGCTCATACTCAAAATCGTAGGCAATCTTTTTCACATCCACCTGCCTGGCGTCGTAGACATGCTCGTATGCTGTCCATGGACCGGTGATGCGGATGCCATACTCATGTGGCTTCGTATGGTAGGGGCTAAATCGTTGCAGCCAGAACTTTCCGGTCGCCTCCGGCGGGTGCAGATGAAACAACGAGGGAATTAAGTCGATCTGGCGGCGGTAGTCTTCATTCGTTTCCCCTGGAAACCCTAGCAAGATGTTCCAGGAAACGGCGACATGATAATAGGCGCTCCACTTCAGACAGATAATATTCTGCATCGGCGTCACGCCCTTGTCCATCGCCTGCAATTGATTGAGGCTCAGGCTTTCTAAGCCCGGCTGCATACACTTGACCCCTCCGGCAGCGAGCATTCGAATCTGGCTCTTCTGAAGATTGCTCTTGGTCTCGATGAATACATCGAGGTCGCAATGGTCTGCCGCAAACCGACCAAAAAGGTTCTCGATATATTTCATGTCGATGATGTTATCCACCAGGCGGAACCGCGCCGTATCATAGCGGCTGGAAAGATAGCCCATCTCCCTGGCCGCTTGCTCGGACGATTTAGCGCGAAATTTCATGCTTTGGGCATTTAATCCACAAAATGTACAGTGGTGTTTCTCTCCCCACCAACAGCCCCGTGAACCTTCGTACAACAACACTCGGTCGAGCCCCTGAGCCGATTCGCCCAACTCCGCCAGCAGATGGTAGTAGTCGTCATAGTCGGGTGGACCGGTCTTCGCAAAGTCCGAGAAGAGCGAGTGGTTTGGCGTAAGCGAGACTGACGTTCCTTCCCGACGGGTCACACCGTTTGGGATTGTCCCGACCCTTCCTGCGAGGAGGTAACGAACTAATTCAGGAAACACTTCTTCTCCCTCGCCCACCACCACATGATCGATGAAGGGGAAGGCCCGGAAATATTCCAGCCCCATTTCGCCGTCATAGTTCGCGCCGCCGAATACAATGGTCACGTCTGGGTAGAGGTCTTTAATGAGTTTCGCCATCGTGAGGCTTGCGACGTTTTGATCGAACGTAGAAGTGAAACCCACGATCTTATACTGCCCCCAGTCGATGGCGGTCAGAGCCCAGGTCAAGAACTGTGGCGCGGTTCTCGACGCCATGTCTTCGAAGAATGAAGCGGGACAGCCGCTCTCCATGGCAATTTGCTCGAACACCGGCTTAAACAGGCGGGGATACTCAGCGCGCTTCGGATTGTCGCGAAATAAAAGATAAGAAAAAATCCATTCGCCGAACAACGCCCGCTTTTCGCAAATCATTTCATAAAGAGGGACACCGATCTTGTGGGCAAAACGGACGTTCAGATGATGGCAGTCGACAGGAATGTCCTTCGACTTGAGCAGCGCGGAGAGCGTGCCCAATTGAATCGAAGGATACTTCGAGAAGCTGAAAGGCATGTTGACGAGCGCCACCTGGGCCTTGTCGCTCACTAAACACCTCGTTGGTACATGGGCGGAGCGGCCGGTATGTGGTTACCCGCCCGCCGAGCGGAACGGTTCGAATTCGCGATCCGCCTTGGCCGCCAAGTAGAAGTCGCTTTCTGTCAGTCCGTTGATCTTGTGTGTCCAAATTTCGACCTTGCACTTGCCCCAGGCCAGATAGAGGTCTGGATGGTGGCCTTCCGCTTCTGCCACAGCCCCTACCTTGTTCACATAGGCCAAGGCTTTGGCGAAATCGCTAAACGTATACAAGCGCTCAAGATGTCCGGCCTGGTTCAGCAACCATCCGCGCCCAAGCTCTTTCAACAGAGCCTGCGCGCGATCCGCAGGGACGGACGGCACACCGCCACGGCAAGGGATACATTTGTTGTCAGCAAGACTCATGTCACCACCTCCTGATATGGAAAGCACCGTCGTACGTCGATCCTGTCCGGCACACTACTCAAAAACTGTCTTGCACGCGCGCGACTCAATGGCAGAACGCTTTGGAGGATGCTCAATAAGATCGTCCAGCAAGGCCGCAGCGAGCGAAGACCCGGAGCGTACTCTCTGAGGTACGTGGAGGGTCTGAACGATGCGAGAACGCTGCTGGCGGAATTTTTCAGCATCCTACCACGCAGGTATTCTAAAGGGGCTGTAAGAGGAAGGGCAAGGTGGTGAAGTTAGATGACGAGGCGGTTACTCTGCCTCATCGGCTACACCGCCCGAGCGGGCCAGGTCATCCATCTTGATCTTCTCTGGATTGAATTTGGCCGTTGCGGTTGTCATCCGATCGAGCGCTTCATCGAACGACAGAGGAGCGGCATCCTTTGGCTGGAACCGGATCGGATTCACCCGCGCCACTACGAAACTCTTGAGGTAGGGACTGGTCAGACCCTTTGCTTTCAATGCCTCGACCTGTTCGACGATTCGGTCGTCCAGAGCTAGCAGAGTCTTTGCTCGTTCGCGCCGCAAGTCAATCGCCACATTCATCTGTTTCTTCAGAAATTCATCCACCCGTTTCAACACCGGATGATAGGCCCCGCCGCTGAATCTCGGTCGCTCTTCATAGCAGAGGCCCAGCGTAATGAAAGCCGGCTCTTCGAACTCCAAGGCATAGGTCTCTTCCGTCGCGTCGTCGAGCTGTGCCAGCTCCTTGTACATACGAATAACCTCGATGGATTTCTCTCGCAGATTGTGTGCCTTCTCGGTGTTCATCGCAAGAATCTGGTAGGCTGCAGCCGGTTCCGGCACCATGATCGCGACGATGCTCTTCGCCCCGAGCGCCTTCATCGCCGAGAGCCGATGGTTGCCGTTGGGAGTCCAGTACTTGGCAACCTGTTCACTCGTTGGAGCACGCACGGCGATGATCGGATCGAGAAATCGCCCGATCTTGTCGATCACGAGTTCTAACTTGCGAACGTGCGTGTCGGAAAGATTGCGTTGAAAAGGGGTCGGCTCGACAAGTTCGATCGGCAGGGCTGCCAAGAGCAACCAGCGCCCGCCATAGGGCTCTCGATAGATCGCGAGGATTTTCCCCCCATCAGCCTCGATCACTCGATGCAGTTCAGCCACATCGTTCGGAGGAGCTGCAGCTTGAAGTTCGATCGCGGCCAAACCGCTCGACCCATGAGCAGGTGTGCGACGACGACGTGTGCCGGCGGCGACGCGAGGGACTTTTGTTTGCTTCCCAGCCATCGCCCAGTATGGTAGGGAAGGTACGGAAGAAAAGAAAGCCCCCGATCCAGCCACGCTATGAACGATCCGTCGATAAGTGACCAAACGTGAGTTCAATCACGAAAAAGATCGGCTGGTTCACAGCCTCCTGCGTGCTCGTGAGCAACATTATCGGGGGCGGGATCTTCACCACCACCGGATTGATGGCCCGCGATGTCGGCGACCCCATGCTGATTCTTCTCTTGTGGTTCGTCGGGGCGCTCTTTGCGCTCGGTGGCGCCATGGTCTATGGAGAATTGGGAGCCGCGCTCCCTCATGCGGGAGGGGATTACGTCTACCTGAGAGAGGCCTACGGACCGCTGGTGGCGTTTCTCAGTGGATGGACCTCGTTTACGATCGGCTTTGGAGCGGCAGTCGCGGCCTCGGCCATCAGTTTCTCATCCTATGCGTTGCGCGTCGTTCCGATCGAAGACGAAGAGGGATGGGTCGCGAAGGGTCTCTCGCTCTCGCTGCTGTGGATCGCGACCATCCTGCATTGTCGAGGAGTGGGAGCAGGCGGCCGCATGCAATTGCTGTTGACGACCACAAAAGTCGTTGCCATTGGGGGATTGATTCTCGGCGGACTGGCGGCAGTGGCTGGACACTGGGACCATCTCCTCGCAAGACCTATCGTTCAACAATCGACGCTTGGAACTTCCGCCATCGCGCTCGTCATTGTGACCTACTGCTATCTTGGCTGGAACGTTGCAGGGTATATTGCCGCCGACATCGCCGATGCCAGACGGATTCTGCCGAAGATCATGATCGGAGGCACAGCCTTCGTCGCGGTAATCTATCTCCTGCTAAACGTCGTCTATCTCTCGGCGCTCTCGATCACGGAGTTAGCCAGCGAACCGATCGTACCGGTTGCGGAGAAAGCGGCTGCAGCCTTGTGGGGGCCGCAGAGTGGGCGGCTGGTCGCCGCCGTTCTCTGTCTTTCCATCGCTGGAGCGGTGAGCGCCATGACCTGGGCAGGACCCCGCGTCTACTGGGCCATGGCGCGCGACGGCATGATCAGCCCCTGGCTTGCTCGTCTCCACCCGCGCACTGCGGCGCCAGACCGCGCCATCGTCTTCCAAAGCCTCTGGGCCTCAATGCTTATTCTGAGCGGAACATTCGAGCAACTCCTGGTCTACAGCGGTCTTGTTCTCTCGCTGTTCTTGGCCTTGACCCTCTCCACGATCTTTCGACTCCGTTCTACAACCGTCGTGGACCCCAGCCAATACCAAGCCCCATTCTATCCACTCTTACCAGCAACTCTCGTGATCGGGGCCGCCGCATTAGTCATCTACAGTCTCATCCAGCGACCTACAGAATCGTTGTACGGCGCGGCAACAGTCCTGAGCGGAATTCCGCTCTATTATTTTTGGCGCAGACGGCAGGGCCCCTACCAATCCAAGCCACGATAAGTCTCAGCTAGTCATTGTCTACAGTAGCCTGGTAGGTCGCAAAGAGCCCATCATATGGCGGGGCACTGGGCGATGGAACAACGACGGTCGGTCCGGGAGATGTTAATTGTTAAAGATGCAAGGATCCGGAGAAAAGTACTCGGCAGTTCTCTGTTTCACCTTTCACATCTCATGTGTTACTGCGCTTGAGAGTGATGCGAAAAAGAAGCGGGCGACCCTGCACTAGGTGGGAGGTCGCCCGTTCTTGGCGCTTAGGACGCCAAGTCAGCTATGAGATTGTCGCGGCCCAACGAAAACTGAGGCCCGCACGATATCAAAAGCATCGGCAACTAATCGGGGGAAACGAAATCATCCCAGGCGCTTGTGTTCCTCGCGCCAGCGTCGAATTCTCCATCACGTATAAGGCTATAGCCTTGTTGGTTGTAGTGCCGTTACGACACAGCCAGTGGAGAACCAGCTAGCGCGACCGATCAGCAGCCCGCCCTCGAATCGGCGGGCCTGAGTGGCCAGGTGGAGTCAAGTCATCCATCGCTACCCTCCTCTCTTGGAAAGTTGGCGGGGGAACCCGTTGACAGTAACGCACCCTGTCCAGTCCCCCTATCGAGTGAATGAATGGGCCGTAGGTTTTTCATACGCCCATTAGAAAATCGTGTCAATGGAGAAATCATTTTTATTTGCCGATTCGTCTGGCATAAAACGTACCTGCTACAAATGCCGAGCACGAGCGAAGTGATTTCGAAAGACATACGCCGTTATGACCGCAGCGAGAGTTAGAACCTGCCTGGAGCTAGGCCCTCTCTAATATCATCTAGTCAGCATGACGGTTCGTCGCGAAATCGCGCAGTCGCCATGAGCAACCGGCGCGCGGAGCTGTGAGGCGGGGTTTCTCCGCCTGGGAGTTACGAAGGGGGTGCGCCCCCTTCGTGGGGATACTCCAAGGGGGTTGGCCCCCTTGGAGGAGTGGGCGAGGCAGGATTCAGAGCCGAGCCTACGACGGGAGGGAGGCATACGTGAAACAGTGGTTAACCGACCGAATGGCGAGACCAGATGCAGCCGAAGTGCTCAGAAATATTGAAGGCTAGGGCTGGGCTGGCGCGTCTTGGGCACAACGGAAACCGACGTGGGCGTCATGCTCGGTGGGATCGCTTTTTGTCCGGAAAGTGGATCGGAGCCTGTAAGGACCATTTATATACGAACCACCTCGTTGCACCTTGACGGTGCCCTCCACTGGGCCGCGGGGATTAACGGTGGGCTGTGTTGTGTAGAAGGTTTCGTCATACCAGTCGGCTACCCATTCATAGAGGTTGCCTGCCAGGTCGTGGATGCCATAGGCGCTGCGCCCTAGGTCGCGATTGCCGATGGGAGCCACTGTGTCGGCGCCTTCCTTCAATCCAAAGACCGCATGGGCCGCCGTCGGCAGATCGTTTCCCCATGGATACGTCCGGCCCTCCGTACCTCGCGCCGCTTTCTCCCACTCCGCTTCGGTCGGCAAACGCTTCCCCGCCCAAAGACAATAGCCCGTCGCCTCCAGCCAATTCACCCAACGCACCGGCTTCTCCGCATGAGCCACTGGCGTCTCCTGGTCAGCGAAACCCCACGGGGGTTCACTCTGAATCGCCTCGACAAACTTGGCAAACCGTCCGTTCGTTACTTCAAACGTATCCAGATAAAAACTGTCGAGGAAGACGCGATGGATCGGCTGCTCGTCATCGTCGCCATGCTCGCTTCCCATTGTGAACTCCCCTGCAGACACCAGCTCCATCGGCGCTCCATCCCTGCCGATGATCGTGACAGGCAGCTTGTGCAGTGCCGTTGCCTTTGAGGCCTGGCTTCTGCTTGTAGAATGTCGCAGTTTTTCCCACGATTTCGGAGAAGCCGGATCAGGCTTCACCGGAACTGGATCGGGTTTGGTGGTAGCATGCTCGTTGGCCAAGGCTACGCCTTGGTCCAGGGCCAACCACGAAAATAATAGACCGATCACCACTACGGGAAGCATCCCTCGAGACCACATACTCATTTAAATCCAGATTCAATGCACCGCGAATGAAAACCGTCTGCCCATTGCATGGACAGGCCCACCAGAGTACCCAAAAAGATAAGGGCAAATCTAGGGCGAAGACGCGGGCGATCCCCGCGCGTAATTAAGGCGCGGGGCCGCACAAGCGAGGTTTGGTGGAGGCGCCGGGAGTTGAACCCGGGTCCGAAGACCTTCCGCACAACGGATCTACATGTGTAGCCGATCGTTTTAATTTCGCAGCCACCCACGCCCACCGGCTAGCTTAGACTGGCCACTAGCCCAGTATTGTCTCGTCCTCAGCCGCTGAGCACCAGCTTTGGACCAGCCCGCTGTATCGCGCTCCTTCCACCCCCGCGGGCCTCAGGTGGAGGAACGTCGCAGTTAATTAAGCTGCGAGTGCCAGTTCTTGATTGGCAGTTACATTTTCCCGGAGGATTTACGAGACCCCGAGAGCTCGACATGCACCGCTGACGTTAGTATCCCCGTCGATTCCGGTCGCCCCCCTTTCTTTTCTGCGTAAAATGTAAAACGTGAGACGTGAAAGGATTGGGAAATACCTCGACCGTAACCTTTCACGTCTAGAGTCTCAGGTGTTCATGATACCGCACCGGTCAACTAGATACCAGATAAGACAATACCCCTCCAATAGGGATCATGATGGAGGCTTATCGCGCTTGCCCGCGTGTCTCAACATCCGGCTATGCGCTTTTGAAGCGGGTCACCTTCGCAAACACAATCGCTGCGAAAGGGAGGGCGAGGCCTAGAAGCAATTGCGCGATGAGGAGCGAGCCAAGGTGGCTATAGTCGGCAGGCGCTTGAATCGCGCCGGAGGCCTGGTCACGGACCTCCCGGCTGACCACATAGATTTCGTTCATGTATTTGGTGCCGAGCTGACTCAATGACAAGGCCAGATTCGTAAATGAGGCCATCACGGCAAAGAAGGTGGCTTTCAAATTCGCCGGCGCTGAGTTCGCGATCCAGGCCAACATTGGAATCATTGAGATCTGCCCAAGAGGTGACTCCAGCGCTGTGTCGATCAGCGCGATGAACCGCGCGTCGACCACTCCGCCTGTGATGCTGGCTGTCCACTCGTGCAATCCGTAGAACATGCTCACGATCGGGAGGGTCAGAATGGTTCCGATCACCGTGAGAAACCCCACGACATAGGCGATCGACCGCTCCGCCATGAAACGGCGAAACACGAACATGCCTGCCAAGGTGAGCGCGCTGCCGATCAGCGAGAGGATTGAGAGAAACTGCTGATCGAACTTCAATTGATCGATCATCCACCAGGTCGTTCCTGGCCCGGTCCCTGGGATGGCCCGGAAAATAAAGACCACGACCGCTGTCCCAACCAAGGTGAACCGCTTGTCTGGCTCCAGCTCTCGCACGAGGCGAGCCATCAAGAACAAGACGATGGCCATTGAGCCGGTAAAGACAATTTCTTCGCTATAGGGTAATCCGCCGAATCCAACCGTGAGCGTGAACAAGACAAAGACGAGACTCCCGCCAAGAATCCACCAGTTGGGCTTCGTGGGTTCAGGTGTGTCATCGCGTACATTTACCAATTGCTCTGCGTGATCCGTAGAAAAACCTTGCCGGAGCAGTGTGTTTTTTTGTTGCCGCCTCAACATCCATGCCATAGCGACGCCGAGCACCGAGACGAACGGGATGACGAGCGCCATGAGGTAGACCTGCTTGTAGAGCCGAACAACCTCTGCCTGCGGAAGCCCTTCGACTCCTGTAAAGACATACACATTGATCATCGCCACCAGAATCCCGCCGCCGATAATGGCCACACGCCCTAGTGTCTGCATGGTGGTGTGCATGAGCTTGAATGTCGGCTGATCATACGGCTGCCCTCGTTCATCAACCCGTGGTACGGCATCGACCGTCATCGCATCTGCGACCGCATCTTGCACTACGTAGCCGATCGGCCCGAGCAAGGTGCTGACCACAAACCACACTTCCGCCGGTAAGATTGCGGTCATCACTTCCCGGCTCCCAATCAATGCCGCCATGATCCCAAGACTGGTAGCCAGCAACCCGGCTCCGAGTCCCACAAGCCAGCCTTTCCAGCGCCATAAGAGATCGACGAGATGTCCGATCGGCATCTTGAGCGCCCAGGGTATCCCGGCCCAAAATCCCAGCGCGGCAAGAAAAGAGGCGGAGAGGCCGAGGTAGTCCTTGACGAAGAAGGTTCCGACGATACCGGTGAGACCGGAGATTCCGTAGGCCATGTAGACCATGAGCGGGGGTAGATAGGAGAGCCGCATGTCACGGCCAAGGGAAAGAATGTTACGGTCGATCCAGCGGGCGAGCTGCGGGAGCATCGTTAGGATGATACCTTGCCTGGTTGCCGACGTTCGACCAACGCCTGTAACAGTGCGCGCATCTCATGAGCCGGCAAGCACGTCCGATCTCCATGTCCGGCCAGCACCCATTCGAATGGGTGGTCGAGAAGTTTCTGGATGGAATCCATCAATACATGCTTCCTCCACACCAGCTGGCTCGGCGCACTGAGCCTCTTCTGTACTGAGTCCCACCAGAGATGATCACCCGTGAAGAGGAACCGGTTCTTGTAGAGCAAGGCCATGCTGCCTGCCGTGTGGCCCGGAACAGGAATGATCCGAAACTGCGGCATGACTTGTAGGCTTTCAGCCCCTTCAATGATCCATTCCGCATCAGGAGCCGCTTCGATGTCCGCCCGATGAATGATCCGTTTCGCGCCGAAGTGAGCGGCATACTTCTCTGCATCGGCCACATCGTCTTTATGCGTGAGGAAGATGTATGCGATGCCACCCTTGCGTTCGAAAGCCTCAACGAGATGTTTGAGGTAACGGGGTGAATCGACGAGCCAGTTGCCGTTCGGATGTTCGATAAAGAAGCTATTTGCGCCAAACGACTTCTCTGAATTGAAACCGCAGTACGACACCTCGCCTTCAAGTTGGAGTGGAAAGCTTGCCATGGCTTCCTGCATCCGCAACTTGTCGCTCTGCTCGGCGCCGATCGAGCCAACGGGACAGGCGAGGAGCGCTTGATAGGCCTGACGAGAACGCCATTCATCTGTCGGCTGCGTGGTGACTGCGGAGAAGTTACCGACTTCCTCAAAACTCCCCGGCGCTAGCTGCCTGCACGTATCACAGTTGATGCAGGTCGCATCGACATAAAAGTTGCCTGCCACATTGGAGTCGAGTCGTTTTTTTTCATCGGCCATAGTCAACCCTGTCATTCGTGAAAGGTGAAACGTAAAACGTGAAAGGCTTGGGAGGAAAAGTGCTCAGCAGTCCCACATTTCACCTTCTACTTCTTACGTTTCACGCTTCCTTGGCCCGATCGGCTGCCCGCCATAGATACCAAGCTGCGGCGGTGCGGTAGGGCTTCCAACGTTCCCCGTATCTTCGTACTTCGTTCGGCTTCGGCATCGAACGCTTGCCATAGGCAATGCGGAACCCATTACGCACACCGAAGTCGTCGACCGGCAGGACGTCCGGTCGCCCCAGCTGGAAGATCAATAACATTTCAACCGTCCAACGGCCAACCCCGCGAACCGCCATGAGCCGCTCGATGATCGCCTCGTCGTCAAGCTTTCTGACGACGGCGCCCGTCGGGACAGTACCATCAAGGGCTTTTGCAGCCAAATCGCGGAGCGCCGCAACCTTGGCCTGTGAAAATCCCGCGCCGCGAATCGCCTGCGCGTCCATTGCAAGCAGATCAGCCGGTTGAGGGAACCGCTTTGCCGGGAACAGGGCGACGAAACGGCGCAAAATGCTTTCCGCTGCCTTGTCGTGCAGTTGTTGATAGGCAATCGCTCGTGCCAGCGATTCAAACGGCGACCGCCTCGATCGGGGAGTCAAGGTGAAGGGGCCTACCTCACGGATCAACCGGCGCATGACCGGATCCGTCTTGGCCAGATACCTACTTTCCGGTGTCTGCCGATTCATCGGAATACCCACGCGTCTTCCCCGACAATTATCCCTGGCTCAGAATGGCATCGGCCTCGATCTCGACCAACATGTCCGGATCGATCAACCGTTTCACCTCCACGATCGTCGTGGCAGGCCTGATGGTCCCAAACACTTCGCCATGGGCTCGACCAACCTCCTGCCACTGATCGATATTCACCAGGTACATGCGGGTCCGAACCACATCGGCGAGCGAGGCCCCGGCCTGTTGGAGCGCCGCTTCAATTGTCTTTAAGATCTGAACCGTTTGGGCATAGGGATCCCCCTTACCGACCAAACCAGAGGATGTCATGGCAGACGAACCGGAAACGGAAATCGAGGAACCGACTCGCACCGCCCGCGAGTACCCAAGCTTACCTTCCCATGGACCACCAGTGGAAATATTCTGTCGCCCCATCGCTCGCTTGCCTCCTACATGACAATGCCGCCGCCGGCATGAATATTCTGACCCGTCAACCACCGCGCTTCCTCGCTCACGACGAACGCCACCACATCGGCAATGTCCTTAGGAAGTCCAAGCCGCTTTAACGGAGATAGCTGGATGCCGATCTGGCGAAATTGATCGGTCATCATACCGGTGTCGGTAAAACCCGGCGAGACCGTATTGACCGTAATCCCTCGCGGAGCAAGCTCCTGCGCCAGTCCTCTCGTGTACTGTTCCAACGCGCCCTTGCTCCCGAGATAGGCGGTTGCGCCGGGAAAACTCAAATGGGTTCCATCGGTGGAAATGTTCACGATTCGGCCGCCCTCTTTGAGAACCTTGGCCGCTTCCTGCATTGCGAAGTAAGGCCCCTTCGCATTTAAAGCGATGATCTGATCGAAGTCAGCCTCGGTCGTGTCGAGAAGCGCCTTGGGCATAAATCGACCGGCATTGTTGACGAGAATGTCGAGCCGGCTGAATTGTTTCACCGTCTCATTCACCAAGCGGCGCGCTTCTGCAACCTGACTCATGTCGGCTTGGACAGCAACGGCCTTTCCACCCTTGGCCTGAATGCCCGTCACGACTTGATGGGCCTTCTCCGCGCTCGATCCGTAGTTCACGACCACAATCGCCCCATCATCCGCCAACCGCTCCGCTATCCCTCGCCCAATCCCATTGGAAGCCCCGGTGACAATCGCAATTTTTCCGCTGAGTGGCTTCATGCTCGTTCCTCTCCGTATCTGATACCGGCTCTCGCTTCGTCGTTGACGTGTACTCGATCCTACCCTTGTGGTGGGATGGAATTCACTCTTTACCGAGAAGGGACGCCGGTTGCCCCCAAGTCGCTGAGTATACAAACTCTGTGAATGGCTTTCGGACTCTTGGCTGAACTTCCCTTGCGCGCAGTCGATCCGGGAGCAGGACAGGATCGCCTGGATACCCGACCGCCATCATGGCCACCAGCTCATAGCCGTCCGGGATCCGACAGTCCGCGCGCGCGCGTTCGATGTCAAACCCGGCCATCTGATGGACAACCAGCCCGAGCGCCGTGGCCTGTATGGAGAGATTTTCTGCCGCCATGCCCGTGTCATGGAGGGCATGACGATTCGGCGAACCATCCTCGAAATCCAGTTTCGCCACGGACAGAATCAGCACCGGTGCGCGATGCGCCCATGTCTGATTGCCTTCGACCAGGCAATCGAACAACCGATCGTACTCCGTTTTGTGATTGTTCGTAGCAACCAGGAATCGCCAGGGCTGTCCATTATTCGATGAAGGCGCCCATCGTGCCGCTTCGAAGAGACTCCGCAGTTTCTCCGTCTCGATAGGCCGATCGTCAAAGGCGCGAGGGCTCCAACGTTGACGCAATAAATCGTGGATCGGGTACTGATTGTCAGCCGGCTTTTCCATGTCTTTACGATCCTTTGCTATCGCCCTTGGATCGGTTAGACTCGGGAGACCAGCCCCCGCCAAGGGCCTTGTAGAGTTGCACCACCGAGACGAGATGGAGACGGCGTGAGCTGGTCATCGCCAATTCCGCTTCGAACAGGTTACGCCGGGACACGAGCACGTCGAGATAATTGGCCAGACCGCCTTTGTAGCGGAGTTCAGCCAGCTTCAGCGCCGACTGGAGCGCTGTGACCTGTTGTTGTTGGGCCTCGTTCTGCGTTCGCGCCGTGCGGACGGCCACAAGAGAGTCCTCCACCTCACGGAAGGCAACGAGGATGCTCTGTTCATACTGCGCAAGCGACTGTTTAGCTTGCGCCTCGGCAATGTCCTGCTGAAATCCCAGCATCTGAGCGTTCAGGAGCGGACCGGTGAATCCGGCTCCCGCCACGCCGAATGTTGCAGGGTCGGTAAAGAATTTTGACAGTTGCGGACTGGCCGCACCGAGCAGGCCTGTGAGCGTGATTTTAGGAAACCGATCTGCCTTCGCCGCGCCGATGCGAGCCGTGGCAGCGACAAGCTGTTGCTCGGCCACGAGAATGTCGGGCCTCCGCTGCAAGAGTTCCGAGGGCAGTCCGGGCGGAACGTCTGGGGGCATGGCCTGGTCGTACAGAGACCTGCCGCGCGTGATGGCAAAAGGTTTGCGGCCCATCAGCACACTCAATTGGTTCTCTGCATGCACCATCTGCCGTTCAAGCTCGGCCATACGTGCCGCAGCATGGGCCCTCTCCGCCTCGAACTGATCCATATCCAGACGCGAACTAAACCCCTGTTTCAGGCGAGCCTGCGCAATTCGGACAGATTCCTCCCAGGATTGCAGCGTCCGTTTCGCGATATCGAGCTGTGCGTCAAACTGGAGGAGATTGAAGTACGCTTCACCGACCGAACTCACCAACTGGATGGTTACAGCGCGGCGATTCTCTTCCTTCGACAGCAGATCGGCGCGCGCCGCCTCATTCGATCGACGAATACGCCCCCAGATATCGAGCTCCCACGCCAGATTGCCTTGGAGGTAATAATTGAAGGGACTGGCAAATCCTGGAAACAGGAACACGGTCTTGCGGCCGAATGCCGGCGCATTACCCGACGCCGTGAGGCCGGGGAAATAGTCGGATCGGGCGATGAAGGCGCGGGCCTGAAACTCCTCGACCGTCGCGACCGCCTGCCGGAGATCCCTGTTCTCTGCCAATGCGACCTTGATCAAGCCCTGCAACTGCTCGTCACGCAGCAGATCCCACCAGGGGAGATTGGCCAGGGAAGGAATATCGGGCGATCCTTCCGCCATCCGGAACGAAGCGGCTTCTTCCATCTTCGGCCGTTGATAATCGGGCCCCATGGAACAGGACAGGAAGAGACAGGATAATCCGATGGCCAGTAGGGTACGCACGTTACGATTCGCCCTCCAACGACGCCGGCGAGGTGGCCGGCTGTTCCGGCGATGCGACCGGATGTGGCTTACGTTGGCTCAACTTGCGGATAAGCACATAAAACAGCGGCACGAAGAAGATCGCCAGGAACGTGGCCGCGAGCATCCCGCCCATGACCCCGGTCCCGATCGACTGACGGCTTGCCGACCCAGCGCCGGTCGCCCAGACCAACGGGACCATGCCGAAGATAAAGGCCATGGAGGTCATGATAATCGGCCGGAACCGCAGCCTCGCCGCTTCCAACGCCGCCTCAATCAAGGGCCGTCCCGCTTCATAACGGGTATTGGCAAACTCGACGATGAGAATCGCATTCTTCGCGGACAAGCCGATCAATGTGACCAATCCGATCTGGAAATAGATATCGTTTTCGAAGCCGCGCAACCATACGGCCGAGAGGGCGCCGAACATCGCAAAGGGCACGGCCAGGATGACTGCGAAGGGGACGACCCAGCTCTCGAACTGCGCCGCCAACACGAGAAATACCATCAAGAGGCCGATCCCGAAGACATAGGCCGATTGACCGCCCACTCGCCGCTCCTGAAACGAAATGTTGCTGTAGTCGATCGCGTAGCCTTGCGGAATGAGCACCTCCTTGCCCACACGATCGAGCGCTTCGAGCGCCTGGCCTGAACTGAAGCCTGGCGTAGCTGCGCCCATCACCAGTGCGGTATTGTAGCCATTGAAGTGGTTCACCGGATCCGGTCCGCTCTGAAACTCCGCCGTGACCACGGTATCGACTGGAATCATGTTCGTACCCTGAGCGGTCATCGCCCGCACATAGATCCGCGACAAATCTTGAGGGGTGGCCCGGAACTCCGCGTCTGCTTCCGTTTGCACATGGTATACACGGCCAAATTTCACAAAGTCGTTGATGTAAAAATTTCCGAAATACGCTTGCAGCGTATCGAAGATATCTGAAATCGGTATCCCCAGAGCCTTCGCACGCTCCCGGTTCACATGGGCATATAGCCGGGGAGAGGAGACACGGAAATTCGTCCCAACCCGACCGATCGCCGGTTCCTTCTGAGCCCGCTCGACGAATTGCTGTGCGACCGCCGCAAACTTCTTGAAATCTCCGCCGCCGGGATCTTGTATTTGCACGGAGAAGCCCCCGGCAGCGCCCACGCCCTCGATGGCCGGCGCATTGAAGGCCAACAACAGCGCTTCCGGAATCTTCGCAAACTCACCATAGGCAGCGCCAACCATCGCCTGCGCCTGATTCTGTGGTTCGCTCCGCTTGTCCCAATGAATCAACGGCACAAACATGGTCGCGGAGTTCGGCCCCCTGGTGCCAAAGACGAAGTTTTGGCCTGTAAGGGAATCCGTTGAAAAGACTGCCGGATTCGCCTGAAAAAACCGTTCTATCCGTTCGAGGACCGCATCGGTTCGCTGCTTCGATGCCCCGTCCGGCAACTGTGCCACCACGATAAAGTAGCCTTGATCTTCTTCCGGTAAAAAACTCTTGGGAAGTTTATCGAACAGCCCCAGCGACACTACGAGGAGACCTCCGAAGGCCAGCATCACCAACACCGGTCTCGCTACAAGCCGGCCGACCGAGTTTGTATAGCCCCTCTGGGTCGAGCCGAACATCCGGTCAAAGATGGCCCAGAACCCGCCCCGGACTCCATGCTGCGGAGTGAGCACCAGGGCGCAGAGCGCCGGGCTCAGCGTCAAGGCCACAAACCCCGACACGATCACCGAGATGGCGATCGTGGCGGCAAACTGTTTGTAGAGCGCGCCGGTGATCCCGCCGATGAAACCCACGGGAACGAAAACAGACACCAGCACCAACACGATCGCGATGATCGGAGCCGTGACTTCGCCCATAGCCCGTTTGGCCGCATCTTTAGCCGATAGGCGATCTTCGCGCATATGGCGCTCGACGTTTTCCACGACCACGATGGCGTCGTCTACGACGATCCCGATGGCGAGGACCATCCCGAACAGGGTAATCGTGTTGATCGAAAATCCCAATGCATACAGTCCGGTGAAGGTGCCGATCAGCGAGACCGGAACGGCAACCAAGGGAATGATGGTGGCGCGCCAGCTTTGGAGAAACAGATACACCACGAGCACAACAAGGACCATGGCCTCCGCTAAGGTCTTGATCACTTCCTTGATCGAGACTTCGATGAAGAGTGTCGTGTCGTAGGAGAATTCGTAAGACACACCGGGCGGAAAGTCCTTCGCGAGCTCGTCCATCTGCATGCGCGTGCGGTGAGCCATATCGAGCGCATTGGCTCCCGGCGAGAGGAAGGTTAAGATGAAGGTGGTGGGCTTGCTGTTCCAGCGCCCTTCAAGGGCATAGGACTGAGCGCCCAGTTCGATGCGCGCGACATCCTTGAGCCGGACCGAGGAACCATCCGGGAGCGCACGAACAATCAGTTCCTCGAAATCTTTCACATCAGTCAGCCGGCCCTTCGTGATGATCGGGATGGTCAGCTCTGTGCCCTTCGGCGCCGGCTCCCGTCCGATGGTCCCGGCCGGATAATCCCGGTTCTGTTCTCTAATGATGGCCGTCACGTCGCTCGGGATCAGGCCCAGCTTTGCCATGTGCAAGGGATTCAGAATGATCCGCATGCTGTAGTTCTGTTGACCGAACACCACCGCATCCCCGACGCCTTTCACCCGTTTCAGATCGTCGACCAGCCGGAGCGTGGCATAGTTCGAGAGATAGATGGCGTCGTGCCTGGGATCGGTGGACTTTAAGACGATGACCTGTACCAGGCTCGGAGATACTTTCTTGACGGACACGCCCTGCCGGATCACTTCCGTCGGCAGCAACGGCTCCGCAAGCTTTTCACGGTTCTGCGTTTGGACTTGGGCAATGTCGGGGTTGGTGCCAATTTCAAATGTCAGCTTGATGGTCACATGCCCATCGTTGCTGCTGGTGGATTCGAAATAGAGCAGATTATCGATGCCGGGGAGCGTCACCTCAATCGGTCGAGCCACGGCTTCAGCCGCCACTTCAGCGCTGGCGCCGGGATAGTCCGCATCGATCTGTACGACCGGCGGAGTGATGTCCGGAAACTGCGCGATCGGCAGGAACTGCATGGCCAGCAGTCCCATCACGACAATAATGATGGAGACAACCGAGGCCAGGATCGGCCGTTCGATGAAAACCTTCAATGTCACAAATGATCCTTATTGAGGGATGGGGGGAACTGCATTTGAAGCCGTTGGACCGGTTGGACTCCATGGCACAGCCTTCACCGGGGTGCCGGGACCGACCTTCATAAGGCCGTTCACGACCACACGATCTCCAGTTTTCAGTCCCCCATCAATCAGCCATTGGTCCCCCTTCCAATCGGACGCGGTCACGTCTCGAATGTCGATCTTCTCATCCTGACCGACCACATAGACGAAGGGGCCCTGGGGACCTTGCATCACGGCGCGCTGAGGAATGAGGATCGCTTCCGTATTCGTATCGCCGGTGAATCGCACCTTCACAAATTGCCCCGGCAGAAGGGTACGTTTTGGATTGGGGAACGTGATTCTGGTTTGGCGTGAACCGGTTTCCGTTCGTAGGCCAGGCTCCAGGAGATCGAGGACGCCTTCATAGGGATAGACCGAATCATCCATGAGGGTGAGCCTGCCTCGTAACTGGTAAACCCCCGGATGCGTAATCTTCTTCGATTCGATATCCCGACGCCGTTTCAGGATAAAGGTCTCCGGCACACTCACGACCACATACATAGGGTCGACACGATGCACAACCGTCAATAAATCCGTTTGCGCTGAAACCAAGCGCCCTTCGTAATAACGGCTTCGTTCGCTCAGACCGTCGATGGGAGCGGTGATGAGGGTATTGTCGAGATCGAACTTTGCCTTGGTGAATTCTGCTTTAGCGCCCTGCAGCAGCGCTTTGGCTGTCAGGTCGCCTGCCACGGCATCGTCCACGTCTTTCTGGCTGACTGCTTGTTCCTCCAACAACGGCTTCACGCGGGCGAGGTCTTGTTGCGCCTGCACGACACGCGCTTCAGCCTCAGCAATCCTGGCCTTCGCCCGTGATACGGCTGCTTGGAAGGGGACGGGATCGATCTGATAGAGACGGTCGCCCTTCTTGACATCACGCCCTTCCGGATACAGCACCGCCTTCAGCAAGCCGGTCACTTGCGAACGGATCTCCACCGGCCGAGAGGCCTCTGCTTTACCAATGAACTCGGGTTCATCGGGGATCGTCTGCGTCGTGACGGTGATCACCTCAACCTGCGATATTTGCTGCGCCGGCGCTGAGCCGGCTTCCTGTTTACAGCCAGACAGTCCGGCTGTCGTAGCCAACACGAGCAGCACAGCGGCATATCCGAACGGTTTAGTTCCCGAAAAAACCATAGCGATCTGCTCCGTAGTTTCTTATCCTCGTCGAACCTTCATATCGCACGTGGAACTGAGCATTCTACCGGCGGGGATGCAGCGGCAGCAAGCCCATGGCCGGAAAGGCCGAAAACAGCATCGGGAACACGATAATGATGAATAATATGATCAGTTCCATCATGGCCTCGCTCTGTTAGTTGGGCTCGTTCTTGTCATGACACGATGATACGACTCGACTGGACCCTGTAATCTCCTCAACGATGCACTTGGTCAGGCAACTTGCCGCACGAAGTTCTGCGCCTTGCTGCCACAGTTTGGTCAACAGCGTCTTGCCGTTGGCATCGATGAACGTCACGCCGGTCAAGTCGATCACCGCGCCACTCTGTAGGCTCCCAGAGATTTGACGCCAATAGGAGTTGAGTTCCTCGACCCAAGGACCCGCGAGTTTTCCTTCGAGGATGATCGACATGGAGGCCTGCGCGGCATCTTTCTGTCCGGTGATCTTCAGCATCTCGCGTGTTCCCTGCTCCAGACTAATGGGAAAGGCCCGTTCCAGCAACACCAATCGGCTATGCCATCCAATCTACCTGAACGAACGATGACGCTTAACGTACAGTCCATTCGACAGGCTAACCGGCGGAGATATTATGCCGATATCCTGACATATACAGAAGAGGCGGTAATGGAATACTGTCGACCACGAACCACAATTCTGTTCTGACCCTCGATTCGATATGCCGCCAGCAACAACTCAGAATACCCCCGTTACTTTTCCTCGCGTGGCGCCCGGCATCCTACGAACGGAGGACCGCCCACCAATTACGCAGCCACGTCGATCGCATGAGTTTGTACCCGAGCCAGGCCACAAACAACATGCCCAGCAGCGGAACGGCCACGGCGCGCAACAGCTTCTGATAATCAGTCATATGGACCCGCAAGAGATACTGCGGACGCTTCATCAGATTCTGCTTCTCCGTCGCAATGGTGACCGTATACAGGCCTTCATCCAGCCTGACCTCGCCTCTCAGTACACCGTCAGGGTGAGTGCGTGGACGAATATCCGCAACAATCTGATCCTCTGTGTCTTTACTCCCGTTCCCCTTCACGACCCGCATCCCAACCGGCTCGTCTCGTAGCGCCGGGTCCACGAGATCCACGACCAGAAAAGTCTCGCCTTCCTTGGGAATGTCCGTACAGTACTGCTCTTTCAACTGGTACTGCGGCTGATAGGCGTTGAAATGGACCGCTCGCTCCCCCACCTGCCGCAAACATGGGTCGTCTTCTCCACTCACCCCTCCATGAGCAGCAACGAGTTCAGGGTGGGACAGTGCGACAACAAGAAAAAGTACCGTTGAGCATACCCCTGTCATATGCGTCATCATGGTCAACTCCTTCTGTTCGGAGCCTCGAGATATGCTGCTACCTCTTGCGCACAAGATACTCTGGCCCATATCGCCCCCTTCCTCACTGCCGACAGTCCCATGTATTGTCGTCACCCGTCTCTGTGGGTCACCGAGCAGATACGCCCCTCCGGGGTGTAGAGAGGGGCGTATCTACCCCAGCGGAAGACGCCGTGAACATTCCGGCGCCACCTCTCTTTCGATCTCCCGCCATGCAATCGTTTGGCAAAGCCTTCCCTGCACTCTGAATTGTCATCGGTCTTTGCAGGTCCCCTCGGTTGAGCAAGATAACCGGATCGATGATCTCGCCACATTGCACACAGCGCTGAGCGCGGTGGTCCGACAAATCCTCGCACCACTCGGCGACCATGAGTCCGCTGCAGCGCGGACAACGATCCCTGTTGTAGATTCTTGCCCAACTTCGATCCGTTGCCTCACTTGATTGCTGTTGCGTAACCGCCAGCGCCGTACCCATCGAAGCCTCCTCCAGCGATCGACCGGTTTGCTTCACGCCATTCATAATGAGATGTACTGGCAACTCGCGTTCCAGGAGAGCTCCCTGCACGACCTGACTCATCGATGTTGCTGAAACTACGGGAGATTGAGCGACTTCTTTCTGAAAGGTTTCGCGAGAAAGAAATGAGATGCCGAAGACGACCTGCCGAAGCGACGGCACAGTGCCGAAATGTCGGCGCGAGCCTTTAAGATTCATGGGGGCTGGGTGCGAGGCCTGGCTTACTATGGATGGCGAGCGATACCGAGCTTCTGCATCTTGGATTGCAGAGTCGTGCGCTTCATGCCAAGCTTGGTGGCTGCGCCAGCAGGACCACCGATGGTCCAGTCCGACTCGCGAAGTGCTTTGAGAATGTGTTCACGTTCAGCTTGTTCAAGCGTCGTAGTCCCCGAGTTCGTGAGATGACTTGGCGTCCGTTTTAATTCTGCGAGCGAGACGAACAGATCCGGCCCTTGAGTCAGAATCACCGCTCGCTCAATGAAATTCTCCAGCTCACGCACGTTACCGGGCCAGTGATAGGCTTGAAGCGCTTTCATCGCCTCAGACGGGATCGTCTCGATGCGCTTTTTCATCCGTTGGGCGAACTTCTGGGCAAAGTGTCTGACCAGCAAGGGGATATCTTCCACACGCTCGCGCAGGGGAGGGACGGTGATCGGAAAGACTTTGAGCCGGTAATAGAGATCGCTACGAAACCTCTGCTCCTCCACCATGTGATCAAGATCGCGATTGGTTGCGGCAATGATGCGTACATTGACACGGATCGTCTTGGTGCTCCCCAATCGTTCGAATTCTTGTTCTTGAAGTACCCGGAGCAACTTCACTTGTAGCTCCAACGGAATTTCCCCCACCTCGTCGAGGAAGATCGTGCCACGGTCGGCCAATTCAAACCGGCCGACCTTGGTGGCAATCGCACCGGTGAAGGCGCCTCGTTCATGTCCGAAGAGTTCGCTTTCAAGCAGCCCGGTCGGAATCGCGGCGCAATTGAGCTTCACGAATGTTCGCTCCCGCCGGTTGCTGAGATTGTGGAGCGCCCGCGCCACCAGTTCCTTC
Source organism: Nitrospira sp. (assembly GCA_005116835.1). Lineage (GTDB taxonomy): Bacteria > Nitrospirota > Nitrospiria > Nitrospirales > Nitrospiraceae > Palsa-1315. Next base: position 623,276 of record SWDM01000016.1, on the reverse strand, counting down.
CCGCTCCCTGTCTCGCCCAAGATCAGGACCGTCGAATCGGTTGTCGCCACAGTCTGAACCTCTTTGAGAACCAGCTTGAGAGCCCGGCTGTCCCCGACGATTTCCTCGAAGTTGTAGGCAATCTGGATTTCCTCTTCCAGATACAGCTTTTCCTTTGCCAGCTTGTCCTTCAGCGAGGAGATTTCTTGATAGGCCATCGAATTCGCCGCGGCGAGCGCTATCTGCGCGCCAATCCGGCTAAGCAATGTGGCATCATCGTCGGTGAATGCGTTCTCGCGCTTACTGACGACGCTCAACGTGCCCAGGGCTCGTCCGTGCAAGATAAGTGGAACCGCACATCCCGACTTCAAGCCCTCGGCCTCTGCCCGCTTCATGATCTCCGCAGGAAATTCCGTGAGGCTGAGACGCCTGACGTGAACGGTCTGCTGAGTCGTGAACGCTAACCCTTCCGGGGTTCCTTCCAACGGAACGGGATCCCCAGCCCCGACAAAGTCTTGATTGCCGGGGAAGTCGAGCGCATGAGCCCGCAACTGGTGGATGGCGGAATCGTAGAGACAAAACGACGCGAAATCGTGCGGGATCACACGACCGAGGCAGGCGGAGATCGCTTTCAGAAGTGCTCGCAATTCGAGATGAGACACGACAGCGTTGTTGATCTCTAGCACTAAGCTGAGCCGATCTCGCTCTCGAGCCAGAGACTGCTGCGCGGCTTCCGTGCTGGAGAAATGGAGCACGTTGTCCACGGCCACGGCCACCTGTTTCGCCACCTGACCGAGCAATCCCAGATTCTGGTCTCCGAATGTGCGAGGTTCGAGACTCCCAAACCCAATCGCGCCGAGACGTCGCATGGCGGTCGTCAAGGGAAACAGGCAGACGGACTGGACGCCGATGTCTTTCAGGGCTGCCATTCCCATCGAAAATCGAGTTTCCTCGTCGAGAGACGGAATGATCAAGGGTTGCTGGTGAGTCCAAACCCAGCCGCTGGAGGACTCCTCGATTGGCAGCTCCAGCCCATCCAATCTGGTGGTGAGGTGGTGAGCGGCTGCGGTTTCCAATACGTGGACCTTCATTACGTTCTTTGTGGAGTCGTGGAGAATCAAGCCGATGAAATTGAACGGGGCGACTATCGGGAGGCGTTGCGCGAGGTCCCGAAAGAGCGCGGACAGGTCGCGGTGCGACACGATGGCTTCGGACACCTCGAGGAGAAGCCGTAACCGGTCATGATCGTGAGTCAGGTCTTGATGATGGAGAACATTATCCACGGCAACCGCGACTTGCTTGCCTACTTGTTGGAGAAATTCAAGATCCGTTTCACCATAGGCTTCTTTTTGCACACTTAAAAATCCCATCGCGCCCAGCCGCCGCACCGCCGTGGTCAAAGGAACGAAGCACAATGATTTCGCGCCGTCCTCATTCATATGCCCAATGACCTTGGGCCAACGACGTTCTTCGGCAAGATCCGGCACAAGGATCGGCTGTTGCGTCAGCCACACCAATCCGGCAGGGCTTTCATCGACCGGCCCCTCATGGCCGCCCACGAGATCGGCAGGCACGTTCGCCTGAATGCTGTGCAACCGCATCGTGTTCCGCACAGGATCGTGTAACGTCAGGGCAACGAAATTGACATGCACCACTCGGGGAAGGCGCTGGGCGAGATCTTGAAAGAGTGCGTGCAAATCTCGGTGAATGGAGATCGCCTGCGCAACCTCCAGCAGAGCTTGGTACCGCTCCGCGAGAGTTTCACAGGGTGATGAGGAAGGTGTCTCCATAGAGGGGCAGTATGGCGTATGAGTCGGTAAGGGCTCAAGAGGGGGAAGGGATGGAGACTGATGATCTTCTGTGCTCGCGCAACGCGCGGCCTCAGAAGGCCCTCGTTGGACGCGCGCAGTGGAAGATCAATCAGCCCCCATCCCTGAAGAGATAACGAGCGGTATCGGAAGAATGGGGAGGGAGCCCCCCAGGTGCCCTCTTTGCTCGCAGAACGCGCACGATAGGATAGGCAGGGAGTACCCATGCTGGTCCTGTGCTCCCGGAACGCGCGTCCTGAGAAGGGCCTCGTTCGACGACCGCACTTAGACCAACATGGATGCCCCTGCCAGGAGAGGGAACCCAAGCGAGCTTGGAAGGATCATTTAGAAGAATGAGGGTCGCTCAATGCACGCAGGGAAGGACAGTCTGGCTACTCCCCTGAGAACGAAGTGGAGAAAGTCAGCTGCCGTGCTGGCGACCTTATCCTGGGAAGCCTCATTGACACATGTTCAAAAGTTCATAACAATGCCAGAAAATCCGGCATGTAGAAATAAGAAGGTTGGTGGGATAGGAGCCACTATAACGATATTGCCCCTGGACTCAAATAATAATTGGGCATCACTATGCTGACCATCGAGTTTGAGCCACCGCGTGAGTCCGAGCCGTGCGAATGCTGTGGAGGCCGAACAACTGCCTTGACGCGGTTCGTCTATCGAGACGGAGATGCTTACGCCATTTATTATGCTCGCTTCTCCAACAATCATCCCGATCGTGCAGTGCTCGCGACCGTCAGCATTGGCGAGTGGGGCGAGAACTCGACGCCCAAGCAACGTGTGGCGTTTGCTCTGAAACTGTGTTCAGCTGACGGAGAATATCAGGTTGGGTTGCTGGATGCTCAAGACTCGCCATGGCGAGATGCACGGGTCATTGGCCGTACGCTCAATCGTGACGAAGCGCTCAAGCATCCACTCGTGAAGGAAGCATTTCGTGTCACCGATCACATGGTTGTAGATGACCTACCAATCCACGAATACCTCAACGGGCGCTGATGTTACGCCCAACACGTCGATGCACCGGACCCGTGCGACTGTATAAGTTCATGAGCCTCCAGTTCTACTCCTCAAGAATCACTCACACTCGTATGTCAAACTCCTTGACTGCCTGTAATCGTTCGATTACAATTTAGCTGTGCACTCGATCAAACCGCTTCCCGAATTCACTGCGTGGCTTGATGGCCTGACCGATGAATCTGTGCGCGGGATTATCGCGGCACGCATTAAACGCCTCGCTCTGGGCTTGATGGGTGACGTTGAGCCAGTTGGAGGCGGTGTGTCGGAATTGCGCATTCACATCGGTGCGGGCTGGCGTGTGTACTTTGTGCAACGCGGAAAAGAAGTGATCGTGTTGCTTGCCGGCGGCGCCAAGCGCACCCAGAAAGCCGATATCAAGCGAGCCAGAGCCTTGGCTTCTCGACTAGATTGACCGAAGGAGATCACTATGAAACGTATCAAGGTAGCTGATCTGCCTGAGTTTGATACCGCCCCCTATCTTGGTAGCGAAGCGGCGGTTGCGGCTTACTTGACCGACATTCTTGAAGCGAACGATCCGGCCTTGTTGGCTTCCGCGCTGGGCGATATCGCCCGCGCTCGCGGCATGAGCGAGATTGCCAAGGCATCCGGTCTCACCCGCGAGGCGTTGTATAAAGCGCTACGCCCCGATGCGCAGCCGCGCTTCGATACCATCAGCCGTGTCTGCGCGGCCTTGGGGGTGCGCTTGGTGGCGCAGGCGGTCCATTCACCGGTGTAATTTTGAGCTAGGCGTAACCCAGCGTTCAACCGGACTTCCGCAGAAACCGCGTCAGCCGGTTAGGTCTACGAATTGGGGAACAGAAGGGAAACAAAGGGGTCGGGAATATTTTTTTCTAACCGTGCGCGCAGAAAACTTAAGCTGATTTTCCGGTTTGCTTGAAGCCTGAATCGAGCCACTGCCAGCAGCCATTCAGAATGCCCCCGTTTATTTTTCCAGACATCTCACGGTATGTTAACGGGTAGAAAATCTGAACTCGGCATTTTATGCGGATCAGCCTAAGTGAGAGTGAGACCGCTTAGCGACTCGGCTCGGTCGTACCCCCAGCTCAACCACAGATCAAAGGATATCCTCCATGACCAAAACCATTCTGATCACCGGCGCGACCGGAAACATTTCATCGGGCATCATTAGCCAGCTCAAGGGCTCAGAACATCGCCTCCTGGCACTGGTGCGAAACCCGGAAAAAGCTGAAGAACTCACGCGACAGGGCGTCGAACTTCGAGTCGGCGATCTGGAGAAGCCGTGGACGCTCGGTTCTGCCTTCGCAGGCGCGGACATCGTCTGGATTTTGGCACCGCCAGGACCTCGCGCACCTGAGCAGTGCTCGAACGCGCTCTGGGCGGCGAGGCAGGCGAGCGCCAAACACGTCGTACGCCTGTCGGCATTCGGCGCAGCGCATACTGCACCAACGATCAACAGCCGCCTTCACGCACTTTCCGACGCCGAGCTGGTTGAATCGGGCATTCCGTTCACCATTCTGAAGCCGCATTACTTCATGCAAAACCTCATGAGCGCAGCGCAGAGCGTCGCCCAACAGGCGACGATGTACTTCGCCCTTGCCGACGGAAAAATGGGGCTCATCGATTCACGCGACATCAGCGATTTCGCCGCACAGGTATTGACGACCGCAGGCCACGAGGGAAAGACCTACACCATCACCGGGCCAGCTTCGGTATCGATGCACCAGGTTGCAGCGGCGATCGGCGACGCCATTGGGAAGGCCGTGACGTACGTGCCGGTTACCGTCGAGGCTCAGCGGCAGTCGATACTCCAGATGGGAATGGACGAGTGGACGGCGAACTTACTGGGTGATTATTCCGCCGCCTACAGCGCGAACTGGGGGGATCTGGTCACCGACGACTTCCAGCGCGTGACGGGCAAGGCACCTCGAAGCATTGCACAGTTCTGCAGAGACTTCGCCGGCGCTTTTGGAATTAATTGCCGGACCGAAGAATCAATCAATAGGTAGGTGGACATGTTGCCCCTTCGCGGCCTCTATGAAGTAGCCATCCGTGTCAAGGACCTCACGAAATCCGAAGAGTTCTACTGCGAACTCTTGGGTCTTGAAGTCGGTGCGAGAGACGAACGACGAAACTGGTTGTTCCTGAGGGTTGGAGGACAAGCAGGGATGTTGGTGCTCCAGGAGGAAAAAGGAACTTGGCCGACGCAGCATCTTGCCTTCACGGTCATGGAAACCGATCTAGAAGGGGCCGCGGCAGTCCTGCGGAAGCGAGGTATTGCCGTCACGGGGCCCGTGTTCCACGAGTGGATGCCGGCGAAGTCCATCTATTTCTCCGACCCTGACGGTCATGACTTGGAACTCTGCGCTCCGGCACAGAGGACATAAGTCTGGCGTTCTCAGACGCGCGTAGAAAACTTACGCGGATTTTCCGGTTTTCTTGATCCATGATTCGAATAGCCATAGCAACATTTCAGCATGCCCCTGTTCTCGTTCCCTGAGGATGCGCATGCGCTCTGACCTCTTATGGAACAACGCGGTTCGTTGACGGCTCCGCTCATGACTGTAGGCGGATGATCGGCTTAATCGTGATGCCTTTCTCGCTGTCTTCAGCCGCTTGGTTGATCTGATCGAGGTTGTAGAACTTCACCAGCTTGTCGAACGGAAAGCGCCCCTGTGTGTAGAGTTCGACAAGACTCGGGATGAAGAGATCCGGAACGCTGTCGCCTTCGACGATGCCGATAATCCGTTTGCCGGTCGTCATAACCCCATTCACATCAAAACTCGCTTCTGTACCCAACGCCGGCGCTCCCACGATGCCGCAAGTTCCGCGAATTGCCAGCGCGTCGATGGCCTGGCGCAACACAGCGGGCCGACCACTAGATTCGAGCGTGAAATCGACGCCGCCGGTGATCTTGCGCACGGCCTCGACGGGATCGGTTTCTCGGCTATTCACCGTATGAGTCGCGCCGAGTTCCTTGGCCAACGCGAGTCGTGACGGCACCACGTCCACTGCGATAATGGTTGTCGCACCGGCTACACGTGCGGCCATCACGGCGCTCAAGCCGACCGCTCCTCCCCCGAATGCGGCAAAGCTGGCGCCGGGTCTGACGCTCAGTGCGTTCATCACGGCCCCCGCGCCGGTTTGAATGCCGCAGCCAAGGGGGCCAAGCAGTTCCAGCGGGGCATTGTTCGGAACTTTGATCACATTACGTTCATGGGCAAGAGTGAATGTGCCGAACGACGACTGCCCGAAGAAGTGGTCGTGGACCGATCCCTGCTTGTCCTGCGTGGAGGTACTCCCATCTTCGCGGGCGCCGCCGAAATTCAGGGCGTAGAAATTCGCGCAGTAGGTCAGGTCGCCGCGCAGGCAGGGTGTGCAGTGGCCGCACCACATGTAGGTCAGCACTACGTGGTCGCCCGCTGCGATTTTTTTGACATTGCTGCCGACCTGCTCGACAACACCGGCGCCTTCGTGGCCGAGCACGATGGGCAGGGGTACGGTATACAATTGATCGCGTGCCACCATGTCGGTATGGCACATGCCGGTTGCGACGATCCGAATCAGCACCTCATAGGGACGAGGCTCGTCCAACGCGAGAGTCTCGATCTGAAACGGTCCGCCTTTCTTGCGGACGACCGCCGCCTTGATCTCTCGCGTCTGAGTATTCCGCATGGTGGTCATCGGCGTGCTCCTAGATGTGTGAAATCTTCAGGGGGCATTCTGGTTGGCTTGACGGGTGGGTCGACCCGCTGCCCGCAACAATTCAGAATGCCCCCATTCTGTTCAAGGCGTCCCAAGGTGTGTTATACGGACAGAAAGCCAGACCTCTGCATCTTACGCGGATCAGTCTCTATATAGTGAGATTTATTCACCACGCTCAAACAGGATTCATAGGCACATGAATGAAGACGGCAACGACATGAACCCCTATCGTGCATCTGGAGAACTGGCGGGGATCACGAGTCTCGTCGATGCGTTCTACGCCAACATGGATCGCTTTCCGGAAGCCCGTGTGATTAGGAAGATGCATCCGGAGGATTTGACCGAGTCGCGGAAAAAACTCACGTACTTTCTATGCGGAGTACTCGGCGGTCCTCGACTGTTTATTGAACATTACGGCGAAATCAACCTCCCTGATTTTCATAGCCAATTCCCAATTGGGTATGACGAGCGAGACGCGTGGATGTATTGTATGCAACATGCCATTGCCGTGCAGCCCTATGAGGCCTCGTTTAAAGAGTACTTAGTGGCTCGTTTACACATTCCAGCGGAACGAATCAGGCTGGTCAATGAAATGGGGATCTAGAGCCGGCAGAGATCCGCGAACGGTATACCGCCACGGCACAACCTGACGTTAAACCCCTCCAAGCCCCCAATACACCATATCCTCACGGGCCGAGTTTCCGCTGGAACCAGTAGACATTGGTTTGGCTTTTTCAGTAAATTTGGCGGCGACGTGTTGAGTAGGACAGGCTGGCGCCGGCGATGTCGGGCCAGCTCTGGTTATTCCCCATTTATAAATAACAGGAGGGAGAGCGAGCGATGAGCACAAAATCACTCTATGAACGTCTTGGGGGCTATGACGCAATCGTTGCGGTCTCCGGGGACCTGTTGCCACGCCTCATGTCGGATTCTCGGCTGAAACGCTTTTGGGAACATCGAGGAGCGGACGGCATCGCCCGAGAAAAGCAACTCCTGATCGATTTTCTCTGCGCGAATTCAGGCGGTCCCATGTACTACACCGGGCGAGATATGAAGGTGTCTCATACAGGGATGAAGATCAGTGAAGCCGATTGGACCGCATTTTTGGGCCACGCCAATGCGACCCTAGATGCATTTAAAGTTCCCCCGACTGAGCGGGGTGAAGTGGTCGCCTTCGTGCAATCCTTGAAGAAAGATATTGTCGAAGCATAGGCGGGGGGATGGAGCCTGATGATCTTCTGTGCTCGCGGAACGCGCGGTCTCAGAAGGACGGGAAGGGCAGCCTAGTCGTCCTCCTGCTCGCGGAACGCGCACGATAGGAATGTGCTCGTTCGACGCGCGCAATCGAGGATCGACCAGGCTACCCTTGAACATGAAGTGGGGGATTAGGATACCGCGCGCAGTGGAAGATCAATCAGCCCCCATCCCTGAAGAGAGAATGAGCGAGCTCGGAAGGATCAATTAGAATGAGGGCAGTGGTCGCTTGGGAAAAGGTCGCGCTTCAACGCGACCGGGGTTGGGCGGGTGAGAAGGTCGTGCGCAGTTGGGGACCAAGCCAGGCCATCCCTTGAAAGAAAGTAATGAGGGAACAGGGTTGGGCGGGTGAGAAGTCTGGTCTTTTTGAGCAATCCTGCCACTACCCTGAGATGCACAGAGATCGATCGCTACGTGAGCGCCACTGTGGCTCACGTAGCGACGATAATGCTCAAAGAGTCTGGTGCGTCCCGTCGCAGAACGGCGGAGTTTTCGTCTGCTTGCACATGCACAAGGCGACTTCTTTCGTTTCATCCACCATAAACTCGACCGGCTCGATTCCGGTTCCTTGGTGGGCTCCGTCACAGAACGGTTGGTCCCTCGAGCGTCCACATTGACACCAATAGTACGTTCCCGCTTCCAACGTCAGTACTTCGGGCTCTTTGGCTGCAATGCGTGGTTTCTCCATGAACGGCCCTCCTTGTTAAATTACAACTGCAACGGCTTGATCGGCGCGAGGACAGAAGCGGGGTTATTTTTCCACAACGCCTCGTCTGCGTCTACATAGAGTTCCACTTCGTTGCCGTCAGGGTCGCGCAGATAGAGACTTTGACTCACGGTATGATCGCTCATGCCGTCGATGGTGACGCCAGCTTGTTCAAGATCGTTCTTTGCGGCACGCAACTCACCCAGACTGTCCCCCACCTTGATCCCGATATGGTAGAGCCCCCGACGCCTCCCTGACAATGGCCCTGGTGCGTCACCCACCTGGATCAAGAGCAACTCGTGATGGGTACGACCGGATGTCAACGCCGCAGCCGCCCCATTAAAAATTCTGCCCACCTCTTGAAATCCCAGCAGGTCGCGATAAAAAGCCAAGGACTGTTCCAGATCCTTGACGTAGAAGACAACGTGTCCGAGGAAATGTGCTTTCATATGGTTCGCTCCTTGTTGGACGAAGGCTGCAAGAGCAACGCTTTGACCGCCGCATGCGCCAACACCACTTCGGGCCCTCGTTGCAACGCGTCATGATATTGTCTGCCGAACCCCTCCCCCTCTTCTGTCGGCGTCAGGAGTGTTCGGATCGACGCAACAAGGGGGGCCGTATCGAGGCCGTCTGATGATTCTTCGGCGAGTTCATCAAGCTTGGCCATCAATTGAGACAGCGGACGCAGCCAGGCAAACCACGCATCCCCCAGCACCAGCTGCAAAAATGCTCCATTGGATGGGATACGTCCATGCACACGCTCATAGGACACTCGTTCGTCGTCCAGCAAGGCTTTGTGCAGACGAAGCAACGCTTGGAAAAGATCGTTCAGATGTGCACGGTCTCGCCCCGACATGATCCAACTCCCTTGCCTACAGCTCGCCTACAGATTTCGTACTGCCTCGTGTGCCGACTGGGATCGCGGCTCCATTGAATTGCTGCCTCTACCCGGTCGGCTCACTATCGAGCTGATGGGCCTTGCGTCCGCCACGAGCGAGCAAATGTTCTGGAACCTGACCGCCGACCATGAGGGTTGCCATATCTGCAGCACGTGTCACGAGTTGTTGTGCGCCTTCACGCAGTGCCCGGCTATTCTGGACCTCGCTGACATTCCGTTCCATGTCCTCCGCGCTCCAGCCCCTCGAATGGGCGATAAACGGGAATTGAGGGAACTGACAGCCGACCTCGGCGAAAAAGGTCATGAGCTGCCCGGCCACACCTTGGACGTTGTCTTGCCCGCCCATAATGATAAACGCCGCCACTTTGTTCTTCAGCAAATGTTTGTTTGCGATGGTCTCCTGATTTTGGATGCAGTTCATCCGTTCGACCATCTTATAATACAAGCTGCTGGCGTTGCCCCAGCGGATCGGGGTTGAAATCAGAATGACATCGGCCCAATGCACGATGGCTTCGTACACCCGATCGAGCTGATCGGTCGGGTCCATTTGCGTGATCGAGCAAGGCCAGGTGCAGGCCTGCGCCGCCTTCGAATAGAAACCTTCGCACGGGCGAAAGTTCAGCTCGCGGAGCTTGATACATTGCGTTTCCAGTTTCAGCGCGCTTTTGGCATGGTCCAAGGCCACGTCCAGCATCGCGTCGGAGGTGCTGTACCGTGGATGTTCTGTGGTCATCGCCGTCGTCGAGATTCCCACCACTCGGATCGGACCAGCCTGGCGCAACACCGGGCGTGCGAGCGGATGGGGTTTGTGCAACTGCTTCTTCCGCTTCGTGGCGGACGACAGATCGATATAAAGCCGGCCGTTCTCGATCTTGGTGGCATAGCTCGGAACTTGATCCTGTTCGTACCCTGGCTCTCCTTGACCAGTCTTGTGATGAAATTTCCAGTAATGCCAGGGGCAGACGACATAGTCCCCATCGAGGGTCCCTTCACCCAACGGACCACCGACATGATTACAAACCCCTGAGATTGCAGCAAACGAACCATCTTTGTACGTCAGCGCGATGGTCGTCTTCCCAAAGGAGACTTCTTGCAAGGGCTTCTTCTTCAACCCTTCGACGCTTCCGATGTCCGTCCATTGTGTGTCAGGCATGAGAGGCTCCTTCTAAGATGAAGTCATGATGCCTTACTTGCCCGCGCCGGTGTCATAATAAAACCGCTCGTGCACGATCTTGCCGTTCTTCCACTTGGAGACGACGACCTGCTCCATATGCACCGGTTGGCCGCTGGTAGCGATAAAGTCCATGTTGCACTCGTAGAAAGTCACGTTGTCGCCGACGCCTGAGGCTGTGACGTTAAACCCCTTCCACTCTTTGACGCCGCTCATGAACTGCTTTTCCCGCTCGATATTGGCGGCCAGTCCCTTTGTGGGTGGATTGGCATTGTCTTGCATCACAGTATCGTTCTCGTAAAACTCGTTCATGGCTTCAATGATCTTACCCTGGCGTATGTAGCCGAACAGATCGTTCAGCCGCTGTTGTAAATTGACTGTGCTCATGACTTCTTCTCCTTCTTCGATTTACTGGTGAATGTAATCCCTGCTTTCTGCACTTCCTGATAGGGGAGGAGCCAAACCAGCGACTCATCGCTGAGATCGCCAACCTGAAAGCGGTTTCCCCAGGGATCGCGGAAATCGCAGCGAAGGTCGGACGCCGGCTTCAGTTTGTACTTGTTGGTGAGCTTCTTCCGCACTTCTTTAATCTGCGCGGCATCGCGAACCATCAAACCGAAATGTTTCACACGATCCAGTTGCAGCTTGTCCACCTCGAATATGGCCATGAACTGATGCTCGCCCAGCTTGCACCAGGCAGCGCCCTCGCCACCGCGCAACATCTTCAGCCCGAACACATCCGAGTAGAACTTCACCGCTTTCCTGGCGTCGGTTACTTCAATGACGATATGGTTACAACCGTAGACTTGGACTGCCATTACGTTCCTTCCTTTCCACTTATTACTGACTCATCGGCTTGCCGAATGGCCGACACAATGATATCGGGAGGCTGGGCTCCGGAGATTGCGATGCTGCCGTTGAAGACAAAGTAGGGCACCCCGCGGATGCCCAACCGACGACCGACTGCTTCTTCTGCCTTGACCTCAACCACGCCTTTGTCGCTCGCCAGAAACTCTTCCGTCTCTCTCCGACCCAGTCCGGCTTCAGCAGCTATATGCGTCAGGGTCTTCGGATCACCAATATTCTTGCCTTCTAGAAAATAACCACGAAAGAGAGTCTCAACCATTTCGTCTTGTTTCCCCTGTTGTGCTGCGTACCAGACCAGCCGATGCGCCAAAAATGTGTTCGGTGTCCGCTGAATTTTCTCGAAGGCAAAGGGAATCTGTTCATCAGTACCGGCAATGAGAAGCTGCTCTTCCATCGGGCCAAAAGCCTCCAAGCTCCCAAACTTGGCTTTCAGGTAAGTGGTCCGATCCATTCCATCGAGGGGCATCGTTGGATTCAATTGGAACGGACGCCAGGTAATGCGCGCATGTGCGCCGCCATTCAGTTGAGTCAACGCCCGTTCCAGTCGACGCTTCCCGACGTAGCACCAGGGGCACACGATATCGGAATAGATGTCGATCGTGAGCCCGAGATCCGTCATGACAGATGTCCCATCTTTCCTGCTTGATAGTCCTGAGCGGCTTGCATCAACTCTGCACGGGTATTCATAACGAACGGGCCATAGCGCGCAATCGGTTCTTCGATCGGCTCTCCGGCCATCACCAAGAGCCGGCTATTCTCATGCGCATCTATCGTGACCTGTGATCCATTGCGTGTGCACACGATCAATTCTGCTTCTCCTGCCTTCTCCGACCCATTCACGGAGGCGAGGCCCCGCAAGACAAAGATGGATGTATTGTGCCCTTCGGGCAAGGCCAGAACAACCAACTTTCCAGCCTTCAACTGCAGGTCATACAGCTCAACCGGCGTGAAGGTATGGGCCGGTCCCTTGTGTCCAAGAAATGATCCGGCGATCACCCGCAATCGACCAGCCCCGCCGTCGAGATCGATTGCCGGGATGTCCGCGTCGAGAATCGTCTGATAGCCAGGCGCCGACATTTTCGACGCCTTCGGAAGATTGACCCACAACTGAATCGCATGGAGCGTCCCGCCATTCTTGGCCCATTCCTTTTCGTGCAATTCTTCATGCACGATGCCGGAAGCCGCGGTCATCCATTGGACATCGCCTGGGCCGATCACCCCGGCATTCCCAGCTGAATCACGATGGGCCACCAAGCCTTCGTAAACAATGGTGACGGTTTCAAACCCGCGATGAGGATGTTCTCCCACGCCGCGCGGATGGTCAGTCGGCTCGAAGTACTGTGGCCCAGCATGGTCCAGCATCAGAAATGGGCTGACTTCGCGATCAAGGTCGTTGCTGGGAAAGAGGTTCCGCACGGGAAACCCATCGCCGACCATATGCCGAGAGCCTGGCTGGTATATGCCGATCAATCTCTTCATCGTGGTCGTTTCTGTCGCCATGACAACCTCCCTTCTTACACCATTCCTCGCAACGCTTCGGCTAATGTGACGTTCCCGCGCACAAGCGTTTCAGGATGCTCATACCCAATCCTCCCCGTAGAAAATGATGTGTACATTTCCTCAAACAGTTTCGCCGCTTCATCGGAAAAACCAAACGATTTGAATGTGGGCGCCACTGCGCTCAACGGCGCATGCTGAGCCGTCACAGACTTTCCCAGAATCTGACCGAGGGCAGCCGCAACCTGATCCGGACTGTATTCCTCAGGCCCGGCCATTTCGACGACCTTTCGCCCGTGACCACCGGCAATGAGTTGCTCTGCGGCGATTCGGCCAATGTCGTCTGTGGCAATCATCGGAATCTTTGCCATTGGCGCGATGAACGTCGGCAATAGTCCCTGCCCCTTCACCGCTCCGAGGACCGGGGCCCAGTTCTCCATGAAGTACGGAGGGCGGAGAATCGTCAGATTCTTCACCGCTCTTGCGAGCACTTGTTCGCCATGACGGACGGCTCTGATTGGACCGGTTCCTTCAGCGATGTGGCCACCGATTGAGGACAAAAACACCACATGAGGGACACCGCTTTTCTCTATGGCTTCTGCGGCACGACCCATTCGCGCGCTCTGTTCGGTCAGCCAGGCCTGAGCCCCATAGTTTGGCGGTACTAGGAGATAGAGGCCACTCGCTCCCTGAAAGGCCTTAGTCAGTGCCGGTATGTCATCAAGCGAGGCAACGGCAATCTCTGCCCCCTTCGCTGTCCATGATGCGCCCTTATCAGCCGACCGCACAACAATCCGCACCGCCTGGTTCCGACTCAGCAAGGTCTCTACGACTGCCGACCCCGTATTCCCTGTGGCACCAACGACAACAAACATGATGAAGCCTCCTTTATGTGCCGATGTCAAACCTGCTCGTCAATCATCCGATCGTCCGGCTATTTAATTAAACTCTTTATCGCAACGCGTCCATGTCCTCCCATGGCCCGTAGGGAGTATTATAGTTCTAGTTAGTACTAAGTCAAGTATGAAATTTTTCCCTGGACAACTGCCCAGAAGCTCTTCGACACCTCAACTAATTGTGTCCGGCCAGGAAGCAGGCTTTACTCGAATTCGCTTACGGTCCCGATCTGAACCTTACGCCAGACTTCCCAAGCCGTTTCGTGACTGTGGTAGGGTAGGGTTAATGATCTCTTGCTGAGAGGAAATAGCCAAGAGGGAGTCGTCGGGCGATGCTGACTCGCGCTGTACGAATCTGTTTCTTCTTGCTCTCCTTTTTTGCCCTGATCGGCACGGTCATGATTGTAGGCCCAGGGCCGAGCTTCGCGCTCGACCCGCTTCCTCGCTCTCCGCGAGTGGGATCGCTACGAATTCCTCTTCTCTCATACAACAGGGTTCCCATCTCGAAGCTGTTCTCAGATCCCACCAGCTACCACTTGCGAGAAGTCAGGATAGGCGGCACCCTCCGCACGATAGAGACGCGGATCATGACTCAGGGCTGTGCGACTCCCTATGAGCTGACAACCTTCTCACTGGAGGACGAAAGTGGAACGTTGGACGTCCTCGACAAGGGAGCTTGTGGAAGGAATCGAAGCGCGGTGCGAGCGCCTATGCTTACAGCCGGCGACCGCGTCGATCTGTTAGTCCATGTTGTTGGAGGAACGAAGACAGACGAAACAGGAGTTTCACCGGAAGTTTTCGTGCTCTGGATCGACCGGACCCAAGATTAACCAGCCAACGCACTCCTTTAAAGTATGCAACCATACTGTCCTTTACTGCGCGCATCGAGCGAGCACATTCCGATCGTGCGCGCTCTGCGAGCAAGAAGGACGGTTGGTTGCTTACTTCCTTTCTTTCATGGCCCGCTCCACTTCGCGGCTGGCTTCGCGCGTCTTAATGGTCTCCCGGCGATCGTGCATCTTTTTCCCTTTGGCCAACCCGAGTTCGACCTTCGCAAGGCCTCGTTTGGAGAAATAGATACGGAGGGGGATGAGCGTCAGTCCTTGCTGTTGCGTCTTGCCGAGAAGCTTATTGATCTCCTTGCGGTGGAGGAGCAGCTTCCTGGTGCGGAGGGGTTCGTGATTCATGATGTTGCCGTGGCTGTAGGGACTGATGTGGCAATGGTGGAGAAAGATCTCCCCTTCTCTCACGCTGGCGTAACTGTCTTGCAGATTCACACGCCCATCTCGCAGGGACTTGACCTCCGTACCCTGGAGCATGATACCCGCCTCGAACTTCTCTTCTATGAAATAGTCGTGGTAGGCCTTGCGATTAGTGACGACGGCTTTTTCGAAACTGTCTTTCTCTTTCCCCATCAGGTGTCAGCCTTCCACTCGCAACACCCTGCAATCCTGCGTTTCACGTTTCACCTTTCACCTTTCACGTCTTACCTCTCACACTTACTGGCTGCTGATTGCCACAACAGATTTTGCTATGATGCTGCCATGCGCGGACCTGGCCCCATCGACTCTCTCTCCAGCATCCTCGAAGGGGTGGCACGCCGCCTGGGCCTCGAATCGAAACTGCTCGAAAATCGCATGCGTCGGGACTGGGTCACCATCGTCGGGGAACCTATCGCCTCGAATACCTGGCCCGACCAGATTCGCTATAAGAAACTCTATCTCCTGGTGCATAACAGTGTCTGGCTGCACCAACTCACGTTCCTCAAGCCGACGCTGATCGAAAAACTCAACCGCGTAGCCGGCGGGGAAACCGTGACTGATATTGTATTGCGCGTGGGTGAGATCCCTGCACGGGCAGCAGCGTCCGCCATAATGCCGCCTATCGATGGCGATTTGACGATGTCAGAAGCCGAGGTGGCTGAGGTATCGTCCCATGTCTCAGCGATACAAGATCCCGACCTCCGCCTGCTGTTTACATCGGTGATATCGAGAAATCTTCGTACTCTAACTCCGCGGGGACAGGGTCAGTGATAAGTCCCTTGAAGAGAATGCGCGTGGCATCGGAGACCTCAGCGCCGGCCTTGGGAATTGGGCCGAGACCTCCTTCCTCTTCCTGATCCTGCAATCGATAGTAACCTCGCATCTCTTTTTCATAGTTCTTAACCGTCGTCGGATCTCCGGCCAAGAATTTATTGAGCACATCTGGCTCAGCCCACCCGTCGTTGACAAACACATACACCACGACCTTCCTGTACCAACCGTTCGGATCCCCCGGCGTCGTGGGTTGAATCTTCATCTTGGCAAAATGGTGGGTCTGGCGACCGACCTTGCGAAACCGCTTCACCAAGGTTTCGACCCCTAGATCTGTCGTGTCGTGAGGCACATGCGCCGCAACAATGTGGCCGACCTGGGAGCCTACACTATACGGAGGGATCGTGCGATCGGGACGAGTGAGGTACATTCCGCCCCAGATCAGGGTAAAGGACATGGCCACCACACCGAGGGCCAATTTGACGACCGTGTCCAGTCGCTTCTTGGGCTTGGATGGAGGAGTGGGCGTTGGAGTGGGATCCTGCTGTTGCATGGAAGGCGTAGAATTTCGTGTGAGCCGTTACCCGCCACCTTCCTCTGAAAGCACCTCGGCGCTGTCCGCCAACCGCGCGACAGCCACGACCCGGTCGCCCGCTCCCTCGAGGTCAAGGATCCGAACCCCCTGGGTATTCCGACCGATTTCACGGAACTCATCCACCTTGCAACGAAGCACCTTGCCTTGGGCGGCCATCAGCATGATCTCATCGCCATCTCGGACCTGAAGAAACCCGACGGCCAGTCCGTTGCGTTCGTTGGTCTTCACGCTGATGATGCCCTTCCCTCCGCGTCCCTGGACGCGATACTCGCTTACCGCTGTACGTTTTCCGTACCCGCCCTCTGTGACCGTGAGGATTTGGGTCGTGGAGTCGGGGGTGATGGTCTCCATGCCGATGACTTCGTTGCCTTCTTCCAGCGTGATGCCGCGCACCCCATGCGCCGTGCGGCCCATCGGGCGGACGTCTTCTTCTTTAAAGAGGATCGTGATCCCCTTCTTCGTGCCCAACAAGATTTCCCGTTGGCCGTCGGTAAGCTGCACACCGATGAGACGATCTCCCTTATCCAACGACAGGGCGATAATACCGCCCTGGCGGGGATTCCCATAGGCCGAGAGTTCCGTCTTCTTGATGATGCCCTGCGCGGTGGCCATCACGATAAACCGGTCTTCTCTGAACTCTTTGACCGGCACTGTCGCCGTGACCTTCTCTTCGCCGGACAATGCCAAGAGATTGACAAGCGCTTTGCCCTTGGCGGCCCGGCCGGCGTCCGGAATCTCATGAACCTTCAGCCAATAGACCTTCCCGGCGTCCGTGAAGAACAGGAGCGACTCGTGCGTGGTCGCGGTGAACAAGGTCACAACAAAATCCTCGTCCTTGACCCCCATCCCGATCTTGCCCTTGCCGCCTCGCCGCTGCGCCCGGTACAGGGTGACCGGGTTACGCTTGATGTAGCCGGCATGCGAGATCGTCACGACCACTTCTTCGTTTGCGATCATGTCTTCCAGGGTGATCTCCGCTTCTTCTTTCACGATCTGCGTGCGGCGGTCGTCCTTGTAGGCCTCGCGCACCTCGATCAACTCATCCTTGACGATCGTGCGAACCAGCGCTTCGCTGCCCAGGATCGACTTGAGACGCTCGATCTGCTTCAAGACCTCTGTGTATTCCTCGATGAGTTTATTGCGCTCCAATTGCGTAAGCCGCTGGAGCCGCATTTCCAAAATCGCGTTCGACTGCAGTTCGCTCAGCGCAAACCTCCGCATCAGGCCGACACGGGCTTCATCGGGCGATTGCGCCTGCCGGATCAAGGTAATCACCGCATCCAGGTTATCGAGGGCAATCTTGAGGCCCTCGAGGATATGAGCCCGTTCTTCCGCCTTGCGCAACTCGAAGGCCGTTCGACGGACGATGACTTCGCGCCGGTGCTCGATGAAATGATGCAGGATCTGCTTGAGATTCAGCACTTCAGGCCGGTTGTTCACCAACGCCAGCATGATGACGCCGAACGTCGTCTGGAGCTGCGTGAGCTTGTACAGGTTGTTCAGGGTGATGATCGGGATTTCACCGCGCTTGAGCTCAATGACGACGCGAATACCGTCCCGATCCGACTCGTCGCGCAGATCGGAAATTCCTTTGATCCGTTCGTCCCGGATCAATTCGGCGATCTTCTCGATCAGCTTGGACTTATTGACCTGGTAGGGCAGCTCGGTGACGATCAACCGCTCGCGATCCGTGCGCTCATCGGACTCGACCTTCACTTTCGCGCGTAGCGTCAGGAGACCCCGTCCGCTTTCATAGGCAGACTTGATGCCGGCCGTTCCGTAGATGAATCCTGCCGTTGGAAAATCAGGGCCGGGAATCTTTTTCATCAACTGGGCAATCGTGACGTCCGGGTTCTCCAAGAAGAGGAGGAGCGCCTCGATCACTTCACCGATATTGTGGGTCGGAATGTTGGTGGCATAGCCCACCGCAATGCCGCCGGCGCCGTTGACGAGAAGATTCGGAATTTTAGAGGGGAGCACCAGCGGTTCGACCAGCGACTCGTCGTAGTTCGGCCCGAAATCGACCGTATCTTTGTCGATATCGGCGAGCATATCCTCCGCGACCTTGGTCAGGCGGGCTTCGGTATACCGCATGGCTGCCGGCGGGTCTCCGTCGACCGATCCATAATTTCCCTGCCCGTCCACGAGCATATAGCGCATGTTGAAGGGTTGTGCCATGCGGACGAGGGTGTCGTAGATCGCACTGTCCCCGTGGGGATGGTAGTTCCCCATGATCTCGCCGACAATCTTGGCGGACTTGCGGTAGGCCCGGTTTGACGCCAGGCCCATTTCGTTCATGCCGTGGAGAATACGGCGATGGACCGGCTTGAGGCCGTCACGCACGTCGGGGAGCGCCCGGCCCACGATGACGCTCATCGCGTAACTCAGGTACGACGAGCGCATCTCGTCTTCGATGGCGATGTGTCCTAGTCGTTCATCAGGTGGCATGTATCTCCTAAGGAAGCTTTCAGCCGTCAGCTATCAGCAAACAGGAATAGGGAGAACTTTCTTGCGTCTAAAACTAAAGGCTAGCGGCCTCATATCAGGTTCGCTGTCAGTACCGATTATGCTGTCACGAATGACAAGGAAGGGTTCCCATGTTGGATCTCGCTGTCTCAACCTAGTGAGCTTCTCTTGTGCGAGCCTTTCAAGTGTTTCTCTCCAGCCTAGCTCTCCTATGTTGAAACCGTCCGCCTCACACCACCTGTATTCAAAGTTCGCTTCATCTTTCGAATACCCTTGCTCGTAGTGGGTGAACCTCTCGTCCGGGTATATGTATTCCATTTCAGACATCACTTTCTTGCTGAATGCTGATAGCTGACAGCTTCCCTGCTACACGTCCAGATTTCTGACCTCGAGCGCGTGGGCTTGAATGAAGTTCCGTCGAGGTTCGACTTCGTCGCCCATCAGAATCGTGAAGATCTCGTCGACGCCCGGCACGTCTTCCAGTTTGACCTTCAACAGCGTCCGGACTTCCGGATTCATCGTCGTTTCCCAGAGCTGATTCGGGTTCATTTCGCCGAGACCTTTGTAACGCTGGATACCGAGTCCGTGCTTGCCCCTATCGAGAATCGCCTTGACCAACTCAACCGTCGCGGGCTGGAGCTGTTCCTGACCGTCGGCTTTGATCTTGTACGGCGCCCTGCCCAAGCCGATCGCCGACGGTGAGAGTTTTTGCAACTCACGGAATTCGGCAGAGCCGACTAGCACGTGCGTCACGTCAAAACTATAGGTGGCCCCGTTGGCAAGTAGACGACAAGTAACTTTGTTCGATTGATGCTCTTCGTCTTCAACGATATCCAACGTCGGTGTGAGCTTCGGATACACCACCGCGAGAGTTTTCTTCACGTTGGCCACAACCTTCTTGAGCGCCGCCTGATCCTTGAGGAGCTCGCGATCGAGCCCCGGCTCATCCACAAATGCCCGCACCATACTGGCCTCGTGCGGTTTTTTATTGAGCCGGCCGAGTAATGTCTCGAAGGCGATCAACTTCTTCAGAATGGGCAGGAGCCGCCGTCCCGTGACATACCCTTGGACCCCTTCCACATACACTTCCACATCCTCGACGGCGATATCGGCCAGGTGCTCGTTCAATGCCATCTCATCTTTGAGATACCGTTCCGTCTTGCCCTTCTTCACTTTGAAAAGCGGCGGCTGTGCAATATAGATGTAGCCTCGTTCGAGCAGCTCCGGCATCTGCCGGAAGAAGAACGTGAGGAGCAGAGTCCGGATGTGGCTGCCGTCCACGTCGGCGTCCGTCATGAGGATGATCTTATGGTACCGGGCCTTGCTGATGTCGAACGAGTCTTTGTCGGCCTTTTCGCTCTCTTCGCGCTTGCGGCCGATGCCGGTTCCGAGAGCCATGATCAAGGTTCGGATCTCATCGCTCGAGAGCATCTTGTCGAATCGCGCCTTCTCGACGTTGAGGATCTTGCCCTTCAGCGGCAGGATCGCCTGAAACTTGCGGTCTCGTCCCTGCTTCGCGGACCCGCCGGCTGAGTCGCCCTCAACGATATAGAGCTCGCTCAAGGCCGGATCCTTCTCCGAACAGTCGGCCAATTTTCCGGGAAGCGAACCCCCGTCGAGCGCGCTCTTCCGTCGGATGAGCTCTTTCGCTTTTCGCGCCGCTTCGCGAGCACGCGCAGCGTCGATCGCTTTCCCGATAACCTTTCGGGCCACCGTCGGGTTTTCTTCGAAATAGGTCCCGAGCGCTTCATTGACCGCGGACTCGACGATGCCCTTCACCTCACTATTGCCTAGCTTGGCTTTCGTCTGTCCTTCGAACTGCGGGTTTCGGACCTTGACGCTGACGACAGCGGTCAGCCCTTCGCGGACATCATCACCGGTGAGCGACTCGGTGTCTTTCTTGAGCAGGTCGTTGGCGTTGGCGTAGCTGTTAATCGTTCGAGTCAGCGCGGCCTTGAAGCCCACCAAATGCGTGCCGCCCTCCTTGGTATTGATGTTGTTCGCGAAAGAAAACAGGTTTTCGGCGTAGCTATCGTTGTATTGAAGCGCCACCTCCAGCACCATATCGGACTTTTCAACCTGCACGTAAATCGGCTTGTGCAGCGGCACCTTGGCTTCGTTCAGATGTTCCACGAACGACACGATCCCGCCCTTGTATTTGAAAACCTGCTCCTTGACCGGTTCTTTCCGCTCATCCTTGAGTGTGATCTCAAGTCCCTTGTTCAAGAAAGCGAGTTCGCGCAGCCGCTGTGCCAGCACGTCGAAGCTGAAGTCGAGGGTCTCGAAGATCTGCCCGTCGGACTTGAACGTGACCATCGTGCCACGGCGCTTGGTTTTACCCGTCATCTTGAGCGGGGCCGTCGACTTGCCGCGCTCGTAGCGCTGCTCGAACACCTGGCCGTCTTGCCAAATCTCCAACTCGAGCCATTCGGAGAGTGCGTTGACCACCGAGATCCCGACGCCGTGGAGCCCGCCGGATACCGTATAGGCGCCCTGCTCGAATTTGCCGCCCGCGTGCAAGACCGTCAGCGCCACTTCGGCAGCGGACTTCTTTTGGGTGGAATGCATCCCGGTGGGAATACCACGGCCGTTATCCACGACCGTGACGCTGCCGTCGATGTGGATCGTCGTCTCGATCGTTTCACCGAAGCCCGCCATATGCTCATCGACGCTGTTGTCGACGACTTCATAGACAAGGTGATGGAGACCGTCCACACCGGTGCTGCCGATGTACATGGCCGGACGCTTCCGCACGGCATCCAAGCCTTCTAATACCTTGATCTGATCCGCACCGTAACTGTCGGATTTCGGTGCTGTCTCGGAATCGTTACTTGCCATCGGTCTCCTACTTAATTACAGCCATCAGCTCTCTGCTTTCAGCCTTCAGCGACCTACCTGACGGCTGACCGCTGATTGCCGGACCCAGCTAGATTTTAATGGGCATGACCACGCACTTGAACCCGGGACTATCCGACTCCTGGATCAAACAGGGGCTCAGTGGATTATCCATTTGCAGAGTGATCGTCTCTCCATCCATTACCCCGAGCACATCCAGCAAATAGCGGGCGTTGAATCCTGTATTCAGAGCCTGCCCCTCGTACTGCGCCGCAAGCTCTTCAGTCGCTTCCCCAAAATCAGGATTGCTAGAGAACAGCGTCATCTGCCCGGAAACGAACGATACCTTCACCGCGCTCGCCTTGTCACGGGACAGAACTGAAACACGACGAAGCGCGCTTTCAAGCTCGTTGCGATTGACTCCGATTTTTGCGCCGCTCTCTTTCGGAATCACCTGTTGATAGTTCGGGTAGTTTCCTTCCATCAGCCGCGAAGTCAACAGCAACCCGCTCTTCCTGAAAATCATGAGATTCTTGGTGAACCCGATCAAGGGCTCGCCCTCACCGCCTTCTTCCAGCAGTCGCTGCATTTCGTGCGCCGCTTTCTTTGGAATGATGGCTTTGATTTCCTGTGGGGCGCCTTTCGCGCCGACATTTCCGACTTCCTGCTCGGCAACCGCCAACCGATGTCCATCGGTTCCCACCAGACGCAAGATCGTTTTCTTCTCCGACGTGATGAGGGTCACCAACAGACCGTTGAGGATATAGCGGGCGTCATTGTCTCCGGCTGCGAAGAGGGTCTTCCGAATCAGTTCGAGGAGACCGGCCCCGGCCAGGGGAATGAGCCCTTCCCGTTCGATCGTCGGCAGCGCAGGATAGTCGGTGCTGGGGAGCCCGACGATTTTGAATTGGCTCTTGCCCGCGTGAATGGTCGTCCAATTATTCTCACCGGAGATGATGTCGATGTCGCTGACGGCCAGTTCCTTGATGATCTCGTAGAGTTTCCGAGCCGAAACCGTGACTCCTCCCGGCTTCTCCACGGTTGCCTTGTAGTGCCCCCGCATGCCGATTTCAAGGTCGGTCGCGACAATTTCTACCCCATCCTGTTTGGCCTCGATCAAGATGTTCGAGAGGATCGGCATCGTATTGCGCTTCTCGACGACACCCTGGACCCGCTGAAGGCCCGTCAAGAGTTCAACTCGTCCCATTCGCAGTTTCATAGTCTCTTCCCCTTGGCGCAGCCCCTCACGCTCGCAGGATCTGCTCCCGTAAGCTGTCCAATGTGGCACTCAAGGCACTGTCGTTATCCTTCGCTTTGATGACCTGCTTGCAGGCATGGATGATCGTCGTGTGGTCTTTGCCTCCAAACTGCCGCCCGATCTCCGGATAGGATGAGTCCGTCAATTCCCGGCAGAGATACATGGCGATCTGTCTCGGATGCACGAGCATCTTACTCCGGCGACGGGATTTCAAATCGGCGATCTTGACATGGAATCGCGCGCCCACTGTTTCCTGAATGTCATCCATCGACACGATCTTTTTCTTCGAGCCGATCAAATCCCGGAGCACGCTCTTGGCCATCTCCAGTGTGATCGTTTGTCCGGTCAGCGAGGCATAGGCGCCGAGCCGCACCAGCGATCCTTCAAGTTCTCGTATATTGCTTTTCATCGTCGTGGCGAGGAACTGGATCACATCGACCGGCAACGTGACACCCTCGTCCTCGGACTTTTTCCGCAAGATGGCGATCCTGGTTTCCACGTCCGGCGGCTGGAGATCTGCGATCAGTCCCCATTCAAACCGTGACCGCAGCCGTTCCTCTATATCCGGCATATCCTTCGGAAAGCGGTCGCTCGAGAGAACGAGCTGTTTGTGCGCTTCATAGAGCGCATTGAACGTGTGGAAGAATTCCTCCTGCGTCCGTTCCTTCCCCGCCAAAAATTGAATGTCGTCGATCATCAACATATCGATATGACGATACCGCTTCCGCAGATCCATCATTTTGTCGTAGCGAATGGAGTTGATCACCTCATTTGTAAACTGCTCTGTCGTCAAATAGGCAATTCGGAGGTCGGTTCGCTCCGCCACATAATTTCCTATGGCATTCAAGAGGTGCGTCTTTCCCAGTCCTGTTTCCCCATAGATAAAGAGGGGGTTATAGGCCTTCGCCGGCTGCTCGGCGACCGCCATGCAGGCGGCATGGGCAAACTGGTTTCCTGCGCCGACGACGAAACTTTTGAATGTATACCTTGGGTTGAGCTGGATTCCTCGTTTCGCTCGCGCCCCGGTGTTGGCGCGACCAGTGCCAACGGAAGGCCCGCTCTCCTCCTGCTCTTTCAAATCCTGCTTATGGGGAATGACGAACACGATTTCGGTCTCTTCTCCACCTCGCGCGGCGGAGACAGCCTCGGTGAGGAGAGATCCATAGTGTTGGCGTAGCCAGTCGCCAAAGAACTTGCTCGGGACGCCGACCTGAGCGGTAGATTCCTCAATCCGTTCAAGGTGAATCGGAACAAACCACGTTTCATAGACCTGTTTGGGCACCTTCCCTTGGATATAAGCCAAGGTATCCTGCCATACGCTTAACGTTGTCATAGTCTACGTATCATTGTCTATTCACAGAGTTATACACACCTGTTGATAACCTGGTTTTTCATGTGGTTTTTCTTCATCTAACAGAATCATCTTCCGGCGACTAACCGAATAGTCAGATGGCCGTTGTATTGGTTTCCACAGGCTATTGACTCTGCATGCAGTGGTTACCCAGAGTCAACCCCCAGCCCTCTTCACAAAGACACAGTATAAATAAACCATTCAATTCAATTCGTTGGTCTTAATCCACAGTATCCACTGTGCCTACTACTATCCCTACTCCTACGACTAATTCTCTTTAATAGACCATAATATTAAGAGAAGAGCTGGTTATACCTCTATAAAACAACAGTATGGTCGAACGAAAAAATTTTCTTTACAAGGTCATCGTACGTCATTGTTGGAACAGAACCTCCTCCTGCCACTTTTTCATCAGAGACAATCGATCCTTTGATACCGAAAGAGGGCATTGGAAAGGCTTGTTCAATAAAAACAACCTCCGTATCAGCTTCATCTTGTTGAAAGAGAGCGGGAGAAATCACATTAGGCTGTTGTCGGAGAATATAGAGAGTAGAAGTCATAACTATATGGAGTGTGTCTAAAAGACCAGACTTCTGTCGGCTGAACGAACGAACTGTCTAATTTCATCTGCTGATCTTGTCGTGATAGAAAAATCATCCGACCAGCTATCCAATGATGTCCCTGGTTCAACGATGAACGGAACAGACAAACCTTGAAAAGAAGGAAGATACTTTTCGAGTATATCGACATCGATGATGTCTTCAGTATCTTCCATGAGGAGCCGGGAAGCTGGTCCTAGGAGGATAACAGTCGTTTCATGGTCTCCGGCACAGAGCCCCAATGCAATACGCAGGGCTTCAACAGAACGAGCCGTCCTACAGGGATCTTCAGAAATCACCACCGCAATCCGTTTGGACATAGAAGAAGGCGCCACGAGCGATCATTATTATGTAAAAGCAAGAAACCTGTCACAACCGTCAATGATTCCAGACAGAACGACCAGCCCGGACAAGGAGACTCTCGAATCCACAGTCGATGTTGGAACACCATGTTGCTGACAGCCATACGCGCAAACAGACATCTTTACACCTGCATCGATAAGCACACGATATCGTTGATCCACCGCTGACTTGACCCCTTCATCGATGAGATAGAGATACACCTCAATTCCTTGTCTTAAAGCAGCGTGAGCAAGCTGAGTCACAGTCTCAACACTTGGATGAGAAGGGGCTGTGGATAACAAGAGACCTAATTTGCGAGACGGCATCGTTTAATAATAAAAGATATCAATACAATCAATCATTTACATGAAATATAGCCTGCGAGGGTACGAGGTTTATTTTAGAAAGTCAACAGCAAAAAGTCGCTGTTGTATCAGAGGGAAACACGCGATTTAAGGAGAGATGGGAGCCCAGCGAGCGGAAGATTTTCTTGAGCCTTGGATTCGAGGTTGCGGAGAGTAATAGAACCACAATTGGCTTCATCGTCGCCTAGAAGAATGGCGTAACGACACTGTAATCGATCAGCTTGCCGGAGGTGAGCTTTGAGTGTGGTGGAGCGGTAGTCACATTGTGTCGATAGTCCAGCTCTGCGGAGTTCATCAAGCAGGACCAGACCAATGCGAGTTCCTTTCTCTCCAAAGGCAGCGACGTAAAAGTGACAATCGTTTGTGGAAGAAAATGATTCCGGGGGGAGCATCAACGACATACGCTCTAGCCCGACGGCAAATCCCACTGCCGGAACAGAGGGGCCGCCAAGCGTTTCCACTAAGCCATCGTAGCGCCCACCGGCGCCCACCGCGTTTTGAGCCCCTAAATGAGTCGACGTGACCTCAAAACTTGTCAAACAATAATAGTCCAGCCCCCGCACTAAGCGAGGATTGAGGCGATAAGGGACTCCGATAGCCGTAAGACCTTCAAGTACCTGGTCGAAATGGGTACGGGCATCTGGAGAGAGGTGGTCGGTCAACCGGGGGGCCGACTCAGTCACAGTTCGGCAGTCCGGCACCTTGCAATCCAAGACACGTAAGGGGTTCGTCTCCATACGGCGCCGGCAGTTTTCGCAGAGGCGGGATTCCTGCTGTGAGAGAAACGAGCGCAAGAGAGGCTTATAGGCAGCGCGGTCACCGGCGCCGCCCAAGCTATTGATCTCCAGCGTCAAGTCCGGCAGGGCCAGATCCGATAACAGCCGCCAGAGCAGCGCGATGACTTCGATGTCCGCACGAGGATCCGATGTGCCGAACGACTCAACCCCAAATTGA
Source organism: Nitrospira sp. (assembly GCA_005116835.1). GTDB lineage: Bacteria > Nitrospirota > Nitrospiria > Nitrospirales > Nitrospiraceae > Palsa-1315. The sequence continues at coordinate 596,686 of SWDM01000016.1, read as the reverse complement.
TGAAACTGCCTGAGACGTCCTGCCTGCGGCCGTTCATGGCGAAACATCGGGCCCAGGTAGAAGTACTTTTGCGGGACAGGATCAGCCGCCCGATTGTGTTCGATGAAGGCACGCACCGTGCCGGCCGTGCCCTCCGGGCGCAAGGTCAGTGAGGATCCATCTCGGTCAGGAAAGGTATACATCTCCTTTTCGACGATATCCGTCGACGAACCGATACTTCGGGCAAAGAGCGCAGTGAGTTCGAAGATCGGGATACGAATCTCTTGATATCCATACGCCAGCGCCCAACGTCGCGCGGCATCTTCAATGAACCGCCACCGGGGAGTCTCCTCGGGAAGTATATCTTTGACGCCCTTAATGCCCTTGATCGTGTCCATGTTCAGCAACCATCGCGAAAGATTCGGGACTATAACGACGGGTTGCAGGCAAGTCAACGCGGCCAGAAGCGTCAATTGCAGTTGTCAAAGGGCATGTGGCGTTGAATAGCGAGGGTATGCTCGTGTCTGTTCACGATTGACGAGCGACCGCTGACGGATTAGATTCTTGCGCAGGCATTCTCGCGGCGGTATAGTGCGCGACCTATAGGAAATCCTGAATCGTTATGAGCCACGATCAACCGACTCGCCGTGTTATCGCGCTGGCACCCATGCCGCCCGAGAAATCTGCCTATGCCCTGGCCCGCTATAGCCGCTCACCCGATTCGATCGAGGACAGCCTCCGTTGGGTGCATGGCCATTCGGCGGAGAAGTTCTGGGATCAGTTTTATTTCGACTATGGCCATGCCTCGATCGCCGATTTGGGCCATGTCATCATCTGTTTCGAGGATATTTCCGAACTCGCGGCCATCCGACTCGAAGACGAGCCCTTATGGGACGGCCAAGCAAAATCGAGCCGCTATCAGAACTTTGCGTCCGGAGGATGGTATGTGCCGGATTCCATTCGAGGGTCCGAGACGGAGGGCACCTACCACGGCATTCTCCGGAGCCTCGCCGAGATCTATCGGCTCTTACACCAACCCCTGACCCAATTTTTATCGGAGCGCGAGCCTCGCCCTGAGTCGATGAAACCGGCGGATTACCAACGAACGATCGCTGCGCGCGCCTTCGATGTAACTCGCTACCTTCTGCCTTTGGCAGCCAAGACGAACGTCGGGCAGGTCGTCAGTATTAGGACCTTGGAGAAGCAAATCACCAGATTGCTCTCATCGCAATTACCGGAGTTGCGATCGATCGGAGACGAACTCAAAGACGCTTGCCAGCGCTCACCCGTCAATCTCTGGGGCGAGCTGAGCGGGCAGTCAATGGGATTACAAGAGCCTCTCGCGCCGACGCTCGCTCGCCATGCCAAGCCGAACGAATATCAGGCCTCGGTCTACCAAGACCTTGCCAAATATGCGAAGGACGCGCTCAGGGGAGCTGGGTTAGATCAACCGGCGTCCTGGGGCGAGCCGGAGATGGTGGACCTTCTGGAACATCACGATCCATTGGACGAAATCGTGACCACCTTGCTGTACCGTGTCGCTCACGCGCCCTATCGGAACCTCCTCGCGGTCGTCCGCACTTGGACGGAAAAGCAGAAACAGGAGGCGATCGATGTAGCGACAAGCGCGCGAGGGCCCCACGACGAACTCATCAAAGAGTTCCGCAGCGGCTATGCCTTCATCTTCGACGTACTGATGGATATCGGAGGCTGGCGCGACATGCATCGGCACCGGCGCTGCCAGCAGATTCAGCAGAATTTTACGACGCTGCATGGCTACGAAGTCCCGCCGCCGCTTGTGCAAGCAGGGTTGGATCAGGAATACCGGCAGGCGATGGACGCGGTTCGGATGGACATCGAACAGCTGAAGAAAACGAGCGCAGAAGCGTCTCTCTACGCGACGCCGTTCGGATTCAAGGTGCGGTGTCTCTTTAAGATGGACTATGCCGAGGCCGAATACATCGCCAAGCTCCGCTCCGGTGTGAAAGGCCATTGGTCGTACAGGACCATCGCCTGGCTGATGAAACAAAAGCTTGCGGCGCGTTATCCTTCGCTGGGAGATCGTATTCAGGCCACCTCGCCGGACATCGAAGATACCCTTACCAGATAATTAGGCCGGCCCCGATGACCGATTATCAAGCCCAATGTGAAGCAAGGCTGTTGGAAGGCCAATGGGACCAAGCTCAGCAGGTCGCTCTGGCTTGGGCTCGCCATCCTGCCCCCGGCACAGACCTGGATCCCCGGCCCCATTTCGCCCTGAACGTCATCTACCTGCTTCGCGGCGAGTTCGCAGAAGCCTATAACACTCACCCGAAGTGTTTAGAAGAATCCGATGACATTGCCCAAATCAAAGAATGGATCGAGGGATTCCTCGCGCGACAGCCTGAGCAGGCCAACGCCCATCTGATACTGGGCCTATTTCTGGCCCAGTCAGGCCAGTCCGAACAGTCGATCACCGCCTACAAGGAGTCGATCAGATTCGCGCCACAATCAGCCCACCCCCATTATTTTCTTGCCCAGATTCATGAGCGGGCCAACCACCTGGAAATGGCCATCAAGGAATATCGCGAAGCCGTCCGACTCGATCCCTCCCATGTGCCGGCACGGACCAATCTAGGTGTGGCCTATCAAGAGCAGGGCCGGCTGGAGATGGCGATCCCGCAATATCGGGAGATCATCAAGCTGAAGCCACAGGATGCGACCATACACGCCAACCTCGCCTGCGCGCTCGCCGAGCAGGGGAAGTTCGAGCCGGCCCTGCAGTCCTACAAGGAATCGTTGCGCTTGAACCCCAAGGACGCAGCCGTGCACTTCGCGCTGGGAGATTTCTACGACATGAGGGGCCGTCTGGACCTGGCGCAAAAAGAATATGACGCGGCCCTCATTGCCGATCCGAACTTTGGTCCTGCTCATTCCGCGATCGGCTGGTTAGAGCTGGCCAAGCAGCATCTGCAGACCGCCTACGAATCTTTCAATCGCGCCCTCAAGTCCAACGATCAAGACCCTCGGGCTTACCACGGCATCGCCGAATACTATTCCCAAAAAGGAAAGCGAGAGAGCGCCCTGGACAATTTTACGAAGGCGCTAAAGTACTACAAAGATCCAGAAAAGAAAAACGCCATTTTGAATCAGCTGTTCCAGGAAGGCCAAATGGCGGACTGAGGGCCTAAAGTTCCTTCTTCCTTGCTCGCAGAGGCCTCACGATGAAACGGTCTCACCATTGTTGAAGTACTGACGCACAGTATACCTGTCGACTCGAATGTTTTGCTGGCGAGGGCGCGAGCTCTTCGGCGAACCCCCAGAGGCTCGACTGATAAATCGACGACTCAATGCGCTCAAAGGGAGACCCAAGAGTATGTCGAAGGCGAATGTGCGAGAGAACCAAAAGAGGCGGGTGAGAGGGTCGAAATTATCAGCAGCCGACTAGAGTTCGCTCAGGGTATCGCCAATAAAACATGAAGCTACCTCTACGCTAAGTTGCCGAAGTCCGTCTCTTACTAATCCATCTCTTTCAGTGGTTCTCAGTGGCCCGCACAACATATTGATACGTAAGAGCTTTACACGCGAACTACTACTTTGTACTATTTTTAGTAAAGTTAGTAC
>SWDM01000016.1:553563-593004 GCA_005116835.1 Nitrospira sp. | reverse complement strand
ATTTTAGAATTTGGAAAATATGGCAATCATCGCAGCTCCCCCCAATTATGCTGAAACTCTCAAAAGCGCTGAGAGTGTGCGAAAGCTTTTTGAGCTGGGGACTGAGCCAGGGTTTCAAAAAATGATCCAAATAGCCAACGAGCGCTATGCTGATTGGCATCATTTCAGATATCTCCCGATACCAAATGGATTAACTCAAGAGGAGGCATGGGCGCTATTAAAGCTTGGGAGACGAGCAAACTTCAAGCAAGCTCCGTTCGCGGATAAAGCAAGAGCGCCGTTTTGGTACTGGATACCGGATGGTCTTCAAAGGTCCCTCCACGATATTGATGTCTGGGCTGGAGGCAACATTGTGTCAGAGCATCCAGGTCCATTGCCGGGAAAAGAGCAATTTATCATCAGATCGCTCATGGATGAGGCGATTGCTTCCAGTCAGCTAGAAGGCGCCGCAACCACCACCAAAAAAGCCAAGGAACTTCTACGAACAGGACGAAAACCAAAAGACAGAAGCGAGCAGATGATCCTGAACAATTGGGAAACCATGCAGTTCATCAGAGAGAATAGGAAGGTACGTCTCTCGAAAGAGCTCGTGATCGAAATCCATCAAAGAATTACCGCAGACACGTTGGACCAAACGGAAGATTCAGGTCGTCTCAGGACCAGCAATGAAATCGTGGTCGAATACAAAGGAGAAACCGTCCACATACCTCCTGACTTCAAGCTTCTGCCAGAAAGATTGCAGGCATTCTGTCAATTTGCCAATGAAGATAGTCAGCGCAAATGGATTCATCCTGTCATAAAAGCAGTGATGCTTCATTTCTGGTTAGCCTACGACCACCCGTTCAGTGACGGAAATGGAAGAACCGCAAGAGCGTTAATGTATTGGTATCTTCTATCTCGAGGGCATCTACTTTTTGAATACCTAGCAATATCACGATATATACAACGATCCCCTGGACAATACGTTCGCGCCTATGTTCATACAGAAACTGACGAAAATGATCTCACGTACTTCCTCTTCTACAACCTAAAAACAATAAAACTAGCCTGCGAAGATATACAAAATTATATCCGAGGAAAGCAGAAAGAACTGGCTGGATTGAACCATGCCTTGAAGAAATATCCTGGATTAAATATGCGCCAGAGAAGTCTTTTGTCCCATGCCATTCAGCATCCTCAGGATACTTACACATTCGATTCTCACCGAACTGCTCATGGGGTTGTATATCAGACTTCTCGCAATGACCTGCTTGAGTTAGCAGAGAAAGGATTTCTCAAGAAAGAAAAGCGTGGGAAAGAATTTGTCTTTGTACAAGCCGACAAAATGATGGACAGGCTGAGAAGTGCCGCAAACGCATAGCCTGATTAATAAGTGCAGGCGAATCTGTTGAAGACTGTATCCAGCAAGGTCACAAGAGGAAGTAGTAGAGCGTTTGCGGTTGCTCAAACAGGTGGTCAGCGAGGCCGCAGGAAAGAAAATACCGGAGGCGTACCCTCTGGGGTACGTTGAGGATTTTTCGAGACGAGAACGAAGTTGGGCGCCTGTTTCAGCAACCGATTAGAGGTCGCGGATGGCGCCTTGTAGCACCGTAATCTGCGTCACCGGATCGCCGGATGCTTTGAGTTCTGTGCGGATTTGATCTTTGAGGTAGGAGGAATACCCGATGCGGTCGATCAAGAGCTCGAGAAATCGTTCGACGGGAAGGAGACTCTGGGCTTTGAGTTCTTCCAAGGTCTCATCGCTGACCGGCACGTAGCTGCTCCCCATGTGGAATACCACATTGTAGTAGCGGTTTTTCCCGATGCGCTCGAACCGTAGACCCTTCACCGACTCCTCTCCGGCAGGCTATTGAAACCCCCGCCAGCTCCGTTCTCAAAATCCGTGAAACGCCGGATGACCGGATGCTCTTCGCCGAAACAGTTCACGTCTCACCGAACGACCCTTTGGACATTCTGCGCACCCCGCAAGCGGGCTCATTCTAGACAAGTTCTAGCTGTGAAGACAAGGGTGGGATGGGCTCTGTGAGCTTTTGTTCAGGAGCTGCTCTTTTTCTTGCCGAAATATTCTTGCCGGCTCACAGCCACGTCGGTGACGAGCATCATGCCGGAGTGGCGTTCGAAGCCCCGCCAGGATGAGCTCCACAGATGAAAAAGATACCGATCCATTAATTTGCTCGGACAGGCCGGTGCGCTGTTGTGGAAGGCTCCGAGGTCTTTGGTTGATTGGGCACCGCACAGCGCCGGAGCCGATCCATGATCGCGAGCCCCAGACCCTGTTCATCGCAGGGCTCGGCGTACAGGCGATCGAGCCCCAGAGCGTCAAGCCTGCGCAGCGCGGCAAACAAATTCCGTGCGGCCTCTCGCAGATCGCCTGACGCCGAGAGCACTTCGATCGCGCTGAATCTCTCATCCGCTTGCTCCGACGCCGACAAGACCAGCAGCCCGATGCGCGTGTCTCCATGAGCAACGGCTCTCGATCCTTGAGCGGCCAGAATGGTCATCGGTGTCTTGGTTGCATAGTGGCGAGGGAGTTGGCCTGGCGCGGCCAACGTGTGGTCGGCAGCCGCTTGCACCACCGGACCAACGACTTCCTGGATCTCTGCGAGGGTAATGCTACCTGGTCGCAGGAGTTCCGGCCCGGCCCCACCCATACATACAATGGTGGATTCCACGCCGATCGGGCACGAGCCCCCGTCGAGAATCAGATCCACGCGATCGCCGAGCCCATCGAGTACATGTTGCGCGCAGGTCGGACTCACGTAGCCGAAGGGATTGGCGCTTGGGGCGGCGATCGGGACACCGGCTTCCTGGATCAGCGCCTGCGCGACCGGATGGGCCGGCATCCGGATAGCGATCGTGGGCAGCCCTGCCGTCACGAGATCGGGAACCTGCGCATGCTTCGGCAGGATGAGCGTCAGCGGACCAGGCCAGAATCGCTTCATCAATCGACGTTCGGTAAGGCTGATCGCCAGCACCACTCCATCGAGAGACGCCTCGGTCGCGATGTGCACGATGAGGGGGTCGAAGGACGGCCGTTGCTTGGCCTCGAAGACACGAGCCACCGCATCGGGGTTCAGCGCATCACAGCCGAGTCCATAGACCGTTTCGGTCGGGAAGGCGACGAGGCCGCCGCCGCGGATGATCTCCGCCGCGAGCCAGATGGATTCGGGGGCTGACGCGGGCAACACCTGCGCCTGTCGCATCATTCACTCCTTCATCGTATCCTTCCGTCCTGGAATCGCTCAAGAGGGGGCCATTCTAGCAGGCTGCGGAAAAACTCGGTTCATGCCCAAAATGCCGAAAGAATTTTCCCTATGGCGTCGATGTCAAAATCGCCTCAGGATGCTCAGAAAGGCCAGACTTCTCACCCGCCCAACCCTGGCATGTCTGTCACCCTCACGTTTCCTGGGAGCGATGCGAGAATGCCGCCGCCGGACTTTTTCAGCATCCTGCTAGTCAACTCCCATCGTGAAAGACAAGGGCACGAGAGCCCGTCATAGGCGACGGAAATTCAGGCTCTTTTCTCTTTCTTGCCGAAATACTCTTGCCGACTTACGGCCACGTCGGTGACGAGCATCATGCCGGAGTGGCGTTCAAAGAGGGGACGAAGCCCGGCCAGAATGGGCTCCACTTTTTCTTCCGGGACGATCGTCATGATCATCTCAAGACTTTCCTGCTCGCTGAACATGAAATGCGCTTCACGTACGCCGCTATGGCCTTTGCCCGACACATTGCCGATGATCGTATAGCCGGTCGCTTTGACTTGGTCTAGCAACTCGGTCACAAACGGTTGGTGTTCCCCCGCCACGATCACCCGAATTTCCTTCATCGGATGTAATGTCAACGCGCCCACAGTTGAACTCCTTCCTTGGTGAGTGGTCCCATCATGGCTCTGCGATCAAGAGCCGAATGTTTCATCGATTCTAACCCATTCGCCCGTCGGTCGATAGCGATAGAAGATTCCTTCTTCCGGCTCTAGCGCGACGAGGTGTACCCATTCGTTACGATAGTAATGTTCCAATGTCTCATGGCGCGCAATCAGCTTCTCGATCCGTTCTCTCGGCGCCGCGACGACGGTGAGCAGGCGCATCGGTTCATGATACGGCACGTCGCCGTTCATGACGGTTTGCCGGGCCAGTCCGAGACGGAGATCGCTCCAAGGGCCGGACATGATGCCGATGCGTCCCACCACATTATGGTAAATCTTACTCCCGCCGCCATAGACCTCGTTGTCCACCGCCGAAAAATAATGTTCCATGTTGATCCATTGTGCCACCACCTGAGGACCGGTCAACAGCACTTCGAGCAACCGATTGCTCGGGTCTTCTCGGTAGTCATAGGAATGTAGGAAGACGCGTCCGGTCAGATCAAGGGTCTTGGTGAGATCCCGATGGCCGATGATGAAGGCCGTGTTCCCCGACAGGCCCCATTCAGGTCGTATCTGGCTCCAATCTACGCTTCGACGTCGCACATGCGCCGCCGCTCCCTGCGCCGACAGGGTCGATGTAACATCGGGGAAACGGGTGCATCGTTCTTGATTCGTCAGGCTGGTCGTTTTTTTCAGGTCTTCGACCAGTCGGGCAAGATCGGCACGATGGGTCGGCGGCGCATCTTCAAGGTCGTAGAGCTGCACTTCATCGGTCGTGGTATCGACTTGGCCTGCGAGAAAGTGGGTGTCTGAGGGAATCGCGATGCCGCTCTTTGCCAGCCGTTCCCTTACGATTCGATTGTTGGCCATCATGGCGAGCACACGGGCGTTCGGATTACCTTCGTTGCCTCCGCAAGCCCCGCAATCCAATGCGGATTCGAACGGATTATTGTCCGAGGTACTTCCGTGGCCGCAAATGAGGACAAGCCGGGCCAGATGTTTCGTCAGTCCCATCATGCGTAACGCCGTCTCGACAGTCACGGCCTGCTCTTCAAGCGTGAAGCCGGTCCGCGTAATCCGTTCCTTCTGTCTGGAAGAGGCGCGCTGATTGATGCCGTACTGTTGTCGTAACGCCGCGACGAATGACGTCAGGACGTCAGACGAGAGCCCCGCTTCTGTCGCTGCGGCAGTCAACGGAGGTTCCGGGTCGCTTTCCCCGCTTAAGGCCCGCTGCCGCAGGGCCTCGACCAACTCCAGCGTGATCCGCGAGCTGCGTAAGCCGGTTCGTTCTTGTAACGCCCGTCGCACGGTCGCCTGCTGCTCCGCCGCCAACACGTCTGCCGTTTCGGCCGGCGGGAGCTTGTCGACGGTGAGTGTTGTCGCGAGCGACGGGACCAAGATTCGCCGCAACCAGGCGGTCCAGCGACGGTACAATAAGGGCAGTAAGGTTTTCCCAAAGATCGGGAGGCCGTAAAACCATCCCAACGACTCCACCATGACATAGGGCGTGACGACGTTTTCTTTTAAGTCGTGTAGAAGGGTATGGCCTGCATGGACCATCCTGGTGCGAGACTCGTGTTTCGACAGCGCGTGATCCAGATAGCTGCGGGGAATTTCTCGGATCTCGTTCTTTGCGCGCATGATCACCGGGAATTGCTCCGTGTCATGCTCCTTGCCCCAGGCTCGATAACGGATAAAAGCGGCGAAGAAGCCGGCAAATCCATAGGTTTCGTGTGCGCCGGTGGATTCGAGATGGCGCCGGAACGGTTCAGAGCGTACGTCGATGCAGAAAACTGATTGAGAGAGTGGCCGTTCCGCCTGATGCTCGGAGAGTCTCCGTGCGGCTGACGTAGACGCGGCCTGCGCCCGAGCGAGGGTTCCGAGTAGTTGCTCCTGATACCCTGCTTCGAAGGCCTTGAGCCAGACAGGGCCATGGTCCGATTCCGGGAAATCTTTCATCCAATCCACAAGCTGCCTGAGATCGGCCGGCGAGTTGTCCAACAGTGCGGCTGGATCGAGATGCAGGGCCAGGGCCAGGGCGCACAACTGTTTGGCTGCGCCCCGCTGAGCGACTCGTTCCTGGCGGGGCACGACGTCAGTTCTGTAGCGGTTGAATAGCCCCTCCCAGCCGTGTTTCTTTTGATGACCGAGACGATCGACTTCCTCCGCATAGGCTGCTGGAAGACGGCCGGCAACCCGCTCCCTTCTCAGGAAGTACTCGCTGGTATTGCCTTGCATATAATCTGTCACTGCTTGGTATTGTCCATCGATGCCCAGCTCCTCCTTGCAGGCCTTTTGCACTAACTCCTTCGCATACCAGAGACGAATCGCGAGATACTTCACCAAACCGACCGGGTAGGCCCGCTGCCACGCATAGTCTCGTTCCTCGGCGCGCCACTTGATGAATCCGGCCCAGCCCGGCAGCGCCGTCAGCTGGAGAGACAGATAGTCCTGCCGGAGTTCTGTGGGAATCGCAAGGGCGTCGAGGCTATCCAGCAATGCATCTTCCGGGTGGTCTGGCAGCAACGAGATTTTCCTTCGGCTGTCTGCAATCCCGCAGGGTGACCATTCCAGTGCCGCGAGGGATTTCCAGGCTCCGTACAATCCTTTTTCCCGGCCCGGCATGGGCCAGGTAGCATGACCCTCGTCCAGAAAGGCCTCGCACCACTTGATCAACTCGCTGTTGATTTGGTTCACGATCTGCGTGCCGAGAGTCTGGTCGCACCAGTGAGAAAGCGTGATCCAGCGACCCAGTGCCGCCTGATCCCCCTGTGCCACGGTCTGTATCTTCTCGCGTAAGTCCGGAAAGGTGAGGACGGAGGCGAGGCGGTCGGTCAGTGACTCGACCAACTGGTGATGGGGATCATGATCCCAATGAGCCTCGAGTGGTTCTTCCGTCGGCGTGCAGAGACCTTCGACCAGGCACGCGCAGAGGACTTCGCCGTGAGCGACTGTGCGGGATCCGAGGGTTATATATTTGTCCTGCGCCAGCGGCATGAGGGCGGCATCGAGGTGCCGGAGTTGGATCCTGCCTGAGCGGAGGTACTCGCGATAGAGATGGCTGGGAAGATATCCGTTTCCTCCTAAGAACTGTTTGCCGCGCTTGACCGTTTCTTCAAAAGGCAGATACTCAAGGCTATGGAGCGGATTATGATGCACGAAGGTCCGCATCGGCCAATATTGAGCAATGACCTCGCCCGCCAGGCGGATCACACCCCGGAGCTCCATGCGCCTGGTTTCAATGTCGATCGTACGGTCTAGCGATTCCATGAGACGGATTCCTTGACGGCTCCACCGCTCGGCGATGGTTGCGCGATACCGAATAGGCTGGCCGGCGCAACACCTAGCGCGATGACAATCAGCACGACTAACAGAAGAGACGCGAGTTCCGAGCGGCGAAGATCTTCATACCGGAGGTCCGATCGTTCCCGGCCAAACAGTAACTGTTGCACCATGTCAAGGATGTACCAGGATGCTGCCAGCCAGGCAACCATGAGGACAAGCAGGGCGACAGACGATGTGAGAGAGGCGGTAAGAAGCATCCCGATGAAGCCGGCAAAGACACCGAATGGGGGCAGGCCCATAGCCGCCAGCGCCAGGAGTGAGAACAGGACGGCGAATTGCGGCATTCTCCTGACAAGCCCGCTGATGGCCTGCGGATCCACATCGTCCCCGTAGCGCGTACGGACGACTTGCCAAGACAGTAACAGGCCGCTCGTCACGAGTGCCACGGCGCCCAGAAAGACCACAGCCTGAGGCATGACAGTTCGCGATACGACCATAAACCACCAGAGTATGGAAAAGAACGAGAGGCTGCCATAGGCGAGGAGCAATCTGACGCGCGATTGCGCCAGCGCCTTGACCGAACCGTAGAGGGCACCCACCAAGGCCAACACCGTCACCGTTGAAATCGCGACATCCGGTACCATCGGGATGATCGTGGCGAGACAATGGAATCCTATGGCAGGGAGCAGCAGCACAATGAACGACGGCAAACTGCCCGGCAATCGTGTGAGCGCGCTCACGTACCCTTGATGGAGCGGCACGAGTGGCAGCAGGATGGCGCAGGTTAGTAGGGAAGCCAGTGTGGAGACAGGAGGGCTTGCGATCACAGCGAGTCCGGCACAGAGGGTCCCAAGACCATAGGCGCCGATCCCCCACCAGGATCTAGGCCAAAACGGATTGTGATGCCAGTAGAGGAGGAAGGTAATGAGACCAAGGAGTAGAACCAGCACGATCTGGCCCACAACCTGTTGGCTCGTGAGGATGCCCAATCCTAACCCCAGAAACAGCAGGGTCAAGATCCAGGAGAGCCGATGTTGCAGGTGAACAGGCCCTCCCAAGAGAGAGATGCCGGCGGCCAGTGGGAGGAGATAGAGGAAAAGTTGTCCCTCAGCCGTTTCGGTGCGATGCCAGGACATTCCGATGACAGCCAGGAGGCTCAGCCCGGTCACAACAATCGACCAGATCTTCAGCTTGAGGGGTTGAGACCAGACGGCGAAGCCCAGTATCGCTCCGATAAGGGGAATCGCAGCCAGCAGCAACGGAGTTAGGACGATGTCCGTCATTCCGACCACCGTGCAACGCGTTTGTCGATTCGATAGGCGACACGCATGACTGCTCGACCGAGTGTTTGATAACACTCATCGGCATAGAGCCGGTTCATGAACAATACATACAGACGGAGACGGAGGCCTTCCGCCAAGCTTGGCACCCACATTGTCTGGCCATGGGCTTGGGCATAGATATAGAACCACCCGGAAATGATCACCAGGGCCGTGCCGCCGATGAGACCATCAAAGAGCCAATTGGGGAGCGCCGCCGCGTGGAAATAGGCCGCCACCTCCCCCGGATTCGGATAGAGGAAGGCGGTGAAGGACTCGACGGCGAACAGATAGACAAACACGACGAAGAGCAGGATCAGCAACATCGCCACGGAGACCTTCCAGGACGCGACGGCGCGGAGGCGGATAAGGGTCAAGATGGCTTGAGAGGACGTGACCCAGATAAAAAACAGGAAGATCACGGTCCCTTGCGATTCCAGCAGGGGGATGTGCAGCACGCCGTGGGTCACGAGGAGAATCAGCAGGGAGGCGGATAAGGGTCAAGATGGCTTGAGAGGACGTGACCCAGATAAAAAACAGGAAGATCACGGTCCCTTGCGATTCCAGCAGGGGGATGTGCAGCACGCCGTGGGTCACGAGGAGAATCAGCAGTGGAATCAGCAGCGTGGTCGCGAATCCCGTAAACCAAGTCAGGCGTGAGAATTCCTGTTCTTCCGCGTGGGGGTCCGCATGGGGGAATGCCGGTTCCTGGCGGGCCTTGTGGATCACGTTCCCGGAATTCAGGAACATCGTGGCCTTGAACAGTCCGTGGGCGATGAGATGGAAGACAGCCAGCGAGAAGGCGCCCAACCCGCACTCCATGATCATATAGCCCATCTGCCCGATCGTCGAAAAACCGAGGGTGTTCTTGATATCGTTCTGAACTAGCATCATGGTCGCGCCGAGGATCGCCGTGAGTGCCCCGACCACCAGCGCCACATGCAGCGTAGTCGGGCTCAAACCGAAGAGCGGGGCCAGGCGGTTGATGAGAAATCCGCCGGCATTGATGATCCCCGCATGCAGCAGGGCCGTCGCAGGGGTTGGCGCATAGAGATAGCCGGGGAGCCAGATAAACAGAGGGAACTGGGCCGACTTACTCATAGCTCCAATGAAGAGGAGCAGCGCGATTCCCGTCGTCCCGCCGATCTCGATACCAGGCCAAGGCGAGAGCATGACGGGCGATTCGGCTGCTTTGGCGAATAGCGGCTGGAATTCCAACGTGCCGTAGAGCTGATAGGCGAGCACGATACCGGACAGAAAGGCCACATCGCCGACTCTCAAGAGTGTAAAGGTTCTGACGGCGCCCTTGCGCGTCGCCTCGTGGGAATGATTGTGGGCGAGCAGATAGAGCAGACAGCTGATGACTTGCCAGACCAGGAACAGCATCATGAGGTTGACACTGGACACCATGCAGAGCAGAACAGAGATCGTGAGGCCGATGAGCGCCAGAAACCGGCGATCATGGAGATCCTGATACATGTGGCCGATGGAATAGGTGAAGATGACGGTGCCGACACCGGCGATCAGCACCATCATGACCGCGCTCAGTCGGTCGATGTAGAAGCCGATAGGAAAGGCCAGAGTCGCGAGAGAAGCTGGGTCGTAGAAACGAATGGTGATAGGGCCCTCCGTCGCCACAAGCCACAGGGTCGCGATGGCGCCGAGAAAGGTAGCGTAGATGGGAAAGGCCGCGATCTTGGCTCGCAGATTCCTCGATCCCTCATCGCCCACCAGCACGATGAGCGACGCAAGGAGCGGGAGCAACGGAACTAGGACAACAGGAGACAACGGTACCTCATCACATTCGCGTGTCGGTTGCTAGAAAACACAAAAGCCAACCGAGGTCCCCGATAGCTAGTCGAGGTTACTCGAGTTGGCTTGTACTACAACCGGCCATTCTAGCGAATCGCCGGTCACCCTACGGCCTGTGACAGTCGGAGTCGGTGGCCCCCTGTGATCGAAAATTCCCGAGACAGGAGAAACCGACGTACGATGAAATCTAGCGACATCAATAATACGTTCTGTAGACCGCCGTCAAGCGCTGAGAAAAAAATGGTTCTCTCAGCCATCAAACAATGGTCCTAAAGCCCTAGCCCGCATGATTCATGAGCGCTTCTGCTGCAATCGCGATTTCGCCACGAACCGCCATGAATCATGCGGGCTAGGCTGCGAGATCGATCGGATACAAAGAACTTGCAGCTCTTGTTCAGGGAAGCCAGCGCCCCTTATAATGCGAAATTCATTCTTGCACCATCACCATGTCAAGATCGTCGTGGGGCTTGCGCGTAACTGAGGTTTTCCTCAGTCAGCGGCTTGGACTACGGAACATGAGATATCGGTCGTAATCAGATTAGGACAACACATGGAAAACGCTATCCGCAATGCCATCATCAAGTTTGAACAGGAATTCATGGGCCGAGGACCAGATGAAGTACGAGCATTTATCGTACGGGATCTCGTCGTGGTCCGGCTCAAGGGGGTGCTGACCCCGGCCGAACGTCAGCTGGCTAAAACGGTGGAAGGCGTCGATATGGTGAAGCGGTTGCGGCAGAACTTGATCGCCCTGGGCCGGGACAAACTCTGCGAGCAAGTGAGCGAAATCACCGGCGCCAAAACACTCGCGCTCTTTACCGATATCGATGTGCAAATCGGCGAACGGGTGTTCGTCTTCACGGTCGATCGCGATATCCATGTCGTGACTCGATAGAACAGGCCGGTAGCCTGCCAAGCCCGGTACGTTACACCCATGACCAAGCGCCATCTGGAAACCCTTACCTTCGACAATACCTATGCCCGCCTGCCCGAATCGCTCTATGCGAAGCTCCTGCCGACCCCGTTTACCGAACCGCCTCATCTCATTAGCTTCAATCCCGCCGCAGCCGAACTGATTGATCTGGATCCGGAGCAAGCGAAGCGACCGGAGTTTGCCGCGGTGTTCGGCGGGAGCATGCTCGCCCCAGGGATGGATCCGCTGGCGATGCTCTACTCCGGCCACCAGTTTGGGGTCTACGTCCCGCAGTTAGGAGATGGGCGCGCCATTCTCCTTGGAGAGGTACGAAACGAGCGGGGCGAGAAGTGGGATCTGCATCTAAAAGGGGCGGGGCTTACGCCGTTTTCGCGAGAGGGAGATGGCCGTGCGGTGCTGCGTTCGACCATCCGGGAGTATCTCTGTAGCGAAGCGATGCACGGTCTCGGCATTCCCACGACGAGGGCGCTCTGCATCGTCGGCAGCGATCACCAAGTCTATCGCGAGCAGATCGAGACTGGCGCAATGCTCGTGCGGATGGCGCCGTCTCATGTGCGGTTTGGCTCCTTCGAGATCCTCTACTATCGGAAGCAGCATGAACAGCTCAAGGTGCTGGCCGACTACGTGATCGCGCAACACTATCCTCATCTCGTCAATGTGCCGGACAAGTACCTCAAATTCTTTTCCGAGGTCGTCGAGCGTACCGCAAGGCTGATCGCGCAATGGCAGGCTGTCGGCTGGGCGCACGGCGTGATGAACACCGACAACATGTCGATCCTTGGCATCACGCTCGATTACGGTCCATTTGGGTTCATCGATGACTACGATCCCGGTTTCATCTGCAACCACTCAGATCACAATGGCCGCTATGCCTTCAATCAACAGCCCTATATCGGTCTCTGGAATCTCAGCTGTCTTGCGCAGGCGCTGCTCCCTTTGGCCGAAAAAGAAGACCTGAAAGCTGCGCTCGACCGTTACACCCCTATCTGCGAAGGACGGTACATGGAGTTAATGAGAGCCAAGTATGGACTCATTGAGACGAAGGAGGAGGATGCGTCGCTCATCCAAGACCTTTTGGCGCTCATGCAGCTGCACCATGTCGATTACACGAATTTCTTTCGAACCTTGGGACTGTTTCAAGCCGGGACTGAATCGCTGAACGAACCGCTCCGCGACTTCTTTCTGGATCGTGGCGCATTTGACCAGTGGGCTCTACGATACAAGGATCGGTTGCGCCAAGAGGGCAGCCGAGACGAGGACCGCATGGTCCACATGCACCGCGTCAATCCCAAATACGTGCTTCGGAACTATTTGGCACAGACTGCCATCGAGAAGGCGCAGAAGAAGGACTTTTCAGAGATCGATCGGTTGCTCACCCTGCTGCAAAATCCCTACAGCGATCAGCCAGGTATGGACGCCTATGCTGCTCCGCCCCCCAACTGGGGGAAACACCTCTCGGTCAGTTGTAGTTCCTAGCCCATTCCCGCCTTGCAGTGCCCCTCACTGTCTGTTGTACAGTGGCCGTACCGGTCTCAGGGGAATCGGAACGGCGGCTATTTCCCGCGGCTAATCACAGACAGCGGATCGTACGATGGCAAAAGGAAGCGGAGAATCGAAGCTCGCACTCGTGGGGGTGGTCACCCTCGCGGTTGCGCTCGCCGGCGTGCTGTTAGTGAAAGAGCCGTTGCGTAGTTCGCGGCCGGTCGGGGGCGGGTTGGATGTGAAACAGACCACTGGTGAGCAATCGGTTCGCGCGCGGCTGTGGGAAGATCCTGTGGCAGCAGTACAGCGGGGCAAGAAAGAAGCTCCGCCTCCGGCACTCGGGTTGCCCAAGTCCTCGTCCAGCCAGTCAGCTGAATCCTCCCTCACGCAGCGTCTGAGACCCTTGAGGCTCGCGTTGACCGACCGAGTCAAGAAGGGTGAGCAGATTACAGTTTTGCTGGTGACCATGAGCGGCGATCCCTATGCGGAGAGTACGGAATCCCGCCTTCGAGATCGCTATGCGGTCGGCACCGCGCTGGGCGTAGCCTGCTATGTTCCGGAGGACGAGGGGCACCTTTCGTTCATCGAAGGAGACGGTCAGGGCGCCGGTCATGTGTTGCCGTATGAGTGGTATCAGCTCCGCAAGACGAGAGTCTGTGGCAAAGGACAGGGTCGCGCTCAGAACACCCTGGTGATCTGGATTCCCGATGACGCTCTCAGCCGAGGTCTCTTGGCCACCCTGACCTCGTTGTCACAGACCCTGGTGTGCGAAGAATCGAAACAGAAAAGCGAATGTCTCCTGACCGACGACCGGCGCAAACTGGTCCGTCTGAATCCGGCATTGCAACAGGCCGTTACGTTCAAGCTGGTGGGGCCACGCAGTTCCTCCGCCCTGCGTCATCTCCTGGATGAGGCCGGAACTTTATACGCTGAGCCCCATGAAGGGGTGGGGGTCTGGCCGAATAGGGACGGGACCATCGAGCTCTATTCGCCATGGGCCAGCGCGATGAAAGGGATCTTGGCCTATGGGCTGAAGCAAGGAGGGGGGAAGGGTTCTGCGTGCCAGATCTATGAAGCTTGCGAGCAAGAGTTTTTCCATCGTCTGGCTGCTGCAAATATACGGCTCGTCTATGGGATTGGATCCGACGACCGGCTATTCGATACGCTGATCGAGGAATTAGAGCGCCGCCAAGTTCGGCTCGGTTGGGATGCGGTGATTCTTATTGGGGAGTGGGATTCCTTCTATGGCCGGGCATTGCCCATCGAGTTCCGCGCGGCTGCTTGCGCGAAAGTGGCGACATTTACGGATACTGAGCTGAAGCAGATTCAGGTGCCGGCGACGATCAAGGCCTGGTGTCCCACCGTCCCGCGCGCAATCGACTTACAGATCCAACGATCGGCGGACTATGAGTCCCTGACCTTGAACATCTTCCGGTACAGCTATCTCAGCGGTCTCGATGGCGAAGTGCCGGGCGACGACAGGGTG
Organism: Nitrospira sp.; assembly: GCA_005116835.1. Taxonomy (GTDB): domain Bacteria; phylum Nitrospirota; class Nitrospiria; order Nitrospirales; family Nitrospiraceae; genus Palsa-1315. The sequence continues at coordinate 578,818 of SWDM01000016.1, read as the reverse complement.
CAAACGGGGCGAGGCGAGAAACCCAAAACCAATGAGACAGCGAAGGACATTCTGGCCGGAGGCCTGAAGGAACGTCCCGAAGGCACGAGTCAACTCGATTATGTGCGCGCCTTGGCCTCGAGGATCCAAGACGAAGGAGAAGGGGCTAAAGCGATCGGCATCCTGGGCACGGATCCCTACGATGCGTTGCTCATTCTCAAAGCGCTCCGGCCGGCTTTTCCGCACGCAGTGTTCTTCACCGTCGATCTCGATGCGCGCCATCTCCACGCCAGCGAGTACAAGTGGACCAGGAACATGGTTGTGGCCTCGCCGTTTGGATTGCAGTTGGAGGGAGGATTGCAACGCGATGTCCCGCCGTTTCGGAGCAGCTATCAAACGGCCACCTACTTCGCTGTGCTCCGGGCGGTGAATCATGTGGCCTGCCGCGCGTCGGGAGATCGGCAGACATCGGCAGCGCCCTGCTCCGCGGGATATCACGTGGCGCTGACCCCGGAAGATCGGATCTACGATGCAGCTGAACATCCTCGGATCTTCGAAGTGGGGCGAGAGGGCGCGGTGGACTTAAGCGTCGTCGATGTTGAAGGCGTGAGAACGATCCATCCTTTGCGCGCAGACCTTGAGCATTCGGACAATCAGGGTCAGCTGAAGCAGGGCACCAGCCCCGGCAATGCAACCGTAATGGCGCTGGTCGGGATGGGGCTGTTCGTCGGAATGGCGTTCGCATGGACCAATCAGCGACTCTGGCTGTGGGTCTCGCGCTCCTGGCGCCTGTTCGCCGTGGCCGGTCTTATCATTTTGCTCGGAACGGCAGTCTTTTGGAGCATGGGTGGCGGGACAGCCCTCATGGCCCATCATGATGAAGGCGAACCCTTTTCATGGACTGCTGGCGTGAGCATTTGGCCCGGTGAGTGGCTCAGGCTTCTCGTGGCGATGTTGTGCCTCGTCTTCCTGGTCAAAGGATCCCGCGATCTGACGAAGAACAGCGACCACCTCACTGAAGATTTCTTATTCCGCATCGATCAGGGCCCTCGCTCCCGATTCACCCTGAGGACATGTTGGACCAATGTGCAGCGGGTTTACCATCCGGTTGCCACCAGAGTTGCTACGACGGTCGATCAAGCCTGGTCCTGGTACCTCGACGCAGCAGGCCCGCTGCAGCGAACGGCTCGCGTCCTGATCCTGTTCCTATTGTATGGCGCGATCATGATTTCCCTGGATCATTGGGTCGTTGACGAAGAGATGATTATTCCCTGTCGGGGATGGCTGAGCTGCCGAGTGGACGTGGTCATGACGCTGATCAGCATGAGCCTCGTGGTGTTATTGAATTTGGCGGTGTTCGACGAGGTGATGTTGTGCCGCCGGTGGGTGGGCTGGGTGAGCGCCTCGACCGGGGGCTGGTCGGAGCAGGTGCAGGAGGAGTACCTACGTGAGTATGGACTGAGCCAGAGCCACAAGGCCGAGTTTGAAAAGCTGAAGTACCTGGCCGGCATCGACCTGATCAGCCGGCGGACGGAAGCGGTCAATCGCCTCATCCGGTACCCCTTCATCGCCTTACTGATCATGATCGCTGCGCGCAACGACTACTTCGATATTTGGAATTACCCGCTGTTACTGCTGCTGGCTTGGGCGTTGAATGTCGTCTTGGCGCTGAGCGGAGCCCTGTTGCTCTATCGATCTGCCGACCGGGCGAAGCAGGGGGTTTTGGCTGGGCTGAGCAAGCAAATGATCCAAGCTCTCGGTCTCGGCAAAGACCACGAAGTTCGCGCGAAGCAAGTCCAATACATCATCGACCAGGTCGAGGCCAACCAGAAAGGCGCGTTTGTGCCCTTCTACCAACAACCGGTCGTTGAATCCTCGCTCTACGGCGTTGTCGCATTACTACAGTATCTGTATATGAGATAATGGACCACTCATGCGTGACGAACAGATAGGCGGGCTGCGGACACGGATCCTAGGCGGGACCGATGGCAAGGGTGGAGGGCGCGACCCGCTCGTCATTCTCTTGCACGGCTTTGGCGCGTCGGGGGACGATCTTGTCTCGCTGGCCGATGCCTTGACCGTGCCGGCCGGAACCAGGTTTGTTTTTCCGGAAGGCCCCCTCTCGTTAAGTTTCGGGCCAAGCGCTGCGCGAGCCTGGTGGCTCATCGACATGGCGCGCGTTGCAGCGGATCGAGCGGCAGGTCGGGCGCGTGACCTCTCGAACGAGATGCCCAGAGGACTCGCTCCAATACGCGAGACCATGCTGGCGTTCCTCAAAGAAGTCGAACAGAAACTCGGCGCGGATCCCCGCAAGACTCTGATCGGAGGATTTTCCCAAGGCGCCATGCTGTCGTGTGACGCCCTGCTTCACACTGATCGTCCCTATGCCGGATTGATTCAGCTGTCCGGTACGCTCCTCGCCTCACAGGAATGGGTTCCGCTGCTCCAGAAACGAAAAGGGCTGCCGGTGTTTCAAAGCCACGGGAAGCAGGATGAGCTTCTACCCCACGAGGGAGCGGAACGGCTGCGCGACACCCTTATTCACGCAGGACTGCCGGTCGAATGGCACAGTTTTCGTGGCGGCCATGAGATTCCACGATCGGTCCTGCAGCGGCTGGGGCCGTTCATCACCAAGGTGGTCACTAAAACATGAGCAATCTTCACCAGTTCGAACTCGCAGCAGCCGACGGCAAACTGATCCGCGGGGATCGAACCGAAGGGAAGGCACGACAAATTCTCTTTATCACCGGCTTTCTCTCGAAGCGCTGGGGGAACAAGAGCAAGGCGCTCGCACAGTGGTGCGAAGAGAAAGGCTGGGGGTTCTGTTGCTACGATGTGCGAGGGTTCGGCGATTCAGAGGGGACGTTTACCGACTACACATTGTCCGACTGGATCGCCGATGCGCGGCTCGTGCTGAAGATGCTGCAAGAAGGTCCGCCGGTGACGATCGTCGGCAATTCATTCGGTGGGTGGATTGCCTGGATGATGGCTCAGGAATTCGTGGCAGTGGACAAGCTTCTGCTCATCGCCCCGGCTTTCGACGCGATCGGAGTCAGAGCCAAGGAAATTCCGGCCGAGCGGCGAACCAGATGGCGTGAGACAGGCTGGATGCCCTGGGACGATGACCCACTCCACAAGGATTGGCCCCTCTCGTGGAAATGGGTCGAGGAAAGCGAAGCCTATTGGTCGAAGCGGTTTGCGGGGCTGCGTCGCGTACAGACCACCCTGTTGCATGGCCTTCAAGACCGGACCATCCATCCTCGTGTGAGCTGGCAATTTGTGGACGAATTGTTAGGCCACGACCCAGAGTATCCCGTCGAACTTATTTTGAAAACGGGCGACCATCGACTCAGCGGCCCGGAACATCTGGACACATTTCGGCGGCTGGTGCTCGATGCGCGAGAAAGGCGAGACTAGCGTGAAAAGCGCGACAGGTGAGACGGACTGATGGCTGAAGGGTTCGGAACTTGGCGCTTCCGGTCGCGCCAGTCCCGCCTTTCCCGCACGTTCGCGCCGATGATAGGAGGACGACATGCTTGTCTTAATTCATAGAGAATGCGGGGGGCCGGCAATCGACGATTCATCAGTCGGCGAAGTCTGCGCCATCCCTATCGACCGGTTTCCATTCATCTGCTTCAACTGCCTTGAGGAAATTGACGACGAATCGGAAGTTCGACTCTCCGAGGAATTGGGTATGTGACGAGCCACGCGCTCTAGCCCGCATGATTTATGAACGCTTCTGCTGCAATCGCCGATCTGCTGCTACGACGAGCCTTCAACTGAACCCTCTAACCTGCATTATTCACGAGAGTTCGTGACGAAACCGACGAGACGTCACGCGAGACGGGCGCGTGGAGCCGTGAGGGAAGGAAGCATACTTGAAACAGTATGTTGACTGACTGAACGGCGAGCCCGCCCGCCGTCAGGCTTGTCGTAGCGGCGTATCGGAGGTAGCAGTAGAAGTCTTCGTGAATAATGCGGGCTAGTACGACTCCGTCCTCAGTGGAAATGTTCGACAGATCCAGGGTAAGGTGTCACCCAGTCCATTGCACAGATAAGAGATCAGACATGTCATCATCACGACAACATAACAGCGGGCCGGATTCAGATGGTCCTGACGTTCCTGAACCGTCCCATGCCGAGCGGGCCAAGACGCTTGTGTATTTACAGTCAACTGGTGGTCTCTCGACGCTCTCGCGCAAGCAGCCTGGCTGGCCCTTCGGGTCGGTGATGCCCTACGGGTTGGACGACGAGGGGCAACCGGTTTTTCTGATCAGCACGATGGCGATGCATACGCAAAACCTTCTGGGCGATCCACGGGCCAGCTTACTCGTGACACCGCCTGAGAGCCGCAGCGATCCTCTGGGTGCGGCCAGGGTGACGTTGATGGGGTCAGTGACCAAGGTGCCGGAGGAGGAAGCCGTCGAGGTTCGCGAACGCTACCTGGCACGCCATGCCAATGCCGCCTATTGGGTGGACTTCCAGGACTTTGGTTTTTTCCGCATGGCCCTGACGGAGATCTATTTTGTCGGGGGGTTCGGGTCGATGGGTTGGGTCGTGCCGGATGACTACGCAGGGGCGGCCGTGGACCCGCTCGCGGATGAGGCCTCGAACCTCATCCGTGAATTCAATACAGAGCAGGCGGACACGTTGTTGCTGCTTGCCCGTGTGTTCGGCAATGCAGAGGCGCAGCAGGCGACAGTGACGGCATTGGATCGCTTGGGCTTTCACCTTCGGCTCACCACGCCGGGCCGAATGCAGGGCGGGCGGGTGGCCTTTGCCAATCCCGTACGCAACGAGTCGGATGCCAGAGCTGGCCTTGCCGGTTTGGCCGCTCAGGCGAACGCGGGGCTTCAAGTTCTGCATTCATTGTAGTAGGTGCGCGCACAGGTTCCTGTGAACATCCCGAAAAATTGTTCTTTTCAATTCACCAGATCATCACTAGGTAGGGGAATGCATGGCTACTACAAACGATAAGCAAGTCATTTTCTCACTCGTCAATGTCGGGAAGGTCTATCCGCCGAAGAAACAGGTGTTGCGCGAGATCTATCTCGGGTTCTACTTCGGCGCGAAGATCGGCGTGTTGGGCCTCAACGGATCTGGCAAGAGTTCGCTGCTCAGGATCATTGCCGGGACCGATCCGAACTACACGGGGGAGATCACACGCTCGAAGGGCTACAGCGTGGGCCTGCTGGAACAGGAACCGCAGCTCGATCCGGACAAGACGGTGAAGGAAATCGTCGAAGAAGGCAAGAAAGAACTCGTGGCCATGCTGCACGAGTATGACGCGGTGAGCAACAAGATGGGCGAGGCAAGCCCCGATGAATTGGAAAAACTTCTCGAAAAGCAGGCGCAACTGCAAGAGAAGATCGAAGCCGCGAACGGGTGGGAGTTGGAAAACGTGCTCGATCTCGCCATGGACGCGCTCCGTTGTCCGCCGCCGGATGCGAAAATCGGGGTGCTCTCGGGCGGCGAGAAGCGCCGGGTGGCCCTCTGCCGCCTCATGATCCAGGAGCCGGACATCCTCTTGCTCGACGAGCCGACGAACCATCTGGACGCCGAGTCCGTGCAATGGCTGGAGCAGCATCTCCAGCAATACAAAGGCACGGTCATTGCTGTCACGCACGACCGTTACTTCCTCGACAATGTGGCCGGGTGGATTCTCGAACTCGATCGCGGCCATGGCATTCCGTTCCAGGGGAACTACACCTCCTGGCTGGAGCAGAAGCAGGTGCGGCTAGAGAAAGAAGAAAAGGCCGAGTCGAAACGCCGCAAGTCGTTGGAGCATGAGTTGGAATGGATCCGCATGTCGCCGAAAGCCCGTCAGTCGAAGGGTAAGGCGCGGCTCAACCGCTACGAAGAACTGGTCAATCAACAACAGGACGAGCAGGCCGCAGATTTGGAGATCTACATTCCACCTGGCCCGCGGCTGGGCGATGTGGTCGTCGAATGCAATGGCGTCAGCAAAGCCTATGGGGACAAGGTTCTCTACGAGAATGTGAACTTCAGCCTCCCGAAGGGCGGCATTGTTGGCGTGATCGGTCCGAACGGCGCCGGCAAGACGACGATGTTCCGCATGATCATCGGAAAAGAAAAGCCGGATGCGGGAACGATCAAGATCGGCGAAACGGTCACGCTGGGCTACGTGGACCAGGATCGCAGCCTGGACCCGAACAAATCCGTCTACGACATTATCTCCGAGGGCCACGAGACCATCATGCTCGGTAAGACCGAAGTCAACGCCAGGGCCTACTGCGCCCGGTTCAACTTCGCTGGTTCCGATCAACAGAAGAAGGTGAAGGATATTTCAGGTGGTGAACGCAACCGGGTGCACCTAGCCCGAATGTTGAAGGAGGGGGCGAACCTCATCATCCTCGACGAGCCGACCAACGATCTCGACATCAACACCTTGCGCGCCCTAGAAGAAGGATTGGAACGTTTCGCCGGCTGCGCCGTCATCAGCAGTCACGACCGCTGGTTTCTGGACCGGATCGCGACCCACATCATGGCCTTCGAAGGCGACAGCAAGGTGGTCTGGTTTGAGGGGAACTACAGCGAATACGACGCAGATCGGAAGAGGCGCTTGGGCAAGGAAGCCGATCAGCCGCACCGGATTCGCTACCGAAAGCTGACGCGCTAGTCCGATTCATGCGCCGTGAAGCGTCGTTCGTGAAGCGTGAAGCGCTGGAAGCAGGCGCGAAACATGAAATGTCCGACTCCGGAACGAAATACGCTTCACGAACGACGTTTCACGCATCGGAGGCACCTCGCGCGATCATCACCGGAGCGGCGGGATTGATCGGGCAGTACCTCGTGAAGACCGCTTTCCGATGGGCTCCCGGCTGGGATGTGCAGGGGCTGTCCCGCACAGAGCTTGAGCTGACCGACAGGCTGAATCTAGACGCGCGGTTTCGTGCGCTGAAGCCAAACCTCCTCATCCATTGTGCCGCTCTCAGCCGAACCAAGGCCTGCGAGCAGGATCCCGAGCAAGCCCACCGCGTCAATGTTGACGTCACTGCCCATCTCGCGCAGCTTTCGCACGATATTCCCTTCGTCTTCCTGTCCAGCGGAGAAGTCTTCGACGGAAAGACCGGCTGGTACAGCGAAGCGGACAATCCGAACCCCATCAACGTCTATGGCCAGACGAAGCTGGAAGCCGAGCGGGCTGTTTTGCAGAATCCTGGACACACCGTCGTTCGGATCGTGCTGACGGCTGGGACATCGGCGATGGGCGACAGGAGTTTTGTCGAAGATATGTGCCGAGTCGCCACGTCAGGCAAAGACATAACGCTCTATGCCGATGAGTTTCGCTGCCCGCTTCCTGCGGGTGTGATTGCCCGAGCCATCTGGGAACTCGTCAATCGCAAGCAGCCAGGTCTCTATCACCTGGGGGGGAGCGAGCGGCTCTCGCGCTGGGAAATCGGTGAAACCTTGCTGCCGTGGTATCCGGAGTTGAAGGGCCGCCTGGTGAAAGGCTCTGCGCGGAACCACGTCGGGAGCCCTCGGCCTGCCGACCTCTCGCTCCGTTGTGACAAGATCCAGCGCCTCCTGTCCTTCCCCATTCCGGGATTTTGCGAATGGCTTGCCGGACGTTCACGTCGCGATGCGGACTTGTGGGACTATCTCGACGGAAGTACGTGAATCGAAGGTTAGGGGGTCTGTTTGAGAGAAGCGAGGCGTCCCTGGGCCGTGGCTGCTTCTTTGCTGGTGGGATAGAGACGGACCACATCTTCGTACAATTGCTTCGCGTGAGGCAGGTTCATCTGGCGCTCTTCGAATTGGGCGGTCTCCAGCAGTTCCTTGGCCTTGTCGCCGGAACAGCTCAGCAGCAGCATGCAGCACAGTGCGCAGAGTATGAGCCCTGTTGCCTTCATGATTGTCCTTTCCAGGGGCACCCTAGCGGCTTGCATTGCTGTCCACCCGGCTCGTCCCTGATCCAACCGAATCGATGCCATAGCGCGGCGCCGCGATGGATTCGCTTCGACAGTGCGGGCAGCGGCTTGGGCTCGTGAGACGTCTGCGGTCACGAAAAACAAAGTCGCAGTCGTGGCAGAATGCTGGGTCCAGGATGAACTTTTTTGTCCTGGCGCGCGCCAGGGTCTGTACGACGTGGGTCAGGTGCTCCTCGACCTGCCGCTCGCAGATGCCCAGCATCTGCGCCAACTGATAAGACGATAACCTGGTTCCTGTCATCAAGTCGATGATTCGTTGACGAGGCGTCCGTTCGGGAGTCAACATGACGAGACATCGTAGGACATCGCGCGGGGAAAACCAAGCTCAACCTCATTCCATTCTGCGCTTCACGCTTCACGAACGACGCTTCACATGCCAGCGTAGCGAGCTGGGTTGAACTGAGTTGAACGGCGTCGGTGCCTCTGTCAGGATACAGAGACCATGCATGCTCATCGGAATCCAGATCAGGATGAACTCGCCGAACTCGCGTTGAAACGCGTGATGGCTTCTGGGGCTGAGTACGGGGATATCCGTCTCCTCGACAGCATGAGCCAGACCATCCGCGGTGAAGACCGTCGCATCGATTCCATTCGAGAAACGCAGGACAGGGGGTTTGGGATCCGCGTCCTCTACCACGGAGCTTGGGGCTTTGCGGCCAGCTCGGTGCTTTCGCCTGAAGAAGTCCCGCGTGTGGCTGAATTGGCGATCGAGATCGCGAAGGGCTCTGCTTCCATCGCGAGCGAAAGGGTGAAACTCGCCGATGAGCCGGTCCATCGAGACCGGGTGGTCACGGAGCGGAGGATCGATCCCTTTGCTGTTGCAATCGAACAGAAAACATCGCTGCTCCTGGACACGATGGAATATGTCCATCGCCAGCCCGGCATCGTGCGGAGCAGCGCGAGCCTGTGGGCTCGTCAGGACCGGAAACTCTTTGTGTCGACCGAAGGGTCGCGTCTGGAATTCGACCTTCTGGCCCTAAGCGGGGATTTCGACGCCACGGCGGTCTATGACGGGCGGTTTGCCTCGCGGAGCTTTAATACGCCGTGTCTTCGGATGGGCTACGAACTGATCGAGGAAGCGAACTTTCTAGCCGAAGCCCCGCGCATTGCGTCTCAGGCCGTGGAGAAAGTGAAGGCGCCTACGACTGAGCCTGGCCTGTACGATCTCGTTCTCGATCCGGAACATCTGTCTCTGACCATGCATGAATCTTGTGGCCATCCGAGCGAGCTCGATCGCGCGCTCGGGTACGAAGCCAACTATGCTGGGACCAGCTTTCTCACGACCGACAAACGAGGAGCCTTTCGATACGGTTCTCCGCATGTGAATCTCGTGGCCGATAACTGCGAACCGGAGACCCTCGCTGCAACCGGTTACGACGACGATGGAGTAGCTTGTCAGCAATGGGATATCGTACGTAGCGGAATCTTCGTCGGCTATTGCACAAACCGCGAAGTGGCAACGAAGATCGGGGAGACCCGTTCGCGCGGATCCAATCGAGCGGATGGTTGGGGGAGCGTCCCGATCGTCCGCATTGCCAACATCGGTCTGGAGCCGGGCACTGCCACTCTCGATGAGCTGCTGGCCGATGTAAAACGGGGTATCTACATCGAAGGCCATGGATCGTACAGCATCGATCAACGGCGGTATAACTTCCAGTTCGGCGGCGATGCATTTTGGCTGATCGAGAACGGCAAACGGACCCACATGGTCCGCGATGTCATCTACCATGGCATCACGCCGGAATTTTGGAATAGCTGCGACGCGGTCGCAGATCGGTCGCACCGGCGGCGGTATGGGTTCATTACGTGCGGCAAGGGCCAGCCGGGCCAGTCAGGCTGGATGACCCATGCTGCGTCCCATGCGCGGTTCCGTCACGTGAGCGTCATCGGAGGGCAGGCAGGATCATGAGCTCGATCGGTCACAAACACTGGCCGAAGCTGACGAGTCGGGAGGAGTTTCGGTTTCTCGCGGACCTGGTCCTGAAACATTCGACCGGCGATCATACGCTGGTGTCGTTGCAGGATCAGCAGAGCGGGACCACGAGGTTCGCCAATAATCAGATTATCCAAAATGTCGATACCAGGCGCGGGTCTGTGAGCGTGACCGTGGCGTTCGGGCGGTGTCACGGGACCGCCGACACGACGGATTTTACCGCAGGAGCGCTGCAAGAAACAGTAACCAGGGCCGCGCAGATCGCGCATCTGTCGCCGGACGATCCGGAATTTCTCCCGCCGGTGGCGCCGCAGGAATATGTGGCGTCTCCGACATCGCGACTAGAAACTGCCGCAGCCGGGCCGGCTCGTCGGCTGGAATATACGAACGAGGCGATCGGGCAATGCCGGATGGAAAATCTAGGCGCAGCCGGGATTGTGTCTTCGTCGGTTGCGACGGTTGGGGTGGCTGCGAGTACCGGACTCTTCGCCCATGAAGAACGGACCGATGCGCGATTTAGCCTCACGGTTCAGGCCGGCGAGGCCACTGGCTGGGCTGCTGCGGCCCACCGATCCATCGATCATTTGAGGGTCCAGGAGCGCACACTCACCGCGATCAATAAGGCCAAGCGGGGCCTTGAAGTGCGCGAGCTTCCGCCTGGGCGCTATACCGTCATTCTTGAGCCTGCTGCCGTCGCGGGACTGTGGTCCTCGTTCCTCTGGGCACTCGATGCAAAGTCCTACGAGAAGGGCACGAGCGCCTTTTCGGGACAGTTAGGCCAGGTGATCGTCGACAAACGATTGACGCTCCGTAATCTGCCGGCGCACGAGGATCTCTTGGGCATTGGATTCACATCTGAGGGGCTGCCGACGATGGCAGCGGACTGGATTACGGAGGGGGTGCTGACACAGCTTGTGTACGACCGGTTCACCGCGAAGGAACGAGGGATCGACAAGATTCCCACGCTCGACGCCCCCTGTCTCTCAGGGGCAGGACCGTCCCTGACGACGATCCAGGAGTTGATCAAGCATACGGAGCGAGCCATCCTTGTGACGAATTTCTGGTACATTCGGACGGTCAATCCGACGGATCTCACCCTGACCGGTATGACGAGAGACGGTACATTTCTTGTCGAGAATGGCGCGATCGTGTCGGCAGTGAAGAACTTTCGGTTTCACGAGAGCCCTCTGCGAGTCTTCAACCGGATCGAGGCCTTCACCAGTCCAACTGAAGCGATCACGTCCGAAACCGGCAAGCTGCTCGTGCCGGCAATGACGCTCCGCGACTTCAACTTTTCGAGCGTCACCCGATTCTGAGGTTTGCCCGCTGTGAGCAAATAGGAAAGGCGGTGAGCATGGTGTGGATGATCAGGTGCTGTCAGATGGCAGTGCTGGGAGCGGGCCTGTTGGGCGCCGGCTGCAACATCGCGGGAACTTCGAAACAAGAGGATCTTGGACAGGGGATCGTGCGGGGGACGCTAGGAGCTCAATGGACAGGCGAGATGCAGTTCGCTGTGCCGGCCAATGTCTTTTCTCTGCCAGGCCAGGTGACGGCGGTCGAGGGTGGGGCCTACGTGCTTCAGGACGTCAGGGGTGTTGAACATCGCATAGCGCATGACGAAAATACTCGAATCGATCGACCGGCCCATGTCGGAGATCGGATCGAAGCCTTCGTGGATGACAGGGGCCGCGCAGTCCTTATTCGGAACATTGACCACAACGAACGATCGCAGTAGACCTGGCAGGATGCTGAAATAGTCGCTCTCGAAAAACGTGAAACGTAGGACTATGGTGCGCTATTTTTCAGAGACATTTCACGATTGACGTTTCACGTCTCACGCGGGCCTTAAGGGAGGATCGATGTTCGCTCCATTCTTGATTATGGGTATGACTTGTTGGCTTGCGTGGCTCTCACCGCTAGAGGTTGTGGCTGCCGACCAGGCTGTTGCTCCGCCGCTCTTCGACAATCTGGGCTCCCTTCACCATCCCATCACCACCACATCGGAACAGGCTCAACAGTATTTCGATCAGGGGCTCCGACTCGTCTACGCCTTTAACGATGAAGAAGCCATCAGATCGTTTGAAGCTGCGGCGCATCTCGACCCGCAGGCTGCCATGCCCTATTGGGGTATTGCGCTGGCGCTCGGTCCCAACATCAACATGGCGATGGGGAAGAAGGACGAACGGCGCGCCATCGAGATGGTTCAGAAGGCTCGGGGACTGGCAGAGCACACCACTCCGGTAGAACAAGCCTATATCGAGGCAATGGTCGCACGGTACGTGAGTCGGAAGGGGCTCAATCGCAAAGGATTCGATGAGGCCTATGCGAAGGCTATGCGATCGGTGGCGCAGCGGTTCCCAGAAGATACCGATGCAGCCACGCTGTTTGCGGAAGCACTGATGGATCTGCGGCCCTGGGATTTTTGGAAACCGGATGGGCAACCGCAGCCCGGCACAGACGAGATCGTCGCCACGCTGGAATCTGTGCTCGCAAAAAATCCCGATCACCCAGGGGCTTGCCACTACTACCTGCATGCGGTGGAAGCGTCATTGCAGCCGGAACGGGCCTTGCCTTGTTCTGAACGACTTCCAGGGCTGATGCCAGGCGCCGGCCATCTTGTCCATATGCCGGCTCATATTTATATGCGGGTTGGGATGTACCATGAGGCGGTGGAACGGAATCAGGAGGCAGCCCATGTCGATGAACAGTACATGACCGATCGACATCCAACTGGGGAGTACGCTGCCGGCTATTATGCGCATAACCTCCACTTTCTCTGGGCATCGTTGGCGATGGAGGGCCGTAATGTCGAAGCGATGAAAGCGGCTCGCGACTTGACGGCGACCATTACTCCGGAGGAAGCCAGTAAAGATCGCTCAAAGGAACTCTACCTCCCGACGCCGATTTTTTCGATGATTCGGTTCGGCCGGTGGGACGAGCTGCTTAGGGAGCCTCCACCGCGCAAGGGGTTACGCTTAATGGAAGGGATGTGGCGATTGGGACGAGGGCTTGCCCATGTTCGGACTGGCCGTCTTCCCGGGGCTGAGGGTGAACATGTGGTCCTGTCGGGGCTAACGAGGCAGATCCGTCGGGATCGTTCAACGGAAGAGAAGACTGAGAAGGCGCTGCTCAAGATTGCGGAGAAAGTTCTCTCTGGAGAAATCGCAGCCCGCCGCCAGCAGTACGACGACGCGATCAGATTGTTCGAGGAAGCGATCAAAATAGAAGAAGCGCTTCCCTACTCGGAGCCACCACTCTGGCCCTTGTCCGTGCGGCACCATCTCGGAGCCGTGCTCTTGCTGGCCGAGCGTCCGGCTGAGGCGGAAGCGGTCTATCAGGCGGATTTGCTGCGCCACCCGGACAATGGGTGGGCGTTGACCGGATTGATCCAGAGCCTCCGTGCTCAACAAAAGGAAGACCTGGCGGTCGAGGCTGACGACCGTTTCAAGAAGGCCTGGACCCATGCCGACTTCATTCCTACTGCGTCACGAATGTAAAGCGTGAGAGAGACGAGCAAGACGTACGCGACGGGCGCGACGGATGAAGAAGTTCTGCGTTCTGAGTTTTGAGTTGGCCGAAAAAGCTGACCGGGAAGCTCTGAGTTCTGAGCGAGAACCCAAAACTCAGAACTTAGAACTCAGAACTTCTTCGCCCGTCCCGCTTTTCTCGCAAGTCTCGCTGTGTGAGGTGTAAGACATCGCACAGTTATTCGACTGAATGGGTAAGGAGGATCAACTCATGAGACGCAACGTCGTTCTATCTGTTCTGACCGGAGCCCTTCTCCTCATCGGAGCTTGGAACGTCCAGTGGACTAGTCAGGCTGCGGCAGACACGACTTACAGCAAGGCCTACTTCGCGGGAGGCTGTTTTTGGTGCATGGAGGAAGCCTTCGAGAAGGTTGAAGGGGTGCTGTCCGCGACCTCGGGATATATGGGGGGGACAGTGTCCAATCCAACCTATGAAGAGGTGTCTGCTGGACGAACTGGTCATGCGGAATCGGTCGAAGTGGTCTATGACCCAAATAAGGTGAGTTACCAGAAGCTGCTGGATGCTTTTTGGCGCAACGTCGATCCAATCACACCGAACGCGCAGTTCTGTGACCACGGGAATCAGTATCGCTCCGCCATTTTCTTTCAGACTGACGAAGAGAAACGTACATCTGACAGCTCCAAGCTGGCGATCGAGCAATCGAGACGATTCAAAGAGCCGATCGTCACGCAGATTGCGCTGGCCCAGCAGTTCTATCCCGCCGAGGATTATCACCAGGACTACTATAAGAAGAACCCGGTCCGTTACAAATTCTACAAATATAATTGCGGTCGCGCCCAACGGCTTGAAGCATTATGGGGAAAACCCTAGCAGGCTGCTGAAAAAGCCCGCCAGCGGCCTTCTCACTTCGCTCAGAAGCTCAACGTACCGAAGCGTACGCCTTCGCCTCTTCGCTCGCTGCGGCCTTGCTGGACGGACTTTTTGAGCAGCCTGCGCCCGGTTCTCCTGTTGTCCTAGCCCGCATTATTCATGAACACTTCTGCTGCAATCGCCGATCCGCTGCTACGACGAGCCTTCGGGCGGCGGGCTCGCCCCTCGAACCCTCAACGTACTGCACGAGTACGCCTCGGGATCTCGGAGCTCCGCGCGCCGCTCTCGCGACGCGGCTCAGCGATTTCACGACGAACTGTCATGAATAATGCGGGCTAGACGTGCGGGCCATCGAATTATCACCGTGCCACAATAGTTTTTCCGCAAACTCCTAGTCTGAAGCCAGGCCGCTCGCTAATGCATACTGACGCTTCGTCAGTGTCACGCGACAAATCCTCCGCCCCGGTGTATATTTCTAGCCCCAGCACCCTGTGATGCTCCTTGTTTACTGAGGTCTCGTTCTGTGAAACGTCCGATCAGACAATCGACCAGAAAACCGGTGATCGGTGTCATGGGTCCAGCCAAGGCCGGTATCCGAGAATTGGCTGACGCCAAGAGCCTGGGTGAACTCATCGCGCGTCAAGGATGGGTGGTCTTGACCGGAGGACGTGCGAGCGGTGTGATGGATGCAGCCAGCCAGGGGGCGAAGTCGGTGCCGGGCAGCTTGACGATCGGGATTCTGCCGGATGGCAAGGTCCAGGTATCCCGATATGTGGATGTAGCGATTGTCACAGACCTCGGTCAGGCGCGTAACAACGTGAACGTCATGTCCAGCGATATCATTGTAGCCTGCGGACTCGGCGGTACGGGAACGGTTTCAGAAGTTGCATTGGCGCTGAAGGCAAAGAAAACGGTGATCCTGCTTGGGGCAGACAAGGCCGGAGTGGGCCTGTTCAAAAATCTCGCGCCCAACCTCGTCCATGCTGCAGCCACGCCGGAAGAGGCCGTCAAGTTAATGAGTGATCTGCTCTAGCCATTCTTATTTATTTTGTCTATTTGGTCTGTCTGGTTTATTTGGTTGAACTAAACTAACCTAACCGGATAGACCAGCTAACCCTGCCAACCAGCCTCTCCTGTGCTCTCGCAGCTGTTCCCGGCTCTCTATTGAAACATCCCTTGCAGTTTTTCTGGAAAGAACTGTGCCACAGGTGGAAGGGCAACAGTTCCCAAACGTCCACCCTGTGCAGATCGCACCACGGTACGCCATGGGGCGTAACCGTCGTTTTTCCTGTCCCATCCACAGGTTAGCGAAAGGCCATCTGGGCACGGATCTTGAGGCTTTCCAGGCTTCTATGAAGGAATTCTTGTGCAGAGGAATGTAACAGCACACTATGGCTACCGAGAGCATAAGGGAAGGACGGTCTTGTTCGCGCCTCCTGCGCATTTCTAGTGCGCTCGTTATCTTGTGTCTGCTGATCGCCGCCACCCCCACACCGACTAGGCCTGACTACGATAGCGTCTATCCTCGCTATTCTCAGCAGGAAATCCATCGAGCTATCAAGTGGTATGCCGGGAAATACCGTCTCGATCCTGCCCTCTTGCGGGCTGTCATCAAGACCGAATCCGGTTTTCGCCAACATGCGATATCGCGCAAGGGCGCGGTCGGATTGATGCAGCTGACACCGGCGACTGCGGCCACGTTGCGTGTAAACGACGTCTATGACCCCATCCAAAATATCCGTGGAGGCGCCAAGCAACTGCGGCATCTGCTGAACCTTTATAATGGCGAACTCCCGTTAGCCCTGGCTGCCTATAACGCCGGGGTCCATCGGGTCAAAGGCCACAAAGTTCCGCGCATACGAGAGACTCGCGCCTATGTAAAGAGAGTACTGCGATATTACGAGGTGTTTCGTTCTCACCCTCAGCCTTCTTCAAAAAATCAAAAGAAGTGAAGCGTGGGTGAGGGATACCTGCCTGCACCCTGTTAGAACTTGGCGTTCATAACGATGGCCCTAACTCGTTCTCGTTGAACCGGCCTAATCCCTGTAAACTCGAGACCGAAACTTGAGCCATCGACCCACCGCACCAGAGCTTCATCGATTCGCAACGGCCATTTCTGATCATGAAGAAACAGGGAGAGGCGGAGTACCATGCCGGCCTGCACCGGGATAAGAGACGTTGCCTGACAGCCTCCCGTGGAGAGATCGATAAGCGTTGCCTCACCCTCAAAGTCATCCTCTCCAAAGAAGAAGAGACGGCAACTCAGCTTGAGTCGGCGGCCCCGACGTTCCGCCATCGAGGTTTCGCGGTCAGAATTTGAAGCTCGGCTGGATTTTGGGTTCTGCATGGCCCCTGATCACATCCTTTCCCGCAATCATCCGGAGAAGAAATAGACTGACCGACCGACCACCGCATGGGATCTGTTCTCGGCGGGTCTTGATCACAGTATAGCCAATCAGATTATGTACGAAACAAAATCCTCGTAATCCGCTCTCGCGCCTGAACCGATCTCTTCAAGGACCTAGGTAGAAAGAGGGCTTGACCTATCTGGATTTTCTCTGCGACAAAAGAGAATCTTAGATGAGGGAGGGGAGTTCACACGATGAAACGGCATATCAATCGGCGAATGGCTACATTGGCCCATTCAGAGATTCGGGCGATGACCCAGGCCTGTGTTCAGGCGAAGGGTCTTAACATGGCGCAGGGGGTCTGCGACACACCGGTTCCGCCGGTGGTGCTTCGAGGTGCGGCGCAAGCGATGGCACAGGGGAAGAATGTCTATTCACGGTTCGATGGACTGCCTGAGCTTCGGCAGTCCATCGCTAAGAAGCTCGCGCAGTACAACGGCATCGCGGCCGATCCAGAAACTGATGTGACGGTCAGCGCGGGAGCCACGGGATCCTTTCATTGCGCCTGCCTGGCCCTGCTCAATCCCGGCGATGAAGTCATCCTCTTTGAGCCCTATTACCAGTACCACGTCAGCGCATTGCTTGCCGTTGAGGCGGTTCCGGTTATGGTGAAGATGCGGGCGCCTGATTGGACCTATTCCGTAGCCGATATTGAGCGGGTGATCACACCTCGAACCAAGGCGATCATCGTCAATTCACCCGGTAACCCATCCGGGAAAGTGTTCAGTCGACAGGAGCTGGAGAATGTCGCGTCGATCGCACAAGAACACGACCTGTTCGTGTTTACCGATGAAATCTACGAGTATTTCCTCTATGACGACCGCACCCATATAAGCCTCGCAACCTTGCCGGGCATGGCCGACCGTACAATTACTATCGGGGGGTATTCCAAAACGTTTAGTATCACCGGCTGGCGCATCGGCTACACGGTTGCGTCCGCGCAATGGGCGCAGGCAATCGGAGCTGTGAACGACTTGCTCTATGTCTGTGCCCCGACTCCGTTGCAGGTGGGGGTGGCGCTGGGCATCCAGGAGCTGCCTGACTCGTTCTATCGCGACCTGGCGCGCGACTATCAGCGGAAACGCGATCGGTTCTGTCGAGCCTTGGCACAGGCTGGTTTGCCACCGTCGATTCCGCAGGGCGCGTACTATGTATTGGCCGATGCCTCGCGCTTGCCTGGCGCGACGGGAAAAGAGAAGGCGTTGTTTCTCCTTGAGAGGATCGGCCTTGCAGGTGTGCCGGGTGAGGCCTTCTTCTCCGGGGCTGACGGGCAGCGGTTCATTCGATTCAGCTATGCGAAAATCGATGCCGATATTGATGATGCCTGCAGGAGGCTTGCGCTGCTTGGGTAGTGAAGCGCGGTCGGAGGGTGAGGCGCGAGCGAGGAAATGATTGCCATCTCGGCCTGTCGCGGGTATCTTTCGATGATAGATCGGTTATCCGTTGTGGCCGCGGTGGCAGGGATTGTCCGAGACCTCCTGCAACGAGGTTCATCCCGGCAAAACACCTATGTTGACGCATGACAGGAATACGCTTCATACCGTAAGAATCCTCTCACGGTATAGCCAATGACAGGCGGAGGAGCCTGATGGAAGGACGTAAGCATACTCGTTTCGCGGTGCAGCTTCCCGTCTCATTCAGTGGAGACCAGCTTTCCGACGGAGGCACGATTGTGAATGTGTCGTCGGAGGGATGTGCCATTATGTCGGAAGCTGTCACTGGCACCGGAGTCTATCTGCAATTGTCCATGCAGCTTCGGGAGCAAGAGGGGCCGGTCAAGATCGATCTGGCCGCTGTCCGATGGGTTTCTGCGAGGCGGTTCGGCGTCGAATTTATTAAAATTCGTTCTGAAGAGGGGGAGAGGCTGAAGCAGTTCGTCAAGATGTTGGGGGCGGTAATCTGAGCGCGGGCGATTGCGCACAAGTTCGAGCGGCTATCTCATGGCGACGGACCGGACCTGTTCATACGTAGTCAGGCCGGCGAGTATCTTCAGAATTCCATCCTGCACGAGCGTCACCATCCCTTCCCTGACGGCCAAGCGCTGCATGTCTGTTGTTTTGGCGCGGCTCTGGATCAGGTTTCGCAGCTCATCCGATCCGCACAGGAGTTCGTGCAATGCGACCCGACCCTTGAAGCCTGTCCGATTACACGCGTCACACCCCTTCCCTCGATAAAGCTGAAAGTCCTCGCGATAGCCCATCCCAAGCGAATCCCAGGCCTGTCTACCGTACACGTTCGCTAATTTATCGTACTCCTGCTCCTGTGGGTGGTATGGCTCTTTACAATTGGCGCAGATCCTTTTGCAGAGGCGTTTGGCGATCACTCCTTGCATGGCATCGGCAAAATTGAAGGAATCGCACCCTAAGTCGAGCAGGCGGACCACAGTCTCGACCGCCCCATTTGTGTGTAATGTGCTCAAGACCATATGCCCAGTCAGCGAAGCTTCAATGGCGACATCGGCGGTTTCTTTGTCCCGCATTTCACCGATCATGATGACATCCGGGTCGGCTCGCAAGAACGACCGCATGGCGGCGGCGAAGGTGAAGCCTATTTTGGGGTGAACCTGCACCTGCCGCAGGCCCTCCTGGGTGATTTCGATGGGGTCTTCCGCCGTCCAGATCTTCCGTTCGTCTGTGTTGAGATGGCGAAGCAAGGAGTGCAATGTCGTCGTCTTTCCTGATCCGGTTGGGCCCACACATAATATGATGCCGTGCGGTTTTTCCGCGATTTCCAGCAGCTTGGAAAGAATAGCCGGTTCAAACTCCATGGCTTCGAGAGGAAGGGGCTCCTTCGCCGTGAGCACGCGCATGACGATATCTTCATTGTTACCGGCGGTCGGCAAGGTCGCGACCCGCAGTTCGATCTCTCTGTCCTGGTTCAATTTGAACCGGATCTTTCCGTCCTGTGGTTTCCGGCGTTCGGCAATATCGAGGTTGGCCATGATTTTGATGCGGGAGACCAAGGCGCGGCGATAGATCGCGGGAATCCGCATATAGGTGGAGCAGCTGCCATCCACGCGGAACCGGATCGCGGTTTCCTTGCGATCCGAGTAGGGTTCGATATGGATGTCGGATGCCTCGTGCCGGTAGGCTTCCATGATGATTTGACTGGCGAGGCGCACGATGGCGGAGTCGTTCTCATCTATGCCGTCGGTGTCGATGTCGCAAGCCTGCTCATTGTGAGCGTCGTTGACGAGCTCGCCCAGCGTGTCCTCGATGGAGCCGCCGGCGGTGTCTCCGATCGTGTCATTGAGGAACCGCTCGATGTCACACCGCAGAGCCAGCGCATACCGTATCGTCAAGCCGGGAAAGGCACGTTGGATATCATGCCCTCTATCGAGATCATGGGGGTTGTCGATCAGGACATCCAGGATTTCGCCTTGTTGCTTCAGCGGTAACCAATGATGCCTGCGCAGATAATCGTGACTGAGGTTATTGAGGAGGTGGGGGTCGGCGAGAGTCCTATCCCCGTACGCAATATAGGGGCAGTCGAAGAACTGACTCAGTGTCTTGCCGAGAACCGCTTTCGGAACTCGGTATTTCTCGATCAGCAGGCCTTCCAAGTCGGTTGGCCCCTGTAGTGATTCCTGAACGGCCTTGACAAAGTCCGCTTGCCGGATGAATCCCTCATGGATCAAGGGGTCGTAGGCGCGTGGCTCGATGGTCTTGTGGGCCGACTTCTGCATCGTTCCTATGTCGTGGGTTTCAAAATGATCACGGTAGATGTTCCAGCCTCTAGTCGGCTGATCATCACACCAGCAAGTATAAATGGATTTCTTTCATGCACAATGAATTTTACAAAGTACACGCAGTCCTTCATACCCTCTCATGCGATGGAGCCGGTAAAAGATATACGGGGGACGCGGCTATGGAAATGTGAGCGAGACAAGCAAGACATATGCGGCAGGAAGTGCTGAGTCCTGAGTAGAGGGGGATAAGAATTCTGCGACGGGGGAGAGTGCAAGGTTTTCGAAACTCAGCACTCAGCACTTCTTCGCGAGTACTGTCATGAACATGCGGGTGTAGAGGGCGACGGTTACTGAGCGGTTTGCTTCTGCTCTGGTTGCGAGGCGGCGTGATCGGCGTGGGTCTTGAGGTTGGCGCGCAGTTGTTTGTCGGTTATGGCAGCCACAGCAATGACGCCACGGAGCCTTGGTATCGGTCGATTGAAGACAAATGGATTTCCGTCCGCGTCGCTGACGGTACCGCCGCTTTCTTCAATGAGCAAGACCCCGGCCGCGAGATCCCATTCATTTTGCGGCTCAATGGTCAAGGCGGACTGGACACGACCGGCTGCGACCAGGGCCAGTGCGTTGGCAATGGAGTACATGGGACGGCATCGAGCCGTCTCAGCCAACGTAGACCATCGGCCGATCCGGAGCTCCCAGGCGCTGACCATGATGACGGGATTGAAGTCATGATTGGGCGGGGAGGAGACGCATTTGCCGTTCAAGAAGAGTCCGCCGCCTCGTACAGCCGTGAAGAGTTCATCGGTTGAGGGATTGAGGATCGCGGCGACAATCGGTACGCCTTGATCGATCAAGGCGGCAGAGATGCAGAATTCCGGCATCCGATTCACCAAGGCCTTTGTGCCGTCGATGGGGTCAACAATCCAGACACGTCGGTTGGTGAGTCGAGCGGGATTATCCGGAGACTCTTCCGAGAGCCACCCATCCTGCGGAAACTCTCGGCGCTGCATGTTATGCAGGATGCGATTGACCTCGTGATCCACCGTGGTGACTGGCGATCGGTCCGGTTTCGTCTGCACTTCGAATCCGGTTTTGACCAATTCACACACCTTCAAGCCGGCGTCCCGGATCGATTTGACCAACACCGCCAGTTCTCGTTCCATGTTGCATGCCTCGCAGAGTTGAATAGGAAGAGTAGCAGGTCTCGCTGGATCGGCAAAGCGGAAAGACGACATACAACGGCCGGTGTCGATAGCCCACTTGACCATCGTGGAGAACCTGCGTACAAGCAGGGGATCTTGCGAGGTCTCTACCCATGAAGCTGGTCCAGAAACGATCCAAAAAGACGGGGCTCCCTCCCGGTACGCTTGTCCATATCGGCGAGAAAAAACCTGATAAGGTCACGATCACGGCTTTCAATTACGCAGCCGGCCGCTGCGACGAACGCAACGATCTACCGCTCGAAGCCCTTGCGCCACCGACGGATGAGTCCATTACTTGGGTGGATGTCGGGGGCGTTCACAAGATGGAGATTCTGGAATCGTTCGGGAAGCAGTTCCAGCTCCATCCCCTTCTCCTCGAAGACATCGCCAACACCGATCAGCGACCGAAGCTCGACGATTATGAGACCTGTTTGTTCCTCGTCATGAAGATGCTCTCGGTCACAGACCGACAGGAGATCGTTGTTGAACAGGTGAGTCTGGTCCTCGGACCGAATTTCGTCCTGTCCTTTCAAGAGAATGGTGCAGACGTCTTCACCTCGGTGCGAGACAGACTTCGTGGGGGCAAGGGACGGTTGCGGCAGGCCGGGGCCGACTACCTGCTCCATGCGCTGGTCGACGCCATTGTCGATCAATATTTTGACGTGCTGGAGATGCTGGGCGAGAAGATCGAGGCGATGCAAGATTTGGTGATCAGCGATCCGAAGCCGGAAACGCTGCACCGGATCCATGCCCTCAAACGGCAGTTGATGTTTCTGCGGCGGGCCGTGTGGCCGCTCCGTGAAGCGGCGAATAATCTCTCGCGGTCGGAATGCCCATTTTTGCGCGAATCCACGAAGGTGTTTTTCCGCGATCTGTACGATCATGTGGTTCAGATTGTGGATACGATCGAGACGCTTCGCGAAATGGTCTCAGCCGGTCTCGATATTTATCTCTCGAGCATCAGCTATCGGTCGAACTCTGTCATGAAGGTGTTGACGATCATTACGACGATTTTTATGCCCCTGACCTTCATCGTCGGCATCTACGGGATGAACTTCGAACACATGCCGGAGCTAAAGTGGGAATGGGGCTACCCGCTGGTAATCGGGATGATGGTGGTGATCGCGATCGCCATGCTGGGCTTCTTCAAAAGGAAGAAGTGGATGTAGTCGGGCTAAAAGAGGTGACGATGAAGACAGGACGATTTTTCTTCTTCACGATCGTCGCATTGGTGCTTGGCGAGATGCTCATGGCAGGTCATGGCAGTGCGGATACGCCAAAAGGCGCGCGGGTATCAGGAGGTTCGCCAAGCGCCATCCAGAATCAGGTTAAGGCTTTGCCCGCAGCCCAACGGTTTGTCGTACTGCCTGGCTTTAACCACGAGGCGGTGTTGGATAAAGAAACAGGTCTGGTCTGGGAGAGGTCACCGCAGACGACGAGCGCCAGGTGGATTACGGCCCGCCGTACCTGCATTGAGAAGAATGTGGGAGGGCAGAAAGGCTGGCGATTACCATCGCTCGAAGAGTTGACCAGTCTGGTGGATTCCTCCATCGCTCCACCTGGTCCGACTCTTCCGCCGGGCCATCCGTTTCTGACAGTCCAGCCGACCGTCTACTGGTCGGCGACGAGGGTCGATGAGGACGCCAAGGGCTCGTGGGCCGTGCATTTCGGATTGGGAGGCGGCACAACTTTCATCAATTGGGCCCACAGCGTCCCAAGCTGGTGTGTTCGTGACGGCGCCCATTAGGGCGCGCGACGAGCGCGACTAGCGGGACATGCGAGAAAGGCAGGAGGGGACTGGCTCCGACGTCTGTGGCGGTGCCTGTCCCCGATCATTCCTACGGAATCACACCCCCCTACGGAAGAGGGGATGAAATGGAAAGGGCTGCTACTATAGACTCCCTCCACGCAATGCGACATCAGATGTAGTCTAGGCCGCCCGCTGCGTTTCACAAGAGTGCCCACATGGATCTCGCCGACATGCACAGGTTGACTAACTCCGCACCACTGGCTCCCTGTTTGCACTCACTCACTCACTCACTCACTCACTCACTCACGTCTCGATCGCGCTAACGGCCGCTTCTTTTTCCCCTGTCCTGAAATCGCCGCGCCTCTCCAGTATCGCCTCGCTCATCGTTTTCAATCGACAGTCGATTCCGTCACGTGACAGGCCTGAAGGCCTGTGTCCACTGCGACCTGTCTCCATTGACCGGGTCGTGCATACAGGAGGTGTGTGATGAAAAGGATGCTCTATAGTTGTCTCGTGGGCTTCGCTCTGCTGCTGCTCCCGCAACAGGGACAGGCGCTGTCGTTCTCCGTGGATTCCGCGACCGTCAACGTCAACAACATATTTTCGATCGACGTGCGTGTGGCCGATGCCACGGACCTCACCTCCTGGCAATTCGACCTGGGGTACAATCCGACCCTCCTGCAGGCGCAACTGGTAACCGAGGGTCCGTTCCTCGCGTCCTTCGGCACCACGCTCTTTCCCCCCACGGTGTTTTCCGCCGGGATCATTAACAATTCGACGGGCCTGATCAGCCTGGTGACGAATGCGTTTGCAGATCTTCCGCCGTTGCCGAGCGGGAGCGGCGTGCTGGCGACGATTCAATTCAAGGCTCTCGCCAGCGGAACCACGCCACTCACCCTATCCAGTACGTTCCTCAATTTCGCCGACTCAGGCTTCACCGTGACGAACGGGTCCGTCTGCGTGACCAACGGGGGAGCGGGCTGTGACGGGGCCGTGCCGGAACCGAGCAGCCTCTGGTTGCTGAGCCTTGCGGGAGTGGTGTTCTGGGGGATGACGCGATGGAGTGCGGACAGAGGAAACGCGATCTCACGATAGGGCGAGCCATTCTGGCAAGCTGGAATGTACTCCTGCTGCTGTTTGGGCTGACCGCCTGTGGCAGTCCGTCGCCGGAGGCTCCGGGCTCGGGCCACAGCATCGGAGCAGCAGGCACGGTTCTGTCATCCCCTGCGGGCGAGGCCACTGGCGCCGGACTCTCCGCTCCACCAGTGCCCAAGCCTGGTGGGCTCACCGCAGACAGTTCACGCACGACTAGCCCAGCGCCCAAGGCTCCAGCACAATCCGCAGCTTCTACCCCATCCTCAGAAGACAAGGCTAACGCCGACCAGGCGCTACGCGAGGCGCGGGAGCGTTGGTATGCCGAGATGCGCGAACATCCGGAGGCGACAGTGCGCTTGCAGGCGCTAGAACAGTGGGCGCAGCAGCCGGGGGAGGCGCTCGATCCCGTAACCTTAGCGCTCGTGGATGAAGACGAGTCGGTGCGAGCTCGGGCGCAGGAACTCTTCGAACAGCAGCTCATGAAAGGGGAAGGGACTGGCTCCGCCGTCTGCGGCGGTGCCTGTCCCGCTGCCTCTCCGTGAAGCGTGACGCGTCAAAGGGGAGCGGGCGCGATGGGCGCGAGCGCGAGGGGAGCATCGTCAGTCAACCATCACTATCAATCATGAGGAGGTGCCACATGCAGCAGCGACAACGGAGTGGAGTGATCATGGGTTTGATGGGCCTCAGCCTATTTGTGGCGGCCGCGATAGGGTCGGGCCCGGCGCAGGCGGCGACAGGAAATGGGCCCTACTATGCGGAACCGGCCTGGGCGCAGAAGCTCCCGGTGGCGACGCGTTTTATTGAATTGACGGACTGGAGCAGCGCGGCGGTCTTGGACAGAGAGACGGGGCTGGTATGGGAGAAGGCCCCGCAGGTGACTGCAGAAAGC
>SWDM01000016.1:509729-553463 GCA_005116835.1 Nitrospira sp. | reverse complement strand
CCTTCACACTCATGATGACCCTGTCCTCTCTGACCATCTGACCCTCCTTGTGAGAGCCGACAGTCTCGCAACGAAGAGGACATGTCTACTTGGGCCAAAGCGGACATTATCATTTTGGGATTACATAACTCGCAGAACGCACACGATGAAAAAGATGGGAAGGACGCCCACGTTGGTCCTGTGCTCCCGGAACGCGCGCACAGAGAAGGAGCATGAGAGGGCAGACTAGATGGTCTCCCGTGCTCGTGCAACGCGCGGCCTCAGAAGACCCTCGTTGGACACGCGCAGTGGGAGACCATACTAGCCCGCCCTCAAGGAAAACGATGAAAAGGTGTGGCCTCGATGAGCGCAGTGATGGTCAGCCAGGCCACTTCTTATGAAGCGAGTCAGGAAATGGATGCACGCGGTAGGGATCGACGAAGCCGAGCTGGAGTGACAATTCGACCTCTCGTTGCTACATAGACAGAATCCATAACTCCTCA
Source organism: Nitrospira sp. (assembly GCA_005116835.1). Taxonomy (GTDB): domain Bacteria; phylum Nitrospirota; class Nitrospiria; order Nitrospirales; family Nitrospiraceae; genus Palsa-1315. Next base: position 552,981 of record SWDM01000016.1, on the reverse strand, counting down.
GCGCTGAAGAACGTTTCCGATAGTCATGAGTTTTGATAAGTCTTTAGAAGTTCGTTCTCTGAATGTCAAATCTTCCGCTGGTACCGAAAGACAGACGGAAAGATTTCCTCTCACCAGGCTTCAAAAATGTCTCGCGCTGCGTCCACTGGTCTTGCCCAAAACTACATAGTCCTTTACCTTGAGGGTCCCATCCGGCACGAAGTAGTATTTCTCCAGACTCCACGTAAAACTGTGCATACTCGGCTGCTTCAAATCTTGCGGCGAGAATCTGGTTTATATACAACGCAATGTTACAACCACTAACAGGGAACCCATCGTCTCGTATTACAGTCAAGATGCCAGTCTTTTCGCCCTTCGGTGTTTGAAACGCCAGCACTCGATCCGGAGGAGTTTGTTTAGCTTCGGACTTTGGCACTGGAGTTGACTCGCAGGCAGCGAGTAACAGCGCCAACAAAAGTGCGGGTAGAAACATACTTGTTATTGGGATGCCTCCGTAGGAGAATCGTCTTTGCCCTATCCATCATGCGGCGATAAGTGTCTTACGCCAATCTTTTTCTTCACCAAGCAAGGCGAGGACCTATTCTTCAGCAAAGTAATCTGAGTCGATCCGTTTTACCTGGAAAGTTGCTGTTGTGGTCGTCCCTAATCCATGATCGATCATCAGTTCAGCAAGCATCCGTCCATCAATCAGAATGACCTTGGGGTCGATGGTCTCAACATAATTCTTTGCGTCATCGGAAAACTTGCTGGTGGTTATGAACACACCTTTTTTAGCTCGTTTGCCATGAAGGGCTCCGACAAACTTTTGGACATCAGGTCGTCCAACGGTCCCTTCCCAACGTTTCGCTTGTAGGTACACCAAATCAAGCCCGAGCCGATCTTCCTTGATAATGCCATCGATTCCTTCATCACCAGAGCCACCAATGGATTTTCCTGCATCAGTTCGTGACCCTCCATACCCCATGGCAACCATCAGATCAACGACCAGCCGCTCAAAGAACTGAGGCGAATTGTTTGCAATGCGTTGCACGATCTGACTAGCTAGATCGCCTCTAATACTTTCATAGGATTTCTGAAGCGTTTCCTCCGGCGTCTCCCTCGAAGTCTCCTGCTCTTCTTCCTTGGGCGACTTCGGTTTATGGAACTCAAGAAACTCTGGATATCGGTTGAGGATTCTAATGTCGATTCGTATATGACCTTCTTTGTGAAGCTCCATGCCCCGTTGAGTAATGCGAAACATACTACGCCGCGGAGACTCCAAGACTTTCGCTTGAATAAAATAACTCTTAGCCCAGGCAACTCGATTTTCAAACTTCGTCTGAATGCCGCTTGGAAGAGGTTCTTTCAAAACCTCTTCTGACAATGCCATAATCTTGGCGAGCACCTCTCGCGCCTCCTGGACAGAGTGTTCTTTCCCGTCTGCGGCAAGATCAAGCAAAGGCTTGAAGAAGCTCTGGAAATCTGGAACTGCCATTGGGTGATTCCTTTCCCAAGATCGAGAAGAAATTTCCGATCAAACTACTTTCTAGTAGGAACGACGGTAGTTTGCGCCCGTTTGTGGGAGAGTTCAAATTAAACTTGGAACGGCTTCGCGGCACCTTGTGGGGTACATGGGCTGATTGCAATGGCTGATTGCGAAGAGTGTCGGCGGTCTACTGTGAGTGTGGTGCGAGGGTTGGGGTAGCGCGCGCGGTAACCCCTCCTCAGCAGCCTTTGAACTTCAGTGCCATGCACTGTTGCGTGAGCCGCTTGGCTTCTGCGATCTGCTCTGGAGTCATGCGCCCGGCGACATCGTTTCGATTTTCCTCGGCTTGCTTCTGCTCGTCCCCCTTCATGTGAACTGCTGCGAGGCTCACCCACAAATACGCCCGCACATAGTCCTGCGGCACGCCTAGGCCTGCGAAATACAGTTCCGCGAGGTTGTTCTGTGCGAGCGCATTCCCCTGCGCCGCGGCTTTCTCGTACCACTGACGCGCTTGCGCATAATCCTGCGGCACGCCTTGTCCTTTGGCATACTGTTCCCCGAGATTGTTCTGCGCCTCCGCATTCCCTTGGGCTGCAAGCGATTGCAATGTTTTCAACGCAGTCGCGTGATCACCGGGTGGATTTGCAGCAGTCGTATCTTTGAGTGGTCCTGCCCACGCCGTGCCAACAGTCAGCAGAAGCCCAATACCTACAGAAAGAACCATCCGTGTCATTGAGAATTTCTCCTGAAAGATCGTCAAAACTGCTGAAGTGTGCCCCATTTTGAAGAGAAGTTCAAGGATGCCTAGCCCGCATTATTCATGACAGTTCGTCACGAAATCGCTGAGCCGCGTCGCGAGCCCGGCGCGCGGAGCCCTGAGAACCTGAGGCGTACTCGTGCAGTACGTTGAAGGTTTGAGGGGCGAGCCCGCCGGCCGAAGGCTCGTCGTAGCAGCGGATCGGCGATTGCAGCAGAAGTGTTCATGAATAATGCGGGCTGGATAGGCTTCGCGGCCGCTTGTGGGGGAATGGCATGGGCTGGTCGCTACGGATGATTGCACATGGTGTAATTGATTATTACTGAGCTGCCGTCTCACGACTTATGGCATGGAATGTCGAACTGCCAGAGCCCGCGGCGACCTGGAAGTGCTAGCGCCGCATTGAGGTGGTCGAGAAAGTCGCGGCGGGGGATTTCTTCCGCTCCGAAGCGCATGACATGCGGAGAGGCTTGTTGGCAGTCGATGATGCGGAATCCCCAGGCGTGCAGCTGGCGCACAAGAAAAACCAGCGCGACTTTTGAGGCATCAGGCACTCGGGTGAACATCGACTCTGCGAAAAATGCGCCACCGAGCGCCACGCCGTAGAGCCCTCCGACTAATTTTCCTTCCTGCCAGGTTTCGACGGAATGGGCATAGCCTTGTTCGTGTAGTGTCGTGTAGGCATCGAGCATCTCTGCCGTGATCCACGTGCCGCCGTCCGGGTATTGCGGCCTTGGTCCTGCGCAATGTTGCATCACATCGCGAAAACAGCGGTCGAGCGTGAGGGTGAAGAGGCCGGGACGAAGGCTTCTTTTCAGGCTGCGTGAAACATGGAGTTTGTCGGGAAAGAGCACAGTCCTGGGATCGGGCGACCACCACAAGATGGGTTGATCGTCGTCGTACCAAGGAAAGATGCCGTGGCGGTAGGCTTCGAGCAACCGCTCGGGGCGCAGATCGCCCCCGACGGCGAGCAGTCCTTCTGGCGATGCCAAATCAACGGGAGGGAAGCGAAGATCCGATGGGTTTGCGCTGAGCCTGAACAGGGCCCTTACCCTTTCTTTTCGTTCGCCTGAGCCAGCAAGGGCTGGAATATAGGGTCTGCGTCCAGCACCGCCTTCAGCGATTCTGCTCCGATAAAGAAGTCCCAGATGTCGGGCGTCTGTCCTGGAATTTCAGCGAACCATCGTTTGGCTTCTGCCAGCCGTTCCAAGAGCGCCAGATTGTCCCGGTTAGGGGTGAACAGCAAGCTGTAGGCCTTAGTGTATTCTGCCATAAATTTATCGAGAGGCAGGTTGGCGAGCGTAAGCGCTGCGTCGGCATCCTGATAGGCAGCTCGAATGTCGGAGTCGTCAAGAATGCGGTTCCAAGCCACTTTATTGATGCGGGACCAGGCCAGCTGTAGTAGCGCTTCCGCTCGGTCGGCTTTTCGCTCAGGCAGGATGGCTTTGACGAGAGACTGGTGAGTCGCGATCGAGGGCTCTTGATCGTTATTCCAGCGCAACGCCACGCCTAATCGAATTCTGTTATCGAGTTGTTCAGGCCGGACGGCGGCCAGGGCTTGCATGGCTGAGAGCATCCGGTATAGGTAGTCGGCGGTTGTCGGTTTGTCAAACCCACCCATCTCCATCCCCAGCGACAGATCCACCCTCACTGATTGGGAGTAGATGTTCCAAAAATGTTCGTTCACCAGCAAGGCGAGCGCCGGATCCTTCACTGTGAGTTTGTGGAAGGGAATGGCCTCTCGCAGAACCATGGCATAGAGTTGTTGGCTCAGCACCCTGAGGGCCTCGGCTTGCTGGGGATCGATGATGAGTATCCGATTCAACATGGCCACGCGGTCTCGTAGTTCTGGAAGACCGGCAGCGCGGGCTACTCCGGCGGTCAAGAGGCCGGGAGCATCAGTCGGTCCCCACCAGACCAGCGAGTCGGGGAGGGCATGGCTGGTTTCCGTGACAAACGGAATCTGCTCTTGGATGCCACTGCCGAAGATGGCGCCGCTGGTAACTGGAAGGTTCACGACGGCTGTGTCACCAGCAAAACCGTGCTTCTTCAGCCCTGAGAGGACAACCCATTGAACGGTAATTTCTTTGAGTGCGCGCCTGGTCCGCTTAATCGTTGTCGTCCATTTGACTGAGCCAGGGGCGTAAGTCACCGGGGCAGTCAGGGGATCCTGGTAACTGATGGACAATTTCACCAAGCTCGTCTGTACTGCCACGATTGGGTCGTTCGGTCGCAGGCGGAAAGAGGCAGAAGGAAGCGGTGTGCTGCCGATAATGTGGGTGTGGAATCCGGTCCCAGGCGGTGTCAGACCCAGCGATTTTGTCACGAAGGCCGAGGCAGGGTAACGAGGTAAGTCTTCGCTGAAAAAGACCAGTTCTCCATTGCTGGGCCACAAGATCTCCATGCCGACATCGGTTCTTGCGAGGGTGGGGGCATGGGCTTCCCTCAGGCGCTGCCAGCAGGTGTCGTAGACTGGGTCGGAGTCCGTCGGATAGGCCATGATGCCATGGGGGGCTGCGGCCACGATGGGATATTGGCAGGCGAAGTCAAGCTGGCCGACACCCACCTTGTTTCCCGCTCCCATCGCTTCGGTATACCGCTGGGCCGTTGCTTCGGCTGCAGTGGCAGCCTGTCTCGATGTCTTTGCAACGGCGGAAGCTGATGTCGCTGACGCCTCGACCAGGGTCATCTCAGTGACAGTCAAGAAGGCTCCGGCAAGGAGCAGACTCCTGAACCAACCATGTTGGAGGATCTGCAAGCGCATGATGTCGAGTGCTCCAAGTACGAAGGACGGAAAGAAGGTAGCAATGTACCATGCTAATTTGATGATCTGAAAGGGGCAGAGGAGGCAGGTTCGGCCGTCTCATTTGTTTGGTTGAACACAACTAACCAAATAACAGGCTAACCATACACAAAGAGGACGCCCTGTGTTCTGCTTACTCGACTACGATGACGGCTTGCATATTATGACCAGGCATGTCGCAGAGGTAGGAGAAGGTTCCCGTACGTGCCGGCGTGAACTCAAACTCAATCACACCCTCAGCTGGGATGATGACTCGCTTCAGTCCATCCGGTCCGAACTCCGGGGCTCCGTTGCCGCCCAGGTTGAGATCTGGGTGAAGGAAGAGATCCATTGCCACCACGGTATGGAGTTCCGTATCGTGATTACGGAACCGTAGCAGGGCCTTGCGATCATGATGTAAATGTATCTGTTGTGGGCTGAATACCCGCGAGCGGATCTCTACAGTGGCGGACTCCACCTCGGTCTCGGTTGGGAGAGCAAAGGCAGGAGTCGCCAGTACAAGCGCCAGACCTATGAGTCCGATTGTTCCGTTCACCTTGCGTTGGCCGCATCGAGGATCGCGCGGCGCATGTTGATTCGGTCGACCGGCGTCAATGGTGGGGCTGGATGGTGTCGGCAAAGGGTAACGGTCTGTTGGAGAGATGCGACGAAAACTTCACAGTTCGGGCAGGCCCCCACATGTCGGCGTATTTCCGCACAAATATCGGAAGGGAGTTCGTCGTCGATATAAGAGGACAATTGTCGGAGTAGATCCTCGCAACGGCCTTGGCCGTGCAGATGGTCATGGGACGATGGTGTGGAGCGGTTCTTCTGTGCCGGCGTCTTTTTCTTGGTCATGAGCCCAAGCCTCCAGGCTTCTGGTCATCGTGATGAGTGATGCCGCTGGCACTCAGCTCGCGTCTTACAAACAAGCGCGCCCGGTGCAGCCGAGATTTTACAGCCCGTTCATTCAAACCCATAATGGTTCCCACTTCTTTGGCGCTTAACCCTTCCATATCCCGGAGTACCAGAGCCATCCGATACTTGGGGGGCAGTTTCTCGATCGCCTGATCGAGAGCCTGCCGGAGTTCTTTGTTCTGGAGTGCTTCTTCGGGGCTGAGCCCTTCCATCGGAATCTGGAGGCGGAACTCTCCCTCGGAGGTGGGCACGAAATCATCCATCGACAGTTCGTGTTCTGGCTCCCCTTTGCGTTTGCGCCGCATCCGTATGCAGGCCCGCGAGGCGATGGTGTAGAGCCAAGTGGAGACTCGCGCGTCGCCTCGGAAATCTTTGAGTCCTTGGTAGGCATTCAAAAAGGTTTCTTGAACGAGATCCTTTGCGGACTCCGCTTCGCCGCACAACCGGTATGCGTAACGATAAATCAGATCGACATGGTCCCGATAGAGTCTTTCAAATTTGTCAGACTCTTGTATGGCCGGACGTGGGGGGGGCGTTTTGAGGACAGGGGTACGCATAGCTGCCGCAAAGTCTAGGGGCCTTAGCAGAGGCCTGTCAAGCCAGCGTACTCGATGCGGGCCCGCTGTAGGCGGTGGACGGGTGAGTTGTTATTGGACGCGTGAGGTGCTACGCCTGGAAGTGGTTGTCACGACGGGTGGTAGAGTGACGGTCACGCGCTCACGGTCGATCTGCAACGTCAACGATTGTCCCACCTTCACCTGAGGAATTCCGATCTTCGAATTGAGCATAACCAGGCCGACGGGGGTTCGGACAAAGACGAAATTGGATTTGAGCTTGGAGACGGTGCCTGAGAGAAGAAGTTGGACATCGGCGCCGACCGGCGGGGCTTGACTGACCTGCAGGTCGAATTGTAGGTCATGCACCCCGCTGATGGTATTCGTTTCATCGACTTCGACGGTCAGAGAGTCTCCCTCGCGATGGCTGGTCAGATGGCTTTCTTGTGTACCGACCTGGACGATTTGGTCACCGTCGGGTCCCCACCAGCGTAACGTTCTCGGGTTATCGGTTCCAGGTGTCATTGGCCCGCTGAGGAAGCGATGGACGAGTGATCCGTCCGTCCGCCTTCGGATCTCGACGACGAAATGGCGATCATGCACCCAAAAGAGTACTTCCTGAGAGGCTTTGAGATCTTTCAGCGTGGTTTTCGAACTGAGCGTCAGCAATCCGATCGGGGTTTTTAGAAAGACAATCCCGGCCTTGGTCCGCCACACCGATCCCCGCAGCATGATAAAGGGATCGCTCCTGCTTGGAGTAATGGAAGCGGGAGCGGAGGGTGGATCTGGAACTTCAGAAGCCGGGATCGGGACCGTGCCATCAGGCGCGGGAGGCTCTTCAGCGCGAACTGGGCCAAGAAGGGTCACGACGATCATCCCGGCGAAGAGGATCGCGCTCATCCAACGGGTCTTGGAATTGCTGAGAACCCCAGAGGCATAAGATATTGGATAGGTGCAAATGATCATTATATTGAGCGAATAACATGATGCTTATGAGGAGTCAAGGCGAAAACGGTTACTACAGCGACTTGGCGTGCTTCCTCTATGAAATGGCGCCCCCGACTGGGGCCTCTATGTCGGCCGATTGATAAATATGATGCGGATCCACCGCTGCATAGGGGACCGATGGCAGAGGGGTGAGGGTCAGGATGACCCGGATCTCATTGTTCGTCGAATTCCGTATGCCGAAGCCTGTGAGCAAGAGGGACGGTCTGACGATGTGGCAGATGCGGCGTATTTCGAATTGTGCCCAGTCTTGCGTCTCGAGTCGCCGTTGGAGCTGTGCCAACACATCGTAACAGAGTTCAGTGAGAATGAACGGTAGGGATTCAGGCGCCATTTGCGCCCAGAGATCATGGGACGAACCGAACGACGCCATCAAGATACGGGCCGGTTTATTCATGTACAGGATGCGAGCGGACGAGGAGAATACAATCATCCCCGAGTTGGGAAAAGAGAGAAGGGGAGGGGAGTCGGCTTGATTATCCGGAAATGATTGCGCCACGCATGTCCTTTCGGGGGAATGGTCTTGCGACTGTGCAAGAGTTACACCGAAGCGACAGCGGCAGAAACTGTTAAAATCACACAAATACGGACTGCAATGTGGCTTCTGGAGCCAGCTTATGCACAAAGACGGTGTCAGGGTGGCAGAAAATGAACCCGATTATTTCTTCCGAACCAACATGCGAATCGGAGTCCCCTCGAATCCATATTCTTCGCGGAGTCGATTTTCTAGAAATCGGAGATAGGCCGGAGTGATGTTGTCCGGGTGACCGACAAACAGCGCAAAGACGGGTGGCTGTGTTGCAACCTGCGTTATGAAGGCGGACTTGGTGATCTTCGTCGGTTTACCTTTGCGCACCGGCAGGGGGTGGGTAGCGAGGATTTCCTGGAGAAATTTGTTCAATGCTCCGGTCGGGATCCGTTTTGAAAAAGCCGCAAACACTCGATCAATGGTGGGAAAGAGCTGGCCAAGCGAATCGGGATGGGCTGCGGATGCGAAGAGGACCGGCGCCCAGGCTAAGAAGGGAAAGCGCCGGTGAAGTTCCTGTTCGACCTCCTGTCGGGCCTGGCTGTCGCCTTCCCGAAGATCCCATTTATTCACCAGGAGGAAGCAGGCCCGCCCTTGCTTGATGATGATGCCGGCGATCTTGGTATCTTGCTCGGTCACACCTTCCGTGGCATCGAGTAACAAGATTCCGAGGTCGGATCGCCCGATGGCCAAGTGCGATCGGACGACGCTATAACCTTCGATTCCCCGGTCGATTTTCCCGCGTCGACGAATACCGGCCGTATCGGTGAAGAGGTATCGTCGGCCTTTGTGGAGCGCGATCGAATCGATTGAATCTCTGGTGGTGCCTGGGACGTCGCTGACCACGACTCGGTCTTCACCAAGCACGGCATTTACCAGGGTGGATTTGCCGACATTCGGCCGTCCGACCACGGCAATGCGGGGCATCGTCGCCTGCTCAAGGTTTTCATCCGGGACTGGGAGGAGCGGATAGATTGCATCGAGAAGGTCGGAGATGCCGAGACCATGTTCCGCAGAGATAGGATAGAGCGTATCCGTGCCCAACTGATAGAAATCCGCCACGAGCGTCTCGACCTTAGGAGTATCAAGCTTGTTGATCACGACAAATAACGGCTTCGTCGTTCCGCGCAAGAGACGGACCACTGCCTGGTCCGGAGTCGTCAATCCGGTCCGTCCGTCCATCAGTAGGATCAGAATATCCGCTTCTGCAATGGCCAGTTCCGATTGACGCTTGATCAGGGCCAGCATGCCTTCTGAGGCGGAGGGGTCCAGGCCCCCCGTATCTACTAAGCGGAACGGCCGGTTTCGATAGGTGGCGTCGGCATAGTTACGATCACGGGTGACACCTGGAACGTCGTCTACGATGGCCGTGCGTTTGCCGAGCATGCGATTAAAGAGCGTCGACTTGCCGACGTTGGGGCGGCCGATAATGGCCACAATCGGTGGTTGACCTGGTGTGGCTATCAGTGCCGGTGATGTTTGTGCAGGGGCTTTCTTGGTGCGTGGCATGGGGAATCGTGCTTCGAACGTAACATAAGAATTTTGGTAAACACAACCGGCTCGTCTTCTCATCCGGCCTCCGCTATACTTTCCCGATGACCCAATACCCAGCACTCAGCACTCAGCACTCCCTCCATTGGGATGAGATTGACGATGTTTTGCTCGACATGGATGGCACATTGCTGGACCGCCATTTCGACAACTTCTTTTTCGAAGAAGAGTTGCCGCGTCGCTATGCCGCGCTCCACAGCCTCACCTTCGAGGACTCGCGAGATCGGTTAATGGCTATGTATCGGTCCGTCGAAGGCGAATTGGCCTGGACCGATCTGCATTACTGGACTAAGCAGGTGGGCATCGATGTCGTGGCAATGCATAAGGAACTGGACCACATGATCGGATTTCTGCCCGGTGCGGAGGAATTTTTGCGCTATCTTCGCCAGCTTGGGAAGCGAGTGACGATTGTGACGAATGCGCACGATGCGGGTGTGTTGGTGAAAGTTGCCAAGACCGGGCTCGATCGGCATGTGGATCGCATCGTGAATGCGTTTGAAGTGGGTTATTTAAAAATGCGTCCGGAGTATTGGCCTAATTGTCAGCGGTTGTTGGGATTCGATCCGGCAAGGTCTCTCTTCATGGATGATGACGAAGGCTGCTTGGTTGCGGCACAACGTTTTGGCGTCGTTCACCTCATTCATAGTGCCAAATCGAGTTCTCAGCTGCCTCCCGCCCCGCTCCCTCAGTTCGTCTCGGTGGCAGGTTTTTCCTTACTCCTTAACGGACGGCCTGTGATTTAGCAGGGTGCCGAAGAATCCCGTTATTTGGTTTGTCTCGTTTGTTTGGTTTAACCAGACCAACTAAATGAACTAAACAAACCAGATGAGCCAGACAGGGTTTGTCCTAGTTGTACAGGACGCCGAATAGTTTCTCTTGTTGTGAGGGTTTCAGTTGGATAGTATGCGCTGGTTGTTAGCCAGACGACTTCCAATCTAAGGAAGGTCTGATTAATTCTCGTTTTCGCTCGGGCAAGATGCAGAACACAGGGAATTTGACTGGAGTCTGCACGGAAATCTGAATTAATCAGACCTTCCCTAATGGAGACCCTCATCTTGGGTAAATGGATGACAGCACGGCTCTCCGCGTTCGCTCTTCTCTCCCTTCTTCTGGCTCTCACTAGTTCTCTGGCCAAGGCCGAAATGTATGTCGCGGGTCAAGTGGGTGTGAACATTCCTCAAAGTCTTACCAATGTGGAGTTCAGTAGAGAAGGGAGCACCTTCGATGAGAACGACCAATTGTTGAGGAGTTCCCTGATGTACGGTGCCAAATTGGGATACTACTTTGAGTCGCTGAAGTGGCTAGGGGTCGAAACCGAAGTATTCAAAACGACGCCTTATCTTAAGCAACAACACGTGACAACTCTAGGAGGCATCAACTTCCTAACCGCACCTGGGGGGCACTTGAATGTCTGGACCTGGGCTCCGGCGAACATCGTGGTGAGGCATCAAATGGGAGCGTTCGAGCCCTACGCCGGAATAGGGTTAGGGTTTAACTTTTCTCGCTTTTCGGTTGGCGATGGTGCCAGTAGTGGGGGAGGGCCAGGACTGAACACCCAACTCGGGTTGAGGTATCGGATGACGACACACCTGGCGGTTTTTGGGGAATGGAAGTTCAATCATGCCCGTCTAAAGTACGATGATTTCATGGGATTTGAGGGACATGAACTGTCGGTAAACTATAACGCGCATAACTTTGTGTTCGGCGTCGCGTATCATTTCTAGAGACCATTTCACCTGCATCAACAGGCCAGTCTTCCTGCGAAGACCGGCCTGTTCCATGTAAACCCCTCCATGGCCGATTCTTGTTGCTCCCACCGGGCTATGTTAGAGTCCATCCTCTTTTTCAAGACAAGTACGATTCAATGTCAGTATGAGCAAGACCTACGATCATCACGCCCTTGAAGTGAAGTGGCAGGCCTATTGGGAACAGCACCGGACCTTCCGCGTGGCTGACGACCGGGCCAAGCCAAAATTCTATTGCCTCGATATGTTCCCCTATCCATCCGGTTCCGGCCTCCACGTCGGCCACCTTGAAGGCTACACCGCGACCGACATCGTGTCTCGCTACAAGCGTATGAGGGGCTTCAATGTGTTGCATCCGATGGGGTGGGACGCATTCGGGCTCCCAGCTGAACAGTATGCGGTGAAGACCGGAATCCATCCGGTCGTTACGACAGCCGAAAACATCGCGACCTTCAAGCGTCAGATGAAGCGTGTAGGTCTCTCCTACGATTGGGAACGTGAGATCAGCACGATCGATCCGGAATACTATCGCTGGACACAGTGGATCTTCCTGAAACTGTTCGAGCGAGGCCTGGCCTACGTAGCAGAAGTGCCGGTGAACTGGTGTCCCGCGCTGGGGACGGTGCTGGCCAATGAAGAAATTGTCGATGGAAAGAGTGAGGTCGGCGGGTTCGATGTGGTGCGCAAGCCGATGCGTCAGTGGGTGTTGAAGATCACGGCCTATGCCGATCGCCTACTTGAAGACTTGAAGCTGGTCGAATGGCCTGCCAGTACATTGGAGATGCAGAAAAATTGGATCGGCCGATCGATCGGCGCAGAAGTCGAGTTCGATCTTGTCGGCGCTCCTGGTAGGGTTCGGGTCTTTACGACGAGGCCTGATACCCTGTTCGGCGCGACCTATATGGTGTTGTCCCCGGAGCATCCGCTCGTGACGGTTGTGACAACTGCTGATCGTCGCCTTGAGGTTGCCGCCTATCGCGAAGCGGCAGCCAGAAAAAGCGATCTCCAACGGCAGGAACTTGAAAAAGAAAAGACCGGGGTTTTTACCGGCGGCTATGCGGTGAATCCGGTGAACAAGGAGCCGCTGCCCATTTGGATTGCCGATTACGTGTTGATGGGTTATGGAACCGGGGCCATTATGGCGGTGCCGGCGCACGATGAGCGAGACTGGGCCTTTGCGAAAACTTATGGTTTGCCGATCCGCGAAGTAATCGCAGGCGGTCAGGTTGAACACGAAGCCTTCGTGGTGACCGACAAGGGGATCGTGGTGAATTCCACGACGCCGGACGGAAACTTTACCATCAATGGGTTGACACCGGCTGACGCCATTCCAAAGATCACAGCTTGGATAGCATCGCAAGGTAAGGGCCGCAAAGCCGTGAACTATAAGTTGCGGGACTGGCTGTTTGCCCGCCAGCGGTACTGGGGCGAGCCTTTTCCGATTGTGTGGGTCGACGGCCAAGCTATTCCCCTCCCAGAAGAGCAACTGCCGATATTGTTGCCGAAGACCAACAACTTTAAACCGTCGGGGAACGGTGAAAGCCCGCTCGCGAATCTCACCGACTGGCTGACGACCACCGACCCGATCAGTGGAGCGGCAGCGCTCCGTGAAACCAACACGATGCCTCAGTGGGCCGGCTCCTGCTGGTATTACCTGCGATTTATCGACCCGAAGAATCAGGCGCAACTCGTCGATCCGGCGCAGGAACGGTACTGGATGCCGGTGGATCTCTATATCGGCGGTAGCGAACATGCCGTGCTGCATTTGCTCTATTCGCGGTTTTGGCACAAGGTTCTGTACGACATCGGGGCGGTCAGTACGCCGGAGCCGTTTAAGAAGCTGGTGCATCAGGGAATGGTGCTGGGAGAAGACAACCAGAAGATGTCGAAATCCCGAGGCAACGTCGTGAATCCCGACGAGATCATGGACCAGTTCGGGGCCGATGCGGTCCGGCTCTATGAAATGTTTATGGGGCCCCTGGAGGCTGTGAAGCCTTGGAATACGAGGGGCGTGGAAGGAATCACTCGGTTCCTTGACCGCGTCTGGCGGTTGATTGCCAATGAAGACGGCGCGCTGAGCCCGGCCGTCGGTGGCTATGATCCGACCCTTGATCAACTCCGCCTGCTGCATCAGACCATCAAGAAGGTGACGGAGGACATTGAGGACTTGCGGTTCAACACCGCTATTTCGCAAATGATGGTCTTCACCAACGAAATGACAAAGCTGGAGCAGCGGCCCCGGGCCCTGTTGGAACCGTTTGTACTTATCCTGTCTCCCTTTGCGCCACATCTCTGTGAGCAGCTGTGGGAGAAACTGGGTCACAAGCCGAGCGTCTCCCAGCAGCCATGGCCGGTCTTTGATCCGGCCATGACCGTGAGCGACCGGTTGACCATTCCGATCCAGGTGAATGGGAAGCTGCGGGCCAAACTCGAAGTGGGAGCCGATGCCTCCCGCGAGCAGGTTGAAGGATTGGCTCGTGGGCAGGTTGCGGAGTGGTTGCAGGGCCACGAGCCCAAAAAAGTGATCTATGTGGAGAAAAAGCTCATCAATTTTGTCATCTAAGGGAGTGCTGGGTGCTGAGTGCTGAGACTAAAAATGGTGCGATTCGGATCGAGAGAGTGTGGTCTCTTTCTATTCTCAGCACTCAGATCTCAGCACTGTGTCTGACCCTTGCACTTCTGGGCGCGTGCGGTTATCAGTTCCGTGTGGAGGGAGCCGGGCCTACGATCGGGGGGGCTGCAGAGACTTCTTCTCTAAGGGTTCCACCACCGCGGCTGGTCGTATTGCCGTTGGAGAACAAAACCTTTGAGCCAAATTTAGAAACCCGCTATACGAATTATCTGCGCCATGAGTTTTCCTCCGGTAGCGGGGCCCAGATCGTTCAGGAGGATGAGGCGGCCGATCTTGTACTCTCCGGGCAGATTCTCTCGGTCAGTCTTCCAACGCTCAGTTTTAGCCAGACCACCACGCTCGAAAGCCGCGCAGAGGTCGTGGTAATTGTCAAAGTGGAGGAGACTAGGACGAAACGTCTCGTCTGGGCACAAACGGCCAAGGGCGCCTCGGAGTTCTTCGTAACGCCCGACCTGCAATTTAATCGCGTCCTGCAGAACCGGGCTTTGGAACAAGCGGGCCGTTTTATCGCCGAAGATCTGGCTTCCCGCTTTCTGCTCCAGTTAGAATCGGGGCTGCTCGTAAAGCCGAATAAAGATCCGTCCTCGGATACCTCGGACACCACCGTCAAATAAATCGGATATCCACTATGGCCTCGTCTATTTCTCTTGCTCAGCTCAAAACACAGCTTGCACAAGGCACGTTCGCGCCGCTGTACATGATCGTCGGTGAGGAGGATTTGCTGCGTGATATGGCGTTGGACTCATTGAGGTCCGCCTTGTTGGGAGAGGGTGAGAGCGACTTCAATAGCGATTTGTTCTATGGAGACGATGTGAGCGGGGCGAAGATCGTTTCCTGTGCTTCGGAGGCAGCTGTGTTTGCGGCTCGGCGAGTGGTAGTGGTGAAGGCGACCGATAAACTCTCTGCTCGTGAATGCGAGGCGATCCTCCCCTATCTGAAGGAACCGAATGAATCCGCATCCGTGATTTTTCTGGCGCAGAAACTTGATGGACGGCTCAAGTTTACGCAGGCTCTGGCGAAGGCGGCAGTGACCGTCGATTGCGCTCCTCTCCGTGAGGCGCATTGGCTTCCTTGGCTCAATCAGGATGCCGAACGGGTCGGGGTCCGGCTCAATGAAGAGGCGTTCGAGTTGCTGAAAGAAGCTTGTGGAGGTTCGCTCTATTCGGTCCGGCGTGAACTGGAAAAGTTGGCTGCCTATGTCTCACCGGGACAGACGGTCACAGCCGTCGATGTGGCGACTCTGCGTGGAACGGAACCAGGCGCTTCGGTGTTCGATCTGACGTTGGCGATCGGCGAGAGAAATCGCGGGCGGGTGTTGGCGATTCTGGCCAGGAATCTGGAGGCAGGTGAGGCGCCACTGAGAATTCTCGGCTCACTAGCCTGGCAATATCGGAGACTGTGGAAGGTCAAGGAAGCCGCCAGGCAAGGGGGCCGTGAGGGGGAGGCTGCTCGGACGTTGCGGATGGACCCCTACAAGGTGCGGGCGTTTCTCGATCAGTTCCCCGACGTCCACCTGTACGAGGCGCTTCGGTTATTTTTGGATGCTGACGCGAAGCTGAAGGGTGGCAGTGGGGGGCGTCCTGCGCGAATTCTTGAGGATCTGTTGTTGCGGTTATGTAATCGCGCACAAGTTACCGTCCGCTCCCCTTCATCCGGCCGTGGCGCAGAGGCGCCGCAACCGATGAAGGTGAGAACCATCTCGAACGTGCGGACGATTACGAGCGGGAAGCAGACAAAGAGTTGACGTGAAGCGTGAGGCGAGCAATCCGGCGTGATGCCGTATTCGGTTTCATCACACCCTTTGTCACGGCTTTGCCGAGGGCTGATGTGGCGAGGCGCAGGGATGTCTTCGCATCGTCGGTCTTCTTCTCGGCCACGGCTGCTTGGACTTTCTTGACGAGACTCTTGAGGGCGCCCAGAGTCGCGCGATTACGGTTGTGCCGCTTCACAGCTTGGCGGGCTCGGCGAATCGTCGATTTGTGTACGACCGGCATAGTATACTCCTCTAAAAAAAGAGCGTACTTGTACCATAGGGATCAATGAAGCGTCAAGGTAAGCTATTCTTCAAAGGAAAAAATCTATGTCATCCATCATTGCTCGTGACCGTTTAATTCTGGCCCTCGATGTGCCCTCACGCGAGGAGGCTGAGCGGCTTCTCGATCGCGTGCAGGATCAGATCGTGTTCGTGAAAGTCGGACTCGAACTCTTCACTGCGGCTGGACCGGAGATGGTTCAGCACTTGATCGCGCGAGGGAAGCGGGTGTTTCTGGATCTCAAGTTTCTCGATATCGAAGAGACCGTTCGTCGGGCCACTGCGCGAGTCGCGTCGATGGGTGTGGAATTCTTAACTGTCCACGCAAATCGCAAGGCGTTGGCCGCAGCCGTCCAAGGTCGCGGCCAGTCCACACTGAAACTGTTAGCCGTGACCGTGCTGACCAACTTTGACAGCCAGGATCTTCGCGATATGGGTATTCAGCGGAGCGTCCAGGACTTGGTGACCGCGCGTGCCCTGTTGGCATCCGAGGTGGGATGCGATGGGGTGGTAGCTTCGGGCGAGGAGCCGGCGATCCTCCGCTCCAAGGTCGGTGCGCGATTTCTGATCGTCACACCAGGTGTGCGCCCTGTTGGCGAAGGTGTCGATGATCATGCCAGGGCAACCACGCCGACCCAGGCGATTTCGGCAGGGGCCGACTACTTGGTGGTGGGTCGACCGATCAGAGACGCGTCGGATCCCGCTGCCGCCGCCGCCGCGATTCTTAAGGAAATGCAGGCGGCCTTCAATGCCAGGGGATGAAGGAAACCAGCCGTCAATAGTCACTGGTCAATTGCTGACATTTGAAGAGGCTGGTCTCTTCCAGTGAGGAATGACTCCTACTCCATGACGATTCCACTGGTTGCGGCAGCGTTCTCCTCTTTGTTAAGATCCTTGCTCCCCGCACTCCTTGGGTGGTGGGTGTAGCTCAGCTGGTTAGAGCGCCGGATTGTGGATCCGGAGGTCGCGGGTTCGAAACCCGTCACTCACCCCAAACCCCTGGCAGACCTTCGTACTCAGAGATTATTCCGGTCGTACGGGCGGCTGGAGTGGAGTGGACGGATCTACGGTATTCGGAAGGGGACGGGGAGCTCCATTCTGGCGATCGAGTTTTTCTAAGACCTCTTGCTTAAGCTTCGTGGGTTCCTCAATACGAGTTTCTCGCTGCAGTGTCCCCAATTCTGCTGATTTACGGGCATTCAACTCCACCACGTCTATCTCATCCCTAACAAGGGTTGGGGTCAGGAATACGAGCAGATTGAGTTTCTGGATCGATCGGCTTTCGAAGCGGAAGAGCCAGCCCAAGAATGGAATATCTCCAAGGAGAGGGACCTTCCGTTCGTTGATGATGATGTTATCCCGCACGAGCCCGCCAATGACGATTGTCTGTTGATCTTTCGCGATGGTGGTCGTTTCCATCGACCGTTTGGTCGTGGTAGGTCCGACCGCGAGGCCGCTGCTGGTCGAAGTGGCTCCGATCGTTTGTGCGACATTTTCCGCAATCGCGGTAATCTCCTGTTTGATTTCTAATCGGATCAGGTCGTTCTCCAGAACCTGTGGAGTAATTTCCAGTGTGACGCCGACATCCTTTCGCTCGATCGTGACCTGGGTACCACCCGTAATTCCCTGGGCCTGCCCCGTGGGGAACGGACGATTTTCACCCACGACGATCTTGGCCTTTTGGTTATCCGCAGCGAGCACTTGGGGGGTCGACAGAACGTTCGTGTCCGTGAGGCTCAACAGCAGCTGTAAGAAGGCGCGCACGTTGATCGTGTTGAGGGCCGATATGGCTCCTCCGGTTGCAGCGCCAGTAATGGCCTGCGCGATGGTTGACAAATTTTCTGGTGCGGTATTGAGACCAGCGATACCCCGCAGTGAACCGCTCTGACCTGCACCGATGACCTGAATCGGGTCACTGCCGATCTGTCTGAGCCGATCGACCTGTACCTCCAAGATGACAGCCTCGACAAAGACCTGGTTCCGACGCGTATCCAAATCTCGAATAACGGACTGTAACTTGGTATAGGCGCTCTTGGTCGAACTGATGATAATCGAGTTTGTGGCCTTGTCAGCAAAGACCTGGACAGGGGCTTCGAATTCGCTCAAGGGTCTAAAGAGTGGCCTGGTGCCCGGTGCTGTCTGCGCCACGGTCTGAGACCGGGCGACGAGATTGGTCAGGATGGCTGCAAGGTCAGTCGCATTGGCATGTTTGAGTTTATAGACGAAGGCCCCTCGTTCCGGAGGAAGATCCCCCATCGCCACGATTTGATGAATATTCCCCTTCGTGATGACAGCCAGTCGGCTGACCTCGAGCGCCGCCACGAACATACTGTATGCCTGCTCGTGGGTGACCTTGGTAGGCGAGTACACGCTGATTTTCCCCCCGGCCTTTTTAACGACGTCATCCAAGACGAAGTTCTTGCCGGTCAGCTCGCTGATAAATCGAACAAAAACAGATAGTTCAACGTCGTTAAAATCGAGGGAGACGCGCCCGGAAGAGTTGCCCCCTGATTCTGCCCGTGGGGCAGGTGGGAACAGCAATCCTATCAGCAATGCCAACAGGCAGACGAGAGAGACCTGTCTGATCCACCGTAATTGTCCAAACGAGGGAAAATTCATAATTGCAACAAACTATGGGGAGAGCGTGAGTCCTCCCCGGATCGTGTCAAACATGGAAAAAGGCGTAATGGACGGTACCATAAGGCCAACATCGGTACAACTAGACTGCGTGTTTGGTGTTTCTGTACAGGGAGCCAGCATCTGCGCCCTTGGGAGTTTCCCTATCGTCGCTCCGATGAAAAAGCTCTCTCAACCGCAGTTCTTGACTGGTTTGTTCATTTTTGAAAAGCGATTGGGAAAATGAGAAGGAGAGACTCATCTAACACCTTAATAGTAAAGGATGTTCAAAACAGACATGAATGCCAAAGTGGCACTAGGATTGCAGTGCTCTGTCTGGTTTGCCTTCCCTCAAACTCTTGAACGGAGAACGGACGCAAGTTCTGGCGCAAAGTGGCTAGAGGAGCTGCTCCGCATTTTTCGATGATCTGCTAAGGTTGTAACGTGCGGACCGATAAGAAATTCCCCCCAAAAGCTGATAAGAAGACCCCCCCCCGTGTCCATAAACAGGGTGTGGTCGGCTATAGCAAAAAGAGCGCGCTTCTCGAGGAAGCCATCACCAACATGAACACCGGCAAGTACGGCCGGTCGTCCACTGTGTTGAAAGAGCTGCTCGTGATTGATCCTCAGAACGTGGAGGCGCGACGGCTTTTTGCTACATTACATTTACGGTTAGGCAGTCTTGTCGCAGCTCGCCAAGCATTTGAGTCCCTGGCCAACGACGCGATTGAGCGACAGGATTTCTGGCTGGCCGAATCCTTGTTACGCGAGTACTTGGCCGCAGGACCTCGGTGCGTCCCGTTCCTCGAACGCTTGGCCCATGTGTATGAGGAGAAGGGGGATGCCGTAGCGGCAGTGGCCGAATTGGGCAAGGCCATTGGCATTCTCATCGAAGATGCTGATTCTGAAAATCCCACGAAGCCGTCCCAGCTCTATGCCAAAATAAGGGAGCTTGCCCCGGCCAGCGCGGTGGCCTGTCAGCTTGCCTCTCTCTTCGATATCCAAACCGGCGAGCTTCTTGCCGTGCACCCAGGGGCTTCTGCTGCAGTGACATCGTTGGAAGCTGCTACCGCACAGCCCCAGGACGAAGCTCTTGCTACTGCCGAAGCATCTACGGTGATGCCGTGGGAGCAATTCGACGAGGCTTCCTTGAGCCGCGAGGTTCCAGCGCCCACCTTGTCAAACCCCATCATTGAATCCCACGATAGTCCCAATGTTTCTATAGATCCGGCGCCGATTGATTTGGTTCAACAGGGGCAGGAGATTCCGCTCGTTGAACATACCCCTGTTGTGGAGCAGGGGCATACCCCTAGCTCTTCAGAGGAGCCCAAATCGGATGTCGGGGGAATCATCGCTTCCGCTGTCGACTCGCCAGAATTATCTGCTCCTATGCCCTGGGAGCAGATAGAGCAGTCTACCGTCATGATTGAGGAACCAACCCCGTTGACGTCTCCGCTGGAACAATCAGCGGAGGTATCCCCATCAGGCGGTGAATCCGTCTTAGTTCCGCCTGCCGCCATTCAGCCTGAATCTGTCTCAGATACGTCGACAAATCAGGCACCTATGCCGGATCCGACGGAGCCTCGTGAGTCGATCTTTGCGGCAGAGCCATCGACGATTCCCGTAATGCATCAAGAACCTGAAGTTTCGACCCCACCAGCTGCTGATTCCTCGCCCGAGGCCGCATTTTCATGGAACACCCTGTTTGACGGTCCATGGAAGTTTGACGCAGGAAGTTCGTCGTCGAGTTCGCCTGCCCCACTGTCCGAACTTGGTACGAGCGAACAGGATGTGAGGGAATTAGAGTCAGCGCAACCGGAATCCGTGCCAGACCAGGAGCCGGAGCCTTCTTTCTCGCTCGCCTCAGTCAGCGAATCGGAGCCGTTGCCATCGGACAATCCTTTGCTCTCGATCGAGGTGAGTGGGTCGATTGAAGATACAGGTACAAGCAGAACATCCGATCTTCCGCAGCCGACAACAGCGCTTGTATCCGAAGAGCCATTCAGGTTGGCGCAGCCGACGACTTTCTCGAACGATACCCCAAGCCCTTTCAACCTGGCCCCTTCGGTGCCGGTTCTGTCAGAGCCAATTGAACCACCTCTTGAATCTGAACCGACTCTATCCCCGTCATTGACGGAGCCGTCTCCCGTGGCAGCGAGCGATAGTTCACCGGTATCGGTCGCCTCAACAGATGCACAGTCGAATTGGAGCACAGGCGAAGTCGAGGTTCAGTCGCATCGTCCGTCTGAGAAAAAACGAAATTGGGACAAAGAAAAGGGGGATGCCCCAGTTGTCCCTCCATCGGTATCTCCGGTGGTTGAGTCTCCTGAAGCGGTCGCTGAACTCTCACGCAGTGGTGGATGGGAATCAGCTCCTTCCCTCGCTGCTGCTCCTATCGTTGAAGCGCAGGTCCCAGTCCCTGAACCGGTTGTGATGAAGGAAGATACGAGACCGGACTGGGTTCGGGCCAGTGAATCGGTCACGTTTGTGAATCCCCCTCCACCGTCTCCTATCGCATGGCGGGATCTTGGTATCGAAGCCCCTCTGTCGCAGCCAGAACCGGTAGTATCCGCTGCTGCATCGGCCGTCGATGTTCTTTTTGACTCAGCGGGAGAAAGCCCCCAAGTCTCTACGCATGATCGTGTGACATCGCCGAAACCACGTTCCGGGCTTGCCGTACGAGCGGCGCGGGTCCGCATCGGCCTCTCATCGTTTATCGGATCCTGTTTTTCCACGACACGATCGATTGTGTTGTTGTGTGTGGGGTTGGCGTTTGCCTCCCTCCTGTTAGCGGCGATCGGCATCGGGGCAGTCATCGTGGCTTGGATCGCGATGGAAGCTCCTCCGTCTCCGGCCTATCAGAGCCTCACAGCGAGTCCCCCATCGGTACTTACCGACTCAAGAAAAAATGGGTATTTCTTACTGCTCGGCTTCGATGCCTCTGAAGAACAGGATCCAGTTCAAGCCGGCTATGGACGGAGGGTGGATGGGAGCGATCTCCCGGCAGCGAACAGCTGCATGCTTGGCGATGAGGGAAAGGGGATGACAACGACAGATGCCTCCGCCAACGTGACACGAGGATGGTTCACCAGTCCCGATCCAGTGGGACAGCTAAAGCCTCATGCTGCAGCTGTCCGATCATGGGCGGCTCAAGAATCCGTTGCGCTGAGGCGCTACCAGCAATGGCTCTCAATGCCGTTTGAAGAT
Organism: Nitrospira sp.; assembly: GCA_005116835.1. GTDB lineage: Bacteria > Nitrospirota > Nitrospiria > Nitrospirales > Nitrospiraceae > Palsa-1315. Next base: position 531,191 of record SWDM01000016.1, on the reverse strand, counting down.
GCGGGTTACGGGCAAATCCTGAGTCCGAACTGCGCCCTTATTCTGGCGACCCATCGGCTGTATCTGGCGGAAGGATTTGCGCAGGATCTCGGCACAGGTCTCGAACGTCTCCAAACCGATATGGCGTCCTGGCGTGTTGCGCTGGGACAATCGAAGACCCTGATGGTGAAGATGTTGGCAGCGACCGCAGTTCAAGATAGTATCGCCATTGCATCCGGGCTCTTGTCCCAACATGACCTCGATGGGGCAGCGATCGCTCAACTCAGCAAGATCGTTCGCCCCCTTGACCAGGTTGAGCTGTCCCTCCGATGGCCGATGCAGAGCCATCTCCTGTGGGCGACGAAAGCCTCGACAACGAATCTAAAGAATGGCAAGGCGGATGACCGGCCCCTGTACGTTACTTTGGCAGCGGCGATGCCCCTACCGGTGCAGCGGCGATCCAATGCCTATGCGGACTATTACGAGGCGGCGAGCAAGGCAGTGGCGGAAGGGCGCTATACGAGCTTGCCGAAACTGTCCAGTTTCATTCGGACTCCTGCTGCCGGTGTGATGGATTATGTGACGAACCCGATGGAGAACATCATCGGAGTCGAGCCACTTCCTTCGTGGGATCCCTATGTCGGGCAGATGCTGGAGACCGATGCCCAGCTTCGTTTGGCAAGTCTGCAAGTTTGGGTCAGACGAGGGACGCAAGAGGAAAATATGCTCACGCGTCTTGCGAAGGCAGGGCAGTCTCACTACGATCCCTTTACCGGCCTTCCGATGCTGGTCAATCAGAAGAAGGGCGTGATGTATAGCGTCGGACGAGACGGTAAAGACCAAGAGGGTGACGCTATACGCGATGTCGTCGCGACAATTCCCAAGCTGTAATCGGCTGTACCTGAGACCAGCCACTCCAGCTTCCCATTCCGGTCCAAATCATCCATCGGCCCCCCTCCCGTCCCCAGTCGAAGATTGCTGATTCCTACCCCAATCCGGTTGCTTGACTCTGCCGGACGTATTCCACAGAATCACGGCACACCACTCACAAGAATAGGCATCATGGCGTCCTCACCGTCACCATTTCCGCACATTTCTTCGGCGAGGAAGGGGATGTCATTCGAATCCGCTCTTCCGACGCAGATCGTCTCGAACGAAGAATTCGCTCCCTTCTGCCAGACTGCAGCGCAGGCTCGCGCGGAACAGCTTGCCACTGCGTTTGTGGAACAGACCTCAGCTCGACGAGGTCTCACTCGTCGAGACTTTCTCAAGACGACCGGTGGGATGGCAGCCTCCTTGCTCGCCATGAACTCGATCTTTGGAAAGTTCTTTGACGTTAGAGGGATCGAATTGTTCGAAACGGCAGCCTTTGCCGAGCAGCAGGGAACACCCTATTTCATCTTCGATGTGCAGACGCACTATGTCGGTTCGCACTTCGATCCGACCGATGCGGAAAACAATCGAAAGGGAGCGGTGTCTAAACAGGGGTTGCTGTCGCTCCGGAGATGGATCAGGGAATCGGGCCTCAACCCGAAGCTTGCCGGCGATCGAGGAACCATCGACGATCTGTCGTGGGAGAATTTTGTCAAAGAAGTGTTTCTCGATAGTGAGACCACTATCGGCCTCATCAGTACGCCGCCGGGCCCCTATCCTCAGGAAGCGGTTGTGCCGCCGAGCGAAATGGCTCACATCCGTGACGAGGTCAACCGTCTTGCGCAGTCCCAACGAATGCTCGCGCACGGACTGGCTACTCCCCAGCTGGGAGCAGCTGATTTGGAATTTATGGCGATGCAGGCGGAGACGCTCAAGGTCGATGCCTGGAAATGTTACACCGGGTCTTGTCCCCAGGGATTCGATCGTGGTTGGTGGATGGACGACGAGAAGATCGCCTATCCGATGCTGGAGCAGGCGAGAAAGCTCAACATTAAGCGTGTCTGTGTCCACAAGGGACTGCCGCTGGGTCCGGTGCCGGACTACAATCACCCCAAAGATTTGATCAAGGCGGCAAAAGATTTTCCGGACATCGATTTCCTGGTCTATCATTCGGGGCTCAAGAGTACTGCAACGGTGGATGGGGTGTTTACCAAGACAGGAGAGATTCCCTGGACCACCGAGTTCTGCCGCATGAAGCAGGCGCAGCCTGGAATCAAGAACATATACATGGAGCTCGGCTCGACCTTTGCCCAACTCGTCACGACCCATCCGGTTGTCTGTGCGCATCTGCTTGGGCAGATCATCGATGCATTCGGAGTCGATCATGTGCTCTGGGGGACTGACTCGATTTGGTATGGCTCGCCGCAATGGCAGATCGAAGCCTTTCGACGGTTTCAAATTCCGGATCGGCTGATCGAGCAGCATCGGTACCAGCCCCTTACCCGCCAGGTGAAGGAACAGATCTTTGGACTAAATGCCGCACGAGTGTTTGGCGTCGACGCCAAGGCGAAGCGGAATGAATTGCAGAAAGACGTTCTGGGGCAACTCAGAATGAGCTATTTGGAAGAAGGGTTGGAGCCGAGTCGTCGGGTATATGGATGGGTGGCGGGGTAGATGGGGCGGGTTCTGACAACGAGCAGGGTGCCCATCCGTCCTCGCACCCCGCCCGGTGTAGGGACCCCGCTGCGGGCGGGTGGGCACCCTGCTCGCTGTCACCCGCGTCATCTGAACAAGTGAGGAAGGGAGGAAAGTAGTAAATGAAAAGCGAAATCTTATATCCAGGTGCGTTTCCGATGGTGCGGGTCGAATTGGAGGCTGGTGAAAATATCAAAGCCGAATCGGGCGCGATGGTGGCTTGTTCGCCGACTATCGATATTGAAAGCAAAATGGAGGGCGGCTTTCTCGGAGCCCTGTCGAGAAAGTTTCTGACGGGGGAGAAGTTCTTCTTCCAGACGCTGCGAGCCACCCGCGGCCCCGGCGAAGCCTTGCTGGCCCCGACAGTGCCGGGCGAAATTGTCATCTTGGAACTCGACGGCGTGAACGACTACATGGTGCAGAAAGACGGTTTTCTTGCCGGGGCCGAGGGGATCGTGATTGAAAACAAAATGCAGGGGCTGAGCCGAGGACTGCTGGGCGGGGAGGGGTTCTTCATTCTGAATATCAGCGGCAAGGGAATGCTCGTGCTGAATAGCTTCGGGGCCATTCACAAGATCGAGCTGAAGCCCAATCAGGAATACATCGTGGATAATAGCCACCTCGTGGCCTGGTCCTCCACAACCTCGTACAACATCGAAAAAGCCACGTCCGGCTGGGTGGCCAGCTTCACGTCAGGAGAGGGGTTTGTCTGCCGGTTCCGAGGGCCGGGACTCGTATTCATTCAAAGCCGAAACCCGGGAAGTTTTGGAGCGTGGATCAGACAGTTCATCCCAGTCTCCGAATAACGGCTGCTGAAAATGGCCGCCAACTTCGTTCTCGGCTCGCAGGAAATCCTCAATGTACCCCGGAGGGTACGCTTCCGGTTTCTGCTTGCCTGCGGCCTCGTTCGCAGCCATTTTGAGCAACCGTACGATTTAAAATGACCACCATGAGCCCCAACGCCCTCTGTTTTGGTGATGAGTTTCCTGCTGCCGGTGCGCCTTGTCTAGTTCAAGTCGAGGAACATGGACTCACCATTACATTTGCATCTGATCCTGCCGATGGCCAGCCGGAATCCGTTCCTTATTCAAGTCTTGCTGTTTCGGCAGGCGGACTCGACCATGACCAGCTTGTCGTGAAGTGGGCCGGGGAAAAAGGGGAACGGACGCTCTACCTAAAGAACCCCGATGTGATTCGCGCCTTTCGGGAGACGGTCCCCTCCCACCTCAGTCTTCCCTTTGCGCAGGCTGCGGAGCAGGTTCGACAGGTGCGCCACCGACGCAGGCTCGTCTGGAGTCTAGCCGGTGGAATGATTTTGTCCACCGTGTTGGGCCTCTGGTTCGGGTCCGATATCCTTGTCGAAATCGCCGTGAGCCGGATTCCGGTGGAGTGGGAGCAAAAGCTGGGGGAATCGGCCTATCGGGATTTTCTCAGCCATCAGGAGGTGATGAAAGAGGGGCCCGCGGTCGCAGCATTGGGAGAAATGACCCAACGAATGACGGCGCAGATTCTGGATAATCCCTATAAGTTCGAAGTGACGGTGGTGAAGAGCGATGTCGTCAATGCGTTCGCGCTGCCAGGCGGGTATGTGGTGGTGTTCACCGGGCTGATGAAAAAGGCAGAAAGTGGCGAAGAAGTGGCAGGGGTGCTGAGCCATGAATTGAACCACGTGCTACAGCGGCATGGGCTTGAACGGATCGTGAAAAGTCTCGGGATCATGACGGTGGCAGCCATTGTGTTCGGCAATCAACAGGGCCTCGTTGGGATGATGAAACAACTCGGCGTCGAGCTGTTCACCCTCAAGTTCGGCCGGGAGCAGGAGACCGAAGCCGACCTGAAGGGATTACAGTTGCTTCAGCGGGCGAAGATCGACCCCGCCGGCATGATCACGTTTTTCGAACGGCTCTCGGAAAAAGACGAAGGCCGGATGGAGTGGCTCTCGACGCACCCGATGAACGCCGCCAGGGCTGATCGATTGAAGGCAGAGCTTGCGGCTTTGCCGAAGAAATCCCCGGAGCCCTTTACGTTTGACTGGAAACAGGTGCAGGTATCACTCGGATCTCAGCCGGTCGTTGCCCCATGAACCAGAAAAGAGACATTCGCATCGGGGTCATCGCCGATACCCACCGCCTGTTTGATCCGGCCATCCGGCGACATCGGCTATCGGTCTGTGATTGAACAGCTAGAGCAGATCGCTCCAGTCACCGCCATTTTTGGTAACATCGACAACGATGGACAGTTCGGATTTCCGTCCGGGCGCGTCCTCGAATCTGGCTAGCCCACGTATTGCGTCGCCACATTGTTCACGAAGACAGGAAAGTGAATTCTACCGCATGAAACTTTGCGAACGTATGATTCAGAGAGGTCCAAGTAGTTGATCGAGTTGTGTAGATAGCAAGTTAACTTGTCCGGTTTTTGTAGCACGTGATCTGTCCGGTTCTTCTCTCCACCTATTTCAGCCGTGCGCCGAACATGTCTCGCACACCGTGGCCCTAGGATCAACGATCGGACTAAACCGGACAGATCACGTGCTACAAAAACCGGACAGATGATGTGCTATCTACAGTAGTTGATCGAGTTGTTGACAATCCAAAAAACTACGCATATATTTGGTTTCAGTGCTACTAAGTAGTTTAAACGATCATACTTTGTTCCATGTTGTAAGGTCGTGCGTATCTATTCCAACTAACAAAGGGGGGTATCTCATGAAAAGATTGTTAATGTCGCTGGGTGTGCTTGTAGCCGTAGGTTCTCTCGCCGGATGCGGAATTGGAGCGGCATACACCCAACCGGGTGGGGTTACCCCTGTGGCTGGAATCGTGATGGATACAACTTCTGGCGGTATCCTACATGACAATGGAGTGACCCCGACTAAGACTGGTAGGGCGTGCGGAACCAGTGTCCTTGGAGTTGTAGCTTCCGGTGATACTTCGGTTGAGGCAGCAATGGCCAATGGCGGTATTAAGAAAGCCGTCTTTACGAACCAGCACATTAGGTATTTCGTTTGGGGGGCATACGTCGAAATTTGCACCATTGCCAGGGGCAACTAATTGCTAGCAAGGTAGATCCCTATTACGGGGGAGCTGAAGCGTGGATGACGGGTTGTCATCCACGCTTTTTTTTATCCCGACTTCTGCTATGGTTCCACGTTGTTCAGTCGAACAGCTCCATTGGGTTCGTCGCAGAAAGTCTGAGTTAGCTCTACGTGAGTGGGAGGCCTAGTCTCTCGATGAGTCAGCCCGTAAAGGTGGTCTTGATGCTGCTCAGAATCATGATAGTAGGAGGAGTTGTCGGGGGCCTGACCGTTCAAGGCCACACAATAGAGCCTTCTCAAGTAAGTGCAGCAGAGTCAGCTGATGTTTATATTAGTGCGTCGGTGATAGGTGGATTTCCTGAGATTCCGGGAATGAACCTTGCGGGAAGAGAGATTAGTAGCAGTAATGCCTATAAGAGCGTTGGGGGAGGGTTCAAAGTTGGAATATTCCCTCAAGTGACTCAGCGAATGTTGGGAATCGAACTGGAGTACTTTGGTACGACAGGAAGATTATCATCGTCGAATAGTAGTGGCACAGAAGGTAAGGCGGGCCTGACAGTTCTTAATAGCATGTTCAATATCGTTCTCAGGCGACCATCGGGGGAGATCCTCCCCTATGGCGGGTTCGGTCTCGGATACTCTGGGGTGATTCTGCATGGCGCCGATTTTCCTGGACGATCGAATCAAGATATTGATTCGACGTCCGGCTTTTCCTATCAGTTTATGGGAGGGCTTCAGTGGAAGGTCAGTGAGGGGGCGTTTCTGTTTGCAGAGTACAAACATCTGGTTTCCGATCTTCACTGGAAGGCGTTATCCCTCGACTATCGAGCAAACTACGGGCTGGTTGGAGTCGGGTTGAGTTTCTAGCGGGCCCCACATCGCCATCCGTCTATTCTGTACGAAGATGGGAAGCTCAGGAAGGACGAACGAGCGTTTCTTGAGCGCGAACAGTCGGGTATCTTCGTCTTTGGCCACACGTATCAACTCAAGGCGAAACGATTCGGCGAGACCGAAACGATTTACGCTGCCAAGAGGAGTAGGTTCACTGACAATCACAGCCGTTCCCATCACGCAAGTCCGTACTCCCCCAGGCGGCATAAGTTAGCCGATTCCTACCCTCCTTCTTATCAGCCTTTCCTTGGTGAGAGGTTTAGACTTGACTCGTTGCTAATCTTTTTACCTCCGAGAACATTAAACTGGACTAAGATGTCTTTTTTATCGAAGGGTGCCGTGGCTTGAATCTTGCTGCCTCTCAGCGCCGCTTCAGTTGGCCATGCGATGAGTTCCCATAAGCAAATAGTGACAATATCGGCGAGGAGATTAAATGTTGCTCGGCCATATTTCCACCCAGGCTCCGACCCTTCATAGAATTCATACACATCTGATCGAGTGCCATCCTCATTCTTTGTTGAGGACACAGGCAAGCCAAATCTAGCGATCAGCATATCGCGAGACATTCCTCCCTGGGCAAAGGAATTGACATCCACTTTCTCGGGTTGGTTGAGCGCCATGTGGACGGAACAGCCTTGTACTGTAACCAAAACAATAAGAACCGAAATTATCAAGGATCTCATTGGGTGCCTCCTTCCAATCATGTTAAATCTTGATGAAGTGCGGACACACCATGAATTCTTCCAAGGGAACTAGGTTCCATACCGAGGAATGCTTTTTCGATATTGTCCTGCAAATTGTGAAAGATATGCGCCCGGAAAGCCTGGAACCTTGGATCTTTTTGTTCAGGCCGAATCAGACATTTTCAGATTCCTGTAGTGCGCGATGTTATACTTCATCCATTCTTGGATTTCTATATAGATTATTTGGAGCTGGGGAGGAGAGAAGGGAGACTTTACGATGAGGCTGTTAATTTCCGTACTGTTCGTCCTGTCCTTGATCTGTTTGCCAATAGGTTTCGCGCTAGCTACATCCAATCCCGACACAGGTCCTGGCTGTGGGCTCGGTAAAATGTTGTGGGAGGGTTGGAAAGGTCAAAAGCAAATTGCGCCGCAAATGTTCATGGCCAGCACCAATGTGACGGGCAGTTACTCATTTTCCATCAGTTCGGGAACTTCTGGCTGCAGCCATGATGGAAGAATATGGGATAGCGAAAGGGCGAGCCTGTTCATCGGAATCAATTACGCCAGCTTTTCAGAGGATATGGCTCGTGGAGGCGGCGAGCACCTCGCTTCGCTGGCAACTCTGATGCACGTGCCGTTGGAACAGCAACCTGAATTCTTTGCAATGGCCCAAGCGCGCTATGTGTCGTTGGTGCGCTACGGAGAAGATGATGCTGCCCTGATTCAGGAGGTTCTACGCGAGGCTCACGTCGCCGATATTATAATGCGTTCCAAGACGCAGGTCGGGCACTGATGTAATCTGAGGAATGTTTGTCTGCCGATCTGTTCCGAGGAGTCTATCCAGCCCACAAAATTTTTCTAGCCGATGGCTCCCTTTTATTGTATATAGAGCTGAGTAGTGTGCTTTCTCACACAACCACATTCATCAGGAGGATGTTCTATGTCCAAGAAATTCATTGTGGCCCAGATTGTTGCAGCGTTTCTTGTTGCCCAGGTAGGGGTTGCTTTGGCGAGTGGGACATCTGATCTCGGACCCGGTTGTGGCCTTGGTAAAGTTGCATGGGAAGGGTCTAGAATCGATACCAACACGGTAGGTGCCCAACTCCTAATCTCCACAACGAATAACACGATCCTTCCATGGCAGGCATTTGGGATCACGACCGGAATCTTCGGCTGCAAGAACAATGGTAAAGTGTGGGCCGAAGAAAAGACTAGTATGTTTGCCGCCATCAACTTCGAGAATCTTTCGCAGGAGATGGCTCAGGGACAGGGTGAACATCTGGCTTCGTTGGCGACTCTGATGGGCGTACCGGCTGAGCATCAGGCTGAGTTCTTTTCCATGACCCAGGATCGATATATCTCTTTAGTGAAGGCAGGGGAAGCCTCACCAGTTGCGATGGTGAAGGCGATTAACAGTGCAATTGCCGCGCATCCAGTCCTTGCCCAGGTTTCCACTCGTTAATAATCAGGACAGGGCTTCGACCACATGGTCGAAGTCCTGCGCCTTTCTTGTCCACTGCTTGTACGCCGTTCTCATTCTTATCAGCTTGTTCTTCGCTCATCTCTCATCGGTAAACGCCGAGGAGACAAAGGGCAATCCTTACCTGGCACAACTAATCAGTCAGGCTGTCCAGTTGCAGCTCGCTGACGAACGAGAATGGCATCTGCTTCTTCATTACCGGCCAAACCTATTAGGCGGCTATACGAGCGAAGCGGACGACCCGCAATTTTTTCTATCTCCTCTCGGCAGGAACGATTCGTACGCTGAGCTTGAAGGCACGATACGTTCCTTGTTTTCTTCAGAGCCGGTAGGAAGTTCGAAACAGCCGGCCCAGTGCTCATTTATTGCTCGCTACCATTGGCTAAAAGACCGCCTCGCCATCGACGAGACTAAACTTCCGGTGATTTCCTGTGAACGATTTGACTTGTGGATCAACGAACTCAATGCTGAGTCGATCACGCTGATTTTTGCCTCGGCCTACCTCGATAACCCCGCTTCGATGTTCGGCCACACGTTTCTTCGGGTCGACCAGAAGGGCCAGACCGAACAGACCAGAATTCTGGCCTATACGATCAACTATGCGGCGGAAGTACCTCCCAACGAAGGTGTCCTGTATCCGCTCAAAGGCATTTTCGGAGGGTTCAAGGGCTACTTCTCGACGCCGCCCTACTATCTGAAGGTGCAGGAGTATCGGGACATTGAAAATCGCGATATCTGGGAGTATCGGTTACGCTTTTCGGAGCATCAAGTACGGCGGTTGCTTGAGCATGCATGGGAATTGGGGAACGCATATTTTGACTACTTCTTTTTCAAGGAGAATTGTTCCTATCACATCCTCTCGCTGCTGGAATACGCTGATCCCACGTTGCATCTCACGGACCAGTTTCATGTCTGGACGGTTCCTGCTGATACCGTTCGGCTCGTCGCGGCTCAGCCTGGCCTTGTCACGGAGACAATGTACCGACCCTCACGCAGAACGGTAATTCAGAGGAAGCGTGAAAGGCTTTTAGGCCAAGAGCATCGTCTATTCGTTGATATTACAGAGCACGTTGAGTCGATGAAAGATGAGGCGCTCGGCAAGTTGTCGATCCAAAGACAAGCTTTCATTCTTGACGTAGCGTCCGACTATCTGCGGTATCGAAGTGAAACGGATAAATCCCACGCGGCTGTGTACAAAGAGCGAAACCGAGCGGTTCTCACCGCCAGGAGCGCCATCAGAATTCCGTCAGTGGAGATAAAAATCGATCCCTTTTCCAAACAACCGGATCTTGGTCATAGCACATCGCGCGCAAGTGTAGGGGCCGGGTGGCACAACAACGATACGTTTGAGGAGTTGTCGATCCGGGCTGGTTACCATGATCTCCTGGATCCTGAAATTGGCCACACGCAGGACGCGCAGGTCGAAATTGGCTCCATATCACTTCGGCATTATAATCGAGCCGATCAAACGAGGATTGAGCGAGCCACGCTAGTCAACATTCTTTCGCTCTCGCCTATGGATGCGCTATCCCATGGGCCGTCGTGGAAGTTCAATGTGGGGATGAACACAATTCGTTTCGGCAGCTGTCAGCTCTGCAGTAACGGGGTGCTGAACGGTGGAATCGGGGCGTCGGTGGAGTCTTACTGGCTGAAACGGGAAGTCTATTTTGCCTTTGCGGAGACAGAAGCGAACTACAGCAGGGCCTATGGAGAGCGACATCGCGTCGGCGGCGGTGGAACAGCGGGGATGCTGGCCGACATGACAGAAGATTGGAGGCTGATGGCCACCGGTACATATTTAAAGTATGCGCTAGGGGAAAAGTCTGATGATATTCGGTGGTTTGTTGGGTCGCGCTACACACTCACGCAGAACTCAGCGCTCAGGCTGGAGTACAACCACCGCGACCGTGACAATGACGTCATGTTCTCGGTGCAGGCATTTTTTTAGAATCAGAATGTAGGTGTCGAATGAGCATCCTCGACCAATTCTTCGTCTATCATCCTGAACCTTGGAAAGATCAGGACTGGAAAGCCCACAGCGGCTTGCCGCTGGAAGATGTCTGGTTCACAGCAGCCGATGGAATGAAGCTGTTCGGCTGGTACGTTGAAGCGCCGGCAGATCGTCCGGTCGTACTCTGGTGCCACGGCAATGCTGGGAACATCATCAACCGGCTGGAGAATCTGAAGCTCCTCTATCAGTTGAGGCTGTCGGTATTCCTGTTCGATTATCGTGGCTATGGCAGGAGCCAGGGGAAGCCGTCAGAAGAGGGGCTCTATCAGGATGCGATGGGAGCCCACGATTATCTGACGCGTACCAGAATGATTCGCCCTGAGCGCATCGTGATCTTTGGGCGCTCGCTCGGCGCGGCCGTCGCTGGGGAAGTTGCCGTGCAAAAGCCTGCCGCTGGGCTGATTCTTGAATCAGCCTTTCCGTCGATCGGATCTGTGGCCAAGTTCCATTACGGAGGGATGCCGGTCCATTGGTTGCTCGGGGCAGACTTCGCCTTGATCGATCGCCTGCCGCAGCTCTCGCTTCCGAAGCTGATCATTCACGGAGACAAAGACGACATTATCCCTATCGAGCTGGGCCGGCAGGTCTTCGAGGCGGCCCAGCCCCCCAAGTCTTTCTATGTCATTGAGGGCGCCGACCATAACAATACCTACCAGATCGGGGGCGTGGCCTATTTCCGACGGTTGGCTGAATTCATCCAGACGGCCCTCCAGCCCTAGGGGCCTGCGCGCAAGCGAGACGAGCGAGACTTGCGAGACAAATAGGGATAGGGTTTGCGCTCCACGCCATATCTTCATAGAAATTGATTGGAGATTGCCGTGGCATTTGGTACAGTGCGCGTCAGCTGGCGCTGAGAGCCAATTCAGAGGGGAGGCTTTCCGGCTGTCAGAGTTGACGTTTTCATGAACCATGCGGGTTGGTTAAGGAGGCCGGGGTGAAGATTCCCTTTCGTCTGCTGGCGTTCTGTTTGCTGGGGGTTTCGATCGTGGTGGCTACTGGCTGTGCGGGGAAATCCGGCACGGTCAAGCCACAGGGATTGACTGACTCGATGCCGGCTGCGGATCAGGCTCCGGCGCAGAACCCCGTGTCGCGGGTAGAGACTCAATCCAACGAACCACTTGATCCCTTTGCTAAGGCCGATGAGGGAAACGGTGAGGAGTACGATCCCTGGGAATCGGTGAACTCCAACATCTTCGAGTTTAACCTCAAGGTCGATCGTTATGTGCTCAAGCCTGTGGCGAAGGGATATAATTATGTCATGCCCGACCTGGTCCAAGTCGGTGTCAGCAATATCTTTTCCAATCTCCGGTTCGCCCCAAGATTTTTGAACAATATGTTTCAAGGCAAGATCAAGGGTGCAGGCATTGAGGTCGGGCGATTCCTTATCAATAGCACGGTTGGACTGGCCGGGTTCTTCGATGTTGCGGCAAAAGTCGATCTGGTCACGCCAGAAGAGGATTTCGGGCAGACGTTGGGCTTCTATGGGGTCAAGCCGGGCCCCTATCTCGTTTTGCCGCTGCTTCAACCCTTCACTGTCAGGGACTTTGTCGGCTATGTCGGGGATGTGTTTCTCAATCCGATCAACTGGCTAGTCCTACCGATCATTGAAGTCGACGACGTACCTTCTGTGATCGCCCACAAGAACCGTACGACAACGAGCATCATCCAGTTTGGGGGACGTGTGGGAGAGATCATCAACGATCGGTCGAGAAATCTTGAAAAGTTTCAGGGAGTCGAGGAAGCGACGTTGGATCTCTATTCTGCTGTTCGCAATGCCTATTTGCAGAAGCGTACACAGGCAATCCGAGAATAACGAAGCGCGGTTTGTTTAGTTCATCTGGTTGGTTTGGTTTGTTTGGTTGTGAATGAGAGAAACCAGATGAACTAAATAGACCAAATAAACTAAATAAACATTTTTACCGTATCACACCCAGTTCCCGTCCAACTGTTGAAAAGGCGGCGCTGGCTCGCTCAAGCTGTTCCTCTGTGTGGGCTGCCGACATCTGTACACGAATCCTCGCCTGCCCTTCTGGCACGACCGGGTAGCTGAACCCCACGACATAGACCCCTTCTTGCAATAGCCGCTCTGCCATCCTGGTGGCGAGTGAGGCGTCGCCCAGCATGACCGGGATGATGGGGTGCTCGCCGGGAATGAGTCGAAATCCGAGAACCGTGAGTCGTGCGCGGAAGAAGGCTGCATTCTCCCGTAGCCTGGCCCGTAACCGATCGCCTTGGGCCACGAGATTCAGAGCCCGTCTGGCCGCCGCCGCGATGACCGGGGGGAGCGAATTCGAAAACAGGTAGGGGCGCGACCGCTGTCGCAACAGCTCGACGATTTCCTTCCGTCCAGACGTAAACCCACCCGTCGCACCGCCCAACGTCTTGCCCAGTGTGCTGGTGACGATTTCAATCCGGTCAGCGACGCCGAAATGGTCTGGCGTACCGCGTCCATTGCGACCGAGCACACCAGTCGCGTGACTGTCGTCCACGATCACTGCTGCATCGTATCGATCTGCCAGCTCGGCGATTCGATCGAGCTTCGCGAGGTCACCGTCCATAGAAAAGACCCCATCGGTCACAACCAGACGAAGGCGATAGGATGTCGCATCGCGCAGCTTGGCTTCCAGGTCTGCCATATCTGAGTGGGCATAGCGGAGCCTGGTGGCCTTACAGAGCCGGATGCCGTCGATTAGGCTGGCGTGGTTCAATGCGTCGCTGATGACGGCATCGTGCTCGCCCAGCAGGACCTCGAAGAGCCCGCCGTTGGCGTCGAAGCAGGAACTATAGAGGATAGTGTCTTCGGTGCCCAGGAAGGTGCTGATCGCCTGTTCGAGTTGTGTGTGGAGATCCTGCGTGCCGCAGATAAACCGGACAGAGGCCATGCCGTAACCATGTTCGCGCAGTCCAGCTTCGGCCGCCTGTCTGATATCCGGGTGGTTGGCAAGCCCAAGATAGTTGTTGGCGCAGAGGTTGAGGACGGTACCTTGTGCCACCAGAATCTCGGCCCCTTGAGGACCGAGGATCTCCCGCTCAGATTTGTAGAGGCTTGCCGCGCGGATGTCAGCGAGTCGCTCTGTAATATTTTGTTTGAATGAGTGGTAAGCCATCTTCTTAACTGAGCATACAGCCGTCAGCGATTAGCTGTCAGCTTCGGATGGACGCAGAAGCAGAACATTTTCGCATGAAATCCAGGCTGATAGCTGAAGGCTGACAGCTGAAAGCTTTCTAGGGAAACAGCACCACTTTTCCACATTGGCCGGAATTGATCAACTCGAATCCCTGGGCGAAGTCTTTCATGGGGAACGTATGGGTGATCACCGGCTTGATATTGAGTCCGGCCTGGAAGAGACCGGTCAAGCGATACCAGGTTTTGAAGAGTCGGCGGCCTGTCACCCCATATACGCGGATGCCCTTGAAAATAATTTCGTTTGGCAAATCAAAAGACACGGACCCGGTTGGAATGCCGAAGAGTGTCACGCGCCCGCCGTTCTTCACGGCGCTGAAGGCTTGATGCAATGCCGCAGGGTTTCCAGACATTTCAAGCGAGGCATCGACGCCTTCGCCGTCTGTAATTTCTCGGATGGCCTCGGCGATTCGATCTGGAGATTCGGTCTTGGCGTTGAGCAGGTGGTCGGCGCCGACCTGCTTGGCAAGGTCCAGGCGGTAGGCACTGACATCCATTGCGATGATCTTGGCGGCGCCAGCCGTCCGTGCAACAGCAGCCGCGAAGAGCCCAGTCGGGCCACAGCCGGTGATCAAGACTGTCTGTCCGGTTAGGTCTTCGACCAAAGCGGCATCGACGGCGTTGCCGAGTGGTTCCTGGAGACAGGCGAGTTCTGGTGGAAGAATAGGGGAGGTTTTCCAGAGCACCGCTTCAGGCAAGACGACGTATTCCGCGAACGATCCGTCGCGATCGACGCCGAGGATACGATAATTCTTGCACACATGCGCTTGTCCCGTGCGGCACTGGAAACAATGACCACATGTGAGGTGAGACTCGGCGGCGACGTAATCTCCCACCTTGACGAGCGTCACGCCGGTCCCGACCTCCACGACCTCGCCGCACATTTCATGGCCGATAATGCGCGGTGGCTGGATCCGGCTGTGTGCCCAGGGATCCCAATTGTAGATATGGGCATCCGTCCCGCAAAGAGATGTGGCGGTGATTCGGATGACCGCATCGCCAGGGCCCGGTTTGGGATCCGGTCTGTCTGTGGCGGTCAATCCCGGTTGTGCGGATGTCTTGACGAGCGCACGCATGGGTTCATTGTATACCACGAGCTCCTAGCCCGGTATATCTGGTTGATCTGGTTTGTTTGGTTTATCTGGTTAGATTCATTCAACCAAATAAACGAGACAAACCAAACATACCAGATCAACCAGACGGGTTGCGTCATGGTTCGCAAGATCGGTAGGATGCGACAGATGAAGACGTTGCACCATCACATGCATGTGTTGCTGGCAGGGATGTGCGGTGTTCTATTCTTTTCTCCAGGCTTCATTGCGACAGTCTATTCAGCCTCATCGCTACAGACGGCTTCCCCGTCCGCTCCTCCGAAGCGTTGGGTAGAGTTTGAACTGAGCCAAGCAGAATCGATGAGGAATCCGCAAACCGGCAAATCAGCCACGCTGACGATTGTTCTTGGAGGCGAGACCGCAGGCATGACGTCGGTGGTGGCGGTCTGTGAGTCGATTGCGTTTCAAACCCAAACGGTTACCTTGAAGCGAGATGCAGAGGCAATGGCACTGAAGGGGACGGTCACGCTCGAGCCGATCCTGATGAGTCGAACCTCCGTGCCGCTCAGGGCGGCGCGAATCCAAGTGACATTTGCTCAGTCCCACCATGGCAGGCTGGAGCGGTTCATGCAGCGGATTGTCTATGTGACTATGGATCGATTGGAACCGGCTAGTGAAAGTAGTGAATTACTACCTGTTCATCCGGAGGAATCGCAGAGCGAAGATATTATTCTGGATGAAGCGAAACCTGCTGTGGCGGCGGTCGAGACGGATGTGTTAGCCGAGGAAGATCTGGTTACGGCTGCCTCCGTGACAGATGAGAAGGCGTACTGGCAGAATGTGAGTTACCTCATCAGTCAGAGTTGGGCCCGCCTGATCCGCGGAATCCGCCGTGAGCCGAGCGGCGAAGCGGTGAAGGTTCGTTTCAAAATGTTTCCCAATGGCCGCGCCCAGCTGATCAAGGTTGAACAAGGTTCCGGTTCGCGCGACATCGACGAAGCAGGAATTTATGCGGTCGTCAATGCCCAACCCTTTCCACCGGTTCCCAGCGAGTTGGGGGAGGACGTCGTGGACGTGCATATTCGGATGAGGACCGGCGGTCGGGAACGGTCTCGCGAGGCGCAGTCGAGCGGGACTCTTTCGCCCGGCAGGTCCGGTAGTGCTGGCCAGCCTTCGAAGAAATAACAGGCCTCGGAAGAGCCATTGAGGCAGACTGAGGTCGCGGTTAAGCGTAACCGAGGAGGAGTAATTTATGCTGAAGAAAAGTTGGCTCGTGCTCGTGTTGTTTGGAGCGCTGGCCTGGCTCCCGTTGCCGGCTCACGCCGAACAGGCTCGTTGGAACCTGGACCCTGACCATTCGACGATCGAGTTTCGGGTGGCCCATATGATTGTGTCCAAGACCACTGGCCGGTTTACGGACTATGCCGGATTTATCGACATGGATGCCGAGGCCGGTATGGTGAAGGCCATTGAGGTGACGATCAAGGCTGGCTCGGTGAATACAAATCATGAAAAACGAGATGCTCATATACGGAATGTCGACTTTCTCGATGTGGAACACTATCCGACGATCACCTTCAAGATGAAGAGCTACAAGAAGGTCGCAGAGGGTTTTGTCGCTTTGGGAGACCTTATGCTTCACGGGGTGACCAAAGAAGTCACCTTGGCGGGCCAGTATAACGGGGCGACGAAGGATCCCTGGGGCAACACGAGGGCCGGCTTCAGCGCGGAAGGGAAACTCAACCGCAAAGATTTCGGGATGATCTGGAACAAAACGTTGGATAGCGGTGGGCTCGTCGTCGGGGATGAGGTCCAGATACGGCTTGAGATTGAATGTATCAAGGCGAAACCCTAGCAGGATGCTGAAAAAGCCCGCCAGCGGCGTTCTCCCCTCGAAAGCATCCTCAACGTAGCCCAGAGGCTACGCCTCCGGTGCTTTCATCGGCTGCGGCCTTGCTGGACGGGCTTTTTGAGCATCCTGCAGGCTCTGCATGAGCCGCCTCGTCAACAGTTCATTCTTCTGAAAGCGATCAACGATGAAGGCGATGGTGTTATCGAGCACAGCAGATGTGGGAACTGCCCCGCTACAGTTGCGTGAGCTTCCAATTCCAGAGCCAGGATCTGGAGAAGTCTTGGTTCGTCTCACGGTCTGTGGGATTTGCCGGACGGACCTTCACGTCATTGAAGGTGAGTTGCCGAATCCTTCGCTTCCGCTCATTCCCGGCCACCAAGCCGTTGGAGTTGTCAGTCGGGTTGGCGCTGGGGTGAGCGAGCGGAGGGTCGGAGAGCGAGTGGGGATTGCCTGGTTGCAGCATACGTGCGGTGCCTGCGAATTTTGCACGAGCGGGCGTGAGAACTTGTGCGAGCGCGCTAGGTTTACCGGCTATCAGATCGATGGCGGGTATGCGGAATATGCGATTGTTCCAGCCGACTTTGCCTATCCGATTCCACGGGTCTTCAGCGATGCAGCGGCGGCCCCTCTTCTCTGTGCCGGGATCATTGGCTACCGCGCGTTGCGCCTGAGCGGAATTCAGCCAGGTCAGCGGCTGGGTCTCTATGGGTTTGGAGCGTCCGCTCACATTGCCATCCAGATCGCGCGCCATTGGGGCTGCCAGGTCTATGTCAGCTCGTTGAAACCCGAACACCGACGTCTCGCACATGAGTTGGGTGCCACATGGGTGGGTGGAGCGACCGACCAGCTGCCGGACAAGCTCCACAGCTCGATCATCTTTGCACCGGCCGGGGAATTGATACCGCCTGCCTTACGTGCATTAGAGCGCGGCGGCACGCTCGTCCTTGCCGGTATTCATATGACGCCGATTCCGTCGCTCGATTATGATCGCGAGGTCTTTGGAGAGAAGGTCATTCGAAGCGTCACGGCCAACACGAGGCAGGACGGGCTCGATCTCCTGCGCGAGGCAGCAGCCATTCCCATCAAACCCCATACCGTGATGTTCCCCCTCGCCGATGCCAACCGCGCGCTGCAAGAGCTAAAAGCCGGGGGCTATTCGGGAGCCGGGGTGCTCGTTCTGTCGTAACCGGCTTGGCAGACTGTGAAAAACCATTGCTACCAGCAGGAGTTTGATGGTCACAGTTTAGGATACATCGCACAGCGTTTGGTGTTCAGCAGCGTCTGTACCTGCTCGGCACATTCTTTGACGAGCACTCCCATCTTCGGGTGGGAGGGTTCGAGGTCGATCGGCCACTCGTAATGGCGCAGCCGTTCGCTGGCAGTCGGGCCGATGGAGGCGATGACCATCTTCTTGAGCGCGGCACGAAAGGGCTCTGCCTTTCCGTCTTTCTCCAATACCTGCATCACATGATCTACTTGGGCAGCATTGGTGATGAGCAGTGCTGGCACATTCTCAGCGATAATTTCGTCGAGAACCTGCCGCAGCGGCCCCAGATCTTCTGGGAGCGTCCAGCGATAGATGGGAACCTGAAAGACTTCAGCCCCGCGCTGTTTTAAGGCCTCTAGCAGATCATGATTTGACGTCCCATATTCCTGCACGGCGACGCGCAATCCCTTCACCGGCCGATACTCATCCAGCGTGGAGATCAGATCGATCCAGGTGTTCGGTTCCGGCACTGTCAGAGTCGGTTGGAGGCCGAGTGATTTGAGGGCTGAGACCGGCTTGGGTCCTCTGGCAACGATAACCGTCTGTTTGAGGGCTGCCACAATCGACGGCCAGGGATTGCGTGTTTTGAGGAGATCGAACAGTGCGGTTGTCCCGACGCCGGTAAGAAGAATGAGCATATCGACCCGCTCGGTCGTCAGCCGGTCCCCAAACTTCAGCGCTGCGGAATTGTCATCGAGTGGAATCTCGCGAAGGGCAGGAGTGACGAGAGGCTTTCCCCCATGGCGCTCAATGAGCCTGGCGATCTCTGCCGCCATGCGAGACTCAAATGAGGCGACGGTGAGCCCTTGAAAGTGTAATTTGGTGATTTGGCGATCTGGTGAAGCCATGGGTATTGATGTAGTTGCTCAGAAGAGTCTGTAGTAACGGCCTAAACTTTTCGAGCCTTGGCCGTTTTTCGAGCTGCCGAGAATATTGCCAGAAGTTCTCTCGCTTCACCCATGACGGGCTGAATTACTTCAGGAGTGGCGATTCCGGCCTCTTCAAGAAGCTCACACCAGAACACTGTCTCGTCCGCTTCTTCAACCACAATTCCGAGCTTAGCAATAAACTCCGCTCTCGATCGTCCGCGACAAGCTGCTCGATAGTTTGCAGCGACCGCTGTCCCTGCCCGAAGTAGCTGATCACCAATGACCCTCGCTTCCCTTCCATGCGTGAGTTGTTGAGACAATTTCACTATGAGAAGAGCGAAGCGCTTGGTCCGTTGCCTCAGATCTTCAGCTCCAACGGTTCCCATACTTCACCAAATCGCCAGATCGCCAAATCCTACTTGCCTGTCTTGGGCGCGTACATCGTACCATAATTAGCCAAAGACGAAGTGCGCCTGTTGGTTCGAGTGGGGGGAGCGAGCCTCAAGGATTTTCAATTGACGGAGCGGAGGTCGCTCCCTACTATACGAGTTTAACAGGGGATGACTATGACTGCTCCGCTCCATCGAGGATTACGCCATGTGGCGCTGCGCGTCACGAACCTCGCGCGCTCTCGCGCATTCTATGAACAGCTGTTGGGGATGAAGGTGGTGTGGGAGCCGGATCCCGACAATGTGTATTTCAGTTCCGGACCGGATAATTTTGCTTTACACCAGATTCCTTCGTCCGAACTCGCCACGTATCAACCCTCGAAGGGGCAATTATTGGATCATATCGGCGTGATCCTTGAGAGCCCCGAGGCAGTCGATCGGATGTATCGGGAAGTCGAGCCGCGTCTGCCACAGCTGGGCGGGCAGGTTGTGACACCGCCGAAGCAGCATCGCGACGGCAGCTATTCCTTTTACTTCTCCGATCCCGACGGGATTGTCATTCAAGCTCTGTACGAACCTATGATCGGCAAGCTGAGGTTCAGTGCTGAGACGTAAGTGCTGAGTGCTGAGAATATAGGGAAACGATAATGCCTGAGCGCAGCGCAGCAAGGCGGTTTGAGGATCTCATTGCATGGCAAAAGGCGCGGGAGTTGACTAAGAAAGTGTACGAGGTAACTGGGAAAGGGCATTTTGCGAAAGACTTTGGATTACGAGATCAGGTCAGACGTTCGTCAGTCTCCATCATGGCCAATATTGCCGAGGGGTTTGAGCGAGCCAGGCAATCGGAGTTTCACCAGTTCTTGAGCATTGCCAAGTCCTCTTGCGCGGAGCGTCGCTCTCACTTGTACGTCGCGCATGACGCCAAGTATGTCGATGACGGGACGTTCAACGAACTGATGAGTCTCGCGAAGGAAGTTTCTCTTGTCCTCGGCGGACTCAGGTCGGCGGTCCAACGCCGCCGTGCAGAACAGAAATCACATGGTTGCTAGTCTTCACGTCTCAGCACTCAGCACTCAGCACTCATATCTATGAGCCAGATCTGGAACAACTTACCGCGCGGACAGTATCTGAGCCTCGCGCCCTGGTCCTGGGTGCAACTGGAGAGCGCGGACCCTCCTGGGCCCTTTCCCTTTATTGCAGGGGTGGCGCCTGAAGTTGTTGCGAGCCTCCATGAAGCTCATGGGCTTCTCTCTAGCGCAGTTGATACCGCCATCAGCGATGTTTTTTCCAAGCGAGCTCCGCTCGACGACCCTGATCGTCAGCGGCGTCTGGAAGATGCCTACGCGGAAGTGATCAGCGCCCGCCCCTATCTGCAGCAGCATATTCGATGTGGGCGGAGACCGGACGGTACGTTTCACTGGGAGTTTCCGACTGACCCTGCCAAATCTGCTACGGTCACCAACGGTGGGCTCCGGATCTTCAATTCCGTAAAGCGGCAGGCGATTCCAATTGGGTTTGACCAGCGACCGCTGGGACCGCTGGTTGGAAAGATCCTGGGGTTCCTGGACGGCACGTACCAGGCAGAGGAAATCAAAACGGTGGTGGCGACTTCGGGGCGAGACGGAGAGCGTCTGCTCACGCGACTGATCGAGTCGCTCCACCAGCATGAGTGTTTGGTCGGATCAAACACCTCCTCCGTCAGATCCCACTGGTTTGAGACGCTGCATGATCAAGACATGGTCCATCTCGGCCATGCCGCGCTGCTCTATCGGCAGCGCGATCAAGCCTTGTGGTTCGATCCCTGGCTGCTTCCCTGGTTTGCAGAGTCTTCCGTCCCGTCGCTCTGGGGATCGTTATTGCCCAAACCGGCTGCCGTCTTCTTGACCCACGACCACGACGATCATGTGGACCCTCGCACACTCTTGCACCTGCCCAAAGACACGCCGATCATCGTGCCGAGCCGAAGGAATCGGCGCACATTCTCTTACGATTATCTGTCGCTCTTGCGGGAGCTGGGATTCGTTCGGGTGATTGAATTGGCCCATGGCGAGAGCTGGGCATTCGACGGAGGGGCCGTGTATTCTGTGCCGTTTTACGGGGAAGACCCTTGCGATCTGGAGATGCCGCGCAACTGCTATCTCATTGCAGATCGTAACTATAACGTGCTGGTGCATGCGGACAGCGGCCCGACGAACAACGGGAG
>SWDM01000016.1:493349-509629 GCA_005116835.1 Nitrospira sp. | reverse complement strand
ATTCTGTGCCGTTTTACGGGGAAGACCCTTGCGATCTGGAGATGCCGCGCAACTGCTATCTCATTGCAGATCGTAACTATAACGTGCTGGTGCATGCGGACAGCGGCCCGACGAACAACGGGAGATCGGCGCTCAAAGACGGAGTGATCCAGTCGCTTGTTCAGAAGCATGGACCGATCCCATTGGTGTTTGCCTCACAACAGCAATTGCTCGAAATCCGTGGTCATGCGGCCCATGCGGCCTTGTCTCACCCAGGTAAATGGCTCGACGTAGGAGAAAACGGCTATCTCACCAATGAGTACCTCGCCGATATCTGCGCTGCGGCGCAGGCCAAGCTATTTGTCTCCTATGCGACCGGCGGGGCAGACTGGTATCCCGACCATCTCTCCTTCATGTTCAGCCGACGGAATCCTGCTCGCACCGCGATGCTGACGGCCCACTGGGAATTGCCTGAAACTCTCAAAGAGCTTCTCGCCAAGAGAGGATGCGGGTATCATTACGGTCACGCGCTGGATCTGTTTCGCCGCACGGCCGACGGGGTGGTGGAATCGATGAAGACGGGAGAAGTTCTGACACCCCTGGCGCTCTACCGACTTGATCACGGAGATCCACCGTTTATGAAAGCCGGCAGCCGCACCACACCATCTCATTGAATCGATAAGGATCACTATGGCCAAACGGAAAATACAGCAGGATCCGATCCTCGTCACCGGTGTCGCAGGATTTATCGGTTTTCATACTGCGACTAGGTTGCTGGAGCGAGGTGAGCGGGTCATCGGACTCGATATCGTCAACGACTACTACGATGTGCGGCTGAAGAAGGCGAGGCTGGCGAAGCTCAAGCCGTTCAAGTCCTTTTCATTCACGAAGCTTGATCTGGCTAATCGGACCGGGATGAAGAAGCTGTTCGCCAAGCAGCCGATCCGGCGCGTGGTCCATTTGGCGGCCCAGGCCGGTGTGCGCTACTCGCTGGTGAACCCGCATGCCTATACGGAGAGCAACATCGAAGGGTTTCTGAACATATTGGAAGGTTGCCGGCATGCGAAGGTCGAGCACCTCGTCTATGCTTCATCGAGTTCCGTCTATGGCGGCAATACCCAGATGCCCTTTTCGATTCATGACAATGTCGATCATCCGGTCTCGCTCTATGCCGCCAGCAAGAAGGCCAATGAACTTATGGCCCATTGTTATGCGCATCTCTATCGGATTCCCTGCACGGGATTGCGGTTTTTCACGGTCTATGGGCCTTGGGGGAGGCCCGATATGGCCCTCTTCATCTTCACGAAGGCGATTTTGGAGGGAAAGCCGATTGAGGTCTACAATGAGGGAAAGATGCGCCGGGACTTTACCTACGTCGACGACATCGTCGAGGGGGTGATCCGGACCCTCGACCATCCCGCTACGCCGAACCAAGCTTGGTCAGGCGACAAACCTGATCCCGGGACCAGTTCGGCCCCGGCCAGGATCTACAATATCGGGAATCATCAGCCGGTTGAGCTGCTGCGCTTTATCGAGGTGCTGGAGAATGCCTTGGGGAAAAAAGCGGTGAAGAAGCTGATGCCGATTCAGCCGGGCGACGTGCCGGCAACCTACGCAGACATTGAGGATCTTACGCGAGACGTCGGGTTTGCCCCGGCGACGGCGATTGAAGAAGGCATCGCGCGGTTCGTGAAGTGGTATCGTGAGTTCTACAAAAAGTAAGGGGGCCTCAAGCCGCTCATGGCCTGACGCCCCCTCTCGAATGGGTTGATTGTCTGTTACGGACAGCCGATCGGGATAAATCCCCGCCCAAAGATGCCGGACAGCGCGCCATAGCGAGCCCTGTCTTCAAACGAATAGCTCGCTCCTCGTTGGTTTCTTCCCGATAAGTCTCCGCCGTACGAGGGATCTGCCCCGTAATAGAACCCGCCACGGGTTTTCTGGTTGATGTGGAGCCACTCTCCATACATGGAGCAGACTTCAGCTTGAACAGACCCCGATGAGGCGATGCTGGCGTGCCAATTTCTGGCCCAGTCCGGGATCGTCTGTTCCACGCCGCTCATACCGGTCTGATTCCGGTCTTGGTGCGGAGGAATATCATAGCGAGGGGCTACGGCCACAGGGGGGCGGTAGGTCGGCATGTCGTCCAACGAGGGCACGATGGACAGCTCTTTCATCTTCATCAGTTTGCAGCCTGGAAGGTCCTTGTTGGTGTAGAGAATGCTCCCATTGGCTTGAGTGCATTCCCGCATCATGTATGGATCGAAGCTGACTGTCGTATCGGAGAATGCCGGCGCTGAGGATAGGGTGAAGATCGTTGCGGCAATCATGAGCATATGGGCGGGCTTCATCGAGCACCTCCCTTGCGATGGTGGGATAAATCCGGGTTGCATCATCGTGTACCCCTTGTGTTTTTATTATACTCTCCAACGATAGTGACAACCTATTCCACAAGAGCCAAAGCTGTCTATTCGCCTTCCGAGGGGGTTCTCGCTACCAAGGGTTGGCTTGGGTGATGGGTCAGCCTGCGGGTAAAACAAACAGCTTTGCCTTGTTCGCTCCTTGCTGCTGGGGTATTCTCCGCCTTAACATGATGCTGAAAAAGGGGGGATGGGGTAGCTGGGACGCTCCCCTTGCTCGCGCAACGCGCGGTCGAGGACTCCCCTCGTTGGACGCGCGCAGTTGGGATCATCCCACCCACCCCGTAAAAGTGACCGCTCGCCTGCGGCCTTGCTGGACAGCCTTTTTGAGCATCCTGTCGCTATGTGTATATCGACATCATTCCGTGAAATTCCATCGGCATCTTTCACGCCTGGCCGGTTTCTCCTATGACTGACTACGGCGTGCTTGCGAATCTCCTCGTGATCTTCACGGCGTCGATTGCCGTCGTCTTCGTGTTTCACCAGTTCAGACTTCCCTCGATCGCCGGATTTCTGGTTGCCGGCGCGCTCATCGGTCCCAACGGGCTGAACCTCATCTCGAATATCGAGACGGTTCAAGTATTGGCCGAGATCGGGATCGTGCTGCTCCTTTTCACCATCGGCATCGAATTCTCGTTGGTGCAATTGGCGTCCATGCGGCGACTCATGTTTTTGGCCGCGCCGATCCAGGTCGGTGTCGTGCTGTTGATCGCGTGGCTCGGGGCGATACTCCTCGGACTGTCCTGGCGGCAGGGGGTGTTCTGGGGGTTCCTTGTTTCCCTGAGCAGTACGGCGATTGTGCTGAAGACGTTGGCCGAACGGGGGGACAGCGACTCGATCCATGGACGAGCCACGATCGGCATTCTCGTCTTTCAGGATTTGGCTGTGGTCCCCATGATGCTCTTGACGCCGATCCTCGCCGGCACATCGGATGAAGGCTGGATCGGAATTCTGCTTGCCTTGGGAAAGTCGATTCTTGTCGGGGCGCTCGTCATTGCCGCCGCCTGGTATCTCATTCCGAAGCTGTTAGGCCATATCGTCCGCAGCCGCAGCCGCGAGCTATTCTTGTTGACCATCATCGTGTCCTGTCTTGGCATTGCATGGCTCACCTCGCTCGGAGGCCTCTCGTTGGCATTGGGGGCATTCATTGCCGGGTTGGTCATTTCCGAATCGGAGTATAGCCACCAGGCCATGGCCGAAGTGTTGCCGTTCCGCGACAGTTTCAACAGCCTCTTCTTCGTATCGATCGGTATCCTCATGGACTGGCGGGTGTTGTTCGAGCACCCGCTGCCGGTGGCCGGACTGCTCGTGTTGATTGTGTTGGGGAAGTTTGTTGCCGGGGCTGGAGCGGCCTTGACGGCGGCGATTCCTCCGCGCGAGGCGGTCATGGTGGGTATCGCTCTGGCTCAAGTCGGGGAGTTTAGTTTTTTGCTGGCGCAGCAAGGGCAGGAGACCGGTTTCTTTCGAGGCGATCCGTATCAGGTCTTTCTCGCTGTATCCGTGCTTTCCATGATCGTCACGCCGTTTTTCATGAAGTGGTCGCCGCACATGGCTCGCCGGGTGGAGGCCTGGCAGCGGCTTCGCCATTGGCTGCCCGGTCGTACGACCGCCCACGTCCTGCAGACCGAAGGAAAACAGATTCGGATGAAGGATCACGTCATTATTGCGGGGTATGGATTGAACGGAAGGAACCTCGTCCGAGTCCTCGGCGATACGAACATCCCGTACCTCGCGTTGGATCTCGATGGCGATATCGTGAGCCGCGAAGCGAAACACGGGGTGCCCATTTACTACGGCGATGCCACGAATCCGAATGTGCTGCGGCACATGAGGATCGAGGATGCAAAGGTGCTGGTCATCGCCATGTCGGATCCGTTTATCACCCGGCGAGCCGTGCAGATCGCCAAGGGACTCAACCCCAAGCTCCATGTCGTTGTGCGGACTCGCTACCTGCGTGAATTGGAGGAGCTGCACCAACTCGGCGCGGACGATGTGGTGCCGGAGGAGTTTGAAACCTCCATCGAGATTTTTGCCTTGGTGCTTCGCACCTACAAATTGCCGCAGGACTTTGTATTGCAAAAAATAGAACAGGTTCGCCGTGAAGGGTACGCGCTGCTTCGCCGCAGCGAGTCCCCGGCGCTTTCGCATCACCTTCGTGACGGAACCTTGAACGATGCGGAAGTTCAAACCTGCCGCATCGACGACGATTCTCCCGCACGGGACAAGACGTTGGAAGAGATTGCTCTCCCATCGCGCACGGGCGTTTCGGTGATCGCGTGCACACGCGCTGGGGTGACGCAAACAAGTCCGTCTGAGAAGACTCAGCTGATGGCAGGCGATATCTTGGTGCTGCTCGGTTCCCGCGCTCAGATTGAACAGGCGATGGAGCTCTTAGCGCCGACAGGTACAAGCTGAGCCGCTAGCAGGCTGCGGGAAAATCGTTGTGGCACGGTAGAAACCTGGTTTGTTTTGTTGATTTGGTTCATCTGATTAGCATCTTTCAACCAAATAAACGAGACAGACCAAATAAACAAAATAACGGCCTGCATCTGCTAGCGCACGGACGTCGTCATGAGCAGATAGGCTTCCTCCAGCGTGGCTACTTCGATGATTCTGATGTTCCATCTGCTTGCCAACTGGGAGAGATCCCCGTCAGCTGTAGGTAGTTGTCCTTGAGGTATCAGCACGGTCTTAAACTGAGCGCGGGCCGCCGATTCGACTTTTGCGAGAATCGCACCTACCGGCTCGATTTGACCGTCCGGCATGATTTTTCCTGTCAAGGCGACATCGGATTTGATGCTATCGCCGCGCCAGGCTGCCAGGATGCCGACTGCGACAGCGCTGCTGGCGCTCGCCCCCTCGGTCAGCCTATTGTATGACCGGTTCTTGACGGTGATCACCCACTCTCGTCCGTCCTCTTTCACTGCCTTTGTGGCAGCCACGACGGCTTGCCTGACCCCTTCCTTCCAGTCTTCGCTGACGATCGAGCCGCCGCCCAGGTGTATTTCGTTGAATTGGACGGTCGGTCCCACACGCCGAGGATCTTTCTCGATTTGAAGGACGATGTAGTGAATAGTCCCGGTCTGTCCATCGGCGAGCACAGTCAGGGCCGGCACTGTTGCCAAGCGCCGGTCCTCGGCCGATAAGACCGGGAAGGATTGCGCGCAAAGAACGATCGCCGAAAAGAGGAAAGCAAGATAGGGTTTGTTCCTAGCGGTGCAATGGCCCACCCTGGTCCTCAGCGCGTTTAACTTTTCCAGCGAAGCGTGACTCGTTCTTTGAGCGGATGGTCAAGGGGCTGTCCGGTTTGCGCTGCCGCTAGATGTGCGGCTTTCAACTTGTAGTACCACTTCGCCGGTGTATCTGCGTCGTCAATGAGCATCAGGGCCGGTTTATAGCGTAAGCCCACCGCCTGGCGTTCCATCGCTTCTCGATCCTGCGTCATGAAAATATTCGCGAAATAACGAAAAATGGTCTTGGAAAATGGAACCCAGCTGAGGCAGTTCCAGGCCGCGGCAAAGTCGATGCGGCATTGCTGATCGCTGATTGGTGTGACGGTGGCGCGGCTGGATACAAAGAGCGAACCACATTGGACGAACTCGAATCGCTGGTTGGGCAGCACAAAGTCGATGGTTGTCGTCAGCGGCCCGCCGTAAAACAGGTTCAGGAGTTTGTAGGGTCCACTGTTCGTTGAGGGGGCGTGCGGCACCATCCGAAAGCCGTTGGGGATCGGTTCAAAGGTCTTAGCTTTGACGTGCATACTTGCCTTGGTGCGCCACCAGGAGCTTTGATGCACAAAGGGGCCGTGTGCCGGATCCATCAAGCCGACGATGCCATCGTCGATCGTGCAATCCAGCAAGGTCGAGATATGGATCATCCGATAGGGAGTTGAGGGGAGCGACAGCGGAGGCACGTCAGGGATGGTCTGATCCGGTCGTTGAGGGTCGGGAACGAACACCCACACATAGCCGTCCCGTTCGCGGCAGGGATAGGTAGTGATGCCGATCTTGTCGACGCGAATGGGGGAGTTCTCGACGAGCGCAGGAATTCCCCGGCAACGGCCCGCCTGATCAAACTGCCAGCCATGGTAGGCGCATTCGACACAGTCGCCCTCCATTTTACCGAAGGACAGCGGCATCCCACGATGGGGGCAAATATCGCGCATAGCTGCCACCGCGCCCTGTGACGTCTTACAGACCAGGATCGGGAGGCCCAACAGAATGGTCCCCTTCAGGCTGTTAGGGGCGAGTTCACTGCTCAGACAAGCAGGATACCAAAAGCCAAACAGTGGGGCGCTTTTGGAGGGTTTGATTTCGGTAATGAGGTCGCTGTTCATCGACAGAGGAAGGAGGTACGTGAGAGGACCGGTTCGGCCTGCAGCTCGTTCGTGACTATAGCGAGTAGGCCATGGAACGTCAAGCCGGTCGGCGTCAATTCCCGATACCCCTTTTAACGGAGTGGCCGAGTCTGCTCTATCCTGCGCACAATCAACGAGGGCCTTTCCCTTACATCACATCTGCTCAGGGAGTTGCCAGACTGTCCTTCACTGCGCGCATCGAGCGACCACCGTTTTATCGTGAGGGCTCTGCGAGCAAGAAGGATGGTCTGGCAGCTCCCTGATCTCCCCCCTTCCTTGACAAGAAAAAGAGGCGGAGACTATAGTCAAATTCCCATTGAAATCGCCACATTCATATGGGCCTGGGGAGAAAGAGGGTGTTATGACAATCGCGCAGATGGATCCGGCTGTAACGCTGGCAAACCTACAGACTGCTAAGACTGACAGGGTGACGATCGTATTGTTGAGCGGCGATATGGACAAAGCGATGGCGGCGTTCATCATCGCCACAGGAGCCGCTGCGATGGGCATGAAGGTCACAGTCTTTTTTACCTTCTGGGGTCTCAATGCGATTCGCCGGAAAGGGGCGGCCAGCTCTGCCAAGGACTGGCTGCGTCAGATGTTCGGCATGTTGAATAAGGGAGGCGCCGATAGCCTTCCCCTCTCGCGGTTTCATTTCTGGGGACTGGGTACGAAGATGATGCAGAAGGTCATGCAGCAGAACCGGATGCCTGGTGTGCCGGAACTGATGGAGACGGCGCTGGATCTCGGGGTTCATTTTATTGCCTGCACGACCACCATGGGGTTGATGGGGATCACAAAAGATACGCTGATCGACGGTATCGATCAGTTCGCGGGGGTAACCACCTACCTCGCGGAAGCCAAACAAGGCAGCGTGAATCTCTTTATCTAGACGCGAGAGCTGTGTGCTGAGTACTGAGTGCGGCCGAACGAATTCACTTGTCTCAGCACTCAGATCTCAGCACTGAACAAAGGA
Organism: Nitrospira sp.; assembly: GCA_005116835.1. GTDB lineage: Bacteria > Nitrospirota > Nitrospiria > Nitrospirales > Nitrospiraceae > Palsa-1315. The sequence goes on along the minus strand of SWDM01000016.1, from coordinate 501,897 downwards.
ACTCTCTGATGCGCGCCGATGTGAAGCTCGATACGCTCGGATATTTTTGTCCGATGCCGATTATTATGACGATGAAGAAGGTCAAGGAACTGACGTTGGGCCAGATCCTTGAAGTCGTCTCGGACGACGAAGGCATAAAAAAGGATATGCCGGCCTGGTGTGACACGACCGGCCATCAGATGGTCGGGCTCGAAGAAGAACAAACAAAATCGGGAACGATCTATAAAGCTTTTGTCAGAAAGACCAAGTAATCGGACCGATTGAGATTCAGTAAGGAGTGAGAAGCCGGAGGGATGACAATCAGACCTCCGGCTTCTCTGTTTCGATTCTTGATAAGGCAGGTATGGAGCAGATCGTAGAATGTGTGCCGAACTTCAGTGAGGGCCGAAACCAGACGACAGTGCGTGCGCTGGTGAACGCCGTCGAGTCCGTGCCGGGGGTCTGGCTATTGGACCAGACGATGGATCGGGATCACCATCGCTCTGTTTTAAGCTTTGCCGGCGAACCGGAGGCAGTTGCTGAGGCGGCCTTTCGCGCCATTCGTGTGGCGACCGATCTTATCGATCTTCGGAAGCACAAGGGCGTCCATCCACGGGTGGGGGCCACGGATGTCGTGCCTTTCGTGCCGCTGCGTGGCGCGACGATGCAGGACTGTGTTCATCTGGCAAAACAGGTGGGGCGCCGGGTGGGAGCAGAGCTGGAGATCCCGGTCTTCCTCTATGAACAGGCGGCGCTACACCGTGATCATGCTCCGCTCGAATCGGTCCGCCGGGGAGGGCTTCAAGGCCTAGCCTTCCGCATGGCATCCGATCCGGACTGGACCCCTGATTTCGGCCCTCCCGATCTGCATAAAACAGCCGGCGCCGTGGCAATCGGCGCGCGACCTCCCTTGATCGCCTTTAACGTAAATCTCCGCTCGACGAATCTGGCGCTGGCCCGATCTATCGCGAAAGACATTCGCCAATCCAGTGGGGGATTGCCCCACCTCAAAGCAATCGGTGTAGCGTTAGCCAGCCGGCGGCTGGTTCAGGTCGCCATGAATCTTACCGATTACATCATCACGCCGATCCATGTTGCGTTTGAAGCGGTTCGAGTTCTGGCAGCCGAGCAAGGGGTGGAGGTTGCGGGGAGTGAATTGATCGGGCTTGTCCCTCAAGCAGCGCTGGTTCAGGCCGCTACGCATCACTTGGCACTCGAGCAGTTCGCGGACTCGCAAGTACTGGAGGCAAGGGTAGAGAGTCGGTTGTTCGGTCAGTCGGCCCGCGCGCTCCCCTCTCGCGAACAGGGGGCAGCCGACGTTCAGGCGCAATCCCTTGCAGAGTTTCTGGATGCGGTGGGGGCGGCGACAGCCATCCCAGGCGGCGGCGCGGTTGCAGCCTTGGTGGGTGCTCTCGCTGCTTCGCTGGGGATCATGGGAGCGCGCCTCAGTCGGCAGAGAGGAACGGAAGATCGCCTGAGTAAGATCAGCCGGCGGCTTCGTAAGCTGATGCAGGCAGACGGTGATGCCTATCAGCGATTTATCCAGGCAACAAAGCTGGGGAATACAGATCGGACTCGTCAGGCCGTTTTGTCGTCCGCGCTCCATCTGGCGACAGAGATTCCTCTTGAGATAGCTGAACAGGCATTGGAGGCCGGAGTGTTGCTTCATGCCTGCTCAGCGGGGGTAAAACCTCGCGTTCGATCCGATCTCGCTGTGGGACTGATGCTGGCGATAGCCGCTGCCGATGCAGGACGGCACACAGTCGAAGAAAACATAAAGATTCAGTGTAATCAACGGCTTAAGTTGTCTCTTCTCGATCGGATTCAGCAATTGACGAACCGCCTTGAGGAACTGAGGGGGCTATGTTACACTCCGGACCCTGGTTGGGGTCAGGCTAGCACGAAGAAAAAATCCGTACAGGCATCGCCTGGGAAAGTACGTAGACAGCAAGAATGGAAATCAAAGTCTTCAATAATAACGTTGAGAAAGCCCTCAAAGTCGCCAAGAAGAAACTCGCGGGGGAAGGACTCTTCCGCGAACTGAAGCGCCGACGGTTTTACGAGAAGCCGAGCGTCAGGAAAAAAGCCAAGGAGCGCGAAGCACAGCGGCGGCGTCAAAAGTGGTTGTCGAAGCGTAAGCCAGAGTAACCTCCCACTGGTTCGCCCGTTCGGTTGATCGCATCCTCCTAAGGGCCTCTGTCATCTACCCCTATCCATGCGCCAGGATCAGATCACTGCCGCGCTTCGAATCGTGAAGCGCGAGATTCGGCAGTGGGAGGAGCCGGTCCTCGGCGTAGTGGCGCGCGAGTCGAATCGGGATCCCTTCCGCATCCTCATATCCTGTCTCCTCAGTCTCCGGACCAAAGACAAGACGACCAGTGAGGCCAGCACCAGGCTGTACGCGCTGGCGCATCAGCCTGCCACGATGCTGGTTCTTCCGCTCAAGAAGATCGAACGTGCGATCTATCCTGTCGGCTTCTACCGGACCAAGGCCAAATCCATCCATGCTATTTGCCGTCGCCTGCTGGATGTCTATGAAGGCGCAGTTCCCGACTCCGTCGAGGAATTGGTTACCCTGTCTGGGGTCGGCCGGAAAACGGCGAACTTGGTCGTGACGGTCGCCTATGGCAAGCCAGGTATCTGCGTGGATATTCACGTGCATCGCATCAGCAATCGCTGGGGTTACGTGAAGACAAAGACACCGGAAGAAACCGAGCAGGCGCTACGCCGAAAATTGCCGGCACAACACTGGATTACCTTCAACGATTTGCTTGTCCCCTACGGGCAGCACCTCTGCCAGCCGGTCTCGCCCTTCTGTAGCAAGTGCAAACTCACTGAATACTGCGATCGAGTAGGAGTGAAGCGGTCACGCTGAAACTCGATCGCAATTTGGTGATTTGGCGAATTGGAGAATTAGTGAAGTGAGGAGTTGATCACTTCAGGAGATCGCCAGATCACCAAATCATACTTTCAGATAAAGAGCTTCGTTTCTGCGTCGGAGACCAGCGCAATGATGGCAGGAAGCCCCATGACTTCATCGACATTCTTTTCGACGTCGGCGCTGTCCACTCCCATGTATTCCAGACCTGCGCTGCAGGCGATCAGACGAAATTTCCCGACGTGTTTGGCGTCCTGAAACATTTCAGAAATCTTCGGCACCTTCTTTTCCTTCAAGAGCCGCGTCACTTCTTCGGCTGAGGCGGCATACTCGGGGGGGAAGTCTATCTGGTCGATTTTTCCCTCGGCCAGCTTTTTGATCGTCCAGAACAGCAAGATCACGATCACGTCCTTTCCCATCGCTGCGGCAGTGAGGCCGAGGGTCGCGACCTGGTGCAGCGTATCGTAGGTGGCGTGATGGGCGAAGATGACGAACTTGGGTTGAGCTGGCATGGTCGGTGACTACTCCTTCTTGGCGCGTGTCTTGACGCTGTTCACATAATCGGTTATGGCCGCATCGACTTCTCCCGTGGTCATGGGGCGGTCATGTGTTTCACTTTCGTCCACGAGATACGTATCGTGATCTTTTTCCTGCCGCAGAACCACGGAGTTTTCCGGTGTCACCTCGATCAGCATGAACCACTCGCGCGCTCCTTGCGTGATGACGACTTCCTTGCCAAGGCCTTTTTTCTTAATCCCGACCTGAAGCTCATCCGATGCGTAGATAGAAGAGGGACTTAAACAGAGCCCCATGCTGAGAGCCCCGATCCCCAGCAAGCCACCGATCTGCGCTGTGAAGGGTGAACGACTCGACATAGTAGTGAGATTATAGCCCGTTGAGAAATATCCCGTAAACACTCGCTGAGGCGCGATCGCTGGCTTGAGTGCCCCCAGGTCGCATGCTAGGATGCGCAGGGCATGGATGGCTTTCTCTCAATAATCCAGGATTTACTCGCAAAGGTCCAGGAATGGATTCCGGCCGATATACTCATCGGCCTCACCGTAGCGTCGGTCGTCGGATTTATCGGTTCGCTGATTGCCATCCCCCTGATTTTAGTTCGTTTGCCGGCAGACTATTTTGATACGCGTACGCCCCGCCATTGGATGAAGGACCATCATCCGGTGCTGCGTTGGTTGGGGTTGGTCCTCAAGAACATCATCGGTGTCGTGTTTCTCCTGGCCGGCTTCGCCATGTTGTTTTTGCCCGGACAGGGCCTGCTGACGATGTTGATCGGTATCTCGCTCATGGATTTCCCAAGAAAGCGTGAACTGGAAGCCAAAATGGTCGGCCAGCCGACCCTGTTGAGTGTTATCAACGGCATGCGCCGCCAGTTCGATAAGCCACCCTTGACCTTGGCCCCCGGCCCCTAGCATGATGCTGAAAAAGTCCGCCAGCGGCGTTCTCGCGTCGCTCAGAGGCTCAACGTACCGAAGCGTACGCCTCGCCGCTTCGCTCGCTGCGGCCTTGCTGGACGGCCTTTTTGAGCATCCTGCAGCTATTTTGAAATCAGTGCCATATGGAAGACTTCAGTGGTGGTTGATGAATAAGCTGAGTTTTTCCACAGCCGACTAGCCCTCCCATGCCGAGCACCGAGCCCAGCCGCAAGACGCTCTACCTGATCGACGGCAGCGCCTATATCTATCGTGCGTTTTTTGCCCTTCCGGCCCTGAATAATTCCAAAGGCCTCCAGACCAACGCGATCCTCGGTTTTACGACGACGTTGCTGAAGATTCTTCGAGAGAAGAAGCCAGATGGCCTCGTCGTAGCTTTCGATGAAAAGGGGCCGACGCTGCGCCACGCGGAGTTCACGGCCTATAAAGCGCAGCGACCGCCGATGCCGGAAGGCATGAGCGCCCAGATCCCCTACATTCATCGAGTGGTGGATGCCCTCAACATTCCTGCCGTCCGTCAGGCAGGGTATGAAGCGGACGATTTGATCGGGACGCTTGCGCACCAGGCTGAGCAGGCAGGGTTCGACGTCGTCATCGTTACCGGCGACAAGGACATGCTCCAGCTCCTGACGCCCCACGTGCGGATCTACGATCCGGTAAAAGATCACTGGCTTGGAGAAGCGGAATGCCAGGAACGTTTCGGGGTGGAGCCGGGGCGAGTGGTGGAGATTATGGGGCTCATGGGCGACGCGGCAGACAATATTCCCGGCGTGAAGGGCATCGGCGAGAAAACCGCCATGAAGCTGATCGCCCAGTTCGGCACGATCGAAGAACTCTTGCGACGTGTCGAAGAGGTCACGCCGCCTCGGATCAAGGCTCTATTGATCGATCAGGCCGAGAATGCCCGACTCAGCCGGCGGCTGGCGACCATCCAATTAGATAGCCCTGTGACATTCGATCCCGAGACCTATCATGTGAAGCCGCCGCATCAGGATCAGCTGATCGACTTGTTGCGTGAGCTGGGGTTCACCACACTCCTTAAGTCATTTCAGTCTGCCGCTGCACCAGCTGAGACGAATCATGTGAAGGTGGAACTCCTTCAGGATGAACCCTCCGCCCAGCGATTTGTCGAGAGTTTGCCGAAAGGTGGCGCTCTCGGTCTGCACTGTTTGCTCTCTCCTGGGTCTGGCGGGCAGGTTGATGTGCAGGGGATGGCGCTATCTACGGGGGATAAGACCGCCTTCGTTCCGCTCGACGTTCATGCCTACATGCGGCCCATCATTGCATTGCTGCATGACTCCACGAGAACCAAGGTGGTGCACGATCTGAAAGCGACCTTGCTGGTGTTTCACCGTATCGGCCTGACCCTCGTTGGTCCCTATCTGGATACGATGGTGGCAGACTATTTGCTCAACCCCAATCGCCGCGATCACCAGCTTGAGACGATTGCGTTTGAAGTCCTGGGCCATCGGCTTGGGACTGGACACACTCACAGCGCCGCGCCTCAATCCCTGTTCGACGAAGATACAGGATCGTGCGAGGAGGCAGCGGAAGCTGCGTCAGTACTGGCCAAGCTCGCCCAGCCCATGACGGAACGATTGTCGGAACAGGGCAGCCTCAGGCTCTTCGCCGATGTGGAAATGCCGCTGGTGCCGGTATTGGCCGAGATCGAGCGGAACGGGTTCTTATTGGATGTTGAGGGTCTGCGCGTCCTGAGCAAAGAATTGGAACGGGATCTCGACAAGATCATGGAGACGATTGCCGTGGCGGCCGGCGGCGAGTTCAACATCAATTCACCGAAGCAGCTTGCCACGGTGCTGTTCGAGAAGCTGGGTCTCAAGCCGATCAGGAAAACCAAGACCGGCTACTCGACCGATGAAGACACGTTGACGCATCTCGCGACGCAGCACGAATTGCCCGCGCAGATTGTGAACTATCGGAGCCTCAGCAAACTTAAGTCCACCTACGTGGACGCACTGCCGGAGTTGGTGAATCTGGAAACCAAGCGGCTCCATACGTCGCTTAACCAGACCGTCGCGGCGACCGGACGGCTCTCCTCGACGGAGCCAAACTTGCAGAATATTCCGGTGAAGGGTGAGTACGGATTACGCATCAGAGAAGCCTTTATCGCGCCGGCAGGCCACACCCTGCTCTGTGCCGACTACAGCCAGATCGAGCCGCGCATCCTCGCGCATCTCTCGCAAGACCCGCGCTTGCTCGCCGTATTTGCGAAGGGGGAAGACATCCACATGGCGACGGCCATGGAGATTTTCGGCCTGCATTCCAGTCAAATCACGAGAGACATGCGACGCGTGGCCAAAACGGTGGTCTTCGGCATTGTGTATGGGATCAGTCCGTTCGGTCTCGCTCAGAACATCGGCGTGTCGCAAGGGGATGCGAAGAAGTACATCGAGACGTTCTTTGAGAAATTTTCAGCCGTGCGCGCCTTGATGGACCGGAATATCGAAGAAGGCAAAACGAAGGGCTACACAACCACAATCCTCGGACGGCGTCGTCCGATTCCAGAGTTGCAGAGTGGCGATCCGGTGCAGCGCGGATTCGGCGAACGGATGGCTGTGAACAGTCCGATCCAGGGCTCAGCTGCGGATCTCATCAAGGTGGCGATGATCAACGTGAGTAATATGTTGTGCCACGAGATGCCCCATACCAAGATGATCTTGCAAGTCCACGACGAGTTGATCTTCGAGGTGCCGGAGAAGGACTTGGAGGAGGCGAAGCATCTGGTAAAGACAGAGATGGAGGCGACGGGGAAGAAGCTGGGATTGTCGGTGCCGCTGAAAGTGGATTTGGGCACTGGGCATAATTGGAGAGTGGCGCATCCGTAGCAGAGGATGGGAAGGGAGCGGCCAGGTGCCCTTCTTGCTCGCAGAACGCGCACGATGAAGAGGATGGAATGACACCCACGTAGGTCCTGTGCTCCCGGAACGCGCGCCCTGAGAAGGGCCTCGTTCGACGGCCGCACATAGACCAACATGGGTGCCCTTCCAAGAGAGCAGAACAAGCAAGCTTGGATAGATCAATTAGATCATCGTGCTCGCCTGGAACAAGAGCGCGTCTCGGCGCGCTCAGGGGTGGGCGGGTGAGAAAATTGCGCGCAGTAAAGGGCAGCTTCGGCCACTCCCTTGAATTGAGGTTTGGCGAACTTGAAGGCCCTCGCCAGGGCTCATGGCACGTCTCAGCGTGCTCTTGGGTGGGCGAATGAATAAGCTACGCGCAGTGGAAGATCAATCAACCCCTATCCCTGAAGATGTCACGAGCGAGCTCGATGGCGCATCTGGAATCTCGCTCGACAGCCGCAGTTGAGATCATCTTTGTTCTAAGAGTAAGGAGACATATGAAACGACTCTTTGTCTCTCAAAACTTAGTCGAGGTTGAGTCACTCAAGGAGCTTCTGAGCACCGGCGATATCCACTGCACGATAAGAAATCAGCAAGGATCCAGTCTGGCGGGTGAAGTTCCGTTTGTTGAGGTGTTTCCGGAATTGTGGGTGGTAAACGATGCTGATTTTGATCGAGCCAAAGAACTTCTACAAGAACAAGCAAGTGGAGATGAAGTCGAGCGACCCACGTGGGTTTGCGCTGGATGTGGGGAGGGGCATGTTGGTCTGTTTACCGCTTGTTGGAAGTGTGGGCGTGAAAATGATGCAAAGTCTGAAACACGCACTGGAGTAGACAAAGAGGTCTGACACCGTAGAGTTGTCGCCGCCAGAATATGCAAACCGTGCTGAATGCGTTTGGAGCGAGCGGGTGGGAGTTGGTCGCGGTCTTGATTGAGAATATGACGGAGCCGAGGGTGATCTTTAAGAAGTGAGAGAAGGTGATGGAGGCTGATGATCTTCTGTGCTCGCGCAACGCGCGGCCTCCGAAGGATGGGAAGGGTAGCTTGGCCGTCCTCCTGCTCGCGGAACGCGCACGATCAGAATGTGCTCGTTCGACGTGCGCAATCGAGGACCGACCAGGCTACCCTTGAGCGTGAAATGAGGGATTAGGATGACGCGCGCAGTGGAAGGTCAATCAGCCCCCATCCCCGAAGAGATAGCGAGCTTGAAAGAATCATCCCAGCCACTCAAGTGAAAAGGTGGAGAAAAACTTGAACGCCCGATCCACAGTTTAGGAAGCTGTTTCATCACCGGGTTCATGCATCTACGGATGTTTACCAACAATTCAGCATATGGTCTTGACAATGAGTGAGAAACGATAGGTTACATGACATGAAAATA
>SWDM01000016.1:478937-493249 GCA_005116835.1 Nitrospira sp. | reverse complement strand
CAGGTAGTCCCAACAGGCCTCCTCCGTGGAGAACTGGCGGTTGAATTCGGCTGCCGTTCGTGGGTACTCCATGGCCCCCAACTACAACCTAGGGGGGTCACTCAAGTCAAGGTAATACCCCTTTGCCGACAATACCCTTCGCATCCTGCCAGGAACGGTAGGCCAGCAGCGTGCTATTCTCACGAGTGGCCTTGGCAATCTCGCCCGTTAACGTGTCAGTGGCTTGGTGAATGCCCCGTGCAATGCGAAAACTGAGGGTGGTGCCCTCTGCCAGAATTGTGACGGACTCTTTGGCCTTGGTAAGGGCGAGCAGAAAAGCCTGCCGTGCGCGGAGTCCCATGAGTGAGCCGGCGAGTTCCCAGGCGTCTGGGCCAGGAGGAATCAATCGGATCGAGGTTTGAGGAACGCGAAAGGCGCCATTGTTATAAAGCGAGACATGACCCTCAGCGATTAATTTCTTTGAGTGCTTCAATGGATCATCGGCTGTATCGGGAGTTGTACAGCTTCCGAGCATGATCGCTGCGATGAGGACCGCAACGCTTCGGCTTACCCGATTCACATTATTTTTCTGTGCATGGGCCATCGGTATCCCTTAGGTCGCAGGGGAGTTGCTGGAGCACATCGCGAATCGCGTTTGGGTCTTCGGACAGAACCTTGACCTTCATTCCTTCCGTCACCCGGAGCTGGTTGAGATCGATGACAGTTCCAGCAGGAAGATCGCCCGCTGATGATTCCGCTCTTCCTTGTTTAGATTTCACCCGCCCAGTCACACTGACGATGAGGAGCTTAGGCCCTTCCCACGCGAGCAAGATCGCCACATCCTCTGCGCCCATAAAGAGATGGGCGGGCAAGGCGGAAAGAGCGTTATATCCGAGCACGACTCCGGCGCTGGCTTGATTGATCACGACTTTCGTCGTCACCGAGATGGCATCGTAGGTCATGAATCCCACGTACTTGCCGGTGTCGAGCGTGGCGAGCGACGCGGCCTCCCCAATGCCAACAGCCGGTCCTCCTACTGTAAAGGCCACTTGATTAACGGCCCCTAACAGCGTTCCGGTTACAGCGGTCACCGGCACGGCTCCGAGTGAGAGAATGGCCAGACTTGTCAGTAAGCCACTTTCAACCGATGGTGAAATCAGCTTGATGCCGGTTTTCCCCGTATAGAACAGGGTCATACCAGCGGCTTCGATCGTTCGACCTGCCACGACGGAGGTTGCAGCAACCGGAAGAAATACTGTGCCTGTCGCAGCCCCTGTTCCTTTGGCACCCCCGCGTACGATGGCCTTGGCAGCAGGAGCAAGGCCGCCATGGTAGAGCGCCTTGAGGTAGCCCTGGAGGATGGGCCCGAGTGCCATCAATGTATTATGTTGTTCACCCGACCGTTCGTACTCCGCGCGAAAATCCCGACCTGCTTGTTGGAATGCGGCGTCCCACGACACCTGTATCCGCCCCGAGAAGTTTTCATGCAGGGCTTCGGCGATGTCCCAGATATTGCTGAAGTCCTGTTTCAGCGAATCGAATTCATGGCCTGGAAGCGCTAGCAGCGCCTCACGATCCTGTTGCGTCCGTTCGCCGAGCGACAGATTGCCATGAATGAATTTCTCCCAAGCCTCACCGAAGTGCTGGGTCGCATAGGCCCACTCGGCTTCCGTGAGTGAGCGGGTGTCGTCGAGAATATTTTCGCTGCGTTCCGTGCCGGATTGCACCAACGATTTTCCCGTTTCAAGCGATCGTTGGAGATCCGTGCCGAGCGTGGAGGTGTACTCGGACGAGTGTCCGGTTATCCGTCGAGAAGCTCTTTTGATGGCCGCACGGGATGAGCGGATGGACTTTTCTTTTGCATACTCCAGGGCCTTCTTGCTTGACGTGATGACGTACCAGCCCTCGTCGTATAGCATCTTGTGGCCGCGGAGATTGGCCGAAGTCAGGGGAATGACATCCTCAAGCCTCTGGGTCTGAGAGGATTCGACGGATGTATGTGGTGTGGGATCGGAAGCACATCCTGACCATGCCAGGCAAGATACGAGGGATAGGATTATCGCCGTCGATGCTCTCAATTCTGACAAGGTGCATTCTCCCGATAGTGAGCAGGGAGGCCTAGCTAAGAATGGGTGCTGGGGGAATCTACCTGAGTCAGTAGGTCAAGTCGAGAGGGCTTTAACCGTTGCTGTTTGGATTAACTTCGCTGGTTCACCGATCCTCTTTTCGTCATTGATCGGACGCCTGGCAGGCGCGTTCAAACCTGTCCCATAAGTCTGTACCTGCCTTCAGCTAGCCTTTATCCAGGGCCAGTTTACGCGGGGTTAGGAGGGCATCCCTCTTGCTGATCTCTTCCTGGTTTCTATGTGTGGCAGAGAGGGCATTCCATGAACATGAAAAGGGGGATCCGATGGCACCAGTATTGGAACTCGATCGGCAGACAGACTCGTTTGTGCGGCAACTCGAAGACCAGCGGAAACTTGAAAAGACCCTGTTGGTCGAGCGGGTTCGTGGAACGAAAGAGGGGCTGGAGTCGGTCTTCAGCGACATCAAGAGCCGTGTGGCGGTGCTGGAGAAGCTGAATGGGTCGGCAAGCGCCAGCTGCATTGCGCCGATCGGCTGGAGCAAGCTGATCTTTACCGGGGCGGATAGTGTCTCGGCGCCGAACACCATCGGATTCGGCGATCGGGACGAAACGCTGTGTAAACTCGATCAGATCAAATATCTCGAAGATACACACTATCTCCGTCTTGCTGCCAATCCCCATTATGTGGAGCATGTGCTGCCGAATAAATCGGTCCAGGCTCGCGTCGGTGCGAATCCTACGCTCTGGGACACGCTTGGATATGTCCACGCGGGCTACACAACTCTGTTGCAGATTCCCGCTTCGATGGAACCGACGACGGTCTCGATCATGTCGCGGGTGAACACCCTGTTCAATTGGGTCGAAGCAAACGCGGTGGGAGACGAGTGGTATGCCCATGTGTCGGCCGCCGTGCGGTTATGGGTGACCTATGATGGCGAGTTTCGCCAGGCGCCCCCAGCTCAGTTTGTGAATCTGCTCGCTTCACCTAAACAATTACGGACGCACCAGGACATTGCGTCACCAGCGCCGAGCGCGGCCCTCACGATGCAAGTCTCTGCCTCAGCCGGCAGCGGTACGACGATCAGCGTCTATGAATCCATTGAACTCGTTGCTACGACCCCGAACGGCCATGCCTACCTGGACGGCATATTTTCGTGGGAGCCGCTGGCGGTGCAGTTAAGAGAGGGATAAGGAGCCTGCCCAGCAGCGTGATTCTTGACTCCACGCTAGGCGCAGCCTAGACTTAGCGGAATCATAACAAAAAGAGGGTGACCGATGCCGACTGCGAAGAAACAGGCGCTCGAAATGGTCAAGAAATTGCCGGACAAGGCGACATGGGACGATATTATGTATGGAGTGTACGTGCGTAAGAAGATCGAAGCCGGGATTCAAGCTGCCGATGAAGGGAGAGTGGTGTCCCACGAAGACGTAAAGAAGCGCTTCATCAAGAAATGACCCGCCTCGAATGGACCGAACCCGCCGTTGCCGATCTCGGAAACATCCAAGACTACATCGCGAGAAACTCCATATTCTCGCGGTTGCCCATGGCGCGAGGAATCTCGCTGGTATGAAGCCCAAGCCTTAGCCCGCATTATTCATGAAGGTTCGTTGCGAAAGCGTGCAGACGCGAAGCGAGACGGGCACTAGGAGCCGTGAAGCCCTGAGGCATACTCGTGTAGTATGTCGAAGGGATGAACAGCGAGACTGCCCGTCGTAGCCGCGTATCCGCGCTTGCAGCAGAAGCTTCATGAATAATGCGGGTTAGGCGAATCGATAGGCGTATTTTATTTGGCAGAGTAGAGCGCCTGCACGATCTCGGTCGTGTTGAACAGCATCGCATTGAGACGAGTATAGGCTGCGTGGCCGAAGTAGTGGTCGCGCACATTCGATGATCCGGTGGAGTCTTTGTAGTCGGCGAGCATCCCCATCCCCTCACTCGGGATACGGACGGCGCGGCGGGCACATTCCAGCCATCGTTCGAAACCATCGAACGGTTCGACCATTTCCCACACAGCTTTGTTTGCTGTTTTTGCCAATTCGGTCGTCGGCAGGGCATCGCTGCCGCCCACGGCCAATTCTTGGATGTAATCTCCCCCCCACGCGATCGGCATTTCCATCGTGATCTGGGGCAACTCCATTTTCGAGAGCCAGGTCTTGCCATCGGTCCTCATGCTTCGATGGTTCACGATGTGCAGCAGCTTGCCCAATCCGGAAGGATCCCACCCGTAACGTACCGGCATGCCAAACGTGACGACATCCAGCATCGCTCCATTGAGGAGGGTGCCGTTCACCAGCAACGGAGCGATACGTTGGATCGTTGAGGCGCTGTCCGGTCGATTACTCTGCGAGGCGAAATCCACTAAGAGGTCGAGCAGCCGTTTTCGGCTACTAGTCGCAGTCACACAGAAGAGGTTTGAGACAAGAGCGAGCACTAACCCTGCCTGTCCATGAGCCTGTATGAGGATCCGATCTCCTTGGCCGAGCTTGCGCTCCTCCACCCAGTCACGAAGACGTCCGAGCATCGAGACAGCCGCCAGGGCACGGCCCAGGTGGTGGTGCTCACAGGACCAGAGCTCGCGGACGCAATGGATCGGCTGATCTAGGCCTCGGTTGAGCGACTGTCTCATTAGTTCCAGGTAGGCATTGGTGAAATTTCCGGCATCCCCCATCTGTTCATCGAGCAATCTCTTGGTGGCGTCATCGTTTGCGAGGGGTGGTTGCATCCCGCCTGGCAGCTGGGAGATGCCGTTACTGTTTTCCCGCATCAGGGCCAATAGGGCATCGAGTCCCGCTACGCCGCGCGAGTAGCCACGTTTGAGGCCGCCCAGCTCATCTAACCGCTGCACTCCAAAGACATCGGTCCCCATGATGGAGCCGTGCAGCAAGACGATTGCACGGACACCGGCTTGAGAGAGACGCTTGCCGAGTGATGCCATCGTATCCAGCCCAGCTGACGACTCCGGCAGGGTAGTCAGGGCAACATCGCGAAGAGCGATCCGCTCGCCGGGGTTCTTTCGTGACATCTCGTCGTGTTGAAAACTGTTTTCGATCGGCATGGGGGAGTTACATACCCGATGCGGGCGACGGACTGCAACGGAAGATTAGTAGGATGCTGAAAAACCGCACCCAAGAGCTGTGAAACGTGAAACGTAGGATGGACGAGTACTCTCCTTATCCGAAACGTTTGACGTTTAATGATTCACGTCTAACGGATGGGTTCGAGGTGGTCTGATGCCGGCTTGGGCTGGATCTGGCTCTTGGGCATGATGGCTGTGGCGCTGCAGGTTTTGCTGGCTTCGTCGACGTGGCGATCTACGATCTTCACACCCTGGAGGTATTCCTGGACGATTTCCTCCCTGGTAAGTTCGATGTCCTGTTCCATCTCTCGTCCAGTCCGCTCGCGAACCCGGTCGACCATGTGTTCTTTCACGAGAACGCGAATCTGTTTGGCCAAGTCGGTGCGGGCTGAGAGTTCCGACACCCGCTGGCAGACGATGGGGCCTTTCGCCATGTTCCCTTGACCCTTGCCGACAAGGTATTGGTCGGACGAATAGTCGGTCTGATCTGCAACCGTATGGCGCATCCCGGACGACCCTTTCGGGGAGTCTTGTTGTACTGCGTGCTGCGCGAGTCGATCGAAGGATTGTTCCGCGTTGGTTCGAATATCGCCTGAATCCGCAGCCAACGAATGCAGCGACAGCAAGACCAAACAGCCCGTGGTGATCAGCGCCGCAATTAACTGATTATTTGTTCTCCTCACGCGCTACCTCCCCTCTCCGCTCTGTCTGCTGCCACCAGTCCCCTTGGGGGCCATCTGAATCTGATTGGGCAGGGGCGGTCTTTGCTGGAAAGGCGGCGGATGGATCCGATCCAATTTCTGAGGGAGTCGTCTTGCCACAGGCGCTTGTTCTACTGCTGCTTGCGGCGGCACAGTTTGTGTCTTGTACGTGAATTCATTCAACGTTCGCCGAACAGTCGAAAAACCCGGAGCCGGCGTGATCAGATAGCGTGGCATGGTCGGTGGTTTTATGCCAGGCACAGGGGGGGAAGGCGGTTGTGGCGGCGCTGACGGTTGTCTCGTGGTCATCACTTGTTGAGCCATATGGACGTGCGAGCTTGTGGGGTAGAGGCCCTGTGCTGCGTTTAGGAGAGCCTGGAGTTGGGCTAGCCCCATCAAGGAAGAAGAGGAGTAGCCTGCCGGCGAGACGAGCGCCCAATCGGTCCAAGCTTGTGAGACCATGGCATTTGATTGCACTCGATTCAAGATGTCTTGGCGTTGTTGGGCCGCTTGCTGTGTCTGTTCTGAGGTCGAGGCTTGGGCCAAGGCCAGATTCGCCGCAGCGAGATCCTGTTGTAGCTGGTCGTTTTCCTGTTGCAGCTCGACGAGTTGATGCCGGGCGTCCTCGTTCTCCCGCAAGGCCGCAATGGCCTGCCGTACTTCGTCCGTATCGATCTGGGCTACCAGATCCGTGCGGACAACAACGGTGTCTCCATCTAACGTCGTGTTGGTCGTTTGCTTCAGGACAAGGACAATCCCAGCAGTATAAGTTCGAATTTCGTCTTTTGTCACATCCAGTCCGTCCACGATGGTGATGCTTTCGAGGTAGACGGCGACCTGTTCCAAGGCATTTCGCTTGGCTGCCTCGGTGGCCAGGCGGATAGCCTCTTCTCTGGTGTCGCGGTTTCCCATTCGGTGCTCACCCAGAGCGGTCAGGACTCGGACCTCTGCCAGCGTCGGTGCCGGCCAGATTGACAGGATAGCAAAGAGGAGGAAGAGACTCAGACTCATCGATGCGAGGCGAGAGCCGCGCGCGCGGATGAGTGTCTGTGGAGTATGGATGTCCGGCATCGCCTTTACCTGACAGGCCAGTGGATAATTCATTCACTCTCACGAGGTTGCGAATAAGCATAACATTGGTATGACGGTTGTACCAGGATCGTCCCGCTCGGTGGATCGTGTGGGAAGGCCTTGCCCCGCTTGCCTTGGCGGAAATGGCCATGATAGCGTAGAAGCCCCCGTGGAATAGAATGGAAAGAACTACATGGTGCACATGCTAATCAGCCTCGATCGAGGGTGGTCGATTCGGATATCGGCGCTCTTCCTTTTCTTGCTTTCGCTGGTTTTTCCTCAAGGCGCAGCGGTTGCCGCTCTGCCGGCGCCGACTCCTGCCTCAACGGCTCAGACTGAACATGTGATCCTCTTTGTCCTTGAAGGGCTCGGCCAAGAATCTCTGAAGGGTGGCACGATGCCGACCCTCAGCCGGTTAATCAAGGACGGATCTGTCACGTGGTCTGCCACGGCGGTGAAGCCTGCGTTACGGCTGCCGACGATGGCGTCATTGATTACGGGAATGCCGGTTGAGAAGCACGGCATCACCTGGAACACCTTTGAGTTTAGCCGGGGGTACCCACGCGCCCCAAGCCTGTTCGACTACCTCGATCTCAGCGGGGGGCGCGACAGCGCGATTTTTCTCATGGATGAATCGCTCTATCAGTTGGCGCGCCCAGAGCCCTATACGGATTATCAGATGTGCGGGCCCCTGAAGCCGGAATGTAATTCCGATCGGATCGTGTCCTATATCCGTCAATACTTTAAAAAGGCGACCAGCGGCCATGGATACGGGCATGCCATCCTGTCGCTGCCGCATTTCCTGGTTGTGCACCTTCCTGAGGCGGGGCGAGTGGGTTCGTCCAGAGGCTGGACCTCGAAGGAGTATCGCGACGCCCTTCGCACGGTGGATCGGGCCATGCATTCCGTGCTGGATATCTACCAGGAGCAGGGGTTGATCAAACGAACGACGCTGTTTGTGACGTCGCTCAGCGCCGAAGGCAGGGATGCAAACCAGGAACAGGCTGACGCAGCCATTCCGATGGTGCCATGGATTGCTTCGGGGGTAGGAATTAAACCTGGTTACGTGATCCACCAGCCGGTCTCCATCTTAGATACCGGCGCAACAGTGATGCGGACATTGGGATTACAGACCCATACCGAATGGGAGAGTCATGCGGTGGAGGAAATCTTCCAGGCAGCCTTTACTGCCGCTCCGCGTGGAGCTGCAGAGTAGGTCGCATGATGCATCATGTGAAATGGTACATAGGCTGCTGTTTGGCTGGAGGGCTATTGGGGTTTGCCACGGTCGTCCAGCCGGTTGAGGCAGGTCAGCCGGCTGCCTATACCCAGGAACATACGATCACCGTCGATGCCACCACCATCAATCCTCAGACCTGGTGGCATGTGCCGGGCGTCACGCCTCCTATCCAGGCCTCGGATCCTGAGTCCATGGATGCCTACAGAACAACCGAATCTCGTGCCATCAAGCTGAAGCCGGGCAAATATAAGTTCATCAGCTTCACATTTGATTTTCCCTTTATGGTGAACTTGGAGGGAAGGCTGGAGTTCGCCCAGTCGCTCGATCAATGTGTTGAGGGGCGAGGAACCCAGACCCTATTCATCCGTTGCAGCCGAACCTACCCGCATAGCGGCCAGCGAGATAACTACTATCAGTAGACAGTAGAGGAGCGACATTCATGGCACAGGCGCTTGACGATCTCTTAGAAGCACTCGAGGATGTCGATGATGCGACCCGCGAGGAGGCTTCTAGGGCGCTCGTGGAACTCGCCGATTCCAGCGCATTGGATGCGCTCATCCATGCCTGTGAAGATGAGTATTGGGCGGTCCGGGCCCATGCAGGCCGGGCCGTGGCCAGGATCGGCGGGGCCAAGGCGGTGGAAGCGCTCATCATCCTATTTAACGACTCCATCATGGACGTGCGAAACGACGCGGTGGCCGCCATGGCTTCCTTGGGAGCCGCAGTGGTCGATCGCCTGATCGTGGCATTGAAGGACGAACGATGGCGTGTCCGAGAATATGCCGCAAAAACCTGTGGCGAAATAAAGGACCGGAAGGCCGTTGAGGCCCTCATGCTCGTCTGTCGCGATCGCGACGGCGCCGTAAAGAGCGCGGCGGCAGAGGCATTGGGCAAGACCGGCGATCCGAAAGCCATCCCGGTTTTGAGCAAACTCTTCCGCGACCCTTCGAAAACGGTGCGGGAAACAGCCGGTACCGCGCTCATCTCTATCGGCCAGCCCTCTGTCGATCCGCTGATCGAGTGTCTCAAGGATAAGGATTTTGTGGTTCGATGCCACGCAGCCCGAGCGCTCGGTGGCATGACGACCGACTATCAAATCGGTCGAACCTGGGTGCGGGACGCCAAAGTTGTCGACGTCTTGATTGCTGCTTTGAAAGACCCGGATCGCGCCGTGCGCGAAGACGCGACGATCGCTCTCGGCCAAATCGGCGATCCACGGGCCATCGATGCCTTAATCGAAGCGATGAAGGACGGCGCGGTAAAGCGGCATGCCATTGCGTCGCTCGGCATGATCGGCGATCCTCGCGCTCTGCCCCCGGTGCTGGACGCGTTGAAGGGGAAGGGCATTCGGCAGGATGGCACTCCGACCCCCGGCTGTATCGTCAGCGAAGATGCCTTTATCAAGGAAGCAGCGGCGACGGCCCTCGGTCAGTTCCGCGATCCGCGCGTCATTCCAGATTTGATCATGCTGTTGAAGGACGGCGTGTTGCGAGAGAAGGCCAGCGCCGCCCTCGCGACTATCGGCGACACGGCGATCGAGCCGCTGATCGCATTCCTCTATGACCCGAAAGCGTCCGAAGTCGTTGCGGAAGGGGAGCGGGTGCTCTCCTATGCCTCAGTTCGACTCACGGCGAAGGATGCCTTGCGGCAATTGGCGCTTGAAACGCTCGAGAAGTTAGGTTGGATGCCTGCGCCGGAGGACATCATCGTCAATTCAAGTGTGGCAGACAATGCCAGGGTGGACATGCCTCTTGGCGACACAGGACGGTTCGGGCCTTCGGGAGATTTCGCCCGGAGCTAACAGGATGCTGAAAAAGACCGCCAGCTTCGTTCTCGGCTCATCGAAATCCTCAACGTACCCCAGAGGGTACGCCTCCGGTTTCGACTCGCCTGCGGCCTTGCTGGACAGTCTTTTTGAGCATCCTGCTTACAGTAACTCTGCGTTTCACTTTTCATGTCTTACCTTTCACGGTTCTTGAGAGCGGGTTGGAGATGGCAGATTCAGTAGCCGAACAGATCGCCGCGCTCAAAGACGAGGATTGGGCGATTCGCGAAGAGGCTGCCACCATGCTCGGCGCGTTTCGGGATCCCAGGGCTGTCGCGCCGTTGGTTTCCGTGCTTCGCGACGGCGATCGCGCGGTGCGCGATGCCGCGACCGGCGCTCTCTTGGCCATCGGAGAGCCGGCGATGACGACGTTGGGGGAATGTCTCTCGGACCCGGCGCTCACGGTTCAGGAGTTGGCCTCGTCGGTCTTGGCCACCATTGCCGATGCCCGTGTGCTTGGTCCGCTCGTCAAGGCGCTCGCAAGCTCCGATTGGATTGTGCGGATGCACGCCGCCAAGGCGTTAGGCAGGATTCGAGATCCTGAATCGGTGGCGCCATTGGTGCCGTTGCTGCAAGACAAAGTGAAGGCCGTGCGCGAGGAGGCATCGACAGCCCTTGCCGCGATCGGTGAAGCATCGCTGCCGTCGCTGCTTGTTGCGTTGACCCATGAGGAATGGCTGGTCCGGCTCCATGCGGTAGAGGCGTTGGGAAAAACGAAGTCGCCGGAGGCGGTCGATCCGTTATTGTCGGTGCTCTTCAACGATCGGGACAGGGCGGTTCGCGAAGATGCCGTTCGCGCGTTGGGTCAGGTAGGCGACGCGCGCGCGGTGGAATTTCTTATGACGGCGATGAAAGAGCCTGGGCTGCGGCCCTTGGCAGTCGAGGCGCTTGGCTTGGTCGGCGATCGTCGCGCCGTACCGGTGCTGAAGAATGTGCTGGTGGGATTGGACCGACCGGAGACCTCGCGTCCGATCGAAGGCTGCGGCGACCGCTGGGATGAAGAAATGCTGACGTTGGGCGCAGCAGTCAGAGCATTGGGCGCGATTCGAGACGAGGCGGCTATCCCGTCTCTCATCAAAGCGCTCCGTTATACGGTGACCCGAGCGGATGCTGCCGACGCGTTGACTCGGTTTGGGAATGCCGTGATTGCACCGTTGCTAGCGCTGCTGGCGCGCGAGCAGGATGACAACATCCGGTACCATGTCAAAGAGACGTTGGGTAGGGTGGGCTGGCGAGCAGGACGCATATAGAGGCCAATGCTCAATGGTGAATGGTAAATGTTTAATTTTGAATTGATATCCCAGCACTCAGCACTCAGCACTCAGCACTGATTGCGCACTAGGTCATCGCGCCATGCCAAAAGAAACGATCGAAACACTGATTTCCGAGCTGGTTCACGAAGAGGACTGGCGACGGATGCGGGCGACGGCAGCGTGCCTGTCTGGCGGGCCTCGCGCGGTGCAAGCGTTGGTGCAAGCGTTACAGACTGGATCGCTTGCATTGAAAGCCGAGGTGGCGGCCATGCTGGCTCGTGTGAACGATCCTCAGGCCGGTGTGCCCCTGGTCGGCTTGCTTCGGGATGAAGATGCGGCGGTCCGTAAGGCAGGAGCTTCGGCCTTAGAGCATATGGCGGGGGTGCTGGACGAGTCGACCGCGGCGGCCTTGGCTTCGTTGCTCTATGAATCGAAGGACGAGGAGATTCGCCTGGCTGCCTCGCAGTTGCTGGGGGTCATCCCGAATGCAATCGGGCCGCTCTGCGAGATGCTGACCCATCAGGATCCGGAAGCGCAGATCATGGCTGCGAAGATGTTGGAGCATCTCCTCGATCCCCGCTCGGCGGATGCGTTCATCAACGCGATGGGGCAACCGGCCCTGTGCGACATCGCCGTGCGGACGCTCAAAAAGTTGAGCGCGATACGTGAGCGCATCGATGAGGTGTTCGACGGGCTTCGCGCGATCGAGGAGTTGAGCGAACGGGAAGAAGCTCGTATGAGCACGGTGGTCAATCTCCTGGCCATCGGGCGTCCGAGCGTGGAGATTTTGATCGAGTATTTGGAAGATGACGATTGGGTGATCCGCGAAGCCGCCGCAGACTTGCTGGGAAAGATCGGCGATGTGCGGGCAGTGGAGCCCTTGATGCAGCGGTTACGGGTCGATAAAGATACGGGTGTGAAGGAGCTGGCCATGAAATCGTTAGGCTTGATCGGCGATGCCAGGCCGGCGCAACTCTATATCGAGGCCATTCCCATCCGGCCCCTGCGGGTCTATGCCATGGAGGCCTTGGCCAAAGTGAAGGATGTGGACGTGTTGCGGCCCTATAAGGAACTGTTCGATCGGTTGAGGACGGATCGGGACGGACTGGTTGCCTATAACTCGGGGTTGATCGCCGACAAACTGGAAGCGCTCGATGGGACGCCTGTCGGAAGTCAGGGAGGACAGGACGACGATGAGTGACGAGATGCAGGCTGAACGGATCGACCAATTAATCGGGGCCCTCAGGGACGAGAATGACGCGCTCCGCGACCATGCGATCGCCAGTTTGGGGCAGGTGGGTGAAGAAGCAGTGGGCCCTCTGATCGGGCTCATGGCGGACGAGGATGTCCTCGTTCGGGAAGCGGCGACCAGCGCCATTGTACGGATCGGCCCCTCCGTCGTCGACCCCTTGATCGAGGCATTGCAGGACGATGAATGGGCGATTCGCGAACAGGCTGCCTCAGGATTGGGGAAACTACGAGATCCGCGGGGCGTCGATCCTCTTGTGAAGGCGCTGAAAGACAAAGACGGCGCGGTGCGGACAGCCGCAGTGTGGGCGCTGGAGCGTGTCGGCGATGCGCGCGCGGTGCCAGGGCTTGTCGAAGCCTTGGCCGATCACACGGTGCGCGAGGATGTGGCGCGAGTGCTGAAAAAAATCGGCGACGCGCGGGCGGTGGACGCCTTGATCGATGGACTGATGGGTAACAATTGGATGGTGCGGCGCCATGCAGCCGAAGCGCTGGGCAAGATCGGCGATGCCCGTGGAATCGATCCGTTGATCGCATCGCTCAAGGATGAAGATTGGCTCGTGCGGCGGAATGCGGCGGAGTCGCTGGCGCGGCTCGGGGCCAAGCAAGCCATCGACCCCCTGCTTCCGTTGCTCGAAGATGAGAATACGATGGTGCAGGAGACGGTCGAAGGGGTGTTGGCCAGTCTTGGATGGACTGCGAAGGCGTAATCTAGCGGTTCAGGTTGATAGGCTGAAGGGGTTCAGGCTGAAGGTTTTCAGAAATCAAGATGCGTGCTCACACACAGCTTCGGGCATCTGAGGTGGCTGATGGTACTGACTCAGGTAGATAGGCTAAAGATTGAAGCCTTCAGCCTGAACCCCTGAGTATTTGCACCGTAATCTTTAATTCGACGTAAAGGGTACACCTCATGGCGGATGAAGTTCCTGCAAAGCTGATCCAGATCGGTCCAAAGGGCGGCGCGAAGAAGGACGGATTCAATCTCGTCACGGAACGAGTTGTGGCGGTAAACCCTGAAGCCAAACAGCTCGAAGTCGAACTACTGGCCTACGATGGCAAGACGGTCGTACTGGACGTCGATGACGAGGCGCTCGAAGAGCTGAAGAAAATCAAAGTAGGGGATGGCGCCACCATCCGTGTGGTGGAAGAAGGCGGCCGCCGGGTCGCCAAGAGCTTTCGGATTCGCGCCAAAGATCCCAATGCGGCGCGCGCCGATGCGATGCTCTTGGATCTGAAAGATAGCCATTGGCTCAATCGAAAGTATGCCGCCGAAGTGCTGGGCGAGCTCAAAGAAGTTCGTGCCGTGCGGCCCCTGGTCGATGCGTTGGCGGATGAAGTCGGGGATGTTCGGCAGCGCGCCTACGATTCGCTGATTAAGATCGGTGGACCGGCTGTGTCATCGCTCGTGCCCTTGCTGGTGTCGGAGGAAGATGAGATCCGGCAATCTGTGACGGAAATCATCCGGAAAATCGGGAAGCCGGCCGTCGAGCCGTTGGCCACGGCGCTGGCCGACGCCGATGACCGGCTCAAGACGCGCGTCATGAAAGTCTTGGACCGGATGGGCTACAAGCCCAAGGTGCAGGAGGCGGTGAAGGCCGGCGAGGTGCCGCGCCTTACGTAGCGGTGTGGTTACGAGGTTTGGGCGGGCGCCTTGCTGGGCCTTCCGACTGAAATGTGGCGAAAGCCAAAGGCCGCGACCCGGTCCGGCTCATAGACGTTGCGTAGGTCGAAGAAGAGGGGCTGGCGCAAGAGAGTTTTCAGTCGGTCGAAATCGAGCGTGCGGAACTGGTTCCATTCGGTCATGAGGATCAGCGCGTCGGCGCCCTGGGCTG
>SWDM01000016.1:475985-478837 GCA_005116835.1 Nitrospira sp. | reverse complement strand
TGGCGATGCCGCGGCCGACTTCTTCCACATAGGACAGATCGGCGGAGCCGTCTGGCTTGGGTGGGGTGCCGACCGCGATGAAGATGACAAGGGCTTTGTCGACGGCTTTGGCGATGTCGGTGGTAAAGCTGATCCGATTCTCTCGAATGCCTTTGGCCACAAGCTCCGTGATCCCCGGCTCGTAGAAGGGCACATCGCCTTTCTCAAGCCTGGCGATTCGTTTAGCATCGGTATCCATGCAGGTCACGTTGACGCCGAACTCGGAAAAACAGGCGCCGGTGACTAAGCCGACATAGCCGGTTCCAATTACACTGATATGCATGGGTTGCCGCGCTCCTGATGATCAAATAAAATCTGGCCGAGTATAGCAACGGCACTCAGGGTGAGCAACAAAGTTTGTAATTACTGTAGAGAGCCCATCATCTGTCCGGTTTAGGGTGGTTGGTCAAGGAGGGCCACTATGTCACGGGTACGGGGTACTATGGGAGGTGAGACAGATGCGGTTTGAGGAGCTGTCTGAGCGGTGACAACGACGGTCCCCCACGATGGCGGAGGCCGCGGAGGTTTATGCCGGGTGGTGGCTGACCCATGATCTCGTGCCGCTGACACGCCGCACACGCCGGCTAACTCTCGATCAACTCGTAGCCGGGGCGCTGATTCTCTACCCTACCTATGTCAGCCGGACCACCGGCAAGTTTACGACCCCTGAACGAGCCCTCGATGAGCTATTGGAATGGCGACAGCAGCAGAATGGTGTGCCGTTGTGGCGAAAGTCCCTGCGTCTCGCGCTGCGTCTCGTAAAACGATCCTGATCGGGACCGTTTCATTTGACGGTCTATCTGGTTCATCTGGTTTGTTTTGTTCATTTAGTTGATCTGCTCAACCAAACAAACGAGAGAAACCAAATAAACCAAATAACAGCCTCCGTCCGCTGGGGCACTTTTTTCTGTTAGTACGGTTGGCCTGCGTGGATTGAGGGAGTAGCAATGGCAAGCGGCATGATCCAGCCATCCTGCTTATAGCTGCGATAGTAGACAAGTACTTTTTTGACGTAGTCCTGCGTTTCCTTATAGGGTGGGATCTGGCCATATCGATCGACCTTGCGTTCGCCCGCGTTGTAAGCAGCCAAGGCTAACGGTATGTTCCCGTGGAACCGATCCAGGAGGTAGCGCAGATGCTTGGCTCCACCGGTGATGTTGTCGTTGGCATCGTAGAGGTTATGCACACCATGTCTGATGGCGGTCTCAGGAATTAGCTGCATGAGCCCCACCGCCCCCGCCTTAGAAACCGCGATCGGATTAAAGGAAGACTCGGCCTTGATTACTGCAAGGAGCAAGGCTGGTTGAACCCGGTGCCGCTGTGCCGCTCGAATAACTGCCTGTTTCACCTCCAGATTTGCCATGCCGCTGCGATAGGGAGACATGCGGCGAAATACTGTGACCGGCTGACCAGCCGGTACAACCGCAGGACTCATCAGTCCTGTGGAACTAGCGGCTTCAGAGACCGGCGTACTGGCGGTAACAGAGGAGGGCCACACTGCTATCAGTATGGCCACTGTGCAGGCAGCAATCCCCGCAGAGTATTTCAGACCGAATGTCCGACGCCCTACGTTGCCCTTATACATTTTCACTTCCTCCTTATCCCGAACCCCGCGTCACTCTCCAGCTATCTTTCATGCTTCTTGGGAGTTGTTCCTGTACTACGACGGTGTATGCGCAGGTTCTATGCCGTTTGTCAGGGAGCGACGAATTTTATATTATTCAATAGATACAACAACTTACTGTGGCTAGTGATGCCCATCTTTCGTAGGGTGATTAGGGTGGAGGCTCCCATTGTTTTGTCTTCCTTGCCGCACTTTGCGGCTCGTGAGAGGGACGGTGGACCCCCTCATACGTGGGGCCATCTCGCGCGCTGAAGATGACTGTGGTACTCTTTGGCTCACCCAATCGCCTGGCCAGAAGGAGTTGCCTTCCATGTCAAAACTACGGTACTGCGAACGAGTCCACACAGACTTTCCTGTTATGTTTGCCGGTGAAGCTTATGTGGGGGAGGGAACAGTACTCAATGTGTCTGTTCCTGGCTGCGCTGTCCAAAGCAGAAAACAAGTAGAGCCAGGCTCCTACATCGAGATGAGAATGCTCGTTCCAGACACGACAACTCCCCTCCGAGTTGGATTAGCCAAAGTTCGGTGGTGCGAGGGACGGCAGTTCGGTGTCGAATTTATTCAGATGCCTGGCGAAGACCAAGTCCGCTTAGGTCGGCTCGTCAAGAATGAGATTCCTCTCGCGCTGCCGCCACGATTCGGCGTATGAAATAGGCATGCTCCCGATAACGTTCACGCAGAATATGAAGGATAGAAGTATATGACGAGAGGTCTTGTTCTCATCGTAATACTGCTTCTGGCCGGCTGTGCTGAGTCCTATACTGTGTTCCATAGTGAGACGGGCCAACCGATTCTGCTGGGTCGTCGCGCATATTCCTATGAAGGATGTCTCTCCACGATGAGAGAGGAGGCGGCTCGACTTGGGGTATCGTTGAGTTCGCTCCATGTGAAAGGTTCTTGGCAAGGTCGAGCCCTTCTTTGGCCTTTCGAGCGAGGATATGCCTGCGAAGGGGCAATTGGTCCCGAGCGCCTTCCACGCGGAATCTATCCAAACGTTCCTCCCCTCGCACCTCAAGGTTAGCCCGGATTATTCACGAAGACTTCTACTGCAACCGCCGATACGCCGCTACGACAAGCCTAACGGCGGGCGGGCTCGCCTCTCAGTCAGTCAACATACTGTTTCAAGTATGCCTCCTTCCTTCGCGGCTCCGCGCGCCCGTCTCGCGTGGCGTCTCGGCGGTTTCGTCAC
>SWDM01000016.1:314350-475885 GCA_005116835.1 Nitrospira sp. | reverse complement strand
GGCTCATAGACGTTGCGTAGGTCGAAGAAGAGGGGCTGGCGCAAGAGAGTTTTCAGTCGGTCGAAATCGAGCGTGCGGAACTGGTTCCATTCGGTCATGAGGATCAGCGCGTCGGCGCCCTGGGCTGTGTCATAGGCGTCTTGGCAGGGCACGAGGCCCGGCAGGATTTGACAGGCTTCCGCCAGCGCGGCGGGATCGTAGGCGCGCACCGTGGCGCCCTGCTTCATGAGTGCTTGCGCGATGGCGAGGGCCGGCGCATCCCGCAGGTCGTTCGTATTGGGTTTGAAGGAGAGGCCCAGCATCGCAAACGTCTTGCCCTTGAGTCCTCCGACCTCTTTCGTGATCTTGTCAATCATCCGGCCCCGTTGTTGTTCGTTTATGAGGGCGGCGGCGCTGGCGATCTGCATGGGATAGCCGACTCGCTCTCCGGTCTGGACGAGCGCCGCCAGGTCTTTGGGAAAGCACGACCCCCCGAATCCCGGTCCTGCGTGGAGAAACTTCGAGCCGATCCGGTTATCGAGCCCCATCCCCTTCGCCACCATTTGCACGTTGGCGCCCACCTTCTCGCAGACGGTCGCGATTTCGTTGATAAACGATATTTTTGTCGCCAGGAAGGCGTTGGACGCATATTTGATCATCTCGGCCGTGGGAATGTCGGTCACGACGAATGGCGTTTCGATCAGATACAACGGTCGGTAGAGATCTTTCATGATTGCTACGGCCTGATCGCTGTCGGCGCCGATGACCACCCGATTCGGCCGCAAAAAGTCTTCGATGGCGGATCCTTCCCGCAGAAACTCCGGGTTGGAGACAATGTCGAACCGGAATGTACCCGATTGATGGGCGGTAATCACCTCGCGCAACTTTTCCCCCGTGCCCACCGGGACGGTTGATTTGGTGACGATGACCTTGTACCCGGTCATGTGTTTGGCGATGCCGCGGCCGACTTCTTCCACATAGGACAGATCGGCGGAGCCGTCTGGCTTGGGTGGGGTGCCGACCGCGATGAAGATGACAAGGGCTTTGTCGACGGCTTTGGCGATGTCGGTCGTAAAGCTGAGCCGGTGTTCTCTGATTCCCTTGGCGACGAGTTCCGTGATTCCCGGCTCGTAGAAGGGCACCTCACCCTTTTCCAGTTTCGCGATCCGTGTGGCGTCGGTGTCCATACAGGTCACGTTGACGCCGAACTCTGAAAAACAGGCGCCGGTGACTAAGCCGACATAGCCGGTTCCAATTACGCTGATATGCATGGCTTTCTCTGCTCCTGGATAACCAATGGTCTGGGCCGAGTATAGCAATGGTGTCGAGGACGAGCAACGAAGTTATGCATAGCCATATGCACAGGGCAAATGGCTTGGGCCGTTCGTTGACAGGTGCGTGAGGGGTGGGTACTATTTGCTTCCTCTATTTTGATGGATCCTGCATATGGCAATTCAGAGCAGACCTCCCCAGCGACCTCTTGCCGTGATGATGCGACGGACTATGCGCACCATCAGTCCGGATACCACGTTGTTGGAGGCGGCCAAGCAGATGCGCGACGCCAGGGTCGGCGCATTGTTGGTGCAAGAAGCCGGTCGCTACAGCGGTATCGTCAGCGAGTCGGATTTGGTTCGCAAAGGGATGGCCGAATCCTGTTCCACGCAGGAGACATTAGTCCGCGCCGTCATGAGCAGCCCCCTACTATCGATCGATAGCGCGAGATCGGCCCATGAGGCGAGCGATAAGATGGCGGAACATGGGATTCGCCATCTTGCGATCACCGAGGAGGGACAGGTCGTCGGGATCATCTCCGTTCGCGACCTCTTACGCTACTTCAAAAACTGGGGCGGTCTGTAATCATGCCGGCTTGCGGGGCAATTGGGGATCGTCTCGTTGCCCCCGGTCATGTTCCGGCATGAGTGGTGTGAACCGGTCGGCCCATCCCCCTCAATGGTTCCTTTTGATCACGGCATTGGTGACCGGCGCGGTGGTCATGGCGCTTGAGATTTTGGGAAGCCGGCTCTTAGCGCCGGTTTTCGGTAACTCGCTGTTCGTGTGGGGCGCATTGATCGGAGTCATTCTCGCCGCCATGAGCAGTGGGTACGCGTTTGGCGGCTGGGTTTCCGACCGGTACCCAGGCGCGCAGGCGCTGGCAGGCCTGTTGCTGTTCTCCGGAGCCTGGACCTTTCTTGTCGCGTGGCTGAGCCAGCCGGTGCTCTTTAAGGTGGCGGGAGTCGTTGAGGATCCTCGGTGGGGTCCCTGCATCGCAGCGGCGCTGCTCCTGGGTCCGCCGGCCTTCGGGTTGAGCGGTGTGCTGCCGGCCATGTTGCGATTGGCTGTGTCGGACCTCGAGTATTTCGGCCGCCATACCGGACGGATGATCGCGCTCTCGACGATGGGGAGCTTGTTAGGAACCTGGGGAACGGCATTTTTCTTTCTATCCTGGATCGGCAGCCAGGCGCTTATCGCCTGGCTTGGCGCTATTCAAGTGGGGCTTGGCATCTGGTGGTTGATCGGTAGGACGGCCGTGCGGCCGTTGGCGATTGGCCTACTCGTCTTATGCATGGCAGGCCTGGGGGCTGGTGCTTGGTTTCCGATCCAGAGGTTGAAGGCGCCGGTCTACCAGGAAGACAGTCCGTATCAACAGGTACGAATTCGCGATGACGATCTTTTTCGTTACCTCGTCCTGGATCGGACTTTCCATGCGGTCATGTGGAGGGCCGATCCGATCGCCTTATTTCTTCCCTATAGCCAACTGATGGTTGCATCGTTGGCCTTGGTGGCCGAGCCAAAGCGGGGCCTGATACTCGGTCATGGAGGGGGATCGTTGGCGAAGTGGCTCGCCCATCGATGGCCGGAACTCGAACTGGACGTGGTGGAATTCGACCCTGTGGTCGTCCGTATGGCCGAAGACTATTTTTCCTATCGACCGCCTCCCCAGCATCATGTGTATGTACGTGACGCAAGGGCTTTTTTGAATTCTACCGGACAGACGTACGATCTGATCTGGGTGGATGCATTTGCCCGGCACATGATTCCGTTTCACCTGACCACGGTGGAGTTCTTTGCGGAGCTGCGCGCCCATCTTGCGCCGGACGGGATCCTGGCGGTAAATTTGGCCTCGTCGGGCGAGGGGGGAGACCTGTTACGGGCCAATGCGGTCGTGCAAACGATGAGCCAATCCTTTCCCCTCATCGAGTCCTTTGCAGTCAAGGGACCGTGGAACTCGCCTCAAGCGCGATCGGAGAATCTGATTTTTTTTGCCGGCCGGCCGCTCGAAGGACAGACACGATCTACCATCACAGCCCATGTGAACAGATTGGTTGAGCAGCAGCGTCTCCCGTTCGAAGCCCTTGCCTTGTTGGCAGGACAACGAACACGACCATGGGAGGCAGGTGTCGTGTTATCCGATAACTATGCGCCGTACGATCTCTTGATCGGATCCAGGGCGCAAGAGACGCGGCTTGAGTAGGTAAACCATTGAAGGAATTGACAGCAGCTTATCGAGACGAGGATTTCGGATGAGTCCGGTTCAGGGAAAGATATGGTATAACGTTCTTGCTTCCGATTTCATCGCAGTGCTATTTATAAGGTTGCACTCGTAGAGCACGGAATTGTTTCGGTACGGTGAGATAGACTTAGGGAAATGTGGGTTTGGCGGAGTTATTCATCGGCCTAATCGCATCTCTTCTTCTTATTATTAAGGAGGTAGGTCATGGGCAAGACGGTGTTGGGGATTTTCTTCGGCCTTGTGATAGCCGTGGCTGGGGCATCGACAGCATTTGCGCTCCAGGCAGGCGGAGTGGAAATCGGAGATTTAGAGACTGGATCAGTTGTGGGTCAGTCGTTCAAAGAATTGGATGTCGATGCTTCCCTGTTTGCGATTGAGATCGGAGATCTCAAGACGTGGTATCCGCCTATCACCATCCTCGATTTTAAAGTTCGGCCTGGTCGGCCCGTCTTGCTCAAAGTGACGAACAAAGCCACGGCCGACCATGGATTTGAGATGACCGATGCGACGAACTCCGGGGCCCCGACCGTCATGAAGGCACAGGTGGTGTTGAAGCCTGGGGAAACAAAATATATCGGTATTCCAACCAGCGATATGTTCTATGCGACGCAGGGGAACACGCTGACCTATCGTTGCCACTTGCATCCGGGACATGTCGGCGGCAAGATTCTGATGATCAAGTAATAGCTGCACTGAGATGTGAGCGATCACGGCCCTCCCCGCGGTGTCGCGGAGAGGGCCGTATCGTTTTGTAACAGGATGCTGAAACCGTCCGCCGGCATACGAAGATTGTTAGGCGTGAGACGTAAAAAGTAAAAGGTGAAACGTAGCAGTGCCGAAGATTCTTCCTCTGAAACCTTTCACCTTTTACGTTTCACATTTCACGAAGAACGAGGATGGCCTTTTTGAGCATCCTGCGAGAAACAGGAAGGCCCTGCTTCTCGTGAGAAGAGCAGGGCCTTCGTCGCTGAACGGGAAACGATGATTAATTGCGCACACCGCTCCAGACTTTTGCCGGATCAATCGCCTTATCCGGATTGAGCGCATTTGCCCTCGCGAGCAGAACCTCCGTTGTTTCCGGATACAACGGGTCAGCTATACAGCAATTATCGACCGGACAGACAGCGGAACACTGAGGTTCGTCGAAGTGTCCGACGCACTCGGTGCAGCGCTCGTGTGTAATCACGTAAATACTATCGCCGACTCCCTGGCCATCGCCCACATGATGGCCCTTCGTTTCCGCGTCGCTGCGGGTTTCAAAAATCGCCTCGTTCGGACATTCTGGCAGGCAGGCTCCACAAGAGATACACTCATCGGTAATCAGCAACGCCATGACCCTCGCCTCCTTCTCACTACAATAGAGACACACACGGTTGACAAGTTCACCCCGTCACGACCATTATGAATGTCGCGACGTGAGCGCCATTCTAATCTGCCGCTCTTTTCCAAGTCAACAGAACGATGCTTACCCAGAAGGCCTAGATCTCCTGTATTTATAGGCATTTGGGCTCAGTGTGGCATGGCAGGTTGTGATGATGGAATGTCTATGGCTGCCGTACCGGTGACTGATCGAGGACAGAAAAAGAAGCGCATCGTCACGCTCGCGCTCATGGCCATTTTCCTGATGAGCGCGTCGTTTTTTCTGATCGATCGAAAGGAGGAGACCATCATCGTGGTCTCTTTTCCGAACGGCCGTGAGATTGAAGCAGAGGTGGCCGATACACCGGAGAAACTGCTCGTCGGTCTTGCCTTTCGAGAGACCTTGCCTGCGAACGGCGGATTGCTATATATCTTCGAGACGACCGGCCAGAATCATCTCTGGACAAAGGCGTACCGGTTTCCCGTGGATATGATATGGGTCGATGAAAGCCATCATATTGTGGGACTCAAGGAAAATGTCGCCCCCTGCCTGGAAGACGATTGCCCGAAGTACAGTTCTTCTCCCGAAGCGGTCCGTTACGCAATTCAAACGGAAGCGGGTTTTATCAAGCGGGAAGGAATTACTGTAGGGGTGGAGTTGAAGTATAC
Source organism: Nitrospira sp. (assembly GCA_005116835.1). Classification (GTDB taxonomy): domain Bacteria; phylum Nitrospirota; class Nitrospiria; order Nitrospirales; family Nitrospiraceae; genus Palsa-1315. Next base: position 470,367 of record SWDM01000016.1, on the reverse strand, counting down.
GCTTCGGATGTAGGGCCTATTGGGTTCATGAACAGCATGAAGGGAGGAGCGAGTACATCATGCTAGAGGGGTATCAATCCGTCGGTCCGGCTGCTGAGTTACCGCCCGGGAAATCGAAAGCCATCATGGTGAACAATCGAGAGATCGCGCTCTTCAACATCGATGGAGCCTATTTCGCTATCCACAATCTATGTCCACATGAAGGCGGTCCTTTATGCGAGGGGCGGGTGAAGGGCTTTGTCGTGGCCTGTCCGTGGCACGATCTGGCATTCGACGTGCGCAACGGGCAAGGGACGGATGGGGGTGGCTATTGCGTTGGGAGTTATCATGTTCAAGTGGAAGGCGCGGAAATTTTTGTCGGGCCTCGGCGGAAACCATAACATGATCGGACCATTGAATCCGCTGGGGCGCTACGTATAATAGACCATGAATACGACATCGAGTCACGATCACGGTGGCGCCGGCCATTCGGACGGGGTCAAGGTCATTGAGGCGACCCTTGAGCATCCCATACAGATTCATCTCTGGGAAGATCGGACCAGAGGTGAGTTGTGGGTTCCGACCTATGATCCCGCCGGGCTGGTGTTGCTGGCCGACGATTACTTTCGCGTCGCAGGGAATAATGCGGTCGATAATGGGCAACGGACGTTCGAGTTCAAAGCGGTGAAGCCGGGAACCCACCGGGTACTGTTTGAAAAACGCATGGGGTGGAAATTCACTGCCGAAGACCGGCGCGTTTTCGACGTGACGGCCTCTGCTGCCTCGTCTTAGAGGAGTGAGTCGTGCCGAATATAGCCTTCTTAAACGGATCCTTCGTCCCGCTGGACGAGGCCAAGGTGTCGATTGAAGATCGAGGCTTTCAGTTTGGCGACGGTGTCTACGAAGTGATCCGCACATATAGGGGGCGTCCGTTCTCACTCGATGCCCATCTGGCCCGGCTGGATCGGAGCACTGCGGCGCTCGATCTGTCGCAGCCCTATTCTCGCGTTGAGTGGACTCGCCATATCTTGGAAGGGATTGAGCGGGCCGCCTATCCCGAATCTAAAATCTATCTTCAGATCACCAGAGGGGTCGCCCCTCGCGATCATGCCTACGCCGATGACGCGACACCCACGGTTGTCATGACGATTCGCGAGTTCCATCCGCTCGACCGGTCGGTGCAAGCGACCGGCGTGAACGCGATGACGACTGAGGACATTCGCTGGGGCCGCTGCGATATCAAGAGCGTGAATTTGTTGGCCAACGTGCTTGCGCGACAACAAGTGAAACAGGCTCGGGTCTTTGAGGCTATTTTGGTCAATGATGGATCTGTCACTGAAGGAGCCATCAGTAACGTGATGGTCGTTCAAAGAGGAACGGTGGTGACAGCGCCCGAGGGTCCGCGCATTCTGTCGGGAGTCACGAGGGCTGTCGTATTGGACCTGGCGCTGACCGAGGGCCTACCGATCCTGGAGCGTTTCGTTTCCCTGGCGGATCTCTATCAAGCCGACGAAGTGTTTCTCACAGGGACCACCGTCGAGGTCTTGGGTGTCGTCCGAATAGATGGGAAAGTCATCGGAGACGGACAGCCAGGCCCGATTACCCGACGGCTTGCTGCGAGCTTCACGAATCGGGTCGGGTAGCCCCTTGCTTTGGCATAGATGCCATGCTATGGTCCCCGGACTGGAGTGGGCTCAGGCCCACTTTTTTGTTTGATCTCTTGAATGGGCCACCCAAAGAAACGGGGCTAGGGGTGTCGGTGAAGGAGTCCCGACCAGTCGTCGATCGCATCAGCGAGGCGGTATCGCCCATCCTCTGGGCATTGGGCTTAGAATTGGCCGAGGTCGTGTGTGTGGGGCAGGGCGCGCGTTCAGTCGTTCGGGTGTATATCGATAAGCCGGGCGGTGTTACTGTAGAAGATTGCGGGCGCGCACATCTCGCAATCGGTCCGGCCCTCGATGTGGCTGACCCTTTTCCTCACGCCTATACGCTGGAAGTCTCCTCACCTGGTCTGGATCGGGCCTTCAAACGGATTCAGGATTATCGCCGGGCAGTAGGGAAGCCAGTGAGCGTGAAGCTCAGGCAGCCGATCGATGGGCAGTGGCGTCTGGCTGGTGTGCTGATGGAAGTGACCGAACAGGGAGTGACGATCGTGGTAGGCGATTCGCGTTCTGAGCGGACAGTCGTCCTCGGGTTCGACTCGATCGCTGAAGCGCGTCGCGTTGTCACGTTTTAAGTCGCGCTGAAATCAAGCGCCGCAGTATGAGCAGTGCCGCCGCCGCAAGCAATGTGAGGGGGCCTGCAGAGGGTAGTCGCTGGAGAGCAAGCTATGAATCGAGAATTGATTTCAGTCATCGATGAACTGGGCCGGCAAAAAGGCATCGACAAGAGCCGGGTGATCGGGGCGATCGAGTCGGCCCTTCAAATGGCTGCCAAGAAACGTTTCGGGCAAGCGGAGAATATTCAAGTCGAGATCGACTCCAAGACCGGCGAGATTTCCGTCGTGTCGAAGAAGACGATTGTCGATGCCGTCGCTAATCCAAAAACCGAAGTCTCCCTTCAGGAAGCTCGTCAGTTCGACAGTGAGGCGGAAGTCGGCGATGAGATCGGGTCGGTTATCGAGATGAGCGATTTGGGGCGAATCGCCGCGCAAACCGCCAAACAAGTCATCTTCCAGAAAGTTCGGGAGGCTGAGTGGGAGGCGGTTCAAAAAGAATACTCGACGCGGCAAGGGGATCTGGTCAACGGCATCATTCTCGGGGTGGAACGCCGGAATTATCTCGTAGACTTGGGCAAGACGGAAGCGGTATTGCCGATTCAAGAGCAGATTCCGCGGGAAACGTACCGGACTGGCGATCGGGTGAAGGCCATGCTCTTGGAGGTGCGCCGGACTCCGAAAGATGTTCAGGTCGTCCTGACTCGGAGCCATCCGCAGTTTGTGGCGAAGCTCTTTGAGTTGGAAGTGCCCGAGGTGCTCGAAAAAATCGTCGAGATCAAGTCCATCGTGCGGGAGCCGGGCGATCGAACTAAGATTGCCGTGACGTCTCGCGAGAAGGCGGTCGATCCGGTCGGGGCCTGCGTGGGAATCAAGGGGTCGCGGGTCCAAGCGGTCGTCCGCGAACTCCGCGGAGAGAAAATCGACATTATCACCTGGACCTCCGACCCGCGTGTTTTTATCGCCGAGGCATTGAACCCCGCGAGCATCGAGAAGGTCGGTGTCGACGAGGAAAAGAAGTCGGCGTTGGTCGTCGTGGCGGATTCCCAGTTGTCCTTGGCGATCGGAAAGAATGGGCAGAACGTGCGGTTGGCGGCTCGCCTGACCGGCTGGAAGATCGACATTATCAGCGCGACAGAATACGAAAAGGAAAAGGCCGAACGGGATAAAGAAATCAAAGCGGCGTTGGCGGAGGAAACCGAAGCGCTGCATCAGCAAGAAGAAGCCCGAGAGCTGGAATTGAAGGCCAGGGCTGAGTCGGAAGCTGGATAAACCGGATACAGAGGAGTAGGTGTCACATTCTCATGCGCGTGTATGCATTGGCTAAGCAACTCGGGATGGAGAACCGCGACCTCATCCCAGAATTGAAGCGGATGGGGATCACCGTCGCATCGCACAGTAGTGTGCTGGAGGACGACGTGGTCCAAAAGGTCTTGGAGAAGCTTGGCTCGAAAAACAAGTCTTCCTCCGCGACGATCGGCAAGACGGCTGATACCGATGCCGGCTCCGGCGAGCGGAGTAAGGCCGGTATAGCGTCTGGTCATGCGGCAGGAGCCAGGGGCGGGTCGGTTCAGGCGGCCCCGGCGGTTGAGGAACCTGCCAAGTCCGACAAGCGCCGCATCCTGATCAAGCGCAAGAGAACCGATGATGTTCCGGCTGAGGAGGCAGTGTTTCAGCCGGCAGTTGAGCCTGCAGGCGCAACTGGAGCGCTCATTGATACTCCTGTGGTGAGCCCGCCGCCGGCGTCTCTGCAAGCTGATGCTCCGGCCATTGCCCAGGTTGACCAGGCGGCGACACCAGACCAACTTCATCCTGTGGCAGCTGCCACAATTGCTCCGGTTCCCCTGCCTACCGCCAAGCCCGCTATCCCGTCCGGCATCGATTTGATCACGGGGAAAAAGAAAGTGCCCTCCCTCGAAGAGCTTCAAGCCGAAGGTCTGAAAGAGAAGGGGAAGAAAGCTCGCAAACCCGGCCGGACGCGTGAAGAAGAAGAGCTTCGGCTTCGTGAGGATGCGGCTCGCTGGCAGGATCTTCGCGCCATTCCGGTGCAGCAGCGCCGCGACGACCGTAGTAAGCATGTGCACCATAGTACGCCGGGAGAAGTGACCAAGCCGCGAAGGAAGAGCTTCAAGCTTGTGCAGGGCATGACGGTGAAAGAATTTGCCGAGCTGATCGGGCAGCGCCCGGCCGATATCATGCGTAAGCTGATGGATATGGGCCAGATGCTCACGTTCAATCAGACCATGAATGTCGATGCAGCGGTCATGATTGCAGAGGAGAATGGGATCAAGATCGATATCTCGACGGAAAAGGCCGGTGAGGAGTTGCTGGATTCCGTCGTGCAGACAGAAGAGGATCTCCAGCTTGAGTCGCGGCCGCCGGTTGTCACGATCATGGGCCATGTCGACCACGGTAAGACCTCGCTGCTCGATGCCATCAGGCAAACGAAGGTGGCGGAGGGCGAGGCCGGTGGGATTACGCAACATATCGGCGCATACACAGTCGCGGTACGGGGCAAACAGGTCACGTTTCTGGATACGCCGGGCCACGAAGCCTTCACGGCCATGCGAGGCCGCGGCGCCAAGATCACCGACATCGTCATCCTGGTTGTGGCGGCAGACGATGGAGTGATGCCGCAAACGATTGAGGCGATCAATCACGCCAAAGCCGCATCCGTTTCGATGATCGTGGCCATCAACAAGATCGACAAACCGGGCGCCAATATCGATCGCGTCAAAAACGCCTTGTCCGAGCATGGACTCATATCCGAGTCCTGGGGCGGCGACACGATCATGGTCGAGGTTTCGGCCAAAGAGAAGACGGGCTTGGATACCTTGCTGGAGATGATTCTCCTGCAAGCTGAAGTCCTTGAACTCAAGGCTGACCCGCATCGATTGGCGAAGGGTGTGGTGGTAGAAGCGAAGTTGGAGCGGGGGCGCGGTCCTGTGGCGACGGTGCTGGTGCAGAGCGGGACGCTTCGCGTCGGGGATGTATTTGTCGTCGGAACGTTTAGCGGAAAAGTTCGCGCGCTGATTACCCATACGGGGGCCAAGGTGCAAGAGGCCGGTCCGTCTATTCCGGTAGAGGTGGCCGGACTTCCGGGTGTGCCGTCAGCCGGCGATGTCTTTCAGGTCGTCAAAGACGAGCGGGTTGCGCGGGAGATTGCGGAAGATCGAGCGCGGAAACAGCGAACGGCCGATTTGTCCGGTTCGGCGAAGGTTACGCTGGACGATCTGTTTGCCAAGATTAAGGAAGGCTCGGTCAAGGAGCTGGCGCTGGTCATCAAGTCCGACGTTCAGGGGTCGGCTGAAGCCTTGACCGCCGGCGTCGAAAAACTGGCGACCGCCGCAGTCAAGCTGCGCGTTATTCATAGCGGTGTCGGCGGGATCACGGAATCCGACGTGTTGCTGGCTGCTGCATCGAATGCCATCGTTGTCGGGTTCAATGTCAGGCCGGAACCGAAGGCTGCCAGTCTGGCGGAGCAGCAAGGTGTCGATATCCGTCTCTACACCATCATTTACGATGCGATGGCCGAGATTAAGGCGGCGATGGAAGGGCTGCTCGAACCGACGCTCAAGGAACGGGTCTTGGGCAGGGCCGAGGTGCGGCAGGTCTTTACGGTATCGAAGGCCGGTATCATTGCCGGAGCGTATGTGGTGGACGGCACGATTACCCGCGCGGCGGTCGGCGTTCGGGTGCTTCGCGACAACGTGGTGGTCTATGAAGGGAAGCTCGGATCGTTGCGCCGCTTCAAGGACGATGTCCGTGAGGTGCAGCAGGGATATGAATGTGGAATCAGCGTCGAGAATTTCAACGATGTCAAGGCCGGGGACATTATCGAAGCCTATGCGGTCGACAAGATTGCCGCAAAGCTCTGAGGCGTGAGTCTACCCTGTGGGTATCGTCGTCGGGCTCTGTACGATCGAGTTGTTCATCCCCGAGAGTCAGTCGCTGAAGGATAAGCGGCGGGTGCTGTTGAGCCTCAAAGATCGATTGCGGGAGAAGTTCAATCTCTCGGTTGCCGAGGTCGATGGGCAGGATTTGTGGCAGAAGGCTGTCTTGGGGCTTGCCTGCGTGGCCAACGAGGGACGACATGTCAATCAGGTGTGCGATCAGGCGCTGAACCTGATTCGGACGGTTCACGCGGTGGAAATCGTCCAGTCTCGAGTGGAAATATTGTGACGGCAGCTTATCCCGCAGGATGCTCGAAAAGTCGGTCCAGCAAGGCCGCAGCAAGCGAAGGGCGAGGCGCACGCTTGGGAGAGAAAAACGGCTTGTTCAACGTCCTGCTAGGTGGAGTGTGCGGTGGCCAAGACAGGTTATCATCGGGCCGATCGGGTGGCCGATCAAATCCGCATGGAAGTGGCGGATATTCTCATGCGGAAAATCAAGGATCCGCGTGTGCAATCCGTGACCGTCACCGATGTGAAACTGACCAGCGATTTACGGATTGCGCGGGTGTTCGTCACGACAATGGGGACGGAAGAAGAAGAGCGGAATGTCTTCGCAGGACTGGCACAGGCCAGCGGGTTTGTGCGAGGAGAACTGGGCCGACGGCTCTCGCTCCGCTATCTGCCCGAGATCGTGTTCGCCAAAGATGTCAGTGGGCCGAGGGGCGACCATGTGTTGAAGTTATTGGACGATCTCCACGTCAAGGCGGAGGCGGAAGACGAGTCGCCCGAAGGGCGGCCGACGTCGTAACATCGGGGACGCGATGATGGGTCTTGCGCAGAGTTGCGCCGTCGTCGACGGCGTGCTGATCATAAAAAAAGAATCCGGGTGGACATCCCACGATGTCGTGGCGAAGATTCGGCATCTTCTCGGCGGGGTCAAGGTCGGTCATGCCGGGACGCTCGATCCTGCCGCAACCGGTGTCTTGCCACTGCTGATCGGTAGGGGAACCCGCATTGCCGAATATCTTGTCGAGTGGGATAAAGAATATCGCGCGGTGCTGCGCCTCGGCGAAACCACCGATACGCAGGATGCGACGGGAGCAGTTCTGGCCCGTTCTACGACGGATTCTGTGACACCGGAGGCGATCCATGAGGCAGCCGGACGATTCCGTGGATCGATCGAGCAAATGCCTCCAATGTATTCGGCGGTGAAAGTCGGGGGTGTTCCCCTATACCGATCCGCTCGGGCCGGCAAAACAGTTGCGCGGGATGCACGAACGATCGTCATCCATGCCCTTGACATAGAGGCCATTCAAGGGCGGGACGTGACCTTGCGCGCCGTGTGCTCGAAGGGAACCTATATCCGGACACTCTGCGCCGACATTGGAGATGCGTTGGGTGTCGGCGGTCACATGTTGTCGTTGGAGCGAACGCGAGTGGGGCCCTTGACGATCGCTCAGGCCCTGACGGTCGATGAGGTGGTCACTCGTCATGCCCTCGGCCGGTTAGGAGACGATCTGCTGTCTTTGGATCGGGCGTTGGGTCGGTTGGAGATTGCGGTGGTGGACGAACAGACCGCCGACCGTGTGAAACACGGGGCTCCGGTGCCCGACTCGAAGATCCTTCGTTGGGAGGGAAGCGACGAAGCCAAGCGAGGCGCGCTCAGGCCGGTTCGTATTCATAGTACAGATGGGTGCCTGGTGGCGATCGGGACATGTTCGGAAGCTTCGGGTGGTCCATTGAATGTGCAAAAGGTGTTGGTCGATCAGGATGTATGAGACGTCGTTGCAGATGAAGGAAAGGAACAGGAAGGAAGAAGCCCATGGCATTACTTAAGGAAGAGAAGACCGAGTTGATCAAGCAGTACCGGCAGCACGAGACGGACTCCGGCTCGCCCGAAGTCCAGATCGCGGTGTTGACCAACCGGATCACATATTTGACGGAACATTTCAAGCTCCACAAGAAAGATCACCACTCACGGCGAGGCTTGCTCCTCCTGGTCGGGCGGCGGCGGCGGTTACTCGATTATCTTCGTGGTGTCAGCGATGCGCGTTACCGTGCGGTGATCGAGCGGTTGGGTATCAGGAAGTAGTATCCCATCTCGCGAGTGCGCCAGGGGCGCAACTGCGGGCCATAGTCAGTCGCACAGGTGAACACTGAGATGCGCTCACTTAACAGAAAGTGCTGAGTTGTGAGTGCTGAGTGCTGAGAAGTTCAGGAAACTCCTCGATACTCAGCACTGGGGACTCAGCACTTCTTTGGTGAGCCCATCTCCGTGGGCATCTGTGGGGCCTAACCAGAGGAGACCCAGATGGTACATACAGTTGAAATAGAGGTTGCCGGGCGCATCTTGCGGCTCGAGACGGGCCGTATCGCACGGCAAGCGGACGGAGCGATTTGGGCTTCGTATGGCGACACGGTGGTGTTGGCGACGGCCGTCGCGTCGCAGGTCGCCAAGACCGGCGTCGATTTTCTTCCCCTCACGGTCGATTATCAGGAAAAGTCTTTTGCGGCAGGGAAGATTCCCGGCGGGTATTTCAAGCGGGAAGCGCGTCCATCTGAAAAAGCGGTGTTGACCAGCAGGCAGATCGACCGGGGGCTCCGTCCGCTCTTTCCTGAAGGCTATTACTTCGAAACCCAGGTCATTGCCTCAGTCCTCTCGGCCGACCAGACCGGCTCATCCGATATCCTCGCCATTATCGCATCCTCTGCCGCGCTGACCGTCTCGAATATTCCCTTCGACAATCCCATCGCAGGTGTGAGAGTCGGTCGGGTGGAGGGAAAGTTTGTCGTCAACCCGGATCTTGAGACGGTGGCGAAGAGCGAGTTGCAACTGGTCGTGGCCGGGACGACCGATGCGGTCATGATGGTTGAGGCGGGGGCGAACGAATTGTCCGAAGCGGTCATGCTTGAGGCGATCGAACTCGCCCATGCAGAGATCAAGAAGATCGTGGCCAAGATACGCGAACTACAAGCTGCGGTCGGTAAATCCAAACGGAAGGTTGCGAAGGAGCAAATCGACTCCGCGCTCGCCGCGCAAGTGAAGGCGCTGGTCGCGCAAGGAATCCGCGAAGCCATCATGATCCCGAACAAAGCGGCCAGGCAGGAGCGATTGGATGAGGTGAAGAGCGGTGCGGTTCAACAACTCAAGAGCGCGGACGATCCGAATCGGGAGCGGCACGTGAAGCTGGTGTTCCATGAGCTGGAATATTCTGAAGTCAGGAATATGATTTTAGAGAAGGGCTCGCGGGCCGATGGGCGTGGTCCGGCTGACATTCGTCCGATCACCTGCGAAGTCAGCGCGCTGCCCAGGACACATGGGTCGGCGATTTTCACGAGGGGCGAAACTCAAAGCTTGGCCGTGGTGACGCTGGGGACCACGGACGACGAGCAGCGGATCGATGCATTGGAAGGGGAGTACATGAGGACGTTCATGCTCCATTACAATTTCCCGCCGTTCAGCGTCGGCGAGGCGCGGCCGCTTCGCTCGCCGGGACGCAGGGAAGTCGGTCATGGTGCATTAGCGGAACGGGCGTTGGCCCCGGTGATTCCGAGCAAGGAAGCCTTTCCCTATACGCTTCGTATCGTGTCCGACATCCTTGAATCCAATGGGTCGTCGTCGATGGCGACGGTCTGTGGCGGGAGCCTGGCGTTGATGGATGCCGGCGTGCCGGTCAGCAAAGCCGTGGCCGGGATCGCGATGGGTCTGATCAAAGAAGGCGACCGGGTCATGATCCTTTCCGATATCCTCGGGCTTGAGGATCACTTGGGCGACATGGACTTCAAGGTCTGCGGCACCAAGCAGGGAGTGACCGCGTTGCAGATGGACATCAAGATCGGCGGCATTACATCGGCTTTGATGCAGAAAGCGTTGGAGCAGGCCAAAGCCGGTCGGTTGCATATTTTGAGTTGTATGGAAAAGGCGCTTCAAGCGCCAAGGACGACCCTATCGGCCTACGCGCCGCGGATTTTCACGATGAAGGTCAAGCAGGACAAGATCCGGGAAATCATCGGTCCTGGCGGCAAGACGATCCGCGGGATCATTGCGGATTGTGGGGTGAAGATCAATGTCGACGACAGCGGAACGGTGACAATCGCCTCAGTCGACGGAGCCTCGGCCGAGAAGGCCAAGGAAATGATCAGCCGGATTACCGAGGAAGTCGAGATTGGGAAGATTTACAAAGGCACGGTTCGGAAGATCATGGACTTCGGCGCCTTTGTCGAGGTGTTGCCGGGAACCGATGGGCTGGTGCATATCTCGCAGTTGGCGCACCACCGAGTCCAAGCGGTGTCCGATGAGGTCAAGGAAGGCGACGAAATCATGGTGAAGGTATTGGAAGTGGATCGGCAAGGGAAGATCCGCCTCAGCCGCAAGGATGCGATGCCCGCTCCGGCCGGAGCCGGTGTTCCAGATTCGTCTGCCAGGTAGCCGCCTTGTATCGCAAGCTCGTCCTGGACAACGGGGTGCGGGTGGTGACCGAACGGATGCCGACGCTCAAGTCGGTCACCGTCGGTGTGTGGGTCAACACCGGGTCACGGGACGAGCAGCCTTCCCAGGCAGGTTATTCCCACTTCATCGAGCACATGCTCTTCAAAGGAACGAGCAGCCGTTCCTCCGCAGAAATTTCACGTGAAATTGACGCGCTTGGCGGAGAGATGAATGCTTTCACCTCGCGCGAGACGACGACCTATTACGTGAAAGTGCTGGATCAGCAAGTGGATCGAGCGCTCGAACTCCTCTCGGACCTGTTTCACCATTCTCGTTTCGCACCAAAAGAAATTGAAAAGGAGAAACAGGTCGTCCTGGAGGAAATCCGTATGGTCCAGGACGATCCTGAGGATCTCGTGCAAGAGCTGCACATGGGCCAAGTCTTGAAGCGCCATCCGCTCGGGCGCTCTATTCTTGGTCGGGAGCAGACGATAAGCGGGCTGCGACGCCGGGATCTGCTGGACTACATCGAAACCTACTACGATCCAGGACAAACCGTGATTTCGATTGCCGGGAACTTCGAGCAGGCCAAGCTCGATCGGCTGGTTGCCCGGTACTTCGGCAAGGGATCTTCGGCGAAGGCGGTTCCCGCAAACGGGCGCCGTCCTCCGGAGATGTATGGCGGTGTCGTGTTGAAGAAAAAACGGTTGGAGCAGGTGCATTTGTGCCTCGGTCTCAAAGGCGTGGAGGCTGGGCATCAGGATCGGTATGCGCTGTACGCGCTCAACAGCATATTGGGGGGCAGTGTCAGTTCACGATTATTTCAGGAGGTCCGGGAGAAGCGGGGGCTCGTCTACTCGATCTACTCCTTCTTGTCCGGGTATTCGGATGGCGGCATGATCACAATCTACGCCGCGACGAGGCCGAAAGAAGTCGATCGCGTCGTGGATCTTGTCTGTCGACAGATTCGGCAGGTCGGCGTAAAAGGGATCGAACGGAAGGAACTTGAACGGGCGAAGGTTCAGATGAAGGGCAGCTTGATGCTGAGCCTGGAGAGTTCGCACAGCCGCATGAGCAAATTAGCGAAGGATGAACTCACCTATGGCAGGCATACGTCGCTGGACGATATGCTGGCGAATATCGATCGTGTAAGCGTGGAGCAGGTTGCAAAGGTAGCCCGTCAATACTTCAAATTGGACTCCCTCGCGATCACTGGGCTCGGACCACTTGCTCCAAACAGTCTGCAGGCTCATGGATGAGACCTCTCAAATTCAGAGCTCATTAAACTCCCAAATGCGGAGAGAGGCATTGCGGAAATAACTCGCAGCCCATTGATTCCTCAATATATTTCCGGTCACACCCAAGGTTATTCACAGGACAAACAAATTCTTGACACAGTTTCGTGGTTTCAGTACCATGACCAAAATTTCATCCGGGATTCTCACTCGACAAGAGGCGCATGGCCCGAGCCCCTCATGGTTGTGAGATCTCTGAAGCTCTGTTGAAGATTTTGCTGTCGTTGAAGTAAGTAGCTGTTAGGTTATTGTCGTCGTTATCTTTATGAAGGAGGGACTAGGTATGCCAAAGGCCATACTTATCGCCGCCGGGATCGTGTGTTTTGGGTTTGGCTTGCTGGCCGTTCAGTTCGCCGGCGCGGAGACTTCTCCGCCTCCGTCTGCTGGCCCGGGTGGCGCCACTGACAACATTGCTGGTGGAAAGCCGATGAAGGGTGAAGTCACGAAGACTCTGAAGGGTCGTGTATGGTCCCAGTGGGCCGACAATCCGGACGGAGAGCTACTCTTCGGCATTCAATATTGGAACAGCGGTGAGCCTGCTTCAGGAACCCCGAATGGCCGTTCATCTTCCGATCTCGACGTGAAGCCGCCGGATCCATTGCTGACCTGTTGCGGTTGGGGCTTTGTCGGTGGAACGGACAAGAACAGCCCCTATTCCGGATGGTACCATGCAGCCACGACCGTGCGGTTGTCGGTGAAGGATAAGGCTCTCATGGACCAGATCATCAAGGCTTCCCAGGAACTGGTTGCCATGGAAGTGAGTTTGGATGGTCGGATGATCACTGGGTTTAAGGTGCTGAAGTAATCGACCTTGACAAGATTTCATTCTTTTCATGTTCTGTTAAGGGGGATGCGATTATGAAGTTTCAAACCAAAGGCTGGGCTGTGCTGGCGGCTGTCGCGCTGGTGGCTTCTGCTGCTTCCACCGCATTCGCGATCGAATCGTTCCAAGAGCGGTTTGAGTGGGGCGATATGAGCAAGCCGACCACCATCCAGGGTCGGGTGATCGTGCTCGATCCTTATGATGAGGCGGTTTGGATTAACGTTTCGGTATTCGGCGGGGCTGCTGAGAGCGGCCTATGGTGGCAAAAGATTCATCCGGGCAGAACCCTGAAGTTTTATGCGGATAAGGGCGCCTGGGACGATCTGAAAAAGATGGCCCGTCCCCATGCAGGACCGGCTGCCGCAAAGGAAGTGCCACCCTCTAGCACAACCGACCTGATTGAGTTTGTCGCGACGGAACCGGAGCAGAATCATCGTGTGATTTCTTCGGTCAAGAAGCTTCCGGAAGTAGCAGGTTCCATGGGGAAGCCGCTGAGCATCTCCGGGCTGCGGTTGAAGGAATGCGCGGGGAAAGGCGAATTTGAAGCAGGCTGTGCAGCAGCGAAGCAAGGCCTCAATACATCACCGAAATCTCCGGATGGGGATGCTTTGCCGATGCAGTATGATGTGTTGCTTCCAGGTGGAGCGCCCCTCGCGGGCATGATCCCCTGGACCGCAAAATACAATCAGGGCGCTGCTCATCACTGAGTTGAGTCGGTTTCTGTTTCTCAAAGCGGCATCTCCGAAAGGGGGTGCCGCTTTTTTTATTCTCCGCGATCGTATGGGCCACTCGGGCCGATCCGGCGCTGGAGGTCGGCGAGGCGATTGAGCCATTTCCGATTCTCACCCATACAACGGGCGTTCTGCCTGTGATGCTCAGTAACAGCATGTCCTTGAAGTCTTCGTCTTTCGCGATGAGAATGTGCTCATGCTGTAGAGTATGGGCTCATATCACCTCATCAGTTGCGAGAGGCAACGTGGCTTCTTCAACATGAACAGCATGGTGACCGAGAGATGTGATCAGGCGAGCGAGTGCTGGAGGAAGTTGCGGCTCTGACTGACGCGAGAACGATGCTGACGGACTTTTTCAGAATCCTGCTAGGCCATAAGACCTGAACTTGGTTCCTTGGGAGCAGGATGGGCTGGATGTTGGCGACGGACGCGCAGATTATTCGCGTGAATTATTCGAGTATCAGAAATGCGCCGTCTAGTTCCGTAGCGAAAGCTTGGAGATGAGTGCGATGTCGGCGAAGAAGGGTTTCGATCATGGCGGTGGAGCAGTTGCCGAGTCGAATCCACACCACCTTCGGCGGGTGGCCAAAGAGAAAGCTACGTTGATGAAAATCGGCGTCTTTCGTCACGACGGTGAAGCCGTGCTGGGCGGCATATTGCCAAACGTCGTCGTCGCTGGCCGTACTGAGCCCAATGTCGCGCACGTGCGTGGAGTCGGGGTAATCGTGCTGGAGGGCCGTGACGAGTCGATGCGAGAGGTTATGATCGAAGAGCAGTTTCACGAGGGCGGAAGGGAGACTAGTTTCCGTTCCCGATCGGCAGCAAAGGTGAGACAGGCTCGGATGTCTTCACGGGTCAGATCAGGAAAATCCTTGAGGATGTCCTCTTCGCTCATGCCGGAAGCGAGATATTCCAAAACGTCGTAGACCGTGATGCGCAATCCACGGATGCAAGGCTTGCCGCCACGCTTGCCTGGATCAATGGTGATGAGCTGTTCCCCGTTCATGCGTCACAGGGTAGCGTGAGCCTGCACAAAGATCAAGCGCTTGCGCCGTCTGCGGGCAGAGGGAGATCAGGTTAGCCCCAAGTATCCCCGACGTTCTTCTCCGGCGCACCCAGCTGACTCACATGGATTTCTTCTCTGTTCACTGTCACAGCTGTAGGCAACCGACTGCACTATCTATCCATCGAGAAACACGAGGATTGACTCAAGAATCTTCTCCCCTTTTCTACAGTCTCCTGCAACGGCGCCATTGATCGGCTGCTCTCCACCGCTGATTTTCAAAATTGTTGTTCTGGTCAGTCTCCTCCTGCGAGGAGCACAGGGCTTGCGCGGTGATCACGCACGACTTCAGCTGACCCCATGAGCGCCTTGCGGCCTAGAAGATTCGTGATGCTACGTAATTGACAGGGAACTGCATGGTTCTGTAGAGTTCGCGAACTTTCGCAGGAAACAAAATGAGTATCCTGATCTATTATCCTCGCACCTCCTCGCACCTCCTCGCACCTGAGATCCCGATTTCCCGTTTTTGCCTCACAAGGAGCTGGCTTACATGAGTGACGTCAAAGACCAGACCATCGCGTTGAACGTGCGCTTGAAGCCGAGCGAGTCGTCGGCCCACCCGCGCGCATCGAATTACACCAACGTCGGCGTGGCGCAGGGGATCGCCTATCTCGATTTCGGCTTCATCGAGCCAGCACTGCTCGCGGCTATTGCGAAGACCGCGAAGGATGGGCAGGCCGCGCCCAAAGGATTGGAGGGCGCTCTGGTCACCCGTGTGGCCATGGGCGTCGACGTGCTCGCACGACTGCATCAACAGATACAGCAAGTGCTCGTCAGTATGCGCGATGCGCGGAAGGCGTAGGGTTGAGGAGTAGGTGTAATGGGCGAGCCGAGAAAGTAACGAAATGCATTCTCAGCAACGGCTGTGAGCGTGTGGCATAGGAGTTCAGCGATGATGCGACAGCTGGTATCCAGATGTCTGTTAGTAATGGTGATAGTGGCTCTGCCTGGTATGGGGTGCACTGAGACCACCAATTCACCTATCTCCACCACATCCGGAAAAGATCAGACTGAGCGGCTTGATGGGCCGTCGCAACAAATCAAGCCGCCAACGTGGACCATCAAGCATCGGGTTCGCCATGACTCGGGTGTCACCACTGTGGCCATGAGCCCCAGCGGCGGTGAGGTGGCGGCCGGTGGAATTCTGAGCCCGCTAGTGAGCATCTGGGATGTCGAAACCGGCAGGCTAATCCGTCACATTAAAGGACTCAAGGGCAGCACCCAGGCTCTGGCCTATAGTCCCGATGGAAAATCATTTGCAGTCGGACGCGGGATGATTACTTCTGCGGATACCTGTGTCTTTCTCTTTCAGGCAGGTACCGACACCATTCTGCAACGGCTCGTCCCTCCTCCGATCGCCACCGGCTTTGCCTCAAAGGGCGTTGGGATGGTGGAGTCGTTGCAATATAGCCCGGACAGTCAGTTTCTGGCTGTGACATTCCGCGGCGGCGGGATCGGCATCTATGAGGTAGCGACTGGACAGCTCATGAAGAGAATGACGGTGTACACGCCGTCCCTGGGGCCCGTTGCCTATAGTCCCAGCGGGAAATATCTCGCCTTCGGTCAGTGGAAAAAGAATGAAGGGGAACTATTTAACCACGCTGAAATTCACCTCCTAGATACAACGGCGGACGGTGGAATTGTGAAGACATACTCGGGGCATGCTGATCTGATTACCGCGTTGGCATTTGATCCAGGAGGGAAGTTCTTAGCCTCCGGGACGATGACGGGAACCATAGAGGAGACGTTGGATCGAAGGACGAATCAGATGGTGAAAAAACTGAATGATGACCCGATTCGGATCTGGGATGTTGAGACGGGCATGCTGGTGAAAGAATTGGTAGGACATCGCGGTGATGTCAAATCACTTGTCTTTATCGAGGATGGCCAAATCTTGGTTTCGGGCAGTTTTGACAAGACCATTAAGATATGGGACGTGGCAGGAGGGACGTTGCTGTCAACGATGACGGGCCATGGCGACTTCGTGGAGTCTATCGCGATGAGCCAAAGTGCAAGGTATTTAGCCTCTGGTGGTGGTGTAGCCGAGATCAAGATCTGGCAACGTGATGATAGATAGGAGTATGTGAGACGTATGCAAATATCAAATCTGAGGTGGCAAAGCCGTTGTATGTGTTTTCTATTCGGGGTTGTACTTACTAGCATGGGGTTGTTTGCGTGTTCTTGGCCTTGGCCGAGTGTTACAGAAGACACTGCGGGATTGGGGAATTCAGAAATCGCAAGAATTCTGAAGCAAAGCTGTTGTGTCGTTAACCTGATGCACGTGCATAAGATAAAAGCGGCTCTTGAAAAGGCTAGAGAAGGGCGGTCATACCGTTCCGCTGCTGAGGCAGTGGGGTTTATGTGTGAAGCACCTCCGAGCAAGATATGTCAATACGCCGGAAAAATGACGTATCAGGTCCATGGGGCACCGAAAGAAAATGTAGACGCTCAGAAGGTTCACATCCTATCTTACTCGATCCTGTTACCTGACTACGAGAATACCGATGGTGTTCGCATCGAACAAGACACAACGATTCTCCCCTAGTCTGAACTAAGGAGGTTGGCATGGCGGATCAATACCGGATTGTTGAAGCACAACTTTCCCTAATCGGAGGATTAGGTGGGCATAACCTGCTTGCCATTCTTGACTCCAATGGAAATGTTGTTCGAGAGCTTAATGGAATCGCAACAACCCCAGATGGAACAGAGCTTCCCGTAGGGTTTATTCCCTTTTATCACAGGCTACAGGTGAAGGAATCTCTCGGTGCTCACTTTTACTCTCCTGCCCAATCTCAGGCCACGCTGTTCGCTGGTAACTTAACTGATGTGCTTACTAGGTGGAATGCTGCCCTCAATGCAAGGGACCTCATTAACGCCAAAGATCTTTTCTATCCACCTGGTGGATTTGGTGACAATAGCAATTCGGCTGCGAGCACCCTCATAAGGGCGATGGGGTTTACAGAACCTGAACTTCCCGGAGTGCCATTCTACCGATTTACTCCAGGGACCGGCACCAGCCTCCTAGACAATTTACAGATCGTTAATATCCACCAAGCATTTGGAATCCTTCCGTCGGTAGCAGGATCTACAAGAGTTATTGATCTCCAGCGGGCAGTTAATAACACTAATGGCTCCATAACCATCTTTACGACATACAAAGATGGTACTTCAGCGATCTCCCACTTCAGCCAGAATGGATTTGAAGAAACCCTGTACGGGGTTGATGGAAGTCCTCTTGGTAGTGTCAGCGCATCTCGTTCCGGCTCCGACAAGGTTTCCATGAACATTAGTGGTCAGGTTGATAAGGTTAATGCGAACGGTGCCCAAGTCACGATCCAGCCTGGCGCTCAAGCGACGATCAATGGAGATGGCAGCTATCTTCTTGGCCTAGGTAACTCAACGGTGCAGACCACCACGTTTAACTCGACCATCGTTACTGCATCAGGTGGCAGCTCCAACCTCACTGCCTTGGGGAGTAACAATAACCTGATCCTGGGGACTGGCACGACGGTGGACTTGCGGGGCAATAACAACACGGTCATTGGCCCAGTCCCTCCCGGTAGTGTTCGGGATCAAGGCACCGGGAATCAAGTTTTGACGTCGCAGAACCTATCGCCGGATGTAACTGTGCAGATCATAAGTAAGCACGGATTCAACGCCACGATTGACCTCAGCGATGTGGTCTTTGTCTCGCATGGAGGGCTATTCGGTGGGAGTGTCGACGGCACCAGATATCGCCCCGGTCCGGATCCGGAGGACAACGATGGGGACGACGGTATCCCAGATCCCGATCCGCTCATCAATGGCCATGCATTCCTGATTGGAGGCGATCTTCAGATCATTGCGGGGGACGGTGATAACAGTATCCAAGGTGGGCTGGAACACAATGTGATTGTGGTGGGGGGTGGGAATAACCTGATCGACGCTCCTGGGACGGAGAACATTGTTTCAGTTGGTGGCGGGAACAACATTATCGGGGTGGGTGGCGTCCACAGCACGGTGGCCGTGGGTACTGGGCAGAACTACGTCCTGGATCTCAGCCAGAACGGGGTGGTTTTGGGCGGCGGAGGAAATGTCGTGGTGAGCTTTGGGGTCGGGAATCATACGATCATCGGGGGGACCGGTGCGGCTCTGACGACATGGGATAGCCGTTTTGGGGGCGTCGACCCTGGAGTTGGCATTTCTTTCGCCAACATCATTCGAGGAGCCATTCAAGGCGACGACGCCTACTTTGCTAATCTTCAATCGCCGGTGAACAATCGGCTCATCGGCGGTCCCAACAGCAATTATATCCAAGGAGGGCTTGGCAATAATACGATCGATGGCGGGGATAGCGCGGACCGACTCATTGGGGGCATCAGCCATTATGTGTCCGGTGGGCATGATGTCATCCATGGGGGTGGAGGCGACGACATCATCTCGGGAGGGATCGGCGGAGATGCGATTCTCTACGGAGACGAGGGCAACGACACCATCGATGGCGGCTTCAGCCGCTCAACCATCTACGGTGGGGATGGGAACGACACGATTCGGGCGGGCAGTAATTACGATAGTGTCCTTATGGGGGAGGCTGGAGACGATGAGCTCAGCGTAGGACTGACCTCCGGCAACGTGACGCTGGATGGTGGCGTAGGCAATGACAGACTGATCGGAACTCCATCGAGTTTTCTTCAAACGTTTGTCTTCGGGAGCGGCTATGGCCACGACACCGTTGAGGGTGTGACCAGTCGAGCGGTTGTGTCTCTCACGGCGGGTGTCGTGCCGGACGATCTGACGCTCCAGACGAATAGCGACGGCGATTTGCTAGCAAGTATCAATGGGACTAGCGATCAACTGACGATCCACAGCTATTTTGTCCAGGGAACCTACACGATCACCTTTTCAGATGGAACGATCTGGAATCGGACTGAGGTGGTGAATCGGACGCCGGGCTTAGTGGTGACCGACACGCTTGGGGGACAAATTGTACAAGGGTCTCCGTTAGCCGATACTCTGTCAGGGCCTGGTGGAAACGATACGCTCGCGGGCGGTAGGGGTGGCGACACCTATCTGGTGGAATTGGGGAATGGTGTGACCACCATTGATGATTTCCCTGATGGCAACAATGTCCTGGTCCTTGGACAGGGGGTCACGCCAGAATCTCTGATCATCTCGCGGGATACACAACAGGGAACGGTTGTCATCAACTATGGCAACCAGGGCGATACGATCTATCTGCCACATTTCGACCCATTTAATCCTATGAACTCGCTGGGCATTCAAACGATTCAATTTGCTGACGGCACCACCTGGGATACCGCCATTATCTTAAGCCGAATTCCAGGGGTGGTCCTGACCGACAGCGTTGGAGGACAGATGCTGCAAGGCTCTCCACTGGCGGACACCCTCTCGGGTCCTGGTGGGAATGCCACGCTTGCGGGTGGAGCCGGGAACGATACCTATCTATTTGACAGGGGTTACGGCATCGAGACGATCGTTGATCAGGATCTCTCAGGCCTTGATCTCAATACCATCCGTATGGCCCCAGGCATTGCTCCTACCGATGTGACGGTGCAACTGTCTGCCGATGGGCACCTGCTGCTGAACGTGACCGGCACGACTGATCAAGTGAGTGTGATCAACTACCGGGAACGCTCGTTCCAGGCCTTTGCCGTGACGTTTGCCGACGGAACGGTGTGGGATCGTGATGCGCTGATCGCGCAGGTGGCCAGCTTTCCTCTTGTCGCAGATTCGACCGGTAGTTTTCTCTCTGGGACGTCTCTGCGGGATATTCTCATCGGGCTTGGTGGCAATGATGCTCTTGATGGGCTCGGAGGTGATGACGTCATGGCCGGCGGTGGTGGGAATGATGGGTATTTCGTCGAAGACCCTGGTGACCAAGTGATAGAGCTGCCTGGTCAAGGGCACGATCTCGTCATAAGTTATGTCGACTATACCTTGCCAGACAATGTGGAGGATCTCCAACTCAGCTACTCTGAATTTTCTGGTCCAATCCCGATTGTTGGCATTGGCAATGCGGAGAATAACGACCTCCGAGGAAACTTCCAGAACAACATGCTCCAGGGTGGGACTGGTAACGACACTTTGTGGGGTGGGTTTAGCGATGTGAGTTTTGGCCCAGGGAATGATGACTTGGCTGGTGGAGCCGGGAATGACACGTACTATGTTGACGGTTTAACCGGAAACGGTGTCGATACGATTCATGACGTGGCATTGCCAGGAGAAGGAAATCGGTTGCAGTTGGGGCCGTCGATTCGACCTAGTGATCTCAGCTTCGTGCAGAGCCCAGGGAGCCTCTTTATTGGAGTGGGGGCGGCTGGTGATGGTGTCATGTTGAGCGGATTTGATCCAACCAATGGTTCAGGTACGATAGTGGTCGAGACGATCAGCTTCACCGGTGGCCTCGAACAAGCAAGTGGTGGAATTGATTTGCGGCTGGAAGACTTTCTTAAACCGGCGATTGATGGAACTGCCGGCGATGATGCGCTGGCAGGGACATCGGCTGTCGATGTCATCAGAGCTGGTGCTGGTGACGATCTCATTACAGGCGGACAAGGCAATGATGTGCTGATTGGTGGAGCAGGGCAGGATACCTTTGTCTTCAATCAGGGCGACGGATCTGATCTGATCGATGATGTGGTTCAACCAGGAGAGGCAAACCGAATAGTGTTTGGCACCGGAATCACACCGGACATGCTGCGTCTGCAATATGGAGGGACGGCCAATCAAGGCATATTGACGCTTCAGGTCGGGGCAGGGGCCGATGGGCTCACTTTTATGGGCTTCTTTCCAGACGATCCCGCGGCGGCTCATGTGGTTGAGCAGGTTCAGTTTGCTGACGGCGCCACGATGACTTGGGATCAGCTCTTCACGCAAGGCGTCGACGTCCGCGGAACGTCTGGCGATGACGGCGAGCTGTTTGGCACATTTGCGGATGACCATATGGTGGGCTTGGCCGGAACTGAATCGCTCAATAGTGGAGACGGTAACGATATCTTGGACGGAGGAGCCGGCAACGACTTTCTGTTCGGAGGTTCCGGAGCCGACACGTACATTTATAACTTGGGAGATGGCCGCGATCAGATTGAAGATGAGGTGGAGCAAGTACTCGACTCAGCTGGCAATTTAGTCTATGCCCATAACCGAATTGTCTTTGGGGAGGGAATTACTCCCACCGATATTGATCTGACGCTTGATGGATTGTCGTTGTTTATCCGTGTCGGTTCTACTGACGACGGTCTCGATATCGGGTCCTTTGTGGATACGCAGCCCGGTATTCGGACCTTGGACTTTGCCGACGGACTCTCACTCAACCTTCCCGACTTGGCTGATGCGGTGCTCTTTACTGACGAGGCTCGGGTGCTGATCGGTGGGGATGGAAACAGTACTGTTCTTGGGGGGAATGGAAATGATCTCCTCACGGGTGGTAGCGGACCAAGCGTCTTGATCGGGTGGAAAGGCAATGATGTCTTGACCGGAGGTATCGGGCCAACCAAGTTTTATGGGGGATTGGGTAACGACCTCTTGAAGGGAAGCACGAATCAAGAAGATAGCTACGTGTTCAATAGAGGCGATGGGACCGATACGATTCAAGACGTAGCGTCAGCGGCTGCCGGGAACCGGGTTCAATTTGGAGCAGGCATCGCTCAAGGAGACCTCATTTTCACACAGGATCAAGCCGCGAAGCGGTTGACGATTCAGGTGGGCAACAGCGGCCTCGATGTGATTCAGCTCGAAAACTTTGCGTTGATGGGAGTGGATGGTTCTGTCGTCGTCCAGGCCCTCGCCTTTGCGGACGGGAGTATAGTGCAACTCGCAGATCTCCTGAGTACCCCCGGTGTCGTGACTGGGACTGCAGGGAATGATCTTCTCCCTGGCACGTCAGGGAATGAAACGCTCACTGGCAGTGCAGGTAACGACACCCTCGTAGGTGGCGCGGGCGACGACACCTATGTGTTTAATGTCGGCGATGGGATCGATACGATCGTTGATACGGCAGTTTCTGGCGAAGGGAATACCCTGCAGTTTGGTCCAGGCATTGCGCCTGGGGATCTCTCTCTAGGCCTCGGCTCTCTCCTGATTCGCGTGGGTACGAATGGCGATGCGGTTCATTTGACGACACTCAATCCAAACGACGTGCTGGGCGCGCACACCATCGATCTGTTCCGCTTTGCCGATGGATCAACGCTGTCTTACGACCAGCTCATTGCTCGAGGATTCGACCTTACAGGTACGATGGGTGATGACACCATCAATGGCACCAATGTGAGTGATCGAATCACGGGTTTGGCTGGGAACGACACGCTGGTCGGCAGCCAGGGTGCCGATGTCCTTGTGGGTGGGTTAGGGGACGACTCCTATAGCGTTGATTCGCTCGAAGATGTCGTTACAGAACAGGCGAATGAAGGTATCGACAAAGTCCTCAGCGCCGTCAGCTATACCCTCGGCGCTAACGTAGAGAATCTCACGTTGGCTGGGGGCTCGGCCATCAATGGAACTGGCAACGAGTTAGACAATATCCTTATTGGCAACAGAGGAAACAACATCCTCGATGGCGGTTTGGGCACGGACACGATGCGTGGCGGAGCCGGCCATGACACCTACATCGTGAACAGCACAGGCGATGTGGTGACCGAGAACGTGAACGAGGGTACGGATCTGGTGCAGAGCAGTCTCTCATACACCCTCGGTGATAACGTTGAGAACCTTAGGTTGACCGGTTCGGATAATCTGAGTGGAACCGGCAACTCTTTGGACAATGTCCTTGTTGGAAACAGTGGCAACAACGTGCTCGATGGCAGTGCGGGGAACGACAGGCTGCATGGTGCAATCGGGACGGATACCCTATTGGGTGGAGCGGGCGACGATACCTATCGCTTTGATGTGGGTGATGGCATCGATACGATTCAGGACACGGCGCTAACGGGGGAGGGCAATCGCATTTTATTCGGCGTAGGTATCACGCAGAATAATCTGACATTTGCGCAGGATCATATTGCCAAGACGCTTACGATTCAGGTTGGGAGCAGTGGAACGGACAAACTCCTACTTACGAACTTC
Source organism: Nitrospira sp. (assembly GCA_005116835.1). Taxonomy (GTDB): domain Bacteria; phylum Nitrospirota; class Nitrospiria; order Nitrospirales; family Nitrospiraceae; genus Palsa-1315. The sequence goes on along the minus strand of SWDM01000016.1, from coordinate 446,879 downwards.
GATCCCACCGACGCGAATGGCTCGTTGGTCGCAAGCACGCTAGCCTTTGTGGATGGGAGTACGGCGAATCTGGCCGATTTCTTGTCACCTGCCGTCAATCACGCACCAACAATCGCTGTCCCATTGGCCGATCAGACGGTGCTGGAGGATGCGTCATTCAGCATCCAAGTCCCGGCGAACACATTTGTGGATCAGGATGCGAGCGATGTGCTGACGCTGAGCGCGAGCCTGGCCGACGGGACTGCGCTGCCTATGTGGCTGACCTTCAATGCCGCCACGGCTACGTTTAGCGGTACGCCGGACGATGCCCAGGTCGGCAGTCTTGATCTCAAGGTCACCGCTACCGATCAGGATAACCTAAACGTATCCGATGTCTTTACGCTCACCGTGACCAATGTGAATGAAGCCCCGACCGTAGCCACTCTGCTCGCGGATCAAACCACAGCAGAAGATGCGCCGTTCAGTCTGGTCGTGCCGACCGGAACCTATGTGGATCCGGATGCCGGCGATGTGTCGATCTACAGCGCCACGCTGCCCGGCGGGGTGGCACTGCCCACCTGGCTGAGCTTTAATCCGGCGACCCGTACGCTGAGTGGTACGCCGCTCAATAACGATGTCGGCACGCTCAACGTGGCTGTGACGGCCACCGATCTCGGCGGCCTGAGCGCGACCGACACGTTTGCGCTCACCATACAGAATGTCAACGATGCACCCACGGTGGCCGCTCCGCTCCCCGATCAAACGGCACAGGAGGATGCACCGTTCAGCCTTACCATCCCGGCGAACACCTTTGCGGACGGCGATGCGATCCACGGCGATACGCTGACCTATAGCGCGAGCTTGGCCAATGGGAACGCACTGCCGAACTGGTTGAGTTTCGATGTCGCCACCCGGACCTTCACCGGCACACCAGACGATGCGCAGGTGGGTGCACTGGATCTGCGGGTCACGGCCACCGATACCGGGAACCTGAGTGCCTCCGATACCTTCACACTCACCATTCAGAACGTGAACGAAGCCCCGATCGTTGCTGCACCAGACGATGCGCAGGTGGGTGCACTGGATCTGCGGGTCACGGCCACCGATACCGGGAACCTGAGTGCCTCCGATACCTTCACACTCACCATTCAGAACGTGAACGAAGCCCCGATCGTTGCTGCCCCGTTGGCCAATCAAACTGCGGTGGAAGATACGGCGTTCACCTTCGCTGTGCCAGGATCCACCTTTGCGGATGTGGACCAGGTCCATGGGGACACGTTGACCTACAGTGCGTCTCTCTCAGGAGGCGGAAGTCTACCGGCTTGGCTGAGTTTCGATCCACTGACCCAGACGTTTAGCGGTATCTCGGGCAACAGTCACGTGGGGACGCTAGACGTGACAGTGACGGCGACCGACTCAGGCAACTTGAGTGCATCATCCGGCTTCATGCTGGCGATTCAGAATGTCAACGATGCTCCGACCGTGGCGAACCCACTGGCGGATCAGACCGTGCTGGAGGATGCGCCGTTCAGTATCCAAGTACCGGCGAACACCTTTGCCGATGAGGATGTGGGGGATCAGCTCACCTACAGTGCGACGCTCACGAGCGGCGCGGCGCTTCCCGTCTGGCTCAGTTTCAATGCGGCCACCCGCACGTTCAACGGGACACCACTCAACAGCGAGGTGGGTACGCTCGCGATTACCGTAACCGCGACGGATGGGGGAACCCTGAGCGCATCAGACACATTCAATCTCGCGGTAGCCAATGTGAACGATGCGCCGACGGTGGCGGCCCCATTGGCCGATCAACAGGCGACGCAAGGTGCGCTGTTTAGCCTGGTGGTGCCGGTTGGAACCTTTGCCGATATCGACGCGGGCGACACCCTGACTTACAGCGCGACGCTGGCCACCGGGGCGGCGCTGCCCGCATGGTTGAGTTTCAACTCGGCGACGCGGACGTTCAGCGGCACACCGCAAGGCGGCGACGTAGGCACCCTCGATGTCCGCGTCACCGCGACCGACCAGGGGAGCCTCAGCATGGCGGATGTCTTCGCCCTGACCATCGGCCCGAGCGGGGGGACTGCCGGGAACGATACCTTGATCGGCACCAGTGGCAATGACTTGTTGGATGGACTGGCGGGCGACGATGTGTTACGCGGGCTGGCCGGCACCGACACCCTGATTGGTGGGGCAGGGAGTGACCTGCTCGACGGCGGGACGGAGGCCGATACGATGACCGGCGGAACCGGCAACGACACCTATGTCGTTGATGTGGTGGGCGATGTCGTAACCGAACTGGCCAACGAAGGCACGGACACCGTGCAGAGCAGCATCGCCTATACCCTCGGAGCCAACGTCGAAAATCTCACGTTGACCGGCTTGGCCGCGATTAACGGGACCGGGAATGCACTCGATAATATTCTTGTCGGCAATAGCGCCGGCAATATCCTCACCGGCGGCGCAGGGAACGACACCTACGTGGTGAGCACCGGCGATACGGTCGTCGAGCAAGCCAGTCAAGGGTTCGACACGGTCCAGAGCGATGTGACTTGGACCCTGGGCGCCAACCTCGACGCGCTCACCCTCACGGGCACGGCCAATATCAACGGGACCGGCAATGCCCTCGACAATCTGCTCACCGGGAATAGCGGGGCCAATATACTCACTGGGGGCGCGGGGAACGATGTCTATGTCATGGGCGTCGGGGATACGGTGGTGGAAGGGTCGAATGCTGGGACGGATACGGTCCTCAGCGACGTGACCACGACGCTGAGCGCGAACGTCGAACTCCTGGCTTTGACAGGGACTGCGGCGATTAATGGAACCGGCAACAGTCTGAACAATGTCCTCACCGGTAACACCGCGGCCAATGTCCTCGATGGCAGCACGGGAGCGGATACGCTCGCAGGGCTCGACGGCAACGACACCTATATTGTCGATAATTCAGGCGATACGATCATCGAGTTGGCCAACAACGGCACGGATCTCGTGCAAAGTTCCGTGACCCATACCCTGGCTGCCAATGTGGAGAACTTGACCTTGACCGGCACGGTGGCCATCAACGGGACGGGCAACACCCTGAACAATATCCTAACCGGCAATAGCGCGGCCAATGTCCTGGCTGGTGGGGCCGGCAACGACACCTATGTCGTGGGGACTGGCGACACGGTGACCGAGGCAGCGAATGCTGGCACCGATACCGTGCAAAGCGCGGTCACCTGGACCCTGGGAGTCAATCTTGAGAACCTCACGCTGACCGGGAGTACCGCGATCAACGGGACGGGCAACACGCTGAATAATGTACTGTCTGGCAACAGCGCGAACAATGTTTTGACCGGTTTGGGTGGCAACGATACCTACCAATATAGCCGAGGAGGGGGCCAAGACAGGGTCATCGATAACTCGGGCACCGCAGATACGATGCTATTCGGTGCCACGATCAATCCGCTGGATCTCGTCATCAGCCGTCAGGTCAACGATCTGCGGCTCGCGATTCATGGCGGAAGCGAGCAGGTGACGATCCAGAATTGGTATACGAGTCCGACGACGAATCAAGTGGAGACCATCCAGGCGGGCAACGGGCAAACGTTGCTCAATTCGCAAGTGGATCAACTGATCCAGGCGATGGCAAATTTCAGCAGCCAGACCGGGCTAACGTGGGAGCAAGGGATCGCACAACAGCCTCAGAACGTGCAAGCGGTGTTGGCCGCCAGTTGGCAGTAGCGACTGAGCTGCCGCATGTCTACATACGGAACTTCCTCGACCCTACGAACAACGGGAGGAGCCTCGTCAGAGGCTCCTCTCCCCGAGGCCGATACGGGCCTCCTGTGCCTCCTGCTTCTCGCACGCTTCTACGATTTGCCCGCCGATGCGGCGCAGATGCGTCACCAATTTGCCGAACCAGGCCAACCCTTCAGCAACCGCGAACTCCTGCGCACGGCTAAGCATCTCGGACTGAAAGCGGGGGTTCATAAGGCCACCGGAGCGGAGTTGGGCACAACCCCGCTTCCGGCCATGGCGAAGGGTATGGATGGGCACTATGTGGTGGTGGCGAAGGTTGAGGGCGAAAAGGTTCTCATTCAAGATCCGCTCCAAGAGGGGCCTCGTATTGTGCTTCTTTCTGCCTTCGAGGCGGTCTGGTCTGGCGAGTTGTTGCTCTTCACGAAGCGGGCGCATCTCCGGCCGGAAGATCTGCGATTCGACTTTACCTGGTTTATTCCTGCCATCGTGAAATACCGCCGGTTGCTGGGCGATGTATTGCTCGCGTCGTTCTTCTTACAGTTGTTCGCCTTGCTCACGCCGCTCTTTATGCAGGTCGTCATCGACAAAGTCTTAGTCCACAAGGGCTTTACGACGCTGCATGTCTTGGCCGTCGGCATGGTCACGCTGGCGCTCTTCGATACCCTGTTGGGCGGGCTTCGCACCTATCTGTTTGCGCATACCACGAATCGCATCGATGTGGGCCTCGGCGCCCAGCTGTTTCGCCATGTCCTCGCCTTGCCCTTAGCCTATTTCGAAGCGCGGCGTGTGGGCGATACGGTGGCACGGGTGCGGGAACTGGAACACGTTCGTCAGTTTCTGACGAGTAACTCGGTCACGGTCATCCTGGATTTGGTGTTCACCATTGTGTTTCTGGCCGTGATGTGGTTTTACAGCCCCTTGCTGACCCTAGTGGTGATGGGGTCGCTCCCGCTCTATGCCCTCCTCTCGATCGTGGTCACGCCGATGATTCGGGCCCGGTTGAATGAGAAGTTTAACCGGGGGGCCGAGAACCAGTCCTTCCTGGTCGAAACGATCACCGGTATTCAAACGGTCAAGGCGCTCGCGGTGGAGCCGCCGCTCCAACGGCGGTGGGATGAACAGCTGGCGGGCTATGTCGCGACCAGTTTTCGCACCACGACGCTGATCACCGTCACCAGTCAAGTCGCCTCATGTATTCAGAAACTCACCATGATCGCCATTCTCTGGACCGGCGCGTATCTGGTCATCGGCGGAGACCTCAGCATCGGGCAACTGATTGCCTTCAATATGCTCTCCGCCCAAGTCACCGGCCCGCTGCTCCGTCTGGTCAACCTCTGGCAAGACTTTCAGCAAGTCGGGGTCTCCGTCGAGCGACTGGGCGATGTGCTCAATACGAGGCCGGAACCAGCCTACAATCCCACTCGGACGACGCTGCCTCGGGTGAACGGTCACGTGATGTTCGAGGATGTCTCGTTTCGGTATCGGCCTGACGGCGCTGAAGTCCTTCGGAAGATTTCGTTCTCTGTGCAGGCCGGCCAGGTGATCGGGATTGTCGGCCGATCGGGGTCCGGAAAAAGTACCATCGCCAAACTGATTCAACGGCTCTATGTGCCGGCGCGAGGACGGGTACTGGTCGATGGGGTCGATCTGGCCCAAGTCGATCCGGCGTGGTTACGGCGGCAAGTCGGGGTCGTCTTACAAGAGAACTTCCTGTTCAACCGATCCGTGCGGGACAACATTGCCCTCACGGATCCCGGACTGTCCATGGATCGGGTGATCCATGTGGCGCAATTGGCCGGAGCCCATGAATTCATCCTAGAATTACCGGAAGGGTACGACACGGTCGTGGGTGAGCAAGGCTGTTCGCTCTCCGGCGGTCAGCGGCAGCGCATCGCCATAGCGCGGGCGTTGGTCGCAAACCCGCGCATCCTGATCTTCGATGAAGCGACCAGCGCCTTGGATTATGAGTCCGAAGCCATCATCCAACAGAATATGGCGCAGATTTCTCAGGGCCGCACAGTCTTCATCGTCGCGCACCGGCTCAGCACGATCCGACCGGCCCATCGCATCTATGTCATCGACAAAGGCGAAATCGTCGAAGACGGATCACACGAGGAGTTACTGTCCCTCAATGGCTTCTACAGCCGTTTACACCGGCATCAGGAGGGGCATGTTGCCGTGGTGTAAATGAATTTCTGGCAGACGGTATCGCGACATCTTTCTGTCTGGCGCGCCGCGTGGCATACCGAGACCGTTCGGCCAGTAGGCGTGACACCGTCTGGTCACGCGGTCGAGTTCCTGCCGGCGGTGCTTGAAGTCCAAGATGCGCCGCCGTCGCCGTTCGGTCGCGCGATCGTGTGGGCGATCATGGCGGTCTGTACTGCCGCGGTCACGTGGGCTTGTATCGGCTGGATCGACATCGTGGCCACCGCACAAGGCAAGATTATTCCCAGCGGCTACTCCAAAGTGATTCAGCCCTACGAGACGGGTGTGATCACCGCCATTCATGTGCAGGATGGGCACATCGTGAAAGCGGGCGATCTGTTAATCGAATTGGATTCGACACAAAACCGGGCCGATCACGATCGAGCCTCGAACGAATACCGCGCCGCCAAGGTCGAGGCCGCGCGGCTGCGCGCGCTCATCGAAGGTCAATCAACCTTTGACGCGCCTCCTGATGGAGATCCTCAGTACGTGCTGCTGCAGCGCCAGCTGCTCCGGGACCAACTTTCCGAATATCAAGCCAGAATGGGTGCGGCGCAACAGCTGATCGGCCAGCGGAAGGCCGCCCTCGACCAGACCCAAGAAAATATTCGACGATTGGAAGCAACGGTCCCCATGGAAACTGAACGAGCGGACACGTACAAGAAGCTCCTCGACCATGAAGCGGTCACGAAAATGGATTTCCTGCAAGCCGAAGGACAACGGATCGACAAGACGCAAGAATTGGCTGGACAGCGAAAGAAACTCATGCAGGATCTGGCCGCCCTTTCGGAAGCGCAGAGCCATGCACGGGCATTTGCGTCTGAATTCCAACAGACCAAACAGGCGGAGCTCTCGACGACGGACACCAAAGTGGCCTCACTCGTGCAGGAGGTCGCCAAAGCTGGGCAGAAAGCGGATCTCCAGCGCTTGATGAGCCCCATCGACGGAGTGGTGCAGCAATTGGCCGTCCATACCGTGGGAGGGGTGGTCACGCCGGCGCAAGAGTTACTCGTCGTGATTTCGCAGGATCATCCGGTAGAGGTCGAGGCGCAAGTTGAGAATAAAGATGTAGGATTTGTGAAGGAAGGGCAGCTGGTCGAAATCAAGATCGAAACGTTTCCGTTCACGCTCTATGGAACCATTCCCGGTCGCGTCCTCACCGTATCGGATGATGCCGTGTCGTTAGAGAAAGATACAGAGAGGTCCAAAGAGGGATTGGTCTTTGCGACTCGGGTCGGCCTGGATCGATCGACCATCCAAGTCGAACGTAAACAGGTACATCTCTCTCCAGGCATGGCGGTGACAGTGGAAATCAAGACAGGGCAGCGCCGTGTGATCGAGTACTTATTGAGTCCGTTGCTCAAGTCCGTCAAGGAAAGCCTCAGAGAGCGGTAGGCGCTCGTCGAACTATCTCCACACCGTGAGCAAGTAGATGAGCCACTGCGCCAGATCTGTCGGGTTACCTGCGTTTCGATCAGGTCGGGGTAGGGAAAGATTGGTGACGATGAACCAAACGATGAGAATGTTCACGAGTCTTCTGATGATCGAAGGCCTTGTTCTGTTGGACATCAGCTAGCGGAGAGCCCTCAGGACCAACTCCATCGTCACCTCCATCGATACTTCGTTTGACCCTGCGCGGCGCATTGGCTGCAGCGGTCGACAATAATCCCGATGTGCTCCTCTATAAGGAACGGATCGAAGCAGCCCGTGCGTATCTCCGAAAGGGGGTGCCGCTTTTTTTATTCTCCGCGATCGTATGGGCCACTCGGGCCGATCCGGCGTTGGAGATCGGCAAGGCGGTTGAGCGCGTCGAGCGGGGTCATGGAGAAGAGGTCGATCTGTTTCATCTCCTCGAAGATCGGATGGGGAAGGGGCAGCGAGTCCTGTGGTGGTTTTTCCCTTGAAGCTGTGACGGTATCTTCAATGGTGGTATCGGGCTGTTCCAACTGGGCCAGCACTTGCTGCGCCCTGGCGATCACGGTCGAAGGGAGTCCCGCTAGTTTAGCCACATGAATCCCGTAGCTGCGGTCTGCGCCGCCCGGCACAATTTTACGCAGGAAGACCACGTCGCCATCCCGTTCCTGAACCGCCACGCAGTAGTTTCTGATCCCCTCGCGTAGCCCCTCCAGCTGGGTCATTTCGTGATAGTGGGTCGCGAAGAGTGTCCTGGCTCCCAGGTACCGGCGGTCTTGGATATGTTCCGCAATGGCCCAGGCGATGCTCAGTCCATCGTAGGTGCTGGTTCCCCGTCCGATCTCATCCAAGAGGATCAAGCTGCGAGCGGTCGCACTGTTGAGAATGAGGGCGGATTCGATCATCTCCACCATAAAGGTGCTCTGTCCTGCGGCCAAATTGTCGGAGGCTCCTACCCTTGTGAAAATCCGATCCACCAGTCCGATGTGGGCCTCGCTCGCCGGGACGAAGCTTCCGATCTGCGCCAATAGGACGATCAGTGCGACTTGGCGGAGGTAAGTACTTTTCCCCGCCATGTTGGGTCCGGTGAGGATCACCAGCCGGTTACCCTCGCAGTCGAGGGCTGTGTCGTTGGGTACGAAGGTCAGATCCCTGCTAAGCTGCTCGACGACAGGATGGCGGCCTTCCCGAATGAGGATCGTGCTACTTTCATCGACGAGGGGTTTGACGTATCGATGTAAGGCGGCGGTCTCGGCCAGTCCGGCGAGGACGTCGAGCAACGCGACGGTTTGGGCCATGGCTTGAAGGCGAGGCATCTCGATTGCCAAGCGTTTGCACAATTGTTCGAACAGCTCCTGCTCGAGCGCCAGGAGTTTTATCTCAGCGCCAGTGACTCGCTCTTCTAGCTCTTTCAGCTCCGGGGTCATGAATCGTTCGGCATTGACCAGGGTCTGTTTGCGAATGTAATCGGGCGGGATTCGGGCCAGGTGCGTCTTGGTAATTTCGATATAGTAGCCAAATATATGGTTGTAGCGGACTTTCAACGAGTCGATCCCCGTTCGCTCCCGCTCTTTGGCTTCCAGCGAGGCAATCCAGCCCTTGCCTTCTGTGCTCGCTTTGCGGAGTTCATCGACTCCGGCATGGTAGCTTTCACGAATGAGGCCGCCATCACGGAGTGTGATCGGAGCATCCGGCTTGATGGCCTGCTCGATCGCGTCATGCACATCGCGGCAGTCGTCCCATGATTCGCGGATATTGGCCAGCAGCGAAGCGCGGAACAGTTGGAGGTGGGATCGTAATTCCGGCAAAGCATTCACGGATTGTTGTAGCGCGAGTAACTCACGGGGGCCGGCGACGCCCAGCGTCACTCGGCTGCTCAACCTGGCGATATCTTGCACAGTACGGAGCGTGGTCCTGAGCGGCACTCGTTGGTGAAGCCGGTCTTTCAGCTCTCCGACCGCATCGAGCCGAGCCTGAATAGCCTCGCGATTGAGGAGCGGCCTAACGAGCCACTCTCGCAACAAACGGCTGCCCATAGCCGTCGCAGTGCGGTCCAATACCGACAGGACCGTCGGCTGGTCCTGTCCGGATCGGTGTTCACCGGTCTCCAATGGCCGTACGAGTTCCAGATTGCGAATCGTCGCGCTGTCCAAATGCATCGCGTCTCCACTCCAGCGCCTGTGCAAGCGGCGGAGGTGGGCGAGGGAAGCTGTCGGTTGGGTTTCCCGAACATATCGCAGAATCGCTCCGGCTGCCCCAATCCCGGCGGTCAGGCCACGGCAGCCGAATCCATCGAGCGAGTGCACCGCAAACTGTTCCTGGAGCAGTTGCGCGGCATCTTTGGGGTTGAAAGAGGTCAAAGGTTGTGGGCAGAGCCGTGGTCCACGCAATCGAGCCAGACAAAATCCGGCATCTGCCGTGGAGCCGTGGTGAAGTACTTCTCGTGGCTCCAACCGAGCCAGTTCGTCCATGAGTTGGCTCTCCGACTGTACCCCCTGGAACTCGATGACCCAAAACTCTCCAGTGGACAGGTCCAGCGAAGCCAGTCCAATGAGTGAGAGCTCCTTGGCGGAAGCGGCCGCGGTATCGGAGAAGGCGACGGCCGCCAGAAAGTGCGATTCTCCGGGAGGAAGAAATTCCGTATCGATCAGTGTGCCCGGCGTATACACACGAACGACTTCGCGGCGCACAAGACCCTTTGCGAGTTTCGGATCCTCGACCTGCTCGCAGAGCGCGACGGTTCGCCCGGCCTTGAGCAGTTTCGCGATATACCCTTGCGCCGCATGGTAAGGCACTCCGCAGAGCGGAACCGGGTTGGCGCTGGATTTGTCGCGAGAGGTGAGGGCAATGGACAGTAGCTTAGAGGCGATCTGCGCATCCTCGTAAAACATTTCATAGAAGTCGCCGACGCGGAACAACAGGATGGCGTCGGGATAGCCCCGTTTGACCTCGCGGTATTGCCGCATCAACGGAGAGGAGTCTGTGTCACTCATCCTGTCGGTCTCGGTAGGGTTCGTCGGTCAAGGTCGGGGCTATGCGGCCTGTGGCTTTTTCGAGTGAGTGGCGTAATTGCTCCAAGTCCACTTCCGCTTCCTGTAAGGCTTTGGTTTTTCGTCGGAGGTCGATACGGCTCCGCACCCATGGGGGAAAAAGAAGAATAGCGGTGACCAGCAGTCCGACCGCAAATCCGGCCAGGATGGGCTTATAGATCGGCGTTGAGGCTTCAAAGAGTCCAAAGAAGTATCGGAGCGTGACTTCCTGTTCCTGGTTCTGAAGAAAAAAAGCCAGGGAGAGGAGCAGCAGCACGCCAACCAGTATAAGCCTAATCATGACCCCGTCGTGTTCCCCTTCTTCAAGGCTCTGCCTGGCGATGTCTGGCGAACCTTCCGGTCTTGCCGTACTGCCTGCGGGCGAGGGCGAGAATCTCCTCAGACTTCGGCCCCGTCGCGCGCAACAGGATCGTCCGGCTTCGCTCGGCACGATGGTTCAGCGCGATCTCGATCCGGTCATGGGGCAGCGAAGCAAGACCTTTGTCGGCCCATTCTATTGCGGTCACGGTCTTGCCGGAGAAATACTCGGTTAGTCCCGTCGATTCCAGCTCGCGAGGCGAACCGATACGGTAGAGATCCACATGGGCAAGCGGCAGGCGTCCTTGATCGTACTCGTGAATCATGACGAAGGTCGGGCTGGTGACGGATGTCGGCAATGCCCCAAGGCCCTGCGCAAGTCCACGAACAAGAGCCGTCTTGCCGGCTCCGAGCGGTCCGTAGAGTGCAATCGTTTCCCCCCCACGAAGCGCGTGGCCGATCGCTTGGCCTAGACGATCGGTCTGTTGTGCCGAGGTGGACACCAGATTCCATGGCAGGCTTGACGCGGCGCTGCGGCGAGCGGTAGGCGGCGTCACTTTGGTTGGCTTGGTCATGCTAGGTCGTCGTCCGCTGGAGCGCATAAGGAATCTGAGCAATGAGGTCGCCGGCAAGCATCCCGGCCTGTCCGAGCTGTTGGGCTGCCAGGTCGCCGGCTGATCCATGAAAATAGGTCGCGGCACAGGCGGCGTCCCATGCGGGAACCCCCTGCGCCAGTAGGCCGGCGATCATTCCGGTCAACACGTCGCCGGTCCCGGCCGTGGCCATGCCGGGATTACCGGTTGGACAAATGGCGACAAGCCCGTCGGGCCTGGCAATGACAGTTCGCGCGCCTTTCAAGACGACAAACGCGCCGCGTTCTTGGGCAAATCGTCTGGCCGTGCCGATTCGGTCTGCATTCACTGTCTGTGTGGTGGCTCCTGGTTCGAGCCGGGCCATCTCACCAGGGTGGGGGGTCAGGATGGGGGCAACTTTGCATTCGGTCAGCAACGAGACTCGTCCGGCTAAGGCATTGAGCGCATCGGCATCGAGGACAGAGGGACGATCCAGGTGCTTCACGAGGGACTGTACGAGTTCAACCGTCTCAGGGTGAGTCGAGAGTCCTGGGCCGCAGGCGATTGCCGTGCGGGCCTGGATAAAGGCGACGATACGATCGAGTCCTGAGCGGGCGAGTGTGCGCGCCTTCGTTTCAGGCATCGGTATCGTCATCGCTTCCAGTAATTTTGCTTCCAGCACATCGTTGACGCTGTTGGGTGTGGCCACGGTCACCAGGCCGGCTCCAACGCGGAGAGCGGCCCTGGCTGCCAAGGCTGCCGCGCCGGTTTTCCCCACCGACCCGGCAATAATTCCCGCATGACCGAACGTTCCTTTATGGGAAGAGGGCCTGCGCTCCGGTAGAGACCGAAACGCGCTGTCGCTTGTCAGGAGGAGGGTGCGGCTCTCGATGGCCTCCACATAGGCGGGCGGAATGCCGATATCGGCAACAAGGATTGCGCCGGCCCGGTCCATCCCCGCATCGACATAACAGCCGAGCTTTGGGAGACCGCAGGCGATGGTCAATGTGGCGCGGATCGCTTGTCCCAGGATCGCGCCGCTGTCGGCATGGAGCCCGGACGGGATATCGATTGCGACGATCGGTTTCCCGGCGCTGTTCATGAGGTCGATGGCTTCACGATAGGGTCCTGTCACGACGGACGACAATCCTGTGCCAAGGAGGGCATCGACAAGGATATCGCTGGAGGAGAGGAGGGGTTTCATCTGGTCAGCAGAGCGGAATCGAAGGATCGCTGCCCGTCCGGCGACTCGAACGAACCGACGATACATGACTGCCGTATCGCGGCTCAGGTCGGTCATCGGCGTGAGGAGCACCACATGAACCAGCGCGCGTCGGCGGTGCAGCAGCCGAGCCACAACCAAACCGTCTCCTCCGTTATTTCCTTTTCCGCAGAGGATCGTGACGGTCTTGCCTCGCAACGGTCCGTAGCGCTGCTCCAGATGTCTGACAATTCCCTCGCCCGCCCGCTCCATTAAGACGGCACTGGGGACATGCGCTTCGGTCATTGTGCGGCGATCAAGCGTCTGCATCTCGGCTCCAGTTACGATCTTCATCGGTCGCCTTGCGCAGGGGAGCAATCCCGCATGAGGAATCGGTTGAGGGCAGGAAGAACAGAGGCCTGGTACTTACGTCGCAATGTCATGACAAGGGCGAATCGCGTCGTCGGTGGAGAAACGCAGGGCGCCTGGGCCGGCATGATGGTTCAACTCAACAACGCTTTCATTTCCCGTACGGCCTGGTCGAGGCCTACCAGCACCGCCCGAGCAATGATGCTGTGGCCGATATTGTATTCGACGATCTCCGGAATGTGAGTCAGTCCAGACAGGTTGTGATAGTCCAAGCCGTGCCCGGCATTGACGCCCATTCCAAGTTTGGCGGAGAGCTTCGCGGCTTGCGTAATGGCTTCCACTTCTGCCTCGGCTTCTTTCGATCGTTTGGCATTGGCGTAGCGGCCCGTATGGAGTTCGACGAAATCCGCAGAGACTCTATGAGCGGCTTTGACTTGGGCTAAGTCCGGTTCGATGAAGAGACTGACGGGAATACCTCCGGCTTGTAGCAGGGCGACGATTTTGTGGATGCGATCCTTGTGGCCGGCAACGTCCAGGCCTCCTTCAGTCGTCAGCTCCTGGCGTTTTTCGGGGACGAGCGTGACGAGATCAGGCTTGATCCCCAGAGCAATTTGGGCCATCGTCTCATCGGCGGCCATCTCCAAGTCGAGCTTTGTATGGATGACTTCCCGCAAGAGGCGAAGATCGCGGTCTTGAATATGGCGCCGGTCTTCCCTGAGGTGGACGACGATGCCGTCGGCCCCGGCCAGTTCTACCAGCACTGCGGCGGCAAGGGGGTCCGGGTCGGTTCCACCACGGGCCTGCCGCAACGTGGCCACATGGTCGATGTTTACCCCAAGTCGTGGCACGGACCCTCCGATTCCCTATGTGAGTCAGGAGAAATTGCGTTGTGCGATGAGTGCGAAAGGCCTTGCAGTTGTAACAGAAACTCACTGAGAGGGGCAAGGACCGGGAGGGCGAGTCGGTGGTCCAGCCGCCTGGTCAGTCCAGCGGCTGGAATACCGAACCCCACAGAATCACGACATAATTTGACTAGATACGCTCTGCGCCATTAGAATAGGCCCCCTAACGAGGCGGAGGGCGATCATGCGATGTTTCCGCGCGCGTAAAGATTGCGGACAGGGGATCTTGTGGGATTAGGCGACGGATTTTATCGTATCAAACGGCTACCGCCTTATGTGTTTGCCCAGGTGCAGAGTCTCAAGCTGGAGGCTCGTCAGCAGGGCGAAGACATTATCGATTTCGGAATGGGAAATCCTGACCAGCCGACGCCGAGCCATATCGTCGAGAAGATGATCGAGGCGGCGCGAAAGGCGAAAAATCATCGTTACTCAGCCTCGCGCGGGATTACGAAACTGCGGCAGGCGATCACTGGATGGTACAAGCGGAATTACGATGTCGATCTAGACCCTGAGACCGAGACCATCGTCACGATTGGTTCCAAAGAGGGGTTAGCGCATTTGGCGCTGGCGTTGATCGGCCCCGGTGACGTCGTGCTGACGCCGACGCCGACCTATCCCATTCACATGTACAGTTTCATTATCGCCGGGGGAGAAGTCAGGGGGATCGAGCTGCGTCCCGACAGTGACTTCTTCGACGATCTACAGAGAGTCTATCGCCAGACCTTCCCGCGGCCGAAGATCCTCGTCATCAATTTTCCGCATAATCCGACTACCGCGGTGGCGGATCTCGGATTTTTCACGAAGATCGTCGCATTTGCCAAAGAACATAACGTCATTGTCATTCACGATCTGGCCTATGCCGATTTGGTGTTCGACGGATATAAGGCGCCGAGCTTTCTGCAAGTCCCCGGAGCCAAGGATGTCGGCGTCGAATTCTATACCCTCTCCAAGGCCTACAACATGCCAGGTTGGCGCGTGGGATTTTGTTGCGGGAATCGCGAGGTCGTCGGAGCCCTGGCGAAGATCAAGAGCTATCTGGATTACGGTATTTTCCAACCATTGCAGATTGCCAGCGTCATCGCCCTCAATGGGCCGCAAGATTGCGTCAAAGAGACAGTGCTGCGCTATCAGAAACGTCGGGATGTACTCGTGAGCGGACTGAATCGTATCGGATGGCAGGTCAATAAGCCTGTCGCCACCATGTTCGTCTGGGCCAGAATCCCCTTGCCGTATCGGTCGATGGGATCGTTGGAGTTTTCGAAGCTCCTGCTCCGTGACGCAAAAGTCGCCGTGTCTCCCGGCATTGGGTTTGGTGAAGGCGGGGACGAGTATGTGCGTTTCGGTCTCGTCGAAAACGAACATCGCACCAGGCAAGCGGTTCGAGGCATCCGCAAAGCCCTTAAGCTTGAAGGGCCGGAAACATGATTTCGCGCGTGGGCGTCGGCATCGTTGGGTTTGGAACGGTTGGAACCGGCGTCGCAAGGGTTCTCTTGGAGAGTGCCTCCTTGATCAGCCGCCGGGTCGGTGTGCCGATCGAGATCGTTCGGATTGCGGATCTCGATGTCACCCGCGACCGGGGTCTGGCATTACCGCCCGGCCTCCTCACGACCGATGCAAAGCAGATTCTCGCCGACCCGTCGGTCGATATCGTCGTCGAGCTGATCGGAGGCTGCGATATCGCCAAACGCATTATCCTGGAAGCGATAGCGGCGGGCAAACATGTCGTCACCGCCAATAAGGCCCTGCTCGCGTTACACGGAGAAGAAATATTTTCCGCTGCGTCTCGCGCTGGGGTGGATCTGGGATTTGAAGCGAGTGTGGGCGGAGGGATTCCCGTCATCCAGGCCTTGAGGGAAGGGCTCGCAGCCAATACTATCCATTCCATTTATGGGATCATCAACGGGACGGCCAATTATATCCTCTCGCGCATGACCCGTGAGGGCCAGAATTTCGAAGCGGTGCTCGACGAAGCGAAACAGGCCGGTTATGCCGAAGCGGACCCGACATTCGATGTGGCCGGTATCGATTCAGCGCACAAACTGGCGATTCTGGCGGCGCTGGCCTATGGAACCGCGGTCAATGTGAAGGATCTGTATACCGAGGGGATTACCCACATTACGCCGCTCGATATCGCCTACGCAAAAGAGTTCGGTTGCACGATCAAGCTGTTGGGCATCGCCAAGTTGGTCGGAAATGAAGTCGAAGCTCGAGTGCATCCCACCATGCTGCCGTCTTCGTCTCCCCTCGCCCAAGTCGACGGAGTCTACAATGCGATTCAATTAGTCGGCGATGCCGTGGGCGATGTGGTGCTCTATGGCCGTGGCGCGGGATCCATGCCGACCGGCAGCGCAGTGGTGGGCGATCTGATTGCCATCGCGCGCAATCTGCTGAAAGGGGCGGTCGGGCGAGTGCCGCCTGCGTCGTTCCAGCAGGACCAGCGTCGGCCGCTTCGAATGCGGACGATGGAAGAGATCAGCTCGCTCTACTACCTCCGGTTCATGGTGCTGGACCGTCCCGGCGTCTTGTCGCAAATCGCAGGAGAGCTGGGCCGATGCGGAATCAGCATCTCTTCCGTGCTTCAGCAGGGGCGGCGCGAAGGGCAGACGGTGCCGGTCGTGATCAAGACCCACACCGCGAAGGAACGCGATGTTCAGGCGGCATTGCGAGCCATCAATCGCATGGCCTTCATTTCCGAGCCGACCACTTTGATTCGAGTCGAGGGCAAGGACGAGTAATGCGATGAATCGCTGGCATGGTGTGATCGAAGAGTATCGGAAGTTTCTCCCCGTGACCGACCGCACCCCGGTGGTGACGATCGGGGAAGGCAACACTCCGCTCATCAGGGCGACGCGACTGGCGAAACAGATCGCCCCCGGCATCGATCTCCATCTCAAATTCGAAGGCATGAATCCGACTGGATCCTTCAAGGATCGCGGTATGACGATGGCCATCTCGAAGGCCGTTGAGTCCGGCGCCAAGGCGGTGATCTGTGCCTCTACGGGGAATACGTCCGCTTCCGCTGCCGCCTATGGCGCGCGGGCGGGACTGGCGGTCTATGTGCTGATTCCTGCCGGGAAAATTGCGATGGGGAAACTGTCCCAGGCCATGATGCACCAGGCCACAGTCATCCAGATCGAAGGAAACTTCGATCAGGCCTTGACCATCGTGAAAGAATTATCCGCGACCTACCACATCGAGCTGGTCAACTCGATCAATCCCTATCGGATCGAGGGGCAGAAAACCGCCGCGATGGAAGTCTGCGATCAGCTCGGCGATGCCCCGACGGTTCATGTATTGCCGGTGGGGAATGCCGGCAACATTACCGCCTATTGGAAGGGATATCGGGAATATCGCGCGGCCAATCAATCCACGCGGTTGCCTCGCATGATCGGATTTCAGGCAGCCGGCGCCGCGCCCATTGTGCTTGGCCGCATTGTGGAGAACCCACAGACGGTGGCCACGGCGATCCGAATCGGTAATCCTGCAAGCTGGGAAACAGCCTTGAGCGCCGTGAAAGAGTCTTCTGGCGCGATCGATTCGGTGACCGACGAAGAAATTCTCCAAGCCTATAGGACAGTGGCGGTGACGGAAGGGGTATTCTGTGAGCCTGCGTCTGCCGCCTCGGTGGCCGGCGTCATGAAGTTGAACAAGCAAGGCCTATTGCGCGAAGGCGAGGTCGTGGTCTGTACCTTGACCGGCCATGGATTGAAAGATGCCGATACCGCCATCAGCGTTTCGGCCCAACCGAAAACCGTTAGAGCGACGCGGGAGGATGTCGCTCGTCTGTTAAGGATGTAGATACAATGAGCGCAAGGCTTCTATGAAACATGTGATTCTCCATGCCGACGGGATGGCAGACCATCCGCGGAAGGAATTGGGCGGACGGACTCCCCTCCAGGCAGCTTCGATCCCTCACCTGGATCGCCTTGCGCAAGGCGGGGAGCTCGGGCTGTTGGCCACGATGCGTGACGTGGCGCGACAGGGGAACGGTCTGATGGGAACCGCGATTCTTGGCTATGACCCTAAGAAATACTACCATGGCCCAGGCCCGCTCGAGGCTGCCAGCTTGGGAGTCGCCATCGGCGAGCACGACGTCGTCTATCGCTGTACGATGGTCGCGTTAGGGGCGGACGCTCAGTATGGGAGCAAAGGTGGCTTGAACGAGATCAAGAAGCTTGGACCGCATGTAGTGATGGACGATGCGACCGCAGGCCTGATTTCAACGGAAGAGGCCCGTGAATTGATCGAGGCCATCAATGAGCAGCTCGGATTCGAGATGATTCAGTTCTACCCAGGACTAGGTCACCGTCATCTCATGGTGTGGGTCGACGGAAAATCGCGGGCGGTCTGCACCGATCCGCAACTATTGGTCGGGCGCCAGATCACCGAGGGATTGCCGACGGGAGACGGATCCGACATTCTCTGGAAGCTGATGGATGCGTCGTTTCAGATTTTGCGGGATCATCCCCTCAACGATGAACGCCGGGAGGCGGGGCAGAAGCCGGCCAATTGTCTCTGGCTCTGGGGCCAAGGCAAGGCCATTCTCTGGCCAAGCCTCTCGGAGCGGTTGAAGGTGTCCGGTGTGGTGGTTTCACCGAATGATGTCCATCGCGGCCTCGGCATCATGGCAGGGCTTGAAGCAGTGGACGGCGCGAGATTGGCCGGCGCTGATCTCCGGACTCAGGCGGCGGTCGCCTTGGAGGAACTGAAGAAACATGATTTTGGTTACGTGCATGTGGAGCTGCCGGATGAGGTCGTCTATGGATCGGATGTCGCAGCCAAGGTGAAGGGCATCGAAGCGGTCGATCGTGAGCTGGTGGGGCCGTTGCTTGAAGGTCTGGCCAAATTGGGCCCCCATCGTATCGTAGCTGTCTGCGACTCGGGCAATGCGCATCATGACCAAGCAGCGGAAAGTTCCGGGTTCTTCGCCTATCGTGATAGTACGGGAGCCGCCTCTGCCGAGCCGGGGCGAAGGTTTACCGAGGCCGATGCTCAAGCCTCGGCCGTGCCTCCTCGTGATGCGACCAAGTTCGTTGTGCGGCTGTTCGCAAAAGGATCCTAAGGGACGTGGCGCTGATCGTTCAGAAATACGGGGGGACATCGGTGGGCACGATCGAGCGGATCCACCGCGTGGCGGATCGCGTCGAGAAGGCTCATAAAGACGGCAATCGCATCGTGGTTGTGTTATCCGCGATGAGTGGAGAGACGGATCGGTTGATGCGGTTGGCCCACGAAGTCGCCTCGCTGCCGGACGATCGAGAACTCGACATGTTACTGTCGACCGGAGAGCGTGTGACCATTGCCTTGCTGGCGATGGCCCTGCGGGCTCGCGGACTGGATGCCCAATCCTTTACGGGACGTCAAGTCGGGATCATGACCGACAGCGCCCATACGAAGGCGCGTATTACTCGGGTGAGCGCCGATCGAATCCGTGAGGTTCTGCTCAACGGGGTGATTCCCGTGGTTGCGGGTTTTCAGGGAATCAACGAGCAATCGGATGTCACGACGTTGGGGCGGGGGGGATCCGATCTCACAGCCGTTGCATTAGCGGCGGCATTGAAAGCAGACCGGTGCATCATTTTTACCGATGTCGACGGGGTCTACACCTCGGACCCGAATATCGTGCCGGCGGCCCGGCGAATCGACAAGATTGCCTATGAAGAAATGCTGGAAATGGCCAGCCTGGGGGCCAAGGTGCTGCAGAGCCGCTCCGTTGAGTTCGCTGCGAAGTTCAATGTGCCGGTAGAGGTGAACTCCAGCTTCAAAGAAGGAAAGGGGACGCTCGTGACGCGTGAAGATGAAGATATGGAAGCGGTCGCAGTGTCCGGAGTGACCGGCGATCGAAACCAGGCCAAGATTACGATTGTGGGTGTGCCGGACAAGCCAGGTATCGCCTCCAAGCTCTTCGGGCCTGTAGCCAAGGCCAACATCAATGTGGATATGATCATCCAGAACATGAGCCAGTCCGGCATGACGGATATTTCCTTCACGATTCCACGGGCAGATATCAAGAAAGCCCTGCCGCTGATTCAAGAAGTGGCGAAAGGGATCGATGCCAAATCGGTCGCGGTCACCGAGGCGATCGCGAAGGTGTCGCTGGTCGGCGTCGGGATGCGTTCCCATTCGGGAGTCGCAGCCAAGATGTTCGAAGTCCTCTCGCAGGAAGGGGTGAACATCCTCATGATCAGCACGTCGGAGATCAAGATTTCCTGTGTCATCGACGAGAAGTACGCCGAACTCGCGATGCGTTCGCTCCATACCGCGTTCGGGTTGGACCAGTCCCCGGCGGGGGAGCGAAACTCGAAGTAGAGGATTTCGGCGAGGTGAGTCTCGACAGGTTCGTCCCGCTCCTGATATCGTTCCCCCTATGACTCGAAAATCTTTACCACCACGATCTTCGCGAGGCAAGCCAGCCGGCTCTGCGTCGTCCGGCGCGCATGCGCCTGCCGCCAAACAGGCAGCGCTGGAAATTTACGACACGACGTTACGGGATGGGGCTCAGGCCGAGGATGTCAGTTTCTCGGCAGAAGACAAGGTTCGGGTCGCCCAACAGCTGGATGGGTTGGGGGTCCAATTCATTGAAGGCGGCTGGCCGGGGGCGAACCCCAAAGACATCGAGTTCTTCCGAATGATCAAGACCGTTCCGTTACAGACCGCGACGGTGGTGGCGTTCGGGGCCACGAGAAAATCGAGCAATACGGTACAGAAGGATCCGAATATCCTGGCGTTGCTAGAGGCGGAAACCACGATCATTACGCTCTTCGGAAAGACTTGGTCGCTGCACGTGACCGATGCGCTCGGAATTTCCCTGGTCAAGAATCTCGAACTCATCAGCGATTCCGTAGCCCATCTCCGCTCGAAGGGCAGGAGGGTGTTCTATGACGCGGAGCATTTCTTTGACGGATATAAGACGAATCCGGACTACGCGCTGGAGACCATTCGGCAAGCTGTATTGGCCGGAGCCGAACGGGTGATCCTCTGCGACACGAACGGCGGATCGATGCCCTGGGAAATCAAAGAGATCTGCCAGGTCGTCCGGCGGGAGTGCGCGGTGCCTTTGGGGATTCATGCCCATAACGATTGCGAAATGGCCGTCGCGAATTCGCTGGTGGCTATTGAAACCGGTGTGGTGCAAGTGCAAGGGACGATTAACGGGATCGGCGAACGGTGCGGCAATGCCAATCTCTGTTCGATTATTCCCAATCTTGAGCTGAAGATGAAGCGTCCTGCGTTGCGAGACCGGTTGAGTCATCTCAAGCAGGTTTCGGGATTCGTGAGCGAGATCGCGAACCTCATGCCCAATAAGCACCAGCCCTATGTGGGAGATTCAGCCTTCGCGCATAAGGGCGGAGTGCATATCCACGCGGTGCTCAAAAACCCCGCGACCTATGAACATGTGAACCCGGGGCTGGTTGGCAACCGCCAACGGGTGCTGGTATCGGACGCGGCCGGACGGAGTGGGTTGCTGGAAAAGATCGAGGCCTATGGAATCAAATTGGACAAGGGCCATGCCAAGTTGCAGGAATTGATCGATACTCTGAAGGAACGTGAAAGCGAGGGTTACCAGTTTGAGGCAGCGGAGGGCTCCTTTGAGTTGCTCATGCGAAAGGCGATGGGGACGCATAAGCCGGCATTTCAACTCTTGGGTTTTCGGGTCATTGTTGAGAAAAAACGCGACCATGGCGCCTCATCGTCTGAGGCGACAGTGATGGTGAAGGTCGGTGAAGTGGTGGAACATGCGGCGGCGATTGGTGAGGGTCCGGTCAATGCACTCGACCATGCCTTGCGAAAGGCATTGGAGAAGTTCTATCCGCAACTCCGGGAAGTCAAACTGCTCGACTACAAAGTGCGAGTGTTATCGGCCAATCGTGGGACTGAGTCCAAAGTCCGGGTATTGATCGAGTCGGGAGACCATAAGGATAAATGGGGTACTGTCGGCGTGTCTGAGAACATCATGGAAGCAAGTTGGCAAGCATTGGCAGATAGTATCGAATACAAGTTGTTGGCCAAGGATGAATGAGCAGGGCAGGAGATTCAGCATCTTTCTTCTTGACAGGTCTTATAACCTCACGTAACTTATGACGAAACTGCTACTCGTTCATGGGGAGAGCATGGGCTCATCGTTTGAATAGTTTGTTCGGTTGTCGGAGGGGAAAGCATGCGAAAGGCAGATATCGCAAACGAAATCTACAAGCAGGTCGGTATTTCAAAGAACGAAGCTGCTGATATCGTCGAACTCGTGCTGAATATGTTGAAAGAAGTGTTGCACAAGGGAGAGTCGGTCAAGATTGCCGGGTTCGGAAACTTTGTGGTGCGCAGCAAAGGGGCGCGAAAGGGCCGGAACCCTCGGACCGGAGAAGAAATAGGAATCACGCCTCGCCGTGTGGTGACCTTTCGTCCCAGTCAAGTATTTAAGAAGTACGTCAATTCATAGCACATTCAATCACCTTTACTTATCCCACCACGAGGACCGGTCATGGGAAACGAGCCCAGGCTGGGCAGCAAGGTTTTTTACAAAATCGGTGAAGTCAGCCAAATTACCAAGCTACCGGCTTACGTGTTACGGTTTTGGGAGTCAGAATTTCCGTTTCTTAAACCCAAGAAAAGTCGTGGGAATCAACGGCTCTATGTCAGGCAAGAAGTTGAAACGGTATTGGAGATTAAGCGGATGCTCTATGAAGAGGGGCATACCCTTGCAGGCGTCAAGCGATATTGGGCCAGGCGAGGCAGGGTTGCAAGCCAGCGGGTGCGCCCCAAGGAGCTCGCGCAGAAACTGCGGGGGAACCTCCAGGCCATTCTCAAGGTTTTGGATTCGCATTCTGATTAATACCGGTTCCGTTGTGTATTCCCAACCGGTTGCATTCCAACCATGGTCAGGGAGACAATGCAGGAGCCGGTGGAGTTGAAGAGAGCCTGTCGGGGCGTGGCGCAGCCCGGTAGCGTACTCGCTTGGGGTGCGAGTGGTCGGCCGTTCAAATCGGCTCGCCCCGACCAATATACATAGTGCTGAGCGCTGAGACGAATGGGACGGTTGTTTCTCAGCGCTCAGCATTGAAATGGAGAGCTGCCGCCGGCAGCTTTTTTTGTTCCTGAAGACGCCATGCGCATTCTGGTTACCAACGATGACGGGATTGACTCGCCTGGTCTGACGGCGCTCGCCAAGGCCTTGTCGAAAGTGGGCGAGGTATGGGTGATCGCGCCGGATCGTGAGCGGACTGCGGCGGCGCATGCGGTGACTCTCCATAAACCTCTGCGAGTTCAGCAGCGCGGGACGAGGGTCTACGCAGTCAGCGGCACACCGGTCGATTGCGTCAATCTCGCGGTACTGAAGCTGATGCCGATACGGCCAGATCTCCTCGTGTCGGGAATCAATCGAGGAGTGAACCTGGGCGACGATGTGTTGTATTCCGGGACTGTTTCGGCGGCGATGGAAGGCACGATTCTCGCGGTCCCTTCCATGGCTGTCTCACAGGAGGGCCAGGATCATTTCTATTTCGATGCCGGGGCTCGATATGCAGTCCGGATCGCTCGCTTGATTCTGAAAGAGGGGCTGCCGGATGAAACGCTCGTGAATCTCAATATTCCCAATCGGCCGTTCGGGTCGATCACGGGAGTCCGAGTCACCTGTCTCAGCCGCAGGCGTTTCGACAATCCAATCGTTGAAAAGGTCGATCCCCATGGCAGGACCTATTATTGGATTGCCGGAACCCGTGTGTCGTGGAGCAGAAGTAAGGATGCAGACCATGAGGCGCTTGAACAGGGAGCGGTGTCTCTCACCCCGATTCACCTCGATACGACGAATCACGGAGTCTTGGATCGATTCCGGAAGTGGGAAACGGTGAGCCGGACGAATGTACGCTTGGCGGCAGGTTCATCGAAAGCAAAGGGCAGACAGAGGAGCTAGGGCCTTGTGGGGAATCTGATCGAAGCGATCATTACGGAGCTCAGCCGGTTTATCGTGTCGATGATTTCGACCTTCGGCTATACCGGCATCTTCATCACGATGGCCATCGAGAGCGCCTGTATCCCCTTGCCCAGCGAAATCATCATGCCCTTTGCCGGGTATCTCGTGGCGACGGGACAGTTCACGATGCTGGGCGTGACATTGGCCGGCGCCATCGGGAATGTCGCCGGTTCGATTGTGGCCTACTACGCCGGTGTGTGGGGCGGTCGTCCTTTTGTCGAGCGTTACGGGCCCTATGTGTTGGTGTCGAAAAAAGACATCGAGATGGCGGATCGATGGTTTGCAAAATATGGCGATGCGGCCGTATTTTTCAGCCGGATGCTTCCGGTCGTCCGGACCTTCATCTCGTTGCCTGCCGGCATTGCCAGGGTGAATATTTATCGGTTCATGCTCTACACCTTCCTCGGCGCCTTGCCCTGGTGCTATCTGTTGGCCTATATCGGCGTGAAGATGGGAGAGCAGTGGGAACATCTGAGGGACTACTTCCATCAGTTTGATATCGTGATTGGCCTTTTCCTGGCGCTCGCCGTGGGTTATTTTCTCTGGTCCCATTGGCCGAAGCGCCGCGTCACTCAGGGGTAATAGCCAGCTATGCTCTCGATCTACAACACCCTCACGGGGAAGAAAGAGCCGTTTCAGTCGCTCCAGCCGATGTCTGTGCGGATGTATGTCTGTGGCGTGACCGTCTACGACTACTGCCATATCGGTCATGCGCGCAGCGCGCTCGTATTCGACGTGATCAGGCGATATCTCGAGTTCAGCGGGTACCAGGTTGAGTTCGCCAAGAACTTCACCGACGTTGATGACAAGATCATCAAGCGGGCGCATGAACGAAATGTGTCCTGCGACACAATCACTACCGAGTTCATTGAGGCCTACTATCAGGATATGGGGAAGCTCGGAATCAGACGGGCGACGGAAGAACCCAAAGCGACTGAGCATATGGTCGAGATTATTGATCTGGTCGGGACGCTGATTCAGAAAGGCCTCGCCTATGAAGTAGCCGGCGATGTCTACTTCCAGGTTGAAAAATACCAGCCCTATGGCCGTCTCTCGAAACGCAAGCTTGAGGATTTGCAGGCAGGCGCGCGGGTAGAAGTGGATGGACGAAAACGCCATCCGATGGATTTCGCGCTTTGGAAGAGCAGCAAGCCTGGTGAGCCCTCATGGGAGAGCCCCTGGGGTCCAGGGCGCCCCGGCTGGCACATCGAATGCTCGGCTATGTCCATGAAGCACCTCGGTGAAACGTTCGACATTCATGGCGGGGGGATGGATCTGATCTTCCCCCATCACGAAAACGAAATTGCTCAGTCTTGCGGCGCTACCGGTAAGGAGTTCGCTCGTTACTGGGTCCATAACGGGTTTGTGCAGATCAACCAGGAGAAGATGTCCAAGTCCCTGGGGAACTTCTTCACAATTCGTGAAATATTCGAGAAGTCCAAATGGCCTGAGGCAGAAACCGGGGAGATGTTGCGGTATTTTCTCCTCGCGACCCACTATCGAGGCCCGTTGGATTTTTCAGATAAGAGTATAGAAGAAGCAAAGAATGCGTTGAATGGGTTCTACGATCTGTTTAAGCGTCTTCATGAGAAAGAAGAAAGCACCACGGCTGACAAGGGGCTCACGGGAGTGATCGAGCGATGTAAGGTAGCATTTAATGAGGCGATGGATGATGATTTCAACACGCCGATGGCCATTGCGGAACTACAGCGCTTGAAAAGCGACGTCAATAAATTGTTGAGTCAGGGCCTCTCAACTGAAGCACAAGACACTGCTAAAAAGGAGTTTCGTCGGTTAGGTAATGTGCTGGGATTACTTCAATTGGACAAGTGGCAATTCGGAAACATACCTGCTCCCGACATTCCGATCCGAATCGGTCGGTTGGAGGGACTGGGCGGTGATCCGGGACTTGTGCAGCCAAAATTCTTTCAACCCCGCACGGCACTCTCGGATGAACAGATCGAACAACAGATCGCGGAGCGTCTCGATGCAAAAAAGAAGAAGAACTTTCCAAAAGCCGATGAGATTAGAAAGTTCCTCGCATCCCAAGGAATTGTCATCGAAGACAAGCCCGACGGCACCAGCCGGTGGAAGCGATAGTTCTCCGGAACTGATTTACGGGCTGCATGCGGTGCGTGAAGCGTTGCGCGCCGGCACGCGGTCCTTGCAGCGCCTTCTTGTCCTCCGCACGGATCGGCAATTCCACGATCTTGTCCAGCTGGCCAAGGCGCAGGGAGTTCCGGTTCACATCGAGCCTCCGGCTGCTTTCGATCGCTTGGCGCCTGGCGGACATCACCAGGGCGTGATCGCCCTCATCGCCGCGAAATCCTACGACACGACGGAGCAGATTCTCGAGCGGGCGAAGACCAGAGGGGAGAAGCCGTTTCTCGTGCTCCTTGACGGGGTCGAAGATCCGCACAACTTAGGAGCGGTTTTGCGGACAGCCGAAGCGGCTGGTGTCCATGGAGTCTTCATTCCGGAGCGCCGCGCAGTCGGCCTGACCTCGGTGGTGGCAAAAGTATCGGCTGGAGCGCTCGATCATATCTCCGTCGCGCGCGTGGGCAATCTGATTCGTCTGATTCAGGATCTCAAAGAGGAAGGCCTGTGGGTCTATGGTGTGGACCCCCAAGCGGCAAAGCTCCATACAGACATCGACATGACCGGACCGATCGCGCTGGTATTAGGAGGGGAGGGAGAAGGCCTTCGCCCAGGTGTGTTGGGGGAGTGCGATGACCGCATCAGGATTCCGATGCAAGGCCGTATTCAGTCGTTGAATGTCTCAGCCGCTGCAGCCGTCACCCTGTTCGAAGCGGTGCGCCAGCGGCGCAAGAATGTTGCGCCGGAGACTCCGTCTACCGAATCTTGATCGTCCCGTCTTGGATCGCGGTTTTGAGCAGCTGAGCCGTGTTCGACACACGCATCTTCTTCATCATGTTGGCCCGATGCGCCTCGACGGTCTTGACGCTGATCTTGAGCCGTTGACCGATTTCCTTATTTTTGAACCCGGCCCAAATCAGCTCAAGAATCTCTTTTTCCCGACTGGTGAGCGACTCAGGCCGCTTCTTGCGGGGTGGCGGGGTCAGGTTGGCCAGGGAGGGCTTGGTTTTGGGCTTCGTCTTTGCAGTCCGTGCCATTATCATGTTCTCCTTTGACGAAAAAAATAGTACGGTATAATCCACCTTGCCTGAGTCAAGCTAAGAATAGGCCAACGCCAAGCAGGCAGTGATTATAAGAATTCCCTTGCCATAAGTAAACTATAGGAAGTCGGATCCAGTGAAGATACCTAGTTTATTTCATGTGCGCGACAAAGCAATCCCGGCGTTTCGAGCCGGAGTCTGATCCTGAGCCGATTATGCAAGAATGGTCGATGTATGTCGTGGTTGGGACTCTTGGCGCGCTGATAGGCAGCTTTCTCAACGTGTGTATCTTCAGACTGCCTCGTAGCGAATCGATCGTCTGGCCCGGCTCCCATTGTCCCTCCTGCTCTCACCCAATTGAGTTCTACGACAATATTCCCCTGCTGAGCTATCTGTGGCTTGCGGGACGTTGCCGGTCGTGCCGTACGGGGATTTCCATCAGGTATCCACTCGTCGAAGCGACCAACGCCCTCGGCTATCTCACTATCTTATGGTACTTCGGTCCGACCTGGACCGCAGCCCTCTATGCCCTCTTGTTTTCGGCATTGGTCGTAGTGACAGGAACGGATCTCACCCATAAGATGATCCCCAATGTCATTACCCTGCCCGGAATTGTGATAGGCCTGATAGGCGCAGTGACCGTGTTGCCGGTGGATTGGATGAACTCGGTCCTTGGCCTTATCGTGGGAGGCGGCCTCCTCTGGCTCTTGGCTTGGTTGAGCCCCTACCTCTTTGGGAAGGAAGGCATGGGCGGTGGCGATATCAAGCTATTGGCGATGATCGGTGCGTTTCTTGGTTGGAAGCCGGCCCTCCTCACGATCATGATCGGTTCGCTCGCCGGTTCTATCATCGGCGTCAGCTTGATCGCCCTGCACGTCATCAAACGGGATGACTATATTCCCTTTGGTCCCTTCATTGTGTTGGGGGCTCTCCTTTCCCTGTTTTTTGCCCAGCCGCTCCTCGATTGGTATCAAGGCCTTCTCGGCCCTGACTATTAATTTACCCCACTCTCTGTATCTCTTCTGGCTACTCCCTGTATCTAAACAGTGTGGCGCGTTTCCATCCCCCTTTCTCTTTTTGGCCGGTAGAGGGGCTTCCTTACCTCCATGTTTCACCATGGCAACGCGAAACTGCGCGAACCAGCTACGTATTCCGCTCTCGCCCCCCATACAACATTCTGACGTCTCGCTATAGCCAAGGTGGGCATGGGTCTTGGAGAGTGCATCCTCGTCAGAGCAAGTTTCTGCGAGAGTAAGCATGCCGAGAGAACCATTGAGACAGGAACAAGGCTGGAGCCTGACAGAGCTGCTCATCGTATTGGCAATTATGGGGATTGTCGCTGCATTGGCAGGGCCAAGTTATCAAATATTGGCCGCAAGGGGTCAGGCGCGTAGCGCCACCGTAGAGATTGCCTCGGAACTCCGGTTCGCCAGACAACTGGCGATGGCGAGGCGAGAGCGCCTTCGAGTCGTTTTCGATCGAGAAGGCCGTACGATCACGCTTCGACGCGCGGATGCCGAAGGCGTTCTCCACGTCTATCGGTATGCAGACAAGGGGGTGGTTGTTGAAGAGCCAACTGCCGGCCCTGAACTTCTGTTTCATCCCAGCGGTCGGTCGGTGACCCCGACAACCATTCGCGTGCGAGACAGTCAGGGCAGGGAAACGACGTTTACCGTGAGCATTACCGGAAGGGTGTCCGTCTCATGACGCGAGATCGTTTCTGTCATTCAACGCGTGGAGCCAGCTTTGCAGAAGTGTTGGTGGCCATGACATTGACGCTAATTGGACTCGTCGGCGCGATGGGGGCTCTTCAAGCAGCAGAGCGGAACGTTCGAACCGGGACTTTGGCGACACGTGCCCTGGAGATGGCGGAATCGCGAGTTGAAGCGAAACGATCTGTCCGATGGGATCGTCTCTTATTGGATGATCTGAATCACGATGGGGTCCCGGATCTACTCATGCATGACGATGGAGCAGGCGGCGATGTGGCGGCCGGTGACGGGGTGTACACAGGTAGTTGGGTTCAGGATGGAGTGCAGCTTGCTTGGACAGTGACGCCGAGCCGTTCCGGTTCACTGTCGGCTTCAGGGCATGTCCTGATTGAGGCCCGCGCGGTCTACGAAGCAAGTGAAGGCCAGCGTGAAGTACGAATCGGCACCCTCCGGGCCAATCCTCTGTTCGTTGGGAGTCAATAACGTGTCGCTGCTTGGAGCAGAGAGGATGCGTACGGGGTGGTATCCAAGAGGCCCGCACCACAGAACAGGGGCAGGGGCAGAGGCAGGGGCCAGCCTGATGGAGCTGATGTTCGCCATGGCGGCGGGGTTAGTCATTTTATGCGCCACGCTTTACGCCCTGTCCTATTTCCAGCAACAGTTCATGAAACAACAACGTGAGGTTGCCCAGCAGCAGGATCTTCGGCTTGGGTTAGAGGTTCTCGAACAGGAATTACGGCTGGCAGGGACCGGATCCCTCACCACTGCGGCTTCGGACTCGTTGGAGTTTTGGGCGAATCTGCAAGGCCTCACAACGACGGTCACCGCAGCAGCGGCAATCGGCCAAACGACTCTGTCGGTCGAGGATGGACGAGGGTTGGAGGATCGGAAAACCATTGTAGCCTGTTGGGCCGAGCATTGCGAAACACTTGCGCTGGCTCGTGATGGGCAACGGTATTTACTTACCATGACGCAGCCGCTGACAAGGTCCATTCCATCCGGAGCCTCGGTTTCCCTTCTGAATCGTGTCCGCTACTACAGCCGTCGCGATAACCAGGATGTTCTGCGGTTGCTGAGACAGGTTGATGGCGGCGCAAGTGTACTGGTCAGAGATATCAGGGAGGCCCGGTTTTCCTACAGAGATGAAATGGGGCAAGTTGCGACAGAGCTTGCCCGCGTCAAGTTGGTCATCGTTGAGGTGACGATAGCTGGTCGAGGGATTCGCGCGGTTCGAGAAATGAGTCTGAGGACATAACGGCGGCATCAGGGTAAGCATGGGAGCGAGAATATGACTATGAAAGAGCGGCAGGAATTCGTGTCCTTGAAGCGTTGCGACCAAGGGCATGTGCTCCTCGCTTCACTCATACTGATCTTTTTGCTTGGGGTTGCAGGCATGACGTCCCTGTATCTGGCAGGTGAGGATGGACCTGGCATCAGCGCCATGAAAGAGGACAAAGTTGCGCAACAGCTCGCCGACGGCGCGGCGGATGTCGTGATGAGTTGGTTCCATGATCCGAGTGTGACGCCGCCGTCGGTTGCCGGATTGCTGGTGAAACGCCAGGGAGATTCCACTCGCGGGCCATCATTCTTCGACGTAACAGGGCGTTCGCAGTTTGTCGGGACTTCTGACCATCCCGACATCGTGCTCGATGCGGCTAACCATGTGGACAACCAGACATTGAATGATCCCCCGAGCGACTTCTCTACGATCTTAGGCGGACGTGGTCGGATTCTGAAATTGAAAGTCTATGGTCCCTTGCAGCCAGGCTTGTTGAGCACGGTTGAGGTGACGGCCACAACCGTCGATCGGCTGCCGGTTGCACGAATGGTTCAGCTTCAGCTTGGAGCCCTGTCGATTCCCGCGATTCGTTCGGCTGTGCAAGTTGGACAGACTCTCGGCGCCATGCAGCCAGGCGGTGAGTCTCCCGTCATGGTCCATTGGGGCGATCAACGGGTATTAGGCGATCTTGCAGTGCAACGAGTCGAAGATCTTGTCCTCAAGAGCACAGGGGCTCCAGTGACCGGTCAGTCATATCGTGAGATGTCGTCTGCGCAGGATCGCTGGACTGAGTATTGGATTGGAGGGACCGTCTCGGTCATCGCTCCTCCGCCAGGACAGGGGACGAATCCTCCACTTCCTGAAAATGTGCACCAGCAGCAATATCCGACGCCTGGGGTGAGGCTCGATCAGTGGGGTTACGAATCGCTCAAGGAGATCGCGCTGAGGTGGGGGACCTATTATCGGCTCGATCGTATGGGGCTACTCCATCCTCAGGGGTGCCAGGATTCAGATCGGGGAGCCAACCCTGCAGATATGCTGGAATCCCATGCCATCGGGGACCATCGCGGATTGGTTTTCATCGACACATTCGATGGGCACCCGCCGCATGCCGATAATATGGGAACGCTGGTTCTGGATACGGACTATTTTGAAGGGCTTCTGGTTGTGCAGGGTCACATCGCGGTCAGGCCTCGCGCGGCTGGAAAGTCCTTCCCGGTCCTTAGTCCATCGCCGCTGGCCTCATCGGTTGCAAGGGTGCCGGTACAACTCTCAGATATTCACGTGAATGGGGTGTTATGGGCCGCCGGCACGATCATCCTCGAAAGGTCCACACACATATTCGGCGCCCTCATTGCGGGGAACACAGTGATGGCTACCAGAGGGGGAACTGTGGTGGAGGTTTGGTACAACGCTGATCTTACGCAGGGGCTCTTCCGGGGGCTTCCGGTTGTGTATCGGGCGCCGGGAACTTGGCTGGCGAAGTACTAGCAGGCTGTGGAAGAAGTATTTTGCCTTCGCGGATAACGTTTGATCGTTAGAGAGGCGAGCGATTGAAATGAGTCGCCGGACATGACCGTCGATACCGACGTCCTGAGCGGAGGAAAGGGAAACAAGGCGGAGAGGGTCGATGGCTTCTCCAAGAAGGGGAACCGTGGGACAAAATGGCCTTATACGATTGAGCAGAATGTTCTGGACACGCTGGTTTATCGCGAGATCATCAGTCAGGCTGACGTGCTGGCGGCGATCGAGGATTCAAAGGATGGCAACTCCGATCTCGAATCCGTGCTCCTCGACCGTTATGGTGTTCCGAAGGAGGCGTTAGGATCTGCTCTAAGCGAATATTATCAATGCTCCTACCTTCCCTATGATGAGCGAACGGTCATCGATGCCGATCTATTGAAAACGCTCAACCTTGACTATCTCAAAAAAAACCTCTGGCTGCCGATCGCCCGGCGAGGCTCACTGATCGATGTGCTCACCAACGATCCGCACGATCTCGACAAGGCCTGGGATGTGCGACGCGCATTTCCTGGGATGACTATTCGCTATGCCGTCGGTCTGCGCCGGGACATCGAGCAATTTCTCCTGCTGGCCAAGGGCCAGGGGGGCAGCGGGTCCATCGGGACGATTCTCGGCGAGCTGATCAATGACATCCATCTTGAGACTGCCATCGACTCCGTATCGGGTGGAATAGATGAAAACGACTCAGCTATTGTGCGGTTGACGAATCAAGTGATTGCAGAAGCCGACCGCCTCGGCGCCTCGGATATTCACATCGAACCCTATGCGGACCGTAAAGACATGGTTGTGCGACTGCGCATTGATGGTACCTGCTTCATCTACATGGGGATTCCCGCTGCCTATCGCCGTGCAGTCGTGTCACGTATCAAGATCATGGCCAACCTTGACATTGCGGAACGTCGAAAACCCCAAGACGGCAAGATTCGGCACCGATTGGCAAAGGATCGGGAGGTCGAATTGCGTGTTGCAACCCTACCGACCTCAGGACAGGAGGAAGATGTCGTGTTGCGTCTCTTGACGGCCAAGCAACCGATGCCGCTCGATTCGTTGGATTTTGCCCCCGCCTCGTTACAAGCTATTCTGGCTATCTCGGAGAAACCGCATGGGATTATCTTGTGTGTCGGACCGACCGGCTCAGGGAAAACGACCACGCTGCACGCGATTCTCAAACACATCAATACCGATGAGCGAAAGATCTGGACGGCTGAAGATCCCGTTGAAATCACCCAGGATGGTCTCCGGCAACTCCAGGTCCACTCGAAGATCGGTCTCACTTTCGCGACCGCGATGAGGGCGTTTTTGCGCGCCGATCCCGACGTCATCATGATCGGCGAAATGCGGGACAAGGAAACGGCCGACATCGCTATCGAGGCCTCGCTCACCGGCCACTTGGTGCTGAGTACCCTCCATACGAACAGCGCGGTTGAAACGGTGGTGCGACTGTTGGACCTGGGCTGTGATCCCTTCAACTTTGCCGATGCGATGTTGGGAGTGCTTGCCCAGCGTCTCTGCAAACGGATCTGCATTCGCTGCAAAGAGGCCTATCATCCAAGTCGAGAGGAGTATGACGAAATAGTGCAGGGGTATGGCGCTGAGGACTGGCCCAGGCTCGGCATTGAGTACTGCGCCGATTTGATCCTGTACCGTGGTCAAGGCTGTGAGGCCTGCAACCGAACCGGCTACAAAGGGCGAATTCCCCTGCATGAACTGTTAAGAGGGTCTGACGTGATGAAGCGACTCATTCAATCCAGAGCTAGAACCGCCGATATGCTCAGCTTGGCAATGAAAGATGGGATGGTGACCCTGGTACAAGACGGGATACAAAAAGTCCTGCGCGGAGAGACAACCTATCTGCAGGTTAGGGCCGTTGCGATGAAGTAATGGGAAGTTCGATTTCTTTGTAGCGCCGTCTAGCTAGATCGAACGGCAGAAAATGTGCGCCCGTTGTGACGGAATTTGTCGATTTTTCCTCTGAGCCCACCTAATTTTACCCCGCAATAAGTCATAAAAATTACTTAAAATCAATGAGTTGACAGTCTTAGGCCGAGTGAAGCAGTCGGCACGCCAATTGCTCAATTGGCAGCCAGCTATGGATATATCTATGACAAGACGCGATAAGGCTTTGCCACGGCAGGCAGGGTTTACATTGATCGAGGTGATGGTCGTCGTGGCGATTGTTGGGATCGGCTCAGCGATAGGTATCCCATCCTATCTCCAGTGGAACGAGCGCTATCAGCTCAGGCAGGTAACGAGCGAGCTACGCTCAAATCTTCTCCAAGCCAGGATGGCAGCGAAAAATCGCAATATTATCGTAAATGCCGCGATTGTAAAGGCAGCTGATAATACCTTAACGCTGGGATTCGGCGGCGCTCTCGCCCCTATGACGATTCCCAGCGTAGTGGCTGGGGGAAACGTGATGGTGGGGGGGGTCGCAACAGACTTCGTTATATCCGGTCCCGGCGTCCTGGGTACCATCGGGTTTAACCAGCAGGGACTGCGAGTGGCTCCTGGTTTGGGAGCTCAGACTGTCACGCTGATATCTCCCAACGGAACTGCCTATACGGTTTCGGTTAGTCCCAGTGGGAAAATCAACTAGTGTATAAAGGCGACCTGCCCATGACGAAGGACCGAAGAGGATTCATTGAAAAGCTCTGGCGTCGGCCTGCAAGACAGGCAGGCTTTAGCCTCATCGAAGGAATGGTCGCGGCAGCAATATTGGCGGCCGGGGTGTTGGCGCTCGCCGGTATGCAAGGGGTTGCGTTTACCAAGAATGGGGATGCGAATGAGCTGACCCAAGTGACAACTCTCAATGCGAACATTATGGAGCGGATCAAGTTTAACAGAGGGCGGGCATTGGCCTACAACGGTATCAATACCAATAACCCGGTAACCCAGCCTCCTGCTAATCAGCCAATGGCGAGGGGAGACTATGCCCAGTGGCAGACGATGCTGACCGGTTCACGGTTAGCGAATGCCGTGGGTATAGTACAGGTTGTCCGGCTCGATCCAGATCCTGCGCTCAACCCTACGACACTGAATCAATTCCAAGTAAACGTTACGATTAATTGGACTACCCAGGGACTTGCGCGCAATCGGGGGGTGACGTTTACGTCCGTGGTGGCTCCAGAATAACCAATCCAGGCTAGAGGAAGAGAGACAAGTTATGCGGCGGATATGGCAAGCAGAAGAGGGAATGACGCTGATAGAGCTTATGGTGGCTATGGTGGTGTCCCTGGCTGTGGTTGGGGCAGCCCTGGCGCTCCTCGTCACAAGCAATAACGCCATACAGGTGAATCAGCAAGCAACCGATACCCAGCAGAATGTGCGGCTCGCTATGGATCTCATTTCCCAAGACATCAAACTGGCGGGATTCAACATGAGCGGTACAGTGCCAGGCTGTGTTGTGGGACCAATGGCAACGCCGGCTCCCATCTTGCCATTAGATAACGTCCCGGTAGGAGCTGTGGGGGCCATCAACGACGTTGGACCGGATGCGGTGAGTTTGGTGGTGCCCAACATGACGGCAGGTGCTGGGGGTGGGACTCCGGTGCTCTCAGCTAATGCAAGTGGCGGTAATACCATCCCATTGGCTGCCGCTGATATTGGCGCCATGGTCACATCCGGACTGGTTCTGGGCTCTGTCGTATCAGTTGGGGGCAGTTTCTCTAGCCCTGTGACTGCTATCGGGGCAGCTACGTTAACCCTTGCGAAGGGGCTTCCACCGTCTGCGCTATTTCCCGTCGGAACCCCCGCTTACCTGCTGCAATGTGTGCAATACGCGATATCACTCAATCAAGCTGTATGCGCCGGCAGCACCTCTTGTCTGCTAAGAAATGGCGTGCCGATGGTGGATGGGATTGAAGATCTCCAACTCGCCTATGCCTGTGATGGCTGCAACACCCTTCCGCCAAACACGCCGGGCCCCGACGGAGTCATCGACGATCAAGATAATCCCGGGCCACTCCCGGTTGGGGCTGGTGTATTTACCGCCGGAGATTTTATCACCAACAATAACTGGGCTACCCTCCCGATGACCCCTGACAAGATCAGACTGGTGCAGGTCACTATCGTAGCAAGGGACAGTCAAGCGTCAAAGGGGTTATCGGAAGGCAATACCGTACAAACACACTCGGCGGCGCCGGTGGTGGCGAGCGATCATAATCCAGCATTGGATGCGACGTATAGCGCTCCCGTCTACAACCAGCAACGCCGACGGGTTCTGACGAAAACGATTCAAGTGAGGAACCTAGAATCATGAGTATGATGGCGGAGGAAGTTGGCATGGCAGATCGTCCCTCGCAACCGATTGGTTCAGGCCAGGATGGTGTCGCCCTCCTGACGGTCATGATGATCATGTTGATCTTGACCCTGTTAGGTATTTCCGCACTCACAACCACTGGTTTGGAGAACAGAATGGCTGGGTTTACCCAAACCGGCGAGGCGGCAGCGACTGCTGCGGACTCCTGTCTAGGCGTAGGGGCTAACCTTATTCGGCAGGCTTTGATCCCAGTAAACTCGGCAGCGATTCCACCGGCGTTTCTTGCCAATGCTGTTCCTCCCGGTCCTGTTCCGGTGGCCAACGCAGTGATATTGAATAACGAGATTTACGGAAGGAATCCGGGAACGCTAGTTTCTACAGAAAACAGCACTGATGACGCGACAGTTGCGCCGAATCTCGTCCTTGTCGTGAACGGATTTGCTGTAAACGGAGACATTGATCGATTGTACAGGGACAACGCGATAGGAATGGGAACAACTGCAGCCGGACAGTCCGTGACCATCAATTATAGAATCAACTGCGTGGCGACGAATGTGGCATCGGGGGCTACCAGCTCGGTTACAGCGGTGTTTGCCTGCACATTAGTGGCAGGCGCTCCGGAATGTTCCAAGAAGTTCTAGGAGGTACGGCATGACCAAGTACCAAGGCACAATTGTACTCGCGATTGCACTGTTCGCCGCCCAGGGGGGGGCCGGGGTTGCATTCGGTGACCAGGCTCCGGAGGCCGTGGTGTTGCAGGCAAAGACTGGATATGTGACAGGGGTGAGCGCCAACGACATCCAGATCGACGGATACAACTATAGAATCAAAGTCGGGGCCGAGCTTCTCGACCCGGAAGGCGAACCGCTCGTGGAGAGCGAAGGGGTTCCGTTTCCGGTGACGAAGATCGCATTGAATTCGTCCGTGAAGTTCTTTCTCAAGGCAGGCGAGATACAGAAAATGATCGTGACGTTTCCGCAGTAATTCTAAAGATGTGAGCTTATTAAGGAGGACTTGCCATGAATCGCCGAACTATTGCGATACTAGCGAGCCTGATAGTTGCCATGACAGGAATTGTGATGGCGCCGAACCACAGTGGCGCACAATCGAATGCCGATTACACGGCCCAGCCCCAGTTTATCTCTAACGTGGTGACGCCCAATATTATTCTCCTCATGGACAACTCTGGGAGCATGAGCGGCCTGACCTGTGACTTCTCTACCCCCGCCGATGGAGACTGCAGCGATGCCGGGGACAGGCCCTTCAATAATGCGACCAATTTCTCCGGCTATTTCGACCCGCTTCTCTGTTACACCTATGACTCGGGCGCCGATGCGCGCTTCGAACCTGCCACAGCAAAAGCCACGTTGGCGACGGCCTGCCCCAATACAGAGTGGGATGGCAATTTTCTGAACTTTGCGACCTTCCGGCGGTTCGATGCGGTGAAGAAATCGATGATCGGGGGCGACTGTTTTGTCGCGCGGGCAGCAGATGGAACCTGTCCGGCGAATGGTACCCCGGCCCTGAAGACGGTGCGGGCGCAGGCGACAGGAGTGAATACAGAGTTGACTGATACTGACTTTGCCGGAGGGGCAGGGGCAACAACCTACGTTGGAAGGATTCCGTTAGCAGATAGATCGGGGAACCCCGCAACCCTCTGGGTCGGTGTCGGAGCCGGGTATTTTTGTGTCGATAACGACAATGGTTTTGATGGCAACTGCACAGATGGCTATAGCCAAAGAAAATATGAACTCAAGGTTGGAAATAGCACCGAGCCGACTGGTGTAATTCAGCAGGTCGGCTCCAAGGCGCGGTTTGGGCTGTTTGAATTTAAACCGGCAGGCGACGGAGCCAGGATGCTGGTGTCTCCCGGTTCTCGCCAGACCATTAACTTTGCCGACTCTTTTGTGGAGACTTTCAATACCAATACGGCAGCCATGATCGATGCGGTCCAAGAATCCTTTCCGTCAACATGGACACCCCTCTCTGAGTCGTTGTACGAAACTGCCCGGTATGTAGCGCAAATCAATTCGACCTACGTGCCGGCCTCCTACGTATTTCCTATCGCCTTTTCTGGAGGCATCTCGAACGGTGTCGCCTTAGCCGCCAACGGCACAGGATCTCTGGGAAATGGCGGCGGCGGTACTGCCGAAATCAAGGTGCTGACCGGCGCCGAAACCTGCCCAGCCGGCTATATCGCCAATGCCTGTGGTCGTGACCCCTATTTCTTCGGCACGAACCACACCCCGCCTTGGGTAGGGACTTCCCAGCCAGTGAATTGCTGCAAGACCTTTGTGATCATCTTTACAGACGGGGAACCGACTGAGGATACCAATATTCCAGCGGCGATCCAGAACTACGCGAGTGCGATCTCCGGTATCCCTTGCGTGGGTGGCAGTGCGATCATTCACGCGCCAAACGGCACGTGCAATACGAATCCGGCGACGCCGCCTGCTACGTTGCTTGGAGAACACAAGACGGACTATGCGAGTAACGGCAGACATTATCTGAACGACGTGGCCTACTGGGCTCATAAGAACGATTTGCGGCCCTGTAACGGAGCGGCCGATGACACGATTGTGGGCCTTGCTGTCACAGGACATTGCCTGCCTGGTATGCAGAACCTAGTGGTCTATACGTTTTTTGCCTTCGGCAACATCTCGGGCAGAGAAATCTTGATGCATACGGCCCAACAGGGGGCCTTCGAAGATGCCAACAACGACGGCATCCCTCAAGTGACTGAGTACGACAAGGAGAACAACTTCACGGGGGTGAG
The DNA here is from genome assembly GCA_005116835.1 of Nitrospira sp. Classification (GTDB taxonomy): domain Bacteria; phylum Nitrospirota; class Nitrospiria; order Nitrospirales; family Nitrospiraceae; genus Palsa-1315. Next base: position 408,500 of record SWDM01000016.1, on the reverse strand, counting down.
TACGCCGGACGGAATTCCCGATGCCTATTTCGAGTCTTCGAACGTGGATGATTTGCAAGACAAGCTACTGTCGACCATCTCGAGCATTCTGAGGAAGAGCGCGGCAGGATCGTCGGTCTCTGTGCTGGCCACCTCCACGACCGGTGAAGGCGCACTGTATCAATCGTATTTCTATCCCAGCACGATCGAAACGGCCACGCTGAAGGATGTTCTCTGGACCGGTTATACCCAGAGCCTCTTCATTGACACTTTCGGGAACCTTCGTGAAGACACGGTCCAAGATAAGAAACTCATTTACACAGAAGACAAAATCCTTGTCACCCGATACGACATTGTTGCCAATCTCGTGAAGGTCGACTATTACGACGATCTCAACGGAGATGGGCTTCCGGACGATAAAGACAGCAACGGCATCATCAATAGTCTCGACTGTCTTCCCTGCGACAGACTCCTGAGCAGCATCGCGCCCGTGTGGGAGGCAGGGGCTCAATTGGCCTTGAAAGACTCCAGCACGAGAACGATTCTCACCTGGGTGGATACAGATAACGACGGAGTGGTCGATGCCGGGGAGCAGATCCCCTTCACATCTGCCAACGCAGCGGCTCTCAGTCCTTACTTGAGGCCCGGCGCCGTGCCGTTCACAGCGAGCAACATCATCGAATTTGTGCGTGGCTGTGAACCCTCTGTCTGTACGACCGGGGGCAATCAATTCGACCAACTGCGAGAACGGCGTCTGCAAGTACCGTTCGGAAGCGGCACATTGAAGACCTGGAAGTTGGGTGACCTCATTCACTCTGCCCCCCAGGTGGTCGCAAGCCCGTCGGACCGGTACGATGCAAAGTTCGGTGATCTCAGCTATCAGGCCTATCTGGTGAAGTATGCGAATCGCCGGCAGGTCATCTACGCCGGCGCCAACGACGGTATGTTGCATGCCTTCAACGGAGGCTATTACCATCCCGGCGATGATCCCACCACAGGGACGTCCGCCAGCCCGATCGTCGAGCATGGATGGTTTACAAGAACGCCGACGGATAACAGTGCCGGGCCACTGTTAGGCGATGAGTTATGGGGCTTCATCCCGCAGCAACTCTTACCTCACTTACAGTGGCTTGCGAGGAATGACTATCAACATGTGTATTATGTCGACTTGCAACCGACGATCGCGGACGTCCGTATCTTTACGCCGGACGTAGACCATCCCAACGGCTGGGGCACGATCTTAATCGGCGGGATGCGTTTGGGCGGCAGTTGCCGAGGCAGTATCTCTCCAACGGCTGCGACCTGCGTGGGAGGAACCGGCGCCCCGCCCATGACTGTCACCGCCGACTTCGGCAGCGGGGTCCAAACCCGCACTTTCTATAGCGCCTATTTCGTGCTCGACATTACGAATCCGGAAGTGGCGCCGAAATTACTCATGTCCTTTTCCGATGAAGGGCTTGGGTTAACGACCAGTCTTCCGAAGGTCGTTCGAACCAATCCTTCAAGCGACAATGAGGTCAGCAACACGAATGCCAAGTGGTACATGGTCGTCGGATCTGGTCCGACCGGATATGGTGGCGGCACAACGCAAAGCGCCGGGGTCTTCGCCGTGAACTTGGCAACCGGTCCCGGTGTAGGCAATAGTTTAGTGCAGAGATTTACCGTCGGCTCATGGAATTCCTTCATCGGCGATATCGCCTCGTTCGACCGAAACCTCGATTATCGGACGGACTCGGTCTATTTCGGTCGTGTCATCCACGATGGAAGTCTCCCGTGGAGAGGCAAGCTCTATCGCTTGACTCTGGGAGAAACGATGGCCGGGCCTACGCCGGTTTTTGGAACGGGAGCAGCATCGGCTTGGGGCATCTCCTCTGGCGGCAATCGGGTTCCCACCGAGATTCTCGATGCGTTCACCGGCACCTGCGCGCCGACACCCTGCGCGGCTCCTACGATCGAGATGGGGCCGATTGCAACGGCGCCAGGCATCGCGATCGATGACGCGGCAAAGGTGTGGATCTTTACCGGGTCGGGACGCTATTACAGCGCGGCCGATAAAACGGATACCACGCCCCAGTATTTCGTCGGGATGAAAGACTCCGTCATCAATTTGACCTGTACCCAGTCGAGCGAGACAAACTGCCAGGACAACGATTTGTTGGATGTCACGAGTGCCACGGTCTGCATAGTCGGACAGGGTGACTGCGGCCAGGTAGCAGGCACGAACCAGGTCACAGGGGTGACCGGCGCCACGTCCTTTACGAGTTTGATTTCGTTAATCCAAAGCAAGGACGGTTGGTACACAACCTTACCCCAGAGTGGGGCGGCAAATGGAGAACGAGTGTTGGCCGGCCCCGTCGTGTTCGCCGGCATCGTATACTTCCCGACTTTCATTCCAACCAATGATATCTGCGCATCGTCGGGAACCAGCTATCTGTATTCGCTCTACTACAAGACAGGTTCTGCCTATCAGGAATCCATCATCGGCACGACTCCTGGCGCCAGCGGCAAGGTGAACGTCTCAGGTAAGATCTCGCTTGGAGAAGGGCTGGCCTTTGGCGGTGTGACTCATATCGGTAGTGGGTCTGATGGAGGCGCTCCTATCAAGATATGCAACAACACCAGTACTGGTTCTTTGGTCTGCACTGATGGCAACCTGCCCCCTGGAGGTCCCGGCGGTTCCGGTGTCCCAGACCCTCGTAGCCACTTTATCTCGTGGATCTATCGATAGTGCGCAATAGTTTCCTAGGCGAGCTCGGAGCAGGGGGTGAGACATCCCCTGCTCCGAAGAGCGCCAGTTCTCTACGATGGTCCGGCATATTGCTGGTGATCCTCTTAGCTGGTTGTGATTCGGAGTCCAACCAGTCCGGGGCTACCCCTGGCTCCGGCGTTTCCCAGAGTGGAAATCCACCACCGGCCATTCAGCATGCCGTGATTTTTCCTGCCCCCCTAATCCTGAGCGGTCCTGTCACGGTCCAGATAGAGGCAGATAATACAGGTCGCAATCCGTTCACCTTTCGTTACCAATGGTTGATCAACGGGTATCGTGTCGATGGAGAAACTCATCCGACTCTATCCCCCACACTGCTCAAGCTCGGCGATAAAGTCGAGGTAGAGATCATTGCCTTGGACGGGCAAACTCTGGGAAAACTGTACAAGACGGAACCGGTAACCGTGGGGAATACTCCACCGGAAGTGGTAAGAGTTGAGATCGAACCGACCGGATCGGACCGAGGTGAGATGCGGGCCTTAGTCGAGGGCCGCGATATCGACCAGGATGGGATTCATTATATGTATCGATGGAGGAGAAATGCCACGCTTGTGGCGGAGGGGGATAGTGCGACCCTCAATACCAAGGCCTTTAGTCGGGACGACTCGATTACGGTAGAAGTGATACCGCGCGATGCCGACGGGGTCGGGAAATCCAAAATATCGGAGCCAGTCGTTCTGGGAAACAACGCTCCAAAAATTACGTCCCGTCCGCCGAACAAGATCGAAAAGGGAGCGTATGTCTATAGTGTCCAAGCCGTAGATGATGATAAGGACAGTTTGAAATACCTACTGGAGTCTGCTCCGTCAGGAATGACCATCGACCCTGCCACAGGAGTGATTTCCTGGCAGGTTGCTCCGGATGTGAAAGGAGCGCAGCGGGTTCGCGTCTTGGTACAAGATGGCCAAGGGGGATCCGCATTCCAGGACTTTGATCTCTCGCCCGACACCTCTCCCAGCCCCAAAGGCTGATTCATCTCCTGCTGATTGCTCCTGTTGTATTCTTTTGAGCCTTTAGTTGTCCCAGCCTTTTCTTATTTGCTATAGTAAGAGCCAAAGAAGGGACTCAAACCCAACGCGTGCGTAAACTCAAACTACGAGAAGGCACCAATACCGCCGTTCTATTCGGTCACCACGACCGGCACCTCAAGCTGATCGAAGAAGACCTCGGTGTGCGCCTCTCGGCCCGGGGGGAAGAACTCACACTCGACGGTACCCCGGACGCCATTCGCTATGCGGAACGTATCCTCACAGAACTCGCCGCCCTTGCCAGCGACGGAATGGTGCTCCAGCCTGACGATATCACCCATGCCTTGAGCGCGCTCCGGCAGAGTCCCGAAACTCCGATCAAAGAACTGCTCTCCAATGCGGCGACCATCATTACCAAGAAGAGGTTCGTCGCGCCGAAAACGCCGACCCAGAAAGCCTATATCGACGCCATCGAGACTCACGACATCGTGATTGGCATCGGTCCGGCCGGAACGGGCAAGACCTATCTGGCGATGGCGATGGCGGTGAGCGCGTTGATGAAGAAAGAAGTGAGCCGCATCATTCTCGCGCGGCCGGCTGTTGAAGCAGGGGAGAAGATCGGCTTTTTGCCGGGCGATATGTATGCCAAGGTGAATCCCTACCTCCGTCCTCTGTACGACGCGCTGTTCGACATGATGGATATGGAGCGGGCGACGCGCGCGATTGAGCGGGGGGATATCGAAATTGCGCCGCTCGGATTTATGCGGGGCCGCACGTTGAACGATTCGTTCGTTATTCTCGATGAGGCGCAGAACGCCACGGCGGAGCAAATGAAAATGTTTCTCACGCGGCTCGGCTTCCATTCAAAAGTGGTCGTGACCGGCGATATCACTCAGGTTGATCTCCCGCCCGAGCGGGTTTCCGGACTGATTGAAGTCCGGGAGATTTTGCGCGACGTTGAAGGTATCGAGTTCGTCTATTTCGACGAACGGGACGTGGTCCGCCACAAGTTGGTACAGGACATCATTAAAGCGTACGATCAACATCAGAAACCCCCACAATCGTCCGGCTCATCGTCCGGTGTGACGGGGCGTCGCCCCTCTCAGGCACCGAATAACAAGCAGCCGAAGCCTGCCACTCCCACGTCACCGCTCACGGGCCCTTGGGGCCAGTCGCATTGATTCAGAATCATTACTCAGGTAGTTAGGCTGAGGCCGTAGCGTCAATCAAGTGTGATCACACACAGCTTGGTGAATATGAATGGCTTGACTCATGCTTTGCGAGATAACTGATAACCCTCAGCCTTCAGCCTGAACCCCTGAGTCGTTACAATGCCGGTCCATATACAAAGTCATATTCGATGTGTAACGATTGATTTGGCGCGCGTGGGTCAGCTGGCGCGAGCGATTCTTGCCAATGTGGGGGAAACGTCGGCGGAGCTGGGTATCCTCTTCGTGGGCGATCGGCGGATGCGGGGTCTCAATCGTCGGTATCGGGGTAAGGATCGCACGACCGACGTGCTGGCATTTGCGATGCGCGAAGCCGTCGTGCCTCACGCCCTTCGACGGGCTCAGGGCAGGCCCTTACGCCGTCTGCAGAATATGCTGGGCGATGTGGTGATTTCGATTCCCACAGCCAGGCGACAGGCGAAGGAAGCTCAACAGACCATGGATGAGGAGATCGCCTGCTTGCTGATCCACGGCATTCTGCACCTCTGCGGTTACGATCATGAACGAAGCGAGAAAGAAGCGCGCCGAATGCATCGTCGTGAGCGGATGATACTGCGGTCGATGGCGCGGGTGCCAAAACGAGTGAATCGAACGGGTCACGGGTAGTAATATGGGATGGTTGCAGCGACTGAGTGAGGGGCTTACCAAAACGCGCGAAGTCGTTCGCGGGTCTTTGGATCGGATGCTTGGCCGCGCGGCGGATCCTGCTCTCTTGGAGGAATTCGAAGCAGCCCTCATTGCCTCCGATCTCGGCGCCAGCGTCGTGGGTCGCGTCATGGAGCGTCTTAAGAAACAGCTTCAAGGGACCGATGCCTCACAGCCCGGTCGCGTCCATACGGTCTTGCGAGACACGTTGCTCGATGTGCTGACGCCCGTGCAAGGGCCGTCGTTGGAGTCGCTGATCGCAAATGGCCCCAAGCCCTTCGTGATCCTGGCGGTGGGCGTGAACGGTGTGGGCAAGACCACCACGATCGCAAAAATTGCGCAACGGCTGACGCAGGCAAAGATGGTACCGTTGCTGGTGGCAGCCGATACTTTTCGCGCTGCGGCGATCGATCAACTGCAAGTCTGGGCCGACCGAGTCGGTGTTGAGTTGATCCGCCATCGCCACGGAGCCGATCCGGCGGCCGTCGCGTTCGATGGGATTGCCGCCGCGAAAGCACGGCAAGTAGACGTGGTGTTGATCGACACGGCCGGCCGGTTACACACGAAATCGAACCTCATGGACGAACTGCGAAAGATCACGCGCGTCATCGCGCAGGGATGCCCCGGTGCCCCGCACGAAGTGCTCCTTGTGCTGGATGCGACGGTTGGGCAGAATGCCCTGTCTCAGGCCCGTCAATTTCATCAATCGATCGGTGTTACCGGTTTGGTCCTGACAAAGCTCGACGGCACCGCTCGCGGAGGGATCGTCGTCGCGATCGCCGAGGAACTGAAGCTGCCGGTCAGGCTTATCGGAGTCGGAGAATCGGTTGAGGATCTTCAGGATTTTCAGAGCGATGCCTTCGTCGATGCACTCACCGGGGCATCGCTGCCTAGCAGAATGCCGGGGTCTCTTGGGCAAGAGCCCTAACAGGTCAGATGCGGTGAGTGAGCTGTTGGGCTGCCGAGCGCTTTTCATCAGAAACCTTGTGAAATCCCTTCATTTTCTTCTCAGGCAGTATTGCCTGTGTTAGGCTCAATTCTCGAATGGTCCAGCAGGATGCTGAAAAAGTCCCCCAGCCGCGTTCTCGCATCGCTCAGAGGCTCAACGTACCGAAGCGTACGCCTCGCCTCTTCGCTCGCTGCGGCCTTGCTGGATGGCCTTTTTGAGCATCCCGCGATTATTGTGAGAGCAGTGCCATACATAATATTTCACTTGCGGTTTATGTATAAACCGAGTTTTTCCGCAGACTGCTGGATAAGTCTGCATTTCCGCCCTTGAGGCTGAGATCATATGGTCAAGCTGTTAATTATCGATGACGATCGCATGAACTGCGATCTGCTCCAGTCCGTCTTCACCAGACATGGGTATCAGGTGCTATCTGCGACAAGCGGGATCGAGGGGCTGGCTCTCTTTCGTCAGCAGGCCCCGCGCGTTACCATCCTCGACCTTCGCATGCCTGAAATGGACGGATTGACCGTCCTCAAGGAGATCCGCGCATACGATCCCTATGCGCCGGTCATCATCCTGGGCGGAGGGGCTACCGATGATCAGGAAAATCAAGCGCGGGGGCTACGCGTGACTGATTTTATCCGAAAAGGCCTGTCCCTCGATGTGTTAGTTGAATGTGTCAACCGGGTAGTGCAGCTTCCGGTAAAATCCGCTCCCACACTGCCGGTGGCAGGCAGCGCAGCCGTGGCCGATACGGGGGAATCGATCCTCGTTGTCGACGATGAGCTGCTGGTTCGGGACTTGCTGGTGCAATTTCTCAGCCTCCGGGGCTATCGGGCATTCGGTGTAAAGGGCGGGCCCGAGGCCCTCTCGATGGTAGAGCAATCGCCCCCTGACCTGATCCTTCTCGACCTGTTTATGGCCGGTATGGACGGAGCCGAGGTATTTCGGCAACTCCGCCACCGCGATTATGCCGGTGAGGTGATCATTATCACCGGGAGTCACGATGAAGAGCGCTTGGATGAAGCCTGGGATTTGGGGCCACAAGAAGTCATCGGAAAACCGATCGACTTAGAACAGTTATTGATGTCCATCCAGCTTGTGCTCGTCTGCCGCGAATGCTAAAACTCTTCCGATGCCGATCGGACGAACGCTAGTCTCTTTTGCCTGTCTCTTCCTCGCCGCGCTCCTTAGCCATGGGGCTCTTGGTATTGCCTGCGCAGCCGATTCGGTTCTGCCGCGAGCCGTCATTCGGCATCACGACTTATTTGTAGAGATCGTCCCAGACCAGCATACCCTCATTGCCAAGGATCGGCTGACCTTTGATGCGCCGCAGCAGAAGAGTCCGATTCGTTTCTCTCTTGCCCCCTCGCTCCAGGTCGATCGCCTGACACTGATACGCGCGTCTGCTGAGGGGCAGGTCTCGCTTCTGGATGTACCGTTCGAAATCGAGCGTGGATCTTCGCCGGACTCGGTGCAACAAATCCTGATCCCTTCTCAATCCGTGGCTGCCGGATCGGTGACGCTGGATGTGTACTACCATGGCCTCATCAATGATCCCCCGCGAGATCCTCGCCATCTTCGTTTTGTGACACCCAGCGAGACTGCCGGACATATCGGAGCAGAAGGCGTTTATATAAGCAGCGAGAGTGCTTGGTATCCCGATATCCCAGAATCGCTCAGCACCTTCGATCTGTTGGTTGCCGTGCCGGAGGGGTGGACAGTCGTAACCCAGGGGAAGGCCGGTGAATCGCGCCCTTGTCCTGCCGGCCTCTGCCGAGACGATAAAATGGTGATGACCGATTGGGTCGTGACGCAGCCGAGCGAGGCCCTCACGCTTGTCGCGAATACATTTGTCACAGCGCTTCGAGACTGGAAGGCCAAGACCGGTCAGAAGATTCGGCTCTCGACCTATCTCTTCCCCGAAGATGCGCATCTGGCCGACGAATATCTCGATGCCACCGCGCGCTACTTGGATGCCTATATTCCCCTGTTGGGCCCCTATCCGTTCGACAAGTTCGCCGTGGTAGAGAATTTCTTCGCGAGCGGGCTCGGTATGCCCTCGTTCACCCTGCTGGGGAGCGGCATCATCAAGCGGCACTATGTGCAACCCTATGCGCTCGGCCACGAGATCGTCCATTCGTGGATCGGCAACGATGTCTTCAATCGCGCTGAGCGCGGGAATTGGGTGGAAGGGCTGACGACCTACCTGGCCAATTATTATTGGCACGAATTGACGGGAGACCGCGCGCAGGCGCAGGAGCAGCGCCGTCTGATGGTGCAGAGTTACAACCTCCATGTGCCGCCGGAGCGGGACTATCCGGTTGCGCAATTCACGCAGAAACTGGATGAGCACGACAATGCTATCGGCTATCAAAAATCTGCTATGGCGTTCCACCTCCTGCGCCAGGAGGTCGGAGAGGAGATATTTTGGCGGGCCATTAAAAGCCTGATGACGCGCTATCATGGTAAGCATGCGGAGTGGCGCGATCTTGAGCGAGTGTTTACAGAAGAGAGCCGTCAGGATCTCCGGTGGTTTTTTTCGCAATGGACGGAGCGGGAGGGGGCGCCAGTGCTGTCTTTCTCGGAGGCAATCGCCCGTCCGGTGGCGGGGCCGCCGTACGCCTTTCAACTTGAGGCCGCGATCGTCCAATCGAACAAGCCCTTCCGATTTCCCCTCCAGATACGGATTCGTATGGAAGGTGGACAGGAGCAGATGTTGACAGTGCCGGTACATTCGCCGCGCGAGGCGATCTCCGTGACGTTGCCGGCGCGGCCGATCACAGTCGAACTCGACCCGGAGTTCATGGCCTTCCGGCGGATCCCTCGACAATCGCTGGCGCCGGTGCTTAACCATTATGTCACTGATCGGCGGAGATCGGTGCTGACGGCCTTTACGGATGAGCCTGGGCATCCGTCGCCGTTTCGGGATGTGGTCGCGCGCATTGAGACTCAGGAACAGCAGAAGCCGGTCAATGAGCGAACGGCGATTGTCTCGCTGGGGCAGGATGGACTGTTGCCTCAGGAAGGTTCGGTGTTAATATTGGGCGGTTCGGAATCCCGTTCGAGGATTCAGTCGATCCTGGCCAATCATTGCGGAGATCGTACAACCCTGAGCGACAGGGGCGTCACCGTGATGGGGACGCCCTATGAAGGGCCTGGGCTGGCTCTGCTGGTCAGTTGCCACAGGGTCGATCGTCCAGGCAGCGTTGTCACAGTATTGTATGCGGCCTCACCACAGGCGGTGGCGAAGGTGGCGCGGCTGCTCTTTTTTTACGGATGGAACAGTTACGTATTGTTCAAAGATGGAGCGGTGACTGCCCGCGGGGAGTGGCCGTTTGCAACTGATCGCATGGAGGTGCGTTTCGATGCAGGCAATCCCAATCGGTAAGTGGTGTATGGCCGGACTCGTCTGTCTCCTGTTGGGAGCACAAACAGGGCTGGCAGAGGATCTTGGGTCGAAGGCTCTGGCGGTTCCCGCTCACCAGGCTGAGCGGCATCTGAAAAATATTCGCCAGCTCACGGTGGGCCGGCAGAATGCCGAAGCTTACTTTTCCTTCAGCGGAACCAAATTGATTTTCCAATCCACGAACGATTGGACTAAAGGCCCTAACGCGGCCACGCTCAAACCAGCCGACACCGGGCTGGGTTGTTATCAGATGTATGTGATGGATTTGGAGAACGACACCGTTCGATTGGTAAGCGCCGGCACGGGCGCTACGACATGCGGATATTTTTTCCCTGGCGATCGCCGCGTGCTTTATTCGTCGACCCATGCGTCTGGGCCGAACTGTCCGCCGAAGCCGAAGCGGGAGGGGGCCTATCGCTGGGCTCTGGACGACTACGATATCTATGCCGTAGGTCTCGATGGACAGGAGCTGCAGCGACTAACCTCCACGCCTGGCTACGATGCCGAGGCGACGATATCTCCGGACGGGAAGACGATCGTGTGGACGTCTGTGAAAGACGGGGACTTGGATCTATATGCCATGAATCTTGATGGCTCGAAACCGCGGCGGCTGACGAGCGATATCGGCTACGACGGCGGAGCGTTCTTTTCGCCGGATAGTAAGCGCATTGTCTACCGGGCAGCGCATCCCACCGATCAGGCAGAAATCGACAAGTACAAGGACTTGCTCAAGCAGAGCCTGGTGGAGCCGGGGCAACTTGACATTTTCGTGATGAATGCGGATGGAAGCGGCCAGCGTCCGGTCACGTCGAATGGCGCGTCGAACTTCTCGCCATTCTATTTTCCCGACGGCAAACGGATCATCTTTTCATCGAATATTGAAACGAAGGGCGAGGGGGGCAGGCCAAGTTTCCATCTCTACGGGATTGGCGAGGACGGCCAGGGCCTTGAACGTCTTACGTTCGACGGACAGTTCAATAGTTTCCCCATGTTCTCGCCGGATGGTCGCAGGCTGGTCTGGGTCTCGGATCGGCTGACCAAGGCCCCTGGCGAATTCAATGTCTTTCTCGCCGACTGGGTTCCGTAACGCCGTTAATCGTTAAATGTGAGTCGTTAACGTGTAGACCGATTTTCATGGCTCTCCCACGATTCACGATTTACGATTCACGATTCACGTCGGTTGCAGCCGTTTTCCTCTCCGTCTGCGCGCTCACCCTTGCCTTCGTGGGGCTATTCGAATGGGACGTGCCGCTGACCAGGTTCGTCCGTTCCCTCAACGATCTTCACATGGATCGCCTTACCAATCCCTGGCTAGCTCAGCTCAGCAATATCGGCGACCGTCTGGGCAAGGGGGAGTCTCTTGTCGTACTGAGCCTTGCGTTGCTGGCGGTCGGGTACGGATTGAAACATCCGCAGTGGAAAGATGCCGGATGGCAGAGCCTCATCGCGCACGGTCTTGCCGCGTTGAGCGCCAATATCTTGAAACATGCCATTGGCCGCCCTCGCCCCAAGTTTATGCATGCCGGCAACATCGAACTTTCCCCTGTCAGCGGCAGCGGCTGGGACTCGTTCCCTTCCGGTCACGCGGCGGCGGCGTTCGCGGTCGCCACGGTGCTAGCCGCCAAATTCCCACGAGTGAGATGGCCCCTTCTCGCTGTGGCGGTGGCCATAGCCGCCAGTCGGATCATTCGCGGGTCTCACTATCTGACCGACGTGGCAGGAGGGGCTGCCCTTGGTTGCATCATGGGGATGATGGCAGTCCACCCTTGGCGTGACTGGTATGCATCTGCCGGCGTCGCTATCCGTCGAATGACACCGTTTTTCGTCGCGACGCTCGCGCTCGTCTGGACCATCGTGCATCTTCCGTCTGAAGTCTGGCCGTTTCAACCGCTCTTGTGGAGTGGTCTGGTGCTCACCCTGGTGGGGCTTGTGGGCCATGTTGTCTGGACAATGCGATCGTCATGGCGTCCTGATTGGCTGTCTGGGTCGTTGGCTCGAGGTCTCGTAGGATTAGGGTTGGGAATGACGGCCGGCTCTCTATTCGTCACGACCGCAGTGCTGCTCGTTTGTGTAACGCATTGGCTGGAGGGATTCACCGGTCAGGTTGAGCCAGTCGCGGAAGGTCCTGTGGGGTTAGGGGCTGCCATGGCAGAGGGTCTGTTCGTTGCGGCTATGTTGCTGGTTTTGGGGGCCAGTTATGTTCTGAGGGGCATCGTGCCGATGTAGTCTGGTTTGTTTGGTTTCTCCGGTTGATTTGGTTCATCTGGTTATTTTCGTTCAACCAAATAAACCAGACAAACCAGACAAACCAAATCAACCGTTTAATGGCCGAGAATGGTAGGTGCCGGCGGTGGAGTTGCGCCTTCTGGAATCGTCACCATCGGTTGGTTAGACAGCAGCACATAGCCGTAGCGTTTTAAGATGGGGACCAGTCCGACTGTTTCCGCCGGCAACTTCGACTGTGCGCTTTCCGGTAAGAGAATTATCACTTTGTTGGGTTCCTTCAGTGCCGCTCGTATCTTGTCTTCTTCCCCAAATGGTACAAAGAGCGTCTTACGTTTCGAATAAAATACGGACGAGGGTCTCGTCGTGCCATAGGCGATGAATTGGTCCTGAGGAGCCAGGTTCAGCCCCGCAGCATAGGCGAGTTCCTGCGGAGGCGCGACTACATATCGATTCATGTGAGGAACCGCGATCACTATCACGATCAGAACCAGACCGGCTAAGGTAGCCCCTGCCGCCCAAAATGCTCCTCCACGCCGTTCATCGTTCAAGCCGAGATATCCCACCAGGGCCATTCCGCATAACAACAGGCTTGCGATCAGATAGGGACCGCTGCCAAGACCGACCTGCCCGGCGAGGGGGAATTCCCGCACCATCTTGGAGGCATAGGTCGCATAGAGTGTCGGGAGGGAAGCAAATGCAATCGCCAAGAGATATCCCACCCCCATCATAAGATGAATGGAACCCCGAATCCCTTTTGTCTCCGGATCGTCCAGGCACTTCGACCAATACGAGGCTGTCAATATAGCGGCGGCGGGAAACAGGGGGCCAATGTAGTGCGGAAGGCGGGTTGCAGAGGCCGTAAAGAATACAAAGACGCCCACAAGCCATAGGGCCGCAAAGAGGTCGAGTTCAGATGCTCCTGCCTGGTCGGGGCGCGTGCGCTCGCGGCGTATGAGATACCACTCTTTGAGTGTGCGGTAGAGCGGGACCGGCAGGAGCGCGCTCCAAGGAAAGAAGCCTAAGAGCACCACCGGGAGGTAGAAGAAGATTGTGCCTTGGTGCCCCTCCATCGGAGCCAGGAAACGGCCGATCGTATGGGCCTTTGCGCCTGAGGCATAGGCATTGCCATGCACAATGAACATGGCCGCGTACCAGGGGGCTGCGAGCAGGGTAAATAGCGCCATGCCCGCCAGAGGAACACCCTTCTGCCAATACTCATGCCATCGGCGTGTCCAGGTGAGGTAGATTGCCGCGACAATGAGGGGGACGGCGAACCCGACTGGTCCCTTTGTCAACGTGGCAATCGCCATGCCGACATAAAACATCCAGATCCATCGACGGAGGCCTCCCTCTCCATGCAGCCCCAGCCAGAATCCGTACAGCGAGGCCGTGGTAAAAAAAATCAAGACGCTATCGGTCAGCGCCATGCGTCCGAGCCCAAGGATTTCCAGATTGAGCAGGAGCATCAAGCCGCCGAAGAGCGCGACGGTTCGATCGCGCTGGCGCGCCAGAAACAGATAGTGCATGAGGATCAAGCCTACGCCGAAGAGGCCAGAGGGGAATCGCGCGGCGAACTCGTTGACACCGAACAGGCGGTACGACTGCTCCATCAACCAATAGAGAAATACAGGTTTTGCGACGCGTAGCTCGCCGTTGAAGGTCGGCGTCAAGCGATCCCCGGACTCGAACATTTCGCGTCCGGCTTCGGCGTTCCGGCCCTCGTCGCGGTCGGTTAACCCTAGGTCGCCGAGCCCCAAGAAGAACAACAGTCCCGACAGGAGGAGGAGGGCGAGAAGGAGCAGTGCATGGGGAGAACGGTCGCTTGTGGTCATAGAATCGTTCAAGTTGTGTGGCGCCGGTGTGTGTTGTGCGGGTTAGATTGCAACAAGTTAAGAGGAAGGGTTGGCCGGCCGGTTCGTCTGGCTTGCGCGCGAGATCAGCATCAGATTGCGAACGTACACGACCGATCCGATGCTTTGGCCAGCGATGAAGACCGGATCTGCCCGATAGATCGCATAGGCGAGCGTGATGAGCCCGCCGATCAGGCTCATGTACCAAAACGACACGGGAACCTGGCTCTCCGCTTTTTTTTCAGAGGCAATCCATTGGACCACCCAGCGGCCGAAAAACAGCCCTTGGCCGAGAAATCCGATAGCGAGCCAAATATTCTCAAGGCTCATATTCGCACAGTGCTGAGTGCTCAGTATGGGGTTTCATAGATCAATCATTGTCACTTATCTCGGAACGAATACCGCAATACTCTGTCTTGCATCCATCGTACGGCAATCAGATCGTAGAGCGATTTGAATAATCGGTTGCCCATGCCATACTTGGAGATACCGTGAATGCGCGGGTAATGCCGGACCCGCACCTCCGTAACCGTGAACCCGTGCATAAGCGCAAGCGCGGGAAAGAACCGGTGCATGCCCTCGAAGAGCCGTAATCGTTCCAGCACCGATCGCCGAAATACTTTAAGCGGGCATCCCGTATCGTGGACGCCATCGTGAGTAAAGAAGTTCCGCACACGGTTGGCGATCCGGGACGAGAGCTTTTTCACCAGGCCGTCTTGCCGCTCCAGCCTCCATCCGCATACAAGATCGTGAGTCTCAGTATGGGGAAGAAGTTTCAGGATGTCTGCACTGTCCTGCTGAAGGTCGCCGTCGATTTGGATGATGATGTCTCCGAAGGATTGGCTGAATCCCGCATCGAGCGCGCAGGTCTTGCCGTAATTTCTGTCGAGGTGGAACACCCGAACCTGAGGGTATTGCCCGGCCAGACGGTCCAGTTCTTCGCTGCTGCCGTCGCTGCTGCCATCGTCCACAAAAATAATTTCAAACGGCCGAGTCTGAGAAGTCGCGTGAGAACTCATGACGGTCATCAGCCCCTCAATCAGTGGAACGAGATTTTCTCGTTCATCCTTAATGGGGATGATCACGGAGGCCCATGGGTGGGATGGAACGGTCATGCGGGGCAGATATTCCTGACGCAGAAGGGGATCCAGACACTCACGCGGGCATTCTACAGAATGACGGAGGGAGCGTCAAACGACGCGGCGCGGACCATGCCGCGCACAAGGCGATCGAGAGTAGTGAGATATGTGAGAAACGGCGATCTGTGAGGCATGCGGGACTGGCGATTTCGCAGGCTCATCGAGTCTTGCCAGTTTCGCTTTCAACGTTCTTCTCGCGATTCCCGCTATCTGCTGACGGCGCCACGACCGTGAAGCGCATCGTGCCCATGAGACTCATCTCGTTGATCTGTTCTCCCACGTGAATTTCCACTTTGTATCGTCCGGGTTTCCAGGTATCTCGTGGAGGGGAGAAGGTAAGATAGCCGCTGTCATCTTCGAGCGCAACCTGCATGGCATCGTGGCCGATCATGACGTTAGGATCGAGACCGGCTACGGCTTCCGGGTAGCAGCGTCCGAATACTTGGAAGCCCTGATAATGCTGGTGAAGATGGAACACAATGTAAACAGCCGGGGCATCGGAACGGAATCGGTCGGTCGGTTTGACCGGCACGATTTCATGCGAACGGTGAAATCCCAGCTCCTCATCGAAGCCTTCCGCTGTCGTAATGGCGCGGAATAGGCCTTGCGGCGGGGCGTCGAAATCGTAGGGGGTGACGTCTTGAAGGCGATTTTGAAAGTCAGGGATAGGGGCATTGGGGGTGATCGGCAGCTCTGCCGCTTGGGGCGCAGGTAGCGCCGAGAGGGCCATGGCAACGACCGTCGCGATTGCCATGTGTCTCGCTCGTCTTGTACTTTTTGTCATCTTCTCTTGGTACACTGGCCGATGGAGGCTGTCAAGGAGCAGGAAAAGCCGACAGCTATCAGCGATCAGCCCTCAGCCAGGAGAAACGAGAACCTCCGAGTGCCTTGCCGTGATTTCAGCGCTGAGAGCTGAAATCTGAGGGCTGATAGCTATGAGGGGAGCCCGTTGCGGCTGTTTCCTGTCATCTGCTAAAGTTGCCGATCTTTGAAACTAAAACGAGAAGGGCAAGACGCACCAGGATTGTTATGTTGCAGGACGCAGACGCTTTACCCCAACTCATCGGCGAGTATAAACCAGTCGATCAGTGGCAGGCCCATATCAATCGGCTTTTCTACCGCCTCCGGGGGGACCAGATCCGCAGTTTTTACCAAACGTTTGCCTCAGCCGACTACCGTCTCGCCCATGCCCTCGCGGCAGATTATTTCGATAAAGTCGTGAAGCGCGATGCCACACGCGCGTCGAAAACTCAGCACTCAGCACTCAGCACTCAGTCTTTGACCGTCATGGAGTTCGGCCCCGGCAACGGCAATCTTGCCGCCTGTTTTCTGAGCCATCTCAAGGGTCTCGATAAACAGGGACTGGTCTATCCCCGCATTCGATATGTGCTGGTCGATTGGGAGCAAGCAGTGCTCGATGCAGCCATGGCTCACCCCGAACTTGCGTCTCACCGTAACCGGGTTGAGACCCACCTGGGGATCCTGGGCCGACTCGATGGGGTTGCCGACGGCAGCGTGGACCGCATCATCTGTAACGAACTGTGGAACGATCTCCCGACCAAATTGATGTCGCGTCAAGCAAGCGATATTGAAGAAGAGTTCATGCGACCCAACCTGAGCGAAACCGCTCATGCGAAAATTTCCGATTGGGCGGCCTTTGTCCGAGCCTTCGATGCCATGGATATGGAGGCGCTGAAGGGCTTCCCTCCTCTGCTCGACGATCTGGTGTGGGAGCGTGAATATCGGGTCGTCGAATGGAAAGACGTTCCCTACCGGAAGACGATCACGGATTTTCTCAAACGTATCGATGAACAAGTGCTGGTCCCAGTCAATCTGGGGGCTTATGCCACGATCAAGGAAGCGAAGCGCCTATTGGCTGCCGATGCGATCGGGTTCAGTAATTTCGACGCAGGGACAGCGGACATGAATGTGTTGAATGATCCGGAAAAGCCCTGCTATGGCCAATTTGGCGGGCAACAGAGTTTCATGGTCAACTTTGCGTTAGCCGAATCGGTCGCCAAGCATTTGGAGGCCGGCGCGATGATCATAGAAAGCCAGCGTGAGTTTGTGGGGCGCAGCTTGGGGACCAACGTCTTGACCCTCATGGATCTCATCTCGACCCACCCGTCTGCCGGTACTGCAATGGCCCTGTGGGAACAGGACCGATTGATGCTTAAGACTATCCGCGCATTGAACGAGACCTATCGGAGCCCCTATGCGCGCACTCTGGACTTCCCTGTTCCGTTGGAAACGCCGTCGCAAGAGCGTGAAGCGCTGCAGGCCCTTGTGCTGTCACTCGCGCCGACGGGTATTCCGGACACTGTCGCCTATCTCACAGAGGAAGAGCTGGCCTTGGCGTCGAAGGATCTTGAAGGGATCGGCTACGACCCCCAGTCCTTCATGATCGCCTTGACCGCGCCACCGAGCCCTGTGGACTATTTTCATGCCTTCGTCCAACCTCGGTGAGTCGTCCGACTGGTCACGGACACAGCCGCTCTGCCGCACAGGCGGCGAGTCCTAAGGGCCGCAGAATCGTTCGATGCAATGTATTTGCGGAATTCAGCTTGACTCAGTTATTGTTCTCCTATAGCCTTTAGAATCTTCCCCTCGCAAGAGGAAGGTTTCCACCTTTCGACTGGTTCAACGGCGCAGAGCGAGCGGGTTTAGGTGGGACAAGAAGAGAAAGCGAGTCATTGATGTTTGGATCGTTCGGATGGATGGAGTTAGTGCTGATCTTGGTCATTGTCTTGATCATTTTCGGCGCCGGGAAAATTCCGCAGTTAGGTGAGGGCCTCGGGAAGGCCATCAAAGGATTTAAGAAGAGTGTCAACGAGGCCGATGCCATCGATGTGACGCCTCCTCCGTCCGATGCGCCCGAAGCACCGCCTTCACAAGTTTCGCAGGCAGCCCCACCGGTCGCCGACCCCGTCCAATCGGGGAAGCAGGTCAAGCAAGGGTAACGAGGCGTAAGGCGTGAATCGACAAGAGGAATCAAGCTCTTCCTCTGTTGCTTTTTGCACGACGATTGATGTTTTGCGTATGAAAAACCATGTTCGGACTTGGCGTCGGCGAAATTCTCATTATTTTGGTGATTGCATTTCTGCTGTTTGGCCCCAAGCAGCTGCCTGAAGTCGCTCGCCAGCTCGGAAAAGCGGTCAAAGGGTTCAAGGAAACAGCCGAAGATTTGCGGAAGTCCGTAGAGCCTGAACTCAATATGATTCAGCAGGAAGTGAAGATGGTCGAGCAGGACTTTCAGGCCTCGATCAAAGATGCTGAGGAACAGATCAAGGCTGTAGGAGCGCCGGCGGAGAAACAGGTTGATTCAAAGGGCTCGAACAGTCAGGTCTGAACGTGCGGCGAGAAAATCAGCAAAGGCGAGACGCGTGGGCGCTAGGCAATTGTGCCATCGACTGATCGGCGCTACGTCGGCTCAATTTGACGGTGTAGATCATCCCATGAGATGCCTCAGATCCGACCCTCACGCAAGCGTTTTCCTCAGCCATCGCCCTATTCTTAGTGGGATATTGTCGCTTGTCTAGTTCGTCGTCGACCATCAGTACCATCCTTTGTGTCGTCACCCCGACTCGTTGCCCCTCCGTCTCATGACTCACCGATCATCTGCCGGCTCCGCGCCTTGGCGAACCATCGTAACCATCGGACAGGCAAGGTGGACCGGTCTAATTGCCTTCTGTAGTGCGGCCGCGATAACAGTGGGGCTGTCATTTGTGGCGGATCCGTCGCAAGCGGCATTCGAATTGCCGGCTGGCGAAAAAATCACCAATGCCACGGTTGTCGCTCGAGCGATTCCGGACAAAGAGGCGTACGAGCTCTACGATCCGAAGATCGGGAAGAACTTCGACATCAGCAAGTTCTGGATGCGCGCCGACCTTCGCGTGCGGTATGAAATGCGGAACAATACCTGCTTTGGGAGCGCCATGGCTGGTAATACCTTTGGGGCCTGCAATTCGTTCAACGGCCAAACCTCTGCGAGCGGCACTCCCGGTAAGGCAAACGAAAGCTACGCCTTGCAGAAGACGCGCTTGGGTTTCGGCTATGACGTCTCACCGGACGTGAATTTCTATCTGGAACTCATTTATTCATCCGTGTGGGGCGCCAACGGGCAACAGGGTACCCCGGTCCAAGACAATCAGCGAACCAATAACGGCCAAAACTGCCAGAACTCGAGCGCGGCTTGTTTCGGGAACGGCGGCGTCTTAGGCGTCCGAGCCGGCTATATGTTGATCCGGAACTTCGCCGGGGTGGAAAACTTGAGCGTGAAGGCTGGTCGGCAATATGTCGTGTTCGGCAACCACTCTATATTCGGCGCCTTCGACTGGTCCAACACAGGATTTTCCTTTGACGGGATCATGTTGCAATATAGCACCAAGGCCTGGGACAGTTGGGCGGGGTGGTTCCGTACTTCTGAGTCCGATCTCGGGCAAGGGAACCCGCTCGGCGCTCTCCAACCGAACCTTCCTGTCACTACTACCCCTCAAACAGGAAGCACTAACTCGAATAACGGCAGCGCGAACATCGATTCCGACGTGTTTCTCTTCTACAACCAGATCAAGTCGGTGCCGGGATTCGTGATCGAGCCCTACTACATCCTCTATTCCAACCGGTACAACTCGGGGGACAATCGAAACCAGGGTCTCGGTACACCGAAGCATTCGAATCAGACTCGCCACATGGTCGGAGGCCGGATCGAGATGCGCAAAGGCAACTTTGACGCATGGAGCGAAACAATCTACCAATTCGGCCAAATGGGCGACGACGGTGGGTCCAGCGCAGGTTATGGAAACCAAAAGTATCTCCACATCAATGCCTGGGCGACGAGAAACTGGATCGGCTACACCCATTACGAGTGGGACTGGAAGCCTCGGTTGGCCTTCAACTTCGACTATGCGTCGGGCGATGGCAGGGCAAACTGCACGATCGGTGGCAACACCGATTGTAAGACGGCCAACACGTTTGAGAACTTGTGGGGAACCAACCATATCCACATGGGCTACATGGATACCATAGGTTGGAAGAATATGATGAAACCCTCGATTAACTTCCAGTTTCGCCCGACCAAGAACGACCACATTGAAATCTGGGCCACCAGCTTGAACCTGGCCAATACGAAGGACAACTGGTACCGCGCCACACAGACTGTCTATGTCTATTCGAAGACGAACAACACCACGAGGCACGTAGGCAACGAATTGGATATCATTTGGACGCGCTTCTTCATGGAGGGCAAGTTATCCTTCCAGGCCGGCTACGGACACCTCTTCGCCGGCGACTATATCCAGGAGAACCTGGGCACCAGCACCGATCAGGATTGGGCTTACGCCCAGCTCTGGATGAACTTCTAGCGCAGGATGCTGAAAAAGCCCGCCAGCTTCGTTCTCGCATCGTTCAGACCCTCAACGTACCCCAGAGGGTACGCCTCCGGGTCTTCACTCGCTGCGGCCTTGCTGGACGAACTTTTTGAGCATCTTACGTAGAGTCAGCTCGGCCCATCGGCTATCTACCGTTCAAAATCCTAGCTCAAATCCCGTGCTGCACACCTCGATTTATCAAGCGCTTCGGCGTATCCTTTCCGCTGGTTCAAAAAGCAATGATTACAAATCATGAATAGTGAAGTCCGATAGGCGGGAACCATGAGAAGTCTATTGGTTGTGGCGGTCTTCACAAGTTTCTTATTGCAAGCGGGTGGATGTGCACGAAGCCCAGTCGGTACCATGACTGATGGCCAGGACTCGAGGGGCTACACAGACCGTGGCAATGAGCTTCAGAAAAATGGCGATCTCGATGGTGCCATTGCAGAGTATCGCAGTGCCTTGCGTCTTAACCCCAACGACGTGGAAACCCACGTAAACCTGGGAATGGCGCTCAAGGGCAAAGGCGATCTTGACGGGGCTTTAGTAGAGTATCGCAGCGCCCTGCGCCTTAGCCCCAACGACTTGCCTGCTCGCAATAACCTGGGGAATACCCTCAAGAACATAGGCGATCTTGACGGGGCTTTGGCAGAGTATCGCAGCGTCCTGCGCCTTAACCCCAATTACTTTCCTACCCACAATAACCTGGGAAATGCGCTCAGGGACAAAGGCAATCTCGCTGGGGCCATTGCAGAGTATCGCAGTGCCCTACGCCTTAACCCCAACTTTCTAGAAGCCCGCTATAACCTGGCCAGCGCATTTCAAGCTGGCGGTAGGAAGGCTGAAGCGAAAGAGGAACTCAAGGAGGTTTTACGCCTCCTCCCTGATACTCCCGCCAATCAACACACGATCAATCAAGTGAAACAACGTATTCGGGAACTGGAGTGACGGGGATCCAAGCCCAAAGTGCTCAAGGTGTCAAAATCAGTTGTTTTTGACCCCGCACGGCCTCACCCCGAAACCCTTCATCTTTAACGTCTTCTCGGCTGATATTTCAGAAACATTTTGATCAGCTACACTTGTGTGGAACAAGGAGCGGAATGAAGTCGTCAAGGCAACCGGGCTGTGGGGGCGCAACAAGAGTCAGGGTTCTCGTCCGAGGCGAGGCGTAAGCTATGCAGGTGAGCGCGAGAATTTGGATTTCTGTGGTTGGGATAGCGGTAACTTTAGCCGCAACGACACCTGTTGTCGCGGGCGAAGACACACCAGAAGCCCTCCTCGATGCGTTCTTCAGCAGGGCTGGTATCGCAGACAAGACTTCGGTGTACACCGGAGAAATGCTAGAGCGCTTCCTGGACAAGCCGACGCTCGGACAGATGTTACGTGAAGACCTTAAGCTGACACCGCGGCTCATAGAGAAGAAACCTCCTCGGGCGGTTTACGCGGTGGAAGCAAAACGAGAAGACACTATTGTCGATTGGTATGTCTTTCTGCGGGAAGAACAACACACTTGGAAATTGGAGGCTTTGCGAAGCTTGGCCCTCACAGGCCCCATCCAGGTTCTCATCGAGCGTCTTAGAAACGTGCCAAATCGTTCACCGGAACAGGAACGGGACTATCAAAACTTCCTTCTCACCCTAGCGAGTGATCAGCAATTAAAGGCGTATTTACGAACACACCACCAGCAGCTACAAGCACTAGCCGACCTCGCGCAGGCAGGTCATGTCTCGGAAGCTACGGCACGAGCCAAGGCTCAATCATTACATCTCGTAGAGCTCTCGGGAGACAAGAAGATCATTCAGATCGTGATTGGTGGAATCCTCGATAATACGGTGGGCTTTATGCGAGTTACTCCCGGCGCTTCTGTTCCCACGATGGACCCAAAGGAATATATCTACATCGAGCAGGTAGTTGATAATTGGTATGTTTATAAGACTACCTAGTTCTTTGTTGTCTCCATAAGTTTCGATGTAGCGACCTTGTCAGGCAGTCAGTAGAACAAAGTGTCAGGATCTATTTGATTCTTCGATAGGCTATGGTGCGCACTCGTCGCCAAGCTCAGCAGCCCTCACCCGCCTCTGCGGCACGACGCGCGGCGCGTGCAGCTGCCCGATTTCATCTCGATGCTGGCTGGTTCGACCTCTGGCACACCCATTTTGATTGGGACGGGCACGGAAACCGAAGCAGTACTCTTCGCCAACAGTTTTTGCACACGCTCTACAAGGCCTTCGATCGTGCACTCCTCCAGGCCCAACGCAGGCCTAATATCCAAGTGTTACTCAGCATCTGCCGCTCCGATTCATCCCAGGATGCGCTGTACGTTCACACACCGAACCCAAACAAGCGTAATTACCCCTATCGGTTTCCAGGCTGTAAGCGCATGCGGCGGGTTCCGTCACTGCTGAAGACACTCACCGGTACGGAGCGTTTCGAGCTCCTGCATTCCCGTTTTGCTGGGGCAACTTGGTATGTTGTGCGACCTTGCTCCTCGCCGAAACATCGCGAGACGAGCAAGTCTCTCTTTAGACGGTCCAGAAGCTACCGATCCAAACGAACAGCATAATAATTGTGCTCATTTTGTGCTCAACTCCAACTCACTCCAGCCTATTCCAGCCCACTCCAGCCAAAGTTCGCTTTCCCTCTCACTCTTGGCTAGACTTGGCCTGAATGAGCCTGAGTAGGCTGGAGTAGGGTGGTGAAAACGGTTTCCTAAACCGCTTGTCCTACGATTGGATCTGTCCCCCAACCATCCCTCTCCGAGGCGAAGCTGAGGGTTGAGAGTTGCTTTCTCCATCTCGGCTCGTTCGACTTGCCCATGGTGAGTCGGTCCTCTATACTCTCCTCGCGCCCATGCTCCCCAACCGTCCATCGTTCTTATACTCTCACCGTGGATGATCTGACTCGACAGCTCAGCGAACAGTTTGGCTTTGCGAAGTTCCGGCCCGGCCAGGAGGAGGTCGTTCGTGCCGTGTTGGCTGGGCGCGATGCGATGACGGTCATGCCGACCGGGCAGGGCAAATCGCTCTGCTATCAATTGCCCGCGACCCTCCTGCCCGGATTGACCCTGGTCATTTCTCCGCTCATCGCCCTCATGCAAGATCAAGTGGCAAGCTTAAAACAGCGCAACATCAAGGCGGCGGCGTTTCATTCCGGCCTCACGGGGCTTGAAAAGCATCGTGTGATTCAGGACCTCAACCAGAAGCGGCTCCAGTTGCTCTATCTCGCGCCGGAACGGATGCAGCACGAGGGGTTTCTCCAGCTCTTGCGTTCCCTTTGGGTCTCGCTGCTGGTGGTCGACGAAGCGCACTGCATTTCCCAATGGGGCCACGATTTCAGACCCGACTATCTCAAGATCGGCCGCCTGCGTCAGGAACTCACAAATCCTCCCTGCCTGGCTTTGACTGCCACGGCCACAGCCCGCGTTCAAACGGATCTGTGCAAACGACTGTCGCTCCGAGACCCATTCAAGTTGGTCGCAGGGTTCCGCCGGGACAATCTTGCCTTGTCTGTTCGCCTCTGCCAGTCCCGCCAAGAAAAACTTGCGACCCTGGAGCGTTTGGTTCGTGAGACGGAGAGAGGCACGATCCTCGTCTATTGTGCGACGCGCCGGGGGGTGGAGGAGGTCGCGGAGTGGTTGGGGCAGTCGCACCAGTCGGTCGGCTACTACCATGCAGGTCTCTCGGATGAAGAACGGCAGCTTGTGCATAATGATTTTCGCTGCGGGACTACGAAGATTTTGGCTGCGACGAATGCCTTTGGCATGGGTATCGATAAGTCGGATGTCCGACTGGTGGTCCATTTCGATATTCCTGGAAGTGTGGAGGCGTACTATCAAGAGGTTGGACGGGCCGGTCGCGACGGGCGACCCGCTGCCTGCGTGTTGCTGTTCCATGAGCGGGATCTGGCCACGCAGGAGTACTTCATTCAGCAGGCGTCGAATGACGCTGAAGGAGCCGAACGCGCAAAGCGGATGAAGACACTCCTTCAGGAAATGCTGGGATATGTATCAGTGCCGACCTGCCGACAACTTGCGATTCTCGACTATTTCAGCGATCAGGCGGAGCGGGCTCTGGGCCCCTGTGGTCTCTGCGATCGCTGTGTCGCGCCGGCGCCGCGGCTGAGCAGGGAGGTGTCTTGCGAGGATGCCGATTCCGCAAAGGCGGTCTTAGAAACCGTGACCTGGTGCAGGAGCCGGTTCGGCGTAAGTCGAATTGTCGAGATCCTTCGCGGAAGCCGTTCGAAGACGATGCAAGAGTACGGTGCGGAAGGTTGTCCGACATACGGAACGTGCCGCACTCGTTCGAAACTGTCTGTGACTGGGCTGGTAAAGGATCTCATCGACTCGGGGTATCTTCAGGTCGACGGCACGGAGTATCCCACGCTCGATGTGACGCACAAAGGACAAGAGGTCTTACAAGGAATCAGTGCCGTCCTTCTGAAGCAGGCAGAAACGTCTCAGTCAGATGTACCAGGGAAGAAGCCGTTTCGGGAGGGGGTGATGGCTGTGGTTATTCCGAAAGCCTCGCCTGCCGACCCGCAGCTCTTTGAACGGCTCAAACAGCTTCGCACGGAGCTTGCCGAGGAAGAGGGCGTCGCGGCCTTTCTCATTTTTCATGACAAAACCCTGAAGGCCATTGCCGGGCACAAGCCAGTGACGCCCGCTGCCCTCATGGAGGTTCCAGGCATTGGCGCGCTGAAGGCAGAACGCTATGGCCGTCGAGTGCTGGAAGTGGTGAATGGGGAATAGTAGCTTTTAGCTGTCAGCGATCAGCCTTCAGCTTTTGGATAAGGGAGGTCAGCATACGTTTCACCTCTGTAACTTGCTTGAAGAGCGGTTGGCTGACCGTCTTATTGAGATAACACAGGTCGGTGGAAAGAATAATATGATATTCGAGTTCACTTGCCGATCCCAGCGCAATCCTTAAAAATCGAGCCAACTCTGGTTCGCTGCTCCGTCCACAACCTTCTGCAATATTGGCAGGTATCGACACAGCGGCTCGTCTAAGCTGACTGGTGAGGCCAAACAGTTCATCTTGGGGGAATGTCGCCGTCGCGTGATAGATTGCCAAAGTTAGCTTGTGAGCCTTTTCCCAAACTTTAAGCTGTCTGAAGTCCCGCATCGTGCTTGGTTACCTCTGAGGCTAAAAGCTGATCGCTGATGGCTGACAGCTGACAGCTACCTGAGATTCCCTGCCTCCGCAAACCGCGCCTGTAGCTCCCCGTACGTCTTCGTTACTGGAAATTGCGGGAACTCCTTTGGAAGATGTTCCGGCGGACAGAAGAAGAATCCCGCGTGGGCCTCTCCTAACATGGCAGTGTCGTTGTAAGCATCGCCGGCGGCCAGGACGTGAAAGTTGAGGGACTTGAACGCCGCCACCGAGTGTTTTTTCTGGTTCGGCATCCGCATGTGGAAATTGACAATACGGCCGGCTTGATCGATTTCCAACTGATTGCAAAAGAGTGTCGGGAATCCCAGCTGGCGCATCAGCGGTTGGGCGAACTGATAGAAGGTATCGGATAAGATAATCACTTGGCATCGCTCGCGGATCCAGGCGACAAAATCCATGGCTCCTTCAAGCGGCCCCATCTTCTCGATAACGCCCTGGATATCGTGAATGGTGAGTTTATGCTGATCTAGAATGGCCAGCCGCCGTTTCATCAAGGCATCGTAATCAGGCATCTCCCTGGTGGTAATTTTCAGTTCGTCGATGCCGGTCTTGAGCGCCACGTTGATCCAGATCTCCGGCACCAACACCCCTTCCAGATCTAAACAGACAATTACAGGTTTGTGCATTATTTTCTCACTTTCTCTATTAGTTCTGAGCCCTGAGTTTTGAGTTAAGAGTTTCCGGAAAGCTCCCACTCAGCACTCAGAACTTATAACTTAGAACCGCGCGTTTGAAATGCCTGGCTTAGAAACCGCCACATCTGCTCGAGAACCTGGTCCAAAAGAGCCGAGCCTGGCCAAGTTCGCCGGGATTCCTCTTCATGCTGCTCGGCCCACTCTAATGCCATCGGAAGGGGAATAAGTCGAGGGGGGGAATTGGTTAGGGCTCCCCAGGCCAATCCCAGGATGGAACTCATGCGCATTGAGACCGGCAGGGGTGTGACCGGATTCTGTATTTGGTCCTGACAGAGTTCCGCAGGAGAGGTCACGAGGAGTTCCCGACAAGCGGCTGGCCGTGCCTCATAAATGGAACAGAGCTCATTCTCCAAATAGGGACAAGGGATTCTCAATTCATAATAGGATCGATTGATGGGGTCGAGCTCTTCGTCCGGCACAGGCTTGGAGGCCTTTGCTATATCGTTGAGCTGATCCCACAGTCCTTTGCGGCTCAGGCGATCCTTGGTGTCGCTGATTCGATTCAACAGAGGGATTCGCCGATCCTCCGGGAGCTGTCCCACATAGTCTCGCAGCGCGAAAGCTTCCGGTGCGGAGAGGGGAACCAGCATGCGGCAGCAGGCGGCGCAGCCAATACGGCAAGAAACGGTCTGCCCTAGTTCGGTGGCCTGTTGGATTTCCAGCTGCGCGGCTTCTTCACCAAGGCGTCGTGTAACCGGAACGATCGAGGTGATGGGAATGAAGCCGGTTGGCACATCGATAGCCGTAGTCAGCCGTCCCGCCGGAGTGTTCAGCGCAACCTCAAACCGCTCGACCATCGCAACCTCTCCTCGCAAGCCGCCGCATGGTCGGCATCATAGAGAACCGTTCAATGGCTGGTCAACCGCACAACCCGCGCAGGATGCTCAATAAGGCCGTCCAGCTTCGTTCTCAGTCGCCCGTCTCCCTGCAACGTACCCCGAGGGTACGCTTCAGTCGCCGAGCTCCCTGCGGCCTTGCTGGACGGCCTTTTTGAGCATCCTGCGGGAGTGTTCTTCTGTTGTGGTAGACGTGCGAGCCATCGAAGTTCTCGCGTGCCAATATAGTTTCTCTGCAACTGGCTAGCTCCGCACACGTGTCGGTTCTTGCTCCCTTTCCTGTACATCCCCATAATGTCGGAAAAGGAGAACGGTATGGCACTGTCGGGTCATGTGGTGGGCTTGCTCAAAGAGTACATGAATGATTTGGTCGAGCAGGCAAAGCAGGAGACGCTCGCACAGGAGCAGTTTGGATTCGCCGTGATGCCCTATCGGCCGGACCAGGCGATTTCCGATCTTCTCGCGTTGCTGGACGACCGTATTGAATCTGAAGGTATGCAAGTGGGTTTGCCGGAGGGCTTTCTCCACCACATGTGGGGTCTCTGCAATGACGCGACGACTCAGGTGTCCGACCGGGTATGGCTGGAGGGAAATTTTGGGAGCCAGGTAGCCGGGAAGGCGAGGGTCAGGGAGCTAACCTATCGGGCGCTGATTCAATATATGGAAACACAGGATCGGGAAAGCGATCGATGAGACACGATTCGTTCCTTCAACGATGCGCAACCCTGTGAATGATTCTCTGTCACTAGCCTCGTACTCATGGCTCGGCTTGCTAGCCTGCCTGTCATGGACAATAAGAGAGCATTTCGCAGGCTACTCAACAGGGCCATCAGCAAGGGGCCAGCGCTGGCCAGCATACAGACAGTGAGTTAAATGACCAAACAGGAAGAGGTGATGCGATGGTACAGGGGCGCCGTTATTGGCTGATGAAATCGGAGCCACGGGTATTTTCGATCGAAGATCTTGCCCGATCCTCCAAACAAACCACCTGTTGGGATGGGGTGCGGAACTATCAGGCGCGCAACTTCATGCGTGAGATGGCCGTCGGCGACCAAGTGTTTTTTTATCATAGTAACGCCGAGCCGCCGGCTGTGGTGGGGATTGCGGAGGTTGTGCGGACTGCCTATCCAGACCAGACCCAGTTCGACAAGGCCAGCCACCACTACGATCCAGCCTGTACGCCCTCTGCTCCACGGTGGGACATGGTGGATATCCGGTATCGTCAGACATTTAAGGCCAGTTTGTCGCTCGATCGACTAAGGGAGGAACCGAAGCTCAAGGGCATGGTGTTGTTGAGAAAAGGCTCACGCCTCTCGGTTCAGCCAGTGACAGAGGCTGAATGGGCGGTAGTGCTCAAGTTAGCCGGGGCCAAGTAGATTTCAGGGAATCTGCGTTCGCTCATGAAGACTTTGTTGGGCTGCAGGTCTTGGACAAGGTGAAGGCATTGTCGCAGGCTGCTCAAAAAGTCCGTCCAGCAAGGCCGCAGGGAGCTCGGCGACTGAAGCGTACCCTCGGGGTACGTTGCAGGGAGACGAGCGACTGAGAACGAAGCTGGCGGACTTTTTCAGCAGCCTGCTATGTTTTGGCTTTGCCGTTATCAAGATGCCGATGCTGCCAATCGAGCCAGGCATGGCCGAGTTCGTGGGCAAGAATGTATCGCCGTCTAGTCACAGGCAGACGCTTGCGAAGATAGATGGTCTTCGAGGCGTCATCCCAGATCCCATCGGCATTCGGATCCCGACGGTCCATATCGGTATCGGAAAGTTGGCGGATGGAGATCCGATAACCGAACGGAAGCACGACTTGAGAGGGTATACGCAACATCACGAAGCTCCTGGTTGGCTGTTAGCGTACCACAAATCATTCTTCCGCTTCTCGGCTAATACATAATTGAAAATCAACGAGTTGCGCCGCCATTTGTTCGAGCTCCCGGCGCCCCACCGGTCTCTCCTTGCCAGAGGTCTAGTGTGGTCGGGCGCTAGTCTTTTCTGCCAAGGTAATGGCGCTCACTTCAAGAAAGACTTTCTTCGGCGGTGCTGAAAATAAGAAGTGCTTCATTGGCGACCTGGAGCGGGAGTATACTGACCCAAAGTGAGGCCAACTATGCATCGTGTACTTGTCCTGGGCGCAGGGAAAATCGGATCTCTGGTTGCCTGTCTCTTGTCGGAAAGTGGGGACTACGAAGTCTTCCTCGGGGACATTAGTCTCGAAGCTCCTAAGCGATTCGTCGAAGACCTCGGTCTCTCCCCTGTGACGCCCCTGCACCTCGATGTCCGACATCCCGACGCAGTCAGCGCATGTATGGCGGCTCATCGATTCGACGCGGTCCTCTCCAGCCTTCCCTATTTCTGCAACCCCGTAGTGGCCGGGCTGGCTCGGGAACACCGGCTTCATTATTTCGACCTGACAGAAGATGTCGAGGTCACTCATCAGGTCAAAGCCCTGAGTACTGACTCGCCGCAAGCCTTTGTGCCGCAATGTGGACTCGCACCCGGGTTCATCAGCATCGCGGCGCACGACTTGATCACCCATTTCGATACGGTGGATACGGTCAAGATGCGGGTTGGAGCCTTGCCGGTTCATCCCAGTAACGCCCTCAAGTATTCGCTGACCTGGTCTACCGATGGGCTGATCAACGAGTACGGCAACATCTGTTATGGAATCGAAGGGGGCGAGAAGGTGCCGCTCCTGCCTCTCGAAGGGTATGAGACGGTCGAGGTGGACGGACTCCTCTACGAAGCCTTCAACACCTCTGGAGGATTGGGTACGCTGGCCGATACCTATGCGGGGAAAGTCCGGACCATGAACTATAAGACGCTCCGGTATCCGGGCCATTGCGAAAAGATTCACCTCTTGATGAACGATCTCAAGCTGAACGAGGACCGTGAGACGCTCAAGCGAATTCTTGAACGGGCCGTTCCCCAGACATTACAGGATGTGGTGCTGATCTATACCTCCGTTATGGGGATGAGGGAAGGCGCGCTGTTCGAGGAGAACTACGTGAAGAAGATCTATCCCCAATGCATTAAGGGGAAACTGTGGTCCGCCATTCAAGTGACCACCGCATCGAGCCTCTGTGCCGTAGCCGACCTCGTGTTGGCTGCGCCGACAGAGTATAAGGGGTTCATCACGCAGGAGTCCTTTCCGCTACAAGACGTACTCAACAATCGATTTGGAGCCTGCTACAAATGATATCCGCCGCGGGAATCCTCAAGGGATTGGGTTTGAGCGCCATCAACGCCGGGGGTAGTACCGGAGCCCATTGGTGGGCTTCCGGAGGAGAGGGCGCATCGTTGCTGGAATCCGTGAATCCGGCGACCGGTGAGACGATTACGCAGGTTCGCGCCTGCTCGGCCGATGACTATGAGCATATCGTGCGGGATTCCATTGCGGCATTTCAACAATGGAGGCTGGTCCCGGCTCCCAAGCGAGGAGAACTGATCCGCTTGCTCGGCGCCTCCTTGCGAGAGCACAAAGATCTGCTTGGCTCACTGGTATCGCTTGAAGTCGGCAAGATCAAAGCGGAAGGAGATGGGGAAGTTCAGGAAATGATCGATATGGCGGACTTTGCCGTAGGCCAGTCGCGCATGTTGTATGGAACGACGATGCATTCCGAGCGGGCCCAGCATCGGATGTCGGAGCAATGGCATCCGCTCGGACCGGTCGGCGTGATTACGGCGTTTAATTTCCCCGTCGCGGTCTGGGCTTGGAATGCCTTCCTGGCTGCGATTGCCGGAGATACGGTGGTGTGGAAGCCTTCGCCGAAAGCGCCGCTCTGCGCGATTGCAGTGCAGCATCTCTGCAACCGTGTGATGGAGCAACAGGGTTATCGAGGGATCTTCTCACTGATCGTCACGGGCGAGAAGACCATCGCGGAGACCTTGGTGCAGGATCGCCGATTGCCGTTGATCTCGTTCACTGGGTCGGTCCCGGTCGGTCGAGCGGTGGCCGCGACCGTCGCGCAACGGCTGGGGCGCACCTTGTTGGAACTGAGCGGGAACAACGCGATCATTGTGGACCAGACCGCGGATCTCTCCTTGGCGATTCGCGCCATCCTGTTCGGCGCGGTCGGCACCGCCGGCCAACGTTGCACGACAACCAGACGTCTGTTCGTCCACGAGTCTCGGTATGAAGAAGTGGTCGCGAAGTTGATCTCGGCCTATAAACAGATACACATCGGCAATCCATTGGAACCAGGCGTCCTCCTGGGCCCGCTGATCGATCGAGATGCGGTCGAGGCCTATCGAAAGGCGATTGAAGATGTCAAGCAGGCGGGAGGGGAAGTGCTCTACGGGGGACAGGTATTGAGCCGGCAGGGCTATTTCGTGGAGCCAACCATCGTGAAAGCGGAGAACCATTGGCCGGTCGTGCAGCGCGAGACCTTTGCGCCGATTCTCTATGTGATGCCATTCGCGGAGCTTGACGACGCCATTTCGATGCAGAATGCGGTACCCCAAGGCCTGTCTTCTGCGATCTTTACCTCCGATATGCGGAGCAGCGAGCGGTTCATCTCCACCGCCGGCAGCGATTGCGGAATCGCCAATGTGAACATCGGGACGTCGGGAGCGGAAATCGGCGGCGCCTTTGGAGGAGAAAAGGAAACCGGAGGAGGCCGCGAAGCCGGCTCTGATGCCTGGAAAGCCTATATGAGGCGACAGACGAACACAGTCAATTGGGGCAACGATTTGCCCTTGGCCCAGGGCATTCAGTTTGGGGGGTAGCGAGGAAGTCATAGGCCAGCGACCAACACCTTTTAGGCATGAGGCAAGCCATGGATCACAGCGCTGAACTCGATGCATTGATCGCCAAAATGATCGAGGACTATGTGTTGGGTAATCGGGCAGCCAGAACGTTGCGGGATTCGCTGGATGCGGTGGGAGTCGGTTTCTATCCTCTGGCAGACCATCTGACGATTCGGACAATGGATATCGACCGGCGCGCGGAAGCGTTCACGAAGCTTGGCTATGGGTACAGTGAAACGATCGAGTACGAAGACTGGTACGCAAAGGTCTATCGGAAGGTCGGGTACCCTTCGCTGTTCGTGGATCAAGCCTACCCGGACGATCGGGGCCGCACCAGTATTATCCCCGGTTGGGTCAATAAATTTGGCGATCAGGTGTTCCACCATGTGGCGGTGCGAGTGGAAGACATCGAGCGGGCGATTGAGCGGTTGAAGGAACAGGGGGTGGTGTTTACCGGTCAGATTGTCGGCGCCCGAGGCGGTCAGCTACGCCAAATATTTACAGCGCCGGAAATGGTGGAGGGTCAGCCCTTTTCCGTATTGGAACTCGCCGAACGCCACCGCGGGTATCAGGGATTCTCGCCTCCACAGGCAGACGGATTGATGAAATCCACGGTGGTCCGGTAGCGCGAACATATCAATTCAGGTACCGATTCAGCCGTTCAGGCTGCCAGTCACGCCACTCAACACATTCCTGGTTTCTACAACCTTACCCCTAAAAGCCTTCGGTCTATCTACCTGAGTCGCTCATAATTTAGTTGAATCTTTTCAAAACTCGGTGTCTCGTACAGTCATTCGAATGGGCATGGTCTTTCTCGGCTTAGATAGGCTAGGTCGAGGCTCCCCGTCTGCCAGTCCTAATTTCAGGAGGTTCTCATGATACGAGCGCTGAGTATTGCGTCGGTATTGAGTTTCGCTGTGTTCTCCACGGGAATGGCGTTGGCCCAGGACAATGCTCCTGCTCCAGCTGCTCCGGCGGCAGAAAAGAAGCCAGGCCCAGCCGATGGCTTCAATATCCATGTCATGGCGCCGCACAAATTTGAAGACGGCACGGTGCATGGCCCCTATCATCATTACTGCAAGGGGATTTCTCCCGAAGTCCTGCAATGTCTGCTCTTTGAATCGACCGAACCGAATGCGCGGCTCACGGATGTCGAGTATTTTATCGCCAAGACCGTTTCGCGCAAGGAAGTTCCGCTGAAAACCTGGAACAAGTACTACCATGACCATGCCGAAGAAGTGGCGAGCGGACGTGTGCAGGTGCTCGACATGTCGGATGAAAAGGCCAAGGAAGTCGCTGCAGTTGCGGCAATGACGGACGGGATCATCTTCCACCTCTGGCCGGATGGAGCCAAAGCGCCGAACGGTGTGGTCGGCCATCCGACATCGGTCAGCCACAAGCATCGGAAGAAGTAAGCGCTGAATGATCGATGACGGGGAGAGCCTGGCCACAGGTTCTCCCCGTTCTGTCTCCATCTCAATAGAAAAAGGAACGTTCGCCATGACCAGTCGAATCAAGGTTGCATCGAGTGCGTTGCTGCTGGTCGGGGCAGTCCTGATTACCGAAGGTCTGACGTGGGCGGCTGACAAGGCGGTTATGCGCCCGCGGGTGCCAAGGGATCAGATCGAAGCGGCTCGCGCCGTGACAAACCCGCTCCCTGCCGACGAGGAGACGATTGCGAAGGGCAAAGTTCTGTATGAAGGGAAAGCTTTTTGTAAAGCATGCCACGGGCCGGATGGAAAAGGGCTGGGGGCAGATATTGCGCCGGGAAGCTTGAAGGGCCCCTTGCCGAGAAATTTCACCGACAAGAAGTGGCAGGCAGCTCGAACCGATGGGGAACTATTCTGGATCTTAAAGAACGGCAGCAAGGGTACGGCGATGGCATCCTTTGTTCCACTTATAGTGAATGAGGAAGAAGCCTGGCAGGTGCTGCGTTACGTGCGATCTTTCGGTCAACCCTAGGGGAACCCTCACATTTTCTCTTCCCGCCTTTCCCGTTCACCCCCCGTCTGGTCCCGCCTTTCAATTCCTGTCAGATAGCCTTCCGGCTCATGCGCGATATGATAAAGAGCCAAGGGTATGGCAGTTGCTAATTTGATGGTGATGATAGTACTCTAGCCCTTGCCTAGAGCCAGTTTGCAAGGAGTAGAAGCATTCCGAACCGCACCGGCCAAAGGTGAACAGGACAGAGCCGAATGGCGAAAAAAAGGAATGATGACGTTCAACGTTGGAAACGTTCGTGGAATACAGTTCCAGGCATCGAGTCTCTCTCTGTGGCTGGGCTGGAGGTTTGAAATCCAATCCGGCTTTGCCGGAGGACAACGATGACGCCGACACCCATCCAAGAATCGAATACTCGCTTTCTTAGAATAGCATTGATCAGCAACAACCCTGTCATGCGCATGGGCTTGCAAATGGTCTTGAAAGACTATCCGTTCGTGGCAGACATCGATGTCATCTCCTTGGGCGCCACCGCCGTGGATATTGTCGTCCGGCGAAAGCCGCAGGTGAGCATCATCGATTTGGAACTGTCCGATGCAGACCCGTTGAGGGTCATCAGAGAGTTGCGTTCGGCAGCCGCAGACTCGCATATCTTGGCGCTCGGCAGATTGAGCGATGAAAAGTTGTCACGCGAGGCTTTGGCCTCTGGTGCAGGAGGAGTGGTGCTGAATGTTCAACCTCCTGCCGTGCTTTTTGCCGCTATTGAATCACTGTGCGGCTTTGTGCCAAAGCCCGCGGTTTCTATATCTGGGGAACCAGCCCACGGTCTGCGCAGCGATAGGCCCTTAGAGCGAGGCAATGATGGATCGCGTAGGGGGTTTATCGAGAGCCTGACAGCTCGAGAATGCGACATCGTGCATGCGCTGGCGAAGGGTTTGAAAAACAAGGAAATCGCAGACAAATTGTGCATTAGCGAAACGACGGTCCGCCATCACTTCACCCAGATATTCAGTAAGGTGCATGTCACCAGCCGACAACAGCTGCTCATCATGGCTCATCAGCGAGGAATGGTCGAATTTGCCTCTTCGGGTCAAGACCAGCCTGCGTCATTCCAAGCTCACACCTAGCCCGCATTATTCGTGAGCGCTTCTGCTGCAATCGCTCATGTTGAAGCGAGATGCGCGGGGCTAGCCTCTGGCCACGGGCCTCTCGCCCGATCAGTAACGGTTGAAACAGAAGTGTTCGTGAGTGATGCAGGCTGAGGGCGGGAAGCCGTGAGACTTTGGCGGATAGGTCGGCGGGATCTCTGGGGCTGGTAAGCGAATAAGACCGGTTCTCCTTTAATATTTCCGATTGGCTGTGGCTCGCCGGCCACCGGCGGAATTACCATCGATCCATGCTGGTCTTTTGTCGGCTGCATATGAACCGCATCGCCGAACTTAACATCAGCTCCTTGCTCCCACAGTTCCTGCCACCGGGGTTTGCTCGGCTAAAGCCTCGGTAAAGTGTTCGAAATACTCAGAAAGAGTGCAGCCTGCAAAATGTACACTGGCCTCTGCAAACAAGGACTCCATGCAACGATACAGCTGCTCTATTGCGGACTCAGACTTGAACAGCGGAGACCCTCCTGGCATAAATTCTGACGAGTGCAACATAAATTCTACATAATCTCGCTTGGCGCCCAATGCGTAATTCAGATACCCTAACATCTGACTCAGATTCCTCCCGTTCGGTCTCAGCCAAATCTTGGGGAAAAGACGATTCGAGATTCTGCTGACAAGTGAAATATTGCCGAGGGGGGAACGAGACAATGCCATATCCACCAGACCGGAGGTGTTCATAATTGAGACCGGAATCTCCAGTAGAGTTGAATGGCCGGGCCGGCTGATATCCAACGGATCGATGAAGTAAGCCTGTTCAGGAAAGTCTGTATAATCGGTACCCCCATTTCTGTCGGGGTCTCCGAGATGGCTTTTCCATGACACATGGGGAGTGACGGAACAATCAACCTTATAACCAAGCTCGATCAATATCTGCGCATATCGTTCGTCGAAACTCCATCGCCCAGCTCGATGAGAGAGCATTTTGACCCCAAATGTATTCTCAAGCAGATCGGTCATAAGTGAAATCTTCTGCCGCATGACCTTCTCGGGATACTCGATCAAGTAGGGGTGAAACCGCGAGTCATTGTCAGTCAATTCATAGGAGGGCGGCATATCCCACGCATGCAGATGCATGCCGACTTCTCCGACGCCTCGCGCGATGATGTCCTTCCCCAATTTTTGAAATGTCATGGAATTGGCCATTTCATAGTTGGTGAGATAAGTCGGCTTGAACCCATACTTTTCGCACAATTCCTGAAACCGAGGAAGATAGGATGCGTTGTTAGTTGTAGCGGTCCTGGGCCTTGACCATAAATTATCCCCTTCCGTATCTATCGTAATCAGAAAACTTGGTTTTCTAGGCATGACGTGACCCTTTCTTCGAAGGTACTGATCTGAACGCCAATCAGCGCAAATTGTTTGCTCCCTCTCCATCCAGGAGAGCAGAGAGGAACCACGCAATGCTGGTTCCTTCCACTGGCTCGGCTTTCCCGATCTTGGCCTCAGTTGAGCGTATTAGTCCGCAACGAACAATTGCCGTCGAGGCATTTGCCGCTGCCAAGGTCGAATCTGTAGTGGTGATTGAGGCAGATGAGAATGTGGTTTTCGATTGGAGCGTTGTCGAGCGCGGGACTTGCGCGAGCCGTCATCTGTGGCCATGGTGCACCGGGGCGCTTGGCCAATTGTCGGCAAGGTCTAACACTCCTTCATTGGAATTTAGGCGCCAGTGGCCCAAGGGCCTTCCGTATTTTTTTCCTGACTTTCTGCGGAAGCGTGCGTTTGTAGACGTATGCAAAGTGACTGATGGCCGCATATAACTTTGGACGGAATCCGGTCCGGAGTACTTCCAGCTCGATTGCCTCATGCACGGTTTTTGTCCAATGATCTTTGTACGTGGCGCCGCCACCCATAAAGTCAAACTCGTCTATGCCATCGGTCTGCACACAGTCTTGTACGGCAAGCGCGATCATCACACTCCCAAGGTGGTGCTTGTCATATCCGGTTTTGAACCCCCCTTGAAAATAATGCGCCACCCCGCGGTCTACAAACGCTTGCAGCACCGCCACACACTGCCCGTCCAAAAAGAGCATCCAAAGCCTGGCTCTGTCACAGCGGAATGCTTCGCGCAGAGTCTCCTGCATGAATTCCTTGAAGTTGGGTAACGTAAATGACCCAGGCTCTCCTTTGGACTGCCAGCGCTCCTGATGCAACTGGACGAACGAATCCATGAATTCTTCCAATTGCTCCGATGTACGAACTGAGCTGAATTCGCACTTATAATCTTTCTGGATCCGCCGGATATAGCGATCGATGTTTGTTCGTAAATTGCTCCCTAATCCCAGCTTGACCGTGGCCCAGTCTGAGCGAGTGGTCACGTATGGAAGCCGGTCGCAGGGGAGTACGGTCGCCGCTGCGCCAAACGCCTTCATAAGATGAGCGAGCACGGGTGAATTTGCGTGAACCCCCCAGAGCCAGAGTCTCTGCCACACTGCTTGTTGCTGAATACAGGCTGCGACCCCTTGTCCGACAAGCTGCTGGTATCCGCTTCGGGCGATGATGTCGAGATGTTCACTTGTCTTCAGTCCGGCGCCAGTCCCGAGGAAACAGATCTCTTGAACCGTCAATAAACCCTTGATCGATCGGCCATGCCGATAGAGAGGCGCCAGCCCGACCAATCGGCCGTTCCGGTCTCGACAGGCGATCAGAAACAATTCACTGTGAGGGGGGGCGTACATGCGCCACCACACTCGATTCCAATGCCACCGCGAGAAAAATCCCCCGTGCTGACAACTTACAGAAACCAGTTCATCCCATTCTCCAGCAAGGGCATCGAAATCGGTCTCGTGGGTGAGAACCGTTGCCGTAATCCCCTGTGACCCTTGGGTCATGTCCACACTGGATTGATCGAGCAACGCCGGCTCGTCGGCAACCTGCCTCACAAAGGGGGAAGGAGAACATGTGGTTGTGCCCCCCTGGTCAAAAGCGATGATTCCGGCTTGTTCCTGCATGACTCCTCCAGACTGCCCGTTGAGTGATAGCGCGCTGATGATGGCCGTGATGTAAATGCCTCATGGGAGATCGAGGCTGCGAAGGCAGATGAAGTGGATGAGACTGGTCCTCTAGCAGGATGCTGAAAAAGTCCCCCAGCGGCGTTCTCGGCTCATCGAAATCCTCAACGTACCCGTGAGGGTACGCCTCCGGTTTCGATTCGCCTGCGGCCTTGCTGGACGGCCTTTTTGAGCATCCTGCGATAAATTGATCATCAGTTCCACGTGAAAGGTTTCAAGAGCGTTTTGTGGATAAACCGAGTTTTTCCTCAGCCTGCTAGAACGGCGCAGGGAGGCCGCACAGGCTCAAGTTCAAAAGGTTTCTATCCGTGATGGTCAATGATGGGGAGTCACTGCGGAGGCGAAATGGCCTATCGCGCCTGCGATATCGGTTGAAGCATTCCAGGAAGGGTCGGTCCAGATTTACGGCGAGATGCCTGTCACCTTGAGGTCTGTTGGGGCAGCTGGGGGCACGTTATTGCCAGAATTTCCCGGCATCTCTGCTACATAGGCATAAACCGTCCCGGACCCCCAGTCGCTGTTCCACATCACCTTCGAGCCATCGGGGCTGAATACGCCCTTGGCTTGGGCATCGTAGTTGGCCGCAGACGTACGCCCGTGCGCAAACCGTTCGACGGTCTTGCTACCGTCGAGCTTGATAGCCAGCACCTCTCCGTTCGATGAGCCGTCGGTCACCGAAGCCCATCCCAGCCTTTGATAGTTTCGCGTGGACAGATGGCCGCACATGTTGATCCCCAAACTGGTCACTTGCCCGGTATCGAGACGAGACATTTGTACAGGGCACATTTGCACAAAGACTTCGTTTCCGGCCGCATCGTATCCAACGTCTCCATGCGCACCCTTGTCGAAAATCTTTCTTAACAGATTTAAATTGAGGTCATACACCACCACGCCAAGCGACGATGAACCAGGTCTGGACACGACGTAATTCCCAGATTGGGACATGGTCGCCCAGTCTATGGGGCCGAGATCTTTTTTCGCAATCACGACATCGTTGGCTATGTCGTACACGATGACGAGAGTATCGACATTCAGGACGACAGACTTATCCCCCATGGAGATGTTGCCTTCATTGGATCCAATCGAGATGTTGCCTTCGGAAAATGTATGGAGCAGGGTATCTGCGTCGCTTCGGACGTTCCATTTACGGAACTGGTTTCCGCGGGTGTAGAACATGATGTTGGGATCTACGGTCGACCACCTTGTCTCGCCTTTGCCGCTCGGTTTTTTAAATATCTGATAGGTCTTGGCATCCAGAATCACGCGGGTGTTGGCTAACTTTATCAGCGTCATGTCGTGGTTCCAGGGCTGGTCCTTGGAATAGTGGTGCTGCATATAACCGGCGCTTGCCAGACCCATTGAGTCGTCGCTGATGCGGTTTATTTTTGCCCCGAACACCGGGTCGATAACTGGTTGCAGGTAGCCGGGCCGCGAAAGCGAAGGAACGCTTTTGGCGCCGTCGTAAATTGAATTTGGCGGATAGACCGCCTGGGCCGAGGCATTGTGTTCAGAGTAAAGGGTCAGGCAGGCGATGATCAGCATGACCCTGAGGCTCAAAGCAGAGACTTCTCTAAGGCGAGATCCATGGTATTCAATCGTTTCACCGTGCCTTGTTTCCTGCATGTGGTCCCTCTGAGCCGGAACGATTCCTCTCTTCGACCGATTCGCACTTGTGACGGAAGCTAGCAATTTAAGTGCCGACAGATCACATTCCGACAACATCTTATTAATATAGGGAGATCGAACAGAATTCCTGAGTGATTTGTATGTCCGACGGTAGGCAGGTACATACAGCCGTGACACTTCTCAAGTTTGGGAGAAAGCACGTTGAGAAAGTCACCCTGCTAGAAGAACCGCTGAGGAACAACAATAATGTCGCCAGGATGAGTTAAGGAATCGAGAGGCATCTCAATTGTCTCCTCTTGCCCGTTGACGCTGCGCAAGACCTTCGTCGAACCCTTCGAGGCCTTTTCAGTAAATCCTCCGGCCATCGTGATGGCCTTATGAACCGTGAGCCCCTTCTCATAAGGGTAGTCGCCTGGTTTCCTCACTTCGCCGTTGACGTAGAACTTCTGTGCCTGTGAGACCACAATGAGATCATCGGGCATGATGAGGGCGTCCGGATCGAGCCTGAGACTTGCCGCAACCAGACCGATTACACGGTTCACTCTGATTTCTGTCTTGTCCGACTTTTCGGTGAGCCCGCCGGACATGGCAATGGCCTTTTGGAGAGTGAGCCCCTCTTCATAGGGAAACCCGCCCGGCGTCTTGACTTCCCCGCTCACATAGAAGTTACGATGACGCACAATAGAGATGCTGACCTTCGGGCTCCGGAGATACCCCGATGCCAGGCGTGAGGTCAGATATTGCTGGAGCTCCTGAACCGTTTTGCCTTCGGCGGGAACGGTGCCCAAAAGGGGATAGTCGATTTTGCCATCCCCCTCTATTTTCCGTTCCAGGGACAGCTCTTCCTCGCCGAACACCTGTATCCGAATGACATCGTTCGGTCCGATCCGATAGATGTCGCGTTGGCCTGGAATCTCAATGGCCCCGGCTTCGCACACAAGCATGACGGTGAAGAACAGAATTATAAGATGACGAAGAACGGTCATTGTCCTCCTCCTTTCGTAGTAGGGTCAGTGACCGACCCACAGGATGGATTGTTTCAGGATCCTCTTAGAAGAAACGTTGCGGCACGACGATGATATCTTCTGGCAGGATCGACGCATTGAGTGTGACGTCGATCGTGTGCTCCTCTCCGTTGATGTTGCGAAGCACCTTCGTCGAAGTCTTGGCCGCCTTTTCGGTAAACCCGCCGGCCATCGTGATGGCTTTATGCACGGTCAGTCCCTTCTCAAAAGGAAAGGCGCCTGATGCCCGCACTTCGCCGTTGACATAGATTTTCTTGGCTTGCACGACGACGAGCAGATCGTCAGGCATGATGACTGTGTCCGCCTCCAGCAACATCGTTTCAACGGACTTGCCGTTGAAACGCGTCACTTTTACCTCGGCCTTATCCGCCTTGTCGGTGAACCCGCCGGCCATCGTCAGCGCTTTCTGGATGGTGAGTCCCGGCTGATAGAAGTATTGGCCCGGGGTTCTGACCTCGCCCGATATGTAAAATTTCTGCCGCTGGTTCAGGCCCTCGACTGCGAGCATGTCGTCCGCCAGCACCAGGGTCTCCAGCGCGCCGACTTCGGTCTCGACGCCGGACTCCTTGAACCGGGTGAGCTTGATGCCGGCCGGGTCTGCTCGTTCGGTCAACCCGCCAGCCATCGATAGGGCCTTCTGGACTGTCAGCCCAGGCTCGTAGGGGTAACGTCCCGGCGTCTTCACTTCTCCGCTCACAAAGAATTTTTGCATCGGGCCCACAGCGAGGATGTCATCGGGCAAGATGGGAGCCTCCATGCCTAAAATCACCGTGCCGGCTCGATCCCCTACAACCCTGGTCGCAGCGATTCTCCTGGTTTCGGCTTTCTCGGTAAAGCCGCCGGCCAAGCTGATGGCTTTCTGCACCGTGAGCCCCGCTTCATAGGGATAGCCCCCCGGCGTCTTCACTTCCCCGTGCATATAGTAGTTGCGGTAGCGCACCAGCAAGACCGTCACCTTCGGCG
Source organism: Nitrospira sp. (assembly GCA_005116835.1). Classification (GTDB taxonomy): domain Bacteria; phylum Nitrospirota; class Nitrospiria; order Nitrospirales; family Nitrospiraceae; genus Palsa-1315. The sequence continues at coordinate 366,806 of SWDM01000016.1, read as the reverse complement.
ACCGCACATAGCCCTCTGCCAGTCGGCCTACCAGGTATTCCTGCAATTCCTTGATGGTTTTCCCGGCAATGGGGACCGAGCCAAGCAGCGGAAAATTGATGGCGCCGTCGCCACCCACTTTGCTTTCAACCGTAAGATCTTCTTCCCCGAACACCTGAACGCGAACCACGTCGTTTGGCCCCAATTGATATTGATATTCGCTCTGGGGCTGAGCCGAAATGGCGACCATCACGCCGTTCGCGAGCATCGCAATCAGGAATAAACAGGTCAATTTTATGAGACGCCAGAGCCCGACGCTCGAGGTAGAATTCCGATTGGATCGTGTCATAGTTGCCTCCTCAGCGCTTTCCCGAATGTCTGAATCTTGATATTCGCTGTATGGCGCGATTGCCGAAGAACATTAGTGGCCATTATAGGTGCCGAGTGAGACTCGTTCGGCCTCCTGAACGGCGTAAGCCCCCGTGGGTGTGAAGGTTGGGACTAATTCACACAGAAGGTCGATCACGAGGTCGAGATCTTGCTGAGCCGCGCGTTGCTCCAATAACGCCACCAGTGGCATTAATACGTAGGGATTCCAGGGATGGCCCGATTTGACCTTTTGAATCTTCTCCAGTCCCGATTGCTCGATGGTCTCATCGGGTCCGATCAATTCCTCATAGAGCTTTTCACCGGGACGAAGCCCGATGAATGAGATAGCAATGTCTTCTTCCGGAATCAAACCCGACAGGCGGATGAGATTTCGCGCCAAATCTACAATCTTGATCTGTTCACCCATCTCAAGCACGTAGGTTGCGCCATTCTCACCCAGAGCGGCAGCATGCAGAACGAGTTGGACGGCTTCCGGAATCAGCATGAAAAACCGACGAATGTCAGGATGCGTGATGGTCACCGGTCCGCCCGCCTTGATCTGTTCAAGAAAACGCGGCACGACGCTGCCGTTGCTTCCCAGTACATTCCCGAATCGGACGGTCATGAGTTTCGTCTTGCCTCGTTCCTCCAAACTTTGCACGACGAGTTCGGCCACCCGCTTGGTCGCTCCCATGGTGCTGGTCGGATTCACCGCTTTATCGCTCGAGATCATGATGAATCGCTCGACTCCGCAACGGGCTGCCGCCTGAGCGACGATCCGAGTTCCCCGCACGTTGTTTTTCACCGCCTCGCAAGGGCTGCCCTCCATCAACGGCACATGCTTGTGAGCCGCTGCATGAAAAATGATGGCGGGCTTAAATCTTTTCAAGATCGTATCAACACGGACCTCATCTCCCACATCTCCTATAATCGGGAAAGCCGGCGTCTCGCGCGCACGATCGATCAGTTCGTTATGGATGGCGAATAAACTGTTTTCATATCGCTCGAACAGCACCAGGCAGCTTGGCTCAAGCGCCGCGATCTGCCGGCACAGTTCAGACCCGATCGAGCCGCCCGCCCCCGTGACCATGATCGACTTACCTTTGATGAGACGACGCAGGGGCGTCACGTCGAGCCCGACCGGAGCCCGTTCCAAAAGATCTTCGACTGCCAGATTTCGGATCTTGGTGATCTCGACATGACCCTCGAGAATGCTATGAAGATCCGGGACCGTCTGGATTCTCACCTTGTGAGGCTCTAACAGTTTCACCAGATCGCGCATAATGCGGGGCTTGGCGCTCGGCATCGCCAGCAAGACGACATGCGGAGCAACTTCCGCCATAATTCGGCTGAGGTGCTGGCGTCCGCCAAGGACCCGCATGCCGTGAATACGCAGGCCTGTTTTATCCGGGTCATCATCGATGAAACCGACGGCTTTGAATCCATTCGCCGAACTGTGTTTCAGCGCTCTGACCAGGCGCTCGCCTGCATCGCCGGCCCCATAGATGAGGACTCGTGTTTCACTGGTGCGATGGGTCGCGTCACGGTACAAGCGACGACTGAGACGAATCGCCCCCATCAGTCCAATGAGTACGATCGTATCCAGCACATAGATGGACCGCGGATACTTCTCCAGCCCAATACCCCACTGGACTGTGCAATAAAACACCGCGATTCCCAAGATCGAGGAGACAATGATGTTCCTGAAGTCCCAGATGCTCGTGTACTGCCACATGCCTTGATAGAGGCGGAATGGCACAAACATCAGCATGCGAATCGCTATCAGTATCGGCAGCGTTTGTGCAAACAGCGCCATCGCCCATTCGGGAATCGCCCCGTCGAACCTGAGCCAGAAGGCCAGATAATTGGCGAGCGCGACCAGCGCCAAGTGTGTCAGGATAATAAGAGGCCGGCGGAATCGGAGCAAGGCTCTAAACATAGTAATAGTCCTACTGGTAAATGTGTAGGTGCAAGCCAGAGACCGTTGTGCTGTTTGCTAGGGGGAGCTACGGCGTTCTGGCGCGAACGAAGGTTTCTTCAGGCGCTATGCGACGGCGTTGTAGCGCCGCGAAGGGGCGCCAAGCGGCGGTACTGCATGATCCATTCGTACAGTGCAGGGCTCAACCGGCCGAGTGCGGCGCCCCCCAGGCTGGGGAAGAATGACAGGATCTCCCGGACGGATGGCGCTCCCGGTGGAGCGTCGAGCGGTGTCGCCACGACGCGCACCTCCATGCCGGTTCCGGCAAAAACAAGGGTGAAGACGGCTGCGGTTCTCACCGCATGGGAGCGAGACGTGACGACCATCACGCGATCCACCCGCTTCCTGGCGAGCACGCGACGCATCGTCAAGGCCTCATCGACGGTATTGCGTACGCCCGTTGTGCAGAGTTCACGCACGCCGCTCTTGCTGAGACAGTCCGGATCGACCAAGGTAGAGAGTAGTCGCGGCGCCAACTGTTTCTCGATCAACAAGGCGGCATATCGAGCGCGCTCAGGTTTTCCTGCCAACACAACGATCACGTCGGCCGGTTGGGGTGTGTCAAACGGCGGATCAAGAGAGAAAACCGTTACGATCCCTGGGTGGAAGATCAGCCAGTTCAGCCCATAGAGCACAACGAAGGGCAGGAGGAATGCCGCCAGCAAGACCCATTTGCGGCTCGACGACCGTCTCGGCACGAGAGCCAATCTTCTTCCAGGAGGCCACGTAATTTCTCGACCGGTCATCTTTAACCGAGCAACTGCTCGACTTGCGTACAGACGTGATTCATTTCCTCCAGGGTTGTGTGTGAGTACAACGGCAACGCGAGGCCTTCCCGGCTGATCTTCGGTGTGTGCTGCAGATTCACGCTCACACGCTTGGGAAATCGCTGAAAGAGGAGTTGCTCATGCACCGGCGGGTAGAAGTATCGCTTTGTCTGGATCCCGGCCAGCTTCAACGCCTCGTAGACCTCGTCCCGGCTCCGTTTTGCCCTGTCCGTGACAAACAAGACGAAATAATTTCCGCTGGTGGTCCGGTCGGCTGGAAACTTCTGAACCCAACAGCCGGGGAGCGTACCCAACCGATCCCGATAGATCGAAATGAGCTCCCTGCGCGCTTTCACCAGTTCATCCATCATCCGCAACGAGAGCAGCCCGACCGCCGCATGAAGCTCGCTCATGCGGGCCGACAGGCCCAGATGATGCATTTCTTCCCCCTTCACCGGATCCTTGCCGTAATCCCGCATGGACCGGATTCGCTCCGCGAGGGCCCGATCGTTCGTCGTGAGCAGTCCTCCTTCGATCGCCGTCACGACTTTCGTCGGGCTCATCGAGAAGATTTCGCAGGAACCGAACCCCCCCAGCGGCTGGCCGTGATAGGTTGCGCCCAGACCCTGTGCGCTGTCGAAATAGACGGGCAATCCTTTGCGACGGCCCAACTCGAGCAAGGCCTCATTGTCGGGGGGCAACCCGAAGATGGACACCCCGCAAATCGCCGCCGTGTCTGGAGACAGATTCCGTTCGACGTCTTCGGGATCAATGGTGCAGGTTCCCGGAAGAATGTCGCAGAATACAGGAATCAGCCCATTCCACAACAAGGCCTGTGCCGTCGCAGCGAAGGTAAACGACGGCACGATGACTTCTTTCCCCGGCGGCAACCCCAGGGCTCCGGGGATCAGCATCAGTCCGGCTGTACAGGACGACAACGCTACAGTGTAGCGCGCGCCGGTTCTGATGCAAGCCTCCTCTTCCAGGGCCCTGACAGTGGGACCGAGTGTGACGGTGCCGGAATCCCAGCTCGGCCCGACAAGCTGTGTAATGTCGCTCAACGATGGAAGCGTCGGACGGATAATGGAGAGCTGCATAATCATACTCCTTCGGCGTGATAGCCCGTGCAATGTGTGGTGATAACCGAGGAACGTGTAAGCGGCTAACGGAAGTTCAGCGGGGAACAGTCGAGGAATGGGACCGCTCTCGATCGAGCGGCAGCAGATTCACTCGTGGATCCAGGTTGATATCGCGTCGCTGGAGCACCCTGAGCGCGGTCAAATACAAAATGCGAAGATCGAGGCGCAACGATCGATGCTCTGCATACCAGACGTCGAGCTCAAGCCGCTGATCCCAAGACAGGCGGTTTCGTCCGTTCACTTGAGCCCACCCGGTGATTCCTGGCTTGACCGTATGTCGGAGGAGTTCGCGAGTGCTGTAATAGGGAAGATATTCCGGCAAAAGCGGGCGCGGACCGACCAGGCTCATGTCCCCGCGAAGCACGTTGAAAAGCTGTGGCAGCTCATCGAGGCTGGTCTGCCGGAGTATTCGGCCAAGCGGCGTGACGCGATGCGCGTCGAACTGAGATTGACGTTCGCGGTCGCGGTCTACGGACATTGTCCTAAATTTCAACAGCGTAAAAATCCGTCCGTGTAAGCCTGGGCGGCGCTGACGGAACAGCACCGGCGATCCCATGGTCGCGCGAATTATGACCGCCACTACGACCATGAGCGGGCCAGAAACCATCAGGCCCACAGAGGCTGCAACAATGTCTAGAAGGCGTTTCAGCATATCGTTCACGCTGCAATGCTGTTTGCGATTCGGACTGAGGGTTCCGTTGAACAGGTGAGACGGCTACTTCTCCAGGATCACTTCCTTAATGTGTTTCAGTTTGGGCAAATCGCCCCGGATGGGATTGTAAAAAAACCCGAACCACTCTAACTTCGGCAAGCTCATGACGACGGGGGGCAACTCCTCGAATCGATTCCACGCAAGATTCAGCTTCTTAAGATTCTTCAAATTCTCAAAAGACGCGGGCAAGCCGGCGAGTTCGTTTTGATACAAGGTCATGTGTTCCAAGTGTTCCAGATTGCCGATGTCCTCTGGCAATTCCCTGAGTTTGTTTTGAAGGAGAAACAGGCCTTTCAGACGTTTTAAGCCGCACAATGACTCCGGAAGAACCCTCACGCAGTTACACTGCAACATCAAACACTCCAACTCTTGTAGTCGTTCGATGTCCGCCGGGAGCTCGGCGATCGGCGTCACTCCCCAAGCCAGCACTCGTAATTTTGAATAGTCAAAAATGAAGGAAGGAATGTATTTCAATCGACTGCTATACAGGTTCAGCAACTCAAGCTGTGCAAAGACGCCATATTCATCGGGGTAGATCCGGAACGTATTCTTATGGAGACGCAATGTTTTCAAATTGTGAAACTTGCTCAAGAACGAGGGCAGTTCGCCGATTTCGTTAGCCGACAGATTGAGATGTTCCAAATCCTGTATTTCCTGAATCCACAGGGGAACCTTTTCTAAATGATTCGAGCTCACATCCAGATACCGTAAGTGTGTCAGATTGCCGAAGTAGTCCGGTATCGAATGGAACATATTGCTACGAAGGTTCAGCCGCTCCAAATATGTCAGGCCTGCAATCACGCAAAGGATTTCGGATTTTTCCGCTTGCGTATGATGGCGGACAAGTCCGCGGAAGATATAGTCCTGAGACGCGAGATCGAGCTCCACGCACCGTTCATTCTCAAATCGGTAGTGAAAGGGAACCCCGACCTTCTTCTTCAACAGGTCGATGGCGTCGAAGTCATTCATGGGTCTCTCGCAGAGTTTGGTTGAGTTTTCCGCACCAGGTGGCGAAAGCTGTCCAATCTTTTTTCGGCAGACTATCCATCGACAGAGGGCCGACCAGTTCCTTGCCGGATAGTTTCTCCAGATGATGCCGGATAATTTTCATGGCGCCGAAATCGGCTTCATACCCGTAGTAGTTGCCGAGTTCGCAGATCGCATAGTACTTGCTCGACATATCCAGCCTGAAATTGACGATGAACTTCTCCATGTCCGGCTGAAGCTCTTCGTTCCCATAGGTCGGGGAAAAAAAGAGAAATACATCGTATTTGCCCATCGAACTCGAGTCCGTGAGATTCTTGACATCGAAACAGTCGAATGAAAATTGGACCGTCTCAGCAAGCGTTTTGACGACCCTTCGGGTCGATCCATGACTCGAGGCATAAAGCACGACGGTTTTCATATATGCCGGCCTCTGGCTTCAGCGAATAAGGCTCTGTGAAATCGGAGGTGATCGAGAAGCGCTACGACCGCTTCATCGCCTCTCCCTATTGCGGGATCATTCGGTACAGCGGGAAGTACTTGCTTTCTTCCAGTTCGATTGTCGATGGAAGGGCCTGGCGCCATTCCTGAACCAGCGCCTCATAGGCTTGGGGCAGATGCACCTTTTGATAGGTATAGAAATCCTCAGTGTGCTGGGAAAAGTTCTGTTTGAACCGCATCACACCATCGTTAGTCCGGTATCCGCCCCCCATGTTGTACCAGCGATACCCACGGCGCTTGGCCCACCGGATAATTTCATAGAATAAGAGATTATTCGGCGAACACTGTCCAGGATCCTCCGCCGTCGCCGATAAAAAGTTACTGACGAGTCCGTTCATATGAAACATGGACCCGCCGGCTATGACGCGATCTCCTTCGAACACAAGGAACAGCGTGAGGTGTTCTGAGAAGCGGGCATGCAGGTCGCTCAACCAGGATTCAGGAAACATATACCAGTCACGCGCTTGCAGCCGCTGCATATTGAGATGATAGAGCCGGGAGAACAGTTGCACATCGGCCGGGCTGTTGGCTTCTTCCACCCGCAGCCCGTTCGCCTGCGCGCGACCGATCTTTTTCCGGTTCTCTTTCGTAAATCCCCGCCAGATTTCCTCTTCCGATTGAGAGAGGTCCACGGTCACAATTGTGCTGCGCCGCTCGAGCCCGTTCGACAGGTCCAAGTGGCGATGGTTCTGCAGATAGGGATGCAGGCGCGCAAATTCGCTGACAATATTGTGGTCCAGGCAGTAGGCGTGAAACGCCTCCAGAAACTCCGGCCATATCCGTCCGCTCTCTTCCTCGCTATCCGCCGCTATCTGTGCCAGGGGCCCGCCGTACCCGTAGGGAGAGACGATGTCGGAATAATCGTTCCAGTCTTGGGGCGACTGCAGGAACGGCAATGACGCGATGCGGCGCTGAAAGAACGGATAGACGATCACGGAGTCGCCGTGACGAAAGTGCGCCAAGCGCGCGACGCATCCTTCGTATGCTGCAAACGCTTGGCACAAGGACCTATGAAAGTACACGTCACACCGGTCTATGCCGGCAACGACGGCATCCCAAATCTCGCCTTGATCTGTATCCGCAGTCAATACTTTAAACGACGTCGACATCTGTGATCCTCCTATTGCGATCTTTGCGTAGGCCTAACCGGCTCCATGCCCTACTCGGATGAGCATGCCAGGGTCCGAAAGCTAGGCGTCGGTCCCTGTTCTTGCCAGCGGCGCTTGGACAGAACAATTCATCATATTGGGTGGGGAAGTGACCTCAACGTGGGAGGTCTTCTCTTGAGAGCACCGACAGCCGTCGAGCATACGTTGGCCGCCCGTTTGAAGAAGCGCGCGCCGGCTCGGTAGCCGTTGAATTGGATACAGGAAGTCGGAGATCTTTGTCCGCCAGCAATCCCGAATATTCATTGACCACTTTCGCGAATACCACACGTTCATCGAACTGCTCCAGGGCCATGCGATAGGCTTCCTCCCCCATGCCTTTCGCTTTCTCCTGGTTCGTCAGGAGATCGATAATCGCCTCCGCTAAGGCTTGGGGGTTACCCAATGGTACGAGCAGGCCGTTGCGGCCGTGCATGACGGCCTCCCGATTACCCTTCACATCGGTGACCACAGCCGGCACACCCATGGCCGCAGCCTCCATGACGACCCGTGGGATTCCTTCAAAGAGGGATGGCAGCACGAGCACATCCATCAATGCATAGAGGCTCGGTAGCTCATCATTCGGACGCGCTCCGAGAAACAGACATTGATCGGAAACTCCATAATCCTTGGCGGCCCCAGGGCTGACTGCGTCGGCTTTGCCTGCATCCGCTTCGCCGGCGATCAAAAACCGCACATTCTGGTGCTGTCCGGCGACGCGTTGGCAGGCCTTGAGGAAATCGATGAAGCCTTTCCGCTTTCCGGCTAATCGGCCGACGAACCCCACGACCTTCGCGTCATCCGGTATGCCAAGCTGCTGGCGTTTTATGCGAATGTCTCCTGTCTTAACTCGATCCCGACTAAAGGAGGACAGGTCAATTCCATTACCCAAGTGTTTGATCTTTTCGGGGGAGCAAATTCCCATGGAAAGGGCCATCTCTATATCTTCTTGGTTTTGCGCCAAGATCAGATCTGAACAGCGCGCTGCTACTTTCTCAAGGCCGATATAGAAACGGCGCAAGATCGGATGCATGAGGTCATGACAATAGAAACCGTGAACCGTGTTTATTACGATCGGCACACCGGCCAAACGAGCCGCGAGTTGGCCCAGCAATCCCGCTTTGGGAGTGTGGGTATGGACGATCGTAAAGCCTTCCTGTCGCATAACCGAATAGAGACGCATCAGTGAGATCAGATCGAGCAGCGGGGTTACATTGCGGCTGATGCCGATCGCAATGTGCCTGACGCCGGCTTTCTCGATCATGGGGACTTCCCTTCCCGGCGAGGAGATGCCGACCACCTCGTACCCCTTTGATTGAATGCTGTTCATTTGATTCAACAGAAGGCCCTGTAACGATTGGGCAACGGTCGTCACATGCGCGACTTTGATCTTATTCACAAGTTCCTCCATTCGGGATGCGCGTCGCCGTAGCGATCACGCAGGCATCAGTCAGACCCTTCAATTTTGGCTTAGCCCGCATTATTCATGACGGTTCGTGGCGAATCCGCGATTGCAGCAGAAGCGTTCATGAATAATGCGGGTTAGGGTCTGACCGCTTCGAGTGGCCGTTTGCCCGATGAGACGCGTGACACGGTGGTCTGTGTGTACGTCCAGATGGCGATCACGAGAAAGATAAAGGCCCTCAAAGTTTCCTTGGATTCATCGAGCGCATCACCCAGGATCAGACCCCCGTCCCCGCCGATGATCGTGTAGAGTGCCTGTGAAGCGAGGAAATGAACTGGCATAAGGCCGGCGATCCACCATGGGACAACCGGGAGCCCGATACGCGCCATCCATGTGCGGAAGGTTGCGGAGTAGGCGGTGAGAACCGGTACCAGCGTGAAGACGGTCAGCTGGAAGATGGCCAGGAGGCGATTCATGTCGATCAGGCGCGCCCAGAACGATTTTCTCACGCCTTCCGTTGTATGCGCTTGAAACCAGGTGAGATTGTGCAGGTTCCACTCGCCTTGCTGATTGATGGCCTCGAGCCAAGAAGGGACGGAAAAGTGAAACAGCCGATGTCCCCAGCTAATTTCCTCGCCGAAACAGACGAGGAGGAGGGCTCCGAGAGCGTACAGGACCAGAGAGCTTTCAGTGTGGTTGGCGCCGGATTGTCTGTGGAGCCCCGATGTCTGGCGGGCAGTCATGAGAAAGAGGATGCCGGCGAGCAGGAAACAGAGAGCCCCGGCATTCTCGATGGGACCGTCTTCCTCGGCCAACCAGGCCAGGGTATCGATCGAGAGGAACAGCAGGATGGATGCCGTGAACAGCATGAGATAGGTCGCACTGATGATGGTGCGAGGCGCTAAGCTAGCTTGCCGGCCCGGCACTCCGGCGGTGAGCCTCCTGTAACGGTCAGTCTCGCTAGATGAACGCATGTGTGATAACCCTCCTATGCTCGCCCGCATTATTCTTGACGGCTTGCTGCGACAATACTCAGCGGCAGGCTCCCCCTACACCGACAATTGCGCCTCCGTCTGTTGCTCCAGAAGGCTTTCTTCCATTCCAGGGGATCCTTCCTGCTTCTCACGCGCCAGCTGCCGCGCATAGTCATCCATGGTGAGGATCTCAAGCAGCCCCTGTTCGCGCATGCGATAGGCGTACTCGAAGATCCTGGCCAAGCCGGACATCATGGCCTCGGTATCCTTGTTCAGGTTGAATGGGGGAAACCAGAGGTGATAGAGCCCGCCGGTCTTCACCGCATGCGTGATGCCGCGCTTCCCTTTCAGCACGCGGCTGGCCATTGGAATCATCCTGCGCATCCCGTCGCGCGCGATGAAAAAATGATTGCCTGGGAGGTTCCACAGGCCAGGCAGTACTTCTTCCGCCCGTACGTCCCTGGGCCGAAGCGCGAGCAACTGATCCAGATAACGCAGGGTCTTGTTGAACAGTCGGTTGTCGGCGCGGATGAGAGGAGGCTCCGCTCCCCGATAGGACCGCAATCCGAAATGCTTGAGGAGATCCAGATGGCCGACCTGATTGCGAGGAAAGACAAAACTTTTCAGCACAATCCCCTGCCGCGCGGCTGCTTCAAGCGCGGCGTTCAGATCGGCCAAGGCGGCGGAGGGAGTGCATTCCGGGTCTCCATAACAGATATGGCCGAATGAATGTGATCCGATTTCATGCCGGACGCGCGCGTGGCGAATCCACTCGACAATATCCGGCGCATACCAGGCCGGAGCGGCGTCGACGGTCGTGCAGGGGTCAAAGCAATACCAATCGAGCGGGAACCAGGAATAGTACGCGTGGGGAATCAGATCGGGGTGCGCGATGCCGTGGCGATTGCGGAGACATTTCTCAAGCATGAGATGGCCGACCACCGCCCAGGTCACAGGGATATCGTAGCGGTCGAAGAGCTCTAAGAGGGGCGTGATATGTTTCCGTTCCTGCAGCGACTCGTGTTCGAGTATGGGGAGGGGATGGTGATCGAACCGTCCCCAGGCCAATTCCAGATCGAGACTCACCACCATCGTGCCGGGCTTGCTGTTGGTCATTGCCAAACTCCTGAGCAGGCATGCTCATTCCTGTCGCCTTATGCGTGAAACGTCGTTCGTGAAGCGTATTTCGTTCCGGAGTCGGAGGCTTCACGCTTCACGACGAACGCGCGTCCTGGCGCTGTCGCGACGAACCGTCATGAATCATGCTGGTTAACTTGTGGGGGCTGGGGGAATGTTGACGACGAGATAGACGTCCCTGCGTCCACCGATCGTTCCCCAATTACTGGTAAAGGCAACATGTCGTCCGTCTCGACTGATCGAGGCCTTCGGCTGATCCTCAAAAATACTAACGACACTTCTGTGATGAGCGATCCGACGCACACGGTCGCTGCCGTCTGTAGCGACTTGCACGATCTCATTGTCGAAGGGGTTCAGGACCGGTCCCCCGCTGGTGGAAAAACGACTGCTCAATACCCAGCGCTCGTTGTCTGCCAACATCGAGACATGGTCCTGCTGTGTATGATAGGACCAATGTCCCTGGATCAACGATTTCACGTCCCTCGGCGTTGCGAGTCGTCGAAATCCAAGGGCATCGGTCGGGAAGGCAGTGACGATGGTTCCCATCCCTGTATCGCGATGGACGAATCCGAAGCCCTCCGCTCGTGTGAGTTTGGCGATCAATGTCGGCGGGGAGGCTGCGAGGTCGAAAATGTCATCATTCCCACCGTCATAGACTACAATCAGATACCGCCCAGATTTATCCACCTGCACTTCATCGAGAAGTGGGACCACTTCCCGGACTAGGATTTGATCGCGACCGCGATCCCAAGCGAAATAGCCTGCCGGCAAGCCAGTGGCATCCGTGAGGGTGAAGGCAAATACCTGGTCATCCAGGCTCTTGCTCATTTGGGCCAGATTGCCATCCGGCAACAATAAGCTGGAGCCATCCGGTAGCAGTACGCTGGAAAAGTCTTTGATCTTCGTATATTGCCGCAAGACCAGATCGTAGGCCCAAAGCTGCCGAGGGGCGCCTCCACTGGCATCGACATGTCCGTTATGTCCATAAATCAGATCTGGATCGATGCCGCTCCAGATCATGTCGGAGCGCTCCAACAGGAAACCCTCCGGAGGGGGGATCTCCAGTTTGAAAGGAGACCCGGCAGTTAGAGTCGCCGGATCGAAAGTAAAGAACACGCTGCGGGACGGGCCATACTTGCCATTCACGTGAATGCGCGTGCTGTCGCTGTTGAATGCGGGCCAGTAGGAGTATTGGACCCCCATTTCCTGGTTGCCGTCGGCGCCGTCGGTCAATCGCAGAATGGTCGTACCGAAAGTAGGATCGGTAAACGTATCTCCAGCCTTGGGCAATGGCGGAAGAGGATCTCGCTCGCGAAGGATAGTAAACCCTCCGGTCGGCGTTTCGGTGATAAGCGAATCTGGAGCCGATGTCTGAACTGACGTGCTGTTGGTATTGGAACAGGCCGCAATAGCGCAGGCGGCAAAGATCCATCGCAGGGAACGCGCTGAGAGGTAATGAGAGATCGGTGTCATAGGTTCTTTTTTCTACGAACTCCTGGGCACATCAGGCAGGAGCGGAATCGACGGCCTTGCAAGAGCCAAAGCCATGCCAACTTTCGGGGGATCACCATGGGACAGGCAGGGATCAAGGTCTCACGGTCTTCCTCACTCTTATTTCGATAGGATCTCTTTGGCTTGCCAGCATCTCTGTCCATCAGGACTGGTACTGTTGCGCTTGGAGTGAGAACGCAAGATGGCAAAACCTGTGCTTGGCGTTTCGGTTAGAAAGGACTCTGGAACAGGAGGAGGTCCGTCCGGGCATGTAAGCGCGACGGTTTCTTCCGGCCCCGTCGTCGATGTGCTGTCGGAACTTGAGCAGGCCGTCACGGCCCACAGAACAAAGATCCACGGCATGCACCGTAATGACCAGTAACGAGAGACCGGTGTCATAAGATCCTCTCAGACACTCAGCACAATATCCTCGATTTCGGATCCCCTGCCGATACGCGTCAGCGCTTCGAAAGATCCTGTATGGCTAAGACGGAATACGGTTCCGTGATTGCTGTCTGTTTCTTCCGTGCATACAACGATCAGGAAGGTTCCAGGCCCTACCAATCGGCTACGGAGGTTTATCACTGCCTCACGAAGTTGAGGGATCGAGAAGTAATCCCGATTAAGAATATTCGCCGCCCTGATCACCTCGAATCTGCCTCTTAAATGTGGTGGGGTTGGCTGGGTAATATCATCGTCGAGCAATTCAATATTTGTATTGTCCCGCAGCCGCCACGTGACCAGCTGTATTCGAGCCTTGATCACAGGATCATTTATCGGCGGCGGATTTCCCTCTAATGATTTGAGGCGGTTCAAAAGACCAAGCCGTTGCCCAAACCGCCGGTACAGGGTGCGGTAGAGAAGGGTTAAGAACCAATCTCCCAAAACGTAGTATCGTTTAGGGGACCAAGGGCGCAAGGCAAAGCCGCCACACTCGTACTGAAGGGGAAATCCTTCCTTATCGACCAGCACGTTGCACCAGCTGAACAGCCTCACCAGATAGGCGGTCATGGTCAAATCAGTCGCAGTCATGCTCGGTTTCAAGCTCGCCTGTTGCAGTGATTCGAACCACTCAATCGTAGAAATGCCTGAAGACACAGCGACATCGAGGAAGGTCTTAGGCGCGACGCCGAGATCCTGGAACAGAGCAATCAAGGCCTTATTCACATCGTCCAATCGCAGGGTCGAGGTTGTCTTAAACACGCCATTGCTTAAACGCACGGACGAGAAGAACTCTTTTTCCATTTGAGCACGGGTGGTCGCGGTCTCGTCCGGTAGCGGATTGACTTCTAGAAATAGTTGTTTTGCGGCAGGAAGCATGTAGTTCATAGCAGTCTCAATCTCCGGCTTTTTTAGCCACCGCGTTACAAATCCTGCCGCTCTTGTTCCAACCAGGATTGGAACAGGAGCGCATCCCACAAGGGGGTTTCCCAATTCGATGTCCCTGAGAGGTGCTCGTTCCATGTGTTCCGGATGGGGTCTGGATTGAGGAACCCTTGGTCTTTCAGCCGCTTCTCATCCAACAGCGCCTCGGCCCATTCCTTCAGGGGACCGCGGAGCCAGGCGCCGATCGGCACCCCGAACCCCATCTTGGGCCGGTCGATCAGCGAGGGAGGAAGGTAACGGGAGAGCACTTGCCGGAGGATCCACTTCCCGCGCCCATCGCGAATTTTCATCGAGTCAGGGAGCTGCCAGGCAAACTCGACCACACGATGGTCTAGCAGGGGCACGCGCGTTTCGAGGCCCACGCCCATACCGGCCCGGTCCACTTTCACGAGGATGTCGTCGGGCAAATACATCAGCGCGTCGTTGTACATCATGCGCCGGAGCAGGTCGGGAAAATTTCCCCACTGGGTCCGATCCGTCAAGGGAGTTAGAGGTTCCGAAGCCCCGATGACCAACGAGCCGGGAGCCTCCCAGTGGGTAAGGATTGCCTGATACAAGGCTTCAGCGCTTTCTGCGGGGAGGAGGCCGGCAATTGCTCTGAACTTAGATCCGAGGTTCCGTTGCCGGAGGCGCTTCGGCACAATCGGTTCGATCATCCGAAACAGGGACTCCCACGCTTCCGACGACAGCAGGGTCAAGCCTTTCCCCGACAACGCCCGCAGGGATCGAGGTATACGCTCGATCTGATTCCAAGCACGCAGTCCCCAGAGGTAGGTGGAATAGCCTGCAAACAGTTCATCGCCGCCATCCCCCGACAAGCTCACGGTCACATCCCGCCGAGCCAATTGAGAAACCAGAAACGTCGGGATTTGCGAAGGGTCGGCAAATGGCTCGTCGTAGAGCGTCGGGATGCGGGGGATGACGGCCATGGCCTCTTCGGGCGTCACGTACAGCTCTGTATGGGCTGTCCCGAGATGCTTCGCCACCGCTTTCGCGTAGGGGGCTTCGTCATAGGCCGCCTCGTGAAATCCGATGCTGAAGGTTCTCACTGGCTCTGCGCTTTGTCCCTGCATGAGCGCGACGATGGTCGAGGAATCCACGCCGCCGGACAAAAATGCGCCCAACGGCACGTCCGCCTCCATCTGGAGCTTGACCGCATCCCTCAGCAGTTGATCCAAGCGCGCGACTGCTTCCGTCTCGGTGCCGGTGAAGGGGTTTGCGGTTCCCTGTTCGGCGACGGCTCGAAGGGACCAATAGGGAGTCACAGTTGGAGGGGAGCCGGTTTCTGGCGTCAGGGTCAAGACCGTTCCAGGCAAGATCTTCGAGATACCGCGATAGATCGAATAGGGAGCGGGAATGTAGCCGTATCGGAAATAGAGCGCCAGAACGTCTCGATCAATGTCCCCCTTGAAGTCCGGATGGGCCCGCAGAGCCTTGAGTTCCGAGGCGAACAGGAACGTCTTCCCCATCCACCCATAGTACAAGGGCTTCTCGCCGAACCGGTCGCGAGCCAGGTAGAGCAGCCGCGCTTCACGGTCCCACAAGGCAAACGCAAACATGCCGGTGAAAAGTTTCAGGGCCTGATGGACGCCCCATCGCGAAAAGCAGGCGAGCATCACCTCGGTATCGGAATGGCCGCGGAATGAATGTCCGAGGTCTTCCAATTTTCCGCGCAGGGCTCTGAAATTGTATATCTCGCCGTTGAAACTGAGCGCATAGCGGCCGGAAGCTGAGTGCATCGGCTGATGGCCGAGCGGAGAGAGATCCACAATTGATAGGCGGCGATGCCCGAGCGCGATGCCCGTTGCCGCATCGACCCATGAGCCGAAGTCGTCAGGCCCCCGATGGCGGAGACTGCTCGCCATATCGAGCACGATGTCCCGAAGCTCGTCAGCTCCCCTGCGCCGCGATGTGTCGAGAAACCCACTGATACCGCACATAGGTTGCTCTCTCTGAAAATCGTGAAGCGTTATTCGTGAAGCGTATCTCGCATGCGACGATACAGACACACTCTTTCCGTCCTGCGCTTCACGCTTCACGAATGACGCTTCACGTGTAAACGCAGCGGATCGGTGCTTGAAGCGGAAGCGTTCACGAATAATGAGGGTTAGAGGGCTCTCTTATGACGCACGCCGTAAGCGAGTTCTTCGAAAATATTCTGATACCAATCCACAATCTTCGGCAGGCTGAAGTTTTCTTTGACACGTTCCCGGGCTGCCATGCCCAGTCGACATCGGCCCTCTGGGCCAAGATCCAGCATTTCCCCCCAGGCTTCTGCCAGGGCGTCAGGATTTCTTGAAGGAACGACTGTGCCGGTCTCTCCCACGATGCGAGCCGTATCTCCCACATCAGTTACGACACAGGGAACTGCGCAACTCATGGCCTCGCCGACGACGTTCGGGAACGCCTCACCGAAGGAAGTTAACGTGGCGATGTCAAAGGCAGCGGTGATACTGGACATATCATTGCGCAATCCCAACAGATGAAATCGATGTCGAATGCCTGCTTCATCGATCCACCTCACCAGCTTTTCGCTATCCCAGCTCACACCCCGACCGCAAAGCACAAAATGGACATTTGATCTGGTTCGATAGAGTATTCTCGCGGCTCGAACGAAGTTTTCATGGTCTTTTATCGGTTCAAAGCGGGCTGCCATTCCGATCACCGTGGCGTCATCGGGAATGGCCAACTCTTTTCGGATGGAGTTGCGCGCTACCGCGTCAGGCATGAAGGTGTCGACATCAAAGCCGTTGGGAATCACGACCATTTTCTCGGAAGAATACCAAGCTTCGACATGGGCCAGCCGGGAGGCTTCTGAGCAACAGACAATCCGAGTCGGCAACCATCGAGACAACAGCGCGCAGATTTTCACGATGTGCAAAGTACGGGAGTTATTTCCTTCCCGGCTGAGATCACTGTGGCGAATTCCCCAGGACACCGGGATGCGTCCAACCAATCGGGCGGCCAGGCACCCGGCGAGGTCTGCGTGGTACATCCATGTTTGGATCACATCCGGATGGTGTTGCCACAGCCACCGAGCCAGCCGCAGTATAGCCAGTGGATTTGGCACGCCTCGACGCATTCCCAAGGAGTGCACCGGTATGCCCAGCGCCTGGATTTTTGGGGTAAGAAGCCCATGATCCATCAGCGAGATAACCTGTGGTGTGAACCGAGCGCGGTCTATTCGAGAGAGAAGCTTGTACAGCATCTCCTGCGCTCCGCCTGTGCCAAGATCCGTGACGAGAAACAGTAGCGAAATTGGCCTGTTCGTTCCTTCAACAATCGGCATGTTCTTTTGCTCCTGCCGACTTGTAACGTCTCCATCCATGATCCTCTGGTTTCATCATGGCATTGGATCGACCGGTACTGCTCAGGACAAGACGGAAGAAGCCAGCTATGCCCCCGTCAAAGCCCTGTCGAGATCCGCCTCACCCTCCGCCGAGGCCTTCGTGGCTGCACGCACCAGGAATGGTTCTGTCGAAACCATGGCGGCCAGTAGCGCGAACGGGACCAGACTGTGCTCATAGGTCAATATGTTGTGTGTAAAGAAGGCCAGCCACAAGGTGATCGTACCGAAGACGAGTCCGATGCGCCTCGTCTCTCCCTGCGCTCTCCAGATGAGGGCCAGGATCAACAGGGGCACGATGGCCGCGCCTAAAGCGCCATGGTCCAGCATAAGGGCCAGATACTGGTTATGCGGGGGAATGTCGAACGCTTCCTTCATCGTTCCGGTCCCACTCCCAACCCAAGGGTGATCGGAAAACTTCATCCAGGCTTGTTGCGCAACCTGGATGCGCGCAGTACTGGAATTGTCGGACACGCCGGAGGGGTTCGTCAGCCATGCGAGCCGTTCCTCAGTGTTCTTATTGATTACCCCGGCCCGGTCCATCGACGTCAGGATGGCGTCCAATTTCGGCAGAAGAACGATGCCGACAATGAGCAGGCTCAACAAGAACGTCCACACCACATCCCTCGCTCGCACCCCCTTTGTAAAGAAGAGCAAGCCGCTCACAGCGATGAGCCAAGCGGCGATACTACCGCGAGAGAACGTCGCAAAGATCCCGAGTCCGGTCAACAGGAGAAAGGGACCGCGAAAAAATTGTGGAAGAACCGTCACGCTGAGAATCATCCCGAGCACCAGCGCTTCGCCCGAAGTGTTTGAGTTGATATAGAGGCCGGCTGAACGGCCCTGAATCAGGCTAAATGTCATCGGCACAAAAAACTCATAGATATTGAGCGTGGTCCCGAACAGCACCGCGATGGCCAGCGCCCATCGTGCCGAACGGACCGCGCTGGGGCTTGCAAAGATCATCAGGCAGGACAGCACCAACATGATGGCCGACAGTCTCCCCCGCGCTTCCCGCCAAGCGATCTCGGACTGGGAGGATCCGAAAAACCACAACATCGTCACGAAGGCGAAGCCGAAGCACCAGACAACGAGAGGCACCTTCAGAAAGGGTTGCTGGAACTTCGGTTTGAACAACCATAGGGGTATCGACAACAGGGACAGCCCCAAAATCCAATCCTTCGGTTGCCCAAGAGCCGGGAATGCGTACGATTGATATATGGACCATCCCGTGCAAAACGTCGCCACAGCAAGGATCGCGAGCGCGTTACGATAGTAGGTGATTGGCATCGGCGTATCCTCTAAACTCTCCCGATTAATGCGGGCTAGTTCCTTCCAACAGGGAATTTCTCCGGAGCGCCGCTACATGCCGCCTGTACTGCGCGGAGTGGGGGATCTGACTTTGTGTTGTCCAGCAACGTGAGAAGAGTCTGTTCAGTATCGGCGACGAGCTTCTCGACCGAGAACTGCTCTACGATGCGTTGGCGGATCTGTATCGCGGTACGCGGTCTTCGAGCGAGCAATTTCCCCATCGCGTTTGCCAACGCGACAGGCTCGTGGGGCGGAACGACCTCACCCGTGTTCCCCATCAGCCAGGCCGAATCCCCGACGTCGGTTGCGACGCACGGAACCCCGCAGGCCATGGCTTCTGCGATGACGTTACTGAATCCCTCGGTGATCGAACTGCTGACGAGAAGGTCCAGCGCGTTGAAGACGGCGGGCATGTCGCTGCGTCCGCCAGGCCAGATCACATGGTCGGTTAACTTCAACGATCGGGTCAGTCGATGGAGAGACTCGCGATATTCTGGGGCTCCCGCTCCCACACAGACAAACCGGAGGTGATTCCGTTTCTGCGCCAACAAGCTCGCCGCCTGGAAAAACGTGGGGTGATCCTTCATGGGGCGCAGCCACCCCACGATCCCGATCACCTGTTCTTTGTCCTGGATGCCCCACTCGGATCGGACGTGACGACGGGCCTCAGGGTCTGGACGAAACCGCTGGGTATCGATCCCATTGGGAATCACGACGACCTTCTCCCTGGAATACCCTTGGGCGATGTGATAGTCGCGTCCTGCTCGTGAATTCGCGATCACGGCATCCGCGAAGCGCGACAACCGGAAGGTCAGTTTGCAGCTGACCCGCGTAAGCCAATCGCAGAGGCTGAGATCCATGCTCGAGGATCTGATCCCCCATACGATCTTGGTCGAAGGGAACCATGGCTTGAGGATCACCGTCACAAGATCGGTGAGATAGCTATGCAGGATATCCGGGCGCTCCTCCCGCATGACCCGGCCGAGCTGGAATAGGAAAGCCAGCAGATCCCACCGTCCACGCTTCTGTAGCGAACGAATCCGGACCCCCGCTTCCAGCAATTCGTTCTCCAGAGGTTCTCCGGAGTAGTAGTAGTACACGACAACGGTGACATCATGTCCGCGCGCGTGAAGTCCTTTTGCAAGGGCAACCAGCTGCCGCTCAGCGCCGCCGTGGGTTAGCTCTCGAATGAGAAAACAGATCCTCATTGGTTCACCGCCCGGCATGTGTGGGTCACTGCCTTGTCCCACATGGTCATGATTCTCTCCATACTGAACCGCTCGATGACGTTGAGCGCTCCTCTCCCGAGACGGCGTCGCTCATCTGAATCTGCCATGAGACGATCCATTGCGCCGGCGAGGGCAGCCACATCGTCGGGCGGAACCAGAAGGCCGTCTACCCCGTCGCGGATGATGTCGCGCGGACCGCCGCTGGAACAGTCGGTGCTCACAACCGGAAGTTGACAGGCCATTGCCTCTAACAACGCGTTGGGAAACCCTTCAGTTCGAGAAGACAACACAAAGAGGTCCGCCCCTTTTAGAATGGTGACCGGCTCTTGACACTGTCCGGCTAAACTGACCCGGTCCGCGATTCCCAAGTCGGCGGCCACGGTCTGTAGGTTCGCGCGTTCCGGCCCCTCGCCGAGGATGACAAGCGACCAATCAGGATGCTTCGCCGCGCATCGGCCAAACGCCTCAATCAGGAGATCGAATCCCTTGAGTCGCACCAATCGTCCCATGGCGACGATGGTATGACGGGAACCGCGACGGCTCGAAGCCCGCGCAGATCCGTTCATTGTCGGGTTCACTGGGTTTGGAATGACATAGATGGATTTTATTCCCTGGAACCTCAAGGCCCAGTCACGAATGACGCAGGTTTGAACCACGACAGCATCGGCATGCCGATACAACAAAGACCGCAATCCGCTCCAGGCCAAGCCTATAGAACGCTGCTGAGGATCATTGCGTTCTGAGATGATAACGGGGACGCCAAGGCCCCGGCTTGCCATGAGCGTCAGGGTATTGGTCGTATCGATAAAACTGATCACCATGTCAGGATGCGCTCTGCGTAGTGCCTGACGCAGAGATAGGACTGTCCGGACATTGTGACGTATCGCCTGGCCGATGTGGGTCGAGCGCGATAAGACCCCTAACCCTACGCGCGTGACACGAGGGTGAAGCTTGTACCAATCGCTGGATTGCAAGCCGAGAGTGATCAGGGTAATGTCCTCTCCCTTCTCTGCCCAATAGTTGGCCATTGCGGACATCACCCGCTCAGCTCCGCCGGATCCCAGGGATGAAATCACGAAGGCGATACGCACAATTACTCTGCCCCTATTCCCGGCCCTCGGCCCTTGCTCGCAACAGTCGCAATGCGACCCACAACAGAAAACCGCACGAGATGAGATACATAAGGCTGGTCGCCAACGCGATCCCGACGACTCCGAACCGCTGCATCAAGACATAGGTTAGGACAATGTATACGGAGAGATTGATCGCGTTCCCCCACATGAACCACTTGACTTCCTTCAAGGACGATATAAGCCTCGCGAACAGCATGCTCACGACATACAGCGGGACTTGCAGCACATACATCGCCTGGATCTGTCCCACGAGCTGAGTATCCTCAGCCGAAAACGCTCCCCGCTGAAACACGAATGCCACCACTGGTTCGGAGAAATAGATCAGCGCGACCGTCACTGGAAGCGTACCGGCAAGAAGCCATCGTGAGTATGTCAGGAGGGTGTGCCGCAGACCGGGCCAGTCCGCCAGGGCTACCATACGAGAGAAGTGAGGCATGACGGCGCTACTCACCGTCAGCGCCACTATCCCGAGTATGAGACTCGTGACCTTGTTCCCGTAGGACAGAGCCGACACATCGCCTGGACCCAGCATCGCAGCCATGGACTGGCTTACCAGACTTGTACCGCTCATTAAGAAAGCTGCGGCGACCATCGGCGCATATTGCTGTAATACCTGTTTGATGGCGGGCGAGGTTCCGTACCACCGAGGAACCAGTGAGACTCCTGCTCGTATCAACCCCCATCCCACCACGCCCGCTTCAATAAGCCCGCCACCGACTATGCCGACAACAAGGGCATAGCTGCCCCAGTATTGTGCCATGACGATCACCACACACATCGTGGCGATTGAGGTGGCCACCGGCGCCGCGGCCGCCAAGGCAAAGCGGTTCTCGGCGTTAAGAATCGCACCCCAGGTTGTGGCCACCCCGCTCAAGACTAACGTGGATAGCAAGCCATAATAGAGCGACAGGGTCACCGCCATCTTTTCGGCGGAAAAGCCGGATGCTATCAGTGGTAGGAAGTACGAAGCGGTGAGGGCCAAGATTATCGACAGGACTACCAGGAACCCGATGCTCACAACCATGATGCTCGACAACATCCGTTGGGCTGCCGGCTGTCCCTCTTGTTCCCGTACCTGAATGTAGGTGGGGATCAGGGCTCCATTGAGCGATCCCCCTATCAACGTGACAGCAAACGCCGGCAGAAGTAATGCGATGAGAAACGCATCGAGCTCGTCGCTCGTGCCGAATTGGTATGCAACGGCCATTTCCTTGGCGGCGGCGGCAATTTTGACCAGAGTCGTGACGCCCCCCACCGTGACCATGGCCGCAAAGATTCGACGATTGACCGATCGTTCCTGCCATGTGTTCCACCAGTTCAGGCCGACTTGAACGGTGCCCTTCATAATCCCAACGTATCCACCCATCTGGTAGGTTCCTAACAGGATGCTGAAAAAGTCCGCCGGCAGCGCGATCGAACCCGTGAAGCGTATCTCGTGAAGCGTCGTTCGTTTCCGGACTCGGACGTTTCACGCTTCACGTTTCACGAACGACGAGGACGGCCCTTTTTGAGCATCCTGAGCTAATGTGGTAGCAGCGGCATTCCGTGAGATTGCAGCGGTATTTTATGTATGAACCGAGTTGTTCCGTAGCTTGCTAAGAGCTTGGTTCGAGTGACTCAGAATTTTGAGGAGGAGGTCCATTCGTCGGCCTCCGGAGCCACTCCATTCTCCACAGCCTCGTCGGTCTCCTCAGGCAAATGACAGTAGTACGAGTTATCGGGGACTTGGACTTTCTGTAGAACGATACCCAGTATTTTCCCTCCCGCAGCCGTCAGCCGTTGGATCGCCAATCGGCAGGCTTCCTTGGTTGTCTGGCCGACACTGGCAACCAAGAGCACGCCATCGACCTGGCTTGCGAGAATCACAGGGTCGGTGACAGGAAGTACCGGTGGAGCATCCAGAATGACGTGATAGCCTTCCTCCCGGCATCGATTCAACAGTAAGCCCATCTGATCGGAGTAGAGCAGCTCCGAAGGATTGGATGGGCGCTTCCCTCGAGGAATTACCGACAGGTTGGGAATGTTGGTGTGATGAATAATGTCATCCAGTTCGAACCTTCCAGCCAGGAAACCAGCGAGACCTTTTGTCTGACCTCCATCGCGTTGGATACCATGGATGAATCGGTGAGCAGGTTTCCGAAGATCCGCATCGATGAGCAGGACCCTCGTATTTTTCAACTGAGCCATCGCGATCGCCAAATTCACTGAAAGCGTGGTTTTCCCCTCGCTTTCCCCAGGGCTCGTTATGAGAACACAGGCAGGCAGCTTGTTGGGATTGGAGAACAATACGCTGGTCCTGATGATACGTATACTTTCAGCCGTGGCGCCGGAGGACTGGTCAGAGGTGAGCTGCGCTCTCTCTCCCGTTTCAGCTTTTGGCAAGAGCGGTACCATCCCCAGCAGGGAGACTCTTGGCAGATACTGCTCCAGATCATCCGGTCCCTTCAGGGTCCGGTCGCGAGATTCAAGAACGAGAGCGATGCCAACCCCCGCCATGAGACCCAGCACAAGCCCTAAAAGGGTATTGAGCTGCTTCTTGGGTTTTACTGGAATGGAGCTTGGCACTGCCGGGTCGGCGAGATACACATTGGCCGTGACCAGTCCGGCCGAGAGATCGGTTTCTTTCGTCTGTTTGAGAAAGATGTTGTAGATCTGCTGCGTGCTTTCTGCTTCCCGTTCGAGGGTTCCGTACTCGATTTCATGGCGTTCGAGCAGGATTTTCTCTTGCCTATGGCGGCCAGCTGCTTCCTTGATGACACGCGCTCGGCTTATCGCCGCGTTATATTCGAGTTTCACTGAGTCAAATATTTTCTGGACCTCCTGCCGGATCCGTTCACGAAGATCCTGCATCTCCGCCTTTGCGCGAGCCAGTTTTGGATGAAGCGGGCCATACTTTTCCGCCAGCTCGGCAACCTGTCCTGAAACCCTGATGTCCTGCGCCCGCAGCGTTTGAATCAGCGGCGAGGTTAGCACTTCGCTCAAGGAGTCCAAGCTCGACCAGTCGATTTCGATCACTCCGTCTTGGCCGGTTCGGTTACGCAACACCGATTGAATCTGCTCCATCCGTGATTGGGCCTCGGCTCGCTTCATTTCCGCTCTGACCAGCTCCGTGTCCAATTCGCTGTTCGTTTGAACGGTCACCGATTGCCGATCCCGTCCCCCCAACAGCCCATGCTTCACACGAAAGAGATAGAGCGCCTGTTGCGCCGCTTCGGCTTTCTTGCGCAGCCCATCGAGATTGCCGGTCACCCACTGAACGGATTTTTCCTTCGACAGGGCGTTCAGTTCCTGGGTGCGTTCGATATAAACCGACGCCAGCGTATTGGCGGTCTGGGCAGCAAATTTTGGATCCTCGGAAGTTGCGATCACATGAGCCAATCGTGCGCCACGAATCGGCACAATGTCGATAGACTCGGAAAACCGCTTGAGCAATCGATCGTCAACTTCTTCCGACGGCGGTTCGGTTGCTCCATTATTTGGCGCGCGAACATCCATAGTTGGCGGGGCAGGCATGAGGCCGCCCACTAGTGACCGCAGGGCAGAAGGGTTAGGTTTGTATTCCGGACGCTCGGAGAGATGAAGGAGCTGCGCCGTTCGCTGAAACACATGATGGCTCTTCATCAGTTCAAACTGAGTCTGGAAGTATTCCGGGGTAAGGTCGGGATTGTAGCCCCGGTCTTTATCGAGCGCGCTCGGTCCTTCCTGGTTGACGACCACAGTGGCTTTTGACTGATAGAGCGGCGTCTGCATGAGCGACCAAACAGCCGCGACCACTGCAAACCCCACTGCACAGGCGACGATGAGCTTTATCCGTCGCCGACAGGCGCGGGCATAATCGACAAGGGCGGTTTCAGGGCCATCACCTTGGGCTGATTGGAATGGGATAAAATCCGCATTGCGATCCATGATAGGCGGTCTCCGGTTAAACAGGTTGGGGAATATCTCGGGTTTGGCAGTCCGTGAAGCGTGAAGCGTGAAACGTTTTAGAAGAAGAGGATGCTTCTTGGGAGCAATGAGCGCGCGATACCGGAAGATTGTTATGCGGGTGAGGAGCCTGTCCGGCTCCTAGAGGAGCGCTTGAGCGGACAACATCACGGTGTTGGCTTGGTAGGTGAACGGAGTCTGATTGGAGTTCCGGTCCTCATAAATGTATTGGATACCCAGCCCCACCCATTTGACAGCTCGGTACGTCATTCCGATAGAGACATTCTTCATGTAGTCGGTTCTATCCGACCCGCCGGAAACAGAGCTTTGAAATTTATCCTGCTCGAACCCCAGATTGAGATCTAACGTCGTGTCGTCGGTCAATTCATGCCTGGCTGTAAGGTTTGCGCCGGTCACGGTAAAGAACAGGGAGCCTGCTGATACCACCTGTTGAATCGTCCTATAGGGCTGAAACGTTATCTTCAACAGCGGTGTCGCCTGCCAATTGAGCCTTCCCATGAAATAGAAATTGGCGTAGTTGTCTTTGACCCTCGTAAACTCGTCCAACGGAGGGGGTTGACTGACCTGCGCGCGAGAAAATTGCACGTTCTGATAGCCGACCAAAATCTCTCCGGAGGTCAGATCGGTCACATTCCACGTCCCTCCTCCGCTGATGGTGTAGATGACGTTATCAAGATTCTTATTCTGGTCATAAATCGATTGAAGCGCCCCAACGTTGACCAGCAGAGACGTTTTGCCTGTGACGTTGCGGGAGAACGTCAGGACAGCATTATTCAGCAGCCTATCTCGACTGGGGCTCAGGCCATTATTCAAGTAGTCCCAGTGAATCGTTCGGACGTTCAATCTCACACTGGACTGGGCCCCAACGTACTCCGCCTGACCGGCGAAACCATTGGCCGTCCATTTGTTCACTCCGAGACCCTGCGTATTCACATTATCTACGGCAGAGCCTCTAGGATCATGTCCGAGCTTGTGTTCGCCCTGAAGATCGACTTTGAGGCCGCCGGGAAAATCGAATTTAAAGCCTCCTGAGGCTGTCTGATCCTGGACATCGTTCGACGAAGACCGAGAAAAGTATTGAATGTTGGTCCGATAGTCGATGATGAAGGAGTGGAATCCGGCAAACGGCAATTGGGCCTGGATGCCTGGCGCAAGGGTGGTCACAAAGTCGCTGACCCTGTTGCCGTTGGTCCTGAACACGTTATCGGTGTACATTTGGGCCACTCCCATGTGGGGGTGCAACCGGAGCGGCCCCACCGATACCCCATCGCCGGGAATCGCTCGAGAGAGATTTCCCGGGTAGATGGGATAATAACCGGTCATGGGCCACTGTGGGGTCAGGTACAGGGATCCCCTGAGCGCCGGATTGGCAAACTGAGACACGAACGTCGACCCCGATGCGCTCTGAATGGACTCCGGAGTTTGAGAAGGAGCGCTCGGAGAGACTGGTTGTTGTGCCGACGTCATGTCGGCTGCCGATACAATTGCGAAGATGCCTATGGCGCATACGGCTGTCTGAACTGAACGAATCATGGACGACCTTGGAGTGTTCGAAGTTTGAATCGGCGTAGCGGGAAGCCCACGACAATATTTGTCTTTTACGTAATGCGAGTCTTCCTGTCCTGACCATAGCAAACAACCCTGCATTGTCAAGAATATTTACAGCCTTGTCCTCTCCGCGTTCGCGCACATCGGCGATACATGAGATCAGCCGGCTCCCCCCTGTTCGGCACCTTACTTGGCGGGCCATTTTTTACGACGGGGCCGTGATCATTGAGCGCTTTTCGAAATGGCGACTTTCAGAGTGCGGACATCGAGAGAAATGTCCGCCACGGTTTGTTTTAACCGATGATTTTCCAGTTCAAGATTGCGCAACCGCACGATACTCATTCCGTTATGGTTTTGGAACAGTGTTTTCCAGCGGTAGAAGGTCTGCAAGGAAATCCCGTGTGACTGGCACACGACACTTGGCTTCAGCCCCCCGGCAGCCTCCGCTAATATTTTTGCTATTTCATCGTCGGAAAACCGCGACCGTCTCATAGCGCCACCTTCTTCTTATGAATGAGGCCGGGACATTTGCCTTTTCTCATCTGCCGACTCGCTTCATGTCTCATCTTCCACTAACCCAACTGCCCATTTTATTAATTGTCCTCATTACGCGGTGGGTCCGCTTGTGGGCCTTCATCGAACAATTTCCCAGGAAGGAAGAGGTGTAGGCGCTGGTTACCAACGATCTCTGTTCCAGCCACAGATTGTTGATGAAGGATTGTGGGGAGGAGCAGCTATCGATCATCTCCATGCTTTTACAATATGTGGGCGCATGGAGTATCAGCTGGAATGCATTGAGAATCCCAGGGGAGTACCGGGTGTATTCCGGATCCCAGCCGATCTTGAAACCGAATCCGGCCTTTCCGGAAATCAAGTTACAGGTGGATGCAATCGCCCTCCCATCCAGGCGTAACTCAGTGAAGAACACACGATGTTGGGATTGGAAGCCTTCAACCATTTCTCTGAAGAACGCGGTATGGGAAGAACTGGAAGCCAAAGAACTGCCTTCGGCGGCTTTCCAACCCTTGTGTTCGAGCTCCAGAAATCGTTCCACGGTATCGCCGGTCACATCCTCACCGGTGAGATAATGCCAGGTTACGGCGCCGAGTTTGGAGAGCTGGCGCAGCAGTCGCATGCAGTCCTTGTAGCGGCTTTTCAGTTGTGTTTGCAGATACTCTTCACCCGCTGCCTCAGGCCTGAGGACAGCTCGCCGGATCGTTCCCGTCTTTTGCCACTGCAGTGGGTGAGTTTGTGCCAGGGCACTATGCGTCTCCTCTGTAATTTTGCATTCAGGATGAAGATTCAGATCGACATAATTGTAAGGAAATTCAGGATGAGACAAGTGGTCGTAGAGCGCGGTGATAATTTCACGAGGGTTTCGAGAATCGATCAAGAGCCCGTTCAGATACGAATGAGGGGGTCGGTACGCTGTGAGGTACGGGAGCGGCCAGATTAAGGAGGGGCGATTTATTTCAAAGACCCCCACACCCCAAAGCTGGGATGGTGATGGGCTTTCCACCAACAGAATGAGGACATTCTTGTCCGAGGTGAGGCGGCGGATAGCCGGAAGAATAAAGTGGGGAGAAAGAAAGGCATTGAAGTGCAGCGATCCGCCTTCAAGATCTGCCCATGCCCGCACAATTTCCGGAGTCAGCTCGGCTGGGTGAATGGTTCGTACCCGAAACCGTGGCGAGTCATTCTGCAATTTCATTTGATGATTACCTATGGTCATAGTGGCTCATTGTCAGCCGATCTCAAATGCGAAACGGGGTAGGTCTGGGTGATACCCTGTAAATTTGCGGATGCCCGCATGTGCCATCGCCGGCGGGTTGATAGGGGAAACCATGCAGAATGTAAATGTTGATGGAACGACGACGCTCTCCGCCATTGCCGCGTCACAGCAATCCGATGGCGCCTTACCGAGCTGACAGTGACTGAGTGTGATCTGCTAACGGGATGTTATTTGAATTGCATACCGGTCTGATATTGCTGCGCGCGACCTGTACCGATGCAGATTGTTGGATCAGACGTACTCGAACCACAACACAATCGCGGCCGGCTTTCCGAAGAAAGGTTCCTCTGACCCCTGCGAGCGGGCCCTCGATCACTTCGACAAGCATTCCTTCTTCACAGTATTGGTGGGGTTCGCAATCCAGTCTGCTGACGGCCAGCTTTTGAAGGGAGATCATCTCTTCATCCGGAATGGCTTCAGGTCCATTGCATCCCACAATTCTGATGACGCCGGGCAGTGTCAGCACCGCCAACTGGTCATGGAGCGAAAATCTTGCAAAGCAAAAACCGGAGAATAGCGGAGCGTCGATCCAAGTTTTTCTGTCCGACCACTGACTCAGACGCCTGCTCAGGGGCAGCAATGGCTCAAACCCTCTGCCGGTAAGGCGATCTCGCACCAATTTTTCGTGCCGCGAACGTGTCTGCAGCGCATACCAAGAAGCGGCTGGGCAATTGTGCAACATCACAGACTGTGGGTTCCCCTTCTGATCGATAGAGCTTCGCCCTCTTGGTCCCATCGTTGGAGAGGGCCTCTGTCTTATTCGTTCCCATTTAGACTGGGCATGTTTCTTAGATACGAACGTGCACGTTATAACGGTCTTTCCAAAATCCCACATCGTCTGAATGTCCCTTTTTTCTCCGTAGTTTTTCACGGTCTATTCCCCCTGCTTTGTGCCCCCTACTATTGTAGGGTATCTAACTTGGGGACAGCTGTGGCTATATTTCGCCACGTTATTTGTCAGGGGAGATGACGTGGCCTCTCAATTAGTTATGAGAAATATGAGACCTATTCTTATAATGCTGCGACAGTATAAATTGATTGCGTATCATGTGCGGCGGTTTGTGCCGATGCGTGCAGCATCACAATTCTCATTATGGATTTTCGTGAAATGTGACGATAGGTCTCTGGCAGTTTATTGACAAACTAGATGACGACACCAGAAGCGATGCCAGATCTGAGAGCACTGACAGAAACTGAATGGCCCGCAGGCTGTTCAGAAAGGCCGTCCAGCAAGGCCGCAGCGAGTGAAGACCGGAGGCGTACCCTCTGGGGTACGTTGAGGATCTGAACGATGTGAGAACGCCGCTGGCGGACTTTGTCAACAGCCTGCTAGCGGGCTGCGGACAAACTCAGCTCACACATTAGCCAGCGTCGGAATCTTGCAGCATGATACCGATGTCCCATAGGCGCAGGATGCAAAAAGGGCCAGACTTCTCACCCGCCCTACCTTAGCGGGCCGAGACGCGACTTGTCCCAAGCAAGGTCGCAGCGAGTCAGAGGGACGCGCCTTCGTCATTCGCGCCAAGCAGTTGCGCCATTCACGATGGATGCTGACGTATGACGGCATTGCGAAGCAACGCGAGAACGCTGCCGGCGGGTTTTAGGCTTCAATCCTATTCTGGTTCTGTCGGAGAAATACCTTGCAGCCGTTGACTAACCAAGAGTCGAGTAGCCGATTCCTTTGCGTAGGGCTGATTACCGGCAATCATGTCATTCGCATGGGGTTGCATCTGATCTTGGGAACAGATCCTCTCATTTCAAAAATCGTTGACATCCCTGTAGGCGCCCATGCAAGGGATATTGTCGTCCGGGAAAAGCCGCAGGTCATCATCGTCGACTTGGACCTGTCCGAGGCAGATCCGTCGGCAGTCATCAGAGAATTGCGCGTGTCATTTGCAGCTTCGCGTATCTTGGTGCTGAGCGGCTTGAACGATTCAAAGCCGACCGTCGATGCCTTATCGGCCGGCGCAGAAGGGGTCGTGCTGAACGTTCAACCTCCTGCCGTGTTGATTGCCGCCATTGAGTCTCTGTCCGGTTTTGCCTCAAGACCCGCGGGCGATCGATTTGTGCAATCTGCCGATTGTCAAATCCGCGACATATCTTCAGCCGGAAGCAAGGATCTTGTCTCTCCAGAGTCTATTGACAGCCTGACTACAAGAGAACGGGAGATCATCGTGTTGATCTCCAAGGGTCTCAGAAACAAGGGTATTGCGGATAGGCTGTATGTCTCCGACACGACCGTCCGCCATCACCTCACGTCGATCTATAGCAAACTGCAAGTCTCCTCCCGCCAACAGCTGCTCATCGTGGCTCACAAGCAGGGCCTTGATGAACGTGCCGCCGGTTGATGTCATCGGATACAGCCGAGAACACACTCTCCCGCACCATCCACGATGCCTGCTCACCAAACTGTGGCAACAGATATTCTGTACAACTGAGTGAACTCATCTCTTGTCAATACATGCAGTCCGGCAATGAAAAATCGTGGCCGTCGGCGATTGAGTCAACTTGATCGTTCAGCTCTGCCCCAATATTCCCCCGCGGATTCAAGTCGCCAGTGCATAATTTCACCTTTGTGGATAGATGGGACTGGCTCCGACGTCTGCATCGGTGCCTGTCCCACGACTCTTGAAGGAAAGCTCTCCCTTGCGGTAGAACCACCACATGAAAAAGAGGGGGTGCAGGGGACAGTCTCAATGGCGCTGGGGGTGGCTGGTATCATTTATGCTCGTCGTCATGGCCGATAACGCGGCGGCGCTCGATTTTTCCGCTGAACGAATTGTGAAGAGTGGTAAATCAGTGGTGACAGCTCACGTCAATGCCAAGGACGATCGCTGGCGATTCGAGTTTGCCCAACCGCAAGAGGGCGCCAGTATTATCATTGTAAGGATGGACCGCCAAAGCTCCTGGCTCATATTGTCCAAGAGGCGGCAGTATGCAGAGGTACCGATTGTCAAAGAACATCTATTGGCAGTGACCGAGACGATGGAAGGGGAGCTCGCGCGCGAACTCGTCGGCGATCAGACCCTCAACGGCTATCCTACCGAGCTGTTCGAAGTGACGGTTTTTGAACAGGGAGGCGAGCGGCGCTATTACCAGTGGGTGACCAAGGTTCAGCGGTTTCCGGTAAAGACAGTGAGCAAAGAGGGGAGCTGGTCCGAGGAGTTTCAACGGTTGATTTTTACCGAGCAATCTCCGTTCTTGTTCGAACTTCCGCGTAGATTGGACAGGGCGAATCCGCCGCCGCAACAGTAACCGACGGGGGAAGCTTGGGAAGAAGTACTGAGTGCTGAGTTAGAGGAGGATAAGAAAGCCGAGACGGGGAGAGTTCGAAGTCCGAGGTTATCGAAACTCAGCACTCAGCACTTCCTGTTTCGCCAGTCGCGTGCGTTCTGCGCTTCACGCTTCACGAACGACGTTTCACGCGCTAGGGAGCGTCGGGCTTCGGCACGAGAGGGCTGACTGCGTTCTGATCTCGCCCAGGCTGATAGATCTCCAACATTCTCGTGACTGCCGGCATCACTTGTTCTTCTGCCGAGAGAGGCACTTTGACCCGTATCCCGCGGCCCTCGTTGCGGCCGAGTGTAAAGATGTGATGTTCGACCATGTCGCCGCGCGTGACATCAGAATATGTGAAGGCCAATCGTTTCGCGGGGAATCCCGCCAACGACATTTCCTGATCCTGCCGCCACTTCACCGTGATCGATTTCTTGCCGAAGAGTTCCGTGATAATGCGGCGATGGGCCGTGGCAAACTCATCGAGCGTCTGCCGTCCGTCCTGGCTCTTACCCTCCAAGACATTCATGTGACCGGATAATGCGACGAGGCTGTTGTCGATAGGAGGGTGGAGCGTCACGCCGACCCCATCCGATATCGGATTTCCAAGATGCCAGTGCTCCGGATAGCGGACAGAGAAGCCGAAGCGGGCGTTCGTATAGACTTTCCACGCTCGCTCCTCATTCCCTGGCGAAGCGGCAAGGGAGGCCTGGGCCGGTACGCCAAGGCTCATCACCATCGTAATCAGTAGGCAAGTCAGGATCATTCGAGTCCTCATGTAATTTAATAAAACGACTCAGGTGTTCAGGCTGAAGGGATTCAGGCTGAAGGTCACGGGCGCAGGCTGAAGGGATTCAGGGGTTCAGACTGAAGGCCGGAGGTCAGAACCCTTCGGCCTGTATTCGGAGCCTTAACCCCTTCAGCCTGTACCCCTTCGGCCTTTAGCCTATCTACCTGGGTAGTTACTATTGTGCAGACCTCGCGCAACGAAACCCGATGGTCGCGGCGCGCTGATCAGGCGATGCCCCACTTCTGGTGGCAGTTCGCAACAACACCGGTGCACTCTTCCACGATCCTCCACGCACCACTTTGTATCGGCCTGTGGCAGGTCCATGGGGGTTGCGATCCGGCATGGTTGCATAGTAGTCGATCCCAAGCCAGTCCTCGACCCACTCGGCCGCATTCCCTGCCATATGATGCAGGCCATAGGGGCTTCGGCCCTCCTCTCCACTGTCGACAGAGGCGACGATGGGGATCTCATGGGCGTGATATTGCCCGAACATTGCCAGTGCCGATGCGGGAGGTTTCTGCCCCCAAGGAAAGAGATTGCCCCTGTCCCCCCGCGCGGCTTTTTCCCATTCGGCTTCTGTGGGAAGCCGTTTCCCCTGCGCGCGGCAAAAGTCTGAAGCTTCAGACCAGGTGACATAGAGCGCAGGCCAACGCGCCAATGTCTCAGGCTGCATGGCATGGATCGTCGTGACATGATCGATCAGTTTCCTGATTTCCTCCGGAACGTGGCGTTGTTGCTGCCGTAGCCACAGCAAGTATTCTCCGAGGCTCACCTCGTCACGATCGATTTCATACCGGTTGAGCCAGACACGACGCTGTGGTTGCTCTGTGTCGTCGTACTGGAGATCCAGGCTGAATGGTTCGTGGTTTGCGCGGGAGGTGCCCATGATGAAGGGGCCTTCGGCCACTGTCAGCATGAGCGCGCTGCCGGCGAGCGCGGCAATGTTCTCAATAGGGCTCTGCGCATCATGCGTTGTAGCCGCTGCTGTGGAAAGATACGATGCACCCATGACGGTCGTGATGAGGATAGAGCAGACGGCGAGACGATATCTCCATCCTCGGCCTATGAATCCAGCGAGATGACGGTTATTCTGCATGACGATCGAATACCAAGACTGTGAAAGGGCATCAGTATGAATCTGATGCCAGTATCAACACAAGGTCCATGGACTTCCTAGCCCTGTGGAAGAATGCCACAGGTAACACAGTTCTTATCATTCATTCACTGTGCTAACCTGAGTACCAGTCAATAGAGTGGAGTGAAATAGCCGAGGCATGGCTGTTGCGTATATGTAGCATGGCGGTGGAGGTCAAGAACCAGTGGGAGTGGGTCGCCAGAAGGAGGGGTAAATGAGCAAGAAGAATCTATGTATAGCCTTGTTGGTCTTCGTGCTGGTCAGCCTAGTGGGCAATGATTGTGAATCGCGAGGAAGCTTGGATCCGAATCCCGTCCGTGTGGGGGAGATGCAGAAGGAGTTTCGCGATCTCTGGCTCGGGCACATCTTTTTGATTCAGCACGTCGTACTCTACAGCGCGGCGAACGATCCGGCAGCGCGGAATGCGGCAGACAAACAAGTGTTGGCCAACGCAAAACAGATGGCGAATATATTCAAGCCGTTCTACGGCCCAGCCAGAACCGAGAAGCTCTTTACCATGCTCAGCGATCATTATGGCGCGGTGAAAGAATACTCCGTGGCCACCATCGCGGGAGACCAGCCTCAACAGGATGCTGCGCTTGCCCGCATGGCGTCTAATGCCGAAGACCTCGACGTATTCTTCAACGGAATTAATCCGCACAATCTGGCGAAAGGCACAGTTGGGGGTCTGATCGCGGCGCATGGAGCCCACCATGTTCTCCAAATCAACCAATACGAGAAAAAGGAGTATGAGAAGCTGGAGGAAACCTGGTCTACAATGAGACAACACGTCTATGTCATCGCGGATACTCTCGTGGCAGCATTGGCGAAACAGTTTCCCGCTAGATTCCCATGACTTGCGAGTGATATCGCCGCCTGTACCGATTCCGAGGGGAGAGCATAGAGTGGCCCGCGACCCGCTTCAGGCTGCCGATGAGCAGAGTCTGCGGTTTCGAATGAACCGCGGTTGTTCCAGCCTTGAAGGCGAGAAGAACCTGTCGCTACCGCAAGTGCGACGTCGTCAATCGACTCGCCATCTACCACAATGCCCCATTTCCCCTCTGTGCCAATATGAGTGGGACACGTTACCTCTCTTCAATTAGAGTAGCGGGTGGAGAGGAGCATCCCTCATGAATGCTGAGAAGAAGCACGCCAGTCGAGGCCTCGAAGGAGCCAGGTGGGCAACGGCGCCCCCTGCGGACGAGCCCCTCAAGGCACCGCCTCACCCCGACTAGCCGCGATTATTCCGCCAGACCCCGAGGTGGTCGCCACGCCGACCCGGCGCCACTTCACGGCGGAGGACAAGCTGCGCATCCTGAAATTAGCCGATGCCTGTACCGCGGTGGGCAGGCTGGGGGCGCTACTTCGCGCTGAAGGCCCCTACGCCTCGAACCTGACGACATGGCGTCGCCAACGCACGGCGGGGATGCTCTCGGCCTTGACGCCTCAGAAGCGAGGCCGAAAAGTCTCGGCCCAGTATCCGCTGCGGACAGAGAATGATACCCTCCGTAAGGAGAACGCGCGGCTGTCGACACGGCTCAAACAGGCCCTCCGCGACAAGCGCTTCGAGCACAAACAGTACATCGCCAAATATGGCGAAGACATGCCGGAGATCCGCAACTGGCGATGGAGCGGGACAGTCTGAGGCATCCAGATCCACGAATTCTATATAGATGAGAGGTGCGTCTATGACCAGGCCGAACGTGGTGTTTCTGTTCGATGTCGACAACACCCTCCTCGACAACGATCGGGTGACGGCCGATCTCAAACGCCATCTTGAACAGACGATGGGGCATGAGCGGCAGGAAAACTATTGGGCGATCTTCGAGCGGTTGCGAATGGAACTCGGCTACGCCGATTACTTGGGGGCGCTTCAGCGCTTTCGTGTCGAGCATCCACGCGACCCACAAGTATTGACGGTCTCGCACTTTCTGGTGAACTATCCGTTCGCGAATCGATTGTTTCCCAATGCGCTCGATGCGGTGGAACATGTGAAGCAATGGGGGAAGGCGGTCATCCTGTCGGACGGGGATGTGGTGTTCCAACCGAGGAAAGTCGAACGGTCCGGTCTCTTCGAGGCTGTGGAGGGCCATGTGCTGATCTACATCCATAAAGAGCAAGAACTCGACGATGTCGAGCAGCGGTATCCGGGTGATCACTATGTGTTGATTGACGACAAGCTCCGAATCCTCACATCGGTCAAGAAAGTCTGGGGCGCGCGGGTGACGACCGTCTTTCCGCGGCAGGGACACTATGCCCTCGATCCGCATCTGCTCAAGAGTTACCCACCGGCGGACCTGACGATCGACCGCATCGGCGATCTGCTCCGGTACGATCTTCCCCAGCTTGTCGCCGCGGCGGCTCGTGAGTTGTGACGGTTTTCCGGCGCGGATTACAGCCATTACGTTGAAGCCCATCATCACGCTCCCGGCCAAAGCCAAGGAGTTGATCGAGAAAGCTGAGACGAACTGTCTGATTTCCAACTCCATGAAGACGAAGGTGAGCTTGGAAGCGACGATCCGGTAACAGGGGAGGGAGGGATGGCTCGGTGAGTCCCCTGTGCTCTCGCGCAACGCGCGGTCGCGGAAAGCCCTCGCTCGGGCTACTGGCACGTCTCGTCGTGCCAGTGGGTGGGAGGGTGAGAAAGTTGCGCGAAGTGGAAGATCAATCAGCCCCCATCCCTAAAGAGAGAACAAGCGAGCTTGGAGGGATGGGAAGGGCTCCACGTTGGTCCTGTGTTCCCGGAGCGCACGTCCTCAGAGGGCCGCGCTCGACGGCCGCACCTAGACCAACATGGGCGCCATTCCTGGAGAGAGGAAATAAGCAAGCTCGGATGGATCAAATAGGTTGATCGTGCTCGTTCAATGCGCGCGGAAGACGTGCATGTACCGAGTCTATTCATTCTTTTCCCCCTGCCATTCGCCATTCCGGAAGCCTTAGTCCATGCTCCGATACCATGTAAATGCAACCATTTTAGAAAGCCATTCGTTTGATTTCATGCATTGGACAGGGTATCTCTACGCGGGCGAGAGAAGAGCTTTTGCGATCAGAGGAGAGAGTCATGAGTGCGGTATTTCCGAGCGAACGAATAGAGCAAACCATTCTTTTGCTTCGTGGTCACAAGATCATCCTTGATAGAGACTTGGCCGCAATGTATGGCGTCTCAACCAGGGATCTCAATAAGGCGGTATCGAGGAATCTGGATAGATTCCCCAATGATTTCATGCTCCAGTTGACACGCTCAGAGTTCAACGACTTGAAGTTCCAATTTGGAACATCAAGTTGGGGAGGGACCAGGAAGTTGCCAAGGGCCTTTACGGAACAAGGGATTGCCATGCTCTCCAGTGTTCTCCGAAGTAAACGGGCCATCCATGTGAATATCGCGATTATGAGGGCCTTTGTGAAGCTGCGAGAGTTTGCAGCAAGCCACAAGAGCTTGGCCACGAAGTTGGAGCAACTTGAGCGAAAAGTGGGAGGGCATGATGGACAGATTCGATCGCTGTTTGATGCCATCCGTCAGCTCATGGAGCCGCCGACTCCGAAATCCCGCCGCATCGGATTCAAGACCTGAGCAGACAATTCTGTCCCCAGCGGCTCTTTGCCGTGTTCCCTCATTGTGATGCGGGGAAGTATCAGACAGGAACCCTAGACCGGTTCACGAACGGCCTAGCTGTGTGCTCTACATTCCACGATTCCAGAATCGTATAGAGAATCTCACGGTTTCGCCCTATGGGTGGTGGGCCGGAAGTGGAACCGCTGCCTATCGTGCCTTCGTGGCCGATCGGTAGATCGACGCTACTGGGTTCTTGGTGCGTATGCACATCAGCATCTACAATCCTTACTGCTTCAAGCAATGATGGACTCAGGACTGGCGTTGCTTGGTTGGTGGGCAATTCCATCCTTTGGTGCTTTACTTCTTGAGCTGCGAGAGTCCCGGTGACAATAACGATAATAGGCCACTTGTTCATAACAGTTTCCTCCCCTTGTATGGAACTTATACCTAGTGGGTACTCAGCGTCAAGCGGAGCCTAAGCCCCTCACGGCGCAGCACAGGACTTTAGGGGGCAGAAACGGGGACATGCTACATTTCTAATCGCTTCGTCCGCGCGCGGCGTCTTGAAGTATCAGTATGTAGTCCACCCTCTGTTGACATGAGGCAAGCACCGGGGTGGTTGCTTGACCTTGCCCCTGCATGCTCGCGCTAGAGCGAACGGGGTTCCGATGCGAGACGGGTCTGGTGGGTTCTGGTCTGTCTCGTCTATCCGGTCTCTTTGGTAGGGGTTCCGGTCAGGCCAACAAGACAGACCCGATAGACCAGACAGACCAGAAGGACCGTTATGCGGCTTTGTTGGCGGCCTTTTCTAAGAGCTCATGAATCAGTGACTGATAGGGCTTCCCTTGCTTGGCGGCCATCTTTCGAAGCTGGCTCAATAGCCGGGGGGAGAGACGAATGGCGATCAACTGCTTCGCCATGCCGCTGACCGGTCTGCCGACCCGACGCATGCGCTTCAATTGTGCGTCTGTAGCTTCCGGGATGTCGGAAAAATCAATCTGCGAGTCGGGCATATGTTTGACGTTCCTTGCGGCTCGCCTGCCTGGCACTGATAATACGGATCGTTTCTTTTTCATGTGTTGCCCTCCGTATCGTATACACCACAAAGAGGATTCGTCCCGTCAATGATCGCCCGATGCGCTGACGGCGACGTTCGTGCGTCGAGTGTTCTGGGTCGTCGCCATCGAGCGAATCGGAGTCGGCGAAGACGGTGGTGGCCTCCTCAAACGGGACGCCATGCTTCTCGAAGTTCGCGATGGCCTTCGGAATGTCCTACGTAAACACAGTGCTGTATATACACTAATTGCCTGGATGCCGCAAGACTGAGGGAGGGAGAAGAAGGGGACAAGCACCTCTCGGAAGCGGAGCTAGCTCCACCCATTATTGTCGAAGGATGGTCGATGCAGAATGGTAGTTGCTAAGGTGTTTAGGCTGAATACTGAATGCTAAAAACCTTCAGCCTCTTTACCTGAGTCGTTCCGACGAATAACCATTGACGCTCTCCCCGCTGTGGCGTCTTGCGACAGTGACCAGATACTCGGCGGGGCCTTTCTCGCCAGTTGCGGCGATCTGTCGGTCTCGCCTCCCATCTCTCTCTTAACGCATTGTTTGTGCAGATGTTTGGCTGCGTACACTGTCACGCTAGCCTGGCATCTTACTCGCACAGTGTTCCTGTGGATTAGAAGGAAGGGTGATGGCGCGACAATGTAATCCAAGGGCTGAAGGGGTGCAGGCTGTTTCACCAGTCGCGCTTTTCCCGCCAGTCTCGCCCGTCACGCTTGAGCCATGCGGCTATGGAGGCGATGCGATGAAAGCTGTAATTGTCGGGGGCGCTGTGCTGTTTGCGGGGATCACGGGGTTGGGATACGCCGGTGGGCCGAGCCTGAAGGATTTAAACGTGTCTCAGCCGGAGCGTGATGTGTGAGCGGCAGAGTCATCTACTCGACGACCTGCATCCGTTGTCATGGGGTCAAAGGGAAGGGGGATGGGCAGATGAAGTTTACACCTCCGGTCGCCGACCTGACGTCTCCGGCGGTTCAAGGAAAGCTGGACGCGAGGTTATTTAAGAGCGTGCATGACGGCAAGCAGAATACGGCGATGGGGGCCTGGCGGGAAGCACTCACAGACGACGAGATTTGGGATGTGCTCGCCTATGTCCGAACGCTGGCTCCAGAAAGAACCGGTGGCATGGGCAGCGGTCTTCGATGAGATTAGTGGACCCGGTTTTTTCGTTCACCCAAAAAACTCAACAAACCAGAGAGACCAAACAACCAGACTGCCGGCGGACTTTCCCAGCATCCGCAAGGATTGTCGAATAACAGATCCATGATATGAGTCGCGCCCTAGCGGTTGCGGGCCAAATGCCATTGTGAGAGTATCTTCGTGCGCCTCTCAATAGGGAGAGGCGCATATTCTGACTGCTGGATAAACAAGGAGGGTGCATGAATCGGATACTTGTGGGAACTGCGATTGCGGTGTCGGCATTGCTGCCGCTTGCCGGCTGCTCGTCCTATTATACGGGCAAAGTCGAAAAGCCTTTGCATGCGAAGGCCATCATCGCCGGCCCCGGCATTACGGGAGAGGCGCATCTCTACGAGAAGTATGAAGGACGCGTCACGATCAAGTTGAAGCTCACCGGCGCGTCGGACAGCAAGTTGAAGCCGGGACGCCATGCGGTCCATATTCACGAGGTCGGCAACTGCGAGCCCTTCGCGGCAGCCAAGGGGCACTATGATGGGAATGTGGATGCGGCCATCAATCCGGAGGCGAACGTGACGTCCGGATTAGGGAACCATCCCTACCATCTCGGCGATCTCCAGAACCTTTCCGTGAACGATGACCAGAAGGGTTCGCTGTATACCATCACGAGCCGGGTGACCCTGTCCGATGGGCTGAACACCCTGTTCGATAAGGATGGGAGCGCGTTCATCATCCATGAATTCGACGACAAGTATTTGCCGGACCCAGTGACCAAGGATGCGCCGGGCGGGCCCCGCATCGCCTGCGGCGTGATTGTGAAGGAGTAGAGAAGGTTCGAAGGTCTGAAAGTTCAGGTCGGCCCTGTCGCATGTATATTGCACGCGACAGGGCGATATGGCTGAACAACCGGGTACGAAAGCGTCGAGCAGTCTGTGCGATCAGCTGCAAATTACAACGGAAGAGCTACAAACCAGGCTGGCGTTTCTCTCCTTTGGCGAACAAGACAGACAGAATCTCATCGAGATCCGCGACGTGATCGCGTCGCATGTCGAGGAGATCATCGGATCATTCTACGATCACCTGCTGTAATTCGAGGAACTGCGTGGGATCTTGTCCGATCCGGCGCTCGTGGCGCGACTCAAGGGGACGCAGCGTCAGTACTTGCTCAGCCTTGGGCTATCCGCCGACTGCGTGGAGTATGCGGAGGGGCGGCTTCGAATTGGACTGACACACGAACGAGTTGGGCTTAAGCAGAAGTGGTACCTGGGCGCCTACCACAAGCTCTTTGAGTTGATCCTGCAGCGGATTGCGGATCGTTATTTGGGCGACGAGCGCCGGCTGTCATCATTGACCCACACCCTGAATAAGATCGTTACGTTCGATGAGATCATTGTCGTGGAGACCTATTTCCATGCAACGATGCAACGTCTGGAAGAGAGCCTGCGGTGGACAACCGGCGCGCACTGATGGAGGCGCTGGCCATGGAGTTTCACCGGAGCCGCCGCTATCAGCATCCCTTCGCGCTGTTGTTTCTCGACGTGGACTGCTTCAAAGAGATCAATGACTTGCATGAGCATGTGTTCGGCGATCATGTGCTCCTCCATGTGGCTAGAGCGGATGGGGCTATGTATTGCGCCAAACGTAAGGGGAGAAACCGAGTCGAATTGTACAGTGAAGCCTGCGCGTCGAAGAACCAATCGGGATGAAGTAGACCTGTGGCGTCGTGAAATTGACGAACTATGTATGCATATGTATCATTGAATCGGCATGTGTAAAATTATTGTTCTCGGTCTGCTCTGCCTGTCTCTGTTGTGCATGGTCCCGCTCATGGGGAGCCATCAGCTCGCCTCAGACCATCTGCACCACGGTGCGGCAACGGCCTGCTCCTCCTGTGTCGGGGCGGTGGCCACGAGCGCGATCGTTGTGCTCTTCACCGTACTGGGCCTTTCGAGCCGCATCATTCCTGCCGCACCTGCGCTTCAACTGGTTATCCGTCAGTTCCACCCTCCTCGCGCGCACTGACCTCTATCGCCGTTTCGTCTACGAGAACGCTTTCTAAGAAAATAGCTGCGATGGGTTTGCTTGGGCCGGTACGCCCAAGTACCGATCGTGGGCAAGGGGATATTAAGCCCAGAAAGGCGAAGGGTCGTACACCATGAACGACATTATTTCCAGGCGTCTGCTACTGAAGCGTGCAACGGCTCTGGGTGTGCTGGCAACGATGGAACGACTCGCACCAGCCTATGCCTTGACACGCACGACAGCCGACTCCGGTTCACAAACCGCACTAAGCGGAGACGTGATCGATTTGACCATCAGCGAGCAGTTATTCCGCCTTGACGGTCGACTCGCGCCTGCCATCACAATCAATGGGACGATACCGGGTCCCATCATTCGTTTAAAAGAAGGGCAATCAGCAACACTACGCGTGACGAACCGCCTGGAAGAAAGTTCGTCGATTCACTGGCACGGGTTGCTCCTGCCGCCCGCCGTGGACGGCGTGCCAGGCGTGAGCTTCGCCGGGATCAAGCCGGGCGCCACCTTCACCTATCGTTTTGCGGTCAAGCAAAGCGGCACCTATTGGTTTCACAGCCATTCGGGCGGCCAAGAGCTCTTGGGGATGTACGCGCCGATGATCATCGACCCAGTCGAGCCGGAGCCGTTTCGCTATGAACGCGACTATGTGGTGATGCTCTCGGACTGGAGTTTCGACTCACCCGAGACGCTGCTCTCCAATCTCAAGAAACAGGGGGGATATTACAACTTTCAGAAGCGCACGGCGGGTGAGTTTTTGACCGATGTGAGGCGCATGGGTTTCTGGCCGGCGCTCCAGAACTATTTGATGTGGGACCAGATGCGGATGGACCCGACCGATTTCGCCGATGTCACCGGCTACACCTTCACCTATCTCATGAACGGCTTGTCGCCCGGGGGCAACTGGACCGGGCTGTTTCGTCCCGGCGAGCGGGTGCGCCTGCGATTGATCAACGCCGCCAGCATGACTCTCTACGACGTGCGTATCCCAGGTCTCACGATGACGGTGGTGCAGGCGGATGGGCAGAACGTCCAGCCTGTCATGGTGGATGAGCTACGCATGGGAGTGGCGGAGACCTACGATGTGATCGTCGGACCAGTTGAGGACCGTGCCTACACCATCTTTGCCGAAACAATGGATCGCAGCGGCTATGCGCGAGGTACGCTCGCGCCGCACGAGGGCATGAGTGCGGAGATCCCTGCACGTCGGCCCAGACCCCTCCGCGCGATGGAAGACATGGGCATGAGTATGGAAGGGATGGATATGGGAGGCATGAAGGATTCCCATGGCGGCATGACCATGCCGGGCATGGAGCCCTCCGGCGGCACCCAGAAGATGAAACCGTTGGATGATCATTCCAGCATGGAGCATCGGCAGCATGATTCGGGAATGCCGCCTATGCAAGACATGCCGGCCATAGATGCGGGCGATCAAAGTCGTTCACCGATACCAGGCGCCGAGCCGGTGAAGCATGGCCCCGACGATCATGGCTCTGGCAATCAAGCGGTGGCCGGGTATTCGCAGAACCGGTTGGGGGAACCAGGAAGAGGATTGGAAGACAGTGAGCGGCGGGTGCTGCTCTACACGGATTTGAAAAGCCTTACGCCCTACCCAGACCAGCGGGCACCGGAGCGTGAGATCGAAATCCATCTCACGGGCCACATGAATCGGTACATGTGGTCGTTCGACGGCAAGAAATATTCAGAAGGCACAGAGCCGATTCGCTTTCGCTATGGCGAGCGGGTGCGGGTGACCTTTGTGAACGACACGATGATGGAACATCCGCTCCATCTGCACGGGATGTGGATGCATTTGGAGAATGGCGCGGGGGCCTATCTTCCGAGGAAGCACACGGTCATCGTGAAGCCGGCTGAGCGGCTGTCTGTCGCCATCAGCGCAGATGCACCAGGACGTTGGGCGTTTCACTGCCATCTGCTCTTCCATATGGATGCGGGGATGTTCCGCGTCGTCGAGGTGTCGAATGAATAGCCGTGGGGCG
The DNA here is from genome assembly GCA_005116835.1 of Nitrospira sp. Lineage (GTDB taxonomy): Bacteria > Nitrospirota > Nitrospiria > Nitrospirales > Nitrospiraceae > Palsa-1315. Next base: position 323,548 of record SWDM01000016.1, on the reverse strand, counting down.
CGCATGTCTGTTCGGCATGTCCACCTAATTGTTCTGTTCAGTCTCCTGAGCGTGGGCTTCTTCGCCTCCGTCGTCTTCGCACAGACGGTGGTCGGCCCATCCAAGGAGATGCCGTTTCTGACCCCCACTATGGCCGCTGGGCCGAAAGCACTCCTGCAAACGGCGCAGGTACGGCTGGGCCAACCATCGGATGCGCCAACCGGACAGGAGCGCACTCTGCAGAACATCTCTTTGCAACAGGTCTGGCCCTCTCCCGTCAACGATCAAGCGCGCTACCTATACACACTGGTTGACGTTCTGGAATACCGCCCGAGCACAGGGGCCGGTGAACGTACGAGCGACTACCGGTGGGATGTCGAAGGCTGGTATGGAGGGGACTACAACCGAGTCTGGTTCAAAAGCGAAGGACAGCGCGATACGGCATTCAAGGCGGACTACGACGTGGATTTTCAACTGCTGTATGGCCGGTTTATCCGGAAACATTACGATCTGCAAATGGGCAGCCGTGTTGAAACGCAGTCCTTCAAGGGACGCAATGTGACACGCGGGTTTGGTGTGATTGGAATCGAGGGACTCGTGCCGTACAACTACGATTTCGAGTCGGCTCTGTTTTTCGATCAGAATGGCAAGGTATCCGCTCGTCTGTCGTTCACGAAGGACATGGTACTGACACAACAACTGATCCTCCAGTCCCGATTCGAGACCAACGCGGCCATACAACGAGTTGAAGAGTTCACGACCGGCTCAGGGCTCAACAACCTGGAATTGGGAGTACGGCTGCGCTATGAAATCCGGCGCGAGCTTGCGCCCTATGTCGGCATCTCCTTCGATCGGAGTTTTGGGGAGACCGCGACTCTCGTGCGCGAGGATGGGGGTACTCCGGAACAAATTCGGCTTGTCATGGGCGTGCGGGCCTGGTTCTGAGCAGGAACTCTTGCGCGTGAAGCGAGAATCGAGACATGCGCGACAAGAAGTTTGAAGTTCAAGGAACCTCGGACTCTCGCCTACCCCGTTCTTTCCGTCGGTCTCTAACTCAGAACCCAGAACTCAGAACTTCTTTGCCTGTCCCACCAGTCTTCTGTAGCATCCCGCAACAATTACAGAGTCCGCGCTGTGGCTTTTCGCTCCATGGCGATCGGAGCCTCACGACTAATCATGTGATTTGACAGGAGTAAAGGATCGGCCCGTTCCTCTTGATAGTGGCACGGTCTTGGCACAAGAGAGGGGCATGATATGGCTATTGCCGGCTGTTCTCGGAATGATAGCGCTCGCAAGTTGCTCAGGTGAAAAGGCTCGGGTTACGACTGACGAGCTTCGAGCGGCCAGCCAAACTGTTCACGCGCTAATAGAATTCGCTCCACCCTCCCCCGACACTATCCCAGGCAGTCAATTAGGTGAAGAGATCCGGCTCGGCTATCATATTGTCGTCAATACACAGGAGTATGCCAAACCCTATGTCGGTAATCGCCTCAACTGCGCCAACTGCCATCTCGACGGCGGGCTCAATCCGAACGCGGACTCGTTTGTCGGCCTTGCATCGGTCTATCCCGAGTACCGCACCCGTAGCGCGAAGGTCAATACGCTTGCCGATCGCGTCAACGAGTGTATGCGCGGAGCTTAAATGGACGCGCCTTCCCCACCGGATAGCTCCAAGCTGCAGGCGGTCATGGCCAAGGACAATACGGTGCGGTAGCAGGTCCTGAGCCTGCAAATTCAGCAGGATCTCCTCCGATTCCATTACGTGAAGGTCACGGTGCGGGTCCATGCCTATCCGGATGGCACCGTGGCCCTGTTCCATGGCTCCCTGTGTCTGGCACGCTACCAGGCGGATGGCCGGCTGATCGAGACCGGACGAGCCCTCCCAGCCCGCAGCGGCCTGACCCTCGGGTCGAACGTCCCGCTCGTCGATCATAGGCCAACGGTGCGCGACAGTATTTCGGCGCACGGCTGAACAACTCGAAGAGTAAAACCGGACAGATCATGTGCTACAAACACCGGACAAGTTAACTTGCTATCTACAGGCTGGACGAGAGGTTATGAAGGATAATATGGACAAATGTCGCAGCTGATCTTGCCATTGTCAGGAAGGGGTATTTGGTGTTACTAGAATCTGTCCGGCAATGCCGTTCGCGACAAACGCAGGAACGGCATTCCCCCTGCAGTTCACAGTCATACGATGAGGAGAACAGATGAAGCCTTCGATTGTTGCCGCTGTGTTGGCTGCCCCCTTGATTCTCTTGCAGCCGGTGTGGTCCCATACCGATGAATCCTTGGATGCGATGAAGGCGCCGCATGGCGGGCAGGTCCGCGCGGCAGGCCCCTATCATCTGGAGCTTGTCGCAAAGGATGGAGAGCTGGTCCTGCATGTGACTGATCACGCATGGCAAGCGATGAAGACCGGTGGCGGAGAGGGAAAGGCGAATATTCAACAGGATAAAGCTGGGAGCAGGATCACCGTGACGCTGGAACCGTCACAAGAGAACATATTGACTGGCAGCGGCGAGTTTCAGGTCACCAAGGAGACAGTGATCGTGGTATTCGTCAAGTTGGCGGGGCAGGATGCCTATGGCGCCAAGTTTACCCCGCTGAAGCCAAAGACGGTCAAGGAGGGAAAGGCATCGGCTGAAGCTCATGACCATGACCGTCAGCATCACCATCATTGAGAGGCGAGTCGTGGACGCGCTCGCGCCGGGGTGACGATCTGCCTCGCGGCCTCAGCCCAAATCTTCATCGGTAGCGACGATCACATCGCCATTATATAGCTGGAAGCCTGCCCGACTTGGGAACGTTGCGCTTAGAGCAAGTAGTCTTGCATTGTCAGTGGGCTCGCCCTTCGGACTCTCAACATACTGCACGAGCACATATCGGATCTTCACGGCTCCTCGCGCCGCTATCGCGACGCGGCTCAGCGATTTCGCCACGAACCGTCATGCATCATGTGGGCTAAGGAAATTGATGAAGAGAGTTTCTAGCTGGAATGATCGAGGGGGCTTTTCACCCTTGCAACGATGGCACCAGCATTGCGGCATGCTGCAACCAAGAAGTGACGAGGCCTGCTCAAGATCGTTCTGATTCTGGGAGGATCCCTGATCCATGGCCGACCGCCTGCCCCCATCTCCGCAGCCGTGGATTTGCATCAGGAGTGGGAGCGGATGCCGTTCAGCCTGGCATCAAGGAGCTGAGACGGCGTTCAAGCAGGCGGATGTCGATTCGCTTACGACGTTCTCCTCTAAGGCCTAGAACTATCATGGCTTGAACAGATCGGACGTGCGCCAAGGTTCTGATCAACATTCCCATCGGGCAGCATCCAGCCATAGAGCGGTGGGGACAAACATGCCAGTTGGCTTGGATCTGTGGAGTAAAGTCCCCCGTGGTGCTAACATTTCTACCGATGAACCTCTTGCTTGGCGCAACATTTAAGCGCATAGTAGCGCTTGTCTGCCTTGGCATAGTCAAGGCTCCACGTAACCGTGACTTTATGTGTATCTACCATCAACCCTAGGAGGCTATTTTGGAAATCGCAATTGCTTTTGGCGCCTTGGTCGGCGTATTCGTGTTGGGGGCATCTTTGATTTTGTGGTGGCCATACGATAGACAGAGTTAATAGTACGCTAGACCGTGCATCTCTCCATCTTCCGATTGATGGGGGGGCCGCACTTTTGGGTGTCGTTGAGCCAGCGGGAGGCGGATAGGTTCTGAGCGATCTGCTTCCAGCTGGTAGACCACTACGTTAATTCGGTCCCGCTGACATACTGATGGGCGCGACTCTGCGGTTTTCTGGTGCAGATCGTGCTGGCCTCAGCATTGCGCCACGCAATAATCCATGAAACAACGAGGCCTGCTCAAGATCATCCTGGTTTTGGCTGGCACCCTGCTCCTGACCCAAATCCGACTACCGACTCCTATTGCTGCTGTCGTGGAGTTTGGACCGGGAGTGGATGCCGATGGCGGAGTAGTTTCAGGCTGAACAAAAAGACTTTCCAGCAAGGCCGCAGCGAGCAACTAAAAGATCCTTCCAGGCTTGCTCATTGACCTTCTCCAGGGCCATCCCTCTCCCTGCTAGCTCTCAATCTTTGATGGCTCAAAATGAAACTCGGCAACCTTTGGGCGAACGAGATCGGCAAAGTCCTTGTACCGTAGCTTCATCGCCCCGACATAGGTTCCTGCTTCAAAGACAATAGACTCATCTTCCGTCAGAAGCTGATCCACATAGACTTCCACCCCATAGAGATTTCCAAACGGCGGCATCGTTCCTACTTGGCAATCAGGGAACAGATTTGAGATTTCTGCCTCTGTTGCCAGTCGCACATCGTCGGCATCCAATACGTCCCGCAATCGTTTCACATCCACTCGCCAGGGTGCGGGGAGGACCGTCATCACGAAATAGCGATCAGCCTTCACCACGACGACTTTGGCGACAAGTTTCCCCGGCACATCGAGTGTATGGGCCACGTCATGGGCGGTATAGGCCTTTGGGTGGTTGACCACTTCATAGGGAATTTTGTTGGCATCGAGATAACTCTGGAGTCGTTTCAGTACCGGCATGGCAGCCTCCCTTACTGATAGACAGAGCCCACAGATACGAATAAACGCGTGGTCAGTCTAACCGATCAAATGAGCAAATGAAATGCCATGAATACTTCGCAGGCGCGATCATTCAAACTTGTGAATAAGAGAGGGGTTAGTTAAGAAGAACGGCAGAAGATCGAGAAGGCTATGATTCCTCGTTGTCGTATTTCACCACAGTCCTCCATTCTGAACGTGGGGAAAGGTTGCGGGATCCACCAGCTCTCTCTATAAAACCGCAGGTTTTCCGTGGCACACGTCATGCTGATTGGCTAAGCGGAGACGTATGACCATGAGGCTTGGAGTTTCTAGCAGGATGCTTAAGAGTGAAGCGTTGTTCGTGAAGCGTTCCTTGTTTCCGGATTCGAACGTTTCACGCAGGTCACGCTACAGTTCTCCTCCTCGCCTGTGCGCTCGCTGGACTTCTTGCCTGCGAGCGAAGTCAGGATCAAGCAACTGAGGCCAAGAAGGCTGTGGCTGATAGCCAGGAATGGTCCATCTCGCAGCCGAAGAACTTGCGCGGACGGTAACCGAGGTCGCGCCGGTTGCTCGTGGGGCGCTGCTGGTACCTCGACAATGTACTGCCACTGTTCAAGCCAACGAAAATGAATTGGCATCGGCGATTGCGCGGAAGCGTTCATGAATCAAGCGGGTTAGGGCGTGACGTTACCGATGTCGGAATACTATTGTGAACAGGAGGCATGAGATGAACGGTCAAGACACGAAACGAGCGGTTGGAATTCTCAATAAAATAATGGATCATGAGTTGGCGGGAGTCGTCCGCTATACCCATTACTCCCTCATGATTATGGCTATAACCGTATCCCTATCCTGTCTTGGCTGAAGAGTAATGCCGATGAGAGCCTTGCCCATGCATATAAAGCGGGGGAATTGGTCACCTTACTCGGCGGGCACCCGTCGCTGAAAATCGGAACACTCTTGGAAACCGAGAAGCATGATGTGGGAGATATCCTGCAGGAAAGCTTGGAGCACGAGAAGGCTGCTGCCGCTTCCTACTACGAACTCCTGAAAGTTTCCGAGGGAAAGTCCATCCTGCTGGAAGAGTATGCGCGAGAGATGATTGTTGGTGAGGAACTGCACCTTGACGAGGTGAACAAGCTGTTGCGTAAATCGGGTGACGTGAAACCGTTTCGCTCATAGCTCTTCGACCAGCCGGAAGAGACCAAGATCGTCGAGGGGGTCCGCGGTGTGAGCGCGGGAGCGAATCATCCCTCTTGCTGTGATCCGACGCACGGCTCATGATTAACTCAGGGGGAGGGCGTTATAGGTTGAAGGAAGTGGCAGGGGATATTTTATTGACGAAGGCAGAAGCTCTGGCGCAGGGTGTCGCGCCCAACGACAACTTTGCTAACGGGCTAGCCTTGGCGCTCAGAGAGCGGTGGCCGGGAATCTATAAGGACTTCCGGCATAACTCTCAGACCTCTACCCACAAAGGGGAGAGGTCTGGACTTGGTCCGGAGTCGGAGCTGCTCGGATCGTGAATCTGTTTACTCAGGAGGCTGATACCAGTCACGGAGCCAGTCACCCAGGCCGGGCCACGATCGAGAACGTGAATCACTGTCTCAAAGCGCTAGGCAAGGTGATCGAAGCGGAGAAGTTCAAGAGTATCGCGCTCCCACGTTTGACTACTGGTGTCGGTGGGCACGACTGGAAAGATGTGAAGCCGTTGATGGACAAACATCTCGGACATCTGTCCATTCCTGTGTATGTGACTTATCATCCAGGGGTTAAGGCAGAGGAATAGGGCTGGGGGAAATTATAGGAGATGAAAGGGCGGCCTGGATGATACCGTGCTCGCGGAATCGACACTTCAGATGGAGCACAGGAGCGAAATCTCGTATGAGCCGTAACATATTCATGGCACCGCCGTGGATTGCCACGATGGCGGGCTGGGCGACCTTGGTCTTGCTTGCCGCGCTTAGTTCAGGCTGCGTGGCCCTGTTCTTTGGGGCGGCGGGGGGAGCCGCCGGCACCGTCTATGTGATGGGCAAATTAACGGAGGAACTCAGCTACGACGTGCCTGCTGTCCATGGGGCTGCGCAGCATGCGATGAAGAGGCTGGGATTGACGCTGTCGGAGGACCGGGCCGATGCACTATCAGCTCACATGGAATCGGAGTTTGCCGATCGTGCGCATGTCTGGATTGACCTGGAGTCCCTGGATGAGTCCAGAACCAGGGTCACCGTTCGCGTAGGTTTTACAGGCGATGAGGTTCGGTCGAGAAGGATTCTGGATACGATCAAGCAGACTCTCCATCAGGCCCGTGACAGTGGCAAGCCTGTTGCAAGGAAGGAGGGTGTTTCTAGTACCCAGTAGGGCAAAACGTAGTTGGTTTGACTGTTCCATTTCACACACGAGGAGGAACCCATGTCGCGAATCAAGGAACTCAGAGCGTCGTTCGACAAGAAATTGGATGCATTGGAGCACCAGGCGCTGGCGCTGGAGTCGCAACTGACCCAGACGAAAGATCAGGCGATGCAGGGTCTGGAACAGCGTAAGCAACAGCTGCAGGATCTGCTCAAACAAGTCGAGGCCGACGTGCAGAAGTCGAAGGAAATCGCCGCGCAGGCGAAGATGGAGGTGCAGGCCAAGCTTGAACATCTTCAAGTGCAATTGGCCCTCGGCAAGGCAGACGCCCGCGATACATTCGAAGAACAGAGGACGAAGATTCTCAAGGCTCTGAATGAGTTTGAATCCATTGCAGAACAGAAGCTGAAAGGGGCCTCGTTCGAGTCAGGCAAGGTGTGGGAAGATCTCGTGGGACGGACGAGCAAGCTTGACGCAGAGTTTGAGGCACTCAAGGACCGGTTTGAGAGCGAGCGAGCTAAGCAGCAAGTCACGTTGGAATGGAAGAAGGAAGAGTTGCTGACCAAGCTGGTTCTGTTCAAGGATCAGGTCAAGGCCAAGCGCCTCACGGTGCAAGCCAAGGCCGATGTTCTTGAGGCCGATTTACGCGAAGGGCTGGATCAGATTAAGGCGGGGATGAAGAGGTTTTTCGAATAGAAGAGAGGGAGGGCAGCCTGTCGGTCTTCTGTGCTCGCGGAACAGAGGAGGGGATTGAGGCTGATAATCTTCTGTGCTCGCGCAACGCGCGGCCTCAGAAGGCCCTCGTTGGACGCGCGCACGTTGAGACCGATCCAGGCCGCCCTCTGAAGTGAGAAGTACGAGAGCCAGGGGGCGGGGCTAGGCAGGCACACTACCCACGCGAGAATGAGTATGACGAACCCTCTGCGACTACTTCGTCAATCAGGAACGGACGAGGTGGCTCTCGGATACTCTATCATGATCCGGCAGGCGGATCATGTAGCGGCCGCCAGTGCCGAGCGTCACCCGCACCTGCCCATCTCTGCTTAGCCGGTCGACTTCTAGAAAAATCTGGCTCCAGGATAGGTCAGAGAGACTGTCTGCCAAAGAATCCAGATCGCACCCATGGGCACGTTGGACTGCTCCGAGAATGCGATCAGTGACGGGTATATGCGAAGCCATGATCAGATCCTCCCTCTGATAGTTAGGCGTTCACTGCGATGTGCGGCACAACCCCCTTCCTTTTGCGGTTCGGTCTCCAAATAAAGATCAACGACTCCGAACTCCTCTTTCGGCATGACTTGTTGTAGTCGGACGAGTCGCACTGATTAAAACGGAATGTGATGTGTGCGTAGGACAAACGGCTGGCCCAAGGACCGGCGCCAAGAAGGGTCGGAGTATTCGGCAGCTGCCAGTCACCATATGGGCCCTCAAGCACAAGGATCCATCCGGACGGTATTGCCTTCTGAGAATAGATCTGGCGTAGCAGTGTGGGTGACTCTGTAGGATCCGGCGCGCAGGGTGACGAGGAGTAGCGTGCGGAAGAATCAGCAGCCACCGTCACTGGAACGTCACGAGGATATGCTACGCCGATCGTGAGGCTCGGTCAACGGGTTCTCAGTTGGCTCAGGGAGCCAGGTTGCAGGAGTCGGGCACCTGGTCGTCCTCCTGCTCGCGGAACGCGCACGATAAGAACGGCTCGCTCGACGGCACAGTTAACAACTCTTCAGTCTCTAGCTTGGTTGCATTGAACGAGAGGGAGTGGCCTCATTAGGGATTTCCGTCAGGCAATCCGGTCGGGGGTTGATCTGTAATTTGTCGCCCTTCTCGTTGACACTTTGTCTAGAAGACTATACCGTTTTGTCCCTTATTCTCCCCCTACTTCGGAGGCTTCCATGACGACCGTTTCAGAGATTGCGCCTGACCTGTTCAGGATTTCCACATTCGTGAAGGAATTCGATCTGCAGTTCAATCAGTTTTTGGTACGCGACGAGGAACCGTTGCTGTTTCATACCGGCCCTCGTGTGATGTTTGCCGCGGTGCGGGACGCTGTGGCGACGTTGCTCAATCCGGCAAAGGTTAAATGGGTCGGTTTCAGTCATCTTGAAGCGGATGAATGCGGGGCGCTGCCCGAGTGGCAGCAGCTTGCGCCTGAATCCACGGCAGTCTGCAGTCTTGTGGGCAAAGGGGTATTACCTTGACTTGAGTGACCCCCCTAGGTTGTAGTTGGGGGCCATGGAGTACCCACGAACGGCAGCCGAATTCAACCGCCAGTTCTCCACGGAGGAGGCCTGTTGGGACTACCTG
>SWDM01000016.1:0-314250 GCA_005116835.1 Nitrospira sp. | reverse complement strand
ACCGCCTGGTCCAGCAAGCGGTCGCCGTCAGTCCTGCTCCCTACGCTGCTATCATCAAGCACGTTCGAGGCCGGCAGGGCCAAAAACACAAGCGGTAGGGGTCACTCAAGTCAAGGTAATACCCCTTAGCCGACAAGACCTTGAGATCGTCTGTCCCTGGCCCGTACCATTCATGAACACTTCTGCTGTATCGCCGATCCCTGACTCAAGCGAGATGGGCGAGACTAGCGAGAAAAGCGCAACTAGAGGGACAGGGATCATATGTCAGGCGCGACTCCACCATTTCGCGACGAACTGTCATGAATAATGCGGGCTAACGTTTGGCCTTTGATGTCTTACAGGGATGTGGGCGGTTGAGTTCCGCTGGTAATGTTGTCTGCTCATCTACGCAGGTTGTGTCGAGTTGGGGCTGCGTCAGGCCTGAGACTGAAGCAAGGTTGGCCTGGCGGAGGAGGGCTCCTTCCAGTTGGGCCCGTTCCAGGTTGGCTCCGGTGAGTTTCGCGTGGCGCAAGTCTGCCTGGCACAGGTCCGCAGGCTTTCGCCATCTGGATCACCGGCCTGCAGGCCTCGGGAAAAAGTACGATAGTCTCCGCCTTGAAGCCACAGCTCGAAGGGCTCGGATTAACGGTGGAAGTGTTGGAGTCCGATGAGGTCAGGCGGGTCATTACGCCGACACCGACCTACGCAGAAGCGGAACGTGATCTCTTCTATCGCGCCTTGGAATTCACAGGACAGAAGCTTGTGGCGCATGGCCTGACCGTGGTGTTCGATGCGACGGCCAGCCGCCGGATCTGCGACCTGGTCAAAGCGAGATTTCTTTAGCCGGACGCTGGAAAAGTCCTTCAGAGAACCGTGAAAAGTGAAACGTGAATGCGTTCCCTCTGAAACATCTCACCTTTTACGTGTTACCTTTCACGAAGGGCGAGGACAGCCTTTTTAAGCATCCTGCGAAGAGATGAATCCTACTGCGGAGCCATGGAATTTTTCGTTACTGTTTCGGTATGATGGATATCATGGCACCAGCTTGGCAGGATTTTTCACCGGCAGCCCTGCTCCGCAATCCACATGTTATGACCGTGCTCCCTGGCCGTTGGCCTCGCCGAGCCCTTCTTACCGGAATACCGATCGAGTCGCGACTTTTCACCACCGAGTCCCACACTCAGCTACTCGGGTTCTGCCACTGGCAGCCACACCGTGCAGCTTGCCAAACGGTGGTCCTCGTGCATGGGCTGGAAGGTTCCAGCGAGTCTCACTATATGCGCGGTATTGCCACGAAAGCCTATTGTGCGGGATTCAATGTCATCCGGATGAACCAGCGTACCTGCGGCGGGACCGAACACCTTACGCCTACGCTTTACAACAGCGGCTTGAGTCATGACTATAGAACCATCGTCCATGAGTTGGCGCGTGTAGATGGGCTCAATCGGATTTGGCTTGTCGGCTATTCGTTGGGAGGGAATCTCGTGCTGAAAGCAGCCGGAGAGGTCGGCTCGTCAGAAACAGTGTTGGCCGGCGCGATCGCGGTCTGCCCGACGATCTATCCAGCTCAATGCGCCAAGGCTTTGGAAGCCCCCCGGAACTGGGTCTATCACTATCACTTCTTGACTCAACTCAAACGGCGCATACGGCGGAAAGCGGTGCTCTTCCCCGGTAAATGGAATCTCACAGGACTTGACCTCATTCGCACCCTCAGCGAATTCGACGACCGCTACACGGCCCCGGACGGGGGGTATACCAGTGGCGCCGACTATTACGATCGTTCAGGCGCTTGCAATGTGCTCGACTCCATCAACGTTCCTACCCTCATCATCACGGCACAAGACGATCCCTTCATTCCCTACTCCATGTTTACAGTGCCGCTGATTCAGCGCCATCCTACGATTCGGGTGGTCGCGCCTCGCCACGGAGGCCATTGCGGGTTTTTTCACTGGATGCCCAATGGAGAAGATCCATACTGGGCAGAGAATCGGATTGTGGATTATTTACAAGAGATGTCTTGGCCTACCTAGCCCGCTTGATTCAAGAACGATGTTTGCTGCTCGACGATTCTTGGCTCAAGCGATATGGGCGAGATATGAAGCCTAATTCACCCTGGTCTTCTCGCTGCTTCTCCTCTTTCCCTCCTGCTTCATGAGTGAAACGCCAGCACTGGGCATGGCGTCTTATGCAAGACTGCATGAGACGTGCTGCCAAGCACGAAGCAGGTGATTCCCTTCCGGCCCCTTGTGCCCATCAGAATCAGGTCGGATTTGAGCGTGGTCGCTTCTTGCAGGATCATGGTCGGCGCGGTTCCAAGCAGGGCGACTCCGTGCGCTTTATAACCGATGGCGCATAGGCGTTCTGCCGCCCCTTCGATGAACTCGGTTTGCTTCTCCAGCATCTCGGTTGCTGCAGCCGCCGCCGCTGCTGCAGCACCGCTCGGCCATGGCGGCTCTGTCCATGGTAAGACCGTCATCAGGGTCAACTCAACCGCCTCGTGAAATGGCTTTAGTTGCAGAAAACGAATCGCGGCCTCTGAGTCGGATGGACCTTCGAGCGGCAGGGGGATCTGTTTCATGGCCTTGACTGGGCCGTTCACGATCAAGGTGGCGCAAGGGGCCAGGGTGAGGATGCGGTGCGACACGCTGCCGAGCAGCCGTTCTTTTACAGGGCCAAGGGGCTTGGTGCGATCACCAGATTCCTCATCGGAAGCGTGTCGACGCGCGTGGTGCAGCACGCGAACTGTTCCGTGCTCGTCGTTCGATGATCGAGAGCGGCTCACCGGTTGCGGTCAGTTTCAAAGGGGGATTGGTTCTGCCTGCACAATCTGGTTGAAATGACGCAGCAATTCACTGGGAGAGAAAGACGGAGCGGCAGATTTGCCTGGCCAGACGCGGGCTTGGTAGGCACGACAGACCAGCAGCTTCGTGACGTCGTTTTTGTGTGCCAATGTCCAGGCCGCTTCTTCGCACAGCAGAGTATAGGTGAGAATGTCCGCCATGATGTGCAGGAATTCGTCCGCGACAAGTTCGGCTTTCTGCGGTTCTGCCCGTAGTGTGGCAAATGAATGTTCCATGGTGCCAGCCAGGGTCGACAATGTGGTTTTCTCGCCGTTCATCGCGTCAGGTAATGAATCGCGGACGGACACAATCTTTTCGAGGAACAGCCTGTCCCCTGGTTCGGTTCCTGTAATCAGGCGCATCAGTTCAAGCGCCTGGATCTGTTCCGGCCCTTCCCAGACCGGGAGGACCATGGCGTCGCGAAACTGGCGGGCGGTGGGGTAATCTTCCGTATAGCCGTTGCCGCCGACAAGCTCCAGCGCCTTTTGCGCGCACCACACGGCCTGTTCCGCCGTGCGGAACTTCGCCAGCGCCGTGACGATTCTTATCCATGGCTCTTTACCGGAATCCTTCGCAGCCTCATCGAAGCTGCGCGCCGCTTCGAACGCCAGGGCCGATCCTGCCATCCACTGCAGGGCGATCTCCAGTATGCGTTTTTGCACCATCGGGCGCTCGATCAGCCTTTTGCCGAACGTTTCCCGGTTGGCTGTCCAGCAGAGGGACTCCAGATACGCGCGGCGCATCACGCCTGCAGCTCCCATGGCGTTATGGGCCCGCGAGCAGCCGAGTGCCGTCATCATCGCTTTCAAGCCTTGCCCAGCGGGAACGATTTCGTAAGCCAGCGCGCCCTGCAAATCTACTTCCACAGTGGGCAGACCCCTGGTTCCCAGCTTTCGTTTCAGGTGTGTGATCTCAAGGTTGTTGCCGACGGTCCAATCGTCGTCGATATGGCTGGGGACAAGGTACAGACCTAGGCCTTTGCCTCCTGCCGGTGCTCCGATAGGGCGGGCTGTTTTGATGGCCATGAATTTTTTAAAGCCGAATGCGCTGGTGAACCAGTTATGACCCTGCAGGCGATAGCTTCCGTCGTCTTGTTTGGAGGCTGTGGTTACCGTGTTGCCGATATCGCTGCCGCTGTGGCGTTCCGTAGCCCATGTGCCGCATACGGCGGTTTTGCCGTCGGTGCGCAAGATTTCCGGCAGGTATTTATCTTTCACCGCCTGCGGCGCTAACCGGTCGAGGACAAAGGCGGTCGGATGCGTCATGGCGAAGGGACAGCCTGTGGCGATGTCGGATTGCGCTACCATATACATCGAGATGAAAGGCAGGATATGAGACTCGGGAGCAGACTTGTCAAAACAAACAGCCACGATGCCGCTTCCATAGAGTTCTTGCTGGCATTCCTCATATTCCCAGTTCAATCGGATTTCATTGCGACGGCCGGTGGGAGTGGTTCTATGGTCGGGCAAATCTTTTAGCGCAGGTGGGAAATCTTGGTCGCTCTGTTCTGCTTGGCGATCCAGCCTGTCCCCGGCGAAGGCGCCGATCCGGCATAGAACGTCATTCCGTCTGTGCAATAGCCCCGGCGCAGCCCGCTCAAGAAACAGGCGCAGGTTGGCGTCTGTATCGAAAAAGTTCAGCCCCCGCACCTGTTGGGGGAAAGTAAGTTCTCGTGGTCGGCTGCTGCCGTCGTTCATGGTGTGGCTCTTATTGAGCGGTGGGCTGTTATTTCAATTGCCATTGTACGCTGGAATACCATATCGGTACGAACAATCCTGCTTTTTCGAGAGCCGTTTACGCTTGATAGGCTATCGGACAAGATTGCGTCTGACGAGTACATCGAGAAGCACCTGGGTATGGAGAGCGAAAAGAAGAACTACTGACTCGTAATACGATCGGGAAAGTTCGAGATCACTCCGTCAACGCCAAGGGAGACTACGCGTTGGATATCGTCGGGGTCGTTCGCTGTGTAGACGAATATACGCAAGCCCGCACGGTGAAATGAGTTTACGCGAGGGCCTGTAGCCTTGTTGTGGGGAAGTCCGACGAAAGAAGATCCATATTTGATTGCGCGGGATACGGAGGCGCGGGACAGACTCCCGAAGAGTACCATGAGGGAGGCATCCGGATCGGCTTTCCGAATATGTGTTAACTCGTCGTGAAAAAATGAAGCATAGATGACAGGGCCTTTGAACCTAGTCTCGCGCACCGTTTCAACGGTCTGCTGAGCCGTGCCCCTTACCTTGAGTTCCACCATCAGCCCTGTTTTCCCTGTCGCCGCCGTGAGTACTTCCGCAAGCGTCGGAATGTGCTCACCGTTCCCTGCATCGAGTCGCTCCAGATCCTTGAAGTACAAGCTCTCGATCCGTCCCTTCCCATCGGTAGTCCGATTCACTGTCGCATCATGGAGGACCACAAGTCGGCCATCCGCCGTACGGCGGATATCGATTTCTGCAAAATCGACTCCGAGGGCGATTCCTTTCCGAATCGCGGCCAGTGTATTTTCCGGGGCATGGCCCGCCGCCCCTCGATGGCCGATTTTCAGCACCTGATGCATGAAATCTCCTTGACCCTTGATAGAAGAGGACTCAGCAGCCGTGGTTAAGGGATCGGCGGTGCATATCGAAGATTGTGAGCATCCAGATTTGCGAGATATTCCTTCATGCGCTGGGGCACCTGTTGCTTCACGAGTTGGATCGCCTTGCTGTCAATCTCCAGTAACCCGAGTCCGGGAGGGATCTCTTCTGGCCGGATGACGAAGAGGTTCACACCCCGTTCCTTGGCTTTGGCCTGTGCGTTCTTGATACGGTGGTGGATATACCGCTCGTTCAAGCGCAGGCGGAAGTTTAGCTCCACAAGGTCCCGCAGGGGGTGAGGCTCGACACGAACGCTCTTATTGGGAACGTTGAGGAACACGAATACCGAATCGCATCCAAAGCTGAAGGCTTCCTCGACCGGAAGGGGGTTAGCGAGATCGGCGTCAAGGTACCGGTAGCCGTCGAGTTCGACCATCTCAAACAAGGGATATAGGGCCATGGAGGCGCGGATGCGTGAAAAGAAGAGGCTATGTTTGGCTTTCCTGCTTCGCGCGTCCTCGCCTCCCTCCATCGTGATATCTGAATCCTTATTGGAAAAGACCACGGTGGACCCATCTTCGTACCGTTCGGTGAGGATGTGCCAGGTGATGGGGCTTGCGAGGACCTTCTGCAGGTCGATCAGTTCGCCCAGTTTACTCAATAGCGGGAATGGATCGAGGAAGGCTTTCATTCTTTTAAATTCAAAATACTTGTCCATCTCGTCGAACGCTTCCTGGATTTCAGGTGCCTGCACGAGCCGCCGGAACGACTTGTGTTGGGACGCAAAGGTATCCATGAGGCGGAAGATGAAGCTTACGGTGCGGCCTGCCACGCGAAAGGGCATGCGCAGACCAAAGGAGATGACCAGAGGGAGGAATTTGACGGCCTTCTTGAGATCATGGAGAACAGACCCGCTCGGGCCCAAACCGTGAATGGCCTGTGGAACAACCCCTAGGAGGCGAGACAGTTTTTCCTGGACGAAAGGATGGACTTCATAGATTGCTTCCGGGGAGGTGATATAGTCTTCCCAGATCCTGAGAGCTTTGGCGGCCCCGACGACACCGGGATTCTCGACGAAGGCGAGGGCGTTGCAGGTTCCGGCGGAGGAACTGATGATATGGGTCGGATTCAAGCCGGCGTTCACTAACTCCGCGGCTGCAACTGCCTGGATAACGGCCTTACATCCACCCCCGCAAAAGACAAACATGATCTTCCCGTACTTATTCAACTGATGGTCAGACATACAGATTCTCCTGACTCGCGCATCCTAACCACCTGTGTGGTGCGGTCACTGCGCTGCTCTGTGGCCAGAGCGGCTGATGGAATATGGAATCAGGAAAATGGCGCGTTCGACCTATGCAGGCATAAAAGGGATCCGGTTCGATGAACACATATGATGTCTGTATCATAGGAGCAGGGGTTGTCGGGTGCGCTATCGCCAGAGAGTTGATGGGTCGGCACTGGGACAAGCCCCTTCGTATCATTGTGGTCGAGCAACATGATCGTGTGGCAGCGGAGACCAGCGGGCGTAACAGCGGGGTTCTCCATAGCGGGATCCACGAACAACCCGGTTCCCTGAAAGGACGGTTGGCCAGGGAAGGGAGCGAGCTGGCTGTGGCATATGCGGTGGAACAGGGTATCCCGCTTCTCAGAACAGGGATGGTTATCGCGATTTCGTGGGAGGATATTCGTCGAGGTCTCTGGCGTGAGGCATCCGTACTGCGCCGGCTATTGATCAATGCCAGGAAGACGAGGATCCGAATCTCCTTCGTGACGCCGTCCGGATTGCGTGCGTTGGAGCCGAACCTCCGCTCCTGTTGTGGTATTGTTCTCCCAGATGTCTCAGTCATAGATTCGCTGGCCTTTGTAGAGTCTTTAAGAACCGACTCAGAGGCGTCCGGTGTCGAATTTGTCTTCAACAACCGGGTGGTGGGCATCGACGAAGATGCCGCCGACTACATTGTCACCACCGATCGCCAGAAGGTCCACGCAGCATGCTTGATTAATGCCGCGGGCCTCTATTCCGACGATATCGCTGCCCTTGCCTTACGCCATAAAAAGTATACCATCCGCCCGGTCCGGGGTGAGTATTACGAACTGGTTGACTCGGAGAAGAAAGGGCTCATCGGACGTCTGGTGTATCCTGCTCTGCCTGCCCATGCGACGGGTAAGGGGATCCATTTTAGCCCCAGGCCGAACGGGCGGTTGTTTGTGGGGCCGAACGAGGTGGTCGTTCAGGACAAGGCGGACTACACATCGCGCAAGACGCCCCCAGGCATGTTCGTCGAGGCGCTGCAGAAATTCGTCCCGACCCTCAAGGAAAGCGATCTGGAGTGGGCCTACTCAGGAATCCGCCCCTGTATTATGGCCGGCAACGGGCGCAAGAGCGACTTCATCGTTGCCATAGACAGTGAGAGTCCTCTCCTCATCAATCTGATAGGAATTGAATCGCCGGGACTATCCGCGGCCTTGGCACTCGCCAGACACGTAGTCGAAATGCCTTCTGTTCAAGCGCGGTTCAACCAGTCTAGGGGGAGCTCACCCTCTCACGGCAGCAGGATCGGTTGAGGGGCGAAGCCGATCCGCTTCTTCCTTGCGTAAGACTCGATAGAGCGTCTTACCGAGGATCGTTCGTGGCAACTCGCCGCGAAACTCAATATGCCGAGGAACTTTATAGGGAGCCAAATATCGCCGGCAGTGCTTGATGAGATCCTGCGCAGGAACATCATGTGCGGATGGTACGACAATCGCCTTGATCGACTCGCTCCCGTCCTCCGACACCACGCCGATGACCGCAGCTTCTCGAACCTCAGGGTGGAGCAGCAACACTTTCTCGATTTCAGAGGGATAGACATTGAAGCCTGAATTGGAGAGGATCATGTCCTTCTTCCGATCCACGATGTAGAAAAAGCCATCCTCATCCATTCGCGCCATGTCGCCGGTTGCGAACCATCCCTCCGGCCTCATCACTTTCGATGTTTCTTCAGGATTGTTCCAATATCCCTCCATCACTTGCGGCCCCCGCACCCACAATTCACCGACTCCGCCAAGCGGAACCTCCTGGCCTTCCTCATCGACGATTTGTGCCTCGGTGTTTGCAATCGGCAATCCAATAGAATGTTTTACCGAAAGGCCACGGGCGATGTTGCAGTGCGTTACCGGAGAACACTCAGAAAGACCATATCCCTCAACTATAAGCTGGCCGGTTCGTTCCTTGAATTTCTTGAGGAGTTCGTACGACAACGAAGCCCCGCCGCACAGGCAGAACTTCGTAGCCTCGAACTCTTTTTCGGTACAATGTTCTAACAGCTTCTTCACGAGTACCGGAACCAATGACACCACGGTCGGTTGTTTTTTGCGAACGACTGAGAGGAGCATTTGAATATTTCGTGGATCGGGCACGAGCACCATGCATCCCCCGACAGCCAGGCAAATATTTTGCGTGACCGTCATGCCGAATACATGAAAAAGCGGAAGTGCTGCCAGGAAACTCTCTGTCCGTTCGGTAGGAGAAAACCAGCTAACGAGTTGTCGGATATTGGCCACCAGATTGCGATGACGAAGTTCCGCGCCTTTCGATACCCCGGTGGTGCCCCCTGTGTACTGCAAGACCGCGATATCGTCAGGGGCCACGGTCGGAAGCTGTTCAGGAGCAACAGAGGACTCACGGTCCATGAAGTCGTGAAAAAACATCGTGGTCTTGCTGGATGGAATCTCGATCGGCGGTCTGGCGTTTCGGCGCTGATAGATATACTTCACGATCGTCGTCATGAAGTCGGTGATCCGTGTCACGATGACCAGCTCCAGGTTGAGAGGCTGGATCTTCTGGTGCATCATGTCGAGCACGACAATCCCTCGCGCCCCCGCGTCTCGGAGCTGGTGGGCCAACTCGTATTCCGTGTAAGTCGGATTGCAGGAGACGACGATACCCCCGGCTCTCAAAATGCCGAAGTACGCGATCACCGCCTGTGGTGAATTGGGGAGACAAAGGGCCACGCGATCGCCTTTGCGGATTCCCGACGCAGCGAGACCGCAGGCGAATCGCTCCACAAGGGAGGAGCATTCCCGATACGAAATGGTTTTGCCGAAGAAATAGAGAGCCGGGCGCCGTGAAAACCGTTGCGCACTTCGGGAGAGCATCGCCACGAGCGTTTCGGGAGGAATCGAGAGTTTGTGGGGAACACCCTCGGGATAATGTACGAACCACGGTTGATCAGACATCAGACGCTCCACTCGGTTGACTCACAATATTTCTCTGCTACCACCCCCCCTGTGAAAGGCCCTGACAGGGCTCAAAGCGTTTGCCATACTTCCCTGCCAGGGATTCCAGTTCCTGGGCGATCTGTCCTTGCGCCATAGTTTGCCGAGCCCAGGTGAGAAGGCCGCCGCGGAACGCGGGGAACCCGGTCCCATACGTCAGCGCGAAATCAACCTGCCAGGGATACTCTACGATTTTGTCATGCAGACAACGCACCGCTTCGTCGACCATGGGGAAAAACAGTCGTTGGTGAAGGATCTCGTCGGAGATTGGGGTTGCGTCAGAGGGATTGGCGCGGCGATAGTTCGCGACTGCATCGAGTGCCTGTGGATTTTCTTTTTCCAACTTCCAAAATGTGATCGGGGGCTCCTTCTCCGGAAGGAAATTCCGCAGCAATGCATCGCGCGACTCGATTCGAGATCCCAGCACGGCAAGCGACGTCAGCACGTGCAGAGCGACAGGAAGCCCGATCAGATCGAGGAGTTCCAGAGGGCCCATCGGGTGTCCGCTATCTACTGCCATCCCGAAGTTTTTAGCGACGGTGTCGATGCGCTGGAAGGAGATCCCCTCGCTCACCATGATCACGGCCTCTACCAGATACCGCGAGAGAATCCTGTTCACGAGGAATCCCGGCCCGTCGTTTACCACGAGGGGAAACTTACCCAGTCGTTTGGCAAGGCCACAGGCTTGTGCGAGGGCTTTGTCGGAAGTAAAAGGGGCCCGCACTACTTCCACTAGTTGCATTTTTGCCACAGGATTGAAGAAATGGAGTCCCACACAACGTTCGGGGTGGACGGCCTTCACGGCAATATCGGCCAACGTGTACGACGACGTATTCGTGGCAAAAATCGCATCGGGATGCGCTTCTGACTCAAACTCCGCCAAGACCGCTCGTTTCACATCGAGTTTTTCCGATACAGCTTCGATAACCAGGGATGCGAGATTCACATCCTTGATCCGGGTTGTTGGGGTCACCCGCATCATGCGATAGAGCAGGTCGGAGGGCAGGATGATTTTCTTACGCACTTGAGTCGTTTGGGCCTTATGAATACGCCCGATCGCTTTTGCAAGAATGTCCGATGACACGTCTCTCAAGACTACCTCGTAGCCCTTTTCGGTAAGCTGTCCGGCAATCTGTGAGCCCATCAATCCTGCTCCAAGCACACCAATGCGCGTAGCCGCCGCTGGAACAGAGGCCACGCTCCGTTTCACCTTCTCGCCGGCCAGGAACAAACCCACAAGGTGTGAGGAAACCGGGCTGGCCATGAGATCCATTAGGTGCGGCTTTTCGACCGTGAGCGATCCCTCCAATACACTCCGCCCCATCCCTCTTCTTACTGCATCGATGGCACAGAGTGGGGCAGGGTAGAAATGGCGGACCCGCTTGATCACTTGCTGTCGCGCATAGCGGCAGACGAGCGAACGAATGACCGGACTGCCTAGGAATCTCACGCTTGCCGAAAGGGGCGGTCGTCGAACGGGAGCCGAACAAAGAGCACGGGCCTGCGCAATGGCAGTTTGAACGAACGTTTCTTTCTGGATTGTATCCAGAACCCTAACCGAGGAAGGGATAGAGGTCACCATCCCTTCCAGAAGACCTATCCGGAGAGCTTGCCTTGGGAATAAGGTTTTTCCCGTCGTGATCATGTCCAACGCAGCCGGTAAGCCGATCAGCCGCGGGAGGCGTTGCGTACCTCCGAACCCTGGCAGAATGCCCAGCTTGACTTCCGGAAGGCCAAAACAGGTTTTTGGGTGGGTGCTAGCGATACGCGCGTGGCAGGCCAGCGCAAGTTCAAGTCCTCCGCCCAGACAGGCGCCTTCCACTGCTGCGACGAATGGTTTCGGCGAGCGTTCCATCTTGTCGAGGAGGGTATGAGCGGTGATCACGAGTTGTTCCATCTCTTGAAATGAACATTGCTTTTGGGCCTCGTGCATCTGTTCCAGGTCGGCCCCAGCACAGAAGTTTCCTTCCTTCACGCTCACCAGCACCACGCCGTTGACGTCGGGAGCTTGTTCGGCATACCCCACGATCTTCTGCCATTCCGCCATGCTTTCTGCATTGAGCACATTGACCGGCTTGCCGGAGTAGTCGAAGCCTGCCAGGAGAATTCCCCCGTCAAGGAGCAAGGTCTTGAAGTGTTTGCATTCAACTGGAGTGCCGGTTTGGCTGTTGGACATGGCTATCTCCTCTCCAAGATCATGGCCACGCCCTGTCCGCCTCCGACACAGGCGCTGATCATTGCCCGCTCGGCATTCCGTCGTTTGAGTTCGAACAAAGAGGTCATGGCTAGGCGCAGACCGGAGACGCCGACCGGATGCCCGAGCGCAATGGCGCCCCCGTGCGGGTTCAAATCGTTGGGTGGGATCTCGCCGAGACGTTCAGTCAATCCGTACCCGCCGAACTTGTGTTTCATGAGCGAGGATGAGTCAAGAATGCGGCTGATCCCCAATACGACCGACGCAAAGGCCTCGTTGATTTCCCACAGTGCGAAGTCTTTGAGGGTCATTCGAGTCTTGGCCAACACTTTGGCGATGGCTCCGACCGGGGCCAAGCCCATGCAGGAGGGGTCGAACCCGAAATCAGCGTAGTCCTTCACATACCCGAGGATCGGCAAGCCGAGCGCTTGAGCTTTGCTTTCCTCCATGAGGAGCATGGCGGCGGCGGCGTCGGTAATCTGAGAGGAATTAGCTGGTGTCACGGAACCATGGCGCCGGTCGAACACAGGTTTCACATGACTAAAGGTTTCCGGACCGGCATCGTCCCGGATTCCATTGTCTTTCCCGACATAGTTGCTTCTCTCAGGAACGTACATGGGGACGACTTCATCCGCGAAGATTCCATCTTTCCATGCCTGGGCTGCGTTTTTGTGCGATCGAACGGAAAACGCATCCTGGTCTTCGCGAGTAATTCCAAGGGCCGGGTCTTTTGCGATGTTCTCGGCGGTAAGTCCCATAATGAGGTCGCACATCGGATCCGTGAGACCCAGCACCAAGCCGATGCGCGGGGGATATTTTTTAAGGTTAAGGAGTGCGGGAATGAGAGACCGAGCGGCGGCGATACGTTCCCCAAAGCTTCTAGCTTTACCATATCGCATGAGGAGGTCGGCAGCCTTATAATGGTAGGCGATCGGAATACGGCTCATGGCCTCCATGCCGATGACGAGCGCGGTATCGACATCACCGCTTCTGATGCGCAGGCTCGCATAGTAGAGCGCCGTCACTCCTGAGCCGCAATTTTTTCCTGCTACCGTATCGGCTGGGATTGTCATTGGGAGGCCACCGGTGACGGCTGCAACCCGAGTCGGATTAACCGCATGGGTGGGCGTTGCCACATTGCTTCCAATAACGCAATCGATTGTTTCCAGAGGGAGATTCCAGCGGTGACACCTTGTAATCATTTCCCGGACAACCCAGGCGCCGAGCACATCCGCATCCGTCTCGCGAAAATCTGTTCCCTCCTTGCAGAGGGGAGTACGAAATCCGTCCACGACGACGACGTTGCGCATGATGCATTCCCCCTCTGTCCATGGAGCAATACCGTTACATAACGAAGCCACTAACTGATCAGGTTTCAACCCATTCTACTTTGGCCTATATAGCCTACCACAGCGTAGCTGTTTCATCTGTTCCTTAGCAGGCTTATGATGGCTTGGGTGTCTATACTGTCTTTATAGGGTGAGGATGGTCTGTCGTTGTTATGTTGTCAAATGGTGGTAAGGTTAGAGTGATGTAATAAGCGCCGTAACTGTATAAAGAATGCCTGGTATGGATATGCCGAACATGAAAAAACCCGAGGTGTTTCAAGGGTCTGAGGTTGTGGCAGAGACGGCCCGTGATAAGGCGTCCTATTCCGGGTTTCTTGCCGGGCTGTTTGAAACCAACGTCCGGTGGGATCTCTTTACCTCAATCGGCATTCCCGAGACGAGTCAGACTGCCTTGGACTTCCTGGAACGATTCAAGCTCGCCCTGATCTCTCTGGATCCAGAGCAAGTTGATAGTGAGGGGGAGTTGCCGGAGCCGGTTTTGAAAACACTGGCTGAGATCGGAGCCTTTGGCATCAAGATTCCGAAACGCTTCGGCGGGATGGAGTTAACTCAATCTGAGTATCAGCAAATCGCCACGCTCTGCGCGAGTTACGATGCATCGCTTACGGTGCTGTTATCGGCCGCTCAATCGATCGGCGTTCCTGAACCGTTGCGACTCTTCGGGACAGAAGAGCAGAAGGCCAAGTATCTTCCTCGCCTTGCGCGGGGAGAAATCTCAGGGTTCGCGCTCACGGAACGAAATGTGGGTTGCGATATTTCCAAGGTAGAAACCTATGCGGTCCGCTGCATCGAAAACGGGAAAACCGTGGCATACCGCATTACAGGAGAAAAGTTCTTCATTACGAATTCTGCCAAACAGAACGGCCAGTTCCTCTGTTCCATGCTGGTCGTCATTGCGCGAATCGTCGATCGCCCGGAGGAACTCCAAGATCCTAAGGCGCAGAAACGATATGGGGCCTTCATCGTCGAAACCCACTGGCAGGGCTGCTCCGTCACCCGCTTACGATTCGAGGGGGTGAGGGGAATCTACAACGGGATACCGACGTTCAACGATGTGCGTGTCCCGGTTGAAAACCGCCTGGGCAACGAAGACGACGGCCTGAGGATCGCGCTTGCCACACTCACCGTCGGACGGTTGACGCTCCCCGCAGCAAGTGCGGGAGGCCTCAAACAATGTCTATCCGTAATGCGCTGGTGGGGACGTACACGAGTCCAGTGGAACAAACCGATCGGTGAACACACCCTTATCGGGGAAAAAATCTGCCGTGCTGCAGCCTATACGCTGGCGCTCGACGCGGTGATGGCCTTCTGCGGTGCTTGGGCCAACAAGAAGGGCGATCTCCGTATGGAGTCGGCTGCAGCCAAGATCCTCGGAAGCGAGTGGTACTGGGATGTGGTCAACGACCTATTCCAGGTGCGCGGGGGACGGGGATTCATGACGTTTGATTCGCAACGGAAGAACGGCGAGCTCGGCATCCCAGTTATGCGCATGATGCGAGATGCCCGCATTAACCTGGTGTGGGAAGGGACAAGCGAGATTCTGCGTATCTGGATGGCGCGCGAGGCCCTCGCTCCCTATATAGAAAAGGGTCTCGCTGCCCTTCAAGGGTCATCTTCAGACAAGTTTGCGGCGCTATCGTACTACGCAGGCATGGCGTTTCGTTCTCGCCTCCCGTTTTCTACTCCATCGAGCAGTGCCGGGATGTTTGGAGAGGACTATGCCAGATGGGTTCGTTTCATCGAATCGTCCACTCGGAGTCTGACACGATCGACGCTGAGCGCAACGCTCCGTCACAGGCAGGGCCTGCACAATAAGCAGATCCTGCTTCAGGATTTAATCAATGGCAGCCTCGCGATCTTTCCGATGGCTGCGATCATCTGGTATGCGTCTCAGCCCGAAATGCGGGGCAAGCCAGGGATCCGTGAGCTCACCACCTATTTCTGTCAGGAAATGGAGGATCGTTTGCATCCTCCATCTTCTCCGGAGAAAAGAATACGAGGACACAAGAAGGACTCCACCGTGTATCGCCTATCGAAGGCAATTATGGGCGGCGAGTATGCCTGGCTTGAGGAAGGGATTGTTCCGATACTTGAGAAATGATGAACCGGCGCGTAGCATGATTTTCCTCAAGTCCTCGGAGCGATGTTCCCCCATGCCGCTTGCAGCCTCTGACAACCGAATCACATGGATTCAGGAGCGATATTGTGAATGGGGTGCTGGGCGAAGCCATGAAAGCCAAGGGTTATCTTTAACGGAATCATCGGGATGAATTCCTGTGAGTAAGAAACAACAAGCGGTCATCGTCAGTGCCGTGCGAACACCGATGGGAAGTTTTAGTGGGGTGTTCAGCTCCGTACCTGCTACCAAGTTGGGTAGCATTGTCATTGCGGAAGCATTGAAACGCATTCAGCTCCCGCCAGATCGTGTCGATGACGTGTTTATGGGTTGCGTCCTCAGCGCCGGGCTCGGCCAGGCGCCGGCTAGGCAAGCTTCGATTGGAGCCGGAATTCCCCATTCGGTCGGCGCCACCACTGTCAACAAGGTTTGCGGGTCCAGCCTCAAGACCCTGATTATGGCTGCCCAGGCTATTGCGCTCGGAGATGCAAAGATTGTTGTAGCGGGCGGCATGGAAAACATGACCCGCGCGCCTTATCTATTGGATAAAGCCCGGCAGGGGTAT
This sequence comes from Nitrospira sp., assembly GCA_005116835.1. Classification (GTDB taxonomy): domain Bacteria; phylum Nitrospirota; class Nitrospiria; order Nitrospirales; family Nitrospiraceae; genus Palsa-1315. The sequence goes on along the minus strand of SWDM01000016.1, from coordinate 298,371 downwards.
CGGCTGGGGCATGCAGAGCTAGTGGATAGCCTGGTCAAGGACGGACTCTGGGACGTCTATAACAACTTTCATATGGGCGATGGCGGCGAACTCTGCGCGGCAAAGTATCAGCTCACCAGAAGAGAGGTGGACGACTTCGCTTTGGAAAGTTACCGCCGGGCGCAGGCTGCCGTTGCAACCGGGACTTTCAAGAGGGAAATCGTGCCAGTTGAGGTGCCGCAACGAAAAGGCGAGCTCTTGGCTGTTACGAATGATGAAGAGCCGAATCGAGTCAGTCTGAGCAAGATGCGTGAACTCAAGCCGGCCTTTAAGGAAGACGGTGTCCTGACCGTGGGCAATTCCCCTTCCTGTAACGACGGGGCAGCGGCGGTGGTCGTCATGGCGGAAGAGGAAGCCATGCATCTCGGACTTACACCGATGGCGCGCATCCTCGGCTATGCCGGAGCAGCACTGGCTCCGGAGTGGTTTACGATGGCGCCGGTCGAGGCGATCAAGCTGGTGCTCAAGAAGACCGGCCTCTCGCTCGGCGACATCGACCTATTTGAGATCAATGAGGCCTTCTCAGCCGTTTCTCTCGCGATCAATCGTGAACTAGGGCTGGACCATAAGAAAGTGAACATCAACGGTGGAGCGGTCGCGCTGGGCCATCCGATCGGCGCCACCGGTGCGAGGATCATTACGACGCTGCTCTATGCCATGGAAGCGCGAGGCGCCAGGCGAGGCTTGGCCAGTCTCTGTATCGGAGGCGGCGAAGCGTTAGCGATTGTGGTGGAACGGTAACCAGTCATTCACGTTGTGTGTAACGTGAGTGGTACAGGGAGGACAGAGATCGGGAGGAAATAGCCCATGCATGCTGATCGCTTGAGTCGGTATTGCCAATCCCTTCGTGACGACGATGTGCCCAGTGACGTGGTACATGAAGTGAAACGGCGGATCTTGGACAGCCTGGGTTGTGCGTTTGGGGCCTTCACTGCGTCGCCATGCCGGATCGCCCGTCAGCTCGCTCAAGCCGTCAAAGTGCCAGGTGGGGCAACCCTGTGGGGAACCAGCCACAAAACCCTTCCCGATCTTGCCACATTTGCCAACGGCGCGCTCGTCCGCTATCTCGATTTCAACGATACCTATCTTGCGAAGGAACCAGCGCATCCTTCGGATAACATTTCGGCAGTCCTTGCGGTCGGAGAGGCCTGCCATGCTTCCGGCAAGCGAGTGATTCAAGCCATCGCGCTCTCCTATGAAGTCCAGTGCCGCCTCTGCGACGCGGCAGCGCTGCGTCCGCGCGGCTGGGACCATGTGACCTACGGCCCCTTTTCCTCCGCTCTTGCTGCAGCCAAGGTGCTGAAGCTCTCAGCAGCGCAGACATTGCAGGCTATCAACCTCGCAGGGGTGTCGAATGTCGCGTTGAGGCAGACGCGCGTCGGGGATATGTCCATGTGGAAAGCCTGTGCCTTCTCGAATGCCGCGCGAAACGGCGTGTTCGCAGCCATGTTGGCTCAACGGGGGATGACAGGCCCCTCTCCTATTTTTGAAGGGGAGAAGGGCTTCATGAAACTCGTGTCGGGGCCGTTCGATCTTCCGCTCTTTGGCGGCGAGAAGGGGCAGTCTGGGCCGGTCGCGTTCAAGATCCTGGATACCTATATCAAACATTACCCGGTGGAATACCACGCGCAGACGGCAGTGGAAGCAGCCCTTGCGCTTAGGGAGAGTCTGCTCAAAGGCGAAGGGGCCGATGCGCTTGCCGGCATCACCGACATTGAAATCGGCAGTTACGATGTGGCGATTGAAATCATCGGCCGCGACCCGGAGAAGTGGCACCCTCGCACGAGAGAGACGGCCGATCACAGCTTCCCCTACTGCGTGGCCGTTGCGCTGCTGGACGGCAAGGTCACGTTGCGCTCGTTCGATGACAAACGGCTGACCGACCCGGCGCTGCATGAGCTGATGCAGAAGGTGCGCGTCGTGCCACAGCCCGAGTTCGTTGGACGGTATCCGGAGACGATGGCGACACGCATTACTGTGCGGACGAAGGCGGGGAACCACTATGTCAAACAAGTGGACTATCCCCTGGGCCATCCCAAGCACCGAATGTCCGACCAGGAAGTCGAGGACAAGTTTCGCCGATTGGCGGCAGGGAAATTAGACCGAGCGCGCATGACCAAGGTGATCGATGTAGTTTGGAAACTCGACCAGTTAAAAGATGTCGGCGCGTTGATGCCCTTATTAAAGGTGAACAGTCGACGTTGAATATCATGATGGATCAACCCGTTCAATCCAAAGCCCGGCGTCTCCGCGAACTGCTCGATAAGCAGACCATTGTCCTGCCGGGAGCATTCAATGGCTTGACGGCCATGCAAATCGAGCGCGCCGGGTTCGAGGCCCTCTATGTCTCTGGCGCTGCGATTTCGGCAGCTCGGGGACTGCCGGATATCGGGCTATTATCTCTCACAGAGGTGGTGTCCGATGCCGCTTCCATTGCCAAGGCTGTGACGATTCCGGCAATCGTGGATGCGGATACGGGCTTTGGCCCTCCTCTCTCGGTCGTGCGCACCGTACAGGGATTCGAACAGGCCGGTTTGGCAGGAATGCAGATCGAAGATCAAGAGCTGCCCAAGAAGTGCGGGCATCTGCCGGGAAAGCGACTGGTCCAGGTGAGTGAAATGGTGGCCAAGATCCGCGCGGGCAGCGATGCACGGCGCGACCCGGATTTCTTTATCGTCGCCCGTACGGATGCTCGTGCCGTTGAGGGAATGGACGCAGCGGTGGGACGGGCAAGAATCTACATTGATGCCGGGGCCGATGCGATCTTTCCCGAAGCCCTCGAGTCTGCCGATGAATTCCGCACGTTTGCCCGGCTACTCGCCAAGGAAGGCGGCAAAGTACCGCTGGTCGCGAACATGACGGAGTTCGGGAAGACTCCCTACCTGAGCGTCACTGAATTCGAAGATCTCGGTTATCGGCTGGTGCTCTTTCCGGTGACGGCTCTCCGGATGGCAACGAAGGCGATCGAGCGGGTGCTGGTTGAACTGAAAAATCACGGTTCACAGCGAAGGCTGCTGGAGCAGATGCAGACTCGGCAGCAACTCTACGATCTGCTCCGGTATGAAGAGTATGAGCAACGGGATCGCCAATTTTATTCAATGGGTGATGACCATGCCAACGGATAATGACGCTCGCACGGCAACGTACAGCCCAGGGCTCGATGGAGTTCTGGCCGGTGAGACGGCTCTATGCCATGTGGATGAGGGCGAAGGGGGATTACGATATCGGGGGTATGCAGTCAGTGACCTGGCCGGCAGAGCCCGCTTTGAGGAGGTGGCCTACCTGCTGTTCTTCGGCAAGCTGCCGACCCGAAGCGAGTTGCAGGATTTTACAACGCAGTTCGCGGCCGGTTGCATGCTCCCTGGTCCTGTCGAAGCGTTCCTTGGCGTGGTGCCTCCCGGTGCGCATCCGATGGACATACTCAGGACCAGTGTCTCGTTGCTGGGTATGGCCGATCCGGATGCCTCAGATTGTTCTCACGATGCCAACCTGCGTAAAGCGATCCGATTGATGGGGCAAATCCCGCTCGTCATTGCGACAGCCTATCGGCTCATCAACGGGAAGGCTCCTGTCAGGCCGCAAGCGGATTTGAGCTTCGCCGAAAACATCTTGTACCTGCTCACCGACCGGAGAGACGGTGAAACGACCAAAGCCATGGCCCAGGTACTCGACGTGTCGCTCACGCTCTATGCGGAGCATGAATTCAATGCCTCCACCTTCTCGGCTCGCGTGACCGCCTCGACGATGACGGATATGCACTCGGCCATCACCTCGGCTATCGGCACGCTAAAAGGACCGCTCCACGGAGGAGCGAACGAGGCAGTCGCCGAGATGTTTTGCGAGATTGAGACTGCCGAACGAGCGGAGCAATGGGTGCGGGAGTCGCTCGCCAAGAAACAGCGGATTATGGGTTTTGGCCATCGGGTGCTCAAGAAAGGGGATTCTCGTTCCGCGATCATTCAGCAGCATGCCGAATCCCTCGGCCGGATCTGCTACGACCACCGATGGTACGAGATTGCAGCGACGATCGATCGGGTCGTACAGCAGGAGAAGGGGCTTTACCCCAACCTCGATTTCTACACGGCGGTAGCCTATCTCCTGATGGGGATTCCGCGAGAACTCTACACCCCTGTCTTTGTCTGTTCACGGATCACCGGCTGGTGCGCGCATGTCATCGAACAGCAGGACCATAACCGGCTGATTAGGCCACGGGCTCTTTACACCGGGCCTGCGGCAAGAGAATACTTACCGTTTGATCTCCGCAGTTGAAAGTCTTGCTCAAGCCTCATAGTTGGCCATGCTGCATCGTCACGACCGATTGCGGTCCTCAGATTGAGCGATCCACACCATACGCCTCAAGCGCATCCAGACCGTAAGAGGTCTCTTGGGTTACCTGTCTCTTCCGCCTATCCACTGTGCTATCGTGAGTGAACAAGGGATCGACTCCACAGAAGTGTGTGCCGATGGCCCTGTCGAATGCTTCGTTTGATAGGGGAGGGTGTAGAGGGTGCGACTCGTCCTGCTGTTGATCATTGTCGCGGTCGTGGTATTCGGTCCGCAACTCTGGACCAGGCGGGTCTTTGCCAAGCACAGTACCCCCCGTCCTGACTATCCGGGAACGGGAGCGGAGTTAGCGCGCCACCTGCTCGATCAGTTAGATCTGACGCACATCAAGGTGGAAGCCACCGAGCTGGGTGACCATTACGATCCTGAGGCCAAAGCGGTCCGCCTGACGCCCGATAAATTCAATGGGAAATCCCTCACCGCGATCACCGTTGCCGCTCACGAGGTCGGACATGCCATCCAAGACCGGGCGGGCTACCAACCGTTCACGGAGCGCACGCGACTGGTGCGGGTCGCGCAGGGAGCGCAAAAGCTTGGCGGGATCGTGATGATGGGCATTCCCATCGCGGCGGCGTTGGCTCAGACCCCTGTGGCTGCTGTCGTCGTTCTGGTCGCCGGGATCGCGACGATGGGGATCGCTACGCTGGTGCATCTCGTCACGCTTCCGGTCGAGTGGGACGCCAGCTTCAGGCGCGCACTGCCGATACTCCAGCAAAAAAATTATCTATCGCCTGAAGACGAGCAGGGAGCTCGCCGTATCCTCACTGCGGCCGCGCTAACCTATGTGGCAGCCTCCCTCGCGAGCCTGCTGAATCTGTGGCGATGGCTCGCGTTCTTACGGCGATAGGCAGGCCCACGTCGTGTGACCTTCTTGCCCAATGTCCTGTTGCCGTCAACTTCCCCACGTCGACAAGGGCTGCGATCAGCCAAGATGTTTGAGATCATGGCGTCTTCGAGAGACATGTTGCCGCCTGCGCCTGCGCGATCACTTTTCGCCGCAGGCAAGTTTCCAGAGCGCTTGGTCGAGGCTGCCCGGTGAAATGCGTAGCCAAGTGCCTTTTCCTGTGCTGCGATCCAGCAACTGGCCATTCCCCTTATTGTCAGAAAAATACGTGACCACAAGCCCTTCAAAGCGCGGTTTGGCGCAGTCATATTCCATCTGTGCTTTTGCCGACAAATAGGAGACCTCCGCCTTCGTTTGTACTGTCTTGAAGTCAAACAGTACCGACATCTTCACCCGATCTCCTTCGCGACGCATGGTGGCTGGATCCGCGTACACAGTCGTTCCCCCATCGCTTGCACCAAACGACATCCACTCAGCATGCGCAGGCCCACTACTCAGCACCAGGAGTGCGATCAGGAGCAATCGTTTCATGTGCATGGCTCCGGGCGAGGCATGGATTACGGAAGATTGAACGGAGATTCGACGGGAGGGACGAAGCGTCAATGGCATGGGGGCTTCGTGGGACCGCACGTGAAGCAACCTCTTACCGCCGGTTCACTCGAGAATCCGGCTTGTACGGACGCCGGCCTGCTGGAAATGATTCGGAAGCAGCATGATGCAGTTGGGGTTGAACCCCTGACTTTTCAACGTCTCAATGCTCCTCAGCACCTTCCCACCCTTCGCCAGGTCGATCACCGTGATGGACCCGTCGCTCATACCTTCCAAATTGAGCAGGCTGTTTTGGACGAACAGATAACGTTCATCGGGCGAGAGGACCGTATGATGGGCGCCTGGAGCGGCCGGAATCGCTTGAAGAAACTTCGGCTGTCGTGGGTCGGTATTGTCGTACACATTGACAAACCCAGGCTTGGCCGTGGTGACGTACAAGCGGTCTCCCGTTGAGTTATAGAGCATTTCCAGCGGCACCCCTTGCTCCCTCGGGCCAAAGTCATCGACCTGGTAGAAGGAAAACGACTGGGTTTTCGGATCCCAGACCCCGGCCCACAGCGTCGCTTCCAACATATTAGTAATGTGCACCACCGGCGGATTCGTTTTCGGGGCAAACATGATTTCGACAGGGGCAGCTTTGGCAGGAGACGGTTTTAATGAGACCTTGTGTGTGGACAACACCTTCCCGGTACTAGCCTCCAACACCGTGACCGTCTCACCCGCTTGCGCCATATCATCCGGCTTGACGGTGCTGGTGACGAGGACCCGATCGATACCATTGTGAATCGCAATGCCGTGGGGATTCAGGATAAAGGCCCCTGCCGGTCCAGCCGCACTGATCGTTTTGATCGGCATATCGTTCACGGCATCGCCCATAATCACCGCGCTCGAGCCCATACAGGTGAGGTACCATGTCCGGTTATCTTCCGATACCGCCAGGTCTTCCGAGACCAGGCAATCCGGTACGGCGATGGCGCGCAGCCGATAGGGGAATTGTGTAAGGTCGATGACATGCAAGAGGCTTTTCCCTAAAGCCGTGACGTAGGCTTTGGTCCGATCGCGGTTGAAGAAAATGTGGTGAGCGACAAGGTCGGATGGAAGAGGAATCTCCATCAATATGTTCCCAAAGTCCGACGACTCGGGGTCAATGTCCATGATCGCGATCCCTTCGCGTCTCACCGGCTGGTCTGGCTTACTTTCATAGTTGAGAAGGGCGAGGATTTCTGCCGAAGCCAGCGATGTGCACGAAAGAAACAGCAGCACAGTCACGGAGAAGAGTCGGAACTGTTTCATAGAGCCCCCATTCGAATTGCCAAGGTTGGGAAAATACTCTTTCCACAGGGTTTATACAACGGTCGAAATTCAACAGTCATCCCAGCAAGACCTCGGCAGGTACAGCTGTGAACCATTTCCCTAACCCAGGGAGGGGATGGTGGGGATCGAGCGAGCTTTTACGGTGAACAGGCGCCGGACTCGGTGACGATGTCGTAGAGGTCGTGCGTTGCGCCGAGCCACAGCAGTGCAAGTAGTTCCACAATGGCCGCGAGCTCTCACATGTTGGAAGGGTGGCATCTTCGAGAGACATGCGCTCGCTTGTGGGGCATGTCGTTGCTCATTTCTTTACCGGCTTCCACTCCTGCGCCAGCTTTTGTGCCTCGGCAATCTGGGGCTTGCTCATTTGATGGGCGAGCGAATCACGAAGTAGGGACGCTGGTTTATCCCCGTTGGTTGCTGCCAGACTGTACCACTTATACGCCTGGACAATATCCTGCCGCACACCCCGGCCATCATCGTACATGACGCCAATTTTCGTTTGGGCGAGTGCTTCGCCTTGGTCTGCGGCCAAACGGAGCCATCGTAGAGCCTGCTGATAGTCTTTTGGGACGCCTTCTCCGTTATAGTACAACGTCCCCAGGTTGAACTGCGCCTTGGCCTGTCCCTGTGCCGCTGCTTTTGCGAACCACTGCCGTGCCTGCACATCGTCCTGCGGTACGCCACGGCCTTTGCGATACAGCAGGCCGAGGTTATACTGCGCGAGGGCATCTCCCTGGTCGGCGAGGGGGCGCCACTCATGCAAGGCTGTGGCGTAGTCATCACGGTTATTGGCATCCATACCAGCCTGAAAGTCGGCCCTTGCCGGGATGGCGATACAGACGATCGACAGCACAAGGACGACAGGGAGTCGAAGTGCGATTGACGGAAAGAAACGAATCGAGAAAAGCATAGGGGCCTCACAAGAAGTCGCATTGTAGGAGAGAGAGCGATCAATCCGCAAGACAGGCCGGCTATGTGGACTATCAAGCAGTCATGAGATCGCGCGGAACGGTTCAATGGCAGGAACAGAGTCCTTCAATCAGCAGGTTTCGGCAGTATGGATTTGTGCATCCCTCAATTTCTAGTTCAATATGTGGGATGGGTTGTAAGGGCGCCACGGTAGAATTTGCTGGTCAGCGTTGTCTCTCTTGCATGGTTAAAATTCACTGGCGATAAAAACCATAGGACATCAGGATATCGTAAATTTACCTGAACACAGCGTGTTGGTAGCCTCTCAGGAAGACCTGGGGCTTCGATCGGCTTCACACCCACAGTGACCTTGAGGATCTTGCCCGTGAAGGCGTTGTTGCGTTCCTTGTCATCCGTCGTCACCGGCGTTCAATTTTCCACGCCTAGGCCGATCACGATGAGCACCGCATAGTCCTGCTTCGTGCAGCCCTCGACCGGAGGCATCGTTCCCCCTGGCGCAACTGGAAACGCCGTTTTCTGCGCGTTTACCGGCGAGCACGAATTACCACCCGTCGCCGGTGTATAGCGCGCGGAGCGGCAGGCCAGGTGCGTCACATCGTAGAGCGTCGCGCCTTTATCGAGCTCCCAGCGGCTGTCGCCATTCCTGTCCGCGGGATGAATGGTCAGCATAGCCGTCACGTCGCGGGCGCCCGTGACCATGTATTTGCCGGGAGGGAGCGGAAAGGTCGGCTGCTCCATGATCAAGCCGTGTTCCTCCAGCCACCAGTCCGTGCCGTCGAATTTCCAGCGCGCCGGGGCGACGCCACCTGCATCCTTCAACCGTTGATAGCGGTTCAGCTCGACGCCCCGAGGCCCCGGATCCAGAGGCCACAGACCCCACGATTGCGCGCCGCTCCCGGAGGTCGCACCAGGATCGCCCAACGCCGCGATGAACTGCGTCGATATGCGCCGGACCTTCGTCTGCCCTCCGCCTGCGGCGTGAACCGGCTGAGCCACGGAGGCTATCGTCGCCAGCAAAGCCATCGCAAGGCATGCGAGAAGAATGAGGCGCGGCGTTTTCCTCGTGAGCGTCAACACCACACCTCGCTGTACATAGGTTCGCACCCCGATCGTTCTGAGTGCTGAAATCATCTCTCGACGTTCCTTTCAGGACGGGTAAGCAAGAACTCGATCACTACCGTGTCCTCCTGACACCTGTTGGGTCGAAAGCAGACGTTGAGTGCCGCGCTTACTCGGATGCCGTATAACATGCGGGTCTCTGGCGCGAATCAAGGAGGGCCTCGGAACCTCGCAGGGAGGCATATTGTAGGAAGGATGCAAAGGACGGTGCAAGGGGCACTGGCGACAAAACAGGGCTCACTCCAAAGCTGTTGACGGTGAACTTGGGTGTAGCAGCCCCAGGCCTAATAGTTTCCCCACGAGAAATACTCTCCCTGAGATTTACCTCTCATCCTGCCCGCTACATCGTGAGCCACAAGGAGCTGTTCAATCCTGGCAGGGGTGTTGCAACTGTCTGAAATCTGTGGCCATGTAACCTTTACGCTGTATCGTTCCTCTGCGGATCTCGTCACGACAAACATGTGTGAGAGTGGAGGATTAGGCGTGTCGGTGACCTCAAACCCTTTGAACTTTCCGATCAGATAGTCTCGAATGACTTGTTGATTCTCTTTGACGAAAGCGTCTTCTGATTCTGTGCTCATAAGAGTCATCCTCCGTTTGGGTCGAAGTCTATCGATAGCGGGGAAAGGCCACCGCCTTCAGTACCGTAGGAAACTGCTTCTCCACGCCATCCCGTAATCGAGTCAAGGGAATGAGTTCCCCGTGAGTATACACCCTATCATGCATCGATTGGAGACGATGGCTTCCGCGAGAGGTCTGTTGTCACGGTTGGAGCGGTTGTTGCTCATTCGATACTCTCAGCGGATACCTCTATGAGCCGTTTGATGACGTGCTCCATCCGGCTATGCGTCTGCCTCTCAATCGACACGGTTTCCAGACCGAACTCCCGACCCCGGACCCAGCGCACGACCGCAGCAGTGACAACGATGCTCTCTTCGATCGGCAAATTGACGGTCAAGGAACAGGTTTGCCCAACTTGCAGGGGAATATCGCCCGAGAGTTTCCACCCGCTCAGCGAAAAGTTCCAGACAGTGCCTTGCCCTTGAATTGGGCCAGCGTGGTACGTGGCGGGGCAGTACACGGGAAAGCGTTGGTAGAGACGAAGCATGAAGGGCATGAGAGCCTCGTAGGACGGCACATTGTAGGCTGGTACTGAAAATGGCGCAAGCGTCGAGGTGGGGAAATGGTTGTGTGCTGCGTTAGGCGGTCACGACGGGAAGGGCATTCCAGTCAGTCGTGTAGGCCGGTGACCGGCGGTGAAACTGGGTCTGCCATGTTTTATTAATCCCGCTCGACGCATAGCGGAGAGCGCCGGCCCCCCATCGATCATTGACGGCATCCAGGGCCGCCATGAGCCGCTTGGACTTCCCGCGGTCTTGGTCATCGAATAGATCGGCCTGTGTCTGCCCGGCAGGGACCAAGCCCGTCAGTAGCACCCCCGCCTTCTTGTAGCGATACCCGTCTCGGTAGATGGCGCGGATTCCCTGAAGCGCGCACCGGATGAGGTCGGCGGTGCTGTCCGTGACAATCGGCAACGTCAGCGTGAGCGCGTTGCTGTACTGTGGCCCCTCTTTGAACTCGTTGGTGGTGAGACAGACCGTCATCGCTGTGGCGGCCAGTCGTTCACGCCTCAGTTTCTCCGCGACCCGCGAGGTGTAGGTCGAAACGGCTTCCTCCATTGCCGACAGGGTGCTGATGTGCCTCCCGAAAGCCCGTGAGCAGGTGAGGCTTTGCTTGGGGGCGGGGCATTGTTCCAAGTCCAGACAGGAGACTCCGCGCAACTCCATCACCAGCCGAAGACCCACAATCCCCATGCGTTTCCGTATCCACTGGTCATCGGTCTGGCGCAACTGGAAGGCCGTCGTGATGCCGTGCTGCATGAGCATGTGGGCATGGTTCTGTCCGATTCCCCACACGTCTTCAACAGCAATCCGACCGAGCAACGCGTCTCGCTCAGGACAGGCCAGTAGGTCGAACACACCATTCGTGTCAGGTGTCCGTTTTGCTACACGGTTGGCGAGCTTGGCGAGAGTCTTCGTCTCAGCAATGCCGACGGAGACAGGAATGCCCGTCCATTGCTTCACGGTCCGGCGTAGCTGTCCCCCATAGTCCGTCAGATTTCGCCGTTCAAACCCCACTAGACTCAAAAAGGCTTCGTCAATCGAATACACTTCGAGATCAGGACAGAACTGTTCCAGCGTCTCCATCACCCGCTGTGACATATCGCCGTAGAGCGCATAGTTGCTGGAAAACACCTGGACATGATGGGCGCGGAGCAGAGGACGAATCTGGAACTCCGGGACGCCCATCCCGATGCCCAATGCCTTCGCTTCGTTGGACCGAGCCACCACACAGCCGTCATTGTTGGACAGCACGACAAGGGGCTTTCCTCTGAGAATGGGGTTAAAGACCCGTTCACAGGAGGCGTAGAAATTATTGCAATCGACGAGGGCAAAAATGGGCGGCATGGGCACTCAGAGCGCGTGGATGACGTTGGTGACGACACCCCAAATTTCGCATGATTGGTGCGCCTGAACCTCAATCGGCTGATAGTTGGTATTGGCAGGAAGCAGGCGTACGGTCTCCTCTCGTTTGGAGAGTCGCTTGACCGTGAGTTCGCCATCAAGCGCCGCCACCACCACGTTCCCATCCACGGCTTCGAGCGAGCGGTCCACGATGAGCAAGTCGCCGGAATGAATCCCCGCGCCGGTCATCGAGTCGCCTGTCACGCGCACAAAAAACGTCGCAGCAGGGTGTTTGATGAGATGCCGGTTGAGGTCGAGCTTGCCCTCGATATAGTCGTCAGCGGGTGAAGGAAACCCGGCAGGCAGTCGTCCCAGAAACACCGGCAGCGCATAGCGCGTCGAGAGATCCGGCGCGTAGATCGCATCGACCATCATGGATAGACCTCACAGCGAGTAAGGCTGGTAGTGTACTCCCTACACCGGGACCGGCTCAAGGCACTGCGGGGCATCGTGGCGAGGGTTATTGACCAGGGTGCTCACCGCGTAGGCCATGAGTGCCTCGCTTGGATAGGGACGCAGGAGAGCCTTGAGGGGTTCGGTCTGTTGAAAGGTGGGGTCCAGCCATTGGTCGTAGGCCGTGGGGGCGAGAATCACCGGCATCCGATTGTGAATTGGAGCCATGAGGTTGTTTGGTTCTGTCGTGATGATCGTACAGGTCTCAAGGGGTTGTCCGTCAGAGGGCGTCCACTGTTCCCATAGCCCGGCAAAGGCGAAGGGTTGCTGGTTCCGTAAGCCAATCCACATCGGTTGTTTGGCGCGGCCTTGCACGTGCCATTCATAGAACCCCGTCGCCACGATGAGGCAGCGGCGTTTCTTGAAAGCGGATCGAAACGACGGTTTCTCTGCCACGGTCTCGGCTTTCGCATTGATGCAGTGATTCCCTATCTTGGGGTCTTTGGCCCAGGACGGGATCAGCCCCCAACGGAGCATGACGAGTGTGCGTGTGGTGCTGTCGGGATCGATCCGTATCGCCGCAATGGGTTGAGACGGCGCGATGTTGTAACGGGGTGTGAACAGGGGCGGATCGGTGAGTGCAAACTGTTGGGCAATCACCTCAGGCGAGGCGGTTTGGGTAAAACGTCCACACATGCTGTTGTACAACGAAGGCTATGCCGACCGTCGGGAGGTGTCAAGCAGCCATGTGAACAGATGAAACGGCTCAGCGGATGGATCGCGTCCTTCAATCAGCAGGCCGGGATGGGTGCGATTCTCTGGGTGAAGGCGGGGCGCCTCAGATGAGACGCCCCGCTCGTTGCGTGGTGCTTAGAACCGGTTGCGACCGCCGGAATCGTTGCCGCCGCCAAAGCGTCCGCCGCCGCCGCCACCACCGCCGGTGCGGGGTTCTTGTGGCTTGGCTTCGTTCACAGTCAACGGGCGTCCGCCCATCTCTGTGCCGTTCAAGGCAGTAATCGCCGCCTTACCTTCATCCTGCGTGGCCATTTCGACGAAGCCGAAGCCTCGCGATTGTCCCGTAAACTTGTCCGTGATCACACGCGCGGACTCGACAGTCCCGTGTGCGGCGAACAAGGTGGTTAACTCCGACTCAGTTGCCGTATAGGGCAACCCGCCAACATAAAGTTTTGAACCCATGGGGGTCCTCCTTCTGAAATTGATATTGTGGGGAACTCGAGAACAGCTTCAAGAGGGGAAGGAGAGGGCCGAAGACGCAAATACAAAGCGACCTAGGTCAGACTTCCGATCAGATTCTCGGTAACAACAACATCCGAAATGGGCCGTTTGATTTGATGTTTCACGCGAGGCCCGCCGCTATGAAACACCGACACTCTACCATGCCCTCACATGAATAGCTATTCACAGATTGAGTGTGCTGTGCCGCTTGACCGGAGCCTTCGAGATGGGCGACCCCTTTGTTTGTACGTGCTCGATTAGATCAGGACTGTGGACAAAATCAGGCTGGTGAAGCGCGTGGGAAAGATGAATGAACTGACAGGCACGCAAGCATTCAGGAATAGACTCACACGGCAAGTCTCGGCACTCAGCGCGGTGCTTCGCCAGCGGCGTAGTGGGGACGGATAGTCAGAGGAGGGTTGGGTGATGGCGCAATCCTCGCCTCATCGCGCGAGCTTCTTTTTGATACCTGCTAGGTTCTCTGGGGTCGAGCGCACCCGTATCGTGAGTCCCTCGGCATCATAGGCTTCGGACAAGATCCGCATCTTGGCGCGGATCTCTGCCACGACCCCTTGAGCCGTAAACGGAATATGTAATTCCTCGTCGACCATCTCGCGCTCAAAGAACCCCAAAATGCGCTCACGGAGCGCCTGCAGATCGTCCTGGCTTCTCGTGGACAGAAAAAAGGCGTCCGGATATTCCGCCTTCAGGGCCGCAAGCTCGTCCGGTCCGAGACGATCCCGTTTATTCAACACCACGAGGCTGGGAATATCCGTAGCGCCGACTTCGGCTAACACCGTCCGCGTGACGTCGAGTTGGGACCGAAAGGAGGGATCTGAGGCATCGACGACAAACAGCAACAGCGAGGCACTGGCCGCTTCATCCAGCGTCGACTTGAACGACGCCACCAGATCATGCGGGAGTTTTTTGATGAATCCTACCGTATCGCTCATGAGCACTTTGGGACGTGTCTCAGGATACAGGGGCCGGATCGTGGTATCGAGTGTGGCGAACAACTTGTCGGCCACGAGCACATCGATGCCCGTCATCGCGCGCATCAGCGAGGATTTGCCGGCATTGGTATACCCGACGAGGGCGACCGTCAATTCCTGTTCCCGTCTCGCGCGGCGCGTCTGATGCTCGTCCCCGATCGACACTAATTCTGCCCTGAGTTCTTTCAGGCGATCGCGGATTCTGCGCTTATCGAGCTCAAGACTCGTCTCTCCTGACCCTTTGGCTCCGACTCCCCCGCCTTGCCGCTCGCTGCCACCACGGGTATCACGCAAACGTGGCGCAAGATAATTGAGCCGCGCGATCTCGACTTGAAGTCGGGCCGCTCTGGTGCGAGCATGTTGACTAAAAATCTCAATGATGACGCCGGTACGGTCGAGCACCGGCACGCCGGCGGCACTTTCAAGATTTTTCAACTGAGACGGCGACAGATCACAATCCACGATGACGATCAGCGCCTGTTCGCGAGGGGCCGGGGCGGCCTCGATCGTGTCATCCGAATCGTCGTCGTCTGATTCCTCCGTGACGTCCGAGGCTTCAGCCTCGCGCTTCGACGCCGCTTTATGCATCGGCCGTTCAAACGCCACCGCGACTTTCCCCGTGCCACCGGTCCACTGTGCCAATTCGGCGAGTTTCCCCTGACCCAGGACCGATGCATATTTATCGGAACTCCGTTTTTGCGTCACCTGGCCCACGACATGGTGCCCGAGGGTCTTCACAAGACGGGTGAGCTCTTGCAGCGAGCTCTCCAGCTCCTCCACGGTCACGCGAGGGGTGCGGATCGCGACAAGTACGGCATTCGATTGTGCGGGTGTCGACATGGCTGGCGTTTCCTTAACTATATCTAGGTGAGGAGTGTGTATGTTAACAGGGACGTTCGAGGTAAGGCGAGCGCGCATCGCAGGATCTCTACAAACCTACCAGCCCTCATCACCGTGACATGCTCCAGAAAAGACACGTCAGGCAGGCCGTTGCGGCGGCGAGAAGCGAATCCTGGCCTCTTTGTCGTTCCTTCAGCTCACATTGCGCCCAAGTATGTATGTGCCCCACACCCCACACTCAGCAGTTTAGAGAAACACTCAGGACTCAGCACGCAACGCTCAGCACTGTGCTTCGCCATCGGCGGCGCGGTGGGGATGGACACTCAGATGTGGGCGATACCTGAGGCGGCGGGACTGGCGGGACGGCCTCGGATTAAGTCGCCTGGCCGCTTTTCTTCTTCATACGGCAATAACTTCCTCGCGGACGTGGTGCAGGCGGACGACCTTTGGTGCTTGCCCCTCCTCAAAGTGACAGCGAACCGCTTCACGGACTTTCCCCGGCAATTCAGCCAGCGTATCCGCTTCCGTAAAGATAGACTGCCCGAGCGCGCGTGCAATGTACCCGCCCTCAGGAGCCTCTTCTACCACAAAGATCAATTCGCTCATGGTCATCTCTCATCAAGAGGTTTCTTTTGCACATGGTAGTCCCGCACACAGCCAATGTCCAGCCTGCAACAGCTTAACGCAGGAGCGCGACGAGACGTTGTCTTACCCACCTTCTTCACTCAGCACTCAGAACCCAGCACTCAACCCTCAGCACTCTCGAAGGTCGGCCCCTTCCCGCCCCCTCGCACATCATCGAACCTGGTCTAACGCGGCTTCGAGGTCGTCGGTGATGGCGTGCGGCGAGAAAGACTCCCGAGCCATTGTCTTGTCTGACTTCATAGACAGTTCAAAGTCAGTTCTTTACAATATACAAATTCAGTTCGAATGGGATCGTGACAAGGCACGGCGCAACCTACAGAAGCACCGAGCCTCATTCGACGAAGCCGTAACCGTGTTCTATGATCCACTCGCGGCCACAATTACTGATCCGGACCATTCCACCGGGGAACGCAGGTATCTCACAATCGGATACTCCGCCCGTGGACGGTTACTGATCGTTGCCCATACGGATCGAGGAACTGCGGTAGGAATCATCAGTGCCCGCTGAGCGACAGCGGGAGAGAGGAAACGCCATGAAACGTAAAGGACCACCACCGTCAGACAACATGCGGGCAGAGTATACCTTCGACTACACACACGCGGTTCGAGGAAAATACTACCGTCGACTGATCAAGGAAGGGGCAAACGTCGCCGTACTTGAGCCCGATGTTGCCAATGCCTTTCGTGACTCCGCATCGGTCAATGCTGCGTTGCGTTCACTCCTCGAAATGTCCGAGGCGACTCGACGCCTGACGACCCACACCAAGCGAGGACCGAAGAAACGCGTGGCAGCATAGCCACCCTCAACGCCGCCGTCACTGCCTCCCGAACCGACCTCATGATCGAGGCCGATCCTCGCTAGCCAAAGACCTAACCGTTCCCCGCCGACTGCACGACACCGACAGACGTACACGTCGCCGCTCAAAACTTCAAGGGCAGCGGCGCAAGCGAAGCGAAATGGGATGGTCTCTCTGGTTGGTTTCGTTCCCTGAACAAAAGAAACCAGATCAACCAGAAGAACTAGATAGACCAGATGAACCAGATAGACCAGATACGCTCACGCCCCCTCGCACATCATCGAACCTGGTCCAACGCGGCGGCGAGGTCGTCGTTGATGGCGTGCGGCGAGAAACGACTCACAACCATTTTTCTTTGTTCCGGCTCCAATAAGTCAATAGTCGTGCCTGACCCCCAATCCCCCGGGGGCCGCAGTCGAAAGCTCCTCACACCTCTACTTGGTTTGCGGGTGAACTGGGAGAAAGTAAGCGGTGGACGCGCGCAGTGGGAGACCCTCTAGCCAGCCCTCGTCCCTAAAGACAGACTAAGCAAGTTTGGATGGTGCGTTTCAGATCTGAAGAAAAGATTCCCGATCCCTTTTCCTTTTCTGTAAGAATAGTTTCTCCCGGAATCGACCACATCAAGAATTTGCATTAGTTGCTCCTTTATCCTGCTACCGATCCCCTTTGGATGAATTGCAGGGCAAGCAGGCCACTTGCCCATTAGACACAGTTGTCTTCCCACCCTTTGACCATGCTGTGATGTGATCAGCTTCCCATGCGTCCCATTCGCATTTAATGCCTTCACACTTGGTTTTGACTCTGCACAGGCCCTGGTCTCTACGGAAGATTGCCAGCCGTTGCTCGTGTGAGAATAAACGCTGGTTATCTTTTGGTTGGATATCCGGCACCTGTTCAAAAAACTTTCGCAAGAGGAAATCTTGACGCCATTCAAGTGAGTCCTGCGCATCAGTGCTGTGGCTCGTTCTCTCCTTGTAAGACAGGAATTCTGGGTCTCGTTGATCCTCCGGAAGCTCCTCCTCAGTTGCACGCTTGGCCTCGAAAGCAAGAAACCAATTGGCTAAATCCTTTGGCCGACCTTGCAGGACATATTTTTCCATGCAGTGCGACACGAGGGAATATAACGACATGACACTGTATCGTTCCAATTCAGGAGTTTTTTCAGGAAACGCCTCCAAGAGGAAATCCAAAACCCTCTTAATTTTCTTGGCCTTGGCGGAAGTAGGGTCAAAGCTAACCTCTTTTTCGTACACCGTGTTTAAGTTTGAATTCTTTACATTGCAAGGTCCACCGTTCAATTCAACAGCGGTCAATTGTGCCGCAACATGATCAAAAGTAAACCGAGAATTCGAGAAGCCACAATGTCCAAAGAACGGATGAAGAGCGAGCTGCTTTACAAAGGTTCGCATGTTCCCTGGCATCGCATTGCGCCGCTCTTGAGCCTTAAGCGTTGTCCCGTTCTGGAGTCTGAGAAACATCTCGCGGACTTCATCCTCCCCAGTGGCACTTAGGACAATGACATCCAAACTATAGGTGTCGAATTTTAATCGTAGGTCATCAGGCAAATCGGCATATTTCATCTTGCTCGGGTCTATATCATCGATAGGGTCACAGTCTTTGCTGAGGGGGAACTCCCCATTCTGATATTCAAAAATGGATCGTAGTCTCTGTTGGCCGTCCACCACATCATACTTATCTGGATTGGACCCAATCTTTCGCCAATAGAGTTTCGGAATATCGTACCCTCGGATAATTGTATCGATCAAAAGTTGCTTCTGAGATCGACTCCATACGGCCGGTCGCTGAAAATCTGGATTGGTGTCAATACGCTTCTTGATTCCGCATACCGAGAGAATCGGCCAAGGTTTCTTGCTAATTTCCATACGCTACCCCCATTGAATTTGCCCCTTGCTCTAAAATGGGCTTAAAGAACACAGTGGCTTAACCGATGGCCCGAGTCTCGCTGCGAATAAGAGGGATCAACTGAACTCCATTCACACCCCAAGCGCTTCCCCAGACTGCATTCGGAAACAAAGTCTGGCTTTGAGACTCAACCAGTTGTTTCCATTGTTCGTGATTGTCAAAAGGTATGCCGCGGTCTTTCATTTCATCTGCTTTGACGAAACCAAGATAGACAAGAATCACGGGAATGCCCATCGTGGTGACTTTCCATGACCAGGCAAAACGATTAGACATTTGGTAATGGGAGTCTCTGGAGAGATGCCAGGCAAGACCACTGACCGAGGATAAAGACCGGCTGGCTTCGTCAATGCAGGCACCAATTCCCTTATGGTTAGAGGTACTGTCCTGAGAAGCGTTTGCGTCGAACAGTTTACCGCCCGCCTCTTTTGTCAGCTCCTTATCGTGGGCCTTTGCCTCAACGAGGATCAGTCCTTCCCGGCCACCAATCGTCGCCTGACTGATAATGTCCCAGTTTGGGGTATTAGCGGCAGCGTGTCTAACGGCCAGCCACCAGTTCGAAATCTCTTCTCGCTGCGTGCCTGATAAGAATGGCGCGGTGTCGCCTAACTTCCCTTCGGCTGGATCGGAAAAACCTTTCGGAGCCCAGACATGGCGCGTCGGATCGACGACGGCATGTGGTGCGACTAAGGCAGTCAGCCGCTTGGCAACTTCTTCGCGTGTACCTTCCGTGAACAACACGCAGCGAGTCCGGCTACCACGTTGTTCTTTGACCGGAAGACTCTCTAATCGATTGGCCATGTCCCCTCCTCGGTTGGCACGCTGTCGTTATCGCTGTTCATGTCAGAATCAATATGATTTGAGCTGGCGTAAGAAGCGCGTCAGGCTTGTGTCGGGCGAGCCATTCGATTGCTGCTGCTCCTGATAGGCCCAAGACATGCTTGGCCAGCAAGGCGGCAAACAGGGCCGTTCGCCCGAGTCCTGCAGAGCAATGAATCAGGATGTTGTGACCCTCCGATGCGAACGTACGCGTTTGCTTCAGCACATCAACGAGCTGGCCATTGGAAGGGACCCCGTAGTTTGGAGTGGGAAGGGGAAAGACCGTGAGGCCTTGCCCTCGATAGAGCGACAGCAAATCTCTTCCCGTCTTCTCCCTGCACTCCTCTATTTCTGCCAGGAGAACGATTGCGGAAATGTTGACTGCTTTCAAATCGTGAAGGAGTTTGCCATCGGGATCAAACAGCCCAAAGGGCATCGGGCTGCCATATATCTGGCCGGAGAGATTGAGAGGGTATAGCGTGAACGACAAGAGCGAACACCTCTTTTTTCCATAGAACCAGTCCAGAAGACTAGCACATGGATGGAGACGCTTCGATCCTGCTTAAGTAGGATAACGCACGGATAGTTGAGGCCAGAGTTCAAGTGGAGCGGTGCAGCGACTGGTCAGCGTCCTTCAATTCTGAGGCCGCGGCCGTAGGGATTCGTGGGACTGCTGGGGCTGTAGGGACTTCCGGCGCCGTAGGGTGAGACCAAACTGGTTCATTTCGTTTGTTTGGTTTATTTCGTTTGTCTCGTTCATTGGGTTGTCTGATTGGAAAACGAAATGAACCAAACAAACCAAAGAACCGAAATGAACCAGACAGACCAGCGAGATTCGCGCTCAGCTTGACCCAGTAGTTCCCCTGCTGGTTATACAGCCTCGGCACATCGGTAGCGAACGGATTGGATGCGACTGGTCAAAATAAGTCAATAATCATGCCTGACCGTTCGCAGTAACAGCAGTGTGTCTAGCGGGTTCGAGTCCCGTCCAAGGAGTTGTCCGTACGCCTTGGTAGCGTGAGGAAGCGGCGCTGGAGCAATCCGGGGTCGTGAGTTTCCACACAGCAAGAGAGCAGGCCGAAACGCAAGTGAACCTATGAGTAGCCTCGTCAATGAACTGGAGAAGCCGACCCTGTGGTCAGAAGGGGAAGGCCGGTGGGTGGATGCTGAAACAACGGAAGTGGCGTTCATCGACTCCCGGGGTAGCAGGGTCGGCATATTCTCGAAGACATATTGCCCAGTGCTGGAGACCCGTCTGCGAGGGTGGGGAGACCACCGACCGCTGCGTATAAGGCAACGAAAGCGCCGTGGCCCGAGACGGGAGTCGGAGGGGTGCATAGTACCGTTTGAGTTCGAGGGACGACATAACCCCGGACGAGGGAAGGGACCCTGCTTTGTTCAGGCAACCGAAGAGCGGAGGATCAGGGGATTGCCATGTCGCTAACCACCCCGGATGCGATCAGGACGCTACAGAGGAAGCTGTATGCCAAGGCCAAGCAAGAACCGGCCTATCGCTTTTACGCGCTCTACGACAAGATCAGCCGTGAGGATGTCCTCAATCACGCATGGCGACGTGTTCGCGCCAACCGAGGCAGTCCCGGAGTAGACGGGATCAGCGTCGAGGCCATAGAGCGCGGAATCAGGGTAGACACGTTTCTGCGGGAACTGGCCCGTGATCTGAAAGACAAGACCTACCGAGCTCAACCGGTGCGGCGCGTTATGATCCCCAAAGCGGACGGCAGCCTGCGGCCGCTGGGTATCCCGACGATCCGAGACCGGGTCGTGCAAATGGCGGTGAAACTCATCATCGAACCGATCTTTGAAGCCGACTTCTGTCCGCATTCGTACGGATTCCGGCCGAAGAAATCGGCCCACGATGCTGTGGACGACATCGCCAACACGCTTTGGGCCGGCTACACCCAAGTCATCGACGCCGACCTGTCGAAATACTTTGACAGCATTCCGCACGCCAAACTGATGGCCGTGGTGGCCGAGCGCATCGTTGATGGGGGCATCCTGCACCTCATCAAGCAATGGCTCAAAGCCCCGGTCATCGGCGAAGACGAGCGCGGAGTGAAGAAGACCGTGGGCGGCGGCAAAGCCAATCGCACAGGTACGCCGCAAGGCGGCGTGATCTCTCCGCTACTGGCCAACTGCTACCTACATATTCTTGACCGGACATGGCAACGGCGGCACGCACAAGGCAAGCGGCACGCGCACCTCGTGCGCTACGCGGACGACTTTGTCGTGCTGTGCCGAAACGATGTAGAGGAACCGCTACAAGCGGTGCGCCACGTGGTGGAACGATTAGGCCTCAGCCTCAACGAGGCGAAGACCCATATCGTGGACGCCACGCAAGCGAGCTTCAACTTCCTGGGTTTTACGATTCAGATGCGTCGAGGGGCGAAGACCGGAAAGCCGTACCCGAATGTTCGACCGGCAGACACATCGCTGAAGAAGATCAAGGCGAGACTGACGGAGCTGACGGGAAGGGAACTGACCGCCATCCCACTGGGGGACATTGTGGGAAATGTGAACCGCAGCCTGAGAGGCTGGGCGAACTACTTCCACTATCGGAACTCAAGTCTGGCGATGAGCAAGGTCAGAACCCATGCGGAAGACCGGTTGCGAACCCACTTGATGAAGCGCCACAAGATCAAGGACAGAGGAACCGGCCTGCACCGGTTCCCGCACCGCGACCTCTACGAGCGCTACGGGTTGTATAAGGTTTCCACTAGAGCGGGCTGGCGGTCGGCGCATGTCTTGGCATGAAGAACATCGGAAAGCCGTGTGCGGGAAAACTGCATGCACGGTTTGATGAGGGAGGACAGGAGAAGCGGACTATGGCAAGGCTATTAAGGCACCGCCAGACGAAAGAGGCGGCAACAGATAGGCCTGGCCTACGGGATGCTGAATCCTGTTCTCTACTCTACCTGAATCTTTTCCCTGAATCTTTTCCGGTTTTACTCCCAAGCTTTCTCTCCCCGCTTGACGAGTCCACGCAAGAGCCGCGGCATCTTTTCTCTGGCCCTCTCACGACGTTGGCGTTGACGTTCGACCATGAGTCCGGCGACGAAGGCTTCCCTCACACTGGTCGATTGCTTGAGGAACGTTCGGATCTGCGCTTCGGCTTGAAGGGCATCTTGATGCATGCCCAAGACATTCTGCACGGCACGGGCTTTGTTGATGAAGCGTGTGGCCGGCTTGCCGACCGTCGGCTCTGCGAGTTCGGCGGCATAGCGGGCCCGTTTGGTTTTGATCCTGGTCTTGTGGATTCTGGCATTGCTGGGTGTGGGGCCAGTCTGGCCAATCGCCTGTCGCAACTTTTCGAACTCCCGCTTGGCGAGGTCATATAACGTGACGGTGGATTCGACGGCGGGCGGATCCTGCGCCGCTTGTTTGAGCCGTCCGACGAGGTCGAGATACCGTGCGCTCTTCAGCTCGTTCAACAGGGCTTTCTGGCCATTGGCCCGCTCGGCTTCCAGATGGGCGACGAATGGTGTTAGAGGTCGGCGATCCCGTGCATCGAGTGTGGCAGATTGCTCACGGAAATAGGCAAGTTGGACGTCGAGATCGCGGGCCGGTCCCAACAGTCGGCCGAGCCAGCGCAACTCGTCCCGCAACGAGTCCGCCCATTCAGGAACCAGCAGAGGTTTGGCGGTGCGCAGGACCGCGCGCAATTGTCTCGTGGCCACACGCATTTGGTGCAGACTTTCTGGTTCCCTTCCAAGCCTGGCGCCGGGGTCATGCACAAGCAGCCATCGGGCATGACGTCCGAGCGCCCACCTCACATGAGCCAAGGCTGGCGCATCCGATGCCGGCGGTGGCTCAGGATCAGAAGTTATCAAAGATAGTGCGCGAAAGAGCTTGGGGCGTCCGTCATGATCTTCGGCTCCCGCACGACGAAGCAGCCGTTCGAGGTTGGGCACGGCGTTGTCCTGCCCATTCACCTGTTCGATTTCGACTTCTCGAAAGCGCTGAAGAACCGCTCCGTCTTTCATGACGGACACCTGGTCGAGCGTCACGTCTGCGACAGGGGCATGGTCCATGCGCACGCGGATGCCTGCTCGCCAGACCCGCAAGGTCGCCACAGGAATGAGCTCCCGTTCTCCGAGATGGAGAAAGAGCAGATCGCGAAAGGTGATTGGTGGAGTAGATTGGCGATCGACGATCTCTATTTCCTGTCGGTTCTTCATCAGAGGAAGTTTCAGTTGCCAGGCCTGTTTCCCGCGCTCAATTCGACGGCGCAGGGTGATTCCTGCATGGGCCAAGTCATATTGTGAGGTGTCGTAGTAAGTCGAAGTCAGCAGACGTCGTGGAAGCGGGGTGCCAGGAAGCTTGGGCAGGTGGAAACGGTCACCGACAGCCAGCTTGATCTCACGCTCGATCGTTGATTGTACAGTCGGGTCGATCACAGCGGGACTTGGCGGTTTCGAGGAGGTCTTGTCGGCACGAGCCATCGTAGCCTCCCTGCGAGACCATTAAATGTCGCAGATGGAAGAGGAGGGAAGCAATCCCTCGCCCATGTTCATCATGAAGCGTATCTCGCATGCGGCTGCCAGACCCACACATTCCGTCCCGCACTTCACGCGTTACGTGCATGAGCGGCGAGCCAGCGATTGCAGCAGAAGCATTCATGAATAGTGCAGGCTAGGCGAACGGCACGAACGAAGTGTGGGTTGGTGGGCCTGGTAGGGGTCGAACCTACGGTCCGCTGATTAAGAGGCCGTCAGGGCCATTTTTACAAGGGTTTGATCCGTCAACGGTTTCCCCGTTTTTATGTTTTTCAGCGACTTGCACCGGCTCTATGGATTCGAAGGAGTCCATAGAGTCGATCATTTTGACCCCCGCCATCACAAATTATCACAGCCAACGCCTGCGCTTCAGTCAGCAGCCTCGCATCTACGTAGTTTGACCTGCCTTATCACAGTCCGTGACTGCCACCAGGCCAGTTGGTCGTTTGCTTGCGGGATATCACAGTGTGATGACCTTCTTGGCAATGGCCTGCAAGTGCCTGAATACTCCGGCTTTCTGGCTCCCGTCATTGTGATGTGTGCTCAGGCCAGGACCGTGATACCTCCACGTCAAAGGCCCGCTGAGCTTCACTCCGAATCGCCAATAGTCAGCAGGCCCTTGCCAATATGCCACTTCTAGCATAGTATGCTACCGTATCCGACCGATGGGAGATCAAGGTAGGTCCATGAAGCCGGTTCATTTTATGGGATCTTCGCGGGAGGACATGCGGGAGCTTCCCGAAGATGCCAAGGAAACGGCGGGGCATCAGCTCTTTAAGGTGCAACAGGGGAAGGAGCCGGACGATTGGAAGCCGATACCCACAGTCGGGCCAGGGGTCAACGAAATTCGAGTGCGAGATGAGAGTGGGGCCTATCGCGTACTCTATCTCGCCAAGTTTGAAGAGGCCGTCTATGTGCTGCACGTCTTCGAGAAACGGTCTCAGAAGATCCCCAAAGGCGACATTCAGCTTGCCAAAGGCCGATATACCGACTTGTTGAAGTGGAGAAAGGAGCAAGATCTATGACACGCGCGACAGTGACTAAAGGCAGCGGGAATGTGTTTCGGGATTTGGGGTTCTCCGAGGAAAGGTCTGCAGAATTGATTCTAAAAAGCAGCCTGCTTCAGGCGCTTCAAGAAACCATCAAAGGGCACGGATGGAAGCAGGTCGAAGCAGCAGCTCAGTTAGGCATCGACCAAGCCAAGGTGTCGAAACTGTTAGCGGGACAGATGGCGGGGTTTTCCATTGAACGCCTTGTCCACCTTCTCTCGTTGCTTGGCCAAGACGTAGAAGTAACCGTTCGCAAAGCTTCTCGTGGGAAGCGGCGCGGAACTGTACGCACAAGGATCAACAGGAGATTGTCAAAACTCTCAGCCTAGATCCGTCAGCTCTGCGAGCGGAGAGGTGAAGTGGCTAGTACTTGATTTTGGTGGGCCGTGTAGGGGTCGAACCTACGGCCCGCTGATTAAGAGTCAGCTGCTCTACCAACTGAGCTAACGGCCCACCGGGTATTCAATTTTTGATGCCATGCCGATTCCGAAGATCGCGCTGATCCAGAAGCCCAAGCCGATAGAGATGCCGATGATGAAGAAGACCCCTCCCATGGCGACTGAGAGCATGGCGACCACATGGGTGACCTTCGCGATCTCCTTCTGCAGCGGGCTGAGATCTGTCTCTACGCTCGTAGAGAGGCGTGCGATCTTGCCGAATTCCGTCTGCATGCCGGTGGCGAACACGACCGCCCTGCCTCTGCCGGAGAGCACGGGGGTGCCGGCAAATACGAGATTGGGAATGTCCAGGAGATGTCCGTCGGCCACCGGATCCGCTGTTCGTCGCTTCGGTTGGGATTCGCCTGTGAGAGAGGAGAGGTCGACCAGCATGTCGGCTGTTTCGATGAGCCGGGCGTCGGCAGGGATCTGCTCTCCCTCCTCGATCAAGAGCACGTCACCCGGCACGATGTCGCTTCGCGGCACATCATGCGGCTGGTTGTTGCGCAGCACCCATGCTCTGGCAGGGAGGAGGCGATGGAGGGCATGTACTGCGCGCTCCGCTTTATATTCCTGAAAGAAGGCAAAGACGGCGTTGATGACGATCACCCCGAGGATCGCCCACCCGAGCGTAGCCATCCCTTCGCCTGGCTTCATGAATTCTGCCGTAAACGCCAGGGCGACAGCGATCCAAAGCAAAATGGCCAGGAAGTGGGTGAACTGGCTGAGGAACCCTCGAATCAATGAATAGTGCCCTGATTCCTCCAAAACATTGGGGCCATACCGACTGAGTCGATGCTGTGCCTCTTCAGGCGACAAGCCTCCTTCCCCGGCTTTCAGACGCTTGAAGGTTTCAGCAACCGTGAGTTGATGGA
This sequence comes from Nitrospira sp., assembly GCA_005116835.1. Lineage (GTDB taxonomy): Bacteria > Nitrospirota > Nitrospiria > Nitrospirales > Nitrospiraceae > Palsa-1315. The sequence continues at coordinate 272,190 of SWDM01000016.1, read as the reverse complement.
GTTGTGGTTCGTCGAGTTCAAGCACGCTTGCCTCGAACGATCAGGATGGAGCAGGGGGCATGTCTCAGGAGACTCTCCGAGACGCTGCCGAGGTAGAGTCGCTCGCTCTTGGTTAACCAGCGGGATCCGATCGCCAGGAGATCGGCATGATCTGTCTCCACTCGTTTGACGATGGAGTCGATGACGTGGTCCATCTGCACATCTGTGACTGCGGCGTAGCCATCTTTCAGGAAGTCCTCCCGCAATGCCATGACTAATCGTGTCGCTCGTTCAATGACCGGCTGTTCCAACACTGCGACCTGAGCCTTGGCCAAGTATCGAGCGGCCAAGTCGGTCACCGGTCTTTCGGCCGAGGAGAAGATGGTGGTCGAGGCAGATTTCTGAAGAATGAAGGAACGAAGAAATCGAGCGGCAGCTCGGGAGTGCTTCGAGTCATCGACCGCAAGGACCACACGCGTCAACCGTGGGAGCGGCTGTTTCACAACGAGGACAGAGCAGGGTGCAATCGATGCAACTTGCCGGGAGATGCTTCCCAACAGGAATCCTCGTACGTCGCTCAATCCGCGAGATCCGATGAGGATGAGATCGGCCTTCATCCGCCCTGCCTGTCTGACGATCGTCTTGGCGAGGGGGCCATGGGCTAAGGTGCGGTGGAGGGTGGTGCGGGGGCCGGTCGCGGCCTGTCCGAGGGCAACCAGGGCTGAGCGCTCAGCCTCGCGGAGGAGGATGTTGCCGGCCTTCTCCATAGCGGCTAGGGCGCGCTTCTCTGCTATGGGATTTCTCCCTCTGCCCGCTCGGAGGGCCGCGGGATCGACCACATGGAGCAGTGTCACAGTCTCCGGCTCTCGATCAGCAAGCGCTTCGAGTGCCTGTACTCCCCACCGCGAGCATTCAGACCCATCTACAGCACAAAGAATTCGCATGACAGACTCCCTTCTTCAATGACAATGACAGCTGACAACCTGGGTATCAGTTCTGCATTGGATGTGCCTGTGATAAGTGATGGCGAGTATGTGAAACGCACGAGAATCCACATGATTTTGGGAGAGAGACGGGGTCTTGCATCCATGGCATGCGGCGTTTTGCCGCAGCGGGGAACGCACCACTGTGGTGATTAGGGTCAATATATGCGAGCAATGCGCGACGAGCGAGAAACGCGGGACGAGGGTTCAGGTCAGAAGTTCGAGGTTTTCGGAACTTCAAATCCCGAGTTTCGAGTCGCGCCCGTCTCGCTTTTCGCGCCCGTCTCGCTTTTCGCGCCCGTCTCGAGTGGTTATCTATTAGAGGAGGGGATACATGCCGACAAAGAAGAAGACCAGGACAAAAACAAAGAAAAGGTTTAGTGAGATGACGGTCAAACAAGTCATGCAGAAACAGGTGCAGTCAGCTCATCTCAAGACCAAAGGCGATGTCATTGTGTCGCTCATGATCGAGGGGTTCGGGGCTGTGCCGGTGGTAGACGCCAAGGATAAACTGCTGGGCATCGTCAGCGAACACGATCTGCTTGGTGCATTGGACGATGGACACAAGCTTGGCGCCGTCGCCGCCAGTGAGATCATGACGTTTAACCCCTATTCGATCCACCCGGAAGCCATGCTCACGACGCTGGTGCATGTGTTCAGAGCCAGCGATTTAATTCGTGTGCCGGTGGTGGACGTCAAAGACAAGCTCGTGGGCATCATCGCCAGAAGGGATGTGCTACGCGCATACCTGGCAGCCGGACGTGCGTAGGCCGTGAAGCGTGAAACGTGAAGCGTGAAACGTAGGACCGACGAAGGCTCTTTCTCTGAAACCTTTCACCTTTTACGTGTCACCTTTCACGAACGACAAGAACGGCCTTCTTGAGCATTCTGCTTGGATAGAGGAAGAAAAGGAGTAGCTATGCGAAAAACAGAATTCCTTACGACGGCCTGTGATCCGAAGACTTTGACGGTGGGGCAATTGATGCAGGATGCGGTCTTTACTTGTGGGACTAGGACCGATGCCTTGACCATCAGCAGGCTGATGACTCAGCGGAACTTCGGCAGCCTGCCGGTGGTGGAAGAGGATCGGACCCTGGTCGGTCTTATTAGCGAATACGATCTGCTGCAGGCGATGATCGAGGGGCGAGATCTGCGGAAGGTGATGGCTGTTGAATTGATGAGCACTCAACCGGTGACTGCCACCGAGGATATGAAACTGGAGGAGATCGCGAATCTGTTCCAGGATCGCTACATCACGCGGGTACCGGTAGTTCGGAACGGCAAGCTGGTCGGTGTGCTGGCGCGTCGGGATCTGGTGTTTGGGTATACGAAAGCCTCTCAGTACTGGTCTTAACAGGATGCTGAAAATGACACCCTTCTCACCCGCCCGACCCCAGCGCGCCGAGACGCGCTGTTCCGCGAGCGTCGTTCTCAGTCGCCCGCCTCCCTGCAACGTACCCCCCGGTGATAGAGCTGTCTTGGCAGCTCGGGGTGGGTGGGTGGAAAAGGAGTACGCTTCAGTCGCCGAGCTCCCTGCGGCCTTGCTGGGATTTCATTTTGAGCATCCTGGGCGATGCTACCATTTTTATTCGTCGTCGCCTTGCACAGAAATCATCGAACATGTCCACTATGTATTCGTCGTTCAGGCACTTACTCATCGCCGTGACCGTTATGATGGTCACGGTCTTTTCCGTTTCCGCGAGAGCTGACTCCCTCAAGAAACATCGCAGCCCCTGCGAGATTCATTACCCCAGCGATGCCACGTTGGAATGGGATTGTCGAATTATCCCACGCGGCAGATCGTTGGAGGCGCTATTTGGTGAGGACTGGGTGGACGTGGCGCGATTCAATCGGATTGATCGGCGTCATGCGCGCCCTCGTCTCTCGATTAAAGTTCCGAGGCGGCTTGAGGATCTGGCATCGTTTAACCCGCTGCCCTTGTTCTATCAAGCTGCAGAAGAAGACGAGCAGTTTATTCTCATCGATCTGGCGGAACAGTTTCTCGGAGCCTATGAATTTGGAGCCCTTCGCTTCAAGTCTCCCATCGCCTCCGGGAATGGACTCAATGAAACACCGACGGGGGAGTTCCGTCTGACGGCGGCCCGTCTGCAACATCAATCCAGCCTCTATACAATCGAAGGGACGGACCGGCCCTATCCGATGAATTACGCGCTCCGGTTCCATGTGAATCGGACAGGCGTCTCGTACTGGATTCACGGGCGTGACTTGCCTGGTTATCCTGCCTCGCACGGCTGCATCGGCCTCTACGATGAGTCGATGCAGCAGGAACAGTATGGGGGGCCGAAAGATCCTGAACTGTTCGACGCGAAGAAACTCTTCGAGTGGGTCTTAGGAAGTGAGCCGGACGACAACCGTGTGATTCCACTCCCTTATGGTCCAAGGGTTCACATCATTGGCCAGGCGCCAGGACATGGACAACCGTAAATAACTGTGGTGCCGAAAGAGGGATGTGCGGTGTTAGTGAATCTGCGTTGACTGGCTAGGAGGAGGAAGCTCAAAGAGAAACCCTGTGCCGGCGAGGTGCATCTTTGTCTTTGGCGTCCACCTGAATAGGGCGAGTCCAACAGCCTTACACGAGTTTGGTGCTCTGCTCTTTCATCGCGTCGGAGGGCCCCTGAATCTCAACTACCTGTTGGTTACTCACTACCGTTTGGTTTTTGCCGTCGCGCAGGGTGCTGGGCGCTTGAGTTCAGCTGGTAATTTCGTCTGCTCGTCCATGCAGGCTGTATTGAGCTGGGCCTGTGTTAAGCCTGAGGCTGAAGTCAAGTTCGCTCCATGTAACGTTGCACGGTGGAGATCTGCTGAGTCAAGTTGCGCACCGGTAAGATCGGCTCCGGATAAGTTGGCACCCTGTAAGTTTGCTTCCTGGAGATTGGCCTGTGTAAGCGTGGCATGGCTGAAACTGGAGCCTCTCAGATCGGCTGCAACCAGATTGGCCGATTCCAGATTTGCGTCATTGAATTGCGCGCGTTGGAGCGAGACCTTCGGCGCATAGATCCCGCTCAGGTCGGCTTTGTTGAAGATCGTGTCTGTTCCTCGTGCCCCGATCAGCACCGCGTGAGGCATCCGCGCATCCCGAAAATCCGCCTGGTCGAGATTGGCATGGAAGAGGATTGCCATTCTGAGATTGGCAGATTGCAGACTCGTCTTCACGAGACGCGCGCCCTCGAAGTTGACCCCCTCCAGGTCGGCCTGCTGAAAGCCCGCCGATTGCAGATTCGTAAAGCGGAGATCGGCTCCGCGCAGTAGCGCGCCTCGTAGACTGGCTTTCGTCAGGTTGGCTTCGTCCAGATAGGCGCCTTCCAGATCCGCTTCGACCAGATGAGCGCTGTCCAGTTGAGCCCCGTCGAGCAGGGCGCCTTGAAAGTTTGCGTGGTGCGCATTGACTTTGGTCAAGACTGTGCGGCGAAGATCGGCTCCCATCAGATCCGCTCCCGACAACGTCGCTCGGTAGAGGTTGGCGCCGTAGAAATAGGCATCCACAAAGTTGGCGTCGGTTAGGTCAGCTGAGGCGAGGTCCGCTCCTTCAAAATGGGCCCGTTCAAAGGTGGACTCCCGCAGTTGTGCACCGGTCAGGACGGCGTTGTAGAGCGCCGCTTCATCGCCGATCGCACGGAACAGATTGGCGTTGGACAATCGTGCATGCCGGAGATCGGCTCCCGTCAGGTAACTGTCTTTCAAGTCGGTTCTTGTGAGGTCGGCTCCCGAGAGACTCGCTTGTGACAAATTGCTTTTGTATAGATTTGCCTGGCGGAGGATCGCTCCTTCCAGCTGTGCTCGTTCCAGATTGGCTCCGGTAAGTTTCGCGTGGCGCAAGTCTGCCTGGCACAGATCCGCTCGCTGGTATTCCGGTTTCTCACGCTCTTCAAGCCACTGTCCATGCGATGCCACAATCGCTTGTAGCTGCTTGGGCGGAACGGGTTTATTTTTGTACGGGCTCTCACAACGGGTGGGGTGATTACTTGCCTGACTCGGTTCTGCTGCCTGGGCGATGACCGGCAGGCTGCTGGCCAGCATTACGATCAACATGCTGTAGACGGCACAGATTCCGGTAGAGGTTCTGTTCATTGCGTGTCTCCTTGAAAAAAAACCACTTCGCAGGACGCTTTTAAAAGGGCCGTCTTTGTCGTTCGTGAAACGTATAAGGTAAAAGGTTTTAGAGGAAGAGCTTTCGGCAATCCTACGTTTCACCTTTAACTTTTCACGTCTCACGCGTACCAATCATCATATGCTGGCGGACTTATTCGGCATCCTGCTAACGCCCTTGCTGGGCTAACAGACGTATGTGGGACACCACATCCTGCATCTCTCCATCCGTCAGCTGGCCTCGCCATGAATGCATGGGGCTGAAGACGACCCCGTGCTCGATGGTCCGTAGCAATTCTTCGTCGGATTTCAGGAACGATGAGAAACGGTGAAAATTGGCCGGTGCTACCTTCAGAGCCTGTCCGTCCGGTCCGTCCCCCCAGCCTCCGACACCATGGCAGGCCTGGCAATGGCGCTGATACACCGTTTTCCCGCGTGTAGTATCGGCCGGGTAGTCTCCTGCCTGGACAAATGAATGGAATGCCAGACTCATTAATCCGGCAACAACGATAACTGGCACGATGGTCAGTGTCAGATTATGACGGATCCGGCGCATAAGAGCCTCCTTGCAAACTCTGAAAACTCATGTTGTTCGTGAAAGGTGAGACGTAAAAGGTGAAAGGTTTCGGAGGAAGAGCATTCGATAGTTCCACGTTTCACTTTTCACATCTCACGCGTATCGATTTTCGCATCCTGCTAGCTTTTCTTGGTTGTGTGGGCCACAAACGGCGAATAGAGTTGCTGCATCTTGATGCTGCCACATTTCGGGCATGTCACTTTGGTGGATTCATGTTCCTTCAGGGTCAAGACCACCAACGATTCTTTCCCGCAGTCCAGACAGTTATAGTCGTACATGGGCATGGATAACTCCCGCTTAATGTGAAGCCGTTTTGCTGCTTCTCTTGTTCATTTGGTTTGTCTTGTTTATTTGGTTGAATGAAACTAACCAGATGAACCAAATCAACCAAACAAACAAAACAAACCAGATCAACCAGCTGTTGGCTGATACCAGCAAGCGATGTGCCGTCCTTTGAAAGGAGGCAAGAGGCTAGAGGCGCGAGGTTAGAGGGCTGATTATTCTTATCTCTGGCACGTCCTGTTGCTTCTCGCCTTGGATTCGAGTGGCGCGTTTTTCCTCAGTGTATTCTTGACAGTGAAGCGCAATGCGACAGCAGAAGGGAGGTAAAGGGTGAGGGATAAGGGGTGAAAGGTTCTTCGCGGAGTGGAACGTGACTTGCGAAGCTCAGGTCGTATGTCGATGCTGAGGAAATATTCTCTTGAACAATATCTCCAGTCTCGCTTCGGTCCTGGTGCCATCTTGGTGTCATACGAGACCATCGGTAAGGCCAGTTCGAAGGGGGCGCAGAAACAGTATGGCTATGGCACGCCGGTTAAATTGACGTTCCGCCTGGGCCGCCAGGTGCAGTCTGCCGTGCTGGAAACTATGAAGCCTGGTCCGTTCGGCCATGAACATCCGGCGGACCGGGCCCAGGCGATGCTGTGGGACTATGACTCCTATGGGCGGTTGCCGCGCCATGTAAAGGCGCTGGACGTTGGCGCCTTTACCTCCGATCAAGAACTCATCTCGGTCGCGTCGGCAGATGAATTTTTTGTCCTTACCCAATGGACCGAGGGGGCCAGCTATCATCTCGATCTGGAACGATTGGCTAAGGGTGGAAGACTCCGAAAACAGGATCGGGAACGGACGAGGGCTTTGGCATTCTACCTGGCGGAAATCCATGCCAAGAAACAGCGCGATCCCGCCCTCTATCGGCGTCGGCTCAGGGAATTGATCGGTCACGGCGAATGTATTATGGGGCTGACCGATAGTTACCCGGATCGCTACGAATTCATCTCGGCGGATCTCTTACGCGAAATCGAAGAAGCCTGTAATCGTTGGCGTTGGCGTCTGCGCGGAGAGAGTCATCGTCTCTCGCAGGTCCATGGAGATTTTCATCCCTGGAATGTCTTGTTCCGAAAAGGAACGGATTTTTCAGTCCTCGATCGGTCACGAGGGGAGTGGGGGGAACCGGCAGACGACGTGACTTCGATGACGATCAACTATCTGTTTTTCTCACTCTGCCGCTGGGGCAGCTTGAAGGGACCGTTGGAAGTGTTGTTTCGGCTCTTTTGGGACAGCTACGTGGAGGCGAGCCACGATGATGGGGTCACAGAGTCAGCCGCCCCCTTCTTTGCGTTTCGAGGGCTGGTCTTGGCGAGTCCTGTCTGGTATCCCAAGTTGCCGGTGGAGGTGCGCCGGACCATCTTCCAATTTATCGAACGAGTCCTGGATGAGCCGCGCTTCGATCCCGCTCGTGTGAACGAATATTGCCGGGCGTGAATAAGCTGTCAGCAGTCAGCCTTCAGCTCTCAGCTACAAGTTAGACAGAGGTATCCATGGTTCTCTTCATATGCTGAAAGCTGACAGCTGAAGGCTGATAGCTTGGTGTATTCATGAGCCAATCTCAAAGCTTCGCCATCTGGATCACCGGCCTGCCGCCGTCGGGAAAGAGTTCGATAGTCTCTGCCTTGAAGCCGCAGCTCGAAGGGCTCGGATTAACGGTGGAAGTGTTGGAGTCCGATGAGGTCAGGCGGGTCATCACGCCGATTCCGACCTACTCGGAAGCGGAGCGGGATCTCTTCTATCGCGCCTTGGCGTATACCGGTCAGAAGCTCGTGGCACATGGCGTGACCGTGGTCTTCGATGCGACGGCCAGCCGTCGGGTCTATCGTGAGTTTGCGAAGTCTGTGATTCCTCGGTTCATCGAGGTTTCCGTGGACTGTCCCCTCGAAGTCTGCATGGAGCGAGACCGAAAAGGAACTTATCGAAAGGGACAGTTGGGCGACTCTCTTACCGTTCCGGGGCTTCAATCTCCCTACGAACCGCCGATCAAGCCGGATCTCCGAATCGACAGCACCACCACTTCCACAGGCGATGCGGCTGGCCAGATTCTGGCCTTGGCCAAAACAAAATTCTTGTAGCTGGATGCTGGGAAAGTCCTTCAGGGAACCGTGAAACGTTAGACGTTAAAAGTGAAACGTAGGATTGCCGAGTGCTGTCCCTCCGAAACCTTTCACCTTTTATGTTTTACCTTTGCGGGCTAGCACAGAACGGTGAAGATCCCTACTGGGCAGAGAGCCGGATTGTGGATTTTTCACAAGAGCTGCACGCGCCTGCCAATTTTCGACAGATCGTTATATGCATTGACGATCCGTTGGCACGGTGTCTGCTCTGCCATGAAAAAAAGCCAACGTCGCATTAAGCGGCCCGGCGCTTCTTGCCGCGTCCGCTCGTTCGTGTAGTTAGACGTGAAGATTTTTCTAAAAATCGGCCTGCGACGAACTTGTGCAATACGCTGGCGATAAGCGTTTGGTAGGGGACGCCCTCTTCTGCGGCACGAGCCTGGATTTCAGAGAGGTCTGGCGTAGACAATCGGATATTAACACGCTTGTTCTTGCTGAGGGTTGCACGAGCATACTCGCGATACCGACGCAGAGAAGCCTGGGAAGTTACCGTGGATTTAAGCTTGCCGGCCTCGAAAGCCGACAGAATCTGCTTCTCATAGGGAGAGAGTGATTTCATGGTTTTCCCCTCATTTCATAATCACGTGTTGCCTTACGGCTAGGAATAATCGTTTTCAGAAAGACGTACTCCGGTTTCTCTACATGTGGCACGAGATACACATAGGAAGCAATAGCCACAACATACACACTTTGGTTTGGATATCGTTCGGCATTGGGGTGTTCCACCACGTCCAATAACCCGCCTGACTCAATTGCCAGAATCACTTCCTCAAAGGAAACGCCACGATTTTCTTTAAGCTGTTCGTTCTTCTGGGGATTCCAGCGGAAAGTTTTCACCCGATGAGTATATGCGAGCCGGTGCCTTTTGTCATCAGCCCGCAGTCATGGAAGCCAAGATGCCTATAGGTAGGCTAGTCCGCATAAGGTGTGGAATTCAGATAGTCTGTCCGTCTGCCACGCCAGTTCAACATCCTGCTAGGCCAGCGATTCGACGGCGACGCGTAGCCGCTCGGTCAGCTTTGCCGCCGTAATAGGGTCTTCCGGGGCTTGCGAGACTTCGATCGGCTCTCCGATGATGACTCGCAACCGGGGGAAGCCGATTCTGCCACGCGAAAGAGCCCGCGCTGTGCCGATGAGGCGGACTGGCACAAGCGGCGCGCCCGTCAGGAGCTCTGCGTGCGCGGCACCTTGCGTCCATACACGATCGCCGCGGACGGCACCCTGCGGGAAGATTACGACCGCCTGTCCTGCTTCGAGCGCCTGCAGCACCCGCGCGGCAGCGAGGTAGTCGCTGTGGCCACGCTCAATCGGGATCGCGCCGAGCCCCTCGATCATCCACGCGAGCAGCCTGGACCGCCAGAGTTCCGCCTTCGCGACGAAACGCAGTTCCCGCGAGATTGCCGCACCGAGGATGATTGCGTCGAGGAACGACTCATGATTTGGGGCGACGACCGCAGGCCCGGTCACAGGCATACGATCGGCGCCGACCACCTTGATTCGATAAATCGCGCACACCAAACCGCTGAAGAGACGGCGAACCTTCCCATAGGTCGGAGCGGAGAGCGGCATCAGTCCCTTATCTTTGTACGCCAGTCCCCAAGCACCTTGGGAGCGACTAGCAGTCTGTTGACAAACTCACCTCAGCGCTTCGGTACTCAACACGGAGCAGGTCACGGATGACCTCATGAGAGGTCGCAGGCTGTTAAGAAAGGCCGTCCAGCAAGGCCGCAGCAAGCGAAGAGGCGGAAGCGTACTCTCTGCCGTACGTTGAGCCTCTGAGCGCCGCGAGAACGCCGCTGGCGGACTTTGTCAACAGCCTGTTAGTGAAACGCCAGCACTGGGCATGGCGTCTTGTGCAACACAGCATGAGACGTACTGCCGAGCACGAAGCGGGTGATTCCCTTACGGCCCCTTGTGCCCATTAGAATCAGGTCCGAACGCAGCGTGGTCGCTTGTTGCAGGATCATGGTCGGTGGTGTCCCAAGCAGGGCGACTCCGTGCGCCTTGTAACCTATGGCGCATATACGTTCTGCCACCGCCTTGATGAACTCGGTTTGTTTGTCCAGCATCTCGGTGGCGGCGGCTGCAGCAGCTTCTGCTGCACCGCTCGGCCATGGCGGCTCTGTCCATGGCAAGACTGTCATCAGGGTCAACTCAACCGCCTCATGAAACGGTTTTAGTTGCAGAAAACGAATGGCGGCTTCTGCGTCGGATGGACCTTCGAGCGGCAGCAGGATCTGTTTCATGGCCTTGACCGGGCCGTTTACGATCAAGGTGGCACAAGGGGCCAGGGTGAGGATGCGGTGCGACACGCTGCCGAGCAGCCGTTCTTTAACAGGGCCAAGGCCCCTTGCTCCCATCACAATGAGATCGGCTTTCTGTTCCTCAGCCATCGACAGGATCACTCCTGCCGGAGACCCGATTTTAAGTTGTTTCGTCGTCGGGCCTGCGTGCAGGGGAAGGAGGGACTCAACCCGATTGAGCAGTCGCTCGCCGTCTTCCTTCATGCTCTGCTCAAGCGTCTTGTAGAGTTCCTCTGCTGCTTCCGGAATCATCGCCATCTCAGGGTACGCAGGCCTGGGAACCTCCAGCGCGTGAAGCAGGGTAAGCTGCTCTGCCCTGGCTATGTATTTCATGATGTGAACTGCTTCATAGGAATTATCTGACCCGTCAACCGCGAGTAGGGTTTTCATCGAAGTGGCTCCTTTGTTTGCGCGCCAGTGCTTCCGTGCGCGGCAGGATGAACGTGTTGCTGAAACCAGTCGAGCGCATGTTCCGCGACCTGCTCAAGTGTGCCGGGTTCTTCAAAGAGATGTGACGCGCCCGGTACAATCACTAGCCGTTTAGGGCAAGCGAGGAGCCGGTAAGCTGCTCGATTCATCTCGATGACCGGCTCGTCGTCTCCCCCGACGATCAGCAGCGTCGGCGCTGTGACCGACGGCAAATGGGCTTCGGCCAGGTCCGGTCTTCCGCCCCGCGACACGATGGCATGAACCGACGAGGGATCGCGGGCAGCCGCTTGCAGAGCCGCACCAGCTCCGGTACTGGCGCCGAAATAACCGATGCCGAGGCCCTTCGTCCGATCGCCCTGTCCGAGCCAGCCTTTGGCCACTAGGACGCGATCTGCCAGCAGATCGATGTCGAAGACCTTACGGCGGTCTTCGGCTTCATCCGGCGTCAGGAGATCGAGGAGGAGAGTGGCGACTCTTCCTTGCTGGAGGTAACGGGCGACGAAATTGTTGCGCGGACTGAACCGCCCGCTGCCGCTTCCATGGGCGAAGACCACCACTCCGAGCGGCGAGAAGGGAATTCCCAGATGGCCCTCCAGTCTGACGCGACCGGATCGGATCGTTACCTCTTGTGGATCATGTTGTTCTGTCGATGAGGCCATTGTCGTTCCCTCGAATATCCCCGTCCTTTACAGTATGAGTGTGGCGATTCCCAGATAGACCGCCACGCTGAGAATGTCTTGCACCACGGTGGCCACAGGGCCGCTCGCAAGCGCGGGATCGACGCCGACTCTGCTCAGTCCAATCGGTAATAGGCTGGCGACTAGCGTCGCGATTACGGTGGTCAGGGCAAGTGTGACCGCAATTGTCAAGGCGATTGACTTCGTCTCGCCCCAGGCCAGTAGCCACGCTCCGGAGGAGAGCCCCACGATTCCACCGATGATGAGACCGACCGTCCCTTCCCGTAGCAGTTGAGTGCCCAGGGAGACCTTTCCGTAAGCCAGTGCGCGGACGAGGACCGTTTCGGTTTGGGTTCCGACTGCGTCGGCCATGTAGACAACCAGCGGCAGAAAGAAGGCCAGGGTGATGTTGTCTCTCAGCGGGGCTTCGAACAACGAAGCGACTCCACCGGCCAAGAATCCTCCCAGCAACCCGATCAAAAGCCAAGGCACACGCGCCCGAACGATATGGGCGGCTCCCCCCGTTTCAGGCGGTACCGGATGGAAGGCAGCCAGACCTCCCATGCGCAGAATGTCGTCCACATGTTCTTCGTGCAGTATCGCCAACAACCGCCCGATAGGGATGGCCCCCATGAATCGACCAGGCTCGTCAAGGACTGCCACGTCTGCATCGTGCCGCTCGACGGCGAGCAGTGCCACAGTTTCCGCGTTGTCGCCGGCCCGGACGATTAAAGGCGGATCCCCGCGCAACTCATTCAGCCGGACATCTGGAGGAGCCGTGAGGAGCCGTTCAATCGGAACTTGTCCAGCCAGCCGCGATCTGCTGTCTACCAGGTACACATGCCCGACTTCGATCCATGTTCGGCTCCGCAACAACTTCATGGCGTCGGTGACCGTGCTGTCCTCGCGAACCTGCGGTACAGCCGCAGTCATCAGATCCGCTGCGGTAGCCATGGGTACTGCGTCCTAGCCCGTAATATTCGTGAAGGGTCGTCCGTTAGGGAATGGAGTTGCTGGTTTCTAGTTTCAGGTTTCATGTTGTCCAGGACTATTCTTCGAAAACTTGAAACAAGAAACTTGCAACCTGAATCACTATAACCAGATCAGCTTCACGAGGAACGAGCTTTCGAGCAATGACGTATGAAACGAACCCTCATGAATCATGCAGCCTACTGACAGTCGGATGGACAGAAGAACAGGATGTACAGTCCCACCGCGATCCCTAACAGCACCGCCCCTACGAGCAACCATTGATTCCTTGTCATGTGCAGGCGCGACCTTTCTCATTGCAACATCTCAGCAAGTCCAATGCCGCTGCTTTCGCAACCGGGTGAAGCGTGAAGGGTGAGGGGGTAAGGGGCGAGGAGCAAAGACATTTGCCTGATCAGTCCCCCTCACGCCTCACCTCTCACTCCTCACGTCTTCTGTGGCCTTCTGCTACAGCAACAGAAATCGAGCTGTAGCAGGACACCCCCGCGCACGAAGCAAAAAGCCGATGGCAGATGGTGGATGGCCTGACGAAAAAGACAAAGTCCTTGTTTCCACTCAGCCATTCGCCATAAGCCATTAGCTTTGGTCTGGTGGCATCGGCCTTGCTGATAACAAAGAATGAGTCAAACCTTTGGGAGGTCACATGGCTGAATCGCTCTTTACGAAGATCCTTGTGCCGGTAGACTTTTCTCCTTGTTCGGAAGAGGCCTTCCGTGTCGCGTTGACTCTTGCCAAGACGTTCCAAGCCCGGCTGCTGTTGTTGCATGTGATCGACACCAGTGCTCTGGCGACGTTCAATCAACTGGGGTTATTGGCGGTGCCCTCTGACGCACAGGGCCAGAAGCGGCGGCTGCGCCATCATGCGCGACTCAATGTGCGACGATTGCTGGAATCAGAGTCGACCAAGGGTGTGACCGTGACACGAATTGTATTGGAGGGCGGGCCGTTTGTGGAGATCGCGAAGACGGCTCGGAAGGAACAAGTGGATCTGGTGGTGATGGGGAGTTATGGAGGGCGATCAGGTAACGTGGACAAGATCTTTTTCGGCAGTACGGCAGAAAAGGTGGTGCGGACTGCTGGCTGTCCGGTTCTCACCGTTCCGTTGTCAGTCAAGCCGAGCCGTTCGTGAAATCCGTGAAGCGTCGTTCGTTTCCGGATTCGGACGTTTCACCTTTCACGTCTTACCTTTTTATGGTTCTGATAAGGAGGGATACATGAGCAGTCAAAAGATACAGTGGGGATGGATCCTTGTACTAGCCGTCACGCTCGGCTTCTGGTGGGATACGGCAGGGCCGGTATTCTCCCAGTCTGAGCAAATCGTCGAAGTGACGGTCAAGGATTTCAAGTTTGTGGCTAAGCAGGGGGTGCTCCGACTTGGATTCCCTACAGTGATTAAGGTCAAGAACGAGGATGCCCAGCGGCACGACTTTGGCTCGACCATGTTCGAGGGCCTTCCGACTCAGATTGAGAAGGACGGGGTGATCGTGTATGGCCGAGGGCTGGGTGGAGTATTCCTCGATCCAAAACGGGATGCGGTGATTCGGTTCAACATGACCAGACCTGGCAAGCATGAGTTCCGTTGCTCAATCCATCCGAACATGACGGGTGAGTTGCTCCTGCTGAGCGCGGAGGCGGTATAGACGATAGGCGGGACTTGCGTGACAGGCGGGACGAGCGAGACTGGTGATACAAGGTGAAAATTCGATCCACACTAGTCACGCTTTTCGCGCATTTCCCGCACGTCTCGCGGGTATGAGGAAACGAGTACCATGATTAAGCGAATTTTGTTTGCCACGGATTTTTCACGATGGGCCAGGCGGGCGGAGGACTATGCCTGTACGCTGGCCTGTTCATGGGGGGCCTCCTTAACGGTGCTGTGCGTCGCGGAATTTCCACCCGGGCTCAATCCCATTTACACGGTCAATCAGCAATACTTGGCTGATCTGATGAAGCGCACATCGTCGGAGTTAGCCCACCTCAAGGGGCGTGCAGAGCGGCGGGGCATCGCGATCACGACGAGGACGGCTGCCGGCATTCCGAGTGAAGAGGTGATTACTGCGGCGCGGGCGGAAGATTCAGACCTCATCGTCGTAGGGACCAGGGGCAAGACAGGCCTTGCCCACATCTTGTTAGGCAGTACTGCCGAGCGGGTCATTCGGGGCGCCCCCTGCCCAGTATTGGCGGTGCGAACGGATCCGGCAGACTCTGAAGAAGAGTCTGTCCTGACGAAGCCAGTCACGCTGGAGCGCATCCTCGTGCCGGTCGATTTTTCCGATTGTTCCCTCGATGCTTTGAAGTATGCAGTTGCGGTGGCGAAGCAGGCGAAGGCGTCCGTGATGTTACTGCATGTGCTGGAGCCGGTGTCCTATGGCTTGGACTTTACCCTCGGCACCAGCAAGGCCCGTCGTCTGGAAGTCGAGACCTGGACGAAACGACTGGAGGAGCTGGCGTCTTCCCACCAGCATCCCAACATGACGGTGGAGTCTCGACTGCGGGGCGGCCTTCCAGCCGATTCGATCTTAGATGCTGCTAAGACCTTGCCCTGCGATCTTATTGTGATGGGCACCCACGGGCGCCGAGGGATCTCACACGCCATATCTGGCAGCGTGGCGGAGGCCGTTCTGAGAAAGTCGCGCTGCCCGGTCATTGCGGTGCGGAGTCCAAAGTTGGGGCCAGACCATCGTCAGGGAATTCCCGAAGAAATGTCCGAGGCAACCAATACAACACCAAGGAGTGGGTCATGACGAGTGCAACAAAACAATCGAAGAAAACGACAGCCTCGATGCGAAACCCTTTAGCGGCATCGCCACGATCTATCGAGCTGTCGGATGGCATGAGGGATCGGATTGCGAAAAAGGCTTTTGAATTGTGGCAAGAGCGAGGCTGTCGAGACGGACACGACTTCGAGGATTGGCTTGATGCCGAGGCCATCGTGATGGAAGAAATTCATGAAGCTCGCGAGTGAAGCCACAGCCGGCCTCTGGGTGCCTCTTGCCCCGTCGCTCGACACGTTGATCGCTCGGCTAGACATCCTTTCGTCGGAGCCGAGGATGGTTGCCCAGCGGCAGGTCGCCATGCGTCTTGCCCTCCAGCCCTATCTTGAGGGTGGCGCAGGGGCGTTGCTGTCCCCGCTGCCGCAGGAAACGGAATTAGCTAACCTCCTACTCTACGCCGACTTCTACCCGCAGGACGGGCAATTGACGTTGATCGAGCAATTGCGCGACGTCATCACGGAGCATATACCGCAAGAAGAGCGGGAATGGTTGGATCCGCTGAAACATTCGTATCTCGATCTAGCTGAATTCCTGTCGGTCGACGAGCAGGCCCAACGTCTGGTTTTCCGTTCGATAGGAAATGCGAGGATTTATCGCGTAACGGACGGGGCTTTCCGCAAGGAACTACAACCGGGACAGGTGCTATTGACGCGGCTGATCCGGGAACCTGGCGACGTCGAGTGGGAGCGGGCGGTGATTGCCGGCGCTGCAATCGCATTGTCTAACGAGGATGCGAAGAGCTTGCTAAATGCCACGCTCGATTATCGGCGGCAGGTAGAAATCTCTGTCGGGTCTTTCGAACTCGGCGAATGGCCGGAATTCGCCAAGCGCTATGGACATGTGTTGTTATGGACCTTCGCGCGCATGCGATTTGCCGCGCTCATCGACGCGGTGAAAAGTATTCACTATGTGGCAGAGGGAGGACAGCCCTATCTGTATGCGTTGGCTCTCTACGACCATTGCGAATACGGATACATGAATGACATGCTTGCAGGTCTTGAAGGATTCGAGCGTGAAGCGGCAGTCTCCCCACCCAGCGAAGCCTCAACCTCGAAGGAGGCGCAGCACTTCGTACAGAGCGGGGCGTCCGGAGTCCTTCAATCCGCGGTGGTCGCCAGGCTGATTCTCACGGCGACCCAGTTGTGGGTGGAGTGTGATTCGCGCGAGCGGCTCGATACCGTCAAACACAAGCTGGCGGCAATGTTCGGATTCTCTCTTCATTTCCGTGGCGAGACTTACACGCCACCACCACGACAACTCAGGGAGTCGGAGTTGGCTGTCGAGGAGCCTCTGACGTTGAGGATCTCGGCCAAGGAAGACCTGGCTCTCTTGAACGGATTCTTAGAAACCCTATACCTAGAGTGGGCAGAGCGGGCATGCCCGTCGTTAGGGGATCAGATGCCGCGTCATGTCGCCACGTCAGCAGCCGGTCGCGAGCAGGTTGTCGCCGTGATTGCCGACATGGAGCGCCACGACCCTGGAAGCAGGCGCGTGGGACAGGCATCGTTCGACTATAACAGGCTACGGGCCCATGTAGGGCTCGACTAACAGGAGTCGTGAAACGTTAGACGTGAGAGGTGAAACGTAGAAATGCCGAGGGTTTTAATCCGAACCTTTTACCTGTTACGTCTCACCTTGCACGAAAGGCGCGGACGGACTTTTTGAGCATCTTGAATAATAATGTTGCAGTCGTGAGGTGATTCGATGAGGACTCAGTACGGGACGAGGCTCGCCGAGGCGCTTGAATCGTGTCGCCCTGTCCCGCCGGACAAGCCGAACATCCTCAAGACGCTCCTGGCTGTCCAGGCTGGTCTGGGATATGTGCCGACGAGTGATCTTCCTCAGATTGCACAGGTATTAGGGGTGACGGATGCCCAAGTCGCCGGGGTCTTGTCCTATTATTCCGACCTCCGGACTCAGCCGTCTAGCAGGCATCTCATTCGGGTCTGCAGGGGAGAATCCTGCACGGCGAACCATGGCCTGCGCGTTCTCCTTGCGATCCAAGATCACGTGTGCGTCGCTGTCGGAGGCAGCACGCAGGCAGAGCGGTTCACTGTCGAGCAGATGTCCTGCGCGGGAAACTGTGCTGTGTCGCCGACCGTGATCGTTGACGACGAAATGTACGGGCGCGTCGTGCCCTCGCAGGTGGCGGCGTTGCTGGAACGATACGAGTAAGTTCTGAGTTGTGAGTGTTGAACACGTTTTCTCGTTCATAACTCAGCACTCATCATTCAGAACTCAGAACTGGAGCGATAGCGATATGGTCCGGCTCTATCTTGCCAATGATACCTCCTCCCGTGCGGCCGGCGCCGGACGACTTGCCGATGCCTGGAGCGAGCGTCCCGAGATTCAACTGATTCGCACGTCCTCGCGCGGAGCCTTTTTTCTAGAGCCGATGGTGGAGCGAGATATGCTCAACGGGCGTGAGGCCTGGTTCAACGTATCGCCAAACGACTTGCCTCGCATCGTGGCCGGGGTGGGTGGGACGCCGGTTGCAGAGATACCATTCTTACAACAACAGACTCGCTTTACCTTTGCCAACTTCGGTATCACCGAGCCGCTCGCAATCGATGAATATCAAACTGGGGGGGGGCTCAAGGGATTGGCAGCAGCACAAGGTCTGTCGCCGGAGGCGATTGTCGAAGAGTTGCGCCTCTCCCGTCTGCGAGGTCGCGGTGGCGCTGCCTTTCCTGTGTGGAAAAAGTGGCAGGTTGCGCAGCAGGCTAGGGCAGAGCAGAAGTATGTCGTGGCGAATGCAGACGAAGGGGACGCCGGCACCTATTGCGATCGGATGATCATGGAGGGAGATCCCTTCAGATTGATCGAAGGGATGCTCATCTGTGCCAGGGCGATTGGAGCGACGCGAGGCTTTATCTATTGCCGATATGAATACCCAGCGGCGGCGCAGACTATGCGGTTTGCAATTCAGAAGGCGCGCGAGGCGGACCTGTTGGACTGTGACGACGATCCATTCGATCTTGAGGTGGTGGTCGGCGCCGGCTCCTATGTCTGCGGCGAGGAAACAGCTTTGCTGGAATCACTGGAGGGTCGCCGTGGTGTCGTGTTGGCGAAGCCGCCCTACCCGGCTGAATCAGGGCTCTATGGCAAACCGACGGTCGTCAGCAATGTCCTGACGTTCGCGACGATTCCCAACATTCTGGCAAACGGCGGCGCCTGGCATGCCTCCCTCGGCACTGAAGGGTCGTGCGGGACGATGGCGCTGCAGCTTGGTGGCAGGGTGAAGCAGCCTGGTTTGGTGGAAGTTCCATTTGGACTGACGCTCCGTGATGTCTTGGATCGATTCGGCGGTGGCATGATACCGGGCTCACGGTTCAAAGCCGTGCAGGTCGGGGGGCCGTTGGGGAGTCTCTTTCCTGAATCGCAACTCGATATGCCTATCTGTTATGACGCGTTTGCCAAGGCCGGAGCCATTCTTGGACATGGGGGCATCGTTGTCTACGATGATCAGACAGACATGGTCGAGTTGGCGCGACATTTCATGGCTTTCACGGCGGATGAGTCATGTGGCAAATGTACGCCTTGCCGTGTTGGGTCCGTGCGAGGTCGTGAAATTCTCGAACGGATCCAACGAGGCCAGGGAACTGCGGAGGATCTCATCCTCCTGGCCGACCTTGGTGAGACGATGAAAGCGACCAGCCTCTGCGCGTTAGGGGGGCGTGCCCCCTATCCGGTGTTGACAGCGATGGAACATTTTCCGGATGAATTCAGAAACAAGCTGTCAGCATTCAGCCGTCAGCAATAAGCTGATTGCTGAGAGCTGATCGCTGAAAGCCAGGAAAGATGAATCTCACAATCAACGGCCGGACTGTCACTGCCGAATCGGGCGACACGATTTTTCTGGCCGCGCTGAAAGCTGGGATTTCAATCCCCAGCCTCTGCGTGTCACATCAGCTCGCTCCCTTTGGCTCTTGTCGACTCTGTATCTGCGAAATCGATGGGCAGTCCGGAACTCCTGCCTCCTGTACGACCCCTGTCAGACCAGATATGGTCGTTCACACCGAGGGCGATCGGCTCAGACGCCATCGTCATAATATCGTCGAACTCTATCTGTCTGAACAGCCTGAGGGGAGTGGGACATCGGGGCCATTGCGCGAACTGGCACTCGCATGCGGCGTCGATAGAGTACGATATCCCGCTGGGGCTCACAGTACACGCGCTTCCGTGCGGGATGACTCGAATCCGTTCTTTATCTTCGACAACGCGGCCTGCATCTCATGCGCTCGCTGTGTCCGGGCCTGCGATGAAATTCAAGGCACCCATGCCTTGACGATGTTCGGGCGTGGGTTTTCAGTGAGGCCTACAGCAGGGGGGGGATCTCTCATAAGCGAGACGGCAGCGTTTGCCACATCCAACTGTGTCTCCTGTGGTGCCTGTGTAAAGGAATGTCCGACTGGTGCGCTCATGGAGAAAACAGTATTGGAACAGGGAATGCCTACCAGCATCGTGCGCACGACCTGCGCCTATTGTGGTGTCGGCTGTGCGTTCGATGCCGGGGTGCGGGATGGACGGGTCGTTCAGATGATTCCTGCAGATGATGGGCCTTCGAACCGGGGGCATGCCTGCATGAAGGGACGGTTCGGTTGGACCTACAACAATGCACCGGATCGGCTGAGTGTCCCGCTGCTGCGGCGGGGCAACGACTGGGAAGAGATCTCATGGGAATCGGCCTTGGATCTGGTTGCGCAGGAGTTTACGCGCATTAAGGGTGCATTCGGCCCGGATGCCCTCGCAACTATTTCATCCAGCCGGGGCACGAACGAAGAGAATTATCTCTTCGCCAAGTTCATGCGTTGTGTGATCGGTACCAACCATATCGACAACTGCGCCCGGGTCTGCCACAGCGCGACAGTTACCGGCATGATGGACACGCTCGGCGCCTCCGCTGCGACCAATTCCCTTCAGGATCTTGATGTGGCTCAGCTGATCATGGTGGTTGGAGCGAATCCGACGGAGTCCCATCCGGTTGTCGGATCCAGGATCAAGCAGGCGCATCGGCGAGGGGTGCCCTTGATCGTGATCGATCCCAGGCGAACGGAGTTGGCGCGGCTGGCCGATCTCCATCTACAACTGCGACCAGGCAGCAACGTCGCCTTGCTCAATGCGATGGGCCATGTCCTGGTCAAGGAAGGGCTCCTCGATCGGGCCTTCCTTGCGGCAAGGACCGAAGGAATCGAAGATTGGATCAAGACCGTTTCGGACTGCAGTCCGAAAGCGGCTGAAGCCATTACGGGTGTGCCGGCTCATCTTATCGGCCAAGCGGCGCGACTCTATGGGAGCAGCGGCGCTTCGTACTGTTGTCATGGTCTTGGTGTGACAGAGCACCGCTGGGGCAGTCATGGGGTCATTGCGCTCTGTAACCTCGCCTTGGCCACAGGCAACATTGGAAGGCCCGGCACCGGCATCAATCCCTTGCGCGGACAAAATAATGTGCAGGGGGCCTCGGACATGGGCTGCCTCCCGACTTTCTTCACCGGCTACCAGAGTTTGGACGACCCGAAGCTGGCAACGCTTCATCAAACCATCACCGGCCGTCCCTTGCCCACGAAGCGCGGCATGAAAACGCCTGACATGTGGGACGCGGCGATTGCTGGCCGGCTCAAGGGGCTTTGGATCATCGGCTATGACGTTGCGCAGACCGACCCGAACTTGAAGAAAGTGCGCGAAGCGTTGAAACAGGTAGAGTTTCTGGTGGTGCAGGATCTGTTTCTCAGTGAGACTGCGAAGCACGCACATTTGGTATTGCCCGGCGCCTCGTTTCTAGAGAGGGACGGCACCTTCACCAATCTTGAGCGTCGCATTCAGCGGATCAGGAAAGCGGTGGACCCGCCTCAGGGAATCCTTCCGGATTGGCGAGTGGTCTGCGAAGTTTCCAACCGGATGGGTTATCCCATGTCCTATCGGCATCCCTCGGAGATCATGGACGAGATTGCGAGGCTCACGCCGATGTTCGCCGGTGTGTCCTACGACCGGCTCGACCAGCATACAGGGTTGCAGTGGCCGGTGCCGACTGTCATGCACGAAGGCACAACACTGATGCACCAGGAGACCTTTCCAAAGGGGAAGGCGCGCTTTGTCGCCGTCGAGTACTTGCCGCCTGGTGAAGCTGCGAGCAAGGACTATCCTTTCGTGTTGACCACGGGCCGTATTCTTCAACATTACAATTGCGGAGCTCAAACACGCCGGACGGACATACTCGAATTGGTCGATACGGATGTGCTGGAAATGCATCCGGCCGATATGGAGAGACTGCAGTTGCGTGACGATGAGATCGTTCGTGTGGTGAGTGCTCGTGGCGAGGCGCTGCTCCCAGTTGTGGGGAGTGAACGAGTTCTGTTGGGGCATCTGTTCACCAGCTTTCACTTTCCCGCTTCAACAGTGAACGATTTGCTCTCGTCGAGTGCGGATGACAGTTCACAATGCCCGGAGTACAAGGTGTCTGCCGTGCGCGTGGAGCCGATTGAACGGGACGAGCTCGATCCGGAAGATGAAGTGGAACTGCGGCACATGCGGCGTCAACTGATTACATAATGATAGCGGTCAGCGATCAGCCGTCAGCTATCAGTTGACGGATCTGAGGGATAGTTCAAGCTGACTGCTGATGACTGAAAGCTGATCGCTCGATTAACCATGGATCAAACAATCGCCACGCCGACTTCCCTGCTTGATGCCTACGCCCCTGCGCAGATTGCCATGCGGGTGCGTGATGTTGGCGTCGCAAAAGCCGCGATGCCGACCATCACCATGTTCGCCCTGGCTGTCTTGGCGGGGGCCTTTATTGCGTTGGGTGCCTTGTTCTTCACGGTCACGATGACTGGAGGCAAGACCGGTCAACCGCAGGCATTCGGGCTCATGCGACTGGCCGGTGGAGCCACATTCAGTCTAGGCCTTATTCTGGTGGTGGTAGGCGGAGCGGAACTCTTTACCGGTAACAACTTGATCGCCATGGCCTGGGCTTCCGGCCGGGTGACGACCCAACAAATTATGCGGAATTGGGGGTGGGTCTATCTCGGCAACCTTGTTGGAGCAGTCGGAACAGCGGCTTTGGTATGGCTGGCCGGCATACAAAACATGGGTGATGGCGCGGTTGGGGAGACGATGGTTCAGATCGCGCGTAGCAAGATGTCGCTCGATCCGGTCTCCACCGTTGCGCGCGGGGTTCTCTGCAACGTGCTGGTTTGTCTGGCCGTCTGGTTATGCATGGGCGCGCGGAGCGTGACCGATAAGGTTCTGGCTATACTGTTTCCCATCACTGGGTTCGTCGCTTGCGGATTTGAGCATTCCGTTGCCAATATGTATTTT
The DNA here is from genome assembly GCA_005116835.1 of Nitrospira sp. Classification (GTDB taxonomy): domain Bacteria; phylum Nitrospirota; class Nitrospiria; order Nitrospirales; family Nitrospiraceae; genus Palsa-1315. Next base: position 249,604 of record SWDM01000016.1, on the reverse strand, counting down.
CTTCCGATCGGCATCGCATTGGCAGCTGGAGGCTCAGCCCCGCTTTCAGTGTTCGGAGCCGTGAACAATCTTGTGCTGGTGACGATCGGTAACGTTCTTGGAGGGACAATCCTCGTGGCCCTGGTGTATTGGTCGGTGTATTTAAGAAGTTCAAATGAACGTAAAGGAACCATCGCAGGATGAATTCTTCCCGCACGATTGTCGGCATCTTAGTTGGGGGCGGGCCGGCTCCAGGGATCAACAGTGTCATCAGTGCCGCCACGATCCGCAGTATCCTCGGCGGGTGTGACGTGATCGGAATCCTCGACGGATTCAAATGGCTCATGGAGGGGAATACGAGCCAGGTCCGACCCCTCGCCATCGATGAAGTCAGTCGCATTCATTTTCGAGGCGGGTCGTCTCTGGGTACCTCGCGGGCGAACCCGACGAAGAAGACCGAGTCTATGGTCAACGTCTTATCCTCCTTGAGGAAACTAGGCATCACACGCCTGGTCACTATCGGTGGAGACGATACGGCCTTCTCCTCGCTCAAACTGGAAGAGCAGGCGGCTGGGGCCGTTCTTATCGTCCATGTGCCGAAGACTATCGATAACGACCTCGATCTTCCTGCCGGTATTCCAACGTTCGGCTTTCAAACGGCCCGGCATGTGGCGGTTGAGATCGTCAAGAATCTCATGGTGGATGCCCACACTACAGCACGCTGGTATTTTGCCGTCACCATGGGACGCAAGGCCGGTCATTTGGCCCTTGGAATCGGCAAGGCCTCCGGCGCCACACTCACCGTCATTCCCGAAGAATTTGAACAGCGGCCAGTGAGACTGCAGCGCCTGGTGGATCTTGTGATCGGGACGATGATCAAACGGCTCAGCGCAGGACGTTCCGACGGAGTGGTGGTATTGGCGGAAGGATTGATCGAGATTCTCGATCCGCGAGATTTGGGTGGATTAGACCATGTTGAGCGGGATGAACATGGTCACCTGCGATTGGCGGACATCGATATCGGCGATGTACTTCGGCGTGAAGTGACGAAGGGCATGAAGGCTTTGGGATTAGCCACATCGATTGTCTCGAAGAATGTGGGGTATGAATTGCGCTGCGCGGATCCGATTCCGTTCGATATGGAATACACGCGCGATCTTGGCTATTGTGCGGCGCAGTTCCTGCTCGATGGAGGGACGGCGGCGATGGTATCGATTCAGGATGGACGCTGTACGCCGATTCCGTTCACACAGATGCTGGATCCTCTCACGGGCAGAGCGAAGGTGCGGATGGTAGATGTCGCGGCGCAGTCGTACCAGATTGCGCGCCAGTACATGATCCGCCTCTCCGACGAAGACGTTAACGATCCGGTGACGCTAAGCCGCTATGCGACTCTCGCGGGGCTGTCGACAGAGGCTTTTTACAGCCGGTTTCAGCCTGTCGTTTCGAATGTGATGGGCACTCAATTCAATGGAGGAGCAATATGAACGTGCTTGTGGCGACCGATGGCTCGGACTATGGGCGATGGGGGCTGAACTGGGCGGCCAAATTGCCGTTCGTCGAGCCGGCCAAGGTCACGGTGCTGCATGTGCTCGATCACGCCAAGCTTCTTTTGCCATTTCGGACGAAGGTGGAGATTCAGCGCGTGGAAGCTCGTTCGGAAAGAGCCCTCAAGAAGGCCACAGAACAATTGGCAGCGCTGAAGCTCGACGGTACGGTCCGCAAGGAGAAAGGAGCCATCGCGCCAACGATCTTGAAACGCGCGCCGAAACGGGACGGGTTTCTGGTCGTGGGTAGCAAGGGCCTCGACGCTCTCGACCGCTTTACGCTCGGTAGCGTGTCGACGAAACTCATCCAGCATGCAACCTGCCCTGTGCTTGTCGTCAAGGGCGATGCGCCGCTGTTGCGGCGTGTCGCCCTGGCGATTGATGGATCGCCCGCATCGGCCAAGGCGCTGGAATTTGTGTTGACCACATTTCAGCCTGTTCGTGCGGCTCGCAAGGGCAGGCAGGTACCGATTCATGTGAGCGTGATCCATGTCATGGCATCCAGTCCCTTGGCTCCCCTGGAAGTCGGAACGACAGTACCCTGGATCAAGCAGCGGAGGTTGAAGGAAAAGGACTCAGGTCGGAGGTTAGTTGAACAAAGCGCACAGAAACTGATCGAGGCGGGATTTACGGCCGACGCGCTCTGTCAGCATGGCAATCCCGCTGAAAAGATCTTGCAAGTAGCTTCCAAGCAGCATGTCGATTTGATCGTGATGGGAGCCAAAGGGCTGGCCGCCATTGACCGGTTTCTCCTCGGGAGCGTGTCGACGCGGGTGGTGCAGCACGCGAACAGTTCCGTGCTCGTTGTTCGATGACAGAGCGAACGTGCTGAGAGATTTGATGAAAGGATGGGCAACATGAATGTGCTTGTGGCGACGGACGGATCGAAGTATGGACGATGGGCGCTGAACTGGGTGGGCAAGCTGCCGCTTGTCGGGCCCGCAAAGGTCACAGCGCTGCATGTGCAGGATGTCGGCGCGCTTCGCGCGCCTTTTCTCTCTCAGCCGGTCATGGCAGGCACTGAGCGGTACATACAGGAAGAAATCCAACGTATGGAAGCGCATTCGGCCAAAACCCTCGAAGAGGCCACCCAGCAGTTAGCCTCGCTGAAACTCAAAGGCGCCGCCCGTAAGGAGCAGGGACCGGTAGCACCGACGATCCTCAAACTGGCGCCGAAACGGGATGGGCTCCTGGTGGTGGGCAGTCAGGGCCTCGACGCCCTTGATCGCTTCATGCTCGGGAGCGTCTCGACGAATCTCATCCACCATGCGTCCTGCCCGGTCCTTGTCGTCAAGGGCGAAGTGCCGCCGTTGCGGCGGATTCTCTTGGCAACCGATGGATCGGACTCATCGGCCAAAGCCCTGAAGTTTGTGCTGGCCAAGTTTCGTCCTGATCGTTCGACCGGCAAGGGCGGGGGCGCGCCGATTCACGTATGCCTGTTCCATGTGTTGCCGTTGGTCATGTATCCCGGGTTGAAGGAGGCAAGTAAGACATTACTCGAACAGAGCGTGCAGAAGCTGATTAAGGCGGGGTTTACGGCCGAGCCTCTCTGTTACCTGGGGAATCCAGCCGAAGAGATCATGAAGGCAGCTTCCAGACAGAAAGCGGATCTGATCGTGATGGGGGCCAAGGGGCTAGGCGCGATCGCCCGATTTCTCATTGGGAGCGTGTCGACGCGGGTGGTGCAGCACGCGAACTGTGCCGTGCTCGTTGTTCGATGACAGAGCGAGTGTGCGGTTCTGTCGCCTGGTTTTTCTGGTCCGGAGGTCGTCACGAGGGAGAACCTTCCCAAAGGCACCCTGATCGAGGTATCCGGGGCCCTCAAGACCGATTCGTGGCTGGTCTCATGGCTTGAGTACGTTGTGCAGCCGGTGGATAGACCTAAACCAAGCGATGCTCCGATGACGGTTGACATCGATCTGAAGTCGGAGTGGAACCTCGGTTTGGACGAAAGCATTTATGTGCCGACTGAATAGGCATAACAGTATCAAGGGGCATTCGCCAGCTGCCAAGTGAGGGCGAGGACGTACCGAGCCACGGTGTGCAGAATTTCCGGATTGATCGTGTCGGCGGTGTCGGTGGGCTGCTGCATGTGCGGGTGGACCCCGCCGATTGCGATGCTGACGGTTGGAATTCCTGCCTCTTTGAACGGTCCGTCGTCGCCGCCGGGCAAGAATCCGTAATAGTCAAGCTTCCTGACCAAACCCACTGCCCACCCTGCTTCTTTTAATATGGATTTCTTAAGCTCTGTGCCACGGAGGATTAACACTCCGTCTCCCACTCCAACATGGTCGATGTTGACCATGGCCTTCGTTGAGCTGAGGGGGATGACGGGTCTCGATGTATAGAGGCGTGACCCGAGCAAATCTCTCTCCTGTCCACTGAATGATAGAAAGAGGATCGTCCGTTGAGGACGTACGCCGATTTTCCCAAGGGCCCGTGCGACCTCCAGGACTATGGCCGTTCCTGATGCATTGTCGTCAGCGCCAGGAAACCAGAGGCCCGCTGGACGTCCGAAATGGTCGCGATGGGCGCCGATGACGATGGTCTCCGGCCCTGTACCAGGAATCATCCCTACCACGTTCGTCAGCAAGCCGTCCGCTATCGTAGTTTTCCAATGGAGAGATGCATATCGATTGACTAGGCGCGATCGCGCTGATGGGGCGTTATTGAGTTGTTCTTGGAAGGTGCGAAGGCGGTCAGGATTGGACTCATCGCCGCTTCCGGCGAGGAGAGTCTCGGCCAATTTCGTGCTGATCCATGCGCCAGGGAGGGCTTGGTCAGGGGAGAGCTGCCCATACAAGGCGCTGGGCCTTCCCGTGGCGCCCCGGCGAATTTCATATGGGCTGAGAATCGGCCCTGTTGCAGTCAGATAGGCCATGGCTCCTCGATCTCGTGCGAAGCGGATCTTATCTGCATGGCTAACGGGGCTTGGGTAGTGATCCGGTTTGCCACGCAGGAAGAGCACGATGCAGTTCTTCACATCGACGCCGGCGTAATCGTCGATTCCTTGAGCGGGATCGACAATGCCGTAACCGACGAAGACGACCTGACCCTGAAGATCGGCAGAGGGGGAGTCAAAGACTGGGAGGTAGTCTCGACTCAACTGCGCTGTGACCAACTGGTCCGCTGCGCCGGTGCGAAGGATCGGGTCGGGTTCGATGAGTGGCGTGGAGACCATCGAGGCCATGATGCCAACGGGCTCTTCCTTCCCGGCCCCTGGAGCGGGGAAGGCGATTCCCTTGTTGTCAATGAGCGGTAGTTGTACCCCTGCCAAAGTCAATTCCCGTGCAACCCATTGTGCGGATCGCAGGTCATCGTCGGATCCGGCTTGCCGTCCGTTGAAAGCCGGGCTGCTTAACGTGCGCACGTCGGCGAGCATGCGCTCGCTCGACACGCTATCGAGGGCTCGAAGCCATGCACGCTGGTCTTCCTCCGATTGCGCAAAGACTTGGGTTCCTATGGGGAGCAGAGCGAGGATAACGCCCAGAAGAATGACCACAACAAATGAGGGAGAGCCGCAGCGCGTTGAGTCGTTCATGAAGTGAGCCTTTCGAGGTGTGGCGCGCACTATAGCATAGACTGACAGGTCCGTTGCAGAGCGGCTGCAGGCTAAGGTGCCATGCCAAATTGTGAGCATGACACGTCGATGACAGATTCAACCACACCAGCGCAGCATTTCACAAATCGGCTGGCCAGGGAAGCCAGTCCTTATCTCCTGCAGCATGCGGAGAATCCTGTGGAGTGGTATCCCTGGGGCGAGGAAGCTTTGTCGCGGGCGAAAGCCGAAGACAAGCCGATTCTCTTGTCGGTCAGGTACTCGGCCTGCCATTGGTACCATGTGATGGCCCATGGGTCAGAATAAGGGGTCGAGAGTCATTTCCTGGTTTCTCGCGCCATCATACGCCCCTGTCGATAAAGACAAACCAAGAGTTCTTGATCGGGGTCGCTGCGTAATGTGACACTGCGAGTCGGAAGTAGGAACCAGCGGGGTGGGGACTGATAGTTCAATCCGCCACGCCCAATACCCGAGAAGTTGCCTCAGATGGGGACGGACATGGGGAACACGCGCGTGCTATCCTGGCGGAACATCGTGACAATCTTCGAGAAACAGAGAATGTTTCTCTCTTGTCCAGACTGATTGGCGGTGGAGCCAGTCTGCAGCTAAATCCTCTCCGCAGAAAGTTCCCTGTATCAGGGAAATATACAGGGAAAATCGCATGTGCCGCGCGTTCATTCGCAGGCTCATTCCAGGGAACGACCGATCCCGCGCGGATTTCGACAGACACCATGAAGTCAACGTGTTCGTAAGAACAGGGAAGTAACAGGGAATGACTCTCATGGAGGGTGCTCCGTCATTTCCTATGCGTTCGCTTTGTTTATCCCCATGCCTTTTCGCCACGTTTCAGGAGACTGCTCAGGAGCCGCTTCATCTTTTCCTTGGCCTTCTTCCGACGCCGACGCTGGCGTTCGACCATGCGTCCGGCAACAAAAGCGGCCCGCGCACTGGTCGAGTGCTTGAGGAATGCCCGGATATACACTTCGGCTTGGATAGCGTCTTGGTGGATGCCTAAGACGTCTTGTATAACACGGGCCTTATTGATAAAGCGGATGGCTGGCTTGCCGACCGCCGGCTCCGAGAGTTCGGCGGCATAGCGGGCTCGTTTGGTTTTAATCCTAATCTCGTGAATTGCGGCATTCTTAAGCGTGTGGCCAGGCTGGTGAATGGCCTGGCGCAGCTTGGTGAATTCCTTCTTGGCGAGATCACGCAACGTCATGGTCGATTCAGTGATCGGGTCGCGCGGCGCTTCCTGGAGCCGCCTGATCAGGTCGAGGTATCGTCCGCTTCTCAGCTCTTTCAAGAGGCCTTCCTGGGCGCTGCTCCTCTGGGCTTCCAGATGGGCGATGAACGCGGTGAGCGGCTTGCGGTCTTGCGCATCCATCGCAGCAGATTCTTTGCAAAAGTAGGCGAGTTGTACATCGAGGTCACGGGCCTGTCCCAGGAGTTGTCCGAGCCAGCGCAATTCATCCCGGAGCGAGTCTGCCCATTCAGGAATCAGCAGCGGCTTGGCGGCCCGCAGAATGGCGCGCAACTGTCTCGTGGCCACCCGCATTTGATGCAGACTTTCCGGTTCCTTCCCGAGCCTGGCGCCTGGGTCGTGCGCCAGCAGCCATCTGCCATGGCGTCCGAGAGCCCACCGCACATAGTCCACGGCCGGCGCATCCGATGCCGGCGCTGGATCAGGATCTGGACCCGCCAAAGACAGCGCGCGAAAGAGCTTGGGTCGTCCGTCATGATCTTCGGCTCCCGCTCGACGAAGCTGCCGTTCGAGGTCGGGCAAGCTGTCATCCTTCCCATTGACCTGTTCGATTTCGAGTTCTCGAAAGGATTGGATCATGGCTCCGTCCTTGATGACGGATACTTGGTCAATCGTGACCGCTGTGACAGGGGCACGGTCTATGTGGACACGAATGCCGGCCCGCCAGACTCGCAAGGTCGCCACAGGCAAGAGTGCCTTCTGTCTGACGTGGAGAAAGAGCAGATCACGGAACGTGGCCGGAGGAATAGTCTCGCGGTTGACCAGTTCAACTTCTAACCGGTCTTTCATCAAAGGAAGTTTCAGTTGCCAGGCCTGTTGTCCCCGCTCGACACGATGCCGGAGCGTGATCCCAGCATGGGCCAGGTCCAACTGGGCGGTGTCGTAGTACGTCGAGGTCAGCAGGCGTCGTGGAATCGGGGTACCGGGGAGTTTGGGCAGACGAAAATGGTCATCAACCGCCAGTTTCATTTCACGCTCAACTGTTGATGTAACAGTCGGGTTGTCAGTAACGGAATCCGGCAGTTTCAAGGAAGACTTGTCGGCACGAGTCATCGTGGTCTCCTTACAGGAGTAATAACTCTGGCAGATGGAAGAGGAAGGAAGCAATCCAGAACTGGTTTATTTGGTTCATTTTGTTTGTTTGGTTTATCTGGTTAGTTTGGTTCAACCAAATAAACGAGACAAACCAAACAAACCAAATAACGATCTTTGTTCGCTAGAAATGGTACGCGATGCCGGCCACGGCATTGAAGGCGCTGTATGTGCCGCTGAGCCCAAAGCCGGCAGGATCGAGGTTTGTGATCGTGGCGTAATTGTACTTCCCTTCCACAAAGAGCGCCCATTCCTCAGTTGCCAGCACCTTCAATCCTAACTGTGCGTTGAGTCCTGGCACCACTTGACGTCCGTCAATTTGACCCGAGCTGCTGAAATGGAAGGCGCCGCCGCCGATACCGACATAGGGTTGGAAGGTGGTCCCTGGATAACGAGCCACCACATTGAAGAGGACGGTGATCAGCCGCATGCTCGACTCCTCCAACTGGAGTGTACTGGGTTGGCTGATGGAGGTGGCTTGGTTTCCTGCGCTTGGACTGCCTGGGATATAGGTGGCATCGAGGGTGGTTGCCACAGTTTGCTGCTTGATAGTCGGCTGACTGGTAAAGGCTTCAAGTTCTACACCCAGCCAATTAAACCCTTCGTCCTTGAAAAAATACCCAGCCTTCCCTCCGAACATCGCCGAGCTTTTCAGCGAAATGTCCGACCCGCTCAACGAACTGGTGAGTTTGTCTAAATTAGGAGGAAGTGGACTGAACTGAGGAAACTGCGCTTGAGCCTGCCGCTCACCAAGGAGGGGCATCTGTACGTCGCTCAACTTCCCCGGCATGCTGTAACCCCCATAGGCTCCAACGTACCATTCGGCTTCGCTCCGTTGAGGCGACATCGCCATTAGCAGAGAGATGCAGCTACTGAAAACCAGGAGAACGATCACATGCCGAAAGCGCAATTTCTTCTACCCCCATGCGAATGGTGGATGAACAGTTCAGCACCTTGCCCACCTCTCATGACAAGTTCATTACGCACGTATTAACTTTCGGTTAACACTCAAACTGGTTTCTTTTGTTTATTTGGTTGATCTGGTTTATCTGGTTAGTTTCGTTCAACCAAATACACAAAACAAACCAAATAGACCAAATGAACCAGTCAGGCTGGGGTTCTCACTGCACGTCGAGGGCCAAGGTCTTGGGTTGGTCGTCTCGGATGATGTCGATCTTGATCGTCCGCTCATTCTTCAATTGTTGGAATAGCGAGGCAAACAGGGTGGGATCATGGAGTTCCACCCCATTGATCCGCTTCAGAACATCGCCGGACTGAAATCCTAGCTCCCCGTACAAGCTGTAGTGATTGACAGCTTCCAGCATGATGCCCTGAGGCCGCTCGTTTACAATCAAGGGAACCAGCCGGGCATGCTGACTCACCTGGGCCGGGTTATTTGCCGTGTCGATCAATATTTGCCGTGCGAGAGTTCTCCTGCCCCTTGATGACACCTGCGAAACAGGGAGAACAGCAATTGGCTTAGAAACCGGTCGTGGAGAGGCAAGTTGCGCTGAAGCGGAAATTGTGCGTTCGAAACCGGCGCTGAGTTTTCCAATAGCAAGGTTCAGCCATTCTTCCTGTGAACCCTGACGGAAGAGAACCCTGTCCTTTTCAATCTGGGCAATCATCCCGATACCAGGCACAGTCTCCTGAATACGGTAGAGCGTCTGTTTTTTCGATGAGAGATCTTCAATAATCGCAAACCCGCCGGTAGACGAATTCATGGCAGTGCCAGCCAAGAGAATCGTTTTCGCGACATTGAGTGGCGGAGCCGGAGGAGAAGTGGCTTGACCGCCGCCCGATAGCGAGCCTGCATCGGAAGGGAGCGGGAACAGGCGTGCAGCTAGAATAGATTCCGCAAGAGCATTCGCGTCGTATGTTTCTGATGATGCTTTCTTCTGCGCCATCACAGGCAGGACTGAATCCGTCGATGTTGTGAGCGAATGAGAGACAAACGCATTGATGGAGTGCGCGAGAATAAATGTGAACGCCGTGACGAACGTACCGAGCAGCGCGCGGCGTACCCACTGATGCCGATTCATTTTCGCAGTCCTTCGTAATGGGTTGCTGGTTTGAGGAAGCGATCATACCTGACTTTATCCCTTGCTGAGCGCCTGTTTCGATACGTTCGGTGAAGTTAACGGCGCACGAATCGATTGATAACACTTCCGTAACATCCCCCAGATAGCTATATCCTGTGCCGGTATCTAGGTTCGCTCAACCAAGCGATGGGAGATGAGGTAGTTGTTCACATGGATCGTGATCGTCATGTTGAGCGGGGCGGTTATGGGTGAGGCCCTGGCCCTTCCGAGCGTGTCATTTGGAGGGGAATCTAGGCAACGGGCATCCTCGTCCGCTCCCGGCATTCGCATGGCGCAAGCCGTGGGTGGGGCAGTGTCGCGAGAATCGATAGCAGCCACCCAGTCCAGTTCGTCGGAAGTCTCGCAACCAGCTCAGGGGCAAGAACCGAAAATTCAACCAGAATCATCGGGCTTCGCGGTGGATCAGTATCTTGTTGAGGGAAATAGCCTGCTTCCGACCGAAAAAGTTGATGCCATTCTTGCGAAGTATAAACGCAAGGGATTGATTCTGAAAGATATCGAACAGGCCAAGAATGAGCTGGAGAAGGCCTATCGTGACGCCGGCTATCCGACCGTCCTCGTCACGATTCCTGAACAAACGATTGAAGGAGGGACGGTTCGTCTACTTGTCGTGGAGGGGCGGATCGGATCGATCGCCGTGACCGGCAATCAGTATTTTAGGCAATACGAAATCCTAGATAAACTGCCATCGTTGTCACAAGGGAATGTGTTGTATGAACCGACGTTCATGAAAGAATTGAATCTCCTCAACGTCCATCCGGATCGGAAGGTTGTACCGGTGCTCAAGCCAGGGGAATCGAAGGGCTTGATCAGTCTGGAATTGAAAGTAAAAGACCGGCTTCCGGTTCACGGAAAGATCGAGGGAGACAATAGAGGGGCGATCTCGACACCTGCAAATCGCTTAGTGGCGGAGCTACAGCATACCAACCTGTTGGGCGGAGACGAAATCTTCACGGTCAGCACCGTGCAGACACCGACCGACTGGGGGCAGGTACAAAGCTACAGCGCAAGCTTCGTCGTCCCCATTGTCTGGCCCGACCACTTGCTGAGTCTGTATGGGTCGCAATCGGCCAGTAAATCGGTGCTGGCAGGTGGGTCGGCGTTTGTCGGCGGCGGCAATATATCGGTTTCCGGTAATGCCACAGTCTCGGGGTTCCGGTACTTTATGCCGATCGCGAAAGACCTTCCCGGCACCCATTCGTTGTCACTGGGAATGGATTACAAACACCTGAAGGCTACCGAGGCAACCTTTCCCGGCAACCTTGGTACCGCCACAGTACTGGGGCCTATTCAATACACCCCGGCCAGCGTGAACTACACCGGAACCTATTACGATGCCTGGGGCTACACACGACTGACCGCGACGGCCAAGGGCTATGTGGCGGGAATGATTCCAGGGGGATCGAAAGAGGATTTCTCCGGGGATCCAAGCAATCCGTTCGCCCCGCCGGGCCAGCGCAGAGGATCGACTGGGACGTTTGCCGTGCTACAGGGCGGGCTCGACCGCATTCAGTCGTTGCCGGGAGATTTTATGCTGGCGCTTCACGCTGACGGTCAATGGGGGAGCCAGCCGCTGATTCCAGCAGAGCAGTATTTTGCCGGAGGCTTCGATACGGTCCGCGGCTACGGCCAGTTCGAATCGCTTGGCGACAATGCCGTCCGCGGCCGAGCGGAACTGACGACCCCGGAACTCATCGAGATCCCGATCGATCGGATGTGGCAGCGCCGTCGCAGCGCCGATTACACCATCAGAGTAAAGTTCGCGGCCTTCTACGATGCAGCCCAACTCTGGGTGCAGCAGGCGCAGCTAGGGCAGACGTCGAAGTTCCGGCTCGAAGGGGTGGGGGCCGGGATTCGAGTGAAGTTTCCCAAGGATGTAGGGCAGCTCATCATCGATCAAGGCTTCGCGCTCAGAGATACAGCGCTCACGCAACAAGGCGACACGTTCGTGCATTTCTCCGTCGGCCTGGCATTTTAACTGGAACATGCTGCCATGAACAAACTACGGATCCTTGCGAGCGTCATCCTCTGCGCATATCTGTTCCAGCTGGCGATCGTACCAGTCGTGTTGGCCAGCCCTGTCGGTCTGAGCAGCCCGACCACCGGAGTATCGTTCGACGGTGTCGGCACATCAAACTTGACCATCACATCCTCTGCGCTTAGTTCGATCGTCCATGCTCAGGGGTTCAATACCCTGCACAATGAAACGGTCAACGTCGTCCAAGGGGCCAATGCGTCGATGCTCGTCAGGATCGGCGATATCAATCCCACAAGCTTTGACGGGACGCTCAATGCCACGGGCCGGCTGTTCCTGTTGAACCCGAACGGCATCCTGTTCGGTCCTAATTCGCAGCTCAATGTGGGCGGGCTGGTGGCGTCGTCTCTGAATATATCGAGCGCGAATTTTCTCGCCGGCCACTATCTGTTTCAGGGAACTGGTCTCGAAGGCCCGGTGAAAAACATGGGCCTCATCAATGCATCGCACCATGGCGTCTATCTGCTCGCGCCCAACGTCGAAAACAGCGGGGTGATTAGGAGTCCCGGAGGCAATATCGTCTTGGCCGCCGGCACGACAGCCTTTCTGTCGAACCGGCCGGATGGGCGAGGGTTTCTCGCCGAACTCTCCAACCCAGTCGGACGGGCGGTGAACCTCAAGGATCTCATTGCCGATGGCGGCAACATCACCTTAGCCGGCCGCGTTGTGAATCAAGAGGGGCTCATTCAAGCGAACAGTGTGAAAGAGCGGAACGGAACAATTGAGTTGTTGGCCACCAACGCGGTAACCCTCAAGGACGGCAGCCGCACCATCGCCAGAGGCAGCGACGAGGGAGTCTCGGCCGGGGGGACAATCCGCGCGATTGCCAATTTAATTAATGGCACAGCCACCTTTCAGAAGGGTGCCGTCGTCGATGTTTCGGGCGGTAAGAATGGAGGGCACGCAGGTTTTGCGGAGATCAGCGCAGCGAGCGTCAGTCTCCGCGGCCAATTCTATGGTCGCGCGTCACAAGGCTATACAGGCGGCCGCTTCCTCATCGACCCGACCTGTCTGGACGGCAGTGTTTGTTCCGTCGATGCGGCGGAGATCCACTCGTTCGCCAACAGCGGCGCAAGTCTGGTGGAATTTCAGTCGGCTCCCGGGAGCGGCCTCACAGTCACAGGAGCCTATGACTTAGCTGCAGGTGAGTGGCAGCTCCCGGTCGGCCAACGCGGCACGATCAAATTTACCGCCTCCACCGGCGATCTCCTCTTTGATAACTTTTCGCTCAGGAACACCGGGTCCGGTGTGGCTTGGGATTACGTCGGCACGGCGGATAACCACGTACGGTTCAACCAATCGTTCATCGAGACAGGGTTCGGTGGAAACCTGGACTTCACCGCCACCAGAGGCAGCATCAGCCTCATGCAATCGACGAATGTCGGTGGGAACCTGGTCGCGCAGGGTGCCCTCTCGACGATCCGCACCTCAGAAGCCGGTGGCAATATCACGCTGACGGCGGGGCAGGATGTCATAAGCCCCAGCGTGTTCGTCAAGGATCACAGACTTGCATCGGGAGTAGCCATAGACAGGTTCGGGGGAATTCGACTCGACGGGGTCGGGGACTTGACCATCACTGCCGGTGGGAATTTTGTCGGTGGAGGACTCATCAATGGCCGGTTATTCGGACCAGGCTTTCTCCTCACCAACGGGAAAGCCGTGGTTACCGCGCAGCAGATAGGTGGGCCCCTGAGGGGAAGCGGCGCTAGCTCGAACGATCAGTACGCGCAGCTCACGATGGCATCGGGCCAGATTACGCTGCATGCAACGACAGGGAATGTCTATCTCGGCCGGATTCAGGACAAAGGACTGACGGATAAGGCCTCAGATCCACAAACCAACCAGACGATATCCGTAGACCCGAACAACAAGGTGTCGGTGAAGGTCGATCAAGGAGATCTGTTCCTGAACCCGACGTCCTTGTTTGCAGTGAGTAACAAGAACTCGGGGGTTACGGTCTACCCAGCTTCGTTTGAGGCGATCGTGACGAAGGGAAATATTTTTGTCGAAAACAATCTCTCCTTCTGGGGATCACCTACCGGAACTGTGGCCTTTCAAGCTGGAAAGAATATCCAGGGAACCGCGTTCGGGACCCCCCCGCTCTTGGACAGCCAATACCAATGGATCTATGTCGGGACGTTTGGAAAGGGAGGAACCTGGGTCCTGGTTGATCTCGCCCAAGCGGCGAAGAGTCCGGTCCTATCCTCATTCCTCAATACAGCGGACAAAGCGGTCGGGAGAAAAACCCCACCTTCCGTACCTGGCAGGGAGGCGGCGCCTCTTCCTCCCAATGAGAAAAACGGGCAGGGTGCGAGTTTTATCCCCCAGGCGTCCGAATATGTATTTGTGGGTGAGGTGGGTCGAGGAGGGCAGTGGGTCCTCGTCGACAAGACCGACCCTCTCGTCAGTTTCAATCCCTATCTCGCTCCCTATTTGACAAGAGCTGTCCCTCAAGGGGCTCCGCCCAGTCCGGTTCCGGTGGGGGATCCGGTTACATTCCCTGTAGGTCCTGCGCCCCTTGCACAACGGAGCATCACACTGTTGCAGGCCGACCCAGCGCGTTTGAACGGGGTCAGACCTTCTGCGCAAAATGGTGGGATTCCGTTCCTTAATCTGCTGCTGGCAACTTTCCAGGAGACGAACGCGATAGCGGACCATGCTCCGACCGAGGTCAGCCTTACGGCCGGCTTTACCGGTATTACAGATGGCCATCCCACTACCAAGACTGCTCAGCAAGCCAAGATCGACGGCGATGGCAATATCGCAGGTCTCATTCTGAACTTTGGGAGCGCTCTATTTAAGAAGAAGGTGACGATCTCAGCGCCAGGCAATCTTGATACAGTCACTGCCACGCTGGCTGCGCCGGGAGGAGTGGAGTCGCTCGTGGATGTCGGTGGTACGATCAACCTGGCCAGCGGAACGGGACAGATTGCTTTTGCAGGAACCGGGACTGGCAGGGTCCGCGTCGGCGGCAATCTCGACCTCGGATCCAGCGATGGAATCCGTTTCCGTCGTTTTCCCACCCCCAGCACCGACCAGAACCAAGGAGGGTTTTTGGATATTGCGGTCGGGGGCGACATTATCATGGATCGGTCCAGGATCGCGACCTATAACGGGGCCTCCATTTCGATCCATGGGCCCACCAAGAGCGGGATTGCCAATACATTGCCCGGTACAGGGGTAGTCGGTTCCGACGGGACGAGAATTTCCGTCATGGCGAGAAATGCAGATGGCCAGATTGTCCCCCAAGAGGTGAAATTCGAAGGGAAGACCCTGGTCCTGACAGGAAATGAAAAAAGGCTGGATGGGCCGGTGACAGTGCATGTGGCGCTTGTCGAGCAAAATGGTCAGTTGGTCATGCTCGATAACAGCGGGAATGTCGTGCCCAACGGCGCTCGGCTGGAAGTCCTCCGTGTCGACGGCAAGGCGGTCATTTACAATGGCGATCTAGTGCTCGTGAAACCGGTGGTGCATGTTCAGCCTGACGGCACGGTTGTGCGTGATGGGGGGACCGTAGTGCTGGTCCAGGCCTCGAACGTGTCCGAAGTGGGAGCGACAGGGGGTGGGATCAAGGTTGGGTCTAACGTGGCCGATCTAGCAGGTCCTAAGGATTTAAAAGGGATCGTGACTGGTTTCGGCGGCGCGATCGACATCAAGGCGACTGGAGATATCGATGTCGATAAATCGCGCATTGCTACAATGGCATTTCCCCAACCAGGCACTGAGCCGTACCAGGCTGGGGACATCAATCTGATAAGTCTCCGGGGCAACATTAGCGCCGGTAGCGGTGGCAGAAACGAGGTCATCACACAGATCATCGAAATTAAGCAAATCGATCCGGTGACAGGAAGACCGTTGCCTAGTCAGTTCATCGAAGTCGACGTACCAGGGAGCGGGATCTTTACCTACCACGCGGGTGACCAGCCGAGAGGGGAATCGCTGAACTTCCCTCGATTCGACAATGATGAGATCAATAAGGTACGAAATGAAATTGCCAAGTTGGGGTTCCTGGGTCAGGATACGACCGCTCTGCGGGCGAAGGAAAGGCAGTTGCTGGCGGAACAAGAACCCATTTTCAGCCAAGTGTTCGAGAACTTCATCCTGAGCAAGCAATTGGGGAATGTGAGGCTGGAGGCTCGGCAAGGCGACATTGTCGTGCCGGTGGCGGGGATCAGGGGCCGCCGCATCGATCTCCTGGCGCCGAACGGAACGCTGGATCTCCAGGGCGGTCTCATTGCCGGCCTGACCCGTTTTGCTGCGGGAGCTGTGACTGGCAGTTTGAGCGGCAGCTTCAGCGGTTCGGTCACAGGGTCGAGCAGCGGCGGCAGCGTGAGCGGCTCGAGCAGCGCGGGCGGCGGCAGCTTGGGCGGCATTACCGGCACAACCGGTTCCGTTTCCGCCGCCTCCAGTTCCTCGACGGTGGCAACGACGAGCAGCGCCGTGAAAGCGAGTTCAGACGCGCAGGACGGGGCGGCAGATCAGGGGTCGGATGCCAAGGCGAAACAGGTGGCATCCAAATCGAACGATAAGGACAAGAAGGGGACCACCGTCGCCCAGTCGATCAAGATGAAACATGGTGTCATCATTCAAGTGGATGTGAAACCGCAGTCAGGCGGATAGGAGATTCTTGATATGGATATGAGTTCGGGTGGAGTGGCGTTTGCGTTGAATCACGCGACGCTGGAAGGCAAGATCACGATCGGGGTCTTGCTGGTGTTTTCGTTGGTCAGCTGGACGGTCATCATCAACAAGTTCCGCCAACTGGCGAAGGCCAAGCAGCGGAACGGAACCTTTCTCGATCTCTATTCCAAAGCGAAGAGCCCCCTGGTGATCTTCAGTAAGGGACCGATCAAACAGCTCCAGGGCTCTCCTATGTACGAGCTCTATTTTGGAGGCTGCGAGGAACTAAAAGTACAGCAGGATAAGTATGGGACCGACAAGATCCCGAATCACGGCATGAGCGCCGTGAGGATCGCACTGGAGCGTGTGCTCGGTGAGGCGGCGGTGGGGTTGGAATCGGGGATGATCGTGCTGGCGACGGCGATCAGCGGCGGACCCTTTATCGGGTTGCTCGGGACGGTCTGGGGGGTGATGGACACCTTTGCCGGTATCGGCAGAGCCCAGCAGGCCACCCTCGCGACCATGGCGCCTGGCGTTGCCTCGGCGCTCATCGCGACGGTCGCGGGCCTCATGGTCGCGATCCCCTCGCTCTTTTGCTACAACTTTCTCGTGACCAAGACGAAAACCCTCACGATGGAACTCGATAACTTCGCAGCCCATCTCGAGACCGTGTTCATCACAGACTTTCTCCGTGAGAAGAACGGCGCGTCGTCCGCGGAAGAAGATCCTGAAGACTACCGGCCTGGCGGTCACCGTCAAGAGTCGGAACCGTCCGGCGCGGCGACAGGACATTAAAGACGTGAAACGTTATTCGTGAAGCGTTAAGCGTTAGGCGATGGATGAATGACGTGAAGCGTTAATCGTGAGGCGAAAGAGAGAAGTGCTGAGTTTTGAGTTGGAAGTTCTGAGTTGAAGGACGCTTCCAAAACTCAGAACCCAGAACTTAGAACTTAGAACCTTACTGGGAGAAAAGATGAGACGTTTTTCGAAAAAGAGTTACGCTGCGGTGTCGGATATCAACATGACCCCGTTGCTCGACCTGGCCTGGGTGCTGCTCGTGATTTTCATTATTACCACAACGGCGATGGTACAAGGCATCGAACTAAAGTTGCCGGAGGCTACGCCGCATGAAACTGAAATGGAGAGCAACACGCCGACCATCTCGGTGAAAAAGGGCGGCGACATATATATGGATGAGGAAAAGATCAAGCTCGGGGAATTGGAAAAACTGATTCGAGATTTGAAAGCGGCCAAGGGCGGCAAGCTACCGCTCGTGCTCCGCGGCGATTCCGGCGTGGAGTACAAACATGTTGTGGCTGTATTGGACATTCTCCAGCGGATTCCGGTTGAAGAGTTGGCTATCGCAACGAAACCAATCAATGAGCCTTAGCAGGATGCTGAAAAAGCCCGCCAGCTTCGTTCTCGCATCGTTTAGACCCTCAACGTACCGCAAGGGTACGCCTCGGGTCTTCACTCGCTGCGGCCTTGCTGACGAACTTTTTGAGCATCCTGCAAGTGATTCGTGAAGAGTGAAACGTATCTCGTTAAAGCGTTTCAGGTTGTAAGTTTCTTGTTTCAAGTTTTCGAAGGATGATCCCTGCAACATGAAACCTGAAACTAGAAACTCCATTCCCGATCAACGCTTCACGTTTCACGTTTGACGTTTCACGAGTCTCACAATGGGCTACAAAGGCTTTGAAAAGAAGAAGAGCAAGCTCGGGACGACGCTGTTGATCGTCGGGGTGATCCATCTTGGGATCGGTGGCGGTCTCTATTGGGTCTCGCAGACCGATTGGGGCCAGAATCTCATCAAGGTCTACAAGCTCAACGCATTCAAGAAGGAAGAACCGCCTCCACCGCCTGAAAAAGAGCCTGAACCGGAGCCGGAACCGGAACCGCCGAAACCTGAGCCCAAACCTCAGGAAGCGCCGCCTCCACCACCGCCGACAGCCGAAGCGCCTCCTCCGCCAAAAGCGGTCGATGCGCCGACCGGTCCGCCGCAACTGGACGCCAACCCCTTCGCAATCGGGAAGAGCCGCGGCAAGTTTGCCGGCTACACGGACATTCTGACCGCCACGATTCAAGAGAAGTATCAACAGCCGCCGACGCTCTCCGACGATCTGGAATATGCAGTGATGTGCGAACTGGTGCTGGATGAGCAAGGGCGCGTGTTGCAGTACCGTCTGCTCAATTCCTCCGGGAGTATGCTCTTCGACCAATCCGCGCTCGATGCCCTGTCGAAACTCGTCCAAGTCAGGCCTCCTCCTGAGGGCATGGACCGGAATTCTGTGATCGTCAAGTTCTTCCCTCCAGCTTAAGAAGACTGTTCTTTGGTTTGTCTGGTTTATCTGGTTTATTTGGTTGAACCAGACAAACTAAATGAACCAAATCAACTAAACAAACCAAATAGACCAGACCAACCAGCCAGAGCATCGCTTTCTTAACGCACTGTTTCCACTCTGAGAAGCAAACCCAGACACTCCTGTAACTTCTGCCGGATAAAAAGACCCTGTAAGGGCTTGGACTCACAAGTTGCCTCTTTGGCAGACCCTTTAAGGTTTACCGTCTTCCAACTGAGTGCTGAGGAGTCTGTAACACCAGACTGTCACATAGATAGCTATCAGAGTGGGCAAAACCTACCAGTTCGACGGCTGCAGGAAACCAAAAGGAGGTGATTGGGAGAAGCAGCGGAGGAAATTCATGGACAAGGGAAAGTCAGGTTTTATCTTAACAAGGAGGAGCCGACGATGAAGAGTCTATCAATAGTGAAACGTATGGCGGTTGCGGCGGTTGCGGCAGCGGCGCTTGCCGGCCCTGTGACGTCGGCGCATGCGGTGACATTTGCACCGGGCGATGCAGTGCTCGTTCTCTACGGCAATGGCACTGAGTATATCAGGAACCTGGGTTCGTTCTCGAGCTTGCTCACGAACGGTATCAACCTCAACCTATCGAGCGTCCTTGGCGCACTCAGCCCGACTGGAGTGGGAGGTCCCAACACGATCGAATACACGATTGTCGGAAACAACAGTAACACCTCGATGTTCTTTGGGAGTGCCTCCACCGCGGCCCAATTTACCGCGCAGCAACTGAACCAGGTTCTGCCGGCCAACTACGAAAACGTGCTTTTGAACTGGAGGGGGCCGTTAGGCGTAGCAGCCGATCCGGCGAGGAACCTGTATTTGGCGACCGATGCCCTATCCTTTAGCACGAACATGAATGCTTCGGGAAACGACAGCCTTGGCGCCTCCATTCCTGCCGCGCGCAGGGGATCGGCGGACATCAATACCGTCCTCAATCTGCTTCAACGAAATGGGGCGGCAAACACCCTGACCACGGTTGGGTCGGCCTTCCTGAGTCAGGCGAACGGTACCTTCGTAGTTAGCGCAGTGCCGGTGCCGGCGGCGGTGGTGCTTTTTGCGACTGGTGTGATCGGACTCGTGGGTATGGCTCGTCGCCGTATGTCTGGCGCGCGGCCGGATGCGGCATAGTTCGGATTCAAGATTTCAAAGGATAGCAGATCAGATTATTTATCACGTCTAAGGAGTACTGTATGAAAACCATGTCGAAAGTAGCCATAGCCCTCGTGGGCGCGGCAGGGCTTGCGCTGGCGGCGGAAAGTGCCCAGGCGCAACTCGTCCTCAACGGAGCAGGCTCGTCAGCGGGGCGTCTGTTTGCTGGGACAAGCCCTGCCTCTATCTGTGCGGCCACTCCCACGCCGCTCCTATTCGTGTCCAGCGAGGGAACGCCCAACAGGTATGAGTGGCAGTGCACCGTGAACGGAGTCGCAAATTCCCGTATTCGATACAGCGCCACCGCTTCGGCTGATGGCTATCTGTTCCAACCGAACGGGGCAGTCGGCACCGCGGTCTACCTCAATGTCGCAACCTGCCCAGCCGGGACTCCCGTCACCATCCTCGGCAAGACTGTCAATCGGTCCGTATGCCCGGCCGCCACTCCCACGCAATCCTTGCCGGTACATTGGGGAGCATCCGATGTCCAGGCGAGTTCCATTCATCAGTCGGCGTTTGGGACTACGCTTAACCCACCGGCATCCGGTCATTTGACCACCACGCCGACGGTGATCGTTCCCTTTTCCATCGTGGTGGGCGGCAACGTGCGGAATGGAAGTGGGACAAACCTGACGTCGCTGAGCGAGAATGAAATCCGGCAGATCCTTGCCGGGAACGTGCTCAACTGGGCCGACCTCGGCTACTCAGTATCTGCGGGATCGGGCGCGATTGTTACCTGCCAGAGGACGGTTGGCTCAGGCACATTGGCCACGCTGGATGAAACCCTCATGCGCACCAAGTTCTGGAGCGGGGGGATCAACGGAACCGCGAGCGCGACCAACATCGCCAATGCCAGTTCTTCAAACGTGGTGACCTGCATCAACACCAATCAAAACTCGATCGGCTACGTCGACAGTGACTCGGTGAATGCGACGAACTTCCCCAACGGCGCCTATCAAGTCGCCATCGGCGGGCAGCCGGTCAACGCGGGAGCGCTTGGCACCGGAGTGGCTCGGTTAACGGCTCTTCGTTGTGGCCGGTACCCCTACTGGGCAGATTGGAACGTCATCACCCGCACAGCTGGGGTGGAAGTGGCCCCAGTCAATGCCGTCTCCGGAACGAACGCGGCGATCACCGCCTTGCAGACTGCCATGTTGAACAACAACCCCCTGCCGGATTTCTGGTTGTCGGAGAACGACACGTTTGTTTTCAAAAACGACGATCGTGGTCCGCACAACTGGTTTACCCCCAGCAACAATGGCGCGAATATCGCGGCTGTCTGTCAGTAGTTGTGAGTTAAAGCCTTGCGCGCCGGACGGAAAGACCGTCCGGCGCGGCGAATATCAGTGATGGCGCACCGTTGGTAGTGAGAAGAAATAGGAGCAGGATACAGAATGAGAAACAGATCAACAATAAAACGGAGCGCGATGGGCCTCTGTGCCGGGCTGGCTCTCTGCCTCGCAGCTTTGCCTGCGCAGGCGGCGACCGTGACGCAGCTTAACATCACGAGTGAATCGGTGAGTTTGAATTTCGGTCCGGTCTTGGGTACTCTTGCTGGCACGTTCAATCAGCCGGGCCAGTTGATTATGGGCCAGTTTCAACCGACGCCCAACATTTTCCAACCGGTTCAGTTGGGTTCTCATCTCGCGTTTTCCATTTTTTCAAGTTCCGGTCAGCCCGTACTGAATCTCCTACCGCCTTCTGGGACGACGACGGGCAATACCATGACAGTCGATCTCTCTTCCCTCTTCGCTGGCTTGAGCAGCACGTCGTGGGGAAGTTGGATGACTCCTGCCACATTCGGCTCGCTGAACATCGGTGGAATCGCGATCGGGTCGTTCAATCAGGCGACCAACGCGTTCAATCTCTCCTGGACACATGCGTTCACAGGGATTCCATTCCTGACCAGCGGAACGTTTTCGCTGCAGGGGACGGCGCAGGTGGCGGCGGCACCGGTGCCGTTGCCGGCGGCAGCGCTCTTGTTCGGCAGCGGACTCGTCGGTCTCATAGGCATCTTGCGCAAAAAACTCACTCCCGCCTAACTTCTCCTCCCAGGCCTGATCGGCCTCAACCCACTTGCCTGTCGTAGCGATCCTGCGGCAGGGAAGTGGGTGCCCCACCCCTCATAATTGGTTTATTCGGTTTGTTTAGTTTGTTTGATATTTGGGTCGAACGAAACTAATCAGCTGAACCAAATCAACCAGATCAACCAAACAAGAGAGACAAACCAAATAAACCAGACAGACCTGGCTCACTTGACCTCTAAGGGCGCTTTCTACTAGGCTCCATCATATTGAGAAGGCTAAGGTCGAGGTTTAGCAAACCTTCCTGGCCGCTGGGGGACGTTTTCAACATCCTGGCAGGTTCGATGAGGAGTCGATGAGTATGGCCCTTTCGACAAAACAGGATATTTTCGCCGTTCTTTATGAAAATCGCGCCCAGCTCAAATCGCTGGGTGTGCGACGACTGGGACCCTTCGGTTCATTCGTGAGGGGGGAACAGCGCGTTGACAGCGACGTAGATTTTCTCGTCGAATTCGAACCATACCAGAAGACCTTCGACCACTTCATGAACCTCGCGGTCTTGCTGGAGGATCTCTTGCACAGACGGATTGAGCTCGTGACGACAGAGGCGCTCAGCCCCTACATTGGTCCGCATATTATGGGTGAAGTGGAATATGTCGCTCTCGCCGCTTGAGCATCTTCGCCAGAAACAGGCCGACAACGGAAGAAGGTCAGGCCTTTTCTCCGCCGCAGCCTTCTGTGACGCATCGGTTTAGAACAAGAAGGTGTGCACTGTGACTTATCCCGCACGGGCTACAGGAACACGCTGAATTCGTTCGGCCTTGATTTTCCTGTGGCAATCGCCTGCACGCGCTGAAGCACCTCCACCGAGTAATAGTGGTTACCGCACTGATCGCAGATACCAATGGTCATCGGCTTGAGAATCACAAATCCTGCCTTATGCTTAAATGCCTCGCATTCGACACGCTTTGCCCTGACTATGCCTTCGCAGTATTCGCAGTGATAGCCAAATTGTTTCTTCATTGAGCTATGTCTCCGTAACCTTGTACACGGTGACGATCAGGTAACGATCGGTCCAGGTAAAACGACCGACGGTCCCCACCCTTATTGCACGATCAGCGCTTGCCCCATGAATCGTGTGCCTCGCGCCGCGAGGATCATCTCTTTCGGTCTTCATGATCTGGCCGTTCTGAATCGAGATTTCCACATCGATCTTATCGAGATCATCCTCAGCCATTTCTTCGACGGCATGGACTGTCATATCATAACCGCTCTTGCGTATCGTCCCTCTTATTCACTCGAGCGTGCGTCTAGCCACTTATGGTTTCTCCACCGAATGGCCTCGCCAGTATTGCCCTTTGGCTTGCAGAGGGAAAGATGACCTATCCGGCTTGCCGTTCGCAACAAAACTGTCGAGTATGGGTGAAGTGGAATATGCCGCTCTCGCCGCAGTTCCTCCCTGACTTCAGCCTCGATCTGTCTCTCTTGGCTACCCTGCTATTAATCAAATTAAGCGCAAGTATTCAATGGCCTTCTAGTAAACATTTCATGTAATGGATGAGGCCTGATGGTCGGGGGTTCCGAACTCCGAAACCTTCAGCCTAAACTCCTTCAGCCTGAACCCCTTCAGCCTAACCCCCTGACTCGCCTCAAAAATCTTGATGAACTATTAATGAAAGACAAACGAGTTTGTTACACGGTTGTTATCTACGGCTTGTATCAACACTTTGCCGGGATTATTATTATCTTCTGTTCGTTACAGAAAGGAACAGGCATATGAAAAAAATGAAGCAAGCTGCTCTGTTTTGTCTCATGCTGGCGCTGCCGGGGTTTTTCTGGCAGGCGCCCGCCTATGCGGTGGTTGTCCAGCCGTCTGAAATTCTCAGCCTGGAATTCACCAATGGCGACATGGATTGGCGAGGCAGGCATGGCCACAAGCTGGAGAACCTGTTCGGCCACAAGTTAGATAGACTGATGGATGAGCCTGGTCTCTTGGTCATGGGAGAGTATCAACCGGGGCCGGACATCGTCGATCCTATCACGCGGGGCCAGCGAACCTATTCTCTCTTCACGAGCGGAGTCCAGGGCGCGTCGGCTCCTTCCGCCACAATCGATGGATCGTCGATCACGGCCGATCTCTCCTCGCTGTATTTCGCTGATTCACGCGGAGACAGCTTCATCGCCCGGAACATCGGCGGCATCGCGAGGGGGATCTTCAATCCTGACACGCGAGAATTCTATCTGACCTGGGATCATCTGTTCGGAGAGCGGCAGAAGTCTGGACTGGCGACCTTTTCCCTCTACGGAAAAGTGAATATGGTCGATGTGGCGGCAGTACCGCTCGCCACTACGGCAGTGCTGTTCAGCACCGGACTTGCTGTGCTGATAGCGGTATGGCGCCGGAAAGGAACCACTCAAATGGGAAACATGGTCCAGTCGGCGTAGTCTGGTCTGTCTGGTTGATCTGGTTTATTTTGTTATCTGGTGAGCTTCGTTCAACTAAATAAACAAGACAAACCAAGCTAACCAATTTAAACGAGGCAGACACGGTCCGAAGGCTGAAGGTCGAGGTTCAAAGTTCCGAACACTTCAGCCTTCAGTCCGCCTTACCTGTCCCGTGCTTCCGCGTGACCTATTCTTTTTCCGGATCCCAATCGATGCTTGATAGATGCATGGGAGATAGATAAAGCTAGCGACGGGACTGAGCCACGGAGACCGATGTAATGGCCGCGACGAAACCTTTGACCGTGACGCTTCCCCCCGACCTCCTGCGTGAAACCCTACGTTTGGCCAGCTCGGAGGCCACTACGCCCAATAATCTGATCGAAGACGCCTTGCGCCAATACATCACGTCTCATCGCTGGCAGCGCTTACGCCAGTGGGGCACGGAAACCGCGAAGCAACTGGGCTTGAAAAATGAAGCCGACCTTGAACGGTTTCTCGCACGTGACCGCACCCATTCTCGATTGAGACGGCGGTGACCACCGCCGTTGCCGATACCAATATCTACATCTCAGCCCTGTTGTTTGGCAGACCCTGTGAAGCGCGATCCTTGGCCTGGCACGCGCCGGATGCGCGTGATGGGCGAGGCGGTCTAAAGACCGAAGTGTTTGGAACCCAGGACTCAGAACTCAGAACTCAGAACTTCGATTCGCGCCTTTCCCGCTCGTCGCGCGAGTCGCTAGTATGAGACCGATCGCCCCAGTGACAAACAGCCAGGCTGTTGGGGGAACTGGAACAGGAGAAGGGTTAGCATCGATTCGCCAGGCCAAGGCATAATCCCAGGGCGTAGTCTCGTTCGTGGTCACTCGCATTTCGTAGCGGTTTCCCAACAGCAGCTTGAAATAGAGATTTTCCGTGTTGTCTAACAGACTGGCAGAGGAAGCGACGAGACTGTTGGTGGTAACGTCGAATAGCGACAAGTCCAAATTGTACAGTCGTGAAGTCAGTTGCGAATTGTTTGAGACATCCAGGTTCCAGACCAGGGAGGCGAATAAGGAGACCTCGCCTGCCGGGGCGTCAAAGAAATAGGAGGCGGTTTGCCCGGAGCCGCTGAGTCCTCCGATAGTGACGTGGTCGAACCCGAACGAGGAAATGTCGCTTCCTCCGTTTTGAACACTCCTCTGCTCTCCTCCCGCGAGAATGCGGTAACTGTTATAGATATTGACCTGGCCTGCCCCATAACGACTGTCCAGGCCATTGGCGGTCTCATGACCGGGGCTGCGATAGTCCGTGATATTGGCGTAGGTGCTGGTATTGGCGGTCTGGCGATCCGCTCCTGCCATGAGAGCCGTCTTCACGGTTTCCGATCGCTCGGCGTTATAAATCGTCCCCACCCCGGCAATGGTCGTGGAGCCCTCCGAGAGGGTCAGCCCTCCCTCATGACCTGTTTGCACCAGGACCGCCGCTGCGGCAGCGACCACGGGCGTGGCGGCGCTCGTCGAGCCTTGCGGCGCGACGAGCGTGGGGACCGTGCGTCCTGTTCCGTACAAACTGTCCCCCGAGACGGGCACCGAGCCCTGTTGATGGACGCCGTCGGTGCGGCCAACTGAGATCACGTTGTAGGCGCTCCCGCCCAACAAGGGTGAGTCCCCCAGTCCATTCGTGAGGCCGACGACTTGGATGTATTCGTTCAACGTCACCTGCCGGTCCACAAGACGAAGAATATCGCCAAGTCCCGGATCGCTCCCGCTGCCTCCGACCCAACTATGGTTGGCCACGCGGTTGGGGTTGGTGGTGGCCGTGCCGAACGCCGTAGACAGGCTGTTGATCCAGCTGTTGGCCTCGTAGCTGTCGATCTGAGTTACGCCGGGTGCGATGGAACTGCCATTGCCGTAAAATAATTCTCCAACGCCCGTGGCATGGCCGGAAAAATTGCCGGAAGTATTTCCGTTGATCGCCGTGATCGTCTTGCCGATGAACTGGCCATTACTCGGATCCGGCATGAAGATGGGTGCGGCGCCACCGCTCACATCGTTGATTGGCGCTTCGATCTGCGCCACGCGCACTCCTGCGCCAGTCGGCGTTGCGGCGCCGAGTTGAGCCTGAAGAGTCCCGTACCCGATATCGGTGATGTAGGAGGCCTGAGCCGCGGGCGAAAGAGAGAGGAAGAAGGTCAGACCAATCAGACTTGCCGCAATTCGTGTCATGATGTCCTCCTGTATGTCTGCTCAGGCTGAAGGTCGGGGTTCGAAGTTCTGAAGCTTTCAGTCTTCAGGCCGCCTCCTTCGTCTCGCTTTTCGCGCAAGTCACGCGAGTCTCGTTCCTCGCGCGCACCGTCACCAAGGTATCTACGTAGTGTTACAACGAGTTCAGATTTCGATTGTTTTTTGTCACGATTCAGGGGTTCAGGCTGAATCCCTGCCCCCCTTGCCCCTGTTAACTCACCATATGTACATACGGCCTCGCCTATGGTACATAGGACATCCAGCGACGTATCACGATTAAAAGGAGTGCAGGCCATGAAAACCAAGAAATTGACCATTGAAGTACCGGAAGAACTCCTGGCTAAGGCCACGGCGGCAACCGGACAAGGCATTACTCCAACGGTTCGAAAAGGGCTCGAATTAGTGGCGACGACGGGAGCCTATGCGGCATTGCGACGTCTCAAAGGCAAAGTCACCTTCTCTGTCGATCTCGCCAAGTTGCGAGAAGACTGATGCTCTGCGTCGATACCAGTTCCCTGATTGCGTACTTGCAGGGCAGCAAGGGAAAGGACGTCGAGTTAATTGACCAAGCGTTGGCAGATCAGGCGGTCGTCTTGGCTTGCGTCACGATTACTGAGCTCCTGAGCGACCCTGATCTTCCGGTCGAGACAAGAGCCACCATCCTCGGCCTTCCGATGCTTCCGCTGACAGACAGCTATTGGGAACGGGCTGGCTTGCTGCGGGCGAGCCTATTGCGAAGAGGAGCAAAGGCGAGGCTCGCCGATACGCTGATCGCACAACAATGCCTTGACCATCACGCGACTTTGGTCACCCGCGACCGCGATTTCAAAATTTTCAGGCAGATAGCTGGGCTGAAAGCTCTTATCGTTCTCGACCACTAGCTGGTTCATCTGGTCTGTTTGGCCTATCTGCTTGCTTTCGTTCAACCAAACATACAAGGCATACTGATCAGACCAGATAGACCGAATAGACCAGACAGACCAATCTTGTCATTGGCCTACAACCTTCAGCCTGAACCCCTTCAGTCTGTATCCCTAGTCCCCCCTTCCCCATGCCCCCCCCGGTTTTAACAATTTGTTAACAGAGGCTTGACGGTTCCGTTGCCGGATCGTAGAG
This sequence comes from Nitrospira sp., assembly GCA_005116835.1. GTDB lineage: Bacteria > Nitrospirota > Nitrospiria > Nitrospirales > Nitrospiraceae > Palsa-1315. The sequence goes on along the minus strand of SWDM01000016.1, from coordinate 222,093 downwards.
CCAACTGCGGTAGAATTCCGCTCCCGTGGGTATCTCTGCGACCGCCTGGCCAATAGGATATTGACGTGTGAGTAGGAATGAGAAGCCATGAGTAGCATCTCTGGGGAATTACTGCATGAACATGCTGGGATCGGTGTCCTGCAGGCCGGTCGCAATCGCATCGTGATCAGAAGAGCAACGCAGTTCGATGAAGATGCGGCGCGATTGCTGTTCGCCGTGCGCCGGCAAGCAGAGGAGGCGACATCGTCTGACGCCAAGGGGCCTGATCTCACAAACCCGGCCCGCGCCGTGTGGCTTGCGTTCGATGGAGATCGAGCGGTTGGAATGACCAGTGTGCAAGAGCGGCAACTACGTAGCGGAGATGAAGAACTCCGGATTGCCTACTGGACTGGCTTATTCATCGATCCGTCGTATCGAAGCTTCTTCATCTACCCACGGCTGATCTCGGCGATGTACGTCGGACTCCGAGAGATAGGGATTCACCGACTCTATGCGGCAGTGCGTAGGCAGCAAATCGCCCAAGCGCATCTGAAGATTGGATTCACAAAGATCGGCGACATGACTGTTTTAGCCAAACCGCTGAGGCCGGCTCTGTTATTTGCCAAGTACAAAAAGTTCATCCGCCGTGACGGAGACCAACGATTCCTTCGGGCTCTTTGCAGCGTTCCGGATGCGGTGGTCGGAATGGGTATCCGTTTTCAAGGGCTTAACGCTGGTGCGCCGTGGGAGGTGAGCGAAGCTCCGTGGGGTTCCGACGAAATTGCCGACCTTGCCCGCCTCTACGAACAAGCCCATGTCGGACAGACAACCCAGACTTGGAACGTCGAGTTGCTTCGGGCGCGCTATGCGGGAGAGGGTTCAGATTATCGGTTGCTCGCAGTACGGCATCAAGACAGGTTGCTTGCTGCGGCGATTGTCCGGATGGTCGAGCGTTCTGAAGGGATTCGGGCGGCTGTCATCATGGATCTCATCCATGAACCAAATTCGGATCGCGCGGCCAAGATGGCGCTGGCCGGGGTCGAGCGTCTAGCGTTGGCGAGCGGGTGCGAGGGTGTGTTGTTACTCGACGGCCTCTCGTCCGATGACGCTCGTCTGGTCAAAAGCCGCGCCTATCTGAAGTCGCCGGAAAAGTACTCGTTGCTGATGTGGACGGATCGAGGAATGGATCCGTTGTGCCTTCCTCAGGATCTCAGATCCTGGCGATTTGGTTTCGGCGACCACGACACGTTTTAACAGACGAAACTGGTTTGTTTGGTTCATTTGGTCTATTTGGTTTGTTTGGTTGAATGAAACTAACCAGATGAACCAAATAAACAAAACAAACCAAATAAACGAATTAGTCTGGAGATCATCGATGAGAACCCAAAGCGAGAGCACCGTACCAGTCCTCCTGACGGGAGATGTGGACTACTCCACCCATCACCGCGACCAGGATAAGAGTCGGGCTTTCGACCAGATGTTGCAGGCCGGTCGTGAACTTGCCGGAGGCCTGACGTTCTTTTTCGTCGCCCGGGAGGCGGAACAGGTTCCCATCTATCCCCGCATCTTGCGGGAGGCGGGACACGAGATCGGCTGCCATGGGCTCACGCACGGCAACGAAGAAGAGTATGATTCGATGCCGTTGAGCATGCAGGAAGAGTATCTGGAAAAGGCGACGGGTGTGCTCAGCAAGCTGGGCGACTGCGAGATCCTGTCGTTCCGGGGCCCTCGCGTAAAGGTCTCCGGCCCGACGCTCAAGATCCTGTCCCGCATGGGCTACCTCGCAGATTCAACGGTCTGTTCCCAACGTTTCGATGTGATCAGCTCGAATCTTGTTCATCCTGGGTGGCTCCGCGCCCCCCGACTTCCGTATCATCCGAGCGCAGACGATGCCTATGGACGAGGCAATCTTGAGATACTGGAAGTCCCTGTGTCGGCCCTCGCAATCCCGTTCATCTCCAGCACGTTATATGTCTTCGGGCTGCGGTTCATGAAGGCGCTCTTCCGCGCGCTCTATTCAGAATCACGGCGAACTGGAAAGCCGATCGTGTACCTGTTTCATCCCTATGAATTTGCCGAGGAGATCGAGGGAGCGAAGGATTACAGCAGCAACCTCAAGGTTCATGGGCTGCGGTTTCGCCGGTATCTGTATCGCGGTGACTCCGCGTCCAAGCTCGACTGGAATCTCAGTCTTTGGAGATACATGGCAGGTTTCGAGGGGGTGCGTTTCATGACCATGTCGCAGTATGCCGGGCGGCAGGCCTGTCCGGAGAGAGAAGCCCGGGCGTCGTTGGCCGCGTGCTGACAGAAGGGGAAAACATGCCATCCAAAGACGACCTCACGCGAGCCATTCTTCAGATCATCGGTGAAACGCTGGTCGCCAAAGACCTGACCGCGCAGGGGCTTGAACTCGATTCACCGGTCGATTCCAGCCTCGGCTTGGACTCACTCGACTGGGCAGCCGTGGTCGTCAGGATTGAGTTGGAGACGGGTATCGATCCGTTTGCCGAAGGTACGATCGGCAGGTTGAAGACAGTCTCCGACCTGATCGATCTCTACGTGAAGGCGGCAGTGTAATTTCTGGGGAATCCGGCAATGTTGGCTGAACATCTTCAGGCTGTGCCGGCAGATCGTCGAGATACTGCGGCGCTGATCGCCGGCGATCTGGTGGTGACCTATGCGGGACTTGCCACCCGTGTACATGAGCTTTCGGTCAGGTGGCGATCGCTTGCGGGGCTCCGCGTCGGACTCGCGCTCAACGAACCCACGGAGTTCGTTCCGGCGGCAGCAGCGCTCGAAGCATTGCGTTGCCATGTGTTTCTCGCTGGACGCCGCAGTCCAAGGGAGATTATGGAGCTGGCGGACCGGCTGCAATGGAACGTAATCCTGTGGAATCTGATTGACTCTCCGCAGATCCATAGTGCTTCGGCAGTGCCTGTCGATATCGATTCTCACAGTGAGGGAATCGTGACCATGCTGACATCGGGAACCACCGGCCGCCCCAAGGCGGCGAATCATACCTGGGCCACGCTGGCCTCGCCGGTCAGGCGGGACCCTCGGTACGAACGGAATCGCTGGATGTGCGCCTATCCGCTCAATTTGTATGCGGGTACGCAGGTGATGTTGCAGGCGCTGCTCAATTGGTCGACTCTGGTGACGCCGTCCTCACTTGATCCAACAACCGTCGCGAAAACGATGCGCGCAGCTTCGGTCACGCATGCGTCTGGTACGCCGACCTTCTGGCGGCAGCTCTTGTTGTTAGCGCCTTATGAAGAACTGTGCGCATGCAGACTCGAACAGATCACGATGGGTGGCGAGGCGGTCACGCAAGGGTTGCTCGATCAGTTATCCGGGCTGTTCCCGCAGACCAGGCTCGTGCACATTTATGCCTCTACTGAACTGGGACGGCTTTTTTCGGTGACAGACAAGCGTGAGGGCTTTCCCGCCGAATGGCTGGATCAATCACAAGAGAAGGGGATTGAACTGCGCATCGTCGAGAGCGAACTCCTGGCTCGTTCCCACAATGCCATGCTCGGGTACGACCCTCGGGCGGCAGGGGATTCCGGTCAGCTCACCGCTGCCGCTCTAGATGGATGGGTGGCAACAGGTGATCTCGTTGAGCGTCATGGAGACCGTGTGCTGTTCCAAGGACGCAAGACCGACGTCATTAATGTAGGAGGGCGAAAGGTGATGCCCTCAACGGTAGAAACGGTGTTGCGCGAGGCCACGGGAGTCGGTGATGTGCGGGTATACGGCAAAAGCAGTTCGCTCGTCGGGCAGCTCGTCGCGGCGGATATTGTGTTGGCACGCGGGAGCGATGAGCATGCGGTGCGAGGAGAAATTAATCGGATTGCGCGCGGTCGGCTTGCTCAGCACGAAGTGCCGCGCCTGCTTCGTGTGGTCAAATCGATTGCTCAGAACGGCGCGATGAAGGTCGTGCGGTCGGAGGCGGAGTGAAAAGCAACGGGGTCGCGCTCATCAGCGGAGGCAGCCGTGGGCTCGGGTTGGCCATGGTGACAAGTCTCCTGGAACATGGTTACAGGGTGGCGACCTTCAGCCGGCGCCCGGGAGAGGCAATCGAGCGGCTGAAGGAGAAACACGGCGAGAGGTTCAGTTTTTTCGAGGGCGACATGTCCGACCAAGCCTCGCTCGGCTCGGTGGTCAAGCGCGTGGAAAAGGACTGCGGGCCGATTGACGTGCTCATCAACAATGCCGGCATCGCAACCGACGGAGTGCTCGCGACCATGCAGCCTGGTCAGATCGAACAGGTAATTGCCGTGAATCTCACGGGCACACTGCTGCTGACACGCCTGGTGGTGAGACAGATGGTCGTCCGCTCACGCGGGAGCATCATCAACATTTCGTCGATCATCGGATTGCGCGGCTACGCAGGTCTCGCCGCCTACTCCGCGACGAAGGCGGGCCTGGACGGCATGACCAGAGGTTTGGCCCGCGAACTAGGCCCGCGGAACATCCGGGTGAACTCCATCGCCCCCGGCTATCTCGAGACCGAGATGACGCATGGGCTTGGCGACACCCAGCGCAATCAGATTGTCCGGCGGACGCCGCTCGGCCGGTTGGGAACACCCGATGATGTCGTCGGCGCCGTCCATTTTCTGCTGTCGCCCGCAGCAGGCTTCATCACCGGGCAGGTACTGACGATCGATGGGGGAATCACGTGCTGAAATCTCTGGTGGTTCGCCCTCCATGCATTGTGCGAGGAGCGTCAGGGAAAAGCGTATTAACTATTACGATGTTGTGAGTAATCTCAATGGATTCAATCCTTCCTGTCGCAATGGGTTTGGGCTTCATTTCCATACTAGCGCTTATTGCCAACCCTGCAGTCGGGATGGTGATCGTGTTCATCATCAAACCGCTCATCGATGCGTCCTGGGAACATTTCCTGTTCCTGGGGCTTCGCGTTCCTGAAGTATATTCCGGTCTCATCCCAATCATCTTATTAGGGCACATGGCGATCAGTAAACGAGAGAACTCGCTTGCCCGGATGCCCCTAAAAGGTTTGTGGCTCGCATATTCGACCTATATCCTGATTTTTTCATTCATCATCGCTTATGGTGGTGACTCCAAGTCTGGCGCCAGCGTGTTCTTTCGATACATCAATGGGATCATCGGATTTTACTTCATTCAAGCATACTTTCGCGAGGGTAACCGGTTTAAATGGTTCCTTTGGGCTTTGATCCTGGGTGGTCTGTTTCCAATGAGCCTCGGACTCTATCAGGCTATGACAGGATTCCAGTGGCAGCAGGCACAAGCAGAAGGGCTTGTGCGGAACATTGGCATCTGGCACGACGGCGTCAACATGCGAACCTATGCGATTCAAACCATTCTGGGATTGCTGCTCTATTCGGCTTTGTACGTCAAAGCATGGAATATTCCGCTGAAGGTCATGACGCTGTCTTATTTGGCCCTCTCCACGGTTGTTATGGTGAGGGTGTACAGCAAAGCCGCAATGCTGACCTTCGCCATCTGGGTGCTCTGCTGGACAATCCTCCGGCGTCAGTTCGCGGTACTCGCTGTGCTCGCCGTTGCGGGCTTGCTGATCACGACGTATTTTGCCGACAATCTCATTGATCAGATCGGGACACTCTTCCACAAGGAACTTGGATTCGTTTCAGGGAAGGTCGATGGGAAGATGACGTTTCAGGGACGCTGGTTCGGGTGGGTGGAGATGATGACTGAGTGGGAACGTCTTCCCGCGATGAGCCAACTGTTCGGCAGCGGGATAATCGCTACAGGCGCGCACAACGATTTTCTTCAAATGCTGTTTCACGGAGGGGTCGTGGGCCTGGTGATTTACCTGTCATTGTTGATCGTCATCGGTGTCAGGATCGGTCGGAATCTACTCGCCAAGGCGGACGAAATGGCCGTGGCAGCCTTGATGGTGTATCTCATGTGGCTGATAGATGCGGTTGGGCTCGTCCCAAGCGCCTACCCAGCGGAACAGTGGCTTGTCTGGGGATTGATCGGCATGAGCTTGAGAATGCGCGCCGATGCAGCGAGCCTGCAACCAGTGAAGGAAGAAGTTGTTGATCGGGAAGACCTTCCCCTTGAAGCTTCGCTCATTAAGACAAAAGTTCAGCACCGGTATCCACTTCTATCAGACTTAAGGTGAGGCAAGCATGCCGTTCCGTCCATTCTTGTTTGCATGGCTGCTGGTGGTTGGACTTATTGTTCCTTCGGAACATAGTGCCGCAGCGTCAAAGACCTTTGCTGGAAAGCGGATCATCTTTGAGGAAGATGTGCTCAGTTGGACGAGTAAAGAGGCGACGGATGCGCTGCTAGCTAGAATTAGACTCGCAGGGTTTAATGCATTCGGTCCGATTGTCTGGCACGGGAGAGGAACCACATGGCCCTCGGCCTATGCCGAATGGGATAGCTGGCTCAAAGCCTATCCCAAGCTTGGTTATGATCCGCTGAAATATCTCATCGACCGGGCTCATGAGATGGGGATCGAGGTACATCCCTGGTTTACTCTCACCTTGCGGGAAGGGGACTTCATGCCGCAATTCGCCCCCTCCGGAACTCCGAATGGTGCCTTCGACGTTCACAAGCCGGAGTTTCGACATATGGTGGCAAATCTCATCGCAGAGGTGGTCACCCGGTATGACGTAGATGGGATTAATCTCGATTATGTGAGAGCAATCGGGTTGTGCACGAGTGATTTCTGTCAAGCAGACTATAGGAGGCGCTTTGACCGCAATCTGTTACTAGATACGGCCCAATTCAAACTAACGTTCGGACGAGTGCCGACGCTGGTGGAGTATCAGGAATCTGACGTCACCGCGATGGTGCTGGAAATTTCACAGCGAGTCAGGGCGATCAAGCCGAACATTGTCATCAGCGCCGATGTGATCCCATTCTACGAAAGCACAGAGCAAGGCCATAACAGCATTGGCTGGGAGAACATGGGGCTGGTGGATGTACTTTGCCGGATGGCCTACTACCTGGATATCGATGTCGCACTGACAGATAAGATCCGCGGTCTGTTGAGGAACCCCGACGCACTGACAGTGGTTATCTCAAATGTTTCACACGGGGAGAACTCGCCCTCCCAAGCACATTTCTCCCGTGATGGGAAATGGCTCGCGGACACGATCAGGATGATTCAGCAGCGTTGGCCGATGACGGGAGTCGGTGTTTATGAGTATCGGTGGCTATCGGATGAACAGATTGCAGCCGTCAAAGCCGGTCCATTTAAGCCTCTCCCCCCTCCAACGGGTCTAGGAGTGAAGTAACTAATTATGGCAATTGATCGCGGCATCGGTATGCCAAGCATCGACATAGCATCCGGACAGCTGGCTTCCGATCAGACGCTGACCCGCATCGCAAGCGGTTCAGCGCTCTTCTTTGTCGGGACTTTCCTGGGGCTTGGTCTTAACTATGTCTATGCCATTGTACTTGCCAGGCTGCTTGGGCCGGAGCAATTCGGGCTGTATGCGATCGGGCTCGGTTGCTTCAACCTGCTGTCCGTGATTGCCCTGGCCGGCCTCGATACAGCCGTACTTCGATTCGTCCCGGCGCTGCGTGCCCAGAGTGATGCCGCCGGTATCGGGGGTATCATACGAGCGGCCCTTGTTCTGTCATCCGGACTCGGTGTCATATTTGCCGCCGTCTTGTTGCTGAGTTCCGACATGCTCGCCACTCAGTTCTTGCACCACCCCGATGCAACTACAGTGCTACAGCTTTTCGCCTTATCGATTCCATTGTTCGTTGTTTCCACGGTCGCCATTTCGGCGTTGCAAGCCTTTGGAGAGGTTCGCTGGCGGACATTCGTCAAGTATCTCTGCGAACCGATTATGAAGTTCGCAATCACGATGGGATTCATCTGGGTAGGCTGGGGTCTGACGTCGGCTGTAGTGGCCCTTCCGGTCGCACTTCTTCTCACGGCAGTTTTGGCGCTGTTTCCGCTACGGCACTTTTGGCTCAAGGTGAAAGTGCCATTTTTTTCGAATAAGTATTATAGCGGTGTCATCACGTATTCATTACCGCTTCTCGGTGGACTATTTTTAAACAGCATTGCCACGAGATCCGATGTGTTCTTCCTCGGTTATTGGGTCCCCGTCGCACAGGTCGGCATCTACAGCGCCGCGTTCCAGACAGCCGCCATCATGGCTGTGGTGCTGGGCACATTGGAATCGGTCGCGACCCCGTTTCTCTCGGAAAGCATCTCGATGAACAATCGAGCGGACGTTCGTTCGCTTGCCGGCACAGTGTTACGTTGGACGATGATGGTCACGCTTCCTCTCTGCATTATCATGGCGGTGTTTGCAACGGATGTGATGGATTTGTTCGGAAAACAATTCGCATCGGGCTGGGTCTGTCTCGTCATTCTTACGGTTGGACAATTCGCCAACTCCGTGACTGGGTGCAGTAACGGCATGTTGTTATGGTCTGGGCACTCGAAACTCGTCATGTGGAACAGTGTCGTGGCTTCTGGAACCCAAATTGGGCTCTATCTGATCTTGATCCCTTCCTACGGGATTGTCGGCGCAGCGATTGCCGCCAGTGCGAGTCTTGTGCTCACGACAATTTTGAGAATTGTTCAGGTCCATCATGTCCTTAACATTTGGCCGTACGACTCCACGATTATAAAGCCGCTGGTATCCGGGCTCCTGTCCCTTGCGCTGATCTTGATGGTCAGAGTGGTCCTCCCCGCTTCCATGGCAGTGGTTCTAGTGGGATTGTTTGTAATTACGTATCTCGCATTACTGCTGATGTTTGGCCTCCCTGAAGGAGATAGAACTATGCTCTTACAATTGAGGCGACGAGTTGTTCAATCGAGTTGACCTGACAGACGAAGCGTCCCGATGAAGGCCTTGAGTTGAATGGAGTGCCTTCGAGGATCCTGGGGAATATGCACGAACGGGGGAGACAGTGTTGAGCAACGTTATCGAGAGCCTGATACTCCTCAGTACATGGCTGAAGAGAGGGCAACGAGTTGCATCGAAGGGGAGTCCGGTCATGGTCAACCTGGGGTCAGGCCTCACAGTCGCCCCAGGATGGATCCATGTGGACGGAAGTTTGAATGCACTGGTCTCCCGGTTACCAAAACCATTGCTGAAGATACTCTATCAATGGTCTGATAACCGGCAATGGTTTTCCCGTGAGCAGTACGTCCGGATTTTGACCGAGCATCGATTCGTCCACCATCGGCTACAGTATGGTGTGCCTTTGGGCGACGATACTGTGGATGTCATCTACTCGTCACATGCGCTCGAGCACATTTTTCCGGAAGAAGCCCAAGCGTTGCTGCAGGACACCTACCGAGCACTAAAACCGGGGGGAGTGATCAGGTTGGCTGTGCCTGACCTTGAATATGCGCTTCGCCTGTATCAGACAGGGGCGAAGGAGCAGGCGTTGGAATTTTTCTTCAGCCGGAATCGCAGCGGGTATTTGAATCATCACCATTACATGTACGATTTTGAGCTGTTGAAAAACCTGTTGGAGAAGGTAGGATTCGTCGAGGTTCAGCGTTGTGGTTTTAGACAGGGGGCTATGCGTGATGCGAATATACTCGATAACCGTCCCGATGAGACGCTGTTTATAGAGGCCAGGAAATGAATTACACCGGATCTCTTACACCAGATATCGCGAGAGCTATAGAGGTCCCCTTCTTCACCTGCGTTTGGTTACTCAGGCACGACCGGGAAATCTTGCAACTTCTCGCCCGGTCGAGGATCTGAGGAAATGATAGTCGACAGCAAGCGCGATCTTAGTCTGGATTTCGTCAAGGGCCTTCTGGTGGTCCTGATGTTGACTTTTCACACCGGTAGCCTTTTCATGGCGGATAGTCATGGCCTATGGATACTCGATGAAGTCTTACTCAATTTTGTGAGCGGCAGTTGGGTTTTCTTGAGCGGGTACCTTGTGGCTGTGCGATACGGGAACAGGGTGCAATCAGACATATCCGGAGCTCGAAAACACCTGATGTTTCGGGGAGCGAAACTCATCGTGATTTATACGCTGTTAAATGTCGGAATTGCAGGACTCAGGTTGCATCCTGGATTTACAGGTCACTTCGACATTCCGACGATCGTTCGCACCATGCTCTATGGTGGCGGGGAGGCCACCTCCTTCGGGGTGTTACTGGGAATAGGCTATTTCCTCATTTGTGCTCCGTTTTTTCTCTACCTTCAGCATAAGACGGGAATGCTTACATGGTTTGTGCTCATCGGAACTTCCATTGCCAGTATTGTTCCCATCAGTGTTCCTCCAAACCTTTGGCTGATACTTTGTGGTTTAGCAGGCATGACACTTGGATTTTGGCTCGATGCCGCCATGATCGCACGGATGACACGAACGACTGTCAGATTGACGCTTCTGCTGGTTTATAGCCTGGTTGGCGCTACTACTCACTTCACACTGCTTTTCCTGTCGGCATTTACCCGGGACAATCTCTTTGTCTACCTGCTGGGTGTCGTCAGCATAGTCACACTGCTCTATATCAGCCATCGGTGGTGTCGGCCGCATTCGTACATCGATGAATGGTCACGGCTGCTCGGGCGGTATTCTCTTATTTGTTATGTCTTACAGATGGGAATTCTATGGGGACTGTGGTGGCTGATGTCCTTGTTGGCCATAACGGTCTCTTTTACCCTGGCACTGGCTACGTCTCTGGTGATTCTCATCGCGATTGTGTGGCTGATGGATCGGCTTATCTCTGAGCATCAAGCATTCAAAAAGGTTTACGGTTATGCGTTTCACTAGTAATCCAGACCATCTTGATAAGCAACCCGTGCTGATCATCGGCCCGACGCCACCTCCGTACCACGGTGTCAGTGTGGCCATGAAAGCCATCCTCGAATCGTCACTTGGGACCAAGTTCGATCTCTTGCACGTCGATCTGGCCGATCGAAGAGGCATCGAACATGTGGACAAGCCGGACTTGCACGACGTCGTGCTTTTTCTGAAACAATGGTGGAGTTTAATATCGTTATTGCGGCAAGAACGTCCGACAGTAGCATATCTTGCCATCTCCCAATCGACCGTCGGTTTCCTGCGTGACAGTCTCTTGATGCTGCCGGTCTGGATTGCTGGCGCTCACGTGGTACTGCATCTGCACGGCGGGAATTTCAAAGCCTGGTATGAGAGCCGTTCATTCCTGGTGAGAATGTATGTACGGATGGTATTCCGGCGTGTGTCCTATGTGGCAGTCCTTGGCGAGTCGTTTCGCCAGCTCTTCGATGGTCTGATTACTTCTAATCGCGTTGCCGTTGTGCCAAATGGAATCGACTGGCCGGCTGTCCACAAGCCGGCACACGAGTCACACAAACCACGCCGGTATCGGATTTTACATTTGAGCACCTTGAGCCGGTTGAAGGGCGCGCTGGTTCTGTTGGCTGCGATCCCGATGGTATTGAAGATCAGGCAGGACGTCGAATTCATGCTAGCCGGTCCCTGGCTGAATGAAGAAGATCGACGGGAGGCGGAATCCTTCATCCTGCGCCATGGACTGAGTGGGCAGGTTGTCTTCACCGGACCGGTCTCCACTCTCGAACACAAATGGTCGATCTACTCATCGGCAGACCTGTTTGTGTTTCCCGGCATACAACAAGAGGGTCAGCCCCTCGTCGTGCTCGAGGCCATGGCTTCCGGCTTGCCGGTGCTGTTTACGGACCGAGGCTGCTTGAGGGATACCGTGATCGAAGGAGAATGTGGGCTCGAAGTGCGGTCCAACGATCCTCAACATCTGGCCGATCGCCTTCTCTGGTGCCTCGACCATCCTAAAGAGGTTGAACGTATGGGCCGAAATGCGCGAGAACGCTTCGAGCGGTTCTATACAAGCGAACGATTGGTTCTCTGCCTGGGCGATCTCTTTACGCTGGCGTCTGGAGGGTGCCACCCTCTTTCCCGAGTCTCCTCCGTAGCATTGGTTAGTGAGCAGAAGCCTGGATCGCGATAGGTTCGATGGGAGTGTTATTCCAAATGGCTAACTACACACCGGTGCCTTGTGGATGAAGTGCGTGGATCTGCTGAATTGACAGGAAGCCCTAGTAACCCCAACACTGTTGAGGAGCATTTCAACCAAGCTGCGGAACAGTTTGGACAAAACTATCAGGCGAAAGCCGATTTTCATGAACGCCAGCGAATTTGGCAACGGGTGATAGGTGAGAGTCTCGATCGATTGGCCGATGGAGGAATCTGTTTGGACCTGGGATGCGGTGACGGTACGTTAAGTCGATCAGTTGCAGCCAAAGGCTTTCAGACCGTTGGGATCGATCAAAGCGACAAGATGTTATCCTTAGCCAGACGCAGGGCCGATGAAGCAGGTGTCGGCCAATGGGGGACTTATCTTCATGCTTCCCTTCCTCTTCCGGTAGAGCTTGAGACCTGTTATAAAGGAAAGGCTGGGCTGATCCTGTGTTCCAGTGTTCTGGAATACGTCATGGACTATGAGCAGGTGCTTGCCCAGTTTTTTCGCTTACTAAAGCCAGGCGGCAGGCTCATTCTATCGGTTCCCAATCGAAGTTCGGTCTATCGGATTATGCAGCGCATCTGCCGACTCCTTCTTCCCTTGCGGTCTTCTTATCTCCGACATCAACGGCATCAATTTAATGCGTCTGATTTAGAGGTGTTACTGGAGCACTTGGGGTATCGAATTTCAAGGCGAACATTTTTCGCCTTGCCCCTTCAGCGGGTCAGCGAAAAAGCCTTTGGCCGTTACCGGGGTCAGCTGTTGGCGACGATGGTGCTGGTAGTTGCAGAAAAACCTGCGCCGCCCTGTTGAATCTTCCGTGAGAATTACCCGGAAACCGAAGATCCGAGGGATTGTCCACCTGCTCGACCTGCAATGATCACAGCGTCAGCGAAAACCTTGGCGACGTCCTGGTAGGTTGCTTTCATCACCAGCTTCCTCGATACACACGTCGAAGTTGTACGGTCGATGGTGGTGAGGGCCAGGGCCATCTTGTCGACCACGGCATCAGTATCCAGAGGGTCGACTTGATATCCATTGGATCCGTTGACGATGAAGTCCACCGCGTTGCCGGCGCGAGACGAACATACAATGGGAAGACCGGTGGCGAGTGCTTCAAAGATCACCAGTGGGTTCGGATCCGCGATGCTCAAAAGCACGAACACATCCGCAAGTGCGTAGTAGGCAGGGATCTGATCCTGGGGAACGAATCCTCCCACATGAATCTTGTCGAGCTTATGTTGTTCGGCAAAATCGCAAATGTACTGCCGCAATGGTCCATCCCCCAGCAGAATAAGCCCCACATCCTGCATACCACGGTCATGCACCAAACGGCGGTAGGCCTCCAGTAACTGTTTGATCCCTTTGCGCTCGCCCAGCTTCCCGACGTGAAGCAAATTCCTTGGAGCGAACCGTTGCTTCAACTGATTCAAGTGCGCGCGATCGTCCTCATTTGACATGTCGCGCATGAAATGCGCGTTGTCGATGCAGTTGTAGGCCAGATGGAAGAGACCATTTTCAGGTCTTGGAAGCAGTCCTTCTATATATTGTCGCGAGAGACTTCCGGCAACAAGAAAACCGCTGGCCCGGCGTGCGAGTGCACGTCTGATGCGTAGCTTGATGGGGGAGATGTTGCCGTCCGTAGAGCAGGTTCCCTCGTTCCAGATGATAAAGGGAGTACCGAACAGCAGCATAGGTAGGAACAGCAGCATCGTGGACATGGTAAATCCGCTGCAAATGACGACATCCGGACGATGCCGAATAAACTCCCGGATAATGGCGGGGCTTATAAACGCCTCGCTCTCAAAATTTCGTTGCCATCTCATGGCGGGAACGCGCAGCACTTGAAACGGCAGCTGATTGATGTCGATCTTCCAAGGGTGTCCCGCCAGGGTTTCTGCCTGGACAACGACTGTAAGGTCTATACCGGGAGTGCTGCCGATCTCTTGAAATAGTGGTACACGATAGGGAGCGATTGCCGGCTGGATCAGCCAGGCCTTCACATCCCTGTTCCTTTCTCGCACCATGGCTGGTATTTCTGCTTGATGCTGCTGCCAGATTTGGTGGTTATCTCGTGAAAGCTCGGTTTGCATTTTATAATGAAGAGCCCTGATCTGTCCCGCTACATTCTTTTACTAAATCCGTTGGTATTGCTTCGAAACCGTCGTTGAAAGAATCCTGACAATTCGTGCTCCTGCTTTTCCATCCCACCGGTAGGGCTTCTTTGATTTCACGCGTCGTTTCGACTGCCTGATGGCCTGCCGCACGATGGCCTCTTTGGACATTCCCGCCAGCACGTTCGTGCCTTCGGAGATTGTTACCGGACGTTCTGTGTTGTTTCGCAGGGTGACGCAAGGGACTCCCAGCATCGTTGTTTCTTCCTGGATCCCTCCCGAGTCCGTGAGGACGATTCTCGCTTTCGACATCAGCCTGAGAAAATGGAGATAGCCCAGCGGCTCGATGAAATATAAGCCTGCTTTAGTGTCCGGGATTGTCTCATGCGGTTCCAGCATTTTGCATTGGCCCGTAAAGTCGAACTCCTGGATGCGGGAGACGGTTCGCGGATGAACTGGAAACACGAGGGGCAGCGTCTTTCCGATGGTGAGCAAGGCGTCGAGAATGTTTCGAAAGGTGGTTGGATCGTCGACGTTGCCCGGTCGATGCAGCGTCACGACGCCATAGGGCAGTGCCGTCTGATTGTCTGAATCGGATACTGCAAGGCCGAGCCGTTGCAGAATGGCAGATTGTGCTGCCCGGTCACGATGGCGCAGTAACGTATCCACCATCGTGTTCCCGACCAGGTGGATGCGGTTGAGGGCGATGCCTTCGCTGCGCAAATTACGAACGGCGCTCTGCTCCGTCACGAAGAGCAGATCCGACAGGGCGTCGGTCAATATCCGGTTGATCTCCTCCGGCATCGAGCGGTCCCGGCTGCGCAACCCCGCCTCGACATGAACGATGAGCGGGCGGGTGCGGTCTGATGCGTCCGTCCCATCCGGGTAGGAGATTTTCGCTGCGACGAGCGCGCAGGCGATGGTTGAATTGACGTCGCCGACGAGGAGGACTGCATCCGGGCGCTCTTTGACCAGCACCGGTTCGAACCGTTTCATGATCTCTGCGGTCTGAGCCGCGTGCGTTCCGGATCCGACCTCCAAGTCCACAGCCGGCCTTGGCAGGTCCAGCTCACGGAAGAAGGTTTGGGACATCTTCTCGTCGTAATGCTGACCCGTATGGATCAGAAGATAGTCGATCCGTTTCTTCGCGGCAAGATTATGCGCGTCGAGCGCCGCGACGATCGAGGCGATCTTCATGAAATTCGGTCGCGCACCGGCGACAAGGAGCAGCTTCATGGGCGCAGTGTAACATGGCTGGTTCAGTGGCCCTGTTACATTGGGCTCAAGTTTTAGTTAGAGACTCAGGTGTTCAGGCTGAAGGGGTTTTAGGCTGATTCAGCAGGATTCTGGAGACCGTCAGACGGTCTGGTCTATCTTGTTTATTTGGTTTGTTTCGTTTATTTGGTTGAACGAAATGAACAAGATCAACAAAATGAACCAAAGAAACCAGATGAACCAAACCAACCAGTTTTCAGCCTGAATCCCTTCAGCCTGAATCCATGAGCAGGTTTTCTTCTATGCCCAAGTGCGCTATCATGTGCTCATGTGAGGTAGAGCCATGGACGAGCAACTTCTTCTCAAGCGCATTACGGTGAACCAGAATATTTTCGGCGGGAAGCCAATTATCCGAGGTCGGCGACTCGCCGTTGAACATGTCCTTGGCATGTTGGCTGCCGGCGATACACCTGAGACGATCCTTCGTGGCTATCCGTGGCTGGAGCGTGAGGATATTCAAGCCTGCCTTACCTATGCCCATCGGCTCGTCGGCCATGAGCGGATTAACCCCCTGCCTCTTGAATCCGCCTCGTGAAAATTCTGCTCGATACCTGCGTCTGGGGTGGCGTCGTAGATCCGCTGAAGGCCGCAGGGCACGATGTCATCTGGGCTGGAGACTGGCCGACTGATCCTGGCGATTATGAGATCTTGTCCATGGCTCATCAGGAGGGCCGGATTCTCATCACGCTCGACAAAGACTTCGGTGAGCTGGCAGTGGTGCGCGAACAAGCTCACGCGGGAATTATCCGACTGGTGGTCTTGCCTGCCTCCCAACAAGCACCCACCTGCTTGATGGTCATGAATCGCTACGGAACAGAACTTCAATCAGGTGCGATCGTCACAGTTGAGCCTGGACGAGTCCGTGTTCGTCCCGCGGCTTCTAATCCTGAGTTCTCATAACCTCCCCCATCATCGTTCAAGTCCTCAGGAACTACTGCACAGACCAACCTTCAGCCCGAACCTCTGAGTTGCTACGTTGTTAGCAGGATTCTGGAGACCGTCAGACGGTCTGGTCTATCTTGTTTATTTGATTTGTTTCGTTTATTTGGTTGAACGAAATCAGCTAGATGAACAAAACAAACCAGACCAACCAGATGAACCAAATCAACCAGTTCGCAGCCTGAATCCCTGAACAGATACTGTCATTAGTTTACAGATATAGACATTCATAAACCTCAGGTTTACTATTCTGATAAATCGTAAACCTCCTGGGCTTTGAATAGCGAATAGCGCGCTGGTTCAAAGTTTTGGGAATAGATACACCATGGGTATACAAAAGAAGGCAATCCCGAACCGGCTGCTAAATCGTCTACTCAAGGACTTGCCTGAAGGGGTGGCTGTTCCGAGCGCCTGGCTATCGGAGCGAGGGATCTCACCGCAACTGGTCCGTAAGTATGTGACGAGCGGCTGGCTCACCGCGCTGGCTCATGGCGCCTATTCCCGCCAGGTCTCGCCTGTTAACTGGCAGGGGGTGGTGATAGCTCTCCAACGGTTGGCGCAACAGCCTATCCATGTGGGTGGGCTCTCCGCGCTCAATCTGCAAGGACTTGCTCACTACTTGCCGCTGGGCGGCGAGTCGAGCATTCATCTCTGGAACCATGGGAGAGGGTTCACACGTCTCCCGGCCTGGGTTTTGGCCATTTCCCTCTCGCAGCAGTTTGTTTTCCATCGTCAGCGGCTCTTCGATGCCGCCGTAGTGGGCGAGGGACTGGCACGCTTGCCGACGCGTGTGCGCGACTGGACACTGACTGCGTCTTCGCCGGAGCGGGCAATCTTGGAAGTGCTGAGTCTGGTGGGGAACACGTCGGCCAGCTTCACTCACGCGGCGGAGTTGTTCGAAGGCTTGCCCGCGCTGCGGCCCGCGCTGGTGCAGTCGCTGCTGGAAGGGTGTGCCAGCATCAAAGTGAAACGGCTATTTTTCTTTCTGGCCGCGCGTCAAGATGCTCCATGGAGCCGCAAGTTGAAAGTAGAGCGTGTGGCGCTTGGGTATGGCAAACGGCAGGTGACGCGCGGTGGCCGGTTAAATGTACGCTTCTCGATCACCGTTCCGGAGCAGTTCAGTGCTAGCCGAAGATAATCCATACTACTCACAAGTGGTGCTCTTGCTGGATGTATTGCCGCTCGTGGCAAACGAGCATTGCTTTGCGCTCAAGGGCGGGACAGCGATCAATCTGTTTGTGCGGAATTTGCCGCGTTTGTCAGTGGATATCGATCTAATCTATTTACCGGTGCAGGACCGGGTAACCAGCTTGGCGGAGGTGGGTGCGGCGCTGGAACGCATGGCGTCTTCGATTGAAGGACAATCGAAAAACATTCGTGTAGACCGCACAGAAACCGAGAGACAGGTCATCAAACTGGTCGCATGGCGTGGGCCGGTGCGCGTGAAGATTGAGGTCTCACCCGTGTTGCGCGGTTGTGTGCGCGAGCCGGCCATGCGAGGTGTCAGTCATGTGGTAGAGGCACAGTTTGGATATACCGAGGCGCAGGTCGTTCATCTGGACGATCTGTATGCAGGCAAGCTTTGTGCGGCGCTCGACCGACAGCACCCGCGCGACTTGTTCGATGTGCAATTGTTGTTGGAACACGAGGGTTTCAGCGACGGTCTACTGGAGGTGTTTGTCATCTACCTGATTAGCAGCGATCGATCTCTTGCGGACATGCTGGCGCCCAGCCGGCAGCCGATTGCCGAGACGTTCGAAGAACAGTTTAGGGGTATGGCGTTAAGGCCGGTCACTGTGGAAGAACTGGAACAGACGCGCGAAACCATGATTTCCCTCATTCGAGCTAAGCTGACAGAACGCCAGCGCCAGTTCCTGATGAGCTTCAAAGGAGGTGAGCCGGATTGGAGCCTCTTGAATCTGCGCAATGTGGCCGATCTACCGGCTGTTCAGTGGAAGTTGCAGAATGTCCGGCGCATGACGCCCGCGAAGCGCGGGCAGGCGCTTGAACGTCTGCGTCTGGCGCTGTACGGATAAGACACTGCGCACGTCTCATCGGAAGGCCGAGGCTTAGGTCGAGGTTGAGGGTCGACGCCGAGTCGGATTGGTCGGTGCTCAACCTAAGCCTCAACCTTAACCTTTTTCTGTAGTGAGGCCACGCGTTGCATGAGCACAGAAGACCATCGAGTCTGCCCTCTCCTTCCCCCCTCCAAGCTCGCTCGTTTCACTTCACCAGGAATGGAACCCCTGTTGGTCCCACTGCGGCCGTCGAACGTGCACATTCTGATTGTGCGCGTTCCGGGAGCAAGGGATATCAGCAGGGGTATCATTCCTCCCCTACCCTCTGCGAGCAAGAAGGATGGTCTGGGGGAGATAGATTGTCAATCCGATTGGTTGCATTACCTATGACATTTTAGGATCTGTTCGCTACGCAACGCGGTTTTCTTAGATTTTTAGCTTTCGGCCTGAACCCCTTCAGCCTGAATCCCTGAGTAGGGTCCCTTCAGCCTACGCGATGCGGGATTGACATGGTGCCCCTCAAAATGTACAGTAATAGGGACAACAGGGGGGGCACGAGCATGCTGAAAGATATTCCCATTACTGAAGCCCGTCACGAACTCACTTCCCTGCCGGAGCGCTTAGCCAAAGAACCTGGAGCTGTGGCCGTCACACGGCGAGGAAAGCCCGTCTTGGCCGTTATGCCATGGGAGTTGTA
The DNA here is from genome assembly GCA_005116835.1 of Nitrospira sp. Taxonomy (GTDB): domain Bacteria; phylum Nitrospirota; class Nitrospiria; order Nitrospirales; family Nitrospiraceae; genus Palsa-1315. The sequence continues at coordinate 203,136 of SWDM01000016.1, read as the reverse complement.
CCAATCCATTGTTGAGACTCTGGAAATCATGGGGGACGAAGACCTCATGGCCGCTCTGCGCAAAAGCGTCAAGGAAGCAGAAGAGGGGAAGGTCATTCCCTGGGAGCGGGTCAAGAAAGATCTTGGCCTGTGAGGTGGCAAGTCGGTTTGACCCCACATGCGCGGGTCATGTTGGAAACGATTCAGGATCGTCGCATCCGGGAAAAAATTCGAGACCGAATTGACGGCCTTGCTGAAGAGCCGGAGAAACAAGGCAAACCTTTAACAGGGGAGCTGACCGGATCACGGAGCTTCCGTGCCGTTGGGCAACGCTACCGGATCATTTACCGGATTGATGAAGGCAAGGTTCTTGTACTCGTGCCGGCTTTGGGAATCCTGAAGGAAGGGAGCGGAAAGGATATCTATATGCTGGCACGGAAGCTACTACGTCTTCGCCTCTTGTAACCTTATCCACAACACCTCTAGCTGGTTGATTTGGTTTGTTTAGTTTGTCTGGTTCTTTTGTTTATTTAGTTGAACGAAATCAAGCAGATGAACCAAATCAACCATATTATCCTTCAGCCTGAACCCCTTCGGCCTGAATCCCTTTAACTTACCCCCTTCAGCCTGAACCCCTTCAGCCTTACCCCCTGCTCCGCCCTGATCCATTTTAACAATTCGTTAACTCAATCTTGACCTCAGCGTACCCCATGGGACCGTCCCATGGACTAGAATTCCATGTCCCTAAATGAACCAATCTATTGAGTATTCCCTATGAAGCAAGTCGTCCAGAACTTCAGGACCGGTGTCCTCAAAGTCGAGTCGGTTCCCGCTCCGACTTTGTCCGCCGGTGAGGTCTTAGTCGCCAATCGTGTGTCGTTGATCAGTCCAGGTACTGAGCGATCCACCGTGCAAGTGGCGCAAAAGAATTTGCTCGGCAAAGCGCTCGACCGGCCGGAGATGGCTCGAAAAGTCGTTGCTGCTATGCAGAAAGACGGAGTATTCGCGACCCTGCACCGCGTATTCGATCGGCTCGATACCCCTGCCGCGCTCGGCTACAGCTGTGCGGGTGTCGTGCTGGCCATGGGGAAAGACGTATCCGGACTGTCCGTCGGCGATCGGGTGGCCTGCGCGGGCCAGAATTATGCGTCCCACGCCGAGATCGTTTCCGTGCCGAAGCATCTCTGCGTCAAGATTCCTGACGGTGTGAGCTTCGAAGATGCCTCCTTCGTCACGTTGGGCGCCATCGCGCTGCAAGGAGTGAGGCAGGCCGAACCACGGTTGGGCGACCGGGTGGCCGTGATTGGATTGGGATTGCTCGGACAACTGACGGTGCAATTGCTCAAGGCCTCCGGATGCCGGGTGTTGGGTTCCGACCTCGACCGTTCCAGGCGTGAACTTGCCGCAGAACTGGGCGCGGATGTTGTGGCGGATGCGGCAGAGCTTATCGAAGCAGCCAAGGCCTTCAGCCAGGGACAGGGCGTCGACAGTGTCATCATTACCGCCAGTACCAAATCGAATGAACCGGTGGAGGCGGCTGGTGAGATCGCTCGACAGAAGGGGAGGGTTGTGGTCGTCGGTTCGGTCGGCATGACGCTGCCGCGTGAGCCCTATTACAAGAAAGAGCTGGAGTTCCGCCTGTCGATGTCCTACGGACCGGGCCGGTACGACCGTTCGTATGAAGAGCAGGGACGCGACTATCCATTCGGGTATGTCCGTTGGACCGAGCAGCGGAACATCGAGGCGTTTCTCCACTTACTCCTGCAGGGCTCTGTGAAGGTGGCGCGGCTCGTCACGGACCGCTATCCGATCGAAGAGGCCGAAATTGCCTATAAACGTCTGACGGACGGGTCAGCCGCCTCACTGGGCCTGCTCATTTCTTATTCCGCTGAAATTTCAGACAGCGCATCGCAGATCTGCCGTCTGGCGCCGGCTCGTTCGTCCGGGCCTGTCACGCTCGGGCTGATCGGAGCTGGTCAGCATGTGCGGGACATGCTGCTGCCGGTCTTGTCCGGTCTGTCCGACGTGACAATCGCGGCAGTCTGCACAGGATCGGGCATCACCGCCAAGATGGTCGGGGACAAGTGCAAGGCGGCTTATTGCACCACCGATTTTCGTTCCGTGCTCCGCGACGATGCCATCAATACGGTGCTCATCGGGACGCGGCACGATACCCACGCAGAGATTGTGGACGAAGCCTTGAAGGCAGGCAAACACGTGTTCGTCGAGAAACCGCTCTGTCTGACCCATGACGAACTCGATGTGATTGCGCGGTCCTACGAGGATGCTGCAACGCGCGGCTTGCAGCTGTGGGTCGGATTCAACCGGCGATTCTCCTCGCACGCAACCAAGATCGTCGAGTTCTTCCAGGGGCGAAGAAATCCCCTGGTGATGGTCTATCGCGTCAATGCCGGATCTTTGCCTCCCACTCATTGGGTGCAGGATCCTGAAGTCGGCGGCGGGCGGATTATCGGGGAGGCCTGCCATTTTGTCGATTTCATGCAAGCCATTTGCGGGGCGCGGCCGATCTCAGTTCATGCGGCGCGCATCGGCAGCCATACCTCCGGCTTGGCGGACGACCAGAGTCTGATTTCACTCACCTTCAACGACGGTTCGATCGGCACGGTCGTCTATACCGCCGGTGGGGATACCGGTTTGGCCAAGGAGCGGTTCGAAGCCTTCGGAGACGGCAAGGCCGTCACGCTCGACGATTTTGCGGTGACCGAGTTCTACGCCCAGGGAAAGAGGTCGAAGTACAAGACCAATGTTCGAGACAAGGGTTTTGAGCAGGAAATGCGTATGTTCACCGCAAGCGTGGCGCAGGGCGCTGAGCCTGCCATGCGATTCGACGAGATCTATGCCGTGACTCGGGCCTGTCTTCTGGCGGCCGGTGGGCTGAAAACCGGTGCAGTCTATGACGTCTAGGACATCGACCAACATGATTTCAGGACGGGCGCTTGCCTGGTATGTCAGACGGCTCAGCGTGATGCAGCCTGGCGAAGTGCTGTCGCGAGTCGGTTCACAGTACGAGCTGGCCGTTCTTTCCCTCCGGCATCGTCTCGGATTGACGTCCGCGCACAAGGACCAGCTTGATTTTCAACGCTCTGGCTTCTGTAGTGCGCGCGAGCCGCGATTGCCTCTGTGGTTCTACAAAACACAGCTCGATGAGGCGATGAGCGCCAGGGTGCTGGCCGGCGGGTTGCCTGAAGACCACTGGACATGGTCCTGGACTCAGGACTCCGAGGTATGGCACAAGGCGCCCGACACAGGGAGAACATGGCCTCGGCGATTTTTCGGTTCGATTCCCTATCGCGAGGGGAACCCCTACGGCGATGTCCGTCTGTTGTGGGAGCCCTCGCGGTTACAGCAGCTTGTGGCGCTTGCTCACATCGCTGCGCAGGGGGATGCCTCTCTGCGGGAACGGGCGGTGGCGGCGATGGAGGCGCAGTTCCTCTCCTGGATGGATGCCAATCCCTATCTAACCGGGGTGCATTATGTTTCGGCAATGGAATGCGGCCTTCGGCTCATTGCTGTGTGCCATGCGTTCGACCTGGTTCGAGCCTGGCTTCGACAGCCCGATCTGATCTGGGCGTCCGTCGTCCAGCTCGTCGATGGCCATGCCGATCTCATTCAGCGACGGGTCTCACTCCACTCATCGCTGGGCAACCACACGATCGCGGAGGCGTCCGCCCTGGTCTATGCCGGCATGCTGTTCCCGGAAATGCCGAACGCGTCAGAGTGGCGCATGGACGGGCTCACCCTGTTGGAGTCCGAATCCGCTCACCAAGTCGTCGCAGACGGCGGGGGGATCGAACAGGGGGTGTGGTACCTACAGTTTATTTCGGATCTCTACGGCCTCGTCGTGGCGTTTCTTGAAGCGCGCGGTGAACGAGTTCCCGGCGCGGTACAACGGGCCTGTGCCAAGAGCCGAACATTTCTTGCGGCGATGACCGACGATGCGGGCAGGCTTGCTTCGATCTGCGACAGCGACGGAGGATTCGCGCTCGGTCCGGTGCTCAATTTCTCTCTGATCGAGCCCCCTCCTGCGCCAGGGCTCACGACCTTCGAGGATTCCGGTTACTCCGTGCTGAAGACAGTCGGTGTTTCTCCGGCTCGTCTGATTCTGGATCACGGCCCGCTGGGAATGCCTCCCTGCTACGCGCATGGTCACGCCGATGCCCTCTCAATTCTGTTCCAAACAGGCGGGCAGGACGTCTTGGCCGATACGGGCACCTTTGCCTACTCGGGACATCCGGATTGGCGGCGGTACTTCAGGGGAACCAGCGCGCACAACACCGTGGTCGTAGACGGGCTGGATCAGGCGGTCCAGGAGTCGGGATTTCAATGGTCTTCTCCCTTCAACTCCCGCTTGGTGATCCGCGCAGAGCATGCGGATGGTGAGACGGTCCTGGTTGCCATGCACGACGGGTATCTGCAACGCACCGGCGTCATCCATTGGCGCGGTTTACTGTATCGGCCTCCCGGTCTGTGGGTCATCATTGACCGGCTGACCGGCTCCGGGATCCACGATCTTGAGTTGTACTGGCATCTTGGCCTCACGCCGATTCCGGATGGAAACGGATACCTGCTCGAAGGAGCGGAATCGAGAATTCGTCTGACAATCGAAGGAGGCGAGGTCGCCGTTCACCGCGGGATGACAGCTCCCATCCTGGGCTGGCGTTCTCGGTCCTACGGAGTGAAAGAGCCGATAGATACGCTGCACACGACCTATCGGGGGCCGCTCCAGCACGAATTTGTGACCTGTCTGATCATGGGTCAGGACGATGCCCGGGCGCGGCATGCCGCTCAGTCGTCCCTTAGGAAGTCGATGTATGAAGCCCAAGCGCATTGAGATTCTCGGTGTGCCGGTGGACTGTCTGACCATGGATAGAACGATCGAACTTGCCGACTTGGCGCTCACCGGCGATGTGGCGCAGAGTATCGTCGCGGTCAATCCGGAGAAAGTCATGCGGGCTCGTATCGATGCTGGATTACGCGGCCAAATGCAACGGGCCGCCGTTCTCATTCCGGATGGCATCGGCGTGGTTGCTGCCGCCCGTATGCTTGGCTTGGGCCACTTCGACCGGGTTCCCGGATCGGAATTGATGCCCAAGCTCTGTGAATTGGCTGCTCGCACCGGTCGCCGTGTGTTTTTGTACGGCGCCAGCCCCGAGGTCAACGAGCGCACTGTGAAGGTGCTGGGCGAACGCTATCGGGGTCTGAAGATCTCCGGCGCGCAGCACGGGTATCTAAAGGACGAGGAGATGCCTGGTCTGATCGACCGCATCAATAGGTCGAAGACCGATATTGTATTCGTGGCGCTCGGCAGCCCGAAGCAGGAAGCCTGGATCGACCGGTATCTGCCGCAGTTGAACGTCAAACTTTGCCAGGGTGTCGGGGGTACGTTCGATGTTATCTCCGGTCATGTAAATCGGGCTCCCGCTGCGTTCCGGGCGGTTCACCTCGAATGGTTCTACCGGCTGGCGGCTAATCCGAATCGTCTCGCTCGTCAGTCCGCCCTGCCGGGATTTGTATTCCAGGTATTCAAACAGCGGCTCGAAGGAAAGGCGAACTGAACATGGGCTTGCATACGAAGGCCTTGTCGTCCGCAGTCGATGACGTTCCGGTGGCGCCGGCCTGGAGCCGGAACGGGATCTGGTGGATCGTCGCGGCTCTCTGCGCGGGATTGTTGGGAGTGATTTACTACGACGCTCTTGCACTCATGGTCGGCATATGGGTCGATGATGAAAATTATGGTCATGGTTTCTTTGTACCCTTCATCTCGCTGTTCTTGATCTGGATGAAGCGCGACAAGCTTCGGGCGCTTGAGCCGCGGGGATCCTGGTGGGGCCTGTCGCTCGTTCTGGTGGGTCTCGCATTATACGTTATGGGTGAACTGGGCACCCTTGCCCCTCTCCTGCAGCTGTCGTTCTGGCTTGTGTTGGTGGGCCTGTGCTGGGCCACTCTAGGAGGGCAAATCGTTCGGGCGTTGAGTTTTCCGCTGCTGTACCTCCTCACGATGATTCCGCTGCCGCAATTCCTCTTGCAGGGGCTTTCCGGCCAACTACAGTTGCTCTCCTCGGCTTTGGGGGTCGGGTGCCTGCAAGTCGTCGGCATTACCGCCTTCCGTGAAGGGAACGTGATCGATCTCGGCCCGATCCAATTGCAAGTGGTGGAGGCCTGCAGCGGCTTGCGATACCTGTTCCCCCTGATGTCGCTGGCGTTGCTCTGCGCCTACCTGTTTCAGGGGCCGATGTGGAAGCGCGCCGTGGTGTTTTTGTCCAGCATGCCGATCGCGATCGTTTTAAACGGTTTCCGCATCGGCGTCATCGGAGTGCTGGTCGAGTACTTCGGAGCAGGCGCTGCCGATGGATTTCTCCACCTCTTCGAAGGCTGGGTCATCTTCCTCATAAGTCTGGCGATTCTCGCTCTCGTGATGTGGGGACTGGCGAGAATAGGGTCCGGCAATAAGCGACAGTCCTTTTCCGATCTGCTGCGTCTGCCGTCTGATTCTGAAACCGTCGTCCAGCCGGGCGCGGTTCGATCTTCTTCTCTTACCGAAGCGTCGCCGGCGCCATTCTTCTGCTCGGTGGGTCTGTTGGTGTGCCTCGCCGTCGCATCGCCGTACCTCATCTCCCGTGATGAAATCGTGCCGGAGCGACAGGCGCTTCTCAATTTTCCCATGCAGGTTCAACAGTGGCAGGGGAGCACGTTTCCGTTGGAAAAGGAATATATCGAAACCTTGCGATTCGACGACTATTTGCTGGCTGATTATCACGTGGCTGACGGAGCTCCGGTGAACTTCTATGTGGCCTATTATGGTTCGCAGCGCAAAGGGCAGTCGGCCCATTCACCGCGAACCTGCATTCCCGGCGGAGGATGGGAGATTACCTCCTTGCGGACGATGGAAGTGCCGGCGAACGATGCGGCAACGACGGTGTTGCAGGTCAATCGATTGGTGATTCAAAAGGCGGGCGCAAAGCAAATTGTCTACTACTGGTTCAAGCAGCGGGATCGGGTGCTGGCAAACGAGTATCTTGTGAAGTTCTTTCTCTTCTGGGACGCCCTGGCGAAGCAACGGACGGACGGCGCCTTGATTCGATTAACGGCTTCGGTTCAGCCGGGGCATGAGGAAAATGAAGCGGACAGGGTATTGGCTGATTTCACCAAATCGGTCAATCCTCTGATGAGCCAGTATGTCCCTGATTGAACGACTGCGTAGGTGGATAGGCTGAAGGGGTTCAGGCCGAAGGTGGATAGGGGGGGTCAAGATAACTCAGGTGAATAGGTTGAAGGTGTGTAGGGCGTTAGGGTAGGCGGAATCTATGTCGAGCCAACTGTTTTTCAGCTTTCTCGGATCACTCGTCATCTGTATGGCGCTGATTCCGGTCTTGATGGCGACTGCCGGGCGTCTGCAATTCGTCGACCTGCCTGGCGATCGGAAAATCCACCATGCGCCGATGGCCAAGGTCGGTGGAATTGCGTTTGCGGTGGGAACGGTTGTCGCGATGTTGCTGTGGGCGCCGAAAGATCCGATCGTCACGTCGGGGTTGATCGGCGGCGCAGTTATTTTATTGTTCGGCGCCTGGGACGATCGAGTCGGACTCGGGTATAAGACGAAATTCCTGGGACAATTGATTGCCGCTGCCGTCGTCGTCTGGGTCGGTGGGGTGCATCTGACTTCGTTGCCGTTTATGGGGGAGACGCCACTGCCCCTGTGGATTGCTGTGCCGGTGACTCTTTTCCTGCTCGTCGCTGTGACCAATGCCCTGAACCTTGCAGACGGGTTGGATGGATTGGCAGGCGGATTGTCTCTGCTGAGTTTCGGGGGGATGGCCTTCCTTGCCTATCTGGCCGGAGACTGGGTTGTGATGAGCATGATGGTTGCGGTCTTGGGCGGGCTCTTGGGTTTCCTCCGCTTCAATACCTATCCGGCGAGTATCTTCATGGGGGATGCGGGGAGTCAGTTCCTCGGGTTTTATCTTGGCCTTTGCGCCATCGTGCTCACCGATCCGGCGCGCGGACCCTACAGTCCTGCGCTTATCAGTTTCATCTGGGGGCTCCCGATCCTGGATACGGCCGGTGTGATGGTCCAGCGATTGCTGGAACGGCGGTCCCCGTTCGTGGCGGACAAGAACCATGTGCACCACAAACTGTTGGGGTTCGGATTGTCGCATCGTGAAGCGGTCATGGTGATTTATGGGCTTCAGGCCCTTCTCGTCAGTCTCGCGTTTCAATTGCGCTGGGAATCGGACATCGCGGTGATGGCGATCTACGCCTTCTTCGCCTGCGCCATTTTTTCTGTATTCGTCACACGAGTCGATCAGCTTTTCCCCCGACGGCGCCCTACGGACCAGCAGGCGATTCCGGAAGCTGGAGCCCGCGCCGGGTCTGATCGGTTCAGGATGCTTCCCATTTACGCTCTCGCCTGCGCCATCACAGTCTTTTTACTCTGCAGCGTGTTCCTGCCTTCTCATGTGCCGCTCGACGTGGGCAATGTCGCGCTGCTGCTGCTCCTTCTCCTTCCGGTTGGAATGAGAGTCTTTCCTTCTGCTGCAGCCTGGTTCATCCGGGTTGGCCTGTATGTGGGCGGCACGTTTGTCTTGTACTTGAGTGATCAAGGGCTGTCCGGCGCGCAAGGGATTTTCCATACCCCGTTGAATGTGTTTTTTCTCTGTTTGGCAATTCTCATCATGTTGACGATCCGGTTTGGATCGGAACACCGGTTTCAGACCACGCCGTTGGACTACCTGATCATCTTTCTGGCGTTTGTCATACCATTCCTTCCGGAGATACGGGTCGAGGAGATCAACATCAGTCTTCTGACCGCCAAGATGATCGTCATGTTCTTCGCGTTTGAATTGCTGCTACACACGTTTGCCGATCGGCTGAAGCCGTTCGGGTTTGTATTGCTATGGGTGTTACTGGGTCTTGGGTTCCGTGCCTGGTGGTGAGACCCGCTACCGGGCCGAAAAGGAGAATGACTATGCTAATTCGCATTTCCAAAGCTGCCGTGGCCTTCTTGCTGTTGCTTGCCGTTGCCGGATGCGGCAGCCCTGCAGAGAAAAAAGCCAAATACCTGGCTCAGGCTCAAGACTACATCCACGAGGGGAATCTCCCGAAGGCCCGGGTATCCCTTCGTAACGTGCTCAAGATCGACCCGAAAGATCCTGAAGCGTATTTTGTATTTGCTGAAGTTGAAGAGAAAGAAAAGAACTGGGGAACCGCCTTTGCTAACTATCAGCGAACAGTGGAGCTCAAACCAGACCATGAGAAGGCGCTACTCAAGCTCGCAAAATTTTATCTCGAAGGCCGTGCGGTCGACAAGGTGTTGGAGATGACGGAGAGAGTCTTAACCAAGGCTCCGGGTCAGGTGGAAGCAGAAGCATTGAATATTGCCGTTCAGGCTGTGAAGGGGAATATGAGCGAGGCGACGCTGGCTGCAGAGGCGCTGGGCACGAAGCATCCGACCGATCCCGATGCCGCGACCATCCTGGCGACTCTGTATCTGGCTCAAGGCCGTGGAGATCGGGTCGAACAGGTGATGCAACGTGCCGTGGATGCCAATCCTAACAATTTTACTCTGTTGGAATCCTTCGCCTCGGCACTGCTCAGGCTAAACAAGTCGGAACAGGCCGAGGAAATCTTGAAGAAAATCGTGACAGCGGAACCGAAAGTGATCGACCACCGGTTGCGCCTTGCTGGATTTTACGACGAACGGCGCGAGTACGATAAGGCTGAGTCCATCCTCCGTGAAGTGATCAAACTCGATCCCGACAACGAGCAGCGATATTTGGGCTTGGCCAGTTTCCTGGTGTCGCGACGCGGCGCCTCGCAGGGGGAAGCGGCACTATTGGAGGCAAAGCGCGCCTTACCCCATTCGACGTCTATTCAGTTCGCTCTGGGTGAGTTGTACGAATTGAGCAAACAGCCGGACAAGGCAAGAGCTCAGTACGCCCAGGTTCGGGACGACCAGCGCACCAAGCCTGCTGCACTGGAAGCGACGGTCAAACTGGCTGCCCTCGATTGGTCGGCCGGCAAACAAGACGCGGCTGAGAAACAGATCGCTGAGGTGCTGAAGGAAAATCCTCGATCCTTCGAAGCCATCTTTCTGCAAGGCAAGATCGCATTGCAGCGGGGGAATGGAAAGGATGCTATCCAAGCCTTCCGTACAGTCTTGAAGGATCGTCCGGAACTGGCGGAGGCCCACACGCTGCTCGGTCGCGCCTATCTGACGACATCCGATGCGGCGCTGGCACGGGAAAGTTTCGAGAGAGCGGTGCTCCTGAATCCGAAACTGACCGAAGCCCATATGACGTTAGCCGCGCTCGATGGATCCTCGGGCAAGTTCAAGGAAGCCCGGGCGCGCCTCGAGTCGCTGCTCAAACTCGATCCGAACAATCTCCAGACGTTGAGCGTATTGCTTAATCTTCAAGCAACTGAGAAAGATTGGACTGCCACAGAGCAAACTTTGGCTCGGGCTCGTTCGGCGGGAGCAGACAGTTCAGTGGCGGATATGACGGAAGGACGTCTCGCAGAGGCGCGGCAGGAATGGGACCGGGCAAGGCAGGCCTTCGACCGGGCCGTCACGGCTCATCCCGATGCGCCGGAACCGCTGATCGCTTTGGTGCAACTCGATATCAAACAGAAGAAAACCGCCCAAGCCAAGGAGCGATTGGAACAGGTGCTCGCGCGCAATCCGGCTCACCCCTACGCCACCGGTCTTCTCGGGGAAATTTCACTCCTTGACAGTGACCAGGCAGGCGCCGAGAGCGGATTCAGGGAAGCGACCAGGATCAACCCGAACTGGCCGACGCCCTGGCTGCACTTGGCTACGCTCAAGCTGTCCCAGAAAAAGGCGGACGAGGCTCGGGAGCTGCTGGAGACCGCCGTGAAAACCATTCCCAAGAGCGAAGAACTGCGCCTCTTGTTGGCCACGACATTGAATGAGGCGGGACAGATTGACCGGGCTATCCAAGAGTATGAAGCGCTCTTACGGCAGAATCCGAAGGCTCTCGTTGCCGCGAATAACTTGGCGTCGCTGCTGGCCGATCAGAAGGGCGATCCGCAGAGTTTGGATCGCGCGCTGGCGCTCTCTAAAGAGTTTGAAGCATCCGCGCCGAATCCGTACTTTCTCGATACGCTCGGGTGGGTTCATCTCAAGTTGGGTCATCAGGATGAGGCGCTGCGCATTATTCATCTGGCAGCGGCCAAAGCGCCGGACCATCCAATTCTGAACTATCATCTGGGCATCGCGCACTTCAAGGCCGGTCATGCGGCAGAAGCCAAAACTCATCTCCAGAAGGCCGTGGCTTCGCAGAAGATCTTCCAGGGTCTCGATGACGCCAAGGCTGTACTGGCGCAGTTACAAGGATAAGTCATGAGCATGACCTGTTGCATACGCATGGTTGCTTGCAGGTTCGGCGGATTGTTGCTGATGTGTTCGGCTGTTACTGGTGTGCAGGCTCTCGTCGGCGTCTTGCCTGCCGGCAGCGACCCGCTGCCGGCCGCGGAAGCACCCTACCTTCTCGGTCCGGAAGATATCGTCAAGATTTCCGTGTGGAGGGACGAGCATCTGACCCAGGAAGTCGTCGTGCGGCCGGACGGCATGATCTCATTTCCGCTCGTCGGCGACGTTCCTGCCGCCGGAAGAACGATAGAAGATGTGCGGCTCGAATTGGTCAAGCGCCTCAATAGATTCGTGCAGAATCCGCAGGTATCGATCATGGCTACTAAAATTTTGAGTTACAAGATTTATGTAATCGGACGGGTCCACAAGCCGGGTGAATTCCTGGTCGGGCATTATACCGATGTCCTCCAGGCTTTGAGTCTGGCCGGCGGACTGAATCAGTTCGCCGCCGAGAACGATATCCGTGTCATGCGTCGGAACCGGGGAGAACAGCAGGTATTTCAGTTTCGGTACGGCGACGTCCGCAAGGGAAAAGACATGGGCCAAAACATCATTCTGGAGCGAGGCGACGTAGTGGTGGTTCCCTGATTTTTTTGAAGTAAGGTAACTGCTCAGGGGTTCAGGCTGAAGGCATTTAGACTGAAGGTGGTTCCTCCGACCTTACCCCCTGAACCCCTTCAGCCTGAACCTCTGAGCAGGGATCCATGACGAGACGACAAATACTGATCGCAGGAGTCATCGTGGGTAGTCTGTTGAGCATGACCGGTCGCGAAGCGCAGGCAGCCGAATGGTCGGCAGAGCCCTCGCTTGCCGTCAAGGGCGAGTACAACAGCAACTTGACTCTCTCCCGGATTCCCGGGGAAGTCTGGGGCCACTGGGTGTCGCCATCGGTGCGGTTTGCCGGATCGACGGAGCGGCTGCAGGTGAGCGGCAAAGCGGCAGGAGACTTTGTCACGTACTATGGAGATCAGAATCGGTCTCTCACCAACGGGTTCTTCCCTGTTGTGGCTCGATATTCAACTGAATCAGACGTCTTTACTCTCGATGGCTCATTTGTTCGAGACAATACTCTGAGGACGGAGTTGCAGCAGACCGGGGTGGTCTTGGGCTTCACTCAACGCAATCTTATATCCATGAGTCCCTCCTGGACTCGATCGGTCACCGAAAACTTGTCGTTCCAGCTCGGCTATCAGTTTACAAATGCCACCTACGAGAATGGAAGGTCCCTAGGCTTGTTCGATTACGACGTCAATGGTGGAAACCTGGGGGTATCGTACAAGCTGACTGAGGGCAACGACATACAGCTGACCGGCTCTTATACAAAGTTGGATGTCCCGGACGCCGGGTTGAAGAGCGGCAATGCGGGCGGTTCTCTGTCGATCACGCACGTTTTTTCGGAGGCCACGACTGTCAAGGGCTTCGGAGGGCCGAGGTTTCTCGATCAGACGCAAACTATCGGGAGCACGTCCCTATCTGCGAATCAACTCATTTGGACGTTCGGCGGTTCAATTCGAACAAAATGGGAAGATGCGTGGGCCAGCCTTGACGGCGGTCAGGATGTCAACGTCAGTGGGTTGGGATTCTTGGTAAAGACCAGTCGGTTGGGGGCAACGGTCAGCAAGGACCTCACGGAAGAGCTAACGGTGTCACTTGCCGGTCAGGTCTTCCAGATTCAAGCTCTGCCGGTTCAAGCAGGCACCGCTCAGTCTGTCTCAACGCAACTGATTTTCGCGACGCCTACCGTCACCTGGAAGTTGGACCAGTGGTGGGCGCTGGAAGCCTCCTACAGCTATGTCGATCGGAAAGTTGATGTAACGAATGATTCCTTCTATAGCAATTCAACATTTCTGAAGCTGACATACAACATGCCGAAACTCTCGATATCGCAATGATGAAGAAACTGTCTGAAATGGAGTACGGGGCGTTTGCCGGGAGGTCATAGGAACATGGAACAGCCGAAAAAAGACTTGAGAGATGTTCTGGGAATTGTCAGGCGGCGCAAATGGGCGATGTCTCTCGTCGCCCTTGCCATTTCGTTGGCCGGGGTGGCGCTGGCGTTCTTGCTCCCCCCGTCTTATCGTTCCACCGCCACTATTCTGATCGAGGAGCAGGAGATCCCCTCCGACATCGTCAGATCCGCGATCACCAGTTATGCCGATCAGCGGATCGAGACTATCAAGCAGCAGGTTATGACCCGCTCGACTCTGTGGAGGATTATTGAGCAATACGGACTGTATTCGAGCTTGCGAGAAAATAGCCCTACGGAAGAAGTGTTGGAGCGTTTTACCAAGGACATTCGCGTGGATGTGATCAATGCGAAAGTCATCGACAAACGGACGCAAAGCCCCTCGCAGGCGACGATTGCCTTCACGTTGACCTACGAGGGAGAGAATCCAGGCGTTACGCAGAAAGTGGCCAATGAACTAACGAGCCTGTTTCTGGGGGAGAATCTCAAGTCGCGCGAGCGACACGCCAATGAAACAACCTCCTTTTTGAAAAAGGAATCTGAACAGCTCGCTGAAAAGATCGGGGCGCTGGAGTCGCAACTTGCCACAGTTAAACAGAAGGCGGACGGAGCTTTGCCTGAACTGACTGCGCTCAATATGTCGATGCTCAATCAGGCCGAACGAGAACTTCAGGATGCCGACCGTGACATCAGAACGTTAGAGGAGAAAAAAACGTATCTGGAAGGGGAACTCGCGACCCTCAAGCCGCATACCCCCATCATTTCCGCCGGCGGGGAACGCATCCTCGATTCGGCCGAACGGCTCAAGGCAATTCGGGCTCAATATGCCAGCGCGATCGGGTATCTGTGGCCCGATCATCCCGACCTGCTCAAGCTGCAACAGGAGATTGCCGCTCTGGAGCGAGAAACCGGCCGGCGCGCCACGCCTGAAGAATTACACAAGAGGCTGAGCGGGGAACAGGCCCATCTGGCGAGTCTGATCGATCGTTATGGAGATGATCATCCCGATGTAATTCGGTCACGGCAGGTCATTCCATCACTCGAAAAGGAACTTCAGCGTGTCTTGTCGTCCGGGGTCCAGGCTGCCACCGTCAAGCCTGAGAATCCCGCCTATATCAATATTGGTTCACAACTGTCCTCGGTCAACTCCTCGCTCCGATCGATTCGAAAATCACGCGAGGACATTAAGCACCGTGTCGATACCTATGCAAGCCGGCTCGAACGGACGATCGAACTTGAACCTGCATACCTGGATCTCAGCCGGAGTCGTGAAGAATCGGTCCGGAAGCACCAGGAGATCGTGTCCCGGCTCTTGGAAGCGGAGGTGTCGAAAGAATTGGAAGTCCAGCATAAAGGGGAACGATTTTCTTTGATCGATCCTCCCGACCTTCCGCAAAAACCGGATAAACCCAATCGGCCTGTTATCATGTTCCTGGGTCTGATTCTCGCGATCGGGGGTGGGGTAGGCAGCGGCGCTTTACTCGAACAACTCGATCGCTCGATTCGCGGCGGCGCACATCTTGGCAGACTTGCAGGACTTTCCCCGCTGGCCATCATTCCCTATGTCCCTAATCAAGACGATCTCAAGCGATTGATCCGCCAACGAGTCCGGGTCGCTGTCGCCGGAGCAGGGGTGGCGGTGGTGCTGTTCGTGTCCGTGCTGGCAATGGGGTATCCGTTGGATGTCGTCTGGCTTGCAGCGCTTAGAAAGTTCGGGCTGGGATGAATCTAACGGCTCAGGTAGATAGGCTGAAGGGGTTCAGGCTGAAGGTCTTGTTAAGGTGAATAGGCTGAAGGTATTCAGGGGTTAAGCGCCTTCAACCTGAACCCCTTCGGCCTGAATCCCTGAATGCTTACGGAGAAAGAGTGATTCCTCCCATGAAAGACACACTGTTGAATGCGATGAATCGTTTTAAAGAGCAACAGCATGCTTCGCATGCGCCTCACAGGCCGAACGGTTCACAGACCGCCGCGCCACCGACTGTGATCTATTCGCGAACCCGTTCGGTCGTCATTCCCGACGAGGTATTGCAGCTCCATCGCATTCAGACCGGCCGGGAATCCAACCAGATTTCGGATGCCTATAAAATTCTCAGAACCCAGGTGATCCATCGATTACGCGAGAACAACTGGAACGTGCTGGGAGTCACCAGCCCCAAAGACGGAGAAGGCAAAACCCTGACGTCGATCAACCTGGCCATCGCCCTGGCGGCTGAGCCCACCCAAACAGTTCTCCTGGTGGATGCCGATCTTCGCGCGCCGCACCTTCATGAGGAGTTGGGGTTGGAATCCAACGAGGGACTCACGGAGTTTCTGCTGGACGACCGGCCGATCGAGGGCATGCTCGTCTCTCCGGGACTGGGCCGTCTGATTGTGTTGCCTGGTGGCAGGGGAACGGACCATTCCTCCGATGTGCTCACTTCTCCCCGCATGAGTGCGCTCGGCAAAGAATTGAAGCATCGTTACGCGTCGCGCGTCGTGATTTTCGATCTTCCGCCGGTGCTCGGCCAGGCGGATGTGTTGGCCTTTACGCCTCAATTGGACGCACTGTTGCTCGTTGTGGAGGAAGGCAAGACCACGGAGAGTGAGCTCCAGCAGGCCATGCAGATCCTAAAAGGCAGCGTCCCGATCCTGGGGACCGTGCTCAATAAAGCCGGCCGCGATCAACTCAGCCTGTCTAAGCTGAAGCGGGCGAATGCGGCGGATGTGAAACAGAAAAGGTAGGAGCGTTATGTACGAGTCTTTCTATCAGTTCCGCATAAAACCGTTCTCATTGTTGCCGGACCCGGAGTTTCTCTTCCTGAGCACGAGGCATAAGAGAGGATTGACTCTCCTGGAGTACGGACTATTCAACCGCGCGGTGTTCACCGTATTGACGGGCGAACCGGGAACCGGCAAGACGACGTTGCTGAACAAGATTCTTGACCAGAGCAGAGAGCAGTGTGTCGTTGGAGTCATTGCGACGACCCATCCGGATGCCGGCAGCCTTTTGCCATGGGTGGCCGACGCGTTCGGGCTGGATTGCTCCGGCCAGGATACGGTGGGTTATTTCCGGGCGCTCACGGCATTTCTCGGTCGATCCTTTGCCGCGGGACAGCAAGTGCTCCTCGTTGTGGATGAGGCCCAAAACCTCAACCTCCAAATGCTGGAAGACCTCCGTCTCCTGTCCAACATCAATGATGGCGGGCAAAGCAGCATACAAATCATTTTGGCCGGGCAACCTAACCTTCGCACGTTGCTCACCAGAGATGACATGCTGCAATTGGCCCAACGGGTGGCAGTGGATTTTGCGCTCGAGCCGCTCAGTGAAGATGAGGTGAGCGCTTATGTGCAGCATCGTCTCCGCGTGGCAGGGGGCGAACCCTATCTCGTGACAGGCTATGCCTGTTCGCTGGTCCACCAGCTTAGCGGAGGCAATCCCCGCCTGATCAATCAACTGTGCGATCTGGCCCTCATGTATGGCTTCGGGGAAGGGGCAGACCGCATTACTGCTTCGTTGTTGTTGCAGGCTGCTACCGACCGTGCGCAGGGCGGCATCCTGCCGGCCCATGTCGATCCTAGGACCATTCTCCTCGATCCGGTCAAGCTCAGCCAGGAATCTCAGAAGCTGGCACCGACGCCGGTTCCTGAGACCGTGCCACAGGATACTCCACCCTCGCCCACTGCTTCAGCCAGGGAGAGTAATTCTGCAGAATTGTATAGGGAAGGACTAGGCTTGAAGGAAGCAGGATTGTATCGAGAGGCGCTGAAAAAATTCGAGACGGCGGAAGGGAACCAAGCCTATCGTTTCAAGGCGTCTGCACAGAAGGGATTCTGTTTGCGGGCGATCGGAAAGCTGGATGACGCCGTGGTTTCATTTCGCCATGCCCTCGCCCTTAACGGCGCGAAGGCGACCGATATCTTACATGTCCGGTATGTTCTGGCACTGACTCTGGATGCTCTAGATCACCGCGATGAGGCACAAGAGCAGTATCGTGAAATTCATGATGCCGACCCCAATTTCAAAGACGTCGCCCATCGAGTCGACTCTGTGGACGACTCACCCCGGTTTCCACTCTCCATCTTCAAGTCTCTGAGGCAAAACTGGCAGCTGTTCAGGGGAACGGCTGTGAAGCGTCCCTTGACAGGCGAGGTCCGAAGGCTGAAGGCTGAAGGCTGAAGTGTTCGGAACTTCGAACCAAGAACTCAGAACTCAGAACTTCGAATCGCGCCCGCTCCCTCCACGAGTTTACCCGTCCTGGACCCTATCGTAACCTGTCTGTAACCATTCTTCCCTATTCTCTCCTAGATCAGAAGCTCGTTGCGTATAGAGGCCTGGAGGATGCATGTGTGATTGGTTTTTTAGGGCAATGAGAGGAACGTTTACGATCGCTCTCATTGTCACCCTGGTTTGTTTGTGCTGGGGAAGCGACGGATGGGGAGGCCCGACTGAGGACGTTCTGCTTGAAAATAAGCAGATTACCGTCGATCAATGGGTCAAGCTGAAAGCGGAAGAGGAAAAAAGAGATGCGAAGGCGATGGAACAAAGCCGAGGGATCAGCGATGTGCCTGTTCGGGAACGATGGTATGAAAAGATCAGCATCCGTGGCTACACTCAGCTCCGTTATAACTTCACACCGGATAATGATCTCCTGACCTCCCCTGGGGATCGCGCGATCGTCAGGAACAACGAGTTGTCTATGCGCCGCACCCGCCTCATTGTGAGCGGCCAGCCCCATGATCGCGTGTTTGTGTATTTGCAGAGTGAATTTGCGGGCCTCGTCAACAATCAGGAAGGCACGGGGGTACTGAGAGATGCCTATGCCGATCTCTTTCTGACGGAAAACAAAGCCTGGCGAATCCGCACAGGGTTGTCGAAGATACCGTTTGGATTCGAAACCGTGCAGTCAAGCCAAAACCGTCTGGCATTCGACCGCAACGACTCGACCTTCAGCGGAATCCCGAATGAACGTAGCCTGAGTGTCATTCTCTACTATACGCCGCCCACGGTGCGCGAGCGGTTCCGCCGGTTGGTGGATAGCGGTCTCAAGGGGTCAGGCGACTACGGCATGTTCAGCATCGGGGTCTTCAACGGTCAGGGTATCGATCAGCGTGATGCGAACAAAAATAAACATGTCATATTCCACTTTGCGTATCCCCATGAGTTTTCCAACGGCCAAATCGTCCAGGTAGGGATGGACGCCTATACAGGACAAGTCGTCGTTTCGACATCTCCCGTCGTGCCGGCCGATCCATCCCTGACGGTGGGACTACCGGTTTCGCCTCAGGTCACGAACGGCGGCAATTATCTCGACGAACGAGTTGCCTGGCACATGGTGGTCTTCCCTCAACCGTTCGGTCTTCAGGCGGAGTATAACATCGGGAGAGGGCCTCAACTGAACGAGGCCAGGACAGCGGTGGAACTCGGCTCCTTGCATGGCGGTTATGTTCAGCTCTTTTATAACTATAAATGCGACACCTATTGCCAGAATATATTCCCCTATGTGCGCATGCAGGAATATTTTGGAGGCAGCAAGCTTCAGAGTAATGCGCCGCGATCTTCGGTGCGTGAAACAGAGCTGGGGATTGAGTATCAGTTCAATCGCGCGCTGGAATTGACCGTCGCCTATTCATGGACTCAGCGAAGCTCGTCTGACTCCACTTTCAGTCCTGCCGCTTGCACCGACACGTTTAACGCCAATGTCGCTTGCACTCAGACCCCCTATCAGCTACAAACCGGAAACTTGGTGAGATTTCAGCTCCAGTGGAGCTTCTAACGGGTTGCAGACCGGTTCATTTCGTTTGTTTTGTTTATTTGGTTGAACCAAATGAACCAAATCAACCAGATAAACAAAATGAACACGTTCAGGCTAGGGAACCGCCTGAACCAGCGGGCGTGGCGGCAGTTGTTTATACATCACCGTTAGTTCGCGCTGGTCTTGTTGCATGAGTTTTTCAATCCCCCCCCTTGGCTGTTCTCGCTTCGCAGAGTGCGGCTCAAAAGTCAGGCGGCCTCCTTGCGGGGCCAGCGATTGCATCGGCGTGAGCCGGTCGTCTTGTGTTTCAGCCACGCCCATATCAGCCATATGGCGCGTATTGGACCGGTAGTTCGCAAGGATCAGGTGCAGTTCGTCGCCTCGAATGAACAGCCCTCCGGATGTGACTTCTCGCGTAATGGCTGAGAGAGGACGGCTTTGGTAGAAGGTCACGACTTCTTCTGGAGTCGCTTTGCTGAGGGCTATCGCCAACAGCGGTGAAAAAAACGCAATGTCTTTATCAGGAAAGGCCGGATGGATGGGCGGAACAGAGTCCCGTTGCAAGATGTCACCCCGAACAAGAGCAATGGGCTCTTCGATCCTTACCCCCGCCAGGACCGCAGCGATTTGCTCTGGCTTGAGCGAGACCGGATGCGAGTGTTCCGTTCCATTCTTCACCGTCCGATCGAACTCCAACCGCACGTAGACATCGGGTGTATCGTAGATCGTGATGGTGGTGAATTGTCTGGCGCTGCAGGCGCCGATCAGTCCGACGCCGACGAGGCTAAGAATAACGAGGCCAATCTTGTTCATTTGGTTTGTTTTGTTTATTTGGTTCATTTGGTTAGTTTCGTTTAACCAAAAACTAAACAGACGAAACAAACCAAATGAACCAGCCTAGTCCTGAGCTTTCGCCGGCCCTTCAGCGGAAACTGTTCGCAGAGGGATTGTCCACATCATAGTCAGTCTGCTGAGTTCCGTCGTTGGGAGTGGATAATACCCTTGGTCGATGACAATTTTCTGCCCTCGTTGGCTCAGCGCGAATTTCACGTACTCCGAGATCGGCCCGGACGGGGCAACTTTCGGAGGCCGGTTGACATAAAGATATAGATTGCGCCTCAAAGGGTAGGATCCATCCATTGCCGTGTCAAATGTCGGCTCCACGTACCGTCCGCCTTTGACTGATGCCAATGGAACCGGACGGACTTCCGATGTCCGGAAGCCGATGCTGCTGAATCCGATGCCGAGTCGATCTCTCATAAGATCGACCACAACCGTTGCCGAACCGACACCAGCCTCCATGGTCTTCTTGATGTCTGCCCCGTTCAAAACGTGCTCTCTGAAGAATGAAGCGGTGCCGGAATTGCCATTTCTCCCGTAAAGGTGAACTGGTTCATCCTCCCACTCTTCGTCTAGCAACATGAGGTCACCCCAGAGATTGACTGGATATTTCAGGCCGCGTCGCCGTTCTTTGGAGAATACTGCATCGACTTCGGCGAGAGAGAGTCCCTCGATCGGATTATCTTTATGGACGAAGACAGCCAGTGCATCCACGGCAACGGGAACCTCGGTCGGTTCATAGCCGAACTCCCGCTTGAATTCAATGACCTCCTCCTGCGTCATGCGCCGAGACATCGCGGCGATTTGGGCCTTCCCCTCGAGCAGCGCAGCCAGTCCTGTCTCGGATCCTTTGCTCTCCACTTTGATTGAGAGTCCGGGGTACATCTGCCGAAGCTTGGCCGACCATGATTCTGTCAGTGGTTTCATGGTGTCAGACCCTGCGACGGAGAGTGTCCCTGTCACGTCATTGACCCGCTGGTAGAGTGGGATCTTGGAATCCAGCGAAGGCATGATTTGTCCGTAGACCTGGCTTGTTGCAGCAAGGAGCAGAATAAGAAAGGCGTAGATAGCCACTGAGGTCTGTGTGCCATGATGATTCATATTCCGTCCGATTCCCATGCCTTTTGTCCTCCCAAGAAATCTGGTCTGTCTGGTCTATTCAGTCTGTCTCGTGTGTTTGCTTGAACGAAACTAACCAGATAGATCAGATAACCGAATGATACAGCCTTCCCCTCACAAATTTACGGAAGTCGCATTGCCAATGGGTCAACGAATTGTTAAATCAGTGTTAACTCAAATGGGGAGTAGGAAGTGGGGGGAGTGGGAAGATGAGGAGATAATGTCTAATGAGGAATGAACTCAGAATTTCCCACTTCCTACTCACAACTTTCTATTCCCCACTTCCCACTCACTCCACGCCCCGTCTGATTTAACGAATATTTAATAACTGTGTAATGATTCGGTGTTGTGTGTAGGCTACAGATGACAGTGCCATGTTGATCCAAAAGCCATCCATAGCGGTCGAACGCGACTCGGTCCTCATCTTTCTGAGATCCGAGTCGTTCGCACAGTCAGTGAAGAGGGGATTAGAATCGAGCGGGTATCGCGGCATGATGGTGTCCACGGAATCCGTCGCCCTCACTGAAGCGAAAAGGCACGTCCCATCCTTGATCATTCTCGATCGTCAGTCCAGTTCCATCGGCAACTTTCGTCGGATGAGTACGCTGACAAACGTTCCAATCGTTGCGGTGGAGGAAGGTGCGAGTTCCTGCCAGGAGGACGAGTGCCTTCAAGAGTACGATCAAGATGTAGATTTGGTCGTCTGCAGTCAGAGTGTTCGAGAGCTGGTCGCGCGAGTGCGCGCAATCCTGCGACGGCAAGATTCCGGCGTGGCGACGAACACCCAGTATAGCGCGGGGAATCTGCGGATGGACCTTGATCGTCATGAAGTCCTCGTCAGCGGTCATGCCGTCGATCTGACCCCGAAGGAATTCCAAATTCTCAAGCAGTTCCTCGAATCGCCACGCCGAGTATTCTCTCGCCAGGAAATGCTCAATCGAGTCTGGGGAGAAGGGTATGCGCTCGAAGAGCATGCGCTCGACGTGCATATTCATTCGCTGCGGCAGAAAATCGAACAGAATCCGGCCAGCCCGACATTTATCCTGACCGTCAGGGGTGTGGGATACAAGCTGCGAGCCTAATCTGGTTCATCTGGTTTGTTTGGTGGATTTGGTTCATTTGGTTAGTTTCCACCAACCAACCAAACAAACCAAACAGACCAGACAAACCAAACAAACGTTCCTCGGGGGGGCTAGAATTCGTCGGTCGAGACTGGATGGAGCAGGTCGCGGACGGAGAGGATGCCGACAACCGCCCCGCCTTTGGTGACACCCAGGTGGTGTGTTTGGTGCTTCTCCATAAGGTTTGCCGCTTCGGTGAGGGGACGGCGCTCTTCGATGCCGATGATTGGACTGCTCATGATGTCTTCGACCGGGACGTAGTAGGGAGCCTTGTCCGCTCCCACGAATTTTTTCACCACGTCCGATTCCGTGAGGATGCCGATGATCTGGTGATCGTGGAATACTAACACGCTTCCTACATTGCAGGCTCTCATTAACTTGGCGGCCTCGACGACTGATGTGCCTGAGTCTACCGACACGAGATCCCGTTTCATGAGTTGACTGACTGTAATCATCTGTTCTCCTCCTTTATTATTGATTATATGTGTTGGCCTAATCCTACCAGCCTGGCATTGCGTTGTGGTTAAAGGCTTGTTACTCTTGCGTAAATTCGCAGACTGGCTCCTCCGTCTGCGGCGGTGCCTGTCCCGCTGCTCCTCCGTTAACACAATCTTAACTGGCACTCTCTTGCCCTCATCAGTATATTTCCCACCTCGCAAAATACAGGTTCCTGAGCAGGACTGAGTCTGAGCAGCCGTCGCTTATCGAACAACGAGGCGCATAATTGTAGGAAGGATGGTGTCTATGCGGTGGATGATACGTGTCTGGACCGTTCTGTTCTCTCTCTGGGCCCTTCCAAGCCAAGCCGCTGTGCTAGATCCTTGGGCCTTCACGTCGCTTGGAGCCTTGAACACCTCAGAATCCATCAGTATCAATACCGACACGCTTGCGCTTACCGGGGGAGCTTCCTACAGCGGTGTGCTCGATCCGGTCTCTGATGCCGGCATCTTTACGTTCGATGACATAAACGGCACGAACCTCTCGATCTTTGGGACTCGCACGTTGGGCTTGTTGTCGAAGGGCAACATCGCGTTCACCGGAACGATCGATCTGCGTGGCAGTGGCGGCTTGGAGATGGTGGCCGTGGGTTCCATGGCACTCACACAGTTGAATGTGTTGGGTGGAGGGGGAGCTGTGTCTCTTACCGCGAATCAGATTAATCTCGGGGGAACCATTGATTCAGGAATCCGGCCTCTTGGGATCAGGGCGGTCGAGCCCATCAATCTTTCAGGTGACATCGGGATTACAGACCTCAGTCTGTCGGGCAGGGGCGGACTGACCCTCACGACAGGAACGGGAATCTCAAGCAGAAGCCTGAGCCTAGGCTCAGGAATCATCACGCTGAACAGTGGGAGTAATCCGAGCGGGGCTACCTCAGGACAGATCACCATTTCCAGTGCCGGCGAGATTGCCAGTTCACCTGGCGTGACCGTTGCCGCCCCAGTTCCCGTACCAGCCGCATTTCTGTTGTTCGCCACCAGCCTCGCGGCGCTTGGCCTGGTGAGGCGGCGCCCTGCTTAGCACAAGTTAGAAGTCACAGACATGGTGTCATAGGAGCGGTGTGGGATGGAGGCGATTCCCTATTTCCGATCCCAGTTTCCCCATGCCTCCGTCATCGTGTTGAGCGGCGAAGTGACGACCGAGAGAGCAAGGGTTCTCCGTTAGGAGCCTGTCCGACGTTGCCTTCGTGACGAGGCGAAAGAGGCGCAGCCAGATGCAAGGCCGCAGGCTGGAAAAAACCGGAGGTGTATTCGCTGGAATACATTGAGGATTTTTTCTGGCCGAGAACGATGCAGGTGGGTGCGGATCATTCGCCGTAGTAGAACGGTCAATGTCGGACAGGCTCCTAGCAAGGCGTGTCCGACATCCTGTCAAAACCGATCAATCAGGTCACCTTGCGGGCAGCCGTAAAGAAAGTGTTCGATGCGGGGAAATCGAAGTCTAAGCATCTCTGATAAGAGAAAAGAGACGGCATAAGGTGACATTATGTGCCTGGGAACTCCATGAATTACAGAGCCAGATGCTACTGGCGACATCTCATTGCGTTGGCTTTCCGCTTTCCAGTAGTGGGTCAGTTTGATTGCAGCTATCCCGCCGCATGTACATTCCACCAGTAATTTTATGGCGCACAAGTTCTATCGAAAAGTGTTCACTATTGACCTTTTTTTGATTGGCAAGAATGCTATGGTGCGATGCTAAATTGACCCATTATCGCCTTTCCTGTTGTTTTTTTATTGCTGCGTTAGTTAGGCTTCGGTTGGATATGGCAATAGACGGAGTAGAGGATTTGATCTTTTCAGTAGGATATTGGTATTCCTGTGGATGTACCAATTGCAAATGAGATGGAAAAGAGAGCGGCGTTCGAGCGCCAGCAAGCGATGTGGCACGATATCGTGAAGCATCTCGCTGAAGAGTTCTCTTGTCCGATATCCGAAGTCGGAAATCTTCTGAGCACTACAACGAACCAGCTTGAGCAAGAAGCACGCATCAAAGACTTTATTCAAGTCCTGGCCATCAAGCAGGTGAAAGACCTGCTGAGTCCGTACCACCACAGACCCCCTCGACACGAGCAGCGCGATCTGACCCATCCTTAGCCAAGTCATCATTAGCGATGTCCGTGAGAAGCGACCTTCACTGGCACTCTGGAGCCCTCCGCAGCTTATAGCCTACGACTCTGACTGTGAGTGGAAGCAAACGGGTCGGGAGTCAATTCCAGAGCGCCTGGAGGCGATGGAGGCTCCCGACCTGTTTCTCTTTTCTCTCTACCGTCTTGCGTGCTTCACTTTCAATCCTTGACGATCTCGAAGATGGTGACGGTGTTGCTGACTTCGTGTGACACCACCAAGAGAGGTTTGCCGTTTGGGCTGTCTTCTTCCTTGATGAAGAAGAGTCCCTCCGGGGAAAGGTCGGTCGGGGCGGTATTGATATAGGTGGCAAATATCGGTTCGGTTGGGTCGGTGATGTCGTAGACGATCACGCCGCCGGTTCGCTCGAGGCCGATGAAGGCGTAGGTTCTGCCGGAGACTTTGCCGATCGCGAGACCTTCCGGTTCTGGGCCTTTATTGTCGCTTCTGGTGTCGAAGGTATCGGCGGTTCCTTGCGAATTAAAGAGTGTGGGGACCAGTGTCGCCGTATGTTGTTCGATATCGTCGCCACTGTCGTAGACCAGTGTCCCGTCAACGCGACGAATGGAGAAGGATCGCCCTCCTGGTACGTAGAGGCGTTCAAACTCCGTGTCGGTATCGAGTTCCTTGGCGCCGTTCACATTCGTCACTGTCAGCCGTCCGAGGTTGTCGTTGTTGCGAAGACCATTTGCTCCAGTGGTCACGTCGGGATACCCCTGGGCGGTAAAGGCCGCGACATCCAGGGTGAGTGTCCCGACGCGCGCTTCTTCGCTGAAGCCAGGGGGATAGTCGCGCGTGTCGCCTTCATTGGCCGTGAGGAGATAGGTCTCCCCCTCTACGCGATAGGAGGCAATCGCATCTGGCTCGTACATCCCGAGCACCGGCCAGTTGCGGATGTTGATGATGCCGTTGTTGCTCGATCCTGGCACGTCCCGGTCGCTAGCATCCAATTTGTTTCCGGAGAGGGAGTGGTCTTTAAAGCCGAGCCCAACGATCTTGGTAAAGGTGGCCGTTGAAATATCCAGGATGCCGATCGCGTTGTTTTCTTGTAGCGTGACCCAGGCGGTCTTGGAATCATGGGACACGGTGATGTATTCCGGTTCAATGTCTTGGGCAAACGTCGCGTTGGGACCGTAAATGCGGATGCTGGATTGGTTGTCCTGCGGAATGGCGAGGCTGAATGTCGCCGTTCTGACATTGAGTTGCGTGAGGCTGTTCACGCCTGGCGTCATGTCGATGATGCTGACCGATCCTTCAGGGTCCACGGATGGCACAGGGTTGTTGTTATAGCTGCTGGGTTCACCTTCGTTCGCCACGAGCAGCCACTTGCCGTTCGGCGAGAAGACCAGCATGTCTGGCAGGGCTCCGACGGTGAGGGTGTTGAGCAACGCACCGCTGGTGTTGAAGAACTTCACTGTCCCAGGGTCGGTCTTCGTCGTGCCTTCGATGGCCACGGCAACAATGCCGTCGTGAACGGCCACGCTGTTGGGGTTACCACCGAGCGAAACAGTCTGGGCCAAAACAGGCGACTCTGGAGCGCCGATGTCCACGATATCAAGTTGCTTCAACTCAAGATTGATGCTGAACAATCGCTTGGACGTCGGATCGAAGGCGGAGATTTCTGCCCTGGTCGTGGTCCCGATACCGGCGCTATAGCGACCGATCTGTTTCAGTGTAATGGACTTCGAGTCCGACGCCTCCGCGGACATCGGCAGTCCCATCAGACTGAGCAAACCTATTCCGACGATTACCTGTTCGACCTTCATGTGGCTCCCTCCTGGTTGGATCAACGTATCCATTTACGCGGGTCCACACTATGACGGAGGCCGATTAGAGGAAGATCAAAGAAAGGTTAAGATGGAGTTACATTGAAAGAACGTGTGCTGTGGAGTACTGGGTCATTACGGAAGCGACTGTGAGCAGTATCAGGCGCTTGGCAAAAAGGCGTGCAATCGTTGAGGATGCTCTAGCCACAGTCTGGGCGATTCTACCGTACCTCCTTGGGCCGTTGCCGAAGCGCAATGTGGCCAGGCTTTCGTAGGCGGTTGAATAGCCGACACCTGCCAAGATCGAAATGTTACAGACTCATAACCAAACTGCAACGGCGTAGTGACCTGAGTCTGGGTACAATTTCCCCATCAGGCTTGGTACGTTGACTGGAATCGTTATGACGTCCGCCGACGTCGTGATCAGTGCCGATTCGATTGTCTGAGTCGCGGTCTCCCCTAAGAAGAAGAGGAGGTGGATCATCATGATCACGGGATTACGCAGCACGTTTTTTCTCATGGTGTCTTTCATGTTCTTCTTGATCATCATCGCGGTGTTGGGGCTCAGCACAATCATGAACCCTGGCCGATGGAAAGAGCGGACAAGGGCAGAGGGTTGAGCAGGTAAGCTTCAGACTGAAAGTTTGGAGAGAGCGATGGAACGACATCTCGATATCAAGCTGAATGATCTCAAAAATAAGCTCTTGCTGATGGGCGGCTCAGTCGAATCTCAATTGCAGGACGTCTTGCAAGCCTTAACCGAGCGAGATTCGAACCTGGCGATTCGCGTCGTGGAAAACGACATGCTGATCAACGTCATGGATGTCGAGATCGACGAGACCTGCCTCCGCTTGTTGGCCCTCCATCATCCGAGGGCGGGGGATCTCAGATTTATCACCACGACCATGAAGATATCGATGGAGCTTGAACGGATGAGCGACATGGCCGAAAACATCGCTGAACGCGCGATCGAGTTGAACGAAGAGCCACAGCTCAAACCCTATATCGATATACCGAGAATGGCGGACTGGACGACTCAGATGGTCAAAGAATGCTTGGATGCTTTTGTGAACTGCGATGTCGAATTGGCGCGGAAAGTTTGCCGGGACGATGCCTATGTCGACGACCTTACCGAGCAACTCTTCCGAGAACTCCTCTCATTTATGATGGAAGATTCAACCTCCATTACGAGGGCAACACGCCTTACGTTCATCGGCAAGTATTACGAACGGATTGCTGACCATGCGACGAACATCGCTGAACTCGTCGTCTACATGGTGGAGGGCAAGATTATCCGGCATCTGGTGGCCGATCAATGAAAGCCGAGAAGGTGGTGGTAGAAGTCCGTGTGAATGATGCAGATCAAGGAGAAGACAGCTCCTGTACAACGCCTCGATCATCGTAGCGGATACGCATTTCCTTCCGCAACCGTTCCTTCGTCTTTCTGTTCAGATCTTTGGCGCCTAACCCAGGATTGATCGATTGCATGCCTGTTGTGGCGGCTCCGAATGGGCCGGCCTGGGCGATGGGGATTTCAATTCGCGTAGCAGAAGGCCCGGATGCGGTCGGGCGGTAGATGGCGGTGTCACCGTCAGGGGAAGCGATCACCATATCCGGCTGCCCGTATCGTGCGACCACCTCGTTCTTTGTCGTCGCACCGACACGAATCCAATCCTGAGGATCGGGGGCCGAGACACAACCCGTAAGAAGACCGAGCAGCGCCAGCGGAAAAGCATATAGGAGGAAACACAGTCGAGCGCATGTCCGTCCGTTTTTCATCGGCGAATCTCCATCCTTCGACTGAATCACCCTACTCTTTCTCATCAAGCCGATTCAAGCGTATGTTCGACTTGCTCATGATCCGGGAGCACTCATCTCTTAACGCCTTTGTTACAAGTTTTTGAGGATCGGAAGATCATTTTGTAACGGGCTTCTGTGACAGTGCTTCGGGTGAGAGTGCCGACAACGAGCCGGAAAAGAGAAGACTGCAGCTTCTTCGGACCGTCTCGTGACCCGGCATCCGCTTCTTCTTTGTTTGCAAGCCGCAGTCCTTAGCCATGCACGCATGGAGCAAGGAGGAAAACGCCTATGGCAGTAAGGAATCAGGCAAGAGTAGTCAATCAATTACATGTGCCGGTGCGGATTACGGCACGCTCACTGTTGCTGGTTTCGTCCGGGACAGTGAGGAAATGTGAAAAGGAGTCGATGATGGCAAAATTCAAAAAACGAATGGTGAAATGGGGGCTCTCGGCGGCGAAGGTCTCGCTGGCTATGGCGATGCTGGCGTTGCCTGCGTTGCCGGTGCAGGCGGACGACGAAGACAGTCACGATTTCGGCGCGCGCGTCGAGCAGAGACTCCGCAACAGTTCGATGCATTGGTTCGGGGTCGGCGGCCCGCTGGGGCCATCTGCCACGCCGACCACGGGAAACTACCGCACGCCAGATCAGAAAGCCAAGGAGCAGGTCCTCCTGGCGGATAGCCTCAAAGCGGAATACGTGACACGCAATGCCGGGAACGCGGCGGACATGTTCGCTTTCTGGCCATCCGATGAGAGTCCGACGCATCTCATCTTCTGTATCGAGGGCGGACGGCAGGATCTCGGCACGTTCTTGCCGGGAGGACTGATCAAGAAATTTAACCCTGCTGTGCAGCGGATCAAGCTATCGGACGGCTCGGTAGATACCATCCTTCGCGGGACGATCGCGTGTGACGGTATTCGTCGAACGCCGTGGCAGACCATTCTCGCCACTGAAGAAGCCAGCGATGGTGGAGCCTACGAGATCATCAACCCGCTGAACGTGACGAACCAAACGATTACAGACCGTACCCTGGGAACCATCATCGATGAGAACGGACTTCCTTCCACGTCGATCGTCAAGCGCACGGCACTGCCGAAGATGGCGTGGGAAGGGATCGGGATTACTCCGGAAGGCGTCGTGTACGCTGGAGATGAACTCCGCCCTGGAACCCCTGCCAATGCTGACGGCGGTGCGATGTTCAAGTTCGTGCCGGCAGCTCCTAGGACGGTCAACACCCCGATTGGATCACTCTCTGAGTCACCGTTGACCGCGGGCAATGTCTACGCATTACAGGTATCGTGCCAGAGCACCACACAGCAGTTCGGGCAGGGTTGTGAAATCGGGAACGGCGCCTGGATCAACGTGAGCGCCGCGAATGCCAGGACCGACGCCAATACGGCCGGCGCAACCGGCTACTATCGTCCGGAAGACTTGGAACTGGATCCTGAGTTTGAAGGCCCAGGTGTTCGCTTTTGCTGGACGAATACCGGACTGGCCGACGGGGGCAATTACGGTGAAGTCCTCTGCGGCGTGGATACCGCTCCCCTGACTGCGAACGCGGCTCAACGAACCGTCGTCGTAAACCGGTTTGTGGAGGGCGATCAGGATATGAATCAGCCGGATAACTTTGCGTTTCAGCCGAAGACCGGCAATCACTATGTGATCGAGGACAATCCGAACGGCGACATCTTCGCCTGCCTGCCGGATGGCGCGGACCGAGACATCAAGACAGACGGCTGCGTGAAGATTCTGTCGGTCAAGGATACCTCGGCGGAGCCGACGGGTTTTAAGTTCACGGCTGATGGCAAAACCGCGTACCTGTCAATCCAACATAGTGAGGATAGTTCGATGCCGAAGTTCGATGACTATCCAACGGACGACATCATCAAGATCACCGGGTTCAAGATTCCCTTTCGGGTTCAGCGCTAAGAGACAGTGACCCAGGTGTTTTCCGCTCAGTCAACGTGGCGTGCGCGTCGGAACGACCGGCGCGTACGCCGAGCCTCTATAAGAGAGCGGGGCGTGACTGGCGGGACTGGAAGTTCTGAGTGCTGAGTTCTAGGTTCTGAGTTGACCGGAACTGACTCAACCCTTAGTACTCAGAACTTCGAGTCCCGCCAATCCCTGGGCTTAACGACTCCGCATGCCGATGAGTGTCACTCACAAATGCGTGAAGAAAACGGTGTCAGGCAACCATCGTTTGAGTTGACGATCTGAGTTGAAGAGCGGCGCTGTCTCACAAACCTGAATTACACGAGCGTTGGCTGATTCTTTTTCCACCGATCGCTTCCGAAGATGGGCGTTCGGCCTCGGCTTGGTTTTGGATATCTGCGGCGGCGGCGATTCAGGATAATCACCTGGTCGACGATGTCTCCGCAATGGACGCATCGGAGGGCAGAGATTCTGGTTCCTCCTTCGCAGATGATCTCAGGTACTCGTAGACCGGCACAGCGGGTGCATTGCATAACTTCTCCTTATGGCGCGGTTGGGAGTTGCGGTGAACCGTATGGCGGCCGTCTTTAGGAACTTGAACACCGGGGCTTGTCCCTTCTCGGGGCAAGAAGGGACAAGCGCGGGGAGCCAGGTGACCGAGGAGGGCGCAGCTGGGCTCCGGTATGCGGGCAGGGTGGTGATGGCATCAGGCATAGAATGAGTTTCCGGCTGATTGTTGCTCGATCACAGTGAGACAGGGGACACAGTAGAGCGAATCAGGCTGCACTTTGAGTCTGGCAGGAGGGATCTCGTGACTGCAGCGGGAACAGGTTCCGTACGAACGTGCCTGCAGGGATGCGAGCGCCTGTTCGATCCTGCGAAGCTTTTCAATGGCGAGCAACTTTACGGACAGAGCGACGTCATTCTCATGCTCAGCGGCGGCTTGGTCGATCAAGTCTGGAAAGAGCTCAGGCTCTGTCGTAATCAGTTGGGACATCATGGTTTCATGTGAGAGTGCTGTTCGAAGTCTCTTGAGTTCGTCCTGAAGATCGGCATAATTTATCCCTCTCCGCCTGTGGATGCGTGGGGGAATCGTCGGAGTGATTCTTGAAACATGGTTCGATGAGCTTATGTTTGACATTTGCGTCACCTCCCTGTGGATGTACTTCTACTCCGTTCAAGGCACCTCAGGATCAGCAGGAGATCAAATTTGTGTAACACAATTCGTGCGAGACTCGCGCGACTTGCGAGAGGAGCGAGGCGGGTGAGGTGTCTATGGATGATGAGGGCTGCGTCACGAGTGGGAGGCATCCGGTCTCTGAAAGGAAGAAGTTAACAAACCTGTAACACGCCAGTGTGTCAGGCGTAATGGCGCAGGTTCATGATGGTGCGAAGTAATGATGATAGGCCTGGAAGAGGGAGTTCGATTGGCTGCCACTGTGATGAAGAAGTTCGCTGTACTGGTGTCGTGCGCGCTGCTGTGTATTGCAGGAGGCTGTGTGCGTCCATCGAAGTATATGGATATCGCATGCGGGAAAATGCCGGGTGAGACGCTGGTCGATCGAGAAGCGGCGATTCAATGTCAACAGTTCCGGCAAGACGAAGCGGCTACCGCGGTGTACAACGAGGCGACTTTACTCCTGACGTCGTACCGGGCCTGTCTGGAGAAATACGAACAGGCGCCTGCGCGAGCCCGTGAGTATTGCGGGCAGTATGGGAAAGCGTTGCAGGATATCGGGCTGCAAATCAAAGAGCCCCTCGATGCCGGCTTCCCCACAAAAGAATCGGCTCGAACTCCTGCGAAGCCGAAGTAACTGGCGTTTGCGGGACCGGGGGGGAATCGAAGTGCTGAGTGCTGAGTTATGAGTCAGTTCCGGATAACTCAGAACCCAGAACTTAGTACTCAGAACTTCGATTCCCACCGGTCGCGCTTGTCCCGCCAGTCTCGCGCATCGCGCTTCGCATCAGGCATCGGTGCTTGGAGCAGCGAAGATGACTGATGCGGGTTAGGGCAATGCATCCAGGACGCGGTTCTTGAGTATAAGAAAAGCCTTGTCAAAAGCTGCGTCGATTTCGGCATCTGATCCAGTGACTTTTGCTGGGTCCGGTGTGCTCCAGTGCAACCTCTTGGGATTGTCTGGGAATGCTGGACAGCTTTCCCCCTCTGCCTGATCGCAGACCGTAATCACCAAATCGAACGGCTGTTCCGCAAATTCGTTCCATGACTTGCTGCGTGGCTGGCCTGGATTGATTCCATGCCGCTTCAATGTTTCGATAGATTTTATGTGAACATGTCCTACTGGAACACTACCGGCGCTCCATGCTTGATAACGGCCACGGCAGAGATCGTTGATCAGCGCTTCGGCCATCACGGAGCGGCAGGAATTACCCGTGCATAGGACCAATATTCTCTGTATCTCCGACTTCATCAGTCGCAACAGCCGGCAGTTTTCTCTGAAGGTTCGCAGCAATCGGGCTCTCCCATTGTTTCCGGCGTGCAACAGGCTGTTTCAGTCTGATCTGGCTTGCCGGAAAACAGCTGGGCATCCGCCATCGTTCTGTATGCTTCCCAGGGAATTCCAGCGGGATCTTGTATCCAGGATTTGTCAGACTGGGCGTAGCAGCAGACCGTTTCGCCTTCCTCGACCACGGCCATGTCCCCAGCCTTGAGGCGTTCGCGCAACTCACTCAGTTCGCTTTCTTCATCGACCTGGATCCCAAGGTGATCGATACCCTTCTTCTTTGCGCGCGTGGATATCGCGAAGTTCACGCGGGGGTCTTCCAACAACCATTTGGCGTAATCTGTTTTCGTTTTGACCGGCGCTGCACCGAAGAGGGCGCTGTAAAAGCGGATGGATTCATCGAGTTTTTCAACCCCAACATGGACATGGAAACGTTTCATGATGCGTTCTCCTTCTGTTGGCAACAGTGTGAAAGTTCAATGATCGAGCAGTTCCGCTTTTTATCGTTGCGGATGCTGGCAAATTCGGCGCTGCAGCAATCCTCGACCATGTAGCGAATGAGCCCTGAAAAAAACT
Organism: Nitrospira sp.; assembly: GCA_005116835.1. Lineage (GTDB taxonomy): Bacteria > Nitrospirota > Nitrospiria > Nitrospirales > Nitrospiraceae > Palsa-1315. The sequence continues at coordinate 169,806 of SWDM01000016.1, read as the reverse complement.
CGAAGTTAGCACTGTAGATCACGGATCTGCCTTCTCGCCGCGATAGGACCAGACCCGCATGGCTCATGTGCGACAGGTGAAACGACAGAGTATTATGCGGAATATGCAAGGACTCGCTCAGTCTGCCGGCCGGTACTCCGGACGGTCCACCTTCGACCAGTAACCGAAACACTCGCAGGCGGGTTTCCTGCGACAGCGTACTGAAGGCGGCAAGGGCGTTATTTATGTCCATATGTCTAGACTACTGGACATAATTAAAATAGTCAATCGGCATAGGAAGTGCTGAGTGCTGAGGACTGAGTCAGTTCCGGACAACTCAGAACCCAGAACTTGGAACTCAAAACTTCGAGTCCCGCCCTCGCGCTCTTTGCCCGCCTTCTTAGTGCGCCCCTGTCTGACAGTCTCGCGGTTCCCACCGTTGGGATCGCCGGTCTTGATCGAAATATACGCGATAGCCTACGCATCGAGAGTGCCCTGCCAGGAATTCGTAGTCCCACACTTCGCTTCCTGTCGGAAGTTTCTTGAGCCGTTGGGGGTAGCCGAATTTACGGATTAAATCATCCTGCTCGATTTGACCGATACTGGCTTCGAATGCATCTACCCGGGGTCGGCTGCAGGAGACGAGAAGAATCGCGAGACAGCACAAAATCAGGAGACGCCATGTCGAGCGGGGTGTCATCGTCACAATAGCTTGCACCAGCCGAATGCAATCACCGCTGAATCATGCGGTGTCGTCGAAGGGAAATCAAGCGGCGGTCAAGGGCGGCAAGGATTCGTCCGTGGGATATTGTAGGGGGTAGGGTGAGGTCCTGGTTGGTGGCAGGTAGCCTGCCAGACTCTGTTCGATGGACTGGTGGCACCAGGCTGTCAGTTCACGGCGATCCCCGGACGAGCTTTCGACGGGATCTGTAAAAGCTAACCGCACTTGTGTGGCTGGTCGAGCGAGAACATTCACAATAGACGAGGCCAACGACTGACTGTCGGAACAAGCGATGTCGGTGTCGAGAGAGCCGTCGAACCGATGGTAACTGATTCCAACCGGCCAGATCAGCGCCTCCGAGGCGACAGCCGACTCTAACAATCCGGAATGATATGTATGAAGGTCTGAGCCATCCGACGTGGTTTCTTCAGGGAAGAGCCCAATACAGTCTCCGTGCCGAAGAGAGGCGGAGACCGATTTTGTTACGCGGGCCCATTCACGCGGGCTGGTTCGCTTGAGAAAGATTGTGCCGGTTCGAGCGGCCATCCATCCCACCAGTGGCCATTGCCGCACCTCTGACTTGGCCACAAAGCGCACACGCCGACAGGCGTTGATGGCAAGAATGTCCAACCACGATACATGATTGGCGACAAACATCACGGAGGAGACTTTCTCCGGCGGCCACTCGCCTCGCAGGTTCAGACGAATGGACAAAACGTCCAAGACCTCGCGGCACCAACTTTCAATGACCACATCCTGCTCGGAGGGTCGGAGGTGCGGGAAGACGCATCCGACAAGGAGCAGTCCTTTGAGCAACTGTAGGACGAGTCGGCTTCCTCGTTTCAGTTGAGTTACACGGCTGGCGCGTAGACTTGGCATACCTCACCCTCCTCGGTCAGCTTGTTCATCTGTATGAAGCTTGGACCGGCCATGTAACAGGAGGGTCAATGCACTGTGAACCCGGAGTTAATTTGTTGAGGGCGAAGGAGGTATAGGCAGATCCTAAGATTCAGTCGGATGCGTTGCGGTCTTTGAGTTTGTATCCCAGCGATTTGACCGAGATGATAGCGTCGTCGAGTAACGGGATCTTGAGCTTCAGCCGGCGGATGTGCACGTCTACGGTTCTGGTGGTGCCGTAGTAATCGTAGCCCCATACAGCATTCAAGAGAACATCGCGCGTCAATACCCGGCCAGTGTGGTGAAGAAGCTGTTCGAGCAATCCAAACTCCTTTGCAGTCAAGAGAATCTCTTCTCCATCGATGAGTGCTTCATGCCGCGAGAGGTCCAAGAGCAACGATCCGTATGCGTAGGAAGAGTGCTTCGGCTCGTCGGATCGCTGCAATCGCCGGAACAAGGCCTTCACCCTGGTGACCAGCACTTTCGGACTAAAGGGCTTACTCACATAGTCATCCGCGCCAAGTTCAAGACCAATGATGGTGTCGGATTCTTCGGCCTTGGCGGTCAGCATCAGGACAGGCAGTAGGGCTGTATCCGGCGCAATGCGGATCTTTTTACAGATCTCCAGTCCGTCCATTTCTGGGAGCATGAGATCAAGAATGACCATATCGGGGCGGTCTGCTTTGACCATTTTGAGGCCTTCGGGCCCTGTCTTCGCGATCGTGGTTCGAAACCCATCTTTTTCCAGATACAGCTTCACCAATTGAGCGATCTCTGGCTCGTCTTCAATGATGAGTATTTTTTTCGGTGTAGGGGATGACATGTGATTTCCAGTGATCGAATTCGAGGGTTAGCACGATCAAACACGACTGCATGTACGTCGCAGGGTATCCCACGGATGTTACGGATACATTACGGATACGTAACAAATGGTGACATAGTGTGACGCTGTGCCAGATAACTTTCGCTGGCTTTAACAGGTGGCCAAGCGATGAGGTTGGTATGGAAGTGGTTGAAAGCCTGAGTGAGTTGTACTGTGGGCAGACTAGAGCGTGAGGTAATGGTGGACTGTCATGATAGTCTCCGAGAAACGGAGAGTGTTTCTCTCTTGTCCGGACTCGTTGGCGGAGGGGGCGAGATTTGAACTCGCGGACCCCTTGCGAGGTCTCCAGTTTTCAAGACTGGCACGTTCGGCCGCTCCGTCACCCCTCCGTGCGAAGAATCATCGGATGTCAATGGTCAAAGGTCAAGCGTACGGGAGGAACAGTGGCCCTATCGTACGGGGACATGACGATTGACGTTCATAATCTTAAGGCTTTGTGATGTGCTCCAGACCTCCCATATAGGGACGCAACACCTCAGGGATTAGCACTGAGCCATCAGATTGTTGGTAGTTTTCGAGGATGGCCACGACCGTGCGTCCGACTGCCAATCCTGACCCATTGAGGGTATGAACAAACTCTGACTTGGAGTCTTTTTTCCCTACAGGACCCTTATAGCGGATATTGCCTCGCCTGGCCTGAAACCCTTCAAAGTTGCTGCAGGAGGAGATTTCGCGATACTGGTTCTGGGAAGGGAGCCAGACTTCGATATCGTAGGTCTTGGCTGCGGAGAACCCCATATCGCCGGTACAGAGGGCGACGACTCGGTAATGAAGCCCTAACCCCTGCAAGATCGCTTCGGCATGGCCGGTCAACCGTTCCAGTTCTTCATGCGACTGTTCAGGCTTTGTAAAGGTGACCAATTCCACCTTGTTGAATTGGTGGAGACGAATGAGCCCTCTGGTGTCTTTCCCATAGGAGCCTGCCTCGCGGCGAAAACAGGGGGTATAGGCTGTATACCTGATCGGCAGCGCATTTTCTGTGAATGTTTCGTCGCGGTGGAGATTGGTTACCGGCACCTCTGCCGTCGGAATTAAGAAATAGTCTTCGTCCCGCAGGCGAAAGAGATCTTCTTCGAACTTTGGTAACTGGCCGGTAGCGGTCATGCTGGACCGATTGACCAGGAAGGGCGGCAAGACCTCTCGATAGCCATGTTCTGTGGTGTGAAGGTCGAGCATGTAATTGATGAGAGCCCGTTCGAGTCGTGCGCCGGCGCCCGTCATGACCGCAAACCGTGCGCCGGTTATTTTTGCCGCGCGATCGAAGTCTAGAATACCGAGCGATTCACCAAGTTCCCAATGGCTCTTCGCCGGTTGTGTCAACGTAGGTGGCATTCCCCATTTGCGAACCTCCTTGTTGTCGCCTGCGTCTTTTCCTACCGGCACCGAGGTATGGGGAAGATTGGGAATACGGAGATTCAGGTCAGTCAGGGTCTCTTCGACAGTCCGCAGTTCGTCCTCAATCGTCTTGATCCCTTCGCCAACGGCTTTCATGGCAGCCATGGCGGCATCTGCCGGCTGTTTCCCGCGCTTCAGGGTGGCAACCTCGTCCGATCCCTTCTTCAGTTCGTGGCGAAGTTGCTCAGCCTGAGTCATCATGGTCCGGCGTTGTTCAATCAGGGTGCGCAGTCTGTCCCAAGGGACATCGGCGCCTCGAAGGCCAAGCTGCTCCCGGATAGCGTCTAAATTGTCACGGAGCGTGCGGAGATCATACATAGTCAATGTTCCAGAAAGCGGCTGGAATCTAGCATCGGGGTAGGGGTTAGTCAATCAATTGGATCGGAGCTCTTGGTCGTGGAAGGCGTACTTCCCCCGTTGACAGAAACAGTCGGATTGAGGACCATATCCCCATGCGCACCGTGATGAATCCGCCGAATCCGTTTGAGTCTCAACACCGGGATCTCTTGGAGCCCGCTTCCCATGTGGCGCTCCAGATGTTCGAAGATTCGCCCCGTGAAATTCTCAGCCGGAACGATAGCCCGGACTTACCCTTTCGTTGGAGTCTCAATCCCTATCGTGGCTGTTTCCACGCCTGCGCTTATTGCTATGCCAGGCCTACGCATGAGTATTGGGGGTTCGGCGCAGGGACAGACTTTGAGTCGAAGATCGTTGTAAAGCGGGAAGCCGCAGCGTTGCTTCGCAGGACGTTCGAGAAGCCTTCGTGGAAGGGTGAATTGATCCTGTTCTCCGGGAACACCGACTGCTACCAGCCACTGGAGGCTTCGCTGGAGTTGACAAGGTCCTGCCTGGATGTCTGTGCAGAGTATCGGAACCCGGTTGGGATCATCACAAAAGGGGCCTTGGTGCTGCGAGATGTGGATCTTTTGCGACGGCTCCAGCAGGAGGCGTCGGTTCACGTGTTTTTCAGCATTCCCTTTTCAGACGATGAGGTGGCTCGGAAGGTTGAGCCTCATGCGCCATCCAGTCGGAAACGCTTCGAAGCGATGGCCACGTTGGCGAGCGCCGGGATTCCGACCGGCATCTCGTTGTCTCCGATCATTCCCGGTCTTAACGATGAGGATCTGCCTGAGCTACTGGCTCGAGCGAAACAAGCAGGAGCGGTGGAAGCGATGGCGACGTTGCTGCGCCTGTCAGGCTCTGTGGAGCCGGTGTTTATGGAGCGAATGGCGGCGGCATTTCCCGATCGCATCGCCAAGATTACGAATCGGATTCGAGAGGTGCGGGGTGGGGCAATCAGCCAAGGGGCCTTCTTTGAGCGTCACCAGGGTACAGGCCCCTATTGGGCCATGATCGAACAGTTATTCGAGGTCTCCAGAAGAAAGGTAGGACTGTCGGTATTGCGCACCGATACGATCCCCAACACCTTTCGGAGGCTGGGGATTGAACAAACTTCGTTATTTTAACCAGGTGAGGAATAAGGAAGAAAGATGAAACATAATCCAGGTTTTCTCAAATTGGTCGATGCGGCTCGGACGAGGGTCAAGGAATGCACGGTGGCGCAGGCCAAAGCCAGGCTTGATCGGGGAGAGGTGGTGCATTTTCTCGATGTGCGCGAGGACAGGGAATTCGAAACAGACCATGCGAAAGGCGCCCGTCATGTGGGGAAAGGCATTATTGAACGGGATGTGGAAACGCTCATTCCCAATAAGGGTGAGGCCATTCTCTTGTACTGCGGAGGCGGCTACCGATCGGTCTTAGTTGCGGATGCGCTTCAGCACATGGGCTATACGAATGTGGTGTCGATGGATGGGGGAATCAAAGGCTGGCGGGATGCGGGCTATCCGATGGAGCGGTGAAGGAACCTCGGAAGAGGCCGAGGTTCCATTCACTCCACTACTTGCTGTTGGTTCGATCGAATTCCTTGACCACCTGGTCGGTCAAATCGATCGTGTCCTTATTGTAGATGACAATCTTCACGGTTTGTTCGCTGCCCTTATCGACGACGAGAGAAAATCCAGATTTTTCAGCCACAGCCTTTGTAGCAGTGGAAATCTTCTTCATATACTCATCGACCAATTCCTTCTGCTTGCCCTGCAGTTCCTGATTGAATTCTTGCGCGCGCTTCTGGAAATCCTGGACCTTGGTCCGGAACTGAGCCTCTTTATCTTTTTTGTCGGTGTCGCTCAGTTTCGCCGCTTGCTCCTTGAGGGTCTTTTCCGCGTTCCGCAATTCCTCTTCATCCGCGGACAATAACTTTTGCCTTGTGGCGACATATTCTTTGAGCCCGTCCAACGCTTTTTTGCCGGCTTTCGACTTTTCTAAGACAGCCTGAGGATCGACGACACCCATCTTGAAGGCCTCGGTAGCCTGCGCAGCGGAAATGGATGCGAGCCACAATAGGCCGGCTGCGAGTAAGGGGAGGGAAGCCCGCCCCACGAGGGTTCTCGTTCTATGCATAACACGCACTCCTTAGTTGAAAATTAGTGCAGCCACTATTGCCGGTGCGAGAATAACTGGGGGGGCAGATCCTGTCAAGGGATTGAGTTGCGCGATGTCAAGCCAATGCAGACCATTGCCCCACTCGTTCCCTAGCTTGCCGCTCGATTCGATCCGGTGCTAAGATCACAAAGAATGATTGGAGGGTACCGGTGCCGAGTATTTTGCTTTTAGTCTCGCCGAGCTGCGGCGCATGCCCCTCGGCAAAGAGTCTCTGGAAACAGTTGCGGGTAAAGTACAGTTTCAGCTATCGCGAGGTGGATATCACGACTGAAGATGGACGGAGCTTGGCTGATCGACATTCGGTGAGGGCGGTGCCCGCCACCATTATCGATGGACGGCTGACATTCGTCGGGGTGCCGAGCAGGGAGAGTGCTGAGAAGGCCTTGTTACTCAAGATGAAACCGCGTGAGTAGGAGAAAAGGACTGCTCCATGAATGACGACGATTTTGAACTACCCGAACTCCCCGTTATCGACAAGGGGCCTCCGCCCGAGTGCCCTATGTGTGGCGACCCGATGGGGTTCATCGATGGCGACTGGGGTTGTATGGATTGCAACGGCGAGCTGATGGGACCGGAAACCGGCTAGCCCAGCAATGCTGAATGGTGAATGTTCAATGATAATTTGTCTGTCATTACACATTCAACATTTCGCATTCAACATTCGGTATTAGATGCTTCGCGTCGTCACCGGACCTATTCATCCGGCTCTTCATCATGCCCTGGTAGAGGATATTCGGTCATGCAAGACCGATGATCTCTTTGCTCCGCTCGCCGTCATTGTCCCCTCGGCCTCCCTGGTCGAGCACCTCAAAGAAATACTCACTCGTCATGAGCCGTGCGCATTTCTCAATGTACACTTTCTGACATTTCACCAGCTGGCCCTCCGTCTGCGTGATGATCTCGCGTCGATCTCAGAGACTGGGTTGGAATCACCTCTCCAACTTGTTGACGATTTTTTCTACGAACAGCTAGTACGCCAGGTGGTTCGACGCAAGCTTCCGGGGCTTGAACCCCTCTCACGATTGCCTCCCTCGCCCGGAACCTGGAAAGGCCTCTGGGCGACGGTACGCGATCTGAAAGACGCAGTGGTTGCGCCGGCGACGGCATTGAAGGCTCTCACAGAAGGGGAGTTTGAGGAAGAAGACCAAGTCTGGCTCCACTCCATTTTCACGCTGCATGCGGCTATCAAGGAAGCCAGCCGGTCGCTCGGAGTCGGCTCTCCGGACGACCTGACTGTCTCACTCGGCCAGGATCTTTCAGGTTCCACGTTTCTCAAAGGGCTGCAAGGCCTTTTCTACTACGGTTTTTACGATCTTTCGCAGGTTCAATTGTCATTCTTTCAGTCGGTCACGCGCGTTGTGCCGACCACGCTGTATTTTCCATTGCAAGACCGCCAGGCCTTTCGCTTTGCCCGCCAATTTTTCGAGCGCCATCTTCTTCCAATGGCAGATAGTCATGAGGATCGGAGTGGGGAAGGGGACCGAATCGCAACATTGGAACTGGTCGAACTCTCCGTGACAAACGTGATTGGGGTTGAAGAGGAACTGGCAGCAGTTTGCCGTGAAATCCTGACTTTAACCGAGGTGAACGGCTATCGTTTCGAGGAGATCGGAGTGGTGGCTCGTACCCTGGAGCCCTATCAGGCTCGGCTTCAGTCGGCATTCGATCGTCATCTGGTGCCCTTCACGTCAACGGCTGGGAAGCCGCTCGCGCGTGAACCGTTAGTCAAAACCGTCTTTCGCCTTGCCTCGCTCCCATTGAATGACTTCGATCGCGCAGCCATGTTGGATGTCGTCACGTCGCCCTTCTATCATGATCATGGCGCCGTCTCCGCCGGAGTGACTCTTCGATCCGATGTCTGGCGCTCCCTCACCTACACCTTAGGTATTACGAAAGGGGAGGCGGAATGGAGGCGTCTAGCCGCGCAGGCCAGTTCATCGATTCTTCACCATGCAGAGATGGAATCCGAGGACGACGATGAACGGAAAGTCGGAACGCACGAAGCCTCTCAATTAACGAATTTCTGGAATGTCGTATCGAAGTTGATTCACGATTGCCAGGCTCTTCCTGCGCAAGGGTCCATCAAGACCTTGACCGATGCATTCCTTGAACTGGTCCAATCCCACATTCATGCGCCCGGCCTGTTCAACATTCCATTGAGCGAATCGACCGAACTGATCGACCTCAACAAGGTTGGCGCATTGATCCGATCCGCTCTCACCCGTCTTCTAGAATTGGATCCGCTAGGCGGTGACCTCTCATGGGAGGAATGGGTCGAATTATTTCGGCTGGTTATAGACGAGACCAGCATCCCCATTGAAGAAGGTCGGCACCAGGGTGTTCAAGTGCTGGATGCCATGACGGCTAGAGGCAGGACCGTTCGAGCGCTCTTTGTGCTGGGCATGAACGAAAAGGTCTTTCCACGATACGTGCGGGAAGATCCCTTTCTTCGTGACCGTCACCGAGCCGTGCTGGAATCGACCCTGGGCTACAAGATCGATGAGAAACTCGGGGGACATGAAGAGGAACGACTCTTGTTTGAACTCCTCAGCCGCTCGGCAACCAATCGGCTGTATCTGTCTTACCAGCGAGCCGACGAATCAGGACGCATTATGGCGCCGTCTGGTTTTATCGCCATGGCTATGCAGGATCCACGATTCGCGGGCAAGCAAGAAGAGACGGTCCCTCGACGGCTGACCCAACGGATCAGTGAACGGCCCTCAATCCAAGACCTGTTGCCGGTCGAGGAATTGGCCTTGGGTTGCCTGTTCCAGGGCCACGACTCGCTGCCGGCACTCGACGCAATGGGTCGGAATCGGCCTCTCGTTGAACAGGGTCTCACTACACTGAAAACCATTGAGCGGGATTCCATCGAGCTTGGTCCTTTCGACGGTATAGTCGGCGTACAGGCGCCTGCCGTATCGTCCGCCAGGGACGTGAGCTTTTCTCCGACATCATTGGAGCGATATGCGACCTGTCCTTTTCAGTATTTTGCAGAAAAGGTTCTTCGGCTGGAACCAGTCCGACGTCTCCAGCAAGATCACCTGCCTCCCTTGAGGATTGGGACTCTCCTGCATGAATCGCTTCGTGTGAGCTACGAACGATTGATGTTGCTCCAGTGGCCGGATAACGCACTGACCGAGGCTCTGGTGCAATCGACGGTGCAAAAGGCCGTGACAGAGACCTTTGCCGGCCATGCGGCAAGCCAAGGGACAGGGCATGCGTTGCTCTGGACGTTAGCCTGCGAACAGGTGACAGAGTTGGTGTCCGCTGCTGTCTCGTCGGACCAGGTGGAGTATCTTGCGACCGGATTCCGTCCTGTCGCCTTTGAAGTGTCGGTCCAGGGCGTTGTCCCACTGGAGTCCGATGTGCTCTCCGCCCCTCTGAAGATTCATGGCACCCTGGACCGCGTCGATTATCGAGCTGAACCTCCAGCGATCCGTATCGTGGACTATAAATTTAAACAGGGCGCTGAAATCAGTGCGGTGGATCGCAACCTTGTCCTATCGGCCGTGCGTGGACTTCGATTGCAACCACCACTCTATGCCCGTATGACTCTGCCGTCGCTTCCCGCTGTCACCGATGTCCAATTACTGTTTCTGGCTCCGCAGTGGAAACAGCCGGTCACCCGCTCAACGTTCGAGGCGGGACTCTGGACCGGTCATACCGGTGACATGATCCGACGGACGCTGTCCACACTGACTCAAGGGATCGCGAACAGAGAGTTCTTCATTCTTCCCGATGGCTACTGCGACTATTGCGAATTCTCAGGCGCGTGCCGCCGCCACGACACAATAGCCTGGGGGCGCTCACACCGATCATTCCAAGCGCGTGCCTTACGCAAGTTAAGAAAGCAGAAGGTTAACGATGAGTGAGGTGGTCACACTGTCAGACTCCCAAGATCGTCTCCAGGCGGAGACCACCTGGAACCGCAATGTCGTGGTGAAGGCGGGAGCGGGGACCGGCAAGACGACGATCCTCGTCAATCGCATTCTGAATCTATTGATGCGAGAGCCAGACCCCTTAGCCATCACCGAGATTGTCGCCCTCACTTTCACGAATAAAGCCGCGGCTGAGATGAAGAAACGACTCCGCGAACAACTCCTTCGTCTGACCAAAGAGGGGGATGATCTGATCTCCATCTTCCGAAGCCGATATCATCTCTCGGCTGAAGAAGTCGGTAAGCGGGCAACGATGGCGCTTGAGCAGATTGAAAAGTCTCAGATTGGCACGCTGCATAGTTTTGCTGCATACCTCTTGCGGCTCCACCCAGTAGAGTCAGAGATTGATCCATTATTTCAAGAGGATGACGGATCAAACTTCAATGAACTGTTTGATTTATATTGGGATCGCTGGTTGGACGATGAGCTCGGAACATCCGGACCTCAGCATGACCGGTGGCGGCGAGTCCTGAAGGGAGCCCCCCTCGATGACCTTCGGAAGTTTACTGAAGCGCTTGCCGGGGACTTTGTGGACATCGATGAGCTGGAACGTCAGTGCCGATCTCTTCCCCTTGAGGGCGCCCTGTTGGATTGGGTCCTTGCCATGCATGGCCGTGCTGCGACTCTCCTTGCTGCACAAGACCGACCGAAGAGGCGTAAGGCAGAACAGATGCTCGCTGCGGCAGTGCAATCGCTGGCACTGTTGTTGGAGAAAGGAATGCCGGGGCTTGCAGATTTGCCTCTGGATGAACGCGCTGTTCTGGGAAAGGATCTGGGAAAGGCGCCTGCGGGATGGGATGAGGCTGCGTTCCAGGAAGCGGCTTCCATCATCGGGCTAGCCCAACAACTCCTTTCGGTCGACCAAGCCCATTTTCAAGACGTGATCACGCTTGTACGATGTTTTCTGGCTCAGGTACAGCACAGGTTTCTCACCTCCGGGTGGATTGCCTTCGATGGCTTACTCGCCAGAGCCAAAACCCTCTTGCGCGACCATCCGGATGTCCGTGCCAGGATCAAGCAAGCCTATCGGGCGATCTTGGTTGATGAGTTTCAAGACACAGATCCCGTCCAGTATGAGATCATTCTCTATCTTGGTGAGCGGGCAGGCAGCTATCAGACTTCATGGCAAGACATCGACTTGGAGCCGGGGAAATTATTTATTGTGGGAGACCCCAAGCAATCGATCTATGCCTTTCGACGAGCCGACATCGAGGCCTTCGAGCGAGTGGTAGAGAAGATTCGAGCGGGAGGGGGACAGGTCTATTCTCTGGTGACGAACTTTCGCAGTGATGAGGCTGTGCTGGATGTCGTCAACAATGTCTTCGATCGGCTATTCCAAGCAACAGAGCATGTTCAGCCACCGAATGAACGGTTGGTAGCCAGGCCGCAACGGAAGCCTGAGGTTTCAGTTTCCGGGGTTCAGCTTCGGCTTGTGACATCTGGAAAGGACGATGAAGAGTTCGATGTGCAGGCTGCGACCAGGGAGGAAGCGGAAGCATTGGCGCGCTGGCTGAAGGAGGATCTGCTCTCCAGCACGACGATCATAGATCGGGATCGACGAGAGGGTCCACTCCAACCGGGCCACATTGCTCTGATCTTCAGAAAGCTCACCCAGGCAGAGGTCTATCTCGATGCCCTTCGTCGCTACGGTATCGCGTATATCACGGATGGGGAAAAGCATTTTTATCGACGGCAGGAAGTCATCGATCTTGTCAATGTGCTCCGGGTCATCGACAACCCGCATGATACGGTTGCACTGGCCGGAATCTTGCGATCACCCCTAGGTGGCATGACTGATAGGGATCTCCTGGCACTCCAGCAAATAAAGGGATTGGACTACAAGCAACGAGCATGGCTGTCTGACTGGAATCATCCACAGGCAGGAACGGTGAGGCAACTGTATGAACACTTGGCTGAGCTGCATCAGCTCGCTCCCTTGCTGCCTGTGCCCGACGCCATCGATCTGATATTCGATCGCTTGCCTGTGCTGGAATTGGCTGCGGCATCGCTTCATGGTGAACAGGGTGTGGCGAACCTGCGGAAGATCAGGGAGATGGCTGAAGCATTAGCCGATCGTCCCCATCTCACCTTGACCGGGTTCGTTGACTTGATGATGACCAGGGTATCGGAACAACCGGTTGAGGCGGAGAGCGCTCTGACGGAGGAATCACTGGAGGCAATCCGTGTATTGACCATTCATAAGGCCAAAGGTTTAGAGTTTCCAGTAGTCATCCTTCCAGGTTTGCATCAAGGGGCAAAGAATCCTCGCAAAGGGCCTTCTATCTATCACGATTGGTCGAGCCGCTGTTATAGCCTTCGGCTGGGAAGCCGCTCGAATCTCGGAGCTTTGCTCGTGGATATGAAGATGGCGGCGCGGGAAGAGGCTGAACAGCGACGGCTCTTATATGTTGGCATGACCAGGGCGCGCGATCTGCTGGTGTTATCTGGCGGGCAAACGGTAAAGCCTGGACAAGACACCGTTCTCTCTCTGCTTGGAGAAGCGATGACGGAAGAGCTGGATCCTTCAAGGAGCGACCGGATCAGTATTGGAACCAGCCAACTTACCCGTGTCATGACGCCGGCCACGGTCGCGGCAAGACGCCACCAGAAGGAGTCTCTGCCGAAGGCCGCTCTCGCCCCTGCCCTTGGCCCCATCCTCATTCGCCGCCGGGCCAGGAAGCTTGAATGGGAGAAGCGCCGTATCACCGCGCGACGAGTGACTCCTTCAAGCCTGGTAGGAGGCAGACTCGATACCGTTATTCCCCGGACTGTGACAGACCGTGATCCCGATCTAGCTCGGCTAGTGGGAGTCTGCGCCCATGCGGTGCTCGAACAGTGGGACTTCGCCAAGCCTCGCGCTGAGATCGGCGCTGTGATCGACCAGGTCTGCCGGCGCTCTGTGGCACAGGATGATCTAATGGCTGATGTCGCAGGGAATCTCGCTGTTCTCTTCGGGAACTTCCTTTCCTCTGAGCCGTACAAAAGACTGCAGCGTGCGACGGTGCTGGGACGCGAGGTTCCGTTCGTCATGCCCCTGGGGGAGGAGCAGATCATGGAAGGGGTGATTGATCTGATTTACCGGCTTGACGATCGAATCTGGATTGCCGACTATAAGACGGACGATGTAACGGCTGAAGATGCCCTGGCCCGAGCAGAACGCTATCGATCCCAAGCTGAGATGTATTCGCGAGCCGTCGCGAGTGCGTTGGGAATACCGTCACTCTCATTTCAGTTTATTTTCTTACGGCCTGGTATCGCAATCGACGTGTAGCAGACCGTTATTTGGTTTGTTTGGTTTCTTTCGTTTGTTTGGTTTAACGAAACTAATCTGATGAACCAAATCAACCAAATAAACAAAACAAACCAAATAAACCAGAGACACATTCATGATTGTCTCGCCGCAAGAATTCGACAGGTGGATACAGGAGGCGCTTGCCGAACTGCCGCCACGTTTTGCAGCAATGGCGGAAGAGGTGTCTATCGTCGTTGAAGAAGAACCTTCGCGAGAAGTTCTGCGTGATCTTGAGTTGGAATCAGAAGACGATCTGCTGGGTCTCTATCAAGGTGTCCCGATTGATGAGACGTCATTCTTCCAGCCTGCCGGTGAGTTGCCCGCCCGTATCTCTATCTTTCGTGGCCCTATCCTCCGTCTCTGCCGGACAAAGGCCGAGGTCATTCAAGAGGTCCGCGACACGGTAGTCCATGAACTCGGACACCATGTTGGGCTGAGTGATGAGGAGATGCCGTATTAAAGCGTGACAGGTAGATAGGCTGAAGGGGTTCAGGCTGAAGGTGGTTTTTACGATCTTGGACTCATGCAGAGATGGATCCTCGATAGGCAAGAAGCTGAACCCCTGAATGCCTTCAGCCTAGCCCTACGATTTAGCCTGCATCAAACTCCGCCGCTGATACCCTAGGGCGAGCATGAAGACTCCCACTATGATCATGGGGAAGGAGAGGAGTTGGCCCATGGAGAAGGATGCAAGGATAAACCCGAGGTGGGCATCCGGTTCGCGGAAGAACTCTACGATCATTCGGCAGACTCCATAGCCGGCGATGAAGGTCCAGAAGAGGGTGCCTGATGGTGGTGTGGTTTTCGAGATGACCCATACCAGGGCGAATAAGAACAGACCTTCGAGCCCCGCTTCATACAGCTGTGAAGGATGGCGGCAGGCAGGCCCTCCAGTTGGAAACACCATACACCAATCGACATCGGTGGCTCGGCCATACAACTCCCCATTGATGAAGTTGCCGATTCGTCCGAATCCTAATCCGATCGGTGTGACGGCTGCGGCCAAGTCTGCAACCTGGTAGGTGGGAATACCCTGTCGTTGGCTGAACCACACTAAGGCGATGCTGGCGCCGAGCAGGCCGCCATGGAAGGACATGCCCCCTTCCCAGACTGCGACGATACTGGCTGGATGCTGGATATAGTAGGAGAAGTTATAAAAAAGCGTATAGCCAAGCCGTCCTCCGATAAACACCCCGAATGCCGCCCACACCACCATATTATAGACTTGGTCCTTGGTCATGGAGAGGCCACGGGACTCCACTCGACGCTTGATCAGGATATAGGCGCAGGCCAGTCCGATCAGATACATCAGACCGTACCAGCGAAACTGCAGGGGCCCCAGCTCAAGGAAGACCGGGCTGATATTCGGATAGGGGATCGCGTGGAACCAATTCATTAGTGCCTCATGGGTATTTTGAGAATAATAGGGGAGGGTCTCGATCATTGCAAGCGCGCGCGGCATCTGCAGAGAATGAAGTGTTGCATCGCAGACAACAAGGTGTGAGAGCAATGACAGTCTCTGTTAAGCGTTTCTCAGAGCCAGTTTGACGGGCTATTCACTTTGGCCTGTTGGTTTTCTGTCACGCTTGTGTCGCGATCTGTGAGAAATACACAACGAAAATTAATCGCGTTTAATCGTGGGAAGTATGTTTGGGGTGAATCACGGGTGAATTTGACCGATTCTCGTCTGGCACGCTTACTGCTGAAGGGATTGAGCATGAAGAGCTAGAGCGCCGGCAACCATATTCACCCGTGCTAAGGAGGTTCACCATGTCAGATCAGGGTCGTCAGGCAGCAAAGGTCGCAGCGTTGGTTGCAGGTGGAGCGGTAATTGGAGCGGGGATTGGATTATTCTTCGCGCCGCAAACAGGAGTTGAAACCAGACGCCAGGCCAGTCGTTATGCGAGAAAGGCCCAGTTGCAAGCGACTCGATGGAATCGGACGGTCCATTCAAGGGTAAAAGACGTAGTGGATCGTGGCAAGGCAGTCTTCCGTGCAGACGATCAGAAATTGAAAATCGAAGCAGCGTAGGTGCGTGCGTTTTCGAGAGTAGTTGGGTAGCGGAAACAATATATGGCGAGTTGTTTCCGCTACGATGGTGACGAGACCTAGAGTTAGAGGCCTGTCTCACTTCAACTCCTATTGCCAAAGTAGAGAAATTAGTAGACGCAGGGATATAAATTCCAATCGAGGGGGTTGCTCAAGTCGTAGATGACAGGGGCAGCCCCCTTGTCACTACGAGCGATCAACAGATGACCTAATAAATGTATGTCAGATTCGTTTTTGCAATGGACGGAAGCTTCCAGCAGGCTGCCAGAGTCGATTAGCAGTTCAAGTAAGGACCAGGAGCAGAGGTGCTAATGCGCTAACTCGTATTGAACTGCTGCCAGTAAGTGAGGCAAATTAAATGGTTTCTTGAATGTTTGACGCGCTCCAAGCAGTTTTGCAACATCCAATACACTATTTTTTTCTTCTGCACCGGAGATCGCGATCACCTTGGCATGGAGAAATTCACGAGTCAGTTCTAGGAGCATGTCCAGCCCGTTCAGTTCTGGCATGATAATGTCGGTGATGACTAAATCCGTTGGCTTTTGGCGGTACAATTCAAGCCCTATACGTCCGTTGGCAGCCTCTGTGATTTCGTATCCTTCTGTTTCAAGGACAGAACGGAGGAATACACGAGTAGTACTTTCATCGTCTATGATCAAGATGGAAGCCATGATTTCCTTTCGGTCTAAAGGGGAGTTCACTTTGTTGGCCCGATACAACTCGTAAGCATAAAGAGAGCCGCGCGATAAGATACATCAAGTACCTTGCCTCACAAAGGACTCCATCCCAAGAGGGACTTCAAGACACTCATAGTCTGGCTTACCATCGGAGGGAATCAACATCTTTTCCTGATGGACCGAACCATTCTCCTCGTTCCTGGGGCCATGGACTTGACTGGAATGAACACCTCGCCAACAAATTTTCCTCATGTGGCCATATGAACCTCTACGGTCTTGGTCGTTGTATTTTCCCCTAAGCCTAGAGCAGCATTGAGTGGTCATGATCGCCTCCGTTGATATCAGTTTTGAAGCCTGTGTCTGATGTGTCAACCATAACTCTTGCCGTAACGAGCCGATAGACCCGAAGGGAGTACCTCCAAAGTAGGGTCTTAGCCAGCTTCATTCATGAGCGCTTCTGCTCCCTTCGTCCAGTAAAAGTGTTGTGCTGTAGGTTCGAGGTCATTCCAAGGATAGTGTGTCTCCCGTCGCTTGCCATTAGCTCCTCGCCAGGACCTTATGCCATTTCATGAAGAACCATCATGGATATAGCGGGTTGGGTAGGGAACGCGTGATTGGACTGAAGAGGATGATTGCAAGGCCGTTGTCGCTGAGAATACTGGTGGTCCATAAAGAGGCTAGAAAAAATCCTCAAGTCTCTGGCGCTATGATAAAATCCTGTCCCGCTGCCGGAGTGGCGAAATTGGCAGACGCAAGGGACTTAAAATCCCTCGGGCTTAATAGGCCCATGCCGGTTCAATCCCGGCCTCCGGCACCATCTCGTAGCCAACTACGGGGAAAGATTATTGAGGGAGGACGAACTATTATGATTAAAGAGGGCGAGAACCAGTGGAGATGATCTAGTGAATGGTCTTTGGCTCTTATCGTTGCAGCTCCTTATTGCCGTTGTGCTGACTCTTACCTCAGTTGCCACTTCCGTACAAGCCGAAGATAAAACTGTCAAGGAGAGCCATGATGGTGCCATGGAGCGTGGTGACTATGCAGCCGCCATGCGTGAGTTGCGGCCGCTGGCCGAACAGGGGCTTGCCTCTGCACAATTTAAGCTGGGCCTGCTTTATGACAATGGACTGGGAGTGCCAAAGGACGATGTCCAAGCTCGGAAGTGGTACGAGAAAGCTGCTACCCAAGGGCATGCGGAGGCCCAGGTTAACCTCGGAGCTATGCTTGTCTATGCGCGGGGCGGTCCGCAAGATTACAAGATGGCTATCTACTGGTTTCGTTTGTCCGCGAATCAGGGAAACGATTTAGCGCAAAGAAAGCTCGGCCTTATGTATGAACGGGGGGATGGGGTACAGCAGGACTTCGTTCGAGCCTATATGTGGTATAGCCTCGGTGCAGCGAAGGGGGGAGAGGCTGGGGTTAGGTTACGGGATGCGATCGCCAAACGGATGGACCCTGATCAGATTGCTGAGGCGCAACGACAAGCGCGGGAATGGAAGCCAAAAGGCAAGAGAGCGTAATACTCAGGGGTTCAGGCTGAAGGGATTCAGGCCGAAGGCCTGAGGCTGGTATATCTGGTTTGTTTAGTTGATTTGATTCATCTGGTTGTTTCGTTCAAGCAGATAGACAAGACAGACCGAATAGACCAAAGGAGCAAGGCCAGCTGGCGGGCTTGATCAGCACCTAGCTAAAAGCCTTCAGCCTGAATCCCTTCAGCCTACCGTTTACTGAGCTAGGCACGAATGAAAAGATGGTTCATACGAGCGGCATCCTGGTTGGGTATAGCTCCTGGTGCAGTGATGTATTGTTTAAGCCTCATCCGGTCTTCGGTGCTTAGCTGAATCACTTCCACCGCGACCCAATGCTCTTGAATCTTTCTGACTTCCGCCAGTCGGATGTCCAGAAATGTATCCTCGCCCTCCAACCATAGTTGGACCTTCAGAAAGTCCCCTATTCTCAGGCTGTCAGGGGTAGTCAGTTTAGAGCCAACCTCCAACCGTTCGAGGACGCACCCATCGGCTTCCAGGTGCTTGTTTACGTTTGCCAGTACGCAGTCAATCAAAAACTTCGGACTATCCCACCCGTTTTGGTACTGGTGTTTGCTTTGAGTCATTGTCATCATGTGTGGAGGATACTGTGGGAACAGGGTGTTGACTATTCCTCAAGAGGTGGGGGTGTGGCTTCCCCAAAATGGTAGGTTGGGGATAACCGGTTGGATTTACTAGCCGCAGCCTATTTCCCCCGACATGCTCACTTGCGTCGTAAACATCTATGACTACAAGGTATTTTGGTGACAGGCGTAAATAGTGGGGTATTCAAGAGGCATATCGAGACGTAGTGCTCTCTGCTAGAATCCGAGCCAGATGTCACCGGTGATGTGCTCTTCTTGGGTTGACGAGACTGAGTGGGTGAATAAAGCCAGCTACTGTACCGGGACGAATGAGATACACAGGACAGAATACGAACTAGGAGGATATCTATGAGCGCTCGGTCAGCTTCTCAACGATTCCTGATGATAGGAGCAATTTTGGCTGGGTCGGGGGTCGCAGCCGGCGCCTTTGGCGCCCATGCACTCAAGGAAATTCTGGATGCCCCTATGCTCCAGGTGTTCGAGACGGCAACAAGGTATGTGATGTATCATGCTTTTGGACTCTGCATTGTGTCGTGGGCGATCGATCGCTACCCTGAGCAGGGCCTTGAAAAATCTGGATGGTTTTTCCTTCTCGGAATTCTTCTCTTTTCCGGAAGTCTGTACGTGGTGTCTCTTGCTGGTATCCGCTGGATGGGGGCGGTGACCCCGCTCGGCGGGCTGGCTTTTATGATTGGGTGGCTACTCTTGGCTTGGGGGGTCTGGCGGGCCGAGAGGAGAAGTGCTGAGTGCTGAGTGCTGTGTTCTGAGTGACGTAATCGGAGGTCTGGAGTTCCAAAACTTCGGACCTCGAACCCTCTCCCGTCTCACCATTTCTTATCCGCCTCTAACTCACAACTCAGAACCCAGAGCTTCTTTGCTCGTCGCGCCAATCTCGCGGGTTAGGGCGCGCAACCGGCCGTTCTCTTTCCGCTCACAGATCCCCAGCCTCCTTGAGAGTTTACGAAGGTTCCTTCAAGGCGCTGGCCTTCTTTGTTGAATTGTAGGCTATCTTCCTGGACTCGGCCCTCGAATTCCCACCGTAAATAGACGTTCTCGCCCAGTACGATCGTTTCCGCGAGTCCCGGCGGAGAGGCTTGAGTATTTCCTGCCGGTTGAAAAACCAAGATCAATTTCTGTTCTCGATGGTTTTGCTGATGGTTATGAACAATCCATTGCCAGGTTCCGCATAGACGAGCCTGTCCACGTAGCCCACGCACACGATCCTTCCAATTCCGTATCCTGTCCCATTCCTGGTAGATAGCTTGCAAGGCATCCACTTCCAGGCGAGAGGATTTCTCCAGGGCTGTTAACAGTAGGGCCGTTGCAGCTTCTTCCTGTTCCCCTTTGGCCCATTCAGGAGAGGCTGCTAGGTCAGCGAGTCGCTTCAGTGAATCATACCAAGAGGCTGTGCTTTGGTGATTGAGCCACGCCCTGTGCGGAGAAGACCCAAGAAGCAGCTCGGCCACTATCGAAAACTGCTGATCCTTTATAGCCTGCCTAATCGTGGAGGCAAGGCACCCGGCGGCTAGCCCACCAATCAGCCGGTGAACGGCCTCCGTCAGATCCGCCACCAGGAGCTCATTCGCGAGCTTGGGTGGCAAGGGGTTGCCGCCCAATGTCCGAGTTGCATCGCCTAGCTGCAGCAGGGGACCGATAGCAGATACAAATAGATTGCTGGCTTCCTTATCGGACTCAACCTTGGCCAGCTGCTCAGAATGGGTCTGTATGATGGATGGAAAGTTCGGGCTTGAGCTCGGAAGGGATTGACCTGCCTCGGCATTGAGCCTGGCTCCCAATCCCAATAAAGAGGCGATCATCATTGCAAGGGCAAGGAGGACTCGTAATGGGGCTCGTCTGATCAAGAGGACATAATACATGTCAGTGCTCTACCGGGCTTAGGCCTATACCATCAAGTGAGGTATTCTGACACCATGGGCTCAAGAGGAGTTAGGTACCGTGGAAGCAGGACTTCAGAAACGCAGCGGTTGATTCCCAGGCCTCTGCCGTCGCGTCGGCACGATAGCTCTCTACACGTTGTTCGTTACAGAAGGCATGGGGAGCATCGGGGTAGGTTCTGATTTCAACACGCTTGCTATACTCAGCCGTAGCAGCTCGTAACCGGTCCACATCCTGATTCGGCGCCCATTGGTCCTGGCCGGCTTGGTGATAGAGCACCGGGCTGAACAGGTCTTTAATCATTGTTTCAGGCTGCACGACTCGTCCGTAATAAACGACCGCCGCGCGAAGCCGTTTCCGTTGGCAAGCAAACTTGAGTGCATAGGATCCGCCCATGCCATACCCGATCACACCGTGAATGTTTCGCTTTATGTGATCGCGGGTATTCAGAAATTCGCAGCAGGAATTAATATCTTGGAGGACGAGCGATTCGTTTAACTTGTCCATGAGCGCAGTTGCGACCTCTGCGTTGGCCGTCACCATGCCACCCAGTCGGGCGTACAGATTCGGAATGATGACGCCATAGCCTTCGCACGCGAGCCTGGCGCCGAGATCTTTGATCTGGGCGGTCAGCCCCCAGGCTTCGTGCAAAAGGACGAGCCCTGGGTAGAGCCCTTTATCCTGGGGCCAAAACTGAATACAGTCCACTTGAACGTGTTTCGATATGCGTGTCTGAATATAGGGGTCGGCAGCAGCATCCGTCAGCGTGGGTATGGCGACGCCGCTTGGGAAGCGAGCGGTGCCGGTGCCAATTTGATCCAGGGTAAAGGGAGCGGTGGTCGATATCATTGCGGCAATCTCTTTTTCGGCAAGGCTTTGAGGGAAGTACTCTCTTTGGGCTAAGCTGTTACAACCTGAGCGTACTATAGGGATAGGGCCGGCGGGCTGTCAATGCGATGCCTGAGTCAAGCGAGACGAAGGGGTGGGAGACCGACCTGCCGACATGAATCATGCGAGCGATGGTCGAGTTTCAGTTGATCTTGTAGTCGGTGGGACGTACTGTTTTAACTCTCTTTTGATGAATGGACGACTATGTCGCTTAGAATCGGTCTCATCGGCGCCGGTAGGCATGGTAGCCGGTATATCCACCATCTCCTGCATGATCTGCCAGGGGTAAGCCTTGCCGCGCTCTGCCGGAAACGGATCGGGGAGGGGCGGCCTTCGTCCTTGCCGACAGAGGTTCCTATCTATGAGGACTATCGCGCCTTGATTGCCGATCCGTCGGTAGAGGCCGTCGTAGTGGTTACCCTTCCCTCGCTTCATCCTGAAATCTGTCTTGAATCTGTGAGGGCAGGGAAACCGATTCTCATTGAAAAGCCGTTGGCGTCTACGGGACGCGAAGCGCGAATGATGGTAGCGGCAGCGGAAGAGACCGGCCTGCTCTTGATGACTGCACAGACTCTGCGTTTTGACTCATCGATTCTTCTCTTGAAAGAGCACTGGCCGAAGATCGGCCAATGCCGCTATGCCACATTCACCAGCCGGATTGAAGCGAAGGCCGACACTTCGTTTCGATCGCCGCAACCGGGTCAGCGTGGGGTCATTTTGGAGTTTGGCATTCATCTCTTGGATGCGGTGTCCTTTCTCACCGGTGAAGAAGTGGTGAGTGTGCGCTGCGAATTGGACCAGCTCCCAGGTGTGGGACCGGACACGATGGCGATTGTGCAACTGCAGACCACGAGCGGCATGAGATTCGTCCTTGACATCGCACGTGTCGTAACGGGAAGGGTGGCGAGAACTGAGTGGGTGGGAACTCATGGACAGATTGCCGCTGATTGGTTCCATCAGCATGTGAGTGGAACCTTCAGCGACGGCGCCCCTCTAGAATGGACTGTCCAGCCTCAACAGACAATCCTTTCCACGCTCCGCGCCTTCGTCCATGCCATCGAAACGAACAGCCCTCCGCCTATTACAGGGCGAGACGGATGTCGTGCCGTCGAGGTCGCCGATGCCTGTTACCGTTCGGCGGAGCTTGGCGGGGCCATTGTCAGCGTCGCTCGCGACACCCGTGAAGCGTGAATCGTGAAGCGTTTCGAGTTACTAGTTTCTTGTTGTTCGTTACGAATTGTTGAGGTTCCGATGTCGAACCTGAAACGTGGAACCTGAAACTAGAAACCAGCTTCTTATGGACGAACGACGCTTCACGAACGACGCGCGCTCTTGTGCGCTCTGCTAGGCATCCGCAACAATGTGCGTATCGGTTTCCTCTACCCCTTCGACCTGGTGGATCTTTGTGATCACGACATCGGAGAGAGCTCGCTCGTCTGCGACGCTGATGAATACGATGATGTCCGGCCTCCCAAAGCAGGAGTGGGCTTGTTCGACGCCGGGCAAGCGCTTGAGCACCTGGAGCACATCTTTTGTCCGTCCGGCTTTGACCTTGATTAGGATATAGGCTTTCGTTGCCATTCTGCCCTCCTGCTGCTGGTTTTATTGTGTACTGCCTGGCATTTCCCGACGTCGTTGCGCAAACACCTGGTGCAGGTTCTGTCCCCTCTGCTCCAAGGCTGTTCGTGCCTTCGCAACAAGCTCCATCAAGGAATCGAAATCTTCGAGGCTGACATTGAACCGGTGAAAACCTGGGGCTAAGCGTACACGCTGATCGAGTGCCGTGGCCATCCATTGATCACGAAGCGCCTCAAGCACATCCGATGTCCAGCCTGCTGAACGGAATCGAGTTTCAGCTTCTGTTGCATCGCTTCCCAGTTGTTCCTCAAGTGTGTGTCGGATAAATAGTTGCACCTCCGGATCATCGCTCTTCAGAAACACCGATTGAAATTGGATGACCGACTTGATGATGCGATTCGCATCGGGAGTGTTTTCGGGCGGTAGGACATCGGCATCTTGTAGCATCGCAAGCACAGCCATTGATGCTCCAATAGGTCCAGGTGGAGTGGTTCTACCCCCAGATGGCTGGGCCAAAACTGGAGTGGCTGCACCCACAGTTAAGCCGGTGAGGAGAAGATAGACTGCCATGAGGCTGACCAGTTTGCTGTGCGATGTCTGTTCGGAGAAGATCGAATCTGTGCAGATAGCAGAGACAGGCATGGGGAGGGATTATACAGAATGGTAGAGGGGTGTGCTAGCAGTAGGATCGGGGGATTATATGTGGGGAAATGGAACCATTTCCTCTCATCTTAATACTTTGGATTGCAACGGTTCTATGCTGTTTCTATAATCCATCAGCTTCTCGTGCTTTGGAGTCACCAATGATTGGGAAAGTTTTGAGTGCTGCGCTTGTCGGTATCGAGGCACATCTCATCGATGTGGAAGTCGATATTGCCGGAGGGCTTCCACAGTTTTCAGTTATCGGTCTTCCCGATGCCACTGTACGTGAGAGCCGGGACCGCGTCCGTTCCGCGCTCAAAAATACTGGATTTCATTTTCCAGCAAAGAAAATCACAGTGAACCTCGCCCCTGCGGGAATCAAAAAGGAAGGGTCTGGCCTTGACCTGGCCATTGCCATTGGGATTCTTGTCGCGGAAGAAGTCATTCCCTCTCAGAACGTACAGGGCCGCGTCTGTGTCGGTGAGCTCTCTTTGGATGGTCATATAAAGCCGATTACTGGCGCTTTGTCCATCGGAATAGCATGTAGGCCAAACCATAGCTTGCTCTTGCCGGCTGAGAACAGCCAAGAAGCAACCGTGGTTCAGGGAGTGACGGCATATCCGCTCCATACGCTCCCACAGGCTGTGGGATTTCTCAACGGCACCATCTCGCTGGACCAAGCCCACACAGACCGAGAGCAGCTTTTTTCTACTCGCCCCAAGGAAGATGATGACTATGCCGATGTAAAGGGACAGGACCATGCTAAGCGTGCCCTGGAGATCGCCGCAGCCGGGGGCCACAATCTCTTAATGGTGGGACCGCCTGGATCGGGCAAGACCATGTTGGCTAAACGCCTCACGACCATTTTGCCGCTCATGGAGCCGGAAGAAGCGATTGAGACAACACGCGTTCACAGCGTATCAGGGCAACTAGTGAGCAATCATCCCCTGCTGACTGTCCGTCCCTTTCGCGCCCCCCATCATAGTATTTCCGATGCAGGATTGATCGGAGGCGGAACTATTCCTCGCCCTGGAGAAGTGTCCTTGGCGCATAATGGCGTGTTATTCTTAGACGAATCGCCGGAATTTCGCCGTCCCGTCTTAGACGGATTGCGTCAACCATTGGAAGACGGGCATGTGACCTTGACCAGAGCCAGCGGTTCGCTCCGGTACCCTGCTCGATTTATGCTCATCGCTGCGATGAATCCCTGCCCCTGCGGATATTATGGGGATCGCACGCGTGAATGTGTCTGTACCCCGAATCAAGTTCGCCGCTATCGAGCCAAATTATCCGGGCCACTTCAGGACCGACTTGATATTCACATCGAGGTTCCGCCAGTCTCCGTGCGAGACTTAGGCAATCACGCTCCTCTGCCGGAAAGTTCCTCTACCATTCGATCACGCGTCCTGGCGGCACGAGATCGCCAGCGGTTCCGATATCGTCTGGACGGGATTCACTCGAATGCGCAGTTGAAGCCGCGACTCTTGAAACGGTATTGTGGTCTGGAAGTGCCGGCTCAGGAGTTGCTGGAACGGGCACTGACCAAGCTTGGGTTATCTGCGCGCGCCTATGGGCGCATTGTGCGTGTGGCAAGAACCATTGCTGATCTCGCGGGCTCTGATAAGATTGAATCGCCGCATGTGGCGGAGGCGATCCAATATCGCAGCCTCGACCGTCGTTTGGAGTTTTGAGGGTTCTCTGTGTGGCCGACCGTAAAAGTGTTTCTCTGGTGGTTCATTGTCGGCGCTACTATGGCGCTGGCGGTCATCATGCTGCAGGGCGGCATTCGTGAAGCCATGCAGGCGCAGGGGTCCGTATGGGAACTCAAATTGGTCGAGTTGCTCACGACCATTCTGGGAGGAGGTCTCCTCGGAGGCTGTATTGCATTGATCCTGGATCGCATCAAAAAGGCATAACGGGTATTTCTCACCGCAGTGAAATGAGGCGTTACATGGACGTGGAAGTAGGTTCGAATCTATATCGCAATACCGACGGCATGATTGAAATTGAAGGGGTTCCGCAGATCCAGATCGCTTTGAAACCGGTCACAGGCGCGTTGCTGGTGAATTTTGCCCTGTTCGATGCGGAAGGGAAGTTAACCGCAAAGCTCAACGACAGCACATTGATGATCAACGAGAAACGGGCTTATGACGTGGCGAAGACCCCCAAGAGTCTGTTGCTCACACATCCGGCATCGGGAACGGTGATTTTAGAGATGTCCGTGAAGGCGCCAGACGTGGTGTCTTGCACAAATGGGGAATTCCACACGATCAAGGGCCATGTAATTAAGATATCCCCAAGCGAGTGGAATATCGACAAACTCCGTGCCAGTGGTACGACGCAAGATCTGAAAGGTAAGTCGGTCATCATCGGCTGATGCATCTTGTTCATTTATTCTGTTCGGTCGGTCTTGCGTATTTGGTCTAACGCGACTCCCTTGATGAACTTGATCGACCAGATAGACCGGCGTGTCCCAGCCTCTTATCCTGTGACAGTCGGTATAATTACAATCAGACGGTCTTTCAGCTCCACGGTTGCCGTATCTCCATCGCGTAATTCGCCCTTGACCAACTGACGCGCCATGGGTGTTTCAATCTCCTGTTGAATCAGGCGCTTCAACGGTCTTGCTCCATAGACCGGATCGTAGCCTCGCTCGCCAAGATGCTGTAAGGCTGCGGGTGTTACGGATAGAATGATTCGTCGCTCTGTCAAACGCGTCCGTAACCGATTCAGTTGAATGTCCACGATCTTCGTGAGCTGCTCCGTCTCCAACGGATGGAAGACTACGGTCTCGTCGACACGGTTCAAGAATTCCGGGCGGAAGTGTTCTCGCAGTTCTGCCATCACAATAGAATGGACCTCATCGTAGGAGGCGCGCCGTTGCTGCGCCTCAAGAATCTGCGGGCTGCCGATGTTCGACGTCATGATCAACACTGTATTCTTGAAGTCGACGGTGCGGCCCTGAGAATCGGTCAATCGTCCGTCGTCCAACACTTGCAGAAAGATATTGAAAACGTCGTGATGGGCCTTTTCGATTTCGTCGAATAGAATGACAGAGAACGGACGCCGCCGTACGGCCTCAGTCAATTGTCCGCCCTCTTCGTATCCGATATAGCCGGGGGGGGCGCCGATGAGGCGGGCGACCGTGTGTTTCTCCATGTACTCGGACATATCGATACGAATCAGACTGGCTTCGTTATCGAAGAGTGTTGCCGCAAGCGCCCGTGCCAATTCGGTCTTTCCTACCCCGGTCGGGCCGAGAAAGAGAAACGAGCCAATGGGCCGGTTTGGGTCTTTAATGCCGGAGCGCGCACGGAGGACCGCATCGGCGACGGCCTGCACCGCTTCGTCTTGGCCGACCACACGTTGATGGAGTAATTCCTCCAGCTTCAGCAACTTCTCGGTTTCTCCTTCGATCAGCCTGGAAACTGGAATCCCGGTCCAGCGGCTCACAATGCCCGCGATATCGTCTTCATCGACCTCCTCTTTAAGCAGCCGGCTTTCTCCCTGTTTCTTGCCGAGTTGCTCCTGCTCCAGGGCCAGTTCCCGTTCAAGGCGAGGGAATTCTCCGTATCGTAATTCCGCTACACGATTGAGATCGTAGGCTCGCTCCGCTCGTTCAATCGCTTGCTTCACCTCTTCCATCGCTTCTCGTGTTTTGCGTAACCGCGACACGGAGG
Source organism: Nitrospira sp. (assembly GCA_005116835.1). Taxonomy (GTDB): domain Bacteria; phylum Nitrospirota; class Nitrospiria; order Nitrospirales; family Nitrospiraceae; genus Palsa-1315. The sequence goes on along the minus strand of SWDM01000016.1, from coordinate 142,655 downwards.
CTTTCTCTGAATTCCATCGTGTCTTGAGGGCCTCCATGTCGCGCCGCTTCTCGCTTAACTCCAGTTCGAGGGTTGCCAGCCGTGCCTGGCTGGCTTGATCCAGCTCTTTCTTCAACGCTTCCCGCTCTATCTCCAGTTGCATGACCTTGCGCGAGACTTCGTCGAGCTCTGCCGGCAAACTATCGATCTCGGTGCGCAGACGGGCAGCAGATTCATCGACCAGATCGATGGCTTTGTCTGGGAGGAAGCGGTCGGCAATATACCGGTTCGAGAGTTTTGCTGCGGCGACCAGCGCGGCATCTTTGATACGCACACCATGATGCACTTCATACCGTTCCTTGAGTCCGCGGAGAATCGAGATGGTGTCCTCCACCGTCGGCTGATTGACCAGCACCGTTTGGAACCGCCGTTCCAACGCGGCATCCTTTTCGATGCGTTTTCGGTACTCATCGAGCGTGGTTGCGCCAATCAAATGCAATTCGCCCCGAGCCAGCATGGGCTTAAGCAGATTGGCGGCATCCATAGCCCCTTCCGCAGCGCCGGCTCCGACAACTGTATGCAGCTCATCGATGAAGAGCAAGATTTGCCCTTCGGCCGCCTGCACCTCTTTGAGAACCGCCTTCAATCGTTCTTCAAACTCGCCACGGAACTTCGCGCCGGCCACCAAAGATCCCATGTCCAGCGTGATGACGCGCTTCTTCTTCAGCCCTTCCGGCACATCGCCTTTGATGATGCGGGAAGCAAGTCCTTCAACAATGGCGGTCTTTCCGACGCCCGGTTCGCCGATCAGCACGGGATTGTTCTTGGTTCGACGTGAAAGGATTTGCACGACACGGCGTATTTCTTCATCGCGCCCGATGACCGGGTCCAGTTTTCCTTGCCCGGCCAATCGGGTAAGGTCCCGGCCATATTTTTCCAATGCCTGATAGGTGCCTTCTGGATCTTGGCTTGTGACCCGCTGAGATCCCCGTACCTGTTGCAACGCGCCAAGGAGCCGCTCCTTTGTCAGGCCGAGCTTCTTAAATACGCCCCCCTCTTGAACCATGGCGAGGATGACATGTTCAACACTAAGATAGTCGTCCTTCAGAGCGCGTTGTTCGTCTTCGGCTTTGGTCAGAATCTGGCTAAGGCGCGAGGCGACGTGGAGTTGCCCGGGACTTGCTCCAGCACCCTGTACTTGAGGTAGTTTTGCGAGTGCCTGCTCTACGGCCTGACGGACTGAAGGCATCGACAGCCCCGCCTGTTCGAGGAGCGAGCAGGCGAGACCACTCTCTTGGTCCACAAAACCAAGTAGCAGGTGTTCTACGTCGATCCCCTGATGATTTCGTCTCGCTGCATGGGATGACGCGGTCTGGAGCGCTTCTTGTAATTTAATCGTCATCCGGTTCATGTCCATGGGGATACTCCTTTTCGCTCGTCTATCTAAATTGTCTATCCTGTTGCCATTCACATAATCATAGGAGAGCGGAAGTCAACCACAGGCGAGAACTCAATAGCTTGACCCGCGAAGTTTCCGCAGACTATTGTCTCTCATGTCGCGCATTTTCTCCGAAACACTTACACTCTATCGGAACGCCTTCCGCAAGACAGGAGAGTCCCTCGTCCGAGGTTGGATGACGATAGTGGCCGTGGTGGGATTTGGTTTCCTGCTCTTGCTCGCGACTCAGATCGCTTCGTCCCTTGGCATGATCGGTGGCTTTCTGCTTGGCGCAGTCAATGCGCTTCTTGTCGGCGCTACCCTGAGTCTGATCGAGCAATCCATCAGCCATACACGGGCACTGACCCTTCGTGACATTTTTGGCAGCTTCGGCCAATATTTTTGGAGTGTCATCGGTGTCGGTTTTATCCTGTGGTTGCCCATGATGGCGCTTGACCTGAGCATGCAGACGAATCCGTATGGACAACTTATATCCTATGCAGTTCTTCTCCTCCTCTTTCTCTTGCTCAATCCGGCGCCTGAAATAATCTATCAAGTTCGGCATGATTCTCCGCTTGAGGTGCTTAAGACGTCGTACGAGTTCGTGTTGGAGAATTGGATGGAATGGTTTCTTCCGTTTGCGCTAATCCTGATCCCTATTATTCTCTCACCCACTGGACTACAATCGTTTTTCTCCCTTTCCAGTCGAGTGGGGAGGGGCGCGGGATTGGATTTCTCCCAGGTTCTTGTGTTGCCATTTACGATTCTTGGAGGATGGCTGGACTACGTGGGTATTCCTTCCTCTGCCAGCTGGTATCTCGGACTCATCTTCACGCCGCCGCTTGCCGTAGCAATGTTGCTGTTTCGTGGCCATCTCTTTGCATCGTTACACGGTGTGTCACGACGGCAACGTCGATTTGTCTCGCCATTTGAATAGGACTGAGTCCTGTTACGTAATGGAACCGCAACCGCTTCTCATCGGCAGAAGCCGTTAATACCCATACGAGCCCATCGTCCTCTTAGGATAGGGCGGATGCACCAGTATAAAATTGTTCTCAGTTTCCTTGAGTGAAGAGATGAAATAGTGTATGGAATTACCTACAGTTCCTACAGTTCTCCTTAACTTTCAAGGCTAAGAAAGCGCTTCACACGTGGGCTTATCTATCTTTTGGCGGATTGTTCTGACCTCTCTCATCATTATTGTGGTGATGGCGGGGGTGAATCTGTATGCGTTGTTTCAGCTACGCCAGCTGACCGCATTGAGTGCCGATATCGCCACTCACCATTACCCTGCGATTGAATCCGCCAAACGGCTGCTCACCGTGCTCTATGCCCAACTCAACAGTGAGAAGAAGTATCTGGCCGTGCGTGACGCCACGTTTTTGCAACATTTCGATGAAGAGGTCGACGAGTTTCATCGCGGATTGCAGACACTGGAGACGCAGGAACTCATTCCTGAAGGCATTCAGTTACTCAAGGATGCCAAGCACTTGCAGCAAGAACGACTTACAATTTTTCGCTCGGAATTAGAACATGGGGCCGCATCTGCATCCCCTCCGTCTGTCCAATACGAAGGTCGACGAGACGTCTTGATGGACCGCATAAGCGCCACACTTCAGCAGTTTATCGATCTTCACGAAACCGGTATCAGCGTCGGCGTCACTCGGTCACGGGAAAGTTCGGCGCAAGCCGAAACGGTAACTGAACAGCTGGTCTTGCTTGCGCTCGTGTTTGGCCTTGCGCTCGCTGGGTTTGCCAGCTACACGGTCCTGCGCCCGCTTCGCCAGTTGCAGACCCACATTAAGCAGATCGGGCAGGGCGATTTCCGCACATCACTGAATATTCGGGCTCCCAGCGAGCTGAGAGACCTTGTCGACGCCGTAAACTGGATGGGCGCAAAACTACAAGAGCTGGACGATATGAAAGGAGAGTTTCTTGCGCATGTCTCCCATGAATTACGCACGCCAATGGCTTCGATCCAAGAGGGCACGCATCTGCTGCTAGATGAAATCCCTGGCCCTCTGACGCAAGAACAGCGCACGACCTTGCGCATCATGGCAGACAGCAGTCGCCGGCTCATTACGCTCATTTCCACCATTCTGGATCTATCCAAGATGGACGCGGGAATGATGGAGTATCGAATCGTTCCGACAGACCTCAAGCGCATCACAGACATATCGGTCAACAAAGTCCAGCTCTTGGCCGATGCCAAGCATGTACAGTTATTGCTGGAAGCGCCGGCGCAACGTGTGGGAGTCATGGCAGATGCGCTTCGGATTGAACAGGTATTGGACAATTTGCTCTCAAATGCCTTGAAATTCAGCTCAGAGGGGGGCATTGTCAAGGTACTCATGAAGCCCGATACGAAAGCGGGAGTTCTTGAGGTAAGCGTGACCGATGGGGGTCCCGGGATCCAGGCCGAAGATCTCCCTTATATCTTTGAACGATTCTATCAAGGTCGAACGAAGGCTAAACAGGCTACGCCTGGAAGTGGTCTTGGTTTAGCGCTTGCAAAAAAAGTGGTCGAAGCTCACGGAGGACGAATTTGGATCGAAAGCGAAATCAAGAAGGGAACGACAGTACGATTTATTCTGCGCCTCACGAAACCTGGAGAGGCGGGATGAGAGTTATTCAGCAAGGGGTCATATCGGGAATTTTGTCCTGGCTGCTATTCCTCACGGGATGTGCGGCATGGTCGCCCGCGCCGCAGTTTTCACAGCCCTACTTCACGGTCGATGTGGGAGAGGCCAAAGCCCTGCAAGCATTGGCAAGAAAGCAAGAGGTATTGGCCCAAAAATGCGCCGAGCACATATCCTGCGACCATGTCTATTTTATGCGCGCCCTGCTCGGGCTCTATGAAAGTAGAGATAGCGCCTCAAAGTATTTTGAGAAAGTGATTGCCATTGCACCTAAGAGCCAATTGGCCGCTTCCAGCAAGCTTTGGATAGAGTTGCTTGAGCATCACGCTGCTCCCATTGAACAATCTTGGCTCCAAACAGTCCTGTCGGCCCCAGCCATTTCGGAGAGTCAGGCCGTCCTTGCTCTTGTTTCTGATCGTCTGGTGCGAGACTTGCTTGACCGGGAGTTAACTCTTCAGCAATTTCGGGCTATGAAGGAGGCTGACTCTCAAGCCTTAGAAGCACTCCAGCGGGAATTAGCTGAGCGCGAACGGAAGGTAGACTCATCCGGCGGAAAAAAGGGGTCGACCGATCCAAGCACCGTATTGTTCCTGCAAAAGCAACTGACAGATCGAGAGCGGAAAATAGAGGAACTAACAAGTCAGTTAGAGGCGTTAAAGCGGATCGATCAGGAAATGCGGGATAAGGTTCGTCCAATTCGTCCCCCGTCGACTGTTGCGCCGCCCCCTGCCGTACCGGAACCGATGACACAGTAGAAGGAGCTTCATGGAAAAAGAACATATTCTCGTAGTCGACGACGAAGAGGGCCTGTTACATCTTGTAAAGATGCGCTTGACGGCTATGGGTTTTCTTGTCACAGCCTGCACCAGCGGGCGTGATGCCATTGCTGCAGCGAAGAAGGATCGATTTGACCTTGCCATTGCGGACCTCCGGCTGGGTAATGAAGACGGATTGGATGTGACGGAGGAGCTGCTGCGGATTCACCCGGGTCTTCCGGTCATCATTCTGACGGCCCATGGCAGCATTCCCAACGCCGTGGAAGCTATGCAGCGAGGGGCGTTTGGATATCTGACCAAGCCATTCGATGACAAAGAACTCAAGGCCAAGATTGAAGAGGGGCTCTCTCCGCAACGGATGAGAGGAGAGATCCAGCGGCTCAAGTCTCTCGTCAATGAATTGTACGGGATGGAAAACATCGTCGCGCGAAGCCCGTCGATGCAGCGATTGCTTCAACAGGTTGTACAGGTGGCAGACTCCGACGCAACCATTCTCCTCTTCGGAGAGACTGGAACTGGAAAAGAGGTGTTCTCGCGCGTCATCCACTCGAACAGCCGCCGGAGTAAGGGACCGTTTGTCGCCCTCAACTGCGCAGCCATTCCAGAAACCCTCTTTGAGTCTGAACTTTTCGGGCATGTCCGTGGGGCCTTTACCAGCGCCCACGGCGCCAAGCGAGGCCTCTTTCAAAGCGCCAACGGTGGCACACTCTTTCTTGACGAAATCGGGGAAATGCCGCTTTCCATGCAAGTTAAACTATTACGGGCTGTGCAGGAACGGGAAGTTAGAGAAGTGGGTTCTGAAATCTCAACAAAGATCGATGTGCGGATTATTGCGGCAACGAATAAGGATCTGGGCGAAGCGGTCAAGAATGGGTCATTCCGAAATGATCTGTACTACCGCATCTCAGTTGTCCCTCTGTTTATCCCGCCACTTCGGGACCGTAGAGACGATATTCCCTTGTTAGCCCAACAGTTTCTCACATCAAGCGGGAAACGGGCGAATAAGGGGCTGCGAGGCTTTACCCCAGCCGCCCTGAATCGGTTGGTCACACATCCCTGGCCCGGGAATGTCCGTGAATTGGAGAACGTCATTGAAAAGGCTGCTGTGATGACGCGCCAGGACATGATTACACCAGATCTGCTGCCCTCCATGGGCTCATCACCGGATTCGCCGCTCAAGCCTTTGACTGAAGCCAAGGAAGAATTTGAGAAAACCTATCTCAAGAATGTTCTGCAACTTACCGGAGGAAATATTTCACGCGCGGCTCAATTTGCCGGGCGCTATCGCGCGGACTTCTACAAGATGCTCAAAAAATATGGCCTGCACCCCTCAACACTCAAAGCAAAAGCGGAGGCCGATTTTGAAGAATTGGAAGAAGAAGCCAATCTTACGGAAGCAGAACGGTAGCCAGTCTTTTTCTTTGCGCAGAGCATTGTCTGGGCAGCATAGTACCTATGTAAGTGCATACAATAACCGAGGGCAGGCATACTCCAGGCCATCAGATAACGTGTACTAGGGTGTTGTTGCGTGGAAAATGTCGGCAGTTCTGTTTGGAGTGAGAGAATTAATGGGATGCCTAAAACCTGGACTGTTTGAGGCTAAAGTAAACCCAATAGATCACGAAAATGATGAGCCACCACAACATAACAGATAAACCAATCGCACCAAAAATACCCTTTGCGGGAGCCAGATGGTCACTTTCAGGATACCCCACCAGTCCGTCTTGTGCTGAATGGCGCACCATGGAATGATCGGTTGTGCCTTTGAGTGTAGGAAGAACGTATAGGTCCATACCAGCTAAGGCTAAGTTTCCCACCGATTGCGGATGCATGTGCTTGTGCTGTTTTTTGTTTCGGTGTTTCACTATAGGCCTCCCATCAAAGTATGGTCGTCCTTGCTGTGTGGCTGTTTTCAAGCATACGTCTTAGGCCGCATGTCTCATGACCGGCTCTGCTCGAAGAGGGACTTCATCATCCTGATAGTCCGGCTCACTACTTGGGAAGGCTAAGCCCTGCGTTCGTCCGATCAGCTGATTCTGCTCGATTACGGAGTCATGGATTCGACCGCAGTTCATACAACGCCATCCAGTTGCCCACATTTGCCCATATGTACCATCAAAGTCTAAAAGGTGTTCTTCTACCATGAATCCACTGCAGCGCGAACAGGTCATGATCGCCTCCTTGGTATAGACCATAAAACTCATCTCGCGTGGGCAAAGGATAGCGCAAGTCCTTGCTCAGCAACAGCCCCGAAGGAGTTACCTCGGAGGTAGGGCAGCGGAATTTAGGCAGATGGGAGGAATAGTTGGGTCAACTCGATATCAGAAGAGAGCGGCTGCTTACGAAGATATGTTCAGGATCCTGGTGGCCAGAAGCGCTAATGATTGGATAATCGTGGGGGAACGGCCACATTAGAAGGGGCGTCTTCCCCTATGACTTTCGCATTGTGCTGTGGTGGGCTGTCGTCTGTCATTTAGGCTTTGGTTTCCAGTCTCTCGCCAGGCTTTTGGCTTCGGCAAGCTGATCAGAGGTCATCCGCGCGGCGAGCTCGTCACGCATGATGGCGCCAGACTTTCCTCCATTCGCTGCTCCCAGCTTATACCACATATAGGCCTGGACAAAGTCCTTGGGCACACCGTCGCCACGTTCATATAAGAGGCCCAGTCTTCTTTGAGCTAAATCGTTTCTTTGTTCTGCTGATCGGCGGTACCATCTCACCGCCATCTTAAAATCTTGGGGACCGCCACGACCATAATCATACAAGATGCCCAAGTTGACTTGGGCATCCACGTGTCCCTGAGTGGCAGCTTTCTCGTACCATTGTCGTGCTTGGGCATCGTCTTTAGGAACGCCCTGGCCATTGGAATAGAGCAGCCCGAGATGGTATTGCGCGACGGCATTTCCCTGCTTGGCCAGCGGTGCCAATTCCCGCATCGCTGTTGCATATTCACCGCGATGATAGGCATTTTCTCCTGTTTTGATGTCTGCCATTGAGGGTGCGACCAGGCAGATGATCGACAGAACAAGGATGAAAGCAAATACGATTGGCTTGCGTCTATTTTCGCTCATAACACAATCTCCGTGGGCTTATTCATAGTTGTCTGAATGGTCTCACGATGAGTTCTCCTGGTCGCACTGGGAGGTTTCAGGCGAGGTAGCATACACGCAACGATCGGCCAAGAAAAGTGTCTCTTCCCATAGGCGTAGAGTCTTCTCATTACGAAGGAAGCTTTCGGTGACAGCCTACTTCTCCGAAGTAGACGCATCGGTGGCGAAGGTTGGAATCTGCGGGGTATAAGCAAGGGAGAATGAGCAACGAAGAGCCGCTAGGTGGACTTATTTGTATGGGGCTGTTCCACCGCCAGGGTAGGCCTTGAATCGGCAGCAAAGTCGATGACGGCATATTTTGAATGAGAAAAGGAGAGATGGTTAGCCCCAGGGTTAGCGGGCTGAATTCTGGGGGGAGGCGAGGGCCGGTAAGCTGCCAAGAGATCGAATCGTCAGCGAAATTTATGGAGCTGGCGAGAGGAATTGAACCTCCAACCTGCGGTTTACAAAACCGCTGCTCTGCCATTGAGCTACGCCAGCCTGGAGAGGTGCTGTGCAATGGTATGGCACAGTTTCCCCGAAAACCTAACAACTGCGCAAAGGACTGTCAAGCGAAGTCTACAGGTAACATTGAGATCCAGTGGAGCTTAGTTTGTTCAACGGAAGCGAGTTCTGCCTCCCAACAGCCTGTTCGCGCTGGAGAGGATCGCTCTGACTTACTTCCTGTTTGGTGAAGAGGAGATGGAACTATCAGAGCTGGGGTTCTGAAGGTCAAGGGCTTCCTCGAGGACTCGGAGAGATTCTTTTAGAAGGTCAGTCGCACAGCTCAGTGTGACAGGAATCTGTTGAAGTGCCTCCTCCCATCGTTCTTCCTGGCGGAGAGTTTGGAAACGGCGATGATGTTCATCCATGATCGCTTGCTTCGCATCGAGCATAAGACTGTCAACTGCGTCCATGGATGTCTCCCATTCGTGTGGTCGAGGCTGCACAATACCAGACTGGTATCTAAGCAACAATGATACGAACGGGTGGGTGAATACATGATCCATAGGATTTGGTTACGACCATATCATGCTGATTACATGTGTATTATGCTTGATTTGTGTCTGATGGTCTCGATGCGTGCTATTGGCGCAAAGCCAGCGTCATCATGTTGTTCATGAAGTGCTGAGGGCTATTTTTAGCAAAGAAATCGCAGGGAAGTTGGGCTGAAAAAGATTCTTCTTCTTCAGCATGCTGCCTCTGGTTTAGGCGGGCATCGTTTGATTTTTTGATGTCATTCTCGATCAAGCGTAGCAATCTTTTCGGCGGTAGTCGATCGATCAGTCGTCTCAAATAAGGCCCCAAACAATCCCACCGCACCCCAGCTGCTTATTTACATACATGTTACAGAGAGTTTACGCGGTTGGAATCTATCTTAGTTAATGTAAAGGCACGTAATTGGAGTAGGACGCATACCACAATGGAACAGACAATACCGATAGGGTGGCTTAAGCGACGCATGGTTATCCTTACGGCCTATGACATCACTCATGTTTGGGAGTTGGGCACGCGATTCATTCTGAGCCTGTTGACGCTGACGGTCCTCATTGGTCTGGCTGGCGGTGTGGTAAAAACATTTTTCGATTTGCGGCTTCTTCTGTCCTCCAACGTGGAGGTGGCCCTTCGGCAGTTACTAGTTGATACGCTGACACTGCTGGCCGTCGTCGAAGTCTTGAAGACGACGCTCACATACTGCTCGGAGGGGCGAGTCCGGGTTACGTTTATCATCGACACAGTTCTCGTAGTCATGTTGACTGAAGTTATCTCGAAATGGTTTACGGGCGGGGAGTGGCAGCAATTCACAATACTGGGAGGCCTCTTAATCACGTTGGGCCTTCTGCGTATTGCGGCTGTCCGATACAGTCCGACGCAGTCAACCTTCGCAGCCCAGACCAACCCACAGGGTTTCTCATTTCCTTAACTTTTTCCAGGAGGTGCCTATGCCAATGAGTTCTCTTCTTGAATCAACTCCGGATGTCTATTCCACGTTACATGATTATCCGAATGTCGATTGCCTCACATCGATTATTCTCGACCATCTCGAAGAGCAGACTGTTATCAGTCTGGACTCGCTCATCAACCTCATGCCGCAATATAGCTGGAACCAAATCTTTTACACCGTTGATCAACTCGCCAGATGCAGCATGATCGTCCTTCGCAGGCATCGATTTGAATATATGCTCTTTTCCAGGCATTTTGTGGCATAACCCATTCCTTCACGCCTGACATTCTCTGCCTGCACGTCTCGTTGATCCCATCTCAGCATATTCGCTCGGTCGTCCGACATTTTCTGATTCCATATCCGTGATCATGTTTCGCGTTTGCGGGCGCATTGGCGCTATTGTGCTTTGAAAGGTACAGGGATTACGCCATGGAGTAGCGGTATCGTATGAGGAATATACTCAGGCAGTTTTCACGGAGGCTTAATTCTTGGGAAGTTCGGTCCTGGAAGATCCGGATGGAGTGGTGTGGCGAATGATCTTTCCCTCTACCAGGTAGACCACCAGCTCGGCAATGTTTGTGGCATGATCGGCCATCCGCTCAAGATACTTGGCAATGAAGCTCAAACGGATGGCGCGTGAAATCGTGCGAGTATCCTCCATCATGAACGACAGCAGCTCGCGGAATATCTGTTCCATCAGATCATCGACGAAATCGTCATCCGTGAGAACCTTCCGGGCAAGTGCGGCATCATCCTTGACGAATGCATCGATGCTTTGCTTCACCATCATCCGAGCCATGTTGCCCATCATCGGGATGTCGATGTAGGGTTTCAGCTGGGGCTCTTCGTTCAACTCGATCGCCCGTTCGCAGACATTCTCCGCCAGGTCGCTGATTCGCTCCAGTTCGGTGGCGATTTTCATCGCCGTCGTGACCAGTCGCAGATCCCGCGCGGCAGGCTGATGGAGAGCCAGTAGCCGAATGCTCTCTTCATCGATCTCCACATCCAATGCGTTGACCTGGTGGTCCCGCTCAATGACCTCGTGGGCGAGTTGAGAGTCACGTGTCACGAGTGCTGTGAGGGCCTTGTCGATCTGGTCTTCGACTTGAGCGGCCATTCGAAGCAGCTTGGTTTTTAAGTCGGCGAGTTCTTCGTCAAAGTGGCGCTGAATCATCACGTTCACCCAAATCGCCCGGTGATATAGTCATCGGTCTGTTTCTTGGCCGGCGTGGTAAATATCTGCTTCGTGAGGCCGAACTCCACGATTTCGCCAAGGTACATGAAGGCAGTCCAATCGGACACCCGCGCGGCCTGTTGCATATTGTGGGTGACAATAACGACTGTTAAGTCTTGTTTCAAAGAAAAAAGCAGTTCTTCAATTTTAGCTGTGGCCACAGGGTCGAGCGCCGAACAAGGTTCATCCATCAGCAAGACATCCGGTTTGACCGCAAGCGCGCGGGCGATACAGAGTCGTTGTTGCTGTCCCCCAGAGAGACCAAACGCGCTGGCTTGAAGCCGATCTTTCACCTCGTCCCACAACCCTGCGCCTTTGAGTCCTTCTTCCACGATCTGATCCAGCTGTCCACGGTTTTTGATGCCATGAAGACGGGGCCCATAGGCTACATTTTCGTAGATCGATTTCGGAAAGGGGTTTGATTTCTGAAAGACCATTCCGACACGTTTCCTCAGGTCGGTGATATCGACTTCGGGACCATTGATATCCATGCCGTCGAGCAGCATGGTGCCCTCCACTCGTGCGCCTTCAACCAAGTCGTTGAGCCGATTGAGGCAGCGCAACAAAGTGGATTTCCCGCAACCGGATGGGCCTATGAACGATGTGACCTGATTTTTGATGATTTCAATGTCGATCTTGAACAGGGCCTGGCGTTCCCCATAAAAAAAGTTGACGTGATTGAGGGTCAGTTTGACGGTGCCAGCTTTCGAGTGATTGTCAGGGACCTGTGGATGACCGTTCTGCACGTTAAGCCTTTGTAGGTTGGACTCTTGTAAGTGGGATAGTTCTTGTGTCGAACCTTGCATAAGGATCCTTTATAACACCGAGCCTGCGTATTTCTTCCTCAGGTGGTTACGAAGGACAATCGCGGTCAAGTTTAACATGACGACAACGGTGATCAATACCAGAGTCGTGATGTAGACCATGGGCTTCGCTGCTTCCACATTGGGGGACTGAAAGCCCACATCGTAAATATGAAACCCCAGGTGCATGAACTTTCGATCGAAATGAAGAAATGGCCAGGAACTATCAATGGGAAGCGCAGGCGCCAACTTCACAACTCCTGTCAACATGAGCGGCGCCACTTCTCCAGCCGCCCGGGCCATTGCCAAAATCAATCCAGTCAGAATGCCTGGCAGCGCAGAGGGTATCACGACTTTGAGCATCGTTTCCAACTTGGTTGCGCCAAGCGCCAACGACCCCTCCCGAAACTCCCTGGGCACGGCGGCCAGCCCTTCTTCTGTGGAGACAATCACGACTGGAACCGTGAGCAGGGCCAGCGTCAAGGACGCCCAGAGAATCCCCCCAGTACCGAAGGTCGGCGCCGGAAGTCGTTCAGGAAAAAAGAGAGTGTCGAGAGTTCCTCCGACGGTGTAAATGAAAAACCCTAGACCGAACACACCGAAGACAATCGAAGGCACGCCGGCGAGATTGTTGACGGCAATTCTCACAAGCCGAACCATGATCCCCTGTCTGGCATACTCCCGCAGATAGAGTGCGGCAAGCACGCCGAAGGGGACGACGATAAGGCTCATGATGATGACCATCATGACGGTTCCAAAAATAGCTGGGAAAATGCCACCTTCTGTATTGGCTTCTCTGGGCTCGGTGCTGAGAACCGCCCATACATTCGTCAGATAGATCCAGATTTTGTGGAAGAGGCCCATCTCGTTCGGGCGCAAAGCGCGAATGATTTGTCCAATAGGAATTTGTTTTTCTCGGCCGTTTGCGTCCTCCATAAGGACAGAGTATTCATTAAATTGCGTTCGCAAGATTTCCAGCTCTTGAGTTTTCCCCTGGTAACGAGATTCAGCCGCAGCAATCTGCGCGTTGAGGTTCTCAATGCGCCCATTCTCCATCGCTTTGGAGGAGCGCTTTTCCAACCGCGTCTTTTCAATATCTGCATTAATTGAACCGATCTCGATTTTTTCGATCCGATCGATTTGATGATGAAGATCGTTGGCGGCGTTGATCAGGGGGGCCAAGGCAATCCAGCCACCTTCGTTCCCCTCTGCCTGGATGGTTTCTCCTTTGTAGATAGCTTTGACCCTCGCATACATGTTGCCCCATTCGCGGCGCTCCAAGAGCACTATGTCTGTCGGATAGGCTTCTGACACAATCTGATCGTCGTTGATCCATTTAAAATCGAGTCCGGATATATCGCGATTCCCGATCTTTACCCGAAGTCGGCCTTTTCCTTCTGGGCGGTCCGGCGTGATAGACCGAGGGATGATTTCACGTCCGGCCAGCTGCCCGATCACGCGCTGCTGATCTTTCAGGGTGAGCTCGACGATATCTGAAATCCAGAAGTACCCCAAGCCGTTGATCATGATCAACAACAGGAGTCCGAAGACCATGAGGAGCGATATCGAGACACCGGCGGCGCATCCCCAAATGAAGACGTTTCCGGAGGCGATGAATTTGTTGAATGAGCTACGCATCAATATTGACTGTATTTCGTCCGCAACCGTTGCCGGATCACTTCCGCCACGGTGTTGATGAGAAACGTAAATATAAATAAGAGCACGGCCGCCAGAAATAGGATGCGATAGAGTGTGCCACCGTGAGGGGCTTCTGGAATTTCCACAGCGATATTGGCCGATAGTGTCCGAAAACCGTTGAACAGGCTCCAATCCATAATGGGGGTGTTTCCTGTGGCCATGAGGACGATCATGGTTTCCCCGATTGCTCGGCCAAAACCGATCATCAAGGCAGAAAAGATTCCTGGGCTTGCTGAGACAAGCACGAGCTTGACCAAGGTTTGCCAGCGAGTAGCTCCCAGGGCAAGAGATCCGGCGATCAAATGCCGCGGGACATTGGAGAGGGCTTCCTCAGAGATACTGAAAATAATAGGCACGATGGCAAACCCCATCGCAAATCCCACCACGAGGGCATTTCGTTGGTCATACTTGAGTCCCCAATGGGTGGCAAACCAGCCTTTATAGTCAGACCCGAACAGCAATGACTCAATCTGTAAGTTCAGGCTCAAACAGATCCAGACCGTGCCGATGATGACGGGGATTAGGACAAACGTTTCCATTCCGGGGCGAAGGCGGCGAAGGAACAGTGCCGGAAGATATTGCCAGAGAGTTGCCGTAATTGCGACGCAGGCCGGCACGGCCACGGTCATGGCGATCATTGCAGGGAACACCCGTTCGAGGATCGGCGCCAGCCATAAGCCGGCGAGGAAGCCCAGGATGACGGTGGGAAGCGCTGCCATGATCTCGATGGTCGGCTTGACCTTGGCGCGAAGGTTCGGGTGCATGAACATCGAGGTATAGATGGCGCCCAAGAGAGCCAGCGGCACCGCGACCAACATGGCGTAGAGGGTCCCTTTCAGCGTGCCGAACATCAGCGGGATCAGGCTCAATTTCGCTTCAAAATCGTCGGCGCCGCTGGAGGATTGCCACACATATTCCGGTCCCTCATAACCTTCATACCAGACAGGCTTAAACAGGGTTGCGAGTGTCGTCTCCGGATGGGGATTGAGGATTGAGTAAGTGAGCAATTCTCCCTGGTCGGTGAGGGCCAGGGCGCCATCGGCTTTGGGTGAAAAAGTCAGGGTTCGAATCGCCTGCTGGTTCCCTCTCAGCTTCAATAGTGTTTGTGCGGAGGTAGAGTAGTGCACAAATAGATTCCCCTCGGTATCGCCGGTGATGAATCCTTTGTCGCGAAGCGATGGAGAGATCACCGTGACTGGTGAAGGATGCGCGTCGAATTGATGAATCAGGCGCAAGCGAGTTGTAGAACTCTCTTGAGCCTGACGCACCGGCATCCAGACTGAGACATCGCCGGCGCTGGTGCCTATGGCCAAAGACCGGTCTCCGATCAAGTAAGAGAGAGCGGTGACGCTAGTACCGGTCGGAGCCACTGATAGGGTTTCCATCAAACTCGGCTTCGTGCCCTCTCTCACCTCATAGTGATAGAGATTTCCGCCGGCTGTCCCAATCGAAAGCGTTTCGCCGCGGCTGTCAAAGATCATGGCTGTCACCGGCTCAGTTCCGTGGCCGGTCAATGCCACCGGGGCAACGGTGGATGGAGTAGAGGAGTACCACAGACGTCCCCCATTCGTCAGGGCGGCAGCGAGGGTCCCTTGTTCAGTCGGCTGGTAGGCCAAACGAATGATCTCCTCTTTGGAAGGAGTTAACTGGACTGGGGAGCCTAGGATCAGGGTTGGCAGTATGTGGCGAGTCCCCTCGTCGAATCTGGATATAAATTCGATCGTTAGGGGAATGAGGCGACCATCATCCGTGCCGAGGCCAAATCGATTGCCGACTCCGACCGCGCGAGCAATTGATGTGACGCGGGCTTGTGCCAATGCTGGAGGAAGCTCAAGGGCAATAGGTACGCCGGACTGTGCATTGTAGAAACGGATTTGGCGATCAGATCCTGCAGTGACTTGATAGATAATCTCTTGATATTCATCCATTCCCACCAGGCTGGATTGTGGGAGCGCTCCTGGTGGAGGAGTGCCGGCAATGTGACCGGTATATGTTCCTTGTGGAGAGAAAAACAGGGGAGCGATTTCTTTTACCAAGAACACAAAAATACCGATAATGCTCAGAATGACGGCGGTCCCGCCCAAGGTAATGACGATTTGAGCAAGTCGGTCAAGACCACGTCGCCACAACGCGTTGGTTGAGTGCCGTGAAATTGCCGGCAGGGGCGTATGGATATACGCCCCTGCCGAGGAGGAGGGGGCTGGGGCAGGATCGCCATCACTAGTCAAGTTTCTTGAGTTCCTTCTCGATCGAGTCCGCCTTCAACGGGAAAAACCCGTCCTTGACTACCACTTGCTGCCCTTCTTTACTGTAGATGTATTTGATAAATTCTCCGACGATTGGATCCAACGGCTTATTGGGCGCCTTGTTGACATAGAGATAGAGATGGCGCCAGAGAGGATAGGATCCATTGTCCGCGTTCTGTTGGTTGGCTTCTTTGAACGGCGCACCCTCTTTTTCGGCCAGTGGAACGGCGCGCACATTCGAGGTGAGGTACCCAATGCCGCTATAGCCGATGCCCGCCTCATCTTCGCTCACGCTTTGGACCACAGAGGCAGACCCAGGTTGTTCTTTGACTTCGTCCTTGTAATCTCCGTTCTTCAGCGCATGTTCTTTGAAAAATCCATAGGTGCCGGAGGCAGAGTTTCGTCCATAGATGCTGATGGGACTATTGCCTAAGCCTCCTTCCACGCCGGCCTGTTTCCACGACTGAATGTTCTCATTGTGGCCCCAGCGGCGGCTCTTCGAAAAGATTGCATCGACTTGCGCCATCGTCAGGCCTTTGACGGGATTGTCCTTGTTGACGTAGACGGCAAGGGCATCGATGGCGACCGGGATCGCGGTGGGTTTGTATCTGAATTTTCTTTCGAACGCATCTGCCTCAGTATTTTTCATCGCGCGGGACATCGGTCCGAGCTGCGCCGTGCCTTCGATCAAGGCTGGAGGAGCGGTGCTCGATCCCTTGCCTTCGATCTGGATCTTCACGTTGGGGTATTGTTTGCGAAATCCTTCCGCCCAGAGAGTCATGAGGTTGTTGAGCGTGTCCGAGCCGATGCTATTGACATTGCCCGATACGCCGCTGACCTTGACGTAATTCTTCAAGGCTGGGTCGAGAACGATCGCATCATCGGCAGAGGCCGATGGGATCCCGACAGCGAGAGCTCCAAGGAGGGTGAAGCACCATAGACTGGACCTGGCTGCTGATATGTTCATTGAGACTCCTTTCATCATCTAGAAGGATGCCCTTGTCCTGTTACCGGAGCATTACATCCATGTTACAGAACTGTTAACTCCTGCAATTTTGCTCATAATATCGGGAGACCAAGCTGGGAGGGATGGCACGCCAGAGCCCTTTCACAGAATCGGATATCGTTAAAAATTCCACTGCACTTGGGTGCGAAGAACTTGCCCATCTTGGATGTTATAGGGCGCGAGTTGGGTGTCCGTACGTTTCATCCAGGCATAGGCCACAGTCAGCTCAAGCGCCTTGGCGATTTGATATTCCAATCCAACCTCCAATTCCCTGACGACATTGTACGGTGTATTGGTTCGGTGCTTCTTTCCACCCATATATTCTTGCCAGCGTATGTAGGGAATGGCATCGTTCCATTTATACATGGCCTGCACATATCCGCCCTGAAGAGAGCCTTCTTGAATGGCGGTTTGGGCGGCGTTCAGTTCCGGGCCTCGGCCCCAGTTCCATTCCGCCTGCAATCCGAAGGGTTGAGGATAGAGCACGAAATGTGCGCCGACTCGCTCGTCAAGCACGTTCCTTCCGCTAGGGGCCGCGCCAGCCGCACAGAGTCCTCCCGTAAGAGGTACGGGAGCACCACAAGCGACATTAAATACCCCACGGTACGCATCCACTCCGATTTGTACGACTTGCCCATAGGGCAATTCGAAGGGGTAAGTGGCATGCAGCACAACATGTTTATCGTCATTGCGTTCGGAGACATTGATGGTCTGACCGTTATAGACCCCGACGCCTAAGACGCCATAGTCTCCAGACCCCTTGAGGCCCGATTCGACCAGTCTCTTGAATACTTTTCTGGTTTCGACCGGTGTGTAATAGAGGAAGAAGCCGAGATCACGCTCTCCCTGCACCGCGCTATTGATGGCGTCTGTTCGGTCTAACGCGAGACGATTTTGGCTGGATTGCAGATTTTCAAACCCGAAGGGAACCTTCGATTGCCCTCCTCTGATGCGCCATTCCTTGTCCGACGTCAGAAAGATATCGGCGTAGGCATCTCGCAGTTGGACAAGATTATTATTCGAATCGCCTCCGGCACTGCTCGCAAATTCTGGCTGGATATAAATGGACAACCAATCGGTGATATCGCCGGAAATCACAAGGCGAGCACGGCGGATCAAAAAACCTTTATTGTTCCCGATCGAGCTATCGTACTCGCTGGCCAGCTTTTTATCGTCTGTGATGTAGCTGTAGCGAATTTGCGTATAGCCTCTGATGCTGATCTTGTCATACCATTTTTTGATCGTTGATCGTTCTGCAATAATCGCTTCTTCTTTTTCATGATCGGCTTTGGCCTTGAGCCATTCTTCTTTGGTGAAGACACCTTTTTCATACAGCGTGTCCTCAAGGCTGGCTTGAGCAATGTTGGCCTGGGCAATCAGCCCAAGGCCGATAACGCAGGCGATGGTTGCACACCACAGTCGTCTCATTCGAATACCTCCATTATTTCTGTTTAAGATTATCGGTAGTCATGTCTGACCCAGACGATATTCCCTACAGATTAAGAAGGGATGACAGCGGTGTTACGGGATTGTTAATTTAGAGTGGAGATTCGAAAAACTTCGAGCAGACGGACGGGGGAGGGTTTGTCTGGTCTCTCTGGTCTATTTTTCTCTCTGGTTCAACCAAACAAACAAGACAGACCGAACAGACTAGACAGACCAAATGAACCAGATCGGTTAGAGGACTCGGTAGTACTGGACCGTGCTTGCTCCAGTACCAGGATCTCGCTTGAGAATCACTATCGCACTCCTGGTCATTTCGTTGACCCTCACCGTCATGCGGGCCAAGAACAGGTCGCTTTTGATGTCGTATAGCTGCCGGATGGTTTTTCCGATATCCTGAAAACTACTCACACGATCTAGATCATCTACCTTGTTATTCTTGAAGGGGCGGGCTTGGACAATATCCGCCGCGATGGCTTGCGTAATATCTTCATGGAGGGCCTGAATCACAAAGGCGTCCGCGGTGTTCATGTTCACCATGCTGTCACCGGTTGACTCGTAGACGGTCACCAGTTTGGAAAGTTTTGCCATAATCTCTGGCGTTACCCCCTTAATTAGGCGCAACTCCAAGAATGTCTGCAGCTGAGCATTCGCCGCCAGGTAGGAAGGACGCAGCGTTTGATAGTAGAGGCTTTCTGCGCCGGACGGTTCCGGTTGGTCGTCCTTATCTACCCAGTCGACAATCGCATCTACCAGATCCGGATTAATCTGTACGAACGCAAAGAGCCGCTTGAACCTCCCGATCGTGGCTTTCTTGGCTATAGGATTTCCGCTCACCGCCAGGTCATTCAGGTTCAGTTTGCCCCGTTCATCTTCGATCTTTGCGTTCAGCACACCGTCGCCGATGGGATAGTTGGTAATGGGAAAGGCCCACAAGTCGGTGGGAGCGTCGTAGGATACTCCAGATTGCTTATCTTTGAGAAAGTCTTGTTGAAGCACCCCTCGAGCTGCTTGCACAGCTGCGCGCGCGAGGACGGTGGCTTTGAAGTTATCGCGAAAGGCGGCGGCATCACGGTATTCCCGCCTTGCCTCGGCATCGAATTCCAGAATCAGCGCAACCATGAAGGTGAGGACTAGGAGGGTGAGAAGGAGGGCTATGCCTCGTTCATCAGACCTTTGCATAGGTCACGATTTTCAGGGTGGCATCGAGATTAACCGGGTTATCGTATTTCGGTTTCATCTGGAGGTGATGCACCTGGACATCGTAGGGGGCCTTCTCGATGGCTACCAACAGAGCGAGGAGCTGGGGTAGCGTCACGCCGTCGAGCCGTAGATCGACAGAAGTTTCTTGATAGCCCTGGACGACCATAGGGGCCTGTGGCTGCATGCCGACGATTCGATCGCGGATCTTCACGGACGTCGTTGCTTCCTCCATGAACGCCAACAAGGAAAACTGGGCGGGCGGGTTCGGCATGCGCTCTTCGAGCTTGGTCATGCGAGCCTGTTTCACTGCGTAATCCTGCGCCAGGAGTGCAAGCTCTTGGCTGTCCTTCGTCTTTTTCCGCGCCTGCCGATCGAGCTTGTCGATCGACGCTAAGAGTGGGTCGACAATCAGCAAAAAGACCAACGCTGCTGCCAATATGGCGCCCCCCGCAGCCACGATGATGCGCTCGCGTTGTGAGAACTGTAGCCACCGTTCTTTCAGGACTTGCATCATGGCCGTTGCACCGAATAGGTGAGGCGAAACACGACTTGGTTCGGCACAGCCCCGACGCGGGTATCGCTGATGGACACGTCGTGAAAGGCCTCATCCGTCTCGAAGGCCTGCTTGATCTTCTCCACCGCATCGAAGGTCGTCGTTTCCCCCTCCAAGTGGACGTCTGTCCCGTCGATCGTTAAGTCTCGAATCTTCAATGGGACGCCCGGCGGCATATGCTTCACCAATTCCGCAAGGCCGGCAAGGACATTATAGCCTCTGCCGTCGACTAGCGAGAGGCCTTTTTCCAGTTCTGAGACTCGATAGCGAGCTTGATCGACCTCTTCGCCAGGACTGGCGCCTGGACCGAAGGTCTGTTCGTATTGGGTTTGGATTCCCAGCTTGAGGTTCTTGACGGTCGAATCCTTGAGGACAAGGCGTACGGTCAGATCGACGAACGCTAGAACAGCCAGGATGAGTCCGCCCCATAAAGCCAACCGCCGATCCCGTTTCGAGAAATCTGTTGTGGCTGATGAGGACTCGCCCCCAGTTTTAAAGTCCAGAGCGAGACCTGATCCAGCCAGTCTCGACTTCCAGCGGGGGCGGACAATATTTGGATGGATTGCCAGTCCAAACGCAATAGAAAATGCGCGGGGACAATTCAACCCAAATCCTTGTCGTGGGCCGACCGGGAGTAAGCCCAGTTGATGCGCCATATGTCCACTCAGCTCTTTGAGCTTGGAGCCGCCTCCGGATACCCAACAATGTGTCAATCGTTGATGCACGGCGCCTTCGTAAGCATGGAGAGAGACGCGTAACTCTTTGAGCACCGGTTCGAGCCAAGCATCGACTTCCTGTACTGCCATGGCTCGCTTCCGTCGTTCGGCTTCGGCAAAACTGCAAGCATAGCGAACAGCAAGCGCAAGGGTGAGATGGTTCCCGCCCCACAACACAGTCCGCAGCAGCACCGGACGGCCTTCATGCACGAGACACAAGGTCGTTTTTGAGGCGCCGACGTCGATGATCGCCATGTCGCCGGGAACCTGGGCCCCTTCCTCTTTCAAGAACTGGCTGACAGAAAACAAGGCCATGCCGTCAATGGTGATTGCGGAAGGATTTAGATCGGCAGAGGCCATGAACCCCAAATGTTCCTGGATCTTAGATTTGGGAGCTGCAGTCACGAGGACATCGGAACCTTTGGCTTTCTCTCCCCCTTCCAGGGATTGCCGTGACGGCAGCAATAGACTACCGATGGTGACCTCCTCCAAGGGCATGGGAATCAGGTTTTCCATTTCAAATGGGACGACTTGCGCCAGCTTGGAGGCATCGCGAAAGGGGAAGGAGAGGGTTCTGATAAATACATCCTGGCAGGGGAGTGCGGTGACTATTTCCCCACTGCCATATAAGCCGTGCTGCCAAAGGAAATTCCTGAGCATGGCGGTTCGACGCGCCGGTTCGCTGTGTTCCGGACGCCCATAGGGAACGGGCAGGTAAAAATACTCCACCGATTCACGGCCCGTCAGCCGGCGACGAAACCGTACAGCCTTAAAGGCCGTCTGTCCGATATCGAGCCCAATACAATCTGCTACCAATGACAACTCTCTACACCAACCCGGTTTGTTTGGTTCATTTGGTTTGTTTTGTTTATATGGTCGATCTGGTTAGTTCCATAAGACCAAACAAACGAGACAAACCAAATAAACGAAATAATGTTCTTTTCCCTCTAGAACGCCACTTTTGCCGTTATCATCGGCCCCACCAGCTTGAACGTCAAGGGGGTTCCAGGCTGGAAGGGTGGCAGCGACAGGCTCGCCGCTTTTTGGCTAAACCCAGCGCCGGGAATCACAGTGATCGTGAGATCCAGAAGGCTTTGCTGCACAGGTTCTTGCAGCACCACACGTCCCTGGGCCGTAAACGATCCATCGGCGCCATCACCCTTCAATTCCGTGACGTCGCAAGCGCCGTTGCGGCAAGCAATCGCCGCTTGAACTCGGTCGAAGGTCAGCGAGGGAATTGAAGAAGTGCCCGAGGCGATCCGTTCGACGACGAGGTCTTTAATTTCAACCTTCACGGTCCCTTCCCCTTTTAGGGCTGCATCGGCGCCCTGGGCGTTGTCCCATTGATGTGTAAAATCCCCCTGAACGGTTCCATGGCTCACATAGGGTTTGAGGACAGTTGCGAGATCCACTTGTTGGAGATGGCCTTTGATGCTGACAGGGCCTGGTAAGGACCACGAGGCCATAGTCAGAGATCCAGAGGCTCGTCCAGAGCCTGTTGGAGCCGTTCCTGGAAACTGAAGGCCGTAGTCTAACACCAGTCGCCCTAAACATGCCTGAAAGATTCCAACGGTTGCTCGCGCGGCTTCAATCGGAATTGTTCCAATCGTCGGCCCAGCGAGAACGAGATCACGCCACTCAATGGCTGCAGGAAGGCCCAGCGACCAATCCGCAGCGCGAACCTCCAATCCACTCGCCCGATTGAGTTCGCTCAACAGACGGTTCTGGAGCGGGCCATAGGGAAAGGTCAAGAATAGAAATACGATGAAGCAGGCCAGCGATGCCAGTCCCCATCCCAAGGGGCCGGTTACTTTCAGTGTCTCAGCCCAAGCAAACAGCCTGACGGTCATGACGCCCCCACCGATACCCATTGGCGGACAGTCAGGGGCTCTGCTTTCTCCTGGAGTAGGGTCAGCTCGATCAAGAGCGCTTTCGGGCTGTCAGACCGCGCACGGCCATCCCATTCATCCACCCAGAGTTTGCTCTTGCTATCGTAATAGCGCACATTGAATCCTTTCACCTTATTGGCCAGCTCGACTAGCTCGACGGACTCGTCAGTCAAGCCGTACAGATTCCTGCGCACAAATCGAAGGAGACGATCGCCTTCTCTGGTATAGACGATTCGAACCAGTTCGGTATCTTTGGCAGATTCTGTCCCTCTGAACTGACCCATCGTGAGAAAGGCTACCGAGTCGGCAGGCAGACCGTCTTGCTGACCGTTGATTCCGATCCAAGGACCTGCCTCATTGCTCTCACCGACCGACAACTCATCGGTCATGACACGAAAGGTGCTGCGGACGATCTGCTCATTGGCCGAACTCGACCGCGCCGAGTCAATCACGCTCGTCGTAAGATAGAGTGATCCAAACACCAAAGTCGCCATCATGGCGACTAAGGATACTGCCAGCAGAATTTCGATCAGGGTAAATCCCTGTTCACGGGCTTGTTGACACGACATAGGTGCTGACCTCGACCATTTCTTCCGTTTTCCCTCGCGGCCATAGAACCTGAATCTTGATTTCCCGCACGGTCGGCAATTGCGTGGGCAATACAATCCTCTTCCAACGATAATTTGTCGGGCGATTCGTAGCCACAGCGGTGGCTTGCGACCCCAGAGGGGTCAGAAGAAATTCTCCACCTGTTTCGCCCATGGGCAAGAGCGCTCCCAGCTCCGTCTCAATCAGCTTTTCTTGCGCGAGGATTGTGGCCGCTGTGAGTTCCTTGGCTCTTGCATGGAGGTCGAGATCCCAATTGCGGAGTCCCAATAGGATCGGCAACGCCAGCGCAAGGATCCCGAGCGCAATCAATACTTCCATCAATGTGAAGCCCCGTTCATTCACCATAAACGCGAATCCTGTAATGACGCAGTTCTATCAAGGTCAAGGTGGGTGCTTCCTACTTCGACGGAGTCTTGAGTAAGGGTCTCACGCGGTCGAGTATTGTCAGTGGCCTGGGAGGGGGGATTCGTTCGTCGCTCGTGCGGATCGCTCCCGTCACCGGCTCGATGGCAATGGCCAGGATATTGTTGCTGCCATCCATTAAATGCATCGTCACCGGATCTATCCTGCCGGTGGGGTAAAAGGACAGGTCTACTCGTCCGGACTCTTTTTTACCCTGACTCACCAGGACGTCTGTCACGCGAATGGCAGTTGGAAAGTTCAACGGCGTTGCCCAAGTGGCATCGGTCGGCACTTTTTCTTTGTTCTCATCCAAAATCATCGGCCAATAAACTCCTCGATCCATGTCAATATAGAGGCGTACCGTTTTTTGTGTGGACATAGCCAGGCTCTGGAGGGATCGCACAGTCCCGACCATCCGTCGCCCGACAGAGGCGAGATTCTCATCCAGTGAAATTCGAGGGAGGATGATACCTAGTAACCCGGCGAGCAAGAACAGCACAATCATGATTTCAAGGATGGTGAATCCATGCGAGCCCCGTAACCCTTTACCCCTCACCCCCTGTATCCCTTGCTTCATCCTGCTAGTCCTTATCTAAATTCCAATTGGCGATATCCGCATTGATTCCTTCGCCGCCCACTTCTCCATCTGTGCCAAGGGAAGTCAGCTCGTAGTCGCCCTTCGGGCTGGGACTCAGATACTTGTATGTGTTGCCCCACGGATCTTCCGGAAGCTTTGGAAGATACCCGCCGATCTTCCACTTCTTCGGGATCACTCCTATAGATGGTTTTTCGACCAAGGCCTTCAATCCTTGTTCAGTTGAGGGATAGACACCATTATCGAGCTTGTACAACTGCAAGGCCCCTTCGATGTTCCGGATTTGGACCTTGGCGGACGTGCGTTTCGCATCGTCGGTTCGCCCCATGATCCTTGGCACGACCAGGGCAGCGAGGATCGCCAGAATAGCCACCACGACCATAATCTCGATGAATGTAAAACCGGCGGTTCCACGGCAGGCGTGAGGCGTAAGGCGTGAGGCGAGGGAACCTCGCTCCCGGTGTTTCCTGCTCCACATCATCCACACATGTTGAACCTGTTCCCGTAGACTCATCGAACACCTCCCGTTAGACTCATCACGCATCACCCTGCAAGGCTTGTCCAATTCTCTCTGCCTCTCTTCAGGGGAGCGGCCGAGGCTGCCCTTTACTGCGCGCATCGAACGAGCACCGTTTCATCGTGCGCGTTCTGCGAGCAAGAAGGGCACCTGGCCGCTCCCCCTCCTGCTAGCGAACCATTTGCCCCATTTCAAAAATGGGCAACAATATGGCTACGACGATAAAGAATACCAAGATCCCCATGACCAATATCATGATGGGCTCAAGGAGCGACGTGAACCGCGTAATGACCCGATCCACTTCTCCATCGTAAATTTGCCCGATCCGGCGGAGCATCTCTTCCATCTCACCGCTCCGTTCGCCGACCGCGATCATATGGGTCACCAGTGCAGGAAACTCACCGCTGCGTTTCAACGGTTCGGCGATCGTTTCTCCTTCGCGTATATTCTGCCTGGCCCCCTCGACCGCCTGTTCTAATACACGATTATTCATGACTCGCTTCGCGACGTCCATCGCGTCCAACAATTGAACACCGCTTGCCAACATGGTGGCCAGGGTGCTGGTAAGCCGCGAGATTGCGACCATGCGGGCGACTTCGCCGATGAGTGGAACCTTCAGCAACCATCGGTCGGCCGTCGTCTGTCCAGCTTCTGTTTTCAGTGCCCGGCGCAGCGCCCAGACCAACAAGCCTATCCCGCCAATAATCAGCGCCCAATAGTCTGCAAGGAAATGACTGATACTCATCAATACGACTGTGGGCCAGGGAAGGGCCTGTTTCAGACTTGTAAACACCGCGGTGATTTTCGGTACGACAAAGG
The DNA here is from genome assembly GCA_005116835.1 of Nitrospira sp. GTDB lineage: Bacteria > Nitrospirota > Nitrospiria > Nitrospirales > Nitrospiraceae > Palsa-1315. The sequence goes on along the minus strand of SWDM01000016.1, from coordinate 117,058 downwards.
TCATGAGGAAAAACAGCACTGAGACACCGACGATCAACATTAGCGCTGGGTAGAGAACCGCGTTCGTGACTTTATGCTTAAGGCCGAGCTGCTTCTCCAGGAACTCTGCGAGGCGAAATAGTATCTGGTCCAGCGCGCCACTGGCTTCACCGGCGCGCACCATGTGCACGTAAATCTGTGAGAACTCGCGCGGATAGCGCTCAAGTATGGCGCTATAGGAGGCGCCTCCACGGAGTTCCTCCCGGATATCGGCCATCAGGCTCTTCACCGCTTTTTTCTCGGTTTGCTCCACCATGACTCCGAGCGCCTCGACCAAAGGCAGTCCTGCCACCAGCAAGGTGGCCAACTGTCTGGTCATCATCGCCACATCGGTAGTGCTGAGGGCAGGGGAGCGGCCCATTCCTGCGGAGGATTTTCCAGGTGAACCTGTGTTGGAACCAGCCGAGCCAGAGCTCTGCTCCACCATATCGGTGGGAAATACGCCGACCTTCCGCAGTTTCACGCGCGCAACCTTCGGGCTCTCGGCATCAATGATGCCGGTCGCGGCTGCTCCGTCGTTCTTGTACCCCTTGTACTGATAGACAGGCATGATGTCAGATCTCGACTTCCTGCTGGGTAATCCGCATCAATTCCTCGGTCGTCGTCACCCCGTGAAACACTTTCTCTGCGCCTTCATCTTTCAAGGTCACCATTCCCTTGGCCATGGCTGCCTGACGAATCGATGCTGAGTCCGCCTTGCTCCCGATGAGGCGTCGGATCTCGTCGTCCAACACCAGCAGCTCGAAAATGCCCGTTCTGCCTCGATAGCCGGTCTGAGCACAGAGGGGGCACCCGGCCCCGCGATAGAAGGTCGGGCGAACCCTCGGCGGGACGATACCGAGCCGGATCAGCTCTTCATCTGCCGGTTGATAGGGCTGTTTGCAGTCCGAACAGACCTGGCGCAGCAACCGTTGGGCTAAGACGGCAACGACCGACGACGCGACAAGAAACGGTTCGATGCCCATGTCGATCAATCTGGTGGCCGCGCTCGCCGCATCGTTGGTATGGAGCGTGGAGAAGACCAAATGCCCGGTGAGTGAGGCATGTATGGCGATTTCAGCGGTTTCACGGTCCCGGATTTCGCCGATCATGATGACATCGGGATCTTGTCTGAGAATGGATCGCAGCCCCGCGGCAAAGGTCAAGTTAATCTTGGGATTGACTTGCATCTGGCCCACGCCGACCAACTGATACTCCACCGGATCCTCGACGGTGATGATGTTCTTGTCCGGCGCGTTGATGTGGGTCAACGCCGCATAGAGGGTCGTCGTCTTTCCGCTCCCGGTCGGTCCCGTGACGAGAATGATGCCGTGTGACAACTGAATCAGCTGATGGATGATCCCTAACCGGTCTTGCGAAAATCCCATCTCCTGAAGATTTAACAGACGGTTCTCTTTCTCCAAGAGACGCAAGACCACCCGTTCGCCATGCGATGTGGGAAGCACCGAGACACGCAAATCGACATCCTTGCCGGCTGTTCGAATCCGAAATCGGCCGTCCTGCGGCAAGCGTTTTTCCGCGATGTTCAAACTTGCCATGATTTTCAATCGCGCGATAATACTCGCCTGTAAATGTTTCGGGGGCGTTAAGACGGGATAGAGCACTCCGTCGATGCGGTAGCGGACGACGAGCCCCCGTTCGAACGATTCGAAATGAATATCGCTCGCGCGCTGTCTGACTGCCTGGAAGAGCACGGAGTTGACCAACCGAATGATAGGGGCTTCGTCTGTCGCATCGAGGAGGTCTTGCGGTTCATCTAACTCGTGAGCGATTTGGTCCAGGCTCTCGCTGGCCGCAATGTCTTCCATGACTTGCTCCGCGCCGGCAGGACTGGCAGCTTCATCATAGACACGGTTCAGGCAGGCCAGGAGCGACAGGCTGGTCGTCAGCATCGGTTTGATCGGAAGTCCCAGCAACAGCCGAAGGTCGTCCAATGCGGCCGATTCCAGAGGATCGGTCGTGGCCACAATCACAGCGCCGTCTTCTGTCTTGAGAGGGAGCACCTGATAGCGGCGCGCAAAATGGATCGGAACTTTCTTAACCCATTCATGGTCGATCTGGCTCGCATCGAGATCCGGCAGCCAGGGAAGTTCAAATTGAATGGCCAGCGCCTGAAGGAGTTGCTCTTCGGTAATCGATCTGAGCCGGATGAGGATTTCGCCGAGACGCCCGCCTTTGGCTTCTTGAAGGTTAATCGCCTCAAGGAGCTTGGCTTCGGTCAAGCCGAATTTTTCTTCGAGAATGGACCCAATCAGTGGGCGACTGGAATGTTCGTTCTTCATTCGGAATATCCACAGATCGATCGGCCGTTTCTCGGATGCGCATCAGCCTGGGGGCGTGCCCAGAACGCCTTGAGGCTTAAAAGATACTCTCTATCGGATCGCTCTGACAAGGCATTCGGTTCATCTGGTCTATCTGGTTCATCTGGCCTATCTGGTCTATTTGGTTTGTCTGGTCTATCTGGTTCTTTGGTTGAACGAAACTAAGCAGATGAACCAAAATCAACCAGATAAACAAAACAAACCAGACAAACCAAATAAACCAGATTGTTGAACGCAGGAAAGGTGTGCGATAGACGAGGAATCAGCGGATGTCGAACGTCATCGCAGTCCGCTGGTTGTTGCGAAGGACATCGAGTTTCACCATCTTTTCATTGCGAAGCTGCTGGAAGAGTGTGAGCATCGTGCCGGGATCGCGAATGTCTACGCCATTCACCTGTTGAAGGACATCCCCGTACTTCAAGCCGATTTTTTCATAAAAGCTGGATGGCGCGATGTAGTCCAATCGAAACCCATTCATGGCTCCATTCACCAGGTAGGGCACGGCTCTCGCCTGAGACAGCAGCTTGGGCAGGTCGCCCATCGCTTGTTCAACCTCTCTTCGATCGAGCACGGTACGCACAGGACTTCCAGGCTGTGGCGCTACGGCCGATCCGGCTACAACCGGGGCTGAAGGAGGCTTCTCAGTCTGTCCGGCGGCGAGTTCAAGCAATTCCTGTTGATCGCCTTGACGAACAACGATTCCATCGCGACGGATTTCGCTGATCTCACCGACATCGGGTATCTGTTCATGCAGCTTGAAAAATAACTGGCGTTTACTGGAAAGCTCCTCAATGATGGCTGAAACCCCTTCACGATCACCAATGACCACTCCCAGCAATTTGAGCTTCGACGCCAGGTTTAACGGAGGGCGGGGTTGAGCGGCGACCGATCCAGCACCCATCCCCAAGGGGTCTTGCGGCAGAGGAAAGAGCCCGCTCGCACGAATACGTTCAACCAAAACGGACAGGGCTGCTGTCGCATCAGTGTCTCGCTCGGAAGCCTGTGACGTCCTCATCAGGCTTGCCGGGACAGAAAGCGCCTCGGCAATCACCGCATTAACAATGTGGGCGACGAGAAAGGTGGCGCAGAGCATATAGGTGAAGATGATGCCCCGACGCATCGTGACAATCTTTGAGATGGACCAGCCAGCGCTATTCATGTATTCCTGCTCTGTTGATCGATGCGCTTGACCGGCGGGGCAGTGCTCATTCCGCTTCCTCGATTAGACAGCAGGTAGGCATCTCAGCCCATGCCCCTCGCCAGGGACCATTCACCCCCGTCAGGCAGACATTCTAGTGTGGAGCGAAGGTGTGGCGCAAGGTGAGCCCACAGGCCGTGAACGGGTCATCGACTGGCGACCCATAGACAATTCAGCAGCCTTCAGACTGAACCCCTGCGTAGTTACACGCAGCCTCAACCTTCCCCCCTATCACGGAGATCAAATATGAACGAATCTGCCGATCCACAGGCTCGTTCTGCTTTCTGATAGCCAAAACGACAGGCTCAAAGACATTGAAACGTAACGAGTTCGACAACCACATTAAATGGTCTAAGACTTGCGATCTTCAGGGCATTCGTTATTATCTCCATGTAGGACACTAGCGCATGAGCGAGATCAACCCTCCATCACTGATGAAAGAGAATCATCCAGCCTCCCACCCAGCCTCTATGGAAAATGGGGCGTCTGTTCTGGTTCAGGAAACGCCTCTACGAACTATCGAAGAGGCTGCATCAGCGGCAGTCCCGGACGGGCACGAAGCATACGAGCAAGGGACTGCGCTCAAGAATGTGGGCTTGTTCAGGCAAGCGGCAGAGCATTTCAAGAGAGCGGCAGCAGACCCCGCATACGAGCTCAAGGGGTTAGCCCAGATGGGGCTTTGCCTCAAGAAGAGCGGAAATCCGGAAGAAGCCGTCACGGTCTTTCGCCGAGCCTTGCAAATACCTAGTGCGTCATTGAAAGAGCAAATTCAAATCCTATATCTCTTAGGTAAAACATTGGAGTCGCTTCAACGCTTCCCCGAAGCGTTGGAGGCCTATCGGTGGCTTAGGCGTGAATCGCCGCAGTATCGTGACGTCGCGACGCGAATTGAGTTGTTGAGTACGAAGCGGCCGCATCTCGGCGTTCGCGAAGAATAATCCTAAACCGTTTTCCCACAGCGTGTCAGACATTGCTTCAATGTCATCACGCTGATTCACTTCAATCGAGCCGCTAGCCGTCTAGCAGTCTGTTGAGAAACTCACCTAAACGCTTCGGTATTATAGAGCAGGTCACGGATGATCTCACGATAGGGCGCAGGCTGTTAAGAAAGGCCGTCCAACAAGGCCGCAGCAAGCAAAGAGGCGAAGCGTACTCTCCGCCGTACGTTGAGCCACTGATTGCCGCGACAACGCCGTTGGCGGACTTTCTCAACAGCCTGCTAGGTTGGTATCATGCTGATAAAGTATCATTGAGCCTTCACCGCCTCATAGAGGGATCGTACTGCCGGAATAGGCTTCCATCTGATAATAACGAGAGAGTCTTCCACATAGCTCCGAGTCCTCATGCCATTCAACACCGATGTGACGCCAGGCGTACTTGCCAACACCCACAAAGCTTTTCGTGAGAGCGATTCGTTGCGACTGGTTTCCGGTAACAGCGGATCGAGCATTGCCGTTAACGCTGCCGTCTTGGCACGGCTCCGCTCAATGGCCTCTCTCCGAAGACCCCCCAGTAGGACGAGCAACTGCGGCACGTAGCGATCGCGCCAGGCCTCCCACTGCTCTGCAGCTGTTCCGGTTAGATTGCGGGTGAGAGCCTGCATCACTTGATTGACATGGGGCGCGATCATTTGATGCTCGATCTGCTCCCAATGTTCCAGTCCCTGGATCTGGGGACGTATTCGTTTCAGCTCTTCGGCCCAGGTGAAGAAGTCTGCCGGGGCCATCCCTTGACCACTATGTGGGAGGGATGGGGCAATGGCCTTCCGATATTCTGTTTCCAGCGTTGCAATGGTGTGGCATTGGCGGTCGAAGTCCACAAGGTCACCTTCGAGCGGAAAGTCTGCCAATCGAACCACCCCGCTTTTCTCTGATCGCATGGCATTGAGTGGACGGTTGACCAGTACAGCGATCCCTTCTCGCTGCGCAACCTCTAGTACCGTTTCCTGCTGATCCTTGCCCGTATTGGGCATGATCAGGGCGCCTGCCTCATGGAGATTCATGGGGCATTGCAGCACTGCGAAATGGTGACGGTCTATACCCTGAGCCTTGGCCGCAGATCGCGCAGCCTCGCACAGGCGGGAGAGGGACGTCGATTCGAGGTCCGATGGATCTGCCGTGACCGTATTCGACGACACACCGTAATAGCTGATCCGTCCCGCAGCCACTTGTGACTCGAAATAGGCGAAGGCCTGTTCAATACGGAGATAAAAGATCTCCCGCGTCGCTGCAAGATCTCCCCCTGCATGATGCGCTGCCTCGGACAGAAAATATTCAGGATTATGGAGCAGACAAATGTCGAGCCTGGCCAGTTCCAGCCGATCCAGTGACCCATTCAGTTGATCGGCCAGAAAATCCGGATGGATGCAATGCCAGATGCCCTTGCCATATTTGACCATGTCAGGGTAGGGGCGCCCGGCCTGTTCCCGAGCCTCAGCCTGTTTGAAGTTCTGTCCTTGTACATAACCGATTTTCGAAACGACAATCACCTCTTCACGAGTTATCTCACCAGCCTTCATCACCTCGCGTAAGACAGAGCCGACCAGACGCTCACTGTCACCGTCCATATAATTCGTCGAGGTATCGATCAGGTTGACGCCTTCCCGTAACGCCTTCTTCAGGGCCTCTCGATGCTCCGGCTCATTCATGCCGACTCGATAGGTTCCGAAGCCGAGCCTTGAAGTGGTCAATCCCGTGGTCCCGAATGGGACATAGCCTCGCTCTATGCCGCTGTCATGTCGTTCCTGACTCACGATGCGCGCCACATACCTGGCAGTCCCTTCTGGACTGGCCGATCCAGGACGCGATGTTCCTTGAAGGATCGTCTGTTGGGCCGTTGGATCCGTTCGTTTCGACGCTGATAGTAGGGCCTCAGTGACTTCTTGTGGGTTTGTGAGGGGACGCTGACAGGAAAAATTCCTACAGATATAGAGGGCGGCCTTCCCCTCCACTAACCCCTTGCCGGCTAACAGAGGGTGACTGGATTGCGCGCCAGCTCCATTGCTGGTGGCGATCACGCGATGCGGCAGGAAGACATCCCGGACGGCAAGCTGTAGTGCTTCCACCCCCGGATCGTTCGGCGACCCGACAAAAGCCAGTTCTATCGGTCCTTCTGCCAATAGATCGACCGCTATCAGTGTCTTGGCAAAGGCTCTCGGATAGCGGGCAATCTGGCGGCCATAGGCACGAATTCCGCCGATGGCAGCCACGCGCAAGTCCTGGCGATCGTAATGGAAGGAGAGTCTGGCGAGGGCTGAGACTGCCACAGCGTTGCCGCTGGGTGTTGCGCCATCCGCCCCCTCACGGGCTCTGAAAATCAAAGTTTCATGGGTTTTCCCGGTTGTAAAGAAGCCACCCTGATCCTTGTCCTGGAACGAATCCACCATTCGTTCCCCAAATTGAAGCGCAGCTGCGAGATAACGTTCTTGCCCACTGGCTTCATAGAGGTCGATCAACCCCTCCGCCAGATAGGCATAGTCCTCCAGGACTCCGTCAAGATGGGCCCGGCCTTGCCGCGATGTGCGGAGGAGGGCTCCCTCGGATGTCCGATGTATCTCCAAGAGAAAATCTGCTGCCTTCATGGCCCCGTCGACGTAGCGGGGCACTCCTAACACGCGGCCTGCTTCGGCCATTGCTGAGATCATCATGCCGTTCCATGCCGTGATAATCTTGTCGTCGAGTCCGGGTGGTATCCGTTTTTGGCGGGCACGATAGAGGAGGGGGCGCACACGATGAATCGTCTCGCTCAGCTCATCGAGGGTGACATTCAACTCTTTGAGCACTGCTTCAATGGGGCGTAGTCGATTGGGGATATTGTGATGCTCCCAATTGCCCTGCTCGGTAATATCGTAGCAAGCACAGAACCGGCGGGTATCTTCATCATTCTGCAAGACGGCCTGGACTTCCGACATCGTCCAGACGAAAAATTTTCCTTCGACCCCTTCCGAGTCTGCATCGGTCGCGGAGTAGAATCCTCCAGCCTGGTCGGTCATCTCCCGAAGGATATAATCGAGAACTTCGATGGTAACCTGGCGATAGGATGGCCGCTTGGTGACCTGATAGCCCTCCAGATAGGTTCGGGCCAGGAGGGCATTGTCATAGAGCATCTTCTCGAAATGGGGAACCAGCCAGCGCTCGTCAGTGGAATACCGTGCGAACCCACCACCGATATGATCGTAGATTCCCCCAGCCGCCATGGAGTCGAGCGTGTTGGTGATCATTTGCAAGACGCGACTGTCTCCTGTTCTCCGGTAACAACAGAGGAGCAGTGAGAGTCCGGTCGAGGGGGGGAATTTCGGCGCCGTGCCGAATCCGCCGTGTCGTTCATCGAAATGCTCGCGGAACTGGTTCACGGCATCATCAAGCACGGAGACGCTGACTGAGACGGGGGACACAGCCGTGAGTTCCTGTTTCAACCGCTCGGTTAGTTGACGCGCTTGGCCGGTGAGGCTGGCGGAATCGCTTTCCCAGGCTTCTGCGATTTTCTTCAGCAAACTTGGGAATCCGGGACGGCCCCAACGGTCGTCTGGGGGGAAATAGGTGCCGGCAAAGAATGGCTCTTGGTCCGGTGTCAGAAAGACCGTCATCGGCCATCCGCCCTGGCCGTTATTGAGTGTCACTGTGGCTTGCATATAGATCTCGTCGAGATCAGGCCGCTCTTCCCGATCGACTTTGATACAGACGAAATGTTTGTTCATGAGCGAGGCAATAGTTTCATTTTCAAACGACTCCCGCTCCATCACATGGCACCAGTGACAGGCGGAATAGCCGATTGAGAGCAGGATGGGGCGGTTCTGCGTCTTTGCCGCTTGCAGAGCCTCTGGTCCCCAGGGGTGCCAGTCGACCGGATTCGAAGCATGTTGGAGGAGATAGGGACTGGTTTCGTGGATGAGACGGTTGGGTTTTCGTACGTCTGATGGTGTCTGCATGGCCCAAGGTACCATCGAGGCTTTGATGTGGTCAACGAGCAGATAAAGAGGGAGCCTGCGACCGTTGGTTAAGATGCAATTGAATGTTCTTAGAAAATTGATTCTGGTCAAGGCCAGCCATGTGGTAGTCTACTGGAAAGATCGTAACTGCTCAGGTGTTTAGGCTGAAGGCCGAAGGCTATACGTGGTCTCGCGAAGCATGAACCAACCCATTCAACACCTTCTCAGTTTCTACGACGGTGGGTTCAAGAGAAGATGAATCTTCGTTGCGCAAGAACCTTAACCCCTAAAAACCTTCAGCCTATCTACCTGCGTAGTTACTAAGGACCAGCCATGACCGACGCCGGCCCCTACTCCAATTACCGCCTGACCGTTCGTCTTGAACTCGCCAATACACCGGGCATGTTCGCAAAGGTTGCCGCGATCCTGGCCGAGGAAGGCGCCAACTTGGGCGCGGTAGATATCGTCTCCGCAACAGCCGACTGTATGGTCCGGGACGTGACCTTCGATGTCCAAAGTGAAGCTCACGGAGAGAAGGTGCTGGCTCGAATCGGAGGCTTGCCGGACGTAGAAGTTCTCTCGGCATCCGACCGGATTTTTCTCCTGCATCTCGGCGGCAAGATCCGCGTCCAAAGCAAGTTTCCGATCACGACACGAAATCTCCTGTCGATGGTCTATACGCCGGGAGTCGGTCGAGTATCTCAAGCGATTGCGAAGGATAAAACGAAAGCCTATGCCTTTACCGGCAAGGGCAACTCGGTCGCTATCGTTACAGATGGGTCGGCAGTGCTGGGCCTTGGCAATCTTGGCCCGGAAGCCGCCTTGCCGGTTATGGAAGGCAAGGCCATGCTCTTTAAGGAATTTGCGGGAATCGACGCATGGCCGATTTGTCTCAATACGCAAGATCCCGACGAGATCGTTCGCACGGTTCAGGCTATTGCGCCGGGGTTTGGCGCCATCAATTTGGAAGACATCAGTTCGCCGCGCTGTTTCGAGATAGAACGCCGCTTAAAAGGTACCTTGGATATTCCGGTGATGCATGACGATCAGCATGGCACCGCCGTGGTCATCCTTGCCGCCTTGACGAATGCGCTCACCGTTATCGGGAAACGAATCGAAGACATCCGCGTGGTCGTCAATGGTCTTGGCGCTGCGGGAACCGCCTGCTGCAGGATGTTGCTTGCTGCCGGTCTCTCGCACCTTGTCGGATGCGAACCTCAAGGCATTGTTTTGCGGGGGGACGGCCAACAACTGCGGGTTTGCCGAACGGATCTCGCCCCCTGTATGACCATAGACCATCCCCAAGGCACACTCCGGGATGCGCTCAAGGGGGCCGATGTCTTCATTGGCTTATCCGTCGGTAATATCCTTACAGCGGAAGACCTCGACTTGATGGCGGCAGATCGCATCGTCTTTGCCATGGCCAATCCCGACCCTGAAGTCCCTCGTGAGTTGGCTGCCTCCCACTGCCGGATCTTTGCTACCGGCCGATCCGATTATCCGAATCAAATTAACAATGCGCTCGCATTTCCAGGCATTTTTCGGGGCGCGCTGGATGTACAGGCTCGCGACATCAACGAAGCGATGAAACTGGCTGCGGCCAAGGCCCTGGCTGAGATCATCCCACCTGCGGCTCTTAGTGCGGACTATATTATTCCGAGCGTGTTCGACAAGGGAGTCGTTCCGCGGGTGGCAAAAGCCGTAGCGGCAGCTGCACGTGAAACGGGTTTGGCCAGACGCCGCTCTAAACTTAGTGACGACTTCGCATCCTCTTAACCCCACATTTCATATGAATTCAGCTGTTTCCACTGCTCTTCTGGCATGGGGCTGGGCTGTGCTACAATGCGCGCCTCTTGTTCACTTGGGTCCATTCGGTCTGTCTCGTGTATTTGGTTGAACGACACTAACCAGATCAACCAGACAGAGCAGATAGACCGAATAGACCAGATAGACTGGGTTTAGGTGTGCCGACATAGTTTTCTGCATCCTCCTGGGAGAGAGTTTGGGGCATATGCCATTTACACAAGGTAAATTTATCAAGTTTCAGAATGGGATGAGAAAACGGATCGATTCGTTGCGTCCGAAAGCCGAAGAAAGTCTGGATCTCGCAGTCGATACGATGATGCAGGAGCGGGTCGACAGCTTCTTTCGTGTTGAACAGGGGCTGGAGGAAATCATTAAATCATTGCTCCAGATTGAAGAGGAGATCGGAGAGATCCGTGATCTTTCCGGCGCGATGCGTCTGGAGTCTCGGCTTGAGTTTGTCGAAGACCGTTGGGATGATTTCGACAGCGAGATTCGAGAGAGGCCTCGCCGCCGCCGCAAAAAAATCAGCCTTGCGGATATGTTGAAAGCCGCCGGTGGGGGAGGCGGAGATTCGTCGCAGGGGTCGAGCAGTATAAATAATGCAATGGATGCCTATTCCGCAATGGGTGTAGAGTTCGGTAGTTCACTTGCCGATGTCACGGCAGCCTTTCGTCACAAGGCGAAACAACTCCATCCTGATTCGAACAATGGTGACCGCAGTGCTGAGCCGGAGTTGCGCCGCATGTTGGAGGCATACCAATTCTTGAAGGAATACTTAAGCTTGAGCAACGTTGAACCAATGCAGTCGCCCGATGCGAACTACCGTCCAACAGAATGAGAGACACATGACACCCAATCCGCCTCTGACCTATGTGACCGACCATGCTGCGCTTGAATCGCTTTGCCAGCGGCTGCGGCAGAGTCCGCGGCTGGCTCTCGACACCGAATTTGTGGGGGAAGACACCTTTATTCCTCGGCTCGAATTAATTCAAGTCGCGACCGCGACTACCTCCGCTGTCATTGACTTTCCTGCCGTGCAGGCGAATGGATCGCTCGATGTTTTTTGGGAGCTGATCTGTGACACCAAAGTCGAGAAAGTATTCCACGCAGGGCGGCAAGATCTCGATTTGTTTGCCACACATGCGGGACAGATTCCCAAACCGTTTTTCGATACGCAGGTTGCCGCCGCTATGGTCGGGTATGGGGCTCAAATCGCTTATGCAAACCTCGTTCAGAGGCTTCACGGCACCAGGCTCGCGAAGGCCCATACCTTTACCAACTGGAGCGCGCGACCCCTCACGGAGGGGCAAATCGCCTATGCCTTGGAAGATGTGGAATTTCTCTTACCGATTCATACCCACTTGCAGGATCGTTTGCGCGAGCTTGGCCGGTTGGAATGGGTCGGCGAGGAATTTGCGCGACTGGAATCAGCCGTTGGAGAAAAGAGTCGAGAGCCACAGGAACGCTATCAACGAATTCGAGGATGGGACACCCTCAAACCTAAAGGGGCCGCAGTGCTTCGTGAATTGGCTGCCTGGCGAGAGACGGAAGCCCGCCGGCGAAACGTGCCACGCGGACGTGTCATGCGAGATGAGGTGCTGCTTCAACTCGCGCGCCACCCTCCCAAATCGGTCAATGATCTTCGTGGTCTCCGCGGCGTTCATTCTTCCGAAGTCGATCGTCATGGGGGACAGCTGTTGGCCACGATCACCTCGGCGCTCGCCCTTCCTCCTTCGGCCTGGCCGGAGGTTCCTAGCGAACGAAAACCTGATCCAGAATCGACCGGCATCGTCGAACTACTGCAAGCAGTGTTGAAGGCCCGTTCAGCAGAGCAGGGGATTGCTTCCACCATGGTTGCTACCAGCGCTGACCTACAAACACTTGTGGAAACGAAGCAGAATCGGGGAGCGCTGAATGTGCCCATTCTTCTTGGGTGGCGACGAAAGCTGGCAGGAGATCTGCTGCTGCAAGTATTGGAAGGAACGGTCACGATCGCGGTAGACCGAACCACCGGCGCCTTACGGATGACGCAGGGCTCATCAACCCTCCTCCCCTGACCCCACTGCAGGCTGTTCAAAAACGGCCTTCTCTCAGGCCCACCATGCAGGGCCCTCTCTCTGTAGCCGCTGTAAGTCCGGCGTGCTCTTGGAAAGCGATGATTTACAGGGTTTTGGTATCATAGGCTCCACGCCTCTCTCCCCCTTCATCAGGACAGAGCTGGTATGGATCTCGCACAGGTCACGTTAGCTCTGACCGATGCTGGCGGACTTTTTCAGCATCCTGCTAATTCACTCTATGCGGTGAGTAACCATGCAAAGTCATCTCTGGAAATCGATTCTCGCCCTGATCTTTCCTGGAGGGGTGATTTTTCTCATCGCAGTTGGATTTCTTCGTCCGCAGGGACTCCCCATGTGGGTGCAACAGCCGGTGGCTGCTTTGCCTTATATCGTCATGGTCTTCGGGCTCATCTTTAGCTGGTACGTTGCAAGCAGTCGCATGGTTCTCTCCTTGCTGGTTTTAGCTCTGGCCGATAGGGCTCTGATTATCCTTCCCACGACCGAACCTGATCAGGAGACTCTTCGTCAAACCGTTGTCGCTGTTTCCTCATTTCTCGTTCCGATCAATCTGCTGGCATTTTCGATTCTCAAAGAAGATCCCCTCTTGACGATTCGCGGATTGGTCCGTCTCTTGGCCGTCTTAGTTCAACCGGTTCTTGTGTTCTGGCTTTGCCTCCCAGGTCAGCGCGACCTGGCCGCTGCCTTATTCGCAGGGACATACATCCCATCGGTACTCACGGAATGGACTCAAATTCCACAGCCGGCGCTGTTTGCCTTCGTAATGGCACTGCTGCTGCATGGCATTCGATTCGCTCTTCATCGCGACCCGCTTGAAGGAGGAGCGATATGGGCTCTTCTTGCTATCTTCGTGGCCTATCATATGAGCCGCTACGGATGGCAATCGACAAACTTTTTCATGGCAGCGGGACTCATTCTCTTTGCTACCTTGCTTCAATACTGTCATCGGCAGACCTATCGAGACGAACTTACTGGTATCCCCGGCCGGCTGGCTTATGACGAAGCGATTGGGCAACTTGGGAAGCGATTTGCCTTGGCCATCATCGGTATCGATCAACTCACTCAGTATGCCAATGTCCATGGAAAACCTGTGAGTGAACAGATATTGAAACATATCGCGCCCAGAGTTATGGCTGCTTGTTCTGTCGGACAGGTGTACCGGACGACAGGAGAGGAGCTCACGGTGCTGTTTCCCGGTAAGTCGAACACGGAGGCGTTAAGCTCATTGGATGCGATACGGAAATCGATTGAGGCTACTTCACTGTTCCTCCGAGGGCGAGATCGAGTGTGGGAGAAAGAGCGAACCACTCAAAAGACAGGATCACGCGATCAGGCACTCCCAGTCACTCTGAGTATCGGCGTAGCAGAAAAAGTGAACGACAACACTACACTGACATTAGTGATTAAGACGGCGTACCGTGCCCTTTACGAAGCCAAAGGTATAGGAGGGAATGTCGTCAAGCGGGGGGTGGAGGAGGCAGTGCCAGCACGACGGTCCCTTGCCGGATCGGGGAAAGCCGCCTCGATTAGCGAATACGGAACGTAGCCCCGGCGCAAATATTCAGGTGTTTAGACAGAGCCATTCCACACTTCTCGGCTTCTCCAACCTTGGGTACAAATTGACCAACCCCTATCAGCCTTCAGTCGAAACCCCTGGTAGCTACGGCCCTGTTACAGAAGTTCCTTCACAGACTCAGCCGGTCTTGCCAAAATAACCTTCTCACCATTTTCAACGATCGGACGCTGTATGAGGTCTGGATGGGCTACCAGAACATCGAACCACTCATCATCCGACAGGGTCTTTTTCGCCAAACCGAGTTCTTTGTAGATATCTTCTTTAGTTCTCAGAATATCCTTTGGCGTGAGCCCCCCCTTCTTTAACAGGTTCTTGAGTTGCGCTTTAGTGAAGGGCTTTTCGTAGTAGTTAATGGCCGTGAAGGGTTTGCCGCTCTCTTTTAACAGCTGCACCGCTTGTCGGCATGTGCTGCAGGTTGGTTTCTGATAGATTGTTATATTCGCCATACTTCAATCTCCTTATATGGGTGTCTCGGTTACCTTGACGCCATTTTTACCACTATGATACATGGGGCTCATCCTATTCCTAGAAAGTCCTTGATGCCAACGCCAATTTTCGGAACCAGTTCAACCGGTCAGTTTTCTTGTGCAACCGACACTCAACATACATTGCGGGATCTCCGCACCAAACGCAGGGGACAACCGGTCTGTGTGCTTGGCCATGTTCTGACCCGCAAAGGACAGGAAGGAACCTTCGAGGTCTTTAACGAACGTTTGGCGATCGTCAAGTTCTCGGATGGTGGCGCGATCGGATATGACCCGCTTGAATTGCTCTTACCCACGGACATCGATGATAAGGGAGTTGCCTATTTCGAAATTCGTCCCTGCCGGAAATGCGAATCACTCTTTCCTTTAACTGTTGAAGAATGCGAAGCAGCTGAAGAGCCAGCTTTGTGCCCAGAGTGCCGCTGCGCATAGCAGGATGCTGAAAAAGCCCGCCAGCGTCGTTCTCGCATCGCTCAGATCCTCAACGTACCCCACTCGGGAAACGAGCTGTCTTGGCAGCTCGGGGGCGGGTGGGTGAGGAAGGGTACGCCTCCGGTCTTCACTCGCTGCGGCCTTGCTGAACGGCCTTTTTGAGCATCCTGCACCAGACACGGGAGACGTGCACGACAAACACTCCACACATACCGTGATTTTGAGCGTCACGTCGGTCTCGCTGGGCGATCCTGTTAGTCTCTCATCGGCGCGAGCTCAATCGCTTTTTTAATCAAGCAGTCGCCGGCAAAGGACTGTAATGACATCGGCAACATACCCGCGTCGATGATATGCACCGTGAGAACCTGAAACCCTTCAGCAACTCTGTAGCCTTCTATCCTCATGGCATGGCAAATCTCGAGTTTCTTCCAAATGAGATTGTTGAGAATGGTTTCCGAGGCGAGGAGTTTTATATCCGACAGGGTGTCATTCACAGAGAATTTCGCCGGCACCACTGCCTTGTCTCTTGGCGCCTCGCTCACGACGGCAAAACCGAGGACTTCGGTCTCAGCCTGGGCTAAGGACTGTGCTTCAATCGCCATGAGGCCGGTCAGCATGAGCAGGAGGAGGAGCTGTCTAGTCATCGCAGGCCTCCCAGCACATCGATTCCTTGCGTGAACGAGCCACAAGGTGAGTATGCCAACCGATAAGAGCCATTTCAAGGACCGGGTTTCCTGGACATGATAGACTCATTTTGATGCGTACGCATTTGCCATTCAGGTGAGGGAGCACGAATATGCCACATGATTTCATGCCAGGCCTTGCAGGCGTTCCTGCGGCCAAATCAGCAATCAGCGATGTCGATGGCCAACGAGGTGTCCTGGAATACCGCGGTATCCGCGTTGAAGAGCTGTGCCAGCGATCGTCCTATCTCGAAACCGCCTTTTTGTTGTTGTTTGGGCACCTTCCCACCCAATCGGAGTTGGCGCGATGGAACGAGGATATCCTTCATCACCGCCGTATCAAATTCAAAATCGTCGATTTGCTGAAATGTCTTCCGGAACATGGACATCCAATGGATGCCTTGCAAGCCGCGGTTGCCGCCTTGGGGATGTTTTATCCCGGTCGGAATGTACAGGATATCGACAATAACTATTGGTCTGCCGTCCGCCTCGTGGCCAAACTCCCGACGATCGTTGCGGCCTGGGCCCGGTTGCGTCATGGGGACGAGTACATTCCACCGCACGACGATCTTGGTTTTTCAGAGAACTTTCTCTACATGCTGACTGAAACTGTGCCTCTTGCTGCATGGCGCGACGTGTTCGATGATTGCCTGATCCTCCATGCCGAGCATACGATGAACGCCTCGACTTTCACCGGCATGGTTACAGCCTCGACGTTGGCCGACCCCTATACGGTTGTTGCCTCCTCCATTGGGGCACTGAAGGGCCCGTTGCACGGAGGGGCCAACGAAGAAGTCGTGCAGATGCTGAAGGAGATCGGCGAGCCAGGGCGAGTCCGAGCGTATCTTGAGGAGCAGGTTCAAAAGAAGCAAAGGCTGATGGGCTTCGGTCACAGAGTGTACAAGGTCAAAGATCCCCGTGCGACAATCCTTCAAGGTCTCTGCGAGAGGCTGTTCAAGGAGTGCGGTAGTTCACCGATGTATGAGGTGGCTTTACAGGTCGAGCTGGTTGCCGAAGAGTTACTAAAGGGGAAAGGGATTTATCCCAACGTCGATTTCTACTCCGGAATCGTCTACGACAAGATGCGCATCGAAACCGATCTGTTCACACCCTTATTCGCGATGGCCCGGGTGTCTGGTTGGCTGGCCCATTGGCTCGAACAGCTTCGAGAGAACAAACTATTCCGTCCGGATCAGATTTATTCAGGTGAACATGGGAAGTCGTATGTCCCCATCGAGCAACGGTAAACAGACGGTTCATTTGGTTTGTTCATCTGGTTGATTTGGTTACCTGGTTAGTTTCCTTCAACCAAACAAATTAAATAGACTAAACAAACAAGACAAACCATCCGGTTCGCGCGCTTTGCGCGTGGCCCCCCTTGACTCCACGATATCCTGTTTTATCTCATAGCTCAGATAGACGAACCGGCGCGCGCGTCCGTAGACGTTCTCAAACAGTGCGTAAAAGTTAAAAGGAGGTCTACCATGACACTCGTACGGTGGGATCCGTTTCGTGAACTCGAAGATATGTCGGATCGGTTGAATCGGATGTTTAACCGCCCGGCTCTGCCTCGGACCAATGGTAACGGCAAGGAGACAATGGTTGTCGCCGATTGGATCCCTTCCGTGGACGTCAGCGAAACGGAAGGCGAGTATCAGATTAAGGCGGAGATTCCTGACGTGAAGAAAGAGGACGTGAAGGTGACGGTAGAAGACGGCGTTCTCACGATCCAGGGCGAGCGGAAACATGAGAAGGAAGAGAAGGGTAAGAAGTACCATCGGGTAGAGCGCTCCTATGGCAGTTTTGTCCGAAGCTTCACCTTGCCCGATCTCGTGGATGAGGAGAAGGTCAAAGCGGAGTTCAAAGATGGGGTGCTGAATCTCCAGCTCCCCAAGTCCGAGAAGGCCAAACCGAAAGCGATCGAAGTCGCAGTAGGCTAATCGGCACTCATCCCATCCGGTCTGAACAGAGGCCCGCTCCGGCGGGCCTCGAACTATCGTTCATCTCACCCGTCCCGCTTTTCTCGCCAGTCCAGCGCGTCCCGCACCAGCTCCCCTTGTACAACCAGGTGGCCTCCGTTTATCATGGCGCCCGCAACCCCTAACATTGGAGCGGACACATGAAGAAGAACCCCACAACGGTATCGAGCCAATCATCTCCTGCGACCAGACTTGAACGAGATACGATGGGCGAGTTGGCTGTGCCGGCCACAGCGTACTATGGTGTGCAGACTGCTCGCGCGATCGAGAACTTTCCAATCAGTTCGTTGCGATTTCCCCGCGCCATGATCCGGGCGATGGGCATGATCAAGCGCGCCGCCGCGACGGTCAATCAGTCGCTGGGCCTCCTGGACAAGAAGTCGGCGGATGCGATCAACCAGGCTGCGACCGAAGTGGTCGAGGGAGCGCTCGATACCGAATTCCCTGTAGATATTTTCCAAACCGGCTCAGGTACTTCGACCAACATGAATACCAACGAGGTGATCTCCAATCGCGCCACCGAGCTGTTAGGAGGGACACGAGGGAGTAAGTTGGTGCACCCCAACGATCACGTCAATCTAGGGCAGTCCAGCAACGACGTGATTCCCACAGCCATTCATATTGCCGCCGGCGAAATGATGCAGCAGCAGCTCATTCCGGCGCTCACCCGTTTGCAGAAATCCCTCGCCCGCAAAGCCAAGGAGTTCGACAAGATCGTCAAGATCGGCCGCACCCATTTGCAGGATGCGACACCAGTTCGATTGGGTCAGGAGTTCGGTGGTTACGCGAGGCAGATCGAACTCGGCATTCAACGGATCAAGCGAGCGCAAGAGGCCCTCAGCGAAGTGGCGCTTGGGGGCACAGCAGTCGGTACAGGGCTCAATTGCCATCCGAAATTCTCTTCCAGGGTCATGGCCATCGTGTCGAAAGAAACGGGCTGCACATTCATAGAAGCGAAGAACCACTTTGAAGCGCAGTCCACACAGGATTCGTTGGTCGAAGCGAGCGGGGAGTTGAAGACTATTGCCGTGAGCCTCATGAAGATCGCCAACGACATTCGCTGGCTCGGCTCCGGCCCTCGCTGCGGGCTCGGAGAAATCAATCTGCCGGAGACACAGCCTGGCTCCTCCATCATGCCGGGCAAGGTCAACCCGGTCATCGCCGAATCGGTGACGATGGTCTGTGCGCAGGTAATCGGCAACGATGTGACGGTTACAGTGGGAGGGCAGGCGGCCAACTTCGAACTGATCGTCATGCTGCCGGTCATGGCCTATAACCTCCTCCAGTCCATTGAACTCCTCTCGACAGCGTCAACGAACTTTGCCGTGAAGTGTATCGACGGCATCAAAGCCAACGAAGAGCGCTGTAAGAGTTTGATCGAGGAAAGTCTCGCCATGTGTACGGCCCTCGCTCCGGAGATCGGGTATGAAGCAGCCGCGAAACTCGCCAAGGATGCTTACAAGTCCGGCAAGACCGTGCGCGAGATGGCCAAAGAACAAAAAGTCCTACCAGAAAAACGACTTACCGAACTGCTCGACCCCTGGCGCATGACCGAACCAGGCGGGCCGGTGGGGAGTGCAGGGGGGTAAGGGGCAGGGGTGTTCTTAATGAAACTTGAGCAGTCCATTCTGCCAAAATTCCGCTTCGACGAAAAAACCGAAACCTTCGGATATTTTCGAGTCTGCCAATCCGTTGACCAGCTCAATTGCGCGATACGCTATAGCCACTATTGGATATTCGACGAATGAAACCAGTTCCATAGGTGCCCCTTTCCTCTAGCCATACACACTCTCTGCCCAGATCCCCATTTATTCCATTCACGTCATGGCAACCCAGCTCATTGGGAGGGCGTGGTGCCTCTCCCACACCATACGTAGGGTTTGATATCTAGCAAATATATGGCAATGTGCCCCAGGCCATAGGCAATCAAATGTGGTGGGATTGCTGCTAACCCGGCCATTCCAGCCTGTGCCGCTGGTGGTCCAGGGACGAAGATCAAGGACATCCCCCTATTACTGAATGGCAACTACGATCCGATTACGATTGGGGCTTCCATTACAGGGCCGGTTGGTGGGTTGCCGATTCAGACTCCGGTGAGCCCTGACATCAAGGTTGTGATCACCGGGCATACCTTGACCGGCACGATCACCATCATTGATGCGGTGACCGACACGCTGGTGGCAATGGTTCCTTGCGATCCAGACTGTCATGGTGTGAACTTTGGAGCCAAGGCAGGTGGCGGCTACTATGCCTATATCAACAGTAAGTTCTCCAACCGCTTGATCGTCATGGACTACGATCCAAACGGAGATGGCAATGTTGCTGATGACGTGATTGCCGGTTAGATGGTGCTTGCCAACGATGCAGCCCCAATGATGATGTGATCATTGGGAACAAAGGCATGGGCGGCCAGGGGGTATTGCCTGTCCCCAATGTCTACAACGGCTGGGTCCAGAATCTTCCTCGTGCATGGAAGTTCCAGCTAACGCATGATCAACGGCATCCTTTCCCGTCAGCTGAGTAGAATTAGTAGGCTCACATAGCTGCATAGCCAAGAGCCTGGTGTCGATGGCTCCAACCATCGCACTGGGCTCTCTGGTTTCCCAAACTCTCAGTTCGACCAATCGGTTTTGACACCACAAAACCCCCTATGTTAAAGTCCGCGGAACTGTTGAGGTTCTGGGTATTTTCTCTTCATTTTTCCCGGGGAAGAACGTATGAGCACGCAAAACAAGCACGTAATTATTGTGGCTGGCGCTGGACCAGCGGGGATGGCCGTGGCTGCTTCACTTGCAAAGGCTGGCCATGAAATTATTATTCTGAATCGCGACATCAAGTTCGGAGGGTTGGCGGAATATGGGATCTTCCCTGCCAAGCTCAAGCTTCGCGGGGGTCTCAAGAAACAATATTGGGAATTGCTTGAGAAACCCAATGTTCATTATTTCGGCAATGTCTCAATCGGTAACGGCAAAGATCTCTCCGTTGAAGATGTCCGAACCCTGGGTGCCAGCGCGGTCGTTTTTTCTATCGGCGCGCAAGGGACCAAGGCGATCGGTGTGGAAGGGGATTCGGCCAAGGGGGTATTCCACGCGAAGGATGTCGTGTACCATTTCAATCGGCTTCCTGGATTCGGCGATCGTCCCTTTGAGGTGGGTAAACATGTGGCAGTGATCGGCGCAGGCGATGTCATGGTCGATATCGCGCACTGGCTGGTTCGCTTCAAGAAAGTGGAACGGGTCACGGCGATTGTGCGGCGCGGGCCTGCCGAGCGAAAATACAATCCGAAAGAAATTCGCGCGGTGTGCGCCAATATGGATGTGGAAGGGATCGCGAGTGAGGTTGCTCGGATCAAGGATCGTCTTGCCGCGGTTGGCCAGAATGCGGACGAGATACACAAGGGCTTGACAGATGAATTTACGAAGTGCGAGCCGAAGGTCAGCGATACGAAAATGGGCTTCAAGTTTTTGGCCTCTCCTAAACGCATCCTTGTCGATGGAAACAATCAGGTTCGCGGGCTGGAAATGGAAGACAACAAGCTTGAGCCAAAGGGCGAAGATACAGCCGCAGTCGGACTCAAACAGTTTTATGAATTCCCCTGCGACTCTGTGGTCTTTGCCGTCGGCGACAAGGTAGATGAGACAGTTGGTCTGCCATATAAGAGCGGCATGTTCGTCACGAATCCCAACAAGACCGGCAACGATCCGGACGATGCGCTATTTCAAGCTTATGACGAAACGGCAGGCAAGGTGATGGAGGGCGTCTTTCTCGCCGGGTGGGCGCGCAAAGCCAGTGAGGGCTTAGTCGGTATCGCGAAGCGGGACGGGGACTGGTGCGCTGAAATTGTCGGTAAATACCTTGCGACGAAAACTCCTAGACTCTCTGATACAAAAGCTGTCCTCGGTAAGCTCTCCTCGATTCTTTCGTCTCGCAAGAGTCATCCTGTCGATGTGAAGGGCCTCCGCATACTTGAATCGAGTGAAAAGGCTCACTGGAGTGAGGAAGACTGTATCGGGGAGTTCAAGTATACGAAGAATCAGGAAATGATCGAATTGATCGAGCGAAGCAAGGCGTAGCAGCCCTCTTCGTGTCTAGCCGTCCCCCCATTTGAGTTTTTCCCTGAGCACGTCGTAGTAGTTGCTCTCGGGAAATCTGATCAGTCTGGTCCGGTTCTCCGATGTCTGGATGGTGACCGTATCTCCCTGAGTGATTGATACTCCTACCTGCCCATCGAGCGTCGCCATGGCGCCATCGTCTTTACTGGTCAGTGTGAGATCGATCTTGTCCTTGCCTGGCACGATCAAAGGCCGATGAGTCAGCGTATGGGGACAGACTGGCGTCAGGATCAACGATTGAACTGCAGGATCGATAATTGGCCCACCGGCTGAAAGTGAGTAGGCGGTGGATCCTGTCGGACTGCTGACAATCAACCCGTCGCTGCGCAAGTTAGTCACGAATCGTCCTTCAATCTCAATTCTCAGTTCGATCATGCGGGCGAGCGTGCCCTTGCTGATCACGACATCGTTCAAGACAACCCCTTGCGCAATCGTTTCTCCATCCCGATGTATATGCGTTTGTAACATGAGCCGCTCATCGAGCACATAGTCGTTAGCAAAGACCCGTTCGAGCGAAGGGTAGAGGTTCTCCAGACGGACCTCGGTCAAAAATCCAAGTCCACCCATATTGACACCGAGGATGGGGATGCTTCGTTCTGCGGCAAGCCGAGCAGCATTGAGCATGGTTCCGTCGCCACCGAGAACCAGAAGTACATCTGCTTTGTTCGATAGTTGAGCATCTTGATACCCATCCAGTTCACCAAGAAGGGTCGCCGAAGTCTCGCCCAAAATTACATTGATGTTCCGAGCTCTGAGCCAGGCGACCACGTCCCGCAGCGTTCCCTTGACCTCAGGGAATTTAGGCTTAGTTAGTATGCCAATGCTTTTGCTTTTCATTTCGAAGTCCTTGAGGCCCTATCGTAAGGCTGTGTCGATGTCGGCGAAAAGGTTCGGGATTGTATCGGGAGGGTTCTTTTGAAGTCAACGAACCAGCAGGCAGCATTCATGACAGCCGGTTGCAAGCCGTTTGGCAGTAAGTGGGATACGCTCCTGATATCAGATCGTTTGCTTTACGGGAATCGAAGGGTCTCTACCCCCTTCGCGGGGGTTTCTATTAGAGATGGCCCCCTGTAAACTGTGCAGGCAGCATCTATATCGAATCAGCGAGGAAGGAAACCCTGTGCTTGAAGGACTGCGTCGATCAACCAACCTTGAGTCCGTCGTCAATCTCGGTGCAGCAATGTACGGGAAGTAATAGTAGCTGTCTCCATGAGTCATGACTATTCGTTTGTGCGATTACTGTGCAGCCTTGACACTTAAAAACCTTCTAGATAGTATTAGGCCAGCTTTTTCGAGAACTTTGCGTAGTTTGAACCGGTTATAGGCTCCCCCTAAAAGGAGGCAGGATGTTCGAAAGATTTACGGATAAGGGCCGGAAGATCATCATCCTCGCTCGGGAAGAGGCTGAGCGTCACCAAAACGACTACCTCGGAACCGAGCACCTTGTCTTGGCCATACTCCGTGAGTCCGACGGAATTGCCTTGATGATTTTGAAAAAGATGGGGCTCTCGACCGAACAAATCCGTTTAGAAATTGAACGGAATTTGCCAGGTGGGGGAACGACCATGACCTTTGGGGAGATCCCCTTTAGCCCTCGGGTGAAGAAGGTCATCGAATATGGGGTCGAAGAAGCCCGTCTCCTTGGACACAATCATATTGGAAGTGAACACCTCTTATTGGGTCTTCTTCGGGAAGAAGAGGGGATTGGCGGAAAGATACTCCGTAGTTTAGGCGCCAACCTCTTGACCGCCAGACAATTGACAGTGACATTCCTGCGGAAATCGGCTCCTCGTGAGCGCGACCGGAAGAGCAACACCCCAGCCCTCGATGAGTTCGGTCGCGATCTGACCCAGCTCGCTCAAGCAGGGCAGCTGGATCCAGTGATCGGTCGAGCGGACGAAATCGAGCGGGTGCTGCAGATATTGAGCCGCCGTTCGAAAAACAATCCAGTCCTCATCGGAGAGGCAGGCGTTGGAAAGACGGCGATTGTGGAAGGGCTTGCCCAACGAATCGTCCAGTCCGAAGTGCCGGACAATTTGCTCTCTCGACGGGTCATCGCGCTTGATCTCGGTTCTCTGGTGGCAGGGACGAAATATCGCGGCCAGTTCGAAGAACGACTGAAGGTTGTCATGAAGGAAATCGTCCAAGCCGGGAACATTATCATCTTCATCGATGAACTCCACACCTTGGTGGGAGCAGGGGCGGCTGAAGGATCGATCGACGCATCCAACATGCTCAAGCCGGCGTTGTCACGGGGCGAAATACAATGCATCGGCGCCACGACTCTCGATGAATACCGAAAGCACATTGAGAAAGACGGAGCGCTGAAGCGACGGTTCCAACCGATTCACGTGCAACCGCCAAGTCTTGATGAAACGGTGTTGATTATCCAAGGGCTCCGCGACCGTTACGAAGAACACCATGGTGTCGATATTTCTGAAGAAGCCATCCTTGAGGCGGTCAAACTGTCGGATCGATATATCAGCGACCGGTTCTTGCCGGACAAAGCCATCGATTTGATCGACGAGACCGGATCTCGGGCCAAACTGCAGACCTATGCCTTACCGTCGGATTTGAAGGCGATGGAGCAAGAGCTGAAAAAAGTCTCTCGCGATAAGGAACTAGCAATCTCGATGCAAAACTTCGAGGAAGCCGTTCGCCATCGCGAGGAAGAAGAGCGGCTGCGGAAACTCTTGGATGAGTCCAAACGTGAGTGGAAAAAGAATCAGGAAAAGAACAAGCCGACGATCGGCAAAGAAGAAGTAGCCTACGTCGTATCGAAGATGACGGGCATTCCCCTCTTCAAGCTCGAAGAAGAAGAGTCGAACAAATTGCTCCGCATGGAGGAGTTCCTCCATAAACGCGTGGTCGGACAGAATGAAGCGATTTCCGCGGTGGCCCGCGCTATTCGACGATCCCGAGCCGGCCTCAAGGAGGCAAAAAAGCCGATCGGATCCTTTATATTCTTGGGCCCAACCGGAGTTGGGAAAACCGAATTAGCGCGGACGTTAGCGGAGTTTCTGTTCAACAGCGAGGACTCGTTGATTCGAATCGATATGTCCGAATACCAGGAAAAATTTACCAGCTCACGGCTCTTTGGAGCCCCGCCTGGGTATGTGGGATACGAGGAAGGCGGCCAATTGACTGAACGGGTCAGGCGACGACCCTATTCTGTAGTTCTGTTTGACGAAATCGAAAAGGCCCATCCCGATGTGTTCAATATCTTGTTACAAGTCTTGGACGACGGGGTCTTGACTGACAGCCTTGGACGGAAAGTCGACTTTAAGAACTGTGTCATCATCATGACTTCGAATATTGGCACCAAGATGATCCAGAAGGGCGTTTCGCTCGGATTTCAGAGCACTGAAGGCGATCAAGAGCGCCATAAGAAGGAAGAGGTGTTGGGAGAATTACGCCGCTCGTTCAGCCCGGAGTTTTTAAACCGGATCGACGAGATCGTGGTCTTTCATCAATTGGACAAGACGCATCTCTTCAGTATCCTGGACATCCTCTTGAGTGAACTGAATCTTCGTCTACTCGACAAGGGTGTGGAGCTTGAGGTCGATGACGACGTGAAACAGTGGCTGATCAAAGAAGGCTATGAGCCGCTTTATGGAGCCAGGCCGATGCGTCGGACGATTCAGCGCGCGATCGGGGATCCTCTCTCAGAGGAGATGATCAGAGGGCGGTTCAAAGAATCTCGAAAGATTCGCGTGGTGCTTCGCGACGGCGCTCCGGCATTCATCGAGCAAGAAGCGATGGCCGGAGTCTAATCCACCGAATTTCTCGCCTGCACGGGGGAGTAACTCGAGTTCAACAAGACCCTTGTGGTGCTAGACGCCACAAGGGTCTTGTTATTTCTGCTTTTGCAGGGTATCGTTTTCGCCGAGGCTGGCCCAGTCGACTGAACATGATTTCATAACAATGACTACCGAACGATCCAGTTCACCTTGGGTGCCCGGGCCCATCCTTGGTATCGAGACATCTTGCGATGAAACGGCTGCCTCGGTGCTTGCCGCAGACGGCACGGTTCGCTCAAATATTATTACCTCTCAACATAGGGTCCATGAGCGATTCGGTGGCGTCGTTCCCGAACTTGCCTCCCGAGCCCATATCGAATCGATTGAGAATGTTTCTGCTGAGGCACTGCAACAAGCAGGTCTTTCATGGATGGATCTGACTGGAATCGCCGTTACCCAGGGGCCGGGTCTAGCCGGTTCGCTTTTGGTGGGGGTCAACTATGCAAAAGCGCTAGCCTATGCCTTAGATATTCCCCTGGTGGGTGTGAGCCATTTGGAAGGTCATATCGCTTCCGCCTGGTTGCAGGATCCAGCCTTCCCATTACCCTGCGTGGTTCTGGTTGTCTCGGGTGGCCATACCCATCTCTATTATAAGGACATAACCGGTCAATGCCGGCTCCTTGGCGCCACTAGAGACGATGCGGCGGGAGAGGCTTTCGATAAAGGCGCGCAGTTGCTTGAACTGGGGTTTCCTGGAGGCCCGGCGGTCGATCGCCTGGCGCGACTGGGAAACCCTGAGGCTATTCCTTTCCCTCGATCCTCTATCAGGAAGGGGAGTCTGGACTTTAGCTTCAGCGGCTTAAAAACGGCGCTACTCTATAGACTTCAAAAGATGGATAAGCAGGCACGCGCAGCGCAGGCTGCCGATTTGGCGGCTAGCTATCAGGAGGCCATTGTGGCGGTCTTGGTTGAAAAGTCGATTGCTGCGGTCCGGTCATCCGGTGCATGCGCGCTGGCAGTTGTGGGGGGGGTGTCGGCCAATTCGCGTTTGCGCGCGCTGCTTCAGCAGCGCGCTCTATCAGAGAGCCTGCAACTCAGTATTCCCCCGCTGGCTTACTGTACCGACAACGCTGCAATGATTGCTGCAGCGGGGAGACAGGCGCTTCTCGACGGACTCTATGCGCCTCTCGATATCGATGCCAAGGCCTCACTCGCCTGTTCATTTAGTCTGTCTGGTCCTACCGGTTAGTTTCGTCAGATCACATACACGCGACAGACTGAATAGACCAGATAGACTCGGTTTCCGACGATAATAAGGAAACGACTCCCATTCCAGAAATTCACGGACAGGTTCTCGGTCTCCGCGCCGGCCAGCTTGCAATGCTTGAGCGGCTTTATCGCCGGCGCATGCCTGTCGATGATGTCATCTCGGCAGAAGCGGCAAAAACTCTCGCGCAGTTCACCCACGAGATTCGTCGCCCTATCGGACTGGTCATTACCAGACGCGGGGCTGTCCAAGACGTCCTGGTCGGGGCCGGCGCCGAGCCCTCAGCGACGACGCTGACTACCTTTCGTGCCAGCCCGCGATCTTTACGAGGTCTACGCCTCATACGCTCGCAGCTAAAGGATCAGCCTTTGACGCAGGAAGATCTGACGATGTTGGGCCTGCTGAGGCTCGATATGATCGGGATATTGGCCGTTACTTCAAAAGGTGAACCGGGATTACTCTCTCTAGCCCATCTCAATCCGCCCACACCTAAAGGACCGTTGTATACAGTCTTGAGTTCTACTCTTGCTCATCAATGCCCGGTGAAATTCGAGACCTTCATCCATGAACTGGAAACAGATCTTCAGCGTCAGAGCGGGTCTCACGCGCTGGCTGCGAAACAGACAGCCATCCTCGTGAGCGCTTCACCCAAGAGTAAGGCTGACCAAGAAGAACGGCTGGTAGAACTGGCAGACTTGGCCTCCTCTGCAGATCTCACGGTCATCGACCGGCTCGTGCAACGCACACAGAGCGGCCATCATCGCTTCCAGTTGGGAAGCGGCAAACTCAAAGACGTGTTGATGCAAGCCATGCAACAAGGCGCGGATCTGCTGATCTTCGATCAAGATTTAGCTCCCGGGCAGTTGCGGGCTATAGCGGAGATTACCGACCTCACGGTTATCGATCGGACCCAGCTGATTCTCGACATCTTCGCTCAACGTGCCCATAGCCGTGAAGGGAAAGTGCAGGTCGAGTTGGCGCAGCTTCGTTATCTCCTTCCCCGTCTCTCCGGTCAGGGAACGAGCCTCTCGCGGTTGGGCGGAGGAATCGGCAGCAGAGGTCCAGGAGAAACGAAACTCGAAACGGATCGCCGACGTATCAGAGAACGCATCGACTATTTGGAGCGCGAGATCGAAGGTTTTGCCCGTCACCAAGATCAACGGCGCTCTCGCCGGGTTCGACAAGCATTTCCAATTCTGTCCATTGTGGGCTATACCAATGCAGGCAAATCGACGTTGCTCAACGTATTAACGAAGAGCCAGGTGAGTACGGCCCCGCGAGTCTTTGAAACGCTCGATACCACGAGCCGCAGACTGCATTTCCCAAGCGGGAAGGAAGCCATCCTCACTGACACTGTGGGATTCATTCGCGACCTACCCAAAGATCTCCTTGCGGCCTTCAGGACAACCTTGGACGAAATGCGCGATGCAGACCTTCTTCTGCATGTCGTCGACGCCGGGACGAAGGATTTGGATACCCATATCGCGTCGGTCGAGACTGTGCTCCAAAGCCTCACCCTCGATCAGATTCCACGGGTGCTGGTCTTCAATAAGTGCGACCAACTCCCGTCAGGACAAGCGGAAACCCTGTGCCGGCGATACAGCGCCATTGGAATTTCCTCTCTACGCCAAGAAACCTTGGCCCCATTGATCCAGCACCTAGAAGAACGATTGTCTGCCCTTGCTTCTGTGGACGGTTCTCCTAAGAAACCGGCTGTCTAACAAGATGCTGAAACAGTCCGCCAGCGGTGTTTTTGCATCGCTCAGAGACTCAACGTTGAGAAGGAATACCGCGAATATCGGGAGCACTGGAGGGTATGTCCCGTTCGCCAAGATTCACTGTATGGGCGAACGGCTCCACAAGTGCGGTACGTACCTCCTCGCCTCTTTGCTCGCTGCGGCCTTGCTTGGGACCAGGCGCGTCTAGGCGCGCTAGGGTTGGGTTGGGTTGGGTTGGTGAGGAGGCTGGCCTTTTTGAGCATCTTGAGACGATTGAGACGTCGGTGTCCTACAAAACATTCGTTCGGCATTTTATGCAATAACCGAAGATTTCTACTGTCTGATAGCAGCACTTGCATCTCTCCTGTCATCCACTGCACAATTGCTCTTTTTTAGTTCGGGCTATGACTACAAAAGCACTCTCATCGTCGGACCAGCGAACCCGCCTCAGGGATATTGCGAAAACACTGCAGCGCGCGATGCCGAGCCCAAAGATGGAACTGGACCATCGTTCTCCTTGGGAATTGCTCGTGGCCACGATCCTCTCTGCCCAATGCACCGACCAGCGAGTCAATCAGGTCACCCCTTCGCTCTTTCAGCTGTATCGGGGGCCGGCAGAGCTTGCAGCGGCGCATCGCCCTGAGCTTGAACAGGTCATTCGCTCCACGGGTTTCTTCAAGAACAAGGCTAAACACCTCGTTGCCTGCGGTCAAACCGTGATCGACCGCTTTGGCGGAGAGGTTCCAGACACGATGGAAGAATTGATCACCTTGCCAGGGGTCGGCAGAAAAACAGCAAATGTCATGCTCGGTAATGCCTTCGGCCGCCCAAGTATCGTAGTCGATACCCATGTGAAGCGAGTGGCCAAACGGCTCGGCCTGACTAAATCGGAGAATCCCGATCAGGTCGAACAAGATTTGCAGCTGCTTTTGCCGAAGTCTCAGTGGACGTCGGTCTCGCAGCGGCTGCTGCTTCATGGCCGATATGTCTGCATTGCAAGAAAACCCCAGTGCGGCGCCTGTTCGATCTACCGGCACTGTCCCTGGAAAGAGAAAGGTTTACAATGATTCGTAGCATGACCGGTTTTGGCCGGCGACAGGCGCCCTGGCAGGATGGGTCCGTGACGGTGGAGATGCGTTCCGTCAACCATCGGTTTCTCGAAATTGCCTGTCGCCTACCACGGCCATTGAGCCATTTGGAAGATTCATTCAAGAAAGCCATTCAGCAATGCTGCACCCGTGGCCGTATTGATACGACTGTGACGGTCCAGGCCGGCAAAGGCCGCGCAGGAAGTGTCAATCTTGACCAACCGCTCGCAAAACAGTACCATCAGGCCCTCCGTACCCTGAAAAAGTCCCTCAAGTTGAGCGGGTCTATCGATTTGGCGCTTATGGCCGGCCTCCGCGATGTGCTGTCGGTGTCGGATCAACCGGCCGAAGACCCGAAATTGGCGAAGACCGTTCAGCAATTGACGACTCAGGCGCTGGCGGATCTCGATGGTATGCGCACGCGCGAAGGGAAGGCCTTGGCCGAGGATATGACGGCGCGCATTCAGACGATCAGGGGCCATAAGGATCTCGTTGCCGCGCGGACTCCTCTGTTAGCGCAGGAAATGTTCGACAGAATGAAGCTCCGTGTGGAGAAACTTGTGGGCTCGGATATTCCCGATCTTCCACGGCTCTACCAGGAATTAGCGGTATTTGCGGATCGTGGAGACATTACGGAAGAAATAGTCAGATTGGACTCGCATATGATACAGTTTGAGCAGACGCTCAACCGCGCAGATTCTGTAGGCAAAACCCTCGACTTCCTGCTGCAAGAAATCGGGCGGGAAGTGAATACGATCGGTTCGAAAGCCAATGATGCGGTCATCGCCGGCCATGTCGTACAGATGAAGGCAGAGCTCGAACGTATCAGGGAACAGGTCCAGAACGTCGAATGAATTCAGCCCCCACGACCAGCTCCCCGGCGCTTGTTTCCGCCCACCCACGGACATCGATGGATCGGCGGGGGATTCTGTTCATTATTTCCGCGCCCTCTGGTACCGGAAAGACAACACTCTGTAAGCAGCTGACGGTGAATCTCCCAGGGCTGTGGCACTCGATTTCTTATACCACAAGGAAGCCTCGGCCCGGGGAAGAGCATGGACGCGAGTATTTTTTCGTTGGAGAGAAGACATTCCAAGAAATGATCGGGCGAAATGAATTCGTCGAGTGGGCGCACGTGTATGGGAACCTGTATGGGACGCCGTGGAAATCGTTGACCGAAAAAATCGATACGGGAACCGACGTGTTGCTGGAGATCGATGTGCAAGGGGCCATGCAGGTTAAGAAACGGTTTGAGGACTCCGTATCCATTTTCATCCTTCCTCCTTCGATGACCGTACTCCGGTCCCGCCTCCAGACTAGAGCCTCGGATACGCCGGATGAGATTCAACGGCGGCTGCACAAAGTAAAGGAAGAGGTGTGGAGCTACCGAGAATATGCCTATATTGTCCGAAACGAAGACCTCAGCCGGTCTCTTCGGGATCTCGAAAGTATCTTTTGGTCTGAACGATTGAAGACGAAACGATTGAACATGACGTGGCTCGAGAATAATTTCATTCTTGACGAAGAACAGAAAACAGGGGACCGTAAAGATCTTCCCTAACCTATAGGAGTACCGTATCCATGATCGACATGTTGAGATTATTACCGCAATATACGCCGGACCAATTCGACTCACGCCACAGGCTGACCATCATCGCAGCCCAGCGGGCGAAGCATATCTTGCAGGGGTCGCGCCATGCCGCTTCACGCTTCACCAAAGAAACGACCATTGCCCTGGATGAGGTTCTCCGGGGACAAGTCACCTACCTCATTGGCCCGGAAGCGCGGGATGCCATGAAGGAAGCGAAGCGCGGCAAGGAAGGCGAAATGGAGCGGGTCGCCTTGATGACCGGCGACGATGCGAAGGAGATTAAGAAAGAGCTGAGCGTCTATGTCGATGATTCCCCGGCGCCGCCGGCTGTCGAGAGCGAGGAGTAAGAGAGGTCGTCGATGACGATATCCGGCTCCACAGGGCCGATGCTGGCCGGGAAGCGGATCGTGCTCGGCGTGACCGGCAGTATTGCCGCTTATAAGGCCATTTCATTGCTCCGGGCCTTCCTTCGTGAAGGGGCCACGGTCCACGTCGTGATGACGCAATCCGCCACGAAGTTCGTGGCGCCCCTTACGTTCGAAGTGCTCTCGGGCCACCCAGTATCGACAGAGGTATTTGAGGCGCATCAGGAGATGAAACACTTGTCATTGCCTGAGCAGTCCGATGCCATTGTCATTGCCCCTGCTACGGCCAACTTTCTGGCAAAGACAGCGCTTGGACTGGGCGACGATTTACTCTCAACCATGCTCCTTACGGCACAGTGCCCGCTGGTTGTAGCTCCCGCCATGGATGGAGGGATGTGGACTCATCCAACCGTTAGTCAGCATGTCGCAACTTTACGTGCTAGAGGAACCGTGGTAGTCGATCCGGAAATAGGCCCTCTTGCATCCGGACGGATCGGCCAGGGCCGTTTGGCTGAGGAAGGCGCGATTCTGGAGGCGCTTCAGACGGCACTGGCTCCACAGCGTGATTGGCAGGGGCATCGCGTGTTGGTTTCAGCTGGCCCGACACAGGAGCCAATCGATCCGGTTCGATTCATTTCAAACCGATCGTCAGGCAAGATGGGCTATGCCATTGCTGAAGCCGCTCAGGCGAGGGGAGCCCAGGTAGTACTCGTCACCGGTCCTACTGCCTTGCTTGCTCCGAGAGGCGTCGAGGTCGTGCCGATCGCCACGGCTGAAGAAATGTACAAAGCCCTGTCCGCGCGCCTTGCATGGTCTACGACTGTCATCATGGCCGCCGCTGTGTCGGATTATCGTCCCATAAGCCCTGCTCAGCGCAAAATGAAGAAACAAGGAAAAGTAGGCCAGTCGTTGGACCTAGAATGCACCACGGATATCCTGGCGTCCTTATCTGCTCAACGAACTACGCAACTCTTTGTGGGTTTCGCGGCGGAGACCCACGATCTGATCGCTAATGCACAGGGTAAGTTGATAGCGAAGGGGTTGGATCTCATCGTCGCCAACGATGTCACGACATCGGGAGGGGGGTTCGGTAGCGATCAAAATGCCGCCGTTTTGATCGACCGGCAGGGAGTCATGATTGACGTGCCGCTGATACCGAAACGAGCGCTCGCCGATGTGATTTTGAACCGGGCGCAGCAACTTCTACATGCCAGACAATCCAACGATGCTTCCAGCCCGGTTGTGAGAGGACACTAGTCGCAATGGCTCAGAACCCACAAGCCGCAGCGAGCGCCTTGGAAATTGATCGGCTGGCTACTCAGTTAGCCAAAGATCCACATTCCAAAGCCTTTATGCCGCTGGCCGAGGAGTACGGAAAAGTCGGAATGTGGCAGGAAGCCGCTGCGGTCCTCGAAGATGGCCTGAAATTATATCCTGGATTTATTACTGCCATGGTTGCACTGGGACGCGCGTACGACCAAATGGGACAAGCCACGAAGGCCAAGGCAATTTTGGAGGAATCCGTTAAGGTAAGCCCTGAAAATCTGCGAGCCCACAGAACCTTGATCAAGATTTATCAAAACCAGGGTATGAAGGAGTCGGCGCTGTTGTCCTGTGCCGTTATTCTGGCAGTCAACCCGCGTGATGAAGAAGCGCTGTCAGTCCAAGCTGCTCTGGGTGGGTCACTGACACAAAAGAAAGAGATAGAACGGTCCAAGCCCGCAAATCCGGTGACGATTGCGCCACCCGCTCAGGAGATGAGTACGGCGCCGGACCAATCGGCTACAATGGTGGACGCGAGAGAGAATGCCTCTGCCGACGCGCCTAGCCAGTCGCCAACTGTTAAGGAGACAGACCTTACCTTACAAGATCGAACCGGGGAACGACTCGTGGCTTTGGAGCAGGATTTTCCCGGCGCCGATTCCGAGTTGGTGCCGGCTCAATCGCCGCAAGATGGGGCTGTGGCTCAACTGGAGGCTTGGCTCCGCGCTATTGAGTTGCGCCGACAGGATCGCGACGCAACGAACGAACCACAGACTAAAACTTCCTAATACTTTTGCATGTTTGACCGGTCTGAGGCGGACTGCTACAATGCCCCTCTGCCGGATCCTCTCACAAAGAATCGTCCTTGTGTATCCGGTATCTGGTAGACAGACATGCTACGAATCCAAGTCTTACACGGTCCAAATCTCAATCTTCTCGGAACTAGGGAACAATCCATTTACGGCATCCTTTCCCTCGACGCTCTGAACGTAGCCATCGTCAAGCTGGCGGAGGAATTGTCCGTTAAGGTCGATCTCCGCCAGTCGAATAGTGAAGGTGAACTGGTGACTTGGATTCAAGAGGCTCGGATTGGATACGACGGCATCATCATCAATCCAGCTGCATATACTCACACCAGTATTGCAATCCGTGACGCCATCGCGGCGGTCGGCCTGCCGACGGTGGAAGTGCATCTATCCAATATTTACCAGCGTGAAGAGTTCCGCCATCGATCCTATATTGCAGGAGTGGCGATCGGGCAGATTTCCGGCTTAGGGCTGACCGGTTATCTCCTTGCGCTTCGCGGGCTGCACGACCATCTGACTACACTCCGACGCGAGAAGAACGTATCCGCGCCGGTGAAGTCGCGGCGAATGACGACAGGAAAGAAATAATCGCAAATCCGGTCGAGCAACCGATCACAGTCTGAAGGGAGCATCGAGTGATTTCCACAACCGATTTTCGCGGTGGTGTGCGGCTAATGGTCGATAACCAGCCCTTTTATATTGTCGAGTTTCAACATGTAAAACCCGGCAAGGGTGGGGCCTTTGTGCGCACCAAACTCAAGAGCTATCTCTCAGGCAATGTTCTGGATCGCACCTTCAGGTCCGGTGAACGGTTCGAAGAGCCAGATCTCGAGGAACGAACCATGCAATTCCTCTATACGACCGACACCGCCTATACCTTTATGGACACGGAAACCTTTGAACAACTGACATTCGAAAAGGGCAAGCTCGGAGGAAACGCGGACCTCTTAAAGGAAAACATGACGGTCAAGATCCTCGTGTACGAACATCGTCCGATCGATGTCGAACTTCCTAACTTTATCGAACTCAAAGTTAGTGATACCGAGCCGGGTTTCCGCGGCGACACGGCAACAGGCGGCACCAAACTCGCTACCCTTGAAACCGGCGCCACGATCAAGGTTCCGCTCTATTTGGAAACTGGGACTGTGATCAAGATCGATACACGTACCAGAGAATATGTGGAGCGTGTTCGGTGAGCAAGCAGAAGTCGAGTAAATCGAAGAAAAGTGGAGCGCCGATCCTTTTGCCCCAGGCTTTTGCCCAGCCCCAAACCGGACAAGGGACGCCCCTGCTTTCGGGACAGCAAACCAAACACATCCAGGAACTGATCGATTTACTGAAGAAGAATAACCTGACCGAACTTGAGTTGGAGCGCGAAGGCCTCAGAATCCGCGTACGCCATGAGACAGGGGTCAGAACGATTACCACCACTGTCCCGGAGCAGGGGACGCCGGCCTCGGCATCATCTTCCCAGCCCTCGGTTGCGACCGGGGCTCAGACAGACAACGCTACCGGAATGATTACCATTGCGTCTCCGATCGTGGGAACCTTCTATCGATCTCCCTCGCCCGATGCCGACCCCTATGTCGAAGAAGGCGATTTTGTGAAGAAGGGACAAGTCCTGTGCATCGTCGAAGCAATGAAGTTGATGAACGAAATCGAGTCGGAGATGGATGGGCGGGTCGTGAAGATTCTGGCCGAAAGCACCAAGCCGGTGGAGTATGGCCAGGCGCTCTTCCTCGTGGACTCAACAGCCACACCCTAATCCTCTTCCCGTAACACACATCGGAGTATTCGCTTGTTCAAGAAAGTCTTAATTGCCAATCGCGGGGAGATTGCGCTCCGTGTGATTCGGGCTTGCAAAGAGCTCGGTATCAAGACCGTCGCGATTTTCTCCGAGGCCGATGGAGCGAGCCTCCACGTTCGTGCTGCCGATGAAAAAATCTGTGTCGGTCCTGCCGACGCCGCCCTCAGTTATCGAAATATTCCCAACGTATTGAGCGCGGCTGAGATTACCGGGGCTGACGCCATCCATCCCGGCTATGGCTTCCTTTCCGAAAACGCCCACTTCGCTGAAGTCTGCGAGTCCATCGGCGTCAAATTCATCGGTCCCACGTCTGAACACATCGCGCTCTTGGGAGACAAAGCCAAGGCTCGGGAAATTGTAGCCCGTCGAGGCTTACCGGTTACGCCTGGCAGCCCCGGTGAGTTGAAGAGTGAACAGGAAGCTCTCGATGCCGCCGGGAAAGTCGGCTATCCCGTCATCATCAAAGCCTCATCCGGTGGAGGAGGCCGAGGTATGCGTGTCGTCAATAAAGCCGACGATCTTGCCCGCGCCTTTCAAGCAGCTCAAGCGGAAGCGAAG
Source organism: Nitrospira sp. (assembly GCA_005116835.1). Classification (GTDB taxonomy): domain Bacteria; phylum Nitrospirota; class Nitrospiria; order Nitrospirales; family Nitrospiraceae; genus Palsa-1315. The sequence continues at coordinate 81,222 of SWDM01000016.1, read as the reverse complement.
ACCACGTTCGGCAACGATGCCGTCTACCTCGAACGATACTTTCTCGAACCCCGTCATATAGAAGTGCAGATCATCGCCGACCACCGCGGTCATGTCGTGCATCTCGGCGAACGAGACTGCTCGATCCAACGCCGGCATCAAAAGCTTCTCGAAGAGACGCCGTCGCCTGCCGTCGATGAGAAACTCCGGAGGGAAATCTGCCGCGTTGCAGTTGAAGCTGTCAAAGCGGTGCACTACCGGAATGTCGGCACTGTCGAATTTCTCCTCGACAAGGACCATAATTTCTTCTTCATGGAAGTGAACACCCGCATCCAGGTCGAGCACGCGATCACAGAAATGGTGACCGGCATCGACCTCATCAAGGAGCAAATCAGGCTCGCCGACGGACAGTCCCTGTCGTTCAAGCAGCAAGACATCAAGCTCATCGGCCACAGCCTAGAATGCCGCATCAATGCCGAAGATCCTGAGAAGTTTACGCCCTGCCCGGGCATGATTACCAAGTACAGCGCGCCTGGTGGATTCGGAGTCCGAGTCGACTCCGCGATGGAAGCGAATATGATGGTTGTCCCGTTTTACGATTCGATGATCGCCAAAGTCATTACCCATGGACGGGACAGGCAGGAATCCATTGCCCGTATGCGCCGAGCCCTCGACGAGTTTGTGATTGAGGGCATTAAGACGACCATCCCCCTGCACAAACGGATTCTTAACGATCCCGACTTCCAGAAGGGCCACGTTTCCACGACATTCTTAGAGCGGTTCCTTGCGAGCTAAAGCTGCCTCTCCCGCAAGGGTTACGGGATGAGCGCGCTGATTTCCTTTGAGGCGCAACTTTCTCCGGTCTCGCTGATACTCGTCACTGCAAAATAGTATGTCGTTCCTCTCGTAAGATTTCCAAACATGTGCATCACGTCTCGATCGAGAATAGCCAAACCTTGGTATGTCTTGGAAGTGGTTCCATAGTAAATCTTATGCCCGATTACCGCGGGATCGGATGGTCGATCCCATTCCACGATTGCCTGTGCGCGTGGCGTTACCCGTTCAGCAGAGACACGGTCAGATCGAAGAAGTGTCCCCCCAGTGACCAAGAGCGATTCGTCCGCTAACAGCGTTGCAGTATGGAATGCCCGAGGGCTGATTAAACTGCTCCCGAAGATCCATTGGTTGTTCGTCGCATCATACAGTTCCGACGAGCTCAGCATTCCTTTTTCGTCTTCTCCACCCACAACAAACACCGAATTATTCGATAGCCCTGTCGCAGAATGTCCTGCTCGGGGCACCTGAAGATCCGTTGTGCCGACCCATTGGCCTTGACCAGTATTAGGATCGAGTACGCGGTATATCTCGGCGGACGCGAGTGCGCCACCGCTGCCGTACCCTCCAGCAACGAGAACGTCTCCATTCGTTAGCACTGTTGCTGTATGCCCTGTACGGGCGATAGTCATGTTTTGCGCTAGGCTCCACAGGCCTGTGCTTGAATCGTATAGCTCGGCAGTGCCAGTCAGTCCTCGACTGCCCCATCCCCCCGTCACGAGAACCTGCCCTGTTGGCAGCAATGTTGTCGCATGACCGGTCCGCGGGACGGACATAGACCCTGCAACGCTCCATTGATTTAGTCTTGGATTATAGAGTTCTGCAGATGCCAGTGCGGCTCCATTGAGATTCCGCCCTCCGATAAGAAGTACTGATCCTTCTGCATCGGGAAGTCGAGTCGCCGAATGATGATAACGAGGCTCGCTTATATTCGCTGCCGGGCGCCATGTATCAGTACCCCTATCATAGATCTCCGCTGACGCCGTGATGCCATTGCTGTCATACCCTCCAGCCAGAAGTAGATCGCCATTTACAAGTAGTGTCGCCGTATGACCGGTACGGGATCCACTTAAGTTCGCATCGTTGCTCCATGTCGCTGACGCTGGATGATAGTTTTCTGTGGAAGACAAGCCTCCCCCTACGCCATATCCGCCGACAACAAGCACATCCTGGTTTTGGAGGAGCGTCGCTGTGTGCCCGATACGGGCAACGGTCATCGAGGTGGAATTTCTAACGGACACGATGCTTGCTGGTGGGCCACATACTGATGCCGTTGAAATGTTGGGCGAAGAACTAGTCGATGAAGAACCACTCGATGACGAACCACCTCCCGAGCAGGCAACGACGAAGGTGCTCAACAAAAAGATGGCGACGAACAACCTGGTGTAAGCGAGTATTACCATGCAACTCTGAGCCATGTCAGGCGTGATAGATCATAGGAAAATTGACGAGGTCACTCATCTGTATTCACTGCTGGCATCATCTCTTCAGAGTCGAAATCAGACAAGCCCCCTATAAGATGGGGAATACCTCGCGCTTGATGTATGAGCAGCAGGATGAGTCCTATCTGAAAAGCTTGCAGAGGATCGATCTCATAATGACGGCACAATATTGTGGCGAAGTCATAAGCCTTCGCGTTCATAGCCATTATGCAAAACTGTGGATAAGTTAAGGTATTGCGTAACACCCCATATTGTGGAATTAGATTCAAGGAGGAAATTAGTGCAGAGGGACTACGAAACCACGAATGGTAGAAAAGAGAAACATTGTCCCGTCAAGCCACAAAATATGGGGGTCACACAGTAGGGGCCACAATGCCTATTATTTAGGCAAACAGCTGCTCGGTCTCTCATTGTCTGTTATTTTCACTACGACAGGCCGCTCATCCACAGAGTTATCCACAGAAGCTGTGGAGCTGAATTTCTAGAAAGTGTCCAGGTCAGATATGAAAGGCAACGGGTGAATTTTCCCTCATAATAATCAAAGGATGCAGGAGGGTCGGTTCGATCGGCTGGTTGTCGTACGTTTTATGATTGAAAAAGGCGAGTTATTTATTCTGCTTCACCGGCTCTTGGGAGGATGGTTTTGAAGATCCAGACCCCACGGATGTGATTTTCTTGAATGCGCTTCCAATCGCAGAACCTGCTTTAGGTATCTCTTTCTCGACATTATGAGCGGCACTCTTCAGTCCTCGTCCGAGACCATCGAGCGTGATACCGTTGTCCTCCCCTGTCTTGCGATTCTCAGCGAAGGCAAATGCCGCTATGAGCCATACAGCCAAGAAAGCGACGATAACGTTTGTCCTATACATGAGCACCTCCCTGATTGAAAACTATATCATGGGTGAGCTGGTTCTCTTAGGAAATGGCGCGACGGGTAGGCACACTTCAGATACCATCCCTGCAAGCCTGTCTCCTTCACTTTTCTAGGAATGGCACGCGTGTCATTCACCCACCTGCTTCCACTTGATACTGCAACCGATGCTAGCCTTCTGATTACTGTCGATCGGTTTTCCTGCCAGCTCGGCATCGATTGCATCGCGCAAATCACGGCCAGTGACAGGCTTACCGTTGCCTGGTCGGCTGTCGTCGAGTTGCCCACGGTAGACCAGTCGCCGTTCCTGGTTGAAGAGATAGAAGTCAGGAGTACAGGTAGCCCGATAGGTTTTTGCGATGTCCTGGGTTTCATCAAAACAGAAGGGGAAAGTGTAGCCCAAGCGATCGGCCATTTCTTTCAGTCTCGGCGGAGCATCTTCTGGATATTGCACCGGATCGTTGCTGCTGATCGCGATGATGCCCAGTGAGTTATCACGGTAGTCATGTCCGATCCTGGCGAGTTCCTGTTCGATATGCACCACATAGGGGCAGTGCCGACAGATGAACATGATGAGTAGTCCGGTCTTTCCGGTGAACGAGTCGAGCGAATAGACCTGACCGCTTACCACATCACGCAGGAAAAATGGGGGGGCTGGTGTTCCGAGCGGTAGCATCGCAGACGCCATGGCCATGGTGCCTCCTGGTGGTCTTGATCAGTCTTGCTGCGCACTGTAGCAGTAGCCTTCTTTGCGACTCAAGGTATTCCCTGATACCTTACTCCCACTTATCGGTGGCATGTCGAAGTGCTTGTACTGCCTGTGCTAGTCTGATGGGGCCAATGGGAAATATCCCTTCTGGATCACTAGCCCAACAGCATTTCCAATAGAGCCTATGCAATACGTTCATCTCGGTCGATCGGGAGTGAAAGTCAGCCGCCTCTGTCTCGGCACGATGAACTTCGGACCGCAGACGAACGAGGCGGACAGTTTTGCCATCATGGATCGGGCACTGGAACTGGGAATTAACTTTTTCGACACGGCGGACGTCTATGGCTGGAAAGTAGGAGAGGGGTGGACGGAGCAGATTGTGGGCCGTTGGTTTGCCTTGGGTGGAGGACGGCGCGAGAAAGTCGTGCTGGCGACGAAAGTATTCGGCCGCATGGGGGAGTGGGCCAATCAATCTCGGTTGTCGGCCCTGCATATCAAGCGGGCTTGCGAGGCGAGCCTGCGTCGTCTGCAGACGGATTGCATAGACCTCTATCAGATGCATCATGTCGATCGGGAGACGCCGTGGGAAGAAATCTGGCAGGCGATGGAGCAGTTGGTCCGGGAAGGCAAGGTGCTCTATGTTGGCAGCAGCAATTTTGCCGGTTGGCACCTGGCCCAGGCGCAAGAACTGGCCCGCAGCCGCCATTTCTTCGGTCTTGTCTCGGAGCAGAGTCTCTATAATTTGAACGAGCGGACAATCGAGTTGGAAGTTATTCCAGCTTGCGAGGCCTATGGCATCGGGCTGATCCCCTGGAGTCCACTCGCGCGGGGGCTCTTGGCCGGGGCATTAGAGCCAGTCACCATCGGCCGACGCGCAAATGAAGACCTGAAGAAGGATATCGAAGCTCAGCGCCCCAAGCTGGAAGCCTATGAGGCGGTCTGCGCGCAAATCGCCGAGCGTCCGGCCGATGTGGCGCTTGCCTGGCTGCTGCATCAAAAGGTCGTGACAGCGCCCATTATCGGACCACGTACGATGGAGCAGTTGAACGGCACGGCTCGCGTCCTAAGCCTCACCTTGAGCAAAGAGACGCTGAGACGGCTCGATGAAATATTCCCAGGCCCAGGCGGACCTGCGCCAGAAGCCTATGCCTGGTAACCGCATCTCTACTGCCAGATTGAGGCAAGGTGTTTCCCATACCACTTGTTGCAACTTTTAGTTCCATGATCCTTGCATCTTTGATCGCTCACTCCTAGAATAGCCCCTCTCAACGAGGCCTGCATGCCCTTCACGCTCTACTCCCACCGCCGTTCCCCTGTACCCGTCGTTTTGGCTGGCAACATCTGTCTAATCCCCAAGCGGTTAATGACCTATCTGCTGAGTGTCTGCTTACTGCTTTCGCTTCTGGTACTGAGCAGCGTGCCCGCCTTTGCGGAATGGATATTGACGAGCGGCGACGATGAAGTGGGTTTAAAGGTGTACGTCGATCCGGAGTCCATTCGCCGCAAGGGAAGCTTGGCAAAAATGTGGCAATTGTTCGACTACAAAACGGTTCAAACTGTGGCGGGCGATTCGTTCTTGTCTATCAAACGGTACAACGAATTCGATTGCCTCGAAGTGCGCACACGTATGCTGGCCTATACCTGGTTCTTGGGCAACATGGCGACAGGCAAGGTGGTGTACAGTACCCCGTATGAGCAGCAATGGGAACCGGCTGTTCCACGTACGATCAATCGAGCTCTGTGGAAAGTGGCCTGCGACAAGAAGTAATCCCTCCTTATGAATCCCACGCATCATCACTCCCTCTCCGGCCTCTACATCATCCTCGATCCGTCTGCCTGTCCGGCTCGTTCCTTGGTCGAGGTACTGACAATGGCAGCTGAGGCCGGCGCCTCTCTCTTTCAATATCGCAGCAAGACCGCGTCACTGAAGGAAGCCTATACGGAGGCCTTAGCGCTCCGGCAAGCTGCCGCAGCTGCAGGCGTCCTCTTCATCGTCAATGATCGCTGCGATTTGGCTCTGGCCGTGGATGCAGATGGTGTACATCTAGGGCAGGGAGACATGCCTCTCGACTTGGCCAGAAAGTTGATGGGCCGGAATAAATTGATCGGGATTTCCACCCATAATTCCGCCCAGGTGGAAGAAGCCAGTATTGGCAAGCCGGACTACCTGGGCTTTGGTCCTATCTACAAGCCAGGCTCCAAGCAAGACCATGATCCGGTGGTCGGGCTTGAAGGGTTACATTCGATATGTTCCCTCACGTCGTTACCGATATTTGCAATCGGCGGCATTCAGGTCGATCAGGTGAGGGAGGTGATGCTGGCCGGCGCGAGAGGAGTCGCGGTCATTTCAGCGATCCTCAAGGCCTCGGACATCAGCGCCGCCGTGAAGGGGTTTCGTGCCCAGATGCCGTGATCAGTTTGGCTAGCCTTGTGATGGCGGCGGTTTCTGACAGATGAGTCAATCCTTCGTCCCAATGTAGATTGTAGCGTCGGCTATAAGCGATGGGGCCTAGCACGGGAACCTTTGCGAGTCGTCGAAGGAGGGTGACCGTCGATTGCTCCTGCAAGGATGCGGTTTTTGTCAGAACTGGTTGACGCTGGTTCAAGACCAACGCAAGGATAGGAATCTTTTGCCCACGAAGCGCCTGAATCGTCAATAAGGCGTGATTCACTCCTCCTAAACCAGAATAGCCCACTACGACAGCCGGCAACTTCATCCTATAGATGAGATCGGTCGTGTTAAATAACTGTGTAATTGGAACATAAACACCACCAGCTCCTTCCACTACCACGAACGAATGTTTTTGAAGTAAGGTCTGAAATGTCCGGATGATGGTTGTCACCAGTACAGTCTTTCTCTCCGCTTGCGCAGCAGAGAGTGGGGCAAGTGGAAGTCGAAATTGATAGGGGGATACCTCTGTCATCGGATCATGGCATCCAGCAGTTTTCCGTAACCTTGCTCCATCGGTTTGAAGCTTGGGTGAGGGCGGGATACCTGTTTCAATCGGCTTCATGACCCCGACATCGATCCCTCGTTGAGTCAGACACCGTACAAGCGCAGAGGCGACAAGCGTCTTCCCAACTCCCGTGTCAGTTCCCGTGATAAAAATCCCTCGCGGGGCAGAATCGTGAGGGTGTCGGTTGGCTAGTTGCATGATTGATGTCTGACGGAATCCAGAATCCCATTCTCCGCAGGATGATCCAAAAGGCCTCCAGCAAGGCCGCAGCCGAAGAAAGCACCGCAGGCGTACCCTCTGGGGTACGTTGAGGATGCTTTCGAGGTGAGAACGCAGCTGGCGGGTTTTTGGGACATCCTGCTATAGAGTTCGGCTGTCACAGTTCCACACCTGCCCCGACACATCGTTAAGTTGAGCGAGATGCAAGACGGTCCTGGCCACTTCTTCTCGTGAGGGCGGTCGACCCAACGCATGGCCGTTCCACGCATCGGCTTCCGGCATGGCTCCTTCGGACAGCCCCGTCACCTGCCACCCTGGCAAGAGAAGATTCACACGAATGTTGCTAGATCCCCATTCCTTGGCGACGGTCTGCACCAAGCCGATCAGCCCTGCCTTGGACGCAGCGTAGGCAGTCTGCCCAATCGAACCGTGAAAGCCCGCATAGGACCCGATCACGACGATTGATCCGCCGTTGCGGGCAAGGAGGGGAGGAGCCATGGCGCGAAGGCAGTGAAATGTCCCAGTGAGATTGGTGGCCACTATCTCTGCCCAATCTGTTTCATTTTGTCGAAGAAGAAGATGGCTCCCTCCAATTCCGGCATTACAGATGAACACAGATGGCGCTGGTTCCCTACGGCAGGCGGCGTCAACCATCTGTTGTACCGCATGAGGCTCGCGAATATCGGCTTGATAGAGAGCCCCGGCCCCACCGGCTGCCACAACTCGCGCAAAGGTGCCCTCAGCCGCAGTCTTGTTTCGATGGTAATGGACCCCAACAGACCAGCCGGCTAGGGCAAACGCCACGCTGATGGCTCGGCCAATGCCCCCGGATGCGCCGGTCACAAGCACCGCATGTTTCTGGTTTATTTGGTTCATTTGGTTTATTTGGTTTCTTTGGTTCCTCTGGTTTGTTTCGTTCAACCAAATAAACGAGACAAACCAAATAAACCGGACAACGATCCGATTATGGGAGGGATAACGGACGAAGGCAAGCCTACAAACGCGATCCTGCGCTTCACGAACGACGTGTTACGCGATTGAGTCGCCATCCTTCCCTTGCCGCTTCCCGGACTCCTATGGTACGGTCGCCCATCCTTGAATGATCGGAGGGTCTCGCTCATGTCGGAGAAGAAGCCTGGATATCGATGGATTGTCACAGTCTGTGCAGTGCTGTTGCTCAGCTGTATCCCTTGGTCAGCACCCCATGCAGCAGGAGAAGCCGGTGTTGTCGCTCAGTCCGCCGACTATTTCCCCGATCAAATTGGGAATCGGTGGCGCTATCGTGGCCAAATTACCGAAGGACCATTGCAAACGGTCGAGCTCAAGTTTTTCTCCAACGAATCCACGGTCACCGGTACGAAAATGATGAAGGGTATGACCGTCACCGTATTTCACGATACCAATCCCGGCAATCATGGCGCCATGGACAGTTTTTACCGGAGAGACACGGTCGGCATCGTCTATTACGGTTCGGATCCTGGTACGCCATTTGAAAAACAACTTGTGCCCTATCAGATCGTGCGCTTTCCCATGAAGTTTTCCTCATCCTTCCAACAATTCAACCGCAAGGATCTGGACTTCGGCAACGATTTGGATCGGGATGGCATCAACGAAAAGGCCGATGCAGAGGGCGATGCCGTCGTGTTAGGACAAGAATCGATCACCGTGCCGGCCGGCACCTTCAAGGACGCGGTGAAATTGGAAGCGCGTATGCGTATGCAGATTTATCTCTCAGGCATGAAGAAGACGGTCCAGGGTAACGATGTGATGACCGCCTGGTTTGTGAAGGGGGTCGGTTTGGTTAAGTACGTCGAACGGCAAGAGCTTTCCCCCTTGGTAGAGGACCGGGGTGTGGTGACGGATATCATGGAAGAACTGGAATCCTATGAGATCAAGGCGCCGAAGGCCTCACTCGGGCGGGGCGAACCCTCGACGGAGGGTCTGCTCGCTGATGACGCGGGTGACCACGAACTGCGTCAAGTAGTCCTCGCCTCCGGCCTTCGCTCCCACTCCGGACAGACGATGCCCCCCAAACGGTTGGCGACCCACTAACGCGCCGGTAATCGGACGATTCAGATACAGATTGCCGACGTCGAATCCTTGCCGCGCGAGCTCCAGATTTGCCGGGCTTCGAGAATAGACTCCTCCGGTGAGGGCATAGGCTGTCGAGTTCGCCAGGGTCAGCGCTTCTTGGAAAGACTGAGCCTTCATCACTGACAGAACCGGCCCAAAGATTTCTTCCTGGGCTATCCGATGCGCCGGCGCTACATCCGCAAAGACTGTCGGTCCGACATACCAGCCAGGTTCTCCTGTCGCTCCCTGCACCAATAGGCGGGCTTCCTTCTTTCCGATTTCGATATAGTCCTGAATCTTCGATTGAGCCCGGCGATCGATCACTGGCCCGACCTGGGTGCCTGGTTCTTCCGGATTGCCGATCTTCAGGCTCAACACCGCTTCGGTGAGACGGTCTAGAAATGTATCGTAGATTGCGGCATGCACGATCGCTCGTGAGCAGGCAGAGCATTTCTGTCCCGCATAGCCGGTGAAGGATGAGACCACGCCGGTAATCGCGTCATCGAGATCCGCTGTTTCATCCACGATGATCGCGTTTTTGCCTCCCATTTCTGCCAGCACCCGCTTGACCATCTGTTGCCCTGGTATCAACGTGCCTGCGTCTTTCAGCAGGCTGAGCCCCACATCCTTCGAGCCGGTAAAGGCAATGGTGGCAATGTTGGGATGATGCGCCAGAGCGCGTCCAATGTCAGGTCCACCCGGCAGACAACAGAGAATCTCTCTCGGCACACCCGCCTCATGCAAAATCTCCGTGAGCCAGCGACCCATCATGGGCGAACGATCGGAGGGCTTGAATATTACGGGATTCCCTGTGACCAGAGCCGCAGACACCATGCCGGTGGGAATCGCCAGGGGGAAATTCCATGGAGCGATCACGACCGTGACCCCGCGAGGGCTGTAGATCCGTTGGTTCAGTTCCCCCGGTTCCTGTCCTAACCGTTTTGGAGGAGCGAGCCTTCGCCAGTCAGCTGCGTAATATTCCAGAAAGTCGATCGCCTCCGCGATATCCGCATCCGCCTCTCTCCAAGGTTTTCCACATTCAAAGATCTCCCATGCGGCCAACTCATGACGTCTGATCCGCATGATCGCTGCAGCGGCACAGAGGATGTCTGTTCGTCGCTCCGCTGACGTGTCGCGCCAAAGACCCCATGCTTGGCTCGCCGTACGAACCGCCTGTTCGACATCCGGCAAGGTGGCAGTTGAAATTCTGCCGACAACTTGGTCGGGAATTCCTGGGTTACGAGACTCAAGGAGAGGCCCCGTGAGGCCCTGCTTCCCGATCGACGACTTCCATTCTCGACCCAGCTGCGACCGTACGGTCGCTAGGGCTTGCTGCATCGCAATGCGGTTGTCGGCCTGCGAAAAATCTCTTTGCGGCTCATTGTGAAACTCCTGCATTACCCCGTGGGCATGCACGAGGGGGCGCTGAGCGTTCTGCTTCTCAAGAACGGGAGGGGCCAATAGGGTGATCAAGGATTGAGATTCTACATACTCCTTGCGGAGGAAGGATTCGTTCGAAGTATTTTCGAGCAGCCGACGCACAAGGTAGGCCATGCCGGGAAGCAGGTCTCCCACCGGGGTATAGAGCCGTAATCGGCGTCGGTATTGCGTGAGCGCATGCTGAAAGGGCTCGGCCATACCGAAGATCATCTGATATTCCCAGGTCTCAGGAGGGAGCTTGAGCGATTCCGCAACTGCCTCGATGTAGGCCAACGTTCGGAGATTATGTGTGCCAAAAGCCGGTCTGATCAGCGCTGATTGGGATAACAAGAGAGAGGCGAGCGATTCATAGTTGGCATCCGTCTCCACTTTGTGTTCAAAGAGAGGAATCGGCCAGCCTCGTTGTTTGTAACGGATCCTGTCCGAATCCCAGTAGGCCCCTTTCACCAATCGTATCGAGATGGGCGCCCCACGCGAGCGAACCCAAGCCAGGAGTCCTTCGATATCTCGCGCTGTTTCCCGATGGTAGGCCTGTAATGCGAGTCCTGCAAAGGGGTAATCCTTGTAAGAAGGTTCTGTGAAGAGTCTGGTGAAGATCTCAACCAACAAAGACTTAATTTCGGCTTGTTCCATATCGAAGATCAGCGACGCTGGGAGGCGCATCGCCAAATCGAGAATAGGTCGGAGTCTCGCCGCCACTGAACGGTAGCTCCCTTCCGGATCAATCGGGTCGAGATGTGGGGAGAGGGCGGATATCTTAATGGAAAGCTGGACCCTCGGTATCAATCCGAGATGGTCTCGTTCAAGCAATACATTGGGTGGCCAGATTGCCGCCTCCTGCGCAAGCAGAGTCAGCGCTTCCAGGCAGCGATCGCGATAACGGTCCGCCTCGCGATCACTGATGGTGGCCTCTCCCAATAAGTCGACCGAGAACGATCGTCCCTGCTGCCAAAGCTCGCTCAAGCGTGGCGCCGACTCCGCGGTCGTTGCTCCAGCGATGAAGGTACGAGCCATATGTTCAACCTGATTCCGAATGGCCTTGCCACTGAGCCGAGCCCCGATGCTGGTGGCGGCAAGGGCTTTCAGTCCCCAATGGGTGCCGAAGAGCGATGCCTCTCCCTCTCCCAAATACTCGCGGGCTAAGGCGACCACCTGCTCATCGTCCGTGACCGAAGGCAGGACATCGATAAATCGAAAGAGCTGTGTCTTGAAAGTGGTGTCGTGCATGGCGAGGTTGAGAGCCTGGTGCGACCACCAACCTCCTTCGAAAAGAGTAGGAGTCCGTCCGGCAGAAAGACGGGCGAGCTGTTCACCGATACGGGATATGAGAGGTTCCAGAGGGAAGGACACGTCCGGCATGGATGCCTCACAGCCAGTAAATCTGGGGCACTGACAGTATACACCGTGACCATTCGCTTGAAACATTTATGAGAATTCGGTATGGTGTGATAGCGTGTTATCTCTCCAGCAGCATGGTCTTGCGATGTGAGAGAGGTTTCTGCGCAAAGGAAAGATAATGCTCGCAACAACAACTGAAGCGACACCTACAACGGAAGCCACGCCTACTACAGAGGCGACACCAGCCACCGCTCCTTTTTCTCCACTGAACTTTGTTCTCTTCTGTGCCATTGTCATCGCCAACACGATCGGTGTCCCGCTATACGGGTACTATTACGGGTTCAGCCTCTTCGATTGGGGACTGTTCTTCTCCATGTATGTCGTGACAGGCATGGGGATCACCGTCGGCTACCATCGGCTGATTTCGCACCAGAGTTTCGAATGCCCGAACTGGGTCAAGGCCTGTATACTCGTTGCCGCCGGGTGGGCGCTGCAGAACTCTGCCCTCAAGTGGGGCAGCGACCATATCCGGCATCATGCCAAGACAGATGAAGAAGAAGATCCCTATAACGCCACCAAGGGATTCTGGCACAGCCACTGCGGCTGGCTGTTTTACAACAGCATCCATCGCAAGGAAAAATACGAAGTCCGTTTGCGGCGCGACCCCATTGTGATGTGGCAACATCGCTTCTATTGGCCGATCGTGGTTACGGGATTGTTACTTCCCTTTATCCTTGGTCTGTGGCATGGCGGTTTGCAAGGTGGCATCAGCGGGCTGCTCTTGGGCGGGTTATTCCGACTCTTCATGGTGCTGAATTCCACCTTCACGATCAATTCACTCTGCCACATGATAGGCGCGCAGCCCTATAGTAAAAAGGACAGCAGCCGCGACAGTTGGCTGGTTTCCTTCGTGAGTTTTGGCGAGGGGTATCACAATTTTCATCACACCTATGCGCGCGATTATCGTAACGGACCTCAGTGGTACAATTTCGACCCCTCGAAGTGGATCATCTACACGCTGTCGCTGATCGGCCTCACAAGCAATCTTCGTCGTAACGATCCCACAGTCGGGTAAGCCATTCAGCCTTCAGCCTATCTTTCTGAATCCCTTCCTCATGCACAATAGCCCCATTTTCTTTCGCCCTGCATTCCGCTTATGATGGAGGGTATGGCTTGAGAGCCAGTCCTATTGGAACCAGCATCTAGAGGAGGAGTAATCGATGGCAGAGCAACATCCCGCCGGACCTCAGGCCGGTCATGGAAAAGACAATCTCATTCCCGGCGTGAAATACGTCATTGCCGTCAGCAGCGGCAAAGGCGGAGTCGGCAAATCTACAGTCTCCGTCAACCTTGCCGTGGCGATGGCCTTAACCGGCGCCAAGGTCGGCCTGCTCGATGCAGATATCTATGGCCCGAACATTCCTATGATGATGGGCGTGACCAAGCCCCCGGAACAGATAGACGGGAAAATCGCTCCAGCGGAAAGCCATGGCGTCAAGCTGATCTCCATGGGTTTCTTCGTGCCGGAGGACACAGCCGTGGTCTGGCGAGGTCCGATGGTCCATACCGCTATTCAGCAGCTCTTCCGCGATGTCCTGTGGGGCGAACTGGATTATCTGCTGATCGATCTGCCCCCAGGCACGGGAGACGCGCAGCTCACCTTGACGCAGTTGGTTCCGCTCACCGGCGCCGTGACCGTGACGACACCGCAAGAAGTCGCCTTGCACGATGTACGCAAAGGCATGATGATGTTCCAGAAAGTAAATGTGCCGCTGCTCGGTATTGTGGAGAACATGAGTTACTTTCTCTGCGGTCATTGCGGCGAGCGGACTGAAATATTTTCGCATGGTGGAGGGGAGCGAGCCGCAGCCAAACTAGGAATCCCATTCCTTGGCCGCGTGCCGATCGACCCGGCGATTCGAGACGGGGGCGACTCCGGCACTCCGATCGTAGTAGCAGATCCAGCCTCTCCGCAATCGGCAGCGTTTCGTGACATTGCGCAGAAAATTATCGCAGGGATCACCGGTAAGCAGGCAGGAGCTCCGCCGATCGAAAGCCTTCTGAGTAAAATAAAAAATCCGTTTGCGAAAACATAATTCGTAGTTGAAAGGGCAAGAGAGTATGGCTACCACCACCACAGAACAGATCGATGTCACGGCCGCGCTGGTTCGTCTCTACGTCTTCCTGGCACAATACCTCGATCGCTGTTTTGACGAGGCCGCTCGCAAAAGCTACCCTGATGCTGAGCTGCAAGGACATCTCACGGAAACCAGACGTCAACTCATGGAGATCCTAGCAGTCAATCCGGTAGTGAAGAAGAAACTCTCAGAGGACTGTGACCGTATCTTGGCATTGGGCGCAGCCTGTCTGAAAGATGGCGCCGCCGATGCCAAGATGCGCGAAACGATTCAGTCTGAACGGGCCATTCTCAGGAACAAGACCTTGGCCTTGAGCGATCTGGTCGCGGTCTTCCGTGCCATGGCGTAACCATTTCGATCGGTATTCGATATGGGGGACAGCCTCGACAAACATCAGTTGGCTGGACTCGATGCCCGCGAACGGGGCTTCAGCCGTCCCGTGGTGTTCCAACTGGTAGCGGAGGGGTATCGGGCGATCCTGCGCTATGAAACGGTGCTCTGTGAGGTTGGGCCGTACCCAACCCAGGATGAGGCCCTGCGCATCCTCATTCAGAAGCTGCAATCGGACGGTTATCGCCAGCTTCGAACGCAGATGAGTTTTCGGAACGGCGTCTATCTTGGCTCGCAGGAACTCTGGGTCGAGCATCTTGACCCGGTGCCGGAACCGGAACCACCAGGGTTTATGGCTAGGCTTATGAGCTACTTTCGCCCCCGCGCAACCAGTGAATAGATATCGGCCATGAGCTTCATCCCCCTAGATCAACTTCGATCATCTCAGGCCATCAGCCATCAGCCATCAGCCATCAGCCTGTCCGGACGCCTTCCTTCATGGTTCAAAGTCCAGGCGAAAACCGGTCCGGACTACCTCGACATCAAACAGACGATGGACCGGCTCAATCTCCACACCATCTGTGAAGAAGCTCGCTGTCCGAATCGATGGGAATGTTGGAACGCGCGCACCGCGACATTTCTGATCCTGGGCGACATCTGCACCAGACGCTGCCACTACTGTTCAGTCGAGACAGGCCGACCCTTGGCGGTCGATCATGCAGAGCCACGACGTGTCGCTGAGGCAGTTCAGGCATTGGGCCTTCGCCATGCTGTCATCACTTCGGTGAATCGTGATGAACTGGAAGATGGCGGCGCCGCCATCTTTGCTGAAACCATTCGACAGATTAGGCAGCTCAGTCCGGACTGTACGATTGAAGTGCTGATTCCTGATTTTGAGGGGAATGAGACTGCCCTTGCGACAGTCTGTGCCGAGAAGCCGGACATTCTCAATCACAATATTGAAACGGTTCAGCGGCTGTTTCCGGCTATCAGACCCCAGGGAAAGTATCATCGATCGATCGAATTACTCGGCAAAGCCAAACATTTGGGCATGCATACCAAGTCCGGGTTGATCCTCGGGATGGGAGAGACGATCGACGAGGCGCGTGACGTCATGCGTGATCTGCGCTCAGTCGGCTGCGACATCATCACCATCGGTCAATATCTCCAACCGACAAGAGACCACCTGCCTGTTGCACGCTTCTACGATCCCAGCGAGTTTGTAATGCTCAAAGAGGAGGGGAGAGCCCTTGGCTTCACCCACGTCGAATCAGGCCCACTTGTCCGCAGCTCCTACCATGCAGACCGGCAGGTAGCTCTTTAATATGCTGAAGAAAACTATGTGGTTACGAGAGAACTTCGATGGTTGGCACGCCTGGGACAAATCCGGTTTGTCTGGTTCATATCATTTCTCTGATCTATCTGGATTAGTGCATTCATTTCGTTAGTTTTGTTCAACCAAACAAACCAGACAGACCAAATGAACAAGATGAACCAACACCGCGTTGTCATCATCAGTGCCCATCCGGATGACATGGAAATCGGCATGGGCGGGACGGTTGCCAAGCTGGTGGCGTCCATGGCGGTAATCACGTCCGTCGTTATTACGAACGGTGGCAGATCGTCCAATCCATTCGCGTTGACAGAGCAGCAGATGGCGAAGGTAAGAAGAGAAGAAGCCCTCCGTGCCGCCGGCGTTTTGGGAGTCACGGAGGTGATCTTTTGTGACGAACCGGACGCAGCCGACGAGATCGATACCAAGGCTGTCACGCGGAGACTCGTCGAGATCCTGGCTCGACTTCGTCCGACCGAGGTCTATACGTTGGATGAGGAACTCGATCGGCATCCGGCCCATCGACTTGCCGGTAAGCTGGCGAGGGAAAGCGTCCTTGAAGCCGACACCAATCTCAGCGGCGGCCTCTGGTCATATGAAATCTGGGGGCCTTTTGCCAACTGGGACCGTCTCGAATACATTGACGGCTTTGTGGCGACGAAGATGGCTGCCATTGCAGAGCACCAAAGCCAGGTGGCGACCATACCCTATGGAGAAGGAGTGTTGGGAATGAACCGCTGGCGTGCCGTATTCGCCGACCCGAAGGCCAGCGCCCCGGTTGGTCAATATGCGGAAGTCTTTCGGCTGGTCGCGATCTCTACTGATTCCATCCTGTCTGGTCTATCAGGCTGATTTGGTCTAGCAGTCTGTTGACAAACTCACCTAAGCGCTTCGGCACTCAACACGGAGTAGGTTAGGGATGATCTCACGATAGGTTGCAGGCTGTTCAGAAAGGCCGTCCAGCAAGCGAAGAGGCGAAGCGTGCTCTCCGCCGTACGTTGAGCCTCTGAGCGCCGCGAGAACGCCGCTGGCGGACTTTGTCAACAGACTGCTAGTTAAATTTTCACAACGAAAGGGATTGCGACTAAGACCACCCCGACTCCAACCAGCACATAGACGTTCGCAATAAAATAGGGCACAACGCAGAGCGCGATCCCGGTGATGAGGGGCACGACTGCCTTCTGCTTTTTCCCATAAATAAAGAATCCAAATCCGATGGATCCAAAGAGCAGCCCCCAGAGTAAGACCGCTGTGCTGCCCATTTCAAACATTCAAGACACTCATGTATATCGTTGAATATACCGGTTCATTTCAGCTACTTCCTATGAGAGCCTTCGTGATCAATGCCTGCGCTTCCTCTTGAATCCGCTTGAGATGGTCTTTCCCCTTGAAGCTTTCGGCGTAAAGCTTATACACATCCTCGGTGCCGGAGGGCCGGGCGGCAAACCAGCCTTGTTCGGTGACGACTTTCAATCCGCCGATTGAGGCGCCATTGCCAGGGGCCGTGGTCAGTTTAGTGACGATCCTGTCTCCGGCCAACTCGGTTGCACTCACTTGATCGGGAGAGAGTTTTGAGAGAATAGTTTTCTGCACCGGCGTCGCTGGCGCATCCATCCGTGCATAGATCGGTTCACCGAGATCGTGAGTCAGTTCACGGTACAGTTCACCGGGATCGCGGCCGGTCTTAGCCATCATTTCCGCTGCCAGAAGATTCATGATGATGCCGTCCTTGTCCGTTGTCCAGACCGATCCGTCTCGGCGCAGGAACGAGGCCCCGGCGCTTTCTTCACCGCCGAAACCGAGCGCGCCGTCGAGCAACCCGTTGACGAACCATTTAAAGCCGACCGGTACTTCAACAAGCTTGCGTGTGAGCTTCACCGCCACACGGTCGATGAGACTGCTGCTCACCAGTGTTTTACCGATCCCAGCGCTCAGGCTCCAGCCTGGACGGTTTGCAAAGAGGTATGCGATCGAGACAGCCAGATAATGATTGGGATTCATCAGACCGGCAGAGGGGGTGACAATGCCATGGCGGTCGTTGTCTGCATCGTTGCCGAATGCGACATCGAAGCGATCTTTCAGCGCAATCAGATTCGCCATGGCATAGGGAGAGGAACAATCCATACGAATCTTGCCATCCCAATCGAGCGGCATGAAACGGAAGGTTGGATCGACAGAAGGATTCACGTTCTCGATATTCAAGCCATATCGCTCTACGATCGGTTGCCAGTAGGCCACACCGGACCCACCGAGCGGATCGATACCAAGCTTCAATCCGGCTGAACGAATGATATCCATATCGATGATCTGTGCGAGATCTCCGATGTATGCACCGAGATAATCGTGCTGGTGGGTCGTGCTCGCACGACGAGCCTGGTCATACGCCAAACGCTTGACTCCTTGCAGATCAGCAGCCAGGAGGGCATTCGCACGATCTTCAATCCATTTGGTCACCTGGGTATCGGCCGGTCCGCCATGCGGTGGGTTGTACTTGATGCCGCCGTCCTCCGGCGGATTGTGAGAAGGCGTGATGACGATGCCGTCCGCGAGCCCTGAGGTTCTCCCCCGATTATAAGTGAGTATTGCGTGAGAGATGACCGGAGTGGGGGTATAGCCGCCGGTCCGATCGATCATCACCTCAACGCCGTTCGCGGCTAACACCTCGATCGCGCTTGCACAAGCAGGCTCCGAAAGTGCGTGGGTATCCTTCCCAAGATAGAGCGGTCCGACTGTGCCCTGGCTGACTCGATATTCACAGATGGCCTGCGTGATGGCCAGAATGTGCGATTCGTTAAAGCTTCGCTTAAAGGATGAACCGCGGTGTCCCGAAGTACCGAAGGCGACTCGCTGCTCACGGACCGTTGTATCGGGCTTCTCTGAAAAATAGGCCGCGATGAGCTTCGCGACATCGACGAGGGCCGATGTCGGAGCTGGCTGACCTGCAAGGGGATGAATGCCCATGCAGATGTGTAGCCCTAGCCCCCTATCACTGTCAACTGAAGGAAACGTTCCTCGCAGCCTACGCCGCAGAGTTAACCACTACTCCAGAACAATACGACCGGTTAACTAAGTCGTCGCAGCGAATAGGAATAATGCTAAAGCCTTGAATGATTATAGATGGCTCGATATAGTCGGAAATCCATCACGGATTCCATATCAAATCCTATGGATTACTTTCGAGCCTGTTCTTGCATCAAGAACGCCCTACGCCAATCTCTATCACTAGTAGAAAGCCAATATGAGTCAAGCCAAAGACCAGATCCTCGCATTAAACGTGCGCTTGAAGCCCAGTGAGTCGTCGGCGCATCCGCGCGCGACAAACTACACCAACGTCGGCGTAGTTCAGGGGATCGCCTATCTCGATTTTGGGTTCATCGAGCCCGCGCTGTTCGCGGCCATTGCCAAGACGGCGAAGGATGGCCAGGCGGCGCCCAAGGGATTAGAGGGTGCCCTCGTCACCCGCGTGGCGATGAGCGTGGACGTGCTCGCGCGATTGCATCAGCAGATTCAGCACGTGTTAGTGGGGTTGGGCACTGCGCAGAAACCGAAGGCGTAGGGTTGAGGAGTGGTGTATAGGTGTAATGGGCGAGTCGGGGAAGTAACAAAAGCATTCTGAACAACGGCCGTGAGTGGGTGGCATAGGAGTTCAGCGATGATGCGACAGCTGGTATTCAGATGTCTATTAGTAATGGTGATAGTGGCTCTGCCTGGTACGGGATGCACTGAGACCACCAATTCACCCATCTCCACCACATCCGGAAAAGATCAGTCCGAACGACTCGATGGGTCGTCGCAACAGATTAAGCCGCCAACGTGGACTATCAAGCATCGGGTTCGCCATGACTCGGGTGTCACCACAGTAGCCATGCATCCCAGCGGGAGCGAGGTGGCGGCCGGCGGGATTCTGAGCCCGTTGGTGAGCATTTGGGATGTCGAAACTGGCAGGTTGATCCGTCACATCAAAGGACTCAAGGGCAGCACCCAGGCCCTGGCCTATAGTCCCGATGGACGGTCGCTGGCAGTCGGACGCGGGATGATTACCTCTGCGGATACCAGTGTGTTTATCTTTCAGACAGGTACCGACACCATTCTCCAGCGGTTATCCCCCCCCCCGATCGCCACGCACTGGGCTCCAGCAGGTGTCGGGATGGTAGACACGCTCCAGTATAGCCCAGATAGCCAGTTTCTCTCAGTAGCATTCGGCGGCGGAGGGATCGGCATCTACGAGGTGGCAACTGGACGCCTCGTCAAGAGAATGACGGTGTACACGCCAACCTTTAAGGCCGTCGCCTATAGTCCCAACGGGAAGTATCTTGCCTTTGATCAATGGAAAACAAAGGAGGGTGAGCAATTCTGGAACCCTGGCGAAATCCAGCTCATGGATACTTCAGCGAACGGTGGAATCTTAAAAACCTTTTCGGGACATACTGATCTGATTACCGCGTTGGCCTTTGATCCACGAGGCACGCTTCTGGCCTCAGGGTCGAATACCGGGCAGGTAATAGAACGATTAGACCCGAAGACGAATCACATGGTGAGAAAACAGAATGATGATCCGATTCGCATCTGGGATGTTGAGACGGGCGTGCTGGTGAAGGAATTGGCAGGGCATGGTGGTCAAGTCAAGTCACTTGTCTTTATCGACGATGGCCAAATCTTGGTTTCGGGTAGTTACGACAGGACCATCAGAATATGGGATGTGGCAGGGGGAACATTACTGTCAACCCTGCCTGGCCATGGGGACTATGTGGCGTCTGTTGCGGTGAGCCGAAATGCCAAATATTTAGCCTCTGGTGGGGGAGTAGCCGAGATCAAGATCTGGCAACGTGATTAAGAGATAGGACACAGGTATCAAGGAGGATCCGATGGCGACAACCGGTGACTTAGCGAATTTGAGCAATGATGTGTACAATCTTTCAGGTGCGCCAACTGGCTGGACCCGTGTAGATAGCTTCACCCGTCCAACTGGTTTTTTTGGTGCGGTTTATCAAAATACCAATGGGGAAATCTTTGCTGCAACAAGATGGGGTCAGGCGTGAGTTTTGACTTATTTCGATGTTCGTGCAATGAGGCTCTGTCGGACACATGCCTCGATGGCAGAATCAGGGTGGGCGGCATAGGTGGCGGCCAGTCGACTGATCATGGAGGGATCCCGCTGTAACCGTCGCCCCAGTTCACGTGTGGTCAGCCCACTCCATGCGCGCAAGCCGTGCGGGTTCAAGTCCCGCCTTCGGCACCATAATAAATATATAAGTATTCTCGTTCCTACCTCCCTGTTCAGAACCACCACGAGGGTCTGCATACATGCGGTTCTTGCAGCCTGATCTGCGCCGACACGACAGGGCGGGGACTCATCGCTGGAATGATCCTGTCACAGCTTCGATGTTCCATTTCCTCTTCATTGACCATCAGAATATTCCCGCACAGCTAAGCGGCATTAGCGCAATCGTAACCGCTATGCTTCGCTACTTCGATGCTGACGGTCCGCGCCCGGACGCAATACATCGCCATCTTGCATGGCAAGGAGCTGCATCATGAGTAGTACCGGCCATCTGTCCGAATTGGACTTGCTGCGAAGCCAGGTCGCAGATATGTCGCGCAGGCTGACAGAGCGGGACCGCGTAGCGCAAGATTTGCGGGAGCAATCAGACCAGCTTCGCGCCCTCGTCGAGGGTACTGCGGCGGAGACCGGCGAGGAGTTCTTCGCATCCTTAGTGAGACATCTGACGTCCGTGTTGAACGTGCAGTATGCGGTCATCGGGGAAGTGCAGGGAGATCGCGTCAAGAAAATCTGCACCCTGGCCGTCTCCGCCGGAGGCGCCCTCGTCGATAACTTCGAATATGACCTCGCCCATACGCCCTGTGCCACCGCATTGACTCAGACCTTCGCTTTTTTCGATCGGGGTGTCCAGGCAACCTTTCCTCAGTTCCAGCGTTTAGTAGACCTCGGAGCCGAGAGCTATTGCGCTGTGCCCCTCCGGGCGAAAAGCGGAGCAGTCATTGGATTGCTCGTCGTGATGGATACGAAGCCATTGCAACAGGGCGACTATCTGCAATCCCTGCTGGGAGTCTTTGCCCCGCGTATTGCAGCGGAGTTCGAACGGAGGCGAGCCGAGCAGGAAAGGGCCCAAGCCCTGGCCGATTTACACAATGTCATAGAAACGATCCCTGACGTCGTGTTCGCGCTGAACACCCAAGGCAACTTGGTGAAATGGAATCGGCGTCTCAGTGATGTCACGGGATACAGCCAAGAAGAATTGTTGAACAAGCCGGCCTTGGCTATCGTGCCACCGGAAGAACAGACTAACACTGCCGCTGCAATTCAGCGGGCCTTCACGGAAGGGTACGCCGAACTCGACGGTCATCTGTTGACCAAAGACCTCCGCACCATTCCCTATCACTGGACCGGCGCCCTACTCAAGAATTCTCACGGCGAGTCCCTCGGCATCACCGGAATCGGACGGGACGTGTCCGACAAGAAGAGGGCGGAAGTGGCGCTATACGGCTTTCAAGAAGATCTCGAAAGACAGGTTCTCTCCCGTACTGACGACCTTAAGCGAACGCACCAACTGCTCCAAGACGTGATCGACTCGTCGCCCGATTGGATTTTCGTCAAGGATCTCGATCATCGGTTCCTCCTGGTGAATCGGAGTTTTGCGGCATCGCAAGGGCTTCGACCGTCCGATATGCATGGCCATGTGGATAGCGAGTTTTGGCCGCTGGAACTGTGCGAAGGGAATCCCGCGAAAGGCATCCGTGGGTTTCACGCGGACGACCGGGAGGCATTTCAAGGCAAGCTGGTGCGAAACGAATATGACCCCGCAACATTACAGGATGGCTCGAAGCGGATCTTCGATACCTACAAGGGGCCCTTATGGCACGCTGACGGCCACGTCTATGGAGTCCTCTCTTATGCTCGAGATACCACTGAGCGACATGTTGCCGAAAAAGAACTGCAACAGGCAAACGACATGCTGGAGAAACGCGTGGTGGACCGGACGGCTGAATTGGAGGCTGCGAATCAGGCCCTGCAACACACCATCAGTGAACGGAGGAGGGACCATTCATTGCTGCAGGCCGCTCTCAACTCGACGGCAGACGGGATACTCGTTGTGGACCTGCAGGGCCGGGTCACGACCACGAACCGGCGGTTCCTGGAGCTTTGGCGAATCCCGGACGATCTTGCTCAGGGGCGGGATGACGGCGCGCTGCTGGCATTCGTGCTGGATCAACTGCAAGACCCTGAAGGGTTTCTAAAGAAGGTGCGCGCGCCCTATGCGCATCCCGAAGAGGACAGCTTCGATACGCTGCATTTCAAAGACAGTCGCGTCTTCGAGCGCTATTCCTGTCCACAAAGAATGGAAGGAACAGTGGTGGGCCGCGTGTGGAGCTTCCGCAATGTGACGGAACGCCACCGGGCTGAAACGGCACTGCGGGATCAGGAGCAATTGCTGCGCACCGTGATCGAGACGGCCACGGATGCGATCTTCATGAAGGATGCAGAAGGCCGTTACCTATTGATCAACTCCGCCGGGGCTGAGGTCATCGGCAAACCGGTCGAGCAGATTGTTGGGAGAGACGACAGGGAGTTATTCCCCTCCGAGGTTGCTGCGCAACTCATGGCAGACGACCGGCAGGTGATGTCCGGATCTGAACAAGCCCGGTTTGAAGTAATCGTTCCGTTCAGGGGGCAATCGCGATGGTTCTATTCGATCAAGACGCCGCAGCGTGACAGAGAAAGGAAGGTCATCGGGCTTGTCGGTGTGTCACGGGACATCACGGAACTGAAACAGGCGGAAGAGCGGTTGCGACAGAGCGAAGAACGATATCGGGCGCTGTACGATGAGACTCCGACCATGTATTTCACGTTGGCCAAGGACGGAACGGTCCTCTCAGTCAATCGATTCGGGGCTGAGCAGCTAGGATACCAAGTAGAGGAATTAATCGGGCATTCCGTGCTCGGCATTTTTTACGACGAGGATAAAGAGACCGCTGCCGAGAGTCTGTCCAAGTGCCTTGCGACACCGGAGACGACACAACATTGGGAGGTTCGGAAGGTACGGAAGGATGGAGCCGTCATTTGGGTACGGGAAGCGGCACATGTGGGGCAGTCTTTTTCCGGAGAGCCCATTATATTGGTGACATGTGAAGACATCACCGAGCATAGGCGGGCGGAAGAGGAGCTCCAACGCCAGCGATGCCATCTTGTCGAAGCACAGGCACTCGCACATCTGGGTAGCTGGCGTTGGGACATCGAGAGTGGCAAGGAACAGTGGTCAGACGAACAGTTTCGTATTTTCGGTCACGAGCCTGGTTCGATCAGCGTCACGTACGAGACGTTCTTGGCCGCACTGTTCCCCGACGATCGCGACCGTGTCTTGTTGGCGGTCACCAGCGTCTTGGAGGGAAAATCACCCTACAATATTGAGTTCCGCATTGTCCGTCCCAACGGCGAAGTCCGATACATCCATGCGCGCGGTGAGGTCCATCGGGATGCGACTGGGCGTCCATTCAGCATGGCCGGGACTGTCCTGGACATCACCGAGCGCAAGCAAATGGAAAAGGCGTTGCGCGAGAGTGAGGAACGGTTCTCGCTGGCTGCGGACGGATCGACCGATGCCCTCTGGGATGCCCATCCAATTCCCGGCGAACCCTGGGGTGCCCCTCGGACACCAATCTGGTGGTCGTCACGAGTCAAGGAAATGCTGGGGTTACAAGAATCCGAATCGTTCGAGACCTTAGAGGAGTGGGCGATACGACTCCATCCCGATGACAAGGATGGCGTGTTCAGCAAACTGGCTGCGCATATCGAGCACCGAGTTCCGTACGATGCCGAATACCGGCTGCGGACGAATCACGGAGGCTATCGTTGGATTCGAGGACGTGGGCAGGCGAAGTGGAATGAGCAAGGTAAGCCTGTTCGAATGTCCGGCTCATGCCAGGATATCACCGACCGCAAGGAGGCAGAACGCCTTATCCAGCATCGACTGCAGTTTGAACGACTCATTGCCTCCCTCTCCACGCACTTCATTAATATACGCTCAAGCGGCATCGATGCCGGGATCAATCAGGCGCTTTGTTCCATTGGGGAATTCACCGAGGCGGACCGGAGCTATGTGTTTCTCTTCAGGAACGATGGAAGAATCGTGGACAATACGCACGAGTGGTGTGCCGACGGGATTGTGCCACAGATCGACAACCTGCAAGGTCTCCCCACGGACAGCTTCCCCTGGATCATGGCCCGACACAGACGAGGCGAGGTGACCCATCTGCCCCGAATCGCCGATCTGCCGCCGGAAGCGAGTGCCGAGAAGGAAGAGTTCGAACGGGAAGGTATTCAGTCGCTTCTGGTTGTGCCTATCGTCTCCCCGAGTGGCGTGATCGGTTTCGTCGGATTCGATCTGGTACGGATCGATCGTGCCTGGGACGATGACGATATCGCGCTCCTCAAGATCGTCGGAGAGATGTTGGCCAACGTCATCGAGCGGACGCGGGCGGAAGAGGCGTTCCGAACCTCGCAGGAAAAGCTACGGCAGGCCCTTCAAGCGTCTAACACAGGGCTGTGGGATTGGAACACGGAGACGTACGAGGTCTCGTTTTCCAGAGAATGGAAACGCCAGCTTGGGTATGAGGAAGCAGAGCTAGCGGATACATTCGAGATGTGGGATACACAGCTACATCCCGACGACCATGACCGGGCCATTGCGTTCGTACAGTCCTATCTGGCACACCCCGTTGGCGAATATCGGCAGGAATTCCGCCTGCGGCACAAGGATGGCACCTACCGGTGGGTCGAGGCCCGGGCTTCGTTTGTGACAGAGGCAGATGGGCGACGGGTTCGCCTCCTCGGATCGCACACCGACATCACCGAGCGCAAGCGGGCCGAGGAAACACAGTATGAAATGCACCTGGCCTTGACCAATGCAATGCCAGGCATCGCGCGGCTGGATTCCCAAGGCCGCTACCTGTCGGTAAACGAGATGTATGCGAGCGGCCTGGGTTACGATTCGGCCGAACTCATCGGCGAAGCCTGGCCTCTCACGGTGTTTCCAGACGATCGGCCCAAGGCGGAAGCGGCCTACGCGGTGATGCTACAGGAAGGAAAGGGGGAATTCGAAGGCTTGGCTGTGCGAAAGAATGGCTCGACGTTCTGGAAGCAGGTCCTGATGGTGAAAATCGTAGATCAAGAGGGGCGGCATCTCGGCCATCACTGTTTCATGCGAGACATCACGAAACGCAAGCAGTTTGAAGCAATGAGGGCACGGCAGTACGAGGCGCTGCAGGCTAATTTCACCATGACCGTTGCCCTATCCCGGGCCGCCTCGCTGGAGGAAGTCTACGAACAGGGGATTGACGGTGTGCAGCAGGCGCTCAAGGTGGATCGCGCCTCCATTCTCCTCTTCGACGACGACGGCGTCATGCGGTTCAAGGCGTCACGGGGCCTCTCGAAGGAGTATCTGCAAGCAGTGGAGGGCCACTCGCCCTGGTCGCGCAAGGCCGTCAATCCTCCGCCGATCTGTGTGGCTGATATCGAGGAAGACCCGTCTGTGGAGGCGTACAGAGGAATCTTTCGCGCCGAGCGCATTCGGGCGCTTGGCTTTATCCCCTTGTGGTCGTCCGACGGGCTGCTGGGTAAATTCATGCTCTATCATCACAATCCGCACCAGTTTACAGAGGAAGAGGTTCAGGTTGCGCAGACGATCGCCGGCCACATCGCGTTCATGATCCAGCGTAAGCGGGCGGAAACAGCGCTGGCCTGGCGGGAACAGGAGCTGCGTATTATGCTCGAGTCCCTGCCGGTTGGGGTATGGTTCACTGATGCGCAGGGCAAGATGGTGCTGGACAATCCTGCGGCGCGAGAGATTTGGGCCGGCGTGAAACAGGTCTCGATGTCGAATGTCGAGCAAAGCATGCAATGGTGTGAAGAGACTGGCCCCCTGGCCGAGCCACACCGCTGGGCCATCGCGCGCGCGCTGGTCAGGGGCGAAGCTTTTCTGAATGACGTTCTGGAGATCACGTACCTGGATGGGTCCAGGAAGACCATCCGCAACTCCGTTGTGCCGGTTCGAGAAACTGACGGAGGTTTACGGGGAGCCCTTCTCCTCAACGAAGACATCACCCTGTTGCGGCAGGCCCAGGCAGCGCTCCAGCTGACTCAATTCTCCGTCGACCATGCGGTCGAAGGATTTTTCTGGATCGACCCCGACGGCAGGATCTTACAGGTCAATGATGCAGCCTGCCGTATGTTGGAATATACCCGCGACGAACTGACGACCATGACGATGCCGGACCTCGATCCGAACTTTCCTCCAGAAGCATGGCCTGTCCATTGGAAAGACTTGAAGCAGAATGGATCATTGACGTTCGAGTCGAAACACTGGTCGAAGACCGGCCGCGTCCTGGACATGGAGGTCACTGTCAATTATTTGCAGTACGAGGGGAAAGAATACAACTGCGCCATCATGCGCAATATCGCCGAACGGAAGCGAGCCGAAGAGGCACTGTACCAGAGCGAAGAGCGCTATCGATCCCTGGTCAACGACGCACCGATCGGCATTTTTGTGAACGAAGGGGGGCGGTTTGTCTATGCCAATCGGGAGTTTCAACGCATTGTCAATGCAAAGAGTGCCGAGCAGCTGCTCGGGATGCCGGTGTTGGATCGAATCGCCCCGGAATTTCACCAGGTGGTGAAGGACCGTATCCAGCAATTGATGGAGAAGGGCCAGCCGGTTCCATCGTTGGATGAGCAATATGTGCGTCTCGACGGGTCACGGGTCGACGTGGCAGTCACGGCGATTCCCACATTCTTGAACGGGACGTCCGTGATGCAAGTGCTGGTGCTGGATATCACTGAGCGCAAGAAGGCCGAAGAAGCCTTGAGAGAAAGTGAGCAGGCGATACGGGCCCTCCAGGAAGCGACAGCTGCCCCAGGACTCTCCTTCGATGAACGGATGCAAGCGGTCTTGGAGGTCGGCTGTCGGCGGTTCAAGCTGCCGATCGGCATGCTCACCAGGAGCGTGGACGGGAAACTCGAATTCACCCATGTCTATGCACCCGGTACCGACTTAACTACCGTCATGGCAGTACCACATGGCAATACCTACTGTAACACGACTCTTCAAACAGCCGGTCCGGTGTGTTTCGAACATGCAGGAGGCTCAGATTGGCGAAACCATCCTGGCTACAAGGCGCTGGGCCTCGAATCCTATATTGGAACCAAGCTCATCGGTCGAGACCAGGTTTATGGCACGGTCTGTTTTGCGGGCCAGGACCCGCTTCCAGATTCGTTCAGCCAAGCCGATAAGGACTTCGTCCAGCTCATGGCCCGCTGGATCAGCGGAGAGATGGATCGCCAGAATTCGGAACAGGCGTTGAAGCAAAGTGAGGAGCGGTACCGATCGCTCTATGACGAAACTCCGACGATGTACTTCACGCTCGCGACGGATGGCACGGTTCTCTCCGTCAACCGGTTTGGGGCAGAGCAGCTGGGGTACCAGGTGGAAGAATTAGTCGGGCATTCGGTGCTCGGCATTTTTTACGAGGAAGATAAAGAGACCGTTGCCGCGAGTCTGTCTGAGTGCCTTGCGACACCGGAGATCACGAGACATTGGGAGTTTCGTAAAGTTCGGAAGGATGGAACTGTTATTTGGGTGAGAGAGACGGCTCATGTGGGCCAGTCGTCTTCCGGAGTGACCGTTGTGTTGGTGACATGCGAGGACATTACCGAGCACAAGCAGACCGAAGCCGCGCTGCGGGATAGCGAGGAACGGTTCAACAAGGCTTTCAACGAAGCGATGATCGGCATGGGCCTCGTCGGGCCCGATGGCCGCTGGCTTCAAGTCAATCAAGCCTTGTGCGACATTATCGGGTATTCACAGGAAGAATTGGCGGCCACAACCTTCCTGGCCATTACCCATCCGGACGATTTGACTGTCGATCTGGCCTTTGTTGCGCAGTTGATGAAAGAAGAAATCCGCACCTATCAACTGGAGAAACGATACATTCACAAGCAAGGCCACAGCGTGTGGATTCTGCTGAGCGTTTCGTTGGTGCGACATGCCGACGGGACCCCTTGGTACTTTATCAAGCAGATTCAAGATGTCACCGAACGCAAGCGGGTAGAAGAGGAACTGCAGAAATCCCACGCCTTTCTCCGGCAGGTGATCGACATCGACCCGAATTTTATTTTCGCGAAGGATCGTGATGGCCGATTTACCTTGGTCAATCAAGCCGTTGCCGATGCGTATGGGACGACAGTGGAGAATCTAGTGGGAAAGACCGATGCCGACTTCAATCCAAATCAGGAAGAGGTGGCGTTCTTCCGTCAGAAAGATTTGGACGTGATGGACTCACTCCAGGATCTTTTCATCCCTGAAGAGGCAATCACCGATTCGGCGGGGAGAATCCGCTGGCTGCAGACTGTGAAGCGGCCGATTCTCGACAGACAAGGCCGCGCGACGATGATACTCGGTGCTGCGACCGAAATCACCGAACGCAAACGTATCGAAGAGGCTTTACGTCAGCGGGAGCGAGACTTGCGTGCGGCCCTCGATGAACGTGAGCGGATCAGCCAAGACCTGCACGATGGCATCTTACAGTCGCTCTTTGCCGTGGGCCTCGCCCTCGAATCGGCCAAATTGACGATGGCTCCAAGGAGCTTCAAGACGTCCAGAGCATCGCTCAATCAGGCTATCGATCAGTTGAACCTTGTCATGGGCGAGATCCGAAACTTCATCGCTGGGCTGGGCTCCGACCTGCTCAAGGGAAAGGGCATATCGGCAGTACTGCACCAGATGTTGGCATCGCTGACAGAGAGCCAGCCGACGCGTGTACGCCTCGCGGTCGAGGGTCGTGCTGCGAAGGCCCTCTCGACAGAACAGTCCCTCCACCTGATCCGTGTCATCCAAGAGTCGGTGAGTAATTGTATCAAGCACGGTCGCGCGCAAGAGGCCAGGGTATCGCTCAAGATGCTGAAGCAGGGTGTCAGGCTGAGAATTCGCGACAACGGTCGTGGATTCAATCCGGAGGTTGCCAAGGGAACCGGGCATGGGTTGGAAAATATGGCCGCTCGCGCGCAGAAGATCGGCGGACGGTTCCGCGTCTCGTCAAAGCCGAATGAGGGAACCAGCATCGTCCTCGACTTGCCGGCCACAGGCCAAGGGAGCGAGGCTAGTGGCTAGAGGGAAGAGCCGTGCTTTCGACGGGAAGTCTTCGCCCCTAGCCTCTGGCCCCGCACCTCTCGCCCACACATCGGCGATTGTGGTAGCAGCTATGGTGAATAATGAGGGTTAAGAGCAAACCGATTCGCCTGCTCTTGGTCGACGATCACCAAGTGGTCCGTGTCGGTCTGCGAACCTTGTTGACAAACCACCGGGGCATAACCGTCGTCGGTGAGGCAGCATCCAAAGCCGCTGCGGTGAAGGCGGTCGCGCGACTTAAGCCGGATATCGTCCTGATGGATGTCAGGCTTCCGGATGGCTCCGGGGTCGAAGCCGCTCGTGAGATTCTTGCCAAGCAACCAGCGACACGCATTCTCTTTCTGACCTCCTATGCGGAGGATGATTCTATCTTGGCAGCCACGCTGGTCGGCGCACAAGGCTATGTGCTCAAGAATATCGATTCCAGCGCGCTGATTCGGTCGATTCGCGCTGTCTTCAACGGCCAATCACTTCTCGATCCGGTTGTCACCCAACGGGCATTGAATTGGATAAAAGCCGGACCGAATCAAGCCGGCCCGGTGCGAGAAAAATCTCTTGCCCCTCAGGAGGAGCGAGTGCTGGCGTTGGTGGCGGAAGGATTGACCAACAAGGAAATTGCGGCCGCGCTGCAGCTCAGCGATAAGACGGTCAAGAATTATCTCTCCAATATGTTTCAGAAACTGCATATCTCACGGCGTGCTCAGGCCGCCACATTCTTCGTCAAGCGTCAGGCGTGAAGATGGTGAAGCGTTTTGAGTTTCTAGTTTCATGTTATAAGTTTCTAGTTTAAAGTTTTCCCAGGTTTATTCTGGACAACAGGCTCTCCAAAGTTAGAAATTGGAAACTTCACGGCTCAGGTTTATTTGCCAACGCTGAGGTGCAGGGTGTCCTCTATTCTTGTCGTTGATGACGAAGACCAAATCCGCCAGTTGATTTGCGAAACATTGGAGCAGGTGGGTTATCACGTCACGGAAGCGAGGGATGGGGCGGAGGCCCTCCAGCAATATCGGCTGGCCCCAACCGATCTGGTTATTATAGACATTCTGATGCCCAATCAGGATGGCCTGGAGACCACCATGGTCTTGCGACGTGAATTTCCTGACGTGAAAGTGATTGTCATGACCGGCGGCAGCGGCAGGATCGGTATTCTGAACTTTCTGGATGTCGCCAAGATGTTAGGCGCCCACAGCACGCTGAAAAAACCCTTTGAGTTGAAGACCCTGCTGGACATGGTCCAAGCCGAACTACAGGGGTAGCCCGCCAGCGGTGTTCGAAAAACGCGTGAAGCGTATCTCGTGAAGCGTCGTTCGTCTCTTGTCCGAAGAAAAGGGCATAGAGCGTATGATCTGGAATAGAGAGGGTATTGTTGCCACCAGCTATGAGCCATTCGCAATACGCTCTTATCCCCAACGAGATACGCTTCACGTTTCACGCTTCACGGATCGCCGATGGAGGAGGCGAGCTTGACCATCAGTCTGAGAATCGCTAAGGTGGAGGCTCTGTTGATCGTCATCAGCCAGAGAGTCCAGGGAAAGAGTCTGCTCGAACATGCCTCGTCTCAAGAGACAACCACAATCACGGCGGCGAGAAACAGATCGTTCGCATCCTTTGGTCGGGGTGTTGGGGGGAAGCAAGTCCGATTTCCCCATTCTTGAAAAGGCCGTGGCGATTCTGACGGATCTCGGGATTTCCCACGAATTGATGGTTGTCTCCGCGCATCGGACTCCGGATCGCTTGTTTTCCTATGCAGAAGAAGCTCCAGGCCGTGGGATCGAAGTGATTATTGCCGGTGCCGGCGGGGCAGCGCATCTTCCAGGAATGTTGGCCGCAAAGACGCATCTGCCGGTCATCGGAGTGCCGATTCCAACGGAGAATCTACGCGGGCTCGACTCGCTCCTTTCCATCGTGCAAATGCCGAGAGGGATTCCCGTTGCTACGGTGGCCATCGGTGGGGCGGAGAATGCTGCGTTGCTTGCAGCGCAAATTCTGGCCGGCCGGTATCCAGAGATTGCCGCTCGCGTGAAACTATTCCGTCAGATACAGACAGACGCCGTGCTTCAGTCTCCTGAAGCGAAGGGCCTGGTCACCGGTACGAAGGGCTCTGGTCGTTCGAGTAGACGGGCGTGAAGTCGGTCGTCATTGAGCCAGGATCTGTCCTGGGTGTCCTAGGCGGCGGGCAGTTGGGCGCCATGTTCGCCATGGCGGCAAGCCGTCTTGGGTATCGCGTCGCGGTCTGGGATCCTGATCCTGAGGCGCCGGCCCATCGTGTTGCCACGCATAGCTTTCCTGCCTCGTTCACCGACCAGCGTACATTTACACAGTTTGCCGATCTGGTCAGCGCCGTGACCTACGAATGGGAAAATATCCCGGCGGAGCTTTGTCGAGCGTTGGAGGCGCAGAAACCGGTCCGTCCATCGAGCGCCGTCCTAAGCGTGATTCAAGATCGTCTTGAACAAAAGGGGTTTCTCGTCTCAAACGGATTTCCAGTTCCTTCCTTCGCTGGCCTGACCGCTCCCGATCAACTAGCGACGGTGATCAGACAGGTCGGCTATCCCGCCCTCTGCAAGACCGCAACAGCCGGCTATGATGGCAAGGGGCAGTGGAGAATTCCACGAGAGTCCGATGTGCTGGAGGTGGAGCGGGCCTTGTCGGATTCCGCTCGTCCCGGTATGAGATGGATCGTCGAGTCCTTGGTGCCGTTTGAACGGGAACTCTCGATCCTGGTGGTCCGCGGAACCGAGGGGCAGACCTGCGCCTACCCCTTGGCGGAAAACGAGCATGACGAAGGGATTCTCCGGACCACAAAGGTGCCTGCTCCCGGAGCGTCAGCTGTGGCCGAGCGAGCAGCTGCTCTTGCCTGTCAGGTGTTGGATCGCCTGGAAGGAGTCGGGGTATTCTGTCTCGAATTGTTTCAGCTGCCTGGAGGGGAACTGCTCATCAATGAGATTGCCCCGCGGCCTCATAACTCAGGCCATTACACGCTCGATGCCTGCAGTGTGTCTCAGTTTGAACAACAGGTTCGTGCCGTCAGCGGGTTGCCGCTTGGTGAAGTGCGGCTGCTGAGCCCCGCTGTGATGGTGAATCTTATCGGGGACGATGCCGCAATGATGATGAAGGGCACTGGCTGTCGAGCCCTGCTGGATATTCCCGGTGCCGCGCTCCATCTCTACGGCAAACGCACGATTCGTCCTCGTCGCAAGATGGGACATATCACATTCCTCGGAGAATCGTTCGATCAAGCTCTCGATCGAGCCGAGCAATTTCGGCGAACGATGCGCGACCAGCTGCGTCGTTCGTGAAGCGTGAAGCGCAGGACGTGCGCGACAGGAAGTGCTGAGTGCTGAGTTTTGAAAACTTCGAACTTCGGACCTCGATCTCTCCCTCATCTCGACTTTCTGATCCGTCTCGAACTCAGAACCTCTTCACCTGTCCGCCAGTCTCGCTCGGCTATCCTGCAGGCCCGTCAAACTCAATCTGAGAGCCATCTTTTGGCCATCCTCTCGCGTTCTATTTTGTGTCTTGCCGTAGGAGGGATGGACCAAATGGTTCAGCTTTTCGGTCGTCGTCCACTGGATCAACACGGTTCTGCCCCATTGGACTCGGTATAGGACTTGCTCCACTCCTGTCCTCGGACGCCTACAACTGAACCAGGAGAGCATACAGATGAGCAGTTTTGCCATTCCATCTGAGAGTCAGCTCGAGTCGCCCACAGCAGATTCGTCTCCTGATAGCTCGATTTCGCGCCCACGATATGTCGTGCTGCAGTCGCTGGTCGGAGTCATGTTGGCCTACCAACTATTGTTCGGAGAGGGGCTGATCGCAAGCCATTCGACGATCGGGGTGATCCTCGTAGGATTGGCGGCGATGGTCTTCTGTTTATGGTATGTGCCGGCTGTCATTCTGCAGGCCGCCTGGTTCAGCGGGACGGTGATCGGGATCGATACGGTTCTCGTCACATCGACCATCTATCTTTCTGGAAATGCCCGATCGGAACTCTATCTGTCGTACTTCGTTCTCATGCTCATCGCCGCTTCGGTGCGCCGCCTTTCCCATGTTATTGGGCTATCGCTCTTGCTCTGCGCCGGGTATGGAGTCATTCTCTATGAAGGAGTTGTTCAAACCGGCGCTTTGTCGCCAGGGCACCTGTTAGGGCTTCCGGTTTTGTTGGTGATGGCCACATTCTATGGGCTCGCGCTGCAAACGATCGGGACCGAACGTCAGCAAAAAGCACAATTGCTGGGCAGTATCGAATCGCTGAAGGAGACTGAACGGGCCTTGCAATTGTCGCGCGACCAGCTGGAGGTTCGTATCAAGGGTCTCAAGGGGGACCTCTCCCGAATGAATGAGCATTTCCGACAGCAGAAGAATGAACGAGAAGGCATCGAGCAACAATTGCATGAGGCGCAGAAAATGGAAGTGATCGGTCGGGTTGCAGGAGGGATTGCCAATGAGCTCAGCCAACTCGTTTCGGTGATCGGGAAACAGACGGGTGTGGTTCTCTCTCGCCTTAAGGCTGACGACCCGCTCTATGGGCCCATCGATGACATATTTCGAAGTGGGGGGCAGGCCGCGGCCGTGACCGCTCGATTGGCCGGCTTGGGTTTGCACGAAGGGCATGTCCGACAGGTGGTTTCGCTCAAGACCGTACTGGAGGAGATGCGCGATGTGCTGAGAGGCCTGTTGCCAGCCTCCATCGATCTCAGCATGGTTATCGATGCTGCGCCAATGGATGTCGAGGTCGATCGCGAAGGACTCGAACAAGTCCTGCTTCATCTTGCGGTGAATGCGCGGGATGCCATGCCGAATGGTGGCCGGCTCCGGATTGAAGCGAAGCGGGAGAGTTTGGGGCAGGAGGGCGGGCTCGTGGATGGGAAGGGCAGGCCCCAGTCGAACGTGTTGATTCAGGTGAGCGATTCCGGGAACGGAATGAGCCGAGAAACCCAGGCCCACATGTTCGAGCCCTTCTTCTCCACAAAGGAAATGAATGTGGGGCTTGGACTTACTGCAGTCTATGGCATTGTGAAACAAAGTGCAGGCCATGTTGATGTTGTCAGCCGGCCAGGCGAAGGCACGGTGGTGCGGGTCTCGCTTCCCCTTGTGCAGCAGGGCAGGCCGCTTGCTCCGACAATCCAACCACATGTGGCAGCCAAAGGCCAGGAAACGGTCCTGTTGGTTGAGCCGAATGAAATTGACCGAAAGCTCGCAGTCGCCACCTTGTTGCGGCATCGCTATCAGGTCTTGGAGGCTGGCTCATCCGTTGAAGCGTTGTTGCTCACACAGCGGCATCCTGGAGCAGTCCATGTGGCTGTGACTGAGCTTATGATGCCGGAGATCGGTGGACGTGACTTAGCCAGACGATTGCTGGAGCGATACCCGACGATGAAGGCTCTCTTTGTGTCCGGATATGGCGACGAGGCAATGGCGTCACATCGCCTCAATCCGCGATATCTCTTGAGACGTCCCTATCGCCAAGTCGGGCTGGTGGGAAAAGTGCGTGAGCTGTTGGACGCGTAGCACCTGGATGGTTTCTTTGGTTTGTTTGGTTCATCTGGTTTATCTGGTTAGTTTCGTTCAACCAAATAAACTAGACAAACCAAACAAACCAAATGAACCGGGCTAATTACCCCTACGGCTTGGCGCGAAGAAGGGCACGTCCGGGCGCTTGAACAGACCGATGAGGGCCATTCCAGCGATGAACCCGCCGATATGAGCAAAGAAGGCAACCCCTCCTCCTTGACTGCCAACGCTCATTCCTCCGCTCAATAGCTGCATCACGAACCACATGCCGAGGACAATTCCAGCTGCCACCCTGGTTGCGCCTAGGCCTGGCATGATTACCAATATGCGGGCTCGTGGAAATAAGAGGAGATAGGCGCCTAAGACGCCGGAAATGGCGCCGCTTGCCCCGACCATGGGGATAGACGAGGAGGGATCCGTGAGGGCATGGCTCAAGGCGGCCAGAATTCCGCATGTGAGATAGAACGCGACGTACCTCGAATGCCCCATGACATCTTCGATGTTGTTTCCAAAGACCCAGAGGTACAGCATATTCCCGATGAGGTGCATCCAGCCTCCGTGGAGGAACATGCTCGTGATCAGCGTAGCGTAGGCGGGAATGGCCAGGCCCATTTCAGGGAGGTCGGCCTCTCCAAATACCAGGGCCGGGATTGCTCCGTACTGAAAGACGAAGGTCTCTCCTGAGCCTGCCGGAAGGCTTGCCTGATAGAGAAAGACAAGAACGCAGGTCACGATAGTGGCGATCGTGACGACCGGCGCCCGCTCGGTGGGATTATCGTCGTGCAGAGGGATCATGGCGAGTATGAAGACCGTTATTTGGTTTGTTTCGTTTGTCTAGTTTATTTGGTCGGACGAAACTAACTAGATACACCAAATCAACCAGATAAACCAAACAAACCAGGTTAACCCGGAGGCCTGCGGCGGTCGATGACTGATCGAGGGAGCGCTTGGTTGTCTGGTAACGAACCGTCAAGTCCAAGCGGGACTGAAAACCCCGCGGCGTGTGTATGCCCTCCGCCGCCGAAAGAGGCGGCGATGGCCCCCACGTCGGTCCCATCCTCTCGCGAGCGCATGCTGTAATAGCGGCGTCCATCGCGGTCATGCCACATGACACAAAACGGATGTTCCGCTGAGAGGCGTTCCCCAATCTGACTGGTCAAGACGGCGCTTTGGACCGACGGAACGACGGCTCCGTGAAATTCGACCATCATCGCTTGCGCCGCAAGCTTGCTGACTAGCTCGCCTTCATAACGCAGGATGGCCTGGCCCTCCTGCTCCAATTCCTTCTGCTTGAAGTGACTCCAGCGGTGATAGTCGAATGGATAGGAGGCTACGGCTGCGTTGATTTCCCGACTGGAGGGGAGCGCCCAAGTCCAGAGGTCTTTGTCTTGGATATAGTCGAGGAGCCATGGCACAGGCTGATCGTGGGCCCATTCCCAAGCCAGGACGGCTCCGGACTTCTTCATGTCGAAGTAGGCATAGGGAAGGCCGGCCAGGGCCTTTTCTGCCGTGATGTGGTGATCAAGCACGAGGAGTGTCTGCGTTTCTGCTGCCATGGTTTCCAGCGTTTCGCGGGCATAGCTGAAATCCACAATGACGACTCGTTGATTCTGCAACCCGTTAGGAGGCGGATTCCCGTGTTTAACCGGAATGAACCGAGCTTCCGGGAATTGTTTCCAGATCGCCCAGGCGGCGCCGAACCCATCGGCACATTCGGCGTGAAAGAGCACGATAGTGGGCGGCCCAGAGCGCAGGTGTTGTGTTGGTGAATCAGCCATTGTGGCGGAGCATACCACGATGCTCCGCCGAGACTAAAGTATCTTTGTGAGGAGAGGGGCCAGAGGCTAGGGGTGGAAGGAGTGAGCCTTGCCTCGCGCCCACACAGTGGCGATTGCACCAGAAACGTTCATGAGTCATGCAGGTCAGAGGGCGTTGAGATGGTCGATCAGCTGACGTAACCGGCTTGCGCTCTGGCGGTTGGAGCTAAAGGTCAATCGAGGCAATTCTTTTAGGTCAGGCTCGTCAAGTTCTTCTGGAAGAGGGCCGCGCAATTCGAAGGTGCCTTCGGATAGTAGGTCGCTGAATCTATCATGAAGGCCGGCCACATGTTCCGGGGAGATGCTGGTTTTTAGCCTCATGGCCAAGAGTCGTCCCACATATCGAATGGAATGGAACCGACGATAGAATCTTCTGATTTCATCGATCGCATCGTCCACGGACGTGGTGATTTTGAACAGGCTGAGATCATCAGCATTAATCAGGCGGCGGGCCAAGAGTTGGCGTGTGATGAAGGAATACCAGTCGTCCCAATAGTCGCAGCCGGGAGCCTGGAGACAGACGATCGGCTGAGGATCGCTCTTGCCGGTTTGGGCAAGGGTTAGAATTTCGAACCCTTCATCATGTGTCCCAAAACCGCCTGGGAACAAGGCAATGGCATTGGCCTCTTTCTGAAAGACCAATTTCCTGGTGAAAAAGTACTTGAACGTGACGAGTTTGGGGTCATCGGCGATAGTGGCATTCGGGCCTTGTTCGAAAGGCAGCATGATATTGACGCCGAAGCTGTTCTCGCGCCCTGCGCCTTCTTGGCACGCGCGCATAATCCCGTCGGCGCCTCCAGTAATGACCATGAACCCTTCTTCGACGATCCGACGGGAGAATTGGGACGCCATCTGGTAGTTCGGATCATCCGAGGCAGTGCGGGCTGAACCGAAGATGCTGATCTTAGGGCGATCGCGATAGTCATGAAAGACTCGGAAGGCATGCCGCAGTTCTTTGACGGCGCGGTTGACGATTTTGAGGTCCAGGATATCCAGGTGTGAGTCATGGAGCCGGAGTGTTCCAGCCAGCAGTTCCTTCATAATCGCGGCCTGTAAGTCGTCTTCAGGACTGTCGAGTAGGAGGCGAATTTGGCTAAGCAACTCCTCATTGGATGGGAGGGGACGGGAACGGGTCTGTGAGGTCTTCATTGGGTTATCCATGCGAAGTTAGGGTATGTGGTTAATCCGGCCTGCGATCTGCCACCTGGCTGGGAGAGAAGAAAGTCTATCAGTTGACCGGCTATTGGTCAAAAGAACGGAGAATATGCGCGAGCTTAGATGGTGTGAGGGGATGGAGGCATCGTCTGAAGCGCCCAGGCCCTGATCCTGGTCAGATCGGAGGACGAGAGGTCTGTAAACTGAATTTCGCCATGCCAGCAGCCTGGTTCGATTGAAGGCTTATCCGTTTTTGTTCCGAGAGCCTCGTTAGCGATAACCCTCCCACGAATAGTCAACGGCGTGTTTTGGCCAGGAATGGAGAATGCCAATACGACGTTAGCCTTTGCCGCGAGCTTCGTCGCAGATTCAATTAACGCTCCGAGATGATTGAGCTGGAGGATCATGGCGTTATAGTTAAGCCCCTGCGCTGAAGGTCGCCCGACCACGCTCACGACGACAGGGATCCTTGTGCCGCGCCTGGGAGGGTTGAGCATCAGGTCTTGCGCGCTGAGTACCCCCACCGGTTGGTTTTGTTTCGTGACAATCAGGAGAGAGGCGCCTGTCGCTATCATGAGGGTCGAGGCCTCTGCCAGAACCTCATCATATTCGATGAACTGCACCGGTCGTGTCATGATGGTTCGTACTTCAACATCGTGCGGTTCGAGCCCTTGCGCGACGACTTTCTTCACAATGTCGGCTGGAGTCATGAGTCCGAACTTGGTGTCAGTATCCTTGATGAGCAGGCAAGGGGCCTTTTCTCG
Organism: Nitrospira sp.; assembly: GCA_005116835.1. Classification (GTDB taxonomy): domain Bacteria; phylum Nitrospirota; class Nitrospiria; order Nitrospirales; family Nitrospiraceae; genus Palsa-1315. The sequence continues at coordinate 42,108 of SWDM01000016.1, read as the reverse complement.
TTCGAGCAATAGCGCAGCCTCACTGACCGATACGTCTCCCGGAACTTGTACCACTCCCGGTGTCATCATATGGGCAACCATAGTTGGTATGAAATGTGTTGTTGTGAAGGGCTTGTCATCGTCGATCGGCATGGGCTCGAAACTTCCCCCGATTTTCGCCTGCACGACTCGTGAGGATTCTGCCCCTGGCGACGTAAGCCAAGTATAGCAGACGGGCCCCCCTGGTCTGTGACAGGGGCTTCCCTTGTCAAACAAGGGGTTCAGCGAATAGACTAGGCCAATTGATAGAGCCGCACAAGGGGGAATCGATGGTTGACCCAGATCTCGTTCAACGGGACTTTCAGCGCCGCCTCAGGAGCATCCCGCCACTGGGCATGGGTTTGTCGGTCGATGTCTATTCTCCCGATCTATTCGAATTGGTCAATGCGCTCAGGGAGCGAGGACTCCAGCCCGGCTACTTCGAGGTTTTCAAGGCGACAACAACGGCATTGGTATCGGTTCGGCAGGCTATTCCTGACATACCGCTGTCATACCACGGGGAGGGTCTGTGGATCACCCAGCCGGACGTTCAAGCGTCTCCGTTCTTTCAGGAGAATGTTGGCGAGATAGTCGCGCAACTCAACCGCATACAGAGCCTCTGGTTGAACCATGAATGCGCAATGAAGCAGATGGCAGGTTATTCATTCGGCACCTATGTCCCTCCACTGTATACGAAGTTGAGCGCGGAGGTGGTCGCGGACAATATCGCGACGGTTCAGGGGGCGATAGATCGGCAATGTCGTGGCGCCGGTGTGATGGCGCCGCTTTTCCTTTTGGAAATGCCGCCGCTTACATATTTTTCCGCCGGCACGATACCGATTCCCCATTTTTTCAGGCTCGTGACAGAGTTGGTGCCTTGTGGTCTCGTGCTGGATATCGGGCACCTCTGGACGGTCTATCGCTATACCGGCGCCTGCCGACGGATATCCCTTGAACAATTCGTCAGAGAATTCCTCGATGAATTTCCTCTGGAGCGGGTCGTCCAAATCCACGTGGCGGGGTTGGCCTGCCATGAGTCGGCTGGTGCGCTAAAAGAGGGAGAGGGGCTTCCTGAATGGATCGACGCCCATGCAGCCCCGATTCCGTCGATCCTCTTTACGATGCTTGAGCAGGTGTTGTCCCATCCGAACCTCTCCAGCCTCCGGGCTGTAGCGCTGGAAGTGGATACCAAACCGGTCAAGACGATTGTGAATGAATATGCAGAGGCTGTTCGGCGTTTCTCTATTTCCGTTCAGCAGACGATGGCGAGAGGAATGGACGTAGAACAATCGATCGGTCTGATACCTTGTTCAATGTCGGTTCAGGGGCCGGTGTGCCAGTCTGATCGGCAGCAGTTGCGTGATGACTATGCGCGTTATGCGCGAATCATTTCAGGACAAACCCCCATGACAGGCTTGGAATGGGAGGAAGCAGCCGGGGACACAACCGGTGTCAGACGGTACAGCACCTCCTATATGCCGTATGAGATTCTCCACTGGGGAGGGGATCTTGCCGAGATGTTTCCTCAAACCTGCCGGATCTTGGCGGAGCGGGGCATCAACCTATCAACGTTCGTCACCTTCTGGTTTCGCTCGCCGCGCCCGCTCACACAGTCGTATGATTTTTTCCTCCTCAAGATCGAACGGTTCCTCGAATTTGTGAGGGAGTTGGCGCCGGACGCGCATGTGTGCAGCGAGCAAGAAGGCGACATGTTACGCCAGGCCTATGCCCAGGCAAACGAAGTGGAGACTCCGGTGATGGAGATGGAGCGTACCAGATGAGTTTCTGGCAATCACTCGCCAGACCAGTGATCGGGATGGCGCCGATGGATGGGGTGACAGATGCGACATTTCGCCACACCGTGGCTATGCAGGGGAAGCCGGATGTCTCCTTCACGGAATTCACGCATGTGCATGACGTCTGTCGGGGGCCGGAGTTTCTGTTGGACTCCCTCATTTATCACGAGGCTGAACGGCCGGTTGTCGCGCAGCTTTATGGGAAAGATCCTGACCTCTTTTATCAAGCAGCCCATGCTGTCTGTGAGTTGGGTTTTGACGGGTTGGACATCAATATGGGCTGCCCCTCGCGGAGTGTGGCTTCATCCGGGTCTGGCGCAGGGCTGATTCGAACGCCGGACGTGGCTCAGGCCATCATGCGGGCTACCAGACAGGGGATCGCCGATTGGGCTGCCGGTCAAACTCTTGAAGGGGCGAATCTCAAGCCCGGACGAGTGGCGGCGATCCATCGTATGAACGAACAGCGTCTGGATGCCCGTCTTCCGATCCGGCGAACGATCCCTCTGTCTGTCAAGACACGCCTTGGCTACGATGTAGTAGTCGTCGAAGGCTGGATCGAACAGCTCCTGAAGGAACAGCCGACTGTCATTTCTCTACATGGCCGTACCCTGCAACAAATGTATCGAGGAGAAGCGGATTGGACCGCTATTGCCCGGGCGGTCAAAATCGCGCAGGGAAGCGGGACTTTGCTGTTCGGCAATGGAGACATTCATAGTTATCGCGATGTCGTTCGCCGTGTGCGGGATACAGGAGTAGACGGCGTGTTAGTCGGACGGGCCGCGCTCGGAGCCCCCTGGTTTTTTCAGCAAAAGGACGGGGCGAGGCTCGCGCTGCAGCAGGGGGCGGAGGAGGTGTCAGAACCGCTGATGCCGTCGCTTGAGGCCCGGTTTGACATGCTCCTCGATCATGCCAGACGATTCGAAGCGGCCTGTGGGCAGGGCCAGTTTCGGCGGATGCGTAAACATCTTGGCTGGTACTGTAAAGGATTCCCCCACGCTGCTTCGCTTCGAGCCAACATGTTCCGAGTCTCTTCAGTCGCTGATCTGGAGCAGGTGCTCGACGACTTTCATGCCCACTGCGCGAGCCTCGCCGATGTGCCCGATCAAGTGCCACCGTCAGACTCTGAACCCACTCCGGCCTTCTAGCAGGATGCTGAAAAAGTCCGCCAGCATCGTTCTCGCATCGTTCAGAGGCTCAACGAGAGTTGTTCGGAAATCGGAAGCACTGGAGGGGCTTTTCCGTTCGCCAAGATCTATTACAAGGGCGAACGGCCCCACGAAGTGCGGTCCGTACCTCCTTGCCTCTTCGCTCGCTGCGGCCTTGCTGGACGGCCATTTTGAGCATCCTGAGCTATTTGGGCAGCAGCGGCATCCCGTTAGATTACTGCGGCATTTTATGTATAAACAAAGTTTTTCTGCAGCCTTCTAGATGGCGCTCCTTTTGGCTTCAACCTCTCCGCGCCGCCGCGAGTTGCTTGCCTTGCTGGGGATCCCCTTCGACGTGAGGGGCCCATCATTCGATGAACAGTTGGTGGTGGGACGTTCGGCGATCGAACAGGTGCAATCCTTCGCGCAGGGCAAGGCCCGGTCGGTTGCGAGGCAAGAGCCTGAGGCATTCGTGCTGGGGAGCGACACGGTCATTGAATTGGATCATGACGTGCTCGGGAAGCCAGCAAACCTGTCGGAGGCCAGATCGATGCTTCTTCGTCTGGCAGGCCGCGATCATTATGTACGTACAGCGGTTGCGCTTGCCTGTTCAGCTCGGGCGATTGATGTCGTGGCCCTCGCCACGACCACCGTTCGGATGAAGCCATTCGATGAACGAACACATGAACGGTATCTTGCCACGAGAGAAAGTCTCGGCAAGGCCGGCGCCTATTCGATTCAAGGGATGGGCGGCGACCTGGTCGATTCCATAGACGGAGATTTCACAGCGGTGGTCGGGTTGCCGCTTCGCCTGGTCGCGCAGCTGTTGACGCAAGCTGGAGTGAGGGTGCTGGTCGATCTCGACGCACTCTATGCCACCAAACCCTATGCCAACTGGGCGCGTTTCTCAGCCTAATTGCAAAGGGTAGGGGAGGTCCGTAAAATGCTGCCTCATCAATCTCTGTCTTGTAATAGGGAGGGAGTCATGCGCGTGCGATCCCTGGCATCGGTGGCGAGCGTCGTTGCCTGTGCGGTCATGGGCCTAGTGACGGTTGTCGGGCTCCAGCCGGCTTTGGCAATCGATGTGAAGCTCTCGGCGGAAGAAGCGCAGAGGGCCTTGGAAGCTGGGCGGGCGCCGTTGGAAAAGGCCAATACCCCGGAGGAGGTCAAGAGGGTCCTGCAGCAGGCCTCCATGGTTACGCGTGTGGGAGCCGATCCGGAAAAAGATTCGTGCGGGGCCAGTGCAATCCTCAGGACCAAACGCTATCGACTTGAAGCCTTTGGCCGGCAGGAAGCGGCTGAGTCCAAGAAGCGGAAGATGGATGTGCGCATGCCCGAGGAGTTTATCAGGAAAGTGATGGACATGCCCAACATGGAGATTGAAGTTCAACTCTGTGGCGACGACGAGTATTTTGCAGAGGGAGCGTTGATCGAGCTGCAACAGGGTTCAAAGAAGATCAAGCCCGTCGATATTGGAAAGGCCGAACGTGGCAGGAAAAATGAGGGAAACGGTCCGACCTACCGGTCGCGCTTTACCGCCCTGTTTGCCTATGAAAAATTCGATCCCACGGCGCCCTCCGTCTTCGTTGTAAATTTTCTGGACGGAACCGAGGCGAGAATCGTCGCAGACCTCTCCAAGGTAAGGTAAGTAAGGCTCCTTTGTTCCTATTCCTGCCAATCTGTGGCGTAAGAAGCGATTAATCCGGCTGATCTTTTGTTTGTTTGGTTGAACGAAACTAGCCAGATGAACCCTGGCATTCTGCCAGTCGCGCACTCATGAACTGCGCTCACCCACATGGGGCTTATGGATTTTCGCCCACTGGAGCTGAAACTGCTCGTACGATAGGGACAACTTCTGTTGCATGGCTGCCTCAAGGGTCTGTCCGGCCATGAGTTGGTTCATCAGTTGGCGGACACTGTACATGCTATACCGTTCGATGAGGTGTTGGGTGGCGGCAGTGGCCGTGAGGTACGCGGCTGGCACAGAGGTTGTCGGAAGCTGGGCCCACGATCCGTGAAGAGAAGACAACGGCAAGAGCGGAGAGTTCTGTTCTCGTGAGTCCTCCATGTCAGGCCAGGGGTCTTCTGTCAGATGGATGGCTAGCCCCTCCACCAGCCATGTTGGAGGAGCGGCGCTTCCATTTGTGGCTTGCTCATGAAAGAGCGCATGGACGAACTGATGGCGGGCTACGCGGCTGAACAACGCAAGATCATCGAGCGCGCCTTGGGTGGGGAGGTGGATCGAGCCGGATCTGGAATCGAACAACTTGTCGGCCCAATCTGGGACTCCCCCCTGGCCGGAAAATTTCTGCCCTGTATGCAGCACGACTGTTATGGGTCCGGCAGGCACATGTCCGAACCTCTGAGGGATCTCTTCGTAGGCATATTCAAGCATGGCGCGGATGCGTACCCATGTGACTTGGTCGTCAGGCCCGTCGAACTGAACGACAAAATGAGTGGTGTCTCGTGGCGCAAATGGTTTCGGTTGCAGTTCTTCTTGCGTAACAATGGAGGGGGCCGGTGGATTAGCGGGTGGCATTGGAGGGGACGGTATGCGGACTTGACGGATGTCTGAGGAGGATCTGGTGCTTATAGCTATTGATGGGTCTGAGGGGGCGAGTGCGACTGTTTGGCGTTGTGCCTGGTTTTCTGTGCCTGCCCGTGCAACCAGTGTCGCGCGATAGGATTGGAGATGGAGGTCATATGGGGCTTGGGCCTGCGCGAGGTTGAGATGGGCTCTTGCTGATGTCCTATCCCCCTTCTCCAATAGTAATTCAGCCAGCGCAAGATGCGGGAACGGGTCGGCGGGGTTCAGCCGAATGACTCTGTCGAGGAATTGAGGCGTCATCGACGGATCGCGAAGTTCCCAGTAGGCTTGCGTCAAGTTCATATGGGCAAGTGGGCTGGCGGGGTCGGATTCTACGGCTTTTTTAAAAGCTTTGACAGACAGAGCGCTCCCGCCGAACTTTTCCTGTTGCACACCGAGATTGTTCCAGAGCGCCGCGACGAATTGGTTGGCCCGGGCTTTCCCCAGCTGTTTGCGGGAAAGGGTTCTGAGCCGGCGTTCTGCTTCCCTGTAGTTTCCCCGTTCCACGTCGTCACGAATGAGATCGAGCGCTTCTAAGGGCGCTCGTCCGAGGCTCATCAGCCTGGTTTGCGGAACGTCCCAGGGTGGATTGTCTGGTGTTCCGGGTAACGTGAAGTCGGGGACCGGCTGTACCGGGGGACTGTCTAAAGGCTGCCGTGATGCGGGCCCCGGACTCAAATAGGTCGGTTTCAACCATCCTTGGTACCCGACAAAGAGGACAAGCCCGAGGGCAAGGAGCTTGAGTGTAAATGAGATATCGCGTCGGTATTCCATAGCGCCTTTCCTGTGGAACGTTCAAACAGCCGGCGACGGTTACTTACTGCGAAAGATTTTGGTGCCAGGCTTGATGGTCTTCCAGTTCGTCGTTTCGTGACACCGGTCGCACTGTGGGCCGAAACTTCCCTCATGCTTGTCATCCTTCTTATGACAACCGACACAGGAGGACGATGACGCGACCTTTTTGTCCATACGTTCGGTGTGGCAGGCATAACAATCGAGCCCTTTGTGCCCACCGTCGAGTTTGAAGCTGGTGCGCTTGTCGTGATCGAAGTCCCAAAGCTTCCAGTCTCTGATGCTGTGGCAGCTCTGGCACTCCGTGCCCAGCCTGCGCAGGTGCATATCGTCCTTCTTATGGCAGGAATAGCAGTCCGTGGGCGTCTTGTCTTGATAGAGCTGCCCCTTATGGCAACTCTCGCAGCCGGTGGTTCTGTGCTTTCCTTGCAGTGGATAGGCCGTATCGTGATCGTGCTCAAAGAGGGATACCTTCCAATCCCGTTCGGTGTGGCAGCGTTCGCACTTCTCGGTAAAGCGGCCCTTATGCTTGTCGTCCTTCTTATGGCAGGCAAAGCAGGCGACCGGTGTCTTGTCCTTATATAGGTATCCTGTATGGCAGGACTCGCACTTTGCCGTCCGATGCTTTCCCCTCAGGGGATAGGCCGTATCGTGATCGTGCTCAAAGAGGGATACTTTCCAATCCCGTTCGGTGTGGCACCGTTCGCACTTCTCGGCAAAGCGTCCCTTGTGCTTGTCGTCTTTCTTGTGGCAGGCATGGCAGTCCGCCGGGGTCTTCTCCTTGTACAGGTGTCCCTTGTGGCAAGACTCGCACTTTGTCGCGATGTGCCGTCCCCGCAGCGGGTACAGGGAATGTAAGTCGTGGTCGAACGTGATGGTTTTCCAATCGCTCGCGCCGTGGCACGTCTCGCACTTCTCTCCATAGGCCCCTTTGTGCTTGTCGTCTTTTTTGTGACAGGAATAACAGTCCGTCGGCGCGTCTTTGAATGCCGGCGTGAGATGACATTTCGTGCACTCCACCTTTTCGTGTTTGCCCATCAAGGGGAAGCGCGACTTGTTATGGTCGAATGGCGACTTCTTCCATGACCGGTCGTTGTGGCACTCTTCGCATTGCGTTCCCTCTTGCCCTCGATGTTTGTCGTCTTTCTTGTGGCAGGAATAACAGTCCATCGGAGTGTCTTTATAACGATCGTTCGCATGGCAGCCGATGCAGGGGACTTCGACGTGCTTGTTGCGCAGCTTATACCGTGTCTTGTCATGGTCGAAGCGGACCTCCTTCCAAGTCCGATCCGTATGACAATCGACGCAGGCGTTTCCCAGCTTGCCTTTATGTTTGTCGTCTTTCTTATGGCAGCTGTAACAATCTGACGGCGCCTCACGATACTTCACCTTGGGCTTGTGGCAAGCCTTGCACTCGATTTTTTTCGTGTCGGCATGAGCGCCTTTGAGTGGGAAGTCCGTCCGTTCATGACTGAAAGTCAGTTCCGTGATCGGTGCAATATTCTCCGGTCGGCCCTTGTGCTCTGTGTGGCATTCCTTGCATTCGCGCTGCTCCTTGAATCGCCCATGCGATCCTCGCTTCTGCTCGACGTCCGCACGAATGTCTTTGTGACAATCTTGGCAGAGCGTATTCTGTGCCGCCTTGTCGAAACGCTTGTGGCATTTCGTGCAATCCTCTTCCCATTTCGCGTGGCCTTCGATTACCTGCCCCGGCATCAATGCCGACTCGACAGTCTGAGCCCCGGCCGGCGCGGCCATGAGCATCAAGATGCCCAGGAGGGTGAGGAGGCTGTAATGGCGCAAGGTCAGCACGATAGGTTGATTGAGAGTCAGTACATATAGGCAGCTACGATATGAAAGATCGTACAAGCGGCCAGTACGTAGATCAAAGGAATATGGAGAACGTGCCATAAGGAGAAGAGGCGCTCGTAGGTGCTGAATTGGGCGACGCGCTCGCACTCTCGTAAATACGACGATGCCAATTGGATCGCTTCCGGCGCCCCCCCACGGATGTCCGGATGCCGCTCGGTTCTCAGAATTTTCTGCAGTTCACGCTTGCAACGAAAAGTCAAAATGCTCCGTTTCAATCCGATCGTCAGAGGGCTGAAGAGGTGTGAGGTGAAGGTGCGATCAAGTTGCATCGAGTCACGTTCGAACGATTGGAGCCATTCTTCCACGCGAGGCGCAAAGTGCAGCCGTGATTTTGCCTCGCTGGAAAGGCCTGCGAGCTCCTCCCGAATTTTTCCCAGCGTGGCGCGCCTGCCATAGAGACCATAGTGGATCTTGGTGTAGACAAAACGGCCGATGATGCCGCTGATCACGACCCCTAACATGCTGAAGAGGGCAATCGTCGCGTTGGCGGATCGGAGATGAAAGGTGGAATGGAACAGCACGAGGGTTGGACCGACGATTCCCATGATCATATGGAGGCGGAACCAATTTTTGAGGGCACCCCATCGTTGCATGAAGCTCACGTGTTTGCGCAGAGGGTAGGCCAGCATCAAGAGCATCATCGTTGAGCCGACAACTCCCAGGTAAAAGCCGAAGTTTGAGCGTGGGGTGTAATAATTCCCTGTCGCCACCTTGTAGCCCACCCACAGACAGAGGCCCATGATTGTGATGACAAGGAGTCGATTTAAGAAAGAAGATGAAGGGGCGGAGGACGCGGTGCCATCCGGCCTTGAGACTGGTTTTGCCACCGGACGGGGTACGGCGGTCGTTCTAACTCTGACTTGAGCGAGAGGTTCAACGACAGGCATGGTGATTCACCTTAATGTGTAGTGAAGGTTGGTGTGTTGATTTGGTTGTAACCAATGCGCCGAAGGTCGCGGCTACAATAGAGCAACTCCTGGGCCTGCTTTTCAGCACACTAACTTGAAGGGCTTTGGATCTTTACGACCTAAGGCGAAGGAGTTTCATCTGTAGCGCCTGTATGTGCAGGCCTACTCGTTTGTACAGGATGAGTCCTCTGTCCTATGGGTAGGTCTACGCATGAGATCCTCCGTTCCACGCAGAAACCTCATGCCTGTGATGTTTTCTCCCCCAAGGCATACCTCTTGCGTAATGCCACCGCGACCGGGATGGCACTCCCGCGAATTCCTGTACAACGCCCACGACGAAACAACAATGGGATTCAATTCCCAGTGAGTGAAGAAAGTAATAAGCGGCAACACTAAGTGCAATGGAGCTGCAATGACAGGTGCAAACATGAGTCAATCGATATGGCGTACCGGGCTTCAGTTCTTTGCCTCGGCAATCGTCGCCGGATTTCTCGCGGTATGCGGCGCGACACTGTTGATGCCGGATACCGCCGATGCTCAAGGACGAGTCCGCACAGACATTGAAATCGATCACAGTGCGACCGGTTTCCCGCTCAGTGGCGGCCATGCACAGGTTGAATGTCAACGGTGCCACCTGCAAGGTATTTTCAGAGGAACGCCGACACAGTGTGCGCAATGCCATTCACCAGGCGGGCGAGTCGTTTCCACCTTTAAGCCGGCGAATCACCTTCCTACCACGGTCAATTGCAGCAGCTGCCATCGGACGACGAGTTGGACCCCTGCGTTTTTTACACACAACGGAGTGGCTCCAGGAACCTGCTCCAAATGCCACAATCGAAGTACCGCAGAGGGCAAGCCCAGCACACACATTCCAACGACCATGAGCTGCGACAGTTGCCATCGGACGGTTGGCTGGACTGGGGCAGCTTTCAAACACACAGGGGTTGTGCCGGGCACCTGCGCAACTTGCCACAACGGCGTCCAGGCAAGGGGGAAGTCGTCCGGTCACCTTCTGACAACTGCTTCTTGCGACTCCTGCCATCGGGTTGGTGTAGCAAACTGGTTACTTGTCAGTGGTGGATTCAACCATGCGGGGATCGTGAACGGCTGCGCGACCTGTCACAACGGGACGACGGCGCGGGGTAAGGCAGCCACGCATGTGCCGACGACGGCGGGCTGCGAAACCTGCCACCGGTCGACGACGACGTTTACAGGGGCGGCGTTTAACCACACGGGGATCGTGAGCGGGTGCGCGACCTGCCACAACGGGACGACGGCGCGGGGTAAGGCAGCATCGCATGTGCCGACGACGGCGGCCTGTGAGACCTGCCACCGATCGACGACGACATTTACGGGGGCGGCATTTAATCATACGGGGATCGTGGCGGGGTGCGCGAGCTGCCACAACGGAACAACGGCGCGGGGTAAGGCAGCCACGCATGTGCCGACGACGGCGGGCTGCGAAACCTGCCACCGGTCCACCACGACGTTTACAGGGGCGGCGTTCAATCATACGGGGATCGTGAGCGGGTGCGCGACCTGCCACAACGGGACGACGGCGCGGGGTAAGGCAGCCACGCATGTGCCGACGACGCAAGCCTGTGAGACGTGCCACCGGTCCACCACGACGTTTACGGGGGCGGCGTTCAATCATACGGGGATCGTGAACGGCTGCGCGACCTGCCACAACGGGACGACGGCGCGGGGCAAGGCAGCATCGCACGTACCGACGACGCAGTCCTGTGAGACCTGCCATCGATCGACGACGTCATTTGCGGGGGCGACATTCAATCATACGGGGATCGTGAGCGGGTGCGCGACCTGCCACAACGGGACGACGGCGCGGGGCAAGGCAGCATCGCACGTACCGACGACACAGGCCTGCGAGACGTGCCACCGATCCACGACGTCATTTGCAGGGGCGGCATTTAATCATACGGGGATCGTGAACGGCTGCGCGACCTGCCACAACGGGACGACGGCGCGGGGCAAGGCAGCATCGCACGTACCGACGACGCAGTCCTGTGAGACCTGCCATCGATCGACGACGACCTTTACGGGCGCACAATTCAGTCATACAGGGATTACGACGGGCTGTGCGACCTGCCATAACGGCTCGACGGCGTTGGGTAAACCAGCAAACCACATCCCGGTCTCCACGGCCTGCGAGACCTGTCACAGATCCACAACGGCCTTTGCCGGATCGAGATACCACAGTTCGGTGGTGGCGACGCCAGGGCAATGTAACACCTGTCATGAGCGTGGCATGAATTGGTTAGGCGTGCAGGGTACTAGACCGTCGGACCATACGAGTACTAGACCTAGGCCAAACTCAAATGCGCCAAACTCTTGCGACAACTCTGGCTGCCACAGAGTCGGCAACAGTTTTTGACGAAGCCATCGGACACCCCTTTCCTGTGACACCTCCGGGTGCCACACCACCAAACCCTTTAAGAAATAGGAGGGAATCAATGATGGGTTGGAGAACGAAAACGCCACAGGCCAGGGGCGCTGTCTTACTGCTACTTCTCCTCAACGATCATGCCGGTCTCCGGTGTATGTGCTTGCCGACGGATTCATCGGATTAGTGTTGGATTGAACGAACCTCCCATCTACAGAGGATTTCTTTGACAAGAATTGATCTGGGGAAATTACGCCTTGCGGCGTGGGCAATCTTTCTGTGCGGAGTCTTTGCCCTATGTGGCCTTCTAGCGCCGACTTCGGTTGCTGCGCAGGTTCTTGACCACATTGAGATTGTCGAAACCCCGACAACTGCGGAGATCCATATTATCTTCAATGCGCGGGCACTGTATTTACGGCATACCCCCTCCCAACAAGGCGATCTCATTAGAATATTTCTCGACTTCCCCGATCTGGATCGCTCGCGCAGATTCCCGCGAGAGTTAGCAACATCGCCTCCCAGCGACCTGATCCCGAAATTTTCCGTTACATTTCCCGACCAAGGGACAAACGGTCTCTCAATTCAATTTGCCAAACCGGTGCGGTTTCGCGTGAGCCAGCGGGACATCAGAAGCAGCAGCCGGATTGTAATTTCGGTCAAGTTAGATCGCCCGGCGCTTCCGCAAGAGATTGACACCCCATCATCGCCATCGCTGGAAGAGAAGGGACCGAAACAGTCGTTCGACATTCCGCCGTTTGGTCCCGGGATGAATGTCGAGGCCTATGCTGAAGATCTAATGAAGCTGGGCCGTAAGGCGCTGAACGTCGGAGAGCATGAGAGCGCAGTGCAGATATTCAATGCACTGCTCAATCTCCCGCCGAATAAGCAATCGCGAGGGGCTCAGGAATGGGTTGGAGTGGCGAGGCAACGGAACAAGGAATATGCAAAAGCGAAAACGGAATATGAGCTCTACCTCAAGCTTTTCCCGGAGGGAGAAGAAGCGGCGAGGGTACGTCAACGGTTGGCATCGTTGGAGGAGACTACGGGTCAATTTGCACAATCCAAGGCCAGCAGGCCGAGTAAGAAGATCGATGAAACGCGGGTCTACGGGAGCGCATACACGTACTATTATGGCGGATATTCCCAGACAACGACGACGGACAAAGTGGCGAATAGCACCACGAACCGCCATAACCAAGACCAGTCTTTGCTGCAGTCGGCGTTCGACGTAACAGGACGATACCGGAAAGACGAGTACGACAACAAATTCGTTGTGCGCGGCACGCAGTCGCACGACTTCCTGGCCACCACAGACCTAAGGCGAGATATCAGCAGGCTTAGAGCCCTCTACTTCGAACATGCGAGTCAGGATTCATATTTCATCCGAGTCGGCCGACAGCCTGGAAATACAGGGGGTGTACTGGATTTCCGTTTCGACGGAGCCTGGGTACGCTACGTCGCCGTGCCTCAATTCCTGAATGTGAACCTTATCGCAGGTCAGCCTCGGCAATTCAGCTTGAGTTCCAACTACGTGCCGGACGATCCTCGGAATTTTCGGGCGGACTTGAGCCGCTACTTTTACGGGGCGAATGTGGATATCGGTCCGATCGGGCAGGCCTGGAACGCCAATCTGTACGTCATCAACCAGATGGTCAACGGCGTAGTGGACCGCAGAGCAGTAGGGACAGAATTGCGGTTTGCGTCAAACGGGAAGAATGCGTTCAGTTTAATCGACTACGACGTGTCGTACAACGTTCTTAACGTCGCGATGCTCAACGGAACCTGGGTGACCGACAAGACGACCTATACCGTATTGCTGGACCATCGAAGAACGCCCTATTTGCAAACGACAAATGCGCTCTTCGGGACTCCGAATGCCACTCTTCAGAACATCAATCCGACGAACGAAAGTCTCTTGCGGGAACAGGCGAAGGCTGTAACCGCGACCAGCGACCAGGTTCTTGCCGGGGTGCTTCATGCCGTGAGCAAGGATTGGCAGCTCGGTGGAGACGTCCGTCTCAATCGAATTTCCGGCACAGGGGCCACAAACTGCTTGGTAATCCTGCCAGGCAGCAGCACCCTCTTTCTCAACCCGAACGCGACGACCGACGCCGCTTGTTCCTTGCAAGCATTGCCTGGGACTGGAAATATATGGACCTATACGGCGCAAGCGATTGGAACGAATTTTCCGGTTGAGAATATGACCTTTGTGGCAAACGCCAGCTACATTACGAGCCAGGCATACCGAGCACAATCCCTCACGCTCAATTCATTGGCTCGCCTCGGACAAAATGTGCAGTTCGACACGTTTGTTCTGCTCTATCATCAGAAAGACAGTTTTGACGTCGATCTGTATCGCGTGACCCCGACGGCTCGAATAAATTATCGCTTTTTCGATAATTGGACCCTCGAAGCCTCAGGTGGGCTGGAGAAAACGCTGACACAGAGCGCGACATTAAAAGACTCGACCTCGAGGCAGTTTTTTTTCTTCGGTCTTCGATGGGACTTCTCTTAGTACGCATATTCAGGAGGCTTGTCGCGAAATGGCGGAGTGCCATGCGACAAGTGAGTGGGGTGGGGCTCGCAAGAAAAATGGGATGGGTGAGGCTGTATGAAGGCTGAAGACGGACCTGGTCGGAGCTTCGAGCTCAGCACTCAGAACTCAGCGCTCAGAACTTCGAGTTGCGCACGTCATACATGTCTCGCTCACATGCCACGAGAGGCGGGACATTCATGACCCTCGCATTTTGGTTTATTGCTTGGATCATGACGTTGCTCGTCATGGGTCTGATCCTGCGGCCGCTGTTCAAGCGCCAAGAGCTATCGAAGAATGAAGAAGGTCAAGAGGCGCTGTCGGTCTATCGCCAGCAATTTGCCGAATTGGATCAGGACCATAAGCGCACCATGCTGACCGATGAACAATATGAACAATCGAAGCGGGAACTCGAACGGCGATTGCTTGACGAGACTGGGCCGGCTGAGGCTGGCCCGCTGGCGCGATTGTGGCCGGTGAACAACCGAGCGGTTGGAGTGGCAATAGCGGTCATCATTCCGGTCGTAAGCGGATTGCTGTACTTGGAGTGGGGTAATCAGCAGGCGATCATACTTCCCACCGTATCCTCATCAGCGGCACGAGCCGGGTTGGACAATGCCCACGAAACATCCGAAGGGCTCGATGCGCTTTCCGAGCGGCTGAAAAAACGACTCGAGCAGAGTCCAGACTACGGAGTGGGGTGGGCTCTTCTCGCTCGCTCGTATGTAGAAATCGGGCGGCATGCCGACGCGATGCCGATGTATGAGAGGGCGATGAAGTTGATCCCTGACGACCCCCAGCTGCTTGTCGACTATGCCGATGCTCTCGGCATGCTGCATGGCCGCAAGCTGGCAGGGAAGCCGGAAGTCTTGATTCAGCAGGCGCTTAAGATTGATCCGAACCATGTCAAAGCGCTGATGTTAGCCGGGACTGTGGCATTCGACCGTAGTGACTTTAGGCAAGCAGCGCGGTATTGGGAACAAGCTGACGCGCATCTCCCCCCAGATGCGGAAGGAGACGTCCGACGAGAACTGCTCTCGGATATCGCCGAAGCCAAAGGATTAGCCGGCGAACAACCGGCAATGGCCAAGGCGGTCAGTCTGGCCGCCTTTTCGGCAAAGCCTAGCGGTCAGGCTACTGCAATCAGTGGGACAGTGAACCTGGCGCCGAATCTTGCTGGCAACGGCGCCCCAACGGATACGTTGTTCGTGTTTGCGCGGGCGATCAACGGCCCGCCTATGCCTGTGTCGATCGTGCGGGCCAGGAAACTGGATCTGCCCTTTACGTTCCGGCTTGATGACTCAACGAGCCCCATGCCATCCAGGAAACTGTCCGACGCAGGATCGGTGGTGATTGTGGCGCGTCTGTCGAAGTCCGGCCAGGCCAGGCCGCAACGTGGCGATCTGGAGGGAATGAGTCAGCCGGTGAAGCCTGGTAACAGCAGGGTCACCGTCGTCATCGATCGTGAAATTCCATAGCGATAGGAAGGTCGAATGTCTCAATCATATCTCATCACCATGCTCTACCTCTTGCCGGTGGTTTTTGCGTTGACTCTGTATTACCGCCGTCATCATAAGCGGGAAACTCACTATCGTGCCCGTCTGAAGGAAACAGAGAAGGAAAGTATCCCTGAGCCTCTCACCCTGCATCCGGTGATCGATACGAACAAGTGTATCGGCTCCAGCGCCTGTGTGAAAGCCTGTCCGGAGCATGCGCTCGGGATCATTAGAGGGAAAGCGACGCTCGTGCAGCCCGATCACTGTATCGGTCATGGGGCTTGCGAGGCGGCCTGCCCAGTGGAAGCCATTCAGCTGGTGTTCGGGACGGAGAAACGAGGGATCGATATCCCTCAAGTCAAACCGACCTTCGAAACCAACGTGTCCGGTATCTTTATTGCCGGGGAGTTGGGAGGGATGGGATTGATCCGCAAGGGAGTGGATCAAGGCAAACGAGCGATTGAGACGATCAGGAAAAACAAAGCGAAGGGGGACGAGCTGGATGTGGTGATTGTCGGCGCGGGGCCGGCCGGTATCTCCGCGTCGCTGGCGGCCAAGGAGTCCGGACTGAAATTCGTGACGGTCGAGCAGGAAGACTCGCTCGGTGGTTCAATCTTTCACTACCCGCGCCGGAAACTGGCCATGACGGCGCCCATGACGCTGCCCATTGTCGGCAAGTTCAATAGGTACGAAATTACGAAAGAGGAGCTGCTGGAGTTTTGGGGCAAGATTACCCGTGAGAATCACATCAAGATCAATTTCTCGGAGCGCATGGATTCGATCGTAAAAACTGGAAGCGGTTTCCTGGTGAAGACGTCGAAGGATAATTATAAAGCGAAGAACGTGCTCCTTGCCATCGGCCGGCGCGGTACGCCCCGCAAGCTCGGCGTGCCGGGGGAAGAGCAATCCAAGGTTGTCTACAGCCTAATCGATGCGGAGCAATATCGTGGGCTGCATGTGCTGGTGGTGGGCGGTGGAGATAGCGCAGCGGAAGCCGCCTTGTCGATTGCCGCAGAACGCGACACCACGGTCACCATTTCCTGCCGCGGCGATGAAATTTTTACCCGCCCGAAGTCCAAGAATCGCCAACTGCTTAAACTGGGCGTAGAGAAAAAAAGAATCACGGTGTATGTGGATGCCAACGTGAAGGAGATCGGGACGGACAATGTGACGCTGAGTCACGCGGGGAAAGAAATCACTATGAAGAACGACGCCGTGATCGTCTGCGCGGGCGGCACGCTCCCGACTGCCATGCTGAAAGAGATCGGTGTCATCGTCGACACCTATTACGGCACGGCGATGGCAAAGTAATCCATTACAGGGGATAGGTATGTGGAGTCGGATGATAGTTGCCTGGGCTTCGCTTGTGTTGTTGAACGCCTGTGGCAGTTCAAGGCCTCCTTCCACCATGCACGACACGTCAACTCAGTTTGCCACGCAGACAGCCAGAGCGGTCTTTCCAATTGAACGGCTACGTATACAGGCTGAGCGGGGAAATGTTGAAGCGCAGTTTGCGTTAGCCCAGGCGTATGATCACGGCAGGGATGTCCCCAAGGATAAGGCCGAGGCAGTTCGGTGGTACCGACTCGCGGCGCTGCAAGGCGACATGTTCGCGCAGAATGCTCTCGGCGACAATTACTGGGAGGGGACGGGTGTGCAGAAGGACGATACAGAAGCAGTGCGGTGGTGGCGGCTTGCTGCGGACAAGGGTTTCTCCCCCGCCCAGCATAGTCTGGGGAAAATACTGTCGGGGGGCGGGCAAGGGGTACGGCCTGACAGACTTCAGGCATACATGTGGCTTGAGTTGTCTGCCGCCCAGGGTGACCAAGAGGCCGGTCGACAGGGGGGCATCCTCTCGAAAAAATTGACGCAAGTTGAAATCATGAACGCGAAACAGCTTGTTGATCAATGGAAGCCCGATAGAGGCAACAGCACGGCCAAAAGAATCCTGCAGTAATTACCGGCGCAACATTGGGGGAAAGCTGGGAAGCTATACCGGTCAAGGCCAGAGGAACAATTCGGCCGCTATTTTCCTTCTGGGATTCAGAGTGGCACTGGGGAAAGGGGATGTTAAGGAATGTCGCCAGGCCACGGCTATCTGGATAGAGTTCTCGATAAACTCCGTGTCGTGGCCTGCTGGGAGTCCGAGTCGATCTGGCTCAGGGCGCTGAGCTGGTCCGTCAATTCTGCGATCCGTTTATCGTGCTCACGAACCTGTCGCTGAAGTGTGTGTACGGCCATGTCTGGGTTTTGAGCCGATACGGCAGTCTGCAGGGTGACAGATGTGGCTGTTCGCTGTTGTCTTAGCCAGGTGCGCACCAGCCCTTTCATGACGCCCAACAATGCCCTATTGGGTTCGTCGACGGACTTGTGGTGGAGCTTTCCGTGGGCCAGAAAGCGGATCCAGCGCTCACTTGAGTCCGCGAAAGGACCCTTCGGCGCGGCGTCAATCGCCTGCTGAAAGGAAGCTGCCGCCGCCTCTCCATTCTGGAATAACAAGACTACCGCCCTGGTGAAATGCACCCGATCGCAGGACTGGTTCTGTGCACAGGTGCTCAGAAGTGATTTTTGCTCCCGTTGTATGGTGCGCAAGAGGGCGCTATCGGCTGCATCAGCGTGAAATACTGGCACAGCCGCAGGCAGGGAAGGGCCTGACACCATCGAACAGCCCCAGAGCATACCAACTAACGCGAGTCCGGACCCATGACGAAGCCACATCGAATTCCCCTTCATCGGGCGAGAGTTCAAACCTATTACTGGGATAAGTGTAGCAGGCGGTAGGGGTAGAGGAACCATATCGATACATAGAGGGTGGGTGCCTCATTCAAGTGAGACTGGCGAGAATGGTGGAACGAGTGCTGCCGGCAGGGACAGGGCTTATCGGTTACACAAGTCACGCCCCGCTCATTTATTGCTGGCACTCCGTAGTTTCATAACAATCCATCATGAATAATGCGGAGTTAACGGTTTTTCTTGTAACAGAGGTTGGGAGAAGGGTACTATTACGTCGAATATCCTAAGGTGGCCCTAGCCGCCATGGGATTCAACGATTGAATTATTTCAACAAATTTTCGGCAACTTGGCATCCTCATATTCAAAAGGTGTTGTGATTAGGATCCGTGTATTCTTCTCCGTGCTTGTGTTCGGGCTGCTGCTAAGCACGCTGTTCCCGGTCGCACAGATCAAGTGGACTGCAGACATTTTGCATGCTGCGAGTGGCGATAGTGGGGCTAATCAAGCCGGTGATTTCAGTGATACCGGTGCAGCGACCGATTCCGAGGACGATTCTCCGCAAGAGACGCCGGATGGCGGCGTTATTTCTCGGCTGAGTGCGTCCGATTGTGAGTCGCGCCGGTTTCTGGCTTTGATGAATAAGATTCCGCCTGCCACCCTTCTGGTCTCCCAGCTGTTGCATCCTCCGACTACACAGAGCTAGCGCAGTGCGATACCGGTTTCGTCTTTGATCTCGATCGAACAAGTTAATCGTGACCCGAAGGAGGCAGCCCATGCCGACTCGTCTTTGGAATTGCGTTTTGGTGGTAACCGCGATGGCGGCAATGGCGACGAGTGGGGTACTGATGCCGTCCTTCACCCAGGCAAAAGAAGAGATGCTCACATTCGATCTCGACCGTATCATTGAGTTGGCACTGGAACGAAACCCTGCGATCTTGAGGGCAAAGAGTGTAATCGATGAGAATGAGGGGATGCGGACTCAAGCCGGTGCGTACCCCAACCCCACGATCGGAGGCCAGACAGGGAGTGGCGCGCTTCGAGACCCCAGTACTGGGCCACGTGTGAGCGAGTATGGTATGACGCTGCAGCAGACTGTGGAATGGCCGGGCATGCGGGCAGCGCGTCAGGACGCGGCAGACGCGGGTTTGTCCGGTGCGACGGTTGGTCTCGATGAAGCCAAGCTGAACCTCATTGCGGAGGTGAAGGGAATTTTTTACGAACTGCTGTTGGCTGAACGGACAGTAGACCTGCTCCAGCAGAATCTGGAGATCGTTCAGGAAGTGGCTCGTATCGTCCGAGCTCGCGTCCGATCCGGAGAAGGCCCTCAATTCGAAGCGGTGAAAGCGGATGTAGAAGTGCTCAAAGCCAAACAAGAGATGACGAAAGCCAAAAATGCGGTGCGCGTGAAGCTTGTTGCATTGGATACCCTGACATCCGGAGCGCTGGGGTTTCGATATAAGGTGCAAGGAGATTTTCGTTCGCTCAGGGATCATCTGGATCCGGAGCGTTTGGCTGCAAGGGATCTGTCCCAACATCCGGTCATCAAGCGCCAGAGCAAGTTGGTGGAGCAGGCTGAGTTTACTGTCACCAAAGAGCGGCAAGGTCGAGTGCCGAACGTGACCCTGTTTGGAGCGTACGCTAGAGAGACGGGTCGTGAGGGAGTGGTGGCGGGTGTGAGTCTGCCGACGCCCATATGGTATCGGCAGCAGGGGCACATTGCGGCGGCGCTCGGTACTCAACGAAAAGAAGAGGCGGAGTTGGTTCGCACAAGGAACGAACTTACCCGTGCCATCAACCAACATGCGCGGGAGGCGGAAACGGCGCAAGAGCAGATCCTCGTGTATGAGGAAGGGCTTATCAAACAAGCGCAGGAAGCGCTTCGAATCGCCCAATTGAGCTTCCGCCAAGGCGCCTCCAGCCTCCTGGATGTTCTCGATGCCCAACGGGTCCAACGTCAGATAACCGTGGATTACAATCAGGCTCGGTTTGAACTTTCCCTGGCGCTCACGCGGTTTGAGCGCGCTGTGGGCGGTTCACTCTGACCCTGTATAAGGAATTAATGAGCGGCATGGCTATCTCTTTCGGCGAGCGCACATTTCGATGCAGGAGTGATATGCGCCTTCGAAATCTTGTGGGGGCACTATACCTTTCCATCTTCGGCATCTTGTTGTTGCTCTTCTCCTCGAGTTGTGACCGTGCGCCTGCTCCGGCTCCGGCGGCGGAGAGCCAGTCCAAGCCTTCGTTGAACGAGGCACGTCTTGTCCGGCTCCCGCCGGAAGAAGTCACCAGGTCAGGGATCACGGTGGAACCGGTCGGTCGGAAACCATTTCGTATGTACCGCACCTTCCCCGGCGTCGTACGGCCGAACGAAAACGCATTGGCGAATATTACAACCCTGGTGCGTGGGCGGGTGGCCGAGGTACATGCCGATCTAGGGCAGATGGTCGCCCCCAATCAACTGTTGGCGGTGCTCCATAGCAGCGATCTCGGACTGGCCCAGTCTGCCTATTTGAAGGCTCGAGCGCGGCGGCATGTAGCGGAGAAGGCCTATGAGCGGGCGCAGTATCTTTTCGAAGAGAAAGTTATCGGCCTGGCGGAGGCGCAGCGCCGCGAAGGAGAGATGATCAGTGTCCGCGCCGAGGCGCAGGAGGCTCGTGAAGGGCTCAGGTTGTTAGGCATGGGCAACAAAGAAATCGCAGCCCTGGAGCGAACCCAAACGATCCGCTCGCAGATTCCCATTGTGGCGCCTTTTGCCGGGAGAGTGATCGCGCGCGACCTCACTAAAGGCGAGCTGGTCGAAACGACCCAAAAACTGTTCGTGGTCGCCGACCTCTCGACGGTCTGGGTCGTGGGCAATGTATCGGAAAAAGACATCTCCTATCTGCACCGCGCGACTGTTGATCCGAATCAGCAGGTTGCAGTCCATGTGTCTGCCTATCCCGACGAAGTATTCCAAGGAACTATATCGTATGTCGGCGATGTCCTAGATGTCACGACGCGGACCATGCAGGTGCGCCTCATCTTGGAAAATCCCAAGGGCTACCTGAAGCCGGAAATGTTCGCCACTATCCGCGTCTTGTCCGAACCCACCTCGGACATCCTGGTCGTTCCCGAAGCAGCTGTGCAGCACGATCGGGATCGTAGTTTCGTGTTTGTGCAAAACGAACCAGGCGTCTTTGAAGCGCGTACGATTAAGATCGGCGAGAAGAACGGTACCTTCGCCGAGGTCTTCGAAGGAGTGAAAGAAGGGGAAGCGGTCGTCAAAGAAGGCGCCTTTACCCTGAAGTCTGAGTTATTGAAGCCCAAAGACTAAGCATGGTCGACAAACTGCTTGAGTTTTCTCTTCGCCGACCCGTACTGATCCTCACACTTGCCGGTCTCCTCACACTTCTGGGGGGCTATGCCTTCCGTACGATATCGATCGACGCATTTCCCGATGTGACGAGCGTGCTCGTGCAAATCGTCACGAAAGCGCCGGGCTTGTCCCCCGAAGAGGTCGAACGGCTGGTAACCTTTCCAATCGAACAACAAGTCACCGGGATTCCGCATCTGACGGACCTACGCTCGCTTACCAAAGTGGGGCTGTCGTTGATTACGGTGGTGTTTGACGATCAGATGGACATCAACCTCGCCCGCCAACTCGTCCTTGAACGGCTGATCGAAGTCAGAGAAAACTTACCTCCCGGATCTGAACCGATGATGACCCCGAACAGTACCGGACTGGGGGAGGTGTATCAATACTATCTGGAAGGCCCTCCCCATGCCGGTCTGAGCGCCGCCGCAGTGGAACACGAATTGATCGAGCAGCGAATTGCGGTGGACTGGATCATCCGGCCGTTGCTCAAGGGTGTCCCTGGAGTGATCGACGTCAACTCGCAAGGCGGCTATGTCAAACAGTACCAGGTGCTCGTCGAGCCTGAACTGTTGCGTAAGTATGATCTTTCCCTGCGCGAGGTATTCGCCGCTGTAGCAAACAACAATGCGAATGCCGCAGGCAACGTCTTGGAAACCTATGCGGAAAAGTACATTGTCCGCGGCGTGGGGATGATCCGGAGACTGAGCGACATCGAGGATATCGTCGTCAAGGAGGCGGGAGGCACTCCCGTGCACATCCATGACGTTGCTCAGGTACAGATCGGCCATGCCATTCGCCATGGCGCGGTCGTCCTGAACGGTGAGCGTGAGGTAGCGGCAGGGATCGTGCTCATGCTGCGCGGGGGAAATGCCCGCGACGTCGTGGAAGGTATCAAAGGCAAGCTCGCCGAGATACAGGACAGGGGGCTGCTGCCGGCAGGATGGAAGATTGTTCCATTTTACGATCGTATCGAATTGATTTCAGCGGCCTTGAAGACCGTGTATAAGGCGCTGGGAGAGGGCGTTCTCCTGGTGGTAGTCGTGCTGTTTTTGTTTCTGGGCGATACCAGGAGCGCCTTGATTGTGGCGGCGACGCTTGTCCTGACACCGCTCGTGACGTTCTTTGTCATGGATCGGTTCGATCTCACGGCCAATCTGATGTCCTTAGGCGGTTTGGCCATTGCCATCGGCATGATGGTCGACGCCTCTGTGGTGCTGGTGGAAAATATTCACCGGCATCTGTCCGATCCCCGTCATCAGGGCCTTCCTCGACAGGCTCTCATCCTCAATGCTGCTCGGGAGGTCGCCCGTCCCGTAGTTTTCGGCATTATCATCATTATCATCGTCTTTATGCCCATCCTCTCGTTCCAAGGGATGGAAGGCAAAATGTTCAAGCCGATGGCCTATACCATCATGATTGCACTGTTGGTGTCGCTCATTCTGTCGGTGACGCTGTCGCCGGTTTTGTGTTTACTGACTTTAAAGGCAGGCCACGCCGACTCCGATCCCTTTGTGCTCCGATGGGCCAAGCGTCTCTATCTTCCAATGCTGCGTTGGGCATTGGGACATCGGATTGTGGTACTGACAGCCACCGGGCTTACGTTGGCAGGAAGTATTGCGCTCTTTCCATTTTTAGGGTCGGAGTTTGTCCCTATCCTGAATGAAGGGACTATGGCGCCCCTCACCATCCGCTTGCCAAGCATTTCGTTGGAGCAATCGATCAAGATCGAACGAGAGGTGCAGCAAGCGGTGCTGGAGTTTCCTGAAGTGCAGATGATGGTGTCTAAAATTGGGCGTACGGAATTGGCGAACGATCCGCAAGAACCGAACGAAAGCGATTCCGTTGCGATGTTACATCCGATTGACACCTGGACGACAGCCTCCACCATGGCGGGGTTGAAAGAGAAGGTTCGCGAGCGGTTGGCAAAGGTGCCCGGCGCCAACTATCTGATCAGCCAGCCGATCCAGCAACGGGTGGACGAATTGATTTCTGGGGTGCGCGCGGAGGTGACCGTCAAGTTGTTCGGGTCAGACCTGGAGGAGCTGCGTCGATCGGGAGATAAGATCGCGAGTGTCCTCGGCACGATTCGAGGGGTCAAAGATCTAAAAGTAGAGCAGCTTTTCGGCCAGCCGTATATCACGATCGATATCGATCGAGGCAAGATCGCTCGGCACGGCATCAACGTCTCGGATGTGCGAGACGTGATCGCAACAGCGATCGGAGGAGAAGAAGCAACCAGGGTATACGAAGAGAATCGGCGGTTCAATTTGGTCGTGCGGTTTCCGGAACAGTATCGGAACAGCATCGAGACCATCGGGAACATTCGGCTAACGGACGGCAGTGGGGCCTTCATTCCACTCAGCGATCTCGGCACCATCAGGATGCACGAGGGGCCTGGTCGTATCAACCGCGAGCATCTCCAGCGGTACTTGCCGGTCAGCTTCAATACCTACGGACGGGATATCGGGGGTATAGTGGCTGAGGCGCAGGAGCGGATGGCTCAGGAGGTCCGGCTCCCGGAAGGCTATCATGTCGTCTGGGGCGGATCGTTCGAAAACATGGAGCGGGCGATGGCCCGCATCAAGATCATCGTTCCGGTCACCATCGTCGTGATCTTCATGCTCCTCTTCTCCTCCTTCTCCTCACTCAAGCAGGCGGCATTGATCATTCTCAATCTTCCATTTGCGCTTATCGGAGGCATTGTCGCCTTATGGGTGACAGGGGAATATGTGAGTGTGCCGGCTTCGGTCGGATTCATCAACCTCTTTGGCGTGGCCGTGTTGAACGGCATCGTGTTGGTGTCCTATATGAATTCGCTTCGTCGGCAGGAGGGGATGAGCATTGAGCAGGCGGTGATATCCGGCTGCGTGATGCGCCTGCGTCCCGTCTTGATGACGGCGCTAGTCGCGTTGCTGGGATTGGTGCCACTTGCCTTTGCTCATGGGATAGGATCGGAAGTTCAGCGCCCCCTGGCTGTCGTGGTGATTGGGGGACTGGTCAGTTCGACATTTTTGACGCTTATAGTATTACCGGTTCTCTATAGGTGGATTGAAGAGCGAGGTGCAGCGCCGCGTCCCATCGCGCCAGTTGCAGGCGGTCATTGAACGGCAGGATGGAATGGCTCAAACGGTTCGTGATTTCATTGTCGGCAGTCAGCGGAGAAACTCCTACCGCACAGCAGCATTCTTCGACACCCTTCAAGAAATGTAGCAGATGATCCGCCTCTCCTGAGAAGGCGATGCCGATCGCTCACGGCACTTCCTTACCTATGGCTGGGATGCGGTGGTCTTTATGATCCTATTCGTATGTTCACCAACGGTGTTAAAACTTCCGATCATTGAGGTTCGTTGTCTGAGGCGAGGCTGTCGAGGTAAGCGACGAGGAGTTTTGCGTCAGCGTAGGGGTCGGCGGTGAAGGGGGCTGTCTGTTGCCGAGTTACCGAGGTGCTCAACCGCTCGGCTGCCTTGCGGAGCGATAGAGGGAAAGACTCGTCCTGCTGAATCTGTCTGAGATGCGCCATCGCATCCCCTTGCCATCGTGGGACAGGGAGTCGTGCCAACCATGCGGCGGTGGCGTAGCCCACGGCTCGTCGAGCGCAGACTCGAGCTTTCCCGGCGTTCCCGTCCTGCTGCGCGGCCTGGGCTGCCGCCAGTTCCTGTGTAATCCGTTCGGCTGGCATCATCAGGAAAAGTTCTCCGATATCTGAAGCATGATAGGAAAGGCACTGGTCATTGTGCTCAATTGGAGATAAGATCCACAAGCGTTAGATGCCTCCCACGGGAGAGTGTGTGGGGAATGTGATAACACATTGGTCATGCAGGTTAGCCGAGTACCATACACGTGACTGAGGAGACGACCGTTTTAGTATTCTGTTGAGCCTTGACCTATTGGAAGGAGAGTAACGAGAAGATGGTGAATAGTAGGAAAAGCGGAGCCCGGTCAAGCCCGGCAACGCAGAAGAAGGTGACGTCTGTGCGTCGGGTGAGAAAATCCAAGGCGAGATCCGTGGTGGTGTTGGTCCTCTCCGGGTCTACAGCGTCTCGCAGAAGAAAATCCGCTGAGACATTGGCTGAAACATTGAACGTCGATCTATTCCGGGTGGATTTGTCGGCGGTGGTAGGCCAATACATCGGCGAGACGGAGAAAAATCTCAACAATGTATTCGATAAAGCAGAAGCCAGCGGCGCAGTTCTCTTTTTTGACGAGGCAGACGCGCTGTTCGGGGCCGGCAGGAAGGCCGACGATGCCGATCGCCGATTCGCGAATACCGAAACGGCCCATTTCCTTCAGCGTGTTGAGAGCCACAACGGAATCGTGATTCTCACCACCGATGGAAAACAACCGATCGAGCAGGCCTTTTCTCCTCAGGCGCCGGTGGTCGTCATGGTGGGGATGGCAGGGACTCGTCGGGTGAAGAAACGGTAAGCGAGAGGGCTGTACGACAACCGGATGAGCGGGAGGTGGGGGACCGGCGTATCTGCTTCTGTTGCGTAACTAAATAAGCCAAACGAACAAGAGAAACCAGTCAGTTCCCGTGCGCTACGTGCGAGTTCGTCTTCTCTGACTTTCATACGCCATCCATGCCCCGAATACTGAGCCTACGATGATGCTCAGCATGTCCAGAATGTGTCTGTACCAGCCATCCGGACCGATGTTGAGAGCCCCATTCCCTGATTGGTACCATACGACACACAAGAAGGCGGCGGCGGCAGCGGATACGAGAGTAGCCATAATAACCGCAACCCGTTTGTGGTGGCGTGGGACAAG
Organism: Nitrospira sp.; assembly: GCA_005116835.1. GTDB lineage: Bacteria > Nitrospirota > Nitrospiria > Nitrospirales > Nitrospiraceae > Palsa-1315. Next base: position 15,705 of record SWDM01000016.1, on the reverse strand, counting down.
GTAGACGGAAGTACCCACAAGGGCAGCAGCAGCCACAATCCTCGTGACAAGAATAATGTAGGTGCCGCTATAGGGCATCCCATTCATATCCGACGAGTCCCAAAACTCTTCGACCGCATCAAATCCGTGGAGAAAGCCGAATGCGACTCCAATGGAATAGTTCGCGCCAAACCAAGCCGCGAGACTTGCCGGAATCGCAATGGCCCATCGGACAATGTTAATGGGTAGCTTGTTCTGCATTCGTTGAAGTGTATATCAGAATAATTCTTTGGCTCTTCTCGCGGAGACGACTCCGGTGTAAGGTACCCAAGACCCCTATCATATAGCTTGTGCCACCCCCTGAACGCAATCAGAACTATGCGCCCCGTAGGGTTAACGACTCTGCGGGGCTAGAAGTCCCACGAACCAAACAAAGGCAATCAAACTGGTTCAGGTTTTGCCGTCATATATATTTCCCTGTTCCCCATGAGCGCGGTGAGCTCTCTGACAGATAAACGAACAAGCTTGGAAGAGGCTTAGCAGGCTGCGGAAAAACTCGATGTACCCATACAACACCCTTGGAATAGGACAGACGGAGCGATGATTCCAACAACCTCAGGATGCTCAAAAAGGCCGTCCAGCAAGGCCGCAGCGAGCGAAGAGGCGAGGCGTACGCCTCGGTACGTTGAGCCTCTGAGCGAAGCGAGAACGCCGCTGGCGGACTTTTTCAGCATCCTGTTAGAGCGGTCAGAGCAGAGGACAGGAGGATGGTCTGTTGATCTCCTGTGCTCGCGCAATGCGCGGCCTCAGAAGGGTGGGAAAGGATAGCCTAGTCGTCCTCCTGCTCGCGGAACGCGCACGATAGGAATGTGCTCGTTCGACGCGCGCAATCGAGGATCGACCAGGCTACCCTTGAAAGTGAAATGAGGAATTGGGAAGACGCGCGCAGTGGAAGATCAGTCAGCCCCCATCCCTGAAGAGATAACGAGCAAGCTTGGAGGGAGCATGAGAGGGCGGGATAGACGGTCTCCTGTGCTCGTGCAACGCGCGGTCTCAGAAGACCCTCGTCCGGGGCTGATGGCACGTCTCGGCGTGCCAGTGGGTGGGCGGGTGAGAAAGTCGCGCGCAGTGGTAGACTATCTAGCCGTCCCTCAAGGGAGAAGGTAGGCCGTGCGTTTCACCTCTTACATCTCACGTTTCACCCCCCTTACCGTCCCCTGAAAGGCGGGTGCTTTCTCAGAGCGAAACGGGTATTCTTCGACGCTAATTGCCTCATAGCTTTGCGTGGAGAACTCTTGCATGTTTGAACAAGCCTTCAGAAATATCGACGATGTGCTCAGGAAAGAGGCCGGCTGTACCACCGAGCTGGACTATACCGAGCAGACCTCCTGGCTGCTGTTTCTGAAGTATCTCGATGGGTTAGAGCAGGACAAGGCCGACGAAGCCAAGCTGGAGGGCAAGCGATACAGCTTCATCCTCGACAAAGACTACCGCTGGGAGAGTTGGGCTGCGCCCAAGGGCAAAGACGGCAAGCTTGACCACAACAAGGCCATGACCGGCGACGACCTGCGAGACTTCGTCAATCAGAAGCTCTTCCCTTACCTGCACGGCTTCAAGCAGAAGGCCAGCGGGCCGAACACCATCGAATACAAGATCGGGGAAATCTTCGGGGAGATCAAAAACAAGATCCAAAGCGGCTACAACCTGAGAGAAATCATCGACCATATCGACGAGCTGCGGTTCCGCTCACAGGTGGAAAAGCACGAACTCAGTCATCTCTATGAAGCCAAGATCAAGAACATGGGCAACGCCGGGCGCAACGGTGGGGAGTATTACACCCCACGCCCGCTCATTCGCGCCATGGTCCAAGTGGTCAAGCCGAAGCTCGGTGAGAAGATTTACGACGGGGCCTGTGGTTCAGCGGGATTCCTGTGCGAGTCGTTCGATTATCTCAAAGCTAAGGGCAACCTCACCACCAAGGACCTCACCACACTCCAAACTCGTACCTTCTACGGCAAGGAGAAGAAATCCCTCGCCTACGTCATGGCGATCATGAACATGATCCTACATGGCATCGAGGCTCCGAACATCATCCACACCAATACGCTCACCGAGAACCTTGCCGACATTCAGGAGAAGGACCGATATGACGTAGTGCTGGCCAACCCGCCCTTCGGCGGCAAGGAGCGTAAGGAAGTCCAGCAAAACTTTCCCATCCGCACCGGCGAGACGGCGTTTCTCTTTCTCCAACACTTCATCAAGATGCTCAAGGCGGGTGGCCGCGGCGGAGTGGTCATCAAGAATACCTTTCTCTCCAACACCGACAACGCCGCCGTGAGCCTGCGGAAGCTCCTGTTGGAAAGTTGCAGCCTGCACACCGTGCTCGACTGCCCCGGCGGCACCTTTCTGGGCGCGGGCGTCAAGACCGTGGTGCTCTTCTTCGACAAAGGCGCGCCGACGCGTAAGGTCTGGTTCTACCAGCTCGATCCAGGCCGCAACCTCGGCAAGACCAACCCGCTCAACGACGCCGACCTCGCAGAGTTTGTGAGGCTGCAAAAAACCTTCGCAGACTCGCCGAAGAGTTGGAGTGTGAACGCCAAGAGCATTGACCAGACGAATTTTGATCTCTCCGTGAAGAACCCGAACGGTGGCGAGGCAATCGCGCACCGCAGCCCGGAGGACATCATGGACGAAATCGCCGCGCTGGATACCGAGAGCGCGGAGGTGCTGGGGAATATCAGGGCGTTGCTATGAAGAGTGGGTGGACAAGGAAGAATCTGGGTGATCTTTGCCAAGTAATTGGTGGCGGCACTCCGTCCAAAGACAAGGCGAAGTATTATTCGGGTGACATTCCTTGGGCGACGGTAAGAGATATGCGGTCGGAAGTGATTACTGAAACCGAGTGCAAAATTACCAGGGAAGCCGTCAAGTGCAGCGCAACCAACATCATTCCAAGCGGCAATGTGGTCATCGCAACTAGGGTGGGTTTGGGGAAAGTGTGCCTGCTCGGCCAAGACACTGCTATCAACCAAGACCTTCGCGGGATTGTTCCAATCGACCTGAAAGTTCTTTCGGTGCGTTTCCTTTTCTGGTGGCTCAAGGGTATCGCGGATTCGATTGTTGCCGAAGGGACAGGCGCGACGGTTCAGGGTGTGAAACTTCCTTTCGTAAAGTCTCTCCAAGCTCCCGTCCCCCCGCTCCCCGAACAGCAGCGGATTGTCGGCATCCTTGACGAAGCGTTTGGGGGTCTTGCAACCGCCACAGCCAACGCTGAAAAGAACCTCCACAACGCCCGTGCTCTGTTTGAAAGCCATCTCCAATCCGTCTTCACCCAGCGTGGCAAAGGGTGGACGGAGAAGCCGCTGTCAGAGTTGTGCGATATCAAGCACGGCTTCGCTTTCAAGAGCGAGTTCTTCGCGTCCGAAGGGGACTACGTGCTGTTAACTCCTGGCAACTTTTATGAAACCGGTGGTTATCGCGACCGAGGTGAAAAGCAGAAATATTACACAGGCGAGATTCCGCGCGATTACGTGCTCGGAACGGGAGACTTGTTGGTGGCAATGACCGAACAAGCGGCAGGCTTGCTTGGCAGTCCCATTCTCATTCCCGAGTCAGACAAGTTTCTCCACAACCAACGGCTCGGCCTCGTCACGAAGAAGCAAGGTGTCCCGTGGACCAATGATTTCTTCTTCCACGTCTTCAACACACAAGCCGTACGCAAGGAGATTCACGATAGCGCGTCGGGTGTAAAGGTCCGTCATACTTCGCCAACGAAGATTGGCGAGGTCGTCGTTTCATTCCCCAATTCAATATCTGAGCAGCACGCTATCGTTTCCACGCTCAAAGATCTCCACGAAGAAACCCAACGCCTCGAATTCCTCTACCAGCAAAAGCTCGCCGCGCTGGAGGCGTTGAAGAAGTCGCTGCTGCACCAAGCCTTCACCGAGGAACTGTGAGCCAATCACCACCCAAGGACCCTTATGCAAGCCCACGACATGCCGTTTACGAAGTTGATCAATGTGGATCAAGGTGCGCGGGAGCATTTCCACGTTCCCAAATACCAGCGGGAATACACTTGGAAGAAATGGCAGTGGGAACAGTTGCTGAACGACATCGAGGACAATGACCCCGGCTATTTCATGGGTTCGATCATCTGCGTGAACGACGTGCAGAGCATCACGGCCGGTGATGAACTCATCTTTGAAGTCGTGGACGGGCAGCAGCGGCTCACAACGTTGTCACTGCTCCTCGCGACGATCCACGCGAAGCTGGCGGATGCGATGGACACCTACGAACCGGCAGACGAACAGGACAAGGAGGAGGCCAAGTCCTGCATCACCAACATCCGCGCCAAGCTGGTGAAGCGGAAGAAAGACGCGAAGCCGGGAGAAGCGGGCGCGTTCAAGGTGGGGAAGAACGTGTATTTCCTGCGCGTGCAACCGAGCGCCCAGAACCACAATCTGGCCGACTATCTTTATCTCTTGAGCGAGGCGGGGCTGATCGAGAGCCAGCCGAAGCAGCCCTATTGCGGCAATCGCCTGCTCGGACGGGCCTACGCCTACTTTCAGGAGAAGATTTCCGCCGATGTTGCCGACCTGCTCAAGTTGATGGAGCGCATCAATCAGTTGATGTTCGTGCAAATCACGGTGGGCAGCCAGGCGGACGCGTTCACCTTGTTCGAGTCCTTAAACAACCGGGGCGTCCCGCTTTCGGCGATGGACATCATCAAGAACAAGATGCTCGCGCAGATGGAGAAGAAGCACTCTGTGGACATTGATGAGTCCTTTGAACGGTGGCAGGGACTCATCGAGGCGATACCGGATGCCAACGATCAAGAGCGGTTCTTGAGGCAGTTCTACAACACCTTCAAGCATCGTAAGGAAATCAAAGTCGATAAGGTCACCCGCGCCACGCGGTCGCTCATCATCCGTGTTTACGAAACGCTCATCAACCGCGATGCGGCGGTGCTGTTCGAGGAGTTGACGGAAGGCGCGACGACCTACGGGAAGCTGCTGCGCTCGGAGTTCGGTCCTAAACCGGTCGCCGCCAGCTTGACGGAGTTGGACCGCATCAGCAGCGCACCGGCTTACCTCGTATTGCTCTACTTGTTTTCACTCGACGGCAAGCACCTGGACGATGCGAAGTTTCTGGAGCATGTCGTCGATTTGCTGGCGCGATATTTCATCCGCCGTAACGTGACGGACAAGCCGCCGACTCGGCAGATTGATCAGGCGTTGATTGACGTAGTGGAATCGTGCGCGGCTCGTATCAAGGCGGGCAAGAAGCTGGCTTTCGACTGGTTCGTGGATGAGCTAATGAAACACGCTAGGCCTGCGTCGCTGGACGAGTTTAAGACGGCGCTCGGCGGGCACATTTACGATAGCAACTCGTGGATGGCTCGCTACGTCCTCATTCAAATCGACCAGATGCACCACTCGCGGGAATACAAACCCGACTTCTGGGCGCGAGACGACAAAGGCCGCTTCGTCTGGACGGTAGAGCATGTCCTGCCGCAGGCGGAGAAATTGCCTGACCATTGGGTGAAGATGATTGCGGGAGGCGACCGCCAGAAAGCGGCTGATTTACAAGATGCGTGGGTGCACCGCCTCGGCAATCTCACCTTGAGCGGCTACAACTCGGATTTGGCCACCGCCGCCTTTGAGAAGAAACAGAAACTAGCGAAAGACCGGAGCTTCCTCGGGCACAAGATCAACATCGGATACCAGAACGGACTCGTCTTGAACTCGCTCCCGTTCAAAACCAAGACAGGAAAGTCCAGCTTGGCCGACGCACCGCATTGGGATGCGGACATGATTGAGGCGCGGACGAAGTTGCTGGTGGAGATGGTCGCGAATGCGAACCTTCTGCCCGGCGACAAATCCGAAGGAAAGGCATGAACGAAGCCGAGACCAGAGCTGAGCATATCGATCCCGCGCTGAAGGCGGCGGGCTGGGGCGTCGTCGAGGGCAGCCGCATTCTCCGTGAATATCCCATCACGCTGGGCCGTATCGAAGGGCACGGACGGCGCAGCAAGCCGTTGATTGCCGACTATGTGTTGGTCTATCGGAACCGCAAGTTGGCCGTGATCGAGGCTAAGGCCTGGGACGAAGAACTGACCGAAGGGGTGGGGCAGGCCAAAAACTACGCCGACAAGCTGGCCATCCGCTTCACCTATGCCACCAACGGGCAGGGCATCTACGGCATCGACATGGAGAACGGCAGGGAAGGCGACGTGCCGCACTATCCCAGCCCGGACGACCTCTGGAACCGGACCTTTGCTAAGCAGAACGTCTGGCGAAACCGTTTCGCCACCGTGCCATTTCCGGATAAGAGCGGAAGTTGGACCATTCGCTTCTATCAGGAAATTGCCGTCGAGCGAGTGTTGGAGCGAATCGCCGATGGCGATGATCGGATTCTCCTCACCCTGGCCACCGGTACGGGAAAGACCGCAATTGCATTTCAAATTGCGTGGAAAATCTTTCAATCTCGTTGGAGCCTGAGTCGCGAACCATCGAGACGCCCGCGCATTCTGTTCTTGGCAGACCGCAATACGCTCGCCACCCAGGCCTATAACGATTTTACTTCGTTCGCTGCCTTCGAGGACGAAGCGCTCGTTCGAATCAAGCCAGAGTCGATCCGCGAGAAAGGGAGAGTCCCGACGAACGCGAGTCTGTTCTTCACCATCTTCCAGACATTTATGAGTGGGCCAGGTGATACCCCCTATTTCGGCGAGTACCCGCCAGACTTCTTCGACTTCATCGTCATCGACGAGTGTCATCGGGGTGGCGCCAACGATGAAAGCAACTGGCGCGGCATCCTCGACTATTTCGCCCCAGCGGTGCAGCTTGGTCTGACCGCCACGCCCAAACGGAAAGACAACGTGGATACCTACGCCTACTTCGGCGAGCCGGTCTATATCTACTCGCTCAAGGAAGGCATCAACGACGGCTTCCTCACTCCATTCAAGGTGAAACAGATTTCCACGACGCTCGACGACTATGTCTATACGCCGGACGACCAGCTCATCGAGGGGGAGATCGAAACCAAGAAACGCTACACGGAAACCGACTTCAACAAGATCATCGAGATCAAGGAGCGTGAAGCCCACCGTGTGAAGGTCTTCATGGAGCAGATCAACCAGAACGAGAAGACGCTGGTCTTCTGTGCCACACAGGACCACGCCCTGGCCGTGCGAGACCTCATCAACCAAATGAAGACGAGCAAAGAACCCAGCTACTGCCAGCGGGTAACGGCCAATGACGGAGAGCTCGGCGAACAACATCTGAGAGACTTTCAAGACAACGAGAAGACCATCCCCACGATTCTGACCACATCGCAAAAGCTCTCAACTGGCGTGGACGCCCGCAACATTCGCAACATCGTGCTGATGCGGCCAATCAACTCGATGATCGAGTTTAAGCAGATCATTGGACGAGGGACGCGGCTCTATGAAGGGAAGGACTACTTCACGATCTATGACTTCGTGAAGGCGCACCACCATTTCAGCGATCCGGAATGGGATGGCGAACCGATCGAGCCAGAACCGACACCCAATGATCAGCCCTATCCGCCTCCGCAGGATCCCCAGATTAAAGGGATGCATGAGAAGGCCCCTGCTGATTACGTCAAGAAGCAAAAGATCAAAGTGAAACTGGCAGACGGCAAAGCTCGCACCATTCAGCACATGATGGTCACGACGTTCTGGCACCCCGACGGGACGCCCATGTCCGCGCAGCAATTCCTTGAAGTGCTTTTCGGTAAGCTCCCCGAGTTTTTCCAGAACGAAGCCGAACTCCGCGCTCTCTGGAGCCTTCCTGACACGCGAGCCAAACTCTTACATGGACTCGCGGAGAAAGGCTTCGGGCAAGAACAGATGTCCGAAATGCAACGGATCATCGATGCCGAGAACAGCGACCTATTCGACGTGCTCGCTCATGTGGCCTATGCCCTGCCACCACTCACGCGCCTGGAACGAGCGGAAAAGGCCAAGATGGAAATCAGCACCCACTTCAACGGCAAGCAGCAGGTCTTTCTTGATTTCGTGCTGGCGCAATATGTGAAAGTCGGAGTGGAGGAACTCGCTCAGGACAAGCTCTCACCCTTGTTAAAGCTCAAATACCATGACGCCATTGCAGACGCCGTGGCCGACTTGGGAAAACCAGAAGAGATTGGGAAATTCTTCGCGGGATTCCAGAAGTATCTGTATCAGGATGCGCGTTCTTCGCGGCAGCAGACACTTGGAGCTTAAGGTAGATGACTCCAATTCCCACGCCGATCCTTCGCTTCACTCACGTGGATAACCTCGATACGATTATCCGGCGAGATGGGCTTCATGCGCCGAATCATGTGCCAGAGGACGGATTAACATATCGCTTCTGTCACAGCGCCGAAGTTCAAAGCGCTCGCGCTGACGTGCCTATTCATTTAGGTCCTGGTGGGACCATTCACGACTATGTGCCTTTCTATTTCGGTTATTTGTCGCCAATGATGCTGAATCTGAAAACCGGTCGTGTGGAAGGTTATAACGAAGGACAGGAACCTCTGATTTACCTGGTCTCGTCAGCTCAAGCTATTGAGGAAGCCGGAATTAAGTTTGTGTATTCAGATGGCCATGGTCTTGCCACATTCACTGGCTGGTTTGACGACTTGGATAAATTAGATGCGGTTGATTGGACCGTGGTGAACCTGCGATATTGGAAAGACGACATCGATGATATGGATCGTCAGCGTAAGAAGCAGGCAGAGTTTCTTGTTCATCAATGTTGTCCCTGGTCACTCATCCAGGAAATCGTGGTTATTGACTCGACGATGCAGCAGCGTGTGGATTCGATCCTGGCCGATTTTCCTAAGGAACAGAGGATAGTAGTCAGGATTGACCGGGATTGGTATTATTGGTGACTCTTCTACCTATGATTTGTAACGCTACAGGTAACCTCCTCCAAGCTGACGTCGAAGCCCTCGTCAATACTGTCAACTGCGACGGTTTCATGGGCAAGGGCATTGCTCTGCAATTTAAGCAGGCCTGGCCGGATAACTTTGACGCCTATGCCAAGGTTTGTCGTGCTAAGGAAGTCCGTCCCGGACAGATGTTTATCTGGGAAACCGGACGAATGGTCAATCCTCGATACATTGTCAACTTCCCAACTAAACGACATTGGAGAGAAAAATCTCTTATTGAGGATATTCGAAGCGGGCTGCGTGCGTTGGTCGCAGATGTGCGGCGGTTGGGTATTGGCTCCATTGCCATGCCACCATTAGGTTGTGGGAATGGCGGTCTTGATTGGCGAGAGGTACGTCCCCTCATTGAATCTGCCTTCGCTGAACTGCCGAACACACAAGTGCAATTGTTCAGTCCTTTGGGAGCGCCTGATGCGAAGTCTATGCCTGTTAATACTGAAAGGCCGGTTATGACAGTCAGCCGTGCCTTGTTCGTTAAGGTCATGCACCAGTATGAAGCGCTGAGTTATCGGCTGACGCTCCTTGAAATCCAGAAGCTTATGTATTTTCTTCAAGAAGCTGGTGAACCGCTAAAGTTACGATTCGAGGCCCACATCTATGGCCCTTTTGCTGCTAATCTTAATAAGGTTCTTGAGCGAATGGAGGGACACCTTATCCGTGGTTATGGCGACAGCCAGAAGCCTGATACTGAAATCGAGTTGCTTCCCGGTGCATTGGAAGAAGCTGATTTATACTTGGGCAAGCACCCGCTACCGATTGCGCGAGTACATCGAGTGAGTAATCTCATCCAAGGATTCGAGACTCCCTACGGTATGGAGCTTCTCTCCTCAGTGCATTGGGTCTGCGCCCATAGCAAGCCCAAGGCAACTTCCCTAGAAACTGCTATAGCGTTCGTGCAGGGATGGAACGAGAGGAAGTTGAAGATGTTCCGCTCCGAGCACATTCGTATTGCGTATCAGCGTCTTCGCGAGCATGCTTGGACCAAGTGAGCGTAGATTTCATCGAGCGAAACTCCAGACATTCTATTTTCGTATTTTGAATGAGAAACGTGGCCGAGGCGGCTCTTTGCCGCTTGCATTGAGCGCCCACCCATTGGCAGATATTTTTCACCCGCCCTGCCCTCCGATTGCTTCGCAATCGATTTCCCGTGACGTGCCAATAGCCCGAGCGAAGGGAGAACGCGACCGCGCGTCGCACGAGCACTCCCAATTACCTATGCCTCTCTTTAGAGGAGTGGCCAAGGCTGCCCTTTACTGCGCGCATCGAACGCTCACTGTTATTCGGTCTTTTTACTTGAGGGCGGGCTAGATGTTCTCCCACTGCGCGTGTTCAACGAGGGAAGTCCGCGACCGCGCGTTGCACGAGCATAGGAGAGCATCTAGTCTGCCCTCTCATGCTCCTTTCTCTTCCAAGGCCTAACCGTGTTTATCCCAGACTGAAGGGGACAAATGAAAAGTCATCGCACTGATCTCAAAAGCATCGCTCGTCGCGCCATGGTCGAACGAGGCCTCTTGCCGGATTTTTCTTCTGCGGCGATGGCCGAGCTCGCCCGCATAGAGGCTGCTGCCACGGACCGGGACTCGGACATACGCGACTTGACGGAGCTGCTTTGGGCGTCGATCGACAACGACGATTCCCGAGACCTCGACCAACTCACCGTAGCTGAACCAGGTGCCGGCCGGTCGGTGAAGATCCTGGTCGCAATTGCCGACGTGGATGCATTGGTCGCGAAGGACTCAGCCTTGGATGCTCACGCTAAGCACAATACGACATCGGTCTATACGGCCGGTGACATGTTTCCCATGTTGCCAGAAAAGCTGTCGACCGATCTGACATCTCTCGGTGAAGGGCAAGACCGCTTCGCGGTCATCGTGGAGATGGTGATTGCGGAGGATGGGGCGGTCCTCAGTTCGACCCTCTTTCGGGCCTTGGTTCGCAACCACGCGAAGCTGGCGTATAACAGCGTCGCAGCCTGGCTCGCAGGGGAGGCGCCTGCGCCCGAACGGGTCAAGGCCGTTTCCGGCCTCGATGCGCAACTCCGCCTCCAAGACCAGGTCGCGCAGCGACTCAAGGTGCGGCGACACCAGCAGGGAGCCTTGAGTCTTGAAACGATTGAACCACGAGCCGTGTTTGACGGTGAGGCGCTGACCGATCTTAGGGTCGAGCAGAAGAACCGCGCCAAGGAACTGATCGAGGATTTTATGATCGCAGCCAATCAGGCCACAGCATCTTATCTGAATGGAAAGGGCGTGCCCTCCTTCCGCCGTATCCTGCGCTCTCCCGAACGCTGGCAGCGGATTGTCGAGGTGGCAGCAGGCTGGAATGAGCAATTGCCCCCGGAGCCGGACGCAGGTGCGCTCGAATCGTTCCTCGTCGCACGTCGGAAGGCTGACCCCCTCAGATTTCCTGATCTGTCCCTGGCTATCGTGAAGCTTATCGGCAGAGGCGAATATGTCCTGGACCAATCGAAGGATGGCGCTCCTGAACATTTCGGGCTTGCCGTGAAGGGGTACACCCATTCCACGGCTCCCAACCGACGCTTTCCCGATCTCATCACCCAGAGGCTGATCAAAGCGGCGTTAGCCGGCGCACCAACTCCCTACCGTCCAGAAGAACTGAAGTATCTGGCCGGTCACTGCACCGAGAAAGAAGACGACGCGGAAAAAGTCGAGCGGCGGCTCCGCAAATCCGCCGCCGCCCTCTTGCTCGAATCGCGGATTAGGGAGCGCTTCGACGCCATCGTGACGGGCGCGTCGGACAGAGGTACGTGGGTCCGGCTCCTTGAGCCACCGGTCGAAGGGAGGCTGGTGACGGGCGAACGTGGCCTCGACGTCGGAGACAAGGTGCAGGTAGAGCTGATAAGCACAAATGTCGAACGAGGGTATATCGACTTCGTCAGAGTCGGATTATAGGGGGCGCCGGCCTCTGGTTTCTTTGGTTGATGTGATTAGTCTGGTTCAACCAAACAAACGAGACAAACCAAACAAACCAAATCAACCAGCCGGTATCTCCAAGCTGGTGCGGCCGAGTATGCCGCCACGGTAGTCCGCTAGGAGAATTCTCGCCGCTTTGTTTCGATCTATTCCGCCGCCGCTTCTGGTCAAGAGGCAGCCACGCTTTTTCCCGATGGCGTCGATCACGCCCGTACTCGTTAGTCCCTCCACAGCAAAACCGTAGCGGGCCGTGAGCCTGGCTGGATAACGCACAAGCAGGATGGCGGCGAGAAACTCGGCGATCGCTTCGTCATCCACGACCTTGTGGCCTATGGCGTTGATCGTGGCAAGCAGGAGACCCACCTGAGGGTCTTTAATTGTTCCCCACAGCAATCCCGGTGAATCGGTGATGGTCATGCGGTCGTTCAGTTTGTGACGCTGCTGCACTTTGGTCACAGCCGGTTCGTCGCCTACGCGAGCGATGCGACGTTTGAGGAGCATGTTCATCAGGGTCGATTTGCCGACGTTGGGGATCCCCATAATCAGCATGCGCAGCGGCTTCGCGCTGCTGTTACGATGGGGGGCGAGCGGCTGGCAGAGCTGCGGTATCTTGGCTGCATCTCCCGCATGGTTGCACGAGAGGGCTACGGCACTGACACCTGGTTGTCGGTTATAGAGATCGAGCCACGCCTGAGTGATCGTGGAATCGGCGAGATCTGCCTTATTGAGAACCTTCAGGCAAGGCCGCTGCCGGGCCAGACGAAGTTCTTCAATCAGTGGATTGCTGCTGGCGTTTGGTATGCGCGCATCCAGCACCTCGACGACAACATCGATCACCTCCATCGTCTTGGCGGCTTCTTTGCGCGCCACATTCATGTGACCGGGGAACCACTGGATAGACATGGGGGGACAGACTTTCCAATAAAAAATGACTGTACTTTACCAGGATGCTGAAAAAGTCCGCTAGACTGTCTTGCTCATTTAGTCTGTTCGGTCTTTCTGGTCCATCTGGTTAGTTTCGTTCAACCAAACAAACGAGACTGACCGAACTTGCACCAGACGTGCTCGTATCGGAAGGGCCAGATCGGTCTAACCGACTTGGGCCGGTTCGGCGGTGAGTTCGAGCGGCTCCAGCAGGGCTCCGATTTCTTCGGACTCCGTCTCAATTTCAAACCGCTCTCTTCTGATCTCGTTGCCGGTTCTACTTCGATAGACCAGCTCATCCGTATCGAGATCATATTCAGGAATCTCTGCGCTCTCCCATCGCTGCACGAAGTAGTGGGCATAGAGGGTATAGAGGCCGTGATCCTTGCGGTTGTGCCGCAGGACATACTCCGGCATGGTCTGGACATCCAGGTCGGCATGGTAATGCTGGAGCCAGAGGTAGTCGCCGAGGATCACCAATTTCATCAACGGGGAATCCGAGTAGAGCTTGAGTTTGACGGCCTTCCCCATGGCCTTCAGCCGCTTGAGGAGTTGGATACTTTGCCGAACTTCTTCCCGGAATTTGTCCAGAGTGAACTCGGGATGGTTGATCGCCAGTATGCGCGCGCTCGCTTCCTTACTACAGGGATTTACCAGCATGATTCTGGCCCCCAGGCACTTGTCGAGGACCGACGACAGACCCCCCACTTGATCCACAAAGGTGCTGTGGCCGCTTGATCCGATGACCGAAATAGTTCGGCCGGTACTCTGCTCTTCCTTGAGTTGCTTAATGCGCCGTTGCGCTCCCCGCGTGCGGCGCGGGAAGAACGAGACGAGGCCGGCGCCTGCCGCTACGGCAGCAAGAGCCCGGTCCCGTATGCTGCGATGGAAGTAGTTGAGGCAGGCGATCAGGAGGATCGCCACCGTCATTTCCACGGCGATGAGCGAGAGCAGGTCATGTTCGACACGAGACCAGAACGACAAAAACTGTTTGGCGCCTGCCGGGAGCAAGAGCGCAATGCCCGCGCTCAGGGCGACGACGACAATGTGATAGAGACTTCCTGCGGTATTGCGGAAGAAGGCTCGGACTGTTGACCATATTTCTTGAAACAAGGATGCACCTCTTTAAGTAATAAAAGACGACCCCACGGCGATGTCGGGCTAGCAATGCGAGCGATGGATTGGTACGCCTTAGGCGGAGTGCTCGGCAGATGCAGAACGGCTGCGTGCGGACAAAAAAGATCGCGTAAGACTTCGTGTTTCCAGGAGGACTGCAGCCGCCAATCACGGAAGGTCTAAGCGATCACACAGCACCCTACCACGAACGTATGGGCCGCGCAACCTGGTTGTTCCAGTTTGTTTGTTTTGTCTCGTTTATTGGGGTGAGCCAAACTAACCGGATAAACCAGAGGAACCAAACAAACCAAAAGAACTGGGTTGCTCGTCACCGTCGATGTTCTCGCTCGTGAGGAGTGGTCAGATCTTGGTCGGGACCGAGGGGGACGATGCGGGTTGGATTGATGTCGTCGTGGGTGATGTAGTAATGCCGCTTGATGTGATCGAAGTTCACGGTATCGGCGATCCCGTCGGTCTGATAGAGGTCTTTGAGGTAACCGAAGAGGTTGGGGTAGTCGATGATCCGTCTAAGGTTGCATTTGAAATGGCCATGGTAGACGGCGTCGAAGCGTATGAGGGTGACGAACAAGCGCCAATCGGTTTCGACGAATTGTGAGCCGAAGAGATAGCGTTGGCGTGCCAGCCTGGTCTCCAGTTGATCGAGCGCGTCGAAGAGGTGCAACAGGGCCCGTTCATAGGCCTGCTGCGAGGTGGCGAATCCTGCGCGATAGACCCCGTCATTCACGTTCTCGTAGATGAAGGTATTGAGGTCGTCGATTTCCTTCCTGATGCCGTCTTGATACAAGTCAATTTTGCTCTCGGTGAAGCGATTGAATTCGCCGTTGAACATGCGCATGAGATCATCGTCGGAATTGGTGACGATGCGTTTCGTCACTGTATCCCACAACACAGGGACGGTAAATCGTCCTCGATAGTTCGGATCGGTGGCCTTGTAGGCCTGGCTGAGGAACTGGAATCCATTGATGGGATCGAGCGAATGCCCTGACCCTTCGCGGAACGCCCAGCCTTTCTCGTCACGGATCGGGTCCACAACCGTCATGCCGATGACATCTTCGAGCTTCTTGAGCTTTCGCACAATGATCGTCCGATGTGCCCAGGGACAGGCCCAGGAAACATAGAGATGGTAACGGCCGCTCGCTGCTGGAAAACCGGAACTCCCATTGGCAGTCACCCAGCCCTGAAAGACATCCGGCTGCCTGGTAAAGGCGCCTTCGACGCTTTGCTCGTCTGGAAATTGTGCGTGCATGGTCATCGTTGTGTGCCCTGTTCCTCTGTACCGTACCATACATCGGAGTGAGGGGGGAAAGGGAAGGGCTGCCTGGCCGTCCTCATGCTCGCGGAACGCGCACGATAAGAAGAATGGGAAGGGCACCCACATTGGTCCTGTGCTCCTGGAACGCGCGCCCTCAGAAGGGCCTCGTTCGACGGCCGCACATAGACCAACATGGGTGCCCTTCCAAGAGAGGGACAGGGCGCGAGCGTGGAAGGATTAATAATGCGCAGGGCCTCCAGAAGCAAATAGGTGCGGATTGACCCGGACAATCCTGAAAAGTAGAATGACAAACTAATTTCCACAGGAGGACGGCTGGAAAACAGACGAGAGGATGTATTGCAGAGGAAGGTAACCACGGTATCTATTTAGTTGGTTCAAACATGGGGCGCGTCTGGGTTTCGCATGGGTAGTCTGACGGGGTAGGATGCGGGCCTCATCAGGAGGCCACCATGCAAGACACCGCGTTGTATCAATACCTGCTGGGCTTGAAGTCGCCGTGGA
>SWDM01000015.1 GCA_005116835.1 Nitrospira sp. | reverse complement strand
CTTTGATGTGCGGCGGCGTGTTGGGAATCTTGGTCACAGTGGTATAGCCCTTGATCTCCTGCACCCGCAGAATATCCACACCATAGAGCTCGTCGCCGAGCTGAAACGTTAGGTATTGGCTCCCGTCAGTGGTGAGGCCGATTTGCTGATTGATTTCCTTCGTCGCGGTGTCAAGCATTGCTGCAGCCATTGGGTCCTCCTTCGTGAAGTATCGTGCGAAGAGCGTCGTTCGTGAAGCGTGAAGCGTATTCCGTCGTTCGGATCTCGAAACGAGTCATGCCATGCTTGTTCACATCCCAATCGATCTGTCTTGTTGAACCCATAAGAGCCCTATCGGATGTTCAACCATGATCTTTAGACCTACCGGCCATCTATCGAATGTAAAATGTTGAGTTTTGAATGATGAATGTTCGGAGCCTCTTCCGATTCCAACCATTCACCATTCAACATTCCCAAATCTTGATGCCCCGCGCGTTGACTTCCCCCGTCAGAATCCCTAAACTTGGTGCCTACGCACGAGAGGACGTCTATGGATTCCGAATCCCTTGCACAAGTTGAACGGATCGTGACAGCGGTCACCGAAGGCCTGCGCCAGGACATGGCTGCGCTGCGCCAGTCCACGGAAACAACGGCGCTGGAACTCCGCCAGGACATGACTGCGCTGCGCCAGTCCACGGAAACAACCGCTGAGGACATCAAGCGTCATACCGGTGTGATGGTTGAAGGACTTCGCCACGATATCCAATCGGTCGCCGAGGGATTTCAGATGCATCTCGATCGCCGGCATGCCGAAGACCACGAATACATGGATCGAGAATTTCGAGAACTGCGCGCGCTCCTGAAAGCGTGAAGCGTCGTCCATTCGGACTCGAAGTTTCTGGTTTCAAGTTTCTTGTTTCATGTTGTCCGGAACCACCTCCGAAAACTCGAAACAAGAAACTAGAAACTTGCAACATTCCCGCGTCGCGCACGCTCCGCCTCACGCCGCCACCGGCACTCCTCGGCAGAAGATCTCCCGCAACCTTGAAGATCCGCAACAACAGTGGTAGGGTACGCACATGACGCAGCTTGCGAAAAAACTGGACGCAAAGTTTGCCACATGGAGTCCTCAGGTCGCGGCCCAGGTGGAACAAATCGTCACCGATATCATCGAGTTGGCCGATGCACAAGCGTTAGACCTCCTCCCTTCCAGAACCATCGTCCAAGAAGTGCTCGATGCCCTCGATGAAGCCAAAACCCGGTGAAATTTGGCTAGCCGACCTTGGGTTGACCGCGAAGGTCCGACCTGTTCTCATCCTCTCCCATCATGATCCTGATGCCCCGCGCGCCCTCATCATCTACGCTCCCCTCACCACCCAACACCGAGGCAGCCGCTACGAAGTCCCACTGGGAGAGGTCTCATTTTTGGACCGCGCATCCGTGGTCAACGTGCAAGGCATCGGCGCATTAATCGAGCCACGATTGGAACGCAAGCTGGGTCAACTCCAGCCGGCATTGCTGGCCAAGGTCAAAGACGCCATTCGTTTCGCGCTCGATCTCTAATATCCACATCCGTTGCAGTCACACTTCAAGCCGAGTTTCTAGTTTCTAGTTCCAGGTTTCACGTTATAAGGGAACTGGCTTAGAAAACTTGAAACTTGAAACTCGCAACTTGAAACTCTTAGCCGAGATACGCTTCACGCCGTCTGATTTCCTCATCTTGCGCCTCACGCCTAACGTTTCACGCTTCACGATCTTCGGTCAAGCCGCCACCGGCGCCCCTTGGCGGGCGATTTCCAGCAATCCCCGGACATCCAGAATGAAGCCGACTGTCCCGTCGCCCAGAATTGTGGCGCCGGCAACCCCCGCAACTTTGCGGAAGTTCTGCTCCATGCTTTTGATCACGACCTGCTGCTGCCCGAGGATTTCGTCTACCATCACCGCAACCCGTTCCCCTTCCGTCTCCAAAATCAGCAAAATGGCCTTGGTGGGATCGGTATATTCCGGTTGCAAAGAAAAGACATCGTACAGGCGCATCATGGGCAAATAGGTGCTGCGCACGTTGATGAGTTCACCTTTGCCGACGACGGTCTTGATCGCACCGGCCTTCGGCTGGATGGACTCCAGGATCGACAACAGCGGCACGATATAGGTGTCTTTGCCGACCCGGACCGTCATGCCTTCGATAATGGCCAAGGTCAGTGGGAGTTTGAGCGTAAAAATTGTGCCTTTCCCCAGCGCCGTCTTAATCTTGACGGTGCCGCCCAGCCCTTCGATGTTCCGCTTCACGACGTCCATGCCGACACCTCGCCCCGAAACGTCTGTCACCTTCTCCGCTGTGGAGAATCCCGGCTTGAAGATTAAGGGCCAAATCTGGTCGTCGGACAGTTTTTCGTTTTCCGTTATCAAACCTTGTTTGATGGCTTTTGCCAGAATCTTGTCCCGGTTCAGGCCCCGCCCGTCGTCTTCGACGGTGATGCAGATGTTGCCGCCTTCGTGGAAGGCGTTGAGCCGAATGGTGCCGAGTTCCGGCTTGTTGTTGTCGAGACGTTCTTCCGGCGGCTCCAGTCCGTGATCGGCCGAGTTTCGCACGAGATGCGTCAAGGGGTCGCCGATGGATTCAATTACGGTTTTGTCGAGTTCGGTCTCTTCGCCGGCGAGGACCAGTTGAATTTTCTTCCCCGCTTTGGCCGAAAGGTCGCGAACCAGTCTCGGAAACCGGCTGAAGGCTGTGCCGATCGGCAGCATGCGGATGCTCATGACCCGTTCCTGAATTTCACGCGTGTTCCGTTCCAACTGGGCCATCCGTTCCAGCAACACCGATATCTGGCTCATCTCGAAGCGGGCTCCGAGGTCGCTCAGCATCGATTGGGTGATGACCAGCTCACCGACGAGGTTGATGAGCTTATCGATCTTATCGGTATCCACGCGGATCGAGGCCGTGTCGGTTTTCTTCGATTGGGCGACGGACTCCTGCTGTTTTTGTTTCTGGAGCGCCTGTTCGACTTGTTGTGGGGTGACAGCATGCTGCTCGATAAGAATTTCACCGACCCGCTTTTGCTGCGAGAGCGCCTTATCCAATGTCTCGCGAGACACGGCACCGCTCTCCACGAGCAGCTCGCCGAGGGGTTTGGGCTCGCCATCCATGCCGCTCGTCTCTCGTGAAGCGTCGTTCGTGAAGCGTGAAGCGTGTTTCGTTCCGGATTCGGACGCTTCACGCTCCTGTCCTGACTCTGACGCTTCACGCTTCACGCTTAACGCTTCACATTCTTCGATGACGAGCACGCTATCCTCGCGAACAAATTCAAAAACCGCATCCACGGCCTTTCGATCTTTCACCGTCTCCAGCCTCATGGACCAGGAGAGATAACATTTCTCCTGGTCCATCGCAGCCAACTCCGGCAATTTCGTCGTATCGACGGCGACCTGGGACAATGTGCCGAGATTCGCCAGCTCTTTGAAGATTTGCAGTGGGTCAAGGCCTCGCTGAAAGAGCCAGTCCGGTGGTGTCCAGGCGATGGTGTAGTGATGCAGGGGTTCAGGGATCAAGGACGGAGTCAAGGGGGAAGATGCCTGCTTCGATCCACTTGCTGCCTGAGCAGGCGGCTGGCCTCCCAAGGCACTCGCCGTGGCCAGTTCGATCGTGAGCCGTTGGACGGTTTCGTCGTCGACGGGCGAGCCGGTCTTGGCTGCGTCGACGAGCGTCTTCAAACAGTCCGTCGATTTGAGCAGGAGATCGGCAACTTGTGGCGTCACCACTTTCTGCCCGTTGCGAAGGAGATCGAGCAGGGTCTCCATCTTATGGGTAAACTGCGCGACTGCGTTGAACCCAAACATGCCACTCGTCCCTTTGATCGAATGGGCCGAGCGGAAAATCTTATTGAGCAAATCGAGGTCTTCCGGATGCTGTTCGAGTGCCAGCAGCCCCTCTTCGACGACGGCCAAGTGATCGCCGGCTTCTTCGAAAAATGCGTCTTGAAATTGAGAGAAATCGTCGCTCATAGGTCCTCGTGAGACGTGAAAGGTGAAACGTGAGACGTAAGATGTGACGCAAGGAGCCGACTTCCGATACCCACTACGTCTGACGGCTTACGTTTCACGGAATCTATGCCGGCAACACCTTGGCGATGATCTTCAGCAAGACCTCCGGGTTGAACGGCTTGACGATCCATCCTGTCGCGCCCGCCTCTTTGCCTGCTTGCTTCTTCTCAGCCGCCGATTCTGTGGTGAGCATCAGAATTGGCGTAAACTTAAACGATGCCATCTTACGGAGCTCCTTGATCAAGCTGATGCCATCCATCTCGGGCATATTCAGATCCGTAACGACGATGTCCATTTTTGGCCCACCGGTGACTTTATTCACGGCATCTTTGCCATCTTCGGCTTGCAACACGTCGAATCCGGCATTGGTGAGGGTCAAGGCCACCATTTGTCGCATGGTCGGCGAATCGTCCACGACTAGTGCTGTCTTACTCATCGCTTCCTCCAACTCTAAGACCGTGAAGCGTCGCCCGTTTCAGGATTCGGACGCCTCACGCGTCTTCCTCATCTTGCCTGACGCTTCGCGTTTCACGCGCCAGAGACGCTTCACGCTTAAAACAGCGTGACTGAATCCGACTCCGATTCTGTCTCTTCCATTTCGATCGGCACTGGTTCTTGATAATCCGGGGCAAGGGCGGCCGCATGGAGCCGCCGTTCTTCTTCCATGGTATAGCTCTCCTCCAGCCGTTGCAGCGTCGCGATTTCCTGCTTGGCGCTTTCGTCCTGCGGCCCCTTTAACAAGGCTTGGAGATGCTTGTGCCATTGATCCAATGCCTGAGCGACATGTTCCAACTTCTGCTGAGTGATGTCCTGGAATTGCATAGCCATCACGATCTTAGACAGATTGGCCGATGTATCCGCGGGTCTTGACCCCGTACTCGGCAATGTCAACGCGCTGATATGCACCATTAGATCCATCGCCGCCCGTTCCGTCTGTTGGGTCACGGCTTCCATTTGTTTCTTCAAGACCGGAATCACGGATATGGCGCAGGCGGCAAATGCTTCCCATGCCTGCTGCTGTTCTTTCAGGCTTGCGAGTTCGCTCGCCTCGCCGGCGCCTGTCGTGGGCCCTCCAAGGCCTTGGGTATCTCGCATGGTTCAGGCGTACATCCTTCTGTCCACCTGCAAGGTCGTGAGTGAAACAGGCGCAGTTCGAAGTTCTGAGTTCTGAGTTCTGAGTTTTTTAATTCCGTGAACTTCGGACCTCAAACTCTCCCCGTCTCGGCTTTCTTATCCACCTCTAACTCAGAACTCAAAACTCAGAACTCAAAACTTCCTCACCCCTCTCGCGCAGTTACTCGCTGAGCGGTTCGGCGAACCCGAGTTGAGTCAACTTTGTCTCTATCTCTTTCGGAATCCCGGCAACCAGGATGCGGCCCAGTTTACGAGCCGCCCACATCAGCTGGATTGCCGACGTGTCCACACGCGTGACTTTCCCCAGATCCATGCAGACCAGCCCATCGTTCGAAATCAACTGGATCAGCGACTCTTTCAACGAGGCGGCTTCGAAGATCGTCAATTCGCCCACCGGCTCATACTGTCTTGATTGTATGTCCATTTCTGTAACTCGCTCCTGACGCTGTTCCCGTCATCTGCTCCATTAGGCTCAGCCTGGTTGGCTCTGCGCCTTTTATCGGTTATTCTTTGTCAGTACTTGAGCATCCGTCATCATTCTGTTCGGTGAGGCTTCACGGTGGAGGGAGAATAGAGGGTGTCCCAGGCGTAGCAAGTGAATCCTTCGGCGGCACGCCGCCGCTTCCGCTGGTACTCACGGGAGGGTCGGCGAACAGTTGCAGAGCCGTCCGTTCTTCTCCTTGATCGGGAGGGTTCAGCGTCCGTTTACGCTCCAGCACCACGATTTCTACTCGACGATTTTTTGCCCGATTTTCCGGCGTCTGGTTATCGGTCACAGGCCGAGAATCGGCAAACCCGACGGCCGACAGGTTCTGAGCTGGCACCCCGTACAGTTCGCCTAAGGCCCGTACGACCATCACGGCTCGAATCGCAGAAAGTTCCCAATTGGATGGAAACTGCGCCGACCGCATCGGCACATTGTCCGTATGGCCCTGCACCTTGATCTGGCGATCGAGTTCTACCAGCGCCTCGGCCAAGGCTTGCAAAAATGGCATGGCCTCGGCACGAAGCGTCGCTGCCCCGCTTTCGAACAACACCAACTCCGGAAGCGACAGGACGATCGTGTTGTCTCCCGGCTCGGTGACCTGAACCGTCTCAGGCTGCACGGAGGCCTGGAGCGCCTTCAAGGCCTGCTGCAGCCGTCTTACCGCCATATCCCGCGATGGAATCACGTTGGGCACGATGCTCGTCGGCTTGTTGTTGCCGACTTGAAACGGCACCGGAGTAGCCGGCGGACTGACGATAGGATGCAGAGCCGCTTTGATGGAGTCACTCACGGTGCGAAATCGTCCCTCATTCACGGAAGAGATCGAGTACATGACGACGAAGAACGCAAAGAGCAGGGTGATAAAGTCCGCATAGGACACCAGCCAGCGCTCGTGATTTTCGTGTTCTTCGTGTTTCTTCTTTGACATTTCTGTAGCAGGGGTTCAGGGGTTCAGGGGTTCAGGGGTTCAGGAAGCAAGGGGATAACGGCTCTGAGATTGCTCTCCCTGTACCCCTTATCCCCTTATCCCCTGTACCCCTTATCCCCTGTACCCCTATTTTTTCGCTTCTTTCGTCCGTTCGTGCGCGGGCAGAAAACTTTCGAGTTTCTCCTGCAGCAACCGAGGGTTTTCACCCTGCGCCAAACCGACGAGCCCCATGACAATGACGTTGCGCGCAGCGGATTCTTCTTTCAACTTGAATTTGATTTTATTGGCGAACGGAAGAAAAAAAAGGTTCGCGGCGCCGACACCGTAGACGGTCGCGACAAACGCCACCGCAATGCCGCCGCCGAGCTTTGACGGATCGGCCAAATTTTCCATCACGTGGATCAACCCGAGCACGGCGCCGATAATCCCGACCGTCGGCGCATACCCGCCCGCAGCCTCCCAGACTTTTGCCGCGAGCATGCCATACTCCTCATGATGTTCCACTTCGATCTCGAGAATCTCGTGGACGACTTTGGGGTCTGTGCCGTCCACGATCAACTGGACACCCTTGGAAAAAAACGGATCGTGGATGTCTTTGAGCTTTCCTTCCAGCGCCAGCAGACCCTGTTTTCTGGATACATTGGCCAAATCGACGATCGTCTTGATCGTTCCGCCGATATCGTGGTTCTTGCTCCCGAAAACCAGGCCCAAGATGCTCACCGACCTGATGACGACAGACAGTGAGTTTTGGACACAGACCGCCCCGATCGTTCCGCCCATCACGATGATGAAGGCGGTGAGCTGCATAATAGAACCGAGATGTCCGCCTTCGAGGATCTGGCCTCCGATAATAGCCCCGAGGGCAAGGGCGATTCCTACGATAGTCGCAATGTCCACAGTGCCTTATCCTACGAGTCAAGGTGATCCGATCTTCACGCTGCGGAAACGGCAGCCAGTCTCAGAAGGACGTCATTCGTGAAACGTATCTCGTGAAGCGTGAAGCGTCAGAATCCGGAACGACAAACGCTTCACGAACGACGCTTCACGTTTTACAAACGACGTGCTTCTGTCGTTTCAACTGAATCCGAATTTCCCAAGAATATCGTCCACCAAATCCTGCTTCATCGCGTTTGAATTCGATGCATTCAATTCTTTCAGCATGTCGGTGACGTCGGACTTGACCTCCGGTGCGGCTCCTTCGTGCTTGATCCCGAACACGACGACGAGTTCCAGCAACTTCCGTTCGACGTCGTGGACAATCGTCGTCAGTTTCTTGACCCGCTGCGCCACGAGATCCTGGAACGACAAGGAGGTCATGATCTCGATCAACCGCTTGTCGTCTTGCACCAAGCGTTGTCTGGATTCAGTCAGTACGCAGGCTATACAATCCCCGATTTGGCCTTTGGTGAGGGTTTCGGTTGCTTGGGTCAGCGCTCCGGTAAGTCGCTCCCGGCTGTCGATCAGATGTTTATCGTCTTGGGCCACAAGCTGCTGGGATTCGCGGAGCAAGCAGGCAACACAGGGAAAGTTCTGGCCTTTGACCACGAGCGCGGCAACCTTGCTGAGCATGCCGGCAATGAGGGCATGGCTATCCTGAATCTCCTCCGTCAGACGCATCACTTCGTGCGTCCCCTCTTCGGTCAATTTCGTGAGGCCTTCCAAATGTGTGGCAGCCTGCGGGAGTTGATCCGACATGGTCGCAATTGGCGCACCTGCGTCATCCAGTTTTCGCAACGTCGTATCGAGATACCGGGCAAGCTCGCCGAGCTCGGAATAGAGGTGACCGTTCGTCTGAGGCATCATGAGCTCCTTACGGGAATATCTTAGTGATTTTCTCTTGCAGCGTTTCAGCCGTAAACGGCTTGACGATGTAATTGCTGACGCCGGCCTTGACTGCCTCTATCAAATTTGCCTGCTGCGCTTCCGCCGTCACCATGAGCACGGGAAGTGTCTTGATCGCCTCATCCGCGCGAATGGCCCGCAACATATCGATGCCGGTCATCACCGGCATGTTCCAATCCGACACGACAAGGCCGAATCCCCCCTCCTTGAGTTTCGTCAGGCCCTCCTGCCCATTTTCGGCTTCCTCGACGTTGGTAAAGCCCAGTTGCTTCAGAATGTTCTTGACGATCCTTCGCATCGTCGACATATCGTCCACGACAAGGATCTTCATAGCGGGATCGGCAGGCATAAGACGGCCCTCCTTCTAACGAAAGAATCGACAGTAAATTGACGACACGCCATGTCACTGCGTATTCGGTGACGCGCGTGTTTGCTTCCCGATCGTAGATCAGACCCCTGGCATCCGGAGATGACATGGCACGGACGTTCGCACGCACACCGTCGAGCGGATCGATGTGCCGCCACACGATGTCAACTCGGCGTCCGGCGCGTTATCCCTGCGAGGAACGGCTATGCATCCACTGGTTGAGATCGTGGCGAAGAAAGCGCCAGTGCTTCCCGATTTTGGAAGCAGGCAACTCCCCCTGCCGTGCGAGTTTATAGACCGTCGACTTCGGCACCCGGAGAAACTGAGCCACGTCTATGACGGTTAAAATCTCGTGATCCGTTGATGCGACACCGCCCACGATTGCCTGGTTCGATGTTGTAATACTGTTATTCATACGAATGCAGTATCGGTCCGGCAGGAACAGAACTTAAGCTGTGCGAGACAACCGTGAAACGTGAAGCGCAAAATGTGAAGCGTCGTTCGTGAAGCGTGAAGCGTCAGCCGAGATGCGGAAGAGACGTTGCTGGTTTCTAGTTTCAGGTTTCATGTTGTCAGGACACCGCTTCCAAACTTGAAACTAGAAACATGGAACGTGAAACGTACGAACGAGATACGCTTCACGCTTCACGCGCAGAATGCGCTTCGTGTCCGCGCCTGGCCCTCAGCCGCTCTGCCTGGGTCTGAAGCACGTGGCGAATGAGCGCTTCCTGATCGTTGGGAGAGAGCCCGACAAATTCGGTCGCGATCTCGTGGCCTGTGCGATCTTTGGCCGGCATCGATCGGATCACTTGCGCCGTTGTTTCGATCGGCGTAAACGGCGGCAACACCACTTTCAGCCGCAACTTATCGCCGACGGCAAAGTGCCGTGGAGACATGAAGCTGATCCCGCCGCCGCTGAGTTGCACATCGGCAACCTGCGCAATCGGGACACCACCTGGATGCATGTCTGCGAGCGTCTTGACGATCACTTCCAACAGCCAGTCCACCTTCATCATCCATGGAAGCAGCGGAGAATGCGCCAACGTTTCACCCTGCTGCGTAAAGTAATCGGCCGCTGGTTTCTGAATGGCGTCCGTAATGGCCTGGTTGCTTGCCGGAAGCATACCGGACATGGGCACGCCTTCCTGGTCTGCAATGAGCTGATATTCTAATAACACACGATCGTCGATCCGAATCCATTCCCGTCGTTCATCGGATGCGTTCGCGCTGCTGTGCATGGGTGATTGCATGATCGTCCTCTTTCCGAAGCTGAAGACTGAAGGTAGGCGCATCGCCTCCCCCGGCACTCAGCCCCGCGCGTTGAGAAATTCTGCGCCATCAGGCATACAGGTCGTCGAGTACCCGTTCACGGCACGCCCACCCCTGCTCATCTGCGACAAGATGTCCTGCGTCTGGCCGATCCACAGTTGAATCTCTGCGCGATTTTTCTCGACGCGAGCCAAGGCCTGCCGCATGGCGTCGGCAAGACTTTCCCAGGCCTTCTCTTCGCCCGGCAACAGCGGCCGCCCTGCGAGATGAGTAGAAATCTGTGCCAGCCTTGTCAAGGCCTGATCGATCCCCTGCACTAAGGCTTCAAGCCTGTCCAGATCTTGGCTGAGAATGGCCGCTTCACTCTGGTCCATCTGCGCAATGATCGCCCGGTACTGTTCTTCGAGCTGCTGTAACGACACCATCGTAGGCCTCATCCTATTTCTTCGTCAGCCGTGATCTGTCGAATGTTAAATGTTTAATTTTGAATGGTGAATGGTGAATGTTCGGAAATTATCAGATCGAGTCCGACTCAGACCATTCAACATTCCCAATTCATCATTCATCATTCCCAATGCCGTTTCACGTCTAACCTGTCATGCCTTGAGAGCGAGACGCGGAGCCGCCTCCGGCTGCTGGTATGAAACGAGACCTACCCGTATCGCGGACGGAGGCAACAGGTCGGTCCTGGCATCCAACAACGTCTTCACTTGAGAGGCCACCTGCCTCCAGGAGCTGTTCAGATCGGTCAAGAGGGTACGGACCCGCTCCAACGGCTGGGCTTGTTTCGCCAAATGTCCCTTGACCAGCTCCTCATGCATGTGGAGATAGAGCCTATCCAGGTTACGTGCGATCTCACCCCCTGCCTCGAGATTGAGAGACTTGCGCAGCTCGCCGATGATGGCCAGGGCTCGATACAAGGCAATACCGGACGCCAATGCATTCTGCTTCTCCATCTCCTGTACGGCCTGGCCGATCCGATAAATCGCGCCCTCATACAGCAAGACGATGAGCTGCGCCGGATCGGCTTGCGTCACATTGCCGGCCAAATAGGCCGCGATCGCATTCGGGTTGTTCGCGACGGTCACAGTTGATCCTCCCTCAGAGCTTCAAACGATTGAGATCATTTCCCGAATGTTGGCAGGTTCGCGAGCTGGTTCGTCACGAAATTGCTCGTCGATTGGAACTTACCGAGCAGCGATTCCAACCGGACAAGTTGTGAGCGGAACCGCTCTCCTTCTTGTTCAATACGGGCATTGAACTTCTCGACATCCTTCTTGAGCCGATCCACGGTGCCTTGCAGTCCTTTCGATTTTGCCGTCAGGATACCGACGGTCGGATCGGTGTAGGCAGCCAAAGAGGACACGAGCTGGTCTCCGACGCCCCGTGTCACGGCAACGGTGCCGAACAGCCCGGACGACGCGCTTTCGGTGCTGATGGCCAAACCATTTTCCACAAATCCTGAATTACTGGTCAGCACATTGCCCTTGCCGGTTGCCGAATGGTCGTTGATCGTACCTGCGATATCGGCCCCCTGCGCCGTGAGCCCGACCGAGCCGATACCGGTTTGCGTCGTACCGGCCTGGGTAGAGACCACTGTGAAACGGACATTTGCGCCATAATCCTTCGAGGTAATTTTAAGCCGTCCACTGTCGTTGGACGCGGATAGACCGACTTTCTGGGTCGCAAAAGCGCTGTTCACCGCGCTGACGATGTCGTTGATTCTCTGGCCCGCTGTGAGCGTGACGCTGACAGATGTCGTCGTTGGAGTCGTGGCGGTGTAATCACTGCTATAGGAAAAACTCAGCGTTTCGGCGAGCGTCAATCCCGTCGTGGAGAGATCCTGAAAGGCCACATTCGATGCTCCTCCGAGCAGGGCCTTCTGAGGCGCCGTTGTGATGTTGAGCCCGTAGCGTCCGGCTGACGTCGTGGCGCTCAGGCCAACGAAGGTCACGGCACTGTTGCTAGGCGTGCCAATCCCGAGAAACAATCTCCGTACTCCCTCTGGGTCGGAACTGATGGCTGAGGACAACGTCCCTTCATCGACCGTGAGCACACCGGTCTTGCTGTTCGACGTAATACCGATCTGAGACAGATTGGCCTTCCCAGTGTTGAGACCGGGAATCTGGCCACTGACGATATCCTTCAATTTCTTTTGAATCGCGCGCAGGGTCGGATCTCCGAGCAAGGCGCTGGCCTGACTGCTGTTGGCATTGAAATTGAGTTGTTCATTGAGAAACGTGTTGAACTCGTTATAGGCCGACACAAAATTCTTGATCTTCTCCGTAGCGCCTGAGGCATTCGACGAGACCGACAAAATCAGACCGTTTGCGGTATCCGCTTGCAGCAGATTCAAGGTCACGCCTTGAATGATGTCCGTCACGGTGTTGGAAGATTTGGTATAGGTGGTGCCGTCCACGACCACAACGGCGTCCTGGCCGGCTTGGAGGGTGGGCGCGAACACATCCACAGAAAACTTGTCTCCTGCAACCAAGGTTCCGGTCGCTCCGAAATCGACCGTCACGCCTTCGTTGGTGGCACCGCTGCCGTCGATCGCGGTCGCAGCGTTGGCTGCCACAATGCCGGCGCCAGACGTTGCAGCTCCGGCTGACGCATTATAGGCCGCGCCCCCATAGCCTAAATAGGTCACGCCTCCGTCGATGGAATACTTGTAGGCAGCAACTCCCGGCGCCCCTCCGGTCACGGCCTGAATCAGAAAGGTCTTGTTCGTCGAGCCGGTATAATTGTTGCCCGCATTCGACGAAATCGTGCCGGTAAAACTATTTCCGGTAAAGGCATAGGCTGCCTCGACCTTCTTGTTCGTGAAATCCAATGTCGTGTCGTTGTTCGTGATCGTGATGCTATTCGATGCGCCGTTTTCGTTGGTGGCAAGCACCAGACGATAGGGATTGGACCCAGTCCCGTCATTGATGATCGTCGCGGTGACACTGCCGGCCGTCGCATTGATCCCATCCCGCAGCGCCTGCAATGTCGTGCCGGCAGATACCGCAACGCTGTATTCTGTCCCCGCATTGCCGACTTTGAACTTGAATGTCCCGTCGGTGCTCGCCACAGCGGACGTATTCTGATCGACAAATCCATTCGCTGCGAACTTGCCGGCTTGGGCCAGCTGCTTAATTGAAACGGCATAGCTCCCCTTCCCCGCCGTGCTATTGGCTGTCGCCGACAGGAGCGTGGCGCCCGCTGTGGTCTTTCCAACCGACACGGTATTGACATTGAAATTTGCTGGATTATTGACTGAGCTGGCCACGGCCAGCAGCGTGGAGAGTTTTGTGCTGACGCTCAGCACTGCGCTGATTTCTTTCTGGTAGGCCGCCTGCCTGGCCTGCAAGAGCACGACGGGACGGCGCTGAGAGTCTTGAACCTGCTGAATCAGTTGCTCGAAATTGATCCCGGAGGATAGTCCCGACGAGGTGATACCCATGATGCGCCCCCCCCTTTGATACCTTATCGGCTGGGGGCGGAGAACCTTGAGGGATGAGACGTGTGAAGAAGTTCTGAGTTCTAAGTTCTGAGTTCTGAGTTCTGAGTTAGAGTCGGACGAAAAGAGCGGGACGAACGAGGGTTTAAGGTCCGAAGTTCCATGAACTCAGAACTCAAAACTCAGAACTGCCTGTCTCGCTCACAACTCAAACGGTCTTATCGATCAGAGGGCCGACCAGATTCCGTATCACGTCGGACGCGATTTTCATCTCTTTGGCGGGAATTTCTCTGATGATGGCGTGTGTTACCTGATCGACGATGACGGCTGTCACTTCCCTAGTCTCCTGATCCACACGCAACTGGAATCCATAGGCCGGTTCCACAGACCGAGCCGGCACAGCCCGTGTATTTTGTGGCGTAGGTTCAGGCTGTGGTTCTTCCTTCGGTTTCTCCGGCAACGGCGCAACGAACAAAGAGACGGCTCCGTCAATTTTCGTAACCATGGTTAACCCTCATGGTCGTTCGAGGGGGAGGCGCCGACCGAACGGTCCGCGCCTCCCCGCTTGTGTCACTTACCGCTGCAAGAGCTGCAGCGCGATCTGCGACGTACTGTTGGCTTGGCCTAGAATGGCCGTACCGGCCTGCACCAGGATCTGGTTCCGCGTGAATTGCGCCGTTTCATAGGCGAAGTCAGCGTCCTTGATCCGGGCTGCCGCCGCTTCCTGGTTCTCAGCCGACACAGTCAAAGCCTGTGTCGTCAGCTCCAGCCGGCTCGTCAAGGCTCCGACATCGGACCGTACCTTGCTGATCTGCGCAAGGGCCGCATCGAGAGACAGAATCGCCGTATTGGCGCCATCTTGCGTGGTGATGTCCAACAGGCTCAACGAATTATCGAGATTCGTCGTATAGGGGACGGTCGTGCTGGCCGAACCAAGGTCCGTGGTTCGCCCTGAGAAACTGACGTCGGCCTGCGACGTCAATCTGACAGCCCCTCGATATAAGTTGCTCCCGGCACTCGCTCCAGTAAGCGTAGCGCCGTTCGCTGTCGAGTACAGCGCGATATTCCGCCCGTCTGCGGCCTTCAAGACCAATCCCCCGGAACCATTGACATTCGCCGTCACCCCCGTGGATGCGGTTTTGGCATTGATCGCCGCCCGCAAGACGCCTGTGCTGTCGCCGGCAGCGATGTTCGCTGTTGCATCAATCGCAAAGCCATTGATGAAGAGATCGTTGGCCACGAGCGAACCGGCTGTCACGCCGGTCGTTTGGGAGAACACGTTCGCAACGGCCACGGCCGCCACTCCGGTTTTACCCCTGACATTGTTGATGGCCGCCGCCTTAGAGATGGCGCCGGACTGGCCGTTGTATGTGCTGACTTCGCTGGTCGCGTTGCCCGACCCAACCACCTGGCTCGCCAAACCGATATTGCTCAACAGCGAACCCTGGGAGGTGTTGGCCGTATTGCTCACCGCCAACTTGATATCCGTCCCCTTGGTGGCCACCAACACATAGCCTTGATTACCTGAGGTCACACGAGCCGTGACATTCGTGATACCGGCCGCATTGATCTTGGCTACGATGGCCGAGACGAATTCCGAGTTCTGCGCATACGCGGCGCTGGTGCCCGACGCGGCGGATGCCCCGGATATATTGGCCAGACTGGTAATGGCCGTTCCGTTGATATACAAGGCCGCAGTACCAAGAGCTAAATCGCCCCCGAGCTGTGTCGCGACAAAGGTGCTGGTCCCAGACGCGACGGCCTGGTAGTTGAGCTCCAGCACCGATACCTGGTCGTCGGTCGCCGTGGTTCCGCCGACCAACTGGCCGTTGATATTGAACTCACCTGCCGTGATGGCGCCGAAGCCGCTCTGTTGGCTCGCGCCAAGCGAACCGATCGAGTCATCGATGTTTACTGAAAAAGCCGCAAACTTTCCGAGCTGGGCTGCCCGGACATCGCCCAACGAGAAGGAGATGGTCTGGTCGGCGTTCGCTCCCACCTGAATTTTACCGGACGAGAACGAGCCGTCCAGCAAGGACGCACCGTTGAACTCCGCCGTGCTGGCCAAGCGATTCAACTCCGCGACAAGCAGGCTAGATTCGCCGCTTAAGGTCGCTCGATCCGAGGCGGTATTGGTATCGCTGGCTGCCTGTACGGCCAACTCACGCAACCGACCGATGATGTTGGTCGCGACGTTGAAGGCTCCTTCCGCCGTATTGACCAAGGACCCGGCATCGCCGGCATTCCGCACGGCCACCCGAAGGCCTCGGGATTGAAAACTCAGTTTGGTAGCGATCGACAACCCGGCTGCGTCGTCCGAAGAACGGTTGACTCGAAGACCGGATGACAGACGCTCCAGCGACTTGGCCAACAAATCGTTGCTGACACCCAAATTCCGTTGCGCGGTCAAACTGGGGATGTTGGTATTGACTGTTAATGCCATTGGAAATTCCTCCGTAACAAATACAAAACTGGAACATTAAAACGCCGCAACGTCCATGTCGCCGGCCTGATCTGTGTCATCTCATTGCACCGAGACCGTTTCGCTAGCTACCTCCTTTCCCTTTGTTCATGAGTTTGCATGGCCTGTTTATCGGATGATGGCTCGATGGACTTGAGAGGCATACGGGCCTAGTACGGGACAATGCCGGTTGCTGGCGGTTCCTGCGGATTACTAGTCCGCGAGCGACTGGCGAAGAAGTTCTGAGTTCTGAGTTCTGAGTTTTGAGTTAAAGACGGATAAAAAATCCAAAACGTGCGAGAGTGGTGGGAGGGACGAAGGTTCGAGGTCCGAAGTTCCCAAAACTCAGAACTCAGAACTTCAAACTCAGAACTTCCTGCCGCGCGCTTCAGGAACGACATACCCAATACGTTCAATGCTCAGCATTTGGGCACGACCGACCGATACAGCTCATAACAGTAACTGAGTTAAACTTTACCGACACTAACCAAGGAGAACCCATCATGTGGCAGCCAGACAAGCCGGAGACCAGACGTTCCTCGCCATACCTTGCAAGTTTTGACAAAGGCATACCAACATCTCCGAGCACCCAGCCGGAGTCGGCAGACACCATCGTAGCCTTCATCGGCACAGGGGTCGAATTTAAGGGAGCGATTTCCTACAACGGAACCGTAAGAATCGACGGATTCCTTGACGGTGAAATCCACACAGAGGGAACCCTGTTGGTTGGAGAAGAAGCGGTCATCACCGCAAAGGTAAGGGCGGGAACTATTGTGTGCATGGGAAAAATCACCGGCGATGTCGTCGCCATGACAAAAGTCAAACTGATGGCTCCTGCTGTGCTCAATGGCGGAGTAAAGACCCCAATGCTCTCGATTGAGGACGGAGTATCCTTCAACGGGACACTCCAAATGACACAAGCAGTCCGGGAAATTCCGCGCGAAACGTCGCTCCAATCCGACGACGATTCAGACGTCGCACCCCTCAAACGAGCCAATGCCTAGAAAGCGGGTGAAGAAGTTCTGGGTTCTGGGTTCTGAGTTCTGAGTTCTGAGTTCTGAGTGAGAGGCGGATAAGAAAGCCGAGAGGGAGAGAGTTCGAGGTCCGAAGTTTCTGAAACTCAGAACTCAGAACTTCGAACTCAGAACTTCGTGCCGCGTCAGTCTCGCTCATGAATGATCCGGATTAGGAGGAACTATGTGGGCGTCTGGAACAAGTGAGCCTGGGTCGGTGACGGGACATGAAGCCTTTACATACCTTGGAAAGGACGTAACCTTCCATGGCATCCTGACCTCGGACGGAAATGTTCGGATCGACGGTCATCTCGAGGGAGAGATCCATTCAACTGGAACATTGACTATCGGAGCGCTCGCAGTGATCAGGGGAAACATCACGGCAGGAATTTTAGTCACGAGCGGTAATATCAATGGCACTGTCATTGCCTCGGAGAAAATCAAAATCCTCAATCCGGGAACCTTGATCGGCAACATTCGCACTCCGGCAATTTCCATTGAGGCGGGAGCCCATTTTCACGGCCTGTCCGATATGGGTCTCGACTCGCAGCTCGCGGGCCAGTTCCGCGTGACGCGTCGTTCGTGAAACGTAAGACGTGCGCGGCAGGCGCGACACGAAGTTCTGAGTTCTGGGTTCTGAGTGAGAGACGAATAAGAAAGCCGAGACGGAGGAGCATCCGAGGTCCGAAGTTCCAGAAACTCAGAACTCAGAGCTTCGAACTCAGAGCTTCTTCACCCGTCTCCCCTTTACCCCCTTATCCCCTGAGTCCCTCACGCCAGGCTGAGCACATTGGCACCTAGATAGCGGTGAGGCGCACTGGCCGGATCGAAACTATAAAACACGACCAGAGTCCGATGGCCATCGAGGTCGAAGAATGCCGGATAGCCTGCTTCAAACTCATGTTGATATCGATAGCCTTGGGGATCTTCGAGCAACCGATGTTCGGTCCATGTCGCGCCGAAATCCTCGCTCAGGCTGATGCCGACACCGGCAGCCTCAAGCCCTTGAGGATTTCCCATATGGTTCCGATATCCAAGGAGCAGCAGCCCCGATGCAGTCAGATGGAGGGACGGAGACGTGCCCCACAGCGCAACCGGCTGAGGCTCTGACCAGGTAAGGCCGCCATCCAAGGACTGGCTCTGGAACATTTGTCTTATGTTTGGGCCCACCCCTTGCTGGCGCAGAACGGCCAGGATACGCTCGTTAGGCAACTCCACCAACGTCGCTTCGTTGAATCCGGCGCAATGCGTGACATCGTTTTGTGGCGTAGGGATCCTCGTGTGAGGATCGTACCCGATCGTGATATGTTCTCCCCATGTGAGTCCGCCGTCTCGCGAACGAACCAAGCCAGTCCGCCAGGCTTCGTCCGATCGCCCCTTCCCCCAAATCGGACAGAGAAGATCCCCATTTCTCAGCTCAATGATCCTGCCATAAGCAAAGGGTTCGATTACGCCGGTAGGGATCGGGACCGGATCGGACCATGTGGCCCCATGATCGAGCGAACGCAGAATGATGAGATCCGCTTCGTGCCGATCCCACTTGCGAGTGATCTTTGTATCGCAACAAGGATAGAGAACCGTCCCATCCTTTAGCGTGTTGAGGCCCACCGAGAGGTTGATACAGCCGTCAGATTTCTTAGAACGCACCAGTGCAACAGGGGGTTCCCACGTCCGGCCTTCATCCAAGGAACGAAGAAGAAACGCCTCCCCTCCAGGCTGACAATCGAACTGAGTGCAGAAACTAACGAGGATATCTCCGTTCGCGGCACGAGTGAGGCCGGGAAACAAGGCCTCATCCTGATAACCCTTGTAGACAACAGATGTCTCAAGGGTCGTGAAACGTGAAGCGTCTCCGGTGAGTGAAGCGTCGTTCGTGAAGCGTGAAGCGTTTTCAGTTCCGGATTCGGACGCTTTATGTCTTTCCCGCATGTCTCACGCTTCACGAGATACGCTTCACGAACGACGTTTCACGCCTACTGCGTCGTCGCCATCGTGACTTGCCGTTGATAGAGGACTGCAATCTGCATCATGAGGTCTGTCCGATTGGGCACCAAGCGAAGCATGTTCTCATAGCAAAGACCCGCTTCCATGTTGGCTCCACGTTTGAGATAGAGACGCGCCAGTTTCTCGAAGGCATCGAGATCGTCCTCTTCCAATCGGCAGGCCTCTTGGAGAAAAGCCTCGGCCTGTTCGTCAGACCCTTGTTCTAAGGCCAAGTCCCCCATCGCCTTGTACAGATCGGCGCGGGTCGAATCGAGCGCCAGCGCCTGTTCCCAGGCTTCGACTGCGCCGTCTCGCTGCTCCAACTTCAGCCTGGCATGGCCCAGCTTCGCGTAGCCTTCAGCGGTTGGCTGCTGCAACACCGCTTGCGTCAACATGGAGACGGCCCGCCGATAATCTTTCGTCCGGTAATAAAACCACCCGGCCTCTTCAAGGGAGTCTGTATGAGCCTTCCCTTCGAACTCTTCTTTCAAGCGCACGGTACGTGTTTCCCATGCTTGGGACTTCTCCTGCGCGTCCTGCCTCAACCCTTCCAGCTTGCGATCGGATCGTGTGAGCCCTTTCAACCTCTCTAACAGGGCTAGGGCCTCTTTCGTCCGATTGCCATCCAGAAAGAGACGGGCTGCAAGCTTTAAGGCAGGCACGTGATCTGGCTTACGAACCAAGGACTCCTGAACGCACTGGAGCGCCTCCCGCCCATATTCAATCTTGCCGTATGCCACCCCGCGCTGATACCAATCTTCCGCCGTCGCATCGACTCCAAGCGGATGCGATTCCAACACCTGGGCTCGTTTCAAGCGGTCAATCAGCCGATCCAGCGGCTTCTTAAAATTCGCTGCGGCACGGGCGACGCTGGGATAATAAACAGCGGCCCGTTCCACTTGTTGCTTGACCTTCTCGTCGAGGTCTTCGATCTCATCAATCACCGCAATTCCGTGCTGCATCATGTACAGTTCCAGCGCGTAATTCTGTTCTCCCATGAGATAGAGCGCACGACCATGGCCGTCCATTTGCTGCGTCAGCCGCTCGGCCTTCTCGGAAAGCCTGCAGAATTGCTCGTCGTCCATTTGGCCCTTGTCGATCTTTTTCTTGAGTTTGCCCGTTACCGCCAGCACGTCCCCCGCCTCTTTCGCGATGCAATCGAACTCCGCGCTGATAAAGTCCATGTCGCGAAGCAGATCGCCCATCTGTACGAGTTCCAGCGTCTTGCCCGCCTCTCGCAGTAGGCCCTTGATATCGATCGCCGGGATGTTGCAGTACTCGTCGATAACCTCACGCAGACGCATCGGACGGGCTCCCTGCTTCTTCGCGCCGGCTTCGGTTGCGTCGATAATGGTCGCCTCGGTCTCCGCGAAGGCCTTTTCAAAATGGTAAATCGCATGTTTGAAGGAGGTCATGCTGCCGACCGGCTCACCGAAGATATCGTCGATCGTCTCCATATCGCTGGTATCGATCTTCCACAACGAGAGATCGCCGGCATGGACCTGATTCTTGGGAAAGGCCAGATCCTGCCCCATCAATACAATAGGGTTACAACCCATGTGCCTTGCGAGAGAGAACGACATATGCGCCACAGTCGTGCCGGAGGCGAGCCCTCCCTTGTCCTCCACATATTGCATGAGCCAGGCAGGGATTCTGTTCGGCACCTGTGACGAAGTGAACCGCGGCCCCTGAAAGGCTCGGATACTTTCGTAGTAGCCGCCGGGGTGGTACACGAGCGAGATATCCGAATCGATCGGCACATTAGCAAACTTCTGGAAATTCACCTGATTGAAATCGATCGTGGTCACGATATCCGGCTTGATACCAAGAGGCAACAGCAGTCGTAGAGCCGTGTCCACTGCGATAATCACTGCGCGCCCCTTCAACTCTCGAAGCAAATGTATGTTCTTTTCCAGGGAAGGCCCCGCTGCAACCAACACCGCAGGTCTTCCCTGAAACAAATTTCCGAGACGTTTCACTCCCGACGAACGCAACACGTCCGGAAAGTTCAACAGCATATTCTCCATCATTCTTGCTCCGGCTTTCAGGGTCGTATTCCGGTTCAGGATGATGGCCATGGACTCCTTCTTTGCAACTGCCTCCAGTTCCCCGTAGGCCTTCGGATCGAGGCGGAGGGAAGGGGCATACGAAATGACATCCACCTTGGCCGTCATGAACTTGGTTGCCAATCTATGGATCCAGTCATGCAGGGGAATCTGCTTGCCCACCAAAATCTTGACATATTCGGATTCCAGCACCTCGTGCAGATCCACATACATGAGCGCGGTCTTCAAAATAGCCGGGTCCGCTTCGCAGATGATAATCGGATGTTTCTCCTCCAACTTCTTCGCAAATTCCCTGGCTAAATACCCCAACCCAAACCCAAGCATGATCGAGGCATTCTCCGACTTTAAGTTGTACTTCTCCGCCGACCGGAGGGCGCTGCCGATGGGATCTTCCAGATTGTGAAGCAAGACTTGTTCACCGGACGGCAAGGTCACCCGTGCCGTCATCGCGTCGGGCTGCTGAGAAGGGAGGACCTCGATATGACTGCAATCAAGGTCGCTGCGCATGAGCGCAGCCAACTCCGGATCGCGCGTTTCCATGATAGTGAGGTTCTGTTCGAGGAAACTCATGGGAGTCCTTTCGATAGAGCGATGGTCATCGCTCAGGGGTTCAGACTGAAGGCTACGAGCACAGACTGAAGGATTTTAGGCTAAAGGCCGAAGGTCGGAATTCCGAACACTTCAGCCTGAATACCTTCAGCCTATCGACCTGCCTCATGACTGGCTATGCCGTGAGGGCCGCACGGTGTGGGATCTGGCGCCGATCGCGTTCCGGAAATACCTCTTGCAACATGTGCAGAATCGACCGGCGCCCCAGCGGCAGGTCGCGCCGGGAGTCGTATCCTGCCGTCGGCGCCGGTTCGGCTCCTTCATAGGTGCGTCGCATCAGGCCCCGATGGGGAATTTCAATATGCGGCGGGATAATGAACATCTCATCGACTTCCAGCGCGATGGCCGCTTCGTCTTCCGACATGAGAAGCTCATACATCTTCTCGCCAGGCCTGATGCCGACGACCTTCAGTTCGGTCGCTGTCGCATCGGGAGCCTGCTCCGGTGAGAAATGCTGAATGACTGCCTCGGCCAGATCCCCCATGCGCAACACCGGCATCTTCAAGATGAATATCTCCCCTCCGACCATGCGGTTCATGGCCTTGAAGACTAGGCTGACGGCTTGCGGGATCGACAAGAAGAAACGGGTCATATCCGGATCGGTAATCGTCACCGGCTGGCCTTTGACGATCTGATCGATCCAAGCCGGGACGACCGAGCCTCGGGACCCCAGCACATTGCCGAAGCGAACGCAGGCGAATTTGGTCCCGCTGACACCGGCATAGTGGTGCGCGCTCGTGAACAGTTTTTCCGCCAGCAGTTTCGTTGCACCCATGACATTCATCGGATTGACTGCCTTGTCCGTGCTGATGGCGACAACCTGTTTCACTTTGTTCGTGATAGCCGCGTTGATGACGTTCTGGGCCCCTATCACATTCGACTCAATGGCCTCGAATGCGTTGAACTCGCACAGGGGCACATGTTTCATTGCGGCAACGTGAAAGATGACATCGGCTTCAACCGAGGCCCTGTTGAGCCGTTCGGCGTTCCGCACGTCTCCGATAAAGCACACAAGATTCGGAAGACGCCCCAACTCCCGAATCAACTGATATTGCATGTGCTCGCTACGGGACAACACGCGCACCATCTTGGGATCGTAGGTCAAGAGTTGCCGGACGATCTCCGATCCGATGGAGCCGGTGCCGCCCGTCACGAGAATGGTCTTACCTTCGATAAATTGCCTCATGCCGCCACCTCATCATGAAGGGTGAGAGTCTGGGAGCGCAGGATCGCGCGTAATCCCTCTTCCAAGGTGGTCGTCGCGCGCCACGACAAGAGGGCCGCCGCCCGTTCGATCGACACGGTATTCCTCCGCTCGCCGCCGGTGTGTTCCGGACGATACTGCCCGATGGCCGGAAGCTCCAACACTTCCTCAAGCCGGCGCAGCAGCGAAATGACACTGGTGGGAACACCGGACCCGATGTTGACGCGGTCGGCCCAATCCGGCGTCGTCAGGGCATTCATGAACGCGGCTGCGACATCCTTCACATAGACGAAATCTCTGGTTTGCGCGCCGTCGGCATCGATGGAGATGCGCTGCCGACAGCGAATAGATTTCACCAGGTAGGGGATCAGTCCTTTCGTCTGAGCCGGACCGTAGACATTGGACAGCCTGAAACACATCACCTGTGTCGTCCGGCCAAGCAGCGAACGCAGGATCTCTTCTGCCGCACATTTCATGGCGGCATAGGGCGACAGCGGATGGCAGGCACTCTCCTCCGTCGCATCGAGCGCATCGCCATAGACGAGGGCGGAGGAGGCATGTATCACGCGCTCCACGCGCTGTCTCATGCAGGCCTGCGCCAGATTGATGGTGCCTCTTACGTTGACGTCCATATATCGATCCACCGACCCTTCGACCTGCCCGGTCAGGTTGATGAGCACTTCGCATCCGCGCAGGAGCCGATCGAGTGAGGACGAGTCGAAGATATCGCCCTGTACCGGTTCGGCCTGCGGAAACGCGCTCAGCCAGGAAGGCCGGCCCTGATACACCAACACTCTGGTCGGTTGTGCAGTCAGGGCCTCAAGCACATGCCGGCCGATAAACCCGGTCCCGCCGATCACCGCTATAGTCTGGTTCGCCATCGTAAAACCTTTTTTGAATGAGGTGGTCCAGTGATACGGTCTTCAGAATCCTGACAATCCGCTCCGCGGAATGTCCATCGCCATAGGGATTCACACATTCTGCCACTTTCGCCTTGAAGTCCTCGTCGTAGAGAGCGACCTCCAATGCCTGTCTAATTGCGCCTCGGTCATTCCCAGCATCCAGGACGTTGCAAGGACGTTCCCTGCCCTGTTGTCTCGTGCCGATGTTCACGGTCGGCACTCCCAAACTGGCGGTTTCATGGATGCCGCTGCTGGAGTTCCCGACGAGCGCCGCCGCATACCGCACCAAATTGACGAACCCCTCCGGAGGCATGCTGCGCACGACGGAGATACCGCTCTGCTCGATATGGTGAATGATCTGTTGCGCGCCGGCATCGTTGTTCGGATAGATGAGCACACCCTGGAGCCCCATCTCTTGAACGGCAGCCAAAGTCTCTTGGATTTGCTGTCCTGCCTTCATGACTTCGGTCGTCACCGGATGTTGCAGGATGACGACATAGGGCTTCGTGGGATCGAGCCCCTGCGCCGCCAGCACCTCAGACCTGGGAACGACCGGCGTGTGCAGTACCACATCCAACGAAGGACAGCCGACAACGAACACGGATTTCGGATGTTCCCCCATATGGATCAGCCGCTGCGCGGCGTCTTCCGTGGCTGGAAAATGCAAATGGGCAAATTTCGACATCGCATGCCTGAGCGACTCGTCGATGCTGCCCGTGACTTCCCCCCCCTGAATATGCGCCACCGGGATATTCATGTGGGCGCCTGCCACGGTCGCGGCAAAATTAGCTCCGATGTCGAAGCCCGACAGAATGAT
This sequence comes from Nitrospira sp., assembly GCA_005116835.1. Lineage (GTDB taxonomy): Bacteria > Nitrospirota > Nitrospiria > Nitrospirales > Nitrospiraceae > Palsa-1315. The sequence goes on along the minus strand of SWDM01000015.1, from coordinate 22,548 downwards.
GTCGGGACGAAGACGCTCGAACAAATCGACCAGCCCTGGCAGCACCCGACCGATAGCTCTGGTCATCTCAGCGCCTGTGTCCGGCGCCTGGTCCAGAAACATCGGGAGCGTCGCTTCAATGGCAAACCCGTCCCGCTTGATCACGTCGATATCGCGTCCATGCTCCGCCATCAGGGAGATGCCGGTCACGATGAGCTTGTAGTCGAGATCCAGATCCTCCCGGATCAATTCCAGAATCGGCTTGAACCGGCTATAGTCCGCGCGCCGTTCGGTAACAATAGCAATCGTCCGCATACTAATGCTCCCTCCAAGTTCGCTCGCTATCTCTTCAGTGATGGGGGCTGATTGATCTTCTACTGCGCGCGTCGAACGAGCACCTTCTGAGCGTGCGCGTTCCGCGAGCACGGAAGATCATCAGCCTCCATCACCCTACCTCACTCCACTTGATTTGATGATCCGGCTGCATGGAAACCTTGGCAACCCGTCCGAGTAATTTTTTGTATTCACGCGCGGGAATCTCGCCGTCGGCCGGACGTTTGACCCAGAGATTGTCATCGGTGAATCGGTCGCCAGCTGCCACCGGTTTAATAACGACGACGGACGCGCGGGCGAATCCCAATACCGGACGCTCTTTGCCCAAGATGGCCTTATCAGATCCGAGGGCTTGATAAATCGCATCGGCCCCCTTCACGAGTTCTTTGAGTTCATGCGGTTCGAGCGAGAGACTCTGATCCGGCCCAGGCAATTTCCGGCTGATAGTAAAGTGCTTTTCCAGCACGCAGGCGCCCTTGGCCACTGCGCCGAGCGCGGTGTAGATGCCGACCGAATGATCCGACAGGCCGACCGGCACGTCGAACTGTTCTCGCAAGACCTGGATGGCCCCCAACTTCACATCCGCGTAGGCAGTCGGATAGGTCGAGGTACATTGCAAGAGAATCAGCGGCACATCGTAGCCCTCGATAAGGTTGACCGTCTCAGCAATTTCCTCCAGCTCGGTCATGCCGGTCGAGACAATCATCGGCAGGCCCTTCTTGGCCACATGTTCGATGAGCGGAAGATTGGTAATCTCTCCGGATCCGATCTTGTAGGCCGCGATCCCCAACGCCTCCAGTTGATCGGCTGCTTCCCGTGAAAAGGGGGTCGAGAGAAAGAGGATGCCCACTTCGTCGCAGAGCTGCTTCACCGCCCGTTCTTCTGCCGCGGTCAGTTCACACCTTGTGATGATGTCCCAGAGGGGCTCCTTACTGATGGCCCCTGGCGTCATTTCTGTGTGAATCATCTCCTTGCCGGTGAGGTGGGTCTGGAACTTGATACAGTGCGCGCCGGCCTCTTTGGCCGCATGCACCATCTGCTTGGCCAGATTCACATCCCCGTTATGGTTGATGCCGACTTCGGCAATGACGAAAGGCGGCTGGCCGTCGCCGATTGCTCGGCCACCGATGCTGATGCTCTGCAATTTGCTGCCGCATGACGATGCCATATGTATCTCCTACGAAAAGACCGTCGTTCGTTCCCTGGTCCGAGCGCTTCACGCTTCACGAGATACGCTTCACGCCTATTACGCTGCCGTGACCAGTTTCCGTTCCAATTGCACCAGCTGCAGCAGTGGCGGGGCAGGCTCAACCTTTGCCTTGGTTGCCAGCACTTCTTTGGCAAACTTCGGTTCGCCATGAATGGAACGCCAGTGGACTTCGTATTCTTTGATTCGCTTGACGTCGTGCTGGAGCATCAATTCGCGAAGCCCGAGTAATTCGACCGCGTTGAAGTTGTGACAGATCACCGCCGTAATCTTCGTGGCATCCCCGACATCGAGGATGAAGGCTTCCAGATCGCCTCCGTATTGCTCTAAGATTCGGTCCTTGTAGGTGTAGTACCACTCGGAACCGGGATAGGGCGTGGCAAAGAACGGCTTGACCATGATCCCGATCCGATCCCAGAAGGCCATGTTGTCGTAGAGGCTGTCGAAAAACTCGTCGGGGAAGCCGACGATCTGGTTGGGAATCGGTCTGATGCCGGCTTCCATCGTAATCTTCAAACAGCGTTCATTTGTCTTCACCGTCGCGCCTTTGCCGATCGTCTTGAGCACACGGTCCGAGAAGGACTCCAGTCCGTAGTCCAGATAGGTGCAGCCCGCCTTATGCATCGCCTGCAAGACTTCTGGATAAGCCAGGGTGGCGTGGCTGGTTCCGCCCCAATGGACGCCGTCGCAGGTCTTGGGATCATGAGGTACACCGTCCCTGACGCAGCTGGGCTGAAGACCCGCCTCGATCCACAGTCTGGAAATCTCGAAGAGCCACGTCTTTTTCGTCGAGACATGCATGGTCATGAGGTTCTCATCAAGGAAGGAGACAAAATCGACGTTGAAACGTTCCTTCATATATTTCACTTGGCGGACCACGAACTCGGGGCTGTGCCAGCGGATATTGCGGTCGTTGTTGAACACCACGTCGCCGCCGTCCGCCTGCTCCGTATCCGTATATTTCATGTCGCCGGTCAGGCCGAGATGAAAACAGAACTTGCAGATGAGGGAGCAGCCGTACGACATGTTGATGTCCAGCCGCCGCTTCGCCAGCATGGCTTCTTCCGACAACAGAATGCAGGAGTTCTTGAAGTAGATATCGAGGGGAAAGAGTTCGTACATTGGAAACGGCAAGCTGTCGATGTCTTGTAGCAGTGGCCGTTCTTCGTTCAGGACCACGTCGCCCTGCGCATTGCGCCAGATGATGCCCTGGACGTCGGACCAATCGCTCGCCCGAGTGCGGCCTTCGTCGACTTTTTTCAGCAGCTCAGGAAAGGTGATCACACCCTCCCCGACTCCGCCGATATCGACTTCAGGACAGAAGCCCATGATGTCCCGCGGCATGGCGGTCAAGGCGCCGCCGCCCATCATGATGAGGGCGTCCGGCGCGTATCGCCTGGCGAACTGGACGCTCTTCTTCATATACCCGTAGGACGTTGTAATACCGCCGGTGGCAATCACATCCCAGGTGTCGGCGTTGATCGCATCGATCAGATCCTCGTCGGGCGGACGCCACCCGTTGGCATCGAACACCTGGATCTCATGCCCATCCCGATTCGCGACCGCCGCGAGCAGCGCCAATCCGTAGGGCACATGCCGGGGATCGTCTTCGGCGCGAATCACGGGATTGATGATCAGAACTTTGGCCATATAATTGTCTCCTTCGTACTCAGCACTCGGCTCTCAGCTCTCAGCTCTCAGCACTCAGCACTCAGCACTTCGCTAATAGCTGACAGCTTTCCTGTGCTGCTGTGATGAACCGATCCAGCGCCATCCACTCGATACCTTCGCCGAACAACGTGCCGCCTTCCGTGCAGTTGTAGGCGGTCCAGCCCGATTGCTTCACCACGTCCAGAAAACATTGCCGGTACCAGTAGTAGGTCGGGTCGGTGTACCAGGTTTCCTTGAGGTGAGGATTGTAGATCTCGATGTAGGCCTCACTCAGCCGTTCCTCCGGATAGAACTTGATCAGCTCATGGTAGTACTGAGTTTTCGACAAGGGCGTGCCAGGAGCATAGCCGAGATCCATACCGACGAAGGCCACGGACGACTTCTTCAAAATGGCATTGGCGAAAATCCACGCAGCGGCGCCGCCGTTTCCTCCGGTTACCATGCAGGGCATGCCGGTGAGGTCGTACAGTCGTCTGGTATGGCTGTCCGGCGCGTCGTAGTCGTCGCAAATCGGATTCCACCAATAGAGCGGCATACCGGCTTCGCGGCAGCGGGCCACCACATTCGGCGCGACACAAGTCGCCATGATGACCTTGATCTTGGAACCATGCTCGTTGACCAGACTGATCAACTCGTCGTTGCGCTCCCGCTCTTTAGTATTGAGCGCCGGGTCCAGATCCTGCCTGCGAAAATAATCGTCGTCCGCCCGCTGGGCCAGATCCGGATCTCCGAACCAACGAATGATCCAGGTCGGGTGCGGATCGACGCACAGGACGTAATCGGGAATTACCCCGTTTCTCAAGCAATGGCCCAGCGCTCCGTCGGCGACGACCAGAGCTCCGCGATAGTTGAGATGCTTAATGGTCTGGATGGTTTGGCGCCGGTGCAGGCTCGGTCCCGCTGCCATGCTGATCGCCGATGTCCCCTGCTCCGTGCTGGTGGGCGGTAAATCCAGAACCGTCTGCGTCATGTAGGGCAAGTTCTGCTTCGCATGGGCAAAGCCGATCTCCGCCGTCTTCTGAAAGGTCGCTTGGGCAACGAGATCCATGCAGGCTCGATCCAGACTACTTTTCATTGCCGGTCCCCTTGCTTGAGCTTGCCGCCTTGTCCCCTGTCCACAGCACGTTTTTGCCCTTCATGACGAAGGCGATGCTGCCGCCAAGTTTCCCCATCGCGCGGCGCTCGAACTCGGACACCTGGGCCTGATGCGCACCCTCGGCCTTCTCACGCTCTGCCTCATCCGCCGTACCAGACTTCGAATCCCCTGCTGCCTGCCCAGGCACCGTATAGTTGCCGATCAATTTCGCCATGATTCAGGCCCTCACTTTCATTAGTTCGTTTGCCATCGCTTCTGCCGTCACAAAATCCACCGGTTCATCGATATCGACCGACCGTTCCCGCGACATGATCACCATGCCGCTATGGGGCCCGGTAATGAGGTTCTGTTCCATCAACACCGATCGTCTCGTCGCCCAAACCGCCCCATTCGGAATGTACAGCTTCGGCAGCTTTTGACTGATACCGGCATCGCCCTGCACGAGGGTGCCGGTGAAGGGAAGTGCCAGCGCGCCGTTCAGGCGATACATCCATTCCGGCCGTTCGTGTATTTCGCATGCGGTAAAGACCGTGTCCAAGTCCGTCTCCAGCATCTTGGCGATACAGGCATCGATGTCCTCGCTCGTGCAGAATGGAGTCGTCGGTTGCATCGTCAATGCGATGGACACTCGCCAGCCCTGGCCCTCGACGAACCGGACAGCATGTTGGGTCACCAGCTCGGAAGCGACGTCTTCCGATAGGTCGGAGGGACGCATGAATGGGACTTCAGCCCCATAATCGAGAGCGATCCGCGCGATGTCCGGGTGGTCTGTCGAGACGATGACGCGATCCAGCAACCGGCTCTCCACCGCCGCCTCCACCATGTAGGAGATCAGCGGACGCCCGGCGAGTAGCTTAATGTTCTTCAAGGGAATGCGTTTGGAACCGCCGCGCGCATGAATAACGCCGATGACGCCGTTGGACTCACGAGACGAGAGTTTCATGATTCTGCTCCTTGATTTCAGGAATGGCCTCGAGCACTTTTTCAAATGCGTGAATAATGTCGTCCATGTCCGCGGTCGTGGCCGGCGGGCGGACGACAAAAGTCCAGAGTGCCGATTGGGCGCAGAGATCCTCTGCCACGGGACAGAGGCCTTTGGCATAGGAGACGGTGCCTTGATAGAGATGACAGGTGAAGGGGCAGCCCTGTTTTCCATAGGCCATCCGCTCTTGAAAGAGTGGGTTGTGGTAGAGCGGCCTAGGATAACCGGACCCGACCGGAATGCCCTCTGCCATGAGGGCCTGAATGAACCGTTGCCGGGGAATGCCTATCTGCCGCTCATCGTAGGTCATGCCGAACACGTTATAGACATGGGTGCATTGGTCCTGTGCAGCCGGGTAACCAAGGCCCGGTAAAGCCGGAAGCCGGTCGAGTAAATACCGGGCCAACTCCTGCCGATGCGCGTTCAGTGCATCCAGCTTTCTCAATTGGACCAGCCCTATGGCGGCCTCGATTTCGGTCATTCGGTAGTTCCAGCCGATCGTCTGCGCCAGATATTTGCGGGCCTCCCCGGCAATGACGGCCTCCCCATGATTGCGCACCATGCGCGACTGTTCGACCAGCTCAGGATCATTCGTGATCAGCATCCCGCCTTCGCCGGTCATCATGTTCTTGCTTTCCTGAAAACTGTATACGGCGCAGTCCCCCATAGTGCCGACCAGACGGCCCTTGTACGTCGCGCCAGGAGCCTGCGCGCAGTCCTCGATCACTTTTAGTTTGTGCCGCCGCGCGATGGCCATGATTTGATCCATCTCCGCCGGATGCCCGAGCAGATGCACGGGAATGACGGCTTTCGTGCGCGGCGTGATCGCCGCTTCAAAGGAGCGGGGATCCAAACAAAAGGTTACCGGATCGACGTCGGCAAACACAGGGATGGCGTTGTGGTGCAACACCGCTGTGGCGGTTGCCGAAAAGGTATAGGGAGGGACGATGACTTCATCACCTGGCCCTGCTCCGCAAGCCGCGATCGCGGCATGCAGACCGGACGTCGCCGAATTGAAGGCGACTCCATAGGCCATCGAATGGTAGGCCGCGAACGCCGACTCGAACGCCTGAACCCGTTCGCCCCCAAGGAATCCCTGTCGGCTTGCCGAGAAACTCGAGATATGCCCTGAATCCAGAACCTCCATGACCGCCTTCTTTTCCTCATCCCCGATGATCGGATATGGGGGAAAGGGCGTACTGCGTACGGGCTTTCCTCCCAGGAGCGCTAATTTGCTTGCTGTCGCCAGTGTTTTCACTCGATTCTCCTCCCTTGTTCGCTCTGAAACATCGCGCGCTTCAGGTTTTTGTTTCACGTTTTCAGAAGCTGTTTCCCCGCAACCCGACACCCGGAACTCGGTACCAGCGACTCCACGAGCGGAAGATCTACTCGAACATTGCCGAGTTTGACCGACTCACAGAGCGCACAAGCAATGTCCACCGCCGCGAGTCCATCCTGTCCATTACAAGCCGGCTGACTCCCGCTGCCAATACAATCTATAACGTCGCGCATCGCGCTCACGAGACGGCTGTCCTGAGGTTGCCCGTCGGGAATGACTCGTCCGATCCCGGCGTCAGGCGCAAGCTCACGATAGCCGGAATAGCGTGGACTCTCCTCAAATCGATAGAGATCCATGGCAACTCCGTCTCCAGAGAGCCGCAATCGGCCGGCGCTGCCGAAGATATCCAGTTCGAATACATGGTTGGCCCGATCACGCCCTGACACGATGCATCCGGTGGCGCCAGAGCGAAACTGCATTTGTCCGGATAGGCCTCCCTCTTCATCTGACCCAGGTCGAGGATCTGGCGACTGACCACAGACCCATTGGACGTCCCCGCCAAAGAATCGCATGAGGTCGAACAGGTGTGTGCCCATCGTGAAGACTTTGCCAGGGTAATAGCCGACGATTGATTCAATGCGGCCGATCTCACCATCCGATAGAAGCTGCTTGGCCCGTACGTAAATCGGCTCCCAGCGCCGTGTATGGTTGACTGCCAACAACACACCGGCGGCCTGACAGGCTTCGACCATCTCTGCCGCCTGTTCCGACGTTGCCGCCAGAGGCTTTTCACAAAAGATCGCCAGAGCTCCTGCGCGCACCGATGCAAGGACCATCTCGTGATGTAGCGCGGTCGGCGTACAAATGCTCACGACATCCAGACGCTCGGCTTGCAGCATAGTCCGATAGTCCACGTAGGCATTCGCCGTGACGCCGCGATAGAGAAATCGGCGACGACGGTCTTCATCCGAGTCGGCTCCGGCGGTCAGGGTGACATTGGGCAACGCCAAGTAGGCGCCCGTATGAGTCCAGATTTCCTTGCGCCTGGGATCCTCATCGAACAGATTGCCGATCTGGCCTAATCCGATGACCCCTGCCCGATAGGGCTCTGTGGCGGACTTATGCGGCATCGTGCTAGAGAGTGACAATGGCGATCCCTTTCTTCGAGAGATAATGAAGCTGCCGATGGATACCCTCCGTTTTTCCGGAGGAGGCAATGAGCACCGCATCAGGACGACAAGATTCAATGGTATGGGGCGGGCATACGGTCAGGTCTCCGAATCGTTGCTCATGTCTCGCAACATCGTTATCGACCCAGCCGACAATACGTATGGGCGTGGATTTCACCGCGCTATAAATCAATTCCCCTGTCTCCGCTGCCCCGAAGACCACAACCGTCTGAACCCCTTCTTCCCACAATTGCCGGAGCCGCTTTTCCACTTCGGTCTTGGCGATCGAGTACATGCCGGTAATTTCTTTTGCATACTCCCGCATCAGCAGGGTCAAACGGGTGCGGCCTGTCGCCGTCACGAGGTAGCGCTTGCTCCGATTTGTCTCGCCGCTCGTCATGACATAGCCATGGTCCACCAAAGCCTTTACGTAGTTATTCGCCATGGCGCTACTGACCCCGATCTGTCTGCCGAGTTCGTGCTGGCTGATCTGTTCGATCTCAGCCAATGAACGCAATGCCAGTAGCTCACGTCTCGCCGGAGTCGGTCTGTAAAACATCTGTGAAGTTTTCGCCAAAAACCACCATTCATACAGTGAATGATTGCTCTATCGGCAGGCCTGGGAATAACTTGAGCAGCCTGCCTGCTTCGATTCGGCACACATGAGGTCGCGAATATGGAATTCAATTCGCGTGCCATAGGCAGAAGCCTGTGGCAGCGACAATGGCGGGAGAGATTGCGGAAATAGCCGGCCTCACACCGGCCTCGCTAGGCATAAACTTCCGGTACGCGGGCAAGATGATTCCAGGATATTCGGTGATCGGACGAGAGGGTGAGGAAGTTCTGAGTTCTGAGTTCTGGGTTAGCGACGGATAAGAACGTCACGACATGCGAGAAAGACGGGATGGACGACGATTCGAGATCCGAAGTTCCCGAAACTCAGGATTCAACACTCAGAGCCACGTGCCAGGGTCACGACTCACGCCCACTCCCCGCACTTCACGCTTCACGAACGACGCTTCACGCAGCGGGCGCCACGCCCGGCACATGCTGCTTTTGCAGCACCGCATACTCAATGGCCTTCTGTACCGTCCCTCCCCATCCACGATACTCGATGTACTCTTTCCCATTGAAACGAAACTCGATGCCGAGGGATTTCGCATTTCCCTGTTCCGCCACGTTCATGATCACACCGGTGAGATTGCTCACATGCCCGATTCCGATCAACTCGAATTCCAGCTGGACCGTGGAGCCCTGATGCATGCTAGGGCGCAGTTGCTGCACCACCACTCGGCAACCAGCCGCGCTGAGGTCCTGCACAAGGCCGCCCATCGTCGAATTTCCGTTCGGATCGACACGCACCGATCCTTGCCCATCAACCTGTCTCAGTAGCAGCGGCTCGTTGCTGGAGACGCGCACCTGCTTACGAAGGTGGATTTCTTCCACGGCCTGAGGAAATGCAAGATAGAGGAGTGGGACCGGAGTCGTTTGAGTAGTACGGACTTCGCTTTCGTAGCCAATGAGCTTGCCATCCACCAAATACCGAATGAGGCAACGAGTGCCCGCTTCACAGGGTACGGCTTGCCCAAAATGAAAGGGCCATTCGCAAATCAACCAGGCCCGCTCCTTCCAGCCCAATAATGTGGATCCGCAGTTTACTTTGTCTTGGCCGGACCCGATCACCAGCTGGAGGGACAATCCAACCATGAGAAACGACGACTGCGCGGCATGATACTCTCGCTCCATCATGCCGACTCCTTATCAAGATAGGTCCGAGGATCGATACTCAACGAGGCCGGATCGATGGTTGCCACGATCGTTCGCTGCGGCCGGCGAAACTGCGCCGAAAGGTCGAGGTCTACAGGAGTAGACCGCCGATACCCGCCTTGGTCTGTGATGAGAATGATCAAAGGCCGTATTGGCTCCTGGTGATTGAATTGCTTCACAATCGCCGTCTCCCCCGTATTGAGCGAAACACAGGAACCGACGGGATAGACCCCCACGACCTGCACGAACTGCTGAACCAGCGCCCCATCCACGTGGCCCTGAGTCCCCAATTGATAGAGAAACTGCAGTGTATCGTGCGGCGTTTTCCCTTTGTGATAACAACGGTCGCTCGTCACGGCATCGTAGATATCCACAATGGCGGCAATGAGGCCAAATTGGCTGAGCTCGTGTTTGGATCGGTGATGGGGGTATCCAGTCCCGTCAACGCGCTCATGATGCTCCAGTGTAGGCCTCAGAAATATATCGGTGAGGCCGGTGGTGTTGGACAATATCTCTGCTCCACGCAACACGTGTTGCTTCATGATCTCGAATTCATGGGCCTCATAGCGCCCCGGCTTGTTGAGAATCTCGACTGGAACCAGCGTTTTCCCGATATCGTGTAACAACATGCCGGTTCCTAGCTGCAATAATGACGCGCGCTCATACCCAAGATGTCTCCCGACCGATAGTGCCAGGGCAGACGTGTTGACGGAGTGGAAGAAGGTGTATTCGTCAAAATTTTTGAGACGCGTCAGACTGGTAAGCGCATCAGGGCTGCGCAGGATGCTGTCCGCCATGCTTCCAACCACGCCACCGACCGCTTCCATGTTCAACGCGCGACCCATCCGGACATCTTCCATAGCCTGTTGAATCACCAATTTCGCGGCTCTATAGGTATGTTTTGCTGCCGGCAGCTCTTCGGCAAAGGGAATGGCCGGCGGTTCAGGCTCCGGAGTTGACGAAGTCGGCTGAACAGTTTTTGCCTTCACCGGTATAGCCGACGCGAGCGAGCAGGAATCCTGGCAGGCGGTGTCCGTCTCGACATCAAGCTGTTGGACACCGCTGCTGCGCAATTGCGTGATTTGCTCTGAGGACGTGATCGTGAATTGATGCCGCAAAAATGGGGTAGCCAGCCAAGATCGATCGAGCTTCTCGACCTTCATGCCGACTGTCAGTTGATCGATGGAAATTCGTTTTCGCATCATTCGTAGCTACTAAGGAATACAGGCTGAAGGGGTTCAGGCTGAAGGTCGGAGATCAGAGCACTTAGCCTGCATCCCTTCAGCCTAAGTCTCCGCCTAAACCCCTGAGTCGATGCCATCGGACACCAACATGTCCTGATGGACTCTATCGGTGTCGAAGGGGAAATCTTGAGGAGAGACCTAGCAAACGCATCGAAGGCCAGGGGACTGGCTTCGACGTCTACAGCGGTGCCTGGTCCGTTACTTCTCCTCCTGTCGCGAATTTCCGCAGCCTCCTACATCTCGCTTGTCTAAAGTTCATCTCGATTTCCCCCGATACAAAGGGGACAGGTGAGGCGGGAGAAGCAGTTCTGAGTTTTGAGTTCTGAGTTTTCGGCTCTCACTCAGAGCTCTGCGCTGATCTTTCAGCGTTTCCGGATAACTCAGAACCCAGAACTCAGAACTTTGAGAGCCTAGGCCCCATAGATGAAACTGATACAAACGATCTCGATCGATCAACTCAAACCAGGAATGTTCATCGTTGGAATGGACCAGCCTTGGTATCGCACCCCCTTTCTCCTTCATAAACGCCTTATCCGCGATACAAAAGACATCGATCTCCTCCGACAGCATGGGATCAGAGAACTGAAGATCGACCCAAGCCAAGGCCTCGATGTGGAACCGGTGCCGACAGAAGACGCACCGACGCCGTCACCTGAACAGGGAACTACCGCCACCCCTCAATCCAAACATCCAGTACAACCAGCCTCACTACAAGCGGCTGCTCCACCTGGCCCCAGCGCAGCAATGACTGCAAGACAACCGCTGACGCCGGGCAGGGAGAACAATCCGCCGGGGCCATCGAACCCAAGGGCACAAGCAGCGGCAGCCCAAGAAACCTACAGAGAAGCAACCAGCGCGATGGAACGTATGTTTGAAGAGTTAGAGGCGGGAGTCGTCCCTCGGCCGGACACCGTGCGAATGGTCGTCTCGAATGTGCTGGCGCGTGTGCTCGACAATACCGTTTCCATGCTTTGTCTTCTCTCTCTACGACAGATGAAACAGTTTGATCGTACATTGGCCTCCCATGCACTCGATATCTGTACCCTCTCGCTCATTGTGGCGCATGACAATGGGGTTGCAGACGGAGACCTGGAAGCACTCGGCGCCGGCGCATTACTCCACGACATCGGCTATGTCCGGCTGCCACGGAATCTGTACCGGAAGAGCCACGATCTCACGGATCAAGAGACCGCGGTGATGCAGCAACATCCCGAACTGGGATTGGCGATCTTACGTGAGGCGAAGGAAGACCGGGAGACGGTCCTCCGAATTGTGGGCGAACATCACGAGCGCAGCGATGGGGGCGGGCACCCGCACAAACTCAAGGGAGACTCCCTCTCGATCTTGGCGCAGTATGTCGGACTGATCGACATCTACGACGGGATGGTGAGTCGCCGTGGAGGGCGCCCGGGGATGCTGCCGCATGATGCCGTCCGACAGCTGTTTCGCCTTGGGGACACAGGACAATATGCCAAAGGGATGATCCAATCCATGATCGGCAGTCTCGGTGTCTATCCGATCGGGAGCCTGGTCCTGATGAATACGGGAGAACAGGCGGTGGTGGTGGGAATCAATCACACGCAGCGGCTCAAGCCGGTCATAAAAGTCATCACCGAAACAGGGGGAGGATCCTATCTCACGCCTATGCTGATCGATCTTAGCGTCCAGGGAACAGGAACTTCAGAGAGGACCATCACGAAGGTGCTGGATCCCCTTCAGGAGCGTGTGAATGTGGCCATGTTTCTTAACGATGTTGATAATGAGGCAACCTGGTGAAGCAGCCTGCAAAACCTCACGCCAACGCATCCGGGACTTCAGAGCCATCGAAACCCCGAAACGATATGAGTCGTGCAGCATTGGATACGCTCCCCATCGGGGTGTTGCTGCTCGATAGCCGGCTTCATATTCTGTCGGTGAACAGTGAAGCCGCTCGTCTGCTGGGATATTCAGCAGAGTTGTGCTCGTCGAAGCCTCTGCGGGACATCCTGCCCCAGCATCCTGGAGCCGCCGAACCGGGCATTGCGACGCACATTCAAGCGTCCTTTCTCGACCGTCGCCCCATACAAGCAGCCCACACAACGATCACAGGCCCTTCCATGGAATCATATCCGGTCGAATGGAGCTACGTTCCACTGGATCACGGGCAAGATTCCTGTGGTGTATTGACGATACGCGATCTCACTCGCGAGAGAGAACTGCGGCAAGATTACGACCGTCTCGCTCGCGTGGCTGAAGAAAGCCCGTCCCCCATTATCGAGTTGGACTGCGATGCGAATCTCGTCTATGCAAATCCCGCGATGACGCGGTTGATACAGCGATTCGGCTACAGCTCCGGCGGATATCCTGCCGTATGTCCCGTCGAGTTGCCGCTGTTGGCCAGTCGCTGCATCGAATCGGGGCAGGAGATACGGGGGGAGGAGGTCAGCCTGATCGGAGCAAGCTTCGCATGGATTTTCTGCCCGGTCCCTTCGCAACAGCTGGCGCGCGGTTATGCGGTGGACATGACCGATGTAAAGACAGCCCAGGCTGAGCTGCGCCGATCAGCGGAGAATCTACGCGACAGCAATCGCCTATTGGATCGGGCGCTCCAGGAAGCGCAGGCTGCCGATCGAGTCAAGACGTCGTTCCTGGCGACCGTAAGCCACGAGTTGCGGACGCCGATGAACGGCGTCATTGGGATGACGGAGTTATTGATGGATACGAGGCCCTCGGAGGAACAACGATCCTACATCGAACCTATTCGGCAATGCGGCGAAGCCTTGCTGAGTTTGATCAACGATATTCTCGAGTACGGCAAGATTGAAGCCGGCAAGCTGGAACTGGAATCTATCGACTTCAATCTTCGCACCACGGTGGAAGATGTCTTGGGGCAATTCGCGGAACGGGCGCAGACGAATGGGCTGGAAATCACCGGACTGGTGCATGCCGCTGTACCGACCAGCCTACGAGGCGATCCGGGACGACTCCGTCAGATACTTACGAACTTCGTCGGCAACGCGATCAAGTTTACGAAACAGGGCGACGTGACGGTTCAAGCCTTTCTTGAGAGGGATCTCGTGGAGGCGGTGGTCGTCCGATTCGAAGTCACCGATAGCGGAATCGGCATTTCACCGGAGGTACAGGCCCGGCTGTTCCAACCCTTTACCCAAGCAGATAGCTCCACGTCCCGCATGTACGGAGGGACCGGGTTAGGACTCGCGATTTCGAAGCAGCTCGCCGAGCAAATGGGCGGCAGCGTCGGCATTGCCAGCCAGCCGGGCCACGGCAGTACGTTCTGGTGCACCGCCCGCTTCATCAAGCAAACGGCGTCCCCCTTGTCCATCGTACCGTCGGCCGAGTTGCGAGGGCGCCGAGTGCTGATCGTCGACGACAATGAATCGAACAGGATGATTCTCCATCACCTCGTCACGGGATGGGGCATGGCCGGGGATCAAGCCCAGGATGCCGCCTCGGCGATAACCATGATCGAGCAGCAAGCGGAACAGGGCCGGTCGTACGATGTTGCGATCGTCGATATGTTGATGCCGGGGAAGGATGGACTACAACTCGCCAAGGAATTGAAGATTCATCCTGTCGGATCTCTGGTCCCTCTCGTCATCCTCACCTCGCTCATTCAGCGCGGACATGCGGAACTTGCTCGCCAAGCCGGTTTCGTTGCGTACCTCACCAAACCGGTACGCCACGATCAACTCTCGGAGTGTTTGAGGGCCGTGCTGGGGATACCGGGGCTTGTGAGTGACGGGACAGTGACAACAGTTCCTACTCCTGCACCGGCGCTCATTACGCGGCACACCCTCGCAGAGGCCAGGTCTTCCGCGCGGATCCTGGTGGCTGAAGACAATCTCATCAATCAGAAGCTGTCCGTTCGCATGTTAGAGAAACTCGGCTATCAATCGGATGTCGTGGGAAACGGTCAAGAAGCGCTGGCCGCATTGGCTCGAGTCCCCTATGCCCTGATCCTGATGGACTGTCAGATGCCGCTTCTCGATGGATTGGACGCGACCAGGCTCATCCGACAACGTGAAGCGTTAAACGTGAAGCGTGAAGCGCAGGAAGAGGGAGTTGGACAACGTGAAGCTTCCGAATCCGGAACGAACGACGCTTCACGCTTCACGCTTCACGAACGACGCGGCACGAACGACGCGCCTCTCCCGCACATTCCCATCATCGCCTTGACGGCCAACGCCATGAGCGGGGATCGAGAGCGCTGTCTCGTGGCCGGCATGGACGATTATTTGACGAAACCCGTACGAAAAGGCGACCTCAAGGCAGTCCTCGATCGATGGGTTCCTTCGTCCATGAAGGCGCGAGATGTTGATGCCGCCGGAACAGCCATCAAGCCTCTCCCGGTAATTTTTGATGCGGCTGCAACGCTACGAAACATCGGAGGCGATGCGGCCCTATTGGAAGAACTGGTTGCACTGTTCCTTCAACGTTATCGCACGATGCTGGAAGCAATCCGGGCTGCCTTGGACGACAGAGATCACGTCGCCGTCGAACAGGCCGCTCATGCGCTGAAAGGG
Organism: Nitrospira sp.; assembly: GCA_005116835.1. Lineage (GTDB taxonomy): Bacteria > Nitrospirota > Nitrospiria > Nitrospirales > Nitrospiraceae > Palsa-1315. Next base: position 7,298 of record SWDM01000015.1, on the reverse strand, counting down.
ACTGCGAGCAACCTCTGCGCATCGGAAGTGGTGTCGTCCGCCGGACAATTGGAAGCGCTCGGAAGACTCGGCACGCTGGCCGATGCCCCGATGATCTGCACCCAACTCGAGGCTGCGTTGCTTCGTCTAGTCAGTACTCTGGAAGCGACACAGCAGCGCCAATGCGACGCCAGAAGACCTGCCGCGTAAAACCCCGTGAGCTGTGCGCGAGACAAGCAATACGTGCGCGACAGGCGCAATACGAAGTTCTGAGTTCGAAGTCCTGAGTTCTGAGTTACGGGAACTTCGGGCCTCGAACTCTCCCCCGTCTCGGCATTCTTATCTGCCTCTAACTCAGAACCCAGAACTCAACACTTCTTCACCCGCCTCGCCAGTCGCGCATTTTTCGCACGTCTCGCGAGTCTTGCGCGAATAACGAGAGACGTTTTACGTTTCACCTTTCACGTTTAACGGAAACTTGTCAGGCGGGAATGGCTTCGGACTGCGACTCGGTCTGCGCGGGCTGACGCACAGCCTGCCGAGCAAAAACCGGATAGCGGGTTGGATACTCGTCCGATAAGACCATCTGCTTGCACAACCTGGTGCCTGGGTTCATGAGGAGCGGTCCGCGGAGGTTTGCCGTGATACGGCCAGGGTCATCGGATGGAATAGTCAGAATGACGGCCAGGGTTAATGCGTCTGCTGCAGTTCCTTTTATTTCCGCCAAGGCTTCGGCCGGGATCTCGATCCGGTAGTCTGCATGAAACAGGGCAGGATCGAGGATGACGAAGGCGAGGCTCGACTCTTCAATACAGTGGAGCCACTTAAAGGGAGCGTCTGTGTCGTGATCGAGGATGACATAACGGGTCCAGTCAGGAAATCCCAGGATGCCGGTTGGAAATGTCAGGATGGAAGAGTCTGGAACCTCCAATGTACCGAACCGAGTCGACGAAAACTCCATAATTCCGCCTCACTAAATTGAGCGGCGCCTGGTATGCAGGAGACTCCGGAAGGCATCCAGAGGAACCGTCCCGGTACAGGCTGCCGATTGGTTTTCTTCTTGGATTCTGACACACACTTCGTCTCGATGGATCTCGACAGCGGAGGGAGCTTCGATACCCAAACGAACCTGTCCGCCATTGATACCAAGCACGACGATACGAATGGTTGGACCGATCGTGACGCCTTCTCCACGCCGGCGCGTAAGGACCAACATTGATGATGCCTTCCCTGGCAAATGCCACAGCGCGCTCGATATCCGTGAGACGCCGTTCGTGACGCGCAAGAGCCCCGTACTGTTCCCTCGCTTCATGCCCCAGAGACGTTTCACGAACGCCGCAGGCACATACCCTATCGGTCTCCCTCGGCAATTCTTGAACGATGGCCGCTTTATTTCAAAAACTTGAGAAGCGAACTTTCGAAGATACGATTCAATATCGCTCCCGCCGCTTCGATCGCTTGCTGCTGAAGCGTCAAGCTTGAAATCGCCTTCACCAAATCGACATCCTCATTGGTGGAGAGGACGGCCGAGAGAAACACCTTCGTCTCATCGAGGCTGCCACCGGTTGCTCCAAGCCGATTGGACAGTGCGCCGAGTTCGCCCTGAACGGACGAAACCTGATCCACCGCCACATCGACCCCGGCCAAACCCTGGTGAATGCCACCTCCATAATTGCCGTTTAAGGCAGCCAACAGATTTTTTACCGAGGCAAAGAGATCGATCGTGGGGCCGCTAAATATTTGATTTCCAGGCTGGTTGGTTTTAACCGTTTGGCCGTCGCCCACCTCGATGGTCTGGAAACCATCGTCGCCCTGGTATTGGGCTCCAGTACGGAGACTGAATAGATCTCCGCTTGCGGGAGCCGTAGCGCCGTCGCGGAGCGAGAAGCGCAGCCCTTCTGTCTCGATCACGGCGCCGGAGACATAGGACCGGTTCGAGAGCGCCACTTTTCTCCCCTGCGCGACTGCGAACACATCTCCGTTACGTGGGCCTGCCGTCCCATCCTGCAGTACGACTCGAAGCCCGTCGAAATCGATGTGTGCGCCGGACTGATACGCCACATAACCTGCATCGTTGTTCAATGTGGACGCAGATACCCCGACGGTCTCCGTCACGGTCGCCGACCCAGAGCCCAGAATGTTCGCCGCGCTGGAGCCTGCGCTGCCGAATTTCATAATGAGGGAGTTCGTGTTGCCGGCAGGATTGTTAAACGTCATTCGGCCGGCCGTGACTGACCCATAGGCTACCGTATAGGCCGCCGTATTGGCGGCATTGCGACTCGCGTTCAACTTGGAGGCTAGCTCAACCGCCAGCTGTGCACCAGTATAACTACCGGTTGCCAATGTCACCGTCGTATCTGTCGTGCCTCCATCGTCATTGATGATTAGGGTATTGTTCGCCGACGTGACGTTGAAAATGTTTGTCGCACGGGTCGTGTCGTAGACGTTCAATTGTTTAGATACCCCGGCCAATCCACCGGTATCGACATCGCTGACGACCGTGCCGCCGACAACAATGGGGCTTTGGTCTCGTCCGGACGAGCCTAGTAAGGAGCCGGCTGTCGTCGCGGCATTGGAGTACAGGAGGCTCAATGCCGTTGCGTTCGATCCATCGTTGGTGATGCTGAATTTGCCGGTCGACTCGTGAAAACTCACAGTGTAGGTCTCTGCTCCACTGGCCGCCTCGAGGGCGGTCTTGACTTGAGCCGCCAACTGCGCCCCGGTATAGGCTCCAGGAGCCAGTGTCGCCGTGACAGGCCCGGTACCGGGATCGAACCGAATCCCGTCGTTGCTCCCAGCCGTCACCGTATAGATGCTTTTCACACGGACTTCATAATTATCCAGCGTCACAAGACTGGGATCGAGCACGCCGCTGTCGCTCCGGACCGCACCTCCAGTATTCGCGCTATTCGGCAACACTCCCACCGCTGTGGAAACATTGTAGATATCGAAGGTGGCCGCGGCACTGAACTTCACCAGATAATCGTCAAGGGTGACTGCGTTGGGGTTAGATACCGTTCCTTGCGAAATCACGGCGCCGCCGGCATTTCTCGCATGGACGCCGGTCACAGCACGGATGGCAAAGGCAGAGGCGCCGGTCGTCGCACTGCCGCCGTTAAAGCCGATACTCGTGAGGGCGTTTCCTCCGGTGACTGCGACCGAAGACGTCTGGCCATTATGATTTGACGCAATAACGAAATGATCGGTCTCGAAGGTCACCGTCACGCTTTTCCCCGCCCCCGACAAGGCAGCGTCAGCATTCACCTTTTTCTGCAACTCCGCAGCCAGGGAGGCGCCACTTGTATAGGAGAGTCCCGGAGATGCGGCGCCCGTCAGGGTGATCGTTCCTGAAGCTGTTCCATCGACGGTGACCATGACTGTGTCGTTGCTGCCCGTTACGATCTTCACTGGAACAGCCACAGTCGGAGCAGTAATGGAAACACCCGCCGCTCGCCCATGCCGGCTGGTGCCGGAGAAAATCGGTTGTCCTCCCGCATTTTCGGCATTCCCAAGTTCTTGGAGCTGGAGAAAAAGCTGTCTGACTTCCCGCGCACCGATCGCCCGCTCGGACGCGCCATTCGTGTTGCTGGCAAACTGAACGGCAAGCTCTTTGATTCTGGCCAAGACATTCGTCACGCCACGAAGCGCGCTGTCGGTCAGGTCGAGGCGGTTTCTGGCAACGTCGAGGTTGCGGAGACGCTGATCCACCTTCGCCATTGAGGATTTGGTCGCCACAATGCGGTCGAACGCGTTGGCGTCGTCCGACGGTTTGATTACTTTCTTGCCGGTCGAAATTTGCTCCTGCGTGGCCAGCGCCTTCGCGCGGGCACGCTGAATGTTGTTGACCAGAAGGGTGTAGGACTGTTGTTCGGTCACTCTCATAGCCTCGTCGTTCCCTCTTATCGTTTCAAATTCAGGAGCGTCTGCAACATTTCGTCCGTTGCAATAATGAGCCTGGAGGCCGCTTCGAATATCCGCTGATACTTGAGCATGTCCACCAACTCTTCATCGATCGAGACACCGGACGACTGAGCCCGAAACGACTCCAATTGCTCGTGCAAAATGCTTTGGGCATTGAGCTGCGTCTCAGCAGACTGCGCCGCGACTCCCACACCCGTGGCGGCGACTCGGTAGGCATCGCCGAACGTAGCGCCGCCGATCGCGGCGATCGATTTCGTTTGCAGGGCGATCACCGCCAGCATCGTGGCGTTGTTGCCGGGAACGCCGGCGCGCGTGGAGGAGGCCGCGACCTTGCTCGCGCTCGTCAGCGACATACCGAGCTCCTTGGCCGTATCGGTGTAGGAATTGAACGAGAACTCGTCACCGGTCGCCGCTGTCCCGCTCAGCGTGACCTGTATCCCGTCGATCGTGAACGTTTGCGGGCCGGAGTAGGTTCCTGAGGCGGCGGTGGCGGTTCCCGTGAGGAGACCGAGAGTGGCTCGTACCGTCCCCCCTGTGACATCGACCGCGGAGGCCGTTGTCGATCCGTTCGAGGTGATGGTGAAGCGGCTGGCCGTCGTGTCATAGGTAACCACGACGCTTTTCCCAGCTGCTGCAAGGGTCGCATCGGCGTTTATCTTCGTCTGCAGTTCCACGGCCAGGGACGCTCCGCTCGTATAGGATTGTCCCGGCGAGGCCGCACCTGTCAGCGTGATCGCTCCGGACGCCGTTCCATCGACGGTGACCGTTAAGGTGTCATTGGTTCCTGTCACGATCTTCACCGGCACATCCACAGTCGGCGCCGTCACCGCAATACCGGTATAGTTCCCCTTGACAGTCGCTCCCGTCGTCGTATTCACGATGGAGTAGCTGGTCGACGACGAAAATCTGATTGCGTAATCCTGAAGCGTCAGCAGGCTGTTCGCCGTAATCGGTCCGCTCGCCAGGGTTGCGCTGCCCTGATTGGTCGACTTGTCGTGGGTCGTCGCGGTGAGCGGCGAAAAGAAGTCGAGCCCCGTCGACCCGTCGAGACCGTAGCCTTGACGATGGAGTTGATTCACCTCGTTCACCAGACTGGCTGAGAGCTTGTCGAATGAGGTTTGGAGCTCCGGGATAATCGTGTCGCGAATCTTGAGCAGTCCCCCCATCTTGCCGCCTGAAATGAGCGAGGAAATGTCCAACGACCTGGTGCTCCCCGTGTCGTATTGGACGTTTGCCAATCCACCGTTCTCGAGGGACGCCACGGCAACCAGTTTGCGAGAAAGATTATCTTCGACAACTACCTGGCCACGCCCGACAAACACCGACAGGGCGCCGTTCCCCTTGTCGATCACCGAGATGTCGATGCGCTGAGCAAGATCGTTAATCGCTTGATCCCGTTGATCGCGCAAGTCGTTGGCATTCTGTCCTGTGATTTCAACGGACACGATCTTATTGTTCAGTTCCGCAACCTGGGAGGTCAAACTGTTGATTTCGGCAATCGTCCGTTTGATTTGCTCGTTCACCGAACTCCGGCGCGCCGATAGGTCGCCGGCCACCTGAGTGATACTGTTGGTCAGGAGGGCGGATTTTGCGAGCAACACCGAACGCGGGGTCACGTCGGATGGGCTGGCCGCGACATCTTGGAGGCTTCTGAAAAACTCGTTCATTTGTGCGCCGATTCCCTGATCGTTGGAATCGCTGAACATGTTCTGTATTTGGAACAGCTGCTCTTGGGTGATGGACAATTCTCCCAACAGCTCATGGGAGGCGGTCAGTTCGCGATTGATGAAACTGTCGACGATGCGCCGTATTTGTGTGACCTGGACGCCGGTTCCAACCTGGCCCGGATTTCCATTCACCGGAGACCGTTCGGTCAGCACCGCCTCCTGCCGGGAATAGCCCGGGGTGTTGATGTTGGCGACGTTGTGACCGGTGACCGTCAACGCCTGTTGCGCGGCGCTGAGTGCGCTTTTCCCGATATCGAGTAATCCGTCGAGTCCCATGGTGCGCGTTATCCTCTTTGCCTGAACATGCTGCCGCCGATCCCGACACGTTGAGATTCCCCTGAAGATGAATAGGTGCCCTGCTCCGGAAGCGCCTCAGCCGAGAGGTACATCGCTTTGCGGCACAGCGTTTGGATGCCGGCCACGAGTAATGCATTCACGGCGGTGTCCTGGCGCAAGGCGCGGACCTTTGCCGTGAGCCGCTCATGACATCGTTCAACATTCCGTTTGTCCCCTGTGTCGAGCCGATCGATGATGGTCTGCAACGTGACCGTCGTAAGTGGAAGTCCCCAGGCCTCGGCAAAGTACTGGACTACTGCCGCACGTTCAGACTCTAATGATTCGAATTCTTTGAGATTTTCAATCCGCTGTTCGTTCAGCGCAGGGAACTCTGCCACGGATAGCCGACGGAGGGCATCCCGTTCTTGCTGCAGAGTCTGATCGAGCAGATCACAGTGGGCTTCCTCACGAGTGAGGATATCGAGGATAGATGCGGCGGCTGATGCAGTGTTGAACATATGCCTCTTTCTGTCGGGTTTCGTCTAAGTCAGTAAGGGCCCCAGCCGCCTTCTGCTCAGATCGGTTCCCCGAAACAGAGAGAGGACGGGTTAGAGCGCGGCGTCGGTCAATGCGTGACGGATGATGGCATCCCCGACCTTGCGCCCATCGATGTTGTACGTGCCGGCCTCCACCGACCGGCTAATCTGCTTAATACGCTCTGCTCTAGCATCATCCGGCTGGTCAGCCAATGCCTTGATCCGCTGGATCTCTTTCGCCTGCTGAGAGATCTGCACGCGATCTTGGCGTCCATCGCTGGATGTGCGGCGATTCGACCCGACCGGAGCGCTCCCCTGGGCGCCGAATAGCAGCTGCGCAAGCTGATCGGATTTGCCATGACCTGAGATCTGCATAATCTCGCTCCTCTCCCTAAGTTAGTCCCGAGTCATCAGCTTGACTGGCGCTGAAACTGAGACTTTAATGCCTGTCGGCTCCTCTATCGGTTTGTGAGCCTGAGAACTTGAGGGGGAAGGTGAATTTTTTTCCGTATATTCGTCAATCATTCTGGCCAATCCAAGCCCACCGGACTCTGCAGCCAAACGACCGATCTCCTGGTCATAAAACGAGTAGAAATAGGCGCCACCTTTATTATCTAATGCCCCCTTTGGGACTGTTTCTCTCATAACTTTCAATAGATTGGAGATGAAGTAACTTTCAAATTCCTTCGCGGCGCCCTTGAGAGCTGCCATCCCAGCCCCTTGCTCTCCACTGCCTAAGGATGGAAGCTGAGGCATATTCAGATGAGCTTCGGCCACCTGCCTGATAGAACTGAGTCCTACGCGGTCCTGTTCCAAGATCAACCCCCTATAATGCTAGCGAGATGAACATATATAATTT
>SWDM01000014.1 GCA_005116835.1 Nitrospira sp. | reverse complement strand
TCAACAGCCAGATCCAGAAGATCAAGAGCATGGCCTGCGGGTTTCGCAACATCGAGAACTTCAAGACGGCGATCTACTTCCACTGCGGAGGGCTCAATTTGTACCCATGCTGAACCCGGGAGCGCCTATATTCTTAAGCCGGTACCGGCAATTTCTTGAATGTTGCAAGACCGATCTCTCCGAACTTCAACAGATCGAAGAGATGGGAGATCAGGTGGATGATCTGCTCAAGTCCACGCAGGCTAAGCTGTCCAATCACTCATTGGCATCTCGGGGCAACATGCTGCGCGAAATGATTCCACCTGTGGCAAAGGCCAGATCAGATATCAAAAATCTGCGCGCCACGCTCAATCGCATTGGCACCATCAGCAACACCCGCGAGTCCGGAAATTTTGAAGAAGCAGGCCGAGCCGCCCAAGCCATACGCGAGATGGAAGAATCCCTAAAGCAGGACATCCAGGCGCCGAAACAATCAACAGGGCCAAAGACAGGCCCTAACATCGGCAACGCCCCTGCTGCTGGGCCCAACATCGGCAAGACACCGAAGACCGGCAACGCAATCGGGGGCCAAGGCGTGACGGGCCAAGAGGTCGGAGCCTCCTCGCGAAGCAGTCACGACATCGGCTCATCCGGTCCTGCCGGTTTCGCCATCGGGGGGACAGGTCGCGCCGGACCTTCGATTGGAGAATCGAGACTCAACAGCGAAGAGTCCTCGTCGGTCAGCTCATCGCTGCAGCGTTCCACTGTGGGGTCCAGCCTGTCAGACTCAACGGTGGGATCGAGTTTTGGTGGCTCTAGTGTTGGCTCGAGCCTCGGAGACTCGACGGTCGGTTCCTCCTTCGGCTCTTCCGCTGTCGGTTCCACTATTCAAGGACGCGGCACCAGCCCGCAGCAGTGATCTCCCTCACTGGCTCTGAAACGTGGTCGGTACCGGTTCCCATGTCTCACCACGGTTTTTGCTCCTATACAAGCCGCTTCCGTTCGTGCCTGCATAGAACATGGCCGGATCGGTCGGACTTTGTGCGAGCGATCGTATATTAAGCGTCGCAAGCCCTTCATTCAGTGTACCCCATGTCGCTCCACCATCTTCACTTCGATGAACGCCCTCCCGACCGCCCAAATAAATGACGCCTTTCCTCGTGCGATCCAGGATCATCGAAAACAGCATCTGGTCTTGCAAGGACTGTCCGATCCGTACCCAAACCTTTCCGCCATCCACCGTTTTGTACAACCCCGTCAGCGTGGAGGCATACACCGTATCCGGCTCAAACTGATCAACCAGCACCGCCGTTACACTGAGCGCCCGCGACGACTTAATGATGTCTGGCGACACGAGACCGTTGTTCACCTTCTCCCAAAGACCTGCCTCGTTGACCGTTTTGTAGACGCCCCCGCTGGTACCGGCATACAAGATCCCCGGCCTCGCGGGATCCATGCCGAGCGTGACCACCATCAGCACCTCTTTCATCCCTTCCATTTTCTTCACCCAATGCTCGCCGCCATCTTTTGTTTCGGACACACCCATCGTCGTGGCGAGATAAATATGATTGCTGTCCGCCGGATCGAACACAAATTGATTGACCACCGACGAGATCGTGGCATCGTCTAGCCCTGTACGCATTGAAGCCCAGCGTTGACCGCCATCGTGGCTCTTAAAGACCGCATCACCCTTCGTGCCAGCATACACAGTGGCAGGGTACGTCGGATCAATCGCCATCGAAATCACGCGCGAGTGGCTCATACCCTGCGATAAATTCGTCCAGGTCTGGCCCCCGTCGCGCGTCTTGTAGATGTAATCGTTCGTCGCGACGTAGATGATGTCCGGATTCTTCGGATGGAGCTGGAGCACGACGATCGCATCGCTGCGATTGCAGCCAACGAGGGAAACGGCCAGGAGGAGAGCGAGGATAAGAATTCTAGCCATGCACAAGACAAGGCCTTACGGGATGGTCAAAAATGTCGTCCGGCGCGGCCGCAGCGAGTGAAGGCCCGAGGCGTACCCTTGCGGTACGTTGAGGGTCTGAACGACGCGAGAACAAAGCTGGCGGCATTTTTCACCATCCCGTTTTAGCGGTAGTTGGTGAACTGCAGATCAATTCCAAAATCCTTGCCCCTGAGAAATGTCATGGCCGCTTGAAGGTCGTCCTTGCTCTTACTCAACACACGCACCTGCTCGCCTTGAATCTGCGCTTGGACTTTTAACTTCGACTCCTTGATGGCCTTCGAGACCTCCTTAGCCTTGTCCGCCGCAATCCCATTCTGGATCTTTGCCACCTGGCGCACAGTCCCACTCAGCGCCGGCTCTATCGTCCCATAGGTAAAGGCCTTCAGCGAGACCCCGCGCTTGACGCACTTGGTCTTGATAATGTCGATCACCGCGTTGAGCTTATACTCATCGTCGGAGACCAAGGAAAGCTCCTTTTCCTTCTCCTTCAACGTGATCTCCGTCTTCGAATCTTTGAAATCGAACCGCTGCTTGACCTCCTTCGTCGCTTGATCGACGACATTCCTCATCTCTTGCATATCCACTTCAGAGACCACATCGAACGAAAATTGCTCAGCCATAGTTCCCCTCCGCTTCTCGCGAGACGTGCGTGACTAGCGAGATTGGTTTCTCGCGCATGTCTCACCCTTCTCGCTTTTTCCGCTAACCATTAACAACAGCCTCCACCGGGCAATTGCAATCGCCGCTCCTCATCATCATGACAAATCGTCGTCTGCATTCTTCCCGGCGAGCTTCCACCCGCCATTACCACCACCTCACTGCTGGTGAATGGCCGCTTCAGGATCAGATAGCCGTACCACTGTCTGATACTATCGCCCAAGACGATCACCGCGAGCAAGGCCACTACCGTCACGAGCCCCGCATCCAGGTACAGCGCAAAGGCCTGTCCACTGTCAGCAAGAGAGGAAGCCTTGGCCACAAACAGGCGGAACATCTCATAGGATCCGATTAAAGTGATGGTCCCGACAAATAACATCGGCAGCGCGGTGATCCACAAATATTGAGCTTTTCGCATCTTGATCAATACCGTCGTGCCGATACAGAGCGCCAAGGTGCCAAGCAGCTGATTCGCGGCACCGAACATCGGCCAGAGAGTCGAGATACTGCCGGTACCGATAAGGTAGCCCCAGGCTCCCACGATCAGCCCACTACTTACCGCCACACCAGGCCACCAATTCATCCTCCGCAACGGAGGATAGAAGCGCCCACCCATCTCCTGAATGAGGTAGCGCCCCACGCGCGTCCCTGTATCGATCGTCGTGAGAATAAACAACGCCTCGAAGACCAACGCAAACTGATACCAGTAGGCCATCAGTCCAGACATCCCAGGGAGCGCGGAAAAAATAGAGGCCATGCCAACCGCGAGCGAAACGGCTCCGCCAGGCCGACCCGCCACCTCCGCCTCAACGAGCTGCGAAAGTTCTTGAATCCGTGAGACGGGAAAACCCATCGCAGCCAAAGCATCGGGCGAGAGCATGGTGTTGATCGCCAAATAGTCGCCAGGAATCAACACCGATGCCGCAATGAGCGCCATCACGCCGACAAAACTTTCCAGCAGCATCGCCCCATAGCCGACCGTGGCCTGGGATTCCTGCTCAATCATCTTCGGCGTGGTCCCGGAAGAGACCAGAGCGTGAAAGCCAGACACGGCTCCGCAGGCAATGGTAATAAAGAGAAAGGGAAACAGTGTGCCGGGAATAATCGGCCCGCCTCCGCTGGCAAATATCGTCACTCGCGGCATTTCAATCGTCGGCGCCATGAGAACCACGCCCACCCCCAGCAACACCACCACCCCAAGCTTCATAAAGGTAGAGAGATAGCCCCGCGGCACGAGCAACATCCAGCCTGGCAGGACAGAGGCAAGAAACCCATAGCCAGCAAGCGCCCACACTAACGTCACACGCTCGAGTTCAAACCAACCAGCAACCGAGGACTGAGCAACCACCCGACCAAGGATCACTACCGCAACCAACAGGACCACACCGAGCAGAGAGACCTCCGCCACCTGACCGGGCCGGAACCGTTGAAGATAGAAGCCCATGATGAGGCCAATGGGAATCGTCATCGCGATCGTGAAGGTACCCCAAGCATTGAGATAGAGCGCGTTCACAACGGCAAATCCCAGCCCGGCCAATGCGACAATCACAATGAAGAGCACTGCCACTGCCGTCGCAGTCCCGGTGACAATACCCAGCTCATCCCGCGCAATTTCAGGAAGCGAACGGCCGTTACGCCGCATCGACGCCACCAGGATGATAAAGTCCTGCACCGCTCCACCCAGCACTGCACCGATCACCAGCCAAAGAAAACCGGGAAGAAAGCCGAACTGCGCCGCGAGCACCGGCCCCAGCAACGGCCCAGCTCCGGCGATCGCCGCAAAGTGATGGCCGAACAACACATATTTATTGGTGGGGTGAAAATTGACTCCGTCGTTTAACCGGATCGCCGGCGTCACGCGTTGATTGTTCAGCTCCAACACCCGCCGAGAAATCCAGCGGCCATAAAAGCGAAAGGCCAGCACATAGATACAGGCCGCCGCGACGACGAGCCAAAGTCCGTTCACTTTTTCCTGTGGATTGATGAGACCGACAACAAAGGCGAGCGCAACCGAGCCAAGAACGGCAAGAAACCCCCAAAGCACCAGCTTTAACGCCGACATGCGTGGCATCCTAGCATAAACGGACGGAAGGACACCCCTGTCGGTCCGTTGCTCCCGGAGCGCGCACGATCAGAATGTGCTCGCTCGACGGCCGCAGTCGGACCGACAAGGGGTGCCCTTCCTAAAGGGACAACGAGCGAGCTTGGAGGGAACATTTGCATTTCAGTAATCACTCAATGCAAGAAAGAGGCGGGAACGACCAGGCTGCCCTTCTAGCTCGCGGAACGCGCGGCCTCTGAAGGCCCTCGTTCGACGCGCACAGTCAAGGGCATACCTGGGCCACCCCCGCTGAGAGAACTACAAGCTAGCTCGGAAGGACCATCATATTTTGCTCGACGATTGCGGTCAGACTGACAAGGGTACCCTTCCTGAATAGGCAACACGCAAGCTTGGAATGAGCATTTGCATACTGACTTGACCTGCGGTTTCAGAGTTGAAACGCTCGTTATAGAGGACGAATCAAGGGAGGAGCTGGGCAGTACATCTGCCAACGGGTGGAGGAGAAGTTGATCGAGATCCACGCACGTCGAACAGCTCAACCTCGCAATCAAGAAGTGGACAGAGATTTCTGAATGGCAGGAGCGAACTAGGAGTGAGCTAAATGGTGGGAGGCTTGGTTCATACATGCAGATGAAGATCGCTGGGCGTGCCTACGACCTATATAGGCACACCACACACACAAGAGGCCACCGAGTACCATGATAGCTGCCCAAACTCCCCCTACTGCTGCCCACGAGAACATGAATAGTTCGTACAGCATGGAGTGTACCCCCTCAGAATTGTCTCAAATGCCGCTCCGGCTATGATTACACCACCCAAAGTCGGTTACGTCCACCCCTACTGAAGCGTCAGAGAGAGATCCTGCGGAAGCATTCCGTGAAACGCGGCTGCCACGACCAGCCAGAGCCCTTTCACTTTTTCAGTTGGATTGACAACACCGACAACAAAGGCGAGCGCAACCGAGCCAAGAACGGCGAGGAATCCCCAAAGCACCAGCTTTAACAACGACATGCGCGACACCCTGGCACAAAGAGACGGGCGGATACCCCTATCGGTCCTTGCTTCGGAGCAGAGGGAGGGATGGTAGCTAAGGGATCTTTCTGTGCTCGCGCAACGCGCGGCCTCGGAAGGAGGAGAGGGGAGCCGCCAGACCATCCTTCTTGCTCGCAGAACGCGCACAATCAGAATGTGCTCGTCCGATGCGCGCAGTGAAGGACAGTCCGGCGACTCCCTTTAGAGAAAGGGCATGACATCGCGGAGGAGGTACAAGAAAGCCTCGTTCAACGTGCGCAGTTAAAGGGCATACCTGGGTCACCCCCGCTGGGAGGGACGACGAGCTAGCTTGAAAGTAGCATCTGCGTACTGACTTGAGCTGCGATCTAACAAATCGCAGGTCAATACCGTTGTCTATGTGGTGGTTAAAGAAACCTCTTCATGTACAAGGACTGTCCGGTCATTGCACGTCACGCGGCGGTAGGCTTATCCTCCCAGCTTTCCTAGAATATGTCTCCCTGCGAGGTCCCCATGTCCTTCTCGTTTCGTTCCTATCGTGGGTTCCCTATATAATGCGCTGCGACGAACACCTCTGGTACATGCGTCAATCGACCGCTTTCGACCCAAAGCGGAAGTCCACGACCGACCGCTACCATGGGGGCTAATCAAAGGATCTCAACAAAATCCATACGCTACTCCCATCGAGACAAAACAATACATCTGCGATCAGTTACTCGCTGAGCACCGCGTACCCTCCCGCATCCACCCTGTGCAACTGGAACACAGACTTCGTCAAATCGACCCCTACTGTGTGATGTGCCCCACCTCCCCTCTTCTCGCCGAAGCGTGTGAGTCGCGCTCTCAACCACACCCATCTTGCCTTGTGTGGAGCATATGGGCAGAAGGCTGGGTTCATTTCAAAGGAGCATGAAAACCGTTTTGAAGGTTCTGTCTACAGTACGAAATGGTGAGCCGAGAAGGACTCAACTGCGATACAAGTTGCGGTTGTAAAACGGTCGTACAGCAAAGCAATTTGCCGCTAGTTCTGACGGTTACCCCTTACACCACTCCCACGGCGGCACAGGTTGCGGGTCAGCCTACAAGCCTTTCCTTTTGTGCTTCGCTTTCCAACACTTTGAATACCGCATCATCTTACGGATGCTTCCGATACCACCAGCACCAACCCTCTTAAACCAGCCCGTCATTGACGTGGGTACTATCCGGACCGGCGCCCTTGCAAGAGTCAAACAAGAACGGCGGCTCCAATACTGGAACCGCCGTCTGTGACGACGCGAAAGGAGTGTAGGTTCCGCTGTGTGTTTCCGCATCCACCACGCCAGTCCCCTCAGACCGCGACTGAGAAGGACGAGGGAGTTCTACCGCCCCCCCTTCATGTGCTCGTGAGAATGTCCGTCATTCGATCTCAGACAACAAATGCTGTAGGGCGGCTTCGATGTGTTCGGTGCCCACATCGGCGTGACCAGCTTTGCCATGTTCTATAGCTTCGATGAGATGATTAATCCCTTCGCTCAAATGCAAGCCTCTACCTCCCATCTTCGCAAACTGCAGCGACGTTTCCGCATGTTTCACAAGCTCCTCAGCATGCCCCTCTTTGCCATGGGTCACCGCTTGCTTGGCGTGGTCGATGGCCTCCCTGACATTACCCAAGGGGGACGGGTGGGCGTTCACCATGGGCACACCAACGAACGCTCCAAGCGCAGCCAGAATTAGGACACCACGGTAGAATTTGCCGATCAACTTTGTCTCCCTCCAGGGTTAGAATTCACTGCCGAAAACGCCTGACCTTAACACAGGGTTTCTGTAGCCTGTCAAGAAGTCCTGATAGGCCTTGCGAAACCGAGTTTTTTGTTTGAGAACTTCGCTCAGAAGTCGTTACGCGCAATGACGTCCCGTTCTTTCACAACCTCGCCTTCTTCACCGACGATGGTGGTACTGCACCCCAAATCTCATAACAAGGAGACAGTTTAAGGCTTTTGCTGTGCTTGCTTATGAGGTACAAGAAGGAATGTAGGCTTTTCGACAACCATACCTGCCTGACCTGTGCCTTGAGGGAATAGACCATCTACAGGATTCAGTATCAGCTTCAACTGGACCGTAGCGGAAGATGCGAAAGGGAATGAAGAGAAGCGTATCCTTTGAGCGGCAGCTTTCCGGCGTGGAGCTTGCCATAGCGACAGTCGCAAAATGGCCATCTATCACCCGTTTTGAGGAAAGCGAATTGTCAATCTCACCGGGCTCAAATTTCAAGAACTAAAGGACAGGCAATCCTTCAGGTTCTGTGGAGAGTCAGACATACTGGGCAATAACCGGTCGGTCATTGCCTATCAGCATGATGATTTCACGCGTCAAAATCGTCTGAATTTGCTACCACGCTGCTACCAGGACAGGACAAATCACCCCCATCAGGCCCCATGTCAGGAACAGCCTGGGTTGTGGTTTCTTGTGGAGATAGGTTGTCTAGGTAGGAGTTGCTGAACTTCGTAAACAGCTGGTCAATAGCTAACCTCACGAGCCTCTTCAATCTTTGCGAGGTCATCCTGACATGCATGCGATGGCTGATTCTGATTGCCGGTTCATTTCCGGTTCCCCCCCGATATTGAATTTTCATTCCGCTTCCGTCATATAGACTCCATGCTTACGCTCATTCAGTTTCCCTGGTCGCCGTTCTGCATTTCAGTGCGGCATATCCTTGAACGGAATGGCATTCCGTTTCGGCTTCGCAACATCCCCTTTCACGAGCGGGCTTCCATTATCAAAGCCACGAACGGACATGGCTACACAGTGCCTTGTGTAGTCGACGGAAAGCAGACCATCTGCGATGTCACTGATTTCGGTCAGGAGGTTGCGCGGTATGTCAACCGGCGATACAGCCTCAACCTGTTCCCAAAAGAGCTCGAGGGCATTCAACTCATTCTCTCGCGCTATATCGAAAACGACTTGGAGATGGTGGGATTCAAGATCAACGACAGCTACATCATTCCGTCACGGCCCATGCTCGAACGGGTCATGCTGATCCGACACAAGGAACGGAAGTTCGGGAAGGGCTGTGTCCAAGCATGGACGAACCAGCGCAAAGACCTATGCGCTCAATTTGCAGAACTGCTGAAGCCCTTCGACAACATGCTGGCACAGTCGCCGTTTCTAATCGCTGATCGACCGTTGTTCGTCGACTACGCTCTCTACGGTGTGATCGAGAACTATCTGTTCAATGGCAAAACCAAGCTTCCGAACCTCAAGCACCTTCGGCGTTGGCACTGTTCAATGGCGAGTCCTTCCCTGAAAAACTGAATCTCTCAGGCTGATGCGCTGATCAAGACTCCGGCGAAAAGCTTTCAACTGTGCGCATCGGGCGACCCGCATCATTCTACACGATCCTTCCAAGCTCGCTCGCTCTATCCACTCAAGGACAGTCGTGCTGCCGCTGCGGGCATCAGAGCCCTGTTGAGATTCTTGCCTTAGCGAAACCTCGCGGCCCGCTCTGGCGGGTGGCGCAGCCTGTTCGACGTTCTGTTCGACGATCAGTCGGAACGGAACAAGTTGCTGCGCCAAGCGGGGCTTCGCTAGGGCAAGCAACAGAGCTCTGGCTTGAGTGGCGGCAGCACACGCGTTAACCGCGAGGTCTTCCAAGCTCGCTCGCTACGCTTTCCAGGGGCGGCCCCGGATTGTCCTCTACTGCGCGCATCGAACGAGCACATTCATATCGTGCGCGTTCTGCGAGCAAGGAGGCCATTGGAGGCCACCCCCCTCCCCCTTCTAATGGGGAATTCCCCCCAGCCCCCGATCATCGTAGACTCTGTCCCATGATGAAACATATGATCAGCAGACCTTATCACCGCAGCTTCTACCGCCTGCCAGTTACCTGCTCTGCGATGTACTGTATGCTGTCGACTCTGGTCGGCGAAGGGACAATCAAAAATCTTTCGCCTTTGGGATGCATGATCGAAACTGATAAGCCCCTGTCGGCAAAGGAGGACATTGCATTGCGCCTGGTGCTCCCCGACCAGCAAGAATCATTGCCGATTGAATTCGCCCACGTACAGTGGATAGATGGCAATCGGGCCGGGATCGAGTTCCTCCAAGTGGAAACTGACGCCAACCTCCGGCTGCACGATTTTATATGGGAACGGACGGTTCAACGCTTCCACGCAATCCAAGTGGACCGGGTGGCATCTTAGCGGGCCGCAGAAAAATCAGCTTATACATAACACACCGCTGAAACCTCACTGAATGTCTCTGATGCCAGAATAGCTCAGGATGCTCAAAAGGCCGTCCAGCAAGGCCGCAGCGAGCGAAGAGGCGAGGCGTACGCTTCGGTACGTTGAGCCTCTGAACGATGCGAGAACGCCGCTGGAGGGCTTTTTTAGCATCCTGTTAGACTGGTCCCTGCTCGATCCCATTCTTCCCAGCTATCACAGGCAAAGCAATCCCATTCCGATCCAGGCCGGCTCCTGAAATGGCTGGAGCCACTCGCGGAAGGAGAAATGGTTCAGGAACCATTCCTGAATCGGGCGCGAGAGTTTCACTTCTTGCACCCAGCCGGCCCATCATTGCTAGGCACAGCAGCCCGACCATAATCCATACCAACTCCCGAAACCTCCGGAGCAACGCGAAGGTAATGCCGGTGACGCCGGAATAGCCGAAGGCTTCAAGGAGGAGCAAATTCCCTCCGTCTTGGGCGCCGAGGCTGCCGGGGATGAAGAAGGTGCCGCCTTTGATGAAGACCGAGAGGGCGCCGATGGAGATTGCAGAAAGTGCCATAGCAGGACCACCGAGATAATAAAGGATGACGTATACTTCCAACGCTTCCGCCATCCAACCGAGAAAGAATAGCCCAGTAGAGGCATAAAAGGCTGGACGTCTGTAGCGGTAGAACTCCAAGATCGCTCGATCCAGCGAGCGTAACTTTTCTTCACGCGCTTCGAGATAAGCGATCTTCAGCCCGACCTTCCGCAACAACTCTAAGAACCAGGTACAGAGTCCTTGCCGCTGCACGAATACAAACGTCGCAGTCCCCAATGCCAGCAGGCCCACGCTCAAGAGCGCGGCCACGACGGTATGACCGGACGAATCGTTCCCCCCCAGCAGCCACACACCCAGCGCGATGCCGATGAGGATGAACAACACTTCGGCAATCGTCATCGTCGTCTTCGCGATGATGACCGAGGTGTAGGCTTCCTCCATCGGCACATGATGCTTCCGGAGCAAGGAAGCCTTCAGTGGTTCGCCGCCGACGTAACCGGACGGTGTGGTCATATTGACCACCTCGCCGGCCGTCCGGATCGCAAGCACACGCCAGAACGGAATATCTTTCCCCAACGGACCAAGGGTGACTTTCCAGCCATACGCCTCGACGGCATACATGATGACAGAGGGAATCAGCATAACGAGGAGTGCGACCGGCCCGAGTTGCGCCGCCGCGTCGTAGATATTCCCTGGGCCGATATGCCACACAATGAGACCAAGGGTGAGGAGACCGGCGACGAGTAGGAGTAGTCTTAGCACGCTAGGCTCTTAGAGGTTTGGTTAATAGTTTCGGCTGTAGGCGGGACCGGGTGTTAGGAACCGTTGTCTGGGTTGCAAGCGCTGCCTTCCTCAATAATCACCGATCGCCTACGATGAAGCTCAGGCAGAGTAAACCTACTCCAATCCAGGCCAGCTCACGGAACCGACGGAACATCACGAAGGTGATGCCGGTGAAGCGGACTATCAAAATATTTCCGACCATAACACATTTCCTCCATCTTCGGCACCGAAGCAGCCTGAGATGAAGAGAAGGTGAGGGATTGTATCAGGAGCCATGTCCTGAATCGAGCATGCGTTGCTCTTGAGTTCCTGCCGCGCGCCCACGCAACACCGAGAGGCACAGGAGCCCGATCCCGATCCATACGAGTTCCCGAAATCGCCTCAAGAGGGCAAATGTCACGGCGGCGACATCGGAGTAACCAAAGTCTTTTAGCAATAAAAAATTCCCGATGTCTTGAGCGCCGAGGCTTCCAGGAATGAAAAAGCTTCCACCTTTGATGAAGACAGAGAGGGCATTAATAGAGATGGCCGAAAGGACAAGGGTCGGCCCTCCCAGAAACCAGATGATGACGTACACTTCCGATGCTTCCGCCATCCAACTCAGAAAGAACAATCCGGTTGAGGAGTACACGGCCCGCCGATTATGGCGATAGTAGTCCAGGATCATTCGATCCAGCGACCGAAGTTGTTCCTCACGCGCCTCGAGAAAGCGAATCTTGAGTCCGATCTTCCGAGTACATTCCAAGAGCCATGTAAAAAATCCTTTTCGCTGCGCGAACACCAACGACGCCGTCACGAACAACAGTATGCCGACACTGACCAGCGCCGCGACGACCGTCTGTCCCAATGAGCCGTCGCTATCGACCATCCAAAATGCGAGTGTGATGCCCAAAAGGATGAACAGCACCTCGGCGACCGTCTTCGTCGTTTTCGCAATGACGACCGAGGCAAGACCCTCGACCATCGGGACATGATGTTTTGTCAGCAGATAGGCCTTGAGCGGCTCGCCGCCGATGTAGCCTGCCGGCGTCGTCAGGTTCACCACCTCACCCGCCGTCTTGATCGCGAACACACGCCAGAAGGGAATGCCCTTGGCTGACGGGCCAAGCGTGACTTTCCACCCGTAGGCTTCAACGGCATACATAACGGCGGAGGGAATCAGTATGACGAGGAGCGCGACCGGCCCGAGTTGCGCCGCCGCCTCGTAGATGCGCTGGAGACCGATATGCCACACGATCAGAAAAAGCGCGAAGAGACCTGCAAAGAGAAGAGCAAGCTTAAGCATGGGTCACGACAGACAATCTAATTACTAAGAAACACGACTGATGTCAGGTACGATCTCCTAAGTCCTCGGCGCGGCTTTCTCGAATAATCGAAGCCCTCCCGCCGGCGAGGGCTAAGCACAGCAGCCCCAATCCGATCCAGATCAACTCGCGGAACCGCCGGATCAATGCGAAGGTGAGGCCGGTGACATCGGAGTAACCAAAGGCCTTCAAGACGAGCATATTCCCTCCGTCCTGAGCGCCGAGGCTGCCGGGGATGAAGAAAGTGCCGCTCTTGATAAAGACGGAGAGGGCGCTGATGGAAATAGCGGAGAGCGCCATGGCCGGACCGCCGAGAAAATAGATGATGATGTAGACCTCCAACGCTTCCGCCAGCCAGCCGACAAAGAATAGCCCAATGGAGGAACAAAAGGTCAGGCGGTTGTCACGGTAAAAATCCAAGATGGTTCGATCCAAGGACCGTAGTTTCTGCTCACGCGCCTCGAGGTAGTGAATCTTCAGCCCAATCTTTCGAGCAAATTTCAATAGCCAGGTAAAGAGTCCTTGCTGCTGGACAAACACGAGCGCCGCCGTCACAAGCACCAGAACGCCGACACTGACCAACGCCGCTGCTATATTCTGTCCGGATGAGCCGTCGGCGCCGACCCTCCAGAACGCGAGTGCGATGCCCATGAGGATGAAGACCACTTCTGCAATCGTCATCGTTGTTTTGGCAATGACAACCGAGGCAAGACCCTCGACCATCGGCACATGATGTTTTGTCAGCAGATAGGCTTTGAGCGGTTCCCCCCCAACGTAGGCCGTCGGCGTGGTCATGTTCACCACTTCACCGGCAGTCCGGATCGCAAGCACACGCCAGAACGGAATGTTCTTTGCCGAAGGGCCAAGCGTAACTTTCCATCCATACGCGTCGACGGTGTACATGATGGTGGAGGGAATCAGCAGGAGTAACAGCCCGATCGGCCCGAGTTGCGACGCCGCCTCATAGATGCGATCGGGACCGATATGCCAGACGAGGAGAATGAGGGTGAGGAGACCGATGACGAGTAGGAGTAGTTTTAACACGCTAGGCTAGGAACCCAGGGTGAGAAACACCGACAAGTCTTCGGTGAGCCTATCTCTATGTCCCCCTCTTCAGCAAGGGGGGGGGACCAGGTTGCTCGGTTATCATGCACGGGTCGTGGCTGACGGCCTGATGACCCACAACATCAGGAGAGAGAATACCATGGATCCGATTGCGGCCATCCAGAGGAACCAGTCGAGCTTGCCGATCGCGGCAAAAATCAGAACGATGACGGAGAAGTCTCGGCTCGCGACGTTCTTGAGCATGAAGTCGGACCAGGCGGCTTGAACCGGGGTCTTCCATTCACTTGCGGACTTGATCTTCTGAGCGCGGGTGACGAGCAGGAATGAGAGACCATTTCCCAGAACCGCTGCTGAACCCAGCGCAAGGGGCACCCAGGCGCCGGCGCTCCCAGCCATATGCAGATAGGAGCCCACGGCAATGCCGGCAAAGATCGCCATATGCACCACGTTGTCCATCGCAATATCGAGCCAGGCCCCGAACGGAGATTCGGTGAATGTGAGTCTGGCAACTTCACCGTCGCAACAGTCGATGACTGCCGACAGTTGGAACAACAGTGCAGCAGCAATACCGGCGCTGTATGTTCCAATGCCAAAACCTGCGGCTGCAACCAACCCGATGAGAGCCGCCAGGATCGTAATGACGTTCGGCGACAGACCGATGGCAAGGAAGATACGCGTGAACCAGCGGGAGACCTTTCGATTGAAGAATCGGTCGACGAAGCCTTCGAACTCACCCTTCAGGGAATTATAGAGTTTCAGCTCCGCAGCCCGCACGTCGGCAAGATCTCGCACGTCCTGATACCAGTGGGACTTGTTCCCCTCCGTGGTCAGAACCCGCACATGCCCGTCGACTGCCGCCCGTTCAAGCCAGCGGCGAATCGGCGCCACACCAGTCTCTACATCGGCTTGACCGGCTGCGCTCATGAAACTGGCGGGAAACACAACCAGATCAGCCGCGACTAACGCCGAGTCGTCCTGTCTGGATGTTATTGAGCAGAGGCGTCCAGCCTGCACTTTCATGCGAACCGTCGACCGGCGTGGCCGGCGATCTCGCTCGTTATCGGAGCGGGCCACAACGATCACCTGCCCCTCCTGCACCTCGTGCCGCAAGCTCTCGATCAAGGCGCTCGCAAACACACCCTGCACACCGGAAAGGAGGCAGAAGCCTGGAACTTCAGCCGCCAGCGCTTCCCAAGTGCGAGGATCATCCAGAGGAAACTCACGAATCGGCATCCAGCGAACGGGAATGGTCAAACGCGGTCCTTTACCCAAGGCCTGTTTGAGCTGATCTTCTTCCGGCCCGACCAATACCATGAGTTGTCGAATACCGGCTCGCTGTAACGTTAGCACCGTCCGCTGAAAAAGGCCGATGCCCACCACGCTGGTAAGGGGGCCCACCTCGTCGGCATACAGTTCAGACGCCTCGCCGAACAGGCTGACCGACGGCAACAAAATTGCCGTGCTCAATCCCTGGAGGCCTGTTTGCTTTTGGACTGTACTCTCACTCATGTTGAAACACCGTCACAGATCATTCGGAGTCTCCCTCACCGTTGACCAGTGACATCCTCCTGTTACAGTCTCGGCAGAACTTCTCGTTCCGCTTTCGTCACATCTTCCACGAAATCGATCTCAGTCCAGGGTAATCCACCGATCTTCTCATGCCCCACTTTCACATCGCGGAAAAACCCCAGCAGCGCATCTTCGTATTCCATCTGCCAGGCTTCTCGATCCACATGATCCTTGAGCGATGCGATCACGTACGGCGCATCGACATGCCGAACCTTGAGAAACCCCACGCCTTCTCCCGCATAGTCGTAACGGAGCGGCATTTTCTTCGTCAGCGCAATGACACGCCCGCCTTCGACCACGACCATGCACTCTTCTCCGGTCTGTTTGACCGTGTCATCCATAAGCAGCGCATTCCCATGGGGAGATTCGACCAACCGGCGCAAGATCTCTTGATGGAACAGCACGTCCGCATCCATGACAATCACGTCGTCGTCCAATGAGGCGCGCGCGATCCAGAGCGAAGATATGCTGCCACGGTGGAACTGCTCGTTCACAAGAAAACTCACACGCACGCCACAGTCGTTAGCGACCACAGCCGCACGGATCATTTCCTGCTTGTAGCCCACAACGATGTCGGCCTGGTGAATCCCAACACTCCTGAGGGAAGCGAGATAGCGATGTAGCAGAGACCGGCCTCCGATCTCTATGAGGCATTTAGGGCGATGTTGCGTGACCTCCCACAGGCGCTTCCCGACTCCCGCTGCAAGAATGACGGCTTTCATGCTGCGCCACAAATTTGTTCAAATGCGTCGAGAAATGCCACCAACTGCGCTTCTGTAAGGGCGCCCATATTGGCCACGCGGAACACCTTGCTCTCTAGCTTGCCTTGGCCTGCATAGATCACATAACCCTGCTCTTTCAGGCGATCGTGCAATGACTGATAGGCGACGCCCTCGGGAAGATGATAGGCGGTAATGGTATTGGACTGCATCTCGGGTGTCAGAAGTGGCTTCACGCCATATTTTGCCATCCGGTCTCTGATCAAGGTCGAGCATTTCTTATACCGTTGAATCCGCTTGGCAACCCCTTCCTCCATGAGTTCGGTCAATGCTTCATCAAACGCATAATAAATCTGCACAGCCGGCGTAAAGGGAATCGTCCCGCGACCCTGATCATCTACATATTGAGTAAGATGGAGATAGATCGATCGTCGTGGGTAGCCCCGCATCCGCTCGAGAAACCCCTTGCGGACTAGCACGAAGGATACCCCAGGGAACCCCTGAATGCACTTTCCGGACGTGCCGGTCACCATATAAATGTGAGAGCCGGCGATATCCAATGGCTCGCCTGCCAAGGCACTGACCGCGTCGAGTATGAATACGCGGTTCTGGCTGTCCACAACGTCCGCGATCTCTTTGACCGGATTGATGAGCCCGGTGGTCGTTTCATGGTGAACCATGGCCACCGCATGCGCTTCCGGATGTTGTCGTAGCGCGAGCCGCAAACGTTCAGGGTCTGGCCTTGTTGTCCAATCGTACTTGAGTTCGGACACCCCCAGGCGATACAGGCCGACCATCTGGGAAATGCGTTCGCCGTACACACCGTTGTTGAGCACCAGCATCCGCTTACCATGTGGGAGCGCCGACATCACGGCGGACTCCACCGCTGCGGTACCGGATCCAGTCAACACAACAGCGGCATACTCCTCTTCTGCCCCTGGCACAAAAAGCTTCAACAGCTTTGCCTGTATCCCGTGCAGGAGTTCGGTAAATTCCGACTCCCGATGGCAGACATCCGGACGCAACAGCGCTTGCCGCACACGCTCGCTGACGTTGACTGGCCCAGGGTTCAGGAGAATCATATTTCCCTTCAGCGTTCAGCAATCAGCGTTCAGCAATCAGCTCTTTCGGGCGCTGACCGCCGACAGCTGAAGGCTGATCGCTATCGTATTGCCTGCATGAACCGCTTCGTAATGTCCGGCGGATCCAAAATTACTCGACCGGCATCCTCCACCATCTCGTTGACCTTCACCAGCAACATACTCGGCCCGTCTTTCTTCAGCATGTCTTTGAACTCGTAGACAAGATCTTCGCGTTCCCGCACCCGCTCGACATTCACATATCCGGCTGCCTTCGCCACCTTTTCAAGTGGGACCACATTGGAAATCGTCGGTTGATTACCGGTCGTGCCATACACTTCGTTATCGAACACTACATGAATGAAATTCTTGGGCTTCAATGCCCCCACTGTCGCAAGCGTCCCCATGCCCATAAGGACGTTCCCGTCGCCGTCGAAGACAATCAATTGTTTGTTCGGTTTCGACAGAGCCACGCCGAGCGCAATCGCCGCGGCTGACCCCATTGACCCGATCATGTAAAAATGTGTCGGCCGGTCGGCAATCTTTTGCGCCTCGCGAGACGGAAACCCATTACAGATAATGACAGGCTGGTCGGTAAGCAGTTCCAACAGGGCCGCCATGGCCATAGCCCGACTCTGCATGGTCCCTTGCTCTGGCCTCATGGGTTGTCCTCACGCTTCACGGAATACGTTTCACGTTTCACGTCCGTCACGGATGCAGCCCCTTCACGACACCCTTTGTGATATTCAGCGCCACGGGGATCCGCTTCTTCATAAAAGTTTCGGCTACCCACTTGAAATCGTCGATGGCAGTCTTTTCCGTCAATGTCCGGTGAGGGATCTTCATCGTATCGAGAAACTGCGGCATGACTTCGCCCATCACCAGATGTTCCGGCGCATCCTTACCACCTTGACCACGCCAGGATACGATCAGGATGCAAGGCTGTTGATAGATATAGTTGAGGGAAATGAGGGTGTTGAGGGATGTTCCAAGGCCGGAGTTCTGCATTAAAACGGCGGGAATCTTGCCGGCCATATAGGCCCCGGCTGCCATGGCTACTGCTTCATCTTCGCGCACCGCCGGAGTGTAAAGGCGCCGCTCCATCAATTCGGCTATGATACCGCCCAAAATCGAATCCGGAACCCCAGTAAAAAAATCCACCCCAATATCTTGCAGGGCCTGGACAAACACATCGCTTTCAATCATCCGATCAGTTCCTCGCCGCTACGCACATGGAAAACCGGCGCATTATAAGCTATGCCTCAGGACATTCTCAACAAAACTGAGGGAGTTGCGCCATATGATCGGCCATGGTAGCGTTCCGATATGATTAAAGGGCAAACAAATCGCATGGACCGGCTCCTTCTCCTCCTGATCCTCCTGCTTTGTATGAGCTGCCCCATTCTTGCCTATGCGGTACCAATGGTGAATGACCCAAACGGGTTTCAGAGCCTGGTTTGGGGTGTGGCCCTGTCCACAAGGCCTGACTTGGAAGTCACAAGAGCAGGCACGCACATCAACGAATACCAATTGAAAGAAGGCACTCCATCCTATGCCGGAATCTCCGTCGAAAGAGTCCGCTTTCTATCGGTTGATCAGCAATTCGCCCGAGTGACCGTCCACTATCAAGGCGAGGATCGTCACAAACAGATCATCAATTATCTTGAGCGGCAGTTCGGCTCCCTCGATCGTGTACCAGGACAGATGATGCGGGGGCTTAATCAGCAATATACGTGGCGCGGAAACGATACGGAGATCAACGTAACGTACCATGCGAACACCGAGAGGGGATTCGTGTTCATCGACAGCCGGACCCTGGCCCCTCTATTCAACGACCACATCACCGATTCTGCAGAGTAACATGCCCCCCAGTCCCAACAGAGGCCTTTGGGCCAGTCGCGTATTCTCCATCTGCCTTGTTCTCTCATTCAGCCTGCACGGAACCCTGGCATCGGCCGTGCCCATGCAGAACGATCCAAATGGGTTCGAGGGAATCGCTTGGGGCGCAACACTTTCTGAAACCGACGCCTTCACGATCGTCGAGGACGCCGGCCAATCTAAAACCTATGAGCGGAAAGCCGGAGCTCCTTCACTTGGCCCGACAACGGTCGATTCCATGCGATTCACAACCGTCGGAAACAAGTTCATGCGCGTCACAGTTCGCTACCGAGGCATCACGAACCACGAGCAGATTCTCGCCTACCTCCAATCGCTCTATGGTCCACTCGACCGCACGCCGGGACAGATCGCCGGAGGCTTCGTCAAGTTCTACAGCTGGGCTGGGTTCGAAACCGACGTGAACCTCCGATACGAGACTGAAACCGATCGCGGCATCATTTTTTTTGAGAGCCAGGAACTCCGCCGTAAAATCACCGAAGGCAATTCAGACACCGTGTTTTGACTGACACCCCTCGCCTAACCGTCCAGTGCTTGTGGCAGAATACTCAACCGTCTGCTGGTTTCTCACATAAGCAACCGGCGCGCTGCACAAGCCCTGACGCCGCCAGTCCTGCCTTTCCTGCCAGTCTCACATGTCTCATGCTGCTATCTTGCTGGAAGTCCACGCCGATTGAGGCCCTCTGCTTAGGCGCATCTTCTCCCAGTATGCTGAACAGGTACACCAGCGGCGTTCTCGCGTACTGCCACAGCCAGGGAATCAACGGTTTGCAGGGTCGCCGCGGCTGCCGGGCTCAGCTGGCCGCTACAGCCTGCGCCGTGCAAGCCCGGTAGGGGCAGCCCCGCACATGGTTGCGGACCACCTCGCGGCTCACGGTGCTGGGAGATCGCCCCAACATCCGCGCTAGCGTCCGTAACGACTGGCCCTGAGCCAGGCCGAGGCTCAGGGTCTCACGATCGGTGTCACTCAAATGCGTATAACATGATTGTGTCATGGCAACACCTTAGCCCATCAGGGCCGGTAGTGCTGCACTTGGAGTTAGAACTTAAGCTGGCTTCAGTACCGTACGGAGGATTTCAGCCATATTTTGGCATCAACCGAGTTGTCCTGCAGCCTGTAAGTGGGATCCTCACCCCCCCCACTGAGGTATGGCCGAAATTTTAGGAGGTTGTATCCTCAAGTTGTCGCGGATAACCGAAGAGTCACGGCGAGCCCGCAGAAGAAATGTCGAAGAGGAAATATCGATGATGGCGCCACACTCATTTTTTAGAGCCAAACATCAGAAAGCACATTCGCTCTTGGATCAGCGCTATGCCGAACGTGTCCAAATGTGGTGCCGAATCAGCTATTCCGGTCAAGTAGGCGCCCGGGCTGTTTCAGGTGAGGCAATCCTAAAAGATCTTTCTAAAACAGGCTGTAAGATCTTAGGCCCGGCTCCGAGCCCGCAGGGTAGCCACGTCACTCTGCTCCTAGACCTTAAAGATGGTCAGGCCCCCATGCGCATCACCGACGTTCTCATCTCCTGGGTCGCCAGAGACTCGTTCGCGGTCAAATTCCCCAAGCTGTTACCAGAGGAAAGGAAGCGGCTGCAAGAAGTTGTCTGGAAAAATCTCAGCCTTTCGTCCCTAGATAACCGACGAACGGCTTTTCGTATCCTCTAGACGACCATCCAGCGACAGGGAGGGAACTATGGGGCATCACATCGCAGCTTCTATCGGCACAGCAACGAAACTCCCCAGCCAATACGATCGCCGACATGCCAGCCGTACCCCAACACTCTTCTCCTTGTTCTATTCCTACATGGAATCCGGCCAAATGCTCATCGGTGATGGCGTCGTGACGGACCTCTCATCGAACGGAATCGGCATACGGGGAAATCGATCGGTCGCACCAGGCTTAGAAGTGGCCCTTTCTATCGACCTTCCTGGAATGGACAAGCCATTTGCCATTTCCCAAAGCCGCGTCTCCTGGACTGAAGGATACCGATTTGGGGTGGAGATGAAGACCCTGACATTGGAGGAGAAAAACCATCTGCGATTCTTCTTATGAGCCAGCATCACCCTTCATACCGCGTCGGAATCAACTGAGACCGGGGCAGAAACAAGGAGGTGTCTTCATGGGACGGCAACAGATCACATCCGAAAACGGGCTTCAGTCAGTGGCGGAAGCGGTAAACCGACGGCAACACTCCCGCCCCTCTGTAGAGTTCGGGTTAATGTACTCGGCCCAAGACCGTTCCGGCGAGGTTCTCATGGGAGATGGCATGGTCACGGATCTCTCGCCAACCGGATTGGGGATTCGCGGTAACGCTTCGGTCAGGCTGGGGATGGAACTGACAATCTTCCTCTATCTCCCAGACGGACAAGACCCGCTGTTTGTAATGGAAACGAAGGTGGCTTGGACTTCAGGACGTCGATTCGGAGTTG
Organism: Nitrospira sp.; assembly: GCA_005116835.1. Classification (GTDB taxonomy): domain Bacteria; phylum Nitrospirota; class Nitrospiria; order Nitrospirales; family Nitrospiraceae; genus Palsa-1315. Next base: position 220,275 of record SWDM01000014.1, on the reverse strand, counting down.
AAATCCTCAAGATGAACCTACGGGAACGAAACCGGCTCTCGTACTTCTTGCGCTCGAATCTCGTCCATTCTATATAGACCGACCGTTGTGACAAGGACAATTTAATGATCGGGCGACGACGGATCGATACGCAAGCGACAATTCCCAGCACGGGTCAGATTACGGAGCGCAGAGCGGCCCGCCGGGTTCCTGTACAGATCAAAGCTCGGTTTTCAGCGACTGAATACCTTCAACAGGTTGGCGATGGGCTAGTCCTTGATCTGTCCGAGAGCGGCTGCAAACTCCGCAGCGCACAGGTATCATCTTTGGAGCATTTCCTGGCTCTTTATCTGACGATTCCTGAGACGTCTCGTCTAATTCCCATCTCAGAGGCTCGTGTGATTTGGACTACGCGCGATGAATATGGGATCGAGTTTCGTCGTGTCACGAAACGAGAACGGGCGAGACTACGTCATTTTGTCTGGAAACAAGTGAACCACTCCACACTCAAAGGAAGCCCTCCTTTGCACACCATCCAGAGCCATCCCTTTCCCTCTGGGCCACAACTCAATTCCATGTCCTAGCCCGCATGATTCATAACGGTTCGTGGCGAAATTGCGCCGTCGCCCTGCGAGACAGGCGCGCGGAACCGTGAGTGCCCGAAGCATACTTGAACAGTACGTCGAGGGAGCGAACGGCGAGCCTGCCCGCCGAAGGCTTGTCGTAGCAGCGAATTCGCGATTGCAGTAGAAACGCTCATGATGACTACGGGCTAGGATGACGTCGCTGAGGTTTCATAGTTGACCCCGATCCCATACAGATCAGGCTAGGCTGAAGCGTCTTTCTTGTTCACTCCTCCTATCCTCGACTCACCCATAGGCCCTGCCTGACAGGACACATCTCCCGTTCCTATCCATTGCTTGCCCCCTGGAAGCGCTGCATGCTAACCTCATGGTGAGTGAGTACTTACTTACCATGAAAAAGCGAGCGCCAAAAACCAGGAACGGCCTGCGGGCTTCCTCGCGCGATCGTCAGGCCAGCCTCATCGTGGCCGCCGCATCGCTCTTCGCCGCAAAAGGATTCAACGGCACCACGACAAAAGAAATTGCCAAAGCAGCAGGGGTGAGTGAGGCGTTAGTATTCAAGCATTTCCCGACGAAACGGACGCTCTACGCTGCGATTCTGGCAGAAAAAGTGACTGTGAACGAACTGCTAGAAACGCTTGAAGCGGCGGCCCATACACACGACGACCATCGCGTATTTACGATGATCGCGAGCTACCGCATTCGCCCCGGTGTCGACTCGACACTCTTGCGGCTCCTGTTGTTTAGCGCGCTGGAGGGGCACGAACTATCCGAGATGTTCTTCGGCAAACACCACAAAGTGTTCTACGACCACCTCGCCACATACATACGTACCAGAATTGAAGAAGGAGCGTTCCGCCCAGTCGATCCCCTCCTGGCAGCCCGCGCCTTCATCGGCATGGTCGTCCATCACCGACTACTCCATGAAATCTTTGGAGTCCCGATGCATCAATCCCATGAGGATACGGTGGCAACCTATGTCGATCTATTCCTCACCGGGCTGATCAAGATACCGACCGGACATCAGACGCCGGGGAGGCACGCGCGGTGAATCCCCTCAAGCAACATCCGATCGTCACCCTCGGAGTGATCATTTTCTTTGCAGTCACGGCCCTCGTCGTATTTCGTCTCAGCAGCGGCGCCAAGACCGATGCCCACCAACCCCGAGTCATCACCGTCGCCACCACGGCGCCGCTGAGACAGGATCTCGACATTCGACTCACCTACACCGCCGACATCACCCCCAACCAATCAGTCAATTTGTTTTCACGGGTGAACGGCTACATCGCTAAAATCTATGTCGACAAAGGCGACCTGGTCAAAGCCAACCAGCTTCTGATCGAGATCGATCACTCGGATTATCGGCATGCCGTCGACCAGGCCAAGGCAAACCTGGCTGCAGCCAAAGCGAGGGTCTCACAGCAGGATGCCAGCGTCCGCAACACCACCCTCATGCTCAATCGGATGCAAGCATTGATCAAAGACCAATTTGTCTCGCAGCAAGATCTGGACAACGCCCAGGTTGCGTACGACGCGGCGGTGGCGGCACTCGACTCTCTCCGCGCACAGGTCCAACAAATGGAAGTCGCCCTGGCGCAGGCCGAGACGAACCTGGCCTACTCGTTTATTCGCGCACCCTTTGCCGGCTATGTGGCCGAACGCAACCTCGATCTCGGCTCCTATGTCAGCGGAACAACTGCCGGCACTTCCACCACCTCGCGAGGGATTCTCACCCTCCATGAGATCCAGACGGTCCGCATTCTGATCGAGGTCGTCGAGAAAGACATCCCGCTCATCCAGGCAGGCCAAAAGGTGGAAGTTCGCGCCGAGGCTTATCACGACCGTATCTTCGAGGGCACGGTCACCCGCGTTGTCCAAGCGCTGAACCGGGCTACCCGCACAATGACGATCGAGGTCGATCTTCCCAACAAGGATCATGTCTTGAAGGGCGGCATGTTCGCCCGCGTAGAAATCATGGTCGGCGTGCATCGAAACGCGATTCAAATCCCCATCGATGCAGTGAGCCGATTGGAAGACTCTCAATATGTCTACATTGTGCGTGAAGGAAGAGCCCAGCGAGTACCAGTGGAAATCGGAGTCCGCGATGAGAGCCGGGTGGAGGTTACAAAGGGCTTGGACGGATCGGAGCAGGTGATCGTATCCGGGAAAGATCTCGTGCACGACGGCAGTCCCGTGCAGACGCAGTCACTTACTCAGTCCTGAGTCCTGAGTCCTGAATTGAAAGTATCAATGCAGGTAATGCTAAGAGTTTTTTGGATTTGCCCAAGATGACCTTGTACCCAGCACTCAGCACCCAGCACTCAGCACTTCCATCATGTGGCTGACCCTCCTCGCACTTCGCAACCGCATCGGCATCCTGATGCTGTCCCTGGCCATGGTGATCCTGGGCGCTACCTCCGTCCAGCGGCTCCCGGTGGATCTCTTCCCGCAAATTCAAGTGCCCGTTGCATTCGTCGGTGTGATCTATAAAGGCGCGCCACCGCTCGACATCGAACAGAGCGTCGTCTATCCCATCGAGAAAGCGGTGAGTTCCGCCTCGAACGTCGAGCATGTCGAGTCGTTTGCCAAGCAAGGCATCGGCGGAGTGCAGATCTGGTTCAACTGGGGTGCGGACATTAACGTCGGGCAGATGGAGGTGATGCAGCGGGTCACCCAAATCCTCAACAGCCTCCCGCCCGGCATTCTCCAACCCTTCATCGTGAAATTCGACGTCTCCAATATCCCCGTCTCACTCGTCACAGTCTCTAGCGACGATCTCGACGAACGGGCTCTCTACGACCTGGCCTCGAATACGATTGCCCCGCAGATCGAACAGATCGCCAATGTTGCTGCCGCCACGGTGGAAGGCGGGAAAATCCGCCAGATCAACATCAACCTCGACCCGGCACTGCTCAACGCCAGGAGCCTGTCGATCCTCGATGTCGTCAAGTCCGTGAAGGCCTCCAACCTCATCCTTCCCTCCGGCGACATCAAGGCTGGCAATCTCGACTACAACGTCTTCACCAATAATCAGTTCCGCTCCGTCGACCCGATTCAGGACGTGATCGTGAAGGTCAACCAACAGGGCAGCCCCGTGCGCGTACGGGATGTCGGCACCGTGACCGACTCGTCGGACATTCAAACCAATATTGTCAGAACGGACGGAACCAGGGCCGTGTATCTACGGGTGAACAAACAGCCCATCGCCAATACCGTGGCAGTGGTCGATGCCCTGCGCACGGCCTTGCCGAAGATGGTCGGCATTCCCCCCGGCGTAAAAGTCGGCATTTCTTTCGATCAATCTGTCTATATCCGCCAGTCGATCAGCAACCTCGCCGAACAGGCGCTACACGGATCGCTGCTCGCTGCAGCGGTTATCTTGATTTTTCTCCGCAATTTCACGAGTACGCTGATCATTTCCGTCTCCATTCCCCTCTCGATCATGGTGACCTTCATCGTACTGTACTTTTCAGGACAAACCCTGAACGTGTTCACGCTGGGAGGATTAGCCCTTGGAATCGGACGGCTCGTCGACGACTCCATTGTGGAACTTGAGAACATTCAACGGCACCTCAACACATCGCCCCGCCGCTGGGATGCCATATTGGAAGCAGCCCGCGAAGTGGCGATGCCCATCCTGGCCTCAACGGTCACCACGGTCGTCGTCTTCCTTCCGATCTTCTTTGTCGCTGGGATTGCCCGTTTGCTGTTGATTCCCCTGACGATCACAATCGCAATTTCCCTGTTCACGTCCTTCTTCGTCTCCCGCACGGTCACCCCGGCGCTCTGCTATAGATTCCTCAAGCCGGAGCTGGAGTCTCACCGTTCGATGCCTGCATGGTTCGTTCGGCTGATGGATTGGAGCCGTACCCGGTACGAGTCATTGGACAGAGGCTATGAGGAATCGCTCCGCTGGGTCTTGGCCCATCGCTGGCGCTTCCTCGCAGGCGTCCTGCTCCTCTTCGCCGCCTCGACCGCGCTGGCCTCCAAAATCGGCACGGAGTTTCTACCGGTGTCGGATGAGAGCCAGTTCCGTATCGTCCTGCGCGGACCGGTCGGTCAGCGAGTGGAGAAAACCGAGCAGCAAGTGGCCGAAATCGAACGAGTACTACGGGCCCAGATCCCCGCCGAGGAGCTGGAAACCATCGTCTCCAGTACCGGAGTATTGGCCCAAGGCCGATCCTCCCTATTCAACCCGAATACCGGCCCCCATACGTCGAGCATCTCCGTCCATCTCGTCACGCCGGACAAGCGGACCAGAAACCAAGTGCAAATCATGAACGATGTGAGGCCCAAAGTCCTCAAACTCTTCCCCGGCGTGGCGATGTTCTTCGATCCTGGCGGGCTCATCAAACGCATCACCAGTTTTGGGTCGCAGAAGTCCGTCGATGTAGAAATATACGGCTACGATTTTGACGATGCGCGCGTGGTTATCCGGCAGGTCGAAAGCCTGATGCAACAAATACCTGGCCTGGCCGACATCGAGGTCAGTCGCGAGGAGAACTATCCCGAGGTCAACGTGGTGGTGGATCGCGAGAAGGCGGCGCTCCTCGGTGTCAGCGAAACGGATGTGGCCACCGCCGTACTCTTTTCACTCAACGGCAACGGTCCGACCGACCCGATCATCTATACCGACCCTCAAAATGGGAACGAATACTACATCAGTGCCTGGCTCGGGGAAGAACACCGGAACGACCTCACAGACATCGAGAACATCCTCTTGCCCTCACAAAGGGGAGAACCGGTTCTCCTGAAAAATGTCGCCTCGCTCAAGCTCAATGCCGGCCCGGTGAAAATAGACCGAAAATACTTTCAGCGGGTCGTCCATGTAACCGCCAATCCGGTGGATCGGGATCTCGGCGCCGTCGCTGCCGACTTGGAGGAAGCCATTGCCAAGATCCAGCTCCCCTCCGGTTTCAGCATCAAACTGGCCGGCCAAATTCAGCAACAGCGAGAGACATTTGCAGGGTTGCTCTTTGCAACGGCCCTGGCGTTAGCCCTCGTGTACATGGTCATGGCGGCCCAGTTCAAATCGCTGATCGATCCATTCATCATCATGTTTGCAGTCCCTATGGGCTTCCCGGGCGTGATCCTGATCCTCTTTCTGACCGACACGACCCTCTCCACGACATCAATGATGGGGATCATCATGATGCTGGGCATCGTGGTCTCCAACGGCGTCCTGCTGGTCGATTATACGAACGTGCTGCGTCGGCGAGGGCGGGAATTGCATGACGCGGCAGTCACCGCCGCGCGGACGAGACTCCGACCCATTCTGATGACCTCCCTCGCCACAGTGTTAGGGCTGCTCCCCATGGCCATTGGCTGGGGAACCGGAGGCGAGACGAACGCCCCCTTAGCCCGCGCAGTCGTCGGAGGGCTCAGTTTCTCAACGATCCTCACCCTCTTTCTCGTTCCCACGATCTATGTGATGTTAGAGGAACGGTTCCCCCGCCATGAGGATAAGGCGCTACAGGATGTAGACTGGATACCGGCCGAGCCGATCGGTCGATAGAGCCGCAGGCGCGTGAAGGGCGAGACTTGCGAGAGCAGCGCGACGTGAACCGATTGGCCTCCCACCTTGCTCGACCAGTCTCGCTCAGCCCTGCTACGGAGATGTTACCCGACTGTGGGAAAGAGTGCCTTCAGTTGCATTGCCAACCCAATGTCCCCGCTGATCTTGAGCCGGCCCGACATGGCAACAGAGGTCCCACTCAACTGGCCCGTCAACACCTTGATACAATCCTCTCCTGCCATCGAGAGCACAACGTGAGGATCCTCATGGATTCCCTCTGTAACCCGACAGGCCCCCTCCCGGATCGTAAGAATATACTGCCCACCCTGAGCCCCGCTCAAGTCGAATTGATAGACCACATCAAGATCTTCTGCGGCCTCTGAATCGAGCAGATCGGGGAAACGCTGAAAAAACTCTTTGACTGTGGGGGAATTCATCATTCCAGGGAAGGGAACAACCTCTTGTATCAAGACCGGGAGCCGCGGTGCCGCGGCTCCCGGTTTCTCCTAGTATCGGAGCGTGACCGTCGTCGTACTGCGACGTGCGCCGAAGAAATCTTTGGAGAACGTCTCGACCACGGCAGGGTCATAACCCTTGCAGCTGAAAATGTCGAGGTAGGCATTGTTCGTATCGTTTGCAAAATGGCCGCTGATCAACGAGGTTGAGATCAGCTGCACCATAGAATACCCCGCAACGCGGCCTGAGCCGAAATCGACGACTTGGCATTCGCCAAATCGCTTCATGTCGATAAGCTCACAGAGCTCGACGACGTAGCGGCGGATATGGTCGGCATTACGGATCAGGTCGGGGTTACAGTCTTGAAGATCGAGGGCGGTACAGAGTCCCCACGCCTTCCCATCGCCCACCATCTCCTGGGGAGCAATGGAATCAGCTACTGGGGACTCGGGTGGAAAGATTGCGGTCTCAGAATCAGTTGGGCTACTCATATAAGTTCTAACCTTTCTGTTAGGAGGGTGAAAAACTGTGACCATGGACTGATGGTTCGGACTATACCACGAAAATTTTCAGATGAAAGGGGCTGGAGAAACTTTTTTTTCGACCTGAGTCGTCTGAAGCCCGCTCGACTGATTGACAAGGTTCGCAGCGGTCGGAGAGAATGCCGCGCATGACTACTGGCACATCATCTATCCCGAACCCGATTCCGCCTTCAGCTGATCTCCCCGATCGCCTCTGCACCTGGTGCCAGGTCACGATGAAGAAACGCCTCGTCGGTGGCAAGCAATTCGTCCACTACACCTGCCCGAAATGTGTCTTCCAACACACAACCAGGCTCGGCCAGAAACCACCCAGCCCCGCACACTAGCAGGCTGTTGAAAAAGTCCGGCGTCGTCGGCTGCGGCCTTGCTGATCGGCCTAACTAAACAGCCTGCCAAATCCCCTTTCGGTCAGTAGCCCAGAAATCTAAAGGGTGGTCCTTCGGGTATTTGATGTGCTTAATCTACTTTTTGACGAACGAGTTTTAGGGAGAGGGAAAAGGGAGCTGAGGCCAATCCAAGCTTGCCAGGCAATATGGGGCAAGAACCGGCTACCGGCGGGAAAAGCTGGTCTGTACGCGATCGTCGAAGATATGGGCCAGTCGCTCCCGGTCCTCCGGACTGATTGAAGTAATCTTCGAGCCGAACTTAGGGGAACGCACATGGACGACTTGTAAGCTACAAGTCAACGTTCTCCCTTGCTCAAGCTCGATCATGAGTTGAAGCTCATCACCGCTCTTCACAAACATGCGGCTCTCAATCCGGACACCTGTCTCGCTGACATCCAGCACCTTGCACGGCGCCGAGAGAGGCCCGCGCTGCAGGCGACCGGCCCGGTTGACCTCAACACGCGATCCTTTCCGTTTAAACCCCATCGTCTCCGGCCTCCTGTTTACGACATCGTAGCAGGAGGCCCCTCAACGCCAAAGGAAATTACCGAATAGAGTTACAGTTTTCCCTCTGCGAGGGCACGCACCTGCTCCATGCGTTTGCGATTGACTCCCAGATCACCGTAGCCGGTGCGGGAGGCGGAACGGAAGTGGATGGTTTTGGCTTCATCGTCGAACAAAAATTCGATATCGTCAACGAAGCGAAATAACAGGCTGGTGGACTCATAGTGGAGATAGGTCTCATCCTCCTCGACAAGTTTCATCCGCGACATGGAACGGAGAGCTTCCTTCAATGCCTCCTTCGCCTCAGCACGAGACTTACGATAGCGAAAGGGAGCAATCGAATGGCCCTCATCCTGGGCCTGGGTCGAGACACAGTTGGGGCTGGAGGGACAAGGAGGAAGTTGCTTGGAAGGCTCGTTACGAGTCATGGAGCGATGAGCTTGTTATAGTCAGCGTGGGTGCCAATCCAGAACCAGTTGATTCCCCCTTGGGCATCGAACCCAAGCGCTCGATAGTGATCACCGACTCGTACCGACCACAGTTCTCCGATGCGCTTAAGGCGAAGAGAAGGGTGGCGCGGATTGAATTTCAAAAGCTGGAAGTTCTTGTCAGCCAGGGAGCGAATGTCTTCAGGGAGGGCATGATAGGCGTTCCAGAATCGTGACGAAGCAGTATGCTTCACAGGGGTCGTGCTTTACCCTGTTCAAATTCGGTTCGCGCCTCCGTAATGAGCGCATCCAGCTTTCCGGCCTTGAGGTCCGTCTCGATTTGCTCATCCCACACGCGCGCATCGAACTCAAGGAACCAGGCTCGAAACTGCGCCAAATCCTTGGGCGAGAGGTTTGATACCGTTTTCTCAAGCTGTTCAATCTCGCTCATGGATTGCCCTCCGTCTTACTACTGAGGATGCACCACTAGCCATAACGAGAGTCTAGCGAACTTGCCGTCCCCTTGCAATCGGCTGCACATTAACCGTCGAACAGGCCACCACGATGGCATGGCCCTCGTCCTGGGCCTGCGTCGAGACGCAGTTGTGACTGGAAGGGCAGGGGGTAAGCGGTCTCACGGATATATAGCGACACGCCACTTATAGACGTCCCTCTTACTTACGTCGAAGACGGTAGATATCTTCGCGAATAAATTTCTCATACGCATTGACGGTGATCCAGCCATATTTAGAACGATAGCCTTCACTGATCTCCGAATTTGCGGTGATAGTTTCCCAGGTAAATAAGCAGTGCTCGTGATCATTGTTGTCGGGATATTTCTCCCTTACCCACTCCGCCTTTGTATCCAAAGCCGCCTCCATGGCTTCCGCCAACCACCATCCGCGATAGGAATAGACTTCGCCTGGCATTGGCAGTGGGTGTGTGGAGTTGTATGTCTCAAAATAGAACAGCTCTCCATCATTTCTGGCTAGTTTATGAAGCTGAAATCTTTCATTGCCTGTCTTGGGGTCAACATAGAGTCCAGCAGGAGCTATCGGACCCAGATCCATCCTATCGAAGCGGACACATACATGAGACACATCGCCTTCTTGGGAAACTGCCACAATCTCACCTTTTGGCTCAACGTATGTCATTACTCCTTATAGCATCAAGCTGGAGCAGAAAGTGACCGACTGGATCTATAACGGCAATTTCAGGGTGAGTACTCCTGCCACATCCGCCACGGAGTGCAAAAACTTGGTCAGCTGTCATTACGGCTGCGCAAGTATTTCCCGCAACCATATCTCCACAACCAGCACCGCGTCGGGAGGAATGAAACCAGGAATGCCTTTGTCTCGATAGGCCAGATGAGGACTGATGCAGACCTTCCGATAACCGCCGATTTTCATACCCATCAGCGCCTGTTCGATTCCGGCGATCACCTGACGGCTTCCAAGTACGGTGGTGCGGTCGACGAAGGTGACGCCTCCTTCGACTCGGGTCATGTCTTCTGCAAGGTATTCCAGTTGTTTCGCATTCAGCGGCACCTCGTCGCCTTTGTTTAAGTACAGTCTGCTGTTATAGACAACGCGGTCGCCCTTTTGTGCAGGGTCCCCTGTACCTTCTCGTTCCTCAAGCAGCTTGAGCCCGCTAAGCCGTTTCATTAGATTAATAGAGAAGCGTTCGGGGCGTGGCCCCGGTCTCTCCCCGCTCGGCTACCTCAACCGATACCTGCCCGACAACCCGGCCGTCTTCGGTTTCGACGTCCACGCGCCAGTCCCCTGGATCGAGCCGTTGCTTGAAGGTATAGGCGCGGTAGCCGCCTTCACGGCCCCCGGCAATCTTGATTGGAATCTTGTCGGCATGGATAAAGGGCTTATCACTGTTTTTACGGAAGTACCAATGGTGGTAGACGGTGGTATTCAACGAGATCGGAGCAAAGACGGCGGTAAAACAATAGATCGGCTCGTTGGCTGGGTAAGGACTCTGCGAACGTTTCCAGACCTCATACCATTCGCGGTCAAAACTAAGCGCAAACCGGTCCTCATGCTTCTGCACCTCCCGATACATTCCGCCGAATTTCATCGAAAGCGGCACCGGTGGAATCCAGTTCATGAAATAAAACCCGATCAGAATGCCGATGAGGACCATGGCAGGCCCTCCGACCAACACTGCTTCCATCCGTGAACGATCTGGATTATGTCGATAAATCAGCTGCACCACTCGCAGCGTCACGCCCGCGCTCAGTATGGCCCCCAGCAGAAACACCCAGGGTCCGATCGTCCCCATCATAACGGGCAGGAAAAACGTAAAGAAGCTGAAGGTCGCCAGGGCATAGAGCGCGACGAGCAGGCGCAGGTTCGAGAGGCGGTCGCGCAAGAACTCGTTGGCCACGAGCAACAGCACGAGCACACCCAGGAATACACCTGTGCGTGTAAGGGTCGCGCTCCGCGAGTAGAAGACGGCGTAGGCGCTGAAGAGTCCGCCCAAGAGAAATTGCATCGCCATCGGATAGTAGGGCCGAGCCTTTGCCAAGAACCTGGTGAAGGCCGACCCTTCCAGTTCAGTCCCAGCCGGTGCTGCCGCTGCCGAACCCAGGCGACCTGTAAGGACGATGAGAAAACCGAGGGCCACGAGATACAGGAGGAGGATCAGGTTGTCTATGAGACGGTCAATGCGCGTGAGCGTGAAGGTGTCATAGGTTACGCCTGAAATAAAAAACACCGCCGGCATGAACGGCTTGGCCAGAACCGATTGAATCTTAGTGAGAGGACTCATCTCCCCACTGTGCGGAATCTGAGGCGTTTGTTCAATGAAAACTTGGATTTCTGAGCAGGCTCCCCTGGCATCCCCTTGTTGCACCAAGGCGAAAGAGGTGCGGCCAGAGGCAAGGCCGCAGCCGACGAAAGCACTGGAGGCGTAGCATTCTCACCCACCCACCCCGAACTGCTAAGCGCAGTTCTAGCCCGGTGGGCTACGTTGAGGATGTTTTCAAGGCGAGCACGCCCATATCTCGGCGTGCTGGGAAATCAAAGGAGAAGCGGACAGCTCAAAACGATCATCCAGCAAGGCCGCAGGAGAGAAATAACCGGAGGCGTACCCTCTGGGGTACGTTGAGGATTATTTCGATCCGAGAACGCAGTTGGGGATCGTTTTCAGCTGTCCGCTAGATGAAGGCGGGAAGCGGCGCATAGATCACCGGGTGGCCGATCAGCCGTTCCATCCATTCAACCATGGCGTCGGCATCGAGTGGCGCCCGGTTCAGACGAGCCTCAATCTGAAACTGCCCGTTGAACCCGACGACGCCGATGATCGCGGAGGCATCGTCGCTTTCCGGCAACAGGAGCTGCGTCTGAAATTCACACAACGTGGCGTAGAGACGACCATCAGGCTGAATCACTTCCAGCACCGCAGGCAAATCGTTGAGGGAGCAATGGACAGAACAGCGATACGCAATGCGAGCGCCTGGTTCGATCGCTTGGAACTCGGTCAAGGCTTCTTCCGAAAATCCCGTGAGGTAGGCTCTCACCCCGGCAGGCTCCGGCGCAAAAGTCGCGGCAAGCTTGCTGGCCGGCACGAGGAGTTCGAACGCATCGGAGGTGTTGTATTCGAACTGGCAAGGGCCGAACGCGTCGGGCCACGAACAGAAAAACGGGATGGTTGTGTCAGGGAGGCATAGCGCTACAGCATCCTTTTCGACATGGGTCTCAATCGGCAACTCCAGCACGGCAATAGCCTCAAGGAATGCCGCCCTCCGCTCATCCAGCCAGCGCATCCGCTCCCTGTCTCCACAGGTCTCGCCCGGCGTAAAGACCTCGCGAGTCTGAATACGGACGCGGACGAACGAATGGGCGTGCCGAAACCCGACCCACAACATGCTTCGCTGATCATGAAGCTGCAATGCCTCGCGAATGCGCCAGGGATGGCTGACGGAACAGTAGGTGCCGACGTCTTGATGGCGTTGATAGATCGTGTGGTAGGCCCCGGCGAGGAGAAAGAAATCGCCCCTCCACCCCTCTCGGACATGGATCAGGGTCATATCTTCCGTAGACCATGCGTCCAACTGGTCGAAATCCTCCGGAGACTCGACCGTCCATTCTTCGACATAACAGATAACGTCCTTCGTAGCCACCGCAGGCTTCAATCCCAACGAAGCCAATCGTTCGCCCACGGCAAGCACCTGATTGAAGGTCAGAGGGAAGGTCGTTTCCCATCGATGTTCACGCATGGTCGATCATCTCTTCGCTGGCCGTTACCGTGCCGGTCGCAAGGTCTTCTGCTCGATCACCGTATCGACGAGATACCGATCGATATCATCCTTTAATGTCGCGGCCAACAGCCGTTGCACATCGTTTTCGTCGAACCAAAAGACGGTTTCTCGTTGTGCGCCCTCGATACTTCTGGTCGTTGAGCTCTGATCGCCGATGTTTTTCGCGGTAATGACCAGCTTGGTGTTCGCTGACACCACCGTTGAGAAAATCCGGCTCTTGGCATTAACTGAAAAGTCGAGGAGCTGCCCGCCGATGACGATATCGGCCTCGTTCAGGTTTGCCGTTGCTCCACTGGAAACCACTCGCACCGTCCAAGCCCGGTCCTTCCAGCCGCGGGTTTTCAGGCGGTCAGCAAGAACCTGGGCAACCACTTCCCCTGGCCTTTCGCCTGCCACATTGAAGTTGGTCACCCCACCCCACAAATGGGTCCGCTGGCCGAGGCGACTCCATTCCGCCCGCCGATCTTCGAAAGCTTCGATGACGATCCTGACCGGTTCAGGATCGACGGATAGCGCCGCCGCTTGTTTCTGCTTAAGATCCAGATAGACCGTTTTCCCGATCCCCCCGCAGCCGGCTCCCATCAGTAAACTGACCGTGAGTACGATACCGATACCCAGTCGTGTTCTTGCCTGTGCCACCTTGTCATCCTCCTTGCGATTGACTACCTCACCTGTGCAGCGGGCTCAGTGTACCCAAGTTGCCGATCAGAGACAAATCCTGCGACTGACAGGTATCGGCGCAGTTCAACTCCATTGACCCAATCCTAGAGTGAAGGCTAATATCGCCCAGCTCCATTCACTAAACTCAAGGAGGAAGTATGGCTGACGTTCCCGATGTGTATGCCGACCAATTTCAACTCAACATCGGACCACTAGGATGCACACTGAACTTTCAAGTATCCGGAGCCAATCTGGTGGCGCCAGGTTCCCCACCGCCGATTGAGCGCGTGGCGACTATTCGGCTGAGCCTTCAACATTTAAAAGCCATGGCGTTCATTCTGCACAAGCAAATAGCGGGCTATGAAGCCCAAGCTCAGTTATCCACAAATCTTCCGGTCGATGTATTTCGGGCGCTGCAAATTCGACAAGAGGATTGGGAGGCATTCTGGCGGCCCTAACCAGCATTATTCATGAACACTTCTGCTGCAATCGCCGAGGCCTGCACCCCTTCAGCCTTCGGGTAGCGCTTGTCACGCGGTGATTCGCTATCGTGTCACAATCGGGAGAATGGCTCGAAAGGTCTGGCGACTGAATTCCGGCATCTGACCAGACTGTACCAGCGGATCGGTGAGCGGCAGGAACCGGACAATCTTCACAAAAGACCGTTCGGCCAGCACGGCGGCAATCTGCGCCTTGCGATCGTGTGTGATCGGCAAGGTATACCCCACACCTTGTTTCCATTCCCACAGGGTCGGCGCCAACGACAATTCCAGCCCCTGCCCAGCGAGCTGATGAAACCGGTCTAATATCCGCGCCTTGTGTTGCTTGATCCCCACCCCCTCCAATATCAGGGCGCACGCAAAGTGATGCCCCCACCAGAAAAGGGTTCGAAAGGTAAAGGCGTTCGAGTCCTGAAAGTGTTTCGGAAAGTCCAGGTATTGGTAGGGAAATAATTCGAGCGATTCTCCTTTGACGAACTGGCAGCCGGCGGGGTTGAAGTCCGGCGGGGTCAGGAGACTAGCCGCCCCAACCTCCTCTTTCAACGCAATATGCGTAGACGTGAGCAGCTGGCGGATCTTGACCATGATCTGGGCCTTGGCCAGAAAGAACCGCCGATCGGTCATCAAGACCGCTTCTTCATCTGTAAACTGTGGTGGCATGATCGACGATTGGCTGGATAATCGGCCAGGCAAGCCAGGCTATTTCTGATGCGTTTCGAACTGGGAGACCGCCAGATCGTACTGTGCCCTGCATTCCGCACAGCGAACCCACAGAGCATCCTGAAACACATCCATCTCCCGAAGGGACAGGGCCGGAGCATGGGCGCTCAAACAGATCTTGAGCGTCACGAGCCCATCCGGCTGCGCCGTATCCGGTTCCGGCGCGGAGGAATCCCCTGTCGATACATACCTGGCGACCGAATCGGTGGTCACTCGATGCACCATGCGGCAAGAGCTACAAGTCAGCACCAGAATGCGTTCCGGCTCGACGCGCTTGACCGTCAAGCAGAGCGGATGCACCGACCAACATTGTTGGAGAAAGGCTCCGCTACGAATAATGTCCGCCATCGACGGTCCTCACACCAAAGCAGACTGATAAACGCGCGAGACAGGCGGGACGAGCGAGACAAGCAACGGCTCAAGGTCCGAAGTTCGAGGTTATCGGAGCTTCGAGTCGCGCCTTTCTCGCATGTCTCGCGATTCACGCGCCAGGGTCTATGACCCTGACTAGAACGCCCACAGAGTCACCATCACTAACAGCCCCATCACATAGGGGAGCACGCAGGAATAGACTACGGCCGACCAGGCACGATCTGGCGCCATATTGCGCGACAGTTGCTCTTTATAGACGAATTCACGCGAAAGGATCAGCACGGTGAGAATCAGCGCCAGCGTCTGACTGGTTCTCGGCCAGGTATAGGAACCGCTGAGGATGAAATTCGCCGTGAAAAATCCACTGAGGAGGAGAACCACCGGCGCGACAACGAACCGGACTATGTCATGGGAAAAGGTATGCCACCGGCCAGGACTGGCCTCTACGGGACTTGATTGTGAGCTGGCGTTCACGACCCAACGGCCACAGGATCCGCTGCCTTCGGCGAAGAAGAAGCGCTATCTTCTTGAGCAGTACGGCAAATCTTACAGACACGGGGACGGGCTTTCAGAAACGAAACCTTCCCATTCGCCAGGCACGTATAGTGGACGAAGTCCTCGCACAAGGCGCAACGGGACCAACCGCCGCTGAGAAACGTCTTGTCGCGATAGAGCCCTTCCTTGCAGACCCGACAGATCCTGGGCTCAATCCCCAACAGCATCGGCTCCCATTTTCCTGCGGCATTTCTAATACTCATGGCAAGGAGTATAGCGAAGGCGCGAGGCCAGAGGCAAGGGGCGATGGGAGACGTGAGGGGTGAAGGGTTAGGGGTATTGATTCAACCACGCGCATCAGACGCAAGACGTGTCACTAGTCCAGACGAGGGCCTTCCAATTTCCTACACTCCCTCTAGGGGGAGTGGCCAAGGCTGCAGTTGGCCAACGCCCACCCGCTTCGAGCTTAACCTCATACACAACGGATGCCGGTTCACCGTGTAATTCCATCGGCACCTGTCAAAGGTCCTTACAGCACCGCACGGCGCACCAGGACAGCGGCGCAGTCCGCCCTGTAAACGCGTCAATACCTCAGCAGTATTGGGTTTGCTGATGACGCGTCGTTCATCGCGACACTCCAGGACACCCCTTTTTAATGTGGTCAGTCGATGTAGGGCTGTCAAATTCTTTAACACCTTCGGATAAGAGACAACTCATTCCTCCAATTAAATCAAACAATTCCACGCTGGCGCACAAATTGCTGTTCTTTCGAGCGCTCTGGGCAGCACTGAACGGCATGCCATTCAGTATCACCGGTCAAAAAGGTAAACATGAAAGTTCACATTCTATCTGGTGCGCTGTTGATTGCCGCGCTCGCCCTGCCGACAGAACAGCCAGCGTTTGCGCACTCATATAGTATAACTGCTACAGGGGGGCTAACTGAGTCATCGCCTTTTACAGTTAACCACCGGGTTGGGGGGTTCTTAGATGATAACGTCCATGACCCTTCAATTTCTTCAGTTTCAGGGTCAGACAGCATCTCGCTTATCGACGCGAATGTCAGTTTGAGCGCGAGTGTTAACGCGACTGCGGCGGTAGGTTCAGTAAGTGTACTCACAAGTGTGAGTGCCACTGCCTCCGGAGGCAGTCCTCAACTCATTCGTGATCAAGAGGCTGAACCTGATGCCGCAGCATCAGGCGTTGCGAAATGGATAGACGAGGTGAACATAACCTCGTCTACATTTGCCATTGGCACTCCCGTGGACCTACAGCTCACGCAGTTCCTCAATGCGACGATGACGAGCGCAGGACACGCGGGTAACTTTATAGACTTCAGCATCGGTGTCTACGAAGGACATACTACCACTTTATTCTCCCCCGGCGGCCCCCTCATACAGCTGCTAGTTATACAATTCAATAATGGTGAATTTTCGCTGGTATCACCAAGTCTTGCAGCAACAGTCTGTTCTGGGTTCTGTTCAGCATCACAGAGCATGACCTTCCAGTCTGTTGTAGGACAGACAATTTCGATTGAGGGCCATTTGAGATTATTGTCTAGAGCGGAGATTTGCGAGACGGATATTCATCTTAATACTACTTGCGGAAATTCCTTTGCCCGTATAGATGCGGGACATACGGGCACGATGTTTCTTGATTCCCTTACAGAGGGAGTCAGCCTTACCACAGCCAGCGGTGCAACCTATTCCACTCCCGTTCCAGAGCCTTCCACGATTCTCCTCCTGGGGTTCGGCCTCGTAGGCCTGGCAGCGTGGCGATGGAAGCGGGTGACGTAGACTCAAAGCAAAGTGTCATTGCAGACGGCGGTTCCAGCAATGGGGCCGCCGTTTGCGTTTGAGTATGGTAAGACGTGACAGGCTCTGATAGGAGCGCGTGCCGCCGTGGGAGTGGCGGAAGCAGTAGCCGAAAGGGGCGGGTTATCGACGGGCGGAACGCGCCTCATGCCACCCGCGCAACCCCTTGGATTTCAAAACGGAGGAGAGCAATCAACGACGGTTGGATTGCCTGCCCTTTACTGCGCGCATCGAACGATATACATACTCCATCCAAGCTTGCTCGTTTTCTCTTCGGGGATGGGGCCTGATTGATCTTCCATTGCGCGCGTCCAACGAGGGGAGTCCGCGACCGCGCGTTGCGCGAGCACAGAAGATCATCAGGCTCCATCCCCTCCGCTGTTTGACAGCCACCAAGGCTGTTTGCTACGCTCCGCGCCGATTCTAGGCTGGCTGGATAGGCCTAGTTCCACCCTCTATGAACATCAAAGACTACCTTGAGCAGAAACGGGTCGACGTGGATCGGTTCCTCGATGCCGTCATGCCCAGCGCCGCCACTGCACCCACCACGCTCCATGAAAGCATCCGATACAGCCTCATGGCGGGAGGCAAGCGCGTCCGCCCGATTCTGGCCATCGCCACGGCAGAAGCGGTGGGACAGCCTGCGCCTGGCTTGATGCCGATCGCCTGTTCGCTGGAACTGATCCACACCTATTCCCTGATTCACGACGACCTGCCCGCGATGGATAACGATGATTTCCGCCGTGGAAAGCCGACAAACCACAAGGTCTATGGCGACGCGATTGCTATCCTGGCCGGCGACGCCTTGCTGACGATGGCCTTCGATCTCTGCAGTAATCCGGATCTGATGAAGGGCTGCGATCCGGCGCGCCAAGTGCGCCTCATTCAAGAACTGGCCTACGGCTCGGGGAACATGGGGATGGTGGGTGGCCAGGTGCTCGATATCCAGGCTGAGAACAAAGACATCGATCTCCCGACACTCCAGAACATCCACAAACATAAGACCGGCATGTTGATTCGCGCCGCAGTGCGGATGGGCGCCCTCGCCGCCGGCGCCAGCGATCGCCAACTGGACGACCTCACGAGCTTTGCCGAGGATGTTGGACTGGCCTTTCAGATCGCGGACGATGTGCTGAATGTGACCGGGACTCGTGAGGAGTTGGGCAAGAACCCCAATACCGACGCGGAACGAGGCAAGAAAACTTACCCGACCTTCTACGGGGCCGAAGGAGCGAGGAAACTGGCAGACGACTGTGTGGCCCGCGCCATCGCGCGCCTCTCCCCGTTCGGCCCAGCCGCCGACCCACTCCGCGACCTGGCACGGTATATCACCTCACGGAAAAATTAGTGCTGAGTGCTGAGCCATGAGTGCTGAGACAAACACGAGACAATATCTCCGAATACGCGGCTCAGACTGCACCCATGTCTTAACCCTCCTCCCTCAGCACTCAGCACTCGTAACTCAGCACTTCTCATGAAGGTCCTCGTCACCGGCGCAACCGGATTTGTCGGCGGCGCGGTGGTCCGTGCGCTGGTCGATCGTGGCATCAATGTCCGCGTTTTAGCTCGCGCCGGAGCCGACCTCCAGAATCTCCAGGGCTTGCCCGTTGAGCGAGTCGAGGGCGATCTGCGAGATCAGGCCTCGTTACGAAAATCTCTCCTTGGCTGCCGGCAGCTCTACCATGTGGCGGCGCACTATGCGCTCTGGGCCAAGGATCCCTCGATTTTTTACGACATCAATGTCACCGGCACCAAGAATCTGCTGGAAGCGGCGCGCGACGTCGGGATCGAACGGATTGTTTACTGCAGCACCATCGGCGCCATCGGCCTTCCGCCAGGTGGAGGGCTCGGCACGGAAGAAACGCCGGTCTCGCTCGAGCAGATGGCCGGCCACTACAAACGGTCGAAGTACCTGGCGGAGCAAGAGGTTATCACGCTTGCAAAGGCGGGGCTGCCGGTCGTCATCGTGAATCCAAGCGCCCCGGTCGGCGCAGGCGACGTAAAGCCGACCCCAACGGGACAGGTCATCGTGGATTTCATGAAAGGCCGCATGCCGGCCTATATTGAAACCGGGATGAATATCGTGGATGTCGATGACGTGGCAGCCGGCCATCTACTCGCGATGGAGAAGGGGCGGATCGGCGAGCGCTACATTCTGGGCAACAAGAATTTGATGCTGCGAGAGGTGTTTGAGATTTTGAGCCGCCTGACTGGAATCAAGGCGCCCTCGATGAAGTTGCCCCGACTGGCGATTCTTCCCCTGGCCTACGTCAACCTATGGATCGCCAACCTCACAGGCCAGTCCCCTCGTATACCGCTGGAGGGGGTGAAGATGGCGAAATATAAGATGCACTACGACTGCAGCAAGGCGATCCGAGAACTCGGCATTCCTCAGACACCTCCGGAGGTCGCGCTGGAGAAGGCAGTGCGCTGGTTCCGGGATCACGGCTACGCATAGACGAATTAGGAATGTGGAATGAGAAATGTGGAATTCAAATTCCGGGAGCCGTTTCTGTATGAATTTTCGCCTGGCGTCATGGTGCGCAACGATGAATTCTAGTCTTAGACCCTCTGACTGGACGCCTACCATTTCTAATTCCTCATTTCACATTCCTCATTGATGGATATCTTCACGCTATTCCTGAAAACGATCGTATTCCGCCCCTACGTCTTTGCCTTTCTGGCTGCCTTCTTGTTTGCCGCAATCATGCTGATCGGCTGGCCGAGAACTTGGCGGTTCTGGCTGATTAGCTGGGCCACGGCCTTCGTCTGTGAATATTCCTCTACCCGCACCGGCATTCCCTTCGGCTGGTACCACTACAATGGTTCAACTGTGGGCCAGGAACTCTATTTCTCCGACGTCCCGTTCATGGACTCGATTTCGTTCAGTTTTCTCCTCTACGCCGCTTACTGTGTTGCGCTCTGTCTGCTTCTTCCAATCGGGCAGTCCCCTCCCTCGACTCGCTCAATCTTCAAACCACTGCAGCTTGCCGTAGGAACACGGACTGGTTGGCCGGTGTTTCTGCTCAGCGCTTTTTTGTTCGCCTTCATCGATATGGTCATTGACCCTGTGGCTCTCCGGGGCGACCGCTGGTTTCTGGGGAAAATCTACTACTACCCCGACCCTGGCCTTCACTTTGGCGTCCCATTCGCCAACTATGTTGGCTGGGCGGTGGTTGGACTCATCTCCCTCGCGCTCTACTTTCCACTCGACCGCCGACTTCCCGCACTCTCGCTGACTCAGTCGATTACACCTCAGCTTCTGTTAGGTGTCGGCCTCTACTATGGCGTGCTGGCTTTTAATCTGAGTGTCACCTTTTGGATCGGCGAATCCTTCATGGGCATGAGCGGACTGCTGATGCATCTCCCGGTCATGGCGCTCCTGATCCTTCGCCTAATTGGGCCGCGCGCGGACTCAACCTCAAGATAGCTCGGTGGTAATCAGACACAGGACTTTGTATAGTGGTTGCATGCCGCCCAGGGAACATAACCGATCGTCTTCATCTCCAGGGTTGGCCCCAGGATTGTTGTGCCTTCATCGCTGAATGACCGATAGAGGGAAGAGGATTGATAATGATGTGGATCCGTCTGCTTTTCACTCTCGCCTTTCTCTGCATGTTGACGCCAGGATTCGCCCAAAGCGCCGATCAACATGTGCTCGGTACGATCATGGCCATTGACAAGACCCATGTCGAAATCAAAACCACCAAGGGCCAGTCGGTGATCGTGCGGGTCGATAATAAAACCCGCTACAAGGACGAGAGCGGTTCGAAAGGGATGAACATGCCCGAGGTGGGCGATCGTGTCGTCATCAAGGCCTCGAAGGAAGAGAAAGAGAAGGTATTGCTCGCCACCAACATCCATTTCTCTTCGGCAAGGCGCGGCGCACCCGCCCCGATTCACCAGACACTTACTCAACCGGCCCCCGTGCAGCCAGAGCCGGCACAGCAGCCGGAGCCGACGCAGTAGGGGGAATCGATGCCGACGCCTCACGTCACACGTGAGCTGAACCACCACTTCTTAGGCGGAGGGTTTCGCGCGGCCATCACTCGTATCCTGATTACGGGCATCGCGGTATTTCTGGCGGTCATGATCGTGCCAGGCCTCGAGATCGACTCGTTCCTTGCCGGGCTCGCCGCCGTCTTGGTGCTCACGTTTCTGAACCTACTGGTCCGGCCCATTCTCTTCGTGCTGACTCTTCCCTTGATCGTTCTCTCCTTGGGCCTGTTTCTCATCGTGGTCAATGCGGTCCTCCTGGAACTGACCGCGTACCTGGTCAGTGGATTCTCGGTCACAGGGTTCTGGCCAGCAGTCGGTGGCGCAGTGGTCATCAGCCTGGTCACCATGATCCTCAACGCATGGACCTCCAGTCATCGCTCAACGGAACCTCCTTCGTTCCCCCAACGCCCTCCCAAAATTATCAATCCCGATCAATAATATAAGACCGTTATTTGGTTTATTTGGTTTGTCTCGTTTGTTTGGTTGAACGAAACTCATCAGAAGAACCAAACCAACCAAATAAACAAAACAAACCAGACCAACCAAATGAACCAGATGTTCATTGAATTGCTCCCTCTGCGTTGTTACAATGCGCGATCCTAAGGCCTTAACGCACGAATGACACCCGCAGATCCACAAAGCAAACCAATCCCTGAAACGCATCTCCAGCGGACCCTGACATCCGTCCTCAACGAGTTACCGGTCGACGCCGCGCTCACCGCCTTGTTCCACCGCGACCAAGGCCCGCTCGTCGGACATGCCGCACGAGGCTTCACCCCACGGGACGTTCAGGCCATTCTCAGAACTCTGTCGGCCCCCTCCATCTCGACCTTGTCCCCAACGAACGATCAGGAGGGCGGACGCACCATTCGCCTTCGCTTGATTACGCCGGGCACAAAGTCGCTGCTTGGAGTCTCCCTCCAGCATCGAACCAGGACGTACGGTTTCCTCGTCATCGGACGAAAAGAAAGCGCCACCTTTGCGAAAAAAGAGAAGGGCTTGATCGAACAGGCCAGCGACGAGATCACCAAAGCGCTGGATCGCGAAGGCCTCTTCGATATGAATGTCCTGCTCAGCCGGCCGTTTGTCGCCCATGAGCCCATTCCCCCGACCCCTTCTCCGGCAGAGCTGTTCACGGCTCCTGCGTCGCTGCTCACACCGGAACTCCAAGACAAGATCATTGCCGCATTGACGGACGCCAATCAATACGTCGCCTACGACCGTATCTGGGCCTGCCGCTACGATCCGCTCGCGGGCAATGTCGAAGTTCTGGGACTGGCCGGCGATCTCAAGAGCGAACAGAAGGACGGAAAGAAAGATCTCAAGCCGGGCCACCGTCTCACACTCGACAGCTCAGCCTCCGGATGGGCGGTCCGCCATCGGAAGCCGCGTGTGGATCATGATCTCGCTTCTACTCAGGGACGGTTCCTCGATCATAAATATCTCTTCAAGGACCGGCTGCTCTCCTCGCTCGTCGTGCCGTTCTTCGTCCGAGGACAAGTAGGCGGAACGATTACCCTGGCCTCGAAAGAAGCCGACCGCTACCAGCAGACAGATGCCCGCACGCTTGAGCCGACGATTGTGAAGATCGCGGAGATTCTCCAAGCCCCGGCTCCGGCGCCGACCAGCCAAACCCCGGCCACCGGACCAGCAGGAGGAACCTCAGCTCCGGGCCCCTCGGAGCCCATAATCAGAAAACAAGAGCGACAGGCCGCCATCGGCGAGTTCAGTATGTTCCTGGCTACAGAAGTCCGTGAGCCTCTCGCCTCGATCCGCGCCCAATTGGAAGAAGTCACGGGTGAAGGGATCCTCGACTTCGACCCACAGACACGCGTCGAGAACGCGATGCGCGATTTGATCCGTATCGAAGCCATCTTGAATGAAATTTTGGACTTCGCGAAACCGCTTGAACTCACCCGACGACTCCTCCGCATCCCCGAAGTGATCGAGAGCGCGCTCACGGTGATAGCAACTGACCTCGAAGTCACCAGAATACAGGTGACCAAGGACTACGCGACGATGATCGCGCCGGTCCGCGGCGACGAAGGCAAGCTCCAGCAAGTCTTTCTCAGTATTTTCAAGAATGCGCGGGAAGCGATGAACCCAGGCGGGCATCTGCATATTCAAGTCACCCAGCACCGCGCGGGACGAGGTGTGGAAGATCACATCCTCATCAAGAACGACGGAGTGCCTATTCCTGCAGAAATCGTCGACAAGGTCTTTGAACCGTTTTTCACCACAAAGCAGGCCGGCATCGGCCTGGGGCTCGCCACGGTCAAGAAGATCGTCGAAGAACATGGCGGCTCAATCGCCATCGGCAGCGCGCCAGGTGAAGGCACCACCGTCACCATCCGCCTCCCAGGCCTCAGCCATGGCCCGTCCTATCGCGGACGCGGCCGCCGACGGCCTCCCGCACGCCGCCCAGCCTAATATTCGCAGGACGCTGAAAAAGTCCGCCATCGGCGTTCTCTCCTCGAAAGCATCCTCAACGTAGCCCAGAGGCTACGCCTCCGGTGCTTTCATCGGCTGCGGCCTTGCTGGACGAACTTTTTGAGCATCCTGTGGGTCTGCCGCCTGATATGTCGCTCATGCCAACCATGGAAGTCCTAGCCCACATCGCTCCGAATCTAGAGCCAACGCTACCAGTTCCGATGGTTGTGTACGTTTCTGTGAGTCGCTCCAGAAGGCGAAAACCCCTCTCGGATTCGGCATGAACGATCGCTTACGGACTGCAGGGCGGAAACATGTGACACGTAAACCGGTCAGTTCTTTCCCCACAGGATGTGCATGCAAGCATCGTCAAGTCTTGCCGACAATATGACCCATGACAACTAACGTAGAGTTCACCAGACAGGGGTTCGCGCCAGCGGGACCGAGCTCTCAGTGGAACGACGTGTTATGCCGCCTTGTTGGGCAGTTGCCAGCCGGGGAAAACCAACACGCCGGGATGGCACTTGAGTGCCCGGGCGAAAACCTTGGCACGCTCGACACCCAGACGGACTCGGTCATTCTCAATGGCCGAAATAGTGGCTTGGGGAATCCCGGTAAGACGGGCCAGCTGGCTTTGGCTCAACTCCTGAAGCTCACGAAGAATGCGCACGGACTCGCCGACCGAAACCCCGACATGCTTTTTGGCGGAACGGTACTCTTTCATTTATGGCCTCCTATAGTCATGTGCGGTTATCGATGCGACCTGGAAAAGCAATTTTTTGGCAACCACACGGTAGATAACGCGCCACTGAAGTCCGAGCCGGCAAGATCGGTAACCTCGCCACTCGCCTGAAAGGGCTTCATCACGAAACCCCCTGATCAGACGGAGTCCAGGCGGGCCTGATATTTCCGCGATGTCTTTCCATTTTTCATATCGCTTGAGGATATCCTTCGGAACCGCCACAGCCTGTTTATCCACCCGCCGGTGTTCTTCGATGCGCCACATGCTATATTATGACTATACTAAATATAGTATGTCAACCAGGCTCAATGTTGCGGCATAACGCTGGCGCTCAGCCGCTGCTGGAAGCAGTCGGCTGCAGTGCTTTGTTAGGACTTTTTTATTTTCTACTAAACGACGGATCTCATTTCACCCTGACCGGTTCGGGCATCGCTGAAGAATGGTGATGCTCGATCAGCCACTGACCGTCCAGGTATTCGTAAACATAGGAATATCGGGCTGACACTTTTTTGGCCTTGCCCTTTGTGTCGTGCAGCGTGAAGGTATATAGACCAGTATCAGAAGCGCTATCGCAACCGATCTTGATGATACGGAAGTCAATTGTGCCCTGCGGTTTCCTTTCGAGGAAATGCACGAAGTAATCGCGGATTTCCTCATGATTGGTACGCGGTTTGTTCGATAGCGTCGGCAGCAGCACTGCCTCCGGCGTATAGAGAGCCGCCATTTTATCGGGGTCTAAGGTTGCCAGCGAAGCGTTCCAACGGTCAAATAAGGCAGCAATTTCCTGTGCACTTATCTGCGTACAGGTCCTGGTGTCCTTCGCTTGAACCGGTAATGTGGTCGCTGCGGTAATGACGACAATGAAGAGAATAGAGAAAAGTTTCTTCATATGCACTCCTGGGTGACTAAGAACATGAGGATGTTATTTCGGTGAGGCAAAGTCCTAACAATGCTTATGCGGATCCGCATAACAGCACCTCCGTATGGGGGGTTAAAGTCCATCTACCGGACTACAAACGCCCCCAGTGCCGCGATTGAGGACATGAATATACATCATCGTTGTCTTGACGTCACTGTGGAGCCAGAGAGATCCTCCCCTACGCCTCTCTACAGGAGAGCGGCCGAGGCTGCCCTTTACTGCGCGCGTTCTTTCAATTCCCCAATACATTTTCAAGGGTAGCCTGGCCGATCCTCGATTGCGCGCGTCGAATGAGCACATTCCTATCGTGCGCGTTCCGCGAGCAGGAGGACGACTAGCCTACCATTCTCATCCTTCTGAGACCGCGCGTTGCGCGAGCAAGGAAGGCCAATAGGCTACCCCCCCATCCTATCCTCTTCCTCAACTTTGCCCTCAAGGGGAGTGGCCAAGGCTGCCCTTTACTGCGCGCATCGAACGAGCACATTCCTATCGTGCGCGTTTTGCGAGCAAGAAGGGCACCTGGCTGCTCCCCTCCCATTCTTCCTTTGACAGACCCCCCTCATCCTGGCTATGATTCGCGGCATCCGATTCCACCTTGAAATTGAAAACGCAGGGTTTCCAGCCACCATCATTTATTCAAAGGAGTAGGCGTATGAAGCTCGTAATCGGCACTGTTGCGACCGTCTCCGGTGTCCTCTTTGCGCTCTCGATGGCCTCCGCGAATCCATCGCTCCTTCCCAAACATGAAGGCTACCCCATGAAGAACAGCGGAAGCCCTGTAACGGGTCAGCCAACTGCCAACGATCCTGGCCAGGCTGATGCGCATGGCGACTCGACATTACTCAAGTCACAGAACTCCGATAAACATAGCGAACAGCGCCTGAGCAAGTCTGACAATGCGCGGATTACCGAAGGACAGGGCGCAGGACAACTTCCGAAGGTCCAGGGTGCTCAGATCAAGATCGCCCCTCCTGTGACTTCCGCCACAAAGATCGCAGGTGATCGAAAGATCGAGTAGTCGAGCTCTTCAGTAGAATACAACAGGGGGGTGCCGGGCCTATCCGGCGCCTCCCTGTTTTTTTGTGTGGCACGTCCCTGTGGAGGCTGTGACCGTACGAAGCCTGAATCGCCAGAGTTTCGCAGCCCACTCGCCCGCGTAATCGACACCGATTCGGGGGTGAGTCCCCACCTCTTCCTTCTTGACCGATACTCCTCGGTCTTCGAACCAGAGAGATTCACCGATTGTGAGATCCGCACGATTGAAACTCCGGTCGATCTGCATCGCTCGACAGAGCCGCCCTGGCCCATCGATCAACTTACCATCGATTTCAATCGCACGAATTAATACAGCCGAAGGAAATTCCTCTCGCTCCGTCACCACATTCAGGCAGTGATACATCCCGTAGATGAGATAGACATACGCAATCCCTGCAGGACCGAACATGACATCCGTCCGCTGCGTTCTCCCCTTCGACGCATGGCAGGCCTTATCCTCTGAACCTACATAAGCCTCCACTTCGACGATTTTCCCCACGAGCGTACGACCGTCGATCACCCGAACGAGATACTTGCCGACCAGCGACCGGGCCACGGTCAGCGTGGGACGATTGAAGTAGATGCGTGGCAATACTCTTCTCATTGGCTTCATATGGCTTCACTATGTAGACCGCTCAAAACGATCTTCCAACAAGGCCACAGGCGAAGAAAGCACCGGAAGCGTACCCTCCGGGGCGCACGGTGCGACGAATAAGGAGCACCACGTCTGTGCGCGCCGCCGAGTCGGTGAGGCGGCCGGGTCCCCGTTGAGGATGCTTTCGAGACGAGAACGCAGTTGGAAGTCGTTTTCAGCGGTCTACTAAAAATACCAGGAGATGCCGCCCATGACCATCCGCGGATTCCCCGGCACGAAGTGAATGTCGTTGACCGGTGCAGCCTCATTCCTGCGTTGCGATCCAAATGAAAATATGGCCTGCTCCCACTCGGTGTTGAACAAATTCTGAATGAACAAGAACGCCTCCAGACGTCCCTGGGACAGTTTGACCGGCAGTTGATACCGCTCCGAAAGATCGAAGGTAATCCAGGAAGGAGACTTGACGCTTCGGTCCTCTATGAGCGAGCGCTCCCCGAGATAGGTGGCTTGCAGTTGAGAGGTCAAGCCTTCGGGCCAACGCAACAACAAGGCGCCATACCCTATCAATTCAGGCGCCAATGGAATCGCATCGCCGTTGCGAAACTCTGCTTTCGTCCACGTCACACTGCCGTTCACTTGCAGCGGACCCCAAACCTGTCCGCGCGCGGCCACCTCCACACCCTCTCGTCTGCTCGGTCCTCGGATTTCCGTTGTCCCTTCGTCCCCCACAAAGAGGAGTTCCGACTTGAGATCCACACGCCATAGAGTTGCGGTCACCTCGACTCCCTCTGGCCCCCAAGGCTTCGACCTCACACCGACCTCATAGCTCTTGGCTCGCGCAAGCGGTGAGGATCCCGGTGAGACAGCCGAGCGTGCGTCATTGCTGTGATAGCCCTCGCCATAGTTGGCGAAGAATTCGTTGCCGGCCCAGGGACCCAAGATGAGATTCATTTTGGGGAGGACGATGCCGGAGCTTGTGCGTCCGGCTGGTTGCTCCGCACAGCTCGTGCAACGATTCCGCACATCGAAGGTGAAGGTTTCTGCGCGCAGTCCTCCTACAAGTTTCACCCATGGCGTCGGTTCCACCTCCACCTTCACGAACGGCGCATAGGACGCTTCAAGAATATTGCTGTCTGTCGTGGTTCCGGTCGGCATTCTTGTCGTTTGGGTGCCCAATCGAACATGGATATCGTCCACTCTCGTTTGAAACCCGACCGTCCCGGTTGTCGGCAGACCTAACACTTCTCCCTGTTGCTTATATCCCAGGTCGCCCCCGTATATCACGCGGCGGTCAGACTGCTGAATCCCGTCGCCATTGACGGGATCGTTGAGGAAAAACGTAAAATTCGTGAAGAGATCCAGCCGATAATACTGCCCATACGCGTTAGCAAAAAACTGGCCGCCTGATGTCGTATCGTAATGGTAGTTCAATCGAGCGGTGCTCCGGAGCGTGTTACCCCCTTCTGAAGGATCGATCGCGCCGAACCGTCCAAGTGTGCCGTCAGTGACCCCGCGAAAGGGAATCTCTCCGGAGCCATTCCACTGAGACTTCAGAAACGTGCCGGTCAGACTTAATTCATCCCGGCCGGTCAAATTGGTCGTCATTTTTCCAAATAGGTTGGTTCGAAAGTACCGATTCCCATTCTCGAATGGGCCATTGGTATAGTACCCCTCGGCAGCGAACAAGGTACGCACCCTCTCTTTGGTTGGAGAGAACATCAGCAGATACCGTTGCGTGTCAAACTGCCCTCCAGCCGCCTGGGCCACTCCTTCTTGCACCACCTGTCGTGTCCTGAAATTCACCGCCCCTGCCGTGGCAAAGTCACCATATTCAGGAAGATAGGCCCCCTTGGAGACATCCACGCCCTCGATCGTTTCCGGAATAATAAAATTCAGATCGGTGTAACCTTGCCCGTGGGCATGAGTACGCAGGTTGATCGGCATACCGTCGGTGTAGAAGGCGACATCGGTGCCGTGATCTGCATCGAACCCACGCAGAAAATATTGATCGGCTTTGCCGGCGCCCCCGGAATGTTCCACCGCAATGAAACCGGGGATTAACCGTAAAATCTGGGCGGGACGGCCTTGCGGCTGAAGCAGAATTTCCTTGTCCGGAATGAATTGTTGCGAGGACGCGGCCACCGGACGCGTGCCAACGATCGATACCTCCGGCACATCGACGATGCCGTCGTCCGGGTCGTGGGCAAAGGCCGCTCCACCAATGAGGAGCGCCATTCCGCCGATCACGCAGCCGACCCAACTTGACGACGTACTGTTCATGGCGAATCTTGTCCGTGAGGGTGAGTTAACGGAGAGCTTTTCCAGTCGTCGTCATGGTGAGTTTGCCATGCTTCACGCCCTTGACGCTGACCAGCGCGTCGGCCACCTTCTTGATCTCCGACCCCTTGCCTTTGACGACAAGCACTTCGAGACAATGGTCGTGGTCGAGATGGACATGCATGCCGGAGAGAATCTGCCCCTGACAGTCATGTTGAATGTCGGTCAACTTTCCTGTCAGATCTCGCACATGATGGTCATAGACTAAGGTAATCGTGCCGACGGTCTCCTTATCCTCATCCCACTCCTGCCCGACAAGATTGTCTCGAATCAGGTCGCGGAGCGCTTCCGATCGGTTGGTGTAGTGCCTTCGTCTGATGTGACGGTCGAACTCTTTGAGCAACTGTTGGTCTAACGACATGCCGAACCGAACGAGTTGGTTCATCGAAACCTCCCTGGCAAGTAACACGAATATTTTCTTCATAGCACGAACAGGACATACGAGCAATCGGAGTTTGCCGATCCTGAGCTTCTTACGAAGCGCGAGCAGCGATTGGATTCATCGATTTAGGAGAGAATTCATCACGGGAATACCCGACTGCATGTACGGCTGCTGCAAAGGTTAATCGTCAAAGGGAACACCGGCTTGGAATGATTCGCGTTAGTTGCGAGCCTCATCCTCTGTGGAGACGCCGATGAAGTGAGCGTGACAGTACTACGAAAGCGGCTGGTTCTGAGTAGAGGAGATCACCAACATGAGGCTGCCGGTCTTCGTCGAGGTCGGAGGATGGACGGAGCCTGCTTCGGCCCGGTGATAGTCGCCGGCATGCATGAGGCGTCCGGCACAGTGGCAGGTGCCTTCAAGTACGAAGAGCTCTTCCATTTGGGCATGCCGATGAGAGCCATACATGGATCCTGGCTCCATACGACAGAGCACCGTCGCCCTGGCATTGGCCGTATCGTTATGCAGCACTTTGACGAAGGTGCCCGGGCTGATCTCTTGCCACTCGAGCTCGGATGTCCTGAGAAAGGTGAAGGCAGACTCCATTTGAAGCTGCGGATCCCCCAGCTTGCCAATGTGCGCCAGAACCCGTTCCCGCAGTGAAGCCCGAGGCGCAACTGGCGCGGCACTCAGCGCCAGGGTGTTCGCCACAGACTCAAACTGCGCGGTTTCGCGAGCGGCTTCATGGGCGATCCGGCTTACGAGTCGCTCACGGAGCGTCGGTCCCGGCGCCACGGGAGCCACTCCCGAAGCTAACGCTTCCGCCACCGCTCGATACGCCGTAGTCGCTTGCCGCAAGGGCAGCGATTCCCCCTGGAGTCGAACGGCAAAGGCCCGGCGATCGTCAGGCTCCAATAGTCCGAGCGCGAAGAGCGCTGCCTGCTCTTCCAATTCTTGCGGCAGCCGAGCCTCGGTCATGAGACCAGTCCTTCTTCATAGGGCGCGAGCGCCTCGCGCAGTTTGATGAGGCCCAATCGCATCCTTGTTTTCACGGTACCCAGAGGGAGATTCAGCTTCTCGGCTATCCCGCTTTGGCTCAATCCATAAAAATAGGCGAGCACGATCGCTTCTCTCTGTTCCGTCGTGAGCAGCGCCAAGGCCTGCTGCACATATCGTCGCCGTTCAAGCCCCGCCAGCTCCTGCTCCGGCGTGTCATCGTCGCTCTCAAATAACTCGATAAGGTCGAGCGACTCGATACGCCCTCGCTCTGCCGCGCCGGCACGGTAGCGATCGATCGCCCTCGTACGGGCAAGGGTCATCAGCCAGCCGCCAGGCGCGCCTCGCGTTTCGTCATAGGTATGGGCCTGACGCCAGACCTGGGTGTAGACGTCCAACGTCACTTCTTCCGCTGCTTCGCGATTGTCGAGAATTTTCAGGACCAGCCCGTAGACTTGAGGGCTGGTGCGATCGTAGAGGGTGGCGAGCGCAGCCTGGTCGCCTTGTGCCGTCAGAGCGATCAGTTCTCCCCACTCTTGCTCGTGGACGTGTCTCGTCGTTTCCAAAGGCATCACCAACATAGAATCTCCTCCCATACCCTGTACGAGAGGATGGAGGAGATTGGATTTCTATTGTAGATACTTTTTTATTCTGCCCCCTTCGGATGTCCCGAACTATAGCACCGGCTGAAACGCTCCCGCAAGGAGGCTGAGAAAGAGGAAACATCCAAATCAAAGAACCGGTCGTAGAGTGAGTAAAGCCGCCGACAGGGCCGGCAAGACAAACTGGTTCCAAATAATTAACCATTTCACTCACCGGGAGGATAGGGCCATGAAGATTACAGTCGCAATGTCGCTCATCATTGCTGGGCTTGCGCTCAGCGTCACAGGCTGCAACACCATGGAATCGACATCCGGTTCTGCGATGTCTAAATCGACGACCATGGCGGACAAGCCGCTCTACGATCGCTTGGGCGGAAAACCGGCCATCACCGCTGTAGTGGATGACTTCGTTGGGCGCGTCGCCGCCGACAACCGTATCAATGGCAAGTTTGCCAACACCGACATTCCCCGCTTGAAGATGTTGTTGGTGGAACAGATCTGCCAGGCCTCCGGCGGTCCTTGCACCTACAGCGGCCGAAGCATGAAGGCTACCCATACCGGCATGGGTGTCAGCAGCAGCGATTTTGACGCGCTGGTGGGCGATCTCGTCGCCACGCTCAACAAGTTCAAGGTGCCGGAGCGTGAAAAGAACGAGCTGCTCGGCGCGCTGGGCCCGATGAAGAGCGACATCGTCGAGAGGCCAATGGCTTCCATGCACTAATAGGCATTCGTGTCATCGACAGCAATATTCTCTATTGGTCCCATGATGGATCGTTCTCTGAGGAGGTATCTATGAAATCCCCCGTACTATCGGTTCTGGGTCTTGCGCTCGCCGTCGGCATACTGTCCGCCTGCAGCGGGAGCGATAACCCACCTGTCGTGTCTAGTGGACCGGCAGCAGCTGCAGCCGAGGACCAGCGTGTTCCGCAGTCTGACGCACTGACAGGGGCTGAGGCCGGCCAGGTAAACCAAGCCAATGCCGAGCCTGAGCCCACACAAAAACCAGACATTTAACTTCAGGCCGCCTGAATGGCGACCAGTTTCACAAGGAGGCAACTATGTTGACGCAGATTCGAACCCTCACGCTGGCAGTGCTGGCGCTGCTTATGAGCGCGCCGGTCTTTGCCGCCAGTCATCGCGAGGCCCCGCTGATCGCGAACGACCCAGCAGCGGATATCACGGATTTTTACATATTCAGAAGCTGGCAGGATCCAGATAAGGCCGTGTTGATCATGAATGTGATTCCGGGTCAGGAACCGGGGTCCGGTCCCAACTATTTCAATTTCGCCGACGATGTGCTC
This sequence comes from Nitrospira sp., assembly GCA_005116835.1. GTDB lineage: Bacteria > Nitrospirota > Nitrospiria > Nitrospirales > Nitrospiraceae > Palsa-1315. The sequence goes on along the minus strand of SWDM01000014.1, from coordinate 187,715 downwards.
TACGAGATCCACGTCGACAACAACAAGAACAATGTTGCGGCGAACATCACCTATCAAATCCGCTTCAAGACCGAGATCAGGCAGCCCGGAAACTTTTTCCCATTGGCCTATGTCGCAATCCCTCCTATCACGGCACTCACCGGCGGAGGCTCCGAAGGCTTGCTGGTACGCCAAAGTTACACGGTGACGGAAGTGCGGTTCGGCCAACAGCCGAAGGACTTGGGCACCGGCCCGATGTACGCGGTGCCATCGAATGTCGGGAACAGGACCACCCCGAACTATGAACAGCTGGCGGCAAAGGGAGTTTTCCCCCTAAAGAACGGCGGGCGGGTATTTGCCGGTCAACGGGATGAAACCTTCTACATCGACCTAGGGGGAACCTTCGACACATTGAACCTCCACATATCCCCGATTCTCTCCGCAGCCGATGATGCGAACGATGCGACGATCGTTGGGGCTCCAGCCTCCCGTGTCGCAGACACCTTCAGTGGCTTCAACGTCAACACGATCGCCCTCGAAATTCCGATCAACGACCTGATGGGCCCGAACGGCAATAAGGTGATCGGCGCCTATGCCACAACCAGCCGCCCCAAGGTCACGGTCATCAAGAAGAACGGCGACCGGGACAATTCATCCCGGTTCGTTCAGGTAGCCCGGATGGGCAATCCGTTGGTGAACGAATTGATCATTCCAACGAACATGAAGGACAAATGGAATGCCACGGACGCCGAAGACGAAGCAGACTTCGTCTCCTTCTATTGCAACTCAGCGTTGGCGACTGCGCTGAACGCTGTGTTCGGAACTCCTTTCCCGACGACGAATCGGGAAGATCTGATCAATGCGTTGCTGCGCTACAGCCCTGGCCCACCGGTCTGCGGCGGCGGCAAGACCAACGAGACCCTATCTGATCTCCTGCGAGTGGATTTGAGCGTGCCTGCGACGGCAGCGGATAGTCAGAGACGACTGGGGCCTTTCGCTCATGACCAGAGTGGAAATGCGACTCCGGACAAAGCCGGTTGGCCGAACGGACGACGGCCTAACGACGATGTCACCGATGTCGCATTGCGGGTCGTGGCCGGCATTCTAATCAATCCACCTATCGCCACTCCTTTTCCAAATCTGGGAGACGGGGTGAACTTCAATATCGGGTCCGTCGGCGGCAACAAGACAGCCAACGGTATTGCCACAGCATTCCCATTCCTCCCGACTCCATTTGATGGACGGGATCGTCGGCACATCGATCCAGGAGAGTCGATTAACTAGCTGGTGCCTTAGGGGGTGTCGCGCCTATGCGCGACACCCCCATGATTCTTCTCAGAGACGGCTCACTGAGCTACTTGCACAACAACCGAGAGAGCAAAGATGCAATCTAGGGCCATTCAACGGCGTCAGATCGAGGGATGGGGGCTCTCGCTCATCATACACGGAATCCTTCTGAGCGTGATCATACCGGCCTTCCGTCATCTTCCCGCCATGATTCACCCTGAGCCCTTTCGATGGGACGTTACTCTTGTCGAGTTACCCCAACAGGCCTCCGTTGTTGAGCAGACCATCGACGCTCCCTCCGGAAATGAGTTGCTCCAACCGGATGAAGCCAGCGAGCCGACTCAGGCGTCGCTAATACGGAACCTGCCTTTACCCGTTCCACAACAGACAAACAACATCAACGAGACAATTCAGGCATCCAACAATGTCAGGCCGGTGATAGCCATCCCAACGCCAACGGATCTTGCGCTGGCCAAGCCAGAGACAGTACCACCGACAGCTTCTATTTCCGAACCAACGCCAGCTATCCAAGGCACAGTGCCCATACAACGGAACGCTCCCGAACGTCCTCACACAATGGTGGCCACAACACCGGTTGCAACAGAACCATCCACAGCTATCACAGCGTCAACAGAGCAAGAAATACCTCCGCAGCCGGCCCCGTCCATCGTCGATGTTGCTATGGAGACGGCTCAGTCTCGCGAGCCATCGCAGGCACCACCCACCTCAGTTCTACCGATAGCCTCCAATCAACCGTCTGTGGCCCGAGCAGATTACAGTTGGTTGCAGCGAGCTGTGTCCCGTCGGCTGGAAGAACTGAAGCGTTTTTCGCATCCATCCCTCAATGATGCAAGCAAGCTCAAGGTTCTGGTCAAGGCTGTGGTCTCCGGCACGGGAGAGTTGATGGAAGCTGAAGTTATAACGAGTTCCGGATTGGAGCGGATCGATCGGGAAGCTGTGACGCTGGTGCATCGCGCCTTCCCTATGCCGCTCGACTATGCCATCGAGCGTCCGCAGATCATCATGCGCATACCCATCACTTATTCGCGCGACTGAAATGAACGCGATGAACGGAATACGCACAGTGAGCGGTTTGATCGCAATCGGGTGGCTTGCATTGAGCCAAGCCCCGATCGCAGCAGGAGAACCTTTTCTCCCTCAACAGGACAATCAAGTACTCGAACAGCTCACAGTCAAAGCCACCGATCCAGTTGCGAGAGAGACCAGGGCACTGCGCGCAAATCTGTTGCATGACCCACAGAACGTAGATGCGGCTGTTTCCCTTGCGACCAGGCTCATCGAACAGTCACGATCGGAAGGGGATCCGCGGTTTCTTGGTCAGGCGCAAGCCGTACTGGCTCCCTGGTTGAATCACGCGACGCCTCCACCCTCAACGCTCTTGTTAAGGGCGACGATCCGCCAAAACGCCCACGAGTTCGACCTCGCCCTCTCCGATCTCGATACGGTTCTGAGGATGCAGCCCACGAACGCCCAAGCCTGGCTCACTAAAGCGTCGATCTACCAGGTCCAGGGACGATACGAAGAGGCTCGGCGCGCCTGCCAGCCGCTGTTTCGCCTTGCAGGACGGCATGTCGCGCTCACCTGTTTGGGCGACATTGCAAGCCTGACCGGCCATGCCACCAAGAGCCGTGAGCAGCTGACCTCGCTCCTGGACCGTCCAGGAGTCTCAGCGCGCGAACGTCTCTGGATTTTCACCATTCTGGCGGAAGCCGCAACTCGCACGGGAGACGCACAGACCGCAGAACAATATTTTACCGACGCGCGCAGTCTCGATGTAAAGGATCAGTATCTCTTAGGCGCCTATGCCGATTTCCTTCTCGATCAAGGACACGCACAAAAGGTTGTCACCCTTTTACAGCATGAGACCAGAGCCGACGGATTGCTCCTGCGTCTGACGCTGGCCGAGCAGGCGCTCCACTTGTCCGGATCGAAGGAACACATAGCTGAGCTCGCAGCTCGCTTTGCTGCTGGCCGAGAACGAGGCACCAACGTGCATGTGCGAGAGGAGGCGCGCTTCACCCTTGCGCTGCTTCACGATCCAAAGACGGCGCTCAGCCTCGCACAAGCCAACTGGAAGATCCAAAAAGAACCCTGGGACGCGCGTCTCTTGCTCGAAAGCGCGCTAGCCTTTGGCAGCCGAGAGGCAGCGAGACCGGTCATCGCGTGGCTGCGCGCCAATCATGTGGAGGACTTGCGGCTCCAACAACTGGCCGCGCAGTTTCCGGAGGAGAGATCCTGATGCGGCTAATCCTTGCCCTGGCGATACTTCTTCTTCTGAGCGCTCCCGCCTGGGCCCACAAGCCCAGCGACAGTTATCTCTCTTTTACGGTGAACGACTCACAGGCCGAAGGGCGATGGGATATCGCGTTGCGCGACCTGGATTATGCAATCGGCTTGGATACCGACGGCGACGGAGCCATTACCTGGGGAGAGGTGCGTGCCAGGCACGATGCCATCGCCTCCTATGCGTTCTCGCATCTGACCGTTCACACCGGCAAGAGGCCCTGTTCAACAGCCATCGCCGATCAGTTGATCGACCATCACACAGACGGCACCTATGCGGTGCTGCGATTCACCACAACCTGTCCAGCCCCCATTCGCGATTTCTCGATCGATTATCGGCTCCTCTTCGAGCTCGATGCCCAGCACAAGGGGCTGCTGAAACTCACGGGCGGAAACGAAACGCTGGCCGCGATCTTCAGTCAGGAATCGCCGGCTCAACAATTTACGATCGGTACGACTTCGGCATGGCGACAGATCCGACAATATGCACAGGAAGGTATCTGGCATATCTGGCTTGGTTATGACCACGTGCTATTTCTGCTGGCATTACTGTTACCCTCCGTGCTGCGGAGAGCCGGAGGCCGGTGGGAATCGACTCCCGATTTCTTCTCCGCTCTCGGAGAAGTCGTTGCGATCGTCACCGCCTTTACCCTCGCCCACTCGATCACCCTCGGCTTGGCGACCCTAGGCCTGATCGCGCTACCATCGCGACTGGTCGAATCCGCAATCGCCGCATCGGTTATCTATGCTGCATGCGCCAATCTCTATCCAGCCCTTTCCCAGCGCCGTTGGTTAGTGGCATTTCTGTTCGGCCTGATTCACGGCTTTGGGTTTGCTACGGTGCTGAGCGACCTCGGTCTGCCAAAAGAATCTCTCGCGCTGAGCTTAGTGAGTTTCAATCTGGGAGTGGAGGTGGGTCAACTGGCGATCGTCGCGATGTTCTTGCCGATGGCTTACGGTCTGAGAAGATCCTGGTCCTATCAACGGCTGGTGCTGGTGAGCGGTTCGCTCGCCATCGCCGGTCTCGCCTGCGCCTGGCTCATCGAACGAACCTTCGATCTCAAACTGATCCCTCTCTAGCAGGATGCAGGGAAAGACTGCCAGCAGGAGAAAGATGGCCCGGTGAGTCTCCTGTGCCCATGCAACGAGCGGCCTCAGGAGGATAGGAGTGGAACAGCCAGATCATCCTTCTGAGTGTGTGCATTCACCCTGGAATCTACTTCCCCTAAAGCGGGGTGACCAGGTCGCCTCAGACTGCGCGCATCGACCGAGCACATTCTTATTGTGCGCGGTCTGCGAGCACGTGAGGCGTCTGGTCACCCTGCACTCCCCCTACTCACCCTTGACGGGGATGTACATGACGTTCCCCTGCCGGTTGACCAGCAGGAGGGCAAGATCGGATGGCTTAATCGGATCGGCCAATCGCTGAAAGACGGAGAAGTTTGGAACGGGCTGACGGTTGAGTTCCAGTACTACGTCTCCCGGCTGGAGACCGGAGGATTCAGCCAGGCTTCCTTCTTCGATGTCCGTGACCACCACCCCGCTGGTCACAGCCAGATCCATTTGCCGAGCCAACGGCGCTGTAACATCGTCGAAGACGACGCCGGTAAGGGGATGGGCCGTGGCGGCTGAGGACGACGCAGCCTGGTTCTTCTTGACCCGTTCACGCGGCGCTTCCTGCACAACCAATTCGGCTTGGTAGGGTTTACTCTCGCGCATGAGGTCCAGCCGATGCTTGCTCCCGATCGTCGAGGCAGCCACGAGGTTTCGAAGATGTCCGCTATCCATCACGTCGCGCCCGTCGAATCTCACGATCACATCTCCGCGCTTGAGTCCGGCTTTCTCGGCGGACCCTTTCGCCTGCACATCGGTCACGATCGCTCCCTTCACGTCGGGAAGACGAAAGACCTTGCCCAATATCGGCGTCACGTCTTGCGTCGAGGCGCCGAGGAACCCACGAACGACATGACCGGTCTTGAGCAGGCTCTGCATGGCGGCCCTGGCCATATTGCTCGGGATGGCGAAGCCCACGCCGACGCTGCCACCTGTGGGGCTGGCAATAGCCGTATTGATCCCCACCAACTCCCCATTGAGCGTCACCAAGGCCCCGCCGGAATTGCCTGGATTGATGGGGGCATCGGTTTGAATGAAATCTTCGAAATCCGCGACCCCGACATCCGCGCGACCGACGGCACTGACAATGCCGAACGTCACGCTGCGGCTTAACCCGAGCGGGTTCCCGATCGCGAGCACAAATTCGCCGACGGCGAGCGTGCTCGAATCTCCCCATGTCACGGTCGGAAGATTGGTCGCCTGAATCTTCACCACCGCCACATCGGTTTTCGGATCGGTGGCCACTACACGCCCTTTGAATTGCCGCCGGTCGGCAAGAATTACTTCTACATCGACGGCGTCGGCAATGACATGGTTATTCGTCATAATGTAGCCATCCGACGACACGATGACACCGGAACCTTGGCCGTACTGCCGCCGCGACGGGACGTCCTTGAACAACCCGAACGGCAGTGCTTCGTCGCTGAACGCTTGATCGCGGACCATCACTGTGGAGGCAATGCTGACGACAGCAGGAATCACTTTGGTCGCAGTCACCTTGACCTGCGCCTGAAGTTCTCCCCCGCTCGCCACAGGAGGAATCGCCCGATTCTCAGCCAGACCTGTTCCAGCCAGGAGCGCGCCCCCCACACCGAGCCCGATCACCACTCGCAATAGAACGTTGGATCCAACCACGCGACGGTCCTTTCTAGCAGGCTGCCCCAAAAGTCTGTCTGGTCTGTTCGGTCTATTTCGTCTGTCTAGTCCGTTTGGTTGAACGAAACCAATCAGATAAACCAAACCAACTAAATAAACAAAATAAACCAGCGTTGTAGCCTAACATGCGTGTGCCGGAGGCGCACTTACAATTCCACATGCCGCAGGCGGAGGGCGTTGGAGATGACAGACACGGAGCTGAAGGTCATGGCGGCACTGGCAATCATGGGACTCAAGAGTATTCCCCAGACCGGATACAACGCGCCGGCTGCGATGGGAACGCCGATCACGTTGTAGAGAAAGGCAAATAAGAGATTTTGCCGGATATTCCGCATCGTGGACTGGCTCAGCCTCCGCGCGCGAAGCAGCCCGCGCAGATCCCCCTTCACCAGCGTCATGCCTGCGCTTTCAATGGCCGTATCCGCCCCTGTTCCCATCGCAATACCGACGTCAGCCAACGCCAGGGCAGGGGCATCATTCACACCATCACCGGCCATCGCGACCACGCGGCCTTGCGATTTAAGCCTGGCAATGATTTCTCCCTTTTGCGCCGGCAAGACATTCGCCATGACATCCTCAATGCCAAGCTGCCGGGCCACCGCCTCTGCCGTATCGAGATGATCTCCCGTCACCATGACGACGTGGATGCCTTCGGCCTTCAGCTCACGCAAAGCTTCACGAGTAGAGGCTTTAATCGGATCTCCCACGCCAATTACGCCGGCAACCTGCTCATCGACGGAAACAAACAGGGTTGTTTGCCCTTCACGGCGAAGCGCAGCCGCCTCTTTGTCCAGATGCGTGAGGCTCTCACCGGATACCCCAACGTCCTGTTGCAGGAATGCCGTCGTCCCAATGGCAACGCGACGACCAGTGACCATCCCGATCACACCCTTCCCCGTCACCGAACGAAATTGCGTAGCAGGAACGCATTGGATCCCTCGCCCTTCGGCCCCTGCCACCACTGCTGTCGCCAGCGGATGCTCGCTGCTGCGTTCAAGGCTTGCCGCGAGACGCAACAGATCCGCATCGGACCATGGCGGCGCCACCAACACCGACAGGAGTTTCGGCTTACCCTCCGTGAGGGTTCCGGTCTTATCGACGACGAGCGTATCGACCTTACCGAACACCTCCAACGCCTCAGCCTTCTTCACCAAGACCCCCACCGTCGCCCCACGACCGGTTCCGACCATGATCGACATCGGCGTTGCCAATCCCAACGCGCAGGGACAGGCAATGATCAGAACCGCCACGGCATTGACCAGCGCATAGGCCAACTTCGGTTCCGGACCCCAGATCGCCCAAGCGACTGCCGTAATCGCCGCAGCAGCCACAACCAATGGAACAAAATATCCCGCGGTCACATCCGCAAGGCGCTGGATCGGCGCTCTGGTCCGTTGCGCCTCACTGACCATCTGCACGATCCGGGCAAGCATCGTGTCTCGCCCGACTCGTTCTGCGACCATGACGATCCCACCTGTGCCGTTGATGGTCCCCCCGGTCACCCGTACTCCGACTGTTTTTTGGACCGGGATCGATTCCCCTGTGATCATGGATTCATCCACAGACGTCATACCTTCTTCGACCATTCCATCGACCGGCACTCGTTCTCCCGGCCTGACACGCAGTCGAAGACCTACCCGAATGTGCTCAAGCGGCACATCTTCCTCACCGCCGTCCGGTTTGATCAACCTGGCCGTCTTTGGCGCAAGCCGAAGCAACGAACGAATTGCGGAGCTCGTCTGACTCCGGGCCTTCAACTCAAGGACCTGTCCGAGCAGGACGAGCAGCGTAATAATGGCCGCAGCTTCAAAATAGACCGCGATGGAGCCATCGTGCAGATGGAATGAACTGGGAAGCATCGTCGGTGCGACGGTGGCGAGAGTGCTGTAGCCATAGGCCGCGCCAGTTCCCATGGCAATGAGCGTGAACATGTTGGGAGCCCAGCTCACCACTGAACTCCATCCTCGCTGGAAAAACGGCCAGCCTCCCCAGAGCACCACCGGTGTCGCCAGCACCCATTGCACCCAGTTCCTCGTCGTGCCGGTCAAGGCCTGGGGAAGCGATAAACCGGGAACCATGTCGGCCATGGCCAGGAGCATAACCAAGAGGGAAGGCCCGAGACAGAACCAGAACCGCTTGGTCATGTCTTCAAGCTCGGGATTCCCTTCATCTTCAAGCGAGACGACTTTGGGTTCCAACGCCATTCCGCAAATCCGGCAAGCCCCCGGTTTGGTCTCAAGCACTTCCGGGTCCATCGGGCAGATATACTCAACCACCCCTCCAGGAAGTACCGGCATGACGAGCGGAGCGCGCTGCTCAGGAGATATCAAATAGTGGGTCGGATCGATCCGAAACTTGGTGAGGCAACTCGTTGCACAAAAGTAGAAGGTCTTCCCTTTGTACTGATAAGAACCAGCTGCAGTCGCTGGATATACTGTCATCCCACACACGGGATCGATGGATGCAGGCCCGGTCACAACCGGAGCAGATTGCATCATGGGAAGGGATCTTCTTGTGGTCGGCTTGGGAGGACTTACTGACCGCGGCTGTAACGCCCGTTCCGGATCGGCCTTGAATCGTTCCAGGCAAAAGAGGCCGCAAAAATAGTAACGCTGATCTTGGTAGTCATGGCTTCCGGCTGCCGTAGCCGGATCGACCGTCATCCCACAGATTGGATCAATCGCCATCTTCCCTCAGAAGGAGTTCTGAGTTCAAAGTGCTGAGTGCTGAGTTTTCAGACTTTCGGCACTTAGGTCTCAGCACTCAGTACTCAGCACTCAGTACTTTCAAGCTTACCTCTTCGCGTCGTTTTCCAGAATGCTCCGAATGATCGACATGACATTTTCAGGGCTCATGTTCGCGCCATCGACCTTGATATTGCCATCCAGCAAGATTGAAGGAGTGGATGATACCTTAATCCGTTCGCCCCACCGCTTGCCCTCGTCAACCGCCCTAGCCGGCTTTCCGCTGGTCATTCCTTCTTCAAACACTTTCGGATCGAGGCCCACTTCCTTAATCAGCACTTCCCGTAGCGAGCGATCCAGCACACCGTCGATCTTGTCTTTGTGGATCGTGCGAAACAACACCTTCCTCATCTCGTTGCCCTTACCCATCATCCTGGCCTGCTCATACATATCGAATGCGGTCGGGAGTTTCCCACGAATGACGGGAAAGCCGACCATCGTAATCTCCAGCTTGTTCCCGAACTCTTTCATCAGCTGCGGGATCGCAGTCTCGTCGAAAAGATGACAATGAGGGCAATAAAAGTCGGCAAACTCGATCATTTTCACCTTGCCGGGCGTATGCGTAGACACTTCACCCGTCATGACCTCGTACTTACCGTTCAGATCGAGAGGGACCGCTGCGGCCGGCGCGACCCACAGAATAGCGACCGTCCATACAACCGCACAGACTGCCAAGACCCAGTACATACACCGTCTTTTCACCATATCGACTCCTTTCTTGGCAGGATGCTGAAAAAGTCCGCCAGCGGCGTTCTCAGTCGCCCGTCTCCCTGCAACGTACCCCAAGGGTACGTTTCGGTCGCCGAGCTCCCTGCGGCCTTGCTGGACAGCCTTTTTGAGCATCCTGAGATTATTTTTCAGCAGCACCAATATGTATGATCCCAACAGTACATTGTGTATAACCCGATTTGTCCGCAATCTGTTCTATCGACACTGATCGCTCATTATAGCGAATGTATCGCGAACTTACTCTCTGTTATACTGTGCCCATGCTGGCAACGCTGCTATCGATATTCATCTCGCTCGTCTCACTTGCAGGCTGCGCCTCGATGCAAGAGGCGGAAGACAGACAGGCGCTTACCTTCCTGCAAGTCAAGGCAACCCCGGACTCCTTCAAAGGTCAAACGGTGGTCTTCGGTGGCAAAGTATTATCGGCTCGACGACAGAAGGACAGCACAAGGATCGAAATTCTACAGCTGCCGCTCGATCGATCCTCTCGTCCCGGATCTGACTTGACTCAGTCCCAAGGCCGGTTCCTCGCTCTTCAGCAAGAATTCCTCGATCCCGCGACCCTCCCGCCTGGGACCAGAGTCACTGTGACCGGCGAAGTCTCCGGTTCCGTCAGTCTGCCATTGGATGAAACGGACTATACCTATCCCCTCATTACTATCAAACGTGTGCAAGTCTGGGCCGGAGCGGAAGACATGCCCCGCGTCATCCACCCCTATATGGGGCCAAGTCCCTATTGGGGGCCTTATTGGGGTTCTTATCGACGTTGGCCTTACTGGTGACCCATACCCGTTATGCGTTACACGTTAATCGTTAAACGCGAGGTCCAAGTCTCGCTTTTGCGATTCACGAATAACAATTCACGATTAACGGCTCTTCGTTCACCGCCCCGCCGTTCCGACAATTCGCTGGACACGATCGTCCCGCCCGCCGAGGTTCAGATACAGGTGATATTGGGCGAGGGCTTTCGGTAGGTCTTTCCGATGCAACTCGTAGAAGACACCCAGATTGTAATGCCCTTCAGCATAGTTCGGTTTTAACACGACAGCTCGTTCGTAGGACTGCTCCGCCTCATCGAGCCTATTCAAGCCGGTGTAGATCACGCCCAGATTCATATGGGCCTCGGCATACTCTGGGCGGTACCGCAACACCTCAAGAAACTCCTGCTCCGCCTCCAGGGGCCGGTCTTGGCTCCGATCAATAAACGCTAGATTGTAGTGCGCAGCCACAAACCCAGGTTTCGCCGCAATGGCCCTTCTATACGAGTCCGCTGCTTCCGTGAGCGCGTTATTTTTCTCCGCTATCCGTCCAGCGAGGTACCAGGCGTCGGCATGTTTGTGGTCGAGCTTAAGCAGGCGGGCCAGCATCTCACTCGCCCCATGATTATCTCCATGCGCCTCATAGAGTAATGCAAGATTATATAGGCCATCACGGTGGCTCGGATGAGCGGCTAACAACGCTTGATAGGCCTGAGTGGCCGAGGCAACGTCGCGACGTCGTTCATACAGCTTGGCTAAGTGGAGATACGAATCGGCATGGTGCGGGTCGGCCTCGATTGCCCGTTTGAGAGCCTGCTCCGCTTCGGCCAGTTTTCCCTGAATCCGATAGACTTTCGCCAAATCGTTCAAAGCATCGGGGTAGGCAGGCTTCAACTTGAGCGACTGAGTGAAGGCATCGACAGCCTGAGCCGGCTTTCTCTCTTTGAAGTAGATCATGCCTAACAAATGGTGCGCTTCAGCGGAGGAGGGATTCAACTCGATGGCTTTCTTAGCAGCCTCGGATGCCCCAACAACGTCGCCTTTTTTCAGCAGCGCAGCGCCTCGCTCATAGTGCCGCTGCGCAACATCCGGTTGCTCAGCCGCCGAGACCGGGACAAGAGGGGAAAGCACGACCAGGCAAAGGGCAAATAGCAGGATGGCACTATGTTGGAGGCGGCGATTCATGGGCAGTTTGTTTTGTTTATTTAGTTTATTTGGTTTGTTTGGTTGAACCAGACCAACTCAACGAATAAACAAACCAAACTGGACCGCAACGGTCAGCAAACTATAGACGGCAGCAACCGTGAAATCAACGATGCACGCAATAACGAGCAATCGAAGCGCTCAGGGCGACTACCTGACTTGATGAGAGAGCAGCGATCAGCGGACGATCCATTGACTCATTCTGCAGACCCGTATATCATCACGTATATACAAATAGGACTGGAGGAGCGCGCACTTATGGCCACAAAGAAAACACGGATTTTTATGAGCGGGAATAGTCAAGCAGTCAGAATTCCTCGGGAGTTCCAGCTTGATGGCGACGAAGTCGAAATTCAGCAACGCGGTAATACCCTCGTCATTCGCCCGAAAAAGCTCTCGTGGGCGCCACTCATGGGCAGTCTGAAGAAATTCACGGCAGATTTCATGGCACAGGGTCGCCGGCAACCTGCCATCCAAAGACGGAAGCGGCCTTTTGCATGAAGCTGATGCTGGATACCGATATCTGCATCTATCTCATCAAGCAGCACCCCCCCTCCGCACTCGAACATTTCCTCACGCATCAGGTCGGTGACATCGGAATCTCCAGCATCACCGTAGCAGAACTCGATTACGGCGTGAGTAAGAGCCGCCATGCCACGAAAAATCGTCTCGCCCTCGCTCAGTTTCTCTCTCCACTCGAAGTGGCATCGTTCGACCGCGATGCAGCCGCCGCCTATGGGCGACTCCGCGCAACGCTTGAACAGAAGGGGACGCCGATCGGTTCGATGGATCTCTTAATTGCCGCTCACGCACTCAGCCTCGCGGTGCGTCTCGTGACGAACAATGCGAGAGAATTTCAACGCGTCCCCGGGCTACGCATTGAGAATTGGGTCTAGCGAAGGCATCAAGGCAGGCATTCCACGCCGAGCGCGCCTCTTCGCTGCAAGGGTAAGCAGCAGATAAGACAAAAGGGAAACCATCACCGGTGGCGCGGGGCAGATGTTGGATTGCAAGACTTGACCCCATTTTTTCCATCGTTCAGACCTTCCTTAGCGTGCCATCTATACGGGTGGCACATTTTCAGCCGATTCATGTGTGTCGTCAAGTGCCACCAGGATGGTGCTCTGAGAAATACTTCCATACTGTATGCCCAGGTTCCAAACCGAATCCCTCACCACGCTCTCAGGCAATATGCATTGGGGAGTTAATACGGGTGAGCTGAAATTATTTTAGCCAGAGGCATGTGGGCAAGCTCCAGCAGGGCGCTCAAAAATGCCGTTCAGCAAGGCCGCAGGCCCCGAGAAACCGGAGGCGTATTCACTGGAATACGTTGAGGATTTGTCGAGGCTGAGAACGACGTAGATGGTTGCAGATCATTCGCCGCAGTAGAATGGTCTATGTCGGACAGGCTCCTAGGAGCGACGCTTGGAAGGCGTAAGAGCCTGCTTAAACACCGCGCGCAAGCCGAAGTAGGCAATGGAATCTTTGAGGTTGGAGTAGAGGCGTTTGAATGCTCCCATATCGGGGTCGGTGACGTATTCCATCGTGAGGGCGATCCGTTCCTCTCCTTCGCCAAGCGGAGTCACCGAATGCCAGAGTTTATCTCCGTTGAAGATCACGAGATCGCCTGGCTGTGTGATCAGTTCAAGGTGCTTAGGCTGTTTCACCGGATCGTCCTTAAACAGCTCGCAGACCAGTTTGCACTGCGTAGATTTATCGACGAGTCCCATCAGAATGGTATAGCGAGCCCCCTTGTAGTAGGACGTGTCGTAGTGAAACCCGATATGGTCCCCCGGCTCCGTATAGTAATAGAGCGCGCAGGAATGGGGATCGCTTTCAGGGCAAAGACTCAGTTTCGCCCTTGTCAGGCGGCTCAAGAATTCGATGAAAGCACCGGATCGATAGAGGTCGAGAAAGCGCGGGGCCTTCTCCATCACCGTGTAGTAGCTCACGCTCCCGCCTTTTTTATGGCCTGGAATATAGTTGCGATTCAGCAGGCTCTTCACCCCCTGCGCCTGAGGAACGAGATGCTCTTCCACCACCGACCGAGGGAGAAACTGCGGAATAACCAGAAACTCGTTCTGATCCCAATATTCGCTTGAGACTCGATCGAGATCCAACCGTTTGACTGCTTCATCCACCGCCTCAACCAAAGAACCGGTCATCAACTGACTCATATGCTCACCTTTCCCTCGATCATCCAGCAGGCTGCTGAAAAAGCCCGTCAGCGTCGTTCTCAGTCGCTCGTCTCCCTGCAACGTACCCCAAGGGTACGCTTCAGTCGCCAAGCTCCCTGCGGCCTTGCTGAGCGGCCTTTTTGAGCAGCCTGCCAGAACCTATCTCAAACCAGTTTCCATCAACTTCACTGTGGGGCACTGAGCACCGGGGCCTTCACTATCTCCACGTCAGCCGGCAATTTGAGAGTGAAAACTGAGTCGCTGAGCCCCAGATTGGACTGAAGCGACGAGAATTCAAAGCGCGCGACATTGCCGCTGAATTCATGGAGAGAGAGCGTTCGAATGAAATAGGTCTTGGGAAATACTTCGAGCACGATCCGTTGCAACGAACTCCCCGCCTCACCTTCATGCGACTTCGGCAGGAGCGTGAGCAGTCTGATCCCCCCGACGCCACGGCCTTTCCCCGGCGTCGGCTCAACGTTGAACGACTCATTCAGTTTGGCCGCCCCCAGCAAAAGCTCCAACGGGGCCTTGGAAGCCGCCATCTGCGTGAGCTTCCCAACCAACACCTGTTTATGCTCCGGCACATACACTTTGACATCATCGTGATTGACATGAATGTCCTCGACCGAGGGATCGAGATAGTTCCACCGTAACCGGCCAGGCTTTTTGAGATAGACCTTCCCCGATGACGTGATCGGCTGCTCGAACCCCTCAATCATCGTCTTCTGCGTAAAGTCGGCCTGGAGATCTTTCGTTTTTTCATACCGAGCCTGAAGCTGTTGAACCACCTCCCGCACTTCCGTCAAGGCATTCTCATCAAAATCGCTTTCAGCTGAGAATACCGTGGGTACGATTAAGAACCCACAGAGGACACTGCAGAGACAGGACCAGGCAGCCTTTCCGATTCGTACCTTCCAATTCATCTTCTTCAACGATCCATTCCTCTCCAAGGGGGAACACAGGTAAGCCCTCACTCCGCGCATTCCTTCATACCCCTTCCTCAGCCCCCACCGGCCCTCGTCGCCCCACGACTTCTCTCCGACCATCGCGACCAGCCGCTCCCACCAGGCCATCAGCCTCCATTTGCTCGATCATCCGAGCTGCCCGGGGATAGCCTACCCGCAGGCGGCGCTGAATCAACGACGCAGAAGCTTGACCGGTCGACAGGACCAACTCTTTCGCCTGCTCGTATACTTCGCCCAGCCCGTCTTCTTCTTTCGCCCCTTCCTGCTTCAACGCAATCTGCAACTCTTGATTATAGGACGGTTTGGCTTGATCCTTCACGAACTCGACCACGCGGCGGACGTCGTCATCCGACACGAACGATCCGTGTAGCCGCATGACGCGCCCAGTTCCCGAGGCCATGTAGAGCATGTCCCCACGGCCGAGAAGCGCCTCTGCGCCGTTGGCATCCAAGATGGTGCGCGAATCGGTCTTCGACGACACTTGGAATGCAATGCGAGCCGGGAAGTTCGCCTTGATCAAGCCGGTCAACACATCGACCGACGGACGCTGCGTCGCCAGGACAAGATGGATACCCGATGCGCGAGCCATCTGAGCCAAACGCGCAATCCTGTCCTCTACTTCCTTCGGCGCCACCATCATCAAGTCTGCCAATTCATCGATCATCACCACAATATAGGGCAAGGGTTCCGGCGGAGTCGCAGGCGGTGCGAACGATCCGGGACTGCCCTCTGGAACCGTCGTCTCTCCGACAGAAAGCCGTTCGTCTTCAGACAAAAACTGAATGGGCAGTTCCGGCTGGTCCAACTTGGCAACCGACTCCGCCTCCAGCACACCCTGCGCGCCTGCGACCTTTCGATTATAGGCATCGATGCTTCTCACGCCTGCATCGGCAAGCAATTTGTAGCGCCGTTCCATTTCAGCCACAACCCAACCGAGCCCCCGCGCCGCCGACTTGGCATCGGTGATAACGGGCCGCAGCAGATGAGGAATGCCGTCGTACGTTTGAAATTCAAGCATCTTGGGATCGATCAAGAGGAGCTTGACCTCATCTGGTCGAGCGGAAAACAGCAGGCTCAGGAGCATCGTGTTGAGACTGACGCTTTTCCCTGCCCCAGTGGCGCCGGCCACCAATAAGTGAGGCATGGTTTTCAGGTCGGCGATGATGGGGGCTCCGAAAATGTCCTTCCCCAAGGCCAGGCTGAGCTTCGATCTGGCGCGCGAGAAGGTGTCGCTCGTCATCACTTCTTTCATCGACACCGTTTCTCGATAGAGATTCGGCACCTCGATCCCTACCACTGATTTTCCCGGAATCGGCGCGACGATCCGGAGACTGATCGCCTTCAGCGCCAAGGCCAGATCATCGGCAAGATTGACGATGCGAGCGACTTTAGTTCCCGGCGCCGGCTCAAATTCGTACATCGTCACGACCGGTCCAGGACGGACCTCCGTCACCTTCCCCGCGATGCCAAAACTGAGCAGCGCGCGCGTCAGCACATCTGACTGCGCCTTAATCTCTTCTTCCGTGACACGCCCGAGTGGGCCGGATGGCTCGCTCAGGAGCACCGCCGGATCCGGCAAGGTATAGTCTCCTGCCTTCGCCCGAGCAGCGACGGCTTGTTGGCCCAACTCAGGATCAATCGGCTCAGCCGGTTCGGGAGTCGACTGCCGTGCCGGTTGAATGATCGGCCAGTTCAATGTCGGATCGGCAGCTGCCTCAGGAAGCGCCTCTTCAATCACCGCACGGAACGCTGCCGACGGTTTCTGTTTGGTCTTTCGTGAAGGCTCAGGATCGGCTTCTTCGACTGATCGTTCAGGAGCCAAGGCGCGAGCCCGGTTGAATACCCAACTTCCCCAGCCGGGAATCCGCCGAGCAAGCGCCGACAGAGAAAGGGGCGCTGTGAAGAGAAGAGAGACCAGCAGCCCCGCGACGATCAAAATATGAGCACCGGTACTCGCAAAATAGGCTCGTAAGCCCTCGGCAAATACCTGTCCGAAGAATCCTCCCGCCGTCCCTCGATTGATGAAGCCGCTTGAGATAGTCGGCACGGCCGTAACTTCGAGGTGGAACAGGCCGCTGAAAAATAGCAATGCCGCCAGCGAGGCGCCGGCGTTTCTCAAGCGAATCGACAGGTCGCTCTGCGTGAAACAGCGGGCGCCCAAGAACCCGAGGAGTAGAGGAAACAAGTAGGCCGCCCCGCCGATCGACCAAAATAAGATGGACGAGAAGAAAGCGCCGACCGACCCGATAAGGTTTTTGGAAGGAGGCGCCGCAGCTGTCCCGGCCTTGAGTTCTCCCGGGACAAAGGATACGAGACTGAGCAGCGCCAAAAGCCCCAGCGCGATCAGGACGACGCCGATCACTTCTCGCTTGATGTGTGATGGGGAGGGAGCGGCACTGCGGGCCTCGCCCCGCTTGGCCGAAGTGGTGACAGCCATGATCGCGATGCTAGCACAGGGAGAAGGTCATTTCAAACGAATGGGGCGGAGGTAGTCTGGATCGTCCCCCTTGCTCGCAGAACGCGCACGGTGAAACAGTGCTCGTCCGATGCGCGCAGTGGGGGACAATCCAGACCACCTCCTTGGAGCGGTGGCGGGGCTGAGCTTCAGTTGTTGGAGTGCCGCCACACAGGCCAAACTTCATATCCTTCAACGCGAAGGGAGTTGATGTGCGTGTTTCGCCAAAGCGCAAGGCCGCTTTCACTAGCGCGACAGAAGACGGCGCGTTATCTTCAAAATCCACCTGCGGCACGCATGACTTCGAGTCAACCTCCGCAGCGGACGAACTTTGCACCGACGGGAGGCCATCATTAATGGGCTACCAGCCCCTCGGCCATTCCAAGGAATGCACCAACCCGTTCTCGTGGAGATGAAAGACTGTTCGCCCAGGTATAAGCCGAATCATGATCGCCTTGCGCGCTGAGCGCCTTAGCTATTTCCTGTGTAGTTTCCGCTTTCAAGTAAGAATCATTGGCAATTGCGTGGAATGATCGAAGCGCGCCCTCGAAATCTCCGGCCTTTGTTTGAGCGAGTGAGATAAAAAAATAGGCATAATTCTTCTCATTGGCCTTCCCATCAATACTCTGTGCAGTCTGGATAGCCTTCATAGTATTGCCCGCATCGGCTTGAGCTTTGGCTAGCTCCATAAGTATGGAGACGCTTAAGAAATCCTGAGAAAGAGCGAGTGCTATGCGCTCTGCCTCCTCGAACCGCTTCCATGCAAGGCTGGCCTGACCGGCTATCGCATACACCTTCCCAATCTCTAGAACGGCATTGGCCTTAAAAGCTGGGTCTTCAATCTTTGTGGCACTCGCGTAAGCATCCTGCAGGGCAACGTTGACCATACCGAACTCACGATGCCTGGCCTCATACCAGGCGATCCGCCAGAGCCGGTCTGCTTTGTCTTGCTCTTTCTCAAACTGTTTCGCCATCTTCACCGCTTCTGCCCAAACTCGTCGACCTTCATTAGACATTTGAACTTCCAGATAGTCCGATCCCAAATATGTCAATGCATCGACCTTATGCGTTAGATCGGAAATCGATCTGGCCGCGGCTAAAGCGCGTTCCAACGTCTTCACCCCGACAACGGCGGCATCAGTTTTTATTTGTGCGACCCCAATTGCGCGTAAGGCGGTGGCTTGGTCTCGACTGTTCGTGATCTGAGTGTAAACCTCCAACGCGTGTGTGATGAACACTGCTGAGGTCTGGCTCTCTTTCTCTTGTACCCGCTCAGTCGCTGCAGCTGCTAGCGCAATCGCTTTCCAAAACGCATCACGGATCACATCGGCTGCGGAGAGGGCCTGAGCGACCTCTCCAACTCGTGCATAACCACGCACCACGGTTGGCAACACAGTATCGCGGATGCGCTCGACATCAGGTTGCTGTGCCAAGTTCAAGGCTTCTTGGAGAGTGATTATTGCTCCTTCTCGATCTGGGATACTTGCCTGAGCATACCCGACTAAGGCCACCTGGAGTGGGCGAAGAGAGCGTTTCCCTTCAATAACCTGCTTCGCTCGCTGAATCGTTTTCTGGACTGTGGCACTATCCCCTGTCCGGGCTTGTACTTTTGCCAAATCCATCAACCAGTCACTTTTCCACGCCCATGCTGGACAACACCCTTCAACAAATTCCGTGTCCTCCATCACATCAATTGTGTCATTCGCGCGTTGCCAAATAGAGCGGAGCTGATTAAGGGTCACTGGTGCAATTTCCGCTGACGATGATGGGCTTGCCTGCAAAAGAAACATAAGTAGGCTCAGGCCAAAGATCGTAAGTACTTTCAGTAATGGCTGAGGGGTTACGCAACCACTTGTGCTTTGGCGTCTCACTTTATGACAACTCCATGTCAAAGAGATTCAGACTGTTTGGTAGGCGGCCCCATGTTTGGAACTCTTGATGAAAGCCGATTCATCCAAGCCTTCTAATGAATCCTTTTTATGAAGGTAGTCGTTGGGAGGATGTTCGTCAAATGAAACATTTGTTTGGACCCGAGACGCGTGCTTCACCACGCAGGGCTAGAAGTTTAACATCAAAGATCCACGTAGAGTCAGCGTGTGTGATCCTCCCTGCTTTCTCTTTTTTCCCTAGATCTTGGAGACGGGTATAAGACGGGTCAATTCGATGAACTGCGCAACTGAGAGAATTTCTGCACGGGCGGTTGGTGAGAGATTTATTGACACGAGTGCATCCGTCACTAATTTCTGATCGTATCCCTCATCCTTAAGCGAATTCACCAGCGTTTTCCTTCGATGAGCAAAGGCTGCCTTCACGAGCGAGCGAAATGAGACTTCTTCTTGCGGACTCAGCCGCGAATGCTCTTTCGCCCGTAACAGCACCACCGCCGATGCGACCTCCGGCCTGGGGCGGAAACACTGGGCTGAAACTTTGAATGCTTTTGTAATGTCTGCTGCGTACTGCGCCATCACGGAAAGGACGCCATAGTCCGATCCTCCGGGCTTTGCTACCAGGCGATCGGCCACTTCGGCTTGCAGCATGAGCACCATGCGGGGGAACCGGCCCCGCTGATCGAGTAATCGAAAGAGCAACGGGGTTGAAATGTAGTAGGGCAAATTGGCCACGACGACCGTCCCAGTCGGCAGACTCTCAACCGGATAGGCCAGCGCATCCTCGCAGACCAGCTCCACATTCGGAAACTCCGCCTGTCGGGTTTCCAGATAGGCATGGAGCCGTGGGTCAACTTCAACTGCCGTCACACGATTGGCTGCGTGAGATAATGCTTCCGTCAGAATGCCCCGGCCTGGACCGATTTCTAACACGTGATCGTTGGGACCCAGTTCGGCCAATGCCACGATCTTACGCACGATGTTGGGGTCGATCAGAAAGTTTTGGCCGAGCCGTTTGTTCGGCGGAGGGAAATTATCCATCGACACAGATCAGTTTCCGCTGGAAGGAGCAGGAGCGGCTTCTGCCAGTCGTTTTGCCAGATCTGCCAACGGGATCCTGAAATAGTCGGTGAGATCAGTAAACTCTTCCACTAAATCATTGGTAAAGGAAGGCCCTGGCTGCAGAGCAGCAAACTTCTGCCCTTCTTTCTGGCCCAGGGATTCAGTAATGAGCGCACTCGTTCTGGCCTTCCACTTGGCCATTCGCTCGGCTCCGGCAACGGTATTGAGCGTCTCCATGGTCTCTTGAAAAATCTGGTCTAATTCCTTCAACTGCTTCTGAAGCATGGCATGTGCCGCGCCCGATTGGTTGGTCATCGATAGGCTCCTGTTTTTCTGGTTTGTTTTGTTTATTTGGTTTGTTTCGTTGAAATCTCCGTCAACCAAACAAACAAGACAAACCAAACAAACCTTTCATCAACGTCTTTTAGTTAACGTGGCAGCCAGCATGATCGCCTCGATTAAGCTGCCTGGGTCTGCGATACCTTTTCCCACAATATCGAATGCCGTTCCGTGATCGACCGAGGTGCGAATGATCGGCAGACCCACCGTCAGATTCACACAGGTACCAAACGCGACAAGCTTTAAGGGAATCAACCCCTGATCGTGGTACAGGGCCACCACCGCGTCATAATCGCCCCGCGCCGCCTTGCCGAACAGCGTATCAGCCGGTAAGGGGTCGCTGGCACGAATCCCCTGCGCCTGCGCCGCACGGGCCGCCGGGAGAATGACACGCGCCTCTTCGTCCCCAAACAGCCCATGTTCCCCCGCATGGGGGTTCAATGCGGCGACACCAACCCTCGGTTTCTTGATGCCGAACAGATCCCTCAATGCCAGATGGGCGAGTCTAATGGCCTTTTCGATCTTGGCCTGGGTCAGAAGCGCAGGCAAGTCCTTGATCGCGACATGAGTCGTCACAAACATGATGCGAAGCGGCCCACCGATGATCATCATGCCTGACTCTTCGGTCTTGGTCAGGTCCGCCAACAATTCCGTATGGCCGGGGAAATGACAGCCGGCCATGTTGATCGCTTCTTTATTGATCGGCGCAGTCACGATGCCGTCGATGCAGCCAAGCTGGGCCAATTCGACAGCCTTCTTAATGAACGACACTGAAGCCGCTCCAGCTGCTGGCGAGGCGACCCCACGAGGAAATCGCCCAAGGGGATGATCGAGCGGATCCAACACAGCCAGGTCATTCAGACGCGGCGGCTTAGGATCGTGACCCTCCACTAGAACCACGTTCATCTTGAGCTTCAGGCGCTTCACCACCTGCTGCATCACAGGAAACGAGCCGACGACCAGAGGACGGCAGACCCGCCGCACTTTCGCTCCAGCCAAAGCCTTGGCAATCACCTCGGGACCGATCCCAGCCGGATCTCCCATGGTGATTCCGAGAAGGGGTTTGTTTGGTTTCTTTGGTTTGTTTTGTTGTGTCGTCATGAACCTACTCCCCATTGAACCAAACAAACAAAACAAACCAGACAAACCAAATAAACCATCTTCAGTGGTTACCAACCATATAGGTAGACCACATATCCTATATAAAGGAGAGCGCTCCCGCTCAGCAACCAGGGTCGCCAGTGACCCCACGCAGCCTGCGCCAATAGGAATGAGCCTGCCACCACAGCGAGCACCATGGTGATCAACGCCGTCGGCGCCAGCGTCCAGTCCGTGCCCAAGAGTCCGATCGAGACTGGAATTGTACCCTGAAAGACGATCGCGCCGGTAACATTCCCTACTGCCAACCGATCCTTCTTTCGATAGAGCCAGAGAAAGCTATTCGACATCTCTGGCAATTCGGTCGCCAGAGGCGCGACGAGGAGGGCCAGAATTAATGGAGATATCGACAGAGCTCCCGCGATCGTTTCTGCAGCCAGCACGAAAAGATGCGCACCGAGCGCGAGACCTGCCAAGCCAAGCCCTGCTTGAAGACCGATCAGCCCGAATGACGGGATGGCTGCCTTTCTGGCAAAAAGCAGCGGCTCAAGTGCGCCTTCGCTTGCTTCTTCATCAGACTGACTAAACTTCAACTTGACATAATAGAGATAGAGGCCGATCAACCCGACGGCGGCGGCAATGTGCATCGTTTGAGATGGAATAAACGCACAAGCCAATGCGACGCCATAGGCCACCACAAAAAAGGAGAGATCGCCTCTTACATCGGGATAATTCAATCGGAAGGCAGCGGTTCTCTTCCCCAAGCCGGCATAGACCATCAGCAGGATGGCCAAGATGGGGATCACCAGAGTCGTCAGCATGAAGGGCGCGCCGAGAATCGCGCCTAACCCCACCTCCGCTTCGGCCCGGCTGGCCCCAAAGAAAATGGCAATGACGGGGATGGAGGTTTCAGGAAGTGTCGTGCCGATCGCTGCCAACACTCCGCCGACTGCGCCTTCAGACAAGTTGAATCGCTTACCCAACCACTCGATGGCGTTTGTGAAGAGGGTACAGGCGCCCAACGTCACTGCGACGGATACGAGAAACAGCAGTGTATAGAGTAAGACCGTCATCCCCGGCCCGTTGGCCTAACGACCCGCTGTTTGGCATAGGCAAGGGACGCGGCCTCGAGGACTTCTTTTACGGATCGTCCCGTTCGTTCGGCGATCCGCTTACAATCGAGATATTCCGGAGCCGCCTTGACCGCGGTTTCGCTCACATCGGCAATCTTCATTCGAACGACTCCTCCGCGCACCTTCACTGAGACAAAACGCCGAGGGAGGATCTGCCGCTCGACTTCTCGAATCCGAACTCCCAGCGATGTCGTCTCCTTAAACAAGACGTCAAGAATCCGATCCGCCGCTGTCGGAGCCGCGAGACAGGTCAGAATGATGCCGGGCCGTCCACGTTTCATAATGACCGGCGCCAGTGTCACATCGAGCGCCCCACAGGCAAATAACTGCTCCATCACATATTCATACGTTTGCGGGTTCACATCGTCGAGATTAGTTTCAACTTGCAGCACCGTATCCTGCTCCCTGACTCCTCGCGACGACGATCGCGCGAGGAACACACGCAAGGCATTTGGCCAGCCGACAGGATCGGCATCGCCCGCTCCATAGCCGATGGCCGTCGGCGTCATCACCGGCATAGGACCGAACTCCGATGTCAGCGTACGCAACAGGGCCATGCCGGTCGGCGTGGTGAGTTCGCGCGAAGGGCCGGCGCTATAAATCGGGGCTCCTTTCGCCAAAATGGCGACCGCCGGACCAGGCGCGGGAAGGATCCCGTGCGCCGATTGCAGCGTCCCAGCTCCGACATTGACGGGAGAAGCCGTGACACGCGTCACACCCAGCAGATCGCAGCAAATCAGCCCGCCGACAATATCGACAAACGAATCCAACACCCCCACTTCATGAAAATGGACATGATCCTTGGCCACGCGATGGGCATGGCCCTCCGCATCGGCCAATCGATCGAATACCGACCGGCTTTGCTGTTTGATTTTATCGGGAATTCGACTCGCGGAGAGGATAGCGTGGATCCGATGAAGCGAGAGCGGCTTGCGCAATCCCGACGTGATCACGACGTCCACCTTTGTGGCGTGGATCGCCCCTCGTTGCACCCGTCGCTTCCGTAGCGTAAACCCCGAAAGCTTGAGTCGCTTCAGTCCGCTCACCAAATCGGGAAATGGGGCGCCCACATCCACAAGCGCGCCGAGGATCATGTCGCCGCTGATACCGGAATAACAATCGAAATGAAGATGCGCGCCCACGTGTATCCTTTCTCCCCTCAATTCAACCCGCGCCATCTTACCCAAGCAGCGCGTGAACGGCAATCGATTCGTCGAGGCGAGACTCGCGAGACGGGCGAGAAAAGCGGGACGGGTGAGACTGGCGACGGTTCGAGGTTCGAAGTTTTCGGAACTTCGAACACAGAACTTTGAACATCGAGCCGCGCCTATCGCGCTTTTCACGCCCATCGCGCGAGAATACATTGACAGCCCACCGACGCTATGTTATCCCCACTGAGCTCGTCCTCATCTGAGCATTTCGCAACAATAGACTGATGTCGCGCCAATTCTCTATGACAATCTACCGGCCCTTGATCAAGCTTTATTCCGAATCATTCCGGTCGTGGACTGGCCCGGTTGTCCGGGTACTGCTCTGCACCCTACTGTTGCTTTGGTCCCCACTTGCCGCCTCCGCCAAATCGAAACCCAACAGAGCCCCGCGCCCAGAACCGGAACTCAAGATTCTCACCCTGAACGTCTCCCCCAACCCCTATATCATCTCGTCCGGCCCACTGCAGTTTTCCGCCATGGTCCAGTTGCCTAAGGAACTGAATGGGGCAACGTTGCTGGAGGTTTCCTCCTTCATTACCTCGCCGTCAAAGAATTCGCTGCGTTTTCTGACTACACGCAAACCTCTGGAACCGCACACCGCCCCAACAGGTGGCGCAGCCCCTCCACATGTCTCTGTCCTCCTGACGTGGGACGGGTTGGACCAAAAGAAAATTCAGCCGGGAGCGGGGCTCTATCAATTTGAAGTGCGGGCGAAGTTGCTGGCAAACGGCGAGAAGGGCCCAAGAACGCAGATGGTGGCCTGGCCGAAACGGGGAACGATCGAAGTCAAGTAACGGACAGCTCTCAGCTCTCAGCTCTCAGCTTCACTTTCTTATTGTTCTTCGGCTTTACTGATTGCTGAAGGCTGACGGCTGTTTGCTCTCCCAGGACGTTGATCCGGTGCGCAAGACAGCCGGCCCCGAACCCATTGTCGATGTTCATCACCCCAACCCCCGCCGCGCAGGAATTCAGCATCGTCAACAACGCCGCGAGCCCACCGAAACTCGCGCCATAGCCTCGGCTCGTCGGCACGGCAACAACTGGACAGGGAGCCAATCCACCGACCACACTCGGCAAAGCGCCATCCATCCCCGCCACCACCACCACCACCCGTGCATGCAACAGCCGGTCTTGACGTTCCAGCAACCGATGAATGCCGGCTACGCCCACGTCATAGAGCGTCTCAACCCGGCTTCCCATTACCTCCGCCGTCACCTTCGCTTCTTCCGCGACAGGAATATCCGACGTGCCTGCCGTGATCACCAAGACATGCCCCTGCAGCTTCTGCTTGGGGTCACGGATCGCGACAATGCGCGCCTCGTCATGATAGACCGCTCGACGATCGAGTCGTTTAATGGCCATTGCAACCTGGCGAGTCGCGCGCGTGGCGAGCAACGGGCGATTATGTTTCAGCAACGCCGTTGCAATAGCTCGGATCTGAGGCGTCGTCTTGCCCTCACAGAATATGACCTCGGGAAACCCCTGCCGTAATGACCGGTGATGGTCCACCGAGGCAAATCCAATATCTTCATAGGGGAGTGTCCGAAGCTGCCCGATCGCCGTCTCCACAGGCAAGGTACCTGCTCGCACTTCGGTCAGGAGTCGTTTCAATGCTTCAGGGTTCACGGCTGTCCTTTCTCCGGTTTGGCATCGCGTTCCATCAGGTCTGTCACCGCCTTTCGACAAGACTTCCCCTCGAATAATACCGCATTGACCTCTTGCACGATCGGCATGTCGACATGATGACGGCGCGCGAGTCCAAACGCCGCCTTCGCCGTCCGTACCCCTTCGGCCACGGCCTGCATATTTCCGAGGATCGTCTCCAGCCGCTCGCCCTTGCCTAGCTTCACACCGACTGTGTGATTCCGGCTCAAGGCTCCGGTGCAGGTCAACACCAAGTCGCCTACTCCTGACAGTCCATAGAACGTCCGTGAGTCAGCCCCCATCGCGACACCCAACCGCACCATCTCAGCCAATCCTCGAGTAATCAACGCCGCCCGCACATTATGGCCGAGATCCAATCCATCCACCACGCCGGCTGCGAGGGCCATCACATTCTTGAGCGCGCCGCCGAGTTGGACGCCCAACACATCGTTGTCCGCGTATACCCGAAAGGCCGGCGTCATCAACGCAGCCTGGAATACTTTGACCAGCTCTTCGTTGCTCCCGGCCAAACAGAGCACCGCCGGATTCCCCGCGCTGACTTCCGTCGCGAAGCTCGGACCGGACAACACCATGATGTCCCGGTGCATGGCGGGAGGGAGGACGTCGGTCATCACCTGAGTCATCAAATTCAATGTATCTTCCTCAACCCCCTTTGTCGCGCTGATAAAGGGGATCGGGGCGGACAGGGAGCGGACTAACTCACGCAGTACGGGACGCGCAACGTGGGATGGGACTGCGAAAATCAGGCCCTCGCACTGCTCGGTGAGCTCCGACAATGATCCGGTGGCAAGGAGCGATGGGGGAAGCATGACGCCGGGCAGAAAGACCGGATTCTCGTGTTTCCCCTTGATCGCATCCACGACCTCTCGCTCGTAGGCCCACAGTCGAGTTTCGACACCTTTTTCCGCCAGATGCTTCGCCAATGCCGTGCCCCAAGCGCCGGCCCCAATGACTCCTATTCGGCTGATCGTCTGCATACGTGGATCCTTACAGGATGCTAAAACTGGTTGGCCTGGTTTGTTTAGTTTATCTGGTGGATTTGGTTCTTCTGGTTTAGTTGGCTGGTCCGGTTCAACCAAATGAACGAGGAAAACCAAACAAACCAGAGCAACCAGTCAAGGGCAAACGGATTATAGAAACCGGTTCTTTCACCTGTCAATGAATGAAGACGGTCTTGCAATTCATCTCACCGGGACAGGTAGCAAACGCCGGCGGTTCCGTGTAGCCTACGGGGGAACCCCTATGAGACGTTGTCCTTCCTGCCGACATGAAATCCCGGAGATTAGCCGATACTGCTCGCAGTGTGGCCAACGGCTGCATGCAGACCATGTTGACGTTTCCCCGCCGCCAGAACCATCAGTATCGCCAATCCCGTCAGCTGAACCGGGACAACTCAATGTTCAATTTCTCTATGGCATGGTGGCGCTGCTGTCCCTCGCGCTCCTCTTCCCACCCTGGGAAACCCCACCGTCGCAGGCTCCCGAATTCCTCGGCCTGCATTTCATCTTAAACCCACCGACACCCGATGCCATCGTGAGCCGACTGTTGCTGACAGTCGAACTCGTCACCATCGCCATCGCGGGGCTATACGGATCTTTCTTTTTCAGACAAAAGCCTTGAAGTCGAGTCAGAAAGTCCACAGGTCGAACGTCATCAAGTCCAACTCTAAATAATTAGACATGAAGACGTTTGACTTGATGACTTTAAGACTCTTGTACCTGTTGCCGAACGACTCTGCTCAATCCAATGCTAGCGTCAGACATTTCGCCGAGCCGCCCGACTTCATAAATTCATCGAGCTCAACCGGGTGGGGGAGATAACCGCGCGAGGTCAAGAGGGATTCTGTTTCTGGACAACCGGCGGGTAGCACGACGTGTTTCCCGACACAGACGGCATTGCAGGCAAATCTGAGCGCCTCAGCTTCCAGCACCACGAGACGGCTGGAAAGCGCGAACCGTTGCGCAATAACCTCTTGTCCGTAATGATCGAACGCAGAAGGAAAATAGAGGAGTTCTCCACCACTCAAGGGACATAAGCAAGTGTCGAGGTGGTAGAACCGGTTGTCGACCAGTTCGAGCGGGATGATCTCTCGATGAAACCACTGGCTGATCGTGGGGAACACACGAATATCCGATCGCTGCCGATAGCCGCCGAACCAGGTGTCGGGAAATCCCAATAGGTCCCCTGCCCCCTCGAAGAAACGGCCCGGCTCCAGCGTGACGACTTTGTAACCCTGCCCACGAAACCAATCCTCAAAGTACGCCTCTTCCTTCTGCCGTTCAGGATAGCGAAAATGGCTCGGCACGGCTGTGCCGCCAACCACAACGCCGGCATTCGCTGTAAACACCAGGTCTGGTAGTCCAGGCACCGGCTTCATCCGTTCCAGGACCGCACCGACATCCTGCTCAAGCACCTGCATGAGGTGGTGCCATTGGCGGATGGCCTGGCCTGAATCGACCGCGTTTGAACGGCGCATCCAGGGATTAATCTCATATTCGATACCGAAATAGTCCGGCGGGCAGACCAGTAGGCGACTCATGATTTCCTCTCCGACAACCCGTAAAACGTAAAACGTGAAACGTGAAACGTAGGACTATCGATCTCGCTCCTCAAAAGCCCTTCACGATTAACGATTAACGTTTTACGTCTCACAGACGAGCTCCAAGCTCTCTCGCCAGGTCACGTAAAAACGACGCGGCGTCCATGACCAACCCGACAGCCTGAAAACTTCCTCGATCCGCGAGTTTTGTCGGGACGGCTGGATTGACATCGACACAGACGGATGGAACGGCAGCAGGCAACAAATTCCCCGTCGCTACCGCATGTAACGTCGAGGCGACGAGCATGGCCAATCCGATACCGGGAATGGCCGCACGCATGGCAACCTGAGCCTCCAGCGAATCCGTAATCACCCCGGGCAAGGGGCCGTCATCGCGGATCGTGCCGGCCATCACAACCTGGACACCCTGTCTGACGCAGGCTGCCATAATTCCGGTCTTGATGACACCAGACCTGACCGCTGTCTCGATACTGCCGATGGCCCTGATCCGATTGATGGTTCGCAGATGATGTTCGTGCCCGTGCGGCACAACACGACCTGCCACATGCCCATAGCCGAGGGACGTACCATAGAGATCGACCTCCATATCGTGAGCGGGCAAGGCGTTCCCGCAAAACAAGACATGGATGAACCCTTCGTCGATGAGCCAGGTCAGCGCGTCGCGCCCTCCGGCGTGAACGATCGCCGGGCCTCCTGCCAGGAGCACCTTGCTTCCAACCTTCCCCTCCCGGAACCCTGTTCGCAACTGCGCAAGACGCTTGGCAATGTCACCGATGACGCGCCCATGGGGACGCTCAGACGAGACCTGGGACTCCATAAAACTGAATACATCGCGATCACGTGGCCGTTGAAGCGGAATGACCCGTACTCCCTCACGGCCTGTCACAATCTGATCTCCCTGCTTCACCTCTCCCATGGGAACAGTCTTCGCAGTCAGACGAGCCGGATCCACGAGAATTCCAAGATCCATCTCGATCCCCTCCACCTCAACCCACTGATCATGCACGCGCACCTGCGTGGGTAAATGGGTGGTCGCGTAAAACTCTTCGGGTAAGATGCCGTCTGCCGGCGCCGCCGCCAGACGGCAGTCCCGTTCACTCTCGACCGATGCTCCGTGGGGCTGAATGGCATGGAGAATCTCGCTGAGCAGTGTCGCAGACGAAGCCCGCACGACGATTCTTGCTCGCGAAGGCTCCTCACGGGTCTTGCCGATCTGCACATCCTGCAGGTCGAATGTTCCGCCCATCATCTGAATCCGGTCCAGAACCTTCGCCAGGATCAACGAATCGATGATATGGCCTTGGAGCAGGACGGTTTCTTGATCGTGCGTCATAAATCATCCCCCCCACTCTTATATGGAGAGGCTCCGCACAGATTCTACCACCCACTTCCAACAGCGTAGATCAGATTCTGACTTTGCGCCGAAGACTCGCAGGCGCTGAATGATGTCCGCACGGTGTAGCAATCCCTGTGGGCTACTAAAATGCTCACCCTTCTCACCCACCCAGCCCCGGCGCGCCACCGCGCGCCTCATCCCAGGCAAGACCGGAGGCGAGCAAACACCGGAGGCGTAGCATTCTCACCCGCCCCACCCCGAGCTGTCGGAACGCTCTTTTCCCGAGTGGGCAATGTTGTGGATTTCTTCGAACCGAGAACGACGCTATGCAGGCTGCTCAAAATGTTCCGGTAGCGAGGCCGCAGGCAAGCAACCACCGGAGGCGTAGCATTCTCACCCGCCCAACCCCGAGCTGTCAGAACAGCTCTTTCCCCGGGTGGGATACGTTGAGGATGGTTGCGACCCGAGAACACTGCTCGCAGGCTGCTCAAAATGGCCGCCCTTCTTACCCGCCCAGCCCCGGCGCGCCAACGCGCGCCTCTTCCCAGGCAAGGCCGCAGGTGAGATGAAACCGGAGGCGTAGCCTCTTGGCTACGTTGAGGATTTCTTCGAACCGAGCACGACCCTGCGCAGGCTGCTCAAAATGCTCCGCTAGCGAGGCCGCAGGCGAGCAAACACCGGAGGCGTACCCTCTCGGGTACGTTGAGGATGTTTGCGACCCGAGAACGAAGCTAACGGACATTTTCAGCAGCCTGCGAGTCGGCCTTCATGAGTTCGCGTAGCACGCTGGTCGCATAGGCGCCTGGTGGAAGTGAAAAGGAGAGTGTTAGCACCGAACCTTCCAGAACCCATTCCAATTCGGCAAGAGGGATTCGGAGCGAGCGCCGTTCACCGCGAAACCCGCATGACTTTGCCGCTTCGGTGAGACTCTCCGGCGTGGCGCCGCTCTCGGCGACCACGGCCCGCTCGATCTCGCCCGGTTCTCCGCCGGCCCAGGACACACGCGACCCGAACAAGATGCCGGTGGGGCTGATCTCGAACCGGTCGGCTCTCGGCTGTTCTTTCTCAGCATCTTCGACCAGAAAACAGGCGCCGTTCTCCATTTTCATGGCCCAGTCTCCAACCAGGATACGATCAAGTCGATCGAGGCGTCTGGCCAACATGTCATTGAAGAAATGCGATTGATAGGCGTTGAGGTACCACATGCGCTTGGACCGGCTCATCTTGTTTCGACGGGCTGGGTCCACGAGCAGTTCAGCCCCGATTTGATAATTTTGCCCGCTCCGCCCTTGCCGTTGCGGGCCGAAATAGTTCGGCACACCCCGTCGCACCAGCATGTCCGTGACCAGGGGCACCGTCTCGTGAGCGTGTGCGGCAACATCCCTGATTACCAACTTGAAGCGATTGCCTGCATGATGACCAGGACGCAAGCGATTGCGATGCAGGCCAAGTATCTCCACAGACAAGAGTTGCTCGTCCAATTTCAGTCGATCCAACCGTTCGGGCGCGACCCCGAGGAGCGAGATCATCTGCGTCGTCACAGCTCTGGCGTCTTTGAGACCCGCCACTCCGATCGCTTGGGCTTTCACGCCCAAGACCGAAGACAATCGCAGAACAAGATCCGGTGTCGAAAGCAGACGTTTTTTGATTTTGATGTAGAGATGCTCACCTTCTCCACAGGGAAGATAGAGTGGGCGTTCCTCGACCTGGAAGTCTTCCGGAATCGCCCGCATGTGCCCACCGATGCCAGGGAATGAAGCGGTTAAAAAAGGCATGGTCATGGTGCGGGCCACCCGATCTCGACGGGGGTCTGACGACTTGCGTGGTATACTTCTGCCATGTTTTCCCTCTCAACGATAGCCAGACGGATTGAAGCCTCTCTCTCCGCGACAGGGATACTCCTCACCCTGATGATGTGCAGTCTGTTCCCAGGGGAGTTATTGGGTGGAGACAATGCAATCTTTCAGCAGTTCACTCAACACATCGGTCGGCAGATCCACAAAGACAAACTTGCCTTTGCCCAAGCGAACAGCTGTGTCGTGTGGTTTTATCAGCGAAAAAAGATACCTCCCCCAACCGCGCAAGGCATCGCCTGGATCCCCACACCTTCATCCCAGGTCAAAACGGATTGTCTCCGCAGCTATCCGCGGGGTATTGACGATGCGAGAGCCGATCTTGCGAAAACACAAACGATACTATCCGTGAGTCTCACCTTCTACCAGTTCGCCTTGGTCGCCGACCGGAATGACGATGCGATCTACAGCCCTGCCGAGCTTCAAGACTTGTTCCGCTCCCTCTCTCTCCCGTACTATGACGAAGATCCGACCCCGACGCAGGTCACGGCACTCACGGATCGGTTCGACAGCTTGTACCACAAACGCAACATGGACGCCTTGATGCAAGGCATGAGCGACCTCCATGAACGAGGCTATCGCGTGACCCCCTCCGATCGTGTCGCGCTAGACCGGGTGATGGGATGACACGACACACAAAATCCTGGCCCGATCGAGCCCGCTCCTTCATCGGATATTGCCTGAGCGAACCCCTCTATCGGATCTTTAACCTTGTTCCCCATTGGGAAATCGGACTCGCCACTCACGAGATTTCACAACTCAGCTACGTGCACAGCCCCTTGGCCGGACGACGAGCGGTTCATATGAGCGATCTGCATCTCGACCGTTACCTGCCACGGCACGATCATATCGTCGCCGCCGTCGGAGAACTCCGCCCCGACTGGATCTTTATCACCGGAGACCTGCTTAATGTGCCGGAGGGGCTGCCCCATGTGTTTCGATTTCTCGCCGGCTTGCGCAAATTTGCGCCGGTCTTCGTCACGTTGGGCAACCATGACCATTACAGCGGCATCCCCATCGATCGGTATTGCGAGCTCGCCGATCGCCATAAGATCACCCTCTTGATCAATCAGACCACCTTCATTACTACGGACGCCGGCGAGATCGCCATTGTCGGCGTCGACGACCCCTCGCTGCATCGAGCCGACTTGAGCTGTCTCCCTCCGCCCGCAGCGGACAGATATACCCTCTTGCTGGCCCATGCGCCGAACATTCTCGATCAGTTGCAAGAACACCACGCCGTCGATCTGATTCTTTGCGGGCATAGCCACGGAGGCCAGTGGCGCATTCCGGGCATCCCGACGTTCTGGCTCCCGCCTGGATGCAATGGGCGGATCGACGGGCATCACGGGAAACCGGGCCGAAGGCTCTACGTCAATCGGGGACTCGGATGGTCGTTTCTTCCCCTGCGATGGAACTGCACGCCGGAAATCGCCTGCATCGAATGGATCCACGAAGAGGCGTAGCCTTCAGCCTTCTTCACACGTCGCGCATTTCTCGCGAGTCTCGCACCTTCACGCGATTTACTTGATCCGTTCCAGCGCTTCCTTCGATCGGCTCCTGACGGTTTGGTCCCAATCTTCCTTCATCACAATCGTCAGTTTTTCCTTTGCCTCACCGGCGCGCAACCGACCCAGTCCCAACGCCGCGCTGGACCTGACATAGGCATGGTCATCATCCAACGCCTTGAGCAGGAGCGGAATGACGGTTCTATCGTTCAAGGCTCCAAGGTAACTGGCCGCCATCCCTCGAACCCTGTGCTGCTTGTCACCCAATGCCTGCTGTAATGTTGTCGCGAAGAGGTCTCGTAACGCAGGGATCGCTGATTCCAACCCGTCGGCTCGATACTCGTTCACGTCCATCAAGGCAAAGGCGATCTCAAGCTTCTTCTCTTGTGCCGTAGCCCGTTCGAACGCAGCCAATAACTTCGCTCGTTCACGCCGCTTCCCCCTGCGGCGGTTGACCGCCCGAACCAGGATGAAGAGTCCCGCCGCGATCGCCAGCCCTGCAAACGCCACGGGAATAGCTTGATCGATTACATAGTCCTGGGTTTCGAACGACAGGCGTTTCCACACCCAGACGCCGGTAATGACGAGGCCGACAAGGACTCCAATGGCAACCAGATTAGTCTGGCCCGATTCAGAACGAGTGCTCATGGAGAAAGTATCATAGCAGGATGGGGGGAGCGATGGGAGGGGATGGAGACTGATGATCTTCTGTGCTCGCGCAACGCGCGGTCGCGGACTCCCCTCGTTGGACGCGCGCAGTGGAAGATCAATCAGCCCCCATCCCTTGAAGAGAGAACGAGCGAGCTTGGAGGGAGCATTAATATCGTTCGATGCGCGCAGTAAAGGGCAGCCTTGCCAAAAGCGTGAGATGCAACGTCAAACAATGCCAGTGTACTTACGCAATCGCTTCAAGCAAGACGAGCGACTCCACTAAATCAATAGACATGCCTACCCCCTATTCTTTTTCGTGGTTTTTCCCTTCGGGGAAAGAGATTCGCCCGACAAGAGTTGTTGCGCCTGGATGATCGCCTCCAGCAATGAGCTCCGTTCCTCTTGCCTCTTCTTCGATGGCGGCACGCTCGCCACAAATCGTTCCGCCGCTGCCGTCAAGGCCTGCAGCGTCTCGGCCATGTCCCCCTGCCTTGAGGCAGGCGATAACGAGGCTTCCCGTAACAGCGCACGCCTCCTCCTGGGTCCGACATACATCTGCGGGGCGATCGGGTTATCTTTTTCCAACTCGGGTCGTCGAAATACCGCCATGGCTCCTCCAACGCATCAGACAACGAGAAATAATCCGCACACTGTACTCGATTCGCATCGGCAATTGCATCGGGGTTTGAGCACAGGAAGTGAACGGGTGCGGTGCGGCAAAATGTCGGATGAGGGCGGCGGCGCGACTGGCGGGAAAGCTTCAGCGTAAGTTGCCTGATCTCTTTCCATCTCCAAACTGTCACAGGATATCAATCAGGCCCCTCACCCTTTCGCACATCTCGCCTGTCCCGCCCGTTACACTCTTCCAGCCCTTACAATGCAACTATTTCAACCTTTTGTCCGTTGATTTTGCGCAATGAAAAGAGTATCTCTACCCGGCCATTACCCATAGGTTCGATTATGTGGTGCGCCTTTTCAAAATGGCTGAACACAATACTGCCACGTGTGATCATGGTTGTGGTGATTGCAACCATCTTCGCCGGCTGCATGACCCTGCCGCCCTCAGCTTCTTTGAATCCTCCCAGTAATAGATCAGGCCCTATCGATGCGAGTGCGTGGGTAAGACACGTGGAGATCACCGACCCCGAGATGAGCGATCAGGAACGTAAGAAGCAACTCGAGAATACCTTGACGAACAACCTGCTGCGATTCTTGCGAGATGGAAAATATTTTCGAAAGGTGGAGTTGTTTCCTGGAACACTCCAATCGGAAGACTTCATCCTGCAGTTCCAATTTGACCGCTATCGGCAAAAGCGATACACAAAGGCACTTTACAGCTCCGATGCCTCAGACTTATCAGCCACATTGGTAATCACCCATCCCAACGGACAGCTCGTCAAAGAGGCGAAAGCTGACATCAATGAGGAACATCCGGTTGCCCCCCTCTCACCAGAGGCTGCCCTTCCAAGCGGCATGGGAGCGAGAACCCAGGTGATTGAAGAACTCTTGCGAAAGGCACTGTTTGTGCCCACCACCGGCCCATAAGGAGGAGTGACCATGAGAAGTTACCGTCTCTTACACATCCTCATCATAAGTATCTTGCTATCCTCACTCAGCGGTTGTGCCGCATTTCGGTCTGGGGAAACCCAGCCTCCAACGCCGTGGTCCATATCCAAGGAGCCCAGTAAGCAATCCATCAGCCTACTCATTACTGGAGAGTCATCTGTAAACGGTACGAGGCAAGATGTGCCTCAACGCATGATCGAGGTATGGCAGGCTGCGGCAGAAAAAGCGTACAAGGATTCGGGCTTTTTCTCCAATGTGAAAGTGGGAGCCGCCGAGACCGACCTCAGAGCCGAGATCCACTTCACTGATCGCGGAGAAGCGAATAGCGGGTTGGCCTTTCTCTCAGGATTCACGATGACGTTGATTCCTGCCAACGCGCAGGGTGAGATGGTGGTTAAGACAGCGTTGAAGACCAAAGACGGACACGCACTCGGTACATTTGAAAAGAAAGAGACACTGTCATTTTGGATCCAGTTTTTCCTCATTTTCATCATGCCCTTTAACTGGCCGAACACGGTCGTAACGGAGATGCTCTATGATCTCAATCGTGCCACGCTCGACCAAGCCTACGGCGCAGGGCTACTCCGTTCCCAGCATGTAACTGACAGACAATGGGCGCAGGTCATGCAGTAGCCCAGCGCAACTCCACTTAACCTCCCTCTGCGAATGTCCAGAGACCCGGACGCAAGACGTGCGAGACAGACGGAGCAAGCGAGACGGCTAGTGAATTCACAGCTGCATACGTCCGGTCGATGATCTTTCCTCCAGTTCGATACTCAGCCATACGCGGGTGTGCGGAGCTTTTGACTGCGGCCGTCGAGCGAGGCCCTTCTTAGGGTGCGCGCTCCGGGAGCAAAGAAAGCTACTGCATACCCGCGGATCACACCCTCCAAGCTCGCTTACCTATCTCTCAGCTGATTGATCTTCCACTGCGCGCGTCCAACGAGGGCCTTCTCAGGCCGCGCGTTGCGCGAGCACAGAAGATCATCAGGCTCCATCCCCTCCTCTGTTCTGCGAGTAAGAAGGGCACCTGGCTACTCTTAACCATCTCCTCCAAACTTGTTTACTTTACCTCTCTGGGAATGGCACCCGTAGTGGTCCAACTGCGCCCGTCGAGCGAGCACATTCCGATCGTGCGCGCTCCGGGAGCACGGGACCACGCGGGTGTCATTCCCACCCCCTCCCCCTCTTGAATCTCCGTCCTAGCACGGACTATCCTCTCGAATGGAGTTGCCCGATCTCAAAGACGATCCCTACCTGAAAGTGTTGCGGCCGCTGGTCGAGACCTACCTGGCCTTCTGGCGCCTCGACACACGCCATATCAAATCTCTGCGGCTGACCCCCTCACAGTTCGATGTCATCGCCACGCTGGGAGATACGGAGGGGATGACTTGCTCGGAACTCTCAGGCCATACGCTCGTGACAAAAGGCACGCTCACTGGCGTCCTCGATCGCCTCGTCGCCAAAGGTCTGGTCAGGCGGGATACGATGAAAGGAGATCGCCGTTGCACCAAGATTTCGTTAACAGTGAAAGGCGATGCGCTCTTTCGAAAGACCTTTTCGGCCCACTTGGCTTTTCTCCGCCCATTCTTCGAGAGGGCCTTGAGCCCCGAAGAAGTGAGCCACACTCGCGCGCTGCTGCTGCGTCTGCGGGATAGCTTCCAACAATAGATTGGGGCTCAGGCTGAAGGGTTAGAGTCTGTGAATCTATGCAATTGACCATTCTGGGCTCCGGCACGAACCTGCATCCCACGCGCGCAGCCGCAGGCTATCTTGTCCGCACCGACCATATGATACTGCTGGACTTTGGCCCCCGCACGCTCGTGAATTTACAAAAAACCGGCGTGAATCGGCATCGGATCACTCACATTCTCTTTTCCCACTACCACGCCGACCACTTTTCCGACTTCATCACCTATTTCTTCGATGCGATGATCTATAGCAAATACGAAGGAGGGAAACGTCCACCGCTCACCGTGATCGGCCCTCGCGGCACGAAGCGATTTTTCCGAACCCTCTTTGCCACCCTGCCGGGATTCACGCAGGCGCCGTTCGCGGTTCATTTCAAGGAAGTGGCCGATCGGGCCTTTATGATCGGAAACACGAAAGTGATTCCCCGAACTGTGACCCATGCGCAAAACCTTCATTGTCTGGGGTACCGAATCGAATATGGCGGGAAGGCCCTGGCCTATTCGGGTGATTCGCAATACTGCGACAGTCTCGTGCGCCTCTGTGGTGACACAGATCTCGCCGTGCTGGACTGTTCCTTTCCTGCCAGCCGACCGAATCCCGTCCATCTGCATGCAGGTCAGTGCGGGCAAGTGGCGCGAGAAGCCGGAGTCGGGCGCCTCGTGCTATCGCATTTCTATCCGATCACAGACCGATACAATGTGCGGGAGCAAGCAGGGGAAGCGTTCGGGGGAAAGATTGTGGTAGGGCAGGACTTGATGGCGATCAAACTGTAAGAATGACGAGTCGAAAGTCCATCAAGTTTATCAAGTCATCATGTCGGAAGACTTTCGACGTGAAGACGTTACGACCTTCAGACTGAGACTGCTACAACCCGCCTTCTTTGCTGTCGCACCCGAGGATCTCGATGAATTTCGTCAGGCGGGCCTTCCTGAGTGAGTCGTCAAGCTTGGCATAGATGGCTAAGAGGTTTTTGACCATGCGGGAAAGAATCGCGCGCACCGGGCTCCGCTGCAAGTACTTTTCTTCGAATCCATAGCCAGCTTCCGTGAGAAATCGCTGGCAATTCTTCTCGGTCAGCAACGCCCCTCCGTTGAAACAATCGACGAAGACTTTATAGCGATCCGATTCGTACTTCACAAGAAAATGCCCCGGCATCCCAATCCCATGCACCGGAAGACCCAGCCGTTTTCCAACCAGGAGATACACCGTCGAGAGGCTGATCGGAATGCCCGTTCGTCGGTCGATCACGCAGTTGAGATAACTATTCTCCAACTCGTAATAATTCTTCGTGTTGCCCTTAAACCCCTGTTCCGTAAAGAGGTACCGGTTTAACGTCTTGACCGTCTCCTCCCCGGAGGCTCGCGGCCCGATCCGATCCTGCACTTCCTGCGCCATTTCATCGAGCTGTCGCCTGTAAGAGTCAACCGTGAGGGAGGGATAGCCATACCGGGCGATCAGGAAGGCGCCGCGTTCGAGATCCATCGAGTCGTCCGGCATTGCCGCAAGCTGTATGAGTTCCTCCTCGAGGTTTCCGCCGCGGATTTCCTCGAGTATCGAAACGAGACGATCCGCCATTTCCGGCTGTTCGATTTCCGCTTCTTGTAGCAGGGGAACCGCCGTAGGGCCGATGTCGATAAGTTTCCCGCTGATGGTCCTGACGATCTTCTCGTCCTCATCGGCCAACAGCCGGATCAGAGCCCTGATTTGACTTTCATTCGTCAGCATCGCGATCTTCCCGGACAACAGGCCCATTAGCCCATGGCCCGACGGAACACTTTGGCGCTCCCGTAGAGACAGAGGGCATCAAAAATCACCATGACGACCACGACCATCCCGACATGGGGAAGGGCCTCGGTCCAACCGGTAAGGATCAACGGCCGCACTGCGTCGATCGCCCAGGTCATCGGATTGAAACGAGCCAGAAACCCCATCCAGGCAGGCATCCCAGCCAAGGGGACCAAGGCCGAGCTCAAGAAAATCGCCGGAAGCGACAGGAACCCCAGCACCGAAAAGAAGTCGCCGTGACTTTTCACGGAGAAGGCCATCGCCATGGAAATCGCCGTGAGGCCGACGCCAAAGAGCATCCCGATCATGAGGATCGTGGCGATGCCAAGCAGTCCCGTCGCCGGCTGGACGCCGAACAGAAAGGCCACGCCAAGAATCACGAGCACTTGAAGTGAGGTAATGGTCATGACAAAGATAAAGCGGCTCAGAATCACGGAGCTTCGATGGATCGGCGTGGTCATCAACCGTTCCAGAAACCCATTCTCCTTGTCGAACAGCAGATCGACACCCCCGGCGAGCCCGTTGTTGAGCACCGTCATGACCACCACGCCGGCCGTGAGGAAACTGATGTAGTCCGGGGCCTGGG
Organism: Nitrospira sp.; assembly: GCA_005116835.1. Taxonomy (GTDB): domain Bacteria; phylum Nitrospirota; class Nitrospiria; order Nitrospirales; family Nitrospiraceae; genus Palsa-1315. Next base: position 148,411 of record SWDM01000014.1, on the reverse strand, counting down.
TCACTTGCATATCCGCAGCCCGCTGGAACAGATTGCCGAAAAAGATCAGCCAGAACAGCATCGGCTGCACCAGCGTGAATAACATACTGAACTTCTCGCGGCTGAGCCGCTTGACCCACCGCATCGTCAACGCGCTGATTTCCTGCCAATACTCTTTCATGACGTAAAACGTGAAACGTGAAACGTGAAACGTACTGTCGGAGCTGCGAGGAACTCGCCGGCCCGACTTTTCGCATCACGCATGACGCATCACACAGCCTCCTTCTCCATAGGCACATCGTCTTTGATCGATCGGCCCGTGTGGGCGATGAATACGTCGTCCAGCCTGGGCCGATGGTACTCGATAAACTCCAGCTGGCAATCCAATCGATTGGCGGACTCGAGGATCGCAGGCAGGGCCTTCTCGGGCGACTCGACCCGGATATCCAGGCCGGTTTGCGTCGCCTTGACCGCCCGCATGGCCGGTTGTTTCGTCAACGCAGCGACCAATGTCGCGATTTTGCTCGGATCCTTCAGGGTCAATGAGACGATATCTCCGCCCAGCCCGATCTTCAGCTCGGTCGGCGATCCAAGCGTCTTGATCTTGCCCCCGTCGATGATAGCCAGGCGGTCGCAGAGCTGATCCGCCTCATCCAAATAGTTCGTCGTCATCACGATCGTCATGCCACGCGCCTTTAACATCCGCACATATTCCCAGATCCGGAGACGGCTCTGCACATCCAAGCCCAACGTCGGCTCGTCGAGGAACAAGATTTTTGGATCAGGCAAGAGACCACAAGCGATGTCGAGCTTCCGCTTCATCCCACCCGAGTAAGTCTTGGCTGCGCGATCGGCTGCCTCCTCCAGTTCCACAAGCTTCAAGAGTTCGGCAATGCGTTTCGCGGCTTCGGCCTTTGACAGATGGTAGAGAGCGCCGAGGAGTTCGAGATGCTCCCGCCCGGTGAGAAAACGATCGATGGCCCGCTCTTGAGGCACATAACCGATGAGTCGCCGGACAAGATCCGCCTCACGCACCGTGTCGTGGCCCAAGACACTGACTGTGCCTGACGTTGGCGTCAGCAGCGTGATGATCGTCCGGAGTGTGGTGCTTTTCCCCGCCCCGTTCGGTCCCAACAGGCCGAAAATCTCGCCTCCATAGACCTCAAACGACAGATCGGAGACAGCCGTATGCTTATCATAGGTCTTCGTGAGGTGGGACACCTGGATCGCAATGGCGCGATCCATTAGCCCCAGCCTTTCGAGCCGGACTGGTCGTGCATCATAAATTCAATGAGGTCGCTGAGACGGCGGGCTTGTTGGTGGAGGCTGTCGGCCTCCAACAGAAACTGTTTTTCCAAGGGCGTACATTCCAAGTAGGTAGACAGGGTATTGACGAAAATCTCATCGCTGACTTCTTCCCGAAAAAACTCCTGCCAGGTAGGCGCATCGTCGCGGGACCGGAGATAGGATTCTAGGGTGGTAAACAGGCGCCGACGAACGGCGGGATCCAGCGACGTCTCAGCGCCCCGAGACTTCACAATAATCGTGGCCTCACGATAGGCCTGGTCGTGCCACTCGCGTTCGATTTCAAACCGCTCCATCCCCTGCAACAGGATGTTGGAGCGGCCATCGGCCAGCACCTGCACACTCGCCAATCGACCGACACAGCCCATCGGGAACACGGGTGGATGACCATAATAGTCCGTTTCCCATCCATCCTTGAGCAATGCCATGCCGATGCACTGCCCGCTCTTCGCCGCATCCGAGACCATCGTACGGTAGCGCGGTTCGAAGATATGCAAGGGGAGATAGGTCTTGGGGAACAGGACGACATTGGGAAGCGCGAACACTGGAATGCGCGTAGGAATAGTAAACGGCGTCGCGCTCTGAGGCTGATCGCGCCCCGGCTGTTCTCTCTCATGATCGGTCTGCATAGGTCACGATAGCTGATGGCCGACAAAGTTGTCAACGGCGCGCGCGGGGCGTCGTTCAATCATCGAATCGATAGAAACCCTTATCAACACTGATGATTTGTGCCGTCCATCCAAGCATGATATAAGCGCACGCGACAATGGCCTACTTCACGGACAGTTCATTATACATGCATAAATTGGCGCAGAGCCTTCGGCACATCCTGATCTTTGCGAGTAGCCTGCTGACCGTTGTTCCTGGCCTCGCAGCCGATACGGCCCAGGAGTTCCGGATCGCCACGGAAGGTTATCGCTATGCATTCCCGCGCGACCACGGGGCGCACGAAGAATTTCGCACCGAATGGTGGTACTACACAGGTCAGGTCACGACAAAGGACGGACGGCCATTCGGCTATGAACTCACCTTCTTCCGCCGCGGCATGCCGCGCGAACAGACCAAGACTCTCCCGTCAAAGTGGGCCGTCTCGCACCTGTACCTGGCCCATTTCGCCATCAGTGACCTCAGCAAGACACGGTTTCACTATACGGACAAGATGAGCCGAGCCGGCTTGGGCAAGGCCGGTGCGGCGGCTGATCGGCTCCACGTCTGGATCGATCAATGGAGCGTCGAATCGCCATTGGCCGCCCCCGGCACACAGACCCTCAAGGCAGCAGACGGCGATCTGGCCCTCCAACTCACGGTCTCATCGGAAAAACCGCCTGTCGTGCATGGCACGAACGGGATCAGCCGTAAAGGGCCACTCACAGGTCAGGCTTCCCACTACTATTCCTTCACCAGATTGGCTACAACCGGCACCCTCACGGTCGGGAACGAATCGTTCGAGGTAAGCGGCACCAGTTGGATGGACCACGAGTTTGGGTCTGCCGATCTTGACAAGGATCTGGTCGGATGGGACTGGTTCTGTCTACAACTCGACGACCAGAGAGAACTCATGCTCTATCGACTTCGCAAGGCAGATGGATCGGCAGATCCCGCATCCAGCGGCACGTTGATCGATCGAGACGGAAAGGGGCATCATCTTTTACTCGGAGACTTCACCCTGGAACCGACGAGTTATTGGACCAGCCCTACGAGCAAGGCCCGTTATCCGCAGCGCTGGCGCCTGACCATTCCCTCGCAACAACTTTCACTGGAAATTGTTCCCCGCATGGCAGAGCAAGAACTCTCCCCCAAACGCAGTACCCAGATCACCTACTGGGAAGGTGCCATCGAAACCTCCGGCACAGTACAGGGAAAACCGATTCGAGGGCAGGGCTATATGGAACTGACCGGATACGCCGAGCGGATCATGCAGAAACTGTAACTGGTTTGTCTGGTCTATTTGGTTTATCTAGTTGGTCTGGTTCAACCAAATAAACAAGACAGACGAGACAAACCAGATGAACTAAACTGGCTTGTGGAAACTCCGTGCTGATGAGCGAACACGAGGTCAAAGATATACGCGAGGTGGTGGAGGCAATCTACCGAACTGAATCGCGCCAGGTACTCGCCACCCTCATTCGGCTCCTCGGCGATTTTGAAACAGCCGAAGAGGCACTGCACGATGCGTTCGCTGTCGCAGTGGAGCAATGGGTTCGAGATGGCGTGCCGGCCAGTCCGAGGGCCTGGCTCATCTCGACCGGACGTTTCAAAGCCATCGACGGCATTCGACGGCGCGCCCGACATGATGCGTCGGTGGAGGAATTGGCGAAGCAGCCGGAACCCACCACCACGCTCGACGCCGACGACCAGAACGATGAGAGCGTCGAGGACGACCGGCTCCGGTTGATCTTTACCTGTTGCCATCCAGCCTTGGCACCGGAGGCGCAAGCCGCCATGACGCTACGCGAAGTTTGCAGCCTCACCACCGAAGAGATCGCGCGGGCGTTCCTCACAAAACCGGCCACGATCGCGCAACGGATCGTGCGGGCCAAGGCAAAAATCCGCGCCGCCCGCATTCCCTACGAAGTGCCGCCGGAGAAAGAATTGCCGGATCGGCTAGATGCTGTACTCCGGGTGGTCTATCTCGTATTCAATGAAGGCTACTCGGCCTCATTCGGTGACGCAGTCACGAGACATGATCTCTGTGGAGAGGCGATCCGCTTGGGACGGGTGTTGGTCGAGCTGCTCCCAGAGGCTGAAGCGATGGGCCTCCTAGGCTTGATGTTGTTACAAGACTCACGGCGTGCCGCGCGCACAACGCCAGCCGGTGATTTGATTCTCTTGGAGGATCAGGATCGTTCTCTGTGGAACCGGATTCAGATCGCGGAAGGAGTCTCGCTAGTACAGCGCGCCCTATCAACGGGCCAGGTCGGCCCCTACACCATCCAAGCCGCCATCGCCGCAGTGCATGCTCAGGCTCCGAGCGCTGCAGCCACGGATTGGGGCCACATCGTCGCGCTCTACGATCTGCTGCTGCAGGCCCATCCCTCGCCAGTGATCGAACTAAACCGTGCGGTTGCAGTCGCCATGCGTGACGGTCCATTAGAGGGATTGACCCTCATCAGCACCATCCTGATGCGAGGCGAGTTAGAGAACTATCACCTGGCCCATGCAGCACGAGCCGATCTCTTCCGTCGACTGGGTCAGACCGCAGAAGCTCGAGCTTCATACAAACAAGCCCTGATCCTCACGCAACAAGAACCAGAACGACGATTTCTTCGACGACGACTGAGCGAACTGCCGGAGTAAAACGGCAAATCCACCCACCGTTAGACTTATCGAAGCGGCGTATTGGCGGTTGCAGCAGAAGCGGTCACGAATGATGTGGGCTAAGATTTGCGTTTGAGGTGGCGGAGGAAGTTCGTCACGGAGACGATCTCGACCGATTCGACCTTCCCGATCGAAAGCAGATCGTCGTCACCGCTGACGAGCCAATGGACTCCTGCAGATATCGCACAGGCAAGAAACTTCAGGTCGTCTGGATCTCTCAGTATCGGGACCGAGATGGGTTTTGCCCGAACGGTGTCGACGAAAGGAAGGACATCTTCTTCAATGAGACTGAGAATCTCCGAACCCGTAAGCTTGAATTTGGAATAGGCCAGCACGCGAACATATTCTTCGAGTATCTCGGCAGAGACGACTGGGCAGAGGCGACCGCCCTGCCAGGCTGGAACAAGTTGGGATGGAGGACCGGAGAACAACAGAGCTGAGACGAGGACGTTTGTGTCCAGGACGGCTCGGATCACCGCTGCCGTCTCCCTCGTTCTCTGGCCCACTGAATGGCCTGGCCGATGTCAGAGGATTTGATCCCCAGGTCGCGGATTTTCTTTCGGATGGAGGCAAGCCGACTACCATGCTCTGCGACTGTGACCGGTCGGAGCACCACACTCCCCTCCCGCAAAGACACGTCAAAATAGTCGGTGTCCGGTATCTCTTTTAGAATCTTCTTCGGCAACGTCACTTGGTTCTTCGAAGTCTTCTTGGCTAACATGTCTAGTGCCTCCGTGATGTAAGAATATCTTACTTCCTTACTGTAAGGCAAATGAATGCCTAACGCCCTGCGGTTCCGCTTCTTCCGGAATCGGGGCTCGTCAGATCACTCGCTTACTAAAACTTGTCAAGCATCACCGGCCGGATATATCCGGCAAGTCTGTCGGCCAGAAAATCCAAACCTCCTACGAGCAGGCCTTCGACCTCACAGCCGTTCATACTCTTCCCGCACAAACTGCGGGTCATATGTACGTTCCAGCCTGCGAACGATGAAGTGGCCCCGCGCCATCTCCTGGAAATGGTCTATGAACAGGACATTGATCACGACACCCCCAGCAGCACCGATCACGGGGACGGCTTGCGCCGCGACCTTCTCTGAAACATTCACGCCGAAGCGTGTGGCCAACTGGGCGATAAGTCGGACGATCGCCGGCGCCCCCTCCTCCACCAGACCTCTCTGGGCAATGTACCCTGCAGCCTCTGAAACGGACTTCGCCAGAGCGCCACGCATCAGAAAGTAGGCGGATTCACTCGCATCGTCGCTCTTGCTGGGCCCGCCGAGCGCAAAGACCTCAAGGCAGGCCAGTTTAGCGTCCGGTGTCTGGAGGCGTTCCCCCTCACTGCGCGCGATATCCGCGATGGACCGCAGCATGATCGTGGTGGAGAGGGGCAGTTCGAATGGGAGACCGAGCAATCCGAGAGCGCCTCCTCCCGCGCCAGTCGCTACCACCGCAAGCTTGTGGAGGAACTCCCAAGAGTTCGCCTGCGGTTTGTCGTCGATTGTCAGCAATGCGGCCTGTAGCGCTGTCTCTAGCGACTTCCTTGTCGCCTCATTGACCACCTGCGCCCATCTCCCAGGAAGTAGTTGGAGCGCCTTCTCAATCGGCATGCCGATCAATCCCGTAATCTTCGCCGCGAGGCCGGGATTTTCAAGAAGCGCCTTTGCGTACCGTAGTGCCTCTTGGTTTTCGTACGAGAGCTTCACATGCTCCTCTTTCTCCAAGGTGTTGGTGAACCAGTAGATGAACTGCTACAGAAACCGTTGTCCAAACGGCTTCTGCAGCGCCTCTACCCAAGAAAATCTTCTTTCTGCCAGGAATATCACTCGCTTACATGAACTTGTCAATCGCCAGACTTAGAAGATAGCCGTTGATGTCGATTTTGGCCCAGCCCAACGACTATCTTATACCAGCAGCCTTGTGAAACCCTTGAGGAGGATGCGTCATGAAATACCTTTGCCTGGTCTATGTCGAAGAAAAGGTCCTCCACGCGATGCCGCAGAACGAGCGACTCACGATCTCGGGCGAATCCATGGCCTATTGTGCCGAACTGCAGAAGAACGGCCAACTGATTGGGGCCTCTCCCCTTCACCCGGTGGAGACCGCGACAACGGTGCGAGTCCGTGATGGAAAGACCTCGACAACCGACGGCCCATTCGCCGAAACGAAGGAACAGTTGGGTGGGTACCTTCTGATCGATGTCAAAGACCTGAACGACGCCGTACGGATCGCCGCGAAGTTTCCTGCAGCTCAATTCGGCAGCATCGAAGTGCGGCCACTCAAAGAGGCCGGTTGTGCGTAAGAAGCACCCAATAGCAGTCATACCGGGAGTCACGCGATGAAATTCATGTTGATCGTACATCATGACGAAGAGGCCTTCGAGAAGATCGAGAAGGAGAAGCGCCAGCAGCTGCTCGCTGAATCCATCGAACTCACGCACCAGCTACACGCCGCCGGACGGTATCTGAGCGCCTCGCCGCTGCATCCGGCAGGCACAGCCGTACTTGTAAAAGTGCGCGAGGGCAAGCCTCTCGTGACCGATGGCCCGTTTATCGAAACGCGCGAACAGATTGCCGGCTATTTCCTGATCAACGCGCGGGATCTCAACGAGGCCGTCAGCATCGCAGGCCGGGTGCCGGGGGCTCGCATCGGAACGGTGGAAGTTCGGCCCTTGATCGAGATCACGGGATTGCCCCAAACTGAACAGTGCTGAGGACTGAGTGCTGAGTATGATAATTCGGCGTGGGGACCGCGGTGCATAAATATGAAAGGAGTCGGTGATGAGCAGCATACGGTTACTGATTGGAACGAAGAAGGGCGCGTTCATTTTGACGTCGGACGGCAAGCGGAAACAGTGGAACGTGAACGGGCCTCATTTCGGAGGCTGGGAACTGTACCACCTCAAGGGATCGCCCACAGACCCCAATCGGATCTATGCTTCGCAGACCAGTAGTTGGTTTGGACAGGTCATCCAGCGTTCGGACGACGGAGGCAAAACATGGAATCCACCCGGGACCAAACCTGAAGATCTCATGGGTCCGGACGGTATGCCGAAGGGTGAGAGCAACATGTTCCGCTACGACGCGTCAGTTGAAACGGGCCAGCCGCTCACGACGCACCAATGGTACGACGGCTCACAACGTCCGTGGGAATTTAAACGGGTCTGGCATCTCGAACCGTCGCTGACCGATCCAGACACGGTCTATGCCGGCACGGAGGACGCGGCGCTGTTCAAGTCTGTGGATGCAGGGAAAACGTGGAAGGAGCTGGCGGGGCTGCGCAGCGCGAAGGGACAGCTCTGGCAACCGGGCGCCGGCGGGATGTGCCTGCACACGATCGTGCTGGACAAGGGCAATCCCGACCGGATCTTCGTCGCCATTTCAGCCGCCGGGACTTTTCGCAGCGACGACGCCGGCAAGACATGGAAGCCGACAAACAAAGGCTTGGTCTCGAAGTATGAACTGCCCGATCCGGATGCCGAAGTCGGTCATTGCGTCCATTGCATCACGATGCATCCCTCTCGCCCGAACGTGCTGTTCATGCAGAAACATTGGGATGTGCTGCGCAGCGACAATGGCGGAGATTCGTGGCAGGAGATTAGCGGCAATCTGCCGAGCGATTTTGGATTTCCAATCGCCGTGCATGCCCATGAACCGAACACGGTCTATGTGGTCCCCATCAAGAGCGATTCCGAACATTACCCACCGGAGGGAAAACTGCGCGTGTACCGCAGCAAGACCGGCGGTAACGAATGGGAGCCGTTGACGAAGGGGCTGCCGCAACAGGATTGTTACGTCAATATTCTGCGCGATGCGATGGCCGTCGATCAGCTCGAGCCCTGCGGTTTGTATTTCGGCACAACCGGCGGGCAGGTCTATGGTTCGGCCGATGATGGAGACAGTTGGGCACCGATCGTAAGGGACTTGCCTGCTGTTTTATCCGTGGAGGTTCAAACACTCTAATGGGGCGTGAAGCGTCGTTCGTGAAGCGCAGGGAGAATAGTTCTTGCGCGAGATACGCTTTACGAGAGACGTGGGACGACTTATGATTCGAGTTGTGCTTCCGCAACATTTACGAACACTGGCGCGGGTGGATGGTGAAGTCACGCTGGACATCGCCTCCCCGGTCACCGTGGGCTCGGTGCTGGATGCCTTGGAGGTCCACTATCCGATGTTGCGCGGGACGATCCGCGACCACTCTACGAAACGTCGTCGACCGTTCATCCGCTTCTTTGCTTGCGAGCAGGATTTGTCGCACGAACCATCAGATAGTCCCCTACCCGCTGCTGTAGTGAGCGGAGTCGAACCATTGCTCATTGTCGGCGCGATGGCGGGCGGCTAGTCGCGCTGTCGATCTCGAACCGTCCCGTTCGACTAAGAGATAGAAGCTGGTTGATTCGATTTCGGAGGAACAGACCATGCAGAAGATCACGCCCTGTTTGTGGTTCGACGACAAGGCCGAAGAGGCGGCGACGTTTTACGTGTCGGTCTTCAAGAGCGCGAAGCTCGGACATATCACCCGCTATGGAGAGGCTGGCGCCAAGGTCTCGGGAAGGCCGAAGGGCTCGGTCATGACCGTGACCTTTGAGATCGAGGGGCAGGAATTCGTTGCCTTGAACGGCGGGCCGCTTTTCAAGTTCAGTGAGGCTATCTCGTTCATGGTGAAGTGCCATTCGCAAGCAGAAATCGATGAGATGTGGAGCAAGCTCTCCGAAGGCGGAGAAGAAGGACCCTGCGGCTGGCTGAAAGACAAGTTTGGATTGTCGTGGCAGATCATTGTGCCTGAGTGGGATGAGATGTTGCGCGACATGGACCCCGAGAAATCGGAGAAAGTCATGGCGGCGATTCTGCAAATGACCAAACCTGACATGCAACGCATACAGCAAGCCTATGAAGGGCGATAGGGTCGGCAATACATTGTTCGGTCATTCAATCGAAAAGGAGACTACACCATGCGATTCATGGTCATCGTAAAAGCCACGAAGGATTCGGAAGCCGGTGTGATGCCGAGCGAGAAGCTCCTGACCGAAATGGGGAAGTTCAACGAGGAACTGGTAAAAGCCGGAGTGATGCTCGCGGGCGAGGGGCTTCAGCCGAGTTCGAAGGGTGCCCGCGTCAAGTTCTCAGGCAAGCAGCGGACCGTCATCGACGGGCCGTTCACGGAGACGAAGGAGCTGATCGCTGGCTATTGGCTGTGGCAGGTGAAGTCGAAGGAAGAAGCGATCGAGTGGGTGAAGCGTTGCCCCAATCCGGCCGTCGATGGCAAGGAAGGCGAGATTGAAATACGTCAGGTATTCGAGGCGGAGGACTTCGGGGCTGAGTTCACACCTGAATTGAGGGAGCAAGAGGAGCGCCTGCGTGCGCAGATGGACAAGAAGAAGTAGTTGCAGTGGCGGAGAAGATGGAACGATTTACCTTTAGCCGATCACAATCACATAATAAGGAGGTTCTTATGCGTTTCTCATTTGTTCCCCTCACCTGTCTCACGCTGGCTCTTCTCGCGTCCCCCGTCTTGGCCAAGGAGAAGAAACACGAAAAGCAGATGGACCCGCAGGCCATGATGGAGGTATGGAAGAAGCTCGGCACGCCCGGTGAGCCGCATAAATTGTTTGCGACCTTGGCCGGTAGCTGGACGACCACGACTAAAGAATGGATGGAGCCGGGCAAGCCACCCACGGAATCGACCGGCACGGCGGAGATGAAGATGTTATTGGACGGGCGCTTTCTCTATCAGGAATTCACCGGCAACATGATGGGACAACCCTTCTCCGGGGTCGGGATCGACGCCTACGACAACATGACCAAGAAATATATGACAGCCTGGATCGATACGATGGGTACGGGGATTTTCATGATGGAAGGTACGGCCAGCGCCGACGGCAAGACGATCACGTTGAAGGGGTCGCACCCTGAGCCAGGCGGAGGGAAGATGACGCATCGCGCCATCTGGAAGATTGTCGACAGCAATACCCAGCTGTTCGACATGTACGGGGCTCACCACGGCGGCAAGGAAACGAAGATGATGGAGATCACCTATACCAGGAAGCCATAGCCAAAAGCTCAGCCGCGCGCGGAGGGATTGTCGGCCCTCCGCGCGCTGCCTCACACGTCCGATACACGTTCGAATCCTTTCTCCCCTGCCTTCCCCACCCGCAAAACCTAATCTCACTCGCACACACCACATATACACTCAACTCGCTCCTTCACCTCATCACCACCTTGACTCCCCTCCAACCGCTGTGATTAGGATTGTTGTGTTCAGGACAGACTCTGCACAATGACCACGCTCCCGACCAACCAGATTCCTCGGCTACTCACCTGTGCCCTCGCCCTATTCCTCTGCATAGTCGGCACCGGTTGTCAGAAAGAGAGCGAGGCGATCGTTTCGATTGCCCTGCATCCGACGAATGCAAACATCCTCTACGTCGCCACGAACGATGCGGTCTACAAATCGCGCGACGAGGGCCAATTGTGGGAGCGGTTCCCGAGTTTCAGCGCGAGACGAGTGACGACGCTCGCGATCGATCCTGAATTTCCCGCCACCATCTATGCCGGCACGATGGCGGATGCCGTCTATAAGAGTCCGGATGGCGGGCAACATTGGCTGCCCCATAACGTCGGACTCAAAGAACACGTCTCCTTTATCAATCAATTCGTCTTTCACCCGACGGACCACGACCAGATCTACGCTGCTACGACCGTCGGCGCCTTTTACACCAAAGACGGCGGGCGTGAATGGGAAGAACGCATGGCGGGGATGAAGGAAGTCCACATCGTGGTCTCCATTGCCATTCATCCCCGCGATCCACGAATCCTTTACGCGGGAACGACGGGAGGAGTCTATCGATCCGACAACGCGGCAATGGGGTGGAAGAAAGTCAATAACGGGCTGATTCCCGAACAGGAGTTGATGGGGGGCATGTCGCTGGGGGTGAACGTGATTGTCTTCGACGTGGTCAACCCCGACATCGTCTATGCCGGAACCACAAAGGGCCTCTTTCGCACAGCGACCCATGGAGACCAGTGGGAGCGGATCGGACAATCGCTCCCCGATCTGTTTGTGAGCAGTATCCTCCTCGACCCGGCCCAACCGAAGACCCTCTATATCGGAGGGCCGGGGGGAGTCTGGAAAAGCCCCGACAGCGGACAATCTTGGAGTCCGGTCAACAGTGGATTGGGCTCACTGAACATTCGCACCCTGGCGATGAGCCCGCGCGACCCGCGCCTCCTCTATGCCGGCACAAACGGCAGCGGCCTTTACCGCTCGACCGACGCAGGCGCGACCTGGACCGCCCTGCCGCTCAAGCCCGCGCCGACTCACAGTTCGTGAAAAGTGAAACGTAAAACGTGAAAGGCTCTTGAGGAGAGCGCTCGGCAATCTTACGTTTCACTTTTCACATCTCACGTTTCACGGTTTCCGAGAACGATTTTTCAGTAGCCGGCTTTTGGCGCCGACTCGCTATGTTTATAGCGGCTGCTGTAGGCCAGCATCTGATCCGACAGGGCTTTCCACTCCTCGGCCGTCATAAGATCTTTCATCCTGAAACGGAGCAAGAGGATCTTCGTCGCCGACTGCATCCTCAAATTGTTTGCGTCATCCAGGACCTTGGTAAACTCTTCCGGCGTTGCGGTGTAGTTTGCGCTCAACTCATACAGCTTGCGGTGCCCCGCGCGCTCCTGCTCGCGACTGGCCTTCAACTCCGTCACAATCTCACCTACGATCGATTTGACTTGCCCGGCCTTCCCCGGATCTTTGACAGTTCTGTCGATTAAGGCCGCCATGTCCTGCTGACCCTTTTGCCAATAGGCATCGCCTTTCCCTTCACCACCCATCCCGTGATGACGGTAAGACGAACAGCCGGTCAAGGCGAGCACAACAACGAGTCCAAGAATGTATCCCTGAAATCTCTTCATATAGAACCTCCTCTTAAAATTTGGTTTATTTGGTTTGTTTAGTTCATCGTGTTGGTCTAATTCAACCAAATAAACAAGACAAACCAAACAAACCTCTTATACCGCGACCGCCCAGACTGTTGTCACAATGACGGTGTATCTCGTATCATCCTTCCGATTACTATGTCTGAACCGACTGCTCCCCCAACCGATCAGACCCAGGCGCTCCGAGAGGAGTTCCGCCATCATCTCGAAACGTTCTATGCCCTGCTCAAACTTGCGCCGCCCTATGAGAGTGTCGAGAAGGCCATTCGTTTCCTCACAACCTCGATCCACTCATTACCGCCGGCGGAACGAGCGAGTCTGGCCACCGATGCTACTGCGCGCTGGCGGCACTTTCGCCAGGCCTTTGAATCGTCCGGGCTCTGCAAGAAACATCGCGGTATCATCGCCGGCCTCGCCCGCGATCGATCCAGCCTGAATCTCCCCTCCGAGTATGATCTGTTTCTGAGTCTGTATCTCTCCTGAGCTTGTTTATTTGGTTCATTTGGTTTATCTGGTTGATTTGGTTTTATGGTTAGTTTCTTTCAACCAAACAGACCAAATAAACCAAACAAACCGGCTTTCTCTCAGACCTCCACCCTGGCCCCTTCGATCACTTCCCTGAGTTCCTGATACACCAGCATGAGCCGTGCATTCTCCAGCCGATAGGCAAAGACGACCGTAATGGCGCCGGACAGTAAAAACACGGCTCCCAACCCGACGATGCCCAGGGCCAACACCGTTCCACCGGCCGATGTCATTTGTCCCTCGATGAACAGGGAAATCACGGCCCCCACCGTCCCCACAGCCACCACGGCAAACCAGACGGCGGTGACGATCGCCGAGGACCAGGGCGTGATCTTTCTGCAGAGCACCGCAACCGCATCGCCCTCAGGAGACAGCGAAATCAGCCCCTTCAACGGCCACAAGGTTCGGAAGCCCATCGCGAACAGCCGGTACTTCTGTCGAATCACGATCTGGTTCACATCCCGGTAAAACCGAGCCACCCCATGCGGCAAGGCCAAGACACCGCCGGCATCGAACCGTTCTGCTAACTGCCCCATCGTCGTATGTGTGAATCGATCATGCGTTCGGGCCACGCCGCATCCGTACCGACCGGCGTCCGGCGTGAGCCTTACGAAGTAAAACCAGTCCCCGATGATAAGGCCAAGACAGAGCGCCGCGGCGAAAAATCCAGCAAAGATCATGCTGGTACCTATCCCATAGGGGCCGCAGATGAATCAAGGGATGGGGCAGAGATAATCTGTTGACTCATTGCAGTGAGTTGGCTAGAGTACCCCCGCTGGTTGTTTTGGCGGGTCCCCTCGCTCCACTCAGGTGCTCCGCCGCACGAGTTATATTCTGTAGTTGCGGCAGTCGGCTCATCCCTCGCTTATCGAGAAGCGCAAGTCGCCCTTAATGTGGAGTCGGAGGTGATATGGAATTAGCGAAAATCGAACGTGTCTATACTGCATACGCCAAAATCTACGATCGCATTTTCGGAAAAGTGTTTCATGAAGGCCGTCAGTCGGTGATCCAGAATTTAAACGTCCAACCCAACGAAAAAATCCTTGAAGTGGGAGTCGGAACCGGCTTAGCCCTGCCGATGTATCCCCGCCATTGCCGGATCGTCGGCATCGATTTCTCAGAAGGCATGCTGGATCAGGCGAAGCAGAAAGCGGCGGAGCACCGGATGAACCATGTGGAGTTGCATCGGATGGATGCCGGCGCAATGGAATTTCCTGACAGCAGTTTCGATACCGTCGTCGCTGCCTACGTCGTCACCGCTGTCCCCGACTACCGCCAGGTGGTCAACGAAATGATCCGCGTCTGCCGGCCTGGCGGACGGATCATCATGCTGAATCACTTCGCCAACGACAACAAGATCATCGCCGCCGTGGAGAAAGTGCTGTCCCCTATCACGAAACACTTAGGGTGGAGAACGGACTTGGCGCTCCAAACTGTGCTGGACGGCACGCCGCTGCACGTCGCCAGGAAACAGCATGTAAACCCGCTGCGGCTCTGGGCATTGGTGGAATGTGTGAACGAGAAACACGTGAACGGCAAGACACACATCAACGGCGTGAAAAACGGAAACGGCGCCCCGGCCTACGCCCATATCAACAGCAGCGCCCGCCTGTCGGAACAGGCCAGCGGACAGGCGCTGATCTAATCTGGTTTGTTTGGTTGATTTGGTTCGTTTGGTTCGTTTGGTTGATTTAGTTCACCGAGCTGGCCTGATTCAACCATACAAACAAGACAAACCAAAGAAACCAAATAACCACCTCTTCAGCCAACATCATTCGTTGTTGCCTTATCGATCCCTCGTTGCTGCTCGAATGATTTCCAATTCTGCCATTCCCCGCCAGGGATGATCGTATTGCCCACGAGGCACTGGCCGGAAAACCGTTGAGCGATTAGGTCCGCCAGGAGCGACAACATCTGGCCTGTCCGGCGATCCTGCACCCCACGGACCCGCAACACCACGCCGAACCCTGGCCCATCGAGCGGCCCGTACAACATACAGTGAACCCCTAAGGCACTCGTGGTTTCCTGCATCGAGGCCAGAAGTAGATCCCCTTCCCACTGAATAGAAGGGTGACGCGCGGGTGACGGAGTCGTGGTCCTCCAGGTACAGGGCACACCAGCCACATCCAATTCCGCCAAGAGCCAGGCGATCGTGGGACCATCCGGCATCTCGCTTTGAAAGGTCCATTGAGCCACCTGCTCCAGCGACAGGGGTTCGAGGCTCGGCGCCGCCACTTCCTCCAACTGCGCCTCCTCGCACACCACGTAGAGCTCACCCTGCGGATCGAACCAGAATCGGAGTCTGCCGTCGGTGAACTCCAATTGAATCACCCCCAGCGTTGAGCAGTCCGCCCCCTCCTGTTCAAACATCGAGAAATCCGTCACGCCGATCATCGTCAGTTTCGCCACGCGAGCCATTTGTCGGATCCGATAGCGGATGACGACCGTGACCTGAGTTCCGGCAGGCACCTCGCGCCCCGAGGCTTCATCCAAGAGCCTTCGCTTCGACACCTGCACATCCGTCACATAGCCACCGCGAAATCCGCCGGTATGGCCCAGCAGCCAACGCACATCTTCGATCGTCATCACATGATATTTCATAACATCACTACCGCGAGGTTTCCGGCGACTGGCGCTCGCCCCTCCCCGATCAATGCACGAATGACGCGGGCCGGGCAGTCGTTGCGATAATACATGATTCCGTATTCACGCCGCCATGCATCGAACGAATAGACCCGCGCTCGTCCACATAGGAAGGTGACGCACCGGACACAATTCGCAGCCCATTCATCTCTCAGACCTCACATCTGACGCGAGCCTTCGTTCATCGCAGAAGACATTGCGCAATATCTATTCGCATACCTCTACATATCACCGGCATCTTTGTGCCGTTCCTCCGTGAGGGATGAACCTCCCCCTCCTTTAGTAGGAGTCTCCCCGCTTCTGCGGAATAGAGGCCCACACAAGCCCTACGACATACATACGCCCATGCTGGGTAGAAATAAGGGACAGCATGGGTAGAGACACTGATTCAGCTCCATCACGAACGACAGCCGAGAGGGCAGAGATGAGTCACACTAATTTGCAACCGGTCACATCTAGGGAAGGTCTGATTAATTCAAAATTTCAGACAACAACCAGTCGGATTTCACGAGTTTTGAACGCTGGTTGATCGAAAACGGGAATTAATCAGACCTTCCCTAGGTCAAAGTTGAGGCTCCGCGACGACTCACCTGAGTCTACTTAGCCTTAACCTTCCGGAAGGCCTGCGGACTGTTTCAGCATCCAGTGAGACGCACAGCGTCTTTAACCGGCGCACTGAATAATGCGGGCCAGAGATACAGCGGGAAGGGAGCGGCAAGGAACGCGCTTACTTGCCAGGCAAGGAGGACATGGGAACTGGTGTGAGCGTTGCCCGATTCGACTTGACTGAAACTGCGCGGATAGGGCGGTCGAGGAGGGGAGCGCTGCTGGCGGAATAGAAGGTGGTGTCTCGCACCATTTGCTGCATCAACGTGGTGAGGCAGGATTCCGTCACGTGCCCTTTCAGTTCGTCGATCATGAGCGTCGTGGCGCTGAAGAGTTGATAATGAGCAGTTCCCGCAGAGCGGCTCTCGTAACGTTTGACCTGTCCGTCCCAGCGTTCCAACTCCAGAGTCATGTGCGCCGCATAGTCATAGTCCAGCGGAATAACCGGGGTTAAGATGAACATCGAAGCGCCGATGACGATGCTCTTCCAAGCCTTATCTCCGGCATGCTGATCGACGTCCTCGTCGAACAGGAGGCGGGCGCGAATGTATTTTTCGCCGGACGAAGGCTCGCTGGAATCCATCCCGCCAAGGTGTGAGAACAACCCGATCTTCCGCAATGTACCGAGCAAGCGCTGTTCCGTTTCCAGGGACAGATTCTGTGGTGAGCCATTCCTTGTGTTACTGATGCTATCCATGACGAGAGGGACTTGTTCGCTCCGCGCGATGGCCCGAACGTTGGGCTCTTGATTGCTGTCGGGCAGGGCCTTGAGTTCGATCCAGCGGGCACAGCCGGTCGTGAGAGTCATCATGAGTCCGCAGCAACCGAAGATAGTCCATCGAAGCAGCAACGTAGCGCGCATAGTATGTTCCTAAAAGTAAAAAGAAAACCCCACGAAAGGGAGATTCGAGTTCAGTCCGACATTGGGCTGTCTCGTCCTGGCGTTAGAAATATGCTGGAAGCGATACCCGACGTTGAGCGCGGCCTGGTCGGTCAGAAAATAAGAGATCCCGATTCCACCCGTCACAATGAAGTTGAACTGGCCGTGCTGTTCCGGAATTTTTCCGCCGAGATCGGTCCAAAATGGGCCTCCGGCGAATTCGGCATAGGGCCGGATTCGATCCGGTGCCACAAAGGTGTATTTGATTTTCGGGGTGAAGCCGATGCCGTGAGTGAGATGTGGTTCCTGGAACTGGATATAGACCGCCTCTGCGCCGAGCGATAATTGACCCTGATACCAACTGTCGCCGATGGGATCGGTCATCGTCATCATCCAAGAGGGCATAAAGACCGGTCCACTCTGTTCGGTTTTGCACCTGGCCCTAAGGCAATCGGATAACAAATATCCTGCAGAAAGCCCGATTTCCTGAGTGCCGATGGTCGGGCGAGGCGCATTCCCGCCTGCATAGCCGCTAGAAATAGGCGCACACAGAGCGATCGTCGTGAGCAAGATGACAGCGAGCGCTCGTGATTGCATTCAACATCCGTTTCGAACCTTATTCCAGCTCAGCTGGCTCTGGGGGCAGCTTTGTAGCAGTCAGTGCCTTCGACTGTCAAGTTGTGCCTTCGGCTTTCCCTTTCTCCCTTCGACCTTCAGCCTTAACCCCCTTCAGCCTTACCTTCTCCCCCCCCAACCCTCGATAAATTTCAGCACATTCTCACAGTCAATCCCCCTGAAGTAGGGGGGGGCGATACCTCTCTTGCATAGTAGGAAATACGTGCCCTGTCCGCATAGAGTCCGCTTACGCGAAAAAAGAAAGAGACTGAGAGGTCACACAAGACATATTGCAACAGGGGACAGTCACGGGTCGTGGCGCGATTCAATCACGGGACAGACTACGAGGGCCAACCCCTACAAGGAAAACGGACGGACGAATGTAGAAAGAGTTTTGAGTTTCAGGTTGTGAGGGATCATCCTCCGAAAACTTGAAACCTGAAAGGAATCATCTCATGTATTTGCCATTCAAGGCCTCGAAGCGACGCATCAAGGAAGCAGAGAACGCGCGGAACAATCGCTGGGAGATTGTCAAAGCGCTCTCCCATGGCCAGATCAACCGGCGCGACCTCTTTAAATGGGGACTCTTCACCTCGGCGGGGCTGTTGCTCTGCAAGAACGGCCTGAGCCCCTTTGCCAACAGCGCCTTTGCGCAGGTGCCGATCGGCGTTCCGCGATCGCCAGTCGGCAATGCGCAGCCCTTTACGCAGCGCTTGAATCGGCTCAATTATGTGCCGCCGACACCCCTGACGAAACTCGTACAGCCAAGCGGTGAGTGGGAGGCGGTCTGGCCCTCCAGCGGGGTGAGTGGCGGCGGGGAGCCGAGCGCGAAGCGTCTCTCCTGGCACACGGACTTCAGTGCGCACCCAGCCGGCAATAAACCGGCGAATCCCTTCATCAACCCCATTACCAAGCGGGGCCCCATGGAAGGCCGCCCGCCCGGCGAGTGGTTCGGGCATCAGCGCTGGAAAGAGTTCTTCCCGCAAGTCGGCTATGCCCTGGCATTCGGGGAATGCGCCTCTGGGACCAAGTTCCACCCGGATTGGCCGGACCAGGACGCGAACAGGATGTGGCCCATGTACTCCTTCGAGGGATTCGGGACGAAGGGGGAGTTCCCGATTCCCCTCCTGAAGGGGCGCTACGGAGAAGGCATCATCATGCGGGCCTACAACAATCTGCCGGTGGACCGCACCAACAACGGTGGGTTCGGCCGCAACGAGCCCTCGACACATTTCCACAATGCCCACAATGGGGCGGAGAGCGACGGGGCCTCCAACGCTTTCCATTTCCCCGGCACCTTCTACGACTACCATTGGGGGACCACTCTAGCGCGGCACGACATGATCAACCGGGACGCGACGGAGAGACGGGCCTCGGGCCCGGACGGCCATGGCGGGCTAATCCAAGTGCCGGGCGACTTCCGCGAGCTGCAGGGCACCCTCTGGTTCCACGACCACCGGTTCTTCTTCACCGCCGAGAATGTCTACAAGGGCATGGCGGCGATGATGAACTACTACAGCGGGCCGGATCGCGGCAACGAAACATTGAACGACGGCGTGAACCTCCGGCTCCCCAGCGGCAGCCTGCTGGATTACGGGAATCTCGATTTCGACGTGAACCTCTTTATCTCCGACCTGGGAACTGATCGAGATTTCCAATGCCGCTTCGACATCTTCGACACTCAAGGGTTTGTGGGCGATCTACTGACTGTCAACCAATCTTGGCAGCCCTACATGGAGGTCTTGCCGAGGAAGTATCGCTTCCGCCTCATCAACGGCTCCATGTCGCGGTTCATCCAGTTGTGTCTGGCAAACCAGAATGGCACCCGCGTACCCGTTCAATTTATCGCCAACGATGGCAACTTCGTGGTTCGTCCGATCACGTTGGCCCAGCTCGATCAACAGGGCCCGGCGGAGCGCTACGACATCGTGGTGGATTTCTCTCGGTTCCAGGTCGGCGACACGATCACCCTGGTCAATCTGCTCAAGCAGATCAGCGGAAATAAGCCGGACAGAGCCCTGTCGGTGGCTGAGGCCCTGGCGCAGTTTCAGTCGCCGGACCCGCTGGTAGATCCAGCCGTCGGCCCGGTGATGCAATTCCGGATCGTGAGCGAGGTCGAGAGCGTGGATGTGCCTGGTCACATCCACCGCGCGAGCGACCCGGATTCGAGTCGGGTGCCGTCGGTCTTGACGGAGCAGATCCCCATCGTGGCCCCGGTACGCGAGCGCCACGTCGCATTTGGGAGAGATGGGGACGGAGATTCACGGGATCCCGTTACGGGGAAGTGCATCCCAGATTGCTCCGAGGAAGCGGACTTCAAATGGACCATCAGCGTCAACGGGGAAACGCCCCATTCGCTGAACGCCAACCGTATCTCGCTCCTGATCCCGAAACCGGGCGAGGTCGAACATTGGACCTATCAGAACAGCGGCGGCGGTTGGGACCATCCAATCCATCTCCATTTCGAAGAGGGCGTGACCATGAATCGCGGCACGAGCTCTATCCCGTCCACGGAGAACCTGGTGCGGAAGGACACCTGGCGGCTGCGGCCCAACGGCTCAGTCAAGTTCCAGGTGCGTTTCGGAGAATTTGGCGGTGCCTACGTGAACCATTGCCATAACACGGTCCACGAAGACTTCGCCATGTTGCTGCGGTACCAGATCCTGACGGACAAGGACAATCCGAAATCCTCGAACGTCCATGTGGACATTATCCCGACGCCGATTCCTTCGCCAGACGGCTGTACCTACATGACGCCGGAGGTATTGGCGGAAGGGAATCCCCTCGGGAACGGCGTGACGGTCTCAGCCGCGCCGGTCATTGCCTCGGCGCCGATCCTGGCCGCAACGGTGGGCACGGTCTACAGCTACGATGTGAATGCCACGGATGCGAACGGCGATACCCTGACCTACAGTCTGGATACCGCGCCGGCGGGCATGAATATGAACGCAACTACGGGATTGATCACATGGATACCTGCTGCAGGACAGGTGGGCGCGAACAACGTGACCGTGCGAGTGGCGGATCCGAAATCTCTCTTCGCGACCCAGTCCTTCACGGTTAATGTGACAGCAGGAACGCCGGTCAATGTCGCGCCGGTCATCACTTCCTCGCCGAAGACAACAGCGAGGATCGGCCAAACCTACAGCTACGATGTGAACGCCACGGATGCGAACGGGGGCACGCTGACCTATAGTTTGGTGGCGCCAATCCCGGCCGGCATGACGATCAACCAGGCAACAGGGCTGATCAGTTGGACACCCACGGTGAATGGGGCCTTTCCCGTGACGGTGCGGGTGACGGATCCGGGCGGCCTGTATGCCCAGCAGTCTTTCACCGTGACTGTGTCAGCCAATGCGGCGCCGGTCTTCGATTCAGTACCGCCGCTGACCGGAAAGGTCGGGGTGCCGTACAACTATACGGCGCATGCCACTGATCCCAACGGCGATGCGATCACCTACCGTAAGGGGGGCGACGATCCCATTAATCTCTCGGTCCACGCGACGACGGGCGTCGTCAGTTGGACACCGACGCAGGCAGGGAGCATCCGGATCCGGGTCCGGGCTCGCGACACCGCTGGTCTCGAGACCGAACAGAGGTTCTACGTGCAGGTGTCGGCGTAAGTGTTGGGAAGGGGTTAAGGCTGAAGGTTGAAGGGATTGGCTCCGCCGTCTGCGGCGGTGCCTGTCCCTGTCAGTTACACGAGCAAGACAAGCGAGACGTGTGGAATACGACGTTCGAAGTTCAGAAAACATTGAACTTCGGACCTCGAACCATTGTCCGCCTCACCAGTCCCGGGTTTCTCGCATGCCGCGCGAGTCCCGCAGGAATAACGAGATACGTTTCACGAGAGACGGTGGCTATGCGAGATACGCTTCACGCTTCATGCTTCACGATCTGCGCGCTGCTTCTCTGTGCAGCGCTTTTCGCCGCTCCTGCGTCCGCCGGGAACTGGGGCGCTTCCTACATTCCGAACGTACCGCTTGTGACCCAGGACGGGCAGACGGTTCGTCTCTACGACGACTTGATCAAGAACAAGATCGTCCTGATCAACTTCATGTACGCCGGTTGCAAACAAGTCTGTCCCCTGGCGACAGCCCGCATGGCGCAGGTCCAGAAGGAGCTGGGCGACCATGTCGGGCGTGACATCTTTCTCTATTCGATTACACTCGATCCGGAGCATGACACGCCGGAGGTGCTGAAGAAACATGCCGAAGCCTTTCACGCAGGGCCAGGCTGGCTGTTTCTGACAGGCACGCCGGATGACATTGCCATCGTGCGCTACAAACTTGGGGAGCGCAGCAAGAGCTTGACGGAGCACAACAACGGTGTGATGGCGGGGAACGGCGCGACCGGCGAGTGGGAGCGCACCTCCCTATTCGAGGACACGGGGAAGCTGGCCCTGGTCCTGCTGAATATGGATCCGGCCTTCCGGGCCAAGAGGGGCAGTCAGCCGGGGACCGCCTACGCCGAAATGACCGCCATCCCCTATGTGAGCCAGGCTGGGCAAGCCCTCTTCGTCAAGGCCTGTTCCTCCTGCCACACGATCGGGCAGGGCGATCATGTCGGGCCGGATCTCCAGGGTGTGACGTCGAGGAGAGATCGAGCCTGGCTCTCGCAGTTTCTTCAAGCGCCGAATCTCATGCGGGCGAAAAAGGATCCGATCGCGGTCGCGCTCTCCGCCAAGTTTCCCGGCGTCTTGATGCCCAATCTCGGATTATCGGAAACAGACGTGGGAGATCTCCTGGCCTATCTGGACATGAGGACGGCAAGGTTGGCGGCTCCGGCCCATGCAGAAGCCAAGGTACCGTGAAGCGTGATGCGCAGGGAAGTTTCGAGTTCCTAGTCTTGATTTACGATCAATCAGGCAACTTGAACCCTGAAACTTGAAACGAGAAACCATCCCCTTCCGAACGAACGACACCTCTCCCTTCAGCCTTCTGTCCAACCTTCAGCCTGAACCCCCTCAGCCCTCAGCAGCGAATTCCAGCACATCCTCAAAATCAATCCCCCAGAAGTAGGGGATACCCCCCATTTTGTATCATAGGAAGCACTCGTAGAACTGCGTAGAGTCCGCCCCGGCGAAGAAAGAAAGAGACTGAGCGGAAGAATACATCAAAAGGAATTGAAACATGTCGCAACCCATCGATCGACGAAATCTCGTAAAATACGGCCTCGTCGCTCTTGGGGCCTTTTCGCTTGGCCAATGGAAGACCCCGGTCCCCTTCTTGGAAGGACCAAGGGAGGCCTCGGCCCAGAGCGGCCCTTCATCCGGCAGCAGCAAGAGCGGAACATTATTCAGCTACAGGCCCTTTTCCCAACCGCTGTTCATTCCCTCGATTGCCGAGTCCAGACCGCGCGGCACCCTTTCGCCGGCGCCGGGCCAGTACCCGCGCGCGGGGGGACCAAGCGGAAGACCATCCGTGCCCCATGGGAATTTCAACGATGTAGCCCATGGGATTGCCCCAGAGTTCGACGGTCGGGTTCCCGGCTTTCCCTGTCCGGACTGGAACCGTTTCTCCAGCCATACCCATGAGAAAGAATATCGCCTGGCCATCGAAGAGACAGTTCAGTCGTTCTTTCCCGGAGTCGACACGCCGATTTTCGCCTATCGAGACATCTTTGGAGGAGATCCAGCACGAACGCCTGGGCCGACCTTTCTGGCGCGTTTTCGCGAGCCAGTCGTGGCGAGGTTCCAAAATCATCTCACCAGAAATCGAGGCCCCATCAACACGACAGGCCATGATAATGAGACTTCGATCCATCTTCACGGCTCCCACGTTCCGGCCCATGCGGACGGCGCGCCGGACTTCTATATCTTGGCCGGGGAGGCGCGAGACTATTACTGGCCCAACATTGAACCGCGCGTGACCCAACCGGATCGACGGGCAGGCATCTGTACAGGTGCATTTGATCCGACCTGGACCCCCTCCACCCTCTGGTATCACGACCATGCCATGGATGTCACCGGGTTCAACGTGAGCCGTGGACTTGCCGGGTTTTATCTCATGTTCGACGAGAGGGAGGAACAGTTGATCGAGGACCGGGTCCTGCCGGATCCGTTGCAAGGGTTCGATATCGGCCTGGCCCTGACCGATCAACGGTTCAACGCAGACGGGACGCTCTTCTTCGATTTCTTCAACCACGACGGCCGCCTGGGCGATGTGTTTACGGTCAACGGGACGGTGCAGCCGTTTATGCAGGTGCAGCGGCGCAAATACCGTTTCAGAATCTTGAACGCCTCCAATGCGCGAATCTATCAACTCAGACTCAGTAACGGCCAGCCCTTTCTCGTGTTCGGGGCGGACTCTTGGCTCTTCCCCAGGGCCGGTCTTGTGAAGACTTTCGAACTAGCCATGGGCCAACGCCATGACGTGATCATCGACTTCAGGAACGCGCCCAACGAAGTGTTTATCGAGAACATCATGATTCAAACCAGCGGGCGCAAGGGGGATGGAGTGGATCCCAAGAAGCCAACCGCACTGATGAAGTTCGTCGTCACCGGCGCTCCGGTGGCCAACGACGTCATCATCGACAATGGCACGATCATCCGAGATCAGTGGACTCCGGTTTCCGACAATGAGGTCGTGGCGACGCGGAGCTTCCGGTCCGACCGTGCCATGGGGGCCTGGACGATCAACAATCGGTTTTTCAATCCGAGACGGACGGATGCGGTGCCGGAACTGGGGACCACGGAAGAATGGACGTTTGAGAACAATTCCGGCGGCTGGTGGCACCCGTTCCATACGCACCTTGAGGGGTTTCAGATCAAGAGCCTCAACGGTAAAACGCCTCCGTTCGAGCGTTCGTTCAACAGCGATCTGGTCAACCTGCACGGAGGAGAAGTCGCCAAGGTGTTGATCAAGTTCCGCACCTTCACCGGGCCTTTTTCTTTTCACTGTCACAATGTCGACCATGAAGACATGAGGATGATGGCGTTCTTTGACCCAAGGCCCTTCGGGCAGCCCAGTCCGCTCGATGGAGAGGCCAGGATCGATCCGGAGGTATCCGGCGTCGTTCCCGACTGTACCGAACTGGAGGAAGAGGGACGCATCTACTTCGACGTCGCCGGAGACCTGGATCGTCTTGAAGATCGAGGGGTAGGATTTCCAAACTGCGACTTCGACATGAACAAGCGAGGCAATCAATTGTGATTGCAAAGGCTCCACGCCGGTCACGGGGTTTCTGGGACTTCGTGGCCTGTGCGGGAATCATCTTTATCTGTTCTTGCTCTGTGGGGGCGTCTCCCGGCACGAGCAAAGTGGAGCCATTGAACGGCCCACCGGCTTCCGCCTCTGAACCGAAAGATGTTAACCAGCGCGGATCTATGGGGAAGCCCTCGGACGCCTTCCCCAATATCCTCCTCCAAACACAAGACGGCAAGTCAGTGCGCTTCTACGATGACCTGGTCAAGGACAAGACGGTCCTCGTGAATTTTATCTATACGAGCTGTCAGCAAAGCTGCAGTCCGACGACAGCGAATCTCGCGAGGGTCCACAAGATTCTGGGGAGCCGGATCGGACGCGACTTCATTTTCCTCTCGATCTCGCTCGACCCTGCAGTAGACCGGCCGAAAATATTGAAGGAGTATGCCGGGCGCTTCGGGCAATTCAGCGGGTGGCATTTCTTAACCGGAGACGAATCGGAGATTGAACAGTTACGCCGGGCGATGGGCCTTTACGATCCTGACCCAGCCCGTGACGCAGACAAGACACAGCATGCGGGAATTGTCATTGTCGGCGACGACAGGACAAACCGGTGGGTATCGTTGCCGGCCCTGATGGACCATCGGCAAATCGCCCAGACGGTGCTCCGAATCACCCGAAGTCGTCAAACGCTAGACGTGAAAGGTAACACGTAGGATTTCCGAACGCTCCCCTCTGAAACGTTCCACGTTTTACGTCTCACTTCTCACGCCTCGCCCCTACTTTTGCGGCCCGTTCCGGTTCCTCCAACGAAGGGCAATGCCCTACCAGAGAGGGTATTGTGCGGTTTGCCGCCCCCCCATACTATCGTTTATCAGCCCACAACCAGATAACTGGAGGCCACGGGACTTTGTACACACGACGGTGAGGAAAATCGGACCACGCAACGCAAAGGAGCCGCTATGGAATCTACGATGCCACAACTACGCTGTCCCGGGAGCTGTCCCCTGTGCAATCGCAAGAGGGAGAGGGGATTTACACTTCTGGAACTGCTCGTCGTGATGGTGATTATCGGTCTGCTCGCCGGATTTGTCGGGCCTCGATACTTTTCGCAAATCGGGAAATCAGAGGCGAAGACCGCCCGCGCCCAATTGACTGCGGTGGAGCAAGCGCTGGATCAATACCGCTTGGACGTAGGCCGCTATCCCTCCACGGAGCAGGGACTGGCCGCTCTCATGGTCAAACCGGCGGATGAAGCAAAATGGCAGGGGCCGTACTTGAAGAAAACCCTTCCCACAGATCCATGGGGCCGTCCCTACTCGTATAAATTCCCCGGGGAGCACAGCGAGTTCGATCTATGGTCGTTCGGCAAAGATGCGCAACCTGGTGGAACGGTCGAAAACGAAGACATCACGAACTGGTAAGGGGGCTATGCAGTACCACATCAAGGCCATCCAGTCGCTGGATACGGTGGTGGAATTGAACGTCGACTCCGTCGATGCCGACGATGCTTGCCGTCAGGTCGAGCGGCTGGGCTACGAGGTGTTGACGTTCCGTTCGAAGCGGGATGGATTGGCTTCGTATTTCAAGCGGAGGACGACTTTCCCTCTGACCCTGTTCAGTCAGGAACTGATCGCCCTGCTGGGGGCTGGTCTGTCATTGGTTGAAGCGCTCGAGACACTCCGGGAAAAAGAGCGCCATCCGGACTTGAAGCAAGTGTTGGAACAGATTCTGGCCAAACTGCGGGACGGGCTCACATTCTCCTCGTCGGTCGAACAGTTGCCCTCCAGTTTTCCCGCGCTCTATGTCGCGACGATTCGTGCGAGCGAGAGAACCGGCGATCTCCGCGAGGCCCTGTCTCGATACATTGCCTACCAGGTGCAACTGGAGCTGGTTCGTAAGAAGCTCGTGAGCGCCTCGATCTATCCGGTCGTGTTGCTCGTCGTCGGCGGGCTCGTGATGCTGTTTTTGTTGATGTATGTGGTGCCCAAGTTCAGCCGCATCTATGAGGACGCGGGCAAGGATCTTCCGGTGTTGTCGCAGCTCTTGCTGGAGTGGGGAAAGGTGATGGAAGAGCATGGCTTTCTGGTCATGGGCTGCCTGGCCTGTGTGGGGATCGCCTCTGCCTACGGCCTCACGCTTCCCGCTGTGAAAACGCGGGTCTTGTCACAGCTTCGATCGATTCCCTCTATCGGGAGCCGGCTCCAGGTATTCGATCTGGCGCGCTTCTATCGCACGTTGGGCATGCTGGTAAAGGGCGGTATCCCGATCGTGGCCGCCATCGAGATGGTCTCAGGCATTCTTCCCCTGTCATTACGCGGTCCGCTTCAAGCGGCGGTGAATGATCTCCGCGAAGGAAAGCCGGTTTCCCAGGCGATGGAATCGCACGGATTGACCACTCCGGTCGCCCACCGCATGTTGCGAGTGGGGGAGCGGACCGGACAAATGGGGGAGATGATGGAACGGATTGCGGTCTTCTACGACGAAGACATCGCCCGTGCGCTGGATTGGGTGACGAAACTGATCGAGCCTGCGCTGATGGCCGCCATCGGCCTCGTGATCGGCACGATCGTGCTCCTCATGTATTTCCCCATATTTGAACTCGCAGGGAGTATCCAATGAGCCAGACCGAACAGGTTCTCGTCGGCAAGGATGTCTTCTCACCTGGCGAACTGGCGCTCGCCAAGGCCGATGCTGTTCGCGCGAAACGGCGGGTGATCGAGGCGCTGGACGATCAGTGTCAATTGAGCCCCGACGAGTTTGCCGCGAAACTGGCCGCGACTTTCCACTATCCATGTATGAGCCAGGAGGCCCTCAAAGTCTGCGAGGCGGATTTTACCCGTATTTCCTATCCCGAGACGGTGGCGCATGAATGCCTGCCGTTCCACGACGAACAAGGCCTTCTCTGTGTGGCGTTTTGCGATCCGTTCGATCCGGCCAGGCAGGCATGGGCGAATGAACAGCTACGGGAATCCGCTCTGTGGGTCCTGGTCCATCGTGTCACGCTCCTTGAAATGTTCGCGAAGTACGAGGCAGGAGCCCGCGCGATGGATGACGTCCTCGCGCTCGATCCGGAGCATCGCCGGGTGTCCGAGGCCATCGAGGACCTGTCGATCAAGTCAATCAGTGAAGGGACCAGCCCCGTGGTCAAGCTGGTGCATTCGACGATCTACGATGCGTTCAAGCTCGGTGCCAGCGACATCCATCTTGAAGCGGGAACCTCGTACCTCACGATCAAGTATCGCATCGACGGGGTGCTCCTGAAAGTGAAGGTGGTAGAGGGCAAGGAAATGGCAGAGCAGGCGATCTCACGCATCAAGGTCATGTCGGAACTGGACATCTCGGAGCGCCGGATTCCCCAAGACGGACGCTTCAAGCTGGCCGTCCTTGGCCGCGCGGTAGATTTCCGGGTATCGGTAATGCCCAGTATCCATGGAGAAGACTCGGTGATTCGTATTCTGGACAAACAGTCGTTATCGCAGCAGAGCCAGGGGCTCCGGCTGGATATGATCGGCTTCGACGAGCAGACGGTGGCGCAGATCCGCGGGCTCGCCTCCGAGCCCTACGGCTTGATGTTGGTCACAGGCCCGACCGGAAGCGGGAAAACGACCTCTCTCTATGCCGTGCTCAATGAGCTGAACCAGGGCAAGGACAAAATCATCACGATCGAAGATCCGGTGGAATATCAGCTGCCGGGGATTCTGCAGATTCCCGTCAATGAAAAGAAGGGATTGACCTTTTCCCGCGGCCTGCGTTCGATCCTGAGACACGATCCGGACAAGATTATGGTCGGGGAAATTCGGGATTCGGAAACAGCCCAGATCGCCGTCCAGTCCGCTTTGACCGGACACCTGGTGTTGGCGACAGTCCATGCCAACAACGTATTCGACATCATCGGGCGATTCATACATATGGGCGTCGAGCCCTATAATTTCGTCTCGGCCTTAAACGGGGTCATCGCCCAACGTCTCGTACGGATCCTCTGCGCCCATTGCGTCAAGCCCCATCGCCCGGACTCCAAATTGCTGGCCGCGTCACGGCTGACCGACGAGGCAGCCACGGATTTCAACTTTCGAATCGGTGTCGGCTGCAAACACTGTCATGAAACCGGGTACAAGGGACGCCAGGCCATTGCGGAAGTGCTGCTGCTCGACGACGGGATTCGCGAACAGATCATCGCGAAAGAACCGATCCGCCGGATCAAAGACACGGCACGGGCGACCGGCACTCGTTTCCTCCGGGAATCTGCAATGGATCTCGTTCGTCAAGGCATCACCACGTTGGAGGAGATCAACCGTGTCACCTTTGTGGGCTGACCAAATCAGCATCTTCCTGGGCCCAGACCGGTTGCTGGTGGGGCATCGGCCCCGCGGCTTGCGCCCGGGACTGATGACGACGACAACGGTCCCGGTGTCCGGCTCGTCCGAGGGTTCCGCCGGCTGGGAGCCGGCTGCCGCAGCGCTGGAAGCCCACTTAGCGGCCAATCCTCAGTGGCGGGGGGCATCGCTCCGGATCATCCTCTCCAACCATTTTGTGCGCTATGTCTTGGTGCCCTGGAGCAACGACTTGAGCAACGAGAAGGAACATCTGGTGCTCGCCCGGCGCCATTTTGCGGTGACCCATGGCCCGGTCGCCAAGAACTGGGCGATCCGGATGAGCCTCGACAGGCCTGGTGAATCTCATGTCGCCAGCGCGCTGGACGAGTCTCTCATGAGCCGGTTGACCCTGGCGGCGGCAGCGAGCCACACGAAACTCGTGAGTGTGGAACCTCTGCTCATGGCATCGTTTAACCGTTGGCAGCAGGATTTTCGTGAAGAGGCTCAGTGGTTTGTGACGGTGGAGAACGGCATGCTGTGTGGAGCCCTCCTGGGCCGGAACCGTTGGGTTGCGCTGCGGCGTTGGCGAACGCAGGGCGACTGGGTTTCGGAGCTATCCCTATGGCTTTCGCGGGAGCAACTGATCGGCGAGGAGTCTGCTGCGGCCGGCGCTCTGTATCTATTGGCGCCTTCCCGTGCGGGGACCGATTCGATGGCCATGGGGCTCCCAGTGAGATTTCTCGGTGAACGGGAACGCAATAGCACCAGGAAGAGGACGGCTGACGTGCGCCCTCAGGTGGTTGAGGAGGCAAGCCATTTCACATGCATCCTTTAAGGCTCGACTATACCAACCGGGTGATTTGGTGGACCAGCCAGGGAGCTGCCTGGCTGGGCATCGGTCTGTTTCTAGTCGTGGTGGTCGGATCGTACTACTGGTATCTCGGGGAAGAGACTGCTCTCGTGATGGAGAAGATCGAGGCATTCAGGCAGCAGACGGGTCGGGAGCGCATGGGAAAGGAAAAGTTGACGGAGGAACTCAAGACCTTTCGCGCGGACATCAAAGAATCCCAGACTGTGTTGGGACAGCTCACCATTCCGTGGGACCCGCTTTTCATCGCGGTGGAAGAGGTGTGGGGCCGGCACAGTAATCAAATCGCCCTCATGGCCATCCATCCGGACGTGGGTGAACAGCGCGTGGTGATCGATGGGCGAGCGGCCGACTTCGATGTCTTGTTGGATTTCGTGACGCAACTGGCGGGATTCGACATCATCGATCATGCATACCTCAGCCGTCATCAGAGGGAAGAGAAGGATCACGCGAAGCCGGTGCGGTTTTCTATCGTGGCGGAGTGGAGAGTGCGAACATGAACTTCGGCGGATTCCTCAGATCGACAGGGCCTGCATCGACAGCCACCGACCCTGCGCCGCAGGCTCAGAAGGCACGCGCTCTGCGCCCCTTGCCGATTCCGTGGGGCGAGATCCTGGCAGGCCGAATGACCGCTCTCAAGGAGGCCACACGAAACCAGCCGTCAGTCGCGCGGCCGGGGTGGGCCCGTAGACTCCTGGGGCAGCGGCTTGCGGCTTCAAGCGTCGAGGGGGGCCTCTCCAAGACCAAGCGAAATCTTCCGTCAGTGGGGCACATGGGATGGACCTTCACACTGTGGGTGCAGCGACTTGGTGTTTCGGGCGCCGTTGGTCTTGGCCTCTGTGCCTTTGCGGTGATGTTTTACCTGTCTGCGGTACTCACCCTCGAGGGGGAGCAGGCACAGATATTGGAAGAACTCGAAGCTTCTCTGGTGCGTATCCAGAGATCGGGAGCATCTCCCGCCATGGCTCCCCGCACCCCCAAAGAACAACTGTCTGACTTCTATGCCATTTTCCCCCCGGCCAAGGAAGTGCCGGAGACTTTGCGAAAGATCAATCAATTGGCTCAGAAGCAGCACCTGGTTTTACAGGCCGGCCATTATCATGTGATCGACGACCATTCAGGCCGTCTGATCCGTTATGAAGCCTCATTGCCGTTGGTAGGTCCCTATCTAAACGTACGCCAGTTCCTGAGAGCGGTGTTAGCCGAGATTCCCAGTGCAGCTCTCGCAAAAGTGGATGTCGAGAAGAATATGATGGATGGCGCTCAGGCAACGACGACGGTCAGCTTCACACTTTTTTTACGGAGAGATAGCTGATGGCCGCCTCCACGTCGACATACGTGATGCTCGCGGCCCTCCTGGTGATCCTGTTGGAGGCTGCCGTCGGATCCGCAGGCAGTCCGGCGGTGAGTCCGCAGGGGAATCTCGGTCTCGATCTCGGCAAGCTGAATCAGCGGGTGACCGGGAAGAGCGTGTACGATATGTTTCCGGATGGCGTGAGACAGGAGAGCTCGTCTCCACTACCCCCTACCCCTTCCTCCTCCTCGAAACAGGACGGGTCTCGCTCTAAGGGAAAATCTAAAAAGGCCGGGTCGCATTCCGCGCCTCCGCCCCCAAGTCCGGTCATTGTCGAGGAGGTGCCGACCGAGCCGGTTGTGGTAGAACCGCCGCCTGTCGTGATTCCAACTCCGCCCTTCCCCTTCACGTTTGCGGGAGTCCAGCGGCAATTATCCGGGCAGACGATCTACTTTTTGATCAAGGACAACAAACTGTACACCGTTGAAGTCGGACAGATCCTCGACTCTGTCTATTCCATCGACGGCGAGGAGGGGGGGCAGTTGAACGTGACCTACCTGCCGTTGGATCGCAAGCAAACCATTAGCATGGGGTCTGCAACATGACACGCTACATTCGAACCAGGTTCTGGACATGCATACTCGGCTGTGCCTTGCTTGCCAGTTGGCTCGCCGGCTGCAGCGCCACCCAGCTATTCAACGAGGGGATGTCGGACATCAATGCCGGGCGATTGGAGGTCGGGCTGGCCAAGATGGAGGACGCGGTGAAAAAAGACCCGGACAGTGCGTTCTTGAAGACCCAGTTGCGTATGACGCGACAATATGTCGTCCAGCGGGTTCTTCAGGAAGCGGATGCGGCCCGCGCCGCTTCGGACTTCACGGGGGCGCGCCGGCTCTATGAGCATGTGCTGGAACTGGACAAAGCCAATGCGCAAGCGTTGGCCGGTCTCGAGTCGACAAAGAATGCGGAAACGAACCAGCTTGAGATCCGGATGGCCAAGGATCTGATCGGCCACAATGAACTCAATGAAGCTCAGGCACAACTGGGGCATATCTTGAGCACGGACCCGAACAACATCGAAGCGAAACAGATGCTGGACCGTATTCTCTCGCAAAACCCGCCTCCGGAGCCGGTCAAGCCGAAGCTGCGCTTGAAAGAGGATCGCATCGCCCTGTTGCAGTTCCGCGAGTCTCCACTGGGCATGGTCTTCGAGGCGCTCTCGCGCACCAGCGGCATCAATTTCGTGCTCGATAAAGACGTGAAGAGCGAAACCAAAACGAACATTTTTGTGAAGGATATGCTGATCGAGTCGGCGCTGGACATGGTGCTCGCTCAGCATGCGCTGGATAGAAAACTCTTAGCCGACAACATCGTCTTGATTTATCCCGACACGCCGGATAAACGGCGGCGCTACGAAGAGCAGATGGTCAAGTCCTTCCACCTCACGAACGCAGACCCCAAGCAGGCGATGAACCTGTTGAAGGTGATGCTGGACACCAAGTCCCTGTTCATCGACGAGCATGCGAGGCTGCTTGTGATGAGGGATACGCCGGAGGTGGTCCGCATGGCCGAGAAGCTCCTCATCTCGCTCGATCTGGAGGATTCGGAAGTCATGATGGAAGTGGAAATCGTGGAGATCACGCGCTCGAAGCTGACAGAGATCGGGATCAAGTATCCTAACCAAGTCACCCTCACCGCCCTCGGCCCTGCAGGAGATAAGGCGGTCCAGACGCTCCAAAGTCTCATATTCGATCGCGCTCACACAGGCATGTCGAGTCTGGCAGCGACAATCAATCTTAAAAGGGAAGACTCCAATGTCAATATCCTCTCCAGCCCGCGGATCAGAGCGAGAAATTATGAAAAGGCCAAGATTCATATTGGAGACCGTGTGCCGGTCTTCACAAACGCGGTGACGCCCCTGGCGACCGGGGCGCCGGTGGTGACCGGCAGCGTGACCTATCTCGATGTCGGGCTGAAATTCGAAGTGGAGCCGACAATCTATTGGGACGACGAAGTCTCCATGAAGCTGAACCTGGATGTCAGTAGCATTGTGAAAGAGGTCACGTCCGGGACAAGCTTGTCCTATCAGATCGGCACGCGGTCTGCCTCGACCGTGTTGCGATTGCGGGATGGCGAAACCCAGATCCTGGCAGGGCTGATCAGCGACGCCGATCGTGAAACAGCCAGCAAAGTGCCGGGACTCAGTAGTTTCCCGATCCTCGGACGGCTCTTCAGCTCCGAGAAGATCGATAAGAGCAAACAGGAAATTGCCCTGTCGATCACACCCCATGTCATCCGGCACGGCAGGCGCCCTAACATTGCGTCGTCAGAAATATTGTACGGCACAGAAAGCTCGCGAGGCATTCCCTTGACGGTCAAGATGAGTGAGAACGAACGCAAGTCCCCTAGGGATACCAAAGGGGCCGCCGGTCTGCCCGCTAATGAGACGATGGGAGCTGCCGTTGTCGGAAATCTTTCCGAGGGCCCATCTCAAAATGAGCCAGCTTCTGCCACAGCCTCGGTTGGCGAGAAGAAAGCCAACAGCCTTAAGGCAGTGACTGTGCCGGCCGCTACTGGAAATCCTCCTGAAAGCCCGGCGCGAAATGAGCTGACCCCCGCTCCGGACCCGGAAAGAACGAAAAAAAGCGCCGCCGAAGATGCCTCCGAGGTTCCGGCTAACAATGAGCCGGCCCAGGCCGAAGGCGCGGAAAGCGCAGGACAGGTTCCATGAACGAGCGGATCCGAGCTGAACGGGGCTTTACGCTGGTGGAGATGGTCATCACTGTGGCGATCGTCGGAGTTCTGGCCTCGGCCGCCATGCCCCTTGCAACTTTAGTCTCGCAGCGGAGCAAAGAGCAGGAACTCCGGCATTCGCTGCTGCAAGTTCGCGAGGCCATCGATCGCTATCGCAAGGATTTCGACTCAGGAAAGATTACGAAGGGCACGACGGATTCCGGATATCCCAAGTCCCTGAAGGTTCTCACAGAGGGAGTGGTCGATCAGACGAGTGCGGACAAGAAGAAGCGCCTTGTGTATTTGCGCCGTGTGCCCCGCGACCCTCTGCACGATGACCCGTCGGTAAAACCGGAAGAAACCTGGGGGCTCCGAAGCTACGACAGTCCACCCGACGAACCACGTTCCGGCAACGACGTCTTCGACATCTATTCCCTCGACAAAGGCGTGGGGCTGAACGGCATTCCCTATTCGAAATGGTAGAGGGTGATGCGATGCGATCATGCTATCGACAGGACGCGCGGGGCTTTACGCTCATCGAGCTGCTGGTGGTCCTGGCCATCGTCTCGACGCTGCTGACCCTGGCAGTGCCCCGGTATTTCTCCAGTCTGCAAAAGTCCAAAGAAGTGGTCATGAGGGAAAACCTTTGGATCATGCGGGACGCCCTGGATAAATATTTCAGCGACGTTGGAAGGTATCCGGACCAGCTTCAAGATTTGGCCACCAAAAAGTATCTCCGCTCCATCCCGGTCGATCCGCTTACAGAGACCACGACGACCTGGCGCGTGATTCCGCCTGACGATCCTGAGAAGGGAGGCGTCTACGACGTGAAAAGCGGCGCGGAAGGGACAGCGACAGGTGGAGGTTCCTACGGTGACTGGTAACAGACGAAGCAGACCCGCTCTGCGCCTGCTGAACATGTGCCGGAGGTACCGGTCGATACGCTCGCAGGAGGGTTTTACCTACATCGGGGTTCTGCTTGCTGTCGCGCTTATCGGGACACAACTGGCATTGGCCGGAGTGATATGGAGTTTCCAGCAAGATCGCCAGAAGGAGCGAGAGCTGCTGTTTGTCGGCGGCCAATTCCGAACAGCCATTGGCCGCTACTACTCAAATCCCCAAGGTCCACAGAGGGAGTACCCGAAGCGCCTCGACGACTTGGTTCGCGACTCCCGGTACCCGGGCACAGTCCGCCACATACGGAAAATCTACGCCGACCCGATCACCGGGAAGGCCCGATGGAGATTGATCACAACGCCGGACTGCCGGATTATCGGGGTCCACAGCCTGTCGGAAAAGGCGCCGATCAAGGTCGGCAATTTTTCGCCTCCCTACCAGACATTTGAGAAAAAAGCCCGCTATGCGGACTGGCAGTTTGTCTACTCGGTGGGGATGTCGACCGGGCGGCCTACTGGTTCCCCTGGAACCGCTACACCGACGCCCAATGCTTCCTCACTTCCCAACGCCAGCAATATCTCAGCCTGTCCGAAGATTTACAGCCCCGAGGGAGATGAGGGAGTTGAGAAAGATGGGACTGCAGCCAAGACATTCACCGGCTCAGACATCTTCTCCGACAAGAAGCTTGACTCGCAGCCACTGGAGAAAAGCGACAGATGAGACCCGCCGGCGCTCACCCGCACTTGACGTTGGGCTATTTCTATGACATTTAACCCCTATGCGCGCTGTCTGTCTGAAACACGTTCCCTTTGAAGGACCAGGGGCCTTCACCACGGCGCTGACCAAGCGAGATGTGAGCCTGGAGCCGTACCTCGTCCCCCAAGATGGGCTGCCGAAAGATGCGGGCGATCTGTTGATCGTGATGGGTGGGCCGATGTCGGTCAACGATTCCGATCGGTGGATTGCGGAAGAGACATCGTTTATTCGGTCAGCGCTTCATGCCGGTACGCCTGTAATCGGCGTGTGCCTGGGCAGCCAGTTCATGGCGAAAGCCTTGGGCGCCTCCATCCGTTCCGGCAGGGAACTGGAAATCGGCATGACGAGCGTCAGGCTGACGACTGAGGCGAAACAAGATCCTGTGTTCGGCACGCTGCCTGAGTCATTCGAGGTCTTCGAATGGCACGGTGAAGTATTCGACCTCCCCAAAGATTCTGTGCCCTTGGCAAGCTCCGATATTGCCCCCTTACAAGCCTTCCGTTATGGATCTCGCGCCTACGGACTTCTGTTTCATTTGGAGATGGAAGAGGCCGGCATCGAATCGTTGTGCCGAGAATGCGCGCCTGACCTCTCGAAAGCGGGGCTGGCTGCACAACAGGTAATGACAACAGCCGTCCCTCACCTTCCGCAACTCCATCAAATCGCGGATCGTCTTATTGGCCACCTTCTCTCTCCTCAGCGTTGATTGCCGACACTGCTCTGAAGTACTCTAAGCGGCCTTCTTGTGGTGCGCTATCAGCAATCAGCCTTCAGGTGTTGACTGAAAGCTGATCGCTGACGGCTGAAAGCTTCATTCACGAAAGGAGCCCGTTCGCATGTCTGGTTTCCCGATCGAAGTTGCCACCCGAATCAAAACACTGCCTCCCTATCTGTTCGCCGCCATCGACAAGATGAAGCAGGCCGCGATCGCCAAGGGCGTCGATATCATCAATCTCGGAATTGGCGACCCGGATCTTCCGACGCCGGCGCCGATTATTGAAAGTCTCGGCAGGGCCGCCAAAGACCCGAAGCACCATCAGTATCCCTCCTATGAGGGCATGCTATCGTTTAGAAGATCCGTCGCTGACTGGTACAAAAGGCGCTTCCACGTCACCCTCGACCCGGCGGAAGAAGTTCTCGCCCTGATCGGCTCAAAGGAAGGCATCGGGCACATTCCGCTCGCATTTGTCGATCCGGGGGACATTGTGCTCGTTCCGAGTCCCGGCTATCCGGTCTACCCTGTCGGGACCAGCTTCGCCGGTGGCGTCTCCCACTTCATGCCGCTGACGAAACAGAACGGATTCTTGCCTGACCTGATGGCTATCCCCAAAGACGTCGCAAAAAAGGCGAAGCTCATGTTCCTAAACTCGCCGAACAACCCGACGTCGGTCATCATGAGCAAGGACTACTTTAAGCAAGTCGTGGAGTTCGCCCAGGAAAATCAAGTGATCGTCTGCCACGACGCGGCTTATTCCGAAATATTCTATGACGGCAAGCCCCCTGCGAGCTTCATGGAGGTCGATGGCGCGAAGGACGTGGGGATCGAGTTCCACTCACTATCGAAGACCTATAATATGACCGGATGGCGTATCGGGTTTGCCGTCGGGAACAAGCACGTCTTGGCCGGGCTCGGCAAGGTGAAGAGCAACCTCGACTCCGGCTGTTTCCAGGCTATTCAAGAAGCCGGCATCACGGCACTCAGCCTGGATGACTCTGTGACAGACGGGTTGCGCAAGATCTATCAAGAACGGCGGGACACCCTCGTCCCAGGCCTTAAGCAACTTGGCCTTGAGGTCGATCCGCCTCCAGCTGCGTTCTATATTTGGGTCACAGTGCCGAAGGGATATACCTCTACGTCTTTTACGGCTCATTTGCTGGAGAAGACCGGAATCGTGACGACTCCCGGCAACGGTTTCGGCGCGCCGGGCGAAGGGTATATCAGGATGACAGTCTGTACGTCGAAAGAGAGATTGGCCGAGGCGGTGGAGCGAATTAAGCGCGCTGGGTTTTAGCGCGAATGTTAAATGTGTAATGTTCAATGTTGAATTAAAGAGAGCCTGGGCATCGACATTTATCATTCATCATTGAACATTCATCATTGTCGAGCACTATGCATCGCGAGACAGTTTACATCGGGTTTGGCTCGAATATCGGCGATCGGCTGGATTTCTGCGACCGAGCCGTGACTTTGCTGAGCCTACTGCCACACTCCCAATTATCGGGAGTCTCGCTGCTGTATGAGACAGAACCGGTTCAGGATCATGCCCAACCTGGCGACGGCTGGTTTATAAACGGAGTCGTGCAGCTGGAGACGGATGTCACACCAAACAGTCTTTTGGAAGTTCTGCGGGAGATTGAGCGCTCGCTCGACCGTGACGAGGAAAACCGGCTAGGCCCCAGAACCATCGATCTGGACATCTTGTTCTACGGACGACGAATCATCAATGAACCCGATCTCGTGGTGCCCCATCCTCGCATGCACCAACGACGGTTCGTCCTCATGCCATTGAGTGAACTCGATCCG
Organism: Nitrospira sp.; assembly: GCA_005116835.1. Taxonomy (GTDB): domain Bacteria; phylum Nitrospirota; class Nitrospiria; order Nitrospirales; family Nitrospiraceae; genus Palsa-1315. The sequence goes on along the minus strand of SWDM01000014.1, from coordinate 110,071 downwards.
CTGTTCATGCATCCGCTACTCCATCGTACAGTCAGCCAACTACTCGCCGAGGTCGGGAAACAGCCGGAGGTCCGGCTCCTCTTTCCCCAACCCTCGACCCGTTATGGGTCTCGCCCTGCTTGTAGCCCGCCCCCAGGCTTATGAAGATTATCCGCACGACACGATCCATGACTGCATGGAGTGAAGGATTACGCGGGGAGGGTGTGACCATCGGGTTTGTGCCTACGATGGGCGCGTTGCACGACGGCCACCGCTCCCTCATTCGCGCCGCGCGATTACGATGCGATGCGCTCGTCGTGAGCATCTTCATCAATCCCACACAGTTCAGTCCAACCGAAGACCTATCCAGATACCCCCGTCCGATCGCCCATGACCGCGCGCTGTGCCGCGAGGAGGGGGCCGATGTTTGTTTTGAGCCCACTGCCGCAGCCATGTATCCCGAAGGCTTTCAAACAACCTTGGCGGTGCCGTTGCTCGCGCGCCGATGGGAAGGGGCAGCCAGGCCCCATCACTTCGCCGGCGTCGCTACGGTGGTGACGAAACTCTTCGGAATGGTGCGGCCCCATCTCGCCTTGTTCGGCCAAAAAGATTACCAGCAGGCCTCGTTGATTCGCCGGCTTGTGAGCGATCTCAACCTTGGCGTGGCAATTCTTGTGCGCCCGACAGTCAGAGAGAAGGATGGGCTGGCCATGAGTTCGCGCAACGTCTTCCTCAGCCCGGATGAACGTCGAATTGCTCCTCTGCTCTCTGCAGCGCTCCGAGCCGGCGAGCAGATGATCCGGAGTGGAACAGACGACGTGGCGGCGATCGAACGAACCATGCGGCAGACCGTCGAGCAGGCCCCTGCCATTCAAATCGAGTACCTGGCAGTCTGCGATCCGGACAGTTTAGAACCTCTATCCGTCGTCGCAGCTCGTGCGGTCCTCTTAGGCGCAATTCGGATTGGGCCGATTCGTTTGATCGATAATCTGCTGGTGAAGATGCCTGGTAGAAAGGTGCTCAATCAGGGGTTCAGGCTGAAGGCTGAAGGTGGTTTCGACGATCTTGGGTTCAAACAAAAATGAATCCTCGTTGGACAAGAAACCCAACTCCTAAAAGCCTTCAGCCTATCTACCTGAATCGTGACGTGGAAAGAGTCGCGCTACGCGTTGACCGTGAATTCGAGGCCCTGACCGACTAAGAGCCCCAGAACAACCTGCGCCAAACGGCGTTGATACTCCAACTGAACATCCAGAAAGCGGAGGCCGATCGACGAGGGGCGAACGGAACAGACCATTGCCTTTTCGATACGGATCGTTTCGCTTTCGACCGAGGGCTTCAGGACCAATTCGATAAGGGTCCCCTTCAAGAACCCAGTCGTTTGCAGGGTACAGCCATCCATAGAGATATCGGTGATTCGGTTGGTCACGGCAGGCTGCTGCTTGTCGAGAACCTGGGCCTCGATGGACGCTGCCAGGCGCGTGTACTGACGCCGGTCGGACACCTGCCTATTGTGGTCCGCATCGGGGGAGATGGAACGGAAACGAGTCATGCACAGCTGGCATCGAAACGGAACCACGTTGACGTAGCTCAACAGACGCTCGACCAGACCTTCCCGGTAGACCGCGCGAACGAACGAGCTTCCACAAGTGGGACAGTAGGATTTCTTCATGAACCTGACCGGACCTCGCTTTGGATCTGCCCCTGCTCCGAAAGAATCGGCTCGATACGGGCCGGGGAGTAGGTGGCTGGCTTCACCCATTTCCCATCTTCCCGTTTATAGCCGCCGACCTTGCTCATGTTAGACCGATGTACTTCTCGAAAGACTGGATCCATCTCGATGCCGTAGGACACAGCCGTCCCGTACACGACGTACAAGAGATCGGCCATCTCCTTGGCAATGGACGAAAGATCTTCCGCTGCGAGGGCCTCTTTCAACTCATCGAACTCTTCCTGAATGAGTTTAACGCGGAGCTCGCGTGTCCGCCCATCGACGACCGTCGGGATCCGATTCAGGACGATATCAAAAGTCCGGTGGAAATCCTCTACCATCGCCTGCTCATCGGCCATTCACTTCTCCTTATTCGCTCTCATAGGGCAATGCCTTGCGAGAAACGAGTTCCACGGGATCCAACATAGGAATCTCTTTTTCGGACGAGATCCCAAGCTCTTTAAAGCGACGGGCCGCCGGCAAGATTCTCGTTTCGAGCGACCCGACCGCCTTATTATACGACAGGACACTCTTTCCGAGCGCCTGCCCGACATCATTCAAATGCTCTGTCAGCACAGCCATCCGTTCGTAGAGGTCTTTCCCTAACCGGCCCGCCTCCTCCGCATGCTCAGTCAATCGCTCCTGCCGCCACCCATAAGCCACGGCCCGTAAGAGCGCCATGAGTGTCGTCGGAGTGGCCAGGACGACACTTCGAAGAAAACCATCCTCGATGAGCCGCGGATCGTGCTCCAGCGCTGCGCCGAGAAACTGTTCGCCCGGCAAGAACAGCACGACAAACTCCGGTGCCTGCGCGAATTGATTCCAGTAGGCTTTCAGACTCAATTCATCCATGCGTGACCGCACTTGGGCTGCATGGCGGCGCATCCCTTCAAGACGCTGCTCCTCGGTCCCCGCTTCATGCGCGTCGAGGTAGCCTGCCAATACAGTCTTGGCATCCACAATGATCTGCCTCCCACCAGGCAATTGAACCACCATATCGGGGCGGAGCCTTCCGCCATCGACTGTGATGGACTCCTGTTCATAGAAGTCGCAATGCGCCACCATGCCGGCCAACTCTGCCACGCGCTTGAGCGTGATCTCTCCCCATTGACCGCGGATGGCGGGGGCGCGCAATGCCTTCACGAGGTTACCGGTTTCAGACTGCAGCCGCTGCTGCGATTCGGCCAGGAGCTTGAGATGCTGATCAAGCCCTCCATAAGCCGCTTGCCTCGATTGCTCCAACTGACGGAGCTGATCGTCGTATCGTTGCAGTGAGTCGTGGAGGGGCTTGACCAGACTGTCGATCGCCTGTTGCCGCTGAGCGAGATCGCCCTTGGCCTCTGATTGAAGCGTTTCGAACGAGCTGCGCGCGAGACTGAGAAAGGCTTCGTTGTTCTGTTTGAGGGCTTCGCCGGAGAGCGCCTGGAAGGTCTCGGCCAATTCCTGTCTGGCCTGGCCCAGGAGAGTCTTCTGTTCGTTGAGATGGAGGGCTGCCTGGGCCGCCTTGGTCTCCGCCACCGCGCGGGCCTGGGAAGCCTCCGAAAGATCCTGCCTGGTCCGGTCGAGGTCGCTGCAATGTTGCAGAACCTGCCGGCGCAATTCGTCTGCCAGCGATTCTGCCCGCTGCGCCCGTTCACCGATAGCCTGTAATTCTGCCTGCCCGTTTGCTCGTACCCGGGAGGCAACCCACACCCCGACGATCAGCGAGCCGAGAAGGCCTCCGACTAGGAGTCCCAGACCAAATGCAATACCATCAATCATGGGTGACCGTCCACGTCATGCCGCCGAATACGTTTCCGCAGAGTTGTAGGGCGTTGCGATAGGGGAAGAAAGATTCATCAGAGTACGAAAACTCCGGAGAAAGATCAAGGCTGCTTCGTGGCTGAGACTTTTACTTCTACAAGAATACATCATGATTGGCCGCATGAAAGGCTCGCCCCCGGTTCGTCTAGGGCAATAATCTCCCCTCTCTCCGCATCGAGGCTGACTCGGTCGCCTTCGTTGAGTCTGGCCATGATGCCAGTCACGTTCGCAATGGCCGGCAATCCATACTCGCGAGCGATGATGGCCCCGTGCGACAAAGTCCCCCCCATCTCGGCGATCAGCCCCGATGCAACTCCAAACAACGGCGCCATGCCTGGGTCGATAACCGCAACCACAAGGATGTCGCCACGGCAGACTCTGACCCAATCTTCCATCGATTTGACGAAGCGAACCGGCCCCACAACTTTACCCGCACTGATGGGAATACCATGAAAAACGCCCTCGGAGTCCGCAATAGGTGATGCGTTCGTTCCCCGGACCACAGATTGCCAGTCCTGAATCGTGTCCGGAACGCTGATCGGGGCATGACGATCTCGCTCAGCGCGGCGAGCCTGAATCATGCGTTTCCAATCGCTGGATCCTCCTGTTAGCAAGTCGGTGCGCGCTTCGATGGTGAGATAGAAAATATCCTCTTGCGATGAAAGTTTTCCCTGTTCAACCAGCCATTCACCCAGGCGAAGCAGGAGGCTCCTTGTCGCTGCCGAGTAATACATCAGATGATGTCGGTTCGCTTCCCTCAGAGCGAAGAACCGACAGAGCCTTCGATACCACCATGAAAAGACAATCCACCGATGGAATCGCCATCCGAACCTGGCCCGAATTTCTGCGAGCGCCCGTTCCCGTACCATTGTTTGGCGTTGAAGAATGTCTGCTGGAGTAGTGCTGTTAGGAGCCAAAACCTGCGTTCGCAATACTGCCAGCAACAGGTCCGGGCGGTCTGCAAACCGAGACGACATGGGGTCCGACTCACCGATCCCACGGTGGCCATAGTCATCGAGGTAGCTGTTAAAGGCACGGAGAACGTCGCTTCCATCGAGCTTGCGACGAACCTCCATCGGATCCCACGGCTCTGTTGTGAACAGCGCGGTCACCGAATGGTCGCGCCGGACCATGCCCACGATTTCCGCCAATCGGACTATCTGTTGCGCGCTGATCACCGCAGCCTGACCCTGCAGCGCCCCGTTCAGCAAAGCTCTCCAGTCTTTACCCAGCCAACGGGGCAGCAAACTGCCTAACATTTGCAAACAATGAGCAACTCCTCCGGCGATGCCGAACGTCAGTTCACGTTTATCGAGCCATTGCGCCAAGGCATCGAGGCGCGGGGCGATATCTTCGCTTGAGAGGATTCGAATTCGATCGGGACATTGCTCTGCCGCCATCGCCTTCATCTCCGCGAACCAGGCAGGTCCACAACGAACGGCCCTTCTCATCTCCATCAACATCACCAGGCCCGCACGAATGACCGTCGGCCACCTGAGCAGGCGGACCTCCGGCACTCTTGTAATGCTTTCTCCTCCCATCTGCTCCGCCAGTAAGGAAGGATCTCCCCGGAGCTGTACGATGAGGGAATAAAATAGCGTCATATTGATGTAGGGGCGCCCCTGGAACGTCCGAACCGACGAAACTCCTTCAGGAATCACGCAGCCCATGCGCCGATAGGGCGCGAGAATATAGCGTTCCATAAACTGTTCGAGAAATGACAGGCCGAGGGGGCTCGGGAGTTCCGGCATGGTTTCTTTGAAGTTGGCGCGAGACCATTCACAATCGTCATTGGTCAGTGGCCTGGGTGCACCAAGACCTGAAATTGGCCGAGCTTGAAGCAGCCATAGGCCACGCTCATCGAAAAGCCATTCAAGATCCACTGGATGGCCTAATGTCTGTTCGACCTGTTTAACCACCCGAGCCAAGGTCAGTAGTTGTTCGTCTGACAATGTGGCAAGGCCCAGGGCCTCGTCCGGAAGTGTCATCTGCTGAAGCCCTTGATCGGTCATCCGTAATGCCTGAATCTGCCCTGCGATGGTTCGTTCGCCGATTCGAATGGGCTGATTGTCCTCGGCTATCTCGACCACATACTGGTCCGGCGTTATACGGCCATCGACGAGAGTTGCAGCAAGTCCCGAGACCGCATTGACCACCACCTGGGTTGCTCTGCCTGTGAGAGGATGGACTGAATAGGCCACACCGGCAGCACTCGCCTCCAGAAGCGGTTGGAGCACGATGGCCATGGCAGGAGGCGCTCCCGTTAATTCGGACGTCGCATGATAGTTTAAGACCCGTTCATCCCAGATCGACATCCAAAGATCTTTCACTGCCAAGCCCACATCTTCTATAGGGATGCCGAGGCGCGTGCGGTAGACTCCGGCAAAGCTCGCGCGAGCTCCATCTTCATTCGTTGCTGACGACCTCACTGCCCAAGGTCCGGACAACGGCAAACCCAGCAAGCGAACCTGCTCAATGAACTGAGCCGTCAACCCTCGGATATCGTAATTTTGAAGGATGGTGTGGCAGTGGAAGAGTATCCGTTGGCGTTCGGCCCCGGAGGAACGCAGCGCTGCATGCCACTGTTCCGCTGAAGAAAAGCCCTGTGCGCGAAGCGCGCAATCATAGGCCTCCGTCGTCAGGCATAGTCCTGGAGGAACAGAAAATCCTCCAGCGATCAAACGAGCTAAACCGAAGGCTTTCCCCCCGACAAGGGAAGGTTCGGTACAGGAGGCCAATGGGAGGATGAGGGGGCGATCCATGGAAGTGGATAGTACCTACCGCACCAAGATGAGGTAAAGGTCGTTCACATTCGTGCCGGTGGGACCAGTCATGATGAGCTGATCGAGCTTCTTTAATGCCGGATAGATGTTGTGGCGCTTCAAGGCGCCATCGAGGTCCACCGAGAGACGCTGCGCGCGCGCCGCGGTGTTCCCATCTACAACAGCGCCGGCCGCGTCAGTCGGACCGTCTGTGCCATCAGTGCCGATTGCCGCTACCCATACCTGGGCTAGGCCGGCGATTTCCAGAGCGGCGGCTGCCGCGAACTCCTGCGCCCTCCCACCTATGCCCTTGCCGGAGACGGTCACGGTGGTTTCTCCACCGGCCACCACGCAACAAGGCCCCTGCAGCAGTTTACCCTCTCGCACAATCTCCCTAGCCAGAGCGCCAAACCGTCGCCCCTCGTCACGTGCCTCTCCGGTTATGGCTGGACGCACAAGGATTCGCAGCCCTGCCTCTCTCGCCGCACAGGCTACGGCCTTAACTGCTGCTGCGTTGTTACCGACAATATGATGGTGGATTCGACGAAATCGCGAGGAGCCGGGCTTCGGAGTTTCAGACAGAAGTCCTTGGCATCCATGGTCAAGATGCTGCCTTACCCGCTGAGGGATAGCCGGCCAGATACGATAGCGTTTCAAAATCGCGACAGCCTCGTGGTACGTCGTAGGATCCGGGGTTGTCGGCCCCGAAGCGATGGCGCTGAGGTCGTCACCCAGCACATCCGACAGAACCAATGTCACAACTGTAGCTTCCGTCAGCTCGGCAAGGCGTCCGCCTTTGATACGTGAAAGATGTTTCCGAACAGTGTTGATATCACGGATGCTTGCTCCGCATCGCAACAATTCCTGCGTAGTCCTCTGCTTGTCTGCTAGCGTAATTCCTGCGACAGGAGCAGGCAGTAAACTGGAGGCGCCGCCTGACAGGAGCAGGATTAAAAGATCGCGACGGCCGAGTTCTGCCGCCATAGCACAGAGTCTGGCTGCTGCCTTCTGGCCGAAGCGATCTGGGACCGGATGACCTGCCTCCGCCACAACGATGCGTTTCGTTGACACAACATGGCCATGTTTGACCACAACGAAGCCGCCCTGCAGTCGAGAGCCCAGCCGCTGTTCTACCGCCTGAGCCATCGAAGCCGCGGCCTTCCCAGCCCCGAGCACAACCACACGTTCATAGCAACGCAGGTCGTACCGGCGCCGGCCAATGACCAACTTTTCCCCATTTTTGGAGATCGCGCGATCGACCGCCATGCTAGCGTCCACCGCAGCCAGCCCTCGAACGATAAGTTTCCTCAGAAGAGGACGGATAGAGGAGGAAGGAATCTGCATCACACTTACAATAGACCAGCAGGGAGGTGAAAAACTATCTTCGGCTCCTTCCCGCCCAAATAACCTTCGCGCTGTCGAACAGGTTACGAGGACAGCGAACATCCCTGCGAAACGGCTCGCCCCCAGAGGCTGCCTACACAGCTTCTGGGGGCGAGTCGGACGAGTGACTTCTTCACTATTTGATTAAGGAGTCTTGTCCTGAGTAAAACAACGATTCGGACAAGTCATGCGTGGCACCTTCATCTGATAGGTTCCGCGTGGGAGCACATCCTTCTTGAATTCAGGGTTCAGCATTTTGAGTTCCAAGAAGTAGGTTCCAAATTCCTCGGCAATCGAGGTGAGGGCCCGTTGAGAATCTTTCACATTGACTGTCACTGTTTCAGTCTCCACCGGCAAATAGAGGTCTTTCTTGCTCAGCCCCAAGTACTTCTCCGGCTGCGAGTAGATTTCTTTGGCGGCGATAATTCTCGGGACATACCGCATCGTTTCCCGAGGCCCGTGCATCTTCCAATAGTCGGTAATATTTTGATCCTTCAACAGCTTACGAACCCGTTCTTCACCGGCATTGTACGAGGCCATAGCCATGAACCAATCGTTTTCCCTGAAGTCTTTGAGGTAGCGCAAATACTTGACCGCCGCCTCCGTTGACATTTCTAAATTGCGGCGATCGTCACGAACCGCATCGCTCTTGAGACGATAGCGTCGCCCGGTGGAAGGAATAAACTGCCATGGCCCAGACGCTTTCGCCTTTGAATAGGCGGCAGCCACGCACTTACTCTCTACCAACAACATATACTTGAGGTCGTCCGGTAATCCGGCTTCGGCCAACTGCTTTTCGGCGGGAGGGAAACAGCGTCCGGTTCGCTTGGCAAGGATGATGCTTTCTCCCTGGTCTTCCAAGAATTGATAGAACTCATACTCGATACGTTCACGTACTTGCCAATTGTCCAGCGGGACCGGTTGTCCCGCAAAGGTCAGCTTATCGGGCAGCTTGAACGAACTCAGAAAGTATCGCTCCCCTTCACGCTTGATTTCCGGAAGGATGACGAGACGATCCTCCGGCTCGTTGGGGTCCTCATTGGTATCGGGAGAAATCGCCCCTCTCTCCTGTTCTCCATTGGCACCAGATCGAAGCAGACTCTCCTTCGCCTCGGAACTTTCCGGCAGCGGCTGCGCTCCTGCCGCAAGTGGAAGCACGAGTACCATCGACAACCCACTGAGCATCAATACCTGTTGAACCCATGCCGTCATACCAATCCTGCCTCCTACATGCGGTGAACGGTCAGAAATCCAATTTGTATGCTAACAGGCCGGTGTGGACCCGGCAAGCATGATCGACTTTCAGATTTCGTGCTAGACTGCGCCCATTATGCGCGCGCTCACTCTTCTCAACGATCGCATTACCGGCTGCGTCGCCTGTCCGCGGCTTGTTACCTATCGGGAATCGATCGCCGCAGAAAAACGAAAACAGTTCGAGCACTGGACCTATTGGGGCCGCCCAGTCCCAGGGTTCGGGGATCCCCAAGCCCGCCTCTACGTGCTCGGACTAGCGCCGGCTGCCCACGGCGGCAACCGGACAGGACGGGTCTTTACTGGGGATCGCAGCGGCGATTGGCTCTATGACGCCCTACATCGATTTGGTTTCGCGAACCAACCCAGCTCTCACCACCGGGATGACGGGCTGAAACTATCGGATTGTTACGTCGGCGCCACCGTCCGCTGCGCACCCCCCGATAACAAGCCGGCGCCCGAAGAATTCGCTGCCTGCCGCCCCTATCTGCGTGAAGAAATCCGGCTATTAGGAAAGGTACAGGTGGTGGTGGCGCTGGGCAAGATTGCGTTCGATCACTACTTGAAAGCCTGCAGGGATGAGGGATTAAAACTCCCCGCCCCGCTCCCGAAATTTTCCCATGGAACCATACAGATCCTTCCGTGGGGCATTACCTTGATCGGTTCATACCATCCAAGCCAACAAAATACCTTCACCGGACTATTAACCAGGCCGATGTTTCACCATATATTTGCAACGGCTCGACAACGACTGACCGAGCCGGGCGGGGGGCAAGTGGCGCGAGGCGAGAGGAAAGACATTCCCTCTGGTCTCCCCTAGCCTCTGGCCTCGCACCTCTCGCCCAAACATCGGCAGTTGCAGCAGAAACGTTCTTGAATAGTGCTGGCTCGCGTTACTTCTTCGCTTGCGCTTCCCAATCCGCCAGAAACTTCTTGAGTCCGCTATCGGTCAGCGGATGTTTCACCATCTGCTGAAAAATGGTGAAGGGCATCGTACAGATATGCCCGCCTGCCAACGCAGCTTCGACGACATGTTGAGGATGGCGCACACTCGCCACCAGCACTTGAGTTTTGTAGTCGTAATTGCGGTAGATCGTCAGGATCTGGCGGATGAGTTCCATTCCGTTTGAACTGATGTCGTCGAGACGACCGATGAAGGGCGAGACGCACCAGGCGCCGGCTTTTGCTGCAAGGAGCGCCTGGGTGGGAGAAAAGCACAATGTAACATTCACCTTAATCCCATCGGCGGCCAGTCTCTTGGTTGCCTTTAACCCTTCCGCAATCAAGGGCACCTTTACCACAATGTTTTTATGGATCTTCGCGAGTTCCTTTCCTTCCTTCACCATGGCATCCGCTTCGAGACTGACGACTTCAGCGCTGATCGGGCCGTCTACGATGTTGCAAATCTCGATGAGCATTTCTTTAAAACTACGCCCCTCTTTGGCAACGAGCGACGGATTCGTGGTGACCCCATCGAGTAGTCCGAGGCTGGCAGCCTCTTGGATTTCTTTGACGTTGGCAGTATCAAGAAAGAATTTCATTGGCTTGTCCTTTCATCGGGATAAGAAGCATAGTGGTCAATCCACTATCGGTTATTCTATGAGGAACTCAACCCTGCTGCAATCTCTTGCCTGCATATCCCGGTTTGACAGACCAGAAATCACCGGATAGAATCCCTTCGTTAGATTCGTCTTCGTCTCTATCTATACGACCAAGGAGAGTGCACGATGCAACGATCAGCGTGGGTTCTCCTGTTCAGCTTGGCCTTGACTGGCTGCGGTGGCAGCAATCCCTATCTTGATCAGTCGCTCAAACCGGCCGAGCTTCAGGGCAAGGACAAGGTCTGGTTTGAAAAGAACTGGGGAGCGCCGAGCGGAAAGGCCCCACGATTTTTTGGCGGCGAGACTTGGACTTACTATCGCATTGCCGGCGGCAAGTCAGGCCTGCCTCTCTTCAACTTCTCCCCCAATCAGTGCCAGATCACGCTCAAATTCGACAAAGAAGAAAAACTCTCCGACTCTAGTTACTCAGGCTGTTAGCCTGCCAGCTTCTGTTGAAATTTATGCGCACAGGCTTTGCTGCAAAAGTAATAGGTCTGCCCTCCGATATCTTCCGTTATTGCCGCCCCCTTGGGAACAAATACCAAACAGACGGGATCCTGGATCATTTGGTTCGCGCCTGGAAGAATTCCATCAGGCTTCTCTCTGCCTTTAAGCTTCCTGAGGGCACGCCGAATGAGAAAATACAGCGCTCCAAGCAGCCCTAGAATAAGGATAATTCTATACATAGTGGTAGGCTCGTACCGATGCCACAATCCTATGGGACAGTACGACCACTGTCAAGGACTCCCTAAGCTATTCCCGCCGATACACTAACAAATTCACGTCATCACCCTCGACTCAAATGGCCTAGCTGGGCATGGGCAGAAGAGCCTATTACTCATGAAGAGTCAGTACTTCAGGTGGGTATGTTTTCGGTTTCTATCATGGTAGATTACCGCCATGACGATTTGTGATAAATGCCGCGGGGCGATGTTACCGGAACGGGCAGTGGATCTGAACGCAGGGCTTGCGATCACAGTGTATGCATGTTTGAACTGTGGTCGACGGAAATCAGCGGACCAGGAACCTCGGCCCATTACCGCGAGACATTAACCGGCGCTATGACAGAACCGAAGCCGCTCACTTACGACGAGCACAAGGCAGCTGAAGCTGCCTTCCGTGGCTATCCGCCCAATGCAGATTGGACGGAGTCAGCCAAGGAGATTTACGCTCGTCTGTCTGCGACGATCGCCATGCGAAGAGCTACGGCGCTCACCCACGTGAGCAAACGTGAGCTTGAGCCAGTCGGTCGATAATCCGCAATCCATTCCTCTGCTCGCAAACGCACTCAGGCTCCCCAGACAGGACTCTTCCGATGATACTCGATCGGTAAGCGCCAGAAAAGCCGAGTCATCAATAACACAGGGCGCAGAAACGTCATACGCCTCTCTCGCATCGCGCGATCATTGTTTATCATCCATCAGCCTTCTTGGTCGATATGAATACGGCAGGGCTTCAACAGAGTCTCTGTCACGGAAGCCACGATTGCACTCCAGGCTATGATGGAGAGGTCGGCACCGGGAAGAGGTACTATCGGAGACTCAGAACATCCATCATGTCATACAAGCCTGGCTGCTGCTGAACCACCCACCGAGCGGCTCGCAAGGCTCCCCCTGCGAAAGTATCTCTGCTACTCGCTCGATGTGTCACTTCAATGCGCTCACCTATCCCGCCAAAGAGAATCGTGTGGTCACCGACGATATCGCCGGCCCTGATGGTTTGAATTCCGATCTCATCCTTCTTCCGTTCTCCGATCAGGCCCTTCCTCGCATAGACGCCGACCTGATCAAGATCGCGGCTCACAGCTTTCGCCAATACTTCGGCAATCTTGAGGGCAGTGCCGCTCGGCGCATCCTTTTTCAGGCGATGATGGGCTTCAATCACCTCGATGTCGTATTCGTCGCCTAACGTTTTTGCCATTTCACTGATGACCTTGCAGATCAAATTGATGCCCACGCTCATATTGGGCGACAGCACGCAGGGAACTTGGCAGGCAAGTGATTTCAGCTCTTCAAGCTGGCGATCTGATAACCCCGTCGTGCCGATCACCATGGCTCGTTTGCGCTGTGCAACCGCACGTAGATGATGCAAGGTTGCTTCAGGGGCGGAAAAATCGACCACAACCTCGCCACGATCGAGGAGCGAGGAGAGATCATCGGTAATCAGGATGCCCATGCGGCCGCAACCGGCCATCTCTCCGGCATCGTTACCGACAGCAGAGTGGCCCTTCCCTTCAATCGCGCCGACAAGCGTGAGGGTGGTCGATTCTTTGGTTAAGGCAACGAGCCGGCAGCCCATACGGCCGGCAGCCCCTGCGACAATGACATTGATCATGCGAAACCTTACACCTCACGCTAGATGAGGCCTGAATCCTTTAAGACCCTGGTCAATTGGTCCTTCGTTTCAGTCGCCATGGCACAGAGCGGCAACCTCAGCTCCGGATCGATTTTTCCCATCATGCCCAGCGCGGTTTTCACCGGAATTGGATTGGTCTCGTAAAAGAGGGCGCTAAAAAGCGGCGACAATTTAAAATGAATCCGGCGCGCATCATCGATACGTCTCTCCAAGAAAGCCTTGACCAATTGAGCCATCTCGGATGGGGCGATGTTCGATGTGACGCTGATGACCCCTTTCCCTCCGACTGCCATCATGGGCAAGGTTAACGCATCATCGCCGGCTAGGACCGTCATTCTGTCTCCGCATATGCTCGCAATCTCGGAGGCCTGCTGGACTGATCCGCTCCCCTCTTTGATCCCGACAATGTTTGGCACCCCACACAGTCTTGCAACCGTGGAAGGCAACATGTTCACGCCGGTCCGCCCTGGAATGTTATACAGAACTTGAGGAAGATCCACGGACTCGGCAATCATCTTGTAGTGCCGGTATAGACCCTCTTGCGTCGGCTTGTTGTAATAGGGCGTAATGATCAGGGCCCCGTCGGCCCCAGCCTGCTTAGCATGTTTGGTGAGGGAGACCGCTTCTTCCGTACTGTTGGAACCGGTCCCGGCAATCACTGGGACGCGCCGACTGACTATCTCGACGGCCAATTCGATTACACGATGATGTTCCTGGTGCGAGAGGGTCGCCGATTCTCCGGTGGTGCCGCAGGGGACAATCCCGCTCGTTCCGTTGGCAAGTTGCCATTCGATAAGGTCACCAAAGGCCCGCTCATCGACCTTGCCATTCCGAAACGGGGTTACTATGGCGACCAACGCACCTGTAAACATACTCACTCCCTCGCTACAGAGCTGATCCGAGGTTATTTGAGGAATGCGGGAATCGTTTCGCCCCTTACTAAGTCGTCGTACGTCTCTCTGATCTTGATCACGTGGATCTCGTCATCCTTGATCAGAACCTCCGGCACCCGTGGCCGTGAATTGTAATTGGAGGCCATCACAAACCCATAGGCTCCCGCACTCATGACCGCAAGCATGTCGCCAGGATTGACCTCCGGCAACGACCGGTCCTTCGCCAGAAAATCACCGGACTCACAAACCGGACCGACTACATCCACATGGTGCTTGGGCCGCTGCAACACTGCCTCCGACAGGGGGCGAATCTCATGATAGGCCCCGTAGAGGCTCGGTCTGATCAGGTCGTTCATCGCTGCATCGACGATCACAAACCGCTTCGCTTCCCCGTCTTTCCGATATAAAACCTTGGTCACGAGAATGCCTGCGTTGCCGACGATGACACGGCCCGGTTCCATGATGAGGGTTACATTCAAATCCCGTAACAGTGGCGACACGGCATCCGCCAAATCTTGTGGTAACGGCGGCGTTTCATCCGAGTAGGTAATACCGAGACCGCCGCCGATATTGACGTATCGGATGTTGATCCCTTGAGCTTTCAAGGCTCCGACCAACGTCACCACCTTCTTGACCGCCTCGACGAAGGGCGTGACTTCCGTCAACTGCGACCCAATATGCTTATGAACCCCGACGACATCGATGTTGGCGAGCGAGGAAGCCAGCGTGAACTCTTCCAGCGCCCGATCTGCGGCAATCCCGAATTTGCTCTTCTTGAGACCGGTTGAAATGTAGGGATGGGTCTTGGGATCGATGTCGGGATTGATACGAAGGGCGACTCTCGCCTTGGTCCCGACAGAGGCTGCCACTTCATTCAGCGCCTGCAACTCGGCCGAGGACTCGACGTTGAACATGAGGACGTCGGCCTTCAATGCCTCGCGAATCTCCTCTGCGCTCTTGCCGACTCCCGCAAATACGATCTTCGAAGAGGGAACACCCGCCTTCAGCGCACGAAACAGTTCTCCGCCTGAGACGATATCCACCCCGCTCCCCTCCTTGGCCATGAGGCGGAGGATCGCGATATTGGAGTTAGCCTTCATGGCGAAGGCAATCACATGAGGCACGCTCTTGAAGGCCCCGTCATACGCCCGGTAATGACGAACGAGGGTCGCATAGCTGTAGATATAGCACGGTGTGCCGACCTCTTTAGCAATCCGGCTGACCGGCACCTGTTCGCAATAGAGCTCGCCGTGACGATATTCGAAATTATGCATCCTGCAAGTCTTCGTTAAGATGCTCGATACCTGCGAGCGGGAACCCCTGCAATGAGGCCTCGAACGCATCCTTGAATTTACGATAGCGGACCTTCACATTTGGGATTGCAACCTTCATCGCATCTGACTCCACCAACGCTTTGAGCGCGTCCGGCGTCGCCAGTTTGAGGTGTTCGAAGTTGATGATAATGTCCATGCGCGCCTGATTGGCCGCTTCCTTAATCCGCTTAATCAATTCCAAGGCATTCAGACGATCGAGGGTACCGTCAAGATCCACGAACAACGCGGCGAACTTGTCATGCCGTTTGGCCTTGATGTGAAACATCAACTGTTGCGCTGAGAGCGCATTCGGATCGAACGCCTGTTTCAGAGCATGCAACGCGCTAGGAACCAGTTTCTCCTTGTCCAACACCGGAAGCTTCGCTTGGAGATTCTTCAACACACCTGCGAGCGGCGACAGGGACGCCTTAGGACAAGTTCGCTTGACCAACTTCCGAAACTCCCGATTCATCTCCAATCTCGGAATGAACCGTTGGCTTGTGCCAGAAAGCCTCTTCCAGATTGACGGGATCGAATAGAATTCATGATTGGCCCAGTTGAAGCCGTCCTGTAACTGCTCGACCGTCATCCGGCTCGGGTGGAACACCACATGCTTGCCGTCATACTTCGCCCAGTCCCTATCGAAGATACGACCGGACCTTTCGAAGCGGTCGTACAACTGCGTCCCAGGAAGAGGTGTGAGCACGTTGAAGTACGCCAACTCCACCTGATTTTTCGTCAAGAAATCGACGGCCCGTTCAAACACGGTCACATCGTCGCTGTCGAACCCGAATACGATCCCGGGGTTTACCATGATCCCGTAATCATGGAACATCTTAATCTCATTGGAGAACTTCAAGACTCGGTTAAAGGGCTTGTTCGTTTCATCCAAGGCGTCTTCATCGAGCGATTCCATCCCGACGAAAACCGACACGCAGCCGCTTTCCGCTGCAAGCTTGACCATCTCCTCGTCATCGGCCAAAAACATCGTGGACTGGCAACCCCATTTAATTTTGAGTGGCTTGAGTGCAGCCCAGAGCTCCCGACAATAGGCGCGGTTGCTGTTGTGCAGGTCATCGACAAACGCGACAATGCTGCCGTCCTCAATGCCCACTCGAATCTTCAGCGCGGTGAGAAATGCGGTCCACATCGGCTCATCGCGTAATCGCTCGACCAGCTCGCTGCGAATCCATCGTTGAACGTTCCGAAGCTCCGTGATCACTTCCTTTACTGGCCGCCGCCGCGTAGTTTTTCCGTTGAATGGGGACACGCTGCAGAATTCGCAATCGAAATGACACCCACGGGTCGTGAAGCTGCACTGTCTCGTCATATAGGAATCGGGGCTCAGCAATTCGACGCGGGGGCTCTTGTAATTCTCCAGAGAAGGAAACGATGTCATCTTATACATGCGCTGCATCTTTCCCGCCTCATAGTCCGCGACCAATTGCGGCCAGAGGTCTTCCGCCTCTCCACACACGATCGCATCAGCATGTTGCAGCGCTTCGTCTGGGCAGTAGGTGGGATGGACGCCCCCCATGACGATCGTCTTCCCTCGCTTGCGAAACTCTGCTGCGATCTCGTAGGCCCGAGGGGCATAGCAGGTAAACATGGAGATGCCGACCATGTCGCAGGGAAAGTCAAAATCGATATCGTGTACCGCTTCATCGATCAGACTGACTTCCCAATTCTCCGGCGTATAGGCCGCAATGGTCGGTAAACTCAGCTTGGGAAACCATACTGCGCGGCGCTCCGAAGCGGTCAACCGATAGGGGTTGTTGCGCGGGTAGGGATCGACCAGCAACAGGCGCTTACCTTGCACATGCTTGATGGTTGCCGCCTGCCCAAGAAGCTGACTTTGCCGTATCGGTTGAATAAGATCCATGAAGTAGTCCTCCTAACCTCTACCCGACTGTCCAGCCGGAGTTATCAATAGGCCCATTGAAATGTGTTCAGCAATTCCTGTCTTCTTACGCTAGATTGCCCTGAGCAACCGGACGGTTAAACTGCTCAGCCTCGATACCGCGGAACATCGGTCCATCCTTGCGCAGCATCTATCGAATCTGCAGTATAACGTTAACCCGCTCTGCAGATCCAGCAAAGGAAGCTGAAATCTTACCTGGTTCCCACCGGTTGCAACGAAGGCAGATTGACATCCTGTCCCTGTAACATTGGGTCCGGTTGTGACTCAACTGGTTCGCGTGCCGCAGCTGCCGCACGCTGCTTTTCTTCAAGCGCCTCTATCTGTTTTTGCCTCTCGATGGTGGGATTTACACCGACACTTTCCGGAGGAACCGGTGGCCCTACGGCCCCGCAAGCCACCAGTGCTCCCATCGTTACAGCAACTACGACGGACGATGCGCCAGGCGGCCAGGCCTTCACGAGAGTATCCGTTCAAGTTCTTTGATACGACGCTCCACGCTCGTTCGGGCAGTACCGCCTATCTGAGACTTTCGATCGATCGCAGCTGTGACCGTCAACCGAGCGAGCAGTCCCTTTTCAATTCGTTCGGAGAATGTCCGCAGCTCCTCAATGGAAAAATCCGTGAACTCACGACCTTGATCCAATGCGGCCCGTACTAAACGGCCTGTAATCTCATGCGCTTGCCGGAAAGGCACCCCTCTGGTCACAAGATAGTCCGCAACCTCCGTCGCCAACATGCCGCCACCCTGAACAGCCTTTCTAAGGACCTCATGATTCACTGTGAGTCGGCGCATGAGCTCCGTCAAGATTTTTACCGAGGCCACGACGGTATCGAAAGCGTCGAAGAGTGCCGGCTTATCTTCCTGGAGGTCTCTATTGTAACTCAATGGCAAGGCCTTAAGAGTCGTCAACAGATTGATCAAGTGGCCATAAACCCGTCCCGTCTTGCCCCGAACCAGTTCCGGCACATCGGGATTCTTCTTCTGCGGCATCATACTGCTGCCGGTGCAAAAAGCATCGGGAAGCTCGATGAATTGGAACTCCTGAGACGACCACAAGATCAATTCTTCACTGAGCCTGGATAGGTGCATCATCGTGATCGACAAGGCCGAGGCTACCTCGATCATGAAATCCCGGTCGGACACGGCGTCGAGACTGTTTTGGGTCACGGAAGGGAAGTCCAATAGCCCTGCGGTGAACCGACGATCGATCGGGTAGTTGGTTCCTGCTAGCGCGCCGGATCCCAACGGCATGACATTCACGCGCACCGATGCATCCCGAAATCGCCCTTTGTCTCGCTCGATCATTTCCACATAAGCCAAGAGATGATGCGCGAACAGCACCGGCTGGGCACGCTGTAGATGGGTATAGCCCGGCATGGCGACCGTTCGATTGGCCTTGCCTTTCGCCACCAGCACCCGCTGAAAATCTTCCAGATATGCTATGAGTTTGCCGAGTTCATCCCGCAGGTAGAGCCGAATATCCAACGCAACCTGATCATTCCGACTCCGGCCCGTGTGCAGCTTCCCGCCAAGGGGGCCGATCAATTCGGTCAGTCGGCGCTCGATCGCCATATGAATGTCTTCATCCTGAGGGGTGAAACGGAATCGTCCGCGATCCAGTTCCATCTTCACCGATTCCAGCCCCCGCACGATCATTCCGGATTCTGAAGCAGTCAACACGCGCGCCTTCCTCAATGTTTTGCAATGGGCGATGCTGCCCTGAATGTCATGCGCGTAGAGCCGGCGATCGACCGACACCGAAACGGTGAAGGACTCCACCAACCGGTTCGTTTTTTCTTTGAACCGACCCGCCCACGCCTTTCCGCCTTCCGGCGCGACAGGACTGCCGCCTCTTGCTCGCGCCATTAGGAAGAAGCCTTCTTACGCTGGGCTCTGATCTTCAACCGTAACGCGTTCAACCGAATGAAACCCTCGGCATCTTTCTGATTGTACACTTCGTCCTCTTCAAACGTGGCGATATCGAGCCGATAGAGCGAGTTCTTCGACTTGCGTCCGGCCAATGTGCAGCTTCCCTTATACAATTTCACCCTCGCGGTGCCACTCACGTCCTTCTGCGCCGCATCAATCGAAGCCTGGATCATCTCTCGTTCCGGGCTGAACCAATAGCCGTTGTAAATCAGATCGGCGAAACGCGGGATCAAACTGTCTCTGAAATGCAAAACCTCGCGATCCATCGTCAAGGATTCAAGCCCGCGATGCGCCACATGCAGGATCGTCCCGCCGGGGGTTTCATAAACTCCGCGAGACTTCATCCCGACGTAGCGATTCTCCACCAGATCGACACGTCCAATCCCATGCGCGCCTCCCAATTTATTGAGATGCGCCAACAACGTCGCCGGGCTCATCTTCTTGCCGTCGACGGACACAGGATTGCCCTCTTCGTAGCCGATCTCGACTTCGAGCGGCTTGTTCGGAGCCTGCTCCGGCGACAGGGTCATTTGAAAGATTTCATCCGGCGGCGCCTTCCAAGGATCTTCCAAGATGCCGCCCTCATAACTCACATGAAACAAATTGAGGTCCATGCTGTAGGGCTTGGCTTTTGTCGCCGTGATGGGAATGCCGTGCCGATCGGCATACTCGATCAATTCACGCCGCGACTTCATCGTCCATTCACGCCAGGGCGCGATGATCTTGAGATTCGGCGCCAGCGCTGTATAAGTCAGCTCGAACCGCACTTGGTCGTTTCCCTTTCCGGTGGCCCCATGCGACACGGCCTCGGCTCCCTCTTTGAGCGCAATCTCGGCCTGACGCCGTGCAATGAGAGGGCGCGCGATCGAGGTTCCGAGGAGATAACAGCCTTCGTATATGGCGTTGCCCCGCAACATGGGAAAGACATAGTCTTTCACGAAGGTCTCGCGCAGATCCTCGACGTAGACCTTTTTCACGCCAAGATTTTTCGCCTTGGCCTTGATCGCTTGCAGATCTTCGCCCTGCCCCAGATCGGCGCAGAATGCGATGACCTCGCAGCCATAGGTTTCTTGCAGCCACTTCAAGATTACGGAGGTGTCGAGCCCGCCTGAATAAGCCAATACGACTTTCTTGATAGCGCGCTTCATCGTCTCGTTCGACTCCTCTTGCCTAATAGGTTCGTTAAGATAGCCTTCTGCATATGCAGCCGATTTTCCGCCTGGTCAATGATGACCGACTGTGGGCCATCCAGTACCTCGGCGCTGATTTCTTCACCCCGATGGGCAGGCAAACAATGCATGACGATCGCGTCCGGCCTGGCCCGATTCAGCAGTCGGCTGTTTACTTGATAGGGAGCCAGAACTTTCAATCGCCTCGCATGTTCCCGCTCACGTCCCATGCTGATCCACACGTCAGTATAAATGACATCCGCTTCCTTCGCCGCGATAAGAGGATCGTGCCCGACCTCGATCACCGCGCCGGTTTTTGCTGCCTCAACTCGAGCCCTATCCACCACATGCTGCTCAGGTTGATATCCTACCGGACACCCGAGGGCGATGATCATGCCCATCTTGGCCGCTGCCTCAATCAATGAATTCGCCACATTGTTGCCATCGCCGATATAAGCGATTTTGACTCCCTTCAGCCGGCCCTTCTTTTCACGAATGGTCAAGAGGTCCGAAAGCGCCTGACAGGGATGGCTCAGGTCGGTCAGCCCGTTGATCACCGGCATCGTCGCTTCCCTCGCCCACTCCTCCACAATCGAATGGTCGTAGGTGCGGACGACAATCGCATCAAGATAGCGTGACAACACACGCGCCGTATCGGCGATACTTTCCCCGCGCGAGAGCTGGATGTCTGCCATGGGCAACACGAGAGCGTGGCCGCCCAACTGGTTCATCCCCGCTTCGAACGACACTCTCGTGCGGGTCGATGGTTTTTGGAACAACAGCCCCAGCGTCTTGCCCGGAAGCAGGGGGTGAAGAATCCCTCGCCGCTGTTTGTCTTTTAGCAGGGCGGCGGACGCCAGCAAGCTTTCCACCTCTGACTTGCTGATGGCCGCGACATCCAGAAAGTCTTTTTTGTCAGCCCGCTTTTCTATCGCTCGTGTGGTCATCCGCGCTCTGTCCAATCAGGCGTAAATACGGTTAGGCCGTTTGCTTGCTGAATATTTGAGCAAGCGTGTCGAGCAAGCGATCGATGTCCAGCTGGGTGATGATGAGAGGCGGCACGAACCGCAACACATGTTCGCCGGCTCCATTGATCAGAATACCTCTGGCTAAACATTCGCTCACGACGGTTTTCGCATCCATCGCGACTTCCATCCCCTGCAAGAGCCCGAGACCACGCACTTCTTTCACCACTCTATGCCGCTCTTTACAGTCGGATAATCCCTGCGAAAAGTACTCTCCCATCCGGCGCGCATGATCGAGCACGTGGCCATCCAGCAAGGCATGACAGACCGCCAATCCGGCCGCACAGGCCAGCGGATTGCCACCGAATGTCGAGGCATGACTGCCGGGCGAGAATGCCTTCGCGACAGAATCCGTCGCAAGACAGGCGCCGATCGGCACGCCACCACCCAGCCCTTTCGCCAAGGTCATGATGTCCGGCTGCACCCCTAATTGCTCGTAAGCAAACAGCGTCCCAGTGCGCCCCATCCCCGTTTGTATTTCGTCGAACATCAACAGCACATCTCTTTTCGAACACAGATCTCTGACCTGCCGTAGGTATGCGCGATCCGCGACGTGAACTCCCCCCTCGCCCTGAATCGGCTCAAGCAGAATCGCCGCGGTCTTGTCGGTCACGGACCGTTCCAGTTCTTCCAGATTATTGAAGGCCACATAGCAAAAGCCCGGGAGTAACGGCTCGTAATCTTTTTGAACTTTATCCTGGCCCGTGGCCGTCAATGTAGCGAAGGTCCGACCATGGAACGAATTCTTCATCGTCACGATCTCGAACCGCCCGGCTCCATACTTGTCATGGGAATACCGGCGGGCCAGCTTGATCGCCGCTTCATTCGCCTCCGCCCCGCTGTTGCAAAAGAACACCTTGTCGGCAAACGAGTGATCTACCAGCGTCTGGGCTAGCTTCACTTGCGGTTCAGTGTAATAGAGGTTGGAGGTATGGATCAGTTCTGCGGCTTGCCGCTGAATTGCCTGAACCAAATCCGGGTGACCATGACCGAGAACATTTACCGCAATCCCACCGACAAAATCGAGGTATTCTCGGCCCTCAAGATCGTATACCCTTGTCCCGCTCCCTCGACCGATCGAGAGCGGTTGACGCGTATAGGTCTGCATCAAGTAACGTGCAGCGTCTTGCTTCAGTTCTTCTGTCGTCATGACAGACGTATCCCCTTGTAAAGTAAGGGAAGGTAGCATAGGCCAGTCAATGGAAGCAACTTGCGGCTTCTTTACCCATGCGACACTTCATTGTGATACTCTCTGATGAATGAAATCCTGTGCGCAGTGCCGGCAGCAGAACGAGGACGATTCGAAGTTTTGCTACCAATGCGGAAACACCCTTGCCGTCGAACCGGAACCGCCGATCGCCGCTCCCTTCATCGACCCCGATGAACATCTTTGGCGACAATTCATCGGACCCCACGCCGATCGCTACCTGAAATATTTTAAGAAATTCGGACTGGGAGAATCACCAAAATTCGCCCTGACATGGAACTGGCCGGCCTTTCTGTACGTGTCCTTCCTCTGGTTTCTCTATCGGAAAATGTACGTCTATGCCCTGGTCTATGCTGTGGGCCCGATGATTTCGACCTACCTGACCGGCGACATGACCGTGGGCCTCATCTGGAGCATCATGGCCGGAGCGACAGCGAACTATGTCTACTACTGGCACTGTCGCGAGCAGATCGGTGAAATTAAAAAAAACACCTCGATCGATCCTGCAAGACAGGACGAGGCTTTAAAGGCGGCTGGAGGCGTCCAATCCTACGTGATCTGGATCGGAGTCGTACTATACATACTGTTCGCAATAACCATGTTCAAAATGGTCCAGGACGGACCACTCGACGGCGAGCGAATACCAGGAAAACCAGAGAAGACCACCGCGCCCAGCAGCGTGTAAACCAGAAATCATGTTGCTCGCTGCCAAGAGACCCACTCCCAATACCGCATGAAGTCCTGTTCGTGAAGTCCGCCGCCCGAGTTGAATACTTGCGGGAATGAGTTGGTGGATAGGATGTTGCGCTATTCGGAGAAAATGGCTGCTTGACTTAGGCGCCTGTTCCAGTATGCTTTGACCTCCCATCATTCCCTTTCAAGCGTGAGAGGAATATACAATGGCTCGATTGCTCCTGCTCCGTCACGGCGAATCACAATGGAATTTGGAGAACCGCTTTACCGGCTGGGTAGACGTACCCCTCTCCCCGCGCGGCATTCAGGAAGCAAAGGACGCGGGAGAGAAATTGCGCAACTTCACGTTCGACCGCGCCTTTACCTCGGTGTTGGCCCGCGCGAATGAAACGCTGCGGCTCGCGCTCGAAACCATCGGCCAGCCCGGCATCCCAATTGAAAAGGACAAGGCTCTCAATGAACGGATGTACGGCGAGTTACAAGGGTTAAACAAGGCAGAGACGGCCAAGAAGTACGGCGATGAACAAGTCAAGATTTGGCGGCGGAGTTACGACGTGCGTCCACCTGGGGGAGAAAGCTTGAAAGACACAGCGGAACGTGTGTTGCCTTACTATGAAAGGGCTATCAAGCCGTCTCTCTTGAAAGGAGAGACGATCCTCGTCGCGGCACACGGAAACAGCTTACGAGCTCTGATCATGGAACTGGAGCAACTCTCACGAGAACAAGTGCTGGAGCTGAACATTCCGACCGGTGCGCCGCTGCTCTATGAGCTCGATGAAACAGGAAGAGTCCTCGATCACCGCTACCTTTGACCGATCGCGGTTGGCCAGAAGATCATCCGACGTCTTCCAGCAACTGCCCATAGGTGTCGACCGGCACGAAATCAATCAGCAGGGTCAAGAGATTATGCCGTGCTGCTTCGGGAACCAACCGGTTCTCCTCCATCAGAGCCACGGCTTCCGCACTCACCGCAAGCGGGCTCCTGCCTTCTTCAACCAGGCGGCTGTAGTGACGGCGACGGTCCTGCCATTCGTTGAGAAAGGCGGTCCAGGTAACTGAACCGCCTAGAATGGTCGTGCCCCATCCTGCTTCAACCTCACCCAATATGAAGTCCGACAGCGCGGACTGATATTTCTGAGGGATATGCGCCTCGATGGCTGCAAAAACCCAAAACAGATTCAGTGAGAGCACTTCTTGGGTGATGGCTTGAGCCTGCTCCGTCGTCGCCTCGATCCCATATTCCTCCAGTTGCTGAAGAGAAAGACCGATCGGCATCGCTTTGATCAGGGCTGCTGCTGCTTCCTTCGGCGTCATCGAATTGGCTGACATGCTTGGCTCCTCCTTCATCTCTGGAGGCAAAGCATACCTCACCTTCTCTCGCGCACTCAAACTTCTTGTCCAAGCCGGCCCTCTGTGTTAGAGTCCGCCATCATGATTCGACAGATTACCGCCACATTCTCACAATGGATCTGTGTCGCCTTGCTGTTGGCGATCTTGGGCACTGGTACAACCATAGGGGCACCCCTCGCCCATGCAGACGAACCACGATGGGGATTCGGGAGCGGCCTGGGGCTCACCGCTGGAACGGTCCATAACACGGTATTCACCCTGGCCTTCAGTGGCGACTACTACCTCGATCGGAACTTCTCTGTCGGACCGCTGATGCAGCTTAGCCCGATGAGCGATCTTTTCCAGATATCCTTCGCCGGTGTCGCTCGCTATTACTTTCGGCTTAATCATGGCATCAACCTGGTCCCTTTCACAGGTATCGGATTAATCCACGCAGATCTTGACCGCGGAACCGGCCCCGGGCGCATTGACCGTAACGACACCAGCTGGTATATTCCTATCGGTGCTTCACTGGAATATCAGGCCAGCCACAACATCGCCTTGACTTCGACCCTAATCGTCAATCTTCACGACATCAATCTTTCGCCGTCGCTACCCGAGAACGATCAAACAAGCGTTGCACTGCTGTTTGGCTTCCGCTTCGGCCATTAGGTAAGCACGCGAGCGGAACCACTCCCGCCGTTCGCGCCTGCCACTTTCCGCTCAGAAACTCTTAATGATCCACGGCACAGGTGCGCAGGCAGAGCCCTACAAGGGTGCAGCGCTCTGACGGGCCTGACGTGTGTCGGAGAGTATTGGGCGAGGGAGAGGTAACAAATAGGAGACAGCTAGGCCGCTTTGGCCGGCCGCCAGCGCAACCCGATGTTCAGTAGTTCTTGCAGCAAATCTTTATAGGTATAGCCCTCTTTCTCCGCTGAATCTGAAAAATCTTCGTCGTGCGCGATTTGCGGATTCGGATTGGCTTCCAGCACATACACATTCCCGTCCGCGTCCATTCTTACGTCTATACGTGCATAGCCGCTGAGGCCAAGTGCGCGATACACACGTTTCGCGAGATGTTGAATCTCCTCGGCTTTCCCTTCGGGAAGATTTCTGGCTTCGCATGACCGGATCCCATATTTGTCTTGATACGTACGATTCCACTTGACTCGTTCTGTCGCAATCCGGCGGGCGTCGTCCGGAAGCTTATCCATGATTAACTCCCACACAGGCAATACGTGGATATGTCCATTGCCCAGCACTCCAACATAGAATTCACGCCCTTCGATATACCGCTCGATGAGGGCACCTGTCCCTACGCTCGCGTGGATGAATTCCACTCGCTCCTTGAGTTTGTCGTCATCCTGAACAATGGACGCCTGAGAGATCCCATGCGACGCCTCTTCGGTCACAGATTTTACAATTAAGGGAAATGACAGCCACTTGGGCCGCTTAACCGTCCGGCCCTGCGGTACCACCATAAATTCCGGGAACGGAATACGATGGAACGAGAACAACTTCTTGGAGAGGACTTTGTCGCGCGCCAGCATCAACCCGCGCGGATTACAGCCAGTATAGGGCACGTGCAGCAGTTCAAGATACGACACGACATTCTGATCGTATACCGCCACCCCATCGAACTCTTCGAGTAAGTTGAAGGCGATGTGCGGCTTCCAGTCTTCTATAGCAGATCGAAGAACTCCGAGATCGCTCTTGACCCCCAAGGGCTTGACGTCATGTCCTAGCTTGCGCAGCGTGGAAACTACGTCGTATTCCGTTTTCCACTCTGCTCCATTCACTTCCTGCCCATCCAGAGGATCCGGCGGCACCAGATCTTCATGCATCAGGACCAGGATACGGAGCCGCCTCATACTGCCACCTTATGCCGTCCGCTCCGCAAATAGTTCATCGTGTGGACCGTCAGCAAGATTGTAAAATCCAACTTCGCCTGTTCCTCTGCGAGCGGTAATCGCAGGTGTAGCTGTCGGCAGCGCTGAATCATGTCCTCCAAGACTTGATCGATCGTATACTGATATTCGCCGGTCCAGGCTGCGACTTTGCGGCGCACTTCTTTTCTAAAGCGGTTCAAGAAGGTAGCGGCGCTCAGTTTGTCCGCATGGACAGGGGCATCGGAAAAGAGTCGCTTCAAATCCGGATCGTATAGTGACGATCGTTCAATTCCATAGTGCTTGCGCTTTCGCTCATAATGCTCACGGAGGGTTTTCTTCAATTCAGATAACGGATCGATCTCCTCGGTCGTGACCACTTTGGGTCGTACATCGACCAATTCATTCATCAACCCATCAACATACTTCAGCTTCTTAAGCACCGGCCATCCCTTGTATCGGTCTGCCCAGGTTGAGTCTGGTGTGAGCCAGACCGCAAAGGTCTCCGCGAAGTCCTCATCCGGATGGCTTTGCGCATACCACACATCGAGATGCCGCACGAAGCTCCGACTATAGGGCTTGGGGCTGTAATATCTTGGATAGGGATCGGACGAACGACCGAATACTTGTTGCCTGCTGCGGAGACGCCGGAGCCGAAAGGCATTTTCTAGGGCATGGCCCGCCTCATGTCTTAAAATTCTCATACACCATTCCGGTGTCCCTCCCTCGACCTCGATCATCTGATCCAGTTCGAGTTTTGCGAGGCGGGGGTGAGCCAGGTAAAACGGCACGGCAATCCCCGATACACCATCGGGTGTAAACCATTCGTTGGACAACCAAAAATGCGGACGGAAGATAAGCTTCCTCGCTTCGAGCTCCGCGTAGAGTTGCTGGATCTGCCCTGACAGGAACGCTCCTTCGAGGGTAACGCCAAGTTGGCTCATGGGAAGGTCCAGGAGCTGTTCATTCGACCAGGAGGCCCATACGGGCTCGACTGGATCATGACTAGACATTGTTACTTCATGTGCCAGTGAGCGGTGCATCGATACCTATTCCATATGGTTAACCTGCAGAAGGCGCTGTAGAAAATATAGCATGCGCTTCAATATTCCTCTGATTGGGGAAATAATTCCCTCTATGCTGCACCTATGTGGAGAAAAAATGTCCGATTGAGTCCAAGAATGAACTAGCAGGGCAATCTGATGCGCAAAATATGGCTAGCAGAGGTGAGAACGAAGGGCTGGCGCCGTGGCCCAGATGACATCAATCACCAATTTCACATAGGCCCAGGCTCGTCCTGGATCAGTCTCCCAATCAGGCATCACTTCATGTATATCAAGAATCGGCTGATCGCGACCAAGGCAAACCTGATTAAAGAGGGGAACCTCACGTCCAAACCGCTCTCGAATAAAGGTCTGATGGTCTAGTCCCATCGCAATAACAAGATCAGCAGCCTCAACTAACTCTCTCGTGAGTTGCCGTGGGACATGCGCTGTCGAATCGGCCCCCTTCTCGCGCAATCCGCTCCGAACCCAATCATGCATCGACTGGACTTTGACATCGATCCCTGCCGAGCTGACGACGCAGGATGTAGCAGCATCAAGACGGGCCTTAAGGGCATACTCAGCAGTCACACTTCGAAAGATATTGCCCGTGCACACGAACAGGACTGACTGATGTTTTGCGAAGAATCGGTGTTCATCATTCCTCATGATACCCCCGGTGAAGATCGACAGCCATGCGACTGACCGAGTAGAATGCCAACCTATGGCACATTCGGCAAAACCCTCGCAACCGCTCCTAAAGTTGGACGACGCTACGGAACAACTACAAACCAAGCTGCTTCACCTTGTCGGCGAAACCATCGGCGCATATGGCCTCATCAAAGATGGCGACAAGGTCATGGTCTGCCTGTCGGGGGGGAAAGACAGTTATGCGCTGCTCGACTTATTGCTGGTCTTGCAACGGCGCGCGCCGATTCACTTCGACCTTGTTGCGGTCAACCTGGATCAAAAGCAGCCGGGGTTTCCGGCCCACATCCTTCCCGACTATCTCTCACGTATCGGAGTCCCATACCATATCGAGGAACGGGACACCTACTCAATCGTCAAACGACTCATCCCTGAAGGGCAAACAACCTGTTCACTCTGTTCCCGACTCCGTCGGGGCATCCTCTATCGCGTTGCCACGGAATTGGGCGCGACGAAGATCGCGCTGGGTCACCACCGCGATGACATCATTGAAACTCTGCTCTTGAACCTGTTCTACACCGGCAAGCTCAAGACCATGCCGCCCAAGCTACGCTCCAAAGACGGCCGGCATGTGGTGATTCGCCCTCTATCTGCCGTACGGGAAAACGATCTTGCTCGATATGCGGAGCTGCGGGCATTCCCAATTATTCCCTGCGACCTCTGCGGCTCACAAGAAGATCTCAAACGAAAACATGTGAAAATGTTCTTGCGCGAGTGGGAGCACAGATCGCCTGGTTGCACAGACAGCATGTTCGCCGCCCTGTCGAACGTAGCCCCTCCGCTACTCCTAGACCGACGATTGTTCGACTTTGAGGGGCTGAACGCATCTGCGCAACCAGGGGGGCACGAAGATGCTTGGCTTGACCACGAAAGCCATACCTAACTACAACTCTCGACTCAATCACCCTGCAACAATCGAATCCCTGCGACAAAGCCCCCTGTGGCTTGAGTTCCCTCATGCAGTTGCAGGCCCACACAATCCGAGCTCACTACGCTGATCGCTCTACCCAGCGATGGCCCTATCGCAATAGCCTGTTCGCACCCTGGGCAATGTGACGTCTGAGAGAAGCATTACTTCTTGAGTTTTACCGTGAAGAGTTTACGGAACTTGGCGACCTTTGGCCCAACGACAGCGGTACAATATCCCTGAAATGGATTTCGCGAATAGTACTCTTGATGGTAGGACTCGGCTTCATACCATGTTCCAGCTTGCTCGACTTGGGTCACAATTGGTCCTGGATGAATCCCTTCTTTCGTAATCGCCGCTATAACCTCCTCCGCAATCTGTTTCTGTTCGAGCCCGTGATAGAAAATGGCCGAACGGTACTGTGTGCCAACATCATGCCCTTGCCGATTCAGTGTCGTGGGGTCATGGATAACAAAAAACACCTCGAGTAACTCACGATAGCTAACAAGGGTCGGATCGAACGAGATCCGTACTGCTTCCGCATGACCAGTCCTGCCGCTACACACAGCGTCATAGGTCGGATGATCAACCTGTCCACCAATATAACCAGACTCGACCGCGACCACACCCTGCATCTGGTCATACACTGCCTCAAGACACCAAAAGCAGCCGCCTGCTAACGTGGCAATGCTCAACCCGATCTGTGAGGAGGATGCGGTCTGTTCCATCTTGCAAATCTCCGGTAGCGCAGCTTGAGAATCAGTCGAGGAGGATCCTGATTTGTTAAATATTCGTGCTGCTTTATAACACAGGGAGCAGCCAGGCTGCGAACAGCTCCCTGTACGCAGGAGTATCCGCTCAGGCCGATCGCGGTCAGCGCATGTAAAGTGTTGAGGCCAATGAAGGAAAGCAGCAAGAGCAGGACTAGGTTTTAAATTCTTCGTTGAGTCTAGCAATGACTTGTTTCAGCTTTGCCTCCTCATCAGGCTGGATCTTTGTGAACTGAATTCCAAATGTATTGCTCTTGACCCACCGCACTTGTGCTTCGTTAATCCTCAGCGGCCAATCAAGCCCTGGGACATAGATGCGGCACTCAAAGGAGGCCCCCACCACGACAGGCAAATCTGTCTCGATCATGCAGCCGCCGACAGAGAGGTCGAGCGTGCGACCTTGGCCCTCTCCTTGCCCGCCAGAAATGGTGCTTCTGAACTGTGATGTAAACCGTGGCTGCTGACGCTTCTCTAAACGAGGCGCCTCTTTGGTCATGCGAGGTTGAAGATGCCCCTTATCTGATTCTTGTTGTTTCCTTGCGAGAGCCATCAGTATTTCACCCCCATCAACAACGACGAACCCCGAGTTCCATGAAGAGGCTCCGGGGTCTCTAGCAGGATGCTGAAAAGGTCCGCCAGCATCGTTCTCTTACCGTTGAGAGGCTCAACGTACGGGATGAGATTCCCGGAGGTCAGGAGCACCGTAGGTCGGGGTTCCGTTCGCCAAGACTCATCAGATCGACGAACGGCCCACATTAAGTGAGGCCTGTATCTCCTTGCCTATTTGCTCGCGGCGGCCTTGCTGGACGGCCCTTTGAGCATCCTGCAACTATTTCGACAATAGCTCCACTGGTAAGGCGTCATTAGCGTTTTATGTGTCAATCGAGTTTCCCCGCAACCTGCTCGAGACTGTGAATCCCTTTGTTACTTCTTCACATTCAAC
Source organism: Nitrospira sp. (assembly GCA_005116835.1). Taxonomy (GTDB): domain Bacteria; phylum Nitrospirota; class Nitrospiria; order Nitrospirales; family Nitrospiraceae; genus Palsa-1315. The sequence continues at coordinate 79,489 of SWDM01000014.1, read as the reverse complement.
AGTACATGCCCACGGCGGTTCTGCTGGTAACAAGATTCAGCTGGGTCTGAGCAGAACGGGCGCGCCTTGCCATAGGACACAATCGCCACTTGCTTGGGGGAGACGCCAGACTCAATGAGATAGCTGCGTGCGGTCTTCGCTCGCTTATCGCCTAACACAATATTGTAATCGGCTGTTCCCCGCTCGTCACAATGTCCCTCGACCTTCATCACCGCCCCAGGATGGTCCTTCAGCCACTGAGCATCGACGTTCAATGCTTCCATTCCTGCATTTGAAAGCGCCCACTCATTATATCCAAAGAATACGTCTTGAAGGCCGGCTTCGATAGCCGCTTTTTCCTCTTTGGTTATTTCCGCACGTTGACGGGCGCTCATCGCAGAGGGAGTAAGTGATACGATATCGCCACCCTTCCCTAAGCGCTCTTCCGTGGGATTCTTTGAGAAACCGGTAAGCTTTTGCCCAGACGCTGACTCCGTCTCTCCATCGGACTGGAGCCATTTCATGCTACAACCCTGCCCAATCAATAGAATAAGCCCCATCGCTGCCACAACACTTGTTTTCATTGGACGTCCGATCATGGTTATTCTCCCATTATTAAATAAAATATCGCTGGGCATATGAAATATAGCACCAGAATGAAAAGATGGGTCTTTCTAGGGCCCATTGCCATTTTGCTTGAATTGTCAGGCTTTTGAGGGTGGCGCGGCAGGTGAGGGAACGTGTCTCCCCTCTTTCAGCCAGTGAGAATGAGCGGATGACAAAGAGGAGAGCTTAGTACTAAGCTGGCTTGCGATCAGCCCATCGAGCCGGGCGCATCACCGTACTTAAGGCAGCTACAGCACAAATGAAGGCCAACATGGCCAGGCACACCATCAGAAAAAACCCAGCCCGAACATCATGGAGGACTGCATGATTCATGATGCGCCCCTCCTTTTGGTGACTGTACTATTAGCTGCTCCCCATCCGCAGGAGCAGCATCTTGTCCGGACCTATACTCCCATCTCCTCGGCCTAGAAACCTCTCTATTCAGAAGTCTCACGCGGGCCTGCATATAGCATAGCACCCTTCCGAGACCCCATGGTTAAGGCTGATCAATGCAAGAATGTTGCTAGCGCTAAGGCGATTCCGTGCAGTTCCCGTGGAGGAAGGATCTCTCGAAGGAGGAAGCTACTGGGCTACAAGCTACTGATACATTGAGGATTCTATCTCGAAGCAATACCGTCGATGAAATGGTGCGCCCGGAGGGAATTGAACCCCCAACCCCCGGATCCGAAGTCCGATGCTCTATCCAATTGAGCTACGGGCGCATACGCTATTTCAATCACTTCGAAGAAGGCCTTGTCAAGGACAAGGGAAGCGGCATAGCCGCATCTTGACCTAACCGTGACAAAGATCGGTAGGCTCAGGTCAGTGAGAGCAGCGTCTCAGCCAGCTGATGAGCCGTTAGACCGTCGGTCACTACGGTGTGCTGAGCTGCTGCTTGATATTTCGGCGTCCGCTCTCGTAACACATCTTCAATTTCATCAACGAATGATTTAGTCCCCGTCAATGAGGGCCGCTGATCATCACCGCCAATACGTTTCGTAATCGTCTCCACCGAGGCCGTCAGCCAGATCAGAGTGCCGTTCTTTTTCAACACCTCGACATTCTGCGCGCGAAGTATGGCTCCACCGCCTGTATCGATTATAAGCTGGTCGCGGCTACCAAGCTCCCTGCAGATATCGGATTCGAGATCGCGAAAGTAATCCCACCCTTGCTGGGCGACGATCTCCGGAATCGTACGTCTCGCGCGTTTGACAATTTCCTCATCGGTTGACACAAACTCACGTCCTAACCTCCGAGCAAGGAGTCTGCCTAACGTACTCTTGCCGGTCCCTCGATAGCCTATCAGCACGATATTCATAAAAAACGACTTTCCAGAACGGAACGCATGACGTCGGCCGGAGCAGCTTGGTGAGTCCAAAGCTCGAACTGAGCTGCGGCTTGATGAAGAAACATTTCGAGCCCTGGAATCGTTCGACAACCTGCCGCCTTAGCATCCTTCAATAATTGGGTGTCCCGAGGGTTGTAGACAATGTCCATGACCGTCAATCCTGCATGAAGCAACATCGCAGGCACAGAAGTCACATGGACTTTTGGCGACATACCCATTGGTGTGCAATGAATCAGCACATGAGCTTCCGGTAGCGCCTTCCGTAAAGTAACTTCATCAAGTAGTGATTCCTGAACCGCCATCCCAGTCTTTACCCGAAGATCTCCGGCCAAGGCCGCACGCTCCTGCTCATCGATTCCTAATATGGTCAAGCGATCGATCTTGGCTTCTGTCCCAAGGGCGAAGGCGATTGCGCGAGCGGCGCCTCCGGACCCCAGCACGATTACATGTCGGCCTTTCAAATCTACGCCGCCCTCACGAAGCGCGCGCAAGGCGCCGGTCGCATCTGTGTTATGGCCCGTAAGAATTCCATCATCAGCCACAATGGTATTAATCGCCCCGATATGACGCGCTGTCGGCTCAACCGCGTCAAGAAACGAAACTGCTGCCACTTTGTGGGGAATGGTGACGCTGGCGCCACGAAAGTTTCCCAGGGCGCGAAGCCCCTTGATCGCATCACCGATTGCTGCCACGGGAAATGCCAGGTAGACGAAATTCAGCCCAAGCTTCTGAAATGCAGCGTTGTGAATGGCTGGTGAAAGAGAGTGCTCGACGGGATTGCCGATCACGCCGCAGAATTGGGTGTGGGTATTGATGTCCATAGATTCACGTTGTCACAGCTCCCGTTTCTTCCTCGAACCGACCGACGGACAGCTAATGACGTTGCCCATTTGCCTTGAAGTGTCTGCTACGAGATGGACATTCCCCCATCGATAGGAAACGTTCCACCGGTAACCCAGGCAGCCTCGTCTGAAGCCAGATAGAGAACCATATTTGCCACCTCTTCTGGTTTGCCGGCCCGCCGAATAGGGTAGTGAGCGAGTATGGGGTCCAGCTGCTCGGGGTTGCTCATCAGTGGAGCAGCCATCGGTGTATCGATGAGTCCGGGATTCACCACATTGCAGCGAATACCTTCCTTGGCATAATCGATTGCGAGAGATCTGGTCAAGGAGTCCAGCGCGCCCTTGGAGGCCGCGTAGGCGGATAAGGTAGGTATCCCGACCAGGCTCGCGATGGAGGAGATGTTGACGATCGATCCTCTTTGCTGCTTCAACATCTGTGGCAAAACAGCTCGCGTCATGCGGAATACCCCGGTCAAGTTGACATCGAGTACTTCCATCCATGTTGGATCATCGATTTCATGCAATCGTTTCCCAAAATCCCCTAGTCCCGCATTGTTGACAAGGATATCGAGCCGTCCGAACCGCTGCACAGTTTGACGCACCGTTTCCTGAACGCGGAGTTCATCTGTGACCGATCCTGCAACGGAAAAAGCCTTGCCCTCCTCCTTCACAATGTCGCTCACGACTCGATCCAGCTCTACCTGGCGTCTCCCCGTGATCACAACCAATGCCCCTTCTCGCGCAAAAGCTTTCGCAATCGCTTCGCCGATCCCAGCATTGCCTCCTGTAATGACCGCAACCTTTCCCTGCAATCGTTTCATCGAGTGTGATCCTCTCTCTCTTCGTGAGTATCGACATCCCCACCGACAGACCCAACAGGTTGGCCCACCGGCCACAAGCCAGATTCGATCTTTCGGGCCACTGTGATGAAGCCTGAGTGGGCGACCATTCGGTGGTCTGGACGTACGCTGCGCCCCTGAATCGACCAGGTTCTCAACAATGTTTCAAAGGTTTCGATCATGCCAAAAACCGCTGCTCGCTGAAGCGCTTCCACCGTCTGCACGACTTGAGGGACGGTGGGAACAAAACTCAAATAGATACCGCCGGAACGAAGGGCCTGTGCGGCATGCGGCACCACCTGCCATGGCTCAGGAAGGTCGAGAACAAGGCGATCAAATGGTAGTCCATCGTCGGGTAAATCGATCCCCTCGTTCACATTCCGACGGAGCGGGATAAGGTTCGGCATCGAACCCATGTATCGTTCAATATTCGTCATGGCTGTTCGTGAAAAATCTTCGCGCGCTTCGTAGGTTACGACCAAGCCTCGCGGGCCCACAGCACGCAAGAGGGCCATGGTCAAAGCCCCGGAGCCGGTTCCCGCTTCAAACACACGCGCACCGGGATAAACATCCGCCCACATGGGAATGAGCGCGAGATCCTTCGGATACAACACCTGCGCCCCACGCGGCATCTTCAGCACATAATCGCCAAACGTAGGCCTAAGCGCTAACATGGTTTTGTTGCCGGACAGCGTCGCTAAAGAACCGTCAGGCTTTCCGATAAGGTCGTCGTGGGCAATTTTGTGGCCACTCAGTTGATAAAGATCCCCGGCCTTCAAGGTCAGGGCATACTGGCGCCCTTTCTTGTCGACCAGATGAATGCGTTCCCCTGATTGAAAATGTGACATAGCGTCCATTCTAGAAGCGCCACGCCCTGTTTTCAATACGACAACGAGGAAGATACTCGACTTCTTGACCTCTACCATCATTTTCTTGCGGAGACGAGCAACTTTCTTTCAACATAACTATGCTTCCCTGAGCCAGGCCCATTCAGGACGAACACTCCACATCAACTGGTTTCTCAAGCTCCGCTATCTTCACATGCTCGTTGCAATCGCAACGAAGGGATATGCACGATAATGTTTGCAGTTCCATCGATACACCTGCTTGCACGGTAGCGCTGCCCCAGAAATAGATGTGGCAGTTAGGCCTGCTGCCCTATAGCTGCCTACACACCTGTAGCAAGGTTGCCTCACCACATCTCAGATTTCCTCATTAGGGGACTCTAATAGTGCTGTTTTTTCCTCGCGATTGGGATTTACCCTTCTCATCGACAATCCAGCACAGGATTTGCTCCGTAGAGGAACAAGAGAAACGAAACAAAGAAAAGACCAGAATGAATCGTTTGACGAATCGCTGTCTCTTACTAAGGTAGAACGGAAGAGTCAGAATCTGTCGAGGTTAGGACCGTCAGCAGTAAGGTGTCAGAAGTTCAAAGGAGGGGTAACGACATGAAAGAGAATGTATTCCCATCCCCTGAGCCAGAAGAACCTGTCACTATCGTAAAAGATGTCGACGCCGATGACCCTGAGGCAAGCGACCTCTTGGATGTGATTGGCCGAGATACATCCGAGGAAGGACAACCGGAGGAACCAACTAAGGCGTTGATTCGTACCGCAGTGAATGGTAGCCCCTTCATGTTGGAGTCGCTCTATTTTCGCTCCTTCGGTGAACGAGCCCTACTGACCAGAGAGGAGGAGGTCGAGCTGGCAAAGAAGATTGACGCTGGAACGAGCAACATTCGGAAGGCCTTACGCCAAGCTATCCGCGTCTTCCCTCGGCTCAAACAGACAGACGCTGTGATCGAGGCGCAACGGACACTCCACATGGTCAAAGGGCTGAGTGGCCTCTCAGCCACTGCAATCGACAAAGCAGAGCACAGTCTTACTGAGATGGTCCAACATGGAACAGGGCAGCAGAAGATTCCAATCACTATCGTCAAACAGCTCAAGGAGGAGTTGGCCACCATCCAGTCAGCTCGGGCCATGCTTGAACGGGCAAAGGACGAATTGGTGCGATGCAACCTGCGGCTTGTTGTGGATGTGGCAAAGCACTATACGGGCCGTGGCCTGACTTTGCTGGATCTCGTGCAAGAAGGCAATATCGGGTTGATGAAAGCCGCCGAACGCTATCAATACCGTAAAGGGTTCAAGTTCAGCACCTACGCAACCTGGTGGATCCGTCAAGGCATCACTCGCGCGCTGGCAGATCAGTCGCGGACCATTCGTATTCCGGTTCACCAGACTGAGGCCTCGCACCGCATCCTCCGCGTGACCAGACGACTCGGACAGCAGCTGGGGCGTCCGGCTCGCATCGAAGAGGTGGCTCAGGCGCTGCGGATGAGGCCTGATCGACTGCATGAAACCATGCAGGCTTTTCAAGAGCCGGTCGCGCTGGAAAAGCCGGTAGGCGACGGAAGCACGGAACTCGGGGAACTGCTTCCCGACTTACAAGCAGTCCCTCCCGACGCCCATGTGCATCAGACGGAAATGTCGCACCAGCTTGAGCGAATTCTCGAAACACTCACTCCCCGAGAGCAAACCGTTATCCGACTACGATTCGGTATTGGCCACGATCAAGCCTGTACGCTGGAGCAGGTGGGACAAAGCCTCTCGGTCACGAGGGAACGGATTCGCCAGATTGAAGCAAAAGCGCTCAAAAAGCTGAAAACGCCCCAAATAAAAGAAATGTTTTCGGCCATACAATAAGCCCAAGACTTAGGTCTCAGAAAAGGGGGGGGCTCGCTTGTCCCCTTTTCGATTCCATGCCTTTCACCCTGAGAGCACTTGTGCGACAATGGGGCGAGTCGGATAGATGAGGCCCCATGGCGAGTATGTGCATAACGGAGCGGAGACCCACTCGGCTTCCGCTTGTTCACTATCCCATTCCTTCTCATCATCATCTTGGCACTGGACATGTTGGCGGCTTTCGCAACAGTCGCGACTCGCACCTGCCGCATGCCAGTAATCCCTGCGAAAACCCCACAAAATCCTTGGGCCGGCATCGGAGGCGCCTCGTGACTTCTCACTCTCTCAACCAATATCAGGTTCGCAACTTCACAACCCTTTGGCGTTTCCCACAACGTTCCGGATCTCAGCCGACCCTGCGAACAGCCACTTGTGAAAAGAACACTTACTCCAGGCCTCACCCACAAAGTCCCTCGCTATCAGAGATTTTTGCATGAGTCTTGCCGGTGAGTCACAGAGGGAACAGGGTTTCCAAGAATTGGGACAGAAGAGTGAGGCTCTCTCGATCCCGTCCTCACACAGGGGGACGCTCGTCAACTTTTCAGAACCGGTTCCCTATGCCGAGGCTTGGGCATTGCAAAAACAACTACAGGAAGAGCGAATTGCGGAGAGACGAGGCGATGTCTTATTGCTCCTGGAGCACTCGCCGGTCTATACACTGGGCCGTACCACCCAGCGATCACATTGGGACTGCGGGGAAGAAGCCCTCCGCCAAACAGGCGCCGATCTTCATTTCGTAGATCGTGGCGGCTCAATCACCTACCACGGGCCTGGACAGGTCATCGGCTACCCCATTCTCAAGCTGTCTGGTTATTGTTCAGGGCCGAAACAGTACGTACGGAAGCTAGAGGATGTCTTGATCCATATCGTCTTGAGGTGGGGGATAGAAGCCTATCGCCTCGAGAAAAAACCTGGTGTCTGGGTGCGCCGCGATGGTGTTGACGCCAAGATTGGCGCGATTGGAGTTCGAATAGACCGTGGAGTCACAATTCACGGATTTGCGCTCAACGCTGATCTAGATCTATCCCCTTTTTCCCATATCACGCCCTGTGGCTTAGCTCAAAGCCGTATCACATCCCTAGCCGAAGTCCGGCAGTCCGGCGTATCGTCCTCCATCGTCTCACAACAGGTAGCGGAGGAATTTGCGCACGTCTTCAATATCCGATGGACGAATCTTTCGCCCGACACCATGGGGCAGAAGCAAACACCTCATGATCACCGCCTCGCATCGGTTTCCAGACTCCACACCTGAGCAAGGGAACGCACCATGCATGAACTCGACACCCCGACTTTCCGGCTGGCAGTTGCCCAATTTGATCAAGCAGCCGAGGCCATGGAGCTTGATCACAACTTACGCGAACGCCTGAAGCTTCCACAACGATCGTTGATTGTCACTCTGCCGGTTCGGAGGGATGACGGCCGGGTCGAGGTCTATACCGGCTATCGTGTGCAGCACGATACCGCCCGCGGCCCCACAAAGGGAGGCATTCGTTATCATCCTGATGTAAATCTTGGAGAGGTTGCGGCGCTCGCCATGTGGATGACCTGGAAATGCGCGTTAGCGGATCTGCCCTATGGAGGAGCTAAAGGTGGCGTGGCGATCAACCCAAAACAGTTTTCACGGCCAGAACTGCAACGGCTGACCAGGCGCTATGCAGCCGAAATATTCCCTTTGATCGGTCCAGACAAAGATGTGCCTGCACCAGATGTCGGCACGGATGCTCAAGTGATGGCCTGGATCATGGATACATACAGTCAGCAGATGGGATATTCGGTGCCAGGTGTCGTGACGGGCAAGCCTCTATCCATAGGGGGAAGCCTCGGGCGCGAGGAGGCTACCGGCCGCGGAGTGGTCTGTGTCACAATGGAAGCGCTTCGCCATTTGAAGCTCGACATTCGAAATACCACGGTGGCCATACAGGGATTCGGCAACGTCGGATTTCATACAGCCCGTATCATGCAGGAATGTGGCGCGCGTGTTATCGCGGTGAGCGATGTCCAAGGCGGCCTCTACAATTCGAACGGGTTGGATATTCCTGAACTCTTCACTCGCTACAAGACCAACGGGCAATCACTTCGCGACACGAAGCTGGGAGACTGGCTTTCCAACGAGGAATTATTGCAGCTCGATTGCACCGTGCTGGTCCCTGCCGCGCTCTCCGAACAGATCACCAAACATAATGCTCCAAAACTTCGTTGCAGGATTCTCGCGGAAGGGGCGAACGGTCCGACGACCCTGGAGGCTGATCGTATCCTGCAAGACCAGGGTGTCTTTATTATCCCGGATATCTTGGCTAATTCCGGCGGCGTGATCGTATCCTATTTCGAGTGGGTGCAGGATGGCCAAAGATTTTTCTGGAAGGCCTCTGATATTCAAGAGCGGTTGCAAGACATCATGATCACCGCCTTCCATCGGACACTAGAGTTTTCTGTTTCTAAAAAAACTTCCATGCGGATGGCAGCCCTCATGAGCGGGATAGATAAAGTGGCTCAAGCACACCTCTATCGCGGACTCTACCCATGACCTCCAACCATCATACGAATGGAGGACAAGGTGCGCCGACTGCCGATTGAATCGATCAGGGCCTGGACCGATCATGACGGCATGTCTGACGGAAATACATCGCCTACTGCATGCTCAGGCTTGCGGTCCTGCTGCTCAATGCGCTAGGGTGGACCGATCCTAACTGAAACAGACAAGACCGCTGGAGATCTGCAGGATGACTCGGGATGCCGTGCTGTCCCTCTGGAAGACCCATAAGGAGGAGCGGTGGCCTCATGTGGGGAACCAACACGAGGGACCGCTGATGACGTTGGATACCGTCATCAGCGGATGTGTGGTGTATTTCCTCGATACCCCGGAGGGACTTGATGCCCAACGGATCACAATCCTCGAAGATTGTGTTACAGACCTAGACGGCTTGACCGACGAACTTGACGAAGACTGCCGGCTATACTTTCAACGCTTGCGAGAGCTCGGAATCCTCCTCATCACCACCCATCACAAAGTCTGACCTCATCGCCTCAGCACTGTCCAGACTGATACAGCGACCGAATTGATTTCTTCCTGACACTCTGGCGTTCCTTGCAAGTTCTCAGGCCCTTCGATAAAATGCGTTGCGCTGCTTCGGTCCCACCCATTCGAATAAGACATTCACGCGCCATCCATCGCTCCAATATAGGGTAAGGAAAAGCCGATGAAGGATTTACTGCGAGTCGTCACGTTAACCTGCATCGTGGCAGCCGGGGTTGGCGCGTGGGTAACTCCTGGATACGGCGAACCGTATGAATTGAGCAAGAATGATGTGATGGACCCCAAGGCCTTGAAAAGTTCAGAGATCTCTCTGTTTGGGGTCAGATTGGGAGACTCCGAAGCCAACGCCCTTGATTCACTCGTGAATGAAAAGATACAGGGAGTAAAAGTAGAACAAGAAGCATCTTTTATTTTCTTACTTGACCAACGTAAACCAACCGGCCCTATGGCCGGTGTGCGCATCCAGGACGGTAAGGTCGACTTGATATTTATCAATAATCGATTCTCCTATAAGACCCGTGGCATATTTCGTAATGTGCTGAACAGCGAAAGCCCCGAAGATGTGCGAAAACTGTTGGGGCAAGAAGACTACGGGGATGAAAACGTGATGGGAGCCATATTGGCTTACGATAAACAGGGGTTCGTCATCAACTATCTTGGGAAAGACGTCAATGTGGAGTTCTCCCCACCTCGATAGATTGCAGGCCTAATGGCAGGCATCAAAATGTGTCCGCCAACCTCATTCACTCCATGCTTTTCCTTGTTCCGTACTCGAGTCTGTTCTCGCTTCGTTTCTCTCCCTCTATCCTCACCACACCGCCGCGTACAGGTCACACCTAATCCTAATGCCCCCTGGAGGGCCCGGAGGGGCAGAGTGGGATATCTTCATGTCGCGGTGGAGTTCACTGCGGAGATTCAGCTGCCTGCAGCCCGTAGGCAATAAGATTCGTCGCAGTATTCCAGCGGCGTTTGGAGTTGAGAATGACGAGGAGAAGATCGCTCCCGTTCTGGGATACTTTGGCGATGAGGCATCGCCCGGCTTTGGAGGTAAATCCGGTCTTGATGCCTTCGACACCGGGAATTCGCCCCAGTAATCTGTTGGTGTTGTGGAGCACATAGGCGCGGTGGCCGCTGACCGGAGTAATGATCGCTCGTTCCTCACGAACCAACTGTTTGAAAATCGGTTGATCCAGCGCAATAAGACTCAGCGCGGCAAGGTCTTCTGCCGTCGAGTAATGGTCAGGATTGTCGAATCCACAGCCGTTACTGAAGTGCGTATCGGCCAACCCGAGCTCGGCAGCCTTGGCATTCATGAAGCCCACGAATTGTGCTTCGTCGCCTCCCACATGCTCCACCGCTGCAAGACAGGCATCGTTCGCGGACACAATCAACATCGCCTTCAGTAAGTCTTCCAGCCTGAAAATCTGCCCTGCCTTCACGCGTAAGTGTGTCTTATGAGCTCGCGCAGCATTGGGGCTTATCGTGACGAGATCATCCAACTGCCCCCTCTCCAAAATGACCAAGGCCGACATGATTTTCGTGAGACTGGCAGGGGACATTCGCTTCCCGGCATCGTGCTCATACAACACACGACCACTATTGAGCTCTTTGAGAAGAATGCCGTGGGCCGGAGCGACTCTCCAGGGAGGGAACTGGCGCTGAGCAATGGCGGTTCGGACGGGCACAGGTTTGGCCACGACACTCTTCGCAAGGGCGATGGACGGAGACATGGCGCCGGCGCCGATCAACAGAAGTCCAATGAACGCCCCGGCAGCGCGGGCGAGAAACGGCAATCGATGAATCCTCACATAATCTCTCGTCATGATGTACGCGGCGCTCCTACTCATAGTGTAAACGATTCCCTCACCTTTCCTCCGCGAGATCCACTGTCGATCACTTTATGGAAAAAACGAAGCAGGTCGGCAAGGTCGATCCAAAACCCACAATTCAAACAACGGGCATAGAGTCGGCGATTCACCAGCGTATAGTGACGCTCGAACATCATGCAGCCCTTACATCTCAAGCAAAGCATCGACGCGCCCGTATTGAGACTCTTTGTCTACCGGAGTCGATTCATGACCAGTGCCACGCAGCCTGCCAATAGCCCTCCACCGACAATCGTGGTACCGAATGAGAGGGCCGCGCTGGCCCCACTGCCTGGGGTGGTTCCGTCAAGCAACTCTCGCACCCCACCCTGCACCATCAGCACGGAGAGGGTGAGCAATGCGCCGATAGCAAACCACCACCTAAAGGATCTCACTGGTGTCCCCGAAACAGAGCGCCAAAAAGCTCAGCGATGGCACGCCTCGGCCACTGTAACGGAGGGTCGGTATGCTGTCAAGAAGACGATCCTTTGATTCACTCCCCCTCAGCGTGAGATCTGTGTGCCGTCTCACGGTGAGGGTGCGACGGACTCGGGGGTCGCTTTCAATCCTCGATGCAGAAAGACGGAGACACTTCCGTTGCCGTTGTCCGCCGTCACAAGTCCAGGCTCCTCAGCCTCCTTGGTCGTGACGCGAAACATCGCCAGGGCAAAGGGGCCTGGTTTCGTCCGATAATTTCTCGGCGGGTACTCAAAGGTCCCATCGCCCCGACCGTAGAGAATGGAGAGATCGCTCGATTGAAGATTGACGATGGCCACATCGATCCGATGATCGCCGTTAAAGTCTCGAGCGAGCCCAAAGTTTGGCCCTGCGTCGGCGCCGGAATCATGTCCTGGCTGGAAGGTCCCATTACCTACTCCAAGAAATGTCGTGAAACTATCCTGCACCCCGTTGATGACAAGGAGATCGCGAATCTGATCACGGTTGAAATCGGTGAAGCTCACCCCAAGGGGGCGCTTTCCTGTCCGATAGTCTGTAGGGAGGCGAAACGTGCCGTCGCCATTTCCCATCCAGATGGAAACAGCATTCGACATCGGTCCTCCGTTCGTTACCGCCAGATCGATCTTCTCATCTCCATTCAAGTCTGCCAAGGCTACCGACGTAGGGGTATCGCCGTACTCGTACTGCGCCCCATGGGTAAATTCGCCGGTTCCGGTTCCCAGAAAAACTTTGATCTTGTCGTTTCGTAACGCAACCACCAGATCCGGAACCAGATCCCCGTTCAGATCGTCGCTCGCAATGGCAACGGGAGTCCGATGGACCGGATAGCGCGGCCCTTCTTCAAATTTCCCATCAGCCCGGCCGAAAAGTATGGAGACTTCGTCGCCCCCGGAACAGGCCAACGCCACATCGGGATAAGAGTCGTGGTTGAACATCCCTAGCACAAGCGAGCGCGGCTCTTTGCATACATTCAGTTGAACTTGATCGCGAAAGGTGCCGTCTCCGTTCCCTATGAGAATTGAAAGGGTATTGCTGCCGATGTTGGTTGTCACCAGATCGGTAAATCCATCCTGATTGACATCGGCGGGAGTGACGGTCGTCGGGTTTTTGCCGACCTTGTAACTGGCAAAATAGTAGAAGAGATCCGGTGGGGCGTAAGGGTCTTGCTTCGTACAGCCGCTTGCCATGAGCAGAAAAATGGTGGTTGCCACAGCCGCACAGTTCCGAGCTCTATGCCGATCGCCGACATCACGGTTCCTGATCACACACCGCTCCTCGAGTAAGAAACCAGCGACGTGGTGATGCGTTCATCAGAGCGCGCGCTCCTGTAATGGGCCCACAGTCCTAACCGAATGCGGGCAGTATACAGACCAGCGCTTTCGCTTGGCAATCGACCCATTCGCCAGACGATCCCTGCCGAGATGGGTTTCCTCACCCCAAGCCAGCTAAACAGCAGCTTTGAAATGGCGGCCTGTTTCAGGTAGAATACCCACCTTGAAAGAGGAGGGTTCCATGAGCAAGGTGATGAAATTTGAATTGTCGATGTACGGAATCGCCGAGGTATTGCACTGGTGTCTCGACCGCAATAAGGGACGCGTCCCGGGAGTGGACACCGCAGGCTTCGAAAAGATGAAGGTGCTCTTGGCTGAAAAGCCACAGTCAGGTGATTACTTCACTCTTGATCAGTTCTGGAAGAAGAGGGTGGTCTTGGATTTCACCGAAGACGAGGTCTCAACGATCGATCGTTGTCTTTACGATATCCCCAACTTCGACAGCGAACCTCTTCCACAAATCAGACATAAGTTTTGGCCGCAAGAGACGGCAGCGACCCACTGAGACACAGCAGGGGCCGTTGTCAACGGCCCCTGCTCCTACCTCATCGCGATTCGCCCAGCCTACCTGTCCAAGACAGGGCCGAGAACCAAGCGAAAAACCGATAACGTGTTGATGCGACATGGCGTGAACAGAAACTGCCCATTGCAGGAGGCTCAAAAGTCTGTCCGGCAAGGCTGCAGCGAGTGAACGCTAGAGGTGTTATCAGTTGGGTATGTTAAAGGTCTGAACGAAGCGAGAACGAAACTGGCAGCATCCTGCCGCTAGAGGGTTCCTTCCCCCTTCAGATACTGGCGGAAGCGGTCCATCAAGTCGGCGCCCAACGTCCCACCATCCGGCTTCTTAGTGTCAGGGTCGGCAAAGTGTCCGCGAATTTCCTGTAGACGTTTTCCTGCCTGCTCATTTCCTTGCAACCGTTTGGTCTTCTCCAGCGCCGTATCAAACGCTTCGAATGTCAGTTCCTTGTACCCGAATGACCGAATCCGTTTGACCGCCTTCATCATGGCTTGATTCCGAAAGGTCGTCAGATGCTCCGAATCGATCTCCGGGAGCCCGAGCTTCCGCGCCCTGCGCTCAGCAGCCTTCCGGATTCCGCTACGCACAAAATCCGGCGACGTCTGCAGCCGCTTCCATGCCTCATCCGTCCAGACCACTCGCTCCTGAGGCGAGTCCCACAACTGTAGCAACGTCGACTCGTCGATCCGCGTCACGCCATTTTCTCTCGCGAAATCTTCGGTGTCCCGCTTAAGCATATCGGTGACAAACTCAACGGCAATCGGCGGAGACTGTTTCAACTTTTCCTGAATGATAGCCAAGGCCCCCTCGCTCCACTCCATCGGAGGGCCCGATGCCTCGCGGAAGTCCCCCAACGCTTCCACCTTTTCGAAGAGTTCGATGTTCACCTCAAGATGACCACGCTCCCGGGCAATCTCTTCGGCAATCTGCTTGATCATATGGCGCATGAATTCCGGGACGGTATTCAGCCGTTCCTTGGCGGAGGCAGTCCAGGGAAGGCGTCCCTGGGCCATCTGCTCTGCCGCTTCGGCCATGCCGGATTCGCCCCCCATCCCACCCATCATTTGATTCTTGAACTGTTCGAGCAGCTCACCCGTAATCTCCGCATAGCCAAGTTCCCGCGCCTTCTTTTCAGCCAAACGACGAACCATACCGCGCAAGAATAGCGGAGCCCGCTCTAGACGTTTGGTGGCTTCGTCCGTCCAGCGAAGATCGATCCCGACCGCATTATGGGAATCCGGTGCATTCATGATGAGCATCCTATTACGACTGGTTTAGGAGTTCCTTCAATTCCTTGCCCGCCTTGAAAAATGGAACCTTTTTGGCAGGGACTGCCACCGTCGCACCGGTCTTGGGATTCCGCCCTTCTTTCATCCGACGCGCCCGCAGGCGAAAACTGCCGAACCCTCGGATCTCCGTCTTATCGCCGTTCTTCAATGAGTCGCGCACACAATCAAAAATCGTATTGACAACCACTTCCGCCTGCCGCTTCGTCAAGGTTGTGACCTGCTCGGATACGCGCTCGATGATTTGGGCCTTCGTCATATGGATCTCCCCTTTCGTGATGATGAATCGGCCGGCGCACCAATCCAGCTCTGCTAGAACGCCATGAGATACTTGAGTCCAACCCCGGAATTAAAGTCCAACTTGGGAAAGAGCCCAGATATTCGCGACTCGATCAATTCTCTAAATGAAAACCGCCGGCGAGGTTCGAGGACTTTCGGCTCGCCCTCGATCCCTGCTACATCCGCCGCAAGCTGAATGGCAGCTTCGAGATCACCGAGTTCATCCACAAGCTTCGATGCTTTGGCCTGGCGGCCCGTGAAAATTCGACCATCCGCCAACGCCTGCACCACCGCCACGTCGAGTCCACGCCCCTCCGCCACCGCCTCGATAAACTGCTGATGGACATCGTCCATGACGGACTGAAGCAACGCCTGTTCTTCATCGCTCATCTTCCGCAGCGGCGATCCCACATCTTTGAATTTCCCACTTTTAATCACGACACCTTCAACCCCGATCTTCTTGAGCAGACCCTCAACGTTCGCCATTTCCATGATGACACCGATACTTCCGGTCAACGTCCCGGAATTGGCCATGATCCGATCGGTCGCCACCGCAATATAGTAACCGCCTGACGCCGCCACCGTTCCCATCGAAGTGATCACGGTCTTGTTGCTCTTGCTGCGCACGCGCTGGACCGCATCGTGAATTTCTTGAGACGGCACGACTCCGCCGCCGGGGCTGTCGATCCGTAAGACAATCGCCTTCACGGAAGGGTTGTCGGCAAAACGCTTCAGTTCGCTGATCGTGGATTGCGCATCCACAATGACTCCTTCAATACGGATCAACCCGACCCGATCCTCCATCGAAAAATCGAGGTCTGGGAAAAATAGGCTCACCAGAAAGAGCAAGCCAAGCCCGATCCCAAGCGCCCAGAGTGCCCTGCGCACGATCCCTCGCTTCGGCGGCCTTTGTGTCTTTTCATCCAACATCGTTCAGTTCACTCAAAGCGCCGAGGGCACTAGGCCCCCGGCTTACCTCGAGATCCGGTACTCGGACCTATTTCTCGTCCTCGTCTTGGCCTCGCTTCCGATTCTGTTTCACCGCACGGCCCAAGCTTTGGTCCAATGCGCCTTGCGTGGCATGAAACTCATCGACCGTGCGGCGATCGGAATCCATTTGATGGTCGCGCAGGCTGAGCGCGATCTTCCGTTCTTCACGATCAACCTTGATGATCTTGGCTGTCACTTCATCCTGCAGTTTGAACTTTTCTTCAAGCTTGGCCTGGGCATCGAGCCCAGCCTCGCTGATATGAATCAATCCTTCGACTCCCCCGTCCAGTTCGACGAAAATACCGAAGTCGGCAACCTTGCTGACCTTTCCAACGGCCACATCCCCGACCCCATACCGGCTCGGAATTTCATCGTCCCATGGATCGCTCTTCAGCTGTTTATACCCAAGCGACAACCGCTCTTTTTCTTTGTCGATCCGCAAGACGACAGCCTCGACCTTTTGTCCCTTCTTGAAGAGCTCGGATGGATGCTTGATGTGTTTTGTCCAGGACATATCGGAAATATGGATTAATCCGTCGATGCCCTCTTCAAGTCCGACGAACGCGCCAAAGTCGGTGAGGCTCTTCACCTTCCCTTCGATTTTCGTGCCGATCGCATACTTCCCTTCCACCATGTCCCAGGGATTCGGCGCAGTTTGCTTCATGCCGAGCGAGATCTTTCTGCTGGCCGGGTCCACATTCAGTACCGCCGCTTCAACCTGATCCCCGATGGACACAACGCGTGACGGATGGCGCACCTCGTGTGTCCAGGACATCACAGAAACATGCACCAAACCCTCGACGCCCGGCTCGAGCTCGATGAAGGCGCCATAGTCTGTCAGGCTCACGACACGACCTCGAACACGGGTGCCGATCGCGTACTTCGTGGCAACGCCGCTCCAAGGATCGGCGCTCTTCTGTTTCAACCCGAGCGAAATACGCCCGGTCTCCCGATCATATTTGAGCACGCTCACTTCCACCTTGTCGCCGATGTTGAACATTTCAGACGGATGACCGACTCGCCCCCAGGACATGTCCGTAATGTGGAGCAACCCGTCGATGCCGCCCAGGTCGATGAACGCTCCGTAGTCCGTGATGTTCTTCACCACACCTTGAATCAATTGCCCTTCCTTCAGAGTGGAGAGGGTCGTCTTCCGTTTCGAATCCCTCGTCTCTTCCAGAAGCACGCGCCTGGACACGACGACATTGCCGCGCCGATGATTGATCTTGATAATCTTCAGAGGGAATGTGCGGCCCACCAACCCGTCAAGATCCCGCACCGGATGAAGGTCGATTTGCGAACCTGGCAAAAAGGCCTTCACGCCGATATCCACCATCATGCCGCCCTTGATCCGCGCCACAATCTTGCCGTCGATACTCTTGCCGTCATTGAAGAGCTTCTCCAGCTCTTCCCAAATCTTCATCTTGTCGGCTTTTTCTTTGGAGAGAACCAGATTGCCGTCGGCGTCTTCACATTCCTCGATATAGACTTGAAGCCGATCGCCCACCTTGACGTTCTGAAGTTCCTCGGTGGAGAACTGATCGTTCGGAATCATCCCTTCGGACTTATACCCGATGTCCACGACCACCTTGTCTTTGGTCACGGCGACAATGCGGCCCTCCGTAATCGTGCCCTCTTCGAGGTTTTTGAATGTCTCCTCATACAAGGCGGCTAAGGCCGCTCTATCCAATTGTTGATCACTCGATGGCGAAACCATACTCATGAGATACATCCTACTCTTCCGACAGGAGTCGGGTGCTGATGGTTATACACCGGTATTCACTCAGCGTTGCGAATACCGGCACCGGAATGCTGGGTCGGAGACTCAACGGCGCCCAGCGAGGCGATACGATCCATCACGGTACGACTGACCTTCTGATAAAACTGTTTGGCATCCTCGCCCTCGCCGTCCCGGGGAAAAGTGAGGGCGTCCCCATAGAGAACGGTTACGGGACGGAAACGCGGCCACGTAATTCCTGGCGGCAGGACGTCGAACGTGCCCTTGAGAAAGGCCGGAACCACGGGACATCCGGTTTGCGCCACAAGCATACCGATCCCCGGTTTAGCGGATTGCAGCCGGCCATCCAAACTGCGACTGCCCTCAGGAAAAATCACCACGACCTTTCCCTCCTTGATCAGAGCAACCGCCTTCCCAAACGCATCACGATCGAATCTTCCGGTCTTCAAGGGAATCCATCCCAACCATTGACAGATCGCCTTCAGCCCTGGAACCGGAAAGAGATCGCTACGCCCTAAAAACCAAGCCCGCCGACGCATCCCGCAACCCAGGAGCGGGATGTCCACGTAGCTGGCATGATTCGCCGCCACAATGAACCCACCCGTCCGTGGAACTGCTCCGACAACTCGATAGCGAAAACAGCACCAACCGATGGTTCTGGCAAGAACCCACAAGATCCCGTAGACGAACGAACTCACAATTTGGCCGTAACCACAGCCATCAGCTGATCCACCACATCGGCAGCGGATAGGTTCGTCGTATCGATAAACTGAGCGTCCTCTGCCGGAACCAGTGGCGCGATCGAGCGGGAACGGTCCCGCGTGTCACGGCTCGTTAAATCGGCGCTCGTTTCTTCCAATGCTCCCGAATGTCCTGCCGCAACGAGTTCTCTGTGCCGGCGTTGAGCTCTGACCGTCGGATCCGCTTCGAGAAAAAATTTCACGTCTGCCGAAGGAAACACCTTCGTCCCCATATCCCGTCCTTCAGCCACCACCGCACCACCCTGTCCAATTTGTCGTTGGATGGGCAACAACCAAGTCCGAACCTCAGGAATTGCCGAGACCACCGACGCCGCAGACGATACTCTAGGTATTCGAAGTTCGCTGCTCACGTCCCTGCCATTGACCAACACGACGGCAGCTCCCTCGTGGAACAGCATTTGGAGTGACAACGTGGGCAACAGATCAGCAACCGCCTCAGTATCCGCCGGATCGAGACCAGACTCAAGCACAGCCCAAGCCGTCGCCCGGTAGAGAGCCCCAGTGTCGAGATAGAGATACCCCAATCGAGAGGCCAACAACCTAGCGGCGGTGCTCTTGCCGACACCTGCCGGACCATCGATCGCAACGATCAACCGTTTCACTCGCTTGTCTTCCGTTACAGTTCCCACGTCTCGGCCTCGCGTCACTACCGTTACTTGCACTCGCCAACTAACGCCAACAGCCTGCGATGAAAATCGGGGAACGATGTCTCGACGCACGCGGTCTCGCCGATCAAGGTTGGAGCCGAGGCGGTCAAGCCCGCGATGGCTAATGACATCGCCACCCGATGATCTCCATGACTCTGTCCGTGTGCAGCCTGCAGCCGACCGTTACCCTCAGCCGTACCAAGTCCCTGCACGACCATTCCGTCGGGAGTTTCAGTAATCTGCGCCCCCATCGCGCGTAACTCTGCGGACATCGTTGCAATCCGATCGCTCTCTTTGACTCGCAATTCCTCAGCCCCGGAAATGATGGTCTCACCCTCTGCAACGGCAGCCGCAACACAGAGGATCGGAAACTCATCGATCGTCTGGGGAATCAAATCCGGCCCAATCGTCACCCCATGCAATTTAGCCGACTTCACTCGGACATCAGCAACCGGTTCACCTGCCTCTTCACGCCGATTGAGCAATTGAATGTCCGCGCCCATTCTCGTCATCACGTCCAACAAACCAGTCCTGGTCGGATTAATCCCCACCTGCTGTATCGTTACATCCGAGCCTGGGACAATCGTCGCGCCTACGATGAAGAATGCGGCGGATGAGAAATCCCCCGGCACGACCAATCGTGGCGCCGCATGCCATCCAACCGACGGTCGCCCGTCAAGCAGGAGAGTCGTCCCATCCCGCCGAAAAGGAATGCCGAAAAACTGAAACATCCGTTCCGTATGGTCCCGCGAAAGACGCGGCTCTGTGATGCTGGTGGTCCCTTCGGCAAACAGAGCCGCGAGCAACAGGGCCGACTTGATTTGCGCGCTCGCCACCGGCGAGCGGTACGTAATCGCATGGAGATGCCCCCCCTTCACAGCCAAAGGCGCAAGTTCACCGCCTTTTCGTCCGGCAATGTTCGCCCCCATCTCCCGCAATGGTTTGACAATCCGTCCCATGGGACGGCGCCGTATCGACTCGTCGCCGGTCAGCACCGTAAAAAAGTCCTGCCCTGCCAACAGCCCCGTCAGGAGACGAATGCCTGTTCCTGAATTCCCGCAATCGATCGGCCCATTCGGCTCTGTCAGACCCCAGAATCCCTTGCCATGCACAAGAAGTTCACCGACCGATTCGTCAATACGAATGCCAAGAGCTTGGAACGCACGGACCGTATTGAGACAATCTTCTCCTCGACAGTAGCTTTCAACTCTGCTCACCCCATTCGCCAAGGCGGTCATTATGACGGCGCGATGGGTGATCGATTTATCGCCTGGGACAGAGATCGTCCCCTGCAAGGGGCGTCCCGGTGTAATGGTCAACGATGTCATAGGCATATTACGCCGGTACCGACGGTCTGGTAGAGAGTTTTTCTCGTTCTTGCTTTGCCTGATCGAGCTTCTTTTCAATACCTGCGGCATCGCTCGCTTGAATGAGCTGCTTCAGTTGACTCAATGAACGTTCATAGGCCTCGATGAAGGCGACTACATTGTCGCGATTCCACAAGAAAATATCACGCCACATTTCCGGCGAACTGGCGGCAATCCTGGTCGTGTCCCGCAACCCACCCCCCGAATGGCTCGCCAGATCGAGGGAGGGAATCTGTTGATCGCGGATCTCGGACAGGGCATTCATCAAAGCAAAGGCCGCCACATGAGGCAAATGGCTCACGGCGCCGAGAATCTTGTCGTGCAGATGAGCATCCATCGTGAGCACCACGGAGCCGGTTGCTTGCCACATCGCTCGGACTTGCTCGAGCGCCTGAAGCTCGGTCGTTCTCGTCGGAGTGATGATACAGCGCGCCCCCATAAAGAGCTGATCCGATCCTGCAGCCACACCGGTCTTTTCCTTGCCGGCAATGGGATGGGCTCCGACAAAATAGACACCCGCAGGCATAGCCCGTTCAGCCTGTTCCACCAACAGACCCTTCACGCTTCCGACATCCGTCACAATCGCGCCTTTTTTCAAACAGGACGCCCACTCAGTGAGATGGCGGTCATAGGTATCGACCGGCGTGGCCAACACAACCAGATCGGCATCCTTCACTCCCTCTTTGGAATCCATCACGTAGCGATCGATCGCGCCAAGCTCGACTGCGGTTTTCAGATTTTCGACTCGCCGTCCGATCCCGACGACCGTTGATGCCAAGCCCTTTCGGCGGAGAATCATACCGAGTGATCCGCCGATCAATCCGACTCCGATAATCGCAACCTGGTTGAAATGCAACGTCATGCTGTACACTCGATCGAGGGCGCGCCTCAATCCTCAGTCCTTCACAGACAGTCTTTCCGTTTACACTTCCCGGCCAATCGCCACAGCGATTTTTCGCATGTCTTGCATCAGTTCCTTGAATTGACTCGGCTTAATGGATTCCTCACCGTCGCACAGCGCGCATTCCGGGTTCGAGTGGACCTCGATGAGCAGGCCATCCGCCCCTGCTGCCAAGGCAGCTTTCGACATCGGTGCCACCAAATTCCACTTGCCCGTGGCATGGCTGGGATCGACAATGACGGGCAAATGCGACAGTTCCTTTAATGTCGGAACCGCCGCAAGGTCGAGCGTATTGCGATATTGCGTTTCGAATGTTCTGATTCCCCGTTCGCACAACATAACGTTCTGGTTCCCGCGAGACATGATGTACTCTGCCGATAGGAGGAATTCCTTGATCGTCGCCGAAAGTCCCCGCTTCAGCAGCACCGGTTTGTCGTAGGCCCCGACTTCCTTGAGAAGCTCAAAGTTCTGCATGTTACGGGCGCCGATCTGAATAATATCGGCTTTTTCGAGAAATAATTCGATATCGCGAGTATCCAGAATCTCGCTGACCACCGGCAACCCGGTTTGTTTCTTCGCCGCAATCAGATAATCCAACCCTTCCCGTCCCAACCCCTGGAAAGAGTAGGGTGAGGTGCGTGGTTTGTAGGCGCCGCCTCGTAAAATGCTCGCACCGGCTGCCTTGACATCATGGGCGATCCCGACCGTGATTTCGAGCCGCTCCACCGCACAGGGGCCGGCCATGATGACCACCTTGTTGCCGCCGATCTTCACACCGCCGACATCGATGACCGTGCCTTCACGCTTGAATTCCCGGCTGACAAGTTTCCAGGGCGCAAGGATCGGTAGGACACTTTCCACACCCGGCAACGCCGTGAGCGGCTGATTATGCAGAACACGATCGTCGCCGATGACCCCGATAATCGTCCGCTCCTGACCGGTCGAGAGTTGCGACTTCAGTCCCAATTCACGAAGACGATCGATAATATGGTCGACTTCCCGTTCGCTCGCTTCCGGTTTTAATACAATGATCATGTTACCCTTACCTTGCGCTCAATGCGGCTGAATGACCCGCTTGAGCGCAGCCATGAATTCTCCGTTTTCTTCTTCCAGACCGATCGTCACTCGAATCATTCGTCCCTCGATGTGGCGAACGATAATACCTTCCCTCAGCAGAGCCTCAAATGCCGTGCGGCCGTCTCGCCCGATATCGACATACACAAAATTCGCTTCGCTCGGAATCGGCTCAAACCCGAGAGCGGTCAATCCCTTGACCATTTGTTCCATACCAGCCCCATTCACCGCCCGGCTCTGCGCCACATGTTCGTCGTCGCCGAGCGCGGCAAGCGCGGCTCTCTGTGCCAGGCTGTTGGCGTTGAAGGGGGGACGGATTCGGTTCAAGAAATTGGTGATCTCCGCCGTCGCCACCCCGTACCCAATTCGTAATCCCGCGAGGCCATAGATTTTCGAGAAGGTCCGCAGCACGATCACATTCCGCCCCTGTGTCACATAGGACATGGAGTCCGGAAACTGCTCGCTCCTGACATATTCGAAATAGGCTTCGTCGAACACCACGATGACATGATCCGGCACCCGTGAAAGCAGACGTTCGACCTCCGCGGCCGATACCATTGTTCCTGTCGGATTATTGGGGTTGCAAACGAAGAGGAGCCTCGTCCGGTCGGTGATGGCATCCGCCATCGCCTGCAAATCGTGCCGCCACTGCTTTAACGGGACGATAACAGGTTTTCCGTGAGCCGCAGTGACCTCCATCTTATAAATCACGAAGGTCTGGTCCGCCATGACTGCTTCATCGCCAGGAGCCAGGAAGGTTCGGGCGAGCAGGCCTAAGATTTCATCCGATCCATTTCCAAGAACAACCTGATCCGGAGTCACTTTCCAACGATCCGCCAGCGCTTCGCGCAAGCGAATAGCGCCGCCATCGGGATAGCGATGCAAAGTCGATATCCCCCCGTTCAATGCGGCGAGCGCCTTTGGGGAAGAGCCCAATGGATTCTCGTTGGAGGCCAGTTTGATGACTCGTGGAATCCCTAGTTCCCGTTGGAGCTCCTCAATTGGCTTCCCAGGGACATAGGGACTCAGCGAAGCGATATCTGGATGGACCTTTAACGACATGGCATTAGCTATGGGCTGGATAGGAGCCCAAAACCTTCATGAAGAGGCAGCGACCGGTGATTTCTTCGATGGCCTTCTTGACCCGCTCTTCCTCCATATGTCCTTCGATATCGACGAAGAAGATGTACTCCCAGGCTTTCCGTCTGGAAGGGCGCGACTCAATCTTGGTCATGCTGAGGCCATGCGAGGCAAACGGACGAAGAAGATCGTACAGGGCGCCGACTTTGTCTTTGACCGAAAGCATTAAAGAGGTCTTGTCTTTCCCTGTACGTTCAGGCGGCTTCTGGGACAGGATGAGAAAACGGGTCATGTTATTCAAATTATCTTCGATACGGGCCTTGATGACCTTCAAGCCGTACAACTGAGCTGCCAACTCCGATGCGATGGCGGCGCCAGAGGGATTGTCCACACATAATTCCGCGGCGCGGGCCGTGCTCGCCACCTCCGACACTGGGACATTGGGGAAGTTGGTTTCCAGCCAATTTCTACATTGGGCTATGGCATGGGGGTGGGAATGAATTTGCTTCACATCTTCCATGCTACCGGACTTGGACATCAAATGATGGGATACCTCTTGAAGCACTTCGCCGTAGATCAATAGATTCGAATCGATGAACATATCCAGCGTGTGGTTGACCACCCCTTCTGTCGTGTTCTCGATCGGGACCACCCCAAAGTTGGCTCGCCCCCGTTCGACTTCGCTGAATACATCCTTGATGCTATTGACCGGAACATAGTGGGCAGACGACCCAAATTTCTGCATAGAGGCCATATGCGTAAATGTGGCTCTGGGCCCAAGATACGCGACCTTCTGAGGCCCCTCCAGCGAGAGGGATGCAGACATGATTTCCCGGTAAACCGGACGGATCGCATCGGAGGGAAAAGGCCCTGAGTTCTGTCGTGTGAGGCGCTCGATTATCGCCGCTTCCCGCGCCGGGGTATGGAGATTGGCACCCGCATCCTTCTGTTTCTTGAGCTTACCGATCTCAATGACACTATGGGATCGCTCATTCAGCAGTCGTAAAATCTCGTCGTCAATGCGATCGATCTTTTCCCGATACGCGGAAAAGTCTTCGGACATAGCTAACCCCCTCTTCCCAGCCCACGGATACTGGTATCCGTCCGTTGGCTGGAATGGCACAAGCTAAGTGGGAAATGATACAGGATCCCTTCCTGGCAATGCAAGGAGACCCTCGGCGTTTCAGAAGCTTGCGTAAGGATCTCCGCCGGTTCCTGTATAGGAACGGCAGGACTTGATGGGAGACAACTGTATTACGGAAAGAGGGGGGAAACTGGTCTTTTGAAATGATCGAAGGCCAGTTTCGTGGCTTGCCGGCCACGGCCGGTTCGTTCGAGGAAGCCGGCCTGAATCAGATAGGGCTCATGGACATCTTCAAGAGTACTTCTGTCTTCCTGCACCGCGGCCGCCAGAGACTCAACCCCGACCGGTCCACCGGCAAACTTGTCGATAACAGTCAGGAGGATCTGACGATCCATCTCATCGAACCCCGCTGAATCGATACCCAGCCATGCCAATGCATCCTGAGCGACAGTCCTGCTCACTCGCCCCTCCGCCTTGACCTGGGCATAGTCACGCACTCGTTTGATAAGCCGGTTGGCTATGCGAGGGGTTCCTCGAGCGCGACCGGCAATTTCGCTTGCCCCCTCGGAGTCGATTGGGATACCGAGCACCCTGGCCGAACGTGTCACGATGGTCTGCAATTCCACCGGAGAGTAGAACTCCAGGCGGTGGACAAGGCCAAACCGATCCCTGAGCGGGGAGGTCAGGGCGCCAGCTCTGGTCGTAGCCCCGACCAGCGTAAACCGCGGAAGATCCAATTTTACCGTTCTGGCTGCAGGCCCCTGGCCGATCACAAGGTCCAGCTGATAGTCCTCCATCGCCGGGTACAGCGCTTCTTCGACCGGCGCAGGGAGCCGGTGAATCTCATCGATAAAGAGGACATCGTGCTCTTGCAGATTCGTCAGGATGGCGGCCAAATCCCCTGCATGGGCCAACACAAGGCCGGATGTCGAGCGGAGCGATGCCCCCATCTCACGAGCAATGATGTGGGCGATCGTAGTCTTCCCCAAGCCGGGAGGGCCATAAAATATCGTGTGGTCGAGCGCTTCGTTCCGCTGCTTCGCCGCCTCGATACAGATGCGCAGGGACTCCTTCATCCGCTCCTGGCCGACGTATTCCTCCAAGGTCTGCGGGCGCAGCACTGATTCAATGCTTCGCTCTTCGTCCGTGATCTGCGTACTAACGACTCGTTCTGCCATGGGGGAATCTCTTTCCGTAGCCCTATTTCTTGTCCGGTGTTGGGAGGTATTTCGGTGGAGGCGGCAAAGCTCCCTGCCCCGGCGTTGCTGTACTGCCGCAGTTGGGTGGACAGGTCTGGAGGCCTTGGGTCGGATCCGGAAGGTTCGACTCCATTTTCTCCAGCTGGCATTGCGTGAGCCGCCCCCCATCCTGGCTTCCGCACCGAGCCGGCACAGACGAGCTGCCGACTTCACGATAGCCATCAGGGCATGATCCACACACCGACAGAAGATTCCCCCCCAGCGGCACACACTGAACGAGGGTGGGATCACCCTCCTTGCAAATCTCCTTGGCCTCGGTCACACCAGTAGTCGCATAGCCTTCTGGACATTTCCCACACGTTTTGCGTATGCTTTTAGGTTCGCTCGATTCCTCAGCTTGCGCAGGCAGAGTCCCTACCCCCAATAGGAACACCACAAGCCCGATAGACCATTGTGCCCGGACTAGCCGTTGAATCGATCGCATCATCATCCTTACCCCCTTGCTAACTCCTTGAGAGATTCACGAATCATGTCCTTGAGTACGATGGACTCGGCATTGGATTTCTTGACCTGCTTCAAGGCTTCTTTTGCATCTTGGGGACGATAGCCCAAATTCACGAGCGCCGATAACGCGTCG
Source organism: Nitrospira sp. (assembly GCA_005116835.1). GTDB lineage: Bacteria > Nitrospirota > Nitrospiria > Nitrospirales > Nitrospiraceae > Palsa-1315. The sequence continues at coordinate 52,879 of SWDM01000014.1, read as the reverse complement.
TCGAAGACCGCATCTTGTCCCTGCCTGGGTAACTCGTTTGCCTGCGCAAGGGCAGGATGGAGTTTCTCGACTTTATCCTTCAGCTCCAACACAAGACGGCTGGCCGACTTGTTGCCGATTCCTGGAACCGTCGTCAGTTTCTCGACATCTCCTGACCGAATCGCTGAGGCCAGATCCGACACCGGAAGAGCCGACAAAACACTCAGAGCCAGCTTGGGCCCCACGCCAGATACGCTGGTGAGCAACACAAATGCGCCCTTTTCCTGGGCCGTCAGAAAGCCAAAGAGTTGAATGGCATCTTCGCGGACATGGGTATGCACATTCAGCGAAACACTTTCGCTGAGGTTGGGCAACCCGTAGTAGGTGCTGAGAGGAATACACACTTCGTATCCGACCCCATGCACATCCAGGATCAGATAGGTCGGCGCCTTGAAGGCCAATCGGCCTGTCAGTGAGGCGATCATACTCTAAGGGGCAACATAGGCTGAGAACCGAGGTGTTCGAAACTCCGACCTTCAGTCTGAGCTCCTGCGTAGCTACCGCTGCTCTTCATCCAGCTGCAGCTACTTTCTCCATCACCTCGTCGGAAATATCGAAGTTCGCATGAACCTTCTGCACATCGTCATGTTCATCCAGGGCTTCCATCAACTTGAGCATTTGTTCGGCCGCCTTCTCCTCGAGCCTGATCGTGTTCTGCGGAACAGAGGTGACTTCGGCAAGCAAGGTGTCGATCTTCGCATCGACAAGGGCCTTCTTCACTGCTTCAAAGTGGTGCGGATCCGTGACCACCTCGAAAAGCTTTTCACCCACCTTCACATCCTCGGCGCCCGCGTCGAGCGCAAGGGACAACAACGTATCTTCATCCACCTTGCCCTTTTCAATCGTGAGCAGCCCCTTCTTGTGGAACTGCCAGGAGACAGCACCGGCTTCCGCCATATTGCCGTGATTTTTCGTGAGGAGGTTGCGCAGTTCGGCGACGGTACGGTTCCGGTTGTCGCTCGTGATTTCCATCAATACACCGGTCCCTCCAGGACCATACGCTTCCAAATGGAATTCTTCATAGGCTACGCCGGGCAATTCCCCCGTGCCGCGCTGAATGGCTTTTTTTAGCGTATCGCCCGGCATATTGGCTTCTTTGGCCTTCAAGATAGCCAGTCGGAGCCTCGGATTGCCATCTGGGTCGGCGCCTGTGCGCGCCGCAATCGTCACCTCGCGGATAATTCGGGTGAAGATCTTCCCACGTTTGACATCCATGGCCCCCTTGTGCCGTTTAACTGTCGCCCAATGGCTATGTCCACCCATGCTCACTCCATGCAGCCGGACTCAGAAAGGCTGGCCGCGCAAGAATGTGACGTCAATCGACTAGCAGGCTGCGGAAAAACTCGGAGTATAGATAAAACACCGTTGATATATTACAGATGGCACTAAAGCCTCAATAACATCAGGATGCTCAAAAAGGCTGTCCAGCAAGGCCGCAGCGAGTGAAGAGGCGAGGCGTACGCTTCTGTACGTTGAGCCTCTGAACGACGTGAGAACGCCGCTGGCGGACTTTTTCAGCATCCTGCCGGAGCTTGTACTCGTAGCACAGGGCCTAGAAAGGTGTCAATTACGCTGGGAAGCATACGGCAAGCGCAGTTACTCTGAATACATCAGCAACTGTATCCCGATGAGCAGAATCAAGCAGGCCCAGGGTAATTCCCATTTGGAAAATCCTGCATTCGACGGGGAACGGAACCAATCAGCCAGCAGTTTGGACGAGCCAGCCGTCACCGCCATGCTACCCATAATCGCGTGGCCCATTGCAATCTGGTGCGCTGAAGGATGGTCGCCGTGGGAATGGCCAAACAACATCAGCCCCCCGATAATGGCAAACACAGGCAACGGCGCAACCCACACCGCATGACGGATCTGCCCGACCCTTCGGAGCAGTTCAATGGCGCCAACCGTCAACGACAGGAGTCCGTAACTCTTGTGTTGGAAAATCTCCTGGTCACTACCGAAGAAGGTCTCCGTAAAGCTAAGTGGGCCAATGGGCCAAGCATTATGATCGCTCCAGATAAGGAGAAAGGAGCCTGTCGCGAACAGGGCTCCCGGCAGGAGGAACCTGGTCCAAGCCCAGAACCGCGTAGCCAACGCATGGCGCAGTTCACTGAGCCCTATGATGACGACCAACATGCCGGTGAGGTGATGATTGAACTCGGAGTAGGCAATACCTGAGATGGACCCTTCCCAACCAGACGGGGCACCAACAGACCCGTGATGTTCATGGCCGGTTACGACCTCTTCATGCACCGAGTTCTGATCATGTCCACTATGCTGAGCCCAGAGTGGCAGGCCTGACAAGAGTAGGCTGAGCAGCATGACGAACCCCACCAAGCAACCACCGAGTGGTCCCTGTAGGCCGCCACCGTCGACACGACCGCATAAAGGAAAAGCCCATCCGGCTGCCCGGATGGGCCCTCGCACCATCATTCCCATCGTCCGCGTTATCTGATCACATAAACTTCATAAACTTATCTTTTGTCTCATCCATCACTTGAGCCGTAATGCTGACCAGCCCACGCTCCTTCGCCACTCGCTCGACTTCTTTGCGGGCCATGGGACGGATAAAGTCCGGGATATTTTCAAGCCGCTTTTCAGCTTCCGGCGTCCAGGCGATCCCATTGCTCGAATCGCTCTTGGAATCGTCCATCACTTGCAAAGTGATGGTCTTATACCCCTGCTTCCGAGCGAAGGCCTCCACGCTACTCTGCACCATTGGCTTCACAAACGAGGGAAGCCGGTCGAGCTTTTCTTTCGCATCGGCCGACCAGGCAAAATCCGAGATGACCGAACCGGCATCGCCGGGCTTTCCACCGGACGTCAATCCCATTTCAGCCACCATCGCGGAGAAGGGGCAGCCGCCGCCGGACTTCTCTCCAGGCTTGCCTGCCGGTGCAGCCGTCGCTGTTGCGACCGCCGGCTGACCACCTTGGATCTTCTCGTTCAGCTGCGCCGCCATCTGAGCAGGAGCAGCCGCTGCTTCGTCTTTCAACGTACCCCGCGTCATCTCAAACGGCTCGGCTGCAACGGTACGCCCGCCCAGCTTGACACCGAGAGAACTGACCATCTGGGTTTCGCCTGGATTCGTCACCATAGAGAACTTCGCATTGCAAGAGGGACAGCCGAAGAACACGCCGAGCGTGTCCTCTCCAGGCTTCTCCACCTTCTCGAAGTTCATGTAGGTTTCACAGTTCAAGCATACGAATTTCATGGATCTCCCCTTCAGTGCGTCATGTCAAAGTTGTTCGGCCAACACCTTCTTGTAATCGAGCAGCGTCCTGATGCGCCCGGCAATGTCTTGATACCGTTGAATCGTTGGATACGTGTCGTCGAGCAACGGTTGGCCCTTGTCGAAGGTACGCGCGAGTGTCCGGTCGAATGGAATTCGTCCGAGCAACGGCAAATCCAGCATCTCACACATCGCTTCGGTATTGCCTTCGAACAACTCGTTCACTTCACCACAAGATGGACAGCGGTACTCGCTCATATTTTCGACCATACCCATGACCTTGATGCCGATGTCGCGAGCATAGGTGACCGACTTCTGCACCACATCCGATGCCACTTCCGATGGAGTCGTGACGACAATTGCTCCCGCTAGATCGGGAATAAATCCGGCGATGACCGGTGGCTTGTCCGCCGCGGCCCCAGGCGGCAGGTCGACCAGCAGATAATCGAGTTCGCCCCACACGACATCGGCCAAGAACTCTCGAATCACATTCATTTCCATCAGCCCCAACCAGGCAGGGCTCACGTCCATCGGCCCCTTCCAGCGAACCGGCGACGTATCCTCCAGGAAGAAATCCATCGATGCGACCTTCACCCCGAGCGGCCCGACCGGGGGAATCGCTCCAGCAGGGCTCATGGTCAAGGACTGGCCATGCATGCCCAACATACGAGGCACACAGGGCCCGTTCAAATCCACGTCCAACAGTCCGACCTTCGCCCCTTGCCGCGCAAAGGCCAAGGCCAAATTGACCGTGGTCATACTCTTGCCCACGCCACCCTTGCCGCTCATGACCACCAGCTTGTGCTTGATGCCGGCCATACGAGCCTGCACCAGCCGCATCTGCTCGGTGATCTGTTGGCCGACTTTCGCGTCGTCAGAGTATTTGAGTTTGCCGAGGATGGCCTTCAGATTTTTCTCGACTGCCATAACGTGATTCCTTAGCTAACTGTGCGATTACACAGAGGTTGACCGTAACACAGGGATTTCCGGGGAGTCAAACTCCACCGATCCAGTCCGCCAGATGGCGCAGATTCCGACGGCTAAAGGCCCCGCAGATCAGCGGCGGCCGCGGAGCAAACTATGTCTGAGCAGTGAAAATCCGCTGCATCCATGGGCCATTAGACGATGCGAAGCGGTGGCTGGAGGCCGGAAGATGTCCGATCGATGGGACGGTTGGGCGCATTGTCGTTTCGCGGAAACCTTGCACCAAGATCGCCCAGGAGGGGGTCAAAGGAGTCTGCCCCCTTGTTTCGACCCCTAGGAGGCCTTGGCAGTCTTGATCTGCAGTTCCGACTGCACTCGCTCAAGCAGGAAGAGTTTCAGCAGCGTCTGATAAGGAACATCGCGCTTGTTGGCCAATGTCTTGAGTTGATCTAGAAGAGATTTTGGCAGCCGGAGCGAAATCGTCTCCGTTGATGGTTTGAGCTTTGGGAAGATCATCCTGCGACTTTTCGCGTAATCGATATAATCCGTTGAGTCGTGGGAGGCCCAGAAAACGGCTTCCTGCGCTTCATTCTTGAACGTCGGTCTTGGTTTTAATTTGCTCATCGTAAGTCCTCCGCTCCTTCGCACTCATGTCCCTCGCCGAAATAACACGAATCCTCCGCTTTCGGATGGTAAAAACGAGAAAGAGTTGCCGCCCTCCGTCGGTTTGCCCCAACACATAATAGCGCGACTCAATTGTGGAGTGGGCTGAGTCTTCCGCCACAACCAGCGGAAGGTTAAAAAATGCTTGTTCACATTCCCACGGTGTAACGTGATGCTTTTCCCAATTCTTCGTGAGACCGGCCTCATTCCAATCAAATCCTTCAAGCCCTAGCAGTCTCTTCATCGACGACCCAGTCTGTATACGATAACAATATACATCGTTGCCATTTCACGTCAACGCCGCCCCTCCTAATATCCCTCCAGGCTTGCTCGATATCTTTTTAGGGATGGAGGCTGATTGATCTTCCACTGCGCGCGTCCAACGAGGGGAGTCCGCGACCGCGCGTTGCGCGAGCACAGACGATCATCAGCCTCCATCCCCTCTTCTGTTCCGAGAGCAAGGGGATCATCCCAGCTACCCCGTCACCCATTTTTCAGCATCCAGTCAGGCAGAAACTTCCCTGCAACCCTTGCTCACGCCTCGCCGGATAAAATAGGTCCAACCGGAGCGGGTTTCCCTGTATGAGGACCACAAGGGCGTCTGCCTGAGCTCGATCCTTATTTTTTCGTCATCGGTTTATCCTTGTCCTCTTCCTTGTCTTCATCCTCCTCCTCATCTGGATCGTGCATATCGCCCCCTTGGGAACGCGCCGTTTTTTTCAATCGTACACCAATGCCATGCGCGTCCGCGCGCTCAACACCGCCAACATCGATGTTGTGGATAGGAATGATATTTTTCAACTTACCGTTCTTCCCCTTCTTATTCACTTGGATGACGCCGAGTCCAGGCGTACTGCCTGTAGAGAGATGCGGATCCCCGCTGAGCGGGTTCGGGCCACGCAGGGAGACGAAGATGCGATTCCCGGAAGGAGACCGACCGGCGAGATCTGGAGCCAATCCTGCGGGCCCGCCTTTATTCAAATCGACCGTGTTAATGTTCGCGCCTGTGTCTGTATCAATGATCTCCGCGACGTTCCGATCGCGATCAAGCACCCAGACAAAGCGTTCGCGTTTTGTGACCACCAACCCATGAGCATCCCGCGGGCCGCCATCGTCTGAGTGCAAGAGATCAGGCGTCGGAGTATTGGGAAAGTTTGCGGCACTGTAGCCTGAGAGAGGAAAGGCATAAACATCGAATCTATACGGATCGAGTACCGAGCCACCGCCTGAATTTACATACATTGTCCCAGCAGCTTGGGCGCCAGCAAAGCCTGCGCCGCGCACCGTTTCGCGATCATACTCGGCAATAATCTGCATCGGCGTGGCTTTGGGATTAACCACGAACAATCCTCCGCCACGCAATGTGATGAATCCCAGCGTGCTGCTCGAATCTACCACCGGGACAATCGGCGCGTTGTCGGGCCTCCGTACCGCATCCTGACAAGCAAATCCATTGGGCGTTATACACGTCGCTAGATTAATCGTCGCCAGAGTATCCAGAGTAAACGTGTTAGTGGCAAAGCTGGCGTTGATACGTTCGAGCAATTTCCCATTCTGGTTCGATACGAGAATGTACGAATCATCCGGAGCAGGAAACGCCGCGTGCGCTTGACGAGCGCCGCCAGCACCGACTGACATGCGAAGGCACGCCACAGGCGCGCGAGTTGCCGCATTGAAAATCACGACATGGCCACTCGTGACAAAGCTCAGAACAGCGTGGCTTTGGGTGGAGTTAAACTGAATCATATGCGGGCGAACAGGATTGACTCCGGTGCTCGCCGAGCATAAAGCCGAGGTGGCTCCCGAAAGATCGAGAACGTCGGTGGGAGTTACCGACGAAGCGGCCCTCCCCTTGAGGTCATCGCCATCAAAAATATGAATCGTTCCGCCGAAGGTCTTGCCATTGGAGTTCGATTGATCCACGAGCCAGACCTCGAAGTCTTTAGCAAAAGCGGACGAGGCGAGTCCCATACTAACGGCGAGAACAGTCGCAAAAATGGCCAGGAACGTACGTGGTAGAAACATGAACATGTTGGCCTCCTTAGTGCAGAGAGAAGAACCGGAATCGGGAATGGGTGTCTTGTTTGGAATATCAACAATAATCCTGTGAATGGTCGCCGGTGGTGAGTGCATGTGCGCGGACATGATTCCTCATTTTTCTTGGCCGAACGTTTGAGTTCCCGGCTGCCTATAGCAGTCCGGGGGATACCTCCGACCCAGAAGCGCATGAATAAGCGCGGCACATTCTCAACCGCTTCACAGGCTTCGTCAAGTACGAGACGGAACCGATTGCGTGGAGTTCTTCACCCCTCCAAACCCACCCCGCTTCTTACAGCGGTCGGTCTTGCAGACATCTCACGTTCAGCAACGACCCTCCTTGAAAGTCTGTTGCCATTGCCTCAATCTGGACTCTATTTCATAAGCTTACGCCGTTGACGTTGCCGAACCAGGACAGGAACGACCGATAGATGAATGCTGCTGAAGTTCGTCGATGTGCAAACTCTTGCCGATTCACAGACCACGCTCGATAGAAGATGGACGAAGAGCCTTTGGCCCGCATTCACGTCGAAGAAGTCTTGCAGATTATCGAAAGAGGAGTAATTAATTGTGATTACGACCTACCAGCCGGACCCAAACCGATGGGACCAGGACTTACGAAGGAGGAAGCCCTAATGCACTGCGTCATCTGCAAGAGAGGTACGGTCAAATCGGGAACAGTCCAGGCGGAACTTCGAATCGGAACCGACCATCTCATGGTCCCGGTAGTAACGGAGGTGTGCGACGAATGTGGCAAGGCCTATTACTCAACCGAGGCCATGCGGCATCTCGAACAAGTGCGTGAAAACTTTCTCAGCAAAGTCATCGTTCCGCCCTCGCTTGGGCAGAGGTACCAGATTTCCTGACAGTCAAGCGCGTCGGCTGGCAGGATCTCCACTCTGCGCGTTATCCTCATCCTCAATTTCATTTTCAAGGGTAGCCTGGTCGATCCTCGAGTGCGCGCAACCTTCTCACCCGCCCACCCACTGGCAGATATTTTTCACCCGCCCTGCCCTCCAATTGTTTCGCAATCGATTTCCCGGGATGCGCCTTTATCCCGAGCGAGGGGAGTCCGTGACCGTGCGTTGGGCCGATGCTTAAGGTAGCGCCATGAGGGTCAGGCCCCTTTGCTTCACTCTCGGATTTCAGCAGAGTCAAACTTCACACATCCAGACCGTCAGATGGCGCACATTCCGATGCCTAAGGCTAAGCTAACCGGTGCGTTGCTGTTTGGCCCGTCCAGTTGAGCGACGGGTTAGGCGCGCAGTGGTCGCAGCGACATCCAGAAGTCCTCGCAACGCCTCGTTGACCGCCTTAGCATTCGGGAACGCTTCGGCGATCTCAGGTTCGAGAACGACAATATTTGTCTCCCTGGCGGCCCGAGCAGCATACTTCCCGCGCACGAGCTTGCCAAAATCCGACCGCCTGTATTCCGGCCTCAGTTCGTCGCCTGCCTTACGATTCTCCCTCTTCATAGATTCTCCTTTCCTGCCTCGTGACCAGACGAGCACTGATCATGCGAATAGTTTCACCTTCATCGGTGTGTGCCACGACCAGAAGACGATCCTGACTCGAATTGCCAAAGGTGACAAAACGCCGCTCCTGACCAGAATGGTCTGGATCGGAGCCAGTGATCGAAAGCGTATCATGGAAGACTGTTGAGGCCTCTTCAAATGAAACGCCGTGCTTTTTCAGATTCGCAGCGGCTTTCTTCGGGTCCCAAGAAAATTTCATGCAGCCATCATACCCGCTCAAGCCTCGGCACGTCTAACGATCCAGTTGACTCGGCAGCGTAAGCGGGCAAAGGCGCGTTAACGACGCCTTTCCGTAGAAGCGGCTCTTAGACCGCTGTGAGCCGGACTTTCCCAACCTTGCCGAGCTTCACATGCTGCTTGGCTTGCCAGAGATCGTGGTTGGACTGTATGGCAAGCCAACTCTCCGGAGAACGGCCAAGCGGCTTGGATAGGCGTAGCGCCATTTCAGAGCTGATGCAGCTGGTACCCGTAAGAATGCGATTCAGCGTTGAAGCAGCCACACCGAGCTTCCCGGCTAATTCGCGGCCGCTCAGATTGTTGAGATCCAGATAGGCCTGGATAATGAACTCGCCGGGATGGGGAGAATTGTGCATAGCCATTAGAGTGAGATTAAGAGGTCTGCCCCATTGTTTCCGTCTCTCGTCTCGAGTGCGTGACACAAAGACCTCCGGCGGTGCGTAGACCGTCAATCAATGTCGACTCACGACTAACACCCAGCAGCAGCGGCACGAAGCGCCGTCCGCTGCATACTGTTGTTAGCTCACTTAAGCGTATCCAGTGCATCCATATTCATACTGCCCCAGAACGATCGGTCGCTCATCCAGAAGTTGTGCCACTGGTTCACTCCCAACCGCTGATGCCCCGCTTTCACGGCCTCACGAAGTTTGTCTGCGCTATCAATTCCCGTGATCTTCGCAAGCTTCTGGAAGTTGCGGCGCTGTGCTGCTCTCACGAAGAACGGGAATGCGCCTGCACGCGATGAATAGTGAAGTGTCTGCGGATACCATCGAGAACCATCGGTGATGAATGCCATCATCAGGACAAGCAATTCTGCTTGCATAACCTCCGCGAAAGGCAAGTCTGTACGACCCGCCTGTCGCTTAATGAGCTCTGCTGCAGGTGCGTAAAGCTTCTGTCCTTCGGGTGCGAGCACCTGTAGCGTGTCGGAGTGGTCGTAAAACGCATCGAAGGTGTCGAATCGGTTGGATCCCTGCGCCGCCGTCTCCGGCAGGAGATAGTGGCTAGTAAGAATAAGGTGAAGTATGCGGAACGAGTCGGTCTTGATCAGAGCAGCTACGACGTAGAGGAAGGTCTCGTAGACAAACACACGGTGTGCCTCGAACCAAACGTCGCTCCAAGAATTGACTTCTGGTGGCCTGGACTTGAGTTCAACTAACCGCTCAAGCATGGCAATTAGGGCCTCGGCGAACTCTTCCGAGGGATTGGCATCGGATTCGAGCAGGACCCAATCCACGATATGGTCGCGCACTAGTTTAAGTTTTCCGCAGTCCTCCAAAACCCGCTCGCCCATGTTCGTGATGTCGGGCCGCTCTCTGATGCGCAGAGCATCCGAGTAAACGTAACACGCGTCGAGAAAGTCCTTCCGATAAAGCTTCAGCCCCCGTTTTTCCTGAAGGATAGCTTGCTTAAGTGCAGCAAACTTCGCAATCGCCGGGCTGGCGGGCACAGTGACATCCGTTGTGATGTAAGTGGGTGCCTTTCCCAGGCTCGGCTTCTCGTGAGCTGGCTTGCCGTAGAGGAGCCGGATCAGTTGCTCCCAGTTCTCGTTCGCAGCCTCGGAGCTGGAGAAGTCAATCCAGATGCGAGACTTAAGGAAGGTGGGCAGGAATGGTTCACCTGAGTCCTCAAATTCGCAGACAACGGGGATGAACTTGGATTGTTGAACTTTCGCGTACACCTCACGCGAGATGATCTGTGATTCAGTGCCTACGCCTGCCTTCCTTGCGTCGGCTTTGGCGGCATATTCCGAATCGGAGAAGACAAGCACGTGGGTGACAGACTCATCCGTGACCATCTTTTCCATGAACGCGTATTTGTCATCTCCTTCCTTTAGGCCCCAGACATCGAGAACGACGTCAACACCATCGCTCACCATCTGCTCAGCCCACTGGCGTATACGAGCTTGATGCCCCGGCGATGACCAGCTGTAGGAGATGAACACTCGCGGACTCAACGATACCTCCAAAGTGAGCTAACTATGTTTAAACGGGTCTATATAAGAACTGGATCTGCCATTTTCCATACGCGTAACACACCTTCAATAATCGTAAACAATATCCCATAATTGACGGTGGTCCAATGAGAAGATTTAAGGGACCTGAAAATCTTCTGCTGGGCCGTACCACTTCACGCAACGAGTTCTTGCAGAACTTCAGGATGGCGCTCGGCGATCTTGAAAAGTGTTTTTGCCGCCCCTGATGGTTCGCGACGACCTTGTTCCCAGTCTTGGAGGGTGCGTACAGAAACTCCAAGCAGTGCCGCAAAGGCGGTTTGAGAAAGCTCGGACACCAAACGAGCGTGGGCGACTTCTGAAATTTTGGGACGATGGACGCGAGCACGGATACCGGCCTTCATTTACGGCACCGACGAGAGCAGCTCGGCGCCAATGTCCACTTTGGGCTGACGACCAGTAGGTTTCTGTTGGGCTTTACGCATTTTCGATCTCCTCTTTGATTTGACGAAGCACATGCGCCGGGATGTTTTCACGCATGGACTTTCCGTAGACCAGTAGTAACCAGATTTCCCCATTGGCGAGGCGATTGAAGTAAATCACGCGCACCCCACCACGCTTGCCACGGCCAGCACTCCCCCAACGAACTTTTCGTATGCCTCCTGACCCGGGTACAACATCACCGGCATCTGGATTTGGGCGATGAAGGTAATGAAGTTTGTTCGATCTTCATCGTTCCAGCAGTTGCTGGCGAGGCGGGCAAACGTAGAGTTTCGATAACCGTGAACACGCGAACAGCGTACGGCAATGCCGTATACGCGTCAAGTGTGGCAGGAAGCGTTCATCGTGCGGCCCAACAATGTTTATGCGTATCCGCATCCCAAAGTCTGAGGGTCAGGCCTGTGTATTGATTTATTTGAGGATGACGCGACATGAGTGCCCGCAGCACTGTTCAACAAGTCAATACTCATGCCTGACCCTCATCGCTGGGTTGGGACGCGCTTCGCGGACCAGCCGGCGGATGACCATCCGCGGGGCCGTTGAGACGACGCGAAGCGTCAGCTGGAGCGCCTTGTTGGGCGACAACCCCGTCATGACATCCAAGTCAGCCTGTTGATGAAAAGAAACGGGGCCTGACCCCTTGTTTTGTCTTGAAATGCACCGGTTTAGTTTTCTGAATCTTCCTCTTGCGAATCGGCATTCCATGCATCCAGATTCTCTTGAGTAATCCAGTGGCGTTCATCGTCGACGTATTGACGGTACTTGGACTTGAATGCTTCCAACGCTGATTCGAACTGAACCATCGTCAACACTGCGTCACTCACTTGTGGCAAAGACTCGTCGTTGAGAATTTCTAGGTATTTGCCTGTGGGCTCAGCTTTCAAGATGTTCAACAGGTCGTTAAGTACGCGATTAACAATCTTGACCTTGCTCGCGCTCATGGTCGCGTCGGGCTTCTTCCTCGAGAGCTCCCGGATCTCCTTGATGAGGCCTTCGAATATCGGTGTGGATGCCTGGTACGTTGCAATCGCCGCATCGGTCGTTACGTCTTCGAACTCGTACTCGTTGCTCACTTTCTCTCCGTTCCGATCTTCGTCGGTTGGCGACCTTCAATTTGACTTGCGGCTCCCTTAACCAAGTATTTCCACCTGTGGCCATGATAGATCATGTTGTTGGAGCGGAAGCGCTCAGCTTGCTCGATGTACAGCGCCAAGACCATAGTCACATCGCTGTTCGTCGGGAGCGCGGACTCGTCGAAGTTGGTGAAATTCTCAAGTGGCTTGTAGTGCCCCACCAGGATCGAGTTCCCCTTGGCCAAGATGTTGTTGACAAGCTTGAGCTTGAACAGATTGAGCCCGTCGTTCGGCGCCTTTTTCGCGAGGATAGAGATCTCGGTGTGCAACCCTTGAAGCTGGACGACCAACTTCTCGAGATCCCGGACGTCGTCCTCGGATTTCAGTACCGAGTCAGGGACATTTTGCACGGAATTCACCATATTTTTTGACGATAACGTCAATGGGATTGCGTTGTCTACTTTCGAATAGCTCAACCATCAGAGCTATGTCAGCGTCGGTGAGTGTCACGATCGCCTTGCGCTGGCCCGACCAGAGGTCGATTGTCCTCGTGAATTCGGCGCTCTTAAGGGGGTGGCGCGTGATGAAAAGACCAAATCTTCCCAACTCGTCGGCCAGATACCGGTTGAGCTGATCAACGTGCTGGCGTTCGATCGCCGCAACATTCTTCATCTCCATAGTGATCTGCCTGGAACCGTAGGTATCAAAAATATCCTTGAGGAATGGCGTCGAGGCAGTGTTGTAGAAGATGAGGTCGCGAATGCTTACGCCGCTATCTGTGCGTGCCTGATCCTGGGCAAAATCGAGTTGCGGGTAGAGCAAGGACGGCAGTAGCTGCCCCATGAGGTCCTCGTACTGCTTGTCGACGCCGTCGTCCTTACCGGTCGGTAGCTTTTTGATGGCCGAGAATTTTCGCTTGGCCGAGGTAATCGGTATCTGCGCAAAGAGCGGATCGTTGTGGCAGTCTTTAAGGGTGCGTTCCTTGGTTTTCACGTACGTCTCGATCATCCCATAGTGGTCGCGGTTGTAGTTTAGGACGGCGACGCGCGTGAGCTCTTCTGGCTTGTGGGAAATCTCATCTTGGGGACAGTATTTCTCGAAGTAGTCGTCGTAGCTGATCCACGGAACGAATCGCAGCCAGCGTTTCGGCACAAAGAGAAGCGGATTGCCGTTCCTCGGATTGGTCGGCAACGGAATGCCGTGCGCCTCCTTAAATAGGTTCTTGCGCGAGTCATAGAGCCGAGGAATGTCTGACGGCGACGTCGGGATGCGGAGCTGCTCACACTGCTGGATGGTGAAATCGATCAAAAACGACTTCAAGAAGCTGCAGGTGAAGTCGCTGATGCGATCCTTCGATATCCCATCCACGAAGAACTGGATTTCCTCGAAGTGACGGAAGCCGGCGCGATTATATTGAGGGATGAGCTTGAACAGATCGAGGATCTCCTGCGCCTTCGCCTCGCCGATTCTTTTCCCCAGTCTGTTGGCGGATGAACCAAGTCCGACTTCATCGCACTCAGAGGCGGCGATGAGTGTCGTCACTGCTTGCACGTTTTGGCCGCTCGCACACAGGTGACCAAGGTGATTGAATGCGTTGAGCAGGCTGGCATGCAGAGCCTGATCCTGCTGCGACGGCGAGCGCCACAGCAGGAAGGGGTCTGCATACAAAGGAATATCCTCATCCAGAAACGGAATCGCGAAATCCAAGTCCGCCTGCGGGACGAGTATTCCGTAATGATCGGTTAGACGCGGCCTGAAAAGCGCCATCGAGACTCGGGACTAGAATGAGTTTTGAAGGTACGTGTGTGCATCCCCCACCGCCATAACCCGCATAACCCTGCGAATGTTTCCTGGCTCGAACGCGCGCGATCAGTCGACAAGGTGGGCTGCATCGTCTTGATGCCTAACAACGTTTAGGCGGATCCGCATAAGGGCTGGATCTGCCAATTTCTATACGCATACCACGCCATCGGTTCTCCTGAAACATGCGCGACAAACTCTACCATTGGGGCAACTCCCTGCAGGATGCTCAAAAAGGTCGTCCAGCGAGGCCGCAGGCGAATCGAAACCGGAGGCGTACCTTCAGGGGCACGTTGAGGATTTCGATGAGCCGAGAACGAAGCTGGCGGGCTTTTGGAGCATCCTGCTAAATTGAATACTGAAAGATCGGCTTCGCCCCAATCGCCTGCGCCAAGACCCCACGACGCTTGAGCTCATCAAGAATTCTTCGAGTGGCCGCATCAAAGTCTGCTGGGCCTGATAACACAATGTCTGTATTGGGTGGGGCTTCTTCTGGTGTCTTACTCATATGAATAGCAATGACCGGGACTGGATGCACGAGCGTCCTGATGGTTTGAGCCGCTTCAATATAGGCTAAGCCGAAGGGATTGGTCGTCGAGACGACGATCAGCCCCGTGTCGACCAGCAACCGTGCCACCTCTCCATAGCGACGAGCCATCTCGGTCGCCTGGCCGCGCTCTCCTTCCGAAAGATCTGCATCGAGACCTCGCCGGAGATTCTCCCCGTCGAGCAAATAGGCATGCCGACCGTCCGCCACAAGTCTGGCTTCTATGGTTCTGGCAAGGAAAGACTTCCCTGTATGCCGCCCGCCTGTCACCAGGACAATGGCGGCTCGGTGGCCATATTGCTGCGCGCGATCCTCGACACCGACTTGGCCCTTCACCCAGGCAAAATCTCGCTGCCTGGCTTCTTCGCGGAGAAACTCCTGATCGTCATGGACCAGTTCAGTCACGATGCCGCCGCCGGCAATGTCATATTCGTCCACGAGCACGAACCGGCCGGTCGACTCAAACGAAGCGGAGAGATCGAATGCCACCGGTGTTTTGGTCCGAATCGTCAATTCAGCGACCTGATTCTTATTCACCACATGGCTGCCTTGCTGCTGCGCCAGATCCATCGTGTCGATGATCCGGTGAATAGTAGCCACCTCACAATCCACTTCTTTCGTCGCCACTCTGAGCTGATAGCGCCGTCCCCGCTCCAATGGCTTCCGGCCCAACCAGAACACATTCGCGCGCAAGGCCGTCGACACCAGCGGGAGTTCGTCTTGATGTGACGCGACCTCTCCCCGTTCCACAAAAATCTGCTCATCGAGCGTCACACCGACTGACTGGCCTGCCAGGCCCTCTGTTGGCGGAGGATCAATGTTGAACGCTTCAATCGACTTGACCGTGGCCCGTTTGTTCGATGGGGAAAAGACCAGGGAGTCGCCGACCTTCACACGTCCGGCTGTGACGCGCCCTGTAATGATGCGGCGGGCGTCGAACTTGTACACGTCTTGAACCGGCAATCGAAGCGGCTGTTCGGAACGTCCTGGTTCCTTCCGAAAGGCACTGAGCGCATCCAGCACGGTGGGGCCGCTGTACCAGGGCATCTGCTCGCTCCGGTTGGCGATATTATCTCCCAGCTTGGCGCTGACCGGAATGATCTGTTGTGGAACCGCCTTGAACTGCCCGAGGAATTCTCGATATTCCTTTTCGATTGCGTCGAACACATCCTGTCGATAACCGACCAAATCCATCTTATTCACCACGACGGCAAACTGCCGTACGCCCAGGAGCGACAAGAGATAGCCATGCTTTTTCGACTGTTCTTTCACGCCCTCTACGGCATCGATCAGCAGCAACGCCCCTTCGGCTCTGGCCGCTCCGGAGATCATGTTCTTGAGAAATTCCTTGTGCCCCGGAGCATCGATAATGATGTATTGCCGGCCCTTCCAACCAAAAAATGTCCGCGCCGTGTCGATGGTGATGCCCTGTTCTTGTTCTTCAAGAAAGGCATCGAACAGGAATGCGTACTCGAATTCCTTCCCCTGCTGTCGACAGATGGCTTGGACCTTTTCAAGCTTGCCGTCAGGTAACGAGCCTGTGTCTGCATAGAGACGACCCAGCAGGGTGGACTTCCCATGGTCCACATGCCCGACGATAACGATGTTTAAATTGTCCGATGGTTTCGAGTTTGCTTCTTCCATTTTAGACTCCAGAATGTTCAAACAGGCAGCCCAGCAAGGCCGCAGGAAGCGGGACGACTGAGGCGTACCCTTGCGGTACGTCGCAGGGAGGCACGCGACCGAGAACGAAGCTGGATGTCTGTTTCAACATTCTGCCGCTACATGTACCCGTCTTTGCGGAGGAGCTCCATCCCACGCCCTTCATCCTGCGCACGGCCTGATCGCTCCGCCACCGTGGTGTGTCGCAACTCCTCGAGGATGTCGTCTACGGACTTTGCCGTCGACTTAATCGGCGTCGTGCAGGGCGCGCAGCCGAGACTGCGATAGCGAGTTCCCTCCCCCTTGTCGAGATAGAGATCGATGAAGGGAATGTTTTCGTACTTGATGTACTCCCAGATGTTGATTTCCGTCCAGTCCAGGAGCGGATGGATTCGGATGTGTGTTCCTGGCGGAAAGGTCGTCTTGAATTGATCCCAGAGCTCCGGCGGCTGATCGCGGAAATCCCAATCGCCATGCTTGTCACGGGGCGAGAAGTAGCGCTCCTTGGCTCTCGTTCCTTCCTCATCTGCGCGCACACCGAGGATGATCCCGGTATAGCCCTTTTGCTCGATCAATTGTTTTAGCCCGTTGGTTTTCAAGGCCGTACAGCAGGTCACGCGGCCCAGTGTATGGTTCATCCCAGCCGCAAGCGCTTCCTTGTTTTGCCCCACGACCAACTTGAGGCCCCACTCACGGGCCACGCGATCGCGATATTCAATCATGGCGGGAATTTTATAACTCGTGTCGACGTGCAGGAGCGGAAATGGGACATGGCCGAAAAAGGCCTTTCTGGCCAACCACAGCAACACGGTCGAATCCTTCCCCATCGACCAGAGCATGCCCAGGTTGTCAAAATGCTTATAGGCTTCCCGAAGAATGTAGACACTTTGGTCTTCTAGATGACGAAGATGTTGCACGGTCTCGATCCCCTCGTTATGGTCAATGTGTTCGTCCGGTGACACCAATACCCACCGGCTCCTGAGTCAACTCCTCCAGCTTACGTGCCGCCGCTCCTTCTTCAAGCGCTCGACGCGCCAGCGGGACGCAAGCTGCCCATGTCGTCCCTTTGCCTGCGGCGTACAGAATCAATGCTGCGTTCATCACCACCCAATTGGAAGATCCGCCAGGCACTTGATTGTGGAGAATCCGTCGGAGCAGATCCGCTTCCTTATCTCGCTGGTTCGACGGAAACCCAGCCATATCTCGTGGCGTACCGAGCGGCAATCCAACATCTTTCGATGCGAACGAGAGGGGCGTAATCCGTTCATCTCGTAATTCCAACACCCTTGTGAGGCCGGCAATCGATAGCTCAGGATCGCCTTCAACGCCACTGACCACCAGTGCGCGCGGACACGCGAGCATCCGCAATACCTCTGCCGTCTTTTCAAAATGGGGAGGATGGGACAGGCCGACGACCTGCGACAAGGCGCGTGCCGGATTCAAGAGCCGCGCAATCGGATGAAAGACGTTCCGCGCTCCCAACTCTTGGCGCATCTCTAAATAACGATAGATCGGAGGGTGGTAGAGCGCGATGTCGAGATAGGCGAATCCGTGCCGCGTCACGGCCTCTGCCGCTGCTTTTGGATCCATCTCAACCGGCAGGCCCAAGGCCTTGAGCACCCCGGCATTCCCCGCTCGACCGGGAATCCCGTCATACCCGTGCATCAACACCGACGCCCCTGCCGATGCAGCTATCACGGCGGCGGCGGCAAGGGCATGGAAGGTGTCTTGTTTCCCCGCGTAGCTCGGCAGATCGACGACGCCGAGTTCACGAGGGATAGGCACAGGCGCCACATAGGAGCGGGCGGTCGCGGTCATCGAGGCCAGTTCGGTGACGGATTCCATCTTGATCCGCATCGCCACGAGAAAAGCCCCCACCTGCGCTTGCGTGGCCTCTCCTTCGATGAGAAATTTCATCGCCCGTTTTGCTTCGTCCCAGGTGAGATCCTTGGCCGCTCGTGGCCCCTTGGCAATCTTGGCAATGAATTCCTGCATCGACATTACGAAGCCTTGTGTAGCCCGCATTCGGTCTTAGTAAAATTTTTCCACCGCCCCGCGCGGGAATCTTCGCCTGGCATCACAGGACTCGTACAGTAGGTACAGCCGATGCTGGGATAGTTGCGGTCATGCAATTCGTTGTAGGGCACTTCATAGACACGAATGTAAGTCCAGACATCCTCCCAGGTCCATTTCGCGAGTGGATTGACCTTCACCAGCTGAAACTTCTGGTCCCACTCGATCAGTCTTGCACTGGCCCTTGCAGGAGACTGGTCCCGTCTGATCCCGGTAATCCAGGCATCGAACCCCTTGAGCACGCGCGTGAGTGGTTCCACTTTGCGCAGGTCGCAACATTGATCGGGCTGGCGCGCCCACAAAGCCTCGCCATGCTGAGCTGCCTGTTGCTCCGGCGTGAGCAACGACTTCACCTGCATCACTTGTTGAGGCTGCAACCCATACCGTTCGATCACGCGATCTCGCGTGGCATAGGTCTCTGGAAAGAGAAACTCTGTATCGAGATAAAAGAGCGGCACGGAGGGATCAATGCGATGGACCATGTCCAAGAGCACGACGTCTTCCGCTCCGAAACTGCAAGCCAGCACGATCTTCGGCACATACCGTTCGATCGCAGCAACCAGCACCTCTTGCGGCTGCTTCGCCTCGAACGACTCACCCCAGGCAGCAAGCTCCTCAATAAAAGTTGAATGCTCTCTATTCTCCACGCTACCCTCTCTCCCCCTCCACACTTTCATTAGGAGAGGCATCAGGGTTAGTCCACTGCGCCCATCGAACGAGCACATTCCCATCGTGCGCGTTCTGGGAGCACAGACTAATCCTGGTGCCTCTCCTTCTCACTCAACTTTTTCGACCAAAATCCGATAATGTTCGGCGGCGACTTCGAGTGGTTCTTGCAGCAACAACAGATGCCCGTCGTTTTTCAAGCTCATCGGCACATTCTTGATCGGCTCACCCGCATCGAGCCAGACTTCCAAACGCTCACCCGCATCCATCATCTCCAGCTTTAGCTTGGTCTTCACATAATTCATCGGACAGGCAACCCCGCGCAAATCGTAGACCGGCGCGCTAGACGCAGCCGGCGCAGCCACGGCAGCCACTACCGGCTTGACCTCGGATGGCACTTTGGTCGTGACCACCGCTGCCTTATCTACTGGCGCCAATTTCAGATCTTTGCCCATCTGCTCCGTAGCGGCACGACAGGCATCGACGAACCCCTTGGCAAAGGCCATCTTGTCGCGGGCCGATTCTCCCGTTGTGTCTTTGGGCCCTAAATCGCCAACCCGGCTCCTCAGTTCCCGATACATCATCGGCACGATACCCTTTTGCGCGATCCGGCTGTCGAACTCGATGAAGGTTTCTGAATCCGTCGATGGCTCAAGTCCTTCCGTGACCAGCAAGGCCTTGGCAGCGGCTAACACCGCTCGATAAGACTTGTTGACCGACACGGAATACTGATGGTTATCGACGAGCAGTTTCGCCTGATAGAGTTCTTGATCGGCTTCGAGAATGCCGTTCTCGATCATTTCAAGCGCGCCACCTGCACATTCACCTGGCCCGAGATCCTCCAAGACAAACTCTGCTTCTCCTTCCCAGTCGTAGTAGAAGGTCGCGTCATCTTGAAAGGTCGGAACGATGGTGTAGGGGATCAATTCATCCTTGAGCTTGACCTTACCCGCACGATCGATGAAGGCAGGCAACCCTTCGCCTGAGAGCCGGTCGCGCCGATAGACGTCGATCAGGTGCGTAATCGCAGCCGATACACTCTTGGCCGGCAGCTTGACGACCATCTGTCCGATCTTCGCCGTCCCGTTAACCCGTCCACCCAAATGCAATTCATAGAAAGGCGCGACATGCTCGCCGATTCGCTTCCCTACTCCATGCAAACCGATCGTAGCGATATGGTGCTGTGCGCAGGAGTTGTGACACCCGCTGATCTTGACCGTCACATCTTTCAAATCCTCGGGGACCCGCCCAGCCGGGAATACCTCTGCCAAAGCTCGCGCGAGCCCCTTGGAGGATGTGATCCCCAAACCGCAGGTATCGGTGCCAGGGCAGGCAATAATATCTTCAACCAATTCAGCGCCAGGATCGGCCAACCCCTGTGAGGCCAAGTCGGTATAGAGATCGGCGATGCGCGACTCAGGAATCCATCGAATAATCATGTTTTGATTGATCGTCGTCCGAATGTTGCCATTGGAGTAACGATCTGCGAGATCGGCAATGAGCAGCATCTGTTCGGTCGTGAGATCGCCCATGAATAACTTGGTTACCGCGGCGACATAGCCCTCTTGCTTCTGGCGCACCACATTCGTTCGTCGCCACATCTCAAAGGGTGTCTCCGTCGGCGCGCCGTTTACAGACCCGTTGGTCTGCGCCACCGCCCGCTTCGAACCGTTTGACGTCGGCATAATGAGGGGAATCGGCTCATCCGGATAGGGCAGCAACTTGATGGGCTCATGGGTCGGACGGGCATGGCCCATCGACACGTAGGCCTCTTCCCAGCGACGCTTGAATTCCGCGAAGCCCAGCTTTTCGATGACGAACTTCATCCGGGCCTTCGTGCGGTTTTTTCGATTGCCCAAGGTGTCGAATACCCGAATCACGGCTTCTACACTCGGGATGAGCTCGTCCATCGGAGTGAAGTCACGAAGCACCTGCGCGATCCGTGGGGCTGAGCCCAGGCCGCCACCAACAACCATGCGAAAACCAATGACTCCATCCGCGCGCTTGGCGGCGAGAAGCCCGATATCGTGAATCGGTGTGAGCGCGCAGTCCTGTTTGCAGCCGGAAAAGGCAATTTTAAATTTGCGTGGAAGGCTCTGGTTGAGCGGATTCCGCAAGAGATGCAGCGCGACGGTTTTTGCGTAAGTGGTGACGTCGAATACTTCACCTTGGCAGATCCCGGCAAGGTGGCAGGCTGTCACATTACGAACCGTGTTGGCGCACGCTTCTCTGGTAGTCAAGCCGACCTCAGCCAGCCCGCGCATGATGGCCGGCACATCCTTGAGTTCAACAAAGTGCAGTTGGATGTCCTGGCGTGTGGTGACATGCCCGACGCCGGTCGCAAATTGCTCGGTGAGTTCCGCGACCCGACGAAGCTGATTGGCCGTCAGCCCCCCGAAGGGGATCTTGATTCGGACCATCTGGACACCGGCTTGCCTCTGGCCGTAAATGCCGTACTGAAGGCGGAAAGGCCTGAACAGATCGCCCGACACATCGCCGGAAACCATCCGTCTGGCTTCGGCCTCGAATGTCTCAATTTCCTCAAGAATGTCAGGCGAAATAGGCTCTGTCTTGATGGGAACCGTGCTGGCTGGTGCGTGACTCATGGTAACCTCAAATGTGATACATCAGCGACCGTTCTTGCTCGATCACTCGTTGCTGCCCGGCTAATTCTTCCACACTGATAGCCTCCAGCACATGGCGCTCAGCTTGATGGACCTGTTCCCAGACCTTCCCGAGCAGCAGTTCCGGTTTGCTGAGTCGGCGCCCTTCGGCACGACCAGCTCCACCGCTCGGATATGAGAGTGGGCCGTCAAGCGCCTCAAGGATCTCAACGAGCGACACCTCCGACGGTTTCTTGGACAGCACATACCCCCCCTGGGCTCCGCGAAGGCTCGATACAAGGCCTGCCTTCTTCATCCCATGAAGGACCTGCTCAAGAAAGCGTGCAGGAATAGCTTGGCGACGTGCGATCGACTTGGCTTGCACCGGCGCTATACCAAGATGCATGGCTAAATCGACAGCCGCCATGATTCCATAGGTGGCCCTAAGCGATACTTTCATACACGACTATTCCGGTAGGAATTGAAATTGCTTTTTGCTTTATACTCTCCGCCAGACTCTGCTGTCAAGCGACCACTCTCTGAGCAGGCGGAGGGTGTAGCCCTAATCTAATAATGTTGATTAAACAGCTCGCCAACAAGTCAAGCCACAGACCGTCATGCAGCAACGCATGATGCACATGACAACACGATCAGGGGGTTGGGGTGGAAGCCCGAGAACCTCACACCACACTCCTTCAGCCAATCTCTCGCGCCCCGACTATTTTCTCGTACTGCTACGGATCCCACTGCCTATTTCAGGGCCGTTGCTTCAGGAACCAAAACAAACCTGCCAAGAGATTTGAGTCTGTTGTTATCTTGGTCGTGCGAGATTCCCTGAACGCAAACCATCCGAGCAGAGCAATGTCTTGAGCAAGATATTGCCCCAATTTTTTGCAAGAAATGCTACTTGCCTGCGAAGAGAAAATCATCTTAGCTCCTCTATTAGAGCCACATGTCGCCGCCTCCTCTCTATTTTCTTGGTTGACATCAAATTGGCTCTGGGCAATAATCCGCACCTCTTTCCCAACGTTCCCTGGAGCGTGCATGTCGATTACGTCGTCCGTCTACAATATTTTAGTGCTCAGCGGTGACCCCGACATCCAGAGTCACTTTAAGCATGCGTTCAAAGATGCCACCGTAACCGGAGCGAAATACGCCTCCACGCTGCCGAAGGATCTGGCTCGTCGCCCGTTTGACGCGGTCATTGTCGAAGTGAAACCAGGCTCATCCGACGGAACCACCGCCATCCCCACCAACATTGACCACTCCCACACATTGGTCATCACCGGATCCCGATCCGTACTGAAACGAACCTCAAAGCTCATGCAGGTAATGGCCCGACAGAATGCTGCGGGAGCGAGTAAAAAGGAAGCCCTGTCCTTGGAGGACTATCTCGAATGGAAGATGGGGGATTTTGTGAAAGGGATGCGCGATGGGTCGGGACGGAACCTGCATCCTATGTTGATCAATGCCATTGAACGGCCCTTGATTACCAAAGCGCTCCAGGAAACCAGAGGCAACCAGATCCAAGCAGCACAACTACTAGGCCTGAATCGAAATACCCTCAGGAAAAAGATCCATGACTTACACATCCCGGTGAAACGGAACCGTCACGCACATGCGCGTGAGGTCTGATGCGCCGGATGTTTCGAACACTAGATTCGTGGGAATGTATGCGGTGACAGCGATCGGTGGTGGCAGGGGATTACGCAGTTCAACCTAATAACAGGAGGTGCTCGATGACAAAAGAGGAACTGATCGCGAAGATGGCGGCATCAGCCGGCATCACGAAAGTTGCGGCAGGCACAGCGTTACAGGCTTTCACCGGGGCTGTGACCACATCCCTGAAAAAGGGACAACGCGTATCATTGGTGAACTTTGGAACCTTTACCGTAGCCAGACGGAAGGCCCGGCTGGGCCGGAACCCCAGGACCGGTGAAGCGCTGAGAATTCCCGCGGCCAGAGTCCCCAAGTTCTCGGCAGGGAAGATCTTGAAGTCAGCGGTCAGGTAACGTCTTACGACCATCGGAACAGCGAGAGGGAAGGGGGCATATGCTATTTGGGATATGCTCCCTTCTCTTTTGCATTTCAGCGTAGCCGCCTACCGAGAAACATAGATCGGTTGAGCCGCTGATCCGTAGAAAGCTCAGAGTATCCATTCATCAGATTAAAATACCCTGAAGTGCTTTCAACGTACCTTCACATCATTCCGCGGCCGCCAACGATCCGAGAATGTGATAGCCACCATCGACGTAAATCACTTCTCCCGTAATTCCACGTCCTAACGGACTGACCAGAAACAATGCCGTATCGCCGACTTCGCCTTGTTCCGTCGCCCGACGGAGAGGCGCGAACTCCCGATGGTGATCCACCATCTTGCTGATCCCAGAGACACCGCGTGCCGCCAGAGTCTTGATAGGGCCTGCGGAGATGGCATTCACACGGATATTCTTGGGACCGAGGTCATGGGCGAGATAGCGAACCGTCGCTTCGAGCGCGGCCTTTGCCACCCCCATGACGTTGTAGTGGGGCACCACCCGCTCTGCCCCGAGATAGGTCAAAGTGACGACGGAGCCGCCGTTGGTCATCAACGGCAAGGCTGCCTTTGTCACGGCAACGAGTGAATAGGCGCTGACGTCCAATGCCATCGCAAAGCCCTGACGCGAGGTATTCACGAACTGGCCCGTGAGTTCTTCGCGCGGCGCGAACGCGACCGAATGGACCAGGAAATCAAGTGTGCCGGCCTCTTTTTGCACTTGCTGTATCAAGGCGGCGATTTGAGCGTCGTCTCCTACGTCGCAGGGGAACGCTTTCGCGCCAGGCATAGTAGCAACGAGTTCCTCGACGTTTTCTCTCAGCCGCTCATTCTGATAGTTAAAAATGAGTTGTGCCCCTTGGCCTGCTGCCGATTGGGCAATGGCCCAAGCAATACTGTGCTTGTTCGCTACACCGATAATCAGTCCCTTCTTGCCAGTCAGTAACATAGTTGTGCTTGCTCCTCGCTGCAGCTAGTCGAATCGATGTGGCCTCTTGTTGTTCTCGTCAATCATTGATCGTAAGACGACAAGGTCGACGATTGACCGATGACGCTTCCAAACGGAGCCCAAGATAGCATGATTTGCCGCCTGGTGCCAGGAAGGAGGCCTGGGTAAGGAAAGAGAGACTAATTTACCTTGGGGCTATTTGCCTGGAGGAGAGCCAAGACTTTTTCCGCTTCAGGGGTGAAGTCATCTAGTCGTTGGGCTTGAGCGAGGTTCAGCGCTTCGGACGCGAGTGAAATTGCCTCATTATGGCGACCGTTAGCACAGTAGCTCTTGGCTAAACTGAGCCTGGCATTGACCGACTGTGGTGATTTCAGGAGTACATACCGGAGGAGCTTCTCACCATTTTCTCTGTCTCCCCCAAGCAGGGAAGGCAGCCTGAGAAGGAAGGTTCCTTTTGCCGACAGGGCGTCAAGGTGATCAGGTGCGAGTTCCAATGTCCGGTCCAGCTCTTTCGTCATGCGGCGGAAACCCATAACCGACGTAATGCTTACTTCTCCATCAATCCGCAATAGTTCGCCCAAATTACAGAAGAGAGAAAAGTGGGCTTCAGCCGATCGATCGTCCAAGGCCACGGCTTGTTCTCCCAGAGCTTGCCCCTTCTCGAAATGGCCGACTTTGCTGCTCCGATCATGAGCGACCCGGCCATCATGGCACTCTTTCATCGCCCCTTGAATCAATGGCTGGGATAACTGTTCCGCGAGGAGGACGTTGGGGATTGCCAAGATCGAGCAGGTGACCAAAATAAGGAGTGGGTTCTTCATCTTTTCTACCAATTGAAGGGGAACCTGCAAGCTTGATGTCGGGATTGAGCAATCTATGTGCCAGCCGGGGGGGAGCTATAGCCATCTTGAAATCCCTAACTAACCGCGCCTCCTTCACAATTGAGCCTGGCGCTGTTGTCGCGGCAACACAGTGCGTGTGAGAAATATACTACAGCTGGCTCTGGCGTCCCACGCCAGCCGTTCCCTTTTCCCATCTAATCAGGCTTACCTGCCAAATCGCACAGTGAACGAAATGCGTCGAGCATCGTTCGATACGAATAATGAGCATTACGACCGCTCGGATTAGGCAGAACGAATAGGGGCCGGCCGGCCAAAGTCTGGGCTTGCAGCCCGAGATTGATTCGTCCGGTCCCGCATTCAGGGAATAATGCGCGAAAGATCGTGACACCTAGCAAGGCAACGATGCGAGGGCGATACTGTTCCACAGTGACCAGAAGCCTTTTCTTGCCTACCGCATAGTCCCTTGGCTTAAGCACATCGATCCCTGCGCTTGCCCGCTGAATGATGTTGGTCAGACCAAGCCCCCAATCAGGAACACGCCAATCGTCTCGATGCGTGAGAGGTTCGGCTGTAAGCTTGGATTCGAACAAGAGTTTCCAAAAACGGTTGGAGTGCCCGGCAAAGTGATGGCCGGTCGCGGCTGAACGAAGGCCTGGATTGATCCCGACAAAGAGGATTCGCCCCCCTGGTCTAATATGATCAGTAAGCCGTTGGTCAGACAGGGCTTTTTGTGATGATCGCATAACTGTTTTCTTTCTCGATTGTTCACAGAGACTGCTCATTCCTTCACCGTGATTGTTGCCCGCCATCACGAATGGTGGCATGGCTAGAAGCCGACCCCTTGTCGATTTTGACTGAGAGTCGGCTTTCAGGCATTGAGGCGGTTTAGCCGAGCCCCTACTATTTTGCCACAGAAACTCCATATCCAGCTACACCTATACAGAACGAAAATCACGTAACTGATTGATAGGTATAGCGAGGCATAGACTTTGGTGGTTGGCACCAAGCTTGCTGATTACCCCACCGAGTGCCGATGGGTGGCACAATCGCCAAACACTAACTTTAGGGGGTAACAGATTATGAAGAGCATGTTGATGGCAATCATGGCAGTGGCAGTGGCAGTGACGTTCAGCGCTCCAGCCTTCGCCAATGAAGAGAAGAAGAAGGATGAGAAGAAGGGCGGCCACGTCGTCGTGTCTGCCGAAGAGAAGAAGAAAGAAGAGAAGAAGGGCGGATACATCGATACATTCGGCGAAGAGAAGAAAGAAGAGAAGAAAGCGGGCGGCAAGTAATCTCCTTTTCTTCTTCGAGACTCGTTACCGAGAGGGTCTCCTGCCTAGAGCGGGAGACCCTCTCGGCGCTTTTCCCACGTTGGTGCATCCTGAAGATAGACCATTTGTAATCCCACAATGGACTTGGCGTCCCTGATCTCACCGTTCAGGATCATCCTCATCGCCTCCGGCAGAGACATCTCAACCACTTCAAGAACCTCGTCACGGTCGAGCTGTTGCCGCCCCACTGACAACTCGGTCGCCTTGTAGATGTGGATCACTTCGTCGGTGAACCCCGGCGCAGTGAAAATGCTGGAGAGGAGCTCAAGGGTACCGGCTCTGTATCCAATTTCTTCTTCAAGCTCTCGTATCGCACAAACGCTTGGATCCTCACCGGGATGAAGCTTCCCAGCAGGAATTTCATATATGAACCCACCTGCTGCATGCCGGAACTGCCTGATCAAGACGACCGTGCCATCGTCTTTCAACGGCACTACTGCTGCGGCTCCAGGATGGCGTACAACCTCCAGGTCGACCGTGAGGCCGTTGGGCAACGTGACAGTATCGACGTTCAAATTTACAACAATGCCTGTATAGATGTGTTTGATATGCATTGGCTAGAGGCCTGAGGAGAGAGGCAAGGGGTGAGGAGCTGAATACAGGTCAGAGATCGATATCATCTTACTTAGCGCCTCTAGCCTCTGGCCCATAGCCTCGTGCCTTTGCAAGGCTAGGCCTTGCGCTTCTTATAGAACGGCGGCTTGACGACGTATGCGGGGACATTCTTGTTGCGAATTTCGATCAGGATAGAGCTGCCGGGCTCCGCAAATCGTATAGGCACATATCCCAGTCCAATACCCTTCTGGAGAAGCGGTGAGAGATTACCGCTGGTGACGTCCCCTATGTGGTGGGATGTCGCGGGGTCAAGAATTCTGAATCCGTGGCGAGGCACGGCTTTCTCGGCAAGTTCGAAGGCGACAAATCGGCGAGTCACTCCTGCCTGTTTTTGTGCCAACAACGCCCGGCTGCCGATGAATTCACCTTTCACAAAGTTGACGGTCCATTCCGCATTGGCTTCGAGTGGCGTTGTGTCTTCCCCCATATCGTTGCCATAGAGCAGATATCCCATTTCTAACCGGAGGAGATCCCTGGCTCCTAGCCCTGCCGGCTTGATGCCCCAGGCCTGGCCCTTGTCGATGAGCAGATCCCAGAGTCGTCCAACTTTATCTGCGTCGATGTAAATCTCATAGCCCAATTCACCGGTGTAGCCGGTCCGGGCCAGCAAGCAGGACAGGCCGCCGATCATGGCCTCAGCGGTGTGATGAAGCTTGAGTCCGTCAAGTGCCGCCCCGCCAAGACTCACGAGTAGCTCGCGAGATTTGGGACCTTGAAGAGCGATCTGAGCCAATTCGACTGACCGGTCTTCAAAACAAACAGTCTCGTCCTGGGCCAGCTGGAATTGCAGCCACGACCTGATCTTCTCGCGGTTCGAGGCATTCACGCACAAGAGGAATTCGTCCGTGGCAAGCCGATAGACGAACACATCGTCCTTGATGCCGCCGCTCTCGTTGCAGACCATGGAGTATTGGGCTTGAGAAACGGCAAGTTTGCCGATGTCGTTGGTGGTGACTCGCTGGAGGAAGGAGACCGCGCCAGTTCCTGCGATCCGCATCCTTCCCATATGGCTCACATCGAAGAGCCCGACCTGGGAACGGATTGCATGGTACTCGTCCACCACACCTGTATATTGGATGGGCATTTCCCAGCCAGCGAAGTCGACAAGTTTGGCGCCGCTCACACGATGCTGCTGAATGAGGGGAGTCTGGTGCATCAGGGTCGCGCTGACATACGTATCAGCCAACTATCGGACACCGAGCAACTCAACATCGAAGATCAAAGTGGCATTCGGTGGAATGACGCCACCTGCCCCCTGTGCGCCATAACCGAGCTTGGAAGGAATGGTCAGCTTTCGCTTCCCGCCGACTTTCATGCCCTTCACTCCCTCATCCCACCCCTTGATGACTCGTCCGGCACCCAGAGGAAACGAGAATGGTTGGCCCCGGTCCACCGAACTGTCGAATTTCTTTCCGTTCTCCAGCCACCCGGTGTAATGCACGGAAACGGTCTGTCCTGCTTCTGCGATAGCCCCGGTTCCGACTGTGAGATCGACATACTGCAACCCCGACGACGTCGTCACCTCGTTCCCTTTGGCACCAGCTTCCTGATACGGCATAACGGCTCCTTTTCTAAGCGTTAGCTGCTCTACCGCAACTATGTATGGACGACACTACAACATGCATTCCCAGTGCACCGAATCTCTGGCCACCAGCTAATCCCTGCTGAGGTTTCCATGCACCTGCTAATCCCACTACGGTTCCTTGCAGGGATCTGGTTCGGAAAAAATGACCACGCTTGCTGTGTAACCATGCAGGAAGTTACGCCCTCCGACTGAGCCAATCTCGCCTTGTGCAAAAAACCCGGCTGTTGGAATCGGACCGAGCCGTTCTTGCACGACCCCGATATCGTGATGGGGCTGGCCGAAGAGTCCTTCCCCTCTTCCACAACAGCTGAACAGGAGTGCTCCAAGTGGTGGGCTGCGGTGCCTTAACCGATCCGCGGCCAGGAGAAAGTGTAAATCGTCGCTTGCAGACTTCGCATCGCGAAGGTGGAACTGCACGGTCTGGCCCTCCTGGATCACGTCTCCGATTGCGACGGCTCCGGCCTGTTGGTCCGCTCCGATGAGATTCCGAACGAGGAAGTCTCCCCGCTCGAAATGGCTCCCGTGCTCATCGATGACGATGCCTAGATGCAACGCGCGATGCGCATCGCTGCGTTGGACTCCCTCCATGGATTCGAAGACGTCCTGGAGCCGTTTCAAGGCCGAGACGCCACCCAGCTCATAGATAAGGTTTTGCTCCGCTCTCGTCACGACAAACCGTTCGCCGATCGGACGGCAGCCTTGGGAAGTTACTGTTCGCACGGTAATCGGTCCGGTGAGTTGCACGCCCACTACACCACCATCGAAGCCCTGATCATTGAGGAGTAACCGATTCTCTCCCGCATCCTGCCCGCCGCCAGCAAGGCCTCCACCAACCTTGCTCTGAGGATACCGGTCATTGATGACAGAGAGCACCTCCTGCATCGGTGTCGAAAAGGGATCGGCAAGGAGAAGAAAGGTCGAATCCTCGACTCCAGAATCCGGCCACCCAGGCATGCGAATTTGGTCCTGCAATTGAGACACGGAAAGCTGCAGGGGTGTCAATTTCACATCGGGCAGACATGCAGCCCAGACGGTCAGCGCCGCCGCAGTTTCAATCTCTTGGGCGTTGGCGATGACACCTTCACCGGAGCAGCCCAAACAGACCTTTACCCGCAGTTCCTTTTGCAGCATGGCTGAAATCATGGATGCTTTCGATGCATGGTGGGCGGAGAAGAACACGAACGCCAGGTCGATAGGAGCCCTGCCGATTTGCATCAATATGGCATCGGCGAGATCGCGCGTGGCTGCTTCCGTATCGGTCTTACGAGAAAGTGCCGTCGCGAACTGAAGGGTAGTCCGAGTGGTAGCGCTTGTGGAATGAGTCGTCATGAGATGATCGTACGCCCGTCAATCTCCGTAAATTAAACCCCTGGGTCCATCCGCTCCGGACGATCCTTCGCCAGCTTTTTATAGTAGCGCCACATGTAGGAATGGTAGTCGTCAAGCTGGGCCAGAAGATAGTGCAGTTCAGCCGGATCTTCTGTCTCCAGAGCCCGAGCCATGCGGTCTTCTAAGAATTTGCCGAACGCACTGGTTTTGCCCAGAGCGGTTATGAGACTCAGGCTCCCACCGAGTTGGTACCCATCCATACTAATCCTCCTGGCGCAAAAGAGTCGCGAGAGGATAGCGAGGCGAGAGAGGAAAATGCAAGTGAGGGAATCCTCTGACCTGCGGAGGCTGATTCTCTCAGTTACTTGGTCTGACGATCGAGAATAGCGCGGAGCCTGGCAAGGGAAATAGCCTCGACGCGGTGGCCATCGCGGCCTACCATAGTCGTGGCCATGGTAAGGGCGTTGAGAATGGCTTCCTCTGTCGCTTCAACCGTGGCCGAGATCAATGGATTCAGATGCGTATCGGCAAGATGCGCCTGCTGAAATGTCGGCTCTTTCGGGTAATGCGGAATAATGTTTGCCGTGGAGAAGGCCAGCATGAAGTCGCCGCTGCCATGGCGCGCGGTAGAGCCTGTCCGCGCCAGTCCCAGCGCGGCACGTTTCGCCAGCCGCGCGAGCTGACGACTATCGAGCGGAGCATCCGTGGCGATGATGACGATGATCGAACCTTCGCTTTGCCCAGGTGAAAAAGCCTGTGAGACGGAAGTCGCAGCCTCATAGAGTCGACCGACCGGTACTCCAGCCACGACGAGCTCGGGCCTTCGCCCGTGGTTCGCATTGACCAGTACACCGATCGTATACCCACCTTCAGCCTCAGGCAATTTCCGCGACGAGGTTCCGATACCCCCCTTGAACCCGTAGGATACCATTCCGGCTCCACCACCGACGGATCCTTCCTGCACGACTCCGGAAGTAGCGCCGTTGAGCGCGCGCACCACATCCGTTTCCGAGACATGCCGCCCTTGAATGTCGTTGAGCCTCCCGTCGTCGCACTCCGCGACCACTGGTGTCACTGTGTCGTCGGTAATGCCGATCTCCGGATAGCGGGCGATCATCCAACTCACAATCCCATCGGCCACTCGCGGCACATTCAATGTATTGGTCAGGGCGATCGGATACTCAAGGAAACCCGATTCGCTAATCCACGCAAGCCCTGTCATCTCTCCGGTCCCGTTGAGAACGAACGATCCGGCCGGCACTTTCTTGTGCCACACATCGTCGCGAGGAATGACGACGGTCACGCCGGTTCGTATTGGGCCGAGGCCTGGCTTGAGGGGCCCATCGCCTGAAATTAAAGTAGTCTGGCCTACGGTGACGCCAGCCACGTCGGTTATGGCGTTGAACGGTCCAGGGGGATAGGAACCGACGACAATGCCAAGGGCGCGAGATCGTAGTCGTGACTCTTCTGGCTCATCAGCTTTGGCGGAAGCAGTCGGAGGCAGACAAGACCCTGCGACCATGATCAACGCAGAGATTGTCAGGCTAAGACCGAATTTATGCCTCATGGCTCGATCCGACGTGGGGAACGACGACCTCGGTTTTCGGTTGTTCCGCCTGAATGGCAGCGGCCAAGGACAGGGCCTGTTTCTCTTCCCCATGGACCAGGAACACCTTGCTCGGACTCGGTTTAATTGCACGGACATAGGCCAAAAGATCCTGGCGATCCGCATGGGCAGACAGCCCGTTGAGCTTGACGATTTGCGCCCTGCGCGGAGTCGGCACCCCAAAAATCGGCACGACATCCCACCCCTCAACTAATTTACGGCCAAGGGTATGCTCGGCCTGAAACCCCACAAAGACGATTACATTCGCTTCGTCTTGAATCGCATGTTTGAGATGGTGCACGACGCGACCGCCTTCACACATACCGGATGCCGAAATGATGACGCAGGGGCCTTTCATGCTGTTGAGGCGCTTGCTGTCTTCCGGCGATGAGACAAAACGAATATAGCGTGAAGCGAAGGGATCGCCCGAGGAGGTGAAGGTTTTGGTCGTTTCTTCATCGTAGCATTCCGGGTGACGGCGGAAGACCTCCGTAGCCCGCGATGCCAGTGGAGAATCGATATAGATCGGGATGGGGTCGAGGCGCCCCTCACCGACGAGTTCTTTGATCCTCATGACTAGTTCCTGGGTCCGTCCAACCGCAAATGCGGGAACGATGATCTTGCTCTTGTGGGTTTTAGCATGAGTGAGAAGGTCTAGCGCCTTCTGTTTCATGACCTCACGATCGGTTTCGTGCAGACGATCTCCGTAGGTCGACTCAAGAATCAACACATCGCATGGAGGCGGCGGCTCAGGGTCGCGAAGGATGGGCATATTGGAACGCCCAAGGTCGCCGCTGAAGAGCACGGTAGTTGTCGTGCCACGAACGGTATACTTCACCCGAATGGCCGCCGATCCCAAAATGTGGCCGGCATCGTGAAAGGAGATTGTTACGCGTGGGGCGATTTTGAGCAAGTCTCCATATCGCGCACCCTCGAATTGCCGGACGAGCTTTCGAACATCATCGGTATCGTAGAGTGGTCGGACACAGGCCCTTGCCCTCCGCTTCTCCTGCTTATTGACATAGCGACAGTCACTCACTTGCACACGCGCAGAATCTTCCAGCATGAGCTCCGTCAAATCAGCGGTCGCTCTGGTCAGGTGCACCTTTCCTGAAAACCCATGCTTTGCAAGCATTGGCAAGGCGCCGGAATGGTCGATGTGGGCATGGGACAGCAACACAGCATTGAGCGATTTTGGATCAAAACCTAAATCCCTGTTTTGCCGGCTGGCTTCGTCTCTGCGTCCTTGAAAGAGTCCGCAATCGAGCAACAGGCGAAACCCTGGCATCTCGAGCAGGTGACGGCTGCCTGTCACCGAACGCGCAGCACCGTGGAAGGAAAGTTTCATGATAGAGGCACTCCATTGTTTCGGCTGATCAAATCCCAGGCTTCCTGAGCCGTTTCGGCATAGTGGAACAGTTGAAGATCCTGCTGAGCAATGAGCCCATTCTCAACGAGCCATTGCCAATTGATCAAGCGCTCCCAAAAATCTCGCCCGATCAGCACAACCATGACATTTTGAGTCTTACCTGTTTGGAGCAGCGTCAGCGTTTCGAACAGTTCATCAAGTGTGCCGAACCCTCCGGGAAAGGCGACCAGCGCCTTGGCGCGGATTAAGAAATGCATTTTCCTGATGGCGAAATAGCGAAACTGAAAACAGAGTTTCGGCGTGATGTAGGAGTTCGGGTGTTGCTCGTGCGGTAAAGTGATATTCAGACCGATCGATTTCGCTCCAACATCTGCTGCTCCACGATTTGCCGCCTCCATGATGCCTGGTCCTCCACCGGTGACAATAACGTAGTCGCAGCGGCCTTCGACTTGGCAGGTCGAAGAAACCAGCCGGCCAAACTCACGCGCCACGTCATAGTACTTGGAAAGCGCGAGCTGCCGTCGCGCAACCGACGCCTTGTGCTGGCATGTTGGATTGCTGGGAGATCGAGCCGCTTCTTCCTCCGCCATGTGAAGCGCGCGTAGAGCGGCGTCTGGTTCTTGCAGCCTTGCACTCCCAAATACGACGATGGTCGACTGGATCCCCTCTTCATGCTGGATCAACTCCGGCTTGAGAAGTTCGAGGCCAATGCGGATGGGACGGAGTTCATCTCGCTGAAGAAACTCTGTGTCCTTATCAGCCGGGATATAGGAAGAGGATTCTACTGCGGGGTTGAAGAAATCTGAATCAGATGGAGGAATCATACAGGCGATTATAGCGAGTACTTAGATGTCCAGCAATTCGGGAAATGCCGTCCTGGCCTAGAACGGCCAGAACCAAATGACAGGCTCATCTGAGGATTTTCGAGAAAACCCGTATGCGCGCACGGTCCACTGAGGATCAAACATGACCTGTAATTGTTCAGGTGTAATTCCCGTCTTGTTTAGCCTCATCGACGGGGAATAGGGCAAGAACAGCCGACCGATAGCTCCAAAGTCCAGGCCCGCAGACTTGGTATCGCTCCAATAATAGAGTGCGAGGGATCCGAAATCAGATTCGGCAATTTCGTCTGGGGCTCCGATCTTAGCGGCCAGTTCGAATATTGTCGTCTGCCCGATACGAATAAAGTTAACCTGTTCCGGAGTCACGATCTCGTTGAGTGTTGCTCGGCGAACGCTACATCCAGCACAGAGGAGAAGGATGCAGAGCGCGCCGATGGCCGATCTGATCGAGAGGAAACGTGCCGCCACGTTAGTCACCAAAGGGCCATAGTCTGAATCGAGTTCGATCAGTGCGATTGCCGTAGATCACTTCCTCAGCTATCCCGTCCCTATTGAAGAATACATAGAGATTATCGCTTTTGATATCCATGCGAGCGAAATTCAGCACCAGGAGCAACAATGCCGGGGACTTGCCGTCATAGTAATAGTAGTGAAAGATCTCTCGATCGTTGCCTCTGACAATCCGATCCGGCGCACCGATCGAGGAGACAACTTCCGCCATGGTTGTTTTGCCTTTCTTAATGGCAGAGATGGCTTCCTCTTTAAACGGCTCGCCGATTGTTCCTCTGGTCACCACACAGCCTTCAAGTATGACCAAGATCAGGACGAGAATCATGCCAATCAGCGGTCTATTCAATAACACAATGACTCCTTCCATCGGGCGTTGATCGCACCGGACTCTGGTTATTCGTACGTGCCAGAACGAAATCGGTTTCAAATACAGCATAGGATGACGGAGCGAGTCCCACTTTACGGTATACCGCTTGCGCGACATCGTTGCTCTTCTCAACATACAGACGAATGCCGCAAACAGTTGAGCCTGCCTTGGCGCTGGCCAGCACGTATTCATGCATTCGACGGAAGACATTCTGGCGACGCCAGGGCGAAGCAACATACACACTCTGAATCCACCAAAATGTTCCGTTCCGCCAATCGCTCCATTCATAGGTAATCATCAGCTGACCCAACAATTGGTGTTCGCCCGCCTGCCCGAGTTCGGCAACCACAAAATATCCTCGGTCAGGAGACTCCAGGAGGGCAATGGTTCCCTTATACAGGCGCTCAAGGTCGAGACGCATGCCTTCTGTTTCAAGTGCCATCGCTGCACTGAAAGACGCAATTGTCGCCGCATCTTCCAGCTTGGCACGTCGAATGTTCAAGTGGTCAAGGCCTGGCATAGGTTCATTTGATTGACTTTGGAGATTGCAACCACCCGGTCTCGGGCTTGTACAGACCGGCCGTAAATTCCATTTTGATGGCATCTTCAGGCGGCAGATTGATCGGATGCAACTGTGTATCGGGAATAAACGCCAGTAATCCGGTGAACGGATGGATGGCCGTGGGCACAAACACCATCTGCATAGTGGCTTGTGTGATTTGCAGCGGCGCCGGAGCGGCCCCCATAACAAAACCGATCGCCCAGAGTCCGTCGCGAGGAAAGGGGAAAGCCACGACGGCACTTCGCCCGAAGCGAGAACGGAAATTGAGGAGGTCGGTCAATCCCTTCAGGGTAAGGTAGATGCTGCGGACCAATGGAACCTGCTCGATCCATAGCTCTGTTTGAGCGATGACCCGACGTCCGATTACATGGGTGGCGATTGCGCCGACTGTGATAACAAGGAATAGAAACAGGACAAGGCTGAGTCCTGGCCTTTCTTGCGCTCCAATATTCCCAGTGACATCGTTGATTAATTCATTGAGGGCGTGAAACAGCGTAGAAAGGATCAAGAATGTGGCCCAGGCCGGTACAAGGGTCAATAGTCCGGCCAAGAAGTATTTCCACAGCTTCTTCGACATCACCCTTTGCTTCCTTCTCTACAATCAATCGAGTTTTGAAGTGTAACAGAAAAGGTTATCCGAAACTGTGCCTCTACACGGGGCTTGATCTCGTCGGTATCGGTGATCTATTCTTGCCATGTCATGTCGGGCCGGTTCACTCGGAGGAATGTTATGGCGGAACCTACGCAAGCAAGGCGTCCGGTCAATATCGACAAGGATCTTCTCGCGATTCTCTGTTGCCCAGACACAAAACAGGATGTTCGATTGGCCGAGGATCTGTTGATTGAAAAGCTAAACGAAGCTGTCAGCCGTGGGCAATTAAAAAATAGAGCGAATAAGCCTGTCACTGAGACTCTCGATGGAGGATTAATCAGAGGCGACCGAAAGATCCTGTATCCTATCCGCGAAGATATCCCTGTCATGCTCATCGAAGAAGGTATCCCTCTGGAAGGGATCATCTAGACCCACCCGTCATTTCCACTTCATCCCGCATACACATATACGCCGTCGCCGCTGTGAAAAGCATTCTGCCCTGGCGTAGGATGAATCGATCTGCACATGAGTTGTGCCATGAGGGCGAGAGAAGAAAACATTGCCTCGATGCTTGTCGGAACTCGACACTCGCCTATCGGTTATCAGTTTTCGATCCGGTAGATGCCCCGCACTGCTGACAGAGATATTCATATAGATTCCCTTCCGGCAGTACCAGCAGCAGTCGTTGGCGAGTCGGAGTCGCCACTCTGCAGGAGGGGCAGTAGAGTAACGTGGCATTCAACGATCTAAATTGCCCTGGCTGTTCTGGCACATCGGGTCTCAACGGACGATTCGCCCTTGGAGGCATAGAAGTCTGCCAAGTAGGCATTGCGGGTCTTTGTGGGGGGCGTGCCATCAAAGAATGAGGAGTAGATAAATTGAGCGCGGTTTGACTTGGGAGACGATCTTTAAGAAATTAGCGATATTTCCCTCTTCACCATAAGACGTTGAGTTGGTTCTTCGATTGGAGCTTTGGGTTCTGCCTGAAGAGTTTCCAAAATACACGCGCGCCTTGCACGAGACCGTAGGCTGCTAGCCCGCACAATATGGCATGGAGTCCGGTTGTACTCCATGGCCACAATCCTGGAGCATGCATGACGCCGCCGAGCGCAATGTGACCGCCGACTCCAAGACAAAGCGCGAAAATGATCCATTCTTGCGTCATTTTAACGATTGGCCCCGTCACCATTGAAGACGACAGGTGAAGTTGTTACGGGATAGCCTGTAGCTGAGGCGGGCGATTACACCGCCGGCGTCTTGGCTGACTCAATATCCGTGGCCGTGATCAAGCTCGATAAATAATCAGCGACAAAATTCAGCGCTTCTTCTCGGCCATCTGCACGTCGTCCCTTTTCTCTTCGCTGGACCGATAATTCGTGATCGAGGTCCGATTTCACTTCTGTGAGTACTCGCTGGAGAGAAGACGGGGTCAAATTGGCATCCATGTCTTCAAGTTCTTGACAGCGATCGAGAACCCAATTCAACCCCTCGATTCGCCCGGCGTAATGTTCTTGCTCTGCGGTGTCGATACGCGACATCGTGGTGGCAAATGTTTGGGCTTCGTAGATGAGATTATAGAAGCTGGTAACTGCTCGCTGTAGGGTTGGATTCATGACACTCCTTTGCTCAAAATATTATCTTTACGATTATACACGAGAATGCCGAAGCGACAAGAAAAAAGTTCTTGAACTAGGTAAAGAGGAGAGAATGAAACTCGTTCATGAATCCGTAATAGAGCGGGGCGAAATCTTTGAGGCTTTCGGGGCTGGTCTCCTTGAGTCGTTTAAAAAAGAGCACCTGTGCGCGAGGATTAATCTGTTCCAATAATTGACCCAACTGAGCCATGGTATAGCTGCCGGGCGGCACGCTGAGGACATAGTGTACAAGGCGCTCGACGAATTGCTGAGCCACATACTCACTGGCCAGGTAACCATCTGGGATCTTACCTGCCGCTAGGAACTCGTCGAAGGGTATCGCTTGCGCCGCATAGGGAATGGGTGGCTGCTGACTAGAGGTCACGCTAATGGTACCCCGGCTGATGATAAAAGCACTTCTGAATCTCCTCAACTTTACTGAACCCCCCGGGGCACGTCAAGTGCGCAGAAGGTGCAGTTAAAGCCTGAGCCGAAAGGCCAGTGAAGGTCCCCAAGAGCCTTTTGTGCAAAAACAAAGGGCGGAGCCCTTAGATGGACTCCGCCCCCCTGAAAAACATTGGTCTACCTAAAACTTATAGCCAGGTGACACGCTCGGCCGGCCGAATGTAGATCGGCTCTTCGACCTGAATCCTGGCTACTTCCTTGCCCGACTTGTTAAAGCCCAAGACGGTGTCGTTGTACATCTCAAACCGCTTCCCGTGGATCTGGGTCTCAAACACCTTGGGGCCAGGAATGACATCGTACCGGAAGATGATCTGCTGGCTGGCTCGCCAAAGTTGGAGCACCGCGAGCAGTTCCCGGCTCGGCACGAGATACTTCTCGATGGCATTATCAACCCCAGGCCCGAACATCTGGCGGGCATAGCCGCGCGGGCTATGCCGTGGGGGGATGTAGTAGCCGTTCGGCTCCGTGCCCCACTGTGGGTAGAGCGGGAGCGCCACTTGCTCCACGCGAATCGCGTAGTAGAGCGGATGCCAGCGATCTTCAGCCCAGAGGCCATCGTCGCCTATGCGCATCAAGCTCTGCATCCGGATCTTGCCGACGCAGGCCGCCATGCAGCGCGTTTCCATCGGCTCGCCGCCCGTCAGCGGATCCTTGCCTTCAATCCTCGGATAGCAGGCAATACACTTCTCCGACACCCGGGTCGTGCCTCGATACATCGGCTTCTTGTAGGGACATTGTTCCACGCACTTCTTATAGCCCCGGCAGCGATTCTGGTCGATCAACACAATCCCGTCTTCTGGTCGCTTGTAGATCGCCTTCCGCGGGCAAGCCGCCAAGCACCCGGGGTAGGTACAGTGGTTACAAATCCGCTGGAGATAGAAGAAAAATGTTTCGTGCTCTGGCAGACTGCTGCCGGTCATCTTCCAGGGTTCGTCCCGTGAGAATCCCGTCTTGTCGATGCCTTCCACGAGGGCGCGCATAGAGGTCGCCGTATCCTCATAGATGTTCACAAACCGCCACTCCTGGTCGGTTGGAATGTAGCCGATTGCCGCCTGACCGACCTTCGCGCCTGCGTCAAAAATGGTCATCCCTTCAAACACACCGTACGGCGCATGGTGCTTGCGGCCGACGCGGACGTTCCAGACCTGCCCGCCAGGATTGACCTGCTCAATCAGCTGGGTAATCTTCACGTCGTAGAACTGGGGATACCCGCCGTAGGGCTTGGTTTCCACATTGTTCCACCACATGTATTCTTGCCCCTTAGAGAAGAGCCAGGTGGACTTGTCCGCCATGGAGCAGGTTTGACAGGCTAGACAGCGATTGATATTGAACACAAAGGCAAACTGCCACTTCGGGTGCCGCTCCTCGTAGGGATACAGCATCTTCCGTCCCAGTTGCCAGTTATACACTTCAGGCATGTTATTCCTCC
Source organism: Nitrospira sp. (assembly GCA_005116835.1). GTDB lineage: Bacteria > Nitrospirota > Nitrospiria > Nitrospirales > Nitrospiraceae > Palsa-1315. The sequence goes on along the minus strand of SWDM01000014.1, from coordinate 13,271 downwards.
TCGTTACCCGTTATTCGTTATTCGTTCCACGTCAGCTATCTCGCAGGACTCACGTTTCACGATTAACGTGTCAGACTTTAATCTTAATGTGTTCGCCTTTGAGCCACTTGATCATGAACTCATTTTCTTGACCAGGGGTAAAGCCTGTCCGCACCGGTTCCCAGGGCCCTCGAGCTCCAATCCCGCCGTCTTCCGCTTTAGTGATACGGATGAGGCATTCCTTCGGCACTGTATTGATTGCATGGTGGTCGACTTGATAGCCCCACTTAAACTTCCAGGCAATCGCATGCTTGCCCGGTAACGAATCCGTTTGGTGCATCGGCATCAACCAGTTCCTGGTAAAGGACTGTTGGGCCCCGTATCGGAAGTTGGACTGATAGCCCGTATCCACCGCAATGGCGCGTCCGTCCGGACGTGTCTCATGCCCCTTGACCGACTTCGGGGTGGCGACATAGGGCGCATGCTTCGACATCGTCACGTGGTACGGGTATGCAGGATTGTATTTGGCTCTGATCATGAGACGCGCGACCTTATAGTAAGGATCGGACGGCTTCCAACCTCGATAGGGCCGATCTACCGGGTTACCGTCGACATAGACATAGTCCCCGTCGTTAATGCCACGGTCTTTGGCCGCCTGAGGATTGATGTGCAACTGGTGCTCGCCGACGCCCGGTGTCCGTTTGTCCATGCGGTACGGATCGCCGAAATTCGACTCATAGATCTGCACCCAGTCATTCACTGACCATTGGCTATGCACACGATGACGAGTCTTTGGGGTCACGCAATAGAACTGGTACCCCTTCTCCCATAAGGGGTTTGCATGCCGCTTAATTTCCTGCCACGGCAACTTGATGTTCCGAACCGTTTTGTCATCATGATGTTGTGCCGTGATCGGAATGCCGTAGTCGTCAGGCCTAACATAGGGGTTGCTGGTCATGATGGCGTTTGGCAGATAGGGCGTCGCTTCAGTCCCTTCACGGTGCGAGATGAAGTTTTCGCCATATTCGATCGCTTCTGGCTCGGTGCGATAATTCTCGTACCGCCCGGTCCTGGTCCACATCGGCTTCGATTCATTCGTCTCTTCCCAGAAGGGCGTCCGAGGATAGGTCCGCACCATCACCATCCAGCCCTTTTCAGACTTCAGCATGACGTCCGCGCTGTAGCCATAGAAGGTGCTGGAGGCATCGAGCAACCGCTGCGCATAGACATCGACGCGGTTCTCGTAGACGAACTTGAAGTAGTCTTTCATCCGTTTATCGCCAGTCATGTCCGACAACTTGGCCGCCACGCCTGCAAAGGCATCGAGGTCGTTACGCGTGTCGTACAGAGGCCTGATCCCGCCTTTCCAGATTTGCACCCACGGATTGGACACCGTGATCGTCATTTCGGGATAGGTGAACTCCATCCATGTGTTTGCCGCGAAGGCAATATCATTATGGTTGATGTCCGAGGTCATCTCGATATCCTGAGTGATTAGGGTCTCGATGTTCGGATCGACGTTACGCACCATGTCATAGTGGTGCTTGGCGTTGTTGAGCACATTGACGTTGACCACCCACCGGAATTTGCTCGGGGTCGGCATATGGGTCTTACCTGTGAAGACCTTGCGCCCGTACTTCGGCGTGCTGACGATCAAGGCCGTGTCTCCATGGTTCCAATACCCGACTTCTTCGCCGTAGTAATAGGAGTTGGTCTTAATTTCCTTACCGTGGGCGTTCGGATCCAGATTGATGTTGAATGGATCCTCACCCGTATGCACTGCCAGACCAGCGCCAGACCAGGGAGTAGCCGTCCATGCGCCAGCCTTATAGTTTCCAGCCCAGGTATGCTGCCCTGTGCCGAACTTGCCAACGTTGCCGGTGACGATGAGCACCATCGCGGCGCCGCGAGAGTTGATAGTCATATGGAAGTAGTGATTCGTTCCTTCGCCGTTATGAATCGCGGCGGGCTTGATCGAGCCGGAATCGCGCGCCCATCGGACCAAGAGATCCTTCGGTGTCCGGCAAATTTGATGGACCGTGTCCAGGTCGTAGTCCTGGAAATGCACCAGGTACATCTGCCAGACCGGCATCGCATCGACCTCGCGTCCATTAAGCAACTTCACGCGATAGGTCCCGGTGAGGGCGGCGTCGATGCCGCTATTCTGATAATGCCACCCAACTTGCTCGCGGTGGAGTGGAACGGCCTGCTTCTTGTTTAGATCCCAAACCATCATCCCGCCGAGCCTCTCAACCTGAGCCGGCTTCAAGGACTGTACCCGCCCCGAATAGCTCTTAGAGAAATCCGGGAACTTGTAGTCAGCTACCACATCCCGTGGATCGAGGAACTGCAGAGTATCCGTGCGAACGAGCATCGGTGAGTCGGTATAGCCCTTCAGGAAGTCAGTATCATGCATGTTCTCATCGACAATGATCTTCATGGCCCCCAGAAAAATGGCGCCATCCGACGCAGGCCGGAGCGGCATCCAGTAGTCGGCGCGATAGGCCGTGGGATTATACTCGGGCGTAATCACCACAATCCTGGCGCCACGTTCGATGCTTTCAAGTTTCCAGTGGGCTTCCGGCATCTTGTTCTCGACAAAGTTCTTACCCCAACTAGTGTTCAGCTTAGAGAAGCGCATGTCGGAGAGGTCGCAGTCAGACCCCTGAGCGCCGCACCACCAAGGATGGGAAGGATTCTGGTCTCCATGCCAGGTATAGTTCGACCAATAGCGACCGCCCTGGGCCTGTTCAGGACTGACTTTTCTTATCCAGGTATCGAGCAGGGCGTTGACCCCACCGTTAATTCTCGTGTTGCCCATCTTCCCGATGATACCGAGAACCGGCATACCAGCGCGATGCTTAAAGGTTCGGGTCCCCGCACCCTTCATCATCTCGATCATTTCCGGTGCATACCCCTGTTCACGAAGCCGACGTGCCCCAGCTTCTCCGCTGTATCGTGTGGCAATGATGATCATAGACTTGGCGGCATAGGTGAAGGCAGTATCCCAAGACACCCGCAACATATCGTCCAGGAACCGGCTGTCAAATTTATATTTCCTCTTCGTCTCCTGCGTCAGCTCCGGTGAACCGGCATCCATCCATTCCTTCCAACCCTTGCGCATCAAGGGCCCTTTCAATCGATAGGGGCCATAGACACGTCGGTGGAAGGTGAAACCCTTCAAGCACATGCGTGGGTTGTGTGCAAATGTCCCTCGATTGCCATAGAGATCTTCATAGGTCTGGTGGTCGTAGTTCTGTTCAACCCGCATGACGACGCCGTTGCGGACAAAAGCCCGAACGCGGCAGGCATGGGTATCGTTTGGTGAGCAGACCCAGGTAAAGGAGGAGTCATACCTGTATTGATCGTGATAGACCCGCTCCCAGGACCGATCCGGATAGTCACCCAATGGGTTCCCGACCTCAATCACCGGCTGAAGTGCAGTCAAGGCCAAGACCTTGTCCGCCACTGCCACCGCTGCGACAGTCCCCACAGAGACTTTTAAAAACTGCCTACGTGACAAAAACATGGGTCATACCTCCTAAAGTTGAAGGCTTCCATCAAGCCAATGCAAATGCTCTAGATGTAGTATGTGAATGAATCGAACATGAAATATTTTAATAACTTAGCTTACAATTAGCGCATGGATGCATTATCATGATCCATATGAGCTCATTCAATAAAGCCCATGCCACATTAGCAATATGTGAGCCATCTTTGATAGAGGAAAATGTGATTGGGTAAAATTGAAAAATGGCGCATGAATAGGGGGTTTGTTGCGGAGTGAATCTATCATAATCGTGATTGGCCCTGGATGGGACTCTGAGTACCTAATGTATCCTCTTCAAGGGCCATCGCCAGGATGCCTGCTATAAGAACACGCAAAATCAATAACTTGAATAAATAAATGACCCGTTACGTTTTGGTAGCGTAATTGGGCTATAGTAACGAAGGTGTTGGGCTAAAAGTGATCCTACAACTCAATAGAAGACTGCTTGACAGCTTCCTTCGCGCCTCAGTAAAATCCCACCCCTCTGACAGTCCTTAAGTCGAGCGGGAATAGCTCAGTGGTAGAGCATCGCCTTGCCAAGGCGAGGGTCGCGGGTTCAAATCCCGTTTCCCGCTCCAATATAGATAGTCCTGTCAAAACTTCTCGTCTCTCCCTTCATCATAGCAAGGTCGGGCTAGCGAGCCACACGTGTGAGTGATTGCAGTTGCCCCACCTGTTCGGCCGCACGAGAAAGATCTTCCGGGGTCAGTGGCGTTCGACTAAATCGCCCTTGGTGATAGAGGGCAGTTATGGTTGCCACGATAGGAGCGCCTGCTTCCCATTCCCGTTCAACCAGTCTGGCAAATTCGCTGGCAGTGACAGATGATGGCTTACTCACGCCTTGCCTTTCAACCGTGCGAAGCATGCGAGCGTAAAGCTGTACAATTGCGAGCTGCGCATGCGAAGTCGGAAGATGAGTGGTAGCCCAAAGCGCGATCCTGTCCCGAACCATGAGGATGAATAGAGCCAAACCGACCACGATCCCCCCTGCGACAAGTTCAGGTAACCCAGGCTCAAACGTGCGAGCTATTTCTGTTAGGCGTTTGAACAGCTGTCCTATCGGGGCACTGAGCGCCGAAATCCAGCGGCTTCCCTTCTCACGCATGACATCACCGCTTTCTCGTACCCCATGAACAACGGCCAATTGATCCTTTGCGCTGTAATGGATGAATAGCCGATCCCACTGTAATCGAATGGATTCTCCGAATCGGCCGAGAGGCTCCCATCGAGAAGGGGCAACTGCTGCAATAACGGTGGGGGTAGGATCCATAGTGACCCAGCCCGAGCGAGGGAAATAGACCTCGACCCAGGCATGGGCATCCCGCTGTCGCACGGTGAAATAGCCCCCGTACTCGTTCCATTCCGTGGCCAGAAACCCTGTGACAAGTCGAGCAGGAATGCCTATCGTTCGCAGCATCACAACCATTGCGGTCGCGTAATGTTCACAGTACCCAGTTTTTCGTGTGAAGAGAAACTCTTCAAGCGGATGGCTGAGCGTGGCCGTATCGGCATCAAGGCTATAACCATAATTTTCCAAGAGATGTTGCTGGATCACCTTCGTCCGCGCGAATGGGGTCATGGCCTCATGGCTGACGCGATGCGCCAACTCCGCAACCAGCTGTGATCCCTCAGGAACCTGAAGGTAGTGGGCACGAACCGAGTCGGGATAGACGAGGGTCGACGCGGTCTGGTCGTCGGGGGCAAGCTGTGGCTCACGCGAAGTAACCGAGTATCTGATGCGTGAGGAAGGAGGAGCCGGTAAACGGAGCCCGCCCATGACATCGTCCTGTACCGTCAAAAACTCCCCCCTCACGAGTTCTGCCAAAGGAGCCGCGAATAGCACCTCGGTATCGAGCGTTTCAAGCATAATATCTTGCCTGATAGGTCCTGACAGACTGTCTGGGGGATAGCTGCCGGCCGGGGGAACCAGAAATGTTCCCTCAGCCACGAGGCTCAACGAGCGGCGACGAGTTCCACTGTGGCTCCATGACTGCCCATTGTACTGATCGTAAGCGAGGCCTCTCAGATAGAGGCGGATTTTGTTAACAGCCGTCTGATCCGGCATTTCAACCCGCATGACGATCTGAGGATCTTGCTTAACAGACCCGATCGTCCCGAGATCGACCCGATCGGAAAACCCGGTCGTGCGCAACGCCTCCCCACTCGTCTTCTGCAACACACCTGCGCCCATGCGAGGAATGAGGAAGAATATGGCGAGCGTCAAAGCAACTGTCAGAACAGCAGTACCGTTTGTCAGCCAAAAAAATCGGCGAGTGATGCAGACTGGAAATGTCGTGTGACAGGCTGACGTGCTCAAGGGCGAGACGGACGAAGTGGTTTCCCCTGTTTCCTGGGTGACATGATACAGCAGGAGCGTCCAAACTGCCGCGAGTAAATACAGGAGGAAAACCGGCACATACCATGCTTCGGATGTCAATGCGGCAGAAGCGAGGATTGCCATCAGACTAATGGCATAGAGATGCCGATAATCGCGCCTCTGCTGAAGGGTGAGCAACTTAACACCAAGCAACACGACTAAGAAATGGATACCAGCGGGAAGAAGGTCTTGCGACACAGCGATGAGATCGATCAGCAATATGATAAAAGCGCCGACCAACAACCCGTTCAACAACGTCGGCGAAACTGTGACCTGTGTTACCGCTCGTCGAATGAAACCGACCCCGTATGCGTGGAGTATCGAAATCGTAATGATGATTGTCGTGGGAAGGGCAAGCCAGAGCGGGACGCTCTGGCCAAGTACAAGCCCACTAAATGCCACAGTGGCGAGGAGGATGGAGCTGAGGGCAAAGGCCTGGTTAAAAGGCATGCGTCAACTCTTCCAATTGCGCGGCGTAGAGCACCCGATCGGCTGGCACCCCGTTTAAGGGATCCGACTGGCCCGACCAGGGAATGACCGCCACCGTATAGCTATCCTCGTCGCGACTATTGAGCCTGGGATGCTGCCATTCATGGCCATCTAGACCTATGGAAGGCCGCTGCCTTTCGCACAACGCTAACAGGCGCAACGTCGCCAAGAGATGAGTGGGCCCGGCCCCGAACCCTGAATCCTCTCCCCCTACGATAAGCCGTACCGGGTAGGCACGGTCAGTCAATTGCCAAAGAAGTGACGCCACAAACGTGATGCTCCGTTCGAAAAGGGCTTCTCCTTCGTCCGGGGCTACGAGGGAGAGCACAACCGTGATGCGTCGCTGATCCTCTGCTTCGGTTTCCCGCACGATCAGCTGAGAGGTCCGGGCAGTGGTCATCCAATGGATCGCTCGTGAATCATCGCCCGGATGATACAACCGGAGATTGTACAGTTGCGTCCCGTCTCCTCGCCGAGAAAGGGACTCTCCTTGCCCCTCGCTGAACAACTCATCCACGAACCGTAAGGTGAGCGGCTTGATGGGAGGACTAACCAGGAGATCCGCTGCCATGTCGTAACGCCCTATCTTTCGAAACAACCCAAAGGGGAAATGAGTCTGCACCCCAATGGCTTCAAACCGGATCCGACCCCGTTTCGTGGCAAGCAGAGGATAGGATAACAGCACAGAACCCTGCGCCGGCAGGAGGTGAATGGAGAGTCCACGGTCGATATCTTGACCTTCGACAATGTCGAGCAGGCGCAGCGAGAAGCTGGGCAAGTATCGGTTACGGTTGGTAACAGAGAGGGTGAGATTGGTCGGCTCGTTAGCCATGATGAGATCAGGCACATGGCGATGAAATTCCAATCGCCGAAGACAGTGCTCCGAAAGCAATCCGGAAATCACAATGAGGCTGAGCATCATCGCGAGAAGTAAGTAGAACAAGTTGTTGCCTGTGTTGATGGCGGCGAGTCCGATCCCCAAGGTGAACAACAGAAATCTGGTCCCTTCAGGGGTGAAATGGATCGACCGCCGCCGAGACATGCTCCGGAGGAAGGAAAACGCCGAGGAGACACGGTGGTTGAGGAATAGGTGCTTCACGCGCATCGCTTATCTAGCTGGGGAGATACTGAAAAGTCCGCCGGCTTCGCTCTCACATCGTTTAGACCCATAACGTATCAAAGGAGGATACGCCTCCGGGGCTTTGCACGCTGCGGCCTTACTGAGCATGCTGCGGGACGATTCTGCTGTTGCGCGATATCCGGCTAGACAGGAACGGGAACTGTGTCGACAATGTCGAGCACCATGCGCTCTGCATGTTCGAAGCTTTGTGTCCGCATACCATGGGTCCGGTTCAGCATGACTCGGTGCGACAGCACGATCGGCGCCAGCTCTTTAATGTCGTCAGGGAGACAATAATCCCGTCCGCGGACGACCGCCAAGGCCTTAGCTGCCTTGCTCAACCCTAGGGCTCCACGTGTGCTGACTCCCAGGGATAATAGCTCACTCTGGCGAGTCGCCTGCACAATCGCGAGCAGATAGTCCGTCAAGCTCTCTTCCATATGGACCTGATCCACACGGGCCTGCAATGCCAATACTTCCTGAGCCGACAACACCGCATCCAGCGCCTCAGCTGGATGCAACGAATAGGGACGATCGAGCACCTTTCTCTCTTCCTCAACCGTGGGATATCCAATACAGAGACGCATAAGAAACCGGTCGAGCTGAGACTCTGGAAGGGGGAATGTTCCGTGATATTCTGATGGGTTCTGTGTGGCAATGACCATAAATGGCTGTTCAAGAAGATGCGTTTGGTTATCGACGGAGATCTGTGCTTCGCTCATCGCCTCAAGGAGGCTACTCTGTGTCTTCGGGGTTGTGCGGTTGATCTCGTCGGCCAAGACCACGTTGGCGAAAATTGGGCCAGGTATGAACTCAAATCCTTGCTTTTGCCGGTTAAACATGGAAACACCCACGATATCGGAAGGCAAGAGATCGCTGGTGAATTGGATGCGCTTGAACGAACAATCCAGTGATCTGGCCAAGCTGTGCGCCAATGTGGTTTTACCGACACCAGGTACATCTTCCAGTAGAAGATGGCCACGGGCCAGAAGGCAAACCACCGCCATTTCAATCACATGGGCTTTCCCCTTGATGACAAGCGCAATATTGTCCTGGATCGACCGGATGGTGTGAGATGAATTCATGTTGGGATTAGTGGCCCTGGTGATTCAGGCATGGATGGTGATCTAACACGCTCGAAGTCTAACAAAGGGTCTGTATATGGTCAATTTTCACATGAGTTTTTGCATCAACCGGCCAGGAGATCGTGATTGGCAAGGCTTTGCGAAGGCTGGGTCGATCTCGCAGTTCGTGAAACACAAGCAACCGTAATGCTCAATGCTCGATGTTCAATTGAAAATTCCTCGGAAACACGAGATACGCTTCACGGGTCTCAAGAACGCCGCAGGGGAAAAGGCGCGTCCTAGGGCAAAGAGGCTGTCTTGGCAGCCTCAGGGGTGGGTGAAGTAGGTTCCAGGGTGGGCAGGTGAGAAAGCCGACTTGTTCAACCTCTGTTATTCCGGCACGAGGATCAGCATCCAGGGTGGGCTTTCTTCCACCATGTCGGGAAACCGTCGAGCGGTACTGCTAGCAGGAGTTCCTGGGAAAACAGCGCCACGGCGAACCTGAACGGACCGGAAACGGTAGGACGGAGCCCACGTCGGATGGAGGGGAAGGATCCGAGGAATTTGCCGGCGCAATGGGCCGAGGGTTGACAAGTTCATAGTCTCACCCAGCTCCAGGCCTGAGAGCCGCTCGAAGATCTCTCCGAACACTGTTGAAAAATTACCTGATGTAAATGGCTGACTGCTCGGTCGATAGCGGACGTCTTCAAGGAGCTGTGCCAAGATTTCCCAGAAGACTTGGGTATCGGCCGCCCCGATGACGGAGAAAAGACCCCGTCGCGCCAGCAGGTCAAGCAAAGCGAGCGGGCCTCGAATCTCAAACTTCCATGGGGGAAAGAGGAGTGCGCGCCCATCATGCTGAACTTCTAAAGCTGGCTCTCCGGAAAAGTGGGTCTGTCGGAATGCGCCTTTCGTCCGATGGAGTTCTTGAGTGATGATCTGATCGGACAGTCTCGTCGGTTCATAGGCAAATGTGGGTGTTGCAGGAGCCCAGCAAGTTGCGATCGTATAGCGGGGCGCAAGCTTTCCAGCCTGTTCGAGGCTCTCCAGGTTGAACATGTCCTGATTTCCGTAAAATTGAAATGAGAGCCCCGCCCGAGACCGCAAACCGTTGAGTCGTTCCCGTTCTGGATGAAGCGGGCCGCCAAGCTGTGAACCAGGCTGTAGCCGGTCAAGCGCATGAAGGATCAGCTCGCGTTGCCGCTGCTGAAGGGAGGCCACATATAGCTCGACAAGTTCCGTGGCAAATGAAAGATCGCCGGCTCCCACATCGAGGAGGGAGGCTACGTCTGCATGGAGCAGGAGATCGAACGGATTGGGATGAGAGTGGGCGAAGGCCTCGACCTCTGCGCTCTGCAGTGAGGATACCGGCCACTGAGACGCCGACCCATCAATGACTCCGAACCAGACACAGAGAGCCCGTACGGCTTTGGTCGGGGGAAGGCCTGTCAGCTCCTTGAGCCTGGGACCAGGCAAACTCTGAATGCTGGTGCATTCTGAGTTTCCTAACGCCAGGGTGATCGCATCTCGGATAACGACGGGAAGATCGACGCGATGGGCCTCCTCGATCAAACGTTTCAAGGTCGTAGCAAGTTGCTTCGCTTCGACAAGTTTACGCGAGTCCTCCCACTCCTTGTCACGCTCCTGCAAGAGTTGAGTGACTTGTGAGCGAAAGTCTGCAAGAGCCTGTGCCGGAGAGTTCATGAGTCGCTTGTCGCGGGGCGTGGATGCAGATCCGTCGATGTTGATCGATTAGCCAATATGGCAGCATAACGACCTGTCCTATCAGCGTCAAGGCTTCCGTCTTGCCCATCCTAAGAAACCTGTGTTAGGTAGAGTCTATGTTCAAGACACCGGGATTACTCGCCGCACGTGCGATCGTCGCTTCACTCAAGATATTCTTGGCCCTTAGCGTATTGGGCTTGGCCGTAGCCTGCGTGAACGGAGGAGTGGCTACACCATCTGTGGCCTTACAGGACGGACAGCCTGTACCGTTCAAGGAATGGCAGATCATTGATACGGCGACAGGGCAGACGGTTCCTTTCGATCAATGGGCTGCCTTATGGCACCAGCAGGACATCATTTATCTGGGCGAAGAACACCACAATCGGTTTCATATCGATGCGGCGCTGACGGTGCTGCGGAGGCTGAAGGCAGAGGGGCGGAAGCCTGCCTTAGCTATGGAAATGTTCGGCTGGGACGGCCAAACCGCACTGGATCAATATGTGTCAGGGCTCGAGATAACGCGCCAGGAGTTCCTGGATACCGTCAGGTGGCAACAGAACTGGGGCGGTGCATTTGAAGATTATGAACCGCTGGTTCAACTTGCCAAAGAACACCATTGGACTGTGGATGCTATGAATCCCCCGAAACCATTGGTACGGATGGTCGCCAAGAACGGTATGGCTCAGGCCCAATCCGATCCCTTGATGGCGCAATGGGGCATGAAGGGTGAAAATATTGTCGATGATCAGATTTATCGAAAGCGAATCCTGGAGCAACTCCAGGCTTGTCATGGGAAAGGGGACGACAGCTTCTATCAATCGATGCTCGAAGCCTCTATGTTTCGAGACGAAGGAATGGCTAAGACGCTGGTGCATCGCCTTAGCTTGATTCACTTGGAGACCGATACCATGGCAGGCCCGCTGGTGAGCTATACAGGGGCCGGACACATTCAATATAACCTTCCGGTTCCAAAACGAGTGGCCCGTAGGCTAGCTGGTCAGGTTCGCCATATGAGTGTTTATATGACGTCGTTCGATGTGGGGCGAATCCAAGAATTACAAACCATGGTTCGCGAGAGGGTAGCGGACTACCTGTGGCTGACGCCCGTCAGTGCGAAGGGCCTACCCCGCCGATGTTGAATAATCTGTGCGACCGACAGAGGACATTCGGCGGTCGTGCGCCATCTCATCGTTTACGTCTAAGGAGGGGTTGATGCCAGATAAGCCGGTGATTGCACAACGGACGCCATGTATTATCGAAGCGGGGCCGGGCACTGTTTTATGGTGTCAATGCGGTCGATCAAAAACCCAGCCGTTTTGTGATGGATCTCATACAGGAACAGAGTTCTCGCCGATGAAAATCCACTATGAAGAGAAGAAACGGGTAGCCTTCTGTGGCTGTAAGCAGACGAAGAAACCACCCATTTGCGACGGGTCTCACACGCGACTCTAACAGGCTGCTGAAAAAGTCCGCCAACGGCCTTTTCTCGACGTACCATCATGAATAATGCGGACTAGCCCGCAATATTTATGATGGTTGTATTCCCCACCCGTTCCCGCACCCATAGGGACAAATCAGCCAGTCCTTACCTATTGGGCCTTACTGCCCGAGGAGCCGGCAGACTTTCTCTATCCGCCGCCCATAGTATTATCTTGGGATCCGCTCCGTAACTGAGTGCGACTCCATCCTTTGACCGATCCATCTCCACGATCCATACAAGTTGGCCTGACGCGGGCAACGACTATTATTCTGCTTGGTGGACCCATGGGAAGATTCTGACGCGACGCAACCGCTTGCTGAAAACCCATGAATTCTTGACAGTTCTTACAGCCTGTTTCAGACTACGCCGCATGGTTAGATGCCCTTGGTAATGAATGGAAACTCAGCGCATGCGAAACAAAATCCCCTGCTCTGCTGAGCGGTTAAGTCTCCTGGATCCTCCCATGATCCAAGCGGTAGTTGACCGTAATGCCTTTCACATCGGGAATCAGTATCTCTCTCAAAATCGCGTTCGGATCGTTGAGGCAGACGATGCCCAGATTACATCTGCCGTCATTGGAAATTCCGGGCTTTACGAACAGACGATCCGTCTCAAAGAAGGACACCTCATCTCCAAGTGCAGCTGCGCGCTGCCTGAAGAGCCAATGTGTCGCCATTCCATTGCGGTCCTGCTTGAGTATCATCGTTGGGCACAGCCAAGAAACAATCAGCAAAAAAAATCAAAAGCATCTCCAGCCCCACAGCCGGCAGAGCCCCCCACGAATCGCGACAGCGCGCCTGCCCCACGTTCCGCTCCCACAACCGATCTGAAGCTGGGAGAAGTGATGGCATTCGTCGAATGGTTCCAACTTGGGGTCAAGGCGTTGGAACGTGGGGAGCCGTTGCCCGAGTCATCAAAGCTCGGCGGAGATATCGCTCCCTGGATCCAAGCCATTCGGAATCTGGAAGAGCGTCGTCGCGAAAGCGAAGAAATACAAATCAACCTGGAATCAGACATGCGGACGCGGGAGGCCTATGTCGGCCGATTAACGCAACAGCTGCAAGCCTCTATGGAAGAAATGAAGGCTGCCCAAGCCAATGCTCAGCAATTACAGCAGGAACTGACTTCTTGCAAAGAGATGCTCGCGAAGGTTGCGGAGGTTGTCTCCGAGGTGGGGAGTTACGACAGTCAGCTCAAGTCTATCGCAAGTGAAGTTCTATCGAAGGGATCACAGCTCGACAAACTGGCGCATTCTTTCAGGGAAGTCTCGATAACATTGCGGGCGATTGCCAAGAATTCTGCCAATCTCTAGAGTATCCCGCTTCATTCTGCAAAAATCTCATTCATCTATCGATAAGCATGTAGATAGCAAGTTAACTTGTCCGGTTTTTGTAGCACGTGATCTGTCCGGTTCTTCTCTCCACCTATTTCAGCCGTGCGCCGAACATGTCTCGCACACCGTGGCCCTAGGATCAACGATCGGACGG
>SWDM01000013.1 GCA_005116835.1 Nitrospira sp. | reverse complement strand
GAGTGGAAACCGGAGGCGTACCCTCAGGGGTACGTTGAGGATTTCGATGAGCCGAGAACGAAGCTGGCGGGCTTTTTCAGCATCCTGGTAGAGGAGGTTTTGCCGATGTCTGTCATGGAACAAGCAGAAATTCAGTCTATTTTGCCGCACCGGTATCCCTTTCTCCTGGTCGATCGGGTGCAGGAGTTGGACCCTGATCGGCGGATCGTCGGAATCAAAAACGTGACGATCAATGAACCGTTCTTTCAAGGGCACTTTCCCGGGCGTCCGGTCATGCCTGGGGTGTTGATTCTCGAAGCGATGGCTCAAGCCGGCGCAATTCTGGCATTTAAGTCGCTAGGGAACGTGAAACGCCCGGTCGTGTATTTGACCGGCATCGATGGCGCGAAGTTTCGCAAACCAGTCGTGCCCGGCGATCGGTTGCGGTTCGAAATCGATGTGGTCAAGAAGCGGGCGCCGTTCTGGAAGATGCATGGCAAGGCGTTTGTCGACGATGAATTGGTTTGCGAGGCTGAAGTGACTGCCCTGGTGACCGAGGAAAAAGACGTGAAACGTGAAGCGTGAAGCGAAAAGAAATGTGGCCGGTGCCCGCATGCATGATTCGCGAATAACGATTTACGATTAACGTGAACTGGAGGGTATAGAGTGTCGATTCATCCAACAGCAATCGTTCATCCCAAGGCGAGTCTCGCCGATGATGTCGAGATCGGGCCATTTTGCGTGATCGGTGAACATGTCGCGATTGGAAAGGGAACCAGGCTGTTATCACATGTGACGGTCGATGGTTGGACGGAGATCGGCGAGCGGAATGAGTTGCATCCATTCGCTTCGATCGGCGGCCCCCCACAGCACCTTGGATACAAAGGGGAACCGACCAAGGTTGTCATCGGCGATGACAATATCCTTCGCGAGTATGTCACCGTCAATCGCGCAACAGCGCAGGGCGGAGGGGTGACATCGCTGGGCTCAAAGAATTTTTTGATGGCCTATGTCCATGTGGCGCATGATTGCAGGGTTGGGAGTCACCTCATCATGGCCAATGCGGCCAGCTTGGCGGGCCATATTACGATCGGCGATCATGCGATTATCGGGGGTCTAACCGGTATCCATCAATATGTGCGGATTGGATCCTATTCCATGGTCGGTGGTTGTTGCGCCATCACGCAGGATCTTCCCCCGTTCTTGCGGGCTGCAGGCGGCTATCGCGCGCGCATGTATGGACTGAACTCAGTGGGGTTGCGTCGGCACGGTTTTTCCGGCGATCGGATCGCCGTGTTGAAACGGGCCTACGACATGCTGTTCCGCTCAGGACACCGACTTGCCGAAGCAGCCAGGCTCGCCAAGGCCGAGTTCGGAGACCAGCCCGACGTCATGACGATCCTGGGGTTTCTGGAGGGGACGAAGCGCGGCATCTGCCGATCAGTCGGTAAAGATCAAGAGGATGAGGAGTAAGCGCCGTGGCATTCATGCCTCACGTCACCGATGGCGAACGGATTGGGCTGATTGCCGGCAACGGACGTTTTCCCATCATCTTCGCGGATAATGCCAGACGGCTCGGTTATCACGTATCGGCGGTGGCGCATGAAGGCGAGACCGAACCGGAGTTGGCCGGCCATGTCGATCGGATCCACTGGATTAAGATCGGTCAGCTCAACAAGCTCATCAAGGCGTTCAAGGAAGATGGGGTCCATCAGGCCGTGATGTTGGGTGGGATCAAAAAAACCCATGTCTTTACCACCATCCGTCCTGATTTTCGCACCTTGGCATTGGCGACTCGTCTGGCGCTCTGGAAGGACGACGATATTTTACGCGAATTTGCCAAAGAGCTCGAGAGCGAAGGCATTGTCATCTGTGAATCGACGTTCGGGCTTGAGGGGATCCTCGCGGAAGAAGGAACGTTGACCGCGCGAGCTCCATCGGAGAAAGAGTGGGAGGACATCCGTTACGGGTGGGATGTGGCGCAGGAGATTGGACGCCTCGATATCGGGCAATGTGTCGTGATCAAAGACCGTGTGGTTGTGGCAGTCGAAGCGGTCGAGGGTACGGATGGAGCCATCAAGCGCGGCGGCGAATTGGCCAAGGAAGGGGCGACCGTGGTCAAACGATCCAAGCCGCAGCAGGACATGCGGTTCGATCTCCCAGCCGTGGGGCCCAGGACCATCGAGGTGATGGCCTCGGTCAAGGCGTCGGCGTTGGCCATTGAGGCCGGTCGGACTATCCTGCTAGATCGCGAGATTGTGTTGGAGAAGGCGCGGTCTGCCAAGATTGCCATCGTCGGAATCAAGGCCAAATGATGGATGAGGCGCCATTGTCTCAGCGCTCAGCACTCAGCACTCAGCACTCGCGGTGTGTCCAATGACGCCACTTCGCGCAGGCGTGATCGGCGTCGGACATCTCGGTCAGCACCATGCGCGGCTCTATGCCTCTTTGCCGGGAGCGGAACTTGTCGGCGTGACGGATCAATCGATCGAGCGGGCGCAGACGATCGCGGAACGGCATGGCGCGCGCGTCTTCACCACGGTGGATGAGTTGTTAGCGCATGTCGACATCGTGAGTGTGGCGGTGCCTACGTCAGGCCACTATGCCGTGGCAAAAGCCTGTCTGCAGGCAGGCAAACACCTGTTAGTCGAGAAGCCGATTGCCGTGACGCCCGGTGAAGCGCAAGAGCTGGTGCAGCTGGCCAAGCAGCGGGGCTGTTGTCTGCAGGTCGGCCACAGCGAACGATTCAATCCGGTGATGGCGCTGATGCGCCCTCATATCGGAAAGCCTGTGTTCATCGAATGTCACCGTCTCAGCAGTTTCAGCGAGCGGGGGACGGATGTGGATGTGGTGCTGGATTTGATGATTCACGATCTCGATCTCATTCTGTCCTTGAATCCAGGCCCTGTTGAAGAGGTGCGCGCGGCAGGGGTGGCGGTGTTGTCATCCTCGATCGATATCGCCAACGCCCGAATTCAATTTCAGAGCGGCTGCGTGGCCAACCTGACTTCCAGCCGTGTATCGACGAATAAGATGCGCCGGCTGCGCCTCTTCCAACGAGACAACTATGTGTCGATCGATTTCCAGAGCAGACAGGGGATGATTTGCCGGCGCAATGCCAAGGCTGGAGAGCGACCGACCGTCGAAGTGTCGCATGTGCAGGGTGGAGACGAAGAGCCCTTGAAACTCCAGCTTGAATCGTTTCTTCATGCCATCACCACCGGCACGAGACCGGTAGTGTCGGGTGACGATGGCGCGGCTGCCGTGGGCGTGGCGCATCAGGTTTTGCATGCCATGGCGGCCTTTGCATCTCTCCATGAAGAAGGGGGCAGCGGGGTAAAGGGATAAAGGGGGTAAGGGGGTAGCGAGATACGGAGGTAGCGGGAACGCGAGGCAAAAAATGCGTAGACTCTTATTTATCTGCAAAAGTGCCCCTGTGCCCCTGTACCCCTGTATTCCTCTACCCCTATTAGAATGAGGATTCTGATCGTAACAGGCGAAGCCTCCGGCGATCTCCATGGGGCTCATTTGGCCAAAGCGATCTTGGCGCTCGATCCGACGGCCCAGTTGGTGGGCATTGGCGGGGCTGCGATGCGAGCGGCTGGTGTCAGCCTTGTGCCTGGGGTTCCGCAACTGGATGTGATGGGATTGATCGGGCTGTCTGCCGTTCGCGCCATCGTTCAGCGAGTGCGCGCCATCCGGCGAGTGTTGAAGGCAGAGGCATGGGATCTTGTCGTGCTGATCGATAATCCCGGATTGAACTTTCATTTTGCCCGTGTTGCCAAAGCCGCCGGTCGGCGCGTGCTCTATTACATCGCCCCGCAAGTGTGGGCCTGGCGGCCGGGGCGCATGAAGTGGATTCAACGCCGGGTGGATCATGTCGTCGTCATTCTCCCCTTCGAGCCGGAACTGTATACGCGCGCAGGAGTGCGGTGCACGTTCGTCGGCCACCCACTGCTCGATTCGGTGGCGCCGCATTATGATCGCGCGAAGCTTCGGAAGGAGTTCGGCCTAGGCGAGTCCGCCCGCGTCATTGGATTGTTGCCGGGGAGCCGTAAGAGCGAAGTCGAAATGCTCTTGCCCGTGCTCCTGAGTGCTGCGGCGCAACTGGTCGCGGCCGAACCGGGAACGCAGTTTATCCTGGCGCAGGCCTCCTCAATTGACGATAATCTGATCCAGGCTCTGTTGCAGCGCAGCCCTGTCCCGGTTCGCGTGGCGCACGATCAATCCAGCGAGGTGATGGCCCTGTCCGATGTGTTGCTCATTGCATCGGGGACTGCGACATTGCAGGCGGCGGTGGTGGGGACTCCCATGGTGTTGTTGTATAAGACGTCGCCGGTGACCTATCGGCTGGCCCGGTGGCTGATCAACGTCAAGTGGATCGGGCTCGTAAACTTGGTGGCAGGCCGGTCAATCGTGCCTGAGCTGATTCAGGATGAGGCGACGGCCGAGCGATTGTGCCAGGAAGTCTTGTCCCTCTTGCGCAATCCCTCGGCGTATAATGAGATGAAAGAAGGGTTGCGGCAAGTTCTGCAATCGTTGGGAGAACCGGGCGCATCCCGCAGGGCTGCGCAGGTGGTATTGGCTGAATGTCGACTTTAGATCGCATCATACGGTTACTCCGCTACGTGAAACCCTATCGAGTGCGATTGGGTTCAGCGTTCGTGTGCTCGGGGTTGGTGGCTGCCTCCTCCGCTGCCTACGCCTGGCTCGTCAAGCCGGTCCTCGACGAGATCTTCATCAATAAGAATGAAAACCTCTTGCTGGTGCTCCCTCTCGCGCTTTTTGCCGTATCAGTGCTCAAGAGCGTCTTTAGCTACGGGCAAAACTATCTCATGAGTTATGTTGGAAATCGGGTGATCACCGACGTTCGACAGGAGCTGTTCGGGAAACTCATCCGACTGCCAATTCCCTACCACGATGTGAATACGTCGGGGCGATTGGTGTCCCGCGTGGTAAACGATGTGACGTTGATGGCCAATGCGGTGTCGGGAGTCTTGAAAGATGTAGTGTTGCAGGGACTCACGTTTCTGGCCATGATGGGCGTGATATTTTATCAGGAATGGCGGCTGGCTACCCTCTCGGTGATCGTCATTCCCTTGGCTGTGCTCACGACGCTACGGATGGGGAAGCGGTTGCGATCATTGGCGGTAAGCGGTCAGGAGCGGATGGGAGATATGGCCTCCACACTTCAGGAAACGTTATCGTGCATTCGCACAGTCAAGGCCTATGGACGCGAAGAGTCAGAGGCCGCACGGTTTCAACAGAGCAACAGTTCGTTCCTCCGTACCACGATGAAGGCGACTCAAGTCTTCTCCCTTGGGTCGTCGCATATGGAAGTGATCGGTGTCGTGGGGGTCGCGGCCATCATTTGGTATGGCGGGTTTCTCGTGATCAACGGCTCAATGACACCGGGAGCGTTTTTCTCATTTCTGGCCGCGATGTTCATGGCCTATACCCCGATTCGCAAACTGGCCAACTCTAATAATCAGGTTCAACAGGCATTGGCTGCGGCGGAACGGGTCTTCGACGTCCTAGACCTCAAGACTGAGCAGGATATGGAGAAGGGCCGGTTGGAATTGCCGCGGATCGCGCAGTCGGTGCAGTTCGACGATGTCACATTTCATTATGAGAGCCAGGCCGTGCCGGCTCTCAACGACATTAATCTGACGATTCACGCCGGAGAAATGCTGGCCCTCGTGGGCAGCAGCGGCAGCGGCAAGACGACGCTGGTCAATCTGATTCCGCGCTTTTACGAACCGACGGCCGGTCGCATCCTTATCGACGGGGTGGATATTCAGTCCTATACCCTCCGCTCGATCCGATCGCAGATCGGTATGGTGTCGCAAGATGTGGTGTTGTTCGATGACAGCATTCGCAACAACGTCGCCTTCGGACGAGAGGGCGCGACCGACGACGACATCATCCGGGCGGCGCGATTGGCCTATGCCCACGATTTTATCGAACGTCTTCCGCAGGGGTATCAGACCATCATTGGCGAGAAGGGGGTGAAACTCTCCGGCGGGGAGCGGCAGCGTCTGGCCATCGCCCGGGCGATTTTGCGCGACCCTCCCTTGCTCATACTGGATGAAGCGACGTCGGCGTTGGACACAGAGTCCGAGCGGGTGGTTCAACTGGCCCTTGCCAATTTGATGAAAAACCGAACGACCGTTGTCATCGCCCATCGGTTGTCAACCATTCAACAGGCCGATCGAATCATGGTGCTGGCCCGAGGAGCGATTGTCGAGATGGGTACGCATGAGGAGTTGCTTCGCCGTGGCGGACAATATCAGCGGCTCCATGCGATGCAGTTCCAGGATGTGCCGGATGCGTAAGTTGTGATGAAGCGACTTGAAAAGTGGGCGAAGCTCTCTCTGCTCCCTCCGATCGGAGCGGCGGTGATTCGAGGGCTGGGGCGGTCGATGCGGATGGATTCGCAGGGCCATGAGCAGGTGGATGCCTTGTATGGTCAGGGTCGGCACATCATCCTCGCCTTTTGGCACGCGCAGCAACTGATGGTCCCGACAGGCTATCGTGGACCGGGAGCCAACGTGTTGATCAGCCAGCATCAGGATGGTGAGATCATTGCGCGGATCATCTCTCGATTTGGGCATCGGGCGGTTCGTGGATCGAGCACCAGAGGCGGGGCGCTTGCCTTACGCGAGTTGATCCGCCTTGGGCGATCCGGGGCTGACCTTGTCGTAACTCCCGACGGACCCAAAGGGCCACGCCAGGTCGCGAAGCTTGGGGTGGTCCAACTGGCGAAAGCGACGGGGCTTCCAATTATCCCACTGGCCTTCGGTTGCTCAAAAAAAAACTCTTCGCGAGCTGGGATCGGTTCATGGTCCCGTATCCATGGTCCCGAGGGCTTTATCTATGGGGCGCGCCCATCTGGGTTTCACGGGATGCCGACGAGCAGGCGTTGAAGGCCTCGTGCCTGGAGCTTGAAACAGTCCTGAATCGACTGACGGATCAAGCGGAGGGGGCCGTGAAGACCTAGCCATCAGCTGTCAGTTTTCAGCATTCAGCTCTGCAAGAAGAGTATGCTGACCGCTGATAGCTGACCGCTGATAGCACATCATATGTGGCGTCTCATCTACAATGTAGTCCTGCTGGTCCTGTCGCCACTCATCGTGTCGATCTTGCTGGCCAAGCCGCGGTGCCGTCCAGGGTTGCCGCAGCGGCTGGGTTTAGAAGAAGGTTCATTTGGTTTGTTTCGTTTGTTTGGTTTATCCCAACAAAATAGACTAAATAAACCAGACCAACCAAATAAACCAAATCAACCAGTCATTTGGATTCACGCCGTCTCTCTCGGTGAAGTGGTGGCGGTGACGCCGCTGGTCCAGGAGCTGCATCGTCTTCATCCGACCTACCGCCTGGTGGTCTCAACTGTGACCGAGACCGGACGGGAAGCCGTGGAGCAGCGATTGTCCGGCGTGGCAGAGCACTGTTACGCGCCGCTCGATTTCCCCTGGGTTGTTTCCCGCTTTATCGAACGACTCCAACCCCATCTCTATCTGTTTGTCGAGACGGAACTCTGGCCAAATCTCTTGTGGCACCTGCGTCGTCGTGAAGTGCCGACGGCGCTCGTGAACGGACGGCTATCGAGCAGGTCTTTTGCGCGGCAGCAGTGGGCTCCCGTTCGATCGTTCTATCGGACCATGTTGCAGGGGCTCAGTCTCTGCTTGATGCAGTCGGACCGGGACGTCGATCGTATTGTTGCACTGGGAGCAGAGGCTTCACGAGTCAGGCGAACAGGAAACATCAAATTCGACCAGCCGATACCGGCTGTTGCGGAGGGTGAGACGAACAGGGATGATCTCGGATTGCAGCATGCAGAGCTGCTGTTTGTCGCAGGCAGTACCCATTCAGGAGAAGAAGAGATTCTTGTGGAATGCTATCAGGCGCTCGTGGCACGTTGTCCTTCAGCGGTCTTGCTGCTGGCGCCTCGGCATATTGAACGAGCGGAATCGGTGGAGGCGATGGTCCGGGAACGAGGGATTGCTGTGCAGCGACGGAGTCGGATCAGGCGGGCTAGCGGGTTGAAGTCTGTCGGCCCCCGTGTCGTCGTGCTCGACTCGCGGGGCGAATTGGCTACGATGTACCGGGAAGCGGTGGTGGCGTTCGTGGGAGGCACACTTGTTCCCATTGGCGGGCATAATCTACTGGAGCCTGCTCAGTGGGGGAAGCCGGTGTTGTTCGGTCTCTACACCGATCACTGTGCGGAGATTGCAGACCTCTTGATCCAGGCTGGAGGGGGCCGCCGGGTTCTCCAGGCGGAGGATCTCACACGACAGGTATTGACCCTCTTTTCTAATAACGAAGAACGGGAGCGGATGGGCCGGTCGGCTCGCCAGGTGGTTGAACAGAATCAAGGAGCCTTGCAACGGACGGTGGAAGCGATCGAGAGGCTCCTAACACCGAAGCAAGGTATAAGCGGGTCTCCTCTCTCTGGCCAGCCGCTTACCCTCATGGCTGAGAAAAGCGGTACGTATTCAGGTAGATAGGCTGAGGGTTGTTAGGGGGAGGCTTTTTGCACAACGAAGATTCATTCCTGCTGGAATCAAAGGCCACCTTCAGCCTTCAGCCTGAACCCCTGAGTAAAGACGAAACGTGTTAAATCCTGGCACAAAGGTCAGATGGTGGCTGATGTGGGCCGCAATCCCCTATGGGGTGATTGCAGGACTGCGCGCGCTTCTATATCACTGGGGTTGGTTCGATCAGCGGCGGTTGCCTGTATATGTGGTGAGTGTCGGGAACCTCACACTTGGCGGGACCGGGAAAACTCCTGTGGTCATTGCGCTGGTCGATTGGCTCCTCGCGCAGGGGAAACGAGTGGCGATTCTCAGCCGTGGTTATCGACGGACCAGCACGGCGCAGTATCTGTTGGTGTCGGATGGCGATCGCCTGCTGGTAGGCCCCGACGAGGCAGGCGATGAACCGTTTTTGATGGCGCAACGTTGTCCCAAGGCAATTGTTGCGGTCGGCGCCGATCGCTATGAGCTGGGTGACTGGGTCTTGGCTCGATTTCCAGTCGATTGCCTGGTGCTCGACGATGGATTTCAGCACCGAGGCCTCTACCGTGATGTGAACCTCTTATTGGTCGATGCCACGGATGTGGAGGGGCTTGCGGCTCTGGTACCGGCAGGCCGGCTCAGGGAACCGCTACGGGCTGCGGCGCGGGCGACGGCGATCGTAGTTACAAGAGCAGACGCGCCGACCCAGGTCACAGAGGTTTGCCGCAAGCTACGGGCGGCGCTCGGTTCAATGCCGGACCCGATCCAGGCGGTCTTTCGTCCAGATGGACTCGTGTCGGTGGTGACCGGCGCCTCGCAGCCGCTCTCCTGGTCCAAGGGAAAGACGGCAGTCCTTTGCAGTGGCGTGGGAAATACTGGATCGTTTCGCGCGCTCGTCGAACGAATGGGGGTGAGGGTTCTGGGGGAAGTGGCCTATGTCGATCACCATGCCTATGTCAGCCAGGATGTCGAACGGGTGAGGGCCAAGGCGGTTGAGCTGCAGGCTGAGCTGATCGTGACAACGGAGAAAGATGCCTGTAAGTTGGCCGGGCTGCTCCAATCCACCGATGGCTGGTGGGCAGTCCGACTGGCTACGTATGTGACGGTAGGGGAAGATCGATTGCGGCAAGTAGTGCTGGGTGTTGGTGAACTGGTGAGGCTGAAGGCTGAAGGTTGAAGGTTTGTGGATAAGAACGCCATCAAAAGAATTCTTGTACGTGGTCCTAACTGGCTTGGCGATGCGGTGATGTGCGAGCCTGCAATCCGTGGATTGCGGAAACTGTTCCCACAGTCTCAGATTTCGCTGTTGGTGAAACCCGCCGTGGCCGATGTGTTTGCCGGCCATCCGGCAGTGACGCAGATCCTGACCTATGACAGTCGGGGACGCCATGAGGGGCTCACTGGGAAATGGGCCTTGGCTGGAGAGTTGCGACGGCAGGGCTTCGATTTGGCGGTGTTGTTTCAGAATGCATTTGAAGCGGCCTTCCTGACGTTCCTGGCGAATGTGCCTCGCCGATATGGATATGCGACAGATGGGCGAAGTCTGCTGTTGTCCGATCCGGTCGCGGTTCCAGATCGCCGTTCACTGTCCCATCAAGTCCATTATTATTGGGATCTGTTGAAGCCGTTGGGTCTTACGGGCGAGCCCCCTGCGCCTGAATTTTCCGTATCGCCAGAAGAGGAACAAGCCATGGCGGGACGGTTTATCGAGGGGGGATTAACTGCCACGGATATCGTCGTTGGAATCAATCCCGGCTCAACCTATGGTGGAGCGAAGCGCTGGTTGCCGGAACGGTTTGCAGAGGTCACGGAACGACTTTCCCGTTCGACTCCCGAGTCTCGCGACCGGCAAGTCAGTGTCGTCATTTTTGGAGCCAAGGGGGAAGAGCGTTTGGGGCAGGATATTGCGGCGCAACTATCGGCCCGATCATTGGTGCTGTCCGGGGCGACGACGATACGGGAACTCATGGCGGCAGTGAAACGGTGCGATGTGCTGCTGACGAACGATACCGGTCCCATGCACATTGCGTCCGCGTTCCAGGTGCCGGTCGTCGCCATCTTCGGGCCGACCGATTGGCGTACCACATCGCCATTTGGGAAGGCCCATACCATCGTGCGTCAGCCGGTCGATTGCGCGCCCTGCCTGTTGCGCGAATGTCCCATCGACCATCGGTGCATGACAAGGGTAACGGTAGATCAGGTCTATGAAGCAGCTGCAACACAGCTCGCAGCGAACAAGCTGACAGGAGACAAGCTGACAAGGGAGGAAATAGTTGCCTCCTCGTCAAACCTTTCAGCCTGTCAGCCTGCGAACCTGTCAGCTCCGCTCGACGGTGTTACAGTCTTTCTTGATCGAGATGGGACGTTGAACTACGATCCGGGCTATCTGAGAATCGCGGCCGACTTGAAGTTGTTGGCAGGGGTAGGGCCAGCCCTCGCGAAATTGAAACGGGCCGGCGCAAAACTGGTGGTCGTCACCAACCAATCCGGTGTCGGCCGTGGGATTATGACCCTCAAGGATCTGGAAGCCGTTCATGCCAGACTGCAAGGTCTGTTAGAGCAGGAAGATGCGGCGCTGGACGCGATCTATTTTTGCCCCCACCATCCTGACGATGGGTGCCGTTGTCGAAAACCGAATGTCGGGATGGTGGAACGGGCTCAGTCGGAATTGCAGCTGGATCACCGGCGGTTTTATTTGGTTGGCGATCATGCGCGAGACATACAATTGGCACAGAGGGTGGGCGCGAAGGCTATACTGTTCACCGCCGCGGCGCTGGACGCGCAGTCGTTGGAGACACTCAAGGCTAAGAAGGCCATGCCGGATGCCGTGGCGAAGTCGATGGCTGAGGCAGTGGATTGGATCTTGGCCGATGCGGCGAAGAGCGCGAAGACGCTACCCAGGTAGATAGGCTGAAGGGGTTCAGGCTGAAGGTATTAGGGGGCAAGCATGCGTGATGACCGATTAGACGATCCTCGTCCAGCAGCAGACGCAGCCGAAGGGGTACATGAGGCAGTGCTGGCACTTCTTAAGTCGGATCCCCCGGGACAACTGTTAGATGCGCCAGCCGGTGAGGGCGCGTTTGCAATTCACGCACGTGAGCGAGGCTATACAGTTGTGTGCGGGGACATTACCCCTGCTAGGTTTCGAGCACGCGACATGACGTGCCTGAAACTTGACTTGAATCAACCCTGGGATCTTAAAAGTGAATCGTTCGATTGTGTTGTATCCATTGAGGCGGTGGAGCACTTGGAGAATCCATGGCACCTTGTCCGAGAAGCAAACCGGGTGCTGAAAACGCAGGGAACCCTGATTCTCACGACGCCGAACATTTTGAGTATCCGGTCGCGATTGAGTTATCTACTGCGTGGGTACCCCAACTACTTCACTTACATGGTGCAGCGAGACTCACGCTCAAAGGCAGAGCGACCGATTGACCATATCAATCCTATTGGCTTTCTTGAATTACGACACATTCTTGCTCGATGCGGATTTACCATCGATCAAGTGGCGGCGAACCGCCTCCAAAAAAGGAATTCAGTTGTTTCATC
Source organism: Nitrospira sp. (assembly GCA_005116835.1). Taxonomy (GTDB): domain Bacteria; phylum Nitrospirota; class Nitrospiria; order Nitrospirales; family Nitrospiraceae; genus Palsa-1315. The sequence continues at coordinate 211,764 of SWDM01000013.1, read as the reverse complement.
TTTGCTGAAACGACTGATATCGTCCAGAGGGGTTTCTCAGGTACGTGACGATCAAGCCAAGGCCGCGGTAAGAGAAACTCTGTTGTCTGACCCATTGCTGTTTGGGGAAATTCTTATTGTGAAGGCGAAAAAGCTTATGGATATTTGAAAGAAGCAGAAATAATTGGCGCAAAGATTGCGCTGGCTTTAGTCAGAAGATTCTGTGTCATCGAAGGTTTTAAATGGCTTGATTCGTGCTTTGCGAGACAATATATAAACTTCAGCCTAAACCCCTAATTCTTATGCCGGACTATCGCCATATCCTATTGATCAAACCGAGTTCACTGGGCGATATCGTTCATGCGATGCCGACTTGTGCGGCAATCCGTCGCGCCTATCCCAATGCTCGATTGACCTGGTTGGTCAAACGTCAATGGGCTGGTCTTGTTGAGCGCATCGAGGGGATAGACAGGGTCTGGCCTGTAGAGACGACGCTCACGGGGTGGTTGTCCCAGGTCTCCCCTCTTAGGGCAGAGCGATTCGATCTCGTTGTGGATCTTCAAGGTCTCTTTCGGAGCGCCGCGATCGGGTGGTTCACAGGGGCTCCGCTGTTTGTGGGGTTTGCCAATGGGCGAGAGGGGAGCCCCTGGTTCTACTCAAAGGCCGTGCCGGTCCCACAATTGGAGATGCACGCGGTCGATCGCTACCTGCTTGTGGCCAAGGCCGTAGGGGCGGTAGGGTCCGGCGTACCGGAGTTTCGTTTCCGCATTCCGCAAAGCGATTATGAGGAGGTCGATCGTTTGTTGAGCCGATCGGGTGTGACGCCAGGAACGAGCTGGGTTGCGATGAATGTCTCTGCCCGGTGGCCGACGAAGCGGTGGCCTGCTGGATCCTTTGCCGAAGTTGGAGATCGGCTGCAGCAAGAAGGATATGGCGCGGTGGTAATGATCGGTGGTCCTGACGAGCGAGCAGATGTGGCCGCAGTGAGCAAGCTGATGAAAACTTCTACGATCGATTTGGCCGGAGCTACGGCGGTGGGGTTGTTGCCGGCACTCCTCAGCAGGGCATCGTTGCTGATCACTAACGATTCTGGCCCGATGCATATTGCGGCGGCGGTCGGCACACCGCTGGTGGCCTTGTTTGGGCCGACGAGCGTGGTTCTGACCGGCCCCTACGGAGCAGGCCCCTACGATGTCTTGACTGGAAAAGTACCTTGTCGGCCATGTCTCAGCCGGACCTGCCATAATGCTCAGCCGTTAGAATGTCTGCAAACTGTGTCGCCCGAACGGGTGATGCAGGCGGTTCGAGCGCAGAGGTCGCTTCGGATGGTTCCCCAATGAACGTCCTCCTCGCCAGGCCTGACGGGATCGGCGATGAAATCTTATGTCTGCCGGTCGCGTCAGCCCTACGCCGTCTCCTGCCGGAGGCACGGATCACCTTTCTCTCCAGCGAGTATGCGGCCCCGCTCTTAGCTCACCATCCGGATCTCGATGAGGTCTGGACGGTCTCAGGCCGTGAGTCTCCGCGCGAACTGGTAGCGCTGTTTCGCCGGGCCGTCGATGCGGTGATATTTCTCAAGCCGTTCAAACATTTGATGTGGGCCGCGTTTCGCGCCCGGGTTCCCATTCGAGTAGCGACAGGATACCGTTGGTATAGTGTGCTGGCGAATCGTCGAATTTATGAGCATCGGAAAGATTTCTCCAAGCATGAAACTGCATACAACGTCGGCATGTTGGCGGGGCTTGGATTGGAGCCTGGGATCGTCTCACCTCCGAGTCTCGTGCTGACGAATGAAGAACGAGCACAGGGAGAAGGGCGGTTACGCGGTATGCCGACACCCAGGGCCGTGCTCCATCCGGGCGGATTCGCGGCTCGGCGCTGGCGCGTGGAACAGTATCATTCCCTCATCTATGAATTGTCGAGGAAGGGCGTGGGGGTGGTGTTGACTGGAAGTCAACCGGAAGCAGACATGTTCAATCAGCACATGAATCGTGATGCGCCGTTTCCCTCTTCAGTTCTGAATCTCATGGGACAGTTATCATTGAGAGAGCTGATGGCTGTGATTGCGGCGAGTCATGTGGTAGTGTCCGGCGCCACCGGCCCGGCCCATATTGCCGCAGCCTGCGCGGTTCCGAATGTCAGCCTGTTCGATCCGCGGCGCAACAATCTTCCGACTCGGTGGCAGCCACTCGGGCGGGGAGTCGTACTGCGCCCTGACGTGCCGACGTGCGAAAAATGTATTTATGAGGCCTGCCCCTATTGGGACTGCCTCGACCGGCTGACGGTTGAGACAGTCGCGCAACATGTGGTTCAGGTGGCCGGAGATCCTTCCCCATTGAAAGTGCTCCATGTCTAACGAAAGCGGATCGTTATTTGGTCTATTTCGTTTATCTGGTTCGTTTGTACTCAACCAAAAAACCAAACAAACCAAATGAACCAAATAAACCAGAAGGTCGTGCATGTCTAAATTATCGGTGTACGTCATCGCCTATAATGACGAGCCCAATATGCGAGCTTGCCTCGAGTCTGTGGCAGGCTGGGGCGATGAGTTGATCGTGGTCGATTCCCATAGTACAGATCGGACGGAGGCAATCAGCCGCGAGTTCACGGAGAAGGTCTATCAAGTCGACTTCAAAGGGTTCGGCGATCTGCGTAATCAGGCCGTCGAGTTCACGACCCATGAGTGGGTGTTCAGTCTTGATAGCGATGAGCGGATGACGCCTGAGTTGCGGGAAGAGATACGACTGCTGCTCGACCGTGAGCCGACGGATGATGCCTACTTTGTTCCAAGAAAGAACTATTTTTTAGGTAAGTGGATTAAGCACTGCGGCTGGTATCCCGATTATCGGCAACCGCAGTTGTTTCGAAAGGGACGGTTTCGGTATCGCCAAGAGCTGGTTCATGAGAGCTTCGATTGTGATGGGTCGGTCGGGTTTCTCAAGAGTCCTGCGCTGCAATATCCATTTCGGGACATCGATCACTACGTAGCGAAACAGGATCGCTACTCGGACCTGATGGCCCGTCGCATGGTGGAGCAGGGCCGGCAATTCTCATCCCATCAACTCGTCACCCATCCACTTGGGGCATTTTTCAAGATGTATGTGCAGCGAGCCGGTTTCCTCGATGGCATGCCTGGCTTGATTCTTTCCGGACTCTATGGCTATTACACCTTCATGAAATATGCGAAATTCTGGGAACTCTCGAAACCATGAATCCTGTTTATTTGGTTCATTTTGTTTGTTTGGTGTATTTGGTTACTCCGGGCTCTAACGAAACAAACCAAACAAACTAAACAAACCAGTTGGCAGCTATGAAAGTCAGCGGATTTACATTTGTGCGGAACGTGGTGAAGTGCGACTATCCGAGCAAGGAGTCGATACCTTTCAGTGTGCAGTCTATGCCATGTTGAAGGAGTTCGGTGGATCGCACCAGCCGGTGATGGCGGATTGTTTCCAGTCCTCTCAACGCTGGGCAGCCTGCCGCAATCGCTCGCTGCGCGTCCTGTTTGATCAGGAAATCTTTCGTTGGGAGCTTCGTGGATGACATGAGAGGCCGGGCGAGAGACACAGCATGTTGAGTGTCATTGTTGCGGTCCACAATCAGTTGGGGCACAACCAGCTCTTCCTCGAAGGGATCCGCCGCTATACGACTGGCCCATATGAAGTGATCGTGATTGACAATCATTCGACAGACGGGTCGGCGGAGTTCTTTCTGGCGAACGGGTGCCGAGTAATTCGAAACGAGCGAAATCTCTGCTATCCGGAATCGATGAACCTCGGCTCCAACTTGGCGAGCGGAGAATTTCTGTGCCACATCAACAACGACTTGTATGTCGCGCCGAACTGGAATGGATTCTTGATTGAGGCGATGGAGCGACATCGCCTCGACGCCGCCACTCCACTGGGGTTGGAGATGATGCCGACCGCCCCCTTGACCGATTGGATGCAGGGACGATGGGCAGCGATCGGGCAAGGGCGACTCTCCAGCGGGAAAGGCATCGACCAGCTGCGATCAATGATTCAGGCGATGTATGGAAATTGGGAACTCTATTGTGAGGAGGCGCACCGTGCGTTTACCGGAACGATGTTCGAGGGGATCGTCGGGTCCTGCGTCATGATCAGGAGATCGACTTACGATGCCCTGGGCGGTTTGGACGAACGGATTCAGTCCGCCGACTGGGATCTGTACTATACATTGCGTCAGCGGGAAGAGATGGTGGGTGATATGCGACGATGCATGGTGGTGGGGGCGTCGTTTGTGCATCATTTCATTCGGGCGACGATCAAGAGCAAGCGGGAGCCGTTTGCCTGCACCCATCCACGACTCTCTATTCCTGAGAAATGGTCGATGGAACAACAAGAAGCGCTCTGGTGCAAGCCCAATTATTTTCGATCCGCTTCGGATGAGCGTTCGCTTCAGCAGATCCTTCGCCGACATGTCGGCAAGCCTCTCAAGAAGCTTGGGCAAGAGGTCAACCGTGCCTTTGCATGGCGCTGGCGCTATGTAAACCCCGAAAGAATTGTCGAACTGCATCGCCGGCAAATCCAGACTCTAGGGACGATCCATCCAAGTACAGGAGTCTCTCCGTCATGACCATTGTTGCCAGCAAACCCTCACTTGCCTGTGTGGTCATCACCAAGAACGAAGAGGCAAATATCCGTGACTGTCTGGAATCGATCCGGTGGGCTGATGAGCTGGTCGTGGTGGATGCAGAGAGCTGTGATCGGACGGTGGACCTGGCTAGGGAATGTCGGGCCAAGGTATTTGTACGTCCCTGGCCTGGTTTCGGCTTGCAGAAGAATTTCGGGATGGCACAGGCGTCGTCCGACTGGATACTGATCCTCGATGCAGACGAACGGGTGACTGAGGAACTGCGCGGGGAAATCAAGACCTGTCTCGATGGATGGGCAACAGGCGCTCCCGTGGCCTATCGGATTCCCAGACGAAACTTCTTTTATGGGGCTTGGGTGAGCGGGGGCGGTGTCTATCCTGATTATCAGGTGCGTCTGTTTCGGCGAGGGGTCGCTCAGTATAACGATGTCGCGGTGCATGAAAACCTCATCGTCAATGGCGAAATCGGTACATTGGTCGGGCATCTCGATCATTACACGGAGCGGCGCATTCGGGATCACTTCAAGAAGTTTGGACTCTATACCACGCTGGCGGCACAGGAGAAGGCCAAAAGAGTTCGGACGGTTGGCTGGATTGACTTGGTTTTCCGTCCTCTGGTGATCTTGGCCAAAACATATGTATTGAAGCAGGGGTATCGCGATGGAGTGAGGGGACTTATCGTCTGTGTCTTTGCCAGCATGTACACCTTTGTGAAGTATGCCAAGCTGTGGAATGCAACCAGGCAGGACGCCTCTCACCAGGACGCCAAGTAGTGGGCACGAGAATTCTGTATGTGCATGGGATTGAAGCCATCGGTGGGGCAGAACGTGATCTGATCGCACTGTTGAAGACCCTCGATCGGCGCAAGTGGGAGCTGCATGTCGTCTGTCCTGGAACGGGCCCGTTCCGGGAGCAACTCCACGCGATCTCGATCACCACTCATGCGCTCAACCTACCTCCATGGAGAAAGGTCCGTTCCTTATTGCAGCGCGGATCGGCGGTCCGCCGTCTGAGCGCTCTCGTGGGTCAAATCGATCCAGCCATGATTCATGTGAACGATATCTGGTGGATGCCCCATACAGTGAGGGCGGTCGCGGGTTGTGTTGCTAAGTCTGTGCCGGTCGTGGCCCATGTGAGACAGGAAATCGAGCCGACGAAGGTGGGACGCTATGAGCTTGATCTGGCAGAGACTGTCATTGCGATCTCTCGGCAGATTGAACAGTCGCTGATTGCCGGCGGGGTGTCGGCGAGCAAGGTCAGGACTCTCTACAGCGGTATCGATCTTACCAAGAAACAGCTCTCTCTCGACGACCTGGCAATTCGTCGGATGATCGGGCTCCCGAAAGGGGGCGTCTTATTAGGCACTGTCGCCAATCTATTTCCACGAAAAGGCTATGAGGTCATGCTTCGGGCCCTTCCTGCCATCCTCCGTGCAGTACCCCTGGTGCATTATGTGATCGTGGGCAGTGACGATCACGACTATGCCGATCAATTGAAGCGGCTCGCGGATGAGCTGAAAATTGCCGATCGCGTGCATATCGTCGGTTTTCAGGATCCGGTTCAGCCGTTCCTGGCTGCTCTCGATCTGTATGTGCACCCGGCACTCATGGAGGGATTTGGGATCGCGGTGGTCGAGGCGATGGCCATGGGGAAGGCCGTGGTGGCGACCACGACAGGGGGACTTCCCGAAGTCGTCGCGCAGGGAGAGACTGGTTTGCTTGTCCCTCCAGGAGATGTCGAGTCATTGGCCGCAACCGTGGTGTCCCTCTTGGAAGACCCCATTCGGCGAGAGCAGATGGGTCTCCGTGGAAAGATGCGTGCACAAGAAAGATTTAGTCTCGATGCGTCCGTCATGCAGATGGAACAGCTCTATGGTGAGGTGCTGGCAAGATGAAGATCGTTTGTTTGGTTGGTCTGGTCTATTTGGTTTGTTTGGTTTAACCGGATAACAAGATAAGCAGATAAACTAAACAGTCCAGATAAACGAGATAAACCAGACAAACCAGATAAACCAAATGAACCAGACAAACCAGAAGAGGATGAGAATCGGTTTTGATGCCAATCCGATGGTGGGTGATATGGGAGGGGTGGGGTGGCACAGCTACCATCTGCTCCGTACGATGCTGGCACAGCAAGAAGGAATCGACTTTGTGGCCTATGCGAAACCGGGCGCTGAGAAGCCTGACTCTGTGAAAGCGTGGCCTGGAGCTGAGCAGCTCCAGTGGGTAAACTCGAGCCGATGGGGAATGGGGAAGCGGGGCTCGTCCGATCAGTTGGATCTGTACCATGGAACCAACTTCAAAATGCAAACCGTCGGGCGCTATGGCGGGCTCGTGACCATTCACGATCTTTGGTTGGATCGCCATCCCGAATACTCGAAGAAAATGTTGGGACAATGGCCCTCGTCGTTCAAGACGAGACAGACTGCGCTACGAGCCAGAAAGGCCGTCACGGTGTCTGAGTTTTCGGCGAAAGAACTGGTGGAACTCTATGGCTTGAAACGCGAGCACATCGTGGTCATTCCCAATGGAGTGTCGGAGGATTTCGTGCCACGCCGAGATGAGCAGGGGATGGCGGAGTTGCGGAAACGGATCGGTCTGAAGGCCGAGCGCTATGTGTTATTTATTGGAGGGGCAGACCCGCGCAAGAATCACCAGACGTTTCTTGAAGCAGCGGAGAAGGTGCGGAAAAAATTGGGGGCAAGGATGTTGGTGCTTGTCGGTTCGCCGATCCATCCGTTCGGAGATTATGAGAAAACAGCTCGAATGCGCAGCTTATCGGAAAAGGTGATCTGCCCGGGACGGTTGTCCACGAACGATCTGCAGTTGTTGTATTCCTCCACCGATCTGTTCGTTTTCCCTTCATTGTACGAAGGGTTTGGGATGCCGGTGTTGGAAGCGATGGCCTGTGGGGCGCCGGTGCTCACCTCCAACTCGACCGCGTTGGCGGAAGTGGCCGGCGATGCGGCGGTGCTGGCAGATCCGCAAGACGCTCGGGCGCTCGGAGAGGCCATGGTCCGTGCGCTTGAGGATGAGCCGCTTCGAGCCGCCTTGAAGGTCAAAGGATTCGCTCGCGCCAAGCAGTTCTCCTGGGAGCAGGCCGCGGTTAAAACGGTCGCACTGTATCGGGAAGTGTGTGGAGGGGGCTGACAGGTAAGCAAGCGGACAAGCTGACATGATGAGACGTTCTGTCAAAGGTGACGAACGACTTGTCAGCTTGACTCTTGTCAGCATGTAACGCGTGAAGAACATTCTAATCATCAAACTCCGCTACATCGGCGATGTCTTATTGGCGACGCCGACCCTTCGAGCCATCAAAGCGGCATGGTCGGATGTCCGAGTCACGATGATGGTGAACCGAGGGACGGAAGACGTGTTATCAGGAAATCCTGACGTGGACGAAATCGTGGTCCTCGACAAAGGATCGTTGGTAGCGCAATCGCGCCTTATTGCCGGGCTGCGGAGTCGGCGATTCGACACGGTGATCGATTTAACCGATGGAGACCGATCTGCGTTTCTGAGCTGGATCAGCGGAGCGCCGGTTCGAATTGGATTTAATGCCGAGCATCGTTGGCGCGGGAAATACTACACGCAGGTCGTCCAGCCGGTGCCAGGCGTACAGCATCGGATTGACCGGGATCTGGAGGCTCTCAAGCCTGTAAATATCCAAGCAGGTTCAAAGGATCCTCAGCTTCGGTTGACGCCGGAAGAGATGAACAGTGCGGATCAACTGCTGGATCAGCTCGCCATTCAGCGATCGCAGCCGATAGTGATATTGCAACCTGGAGCACGATATTGGTTTAAAGCCTGGCCTCCGGAGCGGTTTGCAGAGCTAGCCGACCGGCTTGCGAGTGACTATGGCTGTCAGATCCTTATCGGTGGCAGCAGGGATGAAGAGGCGCTGGCACAACGAATTCATGAGGCAGCGAAAAGCCGTCCGATTAGCATGGCTGGACAGGCGACGCTTAAGCAGTTTGCTGCGATAGCAAAATGTGCGGCGCTGTTTGTCGGAAACGATAGTGGAGCCATGCATATTGCTGCAGCAGTGGGCACACCGATGGTGGCATTATTCGGTCCCTCGAACCCTGCTGAATGGGGACCGCGCGGCAACCGGGCGATGGTGATGTATAAAGGGCTCGACTGTCGAGCCTGCTTTCATCCGACCTGTGAACGGGGCGAGCTCAATTGCATGAAGCAGCTATCAGTACAGGAGGTCTTCGCTGCAGCAGCCCAGATGTTGGTATCCGGGGTTCCGCCGTCCGCGAATGTCAGATGACAAGCAGGGAGTGGGAATCGAAGGTCGAATACGATGTGTGCTGATTCTCAAGGATCGGTAGAAGAATATTGAGGCTCGAGCCTTAGAAGCGGGGGTGTGCACGCAATAAATGGTCGCTCGCGCAGGAACAGATATAGCAGAGCGTGATCTAAGTGCTTGGGTGGTTCGAGTTGTCGTCCAACAATGTATGAAAACAGGAGTAGGTAGAGTTTATGCTGGCGAAACCCCTGGTTGTCGATCTTGGATGTGGTCCCAATAAGGTCTCGGGTGCACTTGGTATGGATGTGAGGGCCATTGTCGGCGTGAATGTGGTATGTGATGTTGAGAAGCCGTTACCTCTGAGAAATAATTCGGTTGATGTAGTGTGGCTCCGGCATGTCATTGAGCATATTCACAACCTGATTGGGCTGATGGAAGAGGTCTATCGGGTTTCTCGCCCTGGCGGGACAGTAGAGGTCGTCGTTCCCTACTACACATCTCGTGGTGCCTTCCGTGACCCAACGCATGTTCGCTATATTACGGAAGATACATTTCAATATTTCGAGTTCCCTGCCGATTACGGGATGCGCACCAATTTTAAGATCGAGAAGATCACCTACGATGTGCGAAAACCTTTCCGATGGTTGCCCGCATACTTCCAAAAACGATGTCGGCGATATCTCTGGAATGTCGTCGATAACATGTACGTCACGCTTCGGGTTGTGAAGGGCTAAAGCGGACCCTGAACCGTAAGCTCCCCCGTCAAGGAGACAGTTCGACAGGAGAACTTCCGAGGGCGCGGATTATCTTGCCGCGCTCGAAGCATCTAAGGAGCAGATATTCCCGCCTGTGCCCATTGCACCCGGATAGTTGTTCGGACTATGAAGTCCCGCTAGGGCTGCTCTCAGGGGCCCTAGAGCAAGAATTTCTGTTGACTCACAATGGCTTGTATGTTCATATCCTGAACGCATCGCTCTGTTGGGGGTTGCCTTTGAACGTGCAGGGTCAACGGGATCTCATTTTGCTCTCAGAAGTCGAGCGTGATGCTGGCGTGACGCAGCGCTCACTTTCGACGAAACTCGGCGTCGCTCTCGGTCTGACCAATCTCTATCTCAAGCGTCTGGCCCGCAAGGGCTATATCAAGATCACGACCATCCCACGTAGTCGAATCAAGTATCTCCTGACACAGCAGGGGTTCACGGAAAAGTCACGGCTGGCCTCTCTCTACATGCAGTACTCGCTCTCGTACTACCGTGACATTCGTACACGGCTCAAGGAGATGATGGTATCGTTCGACGCCTCTCAAGGCCAGAGGGTTGTGATCTACGGAACGACCGAGTTGGCTGAATTGGCTTATCTGTCGCTTCGAGAGATGAATATCGATTGTGTGGGATTTATCGATGAAAGCTCGCGCAAGTCTTTTCTTTCTTGTCCCGTGTCTTTGCCTGAGGGGATCAGCCAATGGCAATTTGACCGGGTGTTGATCGCCGATCTTGATCATGCGGAAGCCTGTGAAGAACAGTTGGTTCAGTCGGGAGTGCCACGGGAAAAGATGTTGAGGCTCGGCCCGTCCTGATAAGACGCGGCGCATTGACTGGTTTGTTTGGTTGAAGAGGTTTGTTTTGTTTGTCTGGTTGGAAGAATCGGCCAACCAAATTAACGAAACAAATCAGACAAGCCGTCGCGCCTGAGTCAATGTTGTGTGGATGGGCGAAGTGGTTTTGTAAGTGAAAGGGCGGAGCTGCGTCCGGGGATGGTTCATTTGGTTGAGGAGGTTTGTTTAGTTTGTCTGGTTGGAAGGATCGGCCAACCAAATAAACCAGATGAACAAAACAAACCAAACGAACCAATTTAGTTATGAAGCTCACTCGTTTTGAAGATCTCGATTGTTGGAAAGAAGCTCGACAGCTGACACGGCAAGTTTACGAAGCCATCGAGCAGAACTCTGCATGGAAACGAGACGCGCGTCTCTGTAATCAGATTCAGAGCGCTGCAGGTTCGGTGATGGCCAATATTGCCTAAGGGTTTGTGCGTCGCTCGAGCAAAGAGTTCGTGCAGTTTCTGTTCATTGCCATGTCGTCATCTGCGGAAGTTCGAAGCCATCTGTATATCGCGGTGGACCAAGGATATTTGTCCAAGGATTCATTTGAGTCGATTTACGCGCAGGCCGACAAAGTGGGGCGAATCATCTCCGGCCTCATCAAATACCTGCGCACCAAACAAACCAAACAAACCAAATGAACCAATCAAACCAAACAAACGATCCCCGTTGGTACGCCCTTCGGACCAGGTCTCGCCACGAAAAGATCGTACGCGACCAGCTTACGAATCAAGGCATTGAGCCGTTATTGCCGACGGTCAAGCGTCTGAGTCAGTGGAAGGATCGGAAGAAGGAAGTCGAAGTCCCGCTTTTTTCAGGATACTGCTTCGTCCGATTTGCCTTGGAGCAAAAGCTGCCGGTACTGAAGACGATCGGTGTGGTCGATATTGTTGGGGCAGGCCATTGCCCGGAGCCGATTGCGGATGAGGAGATTGGGGCGATCAAGACGTTGATGATGAGCGTCTTGCCCTATGACCCGCATCCGTATCTGCACGAGGGCATGACGGTCGAGGTCATTCGTGGACCGCTCCAAGGCGTGCGTGGAATTCTCTTGCGAAAAGAAAAACGCCACCGTTTGGTGCTGGGCGTTCGTCTCATTCAGCAAGCCGCAGCGGTGGAGATCGATGTGAACGATGTGGCGCAGGTGTAATGCGAGCAAGGTCGGTGGTGCAGCCGCCCCTCTCTTGACCAACAAAAACTGCCGGCTGCCGTATTGATTGAGATTGGCCACAAATAGAGGAGCAAGTTTGCCAATGAAAGCTCTGATTACAGGCATTACGGGCCAGGATGGATCGTACCTTACTGAACTTCTTCTGAGTAAGGGCTATGAAGTCTATGGCGTGATTCGGCGCTCCAGTTCATTTAATACAGCCAGGATCGACCAGCTCTACCAAGACCCTCATGCACCGGACGTTCGATTGCGATTGATCTACGGGGATTTGAATGATGCCAGTTCGCTCAATAGGATTCTTCGGACGATTCAGCCGGATGAAATCTACAATCTAGGTGCGCAGAGTCACGTGCGAGTCAGTTTCGATATTCCCGAGTATACGGGGGACGTGACAGGCCTCGGTACCACTCGATTGCTTGAGGCCATTCGAGAGTCCGGGCTCAGGCCGAAATTCTATCAGGCCTCCTCAAGTGAAATGTTCGGCAAGGTTCAGGAGATTCCGCAACGGGAGACCACCCCGTTTTACCCGAGAAGCCCTTATGGCGCAGCCAAGCTCTATGCGCACTGGATGACGGTCAATTACCGGGAGGCGTACAATTTCTTTGCCTGCAGCGGCATTCTGTTCAATCATGAGTCCCCCCGTCGTGGAGAGACGTTCGTGACGCGGAAGATCACCAAGGCAGCGGCTCGCATCAAGCTCGGATTGCAGCAGGACTTGTACTTGGGCAACTTGGACGCGAAGCGGGATTGGGGATATGCGGGCGATTATGTGGAGGCGATGTGGCTGATGATGCAGCAAGACCAGCCTGATGATTATGTGATTGCGACGGGCGAAACCCATACGGTTCGAGAGTTCTTGGAAGTGGCATTCGGACATCTCGGTCTTGACTGGACGCGATACGTGAAGATCGATCCGAAGTATTATCGCCCGACAGAAGTGGATCTGCTTATCGGCGACGCCGGCAAAGCGAAGAAGCAGTTGCAGTGGCAGCCGAGGGTGCGCTTTAAAGAGCTGGCCACGATGATGGCAGATGCGGATCTGGAGGCTGAGCGCGAGCGGCTCGACGGCACAAAAAACCATATCCGAGCGAAATAGGTGTAAGTCGTGGAGACAGATGCGCGTATTTATATAGCTGGTCATCGGGGCATGGTCGGGTCGACTCTCGTTCGGCTTCTTCAGGCCAAGGGGTACAGGAATCTGCTGTATCGGACGAGTCAAGAGCTTGACTTGAGAGACAGTCGGCAGGTCGAACAGTTTTTTGCTGAAACAAATCCCGAGTATGTCCTGATCGCGGCGGCAAAAGTCGGCGGGATTCTTGCCAACAGCTCATTCCCCGCAGAGTTTCTTTACGAGAACCTTGCGATTCAAACCAACCTGATTCATCAGGCCTATCTCCACCGGGTCAAGAAATTGTTACTGTTGGGGTCTTCTTGCATCTATCCCCGTGACTGTCCTCAGCCAATACGAGAGGAGTATTTGCTGACAGGACCGTTAGAGCCGACGAATGAGTGGTATGCCATTGCAAAGATTGCCGGCATAAAGATGTGCCAGGCCTATCGACGGCAATATGGGTGTGATTTTATTGCAGCCATGCCTACGAATCTGTACGGCTCCAACGACAACTTCGATCTTGCGACGGCGCATGTGCTGCCGGCGCTTATCCGCAGATTTCATGAAGCGAAACAGACCGGCGAATTGCCGACGCTCTGGGGAAGCGGAAGTCCTCGCCGAGAATTTCTGCATGTGGACGACTGTGCCGAAGCCTGTCTGGTCTTGATGGAGCGGCATTCGGGGGAGGACATTGTCAACGTAGGGGCGGGGCAAGATATTCCGATCGCCGAATTGGCGGTCTTGGTAGCGGAGGCGGTGGGCTACAACGGGGAGATTCGGTGGGATCGAACCAAGCCGGACGGCACGCCCAGAAAGCTGCTTGACAGTCGTCGGATAGCGGCCATGGGGTGGGCGCCGCGCCTATCGCTCCGCGAGGGCATCGGCGGCACCTACCGTTGGTATGTGGAGCATAAACGGTATTAGGAAGGCGGTTAACTGGCATGACTCAAGAAAACTTCTACGAAGGCTTTTTCGATGCACATGACCAGGCAAGAACTGATTGACCGATCTGAAGCCTATATTCGCTGGCTGCTCAAAGAGCATATTCCGTCGCAGGCCAGAGTCTATCTGTATGGATCCCGAGCCCGCCGTGATCACCGCTGGAACTCAGACTACGATATATAGATCGATGCGGACATTTCTCGTCAGGTGATTGCAGAAATGACCGATCGGTTCGAGGAATCATTTGTGCCCTTCAAGGTGGATATTATCACGACACCACAATGTAGCGGGCGGTTTGCCGAACGTGTGAAGCGGGAGGCAATACCATGGATGTAATAGTCATGTCAGACCTCAGTTCCAGTAGAAGCCAGTTGCCAGTGCGTCAAATTTCCGTGGAAGAAGTCTTTGTTGCGGCGAGTCGACTCATGAGAGCTAAACATGCTTGCGAGTCCTGATGCTGCATCCCTAGTGCATGATGTGGTCCTCTCGCTCCTTCGAGCTGAAAAAGCAGGTTGCCTTCTTGATGTGCCGACTGGTGAAGGGGCGTTTGCCGCTCACGCGAAAGAGTTAGGATATGAGGTCTCCTGCGGAGACATTGTTCCTGAACGGTTCAGGGTGCCTGGCTTGACTTGCGATCGGGTCGATCTTAATCAGCGGTGGCCGTATCCCTCAGATAAGTTTGATTATGTGACTTCCATTGAGGCGATAGAGCATCTTGAAAACCCTTGGCACCTGATAAGGGAAGCTGCCCGCGTTCTGAGAATGGGCGGAAAACTATTTCTGAGCACCCCCAATATCCTTTCAATCAAATCACGAGTTAGTATCCTGCTGAATGGCTATCAGAATTATTTCACGGCCATGGTCAATCATGACCCTAAAACGAATAAGGAGTTGCCGGTTGACCATATCAATCCAGTTTCGTTCTTTGAGCTTCGGCACATCCTCGCACGGAACGGTTTCTCGATCGAGCGGGTTGAGACAAACCGCTGCCTGAAGAAACACTCATTACTCTACCAACTGCTGAGGCGACTGCTCCATACGCGCGGGAGATCGCAAGTTCTGCACGACAAGGCTAGGGCGATGGTCCGAGAACTCGTGTTGTCAGAACCTTTGCTGTTTGGCGAAATTCTTATCGTGCAAGCTAGGAAATTGTAGCTGGATGAGAGTAGTCGAATGGAATGGGACATGTAGTTAGGTGGACGAGAGTCAGTCAGTTCAAACAACCAAAGTTTTAGGGTATCTCGATAAAGCGATCTGGTGGTCTCTTCTGGCCATGATTGTTGCCATACCCCTTGCTGAAACGCCGAAGACGATTTGTTTCGTCAGTGCGTTGGTGTGTTGGCTTGTAAAGATGGCCATCACGCGCGATATCAAAATCAAAATACCCAGATTGGGCTGGTTCTTGCTCGCTTGGCTGGGCGCTACTCTTCTCAGTACCTTCAATTCAGAATGTGGGCTCAAAGGCGTTTCAGATGTTCTCATGTATGTGTCTTTTTTTCTTCTCATAGTTAATGTCGTCGATTCAGAGCGGAGAATAATACAGCTGTTTTGGGCCGTGGTGATTGGTATTGGCATTGGCGATGTTGCGGGTCTGTGGAAGACGATCTCTGAGGCAGTGCGTATGCATACCGAAATTGATCGGCTTTACATCCTCTCACTTGGGGCGGTTGCCCCATACCTGGTCATGGTTCTTTCATTCATGATGGGCGTGGCCTACCATGTCCGGTGGGACAAGAGAGAGTGGTTCCTTATTGGACTGGTCGCTCTGCTCTCGATCGCGGCCCTCATTTTTACCTATACCAGGTCGATGTGGATTGTTCTGCTGCTGGTCAGCATCATCTTTGTTGTTTTGCAGAGAAGTTGGTGGCCCGCTATCGCTGCGGCTGTCCTCATTGCTGGATTGGGACTTGGACTAGCTACGAGCTCCGTAATTCGTGATCGAGCACACGAGCTGACGAAGCTACAGCATGATGCAAGCTTTGAATCACGGTTTGGGACTTGGACGGGTGCGCTCGCCATGGTTCAAGATCGTCCCCTTTTGGGGGTTGGGGCCAAGTGTTTCATGGCAAGCCGTACGAAATATCAACTCCCTGACGGCCCACTCGACCTGAGACAGGCTCATAATCAGGTACTTAATGTCGGCGCAGAAACAGGCATGATTGGCTTGGCGGCTTTTTTGGCATGGATAGGGTATTACACAGTATTCTTGTTCAAACTTGCTTGGTCAACGAGAAGCAATTTAGCTAAGGCATTGTGGCTTGCAGCAATCGGCAGTCTTGTGACAATCCTGTTGCATGGGATGGTCGATGCTTCTTTCGGAGCCGAGTTAGCTTTGTTGTTCATGCTGATTGCTGGATGTCTGATCGTAGCTCAGGATCTCGGGTCTTCTCGTGAGGAAAGGGCGCTTTAGGGGTTGCACGGGCTCAATGGCAGGCCTCGTGTCCGTCTGTGACGATGAGGGGAGCAGAAAGCATTGTTGTAGAGAGAACAGGTATTTGAAGGATATGGAATGATTCTAGTAACGGGTGGGGCTGGGTTTATCGGTTCAAATTTTGTTTTGGACTGGCTGTGCCGGAGTGACGAGTCTGTTATCAATCTCGACAAGCTCACCTATGCCGGTAATTTGGAGAACCTTGCAAGCCTGCAAGGCGACAGACGACATACGTTCATACGTGGCGACATTGGCGATGCTGATTTGGTAGCCAGTCTACTCAACGAACACAAACCGCGCGCCGTCATTAACTTCGCTGCTGAAAGCCATGTGGACCGTTCAATCCACGGCCCGGAAGATTTTATCCAGACCAACATCGTCGGCACGTTCCGGCTATTGGAAGCCGTGCGCGGCTACTGGGGCGGGTTGAGTAGCGAGACAAAACAGAGCTTCCGTTTCCTTCATGTGTCGACCGACGAGGTCTATGGCTCCCTAGATAAGGGTGAACCAGGTTTCAGCGAAACTCGCCGTTATGAGCCAAACAGTCCGTACTCGGCAAGCAAGGCCGCAAGCGATCACTTGGTGCGCGCCTACCACCATACCTATGGGTTACCGGCGCTCACCACCAATTGCTCCAACAACTATGGTCCCTACCATTTCCCAGAGAAGCTCATCCCGCTCATGATCGTCAATGCCGTTTCAGGCAAGCCGCTGCCGGTATACGGTGACGGCCAGCAGATCCGCGATTGGCTGTATGTAAAAGATCATTGCAGTGCCATCCGTCGGGTGCTTGAAGCAGGCCGAGTAGGCGAGGTCTACAACATCGGCGGCTGCAACGAAAAACCTAATATCGAAATCGTCCACGCAATATGCGCGCTCCTGGATGAACTCCGCCCACTTTCTACTACCCACTCCCCACTTACTACTTACCGCTCCCTAATCACTCATGTCGCTGACCGGCCAGGCCATGATCGCCGCTACGCCATCGATGCCAGCAAGATCGAGCGTGAATTGGGCTGGAAACCTGCGGAAACCTTCGAGACCGGCATTCGTAAAACTGTGCGGTGGTATCTGGATAACCAGAGCTGGGTCAGCAATGTGCAATCTGGCGCCTACCGGACATGGGTTGAGAAAAATTATCAAGGGCGCGGCTGATGAAAATTCTGTTGTTTGGTAGGGGTGGTCAAGTAGGCTGGGAATTACAGCGCAGCCTTGTGCCCTTGGGCGAGCTGATCGCGCTGGATGTCGATAGCAAGCAGCAGTGCGGTGACTTCACCCGTCTGGATGACATTGCCCACACAGTGCGCGCAATCGCTCCGGACGTGATCGTCAATGCCTCTGCCTATACAGCTGTAGACAAGGCTGAGAGCGAACCAGATCCAGTCCGCACCATCAATGCTTTGGCTCCAGGCGTGCTTGCCCAGGAAGCGAAGAAGTTGGGTAGCTGGCTGATCCATTACTCCACCGACTATGTATTCGATGGCAGTGGCAGCAAACCCTGGGTGGAAACTGATCTCACCGGACCCTCGAGTGTATACGGTTTGACCAAACTGGAAGGAGAGGAAGCCATCCGCGCCTCGGGCTGCAAGCATCTTATCTTCCGCACCAGTTGGGTCTATGCGGCGCGTGGCAGCAACTTCGCCAAGACCATGCTGCGTCTTGCCCAGGAACGTGATCGTCTCACCGTCATCGACGATCAGATCGGCGCCCCTACCGGCGCTGAGCTGCTGGCAGATGTCACCGCCCACGCCATCCGCACGGCCCTTCGGCAACCGGAATTGTCCGGCTTATACCATCTGGTTGCCGGAGGCGAAATCTCATGGCACGGCTATGCCTGCTATGTGCTGAATCTGGCACGTCAAGCCGGACTCAAACTCAAAGTCGGCGAGGACAGCGTGATCCCGGTGCCAACCAGCGCATTTCCTTTGCCTGCCAAGCGTCCTCTGAACTCGCGTCTGGACGCCAGCAAACTACAAACGACTTTCGATGTGTGCCTGCCGGCGTGGCAAGATGGCGTGGAGCGCATGCTCACGGAGATTCTGGCGAGTGGTAAGTAGGAAGTAGTTAGTTGTGAGTGGGAAGTAGGTGGGTCTGGTGAGTGGTAAGTGGTGAGTAGTAAGTTGGAAGAATTCTGACCACTCACCACTTACCAATGGGCAGCAATGGGTAAACCACATGAAAAGCTGGAAGGCTGGAAATTCTCGATGGAGTTGGTGAAGGCCCTGTATCAGATGACTGCTACCTTTCCCGCGGGGGATCGTTACGGGCTTTCCCAGCAGATGAGACGCGCAGCCGTGTCAATACCGAGCAATATCGCCGAAGGCGCTGGCCGAAACGGCACAAAGGAATATTTGCAATTCATTGGTATTTCACGTGGCTCGCTCGCGGAGTTGGAAACCCAGATGCAACTGGCGGTTATGCTTGGCTTCACCTCGCCAGACCACCCCGCCTTTGAATTGGCTAACTGCACCGGAAAGCTCTTAACAGGTTTGCACAAAAAATTGAGTACAACATGACCCAACTTACAACTCACAACTCACCACTTACAATTTCCCACTCCCTACTCCCCAATTCCCCCCTTCCCAGAAAAGGCATCATCCTGGCCGGTGGGGCCGGCACCAGATTGCATCCGGCAACGCTGGCGATCAGCAAGCAGCTACTGCCCGTGTTCGACAAGCCGATGATTTACTATCCACTCAGCACCTTAATGCTCGCTGGCATACGCCAGATCCTCATCATTTCTACTCCACAGGACACGCCGCGTTTTGAGCAACTACTTGGCACTGGTGAACAATGGGGCCTAACCCTAGAGTATGCCGTACAGCCATCGCCCGATGGTCTGGCGCAAGCCTTCATCATCGGCGAATCTTTCATCGGTAACGACCTGTCTGCCCTGGTGCTGGGTGACAACATCTTCTATGGTCATGACTTCCATCACCTGCTGGGCAACGCGATGGCCCGCACAGAGGGAGCCAGTATCTTCGCCTACCACGTTCATGACCCAGAGCGATATGGAGTGGCCGAGTTCGATGCGCGCGGCAAAGTGCTGTCGCTGGAAGAGAAACCAAAACAGCCGAAATCCAACTATGCCGTGACCGGTCTGTATTTCTACGACCAACGTGTGGTTGATCTGGCCAAAAATCTGAAGCCCTCACCGCGCGGCGAACTCGAAATCACCGACCTGAACCGTTTGTACCTGGAGCAAGATTCCCTCAATGTCGAAATCATGGGGCGTGGTTATGCCTGGCTGGATACCGGCACCCACGAATCGCTGCTCGAAGCCAGCCAGTTCATCGCCACGCTGGAAAACCGCCAAGGCCTCAAAGTAGCTTGCCCGGAGGAAATTGCCTACCGGCAGCAATGGATCGATGCCGCCCAACTCGAAAGGCTCGCGCAGCCCCTAACTAAAAACGGCTATGGGCAATATCTGTTACGTGTGCTCAAGGAAAAAGTATTCTGATGGTAATGAGCCAGGGGGGCAGGCTGAAGGGGTTCAGGCTGAAGTGTTCGGACCTTCGGCCTTCGGCCTTCAGGCTGAGCCCCTTCATTCAGCCTCTCTACCTGGGTAGTTACCAGAACCCGATGTAATCGGAGACAACCGACGGATCGTCCCTATCCGAGTTGTCTCATCCTGTTTGCTGGGGCGGTTCCAGTCCACGTCGTGGCCGCCGCCGAAATGGCAAAGTGGCAAACATCAGGTCACTATTTATGCTGCCCTTCCAGAAGTCGCGACATGGCGGCGGGTTGGTTCAATGCACCAAACAATGACTTCTCAAAGATATTGGCTCATGCTACTCTGAAAGTCGTGAAGACAATCCCATCAGGTTTATTGGAGAAAGTCGTGGAGCGGCTGAAAGCCGAGTTCCAGCCGGATGAGATTTATCTATTCGGCTCACACGCTTGGGGCGTGCCCACTGACGACAGTGATGTGGACTTGATGGTCATTGTCCGCGACAGCACTGAAAAGACCATCCGGCGGATGCAACGGGCGCACCGCTGTTTGAGTGGTTTGGGTTTTGCCAAGGACGTGCTCGTTCCCACGCGCGCTCAAGTTGACCGCTACAAACACTTGCGGGCTTCCTTGTTTCACCAAGTGCTCGCCAAGGGTCGCAAACTGTATGGATGAGGCCGCGCGCGAACTCGTTCGCGACTGGCTGACCCGCGCCAGCCACGATTTGCAGGCTGCGCGCACTTTGGCGGCAGGGAAAGAACCGCTGCTCGACACGGCAATCTATCACTGTCAGCAGGCGGCGGAGAAGTCGGTCAAAGGGTGGCTGCAATCGCAAGACGATCCCTTTCCCAAGACGCACGACATCGAAGAATTGGTTGCTCAAGCGGCGAAGTCGCACGGCGATTTCAAGCAGTTTGCGAAGGCGGCGGCGGTCTTGACACCTTACGTCTCGGCCTTTCGTTACCCCGGCGGTGGTTCGGATGAACCAATGCCGTCGCCCGAGGAATTCGACGAAGCCTTGCAACACGCCAAAACCATTTACAGTTTCGTGTTGAATCTGCTCCCGACGAAAGCGCGACCATGAAACGTGAGCCGACAAACACAACGACCGAGGAAGCTGGCGGCAACTTGGTGATCCAGGAAATCTGGCGCATCAACGGTGAGTCGTCAGCCGCACGCAGGCACGACGCGCACCGTCTGTTTGCGACGTCCGCAAACGGCAAACACTTTCCGGCCATCCGGTCGTGAACCTCCAGAAACGGAAGGCCAGATAAGTCGATACTCATGCCAGACCCCAGTGTGTCTTTGGTGATGTGCTGGCGTCTGATCAGTATGCCACAAAAGTTTCGACGAAGTTTGTTGTCAACCTTAATTGATCGTGTCATCCAAACGTGTCCAAATCGAGCGAAGCCAGTTGCTTGCAAGGATAATAGATACTAGGTGGCTGAGGCGTTGAGCACCATCAAAAGAAAAGTTCTTGTAACAGGTGCCGACGGCTTCATTGGCTCCCATCTCACCGAGGTCCTGATGCGCCGGGGCCACGATGTGCGTGCCTTCGTTCTTTATAATTCTTTCAACTCATGGGGTTGGCTGGATTACGCCCCTAACGACATTCGAGACAAACTTGATATCTTCGCGGGCGACATTCGCGATCCACATGGGGTGAAGGAGGCGATGAAGGGCTGCGATGCGGTCCTGCATCTAGCGGCCTTGATCGCGATTCCCTACTCGTATCATTCGCCAGACACCTACGTTGACACCAACATCAAAGGTACGCTGAACGTGCTGCAGGCAGCGCGTGAGCTCGGCGTGGAACGAATAATCCACACCTCGACCAGCGAGGTCTATGGTACGGCACGATTTGTGCCGATTTCCGAGGATCATCCCCTGCAGGGACAGTCGCCGTACTCAGCCACCAAGATCGCTGCTGATCAGTTGGCTTACTCCTTCTACGCGTCCTTTGATCTGCCAGTGGTGATCGCGCGACCATTCAACACCTACGGCCCGCGTCAGTCTGCCCGTGCAGTGATCCCGACCATCATTACGCAGATCGCTAGCGGCCAGCGCCAGATCCAACTGGGCGCGGTGTCGCCGACACGCGATTTCAGCTACGTCCAGGATACGGTGGCTGGATTTATCGCTGTGCTTAATTCCGATCAAGGGTTGGGCGAAGTGGTAAACTTTGGCAGCAACTTCGAAATTTCCGTAGGCGATACCGCACATCTAATTGCTGAAGCAATGAACACCAAGATTGAAATCATCACCGATGAAGCGCGGCTGCGACCGGAGAATTCAGAAGTCGAACGGCTGTGGGCGAACAATTCCAAAGCCAGACAACTCTTCGGTTGGCAACCCTCCTATGAAGGTCGTGAAGGTTTCAAGCGCGGCTTGACGGAAACTGCCGAGTGGTTCCTGAACCCTAGAAACCTCATCGGCTACAAAGCTGGCCGTTATAACATCTGAGATGGACGCTACGGTGAAATCTCTCGATCAGGTCCTGCTACAAGGATTACAGGAGGTTTTGGGTTTACCAGACCAACAAATTGCCCTGCATGAACCAGAATTCACTGGCAATGAGAGTGCGCTGGTGCAGGACTGTCTGGACTCCACCTTCGTCTCCTCGGTCGGCAAGTATGTCGACCAGTTTGAGGGAATGCTTGCCAATTACACCGGTGCCAAATATGCCATAGCAGTGGTCAACGGCACGGCGGCGCTGCATATCGCACTTAAGCTCGCCGGAGTGCAACCTCAAGATGAAGTTCTGCTGCCGGCTCTGTCATTTGTGGCCACTGCCAATGCAGCTGCCCATTGTGATGCAGTGCCCCACTTTGTGGACAGTAGTCTCGACACTATGGGGATGGACCCAATCGCGCTTTCCGAATATTTGGGCACCATCGCCGAACTCACATCTCATGGTTTGCGTAACCGTCACACTGGCCGCAAGATTGCCGCGATCGTGCCCATGCACACTTACGGTCACCCAGTCGATATGGCAGCCTTGATGGAAGTGGCCAACCTCTACAAGCTAGCTGTGGTGGAAGATGCTGCCGAATCGCTGGGTAGTACATATCAGGGCAGGCATACCGGCACTTTTGGTAAACTGGGCACGCTCAGTTTCAACGGCAACAAAATCATCACCACCGGCGGCGGTGGTGCCATTCTGACTAACGACGCTGAACTGGCGCGCCACGCTAAGCACCTTACTACCACGGCCAAGCGTCCCCACCACTGGGAGTTTTTCCATGATGAAGTGGCCTGGAATTATCGTCTACCGAATCTGAATGCCGCGCTCGGTTGTGCGCAGATGGAATGTCTGCCGGATTTTTTGGAACGAAAGCGAGAACTAGCGAACAGATACCAAACGGCCTTTTCCTACCTTAGTGGTATCCTCTTCGTGGCCGAGCCCGCACAATCCCATAGTAATTACTGGCTCAACACAGTGCGGCTTGAAACGCCTGAGATGAATATACGTGACCAGATACTCACAGCCGCCAACGCTGCAGGCTATCAATGCCGCCCCACTTGGACGTTACTGAACAAACTGCCCATGTTCGCCGCTTGTCCACGTGCTCCGCTGCCCGTGGCAATGCAACTGGAGGCAAGCCTGATCAACTTGCCGAGTAGCG
This sequence comes from Nitrospira sp., assembly GCA_005116835.1. Lineage (GTDB taxonomy): Bacteria > Nitrospirota > Nitrospiria > Nitrospirales > Nitrospiraceae > Palsa-1315. Next base: position 188,588 of record SWDM01000013.1, on the reverse strand, counting down.
CCAAGCTAGCGTACCCGCCTAAATGACCACTATACGAAAAATCTGCATCGTTACCGGTACCCGTGCCGAATACGGCCTACTGTACTGGTTGATGAAAGAAATCAGTGCTGACCCTGATCTGCAATTACAGATCGTCGCCACCGGTATGCACCTCTCTCACGAGTTCGGGTTGACCTATCAGCAGATCGAAACCGATGGCTTCAGTATTGATGCCAAGGTTGAGATGTTGCTCTCGTCCGATTCGCCGATAGGAATTGCAAAGTCTATGGGCGTCGGCGTCATTGGTTTTGCCGATGCGCTAGATCGACTGAAGCCAGACATCTTAGTTGTGCTGGGAGATCGATTTGAGATGCTCGTAGCAGCCCAGACAGCAATGGTAGCGAGGATACCGATCGCGCATATTCATGGGGGTGAGACGACCGAAGGCTCCATTGATGAAGGTATTCGCCATGCCATTACGAAGATGGCACAATGGCACTTTGTGGCGGCGGAGCCCTATCGAAAACGAGTCATCCAACTAGGGGAAGCGCCAGATAGGGTTTTTAATTTTGGTGCGCCAGGCTTGGATTATTTCCAGCGTATTGAGTGGATGGATAGACCGTCTTTGGAAAAATCGTTAGCGCTCAAACTTGCACCGCCAGTCATTCTGGTTACCTACCACCCCGCCACGTTAGGTCAACGGGAACCCATCGGAGCAATGAATGAGTTGCTGGCAGCATTAGATGAATTTTCAGGCGCAACGGTTGTCTTCACATATCCGAATGCAGACACGGGTGGTCGCTCACTGATCGAGCGACTTAATCAGTGGGTTGCAGCTAATAAGCACCGCGCCGCAGTATGGGCTTCCTTGGGTCAACAACGTTACTTAAGCCTCATGCGAGAGTCCGACGTGATCCTGGGAAATTCTTCGAGCGCTTTGATTGAGGCACCTGTGCTCAAAAAAGCAGCGGTGAATATGGGCGATCGCCAGAAGGGTCGTCTCAAGGCGACATCCGTGCTCGACACGGAGGAGAGCAAAAGAGCAATTGTAACCGCGATTAATGAGGCGCTGTCAGAGGAGTTTCTCGCCGGCCTACCAGCGACAAAATCCCTCTATGGTTCGGGTGATGTGAGCCGTCGAGTCAAAAACACCCTGAAGGGCATTGTCATTGGATCGAAAAAATCGTTCTTCGATATCGATCATGGGTACTGATTTGAGGGCCTTCATAATCGCCGAAGCCGGGGTCAACCATAATGGCGATCTGAATCTCGCGAAGCAATTGATCGATGTTGCCGTCGATGCAGGCGCCGACGCAGTGAAATTTCAGACATTTCGTGCCGAGCAGGTAGTGAGTCGTCATGCGCTCAAAGCTGACTATCAAACTCGAACTACAGACGAAACTGAAAGCCAGTTCGAGATGATCCGTAAACTCGAGTTGAGCGAGACCGATCACGGTACTCTGATTGCTCATGCCCAAGCGCGAGGAATTGCATTTCTGTCTACCCCTTTCGACGTGCCGAGTCTGCACCTCCTCACCAAGCGATTTGGATTGCAGATGGTCAAAATCCCATCGGGAGAAATAACTAACGCCCCTTTTCTGCTCGCCATTGCCCGGGCTGCACAACAACTTATTCTCTCCACCGGCATGAGCACACTGGCCGAAGTGGAGGCAGCCTTGGGTGTGTTGGCATTCGGGTTTACCTCACATGCCACCGTTACGCCTCAGCGTGGTGATTTTGAGAAGGCCTTCGCCTCTGAATCGGGCCAGCAGACCCTGCGAGACCGCGTGACCATTCTGCACTGCACCACCGAATACCCCGCACCAATTAATGAGGTGAACTTGCGTGCGATGGATAACTTAGCTGCGGCATTTGGGTTGCCGGTGGGTTACTCTGATCACACGCTGGGGATTCATGTCTCGCTTGCCGCCGTGGCGCGTGGAGCGCGAGTCATTGAAAAACACTTCACCATGGATCGCAGCCTGCGGGGCCCGGATCATAAGGCGTCGCTGGAGCCTGACGAACTGCGTCAACTGGTACGCCAGATCCGCGAAATTGAACAGGCATTGGGTGATGGCATCAAACGGCCTACTGCCTCCGAGTGGAAAAACCGCGATGCCGCGCGCAAGAGTCTTATGGCAGCGAAGGCGATTAAAGCAGGTGAAATGTTTACAGAAGAAAATCTCACTTGCAAGCGGCCGGGAACCGGTGTCAGCCCGTCTTCGTATTGGCTGATACTTGGTCAAACAGCCCCTCGAAGTTATGTAGCTGACGAGGCACTGGATGGCTAAACCGGTTTATTTGCTGGGTGGCGGGGGACATGGTCGGGTTGTCCTAGATGCGCTGCTTTCAAGTGCTGTGAACGTTGTCGGTATCCTTGACTCTGGTCTCAAAGTTGGTGCTCGAGTGTTTGGTGTGCCGGTGCTGGGCAGCGATGAATTTCTGGACCAGGTCGCCCCAACAGATGTGTTGTTGGTCAATGGTCTTGGGGCCAATCCCTATGTGCGCAATCGAAAGAGATTGTTCGAAGATATGAGGATGCGAGGTTTTTCATTTGAAGCAGTCCGACATCCTTCGTCCGTGATTGGTCTGGAGTGTAGTTTGAGTGAAAGTTCGCAAATCATGTCGGGTGTAGTTTTGCAGAGTCAGGCCAGAATAGGAGATAACGTCGTAATCAACACTCATGCTAGCGTTGACCATGATTGTATTATTGGCATGCACAGCTTTGTTTCACCTGGCGTCGTGTTGAGTGGGGATGTGTTGGTGGGTGAGTCAACCTTCATTGGTGCAGGGGCAGTTGTGTTGCCCGGTATTCAGATCGGTACAAATGTTATAATCAGCGCCGGTGCAGTAGTTATCAAAAGTGTTCCTGATAACTGGATCGTCGCAGGTAATCCCGCAGCCAAGGTTGGCATAAACAAATAATGGAAAACTGGAAAGACGTAATTGTCTCGCCTGAGACTCCGCTTGGCAGTGCGATTGCAAAGATCGATGCTTCCGCACTTCAGGCTGCACTGGCTTTGAACGCCGATGGTACCCTGGCGGGCATACTCACTGATGGCGACATCCGTCGAGCAATTCTGCGTGGACAAGGGCTGCAGATCCCGGTCTCAGAGGCAATGAATCGCACACCGACCGTGGCTCTTGTATCCGCGCCACGGGATGAAATACTTGCCCTCATGCGCCTCAAAGTGTTTCACCATTTACCCCTGGTGGATGATGTTGGGCGAGTCGTTGGGCTGGTCACTCTCGATGAACTCATCGGTGCCAAAGAGCGCCCTAACTGGGTGGTGCTGATGGCTGGTGGTTTGGGTACCCGTCTGCAACCGCTTACCGATGAATGCCCAAAGCCGTTATTGGCGGTGGGTGGCAGGCCAATTCTTGAAACTATCCTCGAGAGCTTTGCCGAACAGGGTTTCAAGCGAATCTTCCTGTCTGTTAATCATCTGGCCCAGATGATCCGCGACCACTTTGGCCCGGGTGATCGCTGGGGAGTACAGGTGGAGTACCTGCAAGAAAGCATCCCCCTCGGTACCGCCGGCGCGCTGTCGCTGTTGCCGGAACGGCCGACTGCCCCAATTGTTGTGATGAACGGTGACCTGCTCACACGTGCCAATTTCGATAACCTGTTGCAGTTTCACGTCGCTCAAGGCGCCGTTGCCACCATGGCCGTGCGCGAATATGACTTTCAGGTGCCCTATGGTGTGGTACGGCTTAATGGCGCGCGTATCGAAGCCATCGATGAAAAGCCGGTGCAGAGGTTTTTCGTTAATGCCGGCATCTATGTGCTATCACCGGAAGCGCTGGACCATCTGCCGGCATCAACCATGTTCGACATGCCAAACCTGTTCGAAGACCTCATCGCCGCTGGTAAAACTACAGCAGCCTATCCATTGCGGGAATACTGGCTGGATATCGGGCGACTGGAGGAGTTTGAGCGGGCGCAACGAGAGTGGGGAGTGACGTCATAATGATCGGTGACAAGAAAGTGATTGCAATCATTCCGGCTCGAGGTGGGAGCAAAGGCCTCCCTGGGAAAAATATCAAGGCCTTGTGCGGGAAGCCATTAATTGTTTGGACTATCGAAGCAGGTCTTAAATCTAAGTTTATCGATGAATTGGTAGTAAGCACAGAAAACCAACAAATTGCTGATATCGCACTGGGGGTGGGGGCGTCAGTACCTTTCCTCCGGCCGATCGAACTCGCCACTGACACAGCATCTACCTTCGTGGTCGTGAAGCATGCCTTGGACTTTTACGGAGAAAGGTATGGTCGTACCTTCGATCTTGTGGTTCTGATTGAGCCGACATCACCTCTTCGGGAGGACGACGATATCGATCGCATGCTGGAACGGTTGTACACCGGTTGGGCAGAGTTTGACTCAATTGTCAGTGTGGGGGAAGTCCGTGAGCACCCGTCGATCATGAAGCGCCTGCGAGGTGACGGGCTTGAACCCTTCTGTCAGGATCTCGCTCAAACCACGCGCCGCCAGGAAAACGAACCTGCCTACTTCCCCTACGGCGTAGCATACATCGCAAAAACCGTATCCCTGCTGGAGGGGCAGACCTTCTATACACGTCGCTGCACCTACCACATGATTAAGCATTACCAAAACTACGAGATCGACGATGTCTATGATTTTCTGTGCGTGGAATCGATCATGCGACATAGGCGGCAGCTGGCATGAGAATGCTTGTTATCGGCCTAGGTTCTATGGGGAAGCGTCGTATCCGAAACCTGCAAACGCTCGGAGTCAAAAACATTGGAGGGGTTGATCCTCGCGAAGATCGGCGTGAAGAAAGCGCTAGCAAGTTCGCGGTGCCGACCTTTTCCAGTGTCGAAGAAGCGGTAGCGGCATTCGCCCCGTCTGCGCTAGTCATCGCTACACCGCCGGATCGGCATATGGACTATGCCTTCTTTGGCTATCGTCATCGCCTACCATGCTTCATTGAAGCGTCAGTAGTGGATGCTGACAAAATTTTGGAATTGCACAACCTCATTCGTGAAGGGGGGCCAATTATGGCACCATCTTGTACCATGCGTTATTTTCCAGGGCCAGCCAAAGTGAAGGAACTAATACGCGCAGGCGCAATCGGAAAAGTGCTCAACATTAACTACCACACCGGTCAGTATTTGAAGGATTGGCATCCTTGGGAGCCGATTGAGAGCTATTATGTCTCTAAGAGACTGACCGGAGGGTGTCGAGAGATCGTGCCGTTTGAACTTACATGGCTAAATGATGTGTTCGGTGAGCCAAAGCCATTGGCCTGTCTTCGCGACCGCGTTGGGGATATGTCAGTCGACATTGACGACATCTATCATTTTTGGCTGAGATATCCGGGAGGCACCTTGGCTAACATCACCATAGAGGTTTTATCCAGACCTGAAGTTACGCGTGAGATGCGTGTACTTGGCACTATGGGACAAGTGGTATTTAGCGCGACTGAAAATGTAGTCCGTATGCGTACGCTAGGGTCGGATGCTTGGACGCAGTTCGAGTTACATAGAGGGCGAGCAGAGGACGGGTACATCAATGCTGAAGAGCCGTATGTCGGCGAGTTGTGCGACTTTCTGCAAGCGGTGGAGACGAACAACCCCGCTGCCTTTCCCAATACCTTGCTTAATGACTACGCGGTGCTACAGACTCTCTGTGCTCTCGAGCGTTTGGCGGTGTGACCCATGGATTATACTCAACGCTTACAAAGAGTTATTCCTGGAGGAGCACACACGTATTCTCGTGGCGCTGACCAGTTTCCAGCCAACGCTCCAAATATTCTATCCAGAGGTAAAGGCGCCTATGTCTTCGACGAAAAGGGTACTCGATACTTGGACTATGGAATGGCTCTCCGGGCAGTAACAATCGGTTACGCTGAGGATGAGATCGACGAGGCAGCCATTCGGGAAATTCGCAATGGGAACAACTTAACACGACCTTCGATAATCGAGCTGGAAGCAGCGGAGTCGCTGTGCAGCCTCATCAAGTCGGCAGAGATGGTCAAGTTTGCAAAAAACGGATCAAATTCAGTGTCGGCCGCAGTAAAGCTAGCTCGAGCCTTCACCGGGCGGGAGCTGATCGCCCGCTGTGCTCAACATCCGTTCTTCTCTTTTGATGATTGGTTCATCGGGTCCACACTGATCACGCGAGGCATTCCGGTCTCGACTGTCAGTCAGACCAAGCTCTTTCACTATGGTGATATTAGTTCACTGGAAAATTTGTTTGAGGAATTCCCATCTCAAATTGCTTGTGTGGTATTGGAGCCAGCCACGTTAGATCACCCACCAAAAGGTTACTTGCAGCAGGTGCGAACCCTTTGTAGCGACCTTGGTGTCATATTGATTCTGGATGAGATGATTACAGGATTTCGGTGGCACATGAAGGGCGCGCAGCACTATTACCAAGTTATGCCGGACCTATGCACTTTTGGCAAAGGAATGGCAAATGGCTACTCAGTGTCTTGTGTCGCCGGACGGCGAGAGATCATGGAGCTTGGCTCAATTGGGCCCGAGGGTCAGGAGCGCGTATTCTTTCTGTCCACCACGCATGGAGCTGAGATGTGTGGAATGGGTGCTTTCGTTGCCACGGCTAGGTATATGCAGCGCGAGGCAGTGGTGGATCATCTGTGGTCTTATGGTCGCCGTCTAATAGAGCTGATGAACAACGTGGCTCGTGAGTATGGCGTGGACGGCAGCTTCAAAGCCGCGGGAGTCCCGTGTTCTCCCTACTTCGTGACCCTGGATTTCAAGGGGGAGCCGTCCCTCCCTCTACGTACACTGTTCTCACAGGAGATGATTCGAAACGGAGTTCTTATGCCCTGGCTTTCATTAAGCTATCGACACCGCGAAGAAGAGTTTTCCCTGACCGAGAAGGCGCTGCGGGCTACATTCGAGGTCTATCGAAAGGCTTTACGGAATGGAGTAGAGACCTATCTGCTGGGGCCAGTACTCAAGCCGGTTTTCAGAAAGTTCAACTGACTAATTCACAGAGTGGTCAACTTGATGATGTTGAAAGACAAGGTGGTTGTGATTACTGGTGGCGCCGGGCTCCTCGGCCGAGCGTTCTGTCATGCCGTAGCAGAAAACGGAGGCGTTGCGATAGTTGCTGAACTAGATCAGCGACGGGGTGAGGAGGTAGCGAGTCAGTTAAATGCTAAAGGACTCGCGGGCCGTGCGGTGTTTGCACATATTGACATTAACAATCATGCCTCGATTGGACGTGTGATCAAATCACTAAGTCGCCGCTTCGGGACGATTGATGCCCTGGTCAACAATGCATATCCCAGGAATAAACGCTATGGGCGAAAGTTCGAAGACGTAGCCCTGGCTGATTTTACTGAGAACGTGGCGCTACATCTGGGCGGGTATTTCCTGGCCACACAGCAATTCATTAAATTTTTCCGCAAGCAGGGGCACGGTAACATTATTAACATGGCATCCGTATATGGCATGATAGCTCCGCGGTTTCAGATCTACCGTGGGACTCAGATTACCATGCCCGTGGAATATGCGGTGCTCAAGGCCGGCATCCTCCAACTGACGAAGTACCTTAGCAAGTATTTAAGAGGCAGCAACATTCGGGTCAACGCGATTAGCCCAGGCGGAGTACGTGATAGGCAGCCTGTGTCCTTCCTTAAAGCCTACAGCGAATTTTGTCTCAGCAAGGGGATGCTAGACAACGAGGACGTCTGTGGCGCGCTCCTGTTCCTGCTGTCCGATCTCTCAAAGTTCGTGAATGGTCATGCGCTTGTCGTTGACGATGGGTTTTCGCTATAGCTCTTCGCGAACTCGACGCCTGCCGCGGTTCATTGGCTGTAACTGTGTTTCCTAAATTCAAGTTTCTTTATGTCTATGCCTGGTCAAGCTGATCGTCTAAGATCGCCGTTTTTTTTGCGCGAAGGTAATGTGGTGCTAAGGCCATTTACTCGGCGCAATTTGAATTCTTCAGACTATCTGCGATGGATGAACGACCCGCGCGTCACTCGCACTATCGGTCGCTTCGACTATCTCTTTCCGGTGAGCAAGGCCAAGCTCGTGGCGTATTTCAACAACATTGATACCGACACAACGATGTTTTTGGCCATCTACGCTAGGCGTTCGCCTCGTGCATCTGAGCAGTTTGTGGGGACGCTCAAGATCTATGATTTGGACCAGCTGGCACGTCGGGCGTCCATCGGGATTGTGGTCGGCGACCCAAAGGCATGGGGTCAGGGTATTGCATCGGCAGCGATTCGTGCAGCCTGTCGTTTCATCTTCGATGAATTAGGTTTTCGGAAGGTCACGGCTGGCTACCATGCCATTAACATCGGCATGCGTCGAGCTTTTGAAAAGAACGGTTTCCATGTTGAGGGGGTCCTTAGAGAACAACTGTATTTCAGGGGGGGGGTAGTTGACCATATCTTGGTGAGTAAGTTTGGGGAAGGGAAAATATGACATTCAAGCTTCAATATTGCAAAAATTGTTTGATGCCGTCCACGCGGCCACGCATTACTTTTGACGGGCGCGGTTGGTGTAACGCCTGTGTGTGGACTGAAGAGAAACGTCGCGTAGTGGATTGGACAGAAAGAAAGTCACAGCTTGCAGGACTTTATGAGAAGTACCGATCGCGCGAGGGCAATTTTGACTGCATTATTCCAGTCAGTGGGGGTAAAGACAGTTCATATGTTGCATACATGATGAAGCATGAACTGGGCATGCATCCCCTATGCGTCAACATTATTCCACCGCTTGAGTTCGATGTTGGACGCCAAAATCTGGAGAATTTTGTCAATACAGGTTACGATTGTCTACGTATTGTTTCTAACCCACTCATTACCAAGCGAATATCCAGGCGGACACTCGTTGACTACGGTCAACCGCTGATGAGCTGGATCATTAATGTCCAGGTCGCTGTGTTCAAGTTGGCGATCAACTTACATATTCCACTGGTCATGTTTGGTGAGGAGGGAGAAACTGAATACGGTGGTTCATCCAAGCTAAAGAATACACCGGTCTACGATATGGAAGACAGTATCCGCCTCTATTTGAGCGGTGTCGATCCACGACAGTTTTTGGATGAATTCAGCGAGAAGGAGTTGTATTGGTGGCTTTATCCGAGTGAGCAGCAGTTCCGTGCTGCTAATCTAGCGGTTGCACATTGGTCCTACTTCGAGGATTGGGATCCTTACAAGCATTATCTAGTAGCCAAGGAAAAGTGTGGGATGCGGGAGAAAGAAATGGCATCAGTGGGCACTTACAACAACTTTGCCCAGACCGACACGTGCCTCTACGACATTCACACTTACCTTATGTATCTCAAATTCGGCTACGGGCGCTGCACGCAGGATGTCGGCATTGATATCCGCCGTAGTGCGATGTCGCGCGGGCAGGGATTGCAACTTGTCCGTAATTTCGATGGTCACTATCCTGAGGAGTATATCGACGCCTACCTGGATTTCTTCGATATGAAACGCGAAGAACTGGAAGCGGTGTTCGACAAGTGGGCTAATAAGGATCTCTTCGAGAAGAAGAACGGTCGTTGGATGCCCACCTTCGAGGTAAGCTGAGCGTGAGGACGAGGTAAGGTATCAATGTTAACCATTGTCAACTACGGAATGGGCAATTTACGATCAGTGTATAATGCGGTGACACACCTTGGCCAGGAGGCAAAGATCAGCTCGGATCCACGGGAAATCATTGCGAGCGACAAACTCATCCTTCCCGGTGTAGGCTCCTTTCGCCGTGCGATGGAGAACATACGAACTCGCAGGCTACAGGAACCCCTATCTGAAGCCGTTCTAGGACGTAAGATTCCAGTACTCGGTATCTGCTTGGGTATGCAGCTCATGGCGAGCTATGGCTATGAAGACGGAGGTATTGACGGTCTGGGGTGGATCCTAGGCGAGGTTGTCCAGTTCGAGTTCGAGAACTCGAGCATCCGCCTCCCACACATCGGTTTCAACAATGTGTGGGAGGCCTCACCATCGACCACATTGCTGGGAAATCAGAGGGATCCCACTGATTTTTACTTCGTACATAGCTACCACTTGCGCTGTGTGGAGCCCAAAGATGTAGCTGCCTGGTGCGATTACCATGGCCACTTCGTTGCTGGCATAGAGCGAGGCAATGTGTTTGGAACCCAATTCCATCCCGAGAAGAGTCAGGCCAACGGCCTGAGGGTGCTCAGTCGGTTCTTACGGGTATAACCTGATGCTAAAAAAACGACTCATTTTCACACTACTGTCACAAAATGGCGTATTCCAGCTTAGTCGAAACTTTTCTCTGCAAGCCGTAGGCAATCTGGACTGGCTGCGCAAGTACTACGATCTCAGTTCCATCTCGCGATCCGTGGACGAGCTGGTGCTGCTGAATGTGGCGCGCGGTGAGAAACACATGGAGTCCTTCTGCCAGGATGTCTCTAAGCTCAGTTCGTTCTGCTTTATGCCGATCGCTGCGGGAGGCGGCATCCAGAGCCTGGACGACGCCCATCGGCTACTCGATTCTGGAGCGGACAAACTCATCGTGAATAGCGCGTTGTTTACACGACCGGATTTGGTCAGGGAGCTAGTGCAGGTCTTCGGCAGGCAGTGTATTGTGGCATCTCTTGACTACAAGTCCACAGCCCTCGGCGCAGAGGCGATACTGGAGAATGGGCAACGTCCATCAGGCTTGACACTCGAACAGGCGATTGTGCTGGCAGAGGATAGTGGAGTAGGAGAGCTGTATGTCACCTCTATTGATCAGGATGGAACTGGACAAGGTTACGACCTTGAGACGGTATCGTGGGCATCAAGAGCTTGCCGTGTTCCAGTCATCGCGTCGGGCGGCGTGGGGGACTTTAGGCACTTTCTCGAAGGACTGCAGATTGAGAATGTCACTGGAGTATCGACGGCGAACATCTTCAACTTCCTCGGTGACGGGCTAACTAAGGCGCGTGATTTTATCCAAAAGAACGATGTGCAACTTGCCTATTGGAATTTCGATGTCGTTCCAGAAACGCAAGCTACAAAGTAGGGTTGCGTGTCAACAGACAGTCTTGTCGGAGACGACATGAATAGCGTGAGCCTTATGTTCATGGTTCTTAACTAAACGAACCGTGCGGGCTGAATCATGGACTTAGAACAGACAACATCCAGCCTGTGCAGTGGAATGCCCTAATAGAGGTTTACAAATGATAGAAACAGATAACATATTGCCATTTCTAGAAAATGACATACGACCCGATATAGTTATGGTCGGCCAGCGACAGCGTACGCTTAATGATGCCAAGCTATTATTAAAATACGAACATCAATTTGTGGAAATAGCATGTCCGGCTTGCGGGAGCAGAAATGAAGCACAGAACTTCAAGAGATACGGCTTTCGATACGCATCATGTGGTATGTGTCACACCATTTATGTGAACCCGAGGCCGCGGCCTGATCATCTTGCCGAATATTATGTGAAATCTGAGGACTGGGCGTACTGGAATAAATATGTCTTTCCAGCAAGCGAAAAGGCTCGTCGAGAAAAACTTTTTTTGCCTCGAGTAAACGCGCTGCTTGAAATGTGCAAGAGATTTGAAACGGCAACGCGTACCATTGCCGAGGTGGGCGCTGGTTTCGGCATTTTTTGCGAAGAAATTAAGAAGGTGCGAGTCTTTGACCGAGTACTTGCTATTGAACCGAGCCCAGATTTGGCGCGCAGCTGTCGAGAGCGTGGCATTGAGACGCTCGAACAGCCATTTGAAAATGTTGCCATTGCAGATGCTTCCCTCGATGTACTGGCATGCTTTGAGGTTATCGAGCATCTCTATGATCCGCAGGCATTCCTGAAAAAATGCAAGGCTCTTCTTTCGTCCGGCGGATTGCTTGTCATTTCCTCACCCAACGCTGCGGGGTTTGACTCCGTTGTCTTGGGCGAAAAATGGAATGCTATTGATTTGGGGCATCTGAATCTTTTCAATCTTGATTCTTTGTCTGCGCTACTTCAGGTCAGTGGATTTAGGGTGGTCCAGCAAGCAACGCCGGGGAGGCTCGATGCAGAGCTTGTCAGGAAGGAGGTGCTGGATGGCGCACTTGATCTTACGGAGCAGCCATTTCTAAGGCAGATTCTGATTGATAGGTGGCAAGAAACCGGATTAGCCTTTCAATCTTTCCTTTCTAATAATTTGCTTTCGTCTCATATGCTTGTTGCCGCTCAAAAGCTATGAATAGTCACAAACATTTCGTACCGTCAGCTACACAATCTGAACGTTTCGGTGGCGTATTTCAGGCGGTCCATGCCCTACTATTCTTTTTTTGGAGAACCTTGAGGTGCCGGTATTCTTTGGGAGCATTTATCAGAGGAATCGAGAGCCCCACGATGAGTAACGAAAGAATACTCCTTGTCCTCAACCATCCTATCCGTGAGCGAACCCATTTCGAAGCTATTCGGCGGCAAATTCTTGAATTGGCTCCTAGTGTGAAAGTCGAGATTCTCGAATACCGGGATGTAATGTTCCTTCAGAAGGCGATTGATTTTAGACCGCAGGTAATCATGACCTTCCCATTTACGGCGGTGACAATAGCGGACAGGTTTTATCCGATAAAGTTTCTTACCAATTGCCGTATCATCACGTATCGAGCTGAGGGGGGGCTGCTAGATTACAGCGGGGTGATAGTCGATAACACCTTCTTTGTCGGCTACGATTGTTATGGGCCGACTCTGGTTGATCGCGAACTCTTTTGGGGTCGAAAGATGGCTGCGTATGCTGTTCCACTGCTGCTAAAGCAGGAGAAGTTGAGCTCGCCTGATAGGATAGGCGTTGTTGGCTATCCCGAATATGAGAGTTACTTCGGATCACCCGAGGAGGAATTTCCCGATCTTCCATTGGAAATTGCGAAAAGGATTGACTGCTATTCCAAAGAACGAACAATCCTTCTCGTAACGGGGTTCCATGGGTCGCTATACACCAAAGAAGATATTATCAATGCTCAAGATTGGTATGATCCTTTAGCGCCAGATGCAGACGAAAAGTTGCGATGGGCTCTGACAGAGGTTGAGAATATAGGTCGTTTTAAACAGTACTGGATTGAAAAAACGATTGAAAGCGCTAAGTTGAATCCTGAAGTGCTCCACATCCTGAAATGCCACCCCCTGGAGTCCCTCATTCAGGGGAAATTGAAACATGATCCGTATACAGCTTTGAATGGGTACTCTAACATTCTCTATGTTCAGAACGTGCCGGTGCGACAGCTTCTTCAGCGGTGCGGATTGTTCCTGCACTACGGATCAACGACTCTAGCCGAGTCCATTTTACTTAAGATTCCTTCGGCTTTCGTGTACTCCGAGGCCATTTACCCTCGACGGAAGGATTCAGACTTTGCGAAGTTGTCGACCATGCTCGTGGACATCGCGAAACTTCCTACAGTGGTTGCGGAGCACCTACGAACCCCATCAAGGTTTGAGCTGACTTCTCAGATGGAGGAGGCTCTCTTTGACGTCTTCAATATCAATAGCGCGCATCTGGCTGGCAATTCGGTGTACCGGCCCTCACGAGAGATTGCGCTGGTGCTTGTTAATAGTCTCAAGGAGGCCCCGCAGTTGGTCGAGCCGGAGGATCCATATCTACTTAAATCAATGAGGCAAAAGGCGGATTTTTTCGGATTGTCTCGTCAGGATGACAAGATCCTTTCTGTTTTGCATATGATTGCGCGGCACAGATCTAGCTTGCCAGAAAAGATTGGAATTCCTTCATCTACTTCTACTGCAGTGTAGTAGGGATCTTCTGCTGCGCCCTCACCTGCGGGGCGAACGTAAGCAAGACATTTTAAATCTGCTCCTCTTATGGTTGAATCCAAAGAGCCCTGACGCGCCCTCTCATGGACTAATGCGCTCCCTACTACAACACGTTGTCAAGAGTGATCTGTGGCGCCTCGCGATTGCCAGCACATTGCTGGCAATTCTTGATCTGTTAGGCGTAGCCGTCATCTTTCCCTATCTCTCGATTGTTGCAGCCGACTCGCCAGACAGTGTGCATGCTTACGCGGCAGCAGCCTACCGGTTGCTGGGTTCGGGCTCACACACCGAGTTCGTAGTGACCGTGTCCCTCATCCTAATGGTCTTCTTCGGCATAAAGTTCGCGTTGGGATACGCTTTAAACAGGATGCGGGCACAGGCCTATGTGAACGTCACAATAAGGCTGTCAGACGATCTCCTCCGCCTGTTGTTGAATGCAGACTACGGTCACCTCGTCAACAAGAGCGTGTCTGAGATGACGGGAATCATCATCTCCCAGACCGTCCACGCGACGATTTGCCTGGACTCAGTCATTACAATTGCGACTGAGTCATTGTTCTTCCTCTTTATACTCATCGCCATCATCGCGTTCGATGCCAAACTCGCCTTTGTCCTGATCGCGGCGCTGATTCTCCTCAGCATTCTGCTTTACTTTGGCATATTAAAATCGATAACCCGCCTCGGATCGGCTCAGTCCGAGGTTCATCTGCGACAATACAGTTTCCTATTCAGTGTGGTGGGCGCAATCAAGGACATCAAGATACTCGGCCTCGAAGCGTCGATCGAAAAGGAGCATCGTCTGCTCAACTCTCGTTACGCCCAGGCCATGACCTCCTTCCAGGTGTATCAAACTCAGCCTCGAGCGATTTTGGAGTCGTTTGTGATGATTGGATTGCTAGGTGCGTGCATATTCATGTTATTGAGCAGCGTCGATATCAAATCGACTCTTCCGTTCCTTGGTTTCCTCGCGGTTAGCTCATTGCGACTTGTTCCCGCATATTCCCGCGTTGTTGGGTCATACGGCAGTTTCAATTACTATAAGCCGTCTTTGAGTTTGATTTGCGGGCTGTTTGAAGATCTGTCCCAGAGGCAAGTTATTCCTGCTCGCGAAACTCTGGAGTTCCGGAAATCATTGGAGATCCAAAACCTCAATTTCTCTCACGGTGACAAGCCTGTGCTGGTAGACGTGTCGCTGGTAATTCCCAAGGGAAGTTCGGTGGGCATCGTCGGTCTTTCTGGCTCAGGAAAGACCACTTTGCTGGATGTGATCGCGGGCCTCAGACAGGCTGCAGCCGGCCGCTTTCTCATGGATGATCGACCATTCGATCCGTTCCGTTCTGATGCGCTACGACGTCTTCTCGGGTATGTGCCGCAAAACGTCACCCTCGTCGACGACACAATTGCATTTAATATCGCTTTCGATATTGAACCAGATCACGATCGTTTACAGCGAGCAGCCAGCGTGGCACGCATAAAAGAATTTATTGAGTCGCTTCCCGAAGGCTTCCAGACGTTAGTCGGTGAAAATGGCGTGCGCGTATCGGGGGGGCAGAAACAGCGAATCGGCATTGCCCGGGCACTTTACCGTGACCCAGAGATACTGATTTTCGACGAAGCAACCAGTTCGCTCGATAACGTGACGGAGCGAGAACTCAACGAGGAGATCGAGATGCTCTCGGGGGCGAAAACACTCGTCATCGTGGCGCACCGATTGTCGACTGTAGTCCATTGTGATGTTATTCATGTTTTCGATGAAGGGCGCATCGTGGGCAGCGGCACTCATCTGCAATTGCTTCAGTCTTGCAGGGCGTATCAATCTCTGTACGGTGCCCAGTCCGAGGCAGTTCCTAAGCCTGTTCGAGAGCCTGTATTGCACCACTTGCATGACAATCCCCCAGATTCCTAACATAGAGCCCCTTTAGTCGAAGTGTAGGCTCACAATATGCTGGGGAGATACTAACGCGTTTGGGAAGACTGATCTGAAGCTATGTATCGTGCGGCGGCTAGATCAATCTATCATTCCCTTGGGAAAGTGAGGTGGGCAGCTTCTCGCTTAAGGCGTAAGCTGTTGGAGTATAGGCTGCAGTCGCGTGGAGTGCAGAAAGTCAACCTCTGTTGCGGGCCGAAGCCGGTGCCTGGGTATTTTGGTATCGATTTCACTGCTGGATGCGATCTTCGTCTGGACCTTTCTCTGTGCGACCTTCCATTCGCAGACGACACCCTGGAGGCTGTCGTCTGCATGTCGGCGATTAACTATTTCACACGTAGACGAGCGGAAGAACTTGTGCTCGAAACGTTTCGGGTTCTGCGCCCAGGCGGAGTGTGCCGAATGGGTGTTCAAGATATGCGGGCTCTTGCAGAGCGCTATTTGCGCAACGACACAGAATTTTTCTTTCAGAAGCTTCCTGATGGCAGAGATCGGTTCGGGGGGGCGACGATTGGCGACAAGTTTGCAGCCTGGTTTTATGGGTTTGAGATCAAAGGTATGCCTTGCAAATATTTTTACGATTATGACTCACTTGCTTATTTATTTAAAACAGCTGGCTTTTCCATTATCGATAAAAAACAGTTCAGGGAGAGTCGCCTTGAGGATATTGAATTGATCGACAACAGGCCAGACCAGATGTTCTTTTTAGAGGCTGTTAAATGAGTGTTGTCGCTAATCTCCCATATTCGAATCAACTCAGAACGACGGTGTATTTTCTGAAAGCCTTTGGGTTAGGAGTCGAGCAAGTGAGGGTGCTTCAGTATTATCTGGCTGGAGGGTTATTCCCCGAGTACAGCGACGAAATTCATCTGAAGGCAACGATGGAGTGGCTTGCCCGAGCCCAAGATATTTGTGATGGCAAGGGTGTAGCAAACGTGTTTTTCCTGAAGAGTGGTTGGGGTGTTGCATATCCTGAAACAAGTGGATACATCCTGGCAACTTTTCTTGTCTATGCCGACTATAGTGGCGACAAGAGTTTTGCTGCCAGAGCGGCGCAAATTGGTGATTGGGAGATCGATATTCAGGCACCAAATGGTGGGACATTTTCCAGCGAAATACTACGACAAACCCGCGTGTTCAATACCGGCCAGGTGATTCTCGGATGGTGCATGCTCTTCGAGCGTACAGAAGAGGCGAAATATCTCCGGGCTGCCATACGCGCCGGGGATTACTTGCTCAATGAGCAGGAGGCAGACGGCGCGTGGCGCAAGGACACTTACTGTGGAGCTCGGGCCTACCATGCCAGAGTCGATTGGGCATTACTCCGTCTTGCTCAAATTAGCAATGTTGAGCGTTATGCTGCTGCTGCAGTCAAGAATCTACGATGGGTTCTTGAACAGCAATTGGATAACGGCTGGTTCGATCAGTGCGGCTTCAATCAAGACCTGCCGATCATGCATGTCATAGTCTATACGTTGCGTGGTCTGTTGGAATGCGCACTGATAAATAATGCAGTGGTGAACGATCTCGGAATCATGCCCGCGGTTGTGAAGGGGGCCGATGCCCTTTGCCGTAAGTTGCAAGAGCATCCCGTTGCCAACATCTCAGGCATGATGCCCACGGCTTTTGATAAGAACTGGCAAAGCCAAGATAATGATTCCTGTTTGACTGGGAATGCCCAGCTAGCATGTTTCCTGTATCGCCTATCCCATTGTACTCGCGATCTGAAGTATCGAGCAGTAGCTGATAGTGTCTTGTCTGCCACAAAACGTACCCAGATTATCGAAACATCAATACGGCCAATAAGGGGAGCAATAGCTGGCTCCTACCCATTCTCACACGGTTACATGCCGAATGGGTTCCCAAACTGGGCCGCCAAGTTTTTTGCGGATGCGCTACTTATGAAGATCAACTACGGTCAACAGCTGGTTATTCCAGCATGAATATCGTCGGGCCGCTAAAATCGTTTCTTAATCGTTTGGGTATGCTCTATGTGCGCAGTTTATGTGCTCGCGAGTACAGAAAACAGAAATACTTGGGGATCAATGAGCGCCCTATTGAGTTTGCTTTCCTTTTCCGTCAGCTTGCTGAATTTTGGCCTAAGACGATCCTAGATGTCGGTACAGGGATGACGGCGTTACCGCATTTAATGCGAAATTGTGGTTTTCTTGTCACGGCAACTGACAATATAAAGGATTACTGGCCAGCGGGGATGACAAATCGCCATTATCACGTCGTCAATGACGACATTACACGAACCGCACTTACAGAAACGTTTGATGTGATTACGTGTATCAGCGTCTTGGAGCATATTCATGGGCATCGGGAAGCCATGATATCCATGTACAAATTACTCAAACCCGGAGGTCGTCTTATCCTTACTTGCCCATATAATGAAAACACCTACGTGTCGAATGTCTACAAATTGCCCGATTCCTCTGTGCGTGACGATTTCTCCTTCGCGACCCAAGCATTTTCTCGCAAAGAACTGGCTAGTTGGCTTTCAGACAGCGCATTCGAGTTGCTCGAGCAAGAATACTGGCAGTTTTTTTCAGGCGAGTTCTGGACATGTGGCGAAAAGCTTTCTCATCCAGCCAGGGTAACCCGAAAGGATCGTCATCAACTGTGCTGTTTGTCATTTGTAAAGCCGGCCAATAAGACTCGTGCAACGAGTTCTCCCACCCAATGAAGGTTCTTTTTATCGCGAATGGACTGACCCACTACTATAACCTCGTCCTCTCGCGGCTAAACAGTGAGGCTGGTATCGAGGTGGTTGTAATTGCTCCCGGCGGACGCGGTGCTGATATCGGCGAGGGTGTTTACCAGACGAAAGATGGTATTAATTTTAAAGTCATCAGGTTAAACGAGACGCAAAGATTTGGTTTCTGTACAACGTTTGAAGGCTTGGGGGGTGTTATTCGGCAAGAGAGGCCGACTGTCGTTATTGTATTTGAAAATTACCTGATGTCTTTTCTTGTCGACCTATCGGTTGTAATGGCGATGAAACATATTCGAGCCGGTCTGATTCTTAAATCGATACCCTTTAGGCTTCTTGCGTATCAGGAGGCTTGCAATGAAGTATCTGCAGGATTTGCCAGGCTTCCCATTCTGATGAATCGTATACTCATTGCAACGGGGCTGATAAAGCTTGCCAGGCGTTTGTGGCTTGAGATCAACAAACGCGCATTCTGTCTTCCCGATGCTCATGTCAATTATGTTGAGGCGCATGAGCTGTGGGCCAGCTATGGCGTAGCCAGGGAGAAAATATTTGTTACTCGGAATTCCCCTGACACCGACTTGCTGTTCGGCGTTAAAAACGCATTGGAGAATGTTCCGCAGATTCTGCCTCGGAATCCCTACCGTTTGTTGCACGTTGGGCGTTTAGTGAAATGGAAGCGAGTTGATATGCTGATGCGAGCCTTTTCTCGTGTGAGGGAGCGCTGGCCGAAAGCGGAATTGCTTGTTATCGGAACAGGACCTGAGGAGGCGTCGCTGAAAAAACTTGGCGATGACTTAAACCTTGGCACATCAGTTACCTTCACGGGCGGAGTGTACGATCCGCGCATGTTGGGACAATACTACATGGCGTCTTCACTCTATGTTCTTGCCGGAATGGGAGGGCTTTCCATCAATGAAGCCATGTGCTTTGGACTGCCTGTACTTTGCTCGGTCTGCGACGGTACCGAAAAAGTATTGGTTCGCGAGGGTGTGAATGGCAGATATTTCCGCGATGGCGACGAGGAAGATTTGCATGAAAAGATCATCTGGTGTTTTGAACATGCTGGTGAATTGCAACAGATGGGGCTCAAGTCCCTGGAAATCATACGAAATGAAGTGAACATACGCACCGTGCTCGATGGCTACATTCGCGCGTTCCACTATGTACAGAGGCAGCAGGCGTGATGGCTGATTTTTTTAGATTCTTTTGTGAGAATTTTGCATCTTGCTACACAGGACCGAGGCGGAGGTGGCTTTACTGCAGCCTGCCGGTTGCACTGCAACATGCGGGATACTGGAGCGGATTCGCGATGCTGGTGTTTGCTAAGCAAACTGATAATCCGCATGTTATCAGAACGTCAGCAGGTCTTGGAGCCTTTGAGCGTTAGCGTTGTCATTGGTGGAATTTTTCCGATACTATCACCGCAATGAATGGCCGTGGGCCAGTCCCAGGTTCAGGGTTTCACGATCTTCAACACTCATGATGCGTATAGCATTTCTTTGGCATGGCAATACCTTAGCCGATCAGGGCCTGAAGTGTTGCATTTGGAGTTAGAACTCAAGTAGAGAAAAAAAACATAGCACTTTCTGCAATTCGAAAACGGAGACGATATTTTGCTGCTTTGATTGAATTGATTAAGAATTTCGACTTATTTCAAAGGTTGACTGTGGTTACTCATCAGGCATCGACGCAGCAAATTGTTATTTGGGGTGTCTCGTTGCCTACAGTTGCATTGCAGCAGGCTGAGATCAACTATTTGGAGAAGGCCGTGACTCTAGAGAGACCTCCTGTAGAGTGGATATGGCAGGAGATGGATCGTGTTTGGAATGCCCTAGGTCTTGAAAACGGGAGAGCATTGCAGGGGCAATCGATAGGTGAATTTTATTCACACCCAGTTTGGGTGGTTAATGGTGTGTTTTCGGCTGTCGATCCGGTTTCCGTTCAACATCGCGACTCGATTGTTGAATTCGTTAGCCGAATTGGTATGAAACGTGTCGCAGATTATGGCGGTGGATTCGGTGAGCTTGCATTGAGGTTGCACGCGGTTGCTCCAAAAATTCAGATAGATATTGTGGAGCCTTATCCATCAAAGCTAGGCATGCTGAGAGTGGCGGGTAAAGCCGGAATCCAATTCATTAATGAATTGGATGGGCAGTATGATTGTGTCATTGCTCAGGATGTCCTTGAGCATGTGGAGCAACCTCTGCTGCTGACCGAGCAGATGGTGCAAGCAGTCAAGATGGGTGGGCATCTCATTTTTGCCAATTGTTTTTATCCTGTGATTAAGTGCCACTTACCTTCAACTTTTTATCTGCGACATACGTTCAATTGTGTGGTTAGAGGTATGGGTCTCAAGTTTGAGGGTCGCGTGGATGGTGCAAACCATGCGCTGGTTTTTAAAAGGGTGGGTAAGATTGAGGAAAATAAGCTCATTCTTTTGAATTCAATCGCAAAACTAATTGGCCCGTTGCTCAATACAATGAAATGCTTCTAGGGTTGACTCCGGTTGATCTTGTTGTAACTGTGCGGGCATGGGCTGACCGGAATATCCGAAGGACATGCGGGAGCTCCGCAGACGCTTCTCCACACCTCAGGCCTGCATCAAGTACCTGACCCAGAGCCGATGGCGGCATTCCAGACCTACCGCAGGATCTCTCCCAAGAAAGAGTCGTCAGCTTTGCTGGCACTGGTTACCAGGGTCACGCGTAAATATTTGGATTGATTCCCCTTTGAGGTACAATCCGGCTCAAGATAAGAGAACCGCAGCCTTGAATCTGATAATGCTCAACTCATACGATAGTGCAGGTGGCGCGGCGATTGCCACCTATCGGCTCCACCGCGGGTTACGTTCCGTAGGGGTAGATTCCCACATGATGGTGTTGCGCAAGGGAACCGACGACTGCAGTGTTATAGGCCCACTCAATAAGTGGGAAAGGGCCCGTGCTATTCTTCGCACAAAATTGGTTAGAGTTTCTGCAAAGTTGTTTCGTGGGCATCAGCAATCGCTTTTCTCTCCCGCCTGGCTTCCGGAGAGGTTGGCCTCCAAGGTGGCAAAGTTTAGTCCGGATATTGTCCATTTGTTTTGGGTGAGCGATGGGTTCTTTAGAATTGAAACATTAAAAACATTTAAACAGCCGATTGTTTGGACGCTGCATGACATGTGGCCTTTTACAGGTGGGTGCCACTACGACGATGAGTGTGGGAAATTTCGGCAATCTTGTGGAAATTGTCCGGTATTGCGTTCGGAATCGGAGCATGATTTATCACGACGCGTTTGGGCGCGTAAACGAAAGTCTTGGGAGGGTGTGCCGATAGTTGTAGTTGCTACAAGTTATTGGCTCGCAGACATGGCACGCTCAAGTTCTCTATTCAGAGATCGACGAGTTGAGGTGATACCTAATGGCATAGATACAGAAAAATATAAGCCTATGAGTAAAGAGGCGGCGCGTGCAGCGTACATGTTGCCTCAAGACAAGCATCTCATATTATTTTCTGCATTTAATGCAACTTCCGACAAACGCAAAGGCAATCAGTTTCTTGCACGGGCGTTAGAGATAATGTCACAGGCTGGCTGGGGATCAAAGACCGAACTTGTGATCATCGGTGCAACCAGGCCTGAAGTCCCCCACGAGATGGGAATGAAGGTGCATTATATGGGTCATTTGCATGACGAGATAAGCCAGGTTGTACTTTATTCTGCCGCGGATGTCGTTGCTGCCCCCTCTATGCAAGAGAATCTGTCCAATACCGTTTTGGAATCCCTTTCGTGCGGGACACCTGTTGTCGCATTTAATATTGGAGGCATGCCCGACATGATTGATCACCGAATAAATGGCTACTTAGCGACCCCTTTTGAGCCGACCGATCTTGCACGCGGAATGATGTGGGTGCTAGAAAACAAGGATCGCCATGCCATCCTTTCGCAGCGGGCGCGCCAGACGGTGGTGGAGCGCTATCCTTTGCTAGCCATTGCGAATCGCTATTTGGCGCTTTATCAAAGCATGCTCAAATGACCGCCTGTATTCCATACTTGCTTTTATAACGATGATCATTGGTTCTGGTTTATTGGCTCATGCTTTTTCTCGCGAGTTTTTGCACTGCGCGGATGTATGCATTTATGCAGCAGGAGTTTCTAACTCAAGCTGTACAAATACGCATGAGTTTGAACGTGAACGTCAACGCCTTGCACAGGCAGTGCAGCAGGCCTTGTATGTTAATACCTTTGTGTACTTCGGGACTTGCAGTGTTTCCGATCCTGGAGCACGAAACACGCCTTATGTGCAGCACAAGCTGGCAATGGAGCAATTGGTCCGCACACATCCGCGGTGTCTGATCTTGCGTTTACCGCAAGTTGTAGGGAAAACGCCGAATCCGCACACATTATTAAATTTTTTATATGCGCGCATTTCCCGTAGTGAGTCTTTTGAGCTGTGGGGCTCGGCTAAACGCAGCATCATTGACGTGGAAGATGTGGCGGCAATTGCCGAACAATTGATAGCGATTAATTCGGTGCAGAACACTGTAGCGTACATTGCAAATGTAGTTAATTATCGAATGGTTGACATCGTCCATGAAATGGAGCGTGTCGTTGGCAAGCGCGCAGTGTATGACGTTGTTGAGCGCGGTTCAGAGTATTTTATAGATACGAGCGTTATGCTCCCTGTGCTGGAGAAGGCAGGCGTCAAATTTGGCAATGACTATCTCGAAAAAGTAATCGACAGGTATTACAAATAATATGTGTTAGAGGTGTATGGCTTTCCTGGTGAAATGAATAGCAATCTCCCCAAAATATCCGTGGGCGTCGTTGTCTATAACGGGATCGAGCACATCAGAAGTGCTTTGGATAGCATCACGAAGCAGACCTATAAGAACATTGAGCTGGTTGTTGTAGATGGTGCTTCCAAAGATGGCACTCAACACGTCCTGAATGAATATGCTCAATACATCTCTACGCTGGTGTGCGAGCCGGATAAGGGGATCTATGACGCGATGAACAAAGTGTGTTCGCTCGCGACTGGCGACTGGCTGATTTTCCTTGGTTGTGACGATGTACTCCTGGATACGCTCGGCAATGTAGCGGGGAAAATGTCCGATCCAGATTCCGTCTATTACGGAAATGTAGTTCTCCGTTCCAGTGGCAAGATTTACGGTGGTAAGTTTTCAAAACGCAGGTTGGTGCGGATGAATTTCTGCCATCAGTCGACCTTTTACCCCAGATCAGTATACGGAAAGTATTCCTACAGTTTGGAATATAGGTGGTTGGCAGATTACGCGTATAACCTCAAATTAGTTGGTCTCGGGGTTCCGTTCGTTTACGTGGCAGAAGTGGTTTCGGTATTCAACGACAAGGGGGGGTCGTCGTGTGGAGATGCTGAGTTTGAGAAGATAAAGCTTTCCTTATTACGCTCATCATTGGGCACCCCCTATGCGCTGCTTGGAAATTTATATCGACCAATATCGAAAATGTATCGCTACTTAAGGTATGGAGTCCGCCTCTGAAATCAACCCAGTGGCGTGATTTCAGAGGATTACTACACCAGGTCGACGGATGAGGTGTTTAAATCCCACAAGTAGATAACTCATAGATTTGAGTCACTGCTTGTTCAGGAAAGTCGGCCAGCTTGAAGTAGCTTAAGTCATTTCCCTGCCAAAAATTCCATCGGAGGCTGACACGCTTGTTTGATGCTGTGCATATTGCCATTCTTTTAGGAACATACAACGGGGGCCGGTTTGTCGGAGAGCAGATTCAAAGCATTCAAGGTCAGACCGTCTCAACTTGGAAACTTCTTATAAGAGATGATGGTTCTCAGGATGGGACCATGGAGGTGATTGCAGACTTCTCCCGACGTGATGAGCGTATCCGTTGCATCGGTGACAGGCTTGGCCGTTTGGGGGTTGTTGGGAACTTCGGAGAGTTGATGCGAATCGCCCATGCAGAGGGGGCTGACTATATTTTCTTTTCAGATCAGGATGATGTGTGGGTATCCAACAAGATCGCAAACCAGCTGACGTACCTAAAGGAAATGGAGTCACAGCATGGGCAGAAGACTCCCATTCTTGTCTACTCAGATTTGGAGGTGGTGACTCAGCAACTCGAAGGGACCCACCCTTCTTTCATGAGCTACCAGGGTTTGACTCATGAGTCTCGGGATCCACTTCGTGTGTTGCTGACCCAGAACTTTGTGACTGGTTGTGCCACGGTAATTAATCGTCCTCTACTGGAGTTGGCTAACCCACTGCCTGCGGACGTTATCATGCATGATTGGTGGCTTGCACTTTGCGCGGCCGCCTGTGGCCGCATCGAGTATCTTCCTCATGCGTTGGTCCGGTATCGCCAGCACGGTGCAAACCAGATCGGGGCGGAGGGATTTTTCACTATGGTGAATCCACTGTCTGAGGCTTCGGAGCGTCGCTTGGGACGAAGCGGGTATTATGTGTTCGGCTCAATCAGGCACGCGGCTTTGCTGGGCGAGCGAGTCGCTTCGCTAAACATTCCCTGCTCGGCTGAAGCGTTATGGCTGCTGAAAAGGTTTGCCGCTTGTGCATATGAAGGCCGATTTCGGCGATTGTGGACGGTCTTTCAGCTGAGGTTACGGCGGCAGGGATTGTTCAGGCAACTTTTATTGTACTGGCGATTGCTTGTATCGCCGAGCGGGGCAGTGCCGCACTAGAGTTGAAAACCTCAGCGAGGGACGGACATCAAAGTGTGTCGATAACGCGGAGCCATCGAAAATTCTCACACCGATCGACGGCCAGTTCTCTTTGTGGGGGGAGTGAGGGGCGCGTGGTCAGTGTTGTAATTCCAACGTATAACGCCTCGCGGTATCTCGATGCCCAGTTGAGAGCCTTGCGCTCGCAGACTGTGAAGGACCTCGACATTCTCATTATCGATTCGTCTTCTTCCGATGAGACCTTGGATATTGCCAAGCAGTATTCGGTTCAAGCTGTGACTATTCCGAAGAGAGAGTTTGACCATGGGGGAACCAGGACTCTGGCTGGAAAAACTCGATCGCCTGGGGATATCCTTGTTTACCTGACTCAGGACGCCTTGCCTTATGATGAGAAAGCCATTGAGACTCTAGTTCGGCCACTTCTTACGGAACAAAAATGCGCAGCGGCATTTGGCAGGCAGATCCCATATCAGGATGCCACACCTTTTGCCCAACACCTCCGACTGTTCAATTACCCGCCTGAATCCTATATCCGCACATATGCAGACCGTACCGCTTTCGGGATCAAGGCGGCCTTCTGCTCAAATTCTTTTGCTGCATATCGGCGGGACGCGCTCGAGGAGGTGGGGTGGTTTACGGAGAATCTTGTCCTTGCGGAAGATATGCATATATGCGCCAGAATGCTTATGAAAGGCTACAAGCTGAGATACGTTGCGGAGGCAGCGGTGTATCATTCCCATAATTACACGGTGGCGCAAGAGTTCAAGCGCTATTTTGACTTGGGGGTATTCTTCGAAAAGGAACGCTGGTTGCTTGAGGAGTTCGGACGACCTGAAGGGGAGGGGATTAGGTTTGTGCGGTCTGAGTTATCCTATCTTGGGTCTCGCGGGCTGCTGCACCTGCTCCCAATCAGCTTGATGAGAGCTGCGGCCAAATTGATTGGGTATAGGCTTGGACATTACTACAAGCAATTGCCAGGAGCGGTATTGAAGCGTGTGAGCATGCACTCTGCCTGACTTGCTACGATGACGCTGCCTCTAATAAACTCTGGTAATCTGCCATGCTGAAGCGCCACTCTCAATTTCTTCAAAGCCTCCTCTTTCTGTTTGATCTGGCCCTGATCTCTGCCTGCTGGATGGCAGCCTACTACATTCGGTTCGTGGGCGGATGGGGGCCGGTTGAAAAGGGTATTCCATCTCTGGAAATCTATGTTTACTTACTTGTGCCGATTCTGATCGTTTGGGGATTATCTTTTAGAGCATTTAATTTGTATCGGCCTCGACGGATGGGTTCCCACCTGGCCGAGGTATTCGACATCGCTGTAGCCAACTCCCTGTCGGTGTTGATTCTCATCGGGTTGACGTTCTTCGTGCGTCAGTTCGAATATTCACGCCTTGTCTTTCTGTACTTTTGGGTCCTGAACCTTGTCGCGCTAGGTTTCTCGCGAATGGTCTTTCGCGAGGGCCTGAGGTTTTTCCGAAGGCAGGGTTATAACCAGCGGCACAGTTTGATCGTTGGGGCAGGCAAACTGGGGCAGCGAGTTGCCCACTCACTGTCACTTCATCCGGAGTTCGGTCTGAAGATCCAAGGCTATTTGACCCGCCATCCGCAGAAATTGGGGCAAACTTTTGCAGGGGTCTCGGTCATCGGTCTGTACGGGGATCTGGAGAAATATGCGCCGGCGTTGGACATTGTCTTTGTTTGTTTGCCTCCTGAGGCAGAGCCGCAAGTGGAAAAAATGTTGGGATATCTCGCGACCACCACCATCGAGGTGAAAGTCATCCCCTCGATCTATGAGTTTATTACTCTCCGCGGCGAAGCGGAGATGTTTGAAGGATTGCCGGTTATCACGCTGCAGGGTTCTCCTCTATATGGATGGAACGTTGTTCTCAAGCGTAGTAGTGACTTGCTCGGTAGCTTGACTGCCCTGTTCCTTACGTTGCCGGTGCAGGCATTGATTGCGTTGCTGATTAAACTGACTTCTCCTGGGCCGGTTCTCTTTAAACAGGAGCGGATGGGGCTGGATGGGAAACCGTTCATGATGCTCAAGTTTCGTACGATGCAGATTGATCAACCGGGCGACACAGTGTTGTTGACTCCAATAAATGATCCTCGCGTGACTCCAATCGGGAAGTTTTTGCGCCGAATGAGCCTCGATGAGCTGCCTCAATTTTGGAATGTGCTGAAAGGCGATATGAGTGTCGTGGGCCCGCGGCCGGAACGGTCCTGGGTGGTCGAGGAAGTTCGAAAGCAGATTCCCCTCTACATGCTCAAGCATAAGATGAAAGCCGGGATTACAGGGTGGGCGCAAGTCTGTGGCTGGCGCGGCGACACCTCGCTTGATAAACGAATTGAGTTCGACCTGTATTACATTGAGCATTGGTCCATCTGGCTCGATCTGAAGATTATGTGGCTGACGATATGGCAAGGATTCGTTCACAAGAATGCCTATTGACTTACTGATATCCAGATCTAAAGCTGCCAGCAAAACAGCTAACAACAACCTGCGCTGTGCCTGCGTGACAGAGGCGGGCGCTACGGCGTCTCGATAACTATCGCTTGTTGCATAGTTGTCAGGAGCGTAACTAGAAGCAAATCTTGCATCCAGACCCATCAATTTACCTTTATCTCAGTATTCGTGTGCACCGTTAGGTAAGAGTCGTAATATGGCAACAGGTCAACACTGAGAGTAAAACAACATGGCTTCTCGATCGTCTGCTCAGAAACCGGCCCGCTTCGGAATAATCTCGCGTAAGCTGCTCAGCCAGGTCCGTTTGTTTGCCACCGATGTCGATGGCGTCTTGACGGACGCAGGCATGTACTATGCCGAGTCCGGCGATGAGTGGAAGAAGTTCAACACGCGTGACGGCATGGGGATCAAATTGTTGCAAAGGGCTGGGATCATCACTGCGATTGTGACGCAGGAGCGGACCAAGCTTGTGGCGCGCCGTGCTGAGAAGCTCGCGATTCCAGAGTTGCATCAAGGGGTGATGGATAAGTTGTCGCTCATCCGTGAAATGGCAACCAGACATGGGCTCACCCTGAGCCAGGTCGCCTATATCGGTGACGACATCAACGATCTTGAGGCGCTCAAGGCAGTGGGCTTTTCCGCCACACCGGCCGATGGGATGCCCCAAGTTGTTGCAGCAGTCGATTATATCTGTCAGAAGAAGGGCGGAGAGGGAGCGGTTCGAGAAATCGTTGAGATGATTTTGGAAGCGCAGGGCGCAAATTCAAAATTCAAAATTGATAATTCAAAATTACAAGTTCCACATTCCGGAAAACGGTCGTAGCGTTAGGAACCCCCCTGTATGGCTTCCCTCGAACCTCGAACTTCAAACCTCGAACTTGATAACCATCTCTATCCCGTGATCATGGCAGGAGGCAGCGGTACCAGGTTTTGGCCGCTGAGCCGACAGTTATTTCCGAAACAGCTGCTGCGGATTCTGGGCGAGGACACGTTGATCCAGCAGACGATGCGCCGAGTAGTTTGTGCGTCGGCGCCGAACCGGGTGCTGATTTCCACGAATCCCGCCCAAGCCGAGTCCATCCGCGTCCAGCTGAGTGAATGGAAAGAGGCGCTGGCCGAGAACTTTGTACTGGAACCGGAAGGGCGCAATACGGCTCCGGCCATTGCCTTGGTCGCGTTAGAACTGCTTCGTCGGGATCCTGACGCGATTATGCTGGTCGTGCCGGCCGATCATATTGTCACCGGGCAGCGCGCGTTCGATGCTGCTGTATCCTTGGCAGCGACACTGGCCGGACAGGATTATCTGGTGACCTTTGGTATTAAGCCGATCCGTCCGGAAACCGGCTATGGATACATCAGGCCTAATCTCAAGATGACCTTGGGCACAGAGAGCAGGCTCAAGGGCCATCCGGTCAGTCGATTCGTGGAGAAGCCCAATGCCACGAAAGCGGCACAGTATCTCAAGGCCGGGGATTACTACTGGAACAGCGGCATGTTCGTGTGGCGCGCGACGACAATTCTTGATGAAATTCGACGCCATCAACCAGCTCTTTCCCGCGGGATCGAGCGGATTGGCCAGTTGATACAGGCCGGGGCGACCAGGCAGGCCATCGACGATGCTTACCGGACCCTCACGCCGGTCTCGATCGATACGGGAGTGATGGAGCGATCGAAGAAAGCGGCCATCGTGCCTGTATCATTTCAATGGTCCGATGTTGGGAGTTGGGGGAGTCTGGATGAGGTGGCGCCGAAGGATAAGGGCGGCAATGTCGTCATCGGGCGCGTGGTCGACATTGGGAGTCGCCGGTCGATTGTGTACGGAGACCGCCGTCTTGTGGCGACGATCGGGCTCACGGACATGGTAGTGGTCGATACGCCGGACGCGACGTTAGTCTGTCCAAAATCCCGCGCGCAGGATGTGAAACAGTTGGTCGAAATTCTCAAGAAGCAGAACGCGCCGGAACATCTGGAACATTTGACCGTCCAACGGCCCTGGGGGTCCTATACGATTCTGGAAGAAGGATTAGGCTACAAGGTCAAGCGTGTGACGGTGAACCCCGGAGGGCGGCTTTCGTTACAGCTTCACCATCGACGGAGTGAACATTGGGTGGTGATCACCGGGACGGCGCGGGTGACCAGGGGCGATGAGGTCTTCGATCTCAAGGTCGGCCATAGCACGGAAATTCCTATCGAAACTCCTCATCGCTTGGAAAACCCCGGACAAGAAACCTTGCATATCATTGAGGTCCAAAACGGGCCCTATCTGGGGGAAGACGATATCGTCCGGTTTCAGGATGATTATGGGCGAGGTGTGAAGCGTGAAGCGTGAAGCGTCGTTCGTGAAGCGTATTTCGTTCCGGAGACGGACGCGTTATGGTTCGAGCCTGCTTCTAGCGCTTCACGCTTCACGTGATACGCTTCACGAGTAACGAGGCCCATGGGTTTATTTCGCGAATATGATCTGCGTGGCATCGTAGGCCAGGAACTCACCGAGTCGATTGCGGTGCAGGTTGGGCGCGCCTACTGCACCTATGTGAAAGATCGGGGGGTGAAAACAATCTCCGTTGGGCGAGATGGCCGGCTGAGTTCACCCATGCTGCACCAGGCGCTCGTGCGGGGGCTGCTTGCCGGCGGACTCAATGTGGTCGATATCGGGATCTGTCCCTCACCCCTCGTCTACTTCTCCTTGTTTCAGCTTCCGGTCGACGGCGGCATCATGATCACCGGGAGCCATAATGCGGCAGAATATAACGGGTTTAAAATCTGCATTGGGAAAGATGCCATTCATGGAGAGGAGATCCTGGCACTGCGGGCGGTGATGGAGACCGGTTCGTTTGTCTCTGGCTCTGGGCAGCTCTCGGAACATCCCATCATTCCCGACTATCTGGCCTATCTCAAGCAGAGTTTTGCTCATGTCAACGCGGCGCGCCTGCACGTGGTCATCGATTGCGGGAATGGAGTGGCGGCGTTGGTAGCTCAACAGGCATTGGAGCTTCTAGGCTGTCGCGTGACGGGGCTCTATTGCGACCTCGATGGGCGGTTCCCAAACCATCATCCGGATCCCACGGTCTTGGAAAATCTTGACGATCTGATTCAGGCGGTCACACGGCATAAGGCCGATGTCGGGATTGGCTACGATGGCGATGCGGATCGGATTGGGACCATCGATGAGCAGGGGAATGTGCTGTGGGGGGATCGCTTAATGGTGGTCTATGCCCGCGATATTCTGGCGGCCAAGCCGGGGAGCACAATCATCTCCGAGGTCAAATCCTCGCAGAGCCTCTATGACGATATTGCGAAGCGGGGCGGCCGTCCGATTATGTGGAAAACCGGCCACTCTCTGATCAAGGCGAAGATGAAGAGCGAACAGGCAGTCTTGGCCGGCGAAATGTCAGGGCACATGTTCTTTGCTGATCGCTATTTTGGCTATGACGATGCGATCTATGCCTCGTGCCGGCTGGTGGAGATTTTGGCCAAGAGCACACAGCCGCTCTCTGCGTTAGTGGCGGATCTGCCGAAGACCTCCGTCACTCCGGAGATTCGCGTCGATGTGTCGGATGCCATCAAATTCCAGTTGGTCATGCAGGTGCAGAAACGGTTGGCAGACTGCAAGGAGAAACGCGAGGAGCTTGGTCCAACCAAGTTGATAATCCGCGATGTTGTCACCATCGATGGAGTACGCGCCACCTTTGATGACGGCTGGGGTCTGATTCGCGCCTCGAATACACAGCCTGCCCTGGTCTTGCGGTTTGAAGCCACTTCCCTGGCGCGAATGAATGCCATCCGAGCCGTCATTGAAGACGAGCTTCGCGTGGCCCAACAGGCCCTCGGTTACTAAGGGCTGGCTCATTTGGTCTGTTCGGTCTGTCTCGTTTATTTGGTTTTTCTTGTTTATTTAGTTAAACCAAACAAACCAAATGAACCAAATAAACAAAACAAACCAGTTCCGTGCCTGGCTCGTTCTGGCCTGCCTGATCTTGGGTGCAGTGAATGGCTCGGTCTCATGGGCGGAGCCCGGGGATAATCCACCCTCAACCCGATCCTTCCAAGTCGGCGAACAACTTACCTACGACATTTCCTGGCTCTATATCACAGCCGGCACAGCTGTGATGACGATCAACGGTGCCGGCATGGATGGAGAGCGGCCGCTGGCAAAATTG
This sequence comes from Nitrospira sp., assembly GCA_005116835.1. GTDB lineage: Bacteria > Nitrospirota > Nitrospiria > Nitrospirales > Nitrospiraceae > Palsa-1315. The sequence continues at coordinate 156,931 of SWDM01000013.1, read as the reverse complement.
ATTACCACGGCCCAGTCGAGGCCTGCCATCACCAAGTTTTTCCCCGTGGATAACTGGGTTGAGTCGATCGTAGATCCTGCTACGCTGCTTCCGGAGCATCTGACTTTCAAGCGGCGTGAAGGGAAGAAGAAGGAAGATATCGAGTACAGGTTCCATCATAAAGAGGGGACGGTCACGGCTGTCAAAGATGGGGTGACTGAAACATCGGAGATCCCGCCTGGCACCCAGGATGTCATCTCCTGCCTCTATTTTGCTCGCAGCATGTTGCCGCTACAGCCAGGCGCAACCATGACGATGAACGTCTATCATGATAAAAAGAATCGCAAGCTCGAAGTACATGTGGAGGAGATCGAAACGGTCAGCGGTCCGTGGGGGGAGGTTGAAACGGCTCGTGTGTTGGTCGTCATGCCGTTCCAAGGGCTCTTCCTCAACCAAGGCAACATCCGGGTCTGGTTTACGAACGACGATCGGCGTATTCCGGTTCGCATGAAGGCCAAGGTCATCATCGGGTCGATTGTGGCCGATCTCGTCAGCGGATTGCCGGCTGAGGCACCGGCCCGGTAACGACCTCAGCCATTCATTGCCCGCCTCGCTCAAAACAGTTATACTTGCCCTCAACATCATGGGACAATTTCCTCTTACTTTAAGCAGCTTTATCACCCAGAAGCAGGCGAACCACCAGGGAGCCACCCAGGAGTTAGCTAGGCTTTTAGTCCAGGTCGGCCTGGTTGGGAAACTTCTCGCGCAGGATCTTAGACGCGCCGGGCTGATCGATATCCTGGGAACGACCGGCGAAGTCAATGTGCAGGGAGAAACAGTCAAGAAACTTGATGAGATTGCGAACGAGACGTTCCTCAAGGTCTTTCAGCAGAGTGGACTTGTCTGCGCACTGGCCTCGGAAGAGATGGAGAAACCGGTCTTGCTTCCCGATCATTGGCCGCAGGCCCAATATATGTTGCTCTTCGATCCTCTCGATGGTTCATCGAATACGGACTGCAACATGCCGCTTGGGACGATTTTTTCCATTGTGAGGTTGCGAGATAAGGACCGGATGCCTACCGAGCATGACCTGGTCCACAAGGGAACTGAGCAGATTGCAGCCGGCTATCTCCTCTACGGGTCGAGTACGATGCTGGTTTATACAATTGGACAAGGAGTTCACGGATTTACGTTGGAACCTGGCATTGGGGAGTATCTCCTGTCGCATGAGCAGATCCACACTCCGTCTCGCGGCAAGGTGTATGGTGTGAATGAAGGCAACTATCATAAGTGGTCCGGAGGGACGCAGAAGTATATCGACAGCCTGAAAGTCAAGGATACAGCGACCGAGCGCCCCTATAGCGTCCGCTATTCCGGCTGTTTGGTGGCGGATGTACACCGGATTCTTCTTGGAGGCGGCATCTATCTCTATCCTGGCGAGCTGGATAAACCGGAGGGCAAACTTCGGTTATTATATGAAGCGAATCCCTTGGCAATGGTGGTCGAACAGGCCGGTGGCCGTGCCAGTACTGGTACGATGCGCATCCTCGACGTGGAGGCCAAGCAGCTGCATCAGCGGGTACCCTTGATCATTGGCAGTGCGGAGGACGTGCGCGACGCAGAGGTATTTATCCAAGGCAGACGGTAATCGTCGTGAAACGTGAAAGGTAAAACGTGAAATGAAGGGGAGCACGGTCAGGTTTTTGACATTTCACTTTTCACTTTTCACGTCTCACGTTTAACGTTCAATGAATCCAGGGGAGGAGAGACATGGCTGATCGGGTGAAGGAAATTCTGAGTTGGTACAGCAGCGACAATGTGGGAACGAGAACGAACATCGCCCGTCTGCTCCGCCACGGCAAGTTGGCAGGGACTGGGAAGCTGGTCATCCTTCCGGTGGATCAAGGGTTCGAGCATGGTCCGGCTCGGAGCTTTGCCGCCAACCCAGGGGGGTACAATCCCTCCTATCATTTTCAGTTGGCGATCGATGCAGGATGCAATGCTTATGCGGCTCCGCTGGGGTTTCTTGAGGCAGGCGCAGCTGAATTCGCCGGCCAGATTCCGTTGATTCTCAAGTTGAACAATCATGATGTCTTGCACGACGAGAAAGACCCCTTGCCCTCGGTGACCGGCAGCGTGAAGGATGCGCTCCGGCTCGGTTGTTCGGCGGTCGGATTTACGATCTATCCAGGGTCATCGCACTGCAAAGCCATGTATGAACAATTACGCGCGATTGCAGAAGAGGCGAAGGAATCCGGCCTGGCGGTCGTCGTGTGGTCGTACCCGCGAGGGTCGATACTCAGTAAGGAAGGGGAGACCGCGATCGATGTGGTGGCCTATGCAGCGCAGATTGCAGCCCAGCTCGGCGCCCATGTCATTAAGGTCAAGCTGCCCACGGCGTATCTTGAACAGGCAGCCGCGAAGAAGGTGTATGAATCGGTGAAGATTCCGGTCGCGACCCTGGCGGAGCGGGTCAAGCATGTGGTGCAGAGTTCGTTCGATGGGCGCCGGATCGTGATTTTCTCCGGAGGGGCCAAGAGCGAGGATCAGCATGTGTTTGAGGAGGCGCGAGCCATTCGCGACGGCGGCGGGTTTGGCTCTATTATTGGGCGGAACTCATTCCAACGGCCTAAAGCGGAGGCCATCAAATTTCTCCATACCATCATGGGGATCTATTCCGGCGAGACAAAGTGATGCGGTGGATGCGCATGCCCTGTGAACTGGTTGCTTCATAAGAGATGACGAACAAGGAATACCTATGAAACTCATTCGTACGTGGCTGCTTCCCTTTACCCTGCTCACAGGGGGGATCATTATCGGGGTCGTGGTGGCCTCCAACATGGGTTGGTTGCCGACCGGTACGGCCGGGCCTGAGCCGATTCCCAGCCCCATCGCTCTTCCTGTGGCGACTGCGCCACAGTTGCCGATGGGAGGGGGCAGTGGAAAAAACTTCGTCGAGATCGCCAAGTCGGTCAAGCCGGCGGTCGTCAACATTGCGGCGACGAGAAGCGGAAAATCAGGAGAGGGCCCTCACGGTTCGCCGCTCGACGATCCATTTTTCCGTAAGTTCTTCGGCGATGAATTGTTCAAGCGCGATGGTCCGCAGCGAGAGCCGAAAGAACGGGGCCAGGGGTCCGGAGTGATTGTCGAATCTAACGGTTTGATCGTCACTAATAACCATGTGGTGAACAAGGCCGACGATATCCGGGTCTTTTTATCGGACAAGCGGGAGTTTAAAGGCAAGTTGATCGGAACCGATGCGAAGACAGATATCGCGATCGTGAAAATCGAGGCGACAGGGCTCGCGACCATTCCCTGGGCCGATTCCGACCAGCTGGAGGTTGGGGAGTATGTATTGGCCGTTGGGAGTCCATTCGGGCTGACCCAGACCGTGACGATGGGGATCGTGAGCGCAGTCGGCCGGGCCAGCATGGGTATAGCCGAATACGAAGACTTCATCCAGACCGATGCGGCGATCAATCCGGGCAATTCAGGAGGCGCGCTCGTCAATGTGCGGGGCGAATTGGTTGGGATCAATACGGCGATCTTCAGCCAAAGCGGCGGCAACATGGGCATAGGGTTTGCCGTGCCGAGCAATCTGTCTCGTTCCATCATGGATCAGTTGGTGCGGACGGGGAAGGTCGTCCGCGGCTGGCTCGGTGTCGCCATTCAAGACTTGACGCCTGAGTTGGCCATGCAGTTCGGGATCACGGAGACGAAAGGCGTGCTCGTCAGCGATATTATGGAGGAGAGTCCGGCGAAGAAGGCGGGCTTCGAGCGGGCGGATGTCATTGTCGAATATGACGGCAAGTCGATGGATTCGCCGACGCATTTGCGGAATGCCGTTGCGCAGACTCCGATCGGTAAGAAGGTCTCGGTCAAGCTGATCCGAGACAAGAAGCCGAAGACGCTTGATGTCACCATTGTCGAACAGCCAAAATCGTTAGGCCAGCCCGGTGCAGAAGAGAGCAGGGAGTCAGCGGTGCCGACGGGGCTCCTTTCGGACATTGAAGTCCGCGAAGTCAACGAAGAGTTAGCGACTCGGTACGGATTAAAGGGCGTCGAGCGTGGCGTGGTGGTGGTTCGGGTCAAGTCCGGAAGCACGGCGGAAGAGATGGGTGTCCGTGAAGGCGATGTGATTCTCGAAGTCAATCGGCGAGCGGTGACATCGCTCAAATCTTACGAGCATGCCGCATCAGGCCTTGCCAAGGATCAAGCGGTGCTCTTGCTGCTGAAACGGAAGGGCCAGGCGATCTATCTCACGCTGCGGCCTTAACTGGTTGCGGAAGAATAAGCTGGTTTGTTTGGTTGATTTGGTTCATCTGGTTAGTTTCGTTCAACTAAACAAACTAAACAAACCAAATAAACAAGTGAGGAGGCTCCTTTGGTGGTGGCGCTCGTGCCTGCAGCCGGCCGCGGGCTTCGGATGGGCGGCTCCGTTCCCAAGCAATTTCTATCGTTGGGCGGTGAGCCGCTGATCGTTCAGTCGTTGCGAACCTTGCAAGCCGCTTCCGTAGTCGACCAGATTATTCTTGCCGTTCCGTCTGCCGATATCGACTATTGCGAGAAGGAGATCGTCTCGCGGCATCGTTTCACCAAGGTTACAAAGGTCGTGGCGGGCGGCGCCGAGCGCCAGGACTCAGTGAGGCACGCGCTTGCGCAGGTTCCCTCAGACACAGAGATCGTCATCATCCATGACGCAGTCCGTCCATTTATGACTATCGGGATGATTGCCGAGGTTGTGGCTGCGGCGAGAAAAGAGGGCGCGGCAATTATCGCGCTTCCGATGCGGGACACTGTGAAGCAGGTACGGACCGATGGAACAATCGAGCGAACCGTCGATCGCGCTCCCTTGTGGCTGGCTCAAACTCCGCAGGCCTTTCGACGGGACTGGATTGAGATGGCCCACGAGAAAGCGCATGCCGAAGGGATTCGAGCTACCGATGACGCCTTTCTGGTCGAGTGGCTGGGATATTCAGTCACGGTGGTGGAGGGAAGCGGGGAGAATATCAAGGTAACGAGGCCTGAAGACATGGTGATCGGCGAAGCGATCTTGGCTTCGCGGAAGGGGCGTTAAACGTGAATTGTTCAACGTTAATCGCGAAATGCGATATGTCTCACAGGATTAGGCTTCTTCCACGGTTAACGATTGACGTTTAACGAATAACGAGGAGCGAAGCGCATGCGAATCGGTTGCGGCTACGACATCCATCCGCTGGGAGCAGGACGGAAACTGATTCTTGGCGGAATCGAGGTGCCCCATAGCAAGGGTTTGTTGGGACATTCCGATTCCGATGCCTTGGTCCATGCCCTCTGCGATGCGCTGCTTGGAGCAATGGGCGAAGGGGATCTGGGCCGGCATTATCCCAGCTCCGATCAGAAGTTCAAAGATATTTCAAGCCTGAAGCTGCTGGAGGACGTGGTCGGGAAGTTGCGGGGAAAGGGGTATCGTATCGTCAACGTCGACACCGTCATTATCGCGCAGGCTCCTCGGCTCAGTTCGTATCTGGCCGGGATGCAACAGCAGATGGCGCAGGTGCTCGGGATTGATCCGGACCTCGTCAACGTCAAGGTCAAGAGTGGAGAAGGAATCGGCATGATTGGCCGGGAAGAAGGGATCGCCGCGCAAGCAGTGTGTTTGATTGAGAAGGTCTGAAAGTCGGAATGTCATAAAGCCGGAAAGTCATCAAGTCGTCAGGTCATCAAGTTGAAGAGTGAATATTGGCTACGATAGAGCGATTTGAGGATATCAAATCTTGGCAAGCAGCAAGGGAACTGGTTTCAGCTGTCTATCGTGTCAGTGGGAGAGGGAAATTCGAGAAGGATTTTGGCCTCCGTGATCAGATTCAGCGAGCATCAGTTTCTGTAATGGCCAATATCGCGGAAGGTTTTGAACGAGGTTCCGACAGGGAGTTTCACCGGTTTCTGTACATCGCGAAAGGCTCGGCAGGGGAAGTCCGCAGTCATCTGTTCGTCGCACTGGACTTGGGGTATATCTCTGACGAGGAGTTTTCTGATCTTCGGACAAAATCCGAAGAGGTTGCGAGGTCGTTGTCCGGGTTTATAACCTATTTAGCTTCGAAGGATCCGCTGTGAGGACTTGTGACTTTCGACCTGATGACGTTATGACTTGACGACTTTCCGACATTACGACTTGAAGGCTTTCGACTTGATGACTTTATGACTTGACGACATTTTGACGCTATGTTTAAAGCCATTAAATCAGATTTGCGGGCCGTGTTCGATCGAGATCCAGCTGCTACGAGCTGGTATGAGGTCGTGCTGACCTATGCAGGTTTTCATGCCATGTTGGCCTATCGCCTGTCCCACTGGCTCAAGGTTCGACATGTCCCCTTCATCCCCCGCGCCATTTCTCAAGTGGCCCGTGTGTTGACAGGGATTGAGATTCATCCCTCGGCGAAGATCGGCATTGGGTTCTTCATCGATCATGGAATGGGTGTCGTGATCGGCGAGACGGCAGAGATCGGAGATTTCGTCACCCTCTTTCAGGGTGTGACGCTTGGGGGCACGGGGAAGGAGCGAGGGAAACGCCATCCCACGCTCGGCAATCACGTCGTCGTCGGGGCCGGCGCCAAGATTCTTGGCGGGATCACCATCGGCGACAATGTGAAGATCGGCGCCAATTCGGTGGTGCTGAAGAATGTCGCCGCCAACTCCACCGTCATTGGAGTGCCGGCCCGCGTCATCAAGACTCAAGGCGAGCGATTACCAGACGCCACCATGGACCATAGCAACATGCCTGACCCAGTCCACGATCGGCTTTTTTCCCTTGAACAGGAACTGATCGAACTTCGGAAGAAACTGGAAAACCAGGATCCCCCCCGCCTGCTCTAGAAAACTGGTTTGTTTGGTTTGTTTTGTTCATTTGGTTGATCTGGTTTCTCCGATTAGTCCGATTCAACCAAATGAACAAAACAAACCAATAGACCAAATGAACAAGAGGAACCGGCTTGGTTGGTGTGAGGTGTGAGAATACGCCCCGCGGCCCGAATGGGCCGCGGGGCGATGTTGTTAATTGGAAAGGCAAGCGCTCATAAATGTTTTACGTTCGTCGCCTTTGAGGCCCTTCGTACCTGCTTCTGTGTTACATGACTTCATCTTGCTCTGCTGAGTTCCCCCCGTCTTCACTGCCTTTGCCGTTTTTGCGGAGAGGCATTCTTTCATAAATACCTTCCTCTCGTCTCCTTTCCCTTCACCCAACCCTTTGTCGTTCGCTTGTTCATTGCATACCGCCATCTTGCTTTGCTTCGTAGGCGCCGCGCTGGCAAACGGCGCGATGCACAGCCCTGACACAAAGAGGGATATCGTCACAATGCCGGCTGTCTTTGTCATATGCATCTCCTTTTGTGAAAGTGAGGGGGTAGATGGACGAACGGAGCATAGCAAATTCTCTCAGGCCTGTCCCTACTAAATTAGGAATACTTCCATTATTAATTTTCTGTGGGCGGTATTGCGGCAGCGCGGCCGGCGAAGCAGATTGATCTGGTTTGTCTGGCTTACTTGGTTCATCTGGTTCATTCCGTTCAACCAAACAAACCAAATAAACTTCCGCAACTAGCCTGCTACTCGTAGTCCACGCGCATGAGATAGAGGCCATGAGGTGGAGCGGTTTGGCCGGCGGCAGATCGATCTCGCGCCTGGAGAACCCCCGAGAGACTGTTGGCCGTTCGCTTGCCCAGTCCCACTTCGACCAGCGTTCCAACTATTGCGCGGACCATGTGTTTCAGAAACCGGTCGGCGTAGGCCTCGATGAGGATCTGGTCGTCGTGGCGGATAACCGTGAGCCGCTGGAGATGGCAGATGGGATTCTCGTTGTCGGTGAGGCTGCCTTCGAAGGAAGAAAAGTCTTGTGACCCGATCAACGTCGACGCTGCCTGCTGCATGGCAACGTCATCCAGCGGTTTGTAGATGTGCCAGGCAAAGGCGCGATCGATGGTCGGGCGGGCAGAACGATGAATGAGTCGATAGGTGTAGAGCTTGCCTCGCGCATTGTGTTGAGCATGAAATGAATCGTTCATGATGGCAGAGGAACAGACGGCGATGTCTTTCGGCAGCACGGCATTGAGTGCTTTCATCCAGTTTGAGGCGGGCCAATCTAGGTCAGTGTGGAAGCTTGCCACTTGCCCGCGCGCATGTACGCCAGAGTCTGTGCGGCCTGCGCCGACGACGGATACCGTGGCCTGGCTGACTTGCCGGATGGCCTGTTCGATTGCTCCTTGGATCGTGGGGAGATCGGGTTGGCGTTGCCAACCGGCGTAGCAGGTTCCGTCGTACTCCAAGACTAACTTGACCGTTGGCATTGGTGTGATGGGCGGAATCGTACGGCAGTCATCGCGTCGAGGGTTTTGCCGAAGAGAGGAAGGATTTGATGCCTTCCATGAGGGCTTCCGCCACGCGAGTGGTGAAGCGGGTGGTTCGGAGCAGGTCTTCCTCATCGGAGTTCGAGATATAGGCAATCTCAGCCAGGATACTGGGCATGCTCGTGAAACGGAGGACATAGAAGGGCGCGGTCTTTACCCCATGGTCCACCAGGTCGTACTGGCCGGTTAGGTTGGTGACCATGGCTTCCTTGGCGGTCCAAGCCAGTTCGAGGGACTCTTCGATCTTCTTGGCGGTCAGGAGGTCGGCGACGAGATATTCCCATCCTACGCCGGTGTTGCTGAGCGGGGTTCCGTTTTCGCGGGCTGCCACTTCGAGTGCCCGTTGATCCTTGGCTTCTCCGAAGTGGTAGATTTCAATACCCTTCACAGACTGTTGAGGGTGTGAATTCACATGGATCGACACAAAGAGATCTGCTTCTTGTCCATTGGCAAATTTCGCCCGGTCTTCCAATTCGACGAACCGGTCCCGTTCACGGGTCATGAGGACGCGGACTCCCGGCTGTCGGCTTAAGAGATCGCGTAGTTTCAACGCGACCTTGAGCGTAATGTCTTTTTCCTCCGTTCCACGCCGGCCCCGTGCGCCAGGATCTCTCCCCCCGTGTCCGGGATCAATCACGATAGTCGTAAACGACTTGCTTCGCGGCTGAGCAGGTTGAGGAGGAGTGGGGTAGGGAAGTCTCTGGCTTGGCGTCGATTCGTTAGAAGGAGCCAGTGTCGGCTGGTTTGACGGTACCACATCGATGACCAGCCGATGGGGATTCGACAACGTGAGCAGCGAATAGTGTTGAAAAGAACCAACTGGGAGAGACACTTCAACAGATCGTTCGGACGATTGGGTAATGATAAACGGTTTGGCGATCCGACCGGCGCTTAGTTTTTTCCTGGCGGATGGGCTCAATGTGGTATTGGGAATTTCGATGGTCAGTCCGTCAGTCTGTAGCTTGGGATGTCGGTTGGGGCTGGCCTCGGAATCAAGATCGAGCACGAGCCTTGTGAATCTAGGCGAGCTGGCTGAACGGAGGTTTTGAATCGTCGTCAGGCCGATTGTAGTGGGAGCTAAATGGACCGGTGCGGTGCGTAACTGCTTGGGCTTGCCGGTAGGCTCTTGAGCGGCTACATTCGTCGCCGCGACTGCCTCACCGATGTGAAACAGGTCGAGGGTATGCCCAGAGAGATCGAAGAGTCCCGCCAGGAAGGCGAGGGTGAGGATGCGCCAAAAGGCTGATCTCATGGGTGTTCACTGCCTGTGAAGGGATCTAGCCCGCATTATTCATGAACGCTTCTGCTGCAATCGCGGATTCGCCGCTACGACAAGCCTAGACGCGGTGGCCCGGCGTCCAGGCAGGCGGGCTCGCCGTTCGGTCGGTCAACATACTGTTTGAAGTATGCCTCCCTCCCTCGCGGCTCCACGCGCCTGTCTCGCATGGCGACTGCGCGATTTCACGACGAACCGTCATGAATAATGCGGGCTAGGAGTCTGTACGAGTAATGCCATTCTACTGCGGCAAACGATCTGGAGGTATCTGCGTCGTTCTCGGCCCGAAAAAATCCTCAACGTATTCCAGCGAATACGCCTCCGGTTTTTTCGAGCCTGCGGCCTCGCATCTACCAACAGCTCCTTTGCCTCGCAACGAAGGATTACTCGGACAGACTCCTAGAGGTTTTTCTCAGATGTATGCGCCGTTGTCAAGTGGAATGGCCATACTGGTTGCCGTAGTTGCTCTGGTTTGTTTTGTTTATTTGGTCGAACGAAACTAACCAGATGAACCAACTGAACCAAACAAACCAGAGTAACCCGTTCCGCTCGCTTGTCGTGCGCCGATTGACAGATAGCGGTGTGAGCCAGTAGGGTCCGAAGAAAGCTTGATAAATAGGTTTGTCTGGTTTATTTGGTTTTCTTTGAGCTCAGAACAAAACAAACCAGATAGACCAGATGAACCATCAACCAGATAGACCGGGCTGGCACTGTTCATTATGGCACTCCACTTGATCGTCGATGGCTACAATCTCTTGGCTCAGACGGGCCGGATTGGTGCAGAGACGAAATTGTCTTCTGAAATGGGGCGCGAGTCCCTCCTGCACGACCTTGCGTCATACCGTCAACGGAAATCCCATGCGATCACGGTGGTCTTTGACGGGTGGCAACAGGGATGGGGCACGGAACACCGTGAGCACCGGCTTGGTCTTCAGATCATTTTTTCTCGGCGGGGCGAGAAAGCCGATCAGGTCATTCAACGGTTAGCTGCTGAATATGGGTCTGACTGCGCGGTGGTGAGTTCCGATCGTGAGATTGTCGACTTTGCCAGGGCGCAGGGGGCCTTTGTGATGAAGGCTCAGGAGTTTGCCGGGAAATTGCGTGAGGGACCGAACTCGGCCGTTGTATCGGCACACAAGGAGCTGGATACAGGAGAGGATCTTCTCCCAAATCGAAGGCCCGGCAAGAAGGGGAATCCCCGAAAATTACCGAAGTCGCAACGGCAGCGGAGCCGCCAGCTCAAGCGATTTTGAACAGGCGCTTCGCGTTCTCGGTCGTGATGTGTCCGATGCGTTCGAGAGACATGCCTGGGACATCGGCGTGAAGCTCCGCCAGCTTTTGCGCGACGAATGACACATAGGCCGGCTCGTTTCGTTTGCCTCGATGGGGGCTAGGCGTCAGGTAGGGACAGTCGGTTTCAATGAGAAGTCGGTCCAATGGCACGGTTTTCGCGATGTCTCGAAGCATCGTCGCATTCTGAAACGTGAGTATCCCGGAGAAGGAGAGATAGAACCCCAAATCCAGCGCATCTTTTGCCAGCCAGGCATCCCCTGAGAAACAATGAAACACCCCGCCCACTTCTGACGCCTTTTCTTCTTTCAAAATCGTCATCGTGTCTTCTTGGGCTTCCCGCGTGTGGATGATCACGGGGAGGTTCAGTTCGCGCGCGAGCTGGACCTGTTCACGGAATCGTTCGCGCTGTTCCTTCGGCGAAGAATGGTTGTAGTGGTAGTCGAGGCCGATCTCACCATAGGCAGCGACCTTTTTGCTGTGCGCCAACCGACGGAACTCGTCGTACCAGCTATCCAGGATGTGCTTCACTTCATGGGGATGGACGCCGATGGAGGCATAGACGAAGGGGTATCGCTCCGCCAGAGCGACCGCCGCCTGGCTGGTGGATAGGTCGCAGCCGATAGTCACGAAAGTTGTGACACCGGCCTCCCTGGCGCGGGAGATCATTACCTCCCGGTCGTCATTGTAGCGGGCATCGTCAAGATGGGTATGGGTGTCGATCAACATACTGGTTTGTTTGGTCTGTTTGGTTTATTTGGTTGAACGAAACGAACCAAATAAACCAAACAAACCAAATGAACCAAACAACCAGTTAGATGGGTTTCGTGACGATCATGCCGGCCAGTTCGCCGAGCAGGGCCTCTGTTTCACCCCACCCGAGACAGGCATCGGTGATGGAGACACCGTGGGCCAGCGTTTTCCCCTGCTCCCAGGTCTGCTTGCCGGGGTTGAGGTTGCTTTCGAGCATCAGCCCCATGATGGAGTGGCGGCCTTCGCGGAATTGGCGGATGACTTCACGGGCGACCACACTCTGGCGTCGGTGATCTTTACTGGAGTTGTCATGTGAACAGTCGATCATGATAGGACGAACGATGCCTTCGCTCGCGACAAGGGCTTCCGCGCGGGCCACATGCTCAGCCTCATAGTTGGTTTTTCCGCCGCCCCCCCGCAGGACGATATGGCGATCGGGGTTGCCCATGGTCTTGATGATAGAGGTAAGCCCGTCGGCATTGACTCCGAGGAAATGATGAGTTTGTTTAGCCGCAACCATAGCGTTCCAGGCGACCTGAAGATTACCCTCTGTTCCGTTCTTGAACCCGACCGGCATGGAGAGCCCGCTGGCCATTTCTCTGTGCGGCTGGCTTTCGGTGGTGCGGGCGCCGATGGCGACCCAACTCCAGAGATCGGCGATGTATTGGGGGGAGACCGGATCCAAGGCTTCTGCCGCGCAGGGAACCCCGCGTTTGTTGATGTTGAGAAGAATCGTTCGCGCGAGTTCCATGCCGGTGGCGATATCGCAGGTGCCGTCCAGGTGCGGATCGTTGATCAGTCCTTTCCATCCGACTGTGGTGCGGGGCTTTTCAAAGTAGGTGCGCATGACGATAAGCAACTGGTCGCGCAACGCATCCGCCACTGGTTTCAATCGGTCGGCATACTCGTAGGCAGCTTCGGGGTCATGAATGGAGCAGGGGCCGACGATCACCAGTAAGCGGTCACGGTCTTGGCCGTGTAGAATGTGGCGAACGGCATCCCTGGTTTCAACGACCAGCGCTGCTGCTTGATCGGTAATCGGCAGTTTTGACTTGATCGTTCGCGGAGAGGGGAGCGGCTTGATCTCAATGATATGTTGGTTATCGAGTGGTCTCTGCATGGTCGTGCCTTTTCACATACGAAGGGCTCTTTATCGTTTAGCGTGCTGGGGCGTTATGCGCTTTGACGCGTAAAATATAGCGTAGATTCCAAGTAATATCCACTGGGGTACAGTGCAGGCATCCGGCGACGGCTTGATTTGGCGAAGCGGTTCCGTTGTTTGACAAACCGTGAAAGGCTATGGTACGTAGCTGACCCCAATGATTCTGCATACTTCCATACGGCGTTTGGCCTTCCAGGCACGGAGTGCTGTGGCGCTGGGCCTCGTCTTATTGTTGCTCACCATCGCGCCGTTTGCCGTGGCGCAGGATGTCCATCACGAGTTGGCGGCGGCTGATCACGATGGGCATGAACATTCCGACAACGACCTCTGCCAGTGGGTCAAACACCACACGGCCGGGTTTCTCGATCTCGGCGCTCCTCTCTTCACGGCACAGGAACTCGTCGAGCTGCTGGAACTTCCAGCGGACTCGGTTCTGCTTTCCTTTGAATTATCTACGCCCGGTCCTTCTCGCGCTCCCCCCTGCAATTAGTCACGTCAGCTCGAGTCACGTCATTCTGGCACGGTTGTCCTCGGACTGCCTGCCGCTGCGGTGTCTTTTAAACACGTGATTGGTGGGGGACTATATGCGATCCATTATATGGAGCCATCTTATTGTTCGTTCGATATGTCTCTGTGTCGTCTGTATGAGTTTTCTTCATCAGGCTCGTGCCTTTGCGGTCGAGCCCAATCACATTGTTGGGTCAGTTCAGAATCAGGATCTTCGTCGAATTGGACAAGTGGTCGTCGAAGTGAAGAATCAAGAGGGAACGTTAGTGACGACCGGCGTCTCGAATGATGCCGGCGAGTTCAGCATTCCCGTCCCTGCCGATGGAACCTATTCCGTCAGCGCCGTACAAGATACCTATCGAAGCGAATATATCGTGCTGAAGATTGGGATCGAGGCGTCCGATCCCATCACCCTGACCCTGTCCAAGACCAAAGAGATCGCACTCGAAGTGCGGTCGCTTTTGGCGCCGATTCAATACAAGGCGTCGAGCGAGACCTACTCGGTGAGTCGAAAAGATATAGAAACATTGCCGCGTGGCAACAATGTCGAGTTACAGGATGTGCTCATCACGATTCCTGGTGCCGTCTATGGGTCGCTCAAGCAAGTGCATATTCGCCAGGATCATGCCAATCTCCAGCTGCGAATCGACGGTGTGCCGATTCCAGATACTGTGTCATCGACCTTCTCAGATGTGATCTCTCCACGCGCGTGGGAACGGGCGGATATCATCCTCGGCGGTATGGAAGCGCAGTACGGAAACAAGACTGCCGCAGTGTTGGATATCACGACCAAAAGCGGGACCAAGCCAGGGTTTGGGTCCGCCCAAATGTTCGGCGGGTCGAACAACACGATCAATCCGTCGATCGAATACGGGGGCACGATCGGCGAAAAGTTCCGGTTCTACGCGCTGAACAGCCATACGGCGACGAATCGTGGCATTGAGCCGCCGACGCTTGGCCATTCGGTTTTTCACGGACAAAGTGAGCGGAATCAGACGTTCATTCGTGGGGACTATCAGCTCGACAATTCGAATAATTTCTCGTTTGTATTCTTGAATTCCGTGGCGAAGTATCAGATTCCCACGTCGCCTGACGGCCAGCCCAATGTGTTTACGACGGGGTTGCTGCAAGCGCAGAATCCGCTCTTCAGTCCCGTTGCGTCCCAGGCCATCGATGAAAACCAAAAGGAAAATAACCAATACGGGCACATGGTCTGGCGGCACGATGTGAACAGTAAGAATTTTTTCAGCCTTTCCGGATATGTTCGTCAAACGCGGGCCACGTTTCGGACGGATCCATTTAATGTGCTCGCCTACACTGCTAACCCGGCTGAGCCGTTCTCTGCTGCCAGCCAGGATCGGAACGCCTATTCGGGCGGAGTTCGATTCGATCACACCTATATTCCCAACAAAGAGCATGTGATCAAGGCTGGATTCCAGGTCGATCGGACACAGACGTGGAATAAGACGAGACTGTTTACCTTCGAGGATGCCGGGGGCCTTCCGATAGGGAATGTGTTGGGTCTGGACGCGGATAATCGGCTGATCGGCTATCGGCAGGAGTTCTGGATCCAAGATCAGTGGAGCCCGAACGATCGGTGGACGTTCAATCTTGGTGTGCGGGCCGATGCGGTACAATATCAACGCGATGAGGCTCAGATCAGCCCGCGGGTCGGGGTCACCTACAAGGCCGATCAGGCGAACGTATTTCATGCCTTCTACGGGCGGCAGTTTACGCCGCCGAATCTCGAAGCGATTTCTTTTGCGAAGCTCAATACAGCCGGAACAAAGGCGGCGCCGGAAGATACAACGAATAATACAGTTCGAGCTGAACGGGCACATTACTTCGAGGTCGGCAGCTACCACGCCCTTTCACGCTGGGCGACCTTACAACTGACCGGGTACTACAAGCTTGCCAACTATCTGTCCGATGCTGGGCAGTTCGGGACGACGCCCTTATTGAATTACTTTGCCTTTGAAAGAGGCTGGACCAGGGGCATCAATGGAGCCCTGAAACTCCAACTCACGGATAACGTAACGGCGCGCGGCAACGTGGCCTGGGGGCAGTGTAAAGGGTATGGGCTCCAATCCGGCCACACCCTGCTCGAAGCGGCGGAAATTGCCGATATCAATTCGAAAGGCGGGGTGCATTGCGATCATCAGCAGACCCTCACGAGTTCGGCAGTGGTCGCCTATCGCTTTTTGGAGCGGACGACACTCACGGGCCAGACGTTGTTCGCTTCTGGGCTGCGTACGGCGGAAGAGGGGGGCAAGACCAATTCCACCCATAGCCCTTCGTACACGATTTATAATATATCCCTCACGCATATCATTCCCTTGCCGTGGGATAACCAGAAACTTCTGCTGGGCTTCGACGTGGTGAACTTGCTGGATCAGCAGTATTTCATCAACCAAGGCGAGGGGAATATCGGATTGGGTGTGTCCCATGCTGGGATGCCGAGGTCGTTTTTCTTCCGTGCCCAATGGTTCTTCTAATCAGATGCCGAACAAGGTCACCAGCATCGTTCTCAGTCGCCCATTTCCTTGCGACGTACCCCAAGGGTACGCCTCAGTCGCTGGGCTCCCTGCGGCCTTGCTGGATGACCTTGTTGGGCATCTGCTGGAGTATGATATAAGGGCATATAGGCTGGGGAGTGCATCATGAAACTTCTGAATTTTTCAAGTCCACGGTATATTCAACATATCGTCTTGAGTTGTGGCCTGGCCGTATTGCTCCTGCCTGCACTCGCATTTGCGGTGCCGGGTGATGAGGCCACGCATGAGAGCGATCACCTGGAAGACGTGTTGGAGTTGCCCGAGGTCCATGTCCATGGTCTTCCGCTCAACAAGGATCAACAGCTTGGACCGGTTCCCAAAGCCACACCCTGGCCTGCTGTTCCACCAGCCTTAGATGGCAAAGAGCTCGACGATTGGATGAAAGCGCGCATGTTGGTCTCCAAGGATGCGGCGGTGACAGTGGTAGTGTTGGAACCAGCCAAACACCGTGAACTCACCATCGCTGGCATGGCAGCGTTGAATAAATGGACCTTCGAGCCCCAAATGAAAGGCGATGAGCCGGTCGACGGGGAGTTGACTGTTCGCATCCACTTCCGCGCGAGGTGAAAGCAAGAGCCGATGGCGTATGGCTTATAGCTGATAGACCTGCCGGATTATTTCCCGCTCTTTCATGGTTCACGGTTGACGAATGACGGGTGACGCTTTATCGTCATCCCCATGAGTGTGGATGAATCCCTGCTTCGTGCCATCAATGGGCTTGCCGGGCAGTCTGATTGGCTCGATGGGTTGGCGCTTGGGCTCTCCAATTCAGGCCTACTGTGGGTGCCCGGGATTCTACTGACCAGCTATTGGTTGTGGGTATCCTGGCGGGAGGCATTGCTGGGAGCCCCGATACTGGCCGCCTCCATCGGTTTGTTGGATTTTGTCGGGGCACGGATCAAAGACCTTGCGGCTCGACCACGACCCTGCATGGGGCTTCCGGATATCCATCAGATCGAAGCCTGCGGCAAGACCTTTGGTTTTCCGTCGAATCACGCCATTAATACCGCAACGGCGGCAGCCTTTTTCCATGTGTTGTATCCGCGGTCAGGCTGGGTGAGCTGGCCGTTGGTCGGACTGATCGGTCTCTCTCGCGTCTATATCGGAGCCCACTACATCACGGACGTGTTGGGAGGATGGGCAATCGGCGGATTCTTCGGAGCCGGGGCCGCGTGGTTGATCCTGCGCTTCTGGCGTGTCCGCGCTTCGCTCCCAGAAAACGTGAAAGGTTAGACGTGAAACGTGAAACGAGGGTCAGCTGCGAAGTTCCGGAAGCTTCGAACTTCTGACCTCGAACCGTCATGGATAATGCGGGCTAGCAGTTCTCAAGACAGCGTAAAAGTTCTGCCTGACAGTGCTCCTGGTCGTAGCCTCGTCCAATCAACACGATCGCGTGGCTTGGCTCGTCGAGCAATGTAATCGGTGTAATGGTGGCGTTGCCTGGCGGGGCATATTGAAACTCTTGGAGCTCCGGTCCCTTGGCAAAGCGAAAGAAACCTTTTGCCCGTTCAAGTTCTGGGGGGAGGGTCTTCATCCAGCTGAGGAACCGTACAAGATTTAACGGACCCGGTAATCGAACTGTCGTGGCAATGGGATGATAGGAGGCCCGCTTGCTCGTAGCGGAAGGTCTCGGCACCCCGAATTCTACATTCACTGTCTGCGCGGGCGACAGGCGGACTATCGGCTCCAGCAGTAAAGAGGGTTCCACCCTGGCATGGCTGGTTTCCCAGACTCGCGCGTAAGGATTCTGAGCAGTGATCGAGGCTTTGAAGGTTTCCCAATGTCCGGGGACATAGAGGTCTCGCTTATTGAGAATGAGCTCGTCTGCGCAGCGAATTGCCTGTTTGGTGACGAATCCCCCCATACTGTCTCTGTCTGTGGGAATCGGATGCAGAAGGGCGATAACTTTTTCCAGGTGCGCAAGCCGCGCGGTGTACAGATCTGTGACCCCGTCGATCACCTCGGCAGGATCGGCCATGCCTGAGCATTCCAGCACGATCACATCCGATTCGTAGTCCCGCACCAGTTGGGCAATTCCCCAGGAAAGATCTTCCTTCGTATCGCAACAGACGCAGCCGCCGGCGAGGTTCATGACCTGTTCGGCGATGGTGCCGGCGCGAGGGCCGTCGATACTCACTTCCCCCGCTTCGTTCATCAAGACACCGGCCCGTTTGCCCTGGCTCTTCCAATGCTCCAGCAGTCTCATGAGGAGCGTGGTCTTTCCCGCGCCGAGAGAGCCGCAGAGGATGTAAAAGGGTATTGGGGTGGTAGACATCATCTCAACCAGCTGTGTCTGCCGTGAAGCGTCGTTCGTGAAGCGTATTGCGTTCCGGAGTCGGATTCTTCATGTTTCGCCCCGGCTTCAAGCGCTTCACGCTTCACGAGGAACGCGCTTTTAGTGATGCACATGCGCGATCCCCTTATCCTGGTGCTGCATCGCCAAGGTGGTGAGGTCGCAGTGGATCTCGTCCGCGTGGCAACAGTGGGTTCCCATCTGAATCGTCAGATGTTTGATCCCAAAATCAGTGCTAACCCTGGCGCGGATGGTGTGAAGCAAATGATTGGTCAGCGCCGAATCGTCTCCGTCAACGAGGATATGACAGGTCATCATAATTAAACGGGGCTCGACCGCCCAGATATGGAGGTCGTGGACATTTTTTACGCCGGCAATCGCCTCAATGGTCGCGGCTACGTGCGAGGCGCTGATCTTCGGAGGAGTGGACTCCAATAAGACATCCAGCGATTCCTTGAAGAGCGGCCAGGCTCCTTTCGCGATGACCACGACGACCAGCAGGCTGATCAATGGGTCAAGAACGGTCCATCCAGTCAGTAAAATGGCGCCGCCGCTGATGACAATGCCCAGGGAGACCCAGGCATCGCCCAGCATGTGCCAGAAGGCGCTACGGATATTCAGATCGTCCTTCGCTCCTCGCTGTAACAGGAGCGCGACGGACAGATTGGCGGCGAAGCTCAGGGCGGCAATTGCCATGACCCAGCCGCCGTCGACCGGCATGGGCTGCAAAATCCGCTTCAGCCCGACGAGTGTGATACCGAGGGCCATGAGTAACAGGACGAACGAGTTCAAGAAGGCCGCAATGATGCCGGCTCGGTGATACCCAAATGTTCTGGCTTCTGTCGCAGGCCTGGCCGTGAGGAGATGGGCATAGAGGGCCAGAAAGAGGGCGCCCTGGTCCACGAGGTTATGGCCGGCATCGCTCATGAGACCGATGCTATCGAGGAGCCATCCGCCGATGAACTCCGCGGCGATGATGACTGCGTTCAATACCAGCGCGAGGTAGAGACGGCTGCGGAGATGTGCATAGGAGGCATGGGTGCTCATAGACAATAGTGTCGCATGTGGGCACCGAAGCGGCAAGCGATCTATCAGGATGCTGAAAAAGGGGATGGGGTGGCTGGGACGATCCCCGTGCTCGCGCAACGCGCGGTCGCAGACTCCCCTCGTTGGACGCGCGCAATTGGGATCATCCCAGCCACCCCTTAGTAAGTAAACGCTCGCTGCGGCCTTGCTGGACGGTCTTTTTGAGCATCCTGCGACAAATTGAGCATCAGTTCCACGTGAAAGGTTTCAAGAGCATTTTGTGGATAAACCGAGTTGTTCCGCAGCCTGCTAGTCCAACCAGAGAGACAAGACAGACCAAATAACCAGACAGACCGGCCCCTTCGGCCTGAACCCCTTCAGCCTATCTACCTGACTAGTCACGAAGTCAGCGGGGTTCAGTTCTTGATGAGTTGTGGCGAAGGCGTTCGCTCAGGACAGGGTACTTGGCTTGGCCGATCCCAACATTTCCGTTGGCGGGATCAGCGGCGATCACGCGGAGGGTGATTCCGTCCGGCGCATCGTTCGAGAGGGGAACGAAGAACGGGGCTTCGAAGGTGGCGCGCTCACCGCTATAGAACAGTTGAAGCCGCTCAAGCACACGGTCACCGACCATCAGTTCACCGTAAATATGGGTCTTGCGAGAGTCCCAGTCCCCATGCGGGCGGACAAGAGCCCCGGAGAGGGTGCGCACGGATGCGCGCAGCATCACATCGTCTTTTGCAATTAAAGGTTCTTGGGGTTTCGGATGTTCGATCTGGACAATGTAGCCGTAGAGATGAAGGACAATCCCATCGTTGGTCATGTCTTGCCCTGGGACGAGCCACGCTGTCGTGGAGGCTCGCTGGGACGAGGCAGGGTAGGCGAGAGGACCGTCGACGGTCACTTCGACCAATGTGGGATGGCGTAAGTCGAAGGTTGCAGTAAAGGCTGCCGCAGGCCGTGAACTGTAGTGCGGCTCTTCCATGAGACGCGGTGTCCGCATGATTTGATTCTGGTCGCCTGCTTCGCCATGCTGGATGCCGGTGGCCAGAATCTGTTTTGTGGCGACATCGGTGATGGTGACGCGCGCGCCTCCGACCTCTTTTCCTAGGACCATCGAACCATGTGCCACGACCCGCACAAGGATGGTCGTCGGTGTTGGATTGTTGAGCTGAAGGTCGGAGAGAGCTCCTTCTGCGGCAGGGATTGCGAGGCAAGGAGCGGGGATTAAACATGCAGCAATGGCCACGATCAGCTGCAGTGGGCGGGTCATTTTACCTTCGTGCCCGGCTCAACGTCTTCCAGGAGCGTAAGGAGGCCCCGGACTTCACTGTCGCCTGCCGCGAGGACCATACCTTGCGACTCGATCCCCATCAATTTTGCCGGCTTTAAATTGGCCACGATGACGATGGTTTTCCCAATCAAGGCCTCCGGCTCATATTTCTTTCCGATGCCGGCCACAATCTGCCGCTGCTCCATTCCCTCGCCAAGACTGACTTGTAACTTGAGCAACTTCTCTGACTTGGGGACGCGTTCCGCACTGAGAACCTTCGCGGTCTTGAGTTGAATTTTCATGAATTCGTCGATGGTGATCTGGGCTGGTGCAGGGGCTTGTGGCGCAGGGCTCGAAGCGCTGGCGGTCGGGCATGGCGGTAGGGTCGTTGGCATTGGTGTCACAGTCGTCGGTTGCGGGGTAGTCGTTGCATCACTCTCGGTCTTGGCTCCTTGTGGTGTTGATTCAATACGTGGAAAGAGGCCTGGGCCTTTGAAGATCTTTACCCCGGCAAGCGGTGTCTCCCATCCATAGGCTGTTTGCGGCATCGGCTTTGAAAAGTCGAACGAGAGGCCGAGTTGTTGTGCGAGTTGTGCCGCTGTTTGAGGCATGTAGGGATACAGGAGGACTGACAGCAAGCGGAGCGCTCGCGACGCAGTATTGAGCACCGTGTTCAGGCGTGGAAGGCTCTCGGGGTTTTTAGCAAGCTTCCAGGGCGCAGCCTTGTCGATGTATTCGTCGCACAAACCGACGAGTTCCCAGAGAGCTTGGAGATTCTCTCGAAAAGCGAGGGCGCTGAATCCATGCTCGATTCGTTCCGGCAGGCCTGTTGCTGTTGTGGCGATCAGGGCTTCAAGCTCTGGAATGGCCGGGGTGCCGATCGCGGGAATCGTCCCGCCGGCGAACCGCTCGATCATAGTAAGGGTGCGGCTGAGGAGGTTTCCGATTCCGTTGGCCAAGTCGCTATTGAGGTTGGTGACCAACGCAGATTGCGAAAAGTCTCCGTCCTGTCCAAAGGGTACTTCGCGCAATAAAAAATACCGGAAGGCGTCGGCGCCGAACTCGTCGACCATCTTGTTGGGGTCGACGACATTACCGCGGCTCTTCGACATCTTTTCTCCGTCGACGGTCCACCAGCCATGGGCAAAGATCGTTTTGGGTAGAGGCAGATTCAATGCCATCAGCATCGTGGACCAGTAGACCGCATGTGTCGTGAGAATGTCCTTGCCGACGAGATGCACGTTAGCCGGCCAGAATTGGGCTTGCGAGGGTGTCGGTCGGAGATAGTCGAGGGCTGACATGTAGTTGACCAGCGCGTCGAACCAGACGTAGGTGACATAGTCCTTGTCGAACGGGAGTTCGATCCCCCATGAGAGGCGCGATTTTGGTCGTGAGATCGAGAGGTCGCCGAGCTTTTGCGTGGTCAGGAATCCCAGGACTTCATTGCGCCGAGACTCAGGGCGGATGAAGCTCGAATGTCGTTTGATGTGTTCGATCAGGTCAGCCTGATACTGCCCCATCTTGAAGAAATAGTTATGCTCGCTAATCCGTTCGACCGGCCGTTTGCAGTCAGGGCAGAGGCCGCTCTCAACATCCTTTTCCGTCCAAAACCGCTCATCGAATGTGCAGTACCATCCGGTGTAGTCAGCCTTATAGATCATGTCTTTACTGAATAGTAGCTCAAGGTATCGTTGAACAACTACTTTATGGGGAGCATCCGTCGTTCTGATGAAGGCGTCGTTCGAGATGTTCAGCCGCGTCCAGAGGCTCTGGAATTGTGGCGCCAGCTTGTCGCAATGGGCCTGCGGATCGATGCCGGCTTTGGCTGCGGCCTGCTGAACCTTTTGCCCATGTTCGTCGAGCCCGGTGAGAAAGAAGACGTCACGCCCACGGAGGCGCCAGTAGCGAGCCAGCACATCGGCAGCCACGGTCGTGTAGGCGTGGCCAATGTGCGGGACATCGTTTACGTAATAGATCGGCGTGGTGATGTAGAAGCTATTCTGGTCACTCATGTGGCGTGATAAAAGATATCAGGTCGTAACCGGCGAAAGCTAGGTTGATTGCGGGACGGGCGATGCGGTGACTGCATCGCGTAGGCGGAGCAAGATCACTTCCAGCGCCATCTGGAGATTGAGGTGCCTGGTGGCTCGCTGCTCGGTTAGTTCAATCTCATGGAGCAGGTCCAAGAGAGCATCGGTGTCGGCTTTCTGGGCGTAGGTTTCGAGGGTTGCGAGGTCATCGAGGTTAAGTATTTGGTCGCGATCTCCTTCGATCTGAAGTAGGACGAGGTCGCGAATCCAGCGGGCCAGCCAGACGAGCATGTCCTGTCCACGATCGGTCTTTGCAATCGTTTCCGCCGAGGACAAGATAGATCCGATCGATTGTAAGGATTGGGGCCGGACCAGGCTCACGAGTTCCTGCTGGCGCGCGAGCGTGTCTTTCACATCGGCGGTGAGGGCTTCTCCGATGCGACCTTCGCTGACGATGGCGAGGAATCGCGCGTCCGCGGGAGGGAGTTCGCGTTGCAGAATGAGCGCCGCTTCCACCTGTGTGCGAGCCGGCGTCGTAAAACGAAGGGCCTGACAGCGTGACCGGATGGTCGCTGGAAGGGCAGCAGGGCGACTGGAGATGACGAGGAAGAGGCTATGGGCCGGCGGTTCTTCCAGCGTTTTCAAGAGCGCATTGGCTGCGCCGATCGTCATACGGTCGGCATCGTCGATCAGACAGATTTTTCGCTCGCCGATGAGCGGACGATACATGATCTGGTGTTCGATATCGCGGACCTGCTCAATCTTGATTTGTCTGGTGGCCTGTTCCGGATCCGGCTCGATGATGAAGAAGTCAGGGTGCGTACGGGCTTCGATCTGTCGGCAGGATCGGCAGGCGCCGCAACTGTCGAGACCCTGTGTCTCGGGAGGCCGCTCGCAGTTCAGCGCCTGCGCCAGGCGAACGGCCGTCAGACGTTTTCCCACTGCATCCTCGCCATGGAACAGATAGGCGTGAGCCAACCGCTCATGGGTCACGGCTGATTGCAAGAACGCGATGGATTGTTGATGGCCGATACAGTCGCGGAATGGCATGTTAGCTCCGGCGGCGTGGTCGAGCGATCCAGCCTACCACGATCTTACTGAGCTCGTCCTGTAATTCTTGCGCAGGCCGATTCGCATTCACGATCCTCATGCGGTCAGGCTCTTTGGCTGCGAGCGCCAGAAATCCTCGGCGCACCTTACGATGAAAACGTTCTGTCTCATGGTCCAGCCGATTCTGTTGTCCACGATCGGCTCGCCGCCGAGCCAAGCCCACTGAAACAGGCAGGTCGAGTATGAGGGTGAGATCCGGCTTAAGCCCGCCGGTCGCAACCTCATTGGCTGCCCTCAGCCATTCAAGGTCGAGGCCACGCGCGAATCCTTGATAGGCAAAGGTAGAATCGGAAAACCGATCGCAGAGTACCACCGTACCGCGCCTCAGTGCCGGCACGATGACATGCGTGACGTGCTGACATCTTGCAGCGAGGATAAGCAGGGCTTCGGTCTGAGGCGTGACCGGTTCGCTGGATACTGCGGTGAGAAGGATGTGGCGAATCGCTTCGGCCGTGGTTGTGCCACCTGGTTCTCTGGTTTGGAGTACGCGGTAGCCTGCATGAGTGAGCATCTCGGCGAGGAACCGAACCTGGGTGCTTTTCCCGCTGCCTTCAATCCCCTCCAGGGTAATCAATAGGCCACAAGTTGATTGCTTTTTCATCCTCATTGCTTGGCGTCACACCGGGATAGAAAACGGGCGGGATGGTATTCCAAGTTGTTGAAAATAGCAAGAAAAGGCTTGCGAGGGCCTCGGAATTCTCTGTATGATGGCGAGCAAGTTCTGCCTGGTCATATTTATGCTGAAAACCTTGGTAAAACGCTACTTTCTGACGGGATTGCTCGTGATTATCCCCATCTGGGGAACCATCCTTATTTTGAAGGCTCTGTTCGTGGTGGTCGACGGGATTCTTGGTGATCTGCTGGTCCGGTTAGTGCCAAGTCATTACGTGCCGGGCCTTGGGATTCTGGCATTGATTGTATTGGTTTTCACGGTCGGATTGTTTGCCACCAATTTTATGGGCCGGCAAATCGTGAGGTGGTGGGAAGGATTATTGAATCGGGTGCCGCTCGTGAGGGGGATCTACTCGACCTTGAAGTCCGTGATGGATATTTTGCCGTTCTCAGAGCATGCCTCATACAATCGCGTCGTGCTGATTCAATTTCCCAAGAATGGCCACTACTCGATTGCCTTCGTCACAGGCGTGACAAAAGGGGAAATGCAGGATCTCGCGCCGGAGCCGCTGATCCATGTGTATGTGCCGACCTCACCGAATCCGACGTCCGGCTATTTCCTGTTGGTGCCGGAGCATGAGGTGACGGCTGTCGATATGAGCGTAGAAGAGGCGATGAAGCTCATTGTCTCAGGCGGGCTCTGCGCGCCGTCCGTGTCGTTGGCATCTGCCGTGACTGCCGCGACGAAATGGGAGAGGGTCAAACAGCCTGAAACGGGGGTGCCGATCGGATGAATCGTTCACGAGCCACAGACGCCTTGACGGTGAAGAAGCCGGTCAGCTCCGATCAGCAGGGAAAAATCGCAGGTCTTGCGGTGGTCGTGATGGCTGCCGGGCTTGGGAAGCGCATGCGCTCAAAGCAAGCGAAGGTGCTGCATCCGGTGGCCGGCCAGGCGATGGTGCTCTATTCGGTCGGGCTTGGATTACGCGTGGCCGGGGGGGCTGTCGCTGTCGTGGTGGGTCATCAGGCCGATCTGGTTCGGCAGGTGATCGATCGCGCGACATCGGGAAAGAGCGGCAGTTCTCCCGTGGCCATTGTCGAGCAGCGGGAACAATTGGGCACAGGCCATGCGGTGTTACAGAGCCGCCCGGTGTTCGAGGTGGGAGCAAACGGCGCCCCGTCCAGTTATTTGATTCTGAACGGCGATACGCCGCTGCTTCAGGAAACGACTGTGCGCGAACTCCTTCGTGTTCATGAGACAGCAGGCGCTACCGTAACCGTCCTGACCGCGATGCTCGAAGACGCAAGCGGGTACGGACGGGTTGTGCGTGCGAAGACAGCTGAGCGGGGAGTCTTGCGTATCGTCGAGGATCGAGACGCCGATGCAGAGGAGCAAGCAATTCGAGAAATCAACGTGGGCACCTATGTGGTCGACGGCAAGTTTCTGTTCAGCGCCTTGGAGAAGCTCACTCCCAGCAACGCGCAGGGTGAGTATTATTTGACGGATATCATCCACCTCGCATCGGGACAGGGGCATCGTGTGGCAGCGGTGACGCTCGGCAATCCTGATGAAGGACTTGGTGTGAATACACGCCGACAGCTTGCTGAAGCTGAGCTGGTCGTGCGGAAGCAGATTCGAGACCGCTGGCTGGATGCCGGGGTGACGATGGTCGATCCGGCGTCAGTCTGGATCGACGCGGCGGTCACAATCGGACGAGACACGGTGTTGTATCCCAACGTGATGCTCGAAGGGGCCACGGTTATTGGGGAGGATTGTGTGGTGCGGTCCTCTACACGATTGACCGATTGCGTGGTCGGCAACGGTGTCGAGATTCTCGATCATTGTGTATTTACCGATACTCGCATCGAGGATGGCGCGCATCTGGGCCCCTTTACCCATCTGCGTCCCGGTGTGGTGGTGCGGAAGAAGGCCAAGGTCGGGAACTTTGTCGAGATGAAAAAAACCGACCTGGGCGAAGGATCGAAGGCCAACCACCTAAGTTACCTGGGCGACGCAAAGATCGGGAAGGGTGTCAACATCGGCGCCGGCACCATCACGTGTAACTACGATGGCATGCAAAAGTTTCAGACAGTGATAGGGGATGGAGTGTTTCTCGGCAGCGATACACAGCTAGTTGCTCCGGTGACAGTGGGGGCGGGAGCCATCATCGCAGCCGGCACCACCGTCACGGAGAATGTACCGGCAGATGCCTTGGTCATTGGGCGAGTGCCTCAATTGAACCGCGCAGGCTGGGCGGCGCGCCGGCGCGCGCTGCAGACTGGCACAACGCGTGAACCGGTAAACGTGAAACGTAAAACGAAGTCTGTTCGCCTGACCAAGAAACGACCGAAGGCTTCAACGGGCAGGCAAGTGAAGAAACGCACCAGGGGGTAAGTATGTGTGGAATAGTCGGATATGTGGGGGATCAGGAGACGGTGCCGATTCTGATCGGCGGACTTGCCAAGCTGGAGTATCGAGGCTACGACTCGGCCGGTGTCGCAGTCCTGCAAGGCGAGAAGATTGAAATTCGGCGTACGGTCGGCAAACTGGTCAATCTTCAGAAGTCACTCAAAGAGAAAGAGCTCAAGGGGACTGTGGGGATCGGCCATACGCGATGGGCCACGCACGGAAAGCCGTCGGAGCAAAACGCCCACCCACACCGCTCGAAAGGCTGTGTGCTGGTGCATAACGGCATCATCGAAAACTATCAGCCGCTGAAACATCAATTGGAAGCGGAGGGCTATAGGTTTCAATCGGAAACGGACACGGAGGTTGTGGCGCATCTGATCGACAAATATCTTGAGCAGGGCATGACGTTGGCCGAAGCGGTGCGAGCCGCTACAAAAGAGGTACGAGGGAGTTATGCGCTCGCCGTGATTTCGGAGCGGGAACCGGGAACGATGATCGCGGCGCGTTCCGGATGTCCGCTGGTTGTGGGGAAAACTTCCAAGGCATGCTTCGTCGCCTCCGACGTCATGGCCATGCTCGCCCATACCCGTGATGTGACCTACCTCGAAGAGGGCGACGTGGCGGTGGTCACTGCCACGGAGATTCACTTTACCGACGTTGATGGACATCCGGCTAAACGGAAACTCACGAAGATTATATGGGATACCGCTGCGGCAGAAAAGGGTGGATTCCCGCACTTCATGTTGAAGGAGATTCACGAGCAGCCGCAAACGATTCTCGACACGATGCGCGGGCGCTACTCGTACGATACCGGCGAGGCGGATCTGCCGGACATCGGATTGACGCCGAAAGAGTTTGCCGAAGCTGGACGAACTTGGATCGTGGCCTGCGGTACCTCGTGGCACGCGGGGCTGGTGGGGAAGTATCTGTTGGAGGAAATGGTCCGCAGGCCGGTGCAGGTCGATATCGGGAGCGAGTTCCGCTATCGTGATCCGCTGGTCGGTAAGAACGATCTCTTTATCACCATCTCCCAGTCCGGCGAGACGGCGGACACGCTGGCCGCTGCGCGCGAAGCTAAGGACAAAGGAGCCCGTGTCGTGTCGATCGTGAACGTGGTGGGCAGTACGCTGGCCCGTGAATCGGACGGCGTGCTCTATACGCATTGCGGGCCTGAAATCGGCGTCGCGTCGACCAAAGCCTTCACCGCGCAGCTCACGGCGCTCTATATGCTGGCGTTGCATATGGGCCGCGTGCGCGGAACCCTGTCTGTCGCCGACGGCAAGGCCTGGCTCGATCGGCTTGTCCGGCTTCCGGTATTGGTCGAGCGGGTGCTCAGCCGCGAGGCCGAGATCGTCGCGATTGCCAAGCGGTATTACAAGAAGCGGAACTTCTTATTTCTTGGCCGCGGGATCAACTATCCGATCGCGCTTGAAGGAGCCTTGAAGCTGAAGGAAGTGTCCTACATTCATGCGGAAGGCTACGCTGCCGGAGAGATGAAGCATGGCCCCATTGCGCTCATCGATAAGGATATGCCGGTGGTCGTATTGGCGCCGAAAGATCGGCTGTACGAAAAGACCGTCAGCAACCTGATGGAAGTGAAAGCCCGGCACGCGCCGGTCATTGCGCTCGTGGCAGAAGGCGAGCGGGAGTTGGGGAAGATTGCCGATGCGGTGTTCACGATTCCCGATACCCATCCGTTGCTCTCGCCGATCTTGTTTACGATTCCACTCCAGCTCTTGGCGTATCATATCGCTGTGTTGAGGGGGGCGGATGTGGATCAGCCACGGAATCTGGCGAAAAGTGTCACTGTCGAATGATGAATCAGAAGGTCGTAAAGTCGTCAAGTCTTCAAGTCTGCAAAGTCGAATGTCTGATTTCTCGTCGAGACTTGAAGACTTTGGACCTGATGACTTTGGACTTGACGACTTTCGACTTGACGACTTGAGAGACAAATTTTTATGGAAATTACGAAACAGGAAGTAGAGAAAGTTGCGAAGTTGGCGCGGCTGGAGTTGACGGAGAGTGAGCAGGCGGCGTTTACGAAGCAGCTGAGTCAGATTCTTACGCATGTGGAGACATTGAGCCGATACGACACCACAGGCGTTGAACCGACGGCGACGGTGCTGGGGCAAGTCAATGTGTTTCGCCCCGACATCGCGCGTCCGTCTCTGCCGGTGGATCGCTCGGTGAGCAATGCGCCGGAATCAGCCGACGGGTTTTTTGTTGTGCCGAAAATTATCGAAGATCGCCAACCCCTTTAAACGAGGTCCGAATGTTCAGACAAATGTTACGGTCGAAAATCCATCGGGCCACGGTCACGGAGTCCTGCCTCGACTACGAAGGCAGTCTGACAATCGACGAGGACCTCATGGAGGCCGCGGGGATTTTGCCCTATGAGGCGATCGTCTGCTCCAATCTGAATAACGGCGAACGGTTCATGACGTATGCTGTGGCGGGCAAGCGGGGCGAGGGTGAGATTATCCTCAATGGACCGACGGCGCGGAAGGGCGCGGTCCGCGATCAGATTATCATCTTTTGTTATGAGTATTATTCAGATGAGGAAATCAAGCGGCATGTTCCCAAGATCGTCCAGGTTGATGGGATGAACCGGATTGTGGCGGGGAAACCAAAACGCTGATGTCGATCCCTAAGCTCTCGCTCTATGAGCTCCATGAAAAGTTCACGGCTGGCGAAGTGACGGCCACAGAGATCGTGCGCGCCTATGGATTGCGGATCGGCCAGGTCGAGCCCAAAGTGAAGGCCTACATCACGCAAACCAAAGATGCGGCGGTTGCACAAGCCACCGCGCTCGATGCCTCGTTAAAAGGTTGGCGCAAGACATTGCCGATGATGGGCATGCCACTGGCGATCAAAGACAATATCTGTACCGAGGGAGTGCTTACCACCTGCGCGTCGCGCATGCTCGGGAACTTCGTGCCTCCATACGATGCGACGGTGATTGCCAGGCTGAGAGCGCAGGGGTATCTGCTGATCGGGAAAACCAACCTCGATGAATTTGCGATGGGTTCATCGACTGAGAATTCATCCGTCGGCCCCAGCCGTAATCCCTGGAATTTGCAGTGTGTGCCCGGTGGGTCCAGCGGAGGATCCGCAGCGGCTGTCGCAGCCGACGAATGTGTCGCAGCCTTGGGTTCCGATACGGGCGGATCGATCCGTCAGCCTGCGGCATTCTGCGGAGTGGTGGGTCTCAAACCGACCTATGGGCGGGTCTCTCGGTACGGGTTGATCGCGTTCGCCTCTTCGCTCGATCAAATCGGGCCGATTACCAAAGATGTAAGGGATGCCGCCTTCCTTCTCGGAGCCATTGCCGGTCACGATCCGTTGGATTCGACGTCGGCCGATGTCCCGGTACCGGATTATTTGAAGGCGCTCAAGAAAAAAGATCTCAAGAAACTAAAAGTAGGTGTGCCGGTCGAGTTTTTCGCTGAGGGGCTTGATGCGGAAGTGGAACAGGCGGTGCGGGCGGCGATTGAGCAACTGAAGGCGCTCGGCGGGGAGATCAAGGAAATCCGGTTGCCTCGTACAGACGCGGCAGTCGCCGTCTACTATGTGATTGCCACGGCCGAAGCCAGCTCGAATCTGGCCCGATATGACGGAGTGAAGTTCGGACTTCGCGCCAAAGAAACCAAAGACCTGCTTGACCTGTATATGAAGACGCGTCAGGAGGGGTTCGGGCCAGAAGTGAAGCGCCGGATCATGCTCGGAACCTATGTCCTCAGTGCCGGATATTACGATGCCTATTATGGCAAGGCACAGGCGGTGCGAACGTTGATTCGCCAGGACTTCGAGGCGGCGTTTCAGGAGGTCGATCTTATCGTGACACCTGTGACACCCACGCCGGCATTCAAGTTTGGAGCGAAGAGCGACGACCCGCTCCAGATGTATTTGTCGGACATCTTCACCATATCGGCGAACCTTGCCGGTGTGCCGGCGATTTCAGTGCCCTGCGGTTTCAGTCAGACTGGGCTTCCCATCGGGTTGCAACTGATCGGTCGTCCGTTTGAAGAAGAAACGCTCTTGCGGGCGGCCTATGCCTACGAACAGAGTACGCAATGGCGGGCCAAAAAGCCGGCAGTGCGGTAAGTCGTAAAAGGTAAAAGGTGAAAAGTGAAACGCAAGAGTGAGATAGAGACGCCGGTCTTGTTCCCCTACATTTTACGTTTCACGTCTCACGTTTCACGCGATGTGGAGGAACTATGACATTCGTTGAAATCGCGGCGATCCTTGTAGCTGTTGCGTTTGCCGTGCTGGTGGGTTTTCTCGTGCCCATGTTGGTTCAAATTCGCAAGACCGTGGCGGAGTCCGAACAGCTTCTCGCCAAGATGAACCACGACTTGCCGCCGCTGATAGACGAGCTCCGGACGATGAGTCACAAGGTGAACGATTTGGCTGAACAGGCCCGCGGGGGAGTGGAGCATGCGACCGTTCTCTTGCATGCGGTCGGAGAAGTAGGGGAATCGGTACAGCAGGTTCATAATGCCGTCCGAGGTTCGAGCGGATCGATGTTGGCCAATGTGGCAAGTATGGTTGCAGGAGTTAAAGCCGCAACCCAAGTCATGAAGGAACGGTTTCGAGAAGAAGGAGGGCATCACAATGGCGGATGATCGAGGTTCCTCATCAGCGGGGGTCTTGCTTGCGTTTTTGAGCGGCGCGGCGTTAGGCGCGGTGGCGGCGTTATTGCTGGCTCCGCAGGCCGGAAGCGAGTCGCGGGAGCAATTGCGCGGCTATGCCCGCCGCGCAGAAGGCAATCTGCGGGATCTGGCTGGTTGCGCAGGCGAAACATTCGAAGAGGTCGTGGGAGAGGGGAAACAGTTTGTGGATTCGAAGAAGGCGGTCTTGCGCGAAGCGTTCGACGCCGGACGTGAAGCGATGCGACGCGAGCGCGATCGGCAGCATGGAGAGCCCCAGGGGTAAACGATGGTGTACGAAGTCGTCATCGGCGTGGAAGTGCATGCGCAGCTGCGGACGAAGTCCAAGCTGTTCTGCGGCTGCGGGACGGTCTTCGGGCTCACGGCCAATAGCCAGACCTGTCCCTTGTGTTTGGGGCTTCCGGGCACCTTGCCGGTGATCAACCAGGCGGCAGTGGAGATGGCGGTGCGCGCAGGGCTGGCGCTGAACTGCACGATTGCGGCGAACAATGTCTTTGCGCGCAAGAACTATTTCTATCCGGATTTGCCCAAGGGTTACCAGATTTCGCAATACGAAGCGCCGATCTGTGAGCATGGGTGGATCGAGATTACGGGAAGTGAAGGCTCACGGCGCGTCCGTATCCGTCGTGCCCATCTGGAAGAGGATGCGGGAAAGAGTGTTCATGTCGCCGGTGCCAACGGGAGCCGCGTCGATTTAAATAGGGCGGGAACCCCATTGTTGGAAATCGTCACAGAGCCGGACTTGCGGTCAGCCGATGAAGTCGTGGCTTATTTGAAAGGCCTTCGCGATGTGCTGATGTATCTTGAGGTCTGTGACGGCAATATGGATGAAGGGAGCTTCCGTTGCGAGCCGAATCTTTCTCTTCGTCCGTTGGGTCAGAAGGCATTCGGGACCAAGGTTGAGCTTAAGAACATCAATTCATTCAAGTTCGTCAAGGATGCCATCGAATACGAGATCAAGCGTCAGGCCAAGGTGCTGAACGAGGGTGGCAAGATCAACCAGGAGACCCGTCTATGGAATCTCGACCGAGGCGAGACGGTGGTGATGCGTTCCAAGGAAGAAGCGCACGATTATCGTTATTTCCCCGATCCCGATCTGGTGCCGTTGAAGTTGGAGAAGGAATGGATCGAAGGGTGTCGGAAGCAGATGATTGAATTGCCTGCTTCCAGGCTGGCGAGGTTTGTTCACGAGTTTGCGTTGTCCGAATACGATGCAGGAGTATTGACGGCATCGAAGGCGGTGGCCGATTACTTCGAATCCTGTGTAAAGCTGTTCAATCAACCCAAGACGGTGAGTAATTGGGTGATGGGTGAGCTGACCAGAGAACTAAATAATTCCGGCACCGATGCCAGCGCTTCCCCTGTTTCACCCGAACGGCTCGTCAGTCTTCTCCAGTTGGTCGAGCAGGGGACGATCAGTTTGAAAGTCGCGCGCGAGATTTTTCCAGAGATCTACAGCAGCGGAAAGACAGCGGAACAGATTGTTCAAGAAAAAGGGCTCATTCAAGTATCCGACGAAGGGGCGCTCGACAAGATCATCGGCGACGTGCTTGCAAAGAACCAGACACAGGTGGCGCAGTTCAAAGAGGGCAAGCAGCAAGTGCTGGGATTTCTGGTGGGGCAGGTGATGAAGTCGAGCGGCGGCAAGGCGAATCCGGGGAAGGTGAATGAGCTGCTGAAGAAGAGGTTGGGATGAGGCTGGGTGCCTTCTTTGCTCGCGCAACGCGCGGCCTCGGAAGGCCCTCGTTGGACGCGCGCAGTCGAAGGCAACCCAGCCCCATCCCTTGAAGGTGTAGAAGATAAGGGATGCTGAACTGGTTAAAAGTAGTGCGCGCGGGTCCTGTCGCCGACCAGCCCGTCCGCCGCTCACCCCGCCCGGTGTAGGAAGGGAGGGGTGGCCCGTTAGTCTCCTTTGCTCGCGCAACGCGCGCCCTCGGAAGGGCCTCGTTGGACGCGCGCAGTTGGAGACCAATCGGGCCATCCCCTGTAAATAGTAGTAGAAGGAAAATAAAAGCGGACGGGCTCCCAGGTCAGCGCCACCCGCACTCAAGGTAGAGGGAATGAATGCGATTCGAGAGATCATGGGGCGGAAGATTTTGGATTCGTGGGGAAGAAAATAGTTGATCGATGAGATTCGACGGAGAGTTGTGCGGGGAGACTTTGAATTCTCCCAACATGCTGTCGATCAGGCGATCATTCGCCACATTTTAGTGCAGGAGTTGCGAGAGGCTATTACTGGTGGCGAAGTTATTGAGGTGTATCTGGACGACAAGTATGGTCCCAGTTGTTTGATTTTCGGAATGACGAGAGCGGGCCGTCCTATTCATATTCAATGCAGCGACCCAAGCAGGCCCATAGTGAAGATTGTTACGGTCTATGAACCAGCCCCTGCTCTTTGGATCGAGTTTAAGGTAAGGAGGCGATAACATGAAATGCGATGCATGTGGATCGCCAATGAATGAAGAACTGGTGACCTATACGATTCAAATGGATGACAAGTTAGTCGTTGTTGAGCATGTGCCAGCCAAAGTCTGTGACCAATGTGGGGAACGGCTGTACAGCCCAGAAACGGTTGAGCGGTTGCAGAAGACGGTGTGGGAACAGCGATCGCCGTCGCGAGTGCTCCAAACACCTGTGTTCGACTTTGCGACGAAGTAGAGGGGAATAACTTTCGATTTTTTAGATGGAGTAACGGATGAGCGCAATTAGGGAGATCAAAGGCAGGCAGATTCTGGATTCACGGGGGAATCCGACGATCGAGGCGGAGGTCACGCTGGAGAGTGGGGCGCGTGGGAGGGCGGCGGTGCCGTCCGGGGCTTCGACCGGTGAAAAAGAAGCGATTGAACTGCGCGATGGCGACAAGAAGCGCTGGATGGGAAAAGGCGTTTCGAAGGCCGTGGCCAATATCAGCAAGCTGATTGAGCCGGAGCTGTTGGGGCGGGAAGCATTCGACCAAGCCGGCATCGATCAGACGATGATCGATCTGGATGGCACGAAAACGAAGGGCAAGCTCGGCGCCAACGCCATTCTCGGTGTATCGCTGGCTGTGGCGAAGGCGGCGGCGATGGAGACAGGCCAACCCCTCTACCGGTATCTTGGCGGGACGAATGCGCGGGTGCTGCCGGTGCCGCTGATGAACATCATCAACGGTGGGGCCCATGCCGACAATCGGTTGGACTTGCAAGAGTTCATGATCATGCCGGTGGGCGCGGCCAGTTTCAGCGAGGCGTTCCGGATGGCGACCGAGGTGTTTCATACGCTCAAAGCGCTGTTGAAGAAAAAAGGATTGAATACGGCGGTCGGGGATGAAGGCGGGTTTGCGCCGGACCTCCAATCGAACGAAGAAGCGCTCAGCCTGATCATGCAAGCCATTGAGGCTGCAGGCTATAAACCGGGGCAAGATATTGCGCTTGCATTGGACTGCGCGGCCAGCGAACTCTATGAAAAGGGCCGTTACTTTCTTGAAGCAGAAAAGAATCCTGAACGTTCTTCCGAGGAGATGATTCGTTATTACGGGAAGCTCCTGGATCGATACCCGATTCTCTCCATTGAAGATGGGTTGAGCGAGTTGGACTGGAAGGGCTGGAAGATGATGACGGAGCAGTTGGGCAAGCGGGTCCAATTGGTCGGGGACGATATCTTCGTGACCAACGTGGAGATTTTCTCTAAGGGGATCAAAGAAGGAATCGCGAACTCCATTTTGATCAAGCTCAACCAGATCGGCACGTTGACGGAAACACTGGAAGCGATTGAGTTGGCGAAACGGTCCGGCTATACGGCGATCATCTCGCATCGATCCGGGGAAACGGAAGATACGACGATTGCGGATGTGGCGGTCGCGACGAACAGCGGGCTTATCAAGACCGGGTCGCTGTCCAGAACGGATCGCGTGGCCAAGTACAATCAGTTGCTTCGGATTGAAGAAGAGCTGGGTTCGAGCGCAGTCTATCGGGGCCGTGACGCAGTGCCGGGCCGATACTGATCACAGGGACGGTCGACGATGATCATTAAGCGAAATCGGGGAAGGCAGTGGCTCGATTGGCAGCGTCGCGCCATCACGGGTGTGCACTATGTCGGTGTCGGCGCCTGTCTGCTGTTGTTGATCGTCCTGGTCTTCGGCGACATGGGTCTGCCACGGTACTTCTCCATGCGTGAGCATGCCCAACGGCTGGATGTGGATCTGCAGGAGTTGCAACGAACGACCAGAACCCTGCGGGAGGATATCGATCGGCTGGAACATGATCCCGCAAAAGTCGAACAGTTGGCGAGAGAGCAGCTCGGTTACGTGCGCAAGGGCGAAACTGTGTATCAATTGGTCCCATCACCATCGCAAGAGCGGCCACGCCCGTAACCTTATGAAATTTGGCACAGTCGCAATTATTGGACGACCGAACGTCGGCAAGTCGACCCTGCTCAATCGATTGCTTGAGCAGAAGATTGCGATCGTTTCGGACAAGCCGCAAACGACGAGGACGAGGATTCTGGGGGTTGTGCATGTCCCTGGCGCGCAGATTGCGCTGCTCGATACGCCGGGTTTGCACAAGCCGCAACATCTGCTCAATCGTCGCATGGTCCGCACCACGGTCGATGTGCTGGAAGAGGCGGATATCGTCTATGTATTGATGGACACGACCAGTTTGCCGGGCCCCGGCGATCTCTTGGTCCTCGATCATGTGAAGGGAGCGGTCAGGAAGCGC
The DNA here is from genome assembly GCA_005116835.1 of Nitrospira sp. Lineage (GTDB taxonomy): Bacteria > Nitrospirota > Nitrospiria > Nitrospirales > Nitrospiraceae > Palsa-1315. The sequence continues at coordinate 120,907 of SWDM01000013.1, read as the reverse complement.
CCTCGGCCGATTATCTTGGTGCTGAACAAGGTGGATCTGGTCAATAAGTTGAAGTTGCTGCCGGTGATGGAGGCCTACGCCAGGCTATTCGCTTGGACGGACGTGGTGCCCGTGTCGGCTGAAACAGGGGATAATGTCGATCGATTGCTGTCCGTCACGGTGGCTCATCTTTCGGAAGGGGACGCGGCCTATGACGCGGATACCGTTACCGATCAGTCGATGCGGACCTTGGCGGCCGAAATGATTCGCGAAAAGATATTGCTCCAGACCTATGAGGAAGTGCCCTATTCGGTTGCCGTGGAGATCGATGAGTTTGTCGAGGAGGGGAAGCTGGCGCGCATCAGCGCGACGGTGCTGGTCGAACGAGAGTCGCATAAGGCGATCGTGATCGGGAAGCACGGGGAGAGGCTCAAATCGGTCGGGACCGATGCCAGACGCGACATGGAACAAATCTTTGGGATGAAAGTGTATCTGCAGCTGTGGGTGAAGGTGCGGGAGGCGTGGCGGGAAGATGAGCATGCCCTCACGGAATTGGGATATTAGAGAGTCGTCAAGTCCATAATGTCATAAAGTCGTCACGTCTCGAGCTAAGACATGATGACTTGACGACTTTCTGACTTTAAGACATTCAGACTTTTAGGCTTAGCGTGTGACAATGCAGCCGACAGAACGTATGCCAGAAACGAACCCGGTGGATCCGCGTCCTCGCCCAGCGGACAAAGATCTTCTCCGCGACGTGGCCCGTGACCAGCCCGATCGGGGCCGGACGAAGTTCGACATCGTGCTGTTGTCGGTGCAGCGGCTGTTGCATCGGGGTGCGATCACCAACCTTGCGAAGATGCTGGGCCGGATGCACCAGGCCGACGTGGCGCAAGTGATTATGCATCTGTCTTCCCCGAAAGAAAAACGGGAAGTGTTCGAACTGGTGCGAGGCGAGTCGAAGCGAGGCCAAGTGCTGAGCGAGCTCGACAGCGACAGCATCAATCAGGTGCTGGCGGACCTGCTGCACTCGGATATTGCCTGGCTGATCAAAGATCTTGGCCCCGACGATGTGGCGTACCTCCTCGGTGTTCTGCCGGAAGAACGGGTCAAAGAAATCCTCTCGCTCATGAGGGCGGAGGATTCCACGGAAGTTGCCGACTTGCTGAAGTATCCGAAGGATACGGCCGGCGGCATCATGACGACGGAGTTTTTCGCGCTTCCGGAAGATGCGACGGCGCAAGATGCCATCCGGCGTCTCCAGTTGGCGACGGATGCGGAGATGGTGTTCTATATTTATGTGACCGACAAGGATGAGCGATTGGTCGGGGTGCTCTCTCTCCGGCAGCTGCTGACGGTTCCTCCCGTGACACCGCTGAAAAATATCGCCACGCGAGACGTGATCAGCGTGACAGTCGACATGGACCAGGAAGAGGTCGCCCGTCAGGTGGCGAGTTACAACCTGCTCGCGATTCCGGTCATCGACAGCGATACCAGACTGGTCGGTATCATCACGGTGGACGACGTCGTGGACGTCATCCGTGAAGAAGCGACCGAGGACATGCTCAAGATGGCCGGCGCGATCGAAGAGGATTCGGTCTCGAAGTCCTCCAGCCTGGCGTCGGCAAAACATCGGCTCCCATGGCTCTTTACCAATCTCGTCGGCAGCCTGTTTTCAGGCGCGATTCTGTGGGAGTTTCGATACACGATTCAGGAAGTGGTGGCCATCGTCAGTTTTATCCCGGTCATCGCTGCCATGGGGGGTAACGTAGGCCTCCAGTCTTCGACCCTCATTATACGAGGGCTGGCGACAGGGCTGATCGAGCTGACAGATGTGCGCGCCGTGTTTTTCAGGGAAATCAAAGTTGGACTCCTGATGGGGCTCGCCTGCGGCGTGATTCTCACGATCGTCGGGTGGATTTGGCATCAAGAGTTTCTCGGCATGGTCGTGGGGCTCTCGCTGATTATCGCATTCATGGTTTCGACCAGTATGGCGACGTTTATGCCTATTTTGCTGAAACGGATGAATGTGGATCCTGCCGTTGCGGCCGGTCCCTTTGTAACGACGGCCAACGACATCACGGGTATTACTATTTATCTCTCCCTCGCTACGCTGTTCATGGATTATCTTCGCTAGCAGGAACCGTAAAACGTGAGGCGTGAAACGCGTGAGGGGTGAGGCGCAGTGGGAATGAGGAGTGGTGAATGTGGAATTGTCAGAGTTGGATGAGGGAACAAGATGATGCGTGAAGCGTGACACGTAGGACTGCCGAGCACTCTTCCTCAGAAACTTTTCACGTTTTACGGTTTACGTTTCACGGATCTCCTCCATGCCGCTGATCAAGACCGCTGCGATCACACTGAAAAGCCGGAAATGGGGTGATGCAGATCGTATCGTTACCTTCTATACCAAGGAGATAGGAAAAGTTCGCGCGGTGGCTCGGGGGGCTCGGAGAATGAAGAGCCGACTTGGCGCCTCGCTCGAGCCGCTCACCATTTGCCATCTGAACCTGTTCGAAAAGTCAGGCGATTCGCTCTATAGAGTGTCTCAGGTCGACCTCGTGGAGCCGTTTTTGCGGTTCCGCGAAGACTTGACGCTGATGACCGCTGCAGCCAGGATGGTCAATGTGGTGGGTGCGGTGACGCCGGATGGAGATCCGGATCAACTGCTCTTTGAGACGCTTGAACAGGGTCTGCGCGCCTTAGTCGTGAGCCAGGATCCGGCATTGACGGCCTTGCTGTTTCAGATTCGCCTGTTGGGTCTTACCGGATTTCGTCCTCAGACCGACCACTGTGCCGCTTGTGGAAAGGGCCGGTTGTTAGGAGATCTGCAATTCTCCCCTGTCTCTGGAGGGCTGGTCTGTATGGTCTGTGCTGCGCGCCACACGTTCCGCTGCCTACCTCTCTCACGAGGGAGTTTGGCGTTCTTGCACCAGGCGTTGCGGCTTTCGCCCGCTGTGATCGATCGTCTGAAGGCCGCCGGTCAGGTTCGGCATGAAGTGGAAAACGCGATTGAAGGGTATGTCACCGTTGTGGCAGGCAGGCAACTACCTCCTGTAAATTTTCTGTCATATCCGTCATGAGGAGGTAGATGGGCTGAAGGGGTTCAGGCTCAGATTAGGGGTACAGGCCGAAGGGGTTCAGGCTGAAGGTAGGAGGTCCGAACGCTTCAGCCTGAACCCCTTCAGCCTGTGCCCCTAGGCTTGCAAGAAGGAGTTTGTAAAGATGGCAGAGACGATGTGTGAACCCAAAGACATGGCCTGGATTGAGAAGGGCGTGTTGGGAATCGAATGGAACGATGGACACAAGGCTGTCTACCCCGTGAGGTATCTTCGGCAGCAATGTCCCTGTGCCGCTTGTGTAGACGAATGGTCCGGCGCACGGCGGTTGCAGCCTGACGATGTGCCAATGTTGATTATGCTGCAGGATGTGCAGTCGGTCGGGCGGTATGCATTGCAATTCAGCTGGAGCGATGGCCACGATACGGGGATTTATTCCTATGCGCTTCTTCGGCGGCTTTGCCAGTGCGATATCTGTCAGCCTGTGAAGCCGATTGAGCCAAAGACCCGGCGTTTGATGTAAGGAAACTTATGGGTACGGTCAGACCAATACCACGTATGGCTCAGGGGAACAGGGGGAACTATTTCCAGCGCTTAGGATGGACAGGTCTGTTCATTGTGGCGACTCTCGTGTCGGACTTGGGTTGCAGCGTGATGCCTTCGTTGGAAGAGCAGGAACGCATGGTGCAAAACAATAAGTTGGCGCTCAATCAGTTGGCTCCCCAGGCATTCGTCAAGGCATGGGGAATACCGGCGTATCAGCATGCCGGATTCATGCAGTTCTTCGGCATGAAAGACGATGAGCTGATTCCACGGTCGCGGTTGGCGATGGGAGAGCCGCCGCGTGGCTGGGAGGTCCGTATTGAGGCCGGCGATGCGCTGTTTCTGGCTTATCCTGACCGTGGGTGGCTCGTAGTATTTTTTGAAGAACGGCTCGTCTATCGCGAAGCGTTGACTGCGGCGCAACTCCATGAGCTGGGACACAGCTGGCAGCACGAGGAGAAGTTCCGGTCCAGGTTTGAAGTGCCGGCTACTCGATGACGCAGCATCCCCTGAACCTGCTCATGGTCGCCTCCGAGGCGGTCCCCTATGCCAAGACCGGCGGGCTCGCCGATGTCGCAGGCGCATTGCCGATTGAGTTGGCAAAACTTGGCCACGACGTCATTCTTCTGCTCCCACACTACCGTTGTTTGAGCGAGTCAGGACGATCCTTTCGTTCCGTCTGTCGGCTCCATGTGCCGACACCGCAGGGGCTTGTAGACACGCTGATAGAGGAAGACGTCATCCCTGTGGGCGAAGGTGACGGTCGCGTGCGGGTATGGACGATCCGGAACGAGGCCTTGTACGACCGGCCTGGCCTCTATCAGGATCAGGGGGCCGACTACCCTGATAACCTTGACCGGTTTTCATTTCTTTGCCGCGCCACGATCAAAGTGATGGCGTACCTTCGAGCTTCATGCCAATGGGAAACCCATGTCCTCCATCTCCATGATTGGCAAGCAGCGTTGTGCGCGGTGTATCTCAAGACCATCGATCGAGATCGACCAGAGGCACAGGGGGTGCGCACGGTACTGACACTGCACAATGTCGGATATCAAGGACTCTTTCCCGAAAATCAATTTGAGAAAACAGGGTTGCCGCCATCGCTGTATAATCCCGCTGGCCTTGAGTATTATGGATCCGTGAATTTGCTCAAGGGGGGAATTGTATTTGCCGACTACGTGACGACGGTCAGCCCCACCTATGCGCAGGAAATCCTCACGCCGGAATTTGGGTTTGGGCTCGAAGGCGTATTGCGCAATCGAGCGAACTTACCCAGCGGAATTCTGAACGGTATCGATACCGTTCGATGGAATCCAGAAACCGACTCCTATCTGCCGGCCAACTACTCGGTATCTGATCGTTCAGGGAAGCAGCTCTGCAAACGGATGCTGCAACGAGAGTTTCAGTTGCCGGAGACAGCGGTTCCGCTTCTCAGTGTGATTGCCCGATTGACGCCACAGAAGGGCTTGGATCTCGTCGAGGCCATCGTCCCGCAATTGATGGCCATGGATCTGCAGTTGGTGATTTTGGGAACCGGAGAGCCAGAGCTTGAAGCAAAATTTAAAATCCTCCAGGCCCGCTATCCACTTAGAATTGGACTGCGTATCGGCTTCGATGAAGGGCTAGCCCATCGTATCGAAGCCGGAGCAGATATGATTGTGATGCCGTCGAGGTATGAGCCATGCGGGCTGAGTCAGCTCTACAGCCTCCGTTATGGAACGGTTCCAGTGGTGAGGAAAACGGGCGGGTTGGCAGATACCGTCATACCTCTCACCTCACAGGTTCGGGAAGCGGGAGGGGCGACGGGGTTTCATGTTGAAGAGGACAAGGCAGAGGCTCTTCTGCTGGTATTACGTCAGGCTATAGCGTTGTATCAGGACCAATCGAGGTGGGAACAACTGGTTGAGGCAGGGATGAAAACGGATGTGTCTTGGGCCCGTTCGGCTGATACCTACGACCGGCTGTTTGGGTCGCTGGTTAGGGGCCCAGGCTGAAGGGGTTCAGGCTGAAGGGGGGCTTAGGCTGAAGGCTAAGATAGGGGGTCAGGCTGAAGGTTCCGAGAACAGGCTGAAGACCGAAGGTTGTTAGGCTGAAGGTAGGAGTTCAGAGGTCCGGATACTTCAGCCTGAATCCCTTCAGCCTGAACCCCTTATTCGGGGACGCGAAGGGTTACGACCTGAACGGTGGCTGTCTCAAGCTCAGAAAGCAGAGCCTTTGCCTGCGATGCGTAGTAAGCATACTCGGATTGGGGCTCGTAGATCAGAATCGTTTTGAGAAGATCTTTTGCAACTTCGAACTTTCCTGCTTCGACCGCAGCGGACCCTGCTTTTAAGGAACAGGCAGCAGCCATAGCCTTCACGTCCACGGCAAACCTAGCAGCTGGAGTCGATACAAACTGTTCAATCTTGCTTGGCAGGGGGAGAACAAATCCATCTTGCGTCAGGGCGCGGTTTGCCACATTCGTCAGGGTGGAGGCATCTGCTTTCAGCTGCTCAATATCGGTGGCGTCTTGGCAATGGGAGTAGGTGCTCCAAAGGCTCATGAAGCTTCCGTTGTCGATGGGAGCTGCTTGAACTGGATGGCTAAACTGGAGTCCAGCCACTGAAACCAGAATACCCACTAATATTAAGCGAAGGTTCTTCATGTTACTTCAGTGTAATGCAATCAACAGGCCAAAGCTTACGCCTGTAAGTTATTGATTAAAAACGATAAAATTGAGTAATTCCGAAGTGGGTCTGTGTTGCAGATAACGCACTATGGTATTTTTAACACGGATACTGTGGCGGATTAGGCTGAAGGCTAGGGACACAGGCTGAAGGGGTTCAGGTTGAAGGTTTCGGACAGAGGCTGAAGGTCGGATGGCGGAGTTTCGATTCTTCGACCTGAATCCCTTCGGCCTGAATCCCTTCGGCCTGAATCCCTTCAGCCTGGTCTCTTCAGCCTGAATCCCTTCGGCCTGTATCCCTCGACCCGATTACGAATTGAAGATATGAACGAGGATTCCTGTCCTGGTCGTGGAATTGGTCTTTCTCATAATGTGTTTGATGTGTTCTTTTACCGTTTGTTCGGTAATCAGAAGAGCATTAGCAATCTCTTTGTTAGTCCATCCCTTGGCCAGGTGTTCAATGACAGACTGTTCGCGATTGGTTAATTGAAATTTTTCTTTTGCTTGATCGGTATTGAGCTGTTGTCTCCTGGCCAACTCTTCCAGTGTGACCACTAGCCTCGCATACTGGACCCCGCCCCGATCCGGTAGGCCGAACCCCCGCAGCAGGATTGGCTTTTCAGGATTGCCCGCCACGCGTTTGATCTCGAACTGTTCCCAGTCCTTTGCCTCGGTACGAACGTGGAGGGCCTTGATAATTTCTCCGCAGAGTTCTGTCAGCGCAGTCGGGAGTACGCCATGAGCAGATTTGAGGTTTCCTCCGGCATGTTCCGATGCATTAATTTGCTTGGATAGCTCTGATGCCTGATGGTTCATGTGGAGGAGCTGCATGGAAGCCGAGAGGACGACAATCCCCGAGCCCACGCGCTGATCCGCGAGAGTGTCTGTTGGCTCTACAGGGGAAGACGATTCATTCATGGGTGGCTGGATACTTTCGAAGTCATAAGAGGCACAATTCTGGACAATTCAATGTGTTCAGCTAAGCTAACACACAACGAGAAAGAAGGTAACTTTAGAGTGGAAATACTACCTAACCCTTTTGGGGGAGTCAACACTTTCAGCTTTTAAAGTCAACAGCACCCTCCTTTCGGGCAGCGAGTCCTACATCGTCGGTATTGTCGCTATTGCTCGTCACGCCTATAGTGCCAGTACAGGAATGAGAACGAAACAGGTGGAGGCTGAAGGCTACGAGCACAGGCTGAAGGTAGGAGGATGAAGGTCCGGACACGTCGGCCTTCAGCCTCAACCCCTTCAGCCTACACACCTAAACCATTGTGAGTGAATGTTCCATATAGAGGAGGAGCGACGTGGCACAGACAGAGTGGGAATGGTCGATGGTAGACAGTAAGAAGAGTCACAGTGAGCGGGCGGCGTTGTTAAGACCCATACTGTATGAGATGACTACGCCGGCAGAAGATGCAGCTGTGTCGCCCCTCAGTGGGAAAGCGATCTCGTTGAACATTAGCAGCGGAGGGATGTTGGTCTTGATGGATCAGCTGCCGGAGATCGAACAAGTGATGAAAGTGTATGTGCCGACACCCACTGCAGCGGAAACCCCGACACTGGCGGAGGTGAGGTGGATGAGGAGATTACCTTTCGGCAAATCCAATGGCAATGGCGCCTACTTCGTTGGCTTGAAGTTCATGTTCTAGGTCGCGGGGTTTTTGGGTTATTTGGTTTGTCTGGTCTATTTGGTTGACCGAAACTAACCAGATGAACAAACAAACTAGATTAACCAAAGAGACCAGATAGACCAAATGAAAAATACAGACTGGTGGACATTTTCACCCTATCGTGGTGATTCGGTAGACGTGAGCGCATAGTCTAGGCAAGCCATAGGTTGATATATGGAGAATCGATCGAAAATGACTTCAGTCAGAATGATTATCATCGCTGGGCTGTTGCTCGCTGTGCCGATAGGGTGCGCCTCAGTCTCCAAAGAGGCGTTCGAAGAAGCGGTGAAGCCGGTCCCGAAGGATTTCCTTTTGGGGCCTGAGGATGTGCTTGAGGTGTCGGTCTGGCGCAATCAGGATCTCTCCCGGACCGTGGTCATTCGCCCAGACGGAAAAATTTCTCTCCCCTTGATTGGGGAAATCCAGGCCAGCGGATCCAATCCTGCTCAGGTTGCAGCAAAGATTGCCGCACGACTGGCGGAGTTCAAAGAAAACCCAAATGTATCTGTGAGCATCAAAGAAGTGAATAGCTACTTCATCTATGTGCTGGGCGAGGTTCATCGGCCTGGCAAATACCCCCTCAAGTCATATGTCACGGTCCTCCAGGGTATTTCAATGGCAGGTGGATTTTTGCCGTTTGCGTCACAGAACAATATGCAAGTCATCCGAACCCGCACGTACGAGAACGGAAAAGAAGTTCAAATTCGGATCCCTGTTCCTTACAACGAGTTGGTTGCCGGGAAAGGTGCGATCGGGAACTTTACCTTGAAGTCGGGGGACACCATTGTTGTCCCGTAAAAGATATGGGTATCGAAGGAACGTCTCAGCGATCGCTCTTGGAGACTGCGGAAAAACTCTTTCGGCTCGTTTCACGTTTCACGTTTCACGTTTCACGCCTCCCGTGAGCGGCTTATTCAGTGCTTTGCTGGTTCTCCTTATTATGGGAATGACGAGCATGGCCCATGCACAGTACACCCGAGCTTGCGGAACGTCTTCGCCCCTTTCACGAGCATCAGGGACCGGTTCCTTTGAGGTAGTGCCTTCCCTCTGTGTTTCTGAGCGGTATGACAGCAATGTGTTCTTTAGGCCTGCGACACCAGGTCTCCGGAGAGACGATTTCGTGACAAACGTGAGTCCAAACCTTCGAGTAAACCACTTCGGAGAGTATGCATCTGGCGGTCTGGGTATCGGGGGATTTAGCGAAACCTATGTGAGAAATCCCAATCTCGACTTCCTTGGCGCGCGCGGCAGCCTCTTTCTCAACCTCGACAACTCCATAAAGAGGTTGTTTCCACATGCAAGTTTACGCATCACGGACACGTTCAGTTATACGCAGCTACCACCCCGGTTAGTGAATCCGACAGCTGGAACGAGTCCCAGCGATCCCAATATTCAGGTCGATCCCAATATTCCCAAAAATGATGATGTGTTTGCGCAAGGTATTCAGTTCCTGCGGAGAAACAACCTGATGAATATCGGGACCATATCGACATCCTATGCCACGACAAATTTGACCAGTATAGACGCATCATATTCCTACTCAATACTGAGGTTCACGGAGTCTCCTTCAACGCAAGGGTCGAATCTGTTCAATACGACAATGCAAACCGGCACAGTGGGAGGGACAGCTCGACTAAGCGATCTTGACACAGTGAATATCAGGTATTCTCAATCGCAAACCGAATCCACGAGGGGCGCCACATCGTCCTTCTTCAAGGTAGATACTGCGACCCTCGGATGGTCACGACTGCTGACACAAAACCTTAGCGCTCAGTTGGGGGGCGGAGGCATTGTGATCAGCACCGGGCTGACAACCTACGCTGCGAATGCATCGCTGGCCATGAATTTCTTAAACAATAGCGCAACGATGAGCTATGCGCGTACAGCCATTCCAAGTTTTGTAGATGCGGGAGAAGCGCTGATTGCAGATCGGTTCTCATTGGCCGCCATCCAGAGAATCGGTCGACAATGGCAGTTAGCAGAATCGGCGAGTTATGTGCACACGACTCGCGGGGGTGGTCTCAAAGCACAGACATATGACTCGTTTCAAGCAGGTGGAGATATAGTGTATTGGGTCACCGGCGTCTGGTCGACTGCATTAAGCTACAACTATACAAAATTCACCAGTGAGTCAGGGTCGGTGAACACGGAGTTTGACCGCCATGTCATTACGCTTAGCATAGGGGCCAGTTGGGGGTAAGAATGGCGAGCCAAAGCAATGCAATAACAATGGGGCCTCTCGAGTACTGGCACATCCTTCTCCGAAGGAAATGGCTTGCCCTTGCCATTATCTTCGCCTGTGTCGGCGGCGGCGGCATTGTCTCTACTATGTCGCCGGATAGCTATCGTTCCAGCACCCTGATTCTGGTGGAGAGTCAAAAAATCCCTGAAGACTATGTGAAAGCCCTTGTAGGACCCAGCATCGAAGAGCGGTTAAGTTCACTGCAGCAGCAGATCATGAGCCGGACCCTGTTGAATCAAGTAATCCGGGAATTCAACCTCTATCCGGATATCCTTCGCCGGGATGGAAATGAAGCAGTGATCGAGCGGGTGCGAAAAGACATCAAGGTGGTCACGAACGCGACACGTTCCCAGCGGGGAAATATTGATGCATTCGAGATTTCGTTTGCGCACAAAAATCCCCAAATGGCCATGAAAGTGACCGCCAATCTCGCGTCGCAATTCATCGACGAGAACCTCAGATCACGAGAGCAACGGGTTGAGGGGGCGTCCGAATTCATCGAGCAAGAGCTGGTCATGGCGAAGGAACGACTTGAGTCCCAAGAACGGGCCCTCAGTATGTTCAAGACCAAGTACATGGGGGAATTGCCTGAACAAGTGGCGGCAAACCTCAGCGCGCTGGATCGGCTCTCGCTTCAGCAGGGGGGCACGATCGATGCGCTTCAGCGGGCAGCGGATCGGCTGGCGCTGGTTGAGAAAACATTCAAAGAATACGAAGCGCTAACGTCGCCTACGGCAGGTATGGGGCAGGGCTCTGGCGGAACATTCACGGGGGATCCTTCGGTGCTCCGTCTGAGAGAGCTTGAGAAAACGCTCACGGCTCTCGCGTCCGAATATAAAGACAACTATCCCGACATCATTGCCCTGAAGCAGGAGATCAAGGCGCTGAAGGCAGAGATTGGGCGCATGCATTTCACGAAGGAGGGGAAACCCATAGATACGTACCTGAGAGAACTCGTTCGGCAACGTGAGGAGTTGAAGCTTGAAATTGCAGCGTTGAAGGATCGAATTCTTCGGATAAAAGATCAAATAAGAGAATATGAGGCTCGGGTCGAGATGGCGCCGGCGCGGGAACAAGAATTAATGATTCTGGAACGAGACTATGGAAATTTAAGAGAAAATTACCGGTCTCTGTTGGATAAGAAACTCAACGCACGACTCTCAGGAAATCTTGAAAAACGTCAGAAGGGTGAGCAGTTTAGGATTCTGGATCCGGCGAATCTGCCTGAAAAACCTGAGAAGCTGGACCGGCTCAAGATCATGTTGATGTCTCTGGCGCTCGGATGTGGTCTGGGAGTAGGGGGCGTTGTGGCTCTGGAGTCCTATCGACCGGTGTTCCGACGATCGGACGAAATAGAGAGCTACTTGAAGTTGAGGGTGCTTGCATCGATTCCTAATTTCGGCAGCGTTGCGGATCGCACGCAGAAACTCTTTTTGGGAAGCGCCACAGCGGCAAGTGCAACCGATGTGATGAATGGCCGACTACTGCCTGTTCGGAGGCACGATGATAAACGAAATGGAAGCCATCAAGATAAATCGAGTAAAGGAAAGGGTGGATTGCCGGCCGTCAAAACGAGAGATCTTTCTGGTAAATCTGGGACCGGGCGGCAGTTGGATCTGATTGCAAAGTGGAGCCCGTCGTCGGTAGTGGCCGAGCAGTTCCGCGTAGCAGCGGCAAGGCTCGTGTTGCTGCAATCCGGGAAGGGGAGTGGAGTGACGGTTATCACCAGCGCGGTCAAGGACGAAGGGAAATCGGTCGTGGCGGCCAATCTTGCCTATGTCCTTGCCAGGAATTTAGGCAAGCCGACCCTGCTGATCGATGTCGACTTGAAGAGTCCGACGGTCCACCACTGTATGGGAACCCGCAATTTCCCCGGTCTGCGGGATGTGCTTGAAGGGGGGCGACCGGTCGATTCCTGTCTCCATCGGGCAGGGGAACTACCATTGTGGGTTCTGCCGTCCGGCGTGGCCTCCGGTCGGACCCTGGAGTTGTCCGATATTCATAAACTTGCTGAACTGCTGACGGAGTTGAGGAAGCAGTATGAGCACATCATCATCGATGCCCCGCCAATCCTGCCCCTTGCGGACATGCACATGCTAGCAGGCATAGCCGACACGATAGTTCTTGTGGTCCGTGCAGGCCTCACGCCGCGGACTGTGGTGGAGAAAGCCGTCCGAACAATCGGTGGGCCGAGTAACCCCTGTATCATTCTGAACGGCCTAGAGGCAGCAGGAGTCCCATACTACATGCAAGAGAGCTACGGGACTATTTCCGATGAAAAGGAAGTGGGATCCGCATAACCATTCAGATGGTTTATTTGGTTCATCTGGTTGATTTGGTTCATTTGGTTCAACCAAAGAAACAAGACAAACCAAACAAACCAAATAGACCACGCCGGTTACGTTCAGAAACCCCTGATATCCTAGGCCCATACACGGTCTCGTGTTAGCCTGCATTGTTCCCGCGAGACTCGCGAGAAAAGCGGGACGAGCGAGACGCGAAAGATACGAGGGGTCGAAGGCTGAAGGGGTTCAGGCCGAGGGCTAGGGGCACAGGCTGAAGGGGTTCAGGCCGAAGTGTCCGGAAATCACACCTTCAGCCTAACAGCCTTCGGCCTGAATGCCTGGGATGAAAGCTATTCACCGATAACCGGATTAGCACCGGAATGGCGGCAGCCCATTTAATGGGCGAGACGCGCGGGACTGGCGGGAAAAGCGAGACGAGCCGGCTGTTTCTTCTTTGCGAGTCGCGCCTGTCGCGCATTTCCCGCGTTTCACGCTCGCGAATTAGGAGTTCGGAATGCCTTGGTATGTAGTCAGCACAAAGCCTCACCAAGAAAAACAGGCCGAAGCGCATATTAAACAGTGGGGCATCGAGTGTCTCTTGCCGCTGTTGAAGGTGAGCAAAGTTATCCGTCGGACGCGCAAGACGGTCATTCAACCATTGTTCCCCGGATACCTCTTCGCGCGATTCGATCTATCCCGGCACTACCGGGCAGTGAGTTACGCCACGGGGGTGCGCAAAATCGTCGAGTTCGGATCGGGACCGATTGAGCTCGATGAACGGATGATCGATGGTATTAGGGAAAAACTGAATAATGGTTATGTGACGGTCACACCCATACGCCCCGTCAAGGGCCAGATCGTCCATATCAAGGGTGGCCCACTCGCAGGGCTCGAAGCAGTCTTCGTGAGGGAGATGACGGATCGAAACAGAGTGCTCTTGCTTCTGAACACGCTAGGATTTCATGCGAAGGTAACCCTGGACAGTGACCAGGTGGGGCTTCTGAAGGCGTTGTAAGGCGCAACGCCTCAGGTTGATAGGCTGAAGGGGTTCAGGCTGAAGGTTCCGAGAAGAAGCTGAAGGGATTCAGGCAGAAGACTAGGGATACAGGCTGAAGGGGTTCAGGAGTTCAGCATGCGCGACCACACGCAGCTTCGGGTATTTGAGTTGGCTGACGAAGTAGTCCTGTTGGTATATCGGGCATCCGCAGGGTTTCCGAAAGAAGAGTTGTTCGGGCTGACGTCTCAAATACGACGTGCAGCAGTGTCAGTTCCTTCGAATATCGTAGAAGGTTGCGCTCGTGACAGCGAGGCAGAGTATCTCAGGTTTCTCAATATCGCCTTCGGATCATTGAGGGAACTACATTATCAATTAAATTTGTCGAAGCGGTTGGGCTTCTTGCGCAACGAGGATTCATTGCTGCTTGAACCCAAGATTGTAGAAACCGAGAAGGTGTTGAATAGCTTGATTCGTGCCTTGCGCGATGAGGGCTAGGGGCACAGGCTGAAGGGGTTCAAGCTGAAGGTTTCGGACGGAGGCTGAAGGCTGAAGTGTCCGGACCTCCGATCTCCGACCTGAACCCCTTCAGCCTGAACCCCTGAGAATTTACCCATGAAAAAACCGATCAATAAGCCGCTGCCAGGCCATAAGAACGGCGATATGCAAGCCAACCCCTATCTCTGCATTGCTCCAGACGTCAAGCTTGGAAAGAACGTGAAGTTTTCAAAGTTCATCAACCTTTACGGCTGCGAGGTTGGGGATGAGACCAAGATTGGAGCGTTTGTCGAGATTCAAAAGAATGCCAAGGTCGGTAAACGATGCAAGATATCGAGTCATACTTTCATCTGCGAGGGCGTGACGATCGAGGATGAGGTCTTTGTCGGGCACAACGTCACATTCGTCAACGACTCCTTTCCCCGCGCGACAAGCAAGACAGGTGCACTCCAAACCGAGCAGGATTGGAAGGTGGAAGTGACTCTGGTTAAAAGGGGTGCGTCAATCGGATCCGGCGCGACGATCCTATCAAAGGTCGTGATTGGCGAAAACGCCTTGATCGGTGCCGGCTCTGTGGTGACCAGCGATGTGCCTGCGAACGCGATTGTGGCAGGAAATCCTGGAAGAGTGGTCCGGTTCTTTGAGTCGAAGTAGGGATCCAGGCTGAAGATAGGTCTATCTGGTTTGTTTTGTTGATTTGGTTCATCTGGTTTCTCCGATTAGTCTGATTCAACCAAATAAACCAAACAAACCAAATAGACCAAATGAACAAGACCGCCTGAACCCCTTCAGCCTATGTCCCTAGTCTTCAACCTGAACCCCTTCAGTCTGAACCCCTATCCACCTAAAAGAGGAGCCAAGAATGAACGATGAGAAAGTCCCCTTCCTTGATTTGGTCACGGCTCACCGGAGCCTGCAGGATGAGTTTGTCGATGTCCTCAAGACAGCACTCAGCACCGCGGGATTTATCGGTGGTCCGATGGTCCAGGGATTCGAACAGGAGTTCGCTCAGTTTTGCGACTCGAAATTTTGTATAGGGGTCGGTAGCGGCACGGATGCCTTACGGTTTGCACTCATCGCTGCGGGGATACAGCCAGGCGATACGGTGGTGACGGTGCCGAATACGTTCATCGCCACGACAGAGGCGATCTCCCAGGCAGGCGCGAGTCCTGACTTTGTCGACATCGACGAGCGGACTTACAACATGGATCCTGGGAAGCTCCGCCAATATCTGGAGAAGGACTGTTCGTGGGATGCAGATGCGAAGAGGGTTTTCCACAAGCGAACCGGCAAGCCTGTGACGGCAGTCGTTCCGGTCCACCTGTATGGGCAGATAGCCGATATGGACCCTATTCTCGACCTGGCCAGCCAATACAATCTCAAAGTGATCGAAGACGCTTGCCAGGCGCATGGAGCCGAGTATTTCTCAAAGAAAGAAGACCGATGGCGCAAGGCCGGTTCGATGGGACATGCGTCCGCGTTCAGCTTTTATCCCGGCAAGAACTTGGGTGCACTTGGAGAGGCAGGCGCTATTACAACCGATGACGACAAGTTAGCGCAGACCTGTCGGCTGTTGCGTGACCATGGCCAGTCAAAGAAGTACTTTCACGACATTGAAGGATACAACGGGAGGCTGGATGCCATACAGGCTGGTTTTCTGCGGGCCAAGCTTCGTCATTTGAAGAAGTGGAATGGACAACGGAGAGAGATTGCAGAGCGCTACAACAAACTCTTTGCTACGGTGGAGGGGGATGTAACCCTTCCCTATCAGCCGGATTGGTCTCGATCGGTCTACCATATCTACGCGGTACGGGTGGTTGATCGGGCACAGCTCCAGAAGAAGTTGGACGAAGCAGGCATTGGTACAGGTATTCACTATCCGATCGCGCTTCATCTGGCGAAGGCCTACGAAGGACTTG
Organism: Nitrospira sp.; assembly: GCA_005116835.1. GTDB lineage: Bacteria > Nitrospirota > Nitrospiria > Nitrospirales > Nitrospiraceae > Palsa-1315. The sequence continues at coordinate 105,050 of SWDM01000013.1, read as the reverse complement.
GTTCCCGCGCCGGCGATTTTCCGGTCGCGGAGAAAGCCGTTTCACAGGTGCTGTCGCTACCCATGTTCCCGGATCTCACCTCTTGCCAGCAAGATCGCGTCGTGACTGCAGTGCTGAAATCTCTCGCCGTTATTTCTGGTTGATCTTGTTTGTTTTGTTTTGTTTATTTGGTCTGTTTGGTTATTGGGTTGAACGAAACTAACCAAATGAACCAAACAAACCAAAGAAACCAAATCAACAAACCTGCCTGGTTTATTCTTTTCTGCATCCTGTCAGTGCTCCTGGCAACAGCGACAGTCCTACTCAATATGCCGCCGCTCACCGACTGTCATTCAGAAGCGCCGGTTGTAGCCGGGCAATACGGGTTTCGCGCGACACAGACGGTGGTTCAACCTTGGCAGGGACCGCATCATGTGTACGGCACGTTTAGTGTGCCAGATCGATATTGGCGCGATCGTCTCTACACAGCGAGATTGAAGATTCAGGGATTCACCGAAGAGCTTCCGGGTACCAGCCCTGAAGGCGGAGATATTGACAACGACCGAGCCGACCCAGGGCATTACATCAAGCGCGTCTATCTCCCGACCCGAACAGCCTTGTGGTTCTTACTGACTGGACGATTTGGCGACCTGAAAATGCCCTGTCATTGGTGGCTGGTAATCGCTGATCGGACGGGGTGATCGCCCGCCTTGTTCTGGTGCCAGTGTCGACTGCTATGCCCATGGGAAACCCCTTCCAAGTATTACCTAGGACAGCTACTCAGGAATCAGATTAGCATGCCAGCTGTTATTCAGAGTTATGGGAACGAGAAGCCCTCTCGAATTTTGATCATTAGTCCGTATTTTGTTCCAACTGCTAACTCTGAGGCTTTTTGTGGCGGGAAAGTGGTGCTTGGGTTACTTAAAAGGCACTGTCAAGTCGCTGTATTAACTCTATCCCCAGATCAATCTCCAGGTTATTTGGGCCGTAGAGATGAGTCTAAGTATTGGGACCTACTCAAGGGTTACACGTATCAATTCCCTGCATCACCTAAAACGAGCAAGCTGTATGCGATAGATAGCGCACTGAGGTACAAGACGCTAGCCTATGCTAGATGGATTGCCGCTGTAATAGAAAAATCACAAATGTTACATGCTGCCAATAAGTTTGACATTGTGTACTCGCGGTCCTTGCCGATGGTGGCACATATAGCAGGATTTTGGCTATCTAAGTATTTGGGAATTCCATGGATTGCAAACATAAATGATCCGTGGGATTGGCATCACATCCCTCTTCTTGAGAAGAAGAAAGCATCACTCTATCAGTGTGTTTCACAGAGCGTTTCAAATTATTGGTTGCGGCGTACTATAGAGAATGCTGATCTCGTTACGTATCCATCCGATAGACTTTGGAAGTTTCATGAGAAAATCTCAGGAATCCACCATCGAGCAGAGGTGCTGGCACATATTGGGTATGGCAGAGAAGTGACGCCTGATCGTGAGGTGTTCACTATCGTTCATGCGGGGGTACTTGGCCTAGACACAGGGCTTAGGCGATCTCCGCTTCCGATTCTGCAGGCGCTCAAGATTGTTCAGAATCGGATTCCAGAGACAAATGGCAAACTGCGGGTATTCTTCATCGGTGGAGAAGAGGCTGGCATTCGAAGTTTAGTAAAGGAGTATGAATTAGATCAGATGGTCAAATGTACAGGAATGTTGCATTACGAAGAAAGCTTAAAATGCATCGCGTCGGCCCATCTGTGTCTGCTGCTCGAGATGGAAATGGACGAAGGAATTTATCTTCCTTCTAAGTTGGCCGACTATGTTACCGCGGGTAAACCTGTACTAGCAGTAAGTCCCAAGGATGGAGTTCTAAGCGATTTGTCTCGAACCAGTGGGATTTTCCGCGTTGACAGTGATGATCCTAAGGCTATTGGCGACGCCATTATTCGCTATTACAACGCATTTAAGAACAACGAACTTGAGAGCTACGCTCCTTCTAAAGATCTAAGGTTGAAATTTGATGAAGAGAACGTCGTTGGAACATTTTTGGATTTGGCCAGTCGTCTTCGTAACCTAAGACCGGTTGGCGCCAGCTAGAGGTGCCGCCGGGGTTGCAGTGAGGAAAAATGAAACGGCAGGAGTAAATAAGGGAATGAATGAGAGATGTATTTCTCCGGAATGATCGCAAGCAACTATTGGAATCCCACCTGTCTGAATCGGGCATTTGAGTAAAGATGAAAATATCCATTATTTTCGGCACTCGTCCAGAAGGTATAAAGTTAGCTCCAGTTATTTTGAGGCTGAAAAGAGAAAAGGCAGTGTCAACCAGTGTTTGTGTGACCGCTCAACACCGAGAAATGTTGGACCAGGTACTAGATGTGTTCGGAATCATTCCCGATGCCGATTTGGCAATCATGCGACCCAATCAAAGCCTCGCATGTTTGACAGCGAGGGCGGTTGAGGCAATTGATGACTATCTGCATAAAGAGAAACCAGACATGGTTCTGGTTCAGGGTGATACCACCACAACCTTCAGCGCATCTCTAGCAGCCTTTTACAACAACATAGCCATTGGTCACGTTGAAGCAGGCTTGCGGACAGGTAATCTACGCGCTCCATGGCCTGAAGAGGCAAATCGTGCGCTCACCTCGCGTCTTGCGGATTTGCATTTCGCTCCCACAGAACGAAACAGAAAGAATTTACTTGATGAGGGAGTAGATCAAGGAAAAGTAATTGTAACCGGAAATACAGGCATTGACGCCCTTTCCCTTGCACTCGAAAGAGTCAAGGCTAATCCACCCGCCATTAGCGGTGTCGAGGCTTCTTTATTACATCGCGATGTTCATGTGCCCGTTGTTCTGATTACATGTCATCGTCGGGAGAATCTAGGGGAAGGTATTATAGGAATCTGCAAGGCTATTAGCACATTGGCTGAGCAATTCACGGAAACCCAATTTATTTTTCCTGTCCATTTGAATCCGAATGTGAGTTCTGCAGTTAGTAGGCTGCTCGGGGAAGGCAGAGGAAAGAACAAAGCGGCCGATAATATTCACTTGATTGCCCCACTTCCTTATTTGCCCTTTGTGGCGTTGATGAATCGGGCGACGCTTATCTTGACCGATTCCGGTGGGATACAAGAGGAAGCACCAAGCTTAGGGAAGCCGGTGCTTGTGATGCGCGACACCACAGAGCGTCCGGAAGCTGTCGTTGCCGGGACAGTGAAAGTCGTCGGAACAAAAGCCGAAGATATTATTCGGGAGACGGCCCGACTCCTAACCGATGAGAGTGAATATCGTGCAATGTCGAAAGCGCATAATCCCTATGGAGATGGAAAAGCGACAGAGAGAATTCTAAGGGTCATATTGGAAAGAACCAAGAGTGGCACATCGCTACGTTAAGTGGATAGGTGATCGCATATTGCCACGATTTGCTCGCCAATATGTGGACCGCATTGAACAGTCCCCGATAGGCTCTCGACTTGCATATGGTGTGTTTTGGTCTGTTGCTGGAGCGACAATAGGACGTCTGTTAGGTCTCGCCTCGACAATTCTCATCGCCCGTTTTCTGGGTAAAGAAGAATTTGGATCCCTAGGTATCATCTATAGCACCATTGCGATGTACCAGTTGTTTGCCGGATTTGGCTTAGGAATGACGGGGCTCAAGTATGTAGCTGAATTTAAGGCGAAAGATCCCATTAGAGCCGGTCGAATTATCGCATTGTCCCAGATCATTGCTGTTTCCACTGGTGTGGTCGTTGCGGCTATATTAGCCATATTTGCAGAACAAATTGCGTCGAAAGCTCTCAATGCACCGCATCTGGCGAATCTGATTCGGATTAGCTCGCTTACCATTTTAGCCGGGGCAATCAATGGCGCTCAAACAGGTGCGTTGGCAGGCTTTGAAGCATTTAAGAGCCAAGCCCGCATTAGTCTAATAATAGGTATCATGACTTTTCCCATTACGGTGGGAGGGGTCTACTTCGCAGGTATAGCAGGAGTGATTTGGGGTACGGTCATTAGCATGGTGTTAAATGCGGTTTTAAACAATATCTCTTTGCGAAGAGAAATGAAGCGTCATGGAATATCGAGTACTTATTTAGGATGTTTCAAGGAAGCTAAAGTGCTATGGAGCTTTAGCATGCCTGTGTTGCTCGGAGGCATGCTGGTCACCCCGATCAATTGGGTTTGTTCAGCGCTACTGGTGAATCAGGAGGGCGGGTACGCGGAAATGGGAGTGTTCAGCGCTGCAAATCAATGGTTCGGGGCGTTACTATTTTTACCTCAGACTCTGGGCCAAGTTGTGATGCCACTACTGTCTGAAAGGTTTGGTATTTCCGACAGGAAGAGTTCCATCAAAATCTTATCCTTTTCCTTGATGGTCAATGCGCTGATGCTGTTTCCGATAATAATAGTCCTATGCCTATTGAGTCCGTTCATTATGGCTTCATACGGCGATAGTTATCGGGAGGGTTGGGCCACCTTAGTGATTGTGGTCATCACTGCTGGACTCGTAGGTATTCAAGACCCAGTTGGGCATGTGCTTGGAGCCTCAGGAAGAATGTGGGTTGGGTTTTCCATGAATTTAGGATGGGCAATAGTATTTGTGATCTCTGCACTCTTACTTGTTCGTTGGGGAGCTATAGGCTTAGCCTCAGCGAGGCTTGCTTCTTACTGTTTTCATGCAACTTGGGTTTTCGCCTGGACGTTCTATTTTTTTCGAAAAGAGCAAGCGTCGTAGTTAGAAGCTTTCATGCCTTCAGTCCTGGGGCGATGAACGTCACCCCGGTTCTTTGCTGCTAAGTTAAATAAACGGCGCTCCCGGGTTCAGCATGGGTACAAATTGAGCCCTCCGCAGTGGAAGTAGATCGCCGTCTTGAAGTTCTCGATGTTGCGAAACCCGCAGGCCATGCTCTTGATCTTCTGGATCTGGCTGTTGACTCACGATCCACGGCGACTTCAAGCCCAGCAGGTATTGATACAACGCGGTGTCTTGCATGGTGGCCTCCTGATGAGGCCCGCATCCTACCCCGTCAGACTACCCATGCGAAACCCAGACGCGCCAAATAAACTATAACTCTCCCTCAGGCGGATCAATTTCCCTTCCGATTAGCGCAACCTGTCTGAACGCCGTACCAAATAATGGGAAAAGTATAAAAACAAGATGAGAGATTCTGTAGTTCCGCGTTGAGGGTATGATTATGAGAAAATGGGACTCTAAGGAATTAGAGCTGGTCAAGTGTGATTTCTGTGGGGCGCACGAGTTCTGTGCCGAATACCTTCGTGGTGACGGAATGCGTGTAGTCGAGTGTGCCATATGTGGCCTCGCATACCTAAATCCACGTCCGTTGAAAAATCTAATTCCTAGGTTTTATGAGGAAGAGTATTTCACCGGGGTCATGGCCGAGCGTGGGGAAGGTGGGTTAAAACTTGAATTGGGCATAGCGGGGAAAGATCCTATACTGGAAGGTAAAAAGCGGATCCCGAGGCCTATCGAACTTATAAATGATCGGTTTGGTGGTATGCAAGGAAAGGATGTCCTTGAAATTGGCTGTGCGACCGGGGATCTTCTATCAAGAATGGTACAAGAGGGGGCTCGGGCTAGGGGCCTGGAAATTTCCGATTTCGCTGCTAGGATTGCTAGGAGCCGTGGGATGGAAGTCACGACAGGGACTATTGAGGATTATCTGGCAAGCGAGGTTAAGACGTTTGACATCGTCATGGCATTCGAAGTCATCGAACACGTTACTAGTCCGATACGGTTTTTTGAAAGTGTGGTGAAATGTATTAAGCCTGGCGGGTTATTGCTGTTGAGCACACCAAATTACTCCTGCTCTTCTCGTTATGGTGGCGCCTGGTTCGGGTTCAACTGTAGTTTCGAACATCTCTATTTTTTCAATGCAGAAACACTGAAGCGCCTCGCATGCAAAGCAGGATGCACCCTTCAGTATTGGGAAACTACAATGTGGAATGGAGGCCCGACACAAGTAAGGCATGACTTTCTTTACAAGAACCTTAACAGGTTGTCCAGGTTGCTATACTTTGTTACCGAGGAAGATAAGACAATTATGGGCGCCCTGCGGGCGTTTCTATCAAGAAAATCTTCACATAGGGCTTTGGGCTCAGGGCATACCATAACAGCGGTATTTCGCAATGATGCAAGATCTCTTTCATGATATTTGGTGATTGTTTCTCATTCGCTTTATAGACTCGCTCCTCTGGGTCGCCTTGTTCGGCGACGTCGACTAAGCAAGGCTACCACTTAGTATAGTGTCGGAATTTTCGGGTGCCGCTCCTCCCACGCGCTACAAATTTTCCAAGACTTTGAGTACCGATTTATTAGGGAACTATTTCCGGTGCGTTTAAATCATAAATACGTGATCGTCACACCTGTCCGCGATGAAGAAGCTTTTATAGAAAAGACATTACAATCCGTTACCTCACAGACTATCCTGCCTGTGGAGTGGATGATCGTAGATGATGGGTCCACGGACCTCACCGGGCAGATAGTTGATAAATATGTTGAGCAGTACTCTTGGATTCATGCTGTGCACAGGCAGAATAGAGGGTTTCGCAGTTCTGGAGGCGGAGTCATAGAAGCTTTCTACGCGGGCTACAATGCAGTGAACGAAAAGGACTGGAATTTTATTGTTAAGCTCGATGGTGATCTTGCTTTTGATGCCGATTATTTTGAGAAGATATTCGAATATTTCCGTCAATCTCAGGATCTTGGGATTGCAGGAGGGGCAATTTATAACATTGTAAATGGCGTTCAAGTGCTAGAGCAGTGTCCTCGTTTTCATGTTCGAGGTGCGACGAAAATCTACAAGAGAGAATGTTGGGATGCGATCGGCGGATTGTTGGCTGCGCCTGGCTGGGACACTCTCGATGAAGTTAAGGCCAACATGCTTGGGTGGAAATCGCGAACCATTCTAGACCTTAAGGTCATCCATTATCGGCATACAGGTGCTGCAGATGGGCAGTGGCGATCGTGCGTCAAATACGGGAGGGCCAATTATATTTCTGGATATCACCCATTATTCATGGCTCTCAAATGCTTGCGGCGAACCTTCAGATCTCCAATTCTGATTGGCAGCATAGGGATTTTATATGGCTATATTTCCGGGTACCTCAACGGTGTGCCGCAAGTGGACGATCGGGAGCTGATTGCCTATCTGAGAAAACAGCAACTCAATAAAATCTTCATGCGAGAGACCATCTGGGAATAGCGTGGATCTCTCAATTATCATCATCAACTGGAACTCGGCCGAATACACAAGGAAATGCCTTGAGTCGCTATTTGAAAACACCGCGGGCATAGACCTTGAAGTCATCGTGGTCGATAACGGTTCCTTCGATGCTTGCGGGCGAATGGTTCTTAGTGAGTTTCCCAAGGTTCGCTTCTTTCAGAGCAATGAGAATCTGGGGTTTGCCAAGGGCAATAACTACGGATCGGAACAGGCGACGGGAGCCTATCTGCTCTTTCTGAATCCTGACACGGAAATCATCGGTGATGCTGTTCCCAGGATGTTGACCCTCATAAGGGGACTCCCAAAGGCCGGAATCCTGGGCTGTAAGTTGCTGAATTCGGACAGATCCCTTCAGACCAGCTGTGTGATGGCCTTTCCGACCATTCTGAACCAAATGTACGATTCTGAAATCATGAATAGAAGGCTATCAATAGTCCCTATAGGGAACGTGAAGGATTTGCAGGCGGAACTCGCAACAGCCCAGGCCATCTCCGGGGCATGCCTGATGATCAGGGCAGGGCTATTCGAAGAGGTCGGAAGGTTCAGCCCTGAGTATGTCATGTACACGGAGGATCTGGACCTATCCTATAAAGTGTGGCAGGCGGGATATGTGAATTACTACACCGGCTCTGTTTCAGTTGTTCATCACGGTGGGGGAAGTTCCCAGCAACGAAAAGAAAATTCCTACGCCAATATCCAGATGAGGGAATCTATTTTCAAATTTCTTAAGAAGACGAGGGGAGGGGCCTACGCAGGCCTCTACAAAAAGGCGATGTTCCTGAATGGCGTTGCGAGATTCGGAATATTATCCCTGGCATCGGCCGTCGGCCTCTTGATCGGCCAAGGATCAAGGTATCGGTCTTCACTGATCAAGTGGAAAGCGATCATTCGTTGGACGCTCGGTATGGAAAAATGGGCCCATTGATCTTCCCTCTTCTGCATCCATTTCCCCCCCCTCGCCGGAAACATGAAGAGCTCTGATCCGCGAAACTAGCTCCGATAACGTAAGGAGAAGTCGTGGCCGGATTGCACAATGGTAAGACTCAGAAGGTCAGGGTCTTATACAGCTTTCCCCATAAACTTGGCGCGGATAGGATCTGCTATACAGCCTGGCAGCAGGTCAATGGACTTGCTGCAGCCGGCGCGGAGGTGCTGGCATTCCCCGGTGTCCTTCAGAGACCGGTTCCTGCCAATGTCACAGTCAATCCAACTCTGTCTTGGGGGAAAGCGCGGATCTCCTATAAGCTGGTCGGGACTATGCGAGCGTGCATCTGGCATGACTACATTGTGTCTCGCAGGCTTGAACAATTGGCGGGTCAGGTCGACATCGTGCATGCTTGGCCGCTGGGGTCGCTGCGGACACTGCGGACTGCGGCACGGCTCGGGATCCCTACCGTTCTGGAAAGGCCGAATGCGCATACCCGGTTCGCCTACGAGGTGGTACAAAAAGAATGTGAGCGTCTTGGAGTTGTCTTGCCTCCGGATCACGAACATGCCTACAAGGAAGATGTCCTTCGTAGAGAAGAGGCAGAGTACGACATAACCTACCGGCTACTATGCCCATCTGATTTTGTCGTGCGCACGTATCTCGAACGGGGGTTTGAGCGAAAGAAACTTGTGCGCCATATATACGGTTTCGACGAGAAGCGATTTTATCCTGACACGAAGCCGCGCAATCCACAGCGGGGCTTTACTATGTTGTCTGTCGGCGTTTGTGCCGTGAGAAAAGGGTTGCACTATGCGCTGGAGGCGTGGCTGCAATCGCCGGCGTCGAATGATGGCACGTTCCTGATCGCGGGAGACTTCCTCCCTGCATATGCTCACAAGCTGTCTTCAATGCTGGCCCATCCTAGTGTGAAGGTGTTGGGCCATAGAAACGATGTGCCGGAGCTCATGCGCAGCAGCGATGTGCTGGTACTTCCCAGTATTGAAGAGGGCTTCGGCTTAGTGTGCACCGAGGCCATGGGTAGTGGTTGTGTTCCGCTTGTTTCAGATGCTTGTACAGATCTTTGCATGCATATGGAAAATGCACTGGTGCATCAGGTGGGAGATGTTAGTGCCCTCGCCGGTCATATTACGAAATTGCATAGTGATCGGACATTGTTGGAAAAGTTACGCACTACGGGGCTACGTGCAGTTCCGGAGATCACCTGGAATGCAGCTGGGATAACGCTTCTTCAAGTGTATAGTGAGGTTGTTGCAAGTTACTCTAGTAGACGCGATTCGCACGCTATCATAAACAGGGTAGGGTCAAGTCATGATGATCAATCCACACCCGCCAATAACACACGTACAGTGACGAGCTGAAGCATGAAATCGTCCAGACGAAGATTTGAGGAATTAATGTGGGTCCTCGGTGCGCATGCAGTTGCGCGCCGAATCTACCGCGCAACGAGCGGCCAGAGAGCTGCGCAAGGAAAGGCAGAGCTTAATAGGTTTTACTCTTCTTTGCTCCCGACCGACGTTTTGGTATTTGACATCGGTGCAAACACAGGACAATACGCGGAAGCGCTGGAGTCTGCGGGAGCGCGAGTGATTGCTGTCGAGCCTAACCCTGACTGCGTGAGACATATTGAACTATCTTATTCTAGCAGGCGAATCCAAGCGATACAGGCGGCAGTTGGATCGCGGAATGGCCTGGCTGAGATTAAGATATCAGACGAACGCGACGATGTCAGCACACTTTCGGTGGCGTGGATGGCAACGCTGAAAAGCCAGCATGATGAATATCTGAACTTGTGGAATCGGGTAATTGTGGTTCCGATGTTTACACTTGATACTCTGATTGAACATTATGGCGTGCCACACTATATCAAGATTGATGTTGAGGGATTTGAAGAGGCTGCTCTTGATGGCTTATCCGTACAACCCCATCTCCTATCATTCGAATTTAATCTGGCCAGCCTCAAGAGCGCGATAGCGTGTCTAGACAAACGTATTATTTCTGGCAACTCCACGTTTAACTTTGTGTGGGGAGCAAAACCAGGCGAGTTTCAACTGTCCAATTGGCTTGGTCTGGTGGAGTTTAAGGATAAACTGAACAGTCTAGAAAGTAGTCTGGGAGCAAGTGATAAGCACGGGGACATCTTCGTCAAGAGATTGGAGTAAGGGTAGAAGCGAGCTGCCGATTTATAGGGACCCACCAAAGTTATCATTCAGTCTTAGCTGGGGCCGACACCAAGTCTTGGGAATCTTCATGTCCCTACTCTGTAGGAAGCGGAAGACCTGGTCTGGCAGGATATCGGTCCGGAGCTTCAATAAAGAGTTTATCCCTGCCAACCGCAAATCCAGCGGGTTCAAATTCTGATTTTCGAGTTAGCGAAATGCCTGTGCAAGGACATTTCTGGCTGCTATTCGCCCGCTGGCTTCGTTCAGATGAGTCGCTTCTGCGACTTGCTTGATCCCTGAAACTGGCCAGCTGAGTGTGAATAAAAGCTTGAGTTATAACCATTGAGATAATCGATGGTGATGAATCAAGTGAGCTGTAGGGAAATTACAATGATTTTGTCAGGGATATTCTAATCATGTGCGGTATTTGTGGAAAGCTATTCTTTAGCAAGGAGGGAGCAGTTGAGCCGACATTAATCGGGAGGATGAACTCGGCCATGGCCCATAGAGGGCCGGATGATTCGGGGGTTTATACAACTCGCAACATCGGACTTGGACATAGGCGGCTGTCTATTATTGATCTTCAAGCGGGCAAACAACCTTTATCCAACGAGGATAATACTGTTTGGGTGGTCTTCAATGGAGAGATCTATAACTTTCGGGAGCTCAGGAATGAATTATTACGACGGGGTCATACGTTCAAGACCCAAACCGATACAGAGGTCATCGTGCATCTGTACGAAGACCATGGAGAGGATTTTGTCCGGAAACTGCGTGGCATGTTTGCCATCGCGCTTTGGGATGAAACGAGCGAAACCTTAATCCTTGCGCGCGACAGAGTAGGGATAAAACCACTTTATTATTTCATGAATGACGATTGTATTCTCTTTGGGTCAGAAATTAAATCTATCCTTGCAGATCCTGCAGTTCCTAGAGATGTCGATCTCAATGGGCTCAGACTCCTTTTGGCCTATTACTACATTCCTGGCGCGGACACTCTCCTGAAAGGAGTAAAGAAGCTTCTCCCTGGCCATTGCCTTACCGTGAGAAATGGGAAATGCGTCGATAAGGAATATTGGGATCTTTCATTCTCTCGGGAGCACAATCATGTCACGATCAAGGAGGCTGAAGAGGGCCTTGTCGATATCCTAAGGCAATCGGTTCGGGACCACATGATCAGTGATGTGCCGGTCGGTTTTCTGCTCAGTGGCGGAGTAGATTCTACGGTTTTGCTCAGTCTGGCCGTAGAAGAAACAGGCAAGAAACTCAGTACATTTACAGTCGGTTTCGAGGGAGAAACCTTTGCTGATGAACGACCCTACGCGAAGCTCGCGTCGGAGAAATATGGGACCGATCACCACGAGATATCCTTGACGGCAAAGGAGTTCCTCGACTTTCTTCCAAACTATGTTTGGCATATGGAAGAACCGATCTGTGAACCTCCTGCCGTTGCCCTCTATTATGTCTCGAAGCTTGCGAAGGATCACGTAAAGGTTCTGATCTCCGGAGAGGGAGGGGATGAGGCATTCGCAGGTTATGAGAGTTATCGCAACCTCCTGTGGTTGGAGAAAATAAAGGGAGCCGCCGGTCCTTTGAAACATGTTGTCGGCCAGATCCTTTCTTCGTTCACACAAATGGGGGCCTCAGGGAAATTGGGGAGATACGGTGGGCTTATGGGAATGGAGTTTGAAGACTACTATCTGAGCAGGTCCTCAACTCCTCTATCTTTTATCAATGCCAATATCGATGTTGTCCTCAATCCAGGCTTGCTCGATTCAGATGTCGGAGGCAGAGGCCTGGATCGATATCGAAAATCGCTCTTGCCCAAGACAGAGGATCTGGATCTGCTCAACAAGATGCTGTACCTCGATTCGAAAACCTGGTTGCCGGACGATCTGCTCTTGAAGGCCGACAAGATGACCATGGCAAATTCGATTGAGCTGCGCGTCCCGCTGTTGGATCATGCTGTCCTCGAGTATGCTGCCTCGCTGCCTGCTAATTTGAAAGTGAAGGGTTTTACGACGAAATACATCTTGAAGAAGGCCTTTGAGGGGCGGGTACCTTATGAGATATTGCATCGTAAGAAGACGGGATTTCCTGTCCCCTATGAACATTGGTTATCAAAGGAACTGAATACCTACGTCCATGATCTGTTACTCGACGAGAGGACGTTAAGCAGGGGGTACTTTCAGCGAAACTTAATCGCTCACCTGCTTGACGCCAATAGTCGGCGGCCATCTTACTCGAAAGAGATATTCCTATTGGTCGCTCTGGAACTGTGGCATCGATGCTTTATCGATCAGCCAATAGCGTAATGATACGGATTATGAGCCCATGACTTACCTGCAACGGAAAGACGTTGTCGGTCGATACCGGGAATATCCTGTGCTGAGAGGCGAGATGTTAGTAGGTCTGAAGATCAGAGCCTTGACATGCAAGAAGCTGTAAGTACCGTAACAGCAGGCAGCCTTGTTCTTACGTTATGCCTGGGGATTCTGTTGGTAGTACTGCCACGGCGGTATGCCTTAGTGCCGATGTTGATTGGCGGTTGCTACATGACGCTAGGGCAATTCCTTCTCGTGGGAGGAATGCATTTCTATTTACTTAGAATATTAATATTGTTTGGTGTGGTCAGGCTCGTTGTCAGGCAGGAGGTCCTCAATATCAAGCTGAACGTCTTTGACAAGCTGTTAATCGCTTGGGTCGTGGTCCATTCATTTTTGTACGTTCTCTTCGATGGAAGTCATGTGAGTTTTAATGAGCGTCTTGGCGCTGCCTATAATTCACTGGGGATCTATTTTCTCATTCGGGCTTTGATATGGGACTTCGATGACGTTGTGCACACGGTTAAGATGTTCGCCGTTATTATTATACCTCTTGCTGTTCTTTTTGCAGTGGAATATTTGACCGGTAAAAACCCGTTTTCTGTTTTCGGTGGCGTGCCAGAGTTTGCGATGATTCGAGAAGGCAGACTTCGTTGTCAGGGGCCGTTTCAACATCCCATCTTGGCCGGCACCTTTGGAGCTACAGCCTTACCCTTATTTGTAGGATTGTGGGTGTACAGTACGAGAGATCGTCTCCTCGCAGGAGGCGCGATCCTGTCAGCCACCATTATTGTCGTGGCGTCATCGTCAAGCGGACCTCTTCTTGCTTTTGTCGTAAGCGTAGTCGGATTACTGTGCTGGAGAGCCAGGGCAAATATGAGGGCCATCCGCTGGGGCATTGTGATTTTCGTGTTGGCTGCACACGCCTTCATGAAAGCGCCTGTGTGGTTTCTCATCGCTCGGCTCAGTGACTTGACTGGCGGCGGCGGGTGGTACCGCTCTGCTTTGATCGATGCGTTCATCACGCATTTTGATGAGTGGTGGCTCTATGGGACAGGATATACCGCACACTGGATGCCGACGGGTCTTTCTATTGATCCTACTAAGACGGACATCGTAAACCAATTTGTTGCTGAAGGAGTGAATGGAGGGCTTCTTGAGCTGAGTTTGTTTATCTGGCTGATCGTCCATTGTTTTAGGACTACTGGTGAGGCAGTTAGGAGCGAAGTGCGGTATTCCTTCCCGGAACAATTCATGATCTGGTCTCTGGGCTGTACAATTCTTAGCCATGTTGTCTCCTTTCTTTCCGTGTCTTATTTCGATCAGATCGTCATATTTTGGTTCATGATCATCGCGATGATTGTCGCGCTCTTGCATGGTTCTAAGGAAAACCTGCCTGAAAACGAGGTGCGAGACACTCAGGGATCAGTGCAATACACCACATCGTAAGGCTTCCCATTGCCCGAAAAGCTTGCTTCCACTCGCGCCGTTGCCGCTTCAAGAAGTGGGCAGGTTTGGCTCTGACATCAATAAATGATCCTATGAAGTGAGATGCCAAACGACCGCAGAAATGTAAATTCTATGAGTGTCTGTTTTGTCTCCCATTCTGCCTATGTGGCGGGAGCAGAAAGAGCATTGCTTGAAGCCATCAAGTCGCTGACTGATAGAGGCATTACGTGTCATGTGCTTTTGCCATATAAAGGTCCTCTATGTGAGGAACTCTCAAAATTGAATGTTGCCTTTCGGGTTGTAAAGTACCAGCCATGGGTTTACGGAGGTTCCATGTCCTGGTGGCGCCGCATGAGGAGCCTTTTCATATCACTGGTCATGGTCATTCCTGTCTTGGTGACAATACTTCGATGGAGAAGCAGCATCGTTTATACGAATACCACAACGGTTTTTACGGGAGCCGTGGCGGCATATTTAACCGGTCGACCGCATATCTGGCATGTCCATGAGTACGGTTATCTAGAGCACGGCCTCCGATTTATTTGTGGGAAAAAGTTTTCACTAAGCCTAATTAGCCGACTATCGGTGCTATGCATTGCTGCTTCAAAGGCGATTGCAGATGCTTTGCAAGGGTTCATTCCTCCTTCAAAGCTGAAAGTCATATATCAGAGTGTTTCAGTTTCTAATCCAGTCATGCCGGCTCAGATAGAATCAAGCGCTTTCAAATGTATATTTGTCGGACAAATTGCGGAAGGCAAGAATCAGGAAGAAGCGATAATGGCAGTAGCGGAACTGGTAAAAAGGGGAATGAACATAGAGTTATACCTAATCGGAAACAGTTATGAAGATTATACCGCTCGTCTCAATAGCCTAATTGCAAGAAATGGCATACAGGACAATGTCCGGTTTCTGGGTTTCAAAAATGATGCATATAGTTACATGTGCATCGCGGACGTGGTGTTGATGTGTTCCCGATCCGAGGGGTTTGGCCGAGTTACGGTCGAGGGGATGCTTGCTGGTAAGGTAATAATTGGAGCAAGAAGCGGAGCCACGACTGAGTTAGTTGAAGATGGGGTCACGGGGTTACTGTATACCCTTGGGGCCTACAAAGAGCTCGCGCAGAAAATTGAGTATGTGTTTAACAATCCAGCCCAGGCAGAGCTGATGGGAAAGAGTGCGAAAGAGTGGGCTTCAGCCAAATTTTCTCAGGAGCGATATGGTGATGATTTGATGCAGGCGCTTTTCGAAGTTGGAAAATCTGGAAATAGACGCAGCAAGCCCACTGTGAAGGCTAGGTCGAATGACTTGCTATAGCGCTGATAGAGATGGAATGGCTCAAGTCGATCGCGATAGCACTTCTTGTTTCAACTTGAATAAATTATTAAATCTACTATCGAGGGCGACGAGTTATGTGTTTCCGAAAAGGATAGGCAGTTTTAAATTATATTCCGATTACTTAAAAGGAAAGAATGGGCTGGAGATCGGTGGGCCAAGCAATATCTTCAAGGGGATCGGACTGATACCAGTCTATCGCGTTATTAGTAACCTTGATGGATGCAACTTCAACGAGAACACTGTGTGGGAGGGGCATATAACAGAAGGCCAGGACAAGTATCTCTATCAAAGAGGGAAACGCAAGGGTTATCAGTATGTCAAGGATGCAGTCGATCTAAGTGGGATAGGTAACGAACAATATGACTTTCTCTTATCAAGTCACGCTGTTGAGCATATTGCGAATCCTCTGAAAGCGATCTCTGAGTGGTTACGGGTATTAAAGGCTGGCGGAGTGTTATTGATGGTCGTTCCTCACAAAGATGGGACCTTCGATCACAAACGTCCGGTGACACAATTGCAACACCTTATCGACGATTATGATCGGTCCACGACTGAAGATGATAGGACTCATTTCGACGAAATTATGGAGTTGCATGACTTGGGGTTAGACCCAGCTGCTGGCGACATGACTTCTTTCCGACGACGATCGATGAAGAACTATGATAATCGATGCTTCCATCATCACGTTTTCGATACTAACTTGGTAATACAGACAGTTGATTACTTCAGATTGCAGATACTAGATATTCAGTTAGGCCTGCCGTATCACATCGTAGTTCTTGCGCGAAAAGCTTCGAGTTATGAAGATGTGAGTAATTCGCTCTTTCTTTCAGGCGAGGCTAACTATAAGCACCATAGCCCTTTCCAGACGGATAGAAATGCGGGCGAGCAGACCTAGCAGTCATGCCTTTTCAACAGGTGCGTATTTCAGCGAAACCATATGATTCATGTAATTGAATGAAACAGGATAACGTTACTATTGTTGCAGCAGTCAATAACAGGGTGGTCCTTCAAAGGAATCTCTCCCTTTCGCCTGATATCCGCAATGGTAACATGCAACTTATTACCAAGCATAATTTTCCTTCAGCCGCTTTGGCGTATAACGAGGCCATCGATGAAGCAGACAACGATGTCATCGTTTTTGTGCATCAGGATGTGTATTTACCGGAAACATGGTTGCCGGGTTTAAGAAAGTCGCTTTCTTGTCTTGAAAAAGAAAAGACACGTTGGGGTGTACTAGGGTGCTTTGGGTCTAAGCCAGGAGGGCCTGGGGGGATAGGCCGAGTTTATACAAATGGCATGGGGTTTCACGGTAACGAAATCGACAAGCCTGAACCTGTTCAGACTTTGGATGAGATTGTGTTGGTGATACGAAAATCATCTGGTCTGCGGTTTGATCCCACGCTGCCTCATTTCCACATGTATGGCGCCGACATCTGCCTGTCTGCCCTAGAAAAGGGGATGAAGTCCTATGCCATACCGGCATTCTGCGTGCACAATACGAACCAAATAGTGAATCTGCCCAAAGAGTTTTATAACTGTTATCGACACGTCAAGAGTCGATGGAGCAAGTACCTGCCGATCTATACATCCTGTATCACCATTTCGCGTTTCGACGGAGAGATTCACCGAAGGAGAATTCATGAAGCCGTCAATAGATTTCTAGGCAAATCAATTATGCCTGCCTCTAGGGTTGAGGATCCAAGATCATTGCTAAGAGTCGAATAGCGGAGGATGTGTATATTATTTAATGAACAGATTTAGTGGAGGACTGGGTGTTACTTGATCTTGCCCGTCTGACGTGTATGCTCCGATATCCCAAGTGGGCTTTAGCATTCGAGAACCACCCGTCTTGTCTGTTGTATACACAGATGTTAGATACGAGGGCCTAATGCCTTGATCGATGGCTGAAGTAGCCGCAGCTGTTAAGCGAAAATCTGCTATTGGAAAGAGTGCATTATTGACGAACCCAAGATTGCTGGTTCCGCCGACATTGTTCGAGACGGTTGGTGTGCCTGGCCCATTCCATGTGACGACCGTGTCACTGTCGTAGACAAGATTGTTCACGAGATAGACATCCGCTCCGATTGTCCCCACCGCACCTGTATTAAAGTGAATCCCCCGTCGATTAGCGCCGCCGATACAGGTATTGTTGGCGACGATATAATCCGAAACGGTCTTACCTGTTACAGGAAATCCCAGTGCCATACAATGATAGGCTGTCCAGTCCACACCTGACTCTTGTGCATTAATGACGTTGTTGTAGATTCTCCAGTGGGCCGTGTCACCGAACATTTGGTTGAAGATTGGATAGGAATTGAAATTCTCGAAGTAGTTATTATAGACGCGGACAAAGCTTGCACCCGTCTGTATCCCATCGTTATGTTGATTCCCCGTATAGCCTGGGTTGTACACAGAAAGAAACGTATTATTGTAAATGTCAACACTCCCTACCCACTTCAGTAAGTCAAAGCCTTCGCCCGCACTCTTCTTATGCGGGACTTCAAAATGATTATGATGGATTGAGTTCAGCCCATAGCCAGACGAGGAACCACCACTGCCAATATATTGAATAAATCCATCACTGCTCGATGCTCCTTCCGATAACGGTGCAATTCCGTAACAATAGGCGATCTCATAATAGTTTCCATAACTGAGGATGGCAGGACCGTTCCATTCGACATAGAGGAGGCGCACATGCTTGTCCGCCATGTTTTGCGTATAGAATAGATATGCAAACGACTTATCTACCGTCATGCGCCGTTGCCCATTCACTCCTCCATTGATCGTGATATAGCGTGTCGTGTCCAAAGAGATAAAGGACATCCTGGCTGAGGTGCCAGCGCGAGTAAACGCCACCATGCCGTTATGTCCCTTGTCTTGTCCTACTGCATAGGTGATGGGGCCCCCGCCGGCGGACCCACTCGGGGGTTGCCAATCAACCGGCGTACTGTAGGTTCGACCGGAAGATCCTCCACTAAAGTAGACTGTATCACCAGGATTCAACCCGGCGATGTCGGCGATGGTTTTCCAGGCGGTCGACCAGGACAGGCCATTGCCCGATACGGCGACGCCGCCATCTACATATCTGGTTGCCGCTTGTGCCGAGGCCGCCCATAAAATCATGGTCATGATCAAGAGAAGTTGTTTCATGGCTCTCTCCAGGTAAAGTTTAGCGGTGCCCATCTCAGGGGAGATGATAATAATGGGGTTAGGCTCATTGTGATCTACCAGGACGGGTCTTGATCTTCCTTCGTGGTGAGCCGTACCTGTACTGTCCCACCCGCCTCTATCTTGAACCATCCATGGGTAAACAGGTAGAGGATACGCAAGTCTGGTGCCTGGTAGCGCTGATCGGTTTCTCCGTTAAGCTATTCAATACCCTGCTCGTATGTTGATATGTATATGTGTGTAGGTGCGCTAGGTTGTCGCGCCCGGGGCACTCTGTCACCACCTAGCATCGCAAGTGAACCTATCTGGTATATGAATACAGTATCTGTCCAGTTTTGCTCTTTCCGTATTTTGGGACATGCGCAGGACATCTCCGCTACTCATTCTCCGGACTCTCTTTGACATGGAACCATACGAGGCCATGTCCTGACAGGGACTGATGTCGGCGTCTCTTACGACCGAATGCAGCGATTCGCGTTTTTGCTGCATTGGAGTTTGGAGTGACGCGAGCAACGTCGTTCGATCGCTTTAGCTGAATCACGTAGTGCCGCTGTCTTAGTCCACGACTCAGCGGATCAGAGGTGTCTGTGACAGGTATCTATTACTTTCTCAAGCCGGCCATTCCACGGAGTGTTCGGCTGACGATACGACGGTTGTTTGCCAGACGATTGAGGCGTCATGTCGGCAATATCTGGCCAATCGATCCGGCGGCTGCTTTCACTCCTGTAGGGTGGCCAGGGTGGCCAGGAGGTAAGAAGTTTGCCTTTGTCCTCACTCATGATGTCGAGGGAAGGAAAGGGTTGGAACGATGCCGTGCCCTTGCTGAGGTGGAGATCGGTCTGGGGTTTCGCTCCTCATTTAATTTTGTGCCGGAAGGAGAGTATGCAGTTTCCGAAACGCTCCGTGCCTTTCTCGGTGAAAGCGGATTCGAGGTTGGTATCCATGACCTACATCATGATGGGTCGCTCTATCGCTCGGAGGGGACGTTCAGACGACAGGCTCAGAGAATCAACCAATATCTGCAATCGTGGAAGGCTGTGGGGTTTCGTTCAGGATTCATGTTCCATAATCTGGAATGGCTGCAGGATCTCAATGTTCTCTACGATGCCTCCACCTTTGATACGGACCCGTTTGAGCCACAGCCAGATGGCGTGCGGACGATTTTTCCGTTTTGGGTTCCTGGAATAGATGGGAAAGGATATGTTGAGTTGCCTTACACCATGCCGCAGGACTCGACGGTCTTTCTTCTGCTGGAGGAAACGAATATTGACCTTTGGGTCAGAAAGCTTGATTGGGTGGCCGCGCATGGAGGGATGGTGTTGCTCAATACCCATCCGGACTATATGAGTCTCAATGGTCAGAAGCGGGTTGGTGGGTACAGTCTGCAGCTGTATCGCGATCTGCTTGAATATGTCACCAAGCGCTATGCTGAACAATGTTGGTTCGCCTTGCCAAAGGAGGTCGCGCACTATTTCTACGCGAATATGGGTTCTGGCTCAGGTGTAAATAAATGTTTGTTCGCGCAGGAGATCGCCGCAACTTCTAGTCCGAAGGGCCGGGAGGTCTTACTCGAGAGGCCGTGTAATCCTTTACCGGTTGACCGAGTAGAGACTCAGAGTCCTGGGACTTCCGATTTGCGGGGAAAACGCATGGCGGTCGTATTATTTTCTGATTTTCCTGGCGATGCGCGTCCTCGAAGGGCTGCAGAAACATTCGTGCAGGCAGGCATGCACGTCGACATTATCTGTCTTATGGAAGAGGGGGACGATCCGAAGCAGGAAACATTCAAGGGCATACACATCGACCGGGTCGGCATTGTGCATAACCGCGGTTTTAAATTTCACTATATGCTCCGGTATGGCCTGTTTATCGTGATCGCCCTTGCAAAGCTTGCTGCTCGCTCGCTGACAAAGCCGTACGATATCGTGCATGTTCATAATATGCCGGATATTCTCGTTTTCGCTGCTTTGGTTCCCAAGTTGTTCGGCGCCAAGGTGATATTGGATTTGCATGATCCAATGCCGGAACTCATGATGACGATCTTCAACTTGCGGAGGGAAAGCCTGGCGGTTCGGCTGATGGCCCGTATCGAAAAGTGGAGCATCGCATTTGCCGATGTGGTTGTCACCACGAACTCCGCGTTCGAACGGTTGTTCGTTTCACGCAGTTGTTCAGCATCAAAAATGCGTATAGTTATGAATTCACCGGATGAAACAATATTCAAGTTTTCTCCAGCGCAAATGAGGAGTAGACCGTCGGATCAGCGTAGTGCGCCCTTCGTCATCATGTATCACGGCACGTTAGTGGACCGGAACGGGGCAGATTTGGCCGTGGAGGCACTCGTGAAATTACGCCAGTCTGTCCCTGCTGCAGAGTTGAGGCTTTACGGTCCTCGGACACCGTATTTGGACCAGATCATGATGACCCTGTCTGAAAAGGGCCTGGGGAAATCGGTTCATTATCTCGGGCAAAAGTCATTAGAGCAGCTTACTGAAGCGATCGCGGAATGCGATGTGGGCGTCATCCCCAATAAGCGCAGCATCTTCACGGAGCTTAATTTACCGACTCGTATCCTGGAATATCTGGCATTGGGAAAGCCTGTTGTGGCGCCTCGCACGCAGGGCATTCAGGATTACTTTCGTGAAGACTCCCTGATGTTTTTCGATCTTGGGAATGCTGATGATCTTGCGTTGAAACTTTCACATCTCTATTTCCACCCAGAAGAATCCTTTGAGGTCGTGAAGCGTGGACAGAATGTATACCGTGCCCACGTCTGGGATAACGAGAGAAGAAAGCTCGTGGATGTGGCGGTCGAGCTCCTGAACGCGGGTCACGGGTAAAGGGGTAAGAGGTGAAGGGGTGAGGGGATAGGGGGTAGGGGGCGAAGCGGAACGCGTGAGTGGTAAGGGTTAGTGTCAGGGGTAAGTGGTGAGTTGTAAGTGGTCAGTGGGTAAAAGGGGTAAGGCGCGGAACGGGCGGGACGGGAGGGGTGAGAGGTGAAACGGAATTGGGAATGATGATGAATGGTGAATGTGGAATTGTCGGAGTTGGAAGAAGGGGGGTAAGGGGTAAAGGCTGAAGGCTGAAGGTCGGAGTTCGAAGATCCCGAAACCTCGGACCTCGAACTTGCGTCCGTCTCGCCCGTCCCGTTAGTTTGTTTGGTTGAACAAAGCTAACCAAATGAACCAAATAAACAAAACAAACCAAATCAACCAGATGGCTTCAGATCGGTCGTCTGGTGAGTGGCCTTTTCTGATCTGGTGGGCGCCGACTATTAGGGGTAACGCTTGACGCAAGCTGCCGCTTCTTGCAGAGCGGCAGACGAACGCAAGGGCGGAAGATGGACTCCAGTCGCGGTCATATGCGGCAACGCATTGTCAAAAGCGGCGTTGATCGGTAGGTCCGGCAGGGGGACATGGTCAGGCCTTTGAGCTGATTCGCTTGAGCGCGGTTTGGTAGACGCTCATGTCCTCGCGTTTCCCGATCGCCACTACTTCCACAATCACTTCCTGTTCAATGATGCGGTAGACGATTCTGACCCCCTTCTTTGCCGCATAGAGCTTGTAATAGCCCGTGAGGTCGAGACCTGCCCTATTTCCCAAGTGCTCGCCGAGAAGGGGAGATGTTTCGAGCTTTTTCAGCTGCGTGGCGACCGGTTTTTTCAGGGAACCATCAAGGTGTCGAAAGTCATCGGCTGCCTCTGCCGTAAGGGTGACTTTATACGGCAAGGCCTTGTTCTTTCAGCAAGGCGTCGAGGCTTATGGTGTTGGGACGTTTCTTGCCCTTCCGCTCCCGTACGAGACGATAAATCTCAAGATGTTCCAAAATGGCAAGGGCCTCCGCCATCGTTTCGTAGTCTTCAATGGGGAGGAGAATCGCCTCCAAGTGGTTGTTTTTGACGACCGCCACGCGGCGGCGTTTACCGCTCAGATCAGCCAATACCTGTCCGAAGGAACGCGCCACTCTGGAAGCGCTGAGTATTTCATCTTTCTTGTAGGCGATGGCCATTATGCACCTCATTGTGATAAATCATACGTACAATATAGCGCATACTGTAGCGCATAATTTACATTGCTTCAAGTGCCCAGCAAAATCCTAATCTGAAGCCATAGGTGGTCAGATCTGTAATCCTACAATGGACAGAAATAAGGGACAGCAACTGTTCAAGCGTCGCAGGTACCGAGAAGCGGTGTTGAAGCGCGGAACGGGCGGGACGGGAGGGGTGAGAGGTGAAACGAGGGTCAGCCACGAAGTGGGGAAAGCCTCGAACTTCGGATCTCGAACAGTCCCCCGTCTCGCCTATCGCGCACCATCGGTTAGCACAGGGAACCACCCAGGCTGTCCTCAGTGCATCTCGTCACGATTTTCTTGTTGAATGCATTATAAGTAAACTTATATAATTGCGACCGTGAAGCGTCTGGAGTTTGTTGGCTCCAGCCTGGATGATCTTAGGGAATTTCCGGCTGAAGCCCGGCGTGCTGCCGGTTTCGAGTTGGGCTTTGTTCAGCGGGGGTTGGCTCCCTTGGATTGGAAGCCCATGGGCGAGGTGGGTGCGGGGGTCCGGGAGATTCGCATCCACGTGTTGGGGGAATGGCGCGTGCTTTATGTGGCCAAGTTCGCTGATGCGGTCTATGTGCTCCATGCGTTCCAAAAGAAAACACAGAAGACTCGGAGAGAAGACATCGAGTTGGCTCGCAAACGGTATCATCAAATTGGAGGGCGGCCATGAAGAAGAAACCTACTAAATCTAGCGGCAATGTGTTTGTTGACCTGAGTTTCGATCCAGCCGAGGCCGCGGTGCTCCAAATGCGCTCCAATTTAATGAGCGATCTGCGACTCTATATCGAGAAGCAGAAGCTTACCCAGGCAGCAGCGGCCAAGCGCCTCGGCATCGCGCAATCCCGTGTATCCGACCTCGTGTGTGGCAAATGGGACAAGTTTAGTCTCGAAATGCTCATCACGCTTGAAGCGCGTCTTGGGCGTACCATTCGAGTTGAATTTGCGGCGTAGTGCAGACTGGCCAAGACGGAAGAACAGTGGTTGTTGACCACACTGTGCGCGCCGAAGGTTTGGGTTCGAAGTTCCGGAGTTCTGAATAATTCAGTCTTCAGCCTGCCTCCCCTCGTCTCACTCGTCCCGCCAGTCTCGCGAGTAAGCATAGTTTTTGCGTATCCTCATAGAGCTCATCATCGCGTAACATACCCTTCGATTCTTGAGAGGCCTGCCTGTAACCCCCGATCACGTTCGCACCTGCAGCCACTTTCCCCCCAACCATTCTAGGTTTCACCCTTCTTTCCCATTCATCCACAAGCTAAATCTTCAGGCGGTCTGTCTGGTTCATCTGGTTAATTTGGTTCATCAGGTTTGTTTCGTTCGACCAACCAAACGAGTTGGACCAGCCAGGTTTCCCCTATAACCCTTTCGAGGGGGGTGCCCCCACCTCATCGGTATTGTTGACGGAGCGAAGTCGGGTGATAGTGCTCCATGCTGGAAGGGACTTGGGGGTTGGAAAAGTCAGTTGGGCGTGCCTTGTTTCGTACGAGTAATGAAATTAGCAGCGGTTTCATCAACATGGTAACAGCGACTAGGCCGATGGAAGCAATGGCATCTGTGGCGAGTCGCTCTGAAAGCGGCGCGTATAACGAAGAAGCCTTTAGGCATCTCCTGGCGATCGAATCGAAGCGATCTGAGCAGTCCGGACGTTATTGGCAGATCATCCTTGTTCATTGGACTGATGCGCAGGGGGGAATTGTTCAGATGAATTCTGATATCGCCCCCAAAGTAATAGCCGCGTCATTCCGCAGCGTTCGGGAAACGGATTACGTCGGCTGGTATCGCGATGGGCGGATTATCGGAGCTGTCCTCACGGTTCTGGCGAAAGAATCTATGCCGCAGGTGGCTACTCGGTTTAAGTCGCATCTCGAAGAAGTTATCCGGGGCGAGATCGGTATTGAGGAAACTAGTCACATGCGGATTCTCGTCTGTCAACCTCACGAGTTAGAGGGATTCGAATCCGGGGGATAAGTAGGAAGGGGTAAGTGGTGAGTTGTGAGTAGTAAGTGGGGAGTGGGAAGTAGTGAGTAGGAAGTAGTGAGTGGGAAGTGGGTAAAAGCAGCAAGGCGCTGGACAGCTGCGGAGGTACGATTTGTTTTGTTGAACGAAGCTAACCAAATGAACCAAACAAACCAGATGAACTAGACAGATCAGACGAACCAGATGAGGGGTTGAATGCCATGATTAAGCTCGGAGTCATCGGGTACGGATACTGGGGGCCGAACATTGTGCGTAATTTTGCAGGACACCAAGACTGCAAGGTTGTGGCCGTGTGCGATAAGAACTCTGTGGCATTGGCCCGGGTGTTGGCCCGTCATCCCGGTGTTAGGGTGACGACCGATTCAGATGATATCGTCACATCTCCGGACATCGACGCGGTGGCCATCGTGACACCGGTCTCATACCATTTTGAGCTGGCTAAGAAGGCGCTGGAGAATGGCAAGCACGTATTTGTCGAAAAGCCCTTTACCGCGACTTCCGCGCAAGCGGAAGAACTGATCGAACTGGCGGAGTGCAAACACCTGCAGATCATGGTGGACCACACGTTTCTGTTCACCGGGGCGGTCCGCAAGATCAAGCAGCTTGTCGACGATGGAACTCTGGGGCCTCTCTATTACTATGACTCGACGCGCGTCAACTTAGGGCTCTTCCAGCATGACGTCAATGTGTTGTGGGATCTCGCTCCGCACGATCTGTCGATCATGGATTATCTGATCGGGTCGGAGCCGGATTTGGTCGTTGCGACGGGCAGCGCGCATGTGAACTGTTTGGAA
The DNA here is from genome assembly GCA_005116835.1 of Nitrospira sp. Taxonomy (GTDB): domain Bacteria; phylum Nitrospirota; class Nitrospiria; order Nitrospirales; family Nitrospiraceae; genus Palsa-1315. Next base: position 79,609 of record SWDM01000013.1, on the reverse strand, counting down.
GATGTTGCGCATCTGACGATCTATTTCCCCAATAAAATACTCGCTCACATCAACGTCAATTGGCTCTCGCCGGTGAAGGTTCGGACGACGCTGGTCGGGGGTCAGAAGAAGATGCTGGTATGGAACGATCTGGACCCAGCCGAGAAAGTACGGGTGTATGACAAGGGGGCTGATATCAAGTCTGAGCTGGGGGTTCACCAATTACTCGTCAGCTATCGAAGCGGCGATATGTGGGCGCCGAGGGTGGAGGAGCTGGAAGCGCTCCAGCTTGAAACCAGGTACTTCTTGGATTGTATCAAGGACGGCACGAAACCCTTCAATGATGGGCAGGCTGGTCTTCGCGTCGTGCGGATTCTAGAAGCGGGAGAACTGTCGCTTAAACAACATAGAGAAGTTGCTTACGCATCGATGAGGTAACAACAGCCGGTTTATTTGGTTTGTTTGGTCTGTTTGGTTCATCTGGTTCAATCAGTTCAACCAAATAAACAAAACAAACCAGATCAACCAAACAAACAAGACCGGAGGTCTGATGTCCTCGTGCGCGGAAAGGAAAAAGAGCGGGACGGTTCCCCTCGTTTTCGACGAAGACATCTTTCGGGATACAGTCACAAGAGAGCGTAAGCGTGCGGATCGGTCAGGCCTCGCCATGGCGATGCTGCTGATCGGCGCGCAGGATAGCCTGCATGATAATGGGCCGGCGCTGTTTGCCGGGATTGTCGACGCCATGGCGGCAGGCAAGTCGGACATCGACATCGTCGGATGGTTTGAACGAGAGTCCATCATGGGGCTGATCGTTCCCGATCTTGATCCGGCGGACATGGCCGATATCTGCGAGCGGCTCGATTCCAACATTCGAAAAGAGATCGCGACTCGATTTGAGGGGGAACTTCCCGAGGGATTGTCGATCCGGCTGTGCGTTCATCCCGAATCACTGCAGTTTGGAGAGGAAGATCTCCAAACGCTGGATCCGTTTCTCTATCCGGAACTGTATGCGAGGCAAGAGAGGGTCACGCTGTTTCAAGTCTTGAAGCGAGGCGTGGATATTGTTGGCAGTCTTGCGCTTCTGCTGCTTCTCCTGCCGATACTCTCGGCCATTGCAGTACTCGTCAAGTGTTCTTCTCGCGGGCCGATTTTGTTTCATCAGGTGCGGTTCGGTCAGATGTTGAAACCCTTCATGATGAGCAAGTTTAGGACCATGATCGCCGATGCAGATCATTCGATCCATCATCATTATGTGAGCTGGTTCATTAGTTCAAGCGGCAAGGAGCAGGAGGGAAGTAAAGATAAGCCTAAGACTTTCAAGTTAACCAACGACCCTCGCATCACTCCGATCGGACGTTTTCTGAGAAAGTCGAGCCTGGATGAGCTTCCCCAATTGTGGAATGTGCTCTGGGGAGACATGTCGTTAGTGGGGCCACGACCTCCCCTGTGGTATGAGCTGCAACAGTATAAGCCCTGGCATCGTCACCGAGTCTTGGATTCAAAGCCTGGCATCACGGGATTGTGGCAGGTGACTGGCCGGAGCCGGACAACGTTCGACGAAATGGTCCGACTCGATATTCGCTATGCCAGGAGGCGTTCGCTCTGGGCCGATTTTAAAATTCTTCTTGCGACTCCTGCTGCAGTTATAAAGGGCAAAGGAGCTTGCTGAACGGGAAGCGTGAAACGTTAGACGTGAAACGAAATTGGTTTGACTCGTTGGTTTGGTTTGTTTTGTGCCTTTGGTTGAACCAGACTAACCGGCTAAATCAGACAAACCAAATAGACCAAATGAACCAAACAAACCAAATAGACCAGATTGTATGCAGATCAGCGATCATATGAGCACAACGGCTCCGCTTGAGGCTAAGGCGCCTGCCGGCAGAAGAGCCGACCGTCTGAGGGGAGGGCCGACTCTGGCTTTAAGCCAGCCTTTGCCGTTCAGTATACAGACCCGCAATGGCCTGTCCCTTCTCTTGTTGCTTACTGCCATTGCATGGTTTTGGCAACCGCTGGTTTCGCTGTTTTCACTCACGCAACAGCAGGAACAGTATTCGCACATTCTGCTCATCCCAGGACTGAGCCTGTATGTGCTCTATCTCGATCGGAAGGCGACCTTTGCCTCAAGGGAGTGGAGCCCATGGCTTGGTTCTCTATTGATCGGGCTGGGGGCTTGGGGCTACTGGTCTGCCGATGCTGCGATCTTTGCCCCGGACCAGCTGTCGATGACGGTATTGGCGTTCGTGATGATGTGCTGGGGGATCGTGCTGTCCTGTTTCGGGGTCGGCATTTGTCGCAGGGTGTCGTTTGGGCTGCTCTGTCTTCTCTTTATGGTGCCGCTTCCCTCGTTTCTTTTGGAGGCCATTGTAGGATTTCTTCAGCGTTCGTCGACAGAGGCAACCGCCGCGCTGTTTTCGCTTCTGGGGATCCCGGTTTTCCGGCAAGGCTTCGTATTCAGTCTATCGAATTTCACGATTCATGTTGCGGAGGAATGTAGCGGAATCCGATCGGCACTTTCTCTTCTCATCACCAGTGTTGTAGCCGGGCATTTCCTCCTTCGGTCCATTGGGACGAAGCTGGGGCTGATAGCGGTCGTAATTCCTCTCGCCATCGTGAAGAATGCTTTTCGCATCGTCGGGTTGGCCCTTCTCGCCAATTATGTGGATCCGACATTCATTACGAATAGTCTGTTGCACCGTAGCGGAGGCATTCCCCTCTTCGTACTTTCCGTTGTTGTTCTGCTTTCCATCGCCTGGCTGTTACGCAGACTTGAGACAAGATGGATTCATCCCCAACTTGATGATCGGACAGGATCGTGAGTACTTATCCGAGCATGAGCGTCTATACGATTGATCCACTACAGGATGATCGCTGGCCTGAGCTCATTGCCCGACACCCAAAGGCCTCGGTGTTTCATACTCGCGGCTGGTTGCGCGCATTGCAGACAACCTACGGGTATGAACCGGTCGCCTTCACGACGTCCCCGGCATCCCAAGAACTCACGAATGCCGTACTGTTTTGCGTCGTTCGTAGTTGGCTGACCGGCGACCGGCTTGTGTCGTTGCCTTTTTCGGATCACTGTGAGCCGCTCGTTGACGATATTGGTGAATTCGGAACAATTTGTGTTTATGCCGAATCGCTGAGGAAACACGAACGATGGAGGTATGTGGAAATTCGGTCATCAGACTCCCTCTTGGATTATCGCAACGGTTTTAGCGAGGCTAAGACCTATTGTCTGCACCAGCTCGATCTTCGCCCCAGTCTTGACACGTTGCAGAAAGGATTTAGTAAGAAAGGTGTCCAGCACAGGATCGGTCGCGCGGTGCGAGAGTCGCTCAGTTATGAAGTGGGTCGAAGTGAATCCTTGATCCAACAGCTGTTTGCTCTGCTCAAGCTGACTCGGGCACGACACCGCATTCCCCCGCAACCGATCGAATGGTTTCGGAACCTCGCGACCTGTATGGGTGATGATATGTGTATTAGGATTGCTTCAAAGGCAGGGAGGCCTGTAGCAGGCATCTTGACCCTTAGACACGGAAAGAAAATAGTCTACAAATATAGTGGATCTGACACCCGTTACAATAATTTCGGCGGCACACCGATGCTCTTGTGGCATGTGATTAGAGAGGCCAAAGCAATCGGGGCAGAAGGGTTCGATTTTGGACGTTCAGATATTGATAATTCAGGCTTGATTGCGTTCAAGGAACACTGGTCGGCAGCGAGTTCAACTCTGACCACATGGCGCTGCCCCGCCGCGACCGCGTCTTCATCCTTTGACCAGGTAAAAGGATGGCTGGCAAAAGAGGGGTTTGCGCGTCTTCCTAACAGCGCGCTCACGTTAGCAGGCAGGCTTCTCTATCGGCATATTGGGTGAGGGGGAAGTGGTTAGTTGTGAGTGGTAAGTGGGTAAATGTTTGAAGTAAGAAGTGAGAAGTAAGGGGTGAAGAGAGGGACGACATTGGGAATGTTGAATTATCGGAATTGGAATTGTCCGTGGGGTGAAGTGTGAAGGGTCCAACTCTGAAACGAAATACGCTTCACGAACGACGCTTCACGCATAAAGGTCCAGCATGATGATTCCGACTTGGTTTTCAATAGCGGCTTTTCTCGTCGCGGCGATGGCCGGCGTGATGGCCTGTACGCTGCTTGTTATACGGCCAGGGAGTTCCTTGCACCGGAGTATCGCACTGTTGCTGGGAACGATCGCCTTGGCCCATTTGGCGAATGCTGCAGGTCTGTTCGTCGAATCCCATGCTCTAGGGTGGCGTGTGGCCGCAATGGTTGCAGAGCTTGTCGAACCAGCCGCGTTGCTCTATGTCGGCCTGGGATTCCTGAATCCGGTTCAGCGGAGCAGTAATCGCTCTGCCTTATGGCGGGCTCGCATCGTGGGATGCTTAGGCTTGTTGCTGACTGGTTTCGTAGTGATCGGACAGATTTTCGAGTGGAAGGTTCTTGAGGATGCCGGGACAGCGATTGCTCTCACCGTATTGGGACGCATGCCCTATGTCTTTATTGTGATCGGCATGGTTCTCGCGCTGGCACAACTGGAGTTAGTCTTGCGCGCTAGCCAGGAACCGGTTCGTCATAAGTTGAAATTCATGGTGATTGGGTTAGGGGGGCTGGCCGGTTACCAAATCTACCAAGCCAGCCAGATGCTCCTGCTTCCAGTCTGGCAGGAGAATCAGGTTTTGATTGGAAGCATCGTGACGGCCATGGCGCTCTGTTTGACCGCCTATGGGTTGGGACGGACCCATCTGCGCGATGTCTTCGTCAATGCCTATGTCTCCCAACAGGCTCTGTTCGGCTCAGTGACCTTTATCGTCATTGGGCTGTATTTACTGGCGGTGGGGGTGATCGGCGAATGGCTTCGCCGGACGAATCAGCCGTTGGGGCTGGGGCTCAGCGTCGTGGTGGTATTCGGAGCCCTGGTCGGGCTGGTCGTCCTGGCCTTCTCAAAAACGGTGCGCGCCGATGTCCGACGGTTTCTCACCAGGAATTTTTATCGATCTAAGCACGACTACCGAGCCCAGTGGTTACAAGTCACGGAGGCCTTTGAGCAGGCGGCGAGCAAAGAGGCGATCATGGATCGCCTGTTGGATCTGCTCATCAAGACATTTCCCACCACATCCATGTCGATTTGGTCGTGTCGTGAATCCGATCGCCAATTTTACCGAATCCGTTCGATGACCAGTGAGAAAGAATCGTTTCCCCTGGAGCTCTCCCATCCTGTAATCGCGCGGCTCCTGAAAGAGGATGAGCCGGTTGTGATAACAGACAGCTCAGATCCCTTGATGGCGTCCGGGACGGCGCTCTGTTTTCCCATTCGCGCCCAGGGCCAACTCACGGCCTTCATCGCCTTGGGGCGGCCACTCCACGGGGAAACCTATGGAACGGACGACTGTGACCTGCTCCGTGGAATATCCCATCACGTCGGCGCCTTACTCTCTCATGCCAAATTGGCAGAAGATCGACAGGCGTCTGCGCAACTGGAAGCGCTCCATCGATTTTCCGTGTTTTGCCTACATGACCTGAAGAATCTAGCGGCAAGGCTATCGCTCGTGGCTCAGAATGCCGAGCGTCATGGCCGTGACCCAGCCTTTCAGGAGTCGGCTATGAGGACGGTGACGGACACGGCGGCGAAAATGACATCGCTCATGAGCAAGCTATCCCTCGCATCTGTAAAGCCTGTCCTGACCGAGGCGCCTGAATTGGTGGATATCCCTGCGCTGATCGATGGGATTATTGCACCCATGAGGGGAGAGGAGCGGGTACGGCTCCAAATCACGGGAGGAATAGCTCAGCCAGTTCTAGCCGTGAAGGATCAGGTCCATCAAGTGTTACTCAATGTGATCCTGAATGCCAAACAAGCGATCGGCCTAGAGGGGGATCTTTCAATCAGAATCGGCGAATCCGGCGGTTCCGTCGTGGTGACGGTTGAGGATACAGGTTGTGGAATTCCTTCATCCATACTGGAATCGTTGTTTCGACCGTCGCAATCGAGCCGGCCAGGCGGGCTTGGGATTGGACTTTACCAGTGCAAGCAGATTGTAGAAGCGCATGGGGGGACGATCGAAATCAGGAGTAAGCAGGGACAAGGAACTCAGGTGAGGATTGAACTGCCACTCTCCGAAGGCCTGAGGTCAAAGTCCCAAACTCTTCAGCTTTCAGCCTTCAGCCTTCAGCCTTCAGCCTTCAGCCCCCAGCCCTCAGCCTTCAGTTTCAGACGGGGACAGGCACCGCCGCAGACGGCGGAGCCAGTCCCCTTGGAGCAAAGATGACTGCTCGTCCTGTCATGCTTCTTGTCGATGACGATTCCGAGATTCGGGACCAAATGAAATGGGCCTTCGCAGCAGATTACGAATTGCTGGAGGCGTCGGATCGTTCGACGGCGTTGGCGCATGTTAGGGAGGTGATGCCGCGGTTGGTCCTGCTCGATTTGGGATTGCCTCCCGATCCGGACGGGGCCTCCGAGGGATTGGCCATCTTGAGGGAAATCCTTGAGGTCAATCCGACGGCCAAGGTGATCGTCGTTACCGGCAATAGTGATCGCGCAAACGCCCTCGCGGCTGTTGCAAGCGGCGCCTACGACTTTATCGAGAAACCTGTCCAGCTGGATGTGTTGAAGATCCTGTTGCAGCGCGCGATCTATCTTGCCAATGTCGAACAGGAGAATCGCGCCCTGCTCGAGCGGGCCGGACACAATGAGCTAGAAGGACTTGTGGGAGACAGCGCGCCGATGCTGGACGTCTTCCGTATGATTCGCCGTGTAGGGCCGTCCGATGTGCCGGTGTTGATTACCGGAGAAAGTGGCACAGGGAAGGAATTGGTCGCGCGTGCCATCCACCGGCAGAGTTCTCGAAAGGGAGAGCACTTCGTCGCGATCAACTGTGGCGCGATTCCGGAGACCCTCCTGGAGAGCGAACTGTTCGGCTACGAAAAGGGGGCCTTTACCGGAGCGACGCAGCAACGAAAGGGGCGCATCGAAAGCGCTCAACGCGGTACGCTCTTTCTGGACGAAATCGGAGATGTCCCGCTCGCGTTACAAGTGAAGCTGCTGCGGTTCCTGCAAGACCACACGATACAACGGTTGGGCGCAAAAGAGACGATTGCCGTTGATGCGCGGATTCTGGCTGCGACGAACGTCGATCTTCACAAAGCCATCGCGGAAGGACGATTCAGAGAAGACCTCTATTATCGGCTCTGCGTGATCACGATTTCGGTGCCGGCTCTCAACGAACGGGGTTCAGACGTCACACTGCTGGCGCGGACATTCCTGACGAAGTTTGCGGCAGAGGAAAAGAAATCCTTGAAGGGATTTACGCCTCAAGCAGCGGAGGCTTTGATAGCCCATTCTTGGCCTGGGAATGTCCGGGAACTGGAAAACAGGATCAAGCGGGCGGTGGTGATGGCGGAGGGAAAGTATGTGACCCCAGCCAACTTGGAATTGAAGGACCCCTCGTCGAGCGAAGAGGACGTGCCCACGCTCAAATCCTCGCGTGACAATAGAGAAAAGGATCTGGTCCGGCTGGCAATGGAGAAGGCTGAAGGGAATGTGTCCAGGGCCGCTTCGGAACTGGGAATCAGCCGACCCACGCTCTATCAGTTACTTGTCCGGTACGGCCTGAAAAAGACAAAATCTGGGGAGCAGAACGGGAAGGCCTAGCCTATGCGTGGCGCTGGGGGACTGGCTCCGACGTCTGCGGCGGTGCCTGTCCCTTGTTCTCTTCCTTGGGAATAATGAGCTGACTTAATGAGCGGAAGGGGTGAGGACTATAGTCCTTACCCCTTCGCAGTTTCGTATGACGGTGGCAGCGATGGTTAGCAGGGGGCTTACTCCAGCTGCTATTGCTCACGTCGGCCTGGCAACCAGCGAGAACCTGCTAGGGCCAGCAAGCCGATAGCCAATAAAATTGCAGCCGTTGGTTCAGGGACCGTTGCATCTGCCACGCGGAAGGTCCCTACTTGCGATGTTGAGTTCGATCCGCCATCTGCAGAATGGAAGGCAATAAATTGCAGAGATGGTAAAACGGTAAATGTAAACTGTAGTAGGCCGTCAAACCGCGTTAACTGCGCAAACCCTGCTCCGTTCCCGAAGTTCGTTGTAAACGTAGGCGAAATGATAGCCGGAGTAGAGAGCGGGAAGGATGGGGTAATATTCCAAATAGTAAACGGATTTATGGTGCCTGCTGGATCCAGGGTGAATGTACCGGAAAAGAATCCCCCAGGGACTATTTCGTAATTCGTTGGGACAGCTTGCGCAGGGGAGGCGATCAAAACGCTCATCCAGAGCATGATGCCCCCGAGCATTGCCCACCGACTGGACCTGTGTCGTCCCATGTTAATTGATTCCAATAACTTCATAATATTCTCCTCGTGCTAAATTTAAGAACCTCTAGAACGTTATATTCCTTCATTCCTATAAACTCCGGATGCTTGTCCTTGTGTTAAGCACACAGCGTGCCACTTTGGCTTGTCACGCAAGTTATTGAACTGTAAAGATATTAATTTCAGCACACCAAAGGCATTGTGAATAAATTTTACAACAGAATCAGCCTCAGTTTTCCTTCTCAAAGAAATATTAATGGAATCAATCATTTGCAGTCTTTGTGTCTGTAAAATTTTCTGACAGTGCTGTTTCATGTTATCTTTCATGCTGCTCGGCGCCGGATTGGCCGCAATCGGGATCTGGAGACGGAAGGCGGCGAGGTAGAAACAGGTGTTTAGGCTGAAGGGGTTCAGGGGGTAAGGCTGTGGGCACAGGCTGAAGGGATTCAGGGGTTCAGACTGAAGGTCGGATGTTCGAACACTTCAGCCTTCAGCCTGAATCCCTTCAGCCTATCTACCTGAGTCGAATAGAATCGGACAAGCAGGGCCAGTCCTCGCAAGGGGGCTGGCCTTTTTATTTTCCTTCACCAGCAGCGCAAAGTAATTTTACATGTGGCTGTTGGTGTGCAAGATGTTGAAACCACTTATACATGTAATTGTTACAGTGTTTTGATGCCCCAATAACCGTAAGAATTTCTTACAGGTGGTTGCGGTACGTGGGGAAGTTTTTGATTGCACTTATAATACTTTCAATAACATATATAGCTGCACCTCGCTAGCACAAGATGTGCTTTGACTCTCACACAGTTGTATAGGTTTTCTCAAGCTTGCAGGGGGTGAAATAAAATGAAGAAAAGAATGTTAGCACGTATGAGATTTTTCTTGGCCGCTTTGATTGTTGCATTGTGTTTCGGGTTTGCCCAAAACGTGCATGCTCTTACATTTACACTGAACAACTGGAACGATCCCTTCTTGGATGCATCAAGTGATGCGGTCTACGTTGATGTATCAACAGTCGATGGCTCTACGCAATTAGCTGTTTATTGGTTTGATGGAAATAGTGGATTGACGGCAATTGGGATTGATCAGTTTGCTTATGATGGTGTTTCGGCTACCGTTTCATTCGCACCAGAAAGTTGGACTTCGCCGCCGCCCTCCGAAGGGTTTACGTATGGTGGTGTGCAAAATATGGATGGCTTTGGGTCTTTCTATGCAAAGGGGGCCGATCCGGGGGGGACGTTGGGAACGAGTTTTGCCAATCGTATAATTTTCACCTTGAATAGCGATGTAACATCTTTATTTACCAGCGATACACAATTCGCGGCCCATGTTAGGTACGGCGATGGCTGTTCAGGGTTCGTTTCGGGAAGGACTGCTGAGGGCAATGCGACTAGCAGCTGCGGTTCTTCTGTTCCTGAACCTACGTCATTGCTGTTTCTCGGAGTCGCATTGGCTGCGATCGGGATCTGGAGACGGAAAGCGGCGAGATGGAAGAATAGTGGTTCAGGCTGTGGAGGGGTTCAGGGGATAAGGCTACGTACGATCGGTTGAAGTACTCCGACCTCAGCCTGAACCCCGTCAGCCTATTTACCTGAGTCGTAGAGAATCGAAAAAGCAGGGCCAGTCCTCGCAAGGGGACTGGCCCTTTCTATTTTGACGGGGACAGTTACTATTCTTGTCTTTTTCCTCGGACCTCCGACCTTCAGCCTGAACCCCTTCAGCCTATCTTCTACCTGTGTCTACCCACCGATAGAACAACGTAACCCTAACGGGGAATTTCAATGTCTTGACCCGGTTCTGTAGCATGCGAACGAAGAAAATCTGCAGAAGGTCTATGTAGAAGGTAGCTACTCAGGGGTTCAGGCCGAAGGGGTTAAGGGGTTCAGACTGAAAGTTGGATGTCTGATCGCTTCAACCTTCAGCCTGAACCCCTTCAGCCTATCTACCTGAGTAGTTACTGAAGAAGAAAAAATGCGAACACACATGACACGATATGCGTTGCTGGTGGCTCTGGTAGTGATGCTCTGGGCCACGGAGGCCATGGCCTACACGATTGAGTTCGATGGCTTGACCGGATCTAACCTGAGTACGTTCACTTCCTATACGGAAAGTGTTTATACCGTCGCGCCAACATCGGGAGGCAAATGGTTCGAGGCACATATTTTCGGCAATGGAGTGCCTGCCATTGGCGCAGGCGACGTCCATGATCCAGATGGAGGTACGTCGACGATCACCGTGACCGGGGGAACGTTCACATTCGGGGGCGTTGACCTGACAAGCAACAGCGCGGGTGGAACGGAGTACATGATTGAAGGTTTCAAAGACATAAGTACGGTGGCTATTTTCACAAGAATTTTTACGATTGATAGCATCAACCACTTCGAGTCGAAACTGTTTAGTGGTTTAGCAGCCGTAGACCGACTGACCATCACCGGGAAGCGCGGCGTGGGCGTTACCTCGTTCAATATCGACAACATCCGACTCACAGCGGCCTCTGGCTCAGGTCCATCAGGAGGGGGCTGTACAGGAAACAACTGTCCAGACCCCAATGTCCCTGAACCAGCGTCGTTATTGCTCCTCGGTGTCGGCTTGGCAGGGATTGAGATATGGAGGAGGAAGAAAAGGGGTGAAGGCTAGGGGTTCAGGCCGAAGGGGTACAGGCGGAAATCGGTAGGCTGAAGTGTTCGGAACTTCGACCTCCGACCTCTAACCTTCAGTCTGAACCCCTTCAGCCTGTGTCCTTAGCCTTCAGCCTATTCCCTTAGCCTTCAGTCTGAATCCCTTCAGCCTGAACCCCTGTGAAGAAAGAGAAATCTCTTTGCCAGCTCGGAACGAGACCGTACCATGAAGGTCGGAACCTGGTTTATTTTGTTTAGTTGGTTTGTTTGGCGATTTGGTTGAGCGGAACTAACCGGATGAACCAAATGAACCAAACAGACCAAACAAACTAAATCAACCAGCAGGAGTTTCATTGCTATGAACCGCTATTGGTCTATTGCAGCTGTTGTGCTCCCGCTGATGCTAATTGCCGCTGGTGGCTGCACGAAGGAAACGGCAGAAGCAAAGGCGGCGCACCACCGGGAACGAGCCCTCGCCTATTTCGACAAGGGCGAATATCGCGAAGCCATCGTCGAATTCAAGAACGCCCTACAGCTCGCTCCGAACGATCCCGATGCCCATTATCGGATGGCGCTGACCTACCTGAAGCTGGGAACTGTCCCGGATCTTCAGCAATCGTTTAAGGAATTATCCGCCACCGTTGAATTGGATGCTGCGAACCAGGATGCGCAGCTGAAGCTCGGACAGCTATTGCTCCTTGCAAAGGAGCCTGCGAAAGCGCGTGCGCATGCGGACATCGTGTTGACCTCGGCACCGGATCACAAAGAGGGCGTCATTCTTCGGGGGGCGAGTTTACTGAACGAAGGAAAAATTCAGGAAGGCATTGCAGAACTGAAGCGGGCAATCGTCCTGGATCCCAAGAACATCAGCATCCACATCGATCTGGCCAGGGCCTATGTCCACATCAAAGATTATGACTCGGCTGAATCAGTCTTGCAGCAAGCACTGCAGGCCAACGCGCAGTCTCTTGAGGCTCGGTTCGCCCTCGGCGATCTTCACTTCCTCAGAGGCAAAGCAGATCTTGCCGAAGCCGAGTATAAGCGCGCGCTCAGCGATGCGCCGGATCGGCCGGAACCTCGCATCAAGCTGGCCGGCTTCTACGCGTCGGTGAATCGCCTCAGCGATGCCGAAGTCACATATTCAGCCTGGGCCCAATCCAAACCGCAAGACGACGGACCCTTGGTTGCGTTGGGAGATTTCTATCGGGCCATAGACCAGATCGATAAGGCTGCCGCCAGCTATCAAAAGGCGCTGGCGGTCAATCCAAAATCGATGGCAGCGCGGGATCGGCAGATTGCCGTGCTCATCGCGACCCACAAGCTCGATGAAGCAGAGAAACAGACCAGCGCCATTCTGCAAGCGAATAGTAAGGACTCCAGCGGCCGTCTCTTCGATGCTCAGCTCAAGCTCGCCCGTGGACAGATCGACAGTGCCATACCCCTTCTCCAGTCCCTAAGCCAGGATGAGCCGCGTTCGCCTGCCGCGCACCATTTCTTGGGCGTGGCCTATGCGAAGAAGGGGGATCTGCCCCAAGCTGTTCAGGAGCTCAGCGAGGTTCTGTCACTGGCGCCGAACTCGATCGAATCGCATGCAGCCCTGGCCGCCGTCTACCTCACGCAGGGATCGGCAGACCTCGCCCTTGAACAGGCCCAGGCTGTGCTGCGCCTCAATCCCCGGAGTGTGCAGGCTGCCACGATGATGGCAGAGGCTTATCTGCGGAAAAACGACACAGCAAAAGCCGGCCAGGTCTTTGAATCCATCGTCAAGGTTCAGCCGAACCATGAGATGGCGCATCACCGGCTGGGATTGATTGCCCGCTCCAACAAGAATCCTGTCGAGGCCCTGATTCATTTCGAACAGGCGCTCAAGGCGAAGCCGGAGTTTATTGAGCCCCTCGCACAGATTGCCACTATTAAGGCTAGCCAGGGCAAATTGGCCGAGGCGCGCGATCGTATCAAGCAACATCTCGTGTTGGTGCCCAAGAATCCGCAAGTCTATAACCTGCTGGGTCAACTCTTCACTGCGACCAAGGAATATGACCAGGCAGAAACCTCGTTCAAACAGGCGATTGGGCTGAATGACGCGATCCTTGAGTCCTATACAGGCCTGGCAGGACTGTACTTACAAACCAAGCGACTGGACCAGGCGATTAAGGAATATGAAACAGCCCTGACGAAAAACCCCAAGCTGGCTCCCGCCCATATGATGATCGGCATGATTTACGAATCCCGCAAACAGTATGAGCAGGCAGAGGCACGCTATCAGGAAGCGGTCCGCATTAATCCACGCTTCGCCCCGGCAGCCAACAACCTGGCCTGGCTCATGATCGAGCGCGGTGGCAATCTCGATGTGGCTTTGGGGTACGCGCAGACTGCGAGGGAGGTGGCTCCGAACGATCCCAACATCGCCGACACGCTTGGATGGATCTATTATCAGAAGAAGGTCTATCTCAAGGCGGTATCGCTTCTGAAGGAAGCAGCCGATCAGCTACATGAGAATCCGGTGATTATGTATCACTACGGCATGGCTCTGTATAAAAATGAGAACAAACCCGAAGCCCGCAAAGCTCTAGAGAAGTCGATTCAACTTAGCGCAAGCCATCCTGGAGCAGCTGAGGCGAAGGCTGCGTTGGCGGAGCTCTAAAACAGGCTGAAGGGGCTAAGCTAGGGGTAAAGGCTGAAGGGGTTAAGGCCGAAGGTCGGAGTTCGAAGTTCCTGACATGTAAGCCTTCAGCCTGAATCCCTTCAGCCTTTACCCCTGAACCCCTCAACAGAGAATCGGAAAAGCAGGGCCAGTCCTCGCAAGGGGGCCGGCCTTTTCATTTTGGCGCTCAGCATGGGCGATGACCAGTGCGCGGAGCCGAGGGTGGCTGGCTCCGGCTGAGAAGAAGGACAGTCCCGGTGTGGTACAGTCCCCGCCGGCGCCTGTCCCTGTTTCCCGTCCAAACCTTCAACCTTCAGCCTGAATCCCTTTTCCCAACGGCTGAGCCGAGGTTTACGAATCGACCGAGTTAAGTATATACATAATGCGATGTTCGAGTGGGATTCCAAGAAGGCAGACAGTAATGAGGGCAAGCACGGAGTCTCTTTTGAGTAAGCAAGCAGAGCATTCTTTGACCCCGCAGGATTAGACGGCGAGGACCTTGGGTATTCGGCAAAGGAAGAACGCCGATACAGATTAGCGAAATCAGTTTCCTGAAATCTGCTCGTCATCGTCTATACAAGAAGGAGCCGCGGCCATGAAAAAACGATCAGACTCATCAGTGGAAGGCTGGCGAATCGCAAAGAAAACAAGCGCTATCAAAAAGCGGAAAATTGATTACTCAGACATTCCCCCGCTGACTGACGAGCAATTGGCTTCAATGCGCCGGGTAGGGCGTCCCCCGTTGGGAGATGAACCGAGGCAACTGATTGCCATCCGTCTCGATCCCAAGGTGCTTCGCTGGCTCAGGGCCGTTGCGACAAAGAGGCAGGTGCCGTATCAATCGTTGATTAACGACATGTTGGCGAGCGAAATGAAGAAGGTGGGTTAGATGATTGAATGCATATCGTTTTACCTGTTGCCTCCCACGCAGTAATAATGGGGTAGCGCCGAAATCACTCGATTTCATTGACTGACATCCTAGGTTCTGCCATTCTTGGTCAAAACCGCTGGGGAGGCATCATGGCACAGAAGAAAGATCGCGCGCGAAAAATTGCCGTCGTGGGACTTGGCTATGTGGGTCTGCCGATTGCTGTTGCGTTCGGGAAGCAGCAGCGAGTGATCGGATTCGATATCAACAAAGCCAAGATCGCGGAGTTACAAAAGGGAATTGACCATACCGGTGAGGTGTCAGATGAGGATCTGAAAGCCACGGACGTTCAATACACATCTCAACCGAGCGAACTCAAAGCGGCAGATTTTATCATCGTCGCCGTGCCCACGCCGATTAATGAGGCCCTGCAGCCGGACTTGACGGCGCTACGCAAATCATCTGAACTGATCGGCGCCAATCTGTCTCCCGGATCGATCGTAGTCTTCGAGTCGACGGTCTACCCGGGCGCCACGGAAGAAGTTTGTCAACCTATCCTTGAACAGGCCTCCGGGATGAAGTGTGGAGTCGACTTTAAGCTGGGCTATTCTCCAGAACGCATCAATCCAGGCGATAAGGAACATCGACTGGAAACTATCATCAAGGTGGTATCCGCCCAGGACAGTGCATCGCTGGAGATTGTCGCCAAGACCTATGAGCTGGTGGTCAAGGCAGGGATCCATCGGGCGCCCAGTATCAAGGTGGCGGAAGCGGCGAAGGTGATCGAGAATACGCAGCGGGATTTGAACATCGCGCTGATGAATGAGTTGGCTCTCATCTTTCATCGGCTCGGGATCGATACCAAGTCGGTCTTAGAGGCCGCCGGCACCAAGTGGAACTTTCTCAAGTTTTCTCCTGGATTGGTCGGCGGGCATTGTATCGGAGTCGACCCGTATTATTTGACAAGTAAAGCCGAATCGGTCGGCTATCATCCCCAGGTCATTCTCGCGGGCCGGCGTATCAACAATGGCATGGGCAAGTTTGTGGCGGAGCAGACGATGAAGCGGTTGAGCGATCTGGCTCGGCCGGTCAACGATCTCAAGGTGGCCGTCTTGGGGCTCACCTTCAAGGAAAATGTGCCGGATCTACGCAATAGCAGGGTGCCGGACATTATTCGAGAGTTGCAGGAGTATGGCGTCCAAGTGCTGGTGCACGATCCGGTCGCGTCGCCGGAAGAGGCGGTCGCCGAATACGGGATACATTTGAGCAAGTGGGACGAACTGAAAAATATCGACGGGCTGGTCATTGCAGTCGCTCATCGGTCCTATGCGGACATGGGGATTCCATCGTTGCTCAAACCTCTCCGCAGCCAGTGGGAGGGAGTGGTGATCGACGTGAAATGCCTGTTAGAGCCGGAGGACCTACCTAAAACGCTCAACTACTGGCGGTTGTAGAAGCCCCTTCCTTAGGGATTCAGGCTGAAGGGATTCAGGCCGAAGGTTTCGGAACTTCGAACTCCGGCCTTCAGCCTTCAGCCTGAACCCCTTCAGCCTATCTTCCCCAGTCTGTGCCCGTCTCGCTCATGCTTCACTGACCCCTTGTTTTCTACGTCCGGTATTCATCTCTGTCTGGGCCATTCCTCGGTTAAAACACCTACTGCCTAACACCGTCAGACGATCTGCCTAATCCGCATTATTCGTGAGCGCGCCTGCTGCAATCGCGGATTCGCTGTTGCGACGCGCCTTCGGCTGGCAGGCTCGCCGCTCGCTCCCTCGATGTACTGTTCACGTGCGCCTCGGTTTCTCACGGATCCGCATGCCCGTCTCGCAACGCGATTCCGCGATATCCATTCTCCTTTCTTGCGTCTGAATGGTTTCCTCCCGCAGGCTCGGCCTCATGTAAGTTATTTAACCTAAGGTTGAGCGCTAATTTCCCCGCGTCTGACTATCAAGCCGGTCGAATCTATACCTCGAAAGGTTCCCCCGGCGCGTAAGGTTCCCCTCGGAAGAGTCATATGAAAACTCGCCGGAATGACCTACTGTCTCGAGTGTGGCGCTTCTTAATGAAGGCGACGGATACAGAGATCGACAGAGCGATACAGTGTTGTGACTCCACAGGCATTATCAGTTGGGCCATATGAGGGCAACCATGAATATGATGACGCGTATCGGTTCGATCATCGCCATAGTGGGCATGACAGCGACAACGGCATTGGCAGATCCAAAGCCGTCCGTCATGAATCCGGTCCATGAGCCGGCGATGGAGAAATCGTCGCTTATCGTGACGACGGACTACTTCATCGGACCGGAAGATGTGCTGGAAATCACCGTGTGGAAAAGTCCGGATCTTTCCAAAATAGTGCAAGTTCGGCCAGACGGGAGGATCTCTTTGCCGTTGATCGGCGATGTGACGGCAGTCGGCCACACCAGTGTGCAGTTGACCGAGGCCATTTCCAATCGCTTGAAAGCCTACGTGGAAAACCCCGCTGTCTCGATTGTCGTGAAAGAGGTCAATAGCTATGCCATTTTCGTGTTGGGTGAAGTCTCCAAGCCGGGCCGCTATCCGTTGAAGAGTAAGACCACCTTGCTTCAGGCCGTGACTCTGGCCAGCGGGTTTACGCCGGTGGCTTCCAGAAACAAGATCGTCATTTTCCGTTTCCCCAAGGACGGAGAGCCCTTGATAAAAATCAAGGCCAGTTTTGACGACATTGTCTTGCGGGATGGGACCGATCAGAACATCGAGTTGAAGCCAGGCGATACCATCGTCGTGCCGTCTGAGTCGATGGTGGTGATGCCAAGCCGGTAGACGGAGCAAGGGTATGGCGATCGATGATTCTCAAATCGTACTACAAAGGGGGAATGTGATGCGCCTCATAATCAGCTGGTGTCTTGTTGCGGTCATGGTGGGCGGTATGACTGGCTGTGCGGCAGAGCAGACCAACTACAAGGTCGATATGGTTGCGCCTGCTGAGTTTCTCTTAGGCCCAGAGGACGTGCTGACTGTGACCGTCTGGAAAAACTCGGATCTGTCTCGCGACGTGGTGGTTCGTCCGGATGGAATGATCTCGATGCCGCTGGTAGGGGATATCCAGGCGACCGGGCTGACAGGCAATTTATTGGCGAAGCGCATCGCTGACCGACTCACCGAATATCTGGCTTCCCCGATCGTGTTCGTTCAGGTCAAGGAGGTCAACAGTTATTTCATCTATGTCTTGGGCGAGGTCGCAAAGCCAGGCAAGTATTCGTTGAAATCCTACGCCAATGTCATGCAGGGCATCTCTCTCGCCGGAGGATTCACGGTCTATGCCAAGAAGAACAAGATCAAAGTGCTGCGCGTAGGAGGAGATGGGCCAAGTGGAAAACACCAGATCGAAATTCCTGTCCCCTATGACGACATTTTGAAGGGGAATGCCAATCCGGGAAACTTCTTCCTACGGATCGGGGATGTGATTGTGGTGCCATAGGTGCGGCGATAAAACCCGGGAACGCCCGATCTGTAAAACAGGACAGTGTCACTTAATATCACAGGGTACACATTATGAGTATTCAAGCGATCACTCCCCACGATCTGCTGCAGATCGTGCTCAAGAGAAAGTGGTGGATCCTTGCCAGCGTCGTCGTTTGTGTGGCGTTGGCCGGCGCGGCCTGGACATTCTCCACGAAGCTGTTCAAGGCCACGGTTGTGGTGACGATCGACAGTCCGAGGATCGCCAAGGAGTATGTGAAAGGGTTATCGCCAAGCCAGGAGGGAAGGTACAACGACGATCCCGCGGCCATCATTATGCAGCAGGTCTCGCTGGGGCTCACGAACAAGTCCATTCTCATGCCGGTCCTCGATACGCTGAAGCCCTATTCCGATGCCGGAGCTCAAGGACAATCTCCTGATCAGCTGATGAAACGACTGCGCAAAGCCATTGTGGTCGGAAAACCGAAAGAACGGGACGGAGGCGTCGGTGTCGGTGTCGCAATATCGTTCACCCATACGGATCCCCATATGGCTCAAGCAGTGGCGGCAGCGTTAGCGGTGCAGTTGCAAGAAGACAATTTGACGCGTCGGGAAGGCGTGGTGGAGACGACTACGGAATTTCTTTCGGTCGAGCTTGAGCGGGTGAAGGGCGACCTTGAGTCCAAGGAACGTGCGATTTCCGATTTCAAGAGAGCCTATATGGGTGAGCTGCCGCAGCAGATGGATGCCAATCTTCGCACCCTCGAGCGATTACAGACTGATCTTACGAATACCACTGAATCGTTGAATAGGTCGGGAGATCGTTTGAATGCGTTGGAAAAATCGATCAGGGAATTTTCTGACAATGCTCAGAATGGGGCGGCCATGACCGAGCGGGATCGGAGAACGGGAAACAACCGGCCGATCGATCCTCAGATCGTCAAACTGCGTGAGTTGAAACAGAAGTTGCAAGAACTTTTGGGAACGTACAAGGACAGTTATCCTGACGTGATCCAAACCAAGCAAGAGATTCGCCAACTGGAGTCAATGATGCAAGCGGATGGAAATCAGTCCGGCGCGAATGAGCCTGTAGCGGGGAAGGCCGATGATGGCGTCGGAGTCGCCCGCAAGCCGACCGATCCGTACTTGCGCGAGTTGATGATCGAGCGCAGCGACACGAAGAGAGAGATCGCCGCCCTCAAGGAACGGCAGACCCACGACATTCGGCAGATCCAGGAAATAGAGGCGCGCATCGAACGTATACCCGCGAGGGAGCAGAAACTGGCGGTGTTGCTCAGGGACCACGAGAACATGCAGCGAGCCTATCAGTCCCTGCTCGACAAACGCACCAATGCCAGAATTTTGTCGAATTACGAGAATCAGCAATTCGGTGAGCAGTACCGAATTATCGAGGCGGCCACTCTGCCCGGTTGGCCTGAGCCTCCGAACCAAATGCATTTCTTGCTCGGCGGTCTTTTGGTCGGTTGTCTCTTGGGGTTTGGGTCGGCCATTGGAGTTGAGTTTATGAAAACAGGGTTCCGGCGTCCGGAAGAAGTCGAGAAGTATCTCGGCTTACCGGTCATCGCGTCCATCCCTGCATTTTCAAGTGTGACAAGCGGGGTCGGCATTGGGACGTCGCTTGCCTTATTGAACGGGCCCGGCATGCCGGCGAGGCTGCCCGTGGGCGCGCCTTCCTATCGTGGCGGGCAAAAGATGGGAACCAATGGGAAGGTCGGTAGCAATGGCTACATCGGCGCTGCGCAAAGTTTGCCCCCCAAATTCCACTTGATCACCAAGTGGGTGCCGGCCTCGCTGATGGCTGAACAATATCGTGTCGCCGCGACACGTCTGGTCATCATGACGTCGGAGAAAAGAAATGCGGTCACATTGGTGACCAGTAGCGTGATGGGCGAAGGGAAAACAACGACAGCGGTGAACCTTGCCTACATTCTTGCCCATGATCTGAATAAGTCTACCTTGCTGATCGATTGCGACTTTAAACGCCCGATGGTGCACGACTATATGGGAGTTCCCTCAGGGCCCGGCATCGGCGATGTGCTGCACGGAGGAGAGATTCTCGAGAATTGTCTCCATCAGTACGACGGTGGCGTACCGCTATGGATCTTGCCCGTTGGATCTCCCAAGGTCAGGCCCGCCGGCCTTTCCGGCATCCAGTATGTCAAGAACATCTTGCCCGATCTGAGGGCGCGTTATGACCATGTGATCCTGGATGCGCCTCCGGTTCTTCCGTTGGCAGACGTGAATGCCCTCAGCGGTTTGGCCGACATGACAGTCTTCATCGTTCGCGCAGGAAGAACCGGCCAGGACATTGCGAAAAAGGCATTAGACACGCTTGGTGAATCGACCGAGGTTGCGGGCATCGTGTTGACGCAGGTGGAAATGGAGTATGCGCCGTATCTTATGTATGCAGCCGCTTATACAAATGAAGACGTCAGAAATCACGCATAACCAGTTTCGCAGGGAATCTGTGCTGGCGCCAAGCATCTTGTTCGACTATGAGCAGGAGTCATGGCGGATGCCGGCCCTCAAGAAGCAACTGCTCATTCTTGGAACTGGGCAGCTGGCTTTTGATTTATGCCAGGTCATCCGGTCGAAGCCTTGGTTGATGCTTCATGTCGTCGGATTTCTGGACGGGGCAGCCGAGGAGCTAGAGGAACGGCTTGTCGAACAGCGAGGAATCATCGGAACGTACGATCAATTGGCTCAGGTGGTCAAGCAGCATCGGGTGGATACGATCGCCATCTGCCTGGCGGATCATCGTTCGGTGATGCCGGTTCAAGCGCTGCTTGATTTCAAGGCGGTAGGAGTGGACATCGTTGACGGCCACCATCTCTTCGAAACAGCATCGGGGCGCCTCTTGATCGATTCGCTTCGTCCCAGTGCATTGATTTTTTCAACCGGGTTTCGTCGGGGGCTGGTGTCGGCGATGGCCAAGAGACTCTTCGATATGACGGTGTCTGCCGTGGGGTTGGTGGCGCTGCTTCCTCTCTTTGGTCTCATTGCGGCGCTCATACGATTGGATTCGCCGGGACCGGTATTGTTCAAGCAGATCCGTGTCGGCTTACGCGGTCGGCTCTTTTCGATCTGGAAGTTCCGCTCGATGCAGCAAGACGCAGAAAAGGCAGGGCCTCGGTGGGCGCAAGCGAACGACCCACGGATTTCCCGCGTGGGGTGGTGGTTGAGGAAAACTCGCTTCGATGAAATTCCCCAGTTAGTGAATGTGCTTCGAGGGGACATGAGCCTTGTCGGACCTCGTCCTGAGCGACCGGTCTTTGTGCAGGAATTGCGGTCGACGATTCCCTATTACGACATCCGGCATACGGTGCGTCCAGGCATCACCGGGTGGGCTCAAGTAAAGTTTCGCTATGGGGCATCAGCAGAGGATGCGCACGTCAAGCTCCAATACGATCTGTTTTATGTGAAGAACTTCTCACTCTTGCTCGACCTCAAGGTTCTGGTGAAGACGATTCGGGTCGTACTGATCGGGGAAGGTGCACATTGAGGCATTCGACTGAAATGACTGCTGGAAAACCGATGCACATGCTCTCGTTCGACGTCGAGGAGCATTTTCAGGTTGCGGCTTTCTGGTCGGTCGCGAGAAGACGCGAGTGGAATGGGTTGGCGAGCCGAGTCGAGAATAATTCCATGAAAATTACCGAATTGCTGTCGGAGCATTCGACTAAGGCTACATTTTTCGTCCTTGGGTGGGTTGCAGAACGGCACCCGGAGTTGGTGAAACGTCTGGCGCAACAGGGTCATGAGATTGCGTCGCATGGGTATGGCCACGAACTTGTGCATACACAGACTCCGACTGAATTTCGGCAGGATGTCAGGCGGTCGAAACGGATATTGGAAGATTTGATCGGCAAGCCGGTTGCGGGATACCGGGCACCGAGTTTCTCGATCTCGTCTCGGACGCCATGGGCCATTCCCGTCTTGATTGAAGAGGGGTACCGGTACGATTCGAGTATCTATAACCGGTTCCGAGGCGCCACCGAGACCGGTGTAGCCGGGGCTGGAGCCTATTTGATCGAGACCGAGGTCGGAACGATCTGGGAGGTGTCTCCGTCAACGATGAATGCCTGTGGACTCCAGTTGCCTGTCGCAGGCGGCGGATATTTTCGCCTGTTGCCCTATGCAGTTTCAAAAATGTTTCTGAGGAGCCTTGAGCGTCAAGGATCGCAACTGGTCATGTATCTCCATCCTTGGGAACTCGATCCCGAACAGCCGCGCATGGAGGGGCCGCTGCTCTCGAAGGTTCGTCACTATCTGAATCTCAGCAAGACGGAACAGCGTCTAAGATGGCTGCTTAGGGATTTCTCCTTTGCCCCCATCAACCAGGTGGTCCAGCATGTTCGGTATATCTTTGAAAAACAGGGGGACCGTTCACATGCAACTGTGTAAAAAGAGCACGGTCGTCCATTTCGACTCCAAGAGCGCGGTAGCCAACACTTTGGGCGAGCCGAATTGGGATAGGAAGTGCTGGTACGTGGTGAGCACGAAAATACGCTCTGAAGCCACTGCCTGCGCCAGCCTTGACCGTTTGGGCATAGAAGTCTTTCTTCCGATGATCAGGGAGCGAAAAGCGCTTCGAGGAAAGTCCGGCGTGACGACCTCGCCGTTGTTTCCGGGTTATCTGTTCGCGAAGTTCGATGCGTCGAGTCAGTTCCGTGCGGTGGCATATGCCCAGGGGGTCAATAATGTTGTGGCATTCGGCCACGGTCCTTCTGTGGTGGATGAGTCGATCATTCAAGCCATTCGCGGCCACGCCATCAGTGGAGCCATTGAATTCTCTGAGAACCGATTTTCCTCCGGGCAAGCGGTGCGAATACAGGATGGCCCATTGTGCGGATTGGAAGCGGTCTTCCAAAAGAAACTGGATGGAACCAGCAGGGCTGTGCTGCTCCTGAAGGCCATTTCATTCCAGGCGCGAGTGATCCTTGAATCTCAGCTTGTTGCAAATATGTGAATCTCTCGATGACGGATGGGTTCTCGGTAGGGAGCGTGTGATCCTGGGCAAGAGTCCGGCTCCGTGCGTGGTCGTGCCGTTCTTGACGTTGCCGGTGTGGCAACTTGTTTCGTAATCAGAGAGTAAAACCGGCATATGTCGCCGGAATGGCGGCAGCTTGTCAGCTAGGAGGTGAGTGCATGTATATCCTCGGCATTTCTGCATACTACCACGACAGTGCCGCTTGTCTGATCCACGACGGCGAGATTGTGGCGGCGGCCCAAGAAGAGCGGTTTACCCGCAAGAAGCACGATCCGGGATTTCCTCGGCGCGCGGTGGAATATTGTCTGGCCCAGGCAGGGATCGGCATCAAGGATTTGAAATATGTCGTGTTTTACGACAAGCCGCTGATCAAATTTGAGCGGTTATTGGAAACGTATGTGGACTTCGCGCCCAAAGGGATTCAGTCGTTCCTGGCCGCGATGCCTGTGTGGTTGAAAGAGAAACTTCTGCTGCGGACCTTGCTGCAAAAGGAAGTGTTGGCCTGCTCGAACGGCCTCAGCAAATCGGATTTGCCGGAGTTTCTGTTCGGCGAACATCATGAGTCCCATGCCGCATCGGCCTTTTTCGCTTCTCCCTACGAGCGGGCGGGCGTGCTCTGCATGGATGGGGTCGGTGAGTGGGCGACGACGTCGGCGTGGCTGGGGGAAGGCAATGCACTGACCCAGCTCTGGGAGATTCCCTTTCCGCACTCGATCGGACTGCTGTATTCGGCCTTCACCTATTACACGGGGTTCAAAGTCAATTCCGGGGAATACAAAGTCATGGGGTTGGCTCCATACGGAGAGCCGAAGTACGTCAAGGCGATCTACGAACACCTGATCGATCTCAAGCCGGACGGCACCTTCAGAATGAACATGGAGTTTTTCAATTACTGCACGGGCTTGACCATGACGAGCCGGAAGTTTGACGGCATCTTCGGCGGCCCTCCGCGTAAACCCGAATCGAAGTTCGGGCAGCGAGAAATGGATTTGGCCCGTTCGATTCAGGAGGTGACCGAGGAAGTGATGCTGCGGCTGGCGCGCACGATGCATCAGGAAACCGGCGTGGAGTATCTCTGTTTGGCCGGCGGGGTGGCGCTCAATTGCGTAGGCAACGGCCGGGTACTCCGCGAGGGCCCGTTTAAAGGGATTTGGATTCAGCCTGCGGCAGGCGATGCCGGCGGCGCTGTGGGAGCGGCCCTGAGCGTGTGGCACCAGTATGAGAATCAGCCCAGACACTCGGACAATGTCCACGACAAGATGAAGGGGAGCTACCTGGGACCGGCATTCAGCAATGAAGAGGTCGAAGCCAGGCTGAAGAAGATCGGAGCGGTCTATCAACGGATCGAGGAGCCGGAATTGTATGGGCGGGTAGCCGACGAACTGGCAGCGGGAAAAGTCGTGGGCTGGCATCAAGGCCGGATGGAGTTTGGGCCACGCTCGCTGGGTGGGCGCAGTATTCTCGGAGATGCGCGCAACACGAAAATGCAATCCGTGTTGAACCTCAAGATCAAGTATCGGGAGTCGTTTAGACCCTTTGCCCCGTCTGTGTTGAGAGAACGGGTGTCGGACTATTTCCAGATGGACTGCGATAGTCCCTACATGCTGCTCGTAGCGCCCGTGCTTGCGAAGCGACGATTGCCCATCGAGTCAGGGAAGAAGGAGCTCTGGGGCATCGATCTCCTCAATGTGCCGCGTTCGGATATTCCGTCCGTGACGCACATTGATTACTCGGCCAGAGTCCAGACGGTTCATGAGGAGACGAACCCTCGCTACTACCACTTGCTCAAGGCGTTTGAGGCGAAGACAGGCTATGCCACCTGTGTGAACACGTCGTTTAACGTGCGTGGCGAGCCGATTGTATGTACGCCTGAAGATGCCTATCGCTGCTTCATGCGGACGGAGATGGATGTCTTGGTGATCGAAAATTATGTGCTGCGGAAAGAAGATCAGAAGCCCCTGGAAGGGGATTCCGATTGGAAGAAAGAATTCGAACTCGATTAGCTGAACAGGGGGATTGAGACAATGGAACAAGCAGCCACAAGGAAAGAGCTTCGTCAGTTTGGGCTATTGGTCGGCTCGGTCTTCACCGTGATCGGCTTCTGGCCACTCGTCTTTCGGGGCGAGCCGTTTCGGATCTGGGCGGTCGGCCTCGGTACGATTCTCATCGTATTGGGCGCCATTCTGCCCCAGGTTTTAGCGCCGATCCAAAAAGGGTGGATGTGGGTCGGACATATTCTGGGATGGATCAATACGCGGATTCTTCTCAGCATCGTGTTTTATGGCATCGTGACGCCGATAGGCATCATCTTTCGTTTGTTGGGGAAGAATTCGATGCGGCAGGCATTTGCCGAGTCGAGTACGACCTACCGGGTGGTTCGATCTCCGCGCCCCCGTTCCCATATGAAATATCAATATTGACCATAACCAGTGGAAGGAGGTGTGCCATGGGTGGATTTGTGATGGAACTCTGGGGCTTCATGAAGGAACGGAAGAAATTTTGGCTCCTTCCCATTATTACGGTGTTGGTGCTTCTTGGAAGTTTGATTGTCCTGACGCAAGGATCGGCGGTCGCGCCATTCATTTACACCCTGTTCTAAGGCGATTGAGTGTGGGTGCAGGGGGACAGTTTTGACCGCGCGCCTCTCGCTCTCAATGAGAGTGAGTTGTTATTAAAACAAGGAGAATGACTCATGATCACCGAGGCTCATAAATCCAACGGAAAAATGCGGCATACCCGAGATTATATGTGTGAGATCGGCGTGGTCGAACTCCCCCCGCTCACCAGCCCATTTGATCCAGGCTACGATCCGGTCACGCTGGAGAGTCACCTGGAGCAGAGCAGGCATTTGATCTCCTCGCTGAAAATTTCGATGGCCTGCTGGCAGGTCGCCAGTGAGATGGCGACACGCAAAAAGGTCGATGCGGCGCGGCGCCTCAATGTTCCTGTCTGTACGGGAGGGGGGCCGTTCGAGATCGCGGTCTATTTTAAAAAGCTCCCGGAGTTTCTCGACCTTTGCGCCGACATCGGGGTGACGGGGATTGAAGCCGGGGCGGGATTCATCGAGAACGTTCTGAACCCCCATGAAGTCGTGCGGCTCGCTTCCGAACGCGGGCTTACTGTCCAGTTCGAGATCGGGGAGAAGCACGGGGGAACGTTTACAGAGGACGTGGTAACGGAGCTGGTCGACCAGGGAAAGCGCTGGCTCGATGCCGGGGCGGGAAAGATTGTGGTTGAGGGGCGTGAAAGCGCGCAAGACGTAGGCCTGTTCGATGGAAAAGGCAAGTTGAACGCGGGATTCGCGGAGCGGTTCGTCGAGGCGTACGGGATGGATCGGACAATCTTCGAAGCGCCGAACAAGCCCAGCCAATTCGCGCTGCTCAATCATTTCGGCCCGCGCGTCCATCTCAGTAACGTCCGCTTGGAGGAGTTGCTGCGGGTGGAGATTTACCGCAGGGGATTGCACTCCGATGCGTTTCAACAAATGATTTTGCGCCCCAAGGGGCCGGCCCAGAACGGTTTATACGCTTAGGAGGGACCATGAGAGGCTCAGTGCTCATCGACTCATTTCCGGAGAGCGCGGCACGGTATCGGGAAGGGTATGCCATTGTGGTGGTAGACGTGATTCGGGCGACGACCACGGCGACTACAGCGGTCAATCTTGGGCGGAGCGTGTTTCCGGCTCAGACGACCGATGAGGCATTCCGTATCGCATCGCGGCTCAAGGAGCCGCTCCTCGTCGGAGAATTGGGCGGGAATATGCCGGTGGGCTTCGATGTGAACAATAGTCCGGCGAAGATTGCGGAACGAACCGACGTGCACCGGCCGATGGTGTTGGTTTCCTCGTCGGGGACGCAACTGCTGTTGAATGCGGTCGGAGCCGAGGCTGTGTATGCCGCATGCTTTAGGAATTTCTCTGCCGTTGCCCGTCATCTGTCCGGTCGATATCGCCGGATTGCCGTTCTCGGGGCTGGAACTCGAAACCAGTTTCGCCGAGAAGACCAGATGGGCTGCGCGTGGGTTGCCGAACAGCTGGTAGCATTGGGCTATATCCCTGAGACCGAAGCGACGAGCCTGTATATCTCCCAGTGGAGCGGGAAGAGCCCGGAAGAAGTTCGCGGAGGGAGAAGCGCGGCATATCTGATGCAGTCGGGCCAGGAAGCGGATTTGGAATTCGTGCTCAGCCACATCGACGATCTCGACACAGTTCCTTCTTTGGTCAACGGTGGATTGATGCCTGCTGCAGCGCAAAGAGAATCGGTCGGTCTGTCGAACGGAGTCGGACGTTTCTAATCGAAAGGTTGACGCCACGTTGCGAATTCAGAATACATCCATGCCGGTGGTGGTCGTGAACTGCAAGCTTGGGGCGCTGGCGATCATGCGCAGCCTGGGGGAGCAGGGTATCCCGATCTACGGAGTCGATGCCGACCCCCGATCTCCCGGGATGCTCTCTCGGTATTGCAAGCGAAGCTTCCTCTATGGATACGATGAAGCCCACCCGGAGCGGTTTCTGGAAGAGCTCTTGAGGGTTGGGAAGGAAGTCGGACGCACATCGATCTTGATCCCGACATCGGACGAGACCGCTGTCTTTGTCACCGAGTATGCCGAGCCGTTGAGCCGATGGTTCATCTTCCCTTCTAACGCCCCGAGTTTGATGCGGGAGCTGATCAGCAAGAAGGGGATGTACGATCTGGTTGCCCGGCATGGGGTGCCGACTCCCTTCACTCTGTTCCCCGAACGGCTGGAAGATGTGGAGGCCTCTCTGCACAAAGTTAAGTTTCCGTTGATGCTCAAGGGGATCTACGGAAATCGTCTGCAAGCGCGTGGCAAGAAGAAGATGGTCGTGGTTCATTCGGAGAAAGAGTTACTTGAACAGTATAAGGAGATGGAGGAACCGGGCTTTCCCAACCTGATGCTTCAAGAGTATATCCCCGGTGGAGACGACCAAATCTTCATGTTCAACGGTTACTTCAATGGAACTTCCGATTGCCCGATCGGTCTCACTGGGTACAAAATCCGGCAGTTTCCGATCCATGTCGGCTGTACCTCGCTCGGAGAGTGCCGTTGGAACGAAGCGGTCGGCAAAATGACGATGCAGTTCATGAAAGCGATTCATTACCGAGGCGTGCTCGACATCGGATATCGATTCGATCCCCGCGACGGCCAGTACAAGGTGCTCGACATCAATCCGAGGGTTGGTCAGGCGTTCCGTCTTTTCGTCGCCGAGGGCGACATGGATGTGGTCAAAGCGCTCTATCTCGATCTAACAGGCCAGAAGCAGCCGATGATCATTCCAAGGGAGGGTCGTCGCTGGATGATCGAGGATTTCGATCTGATTTCCTCGAACGATTATTATCAGGAGGGAACCTTATCCGTCGGGGACTGGTTCCGGTCATTCAAGGGTCTGGAGGAGGCGGCCTGGTTTAACAGGAAAGACTTAAGGCCATTTTTTGTGATGACCGGGGGATTGCTCAAGCGGATAGGTTCATGGTCAGGCAAAACCATCGCTCGAAGGAAGACTTGAGGAACCTGGCTGGCCAGACTGCCGATTGCAGTTCGTCCGGTCTCCGCCCCTACATGCCTCAGCTTGACGGGATTCGCGCGATCGCGGTCCTGATGGTTTTTGTCAGCCACTGGGTTCCCTGGACATCTCAGGCAGGTCTCCCTTGGGGCAATTTCGGTGTGGATCTGTTTTTTGTTCTGAGCGGTTTTCTCATTACGGACATCCTCTTGCAGGGTCGCCGGTATATCGAAGAGGGCGGCCAGGGTCTCTTTCTCACATTGCGGCAGTTCTATATCCGTCGGATCCTTCGGATTTTTCCTTTGTACTATGCGTTTCTTCTGGCCTACACGGTGGCGGTCCCAAGCCATGCCGACGGATTGACACCATGGTTGTGGACATACACGCTGAACCTCTTCCGTGTCTTGGTCGATAACAACTGGGAGGGGCCGATCTCGCATCTGTGGTCGCTCTCGGTTGAAGAGCAGTTCTATCTGGTCTGGCCCTGGATCGTTCTCCTGACACCTCGGCGGTTGCTCCTCCCGGTTTTCCTTCTTTCGGTTGCCGTTGGTCCTGCGGCGAAGCTGATCATGGCGATGTATGGGTTGCCGCATGAGGCGATCAAATATTTTACCCTTTCCCGTTTGGACACTCTGGCCATGGGAGGGCTGCTGGCCTACGCCGTCGCGCAGCAGGGGCTGCAGACCATAGCAAAAAGCCGCGCAGTGGACGGGCTCCTCTGGATCGGCATGCCGATGTTCTTTGCGGTAGTAGGGCTTCGTGTTGCAGGCATCGAGTCGGCGAACTGGATGGTTCTGGAGATGTCTGCCGAGACACTCTTTTGCGGATGGCTGGTGCTTCGTGCGGCTCAAGGGTTTGGAGGGCCGATCGGACGAATGCTGGCTTCAGGCCCGTTGGTCTATCTGGGGAAAATCAGCTATGGCCTCTATCTCCTGCACAAACCGATTCCATACCTTCTCAGGGAATTCGGTGTCGACGTCGATAGCATCCCGCCCGGCATCGACTTCCTTCTGTACACAGGGTTGGCGATAGTGGTCGCCTCGCTGTCTTGGTATCTGTTGGAAGGACCCATCAACGAACTGAAGCGACATTTCCCTAATCGAACCAGGATAGTCGGTGCTACAGTTACCGATCGACAGTTGGCCGTAGGAACGAGGGAGTAAGGAACGATGCAGAATATCGAGCTTCGAACTGGTGTCTGGTATAACGACCGGTCCATCCAATTGTCTTTTCCCGATGCGTGGGACGTTGTTACCTATTGGCCCGATACGCCGCTTCCTTTGAGCGACGAGCAGATCGCCGAGCGAATCAATCGTCCGATCGGACAGCCTCCACTCAGAGAACTGGCCAAAGGAAAGAAACGTCCGGTCGTGGTGGTGGATGATCTGGCGAGGCCGACCCCCGTCGCTAGAATCATGCCGTTTCTGCTGAAGGAGTTTGAAGCTGCGGGGCTTCGAGCGGAAGACGTCAGAATTCTCGTGGCGACTGGAACCCATGGCCATCAAGACCCGACAGCCATGGCCAGCAAGATCGGCCAGCCGGCCTATCAGCGTTGCCAGGTGATCATCCATAGCGATTTGCGGGGCACCAAATACGTTGGGACGACGTCGTTCGGCACTCCGGTGCATATCAATGCCGAACTGCATAAGGCCGATCTGATCATCGGCGTCGGCGGGGTCTATCCCCAGCACACGACCGGATTCGGCGGCGGTGGAAAGCTGATGTTGGGTGTGTTGGGGCGAAAGTCGATCAGGACCCTGCACTTTCGGCATAAGGGCGTCGGAGGCACCTACAACATCGATAACGACTTTCGTAAGGACGTGACCGAAATTGCGCGCATGGTCGGAATGAACACAATCTATACCCTGCACATTAACGATCGTTCCGAGGTCGTCAGCCTGCTCGGAGGAGATCACTATTCGTACTATCCGCAGGCGGCTGCGTTTTCAAAAGAGCGCTACACCGCCCCGGTGCCAGTCGATGCGGATGTCGTGATCGTAAATGCGTACCCTTCCGACGTCTCCTACACATTCGTTCGGAAGGCCATGAAACCGATCCGGTGCGCTCCCCGCGACGCTATGAAGATTGTGATCGGATCGATGCATGAAGGATTGGGCCATCATGGATTGTTTCAGCAGGGGCTGAGCGAACGGATTCGGGAATATACAGAACTCTACAATCGGATTTCGGTTATGAAACCGCGAGTGATCCTACAGAAGATCATCAAGAACCTATTCGTTCGCAACCAACCTCCGGTCAAGCCCAATAGCGTCAGTTCGGCTTTGCCGCCGAGTCATCCGCTGTGGCTGTACCGACCGGAAGGAGCGACGGAGCCGATTCAAGACCTTGAAGGAGTCAGAATCGTACAGTCATGGGAGTCCGTGTTGAAGGCGATCCAGGAGCGGTTTCCCACGCAGAGCACCGTAAAGGTCCGGATCTATCCGTGCGGTTCCCTGCAATGCCTGGATACACCGGCAGGCCAGGATCAAGGTTCAGGTGATTGAGAGGTTCACGATGAAGTCGTTCATGCTCCAGTTGGCGCGGCTATCTACGCGGGGCCGGAAGATCTGGCAGGCCAAGGTAAATTCTACCGGGCAGATCTACGTCCATGACCGTGTGTCGGAATACCGAAACATGTGGAAAAACGCGGCCGAGAAGGTTGGAGCCAAGTTTACTGCTCTGGCGGATTCGGTTTGGGAGCTTGAACTGAATGGGAAAACAACCAGGATTTTGAACGATAAGCTTGAATTCGACGATCCGGTTGCGCTTGAAATCGCTGGGATGAAACCGTTGGTCTATCAGCTGTTTGCTCAACAGGGACTCTGTGTGCCGGAGCATCACGTGTTTCAACTTCAAGACTGGAACCGTGCCGCTGAGTTTTTGAAGCGGCATCCCAAAGGCTGTGTCGTCAAGCCCGCCAACGGCACCTCATCCGGCCAGGGGGTTACGACCCACGTTCAGACGGAACGCGAGGTCAAGGCTGCCTCAATTTTGGCGTCGCTCTATTGTTCAGAGATTTTGATCGAGCCGATGATTCCCGGAGAATGTTACCGGCTGCTGGTTCTGGACGGGGAGATGATTCATGCGGTCCGCCGGAAGGGACCGGGGCTGACCGGGGACGGGGTTTCAACCGTCGCACACTTACTCAGCCTTGAGAATGAACGCCGGAGCAGCCGGGGTGAGTGCCTTCTCGATATCGATCGGGACTGTCTGTTCACTCTCGGCTATCAAGGCCTTTCGCTGGAATCCACGCCGGCGTGCGGACAAATATTTCTGGTCAAAAGCGTGAACGATCCACGCAGAAAACAGGTTGAGGTTCGAACGGTCTACAATGAAACCGCGACCGGCCTTGTCTGCGACGCGTTGAAGAAAAATGCTGAGTCGGCGGCGAAGATTCTCAAATCCCGATTGGTCGGCGTGGATTTCATCACACCGGATCCCACCGTTTCCTTGGAAAAAAGCGGTGGAGTGATCAACGAGGTGAATACGACGCCCGGGCTGCACCACCACTATGATTCGACGGTGGAACGATTTCCTGAACCGGCGTTGCGGATACTTGAATCGCTGTTCAACCGGTAGAGTCTTATGGCTAAGAAGATCCTCCTCATCTCGTATCACTTTCCGCCCAGCACCGAAGTGGGCGGCCTGCGGGCGGCCAATTTCGCCCGGCAACTGCCGCAGTTTGGCTGGGAGCCGGTTGTGTTGACCTTGAAGGACGACTATCTGGAAAAGCTGGATGCCGAGAAGCTGAAATACGTCGGTCCGGTGAAAATTTTCAAAGCCGGTCGGACACCGACTCTTTCGCCGGTCTATGTGGGAATGAAAACGGCCTTACAGCGGCTGTGCAGTCTGTTCAGAAACTCCGATCTGCCGGTCGACACCGCCAAGAACAGTGCCGGACCCTCCACGGCAGCCAAACGGGGAAGCGAGACCTTGGCCCAAAGGCTTAGGCGGTATGTCTTGTCATTCCTGTCGCTTCCTGACGAGCAGCGAAACTGGATGTGGCCTGCCCTGTTCCAAGCCATCCGTCTCATCCGGCGCGAGAAAATCGATTGTATCCTGACCTCGAGCCCGCCCTATTCAGTCCACCTGATCGGTTGGATGCTGAAGTCCCTCACCGGCGTCCGGTGGATCGCCGATTATCGTGACCCCTGGATGACGGGCGGTTCCAAGAAACTGTATTCCACCTGCGCGGCCTCCTTGACCATCGAGCGATGGCTGGAATGGAGAGTGGTGCAGAAAGCCGACTTGGTCGTTGCGAATACCGAGATGTTATGTGAGGCCTTCAAAAAATCATACGGCTCCCGGTTGCCGGACCGATTTGTCTGTATCACGAATGGATTCGATGGCGAGTTTTTTTCGAGTTTCGGTCATGTGGAGAAAGAGAAGGTCTTCACGATCATCTATACAGGAACGCTGTATTTCGGAAGGACGCCGGAGCCGGTTTTCCAAGCCGTTCGGGAGCTGATCGAAGAAGGCCGGATAGGCGCCCAATCGATCCGGATCAGGCTGGTCGGACAATGTCGGTTCATCAATGGCCGTCCGATCGGGGAGATCGTTCGGGAATACAAACTCGAAGAGAATGTGGAAGTCCTGGAGTCGGTGTCCTATATCCGGGCGATCGAGATGGTCAAGCAGAGTCATCTCTCGCTCCTGTTGGCGCCCAACCAACCGTACCAGATCCCGGCGAAGGCCTACGACTATATGGGAACCGGAACCACGATACTTGCCATGGCCGAGGCAGGGGCGACACGCGATTTGGTTCATTCCACCAAGGCCGGCGCCGCCTTCAGCGCGTCCGATACGGCCGGCATCAAGGAGTTCATTCTCAGGTCTATGAATTCGACCGGCGGATCCGCCCAGGCCGTGAAAAACAAGGCACTGGCCGAGTATGAGATTCAGTCTGTTACCCGCTGTCTGGCGCAACAGCTCGATCGACTTAGCGGATTAGGAGTTGACTGTCATGCAGCTTAAGATTGATAGGTCGGCAGGGGCGGAATGGGCCCAATTGATCGAGCGATTCGACGGGAACATTTACCATAGCCAGGAATGGGTAGAGACCTGGCGATCGGATTATGCCGAGCCGTTGTATTTTCGCGGACTGGATGAGCAGGGCCGGTGTATCGGCATTGCGCTGGCAAACGAACGGCATTCTTCGAGGCCGGTGATCGGGCGTTTTCTCAGGCGACTCGATTTCGAGACCTTTCCTGCCGTTCAGGCGAATGATCCAGACCTGGCCCGTACAATGATGGGTCGGATGGTCGAGTTTGCAAGGGCAGGGGGCTATCGCGGCCTCACGCTGCAATCCCATTACTCCGCTGTGCCCCTCTCAAATCTTGACCATCTTGGGCTTGTTGCCACGCAGAGGATTGAATTCATCGTGGACCTCACGAGGTCCGAGGAAGAACGATGGAAGCAGCTCTCGACTCATCATCAGCGGAAGATCAAGAAGGCGAGCAAGCACGGATTGGTGTTCGAGGAGACCAGTTCGGTCGAGGCGATGCAGGAGTTACGGCGGCTACAGATCGGTTCGCGCGATCGGAGAGTAGAGCGCGGAGAATATTTTGGTCTTCAGGCCGAAGCCTACTATGAGCAGATGGGGCGGCGCTACTTCGAGCGAAACCTTGGCCGTCTGTTCTTGATGCGCTACGAGGGTCGGCCTGTTTCGGCCGCGTTCGTCTCAATGTATGCGGGCCGGGCTTTATACGTACTCGGGGGCAGCGAACCGAAGGGGTTCGAATTGGATGCGCCGGCGCTGCTGTTTTGGAAGGTGCTCAGCCGCTGTGTTGAACTTGGATGCAGGGAGTTCAATTTCGGAGGTGTCCCAGCTTCAGCCCAGGATCCAGCATCGGTTGCGCACGGACTATACCGATTCAAGGCCGGTTTTGGGGGACGTCAGGCTGTGAGGGTGAGCGGAATAGCGGAAAATATCCAATCGGGCTTCAGCGCGCTAGCCGGTACCGTAAAGCGTTTACGGCTTTCTGCATGAACGGATTCAATCGAAGCCTGATGTTTCTCTGACACCGAACACAGACACAAACCTTGTCTAGTTCCAATCTGTAGAACGTTGCATTGCAGCCTGTGGCATCCCCTAACTCTACCCGCACATCTTTTCGCGCGGTGCACAAAATAGCTCGGTGCGCGACGTAAGGCAAAAATGGATGTATTAGTAACAGGAGCAGATCAGCGACAAGGCCTGGCGGTCATCCGTTCTCTCGGACGGCACGGCATCTCAGTGGTGGCGGCCGGACCGGCTACGGACAGCCTGGGATTTAGTTCCCGGTATGCAGCAGCCCAGTGGGTCTATCCGTCGCCGTTTGAGCAACCGAAAGCGTTCGTAGATTCGATCTGCGAGGCGGCAAGGCGGTTTCGTGTTCGCCTCGTGATTCCGGTCGTCGAGTCCACAGTGGCGGTTCTCAACGAGCACCGGGACGAGATCGAGGCGATCGCGCCGCTTGCCACGGCCTCCCGCGAGGCGGTGGCTCTGGCCCTCGATAAACGAGGTCAATATCTGCTTGCTCAGCAGCATGAGATTCCGATTCCCAAGACGATGGTTCCATGCTCCATGCAGGAGGTAGATGCGCGCATTGGGGGGCTTCACTTTCCCGTCGTCGTTAAACCGAATCAAAAACCGCTTGGCACATCAGGATCATCCTATGACTTCAAGGTTACGTTCGTGAACGACGAGGACTCGCTACGGAAGCTCCTCGGCATCTATTTTCGGCATTCGGTGGTGCCGATTGTGCAGGAGTTCTGTGTGGGGCACGGGATTGGGTTCGGCGTGCTCATGCATGGAGGCCAGCCGCTGGCCTGTTATCAGTATCACCGCGGTCGGGAGTTTATGCCGACTGGGGGAGTGCCGGTGCGGTACGAAAGCATGCCGATTTGGCCGAAGGTGCAGGACTACTCGATCCGCTTTCTGCAAGCTATGGGGTGGGAAGGCGTTGCGCAGGTCGAGTGGAAGGCTGTGCCGGGCACTCAGGATGTTGTCTTGATGGAGGTCAACGGCCGTTTCTGGGCCTCCCTTCCCGGTTCACTGCACGCAGGGATGGACTTTCCGTTTTGGCTGTATGAAAGCCGACAGGGGAGGCCTGTTCAGCAGGCTCAGGCCTATCGCCTCAAGATTGCCAGCCAGTATCTGCATGCCGATCTCAAGCGGCTGGAACTGGTGCTCCGCAACGATTTCCCCTTCAGCAGCGTGCCATTGGCGCCAAGGTGGAGAGAATGTGTCGATTTCCTACTCGATGGCCTTCGTTGGCGGGTGAAAGGGGATATTTGGTCCTGGGACGATTGGTCTCCGGGCCTTCAAGAGGCTCGAAAGATTTTCATGTATTTCTGGAATCGCGCAAATAAAAGGGCGGTTGGGCCCAAAGCAGAAGGATAAGGATAGAATGATTTACGCACCCTTTGTCAAACACGTCAGTTTGCCTTTGTATCATTGGTGGCACGGGTCTGACTTGATTAGAAATATTCGGACCTTTGAGCGTTCACAATGGCTTTCTCAGGAGCGTCTCAAGGCGATGCAATGGGAGCGGCTGAGTCGTCTCCTGGAACATGCCTATCAGCATGTCCCGTACTACCAGGAAAAGTTCAAGGAGATGGGGGCGGAGCCAAGGGATTTCCGTTCATTCGAAGATTTTACAAAATTTCCGACCATGACGAAGCGCACGCTTCAGGAAAGGCTGGCGGATCTGACGGCGTCGAACATTCCGCGTGCCGAATTGGCGAAGGGGATCACCAGCGGCTCCAGCGGCCAGCCGACCACGTATATCCAGGAAAAGTCCAGCAATCGAATCAGGACAGCCGCAGGGAAAAGGCTCACTGGAATTGCGGGATACGAACTTGGGCAGAAGCTGTTTTATTTATGGCGTGATAGCCCGTTCGTCATCGAAGGGGATCAGGTCCGGCTTGCCACGGGAACGCATCAGGCTCCCTCTTCAGGCTTAGCAAAGTTGAAGCAGGCGATACATGCCCGTGTGGGCGTGGACAACCAGACGCTGAGGGTGGATCCCACGTTGATGACCGAACCGGAGATGGGCACGATGTATAAGCGGCTGCGAGCATTCCAGCCGGACGTCGTGATCTCCTACGTCAGTACCCTGTACATGTTTGCGCAATATATGGAGGCCAACGGTCTCGGAGATGTTGCGCCCCGTTCTGTGATCGTCTCCTCCGAAACCCTCTATCCCCACCAGCGTGAACTGTTGGAACGGGTGTTCGGATGTCCGGTCTACAATCGGTATGGTCTCAGCGAAACGGGGATTGTGGCTATCGAGTGCCCTGTGCGTGAGGGCCTCCATCTCAATCAGGAAATTCTTCACATGGAGTCCATCGCGGATTCGGCCGGAAACAGGCAGTTAATCGTCACGGACTTGATCAACCGCGGGATGCCGTTGCTGCGGTATGAGACGGGCGACACGGGCCGCGTCATAGAGGAGCAGTGTACCTGTGGACGTGGTCTCAGCCGGATTGTAGACCTCAGCGGACGGATTATCGATCAGCTTCCAACTCGAATGGGCGGCTATGTCAACGGCCAACTCTTCGCGACATTTCACTGGATTGAAGGTGTCAAGCAGTACCAGGTTATTCAGGAGAAGTTGGACACATTTAAGATCCGGATCGTCAGGGCCTCTTCGTTCGCCGAGAAAAATCTTGCCCCGATGCTGCAAACGATTCACGAGCGGTTCGGGCCGGATACGTCGATTGATGTGGAATATGTTGAACACATTCCCTTCACTCGGGGGGGGAAATACAAACTTGTCGTCTCCGAGGTGAAAATGCAGGAGGCACCACGATGATTTCGTCTATCGCGCAACAAGTAAAGTATTACTCCTCCTTCATCGATCACGAGCTGATCAAGATGTATCTTGGCGGGGCGCGTTCGGAAGAGCGGGATCCCATGAAGCATATTGAGGCCGGTGTCGATTGGATTTGCCATGCGCAGGATGCGTTTCATGGTGGAGGCGTCGCCCGCAGTTATTCCTTGGTGTACCATCCATTTTTTAAACGAAGGGGCTGGTTTGCTCCGTATCCCGAGACCACGGGGTATATCATTCCCACGCTCTTCGATTATGGCCGTTTGGTCAACCGGCAGGAATTTGCCGATCGGGCCGTGCGGATGGCCGATTGGGAATGCCGAGTTCAGCTGGAAAGCGGAGCGGTGCAGGGCGGCATGATCGATCAGACGCCCTCTCCCGCGATCTTCAATACCGGTCAGGTAATTTTCGGGTGGATTCGGGCATTCCAGGAGACCGGGCAATCGACCTATTTGGTATCTGCGGTCAAGGCCGGAAAGTTCTTAATTTCCCAGCAGGACGAAGACGGTGCCTGGAGAAAGTCGCTCTCCGACTTTACCAATAACTCCCGAATGAGCTCGTATAGCTACAATACCAGGACTGCGTGGGCGCTGATGGAGCTGGCGCTTGTAACGGGAGATGAAGAGTTTGAAGCAGCCGCGATCCGAAACGTCGAATTCGCCCTCGGGCAGCAGAACGAGAACGGCTGGTTTCAATCAAACTGCCTGACGCAGCCGGATCGTCCCCTAACCCACACGATCGCCTACTGCATCAGGGGAATCATGGAAATCGGCGCGATTATGAAGAATCAGGAGTATCTAGCGAAGGCTCGGAGGGCTGCCGATGCTGTGTTGGCGAGGCAACGACCGGACGGGACTCTGGCCGGCCGGTTCAATGAGCGATGGGAGCCTGCTGTTGACTGGCGATGCCTGACAGGAGAGGCGCAGATGGCAGGAATCTGGGGGCGGTTGTACCAAATAACCGGTCAACCGGAATATCTCGCGGGGATGAAACGAACCAACGCCGCGCTCAGAAAGATCCAGTTTTTGCATACCGACCATCCGGGCCTGTATGGAGGCATCAGCGGGTCTCACCCGATTCAGGGTGCGTACGGGCGATTCGAAATCCTCAATTGGGCCGTCAAATTTTTCGTGGATGCCCAGATGCTCGAACGGTCGTTGACCAACAACGGTGATCATGGCGTTTGAAGAAACTACATTTCGCGCCAAGGTCTTCAGAGGATTCCTCTGGCTCAGCATCGGTACGTTCATCGTCCAATTCATTTCTTGGATTTCGACGATTTGTGTCATTCGGCTGCTGTCGCCTGCCGATTACGGCTTGATGGCGATGACGGCCGGTTTTGTCACGTTGCTGATGAGTATCAGTGAACTGGGGATCGGTGCAGCCCTCATCCAAGCGAAAGAATTGACGGAGCGGGAGATCCGGCAGATCTTTACCTGGGTGCTGATTACCGGTCTGATCGGGGTGATCGTTTCTTATGCCTCGGCGCCGTGGGTGGCCGAATTCTACGACACGCCTGAACTGGTCACGATGATCCGAGTTCTATCCTGCAGCATGTTTCTGGCGATGGCCTATGTGGTTCCGCAGGCCCTGTTCATTCGAGAGATGAATTTCAAGATTAAGGCCCAGATTGAAGTGTTTGCCAATCTTGCCGCGACACTGCTGACACTGGTTCTTGCTCTGAATGGACTAGGGGTATGGTCGTTGATCGTCGGACAGATGGCGTTGTTCGGCATCAAGGCGCTGGCCTTTAATGTTACGCGCCCCCGTTGGATCGCCCCGCTGTTTGACCTTCGGGGATCGGGGAAGCTCCTGTGGTTCGGTCTGAACGAGACGGGCTCACGGCTGCTTTATTATGTGTCTACCCAGTCGGACAATGTCATTGTAGGAAAGTTCCTGGGCGGTGTGGTCTTGGGGGGCTACGCTGTAGCCCAATCGTTGGCCGTCATTCCGATGGAGAAGGTGCTGCCGATCATCTCTCAAATTTCGTTTGCATCCTATGCCAGGATCCAGGATAACAAAGAACAGATCAGGACAAACATTCTCAAGACCGTTCGTGCCATTGCATTTGCCGGTGTCCCGGTCTTTCTGGGTATGGCGGCTGTGGCGCCGCTTGGTCTTCCGCTGATCCTCGGTTCGAAGTGGGAATCGTTCGTTGTTCCCTTCCAGCTGCTTTGCCTGACTCTTCCGCTCAGGGCGTTGAGCCCTATTCTTCCCCCAGCTGTCCTCGCGATCAATCGTCCCACGGTCAATCTCGTCAATATGGTGATCGCCTCAGTCGCAATGGCGTCGGCATTTCTAGTCGGGGTTCAGTATGGCGTCATTGGCGTTTGCATATCCTGGCTGGTGGCCTATCCGGTCGTGTTTGGGATCACGACAATTCGAAACCTTCGGGTGCTGGGTATATCGGTCCGCGACTACTTAGGCGAAATTCGTTTCCCATTTTTCGCCGGCGCCATCATGCTCGCTTCACTCTGGCTATTTGGAAAGATGTTTGTGACTCCGTGGCCGCTCTGTTCCCTGACTCTACAGACCCTGTTGGGGGCTGTGGTGTATCTCGCCCTGATCATGATCTTTGACAAGGAACAGTCTGCCGAGATCCGAGAGCATCTGAGCCGATTCACCGCGTATCTAACGCACTCGAACCCATCGATTGAGCCGTCGCATTCTTCATCGATACGCAGAGTTTAGACCGACCGTCGATACGGTCCCCTCGGTATTGGCTCTGCCTAAGCGGAATATCCCCAATGAGCCCCGGTTTCCAGGTATACGCCGGCAAGGCGGTTTATCGTTTATCGGCGCCGGCTGTAATGTCGGTGAGTTGTATTTGAAAGTTGTGGAACGCTGCCTCATGAAAGATCGTATCGCCAAAGCGGTATTTTGGGTCGGATGGTCGAAAGGGTTCGTCCAATTCCTCTCATTTTTGAGCACGCTGTACATTGCCAGGCTGCTCGATCCGAACGACTACGGCCTCATGGCCATGACCGGCATATGGGTAGGCACGTTGGCGTTGTTGGTTGAAATGGGGTTAGGCGCGGCGGTCATTCAATTTAAGAATCTTGATGAACGTGAACTGAACATGTGCTTCTGGGGCACGTTGGTAACGGCTATAGTCGGGTACCTGCTCCTCTATGCTGCTGCACCGGCAATCGCCGACTGGTTTGGTGTCCCACTCCTTTGTCAGGTCCTGCGAGTCGTCAGCCTGACCTTGCCGTTAACCGCCGTCAGGATCGTTCCGGACAGTCTGTTACGCAAAGCACTGTCTCTGGACAAGACTTCACAGGCCGAAATTGTGTCTGTCGGTATCGCGTTGCCGGTGCAGGTCATACTGGCTACTTCCGGTACCGGTGTATGGACATTGGTAACCGGCATGTTGTTGATGGCGTTCATCCAGAGTCTTCTCACATTCAAATTTTCCTCTTGGAGACCGGGTATACGGATGGGGAGCCTTCGCCTGAAGGCCATCCTGGGATTCAGTTCGGCCAAGTTCGGCGGCAGTATCTGCTGGGCCGTCTACGACCAAATGGATGCCCTCGTGCTTGGAAAATGTTCAGGGGAGGGTGTGCTGGGTCTGTTTTCAATGGCGAAACAGCTCGCCTTGTTACCCGTACATAAAATCTCGGTGGTCGTGAATCAGCTTGCCTTTCCGGTTATGGCGGGGCTCCAGGACAACGTCGAACAAATGCGCTCGGTGCTCCTGCGGCAGATACGGATTGTTTCCTGTTTGACACTCCCGCTGTGCATCGGGCTTGCACTGGTCGCCGAAGATCTTGTCTGGGTCGCGTTGACGGAGAAGTGGTTGCCGTTAGTACCGGTGCTTCAGGTCTTGTGCTGCACCGCGGTATTTCGTTCGCTCGAAACGTTGTTTCCCCCTGTCTTGATCGCGCGGTATCGTGCCTCGGTGTTGTTCCGGTGGACGGCCGCCTTAGTACTGGTCATGCCGTTTGCATTTTGGGCCGGCGCAGCCTGGTCTGGCGCAATGGGGGTTGCCTTGGTTTGGGCTCTCGTCTATCCGGCCATGATGGCGTGGATGGTGCATAAGGCTCTCGCAGAATTGAGCCTCAGTTGGAGTGCAATTGTGGCTGAGGTGGCGCCGGTATTTAAGGCTACCTTGGCGATGGCGATTGTTGTGGTGATGTTTCATTCCTCGGTTCATGTCGGCGATACCATGAGCCATCTGCTACGTTTGATATTGGCGATTGGAATCGGCGGGCTTGCCTATCTGGGCCTCATGTTCTGGCAAGGGGGGCGGCTGGTCGGCGAGGTGATGCAGCTGGGGCGATGGGTTGTGGGTAGGGTTTAAGTTAACACCGGAGAAGCAGGCCGGAGGGAATGTGCGAAACGGCCCGGGCCTGGCGTTCTCATTACTGAGAGAAAGCGGGGAGATTCCATGAATCGTACAACACGAGGAATCCACGACGGTTTATGCTTGATCGTGATTCGCCTCTTGAGAGGGTACTCGCTGTACACGCCGTTCCGAAAGGGACTCTGGCGGGTCGACGAGATGGTCACAAGGTTCGCGCGCTTGCTCTCGGATGAGCATCGAATGATTGTTCGTTCCCGTGACGGGAGAAAGTTTTGTGTGGATCCGAAGGAAAAGCAATATCATATGGGATTGCTTGGCCTGGGATCGTATGAACCGATAGAGACGAGGGTCGTTACGCAATGTCTATCTCAAGGCAATATTGCGATCGACGTTGGAGCGAATATCGGCTGGTATACCACGCTCCTAAGCCAGCTCGTAGGCCCCCGCGGCACCGTCCACGCGTTTGAGCCGGTAATCAACACACATCATGTGCTTGAGACGAACTGCCGGTTAAACGCGTGCACAAACGTAAAGCTGAATAGTATTGCGCTTGGTGACAGAGACGGTACAGTAACCATGCACTATTTTCCCGATGAACCCTGTGGTAATGCGTCTACCGTCAGGGAGCCGACCACGTCGTCGGTTCAATCGACGTGCGATGTCACAACCCTGGATGCGTACGTCTTGAAGAACCGTCTGAGCGGATGTGATTTTATCAAGTGCGATGCAGAAGGAGCAGAAATGGCCTTCATCAAAGGGGCTTCTACCACCTTGAAGAAGTTTTTCCCGACCATTCTACTCGAAGTCAACCCTGTCATCTTTGCTATGGCCGGATATTCACCGGCCGATCTTCTTCGGAAAATCCGAGAGCATGTACCCTACCGGTTTTTTTCCATCGATAAGGGCGGATATGAAGAAATCAAAGGCCTGGAGATGGCCAATGAGGCCGGTGGATATTCTAACGTTCTCTGTGTGCCG
The DNA here is from genome assembly GCA_005116835.1 of Nitrospira sp. GTDB lineage: Bacteria > Nitrospirota > Nitrospiria > Nitrospirales > Nitrospiraceae > Palsa-1315. The sequence continues at coordinate 37,099 of SWDM01000013.1, read as the reverse complement.
GACAGGTCGATGATGCTCGAGCGGATTGTTTCAATGCGGGAAGCCCTGCCGCACTAAAAATGAATCGTTGCTGTTTTCTTGGTCGACGTTCGATTCGATTCCTGTTGTCTGGTTCTCCTGGGTTTCCATCATCGCCGTGCAGCTTGTATGAATCTTCACTCTGATTTCCGAACAGAGTGGGCTGCCGCTGAATGGTTCTGCGCGGATAAATGGTGAGCGAAAGGATTGATCGAATATGTGTGGGATTGTCGCAGCGATAAATTTTGACCGGACGGCAGTGGACAGCCGTCGTTTGGCGGCCATGCGGGACATGCTGCATCACCGGGGGCCGGATGACGAAGGGCTGTATGTCGATGGTCCTGTCGGCCTGGGGCATCGCCGCTTATCGATTATCGATCTTTCTGAAAGCGGCCACCAGCCCATGTCGAACGAGGATGGATCGGTTCGAGTGGTCTTCAACGGCGAGATCTACAACTACCTTGAATTGACGCAAGCGTTGAAAGCGAAGGGCCATCGATTTTCGTCGACCTCAGACACCGAAGTTATTCTCCATCAATACGAGGAAGAGGGGGAGGATTGCGTCAACCGGTTCAACGGGATGTTTTCGTTCGTTCTCTGGGATCGTCGCCGCCGCCGGTTGTTTGCGGCCAGGGATCGGATGGGCATCAAGCCGCTTTATTATTACCTGAGCCCAACGAAACTGATCCTGGCTTCCGAGATCAAAGCGATCCTTGAGGATCCTGATGTTCCGAGAGCGCTCGATCCCCAGGCATTAGCTGACTATATGTTCTGCGGCAGGGCCTTGAAGGGCAAGACGATGTTTCGGAACATCCGTGAGGTTGAACCGGGGCATTGGCTGAGCGTTGATCTGGAAACCGGTCGGCCTGTGATCCGGAAATACTGGCAGCAGCATTACAACTATGACCGTTCGCGATCCGACGAAGCGGTGAAAGAAGAGCTGCTCTATCGGTTGGACGAATCCGTCAAGATCCATTGCCGAAGTGATGCAGCCCTAGGATCTCATCTGAGCGGAGGGCTGGATTCCAGCACGGTGGCTGCCCTGGCCGCGCGGCATCGCGAAGGACTCAAAACATTTTCAATTCGGTTTACGGAACAAGGGTTCTTGGACGAGACGCATTTTGCCAAGGACGTAGCCAGGCATGTGGGTGCCGAGTATTGCGAAGGCGAACCCAACCCCATGGATATGGCAAACCGGCTTCCATACCTGCTCTGGCATATGGATGTTCCGATGGCTTCCCAAGGCGGGTTCGCCTATTTCACGGCTTCCCAACTGGCCCAGCGCCACGTCAAGGTGTCCCTGACGGGACATGGGGGCGACGAGTTGTTCGCGGGCTACCCAGCGCAATTTCAGGCCAGTTTTGGACATGCGGATATGTTTGCTCGGCAGAACTACTCACAGCGCGTAGCCAAAGCTCCTATTGAGAGGTCTCTGCTCAAGTCGCTGCTCGGCCCCGGTATGGTGGGTTTGTGTAAGTCAGTCAAAGAGCAGTTGTTCACTCCAGAGAGAACTCTCCAAGACATCTGGATCAAACTGCACTGCAATCAATGGCCCAAGGGTAATCCTGTCTTCCAAACTGATTTCATGAAGGGCCTCGATGGATATACTCCTGCTGACGATTATAATAAGCCGTTTCAGGAAACCGATACCGATCAAGTCCTGGATCAATGTCTCTATCATGATCTCGTGACGTATCTTCCCAGCCTGCTGCATCTCGAGGATCGCGTCAGCATGGCTCTATCGATCGAGTCCAGAGTTCCCCTTCTCGACTATCGTATCGCCGAATTTCTCGCCACGGTGCCGCCGGAGCAAAAGGTGCGAGGGCTCGTGCCCAAGCATCTTTTACGGCAGGTTGCCTCGGAACTGCTTCCGAAAGAAGTGTGGAATAGGAAAGACAAATGCAATTTTCCCGTTCCGGATAATTTCTGGATGTCTCGTGAGATGAAGGAATTTACGGAGTCGGTCCTGATTGCCCCGGAAAGCCGACAGCGGGGGATTTTTAAGCCTGAGACCCTGAAGCAGGCCTGCCACTACGGCAACTTGACGTGGCCGCTGGTGAATGTGGAGCTGTGGTTCAAGATCTTTATCGATCGTGACCCAAACTGGACGGATCGGATCGCTCTGCATACGACAGCTCAAGCAGGAAGCGGCAGATAGCGATTGCCGTATTCAGCCTGGTGGTAAGCGTTTTGTTGAGGGGCTGTCTAGCAATGCCCCGGTTCGGAGCTTGACCGGTGGTGTTCTTTTGGTGAAGGAGCCTGGTGAATGACAGTGGTAAATGGAGGAGTAAAGCGCGCGGTTAAAGCGGCGCTCGGTCAAGGGCTTCTCAGCCTGCGTGTCCATCGGATGATCGAAGCAGACAGAGGGCTCATTGTCGTGTTTCATCGGGTGAATCGCTTCCCGACTACGGATGGATTGACAGCGACACCGGAAAAGTTTGAAGAGTTTTGCCGATTCTTCTCCCGCTACTTTAACGTGGTCCCGCTTACGACGTTTGTGCAGGCGCTTGAGCAGGGGCGATCTGTGGGGGGAATGCTGGCCATTACCTTTGACGATGGGTATCTCGACAACTATGAAATCGCCGCGCCGATCCTTACACGCTTGAATTTGCCGGCGACATTTTTTGTGACGACGCGGTTTATTGATTCAGAGATCGTTCCTTGGTGGGATCAGGAAATCGGGATGGTGTTTCCCTGGATGAACTGGGACCAAGTGAGGGCTCTTCACGCCCAGGGATTTGAGATCGGAGCCCACACGAGAACTCACCAGGATTTGGGAGTGGTAGCAGGCGCTGCAGCGTTAGACGAAATTCAGGGCTCCCGCCTCGACCTTGAAGATCAACTCGGCGCCCAAGTTCAGCTCTTTGCCTATCCCTACGGTCGTGAACATCAAATCATGGAGTCCAACCGCGACCTCGTCGCTCAGGCGGGATTTCGGTGTTGCTGTTCGTCTTATGGGGGAAGCAACACGAAAACCACCAGCCCCCTGTTTGTGCGGCGACAGCCGATCTCTACCTGGTTCTCATCACCGTATGAACTCGGGTATGAGTTCGCGGCCCTACAGATTTAACTCGAGCAATACGTCGTTCCTTGCATGGGTGTAAGCGCCGCTCTAACCAGAGTAGTAGAACTATGATTCTTCGAGTCGAGCACAGTGACAGGGCGGAAGAAGCCTATCTCTGGGATCGGTACGTTCTGGACCATCCCCAAGGCACGGGATACCATCTCACCGCTTGGAGAGGCGTCATTGAGAAGGTTTTCGGGCATTCCACCATATATCTCATGGCGGTCGACGACAAGAAACAAGTACGCGGAGTGCTTCCCTTGGTGGTGCTGTCCAGCAAGCTGTTTGGGCGGTTCATGGTTTCTGTGCCGTTCTTCAATTATGGCGGAATTCTGGCTGACTCACGACCGTTTGAGGAAGAGTTGTTGTTTGCAGCAGCAGCCATCGCTACGGAACAGCTGGTATCTCATATCGAGCTCCGCCAACAGCGCCCCATGACTCTCGGGCTGCCATCGAAGGTTCACAAGGTCTCGATGCGCCTCCAGCTACCGCAAGATACTGAGGCCCTCTGGAAGACCTTTCCTTCCAAGCTGCGGAGTCAAATTCGCCGCGGAGAAAAAGAGGGACTGACCGCAAAGCTTGGAGGGCTCGATTTGCTCGATGATTTCTATGGTGTGTTCGCAAGAAACATGCGGGATTTAGGAACCCCTGTCTACGACAAGGGGTTTTTCCGTGCGATTCTTCAGGCTTTTCCAAAAGAATCGAAGATCTGTGTCGTGTACCACGGAGAGACACCCTTGGCAGCTGGTTTTCTCTACGGACATCGGCAAACACTTGAGATTCCTTGGGCATCTTCGGATCGGCGGTGGGCACGGTTTGCCCCGAACATGATGCTGTACGGCACCGTCTTGAAGTTTGCTTGTGAGAATGGGTATCGCGAGTTTGATTTCGGCCGGTCCAGCGCAGACAGTAAGACCTATCAGTTTAAGGCGCAATGGGGCGCAAAGCCGGTTCAGCTCCACTGGTACTATTGGCTTCAAGAAGGATCGGATTTGCCTGAGATCAACCCACAGAATCCGAAGTATCACCTTGCCATCGAGATGTGGAAGCGGTTGCCGGTCAGTCTCACGACATTGATCGGTCCCCGGATATCGAAGTACCTACCATGAAAATGCAACGCCATCTCCCGCCGACCGCCGCCCCGCTGGCTTTTCGGGATCTTGTAACAGGAGCGCTGGGGCTGGTCTGTGCCGGGTCGTTTCAGCGGACGCTGGAATCGGAAATCAAGACCTTCTTCGATGTGAAACATGTGTTTCTTCTGACATCGGGGAAGGCCGCTCTGACCACCATTCTCAGGGGGTTGAAGGCGGACTCATCGCGGCGCCAAGTCATCATCCCAGCCTATACGTGTTTTTCTGTCCCCTCTGCCGTACTCAAGGCAGGGCTGGAGGTCGTTCTGTGCGATGTCGATCCCCACACACTAGACCTCAATCTACAGCGTCTGCGCGAAACTGTTGGGCCCGATACGCTTGCTATCGTGGTGCCGCATTTGCTGGGGCAGCCAGCCGACATACCCGCCATTCGGGGGATTGCCGAGCCGGTGGGAGCCCTTATAATCGAAGATGCTGCTCAGGCCATGGGATGCAAGTCTGAGGGGCGTTGGTTGGGCACCCAGGGGGATATCGGGTTTTTCAGTGTGGGTCGGGGAAAGAACCTGTCTGCCGGGTCGGGAGGCGTCATTGTGACGAACTCTGCCCGTCTGGCGGAATCTGTTAGGCGGGAATACGCGAGCCTGGCATCCGAACCGATCATGGCGATTATCGGCAACTTGTTAAAGGTTGTGGTGGCAACGTTCCTTATCCATCCCAAACTCTACTGGATTCCGGCTGGGATTCCATTCCTTGGGTTGGGCGAGACCAAGTTTTATTCGGACTTTCCAGTCTGCCGAATGGATGGGATCAGAGTCGGGCTACTTTCTTCATGGAGAGGCAGACTGGTTGAGTCGAACAGATGTCGAGTTCAGACGAGAAGAAGTTTTCTCGATAGGCTTTCTCGGGCCGCGGAACGATTCCTCGTACACCCATCGGAAGCGGTTCTCAATCTGCGGTTGCCGGTGCTGATGCCAACGGCTCAACAGAAAGAAGCCCTCTGCGCTGCGGCAAAGATTAATGGATTGGGGATCAGTGGCTTGTACCCTGCGCCGATTTCGAAAATTTCCGATATTGCCGCGATGTTCGGATCGCGCCGATATCCTGGAGCCGAGGCCCTATCGGCAAGACTCGTGACGTTGCCGCTCCACCGATTTGTGACGGAGACGGATGTCGATCGAATCTGCGCCGTCGTCGGCCAATACCTTGAAGAGTCAGGTGAGACACCTGCTCAAGATTGCCGATCGCACGAAGATGTTCTTCATCGAAAGGTGTCTCCGAGCGCCCGTTAGCAGGCTGCGGAAAAACTCGGATTAAACGAAAAATGCTGAATGAATGCTCCATCTGGCAGCGAAGTTGGGATAGCCGCAGGATGCTCAAAAAGGCTGTCCAGCAAGGCCGCAGCGAGCGAAGAGGCGAGGCGTACGCTTCGGTACGTTGAGTCTCTGAGCGAAGCGAGAACGCCGCTGGCGGCCTTTTTCAGGATCCTGTTAGAGAAGTTATCCCGATTAGCCGACTGATTGTATGAATACATTCGAGATCACATTCTGGCTCTCGCTGGCACTGGTGGGATATTCCTACGTCGGATACCCAGTGTTGCTATGGGTGCTGTCTTTCTTTAGAGCCTACGATGTCATTCGGGGGGACAGCACTCCCTCGGTGACCTATATCGTTACGGCCTATAACGAAGAAAAACGGATTGCTGAGAAACTGGAAAATACCCTCGCATTGGCCTATCCATCTGCGCTGCTCGAAGTCCTCGTGGCGTCAGACTGTTCCTCGGACAACACAGATGCGATCGTTTTATCTTATGCGGGCAGAGGGATCCGACTAGTCCGCGCGCCGAAACGGAAAGGGAAAGAGGCAGCACAGAAGCTGGCGGTTGAGGTAGCCAAAGGGGAGATTCTCGTTTTTTCAGACGTGGCGACGATCCTTCCTAAAGATGCGATCTCCAACATTGTTCGTGCCTTCCAAGATCCGACCGTAGGCTGTGTCAGCAGCGTCGATCGTTTTATCGATCAGGATGGTCAGGTCAGCGGTGAAGGGGCCTATGTGAAGTATGAGATGTTTCTGCGGTCGCTGGAAACCAGAGTGAACTCGCTTGTCGGCTTGAGTGGGTCGTTTTTTGCCGCTCGAAGTGTGGTCTGCAAACAGTCATGGTCGGACGATCTTCAAAGCGATTTTAATACGGTTCTGAATTGTATGCGAATGGGGCTGCGCGGCGTGGCCGATCCGAACAGTATCGGGTACTACAGGAACATAGCTGATGAACGGAAGGAGTTCGATCGAAAGGTCCGCACCGTCCTGCGCGGCATTTCTGTGTTCATGAGAAGCTTGGTGCTGGTCAATCCCGTGCGGTACCCGATTTTCGCCTGGCAATTGGTGAGCCATAAATTGTGCCGGTGGTTGGTTCCTTTTGCGATGCTGAGCGCGCTGATCAGCAATGCGGCTTTGGCTGTTTCGTCACCCTGGTACTTCGCGCTGTTGGCGATGCAGAGCGGCTTCTATGCCGTCGGCCTGGGAGGTTTGCTCCGCCCTGCTCTCAGACGGTTCACGCTGGTGAAACTGCCCGCGTTCTATTTGTTGGTCAACGCCTCTATTTTTAAAGCCTGGGTGCAGTATTGGATTGGAAAGCGATTGGTGGCATGGGAACCATCGAAACGGTGAGACAGGCCAAGCAGTGGGTTCGTCGCGCCGCCGCTGAGGCTTACGCCTGCGCCCCGGGATTTCTCGAGGCACTGAGGGGGAAAGTCTCCATCTTGATGTATCACCGCGTCGTGAGCGGCGAAGAGTTGTCGCGCCACTATATTCAGCCAGGAATGTATGTCTCGACAAGTACGTTTGAACGGCACCTCATATTTTTGAAAACCCATTTTGAGATCCTCGCCATGTCTGATCTGCTCTCGATGTGGGATGAGCGGAGGTGGGATTCGAAGCAGCGCTATTGTGTGGTGACCTTCGACGACGGGTGGTTGGATAACTACCTGTACGCATTCCCACTGTTGCGACAGCATGCGGTGCCGGCGACGGTATTCTTGCCGACAGGGTTTATCGGTACCGATGACTGGTTCTGGCCTGAAAAGATGGCATGGTTGTATCGCCAGTATGCAGCGAGGGAAGAAGCCGATAAGCAGCGATGTCTCGGAGCCCTCCGGAGTCGGTACTCATGGTTGGGAGATTTCGGCCAGGCAGTAGTGCGAGGGGACGTGGACGCGCTCATCGAACGGTGCAAGACATTTAAGCCGGAACAGCTTGATGCGCTGTTGTCCGGCTGGGCTGCAGGCCTGGAGCTCGGATTGCCTGTTGAACGACAGGTGATCGATTGGGACGAAGCGCGAGCCATGTCTGCTGGCGGAGTATCTTTCGGATCACATTCAGTCAGCCACAAGATTCTCACAAAGCTGACACCAGGGGAAATAGCACAGGAGGTGGAAGATTCGCGGGACGTTCTGGCGCAACATAGGGTCAATTCAGTGCCGGTCTTTTGTTATCCAAACGGCGACTGGTCGGCTGACGTCGCTTCTGCGGTACAGGCGGCAGGCTACAAGGCTGCCACCACGACAGAGTTTGGGTATGAGGCGCAGACGCCGATAAATCGATTTGGGCTCAAACGCGTCAATGTGCACGACCATATCACGTGCACGGATAGCCTCTTTGCCTTCCATCTTGCAGGATACAACAACATGCGATCGCGGTAATCTTCCTGCTTCGCGCGGTGTTCCTGGCTCGTTTGCAGGCAGGCATCGAATGTTAAGTCCGATCCGGGTAATACGCGGTACTCACTGTATCGAGATGATCCTGAATGAATAAACATACAGTTTCCAATCGTCCGGGAGTGATCGTGACCGATGGCAATGAGCGATCGGCTCTTGCGGTCACACGTTCGCTCGGGCACCGAGGGGTTCCTGTCTATGTCGGGGCGGAGACCTCCGTTAGCCTGGCCGGGACGTCGAAGTATTGTACGCAATCGTTCGTCTATCCATCGCCCTGGAGCCATCCGGAAGAGTATGTGGCCTGCCTTCTTGAAATCGCGCGGCAATTGAACGCGACGGTTCTCTTTCCGATGACGGATCTGGCAGTAGAACTCATCGGCGAGCACAAAGAACGGGTTGGGCTTGCCGTGACTCTACCTATCCCTTCCTTGAAACAATACCGGAAGCTTTCGGATAAGTATCAGCTCACGGCCTGGGCGAAGGAGCAGGGGATTCCAATACCCCCAACGCTGTTTGTTCCCGACGGGGATGTATCAAGAGTTATCGACCAGGTTGCGAAATGGCCGGTGGTAGTAAAACCTGGAAGGTCGCTGCTCAAGGTCGATGGGAGATGGAAGAAAACCACGGTGCTCTATGCCCACGATCCGCACGATCTCCGCAGATTGTATCATGAGGTCTGGTATCTCCAATGGCCGTCGCTGCTTCAAGAACGAATCTCCGGCGAGGGGGAAGGCGTCTTCGGGCTATTCAGCAGCGGGGAGCCGCTGGCCCTCTTCGCGCATCGCCGTCTCCGGGAACGGCCCCCTTCTGGTGGGGTGAGCGTGTTACGCGAGAGCATCCCGTTACCGCCGCAGATGACCGACTATGCGCTTCGGGTCATCAAGTCCGCGGACTGGCAGGGTGTCGCGATGGTGGAGTTCAAAGTAGACCGAGATTCCGGCGTGCCCTATCTTATGGAAGTAAACGGACGATTCTGGGGCTCGCTGCAATTAGCCATCGATGCCGGCGTCGATTTCCCATGGCTCTTACACCAGCTTGGGACTGGCGGAGCGATTGCGGGCGGCAACGAGCCGTATCAGGTCGGCGTCAAGTCCCGGTGGTGGCTCGGTGATCTCGATCACCTGCTTCTCCGATTCTGGAAGTCGGAGCAAGAGTTGAGTTTGCCCGCAGGTAGTCCTTCGAAGATCGAGACGCTCAAGAGTTTCTTCAGTATGTTTGATCCCAAGACGAAGCCGGAGATTTTTCGGTTTCGTGATCTGAAGCCAGGCCTTCATGAAATCGGAACGTACCTCCGCCCGCTATTTGGGCGAGTTGCGTCTTCGTCCTATGCGCGGGTGCTCGACGCACGTCTTGCGTTTGCGCGGGCAGCCTGGGCAGTCGGATTACCCTTGAGAGTTCACCGGCTCTGGACGAACCGGGCGTTGCGCAATCGAATCGCAACAGTGCTTGTTCTTTGTAAAGGCAACATTTGCCGGAGTCCGTTTGCTGCCGGTTACCTAGAAACTGAGTGCGCTAAACGCCGCTTGGCGGTGAAGATTGTGTCTGCCGGCCTTGACACGACAGCTGGAAGGCCAGCCTATCCTCTGGCCGAGACGATCTCCAAGAAATGCGGGATCGACTTGAGACCTCATCTCACAACGGTGATTTCCAAGGATATGGTCGAGAAGGCCGATCTCATACTAGTTATGGAGATCATCCATACGAAGATGCTCTTCAGATCATTTCCTGAGGCGCGTACGAAGACTGTCCTTTTGGGACACTTTTCAGAAAATCCCCTCACCGAAATTCAAGATCCTTACGGAGGGACGCCCGAGGCATTTGAACGATGCTACGCCTTGATTGTGCAGGCATGCAATGGACTCTTGTATCAGCTGCAAGGCTCGACCCAGGTGGATGCGGTAGACAAAAAGGCGTCCGGCGGGACGAGCTTCGATGGCGCACCGCGGCCAGCAATGGCTCATAAACAGAATGCCAGGTGATCCGGCGAGGGCGTTCCTGCTGCCGATCCGAGCTGCTGTATCGACGGCGACAGTACTGAGGAAAAACTATGAAACAGGGTTCATTCATGTATTCTAACGGTCGAAGAAGGTAACAAAAGGGAAGGTTGAATCTGTGCACAGCACGAGTATTCCATCTCCACAGGATCCCGCATTTGCCCTGCGCAAGCGGAAGACGCTCATCGGCAATCTTGTATTGTCGATGGGAAGCGTCCTCATCATGCTCGCGCTTGCGGAAGGGATCTCATCGCTCATGATCCCTGCTCCCATTACCTGGCGTGATCCGCAAGAGATCTACAATCACGATCCTCTTCTAGGGCATGCGCTCGCCCCCGGACAGAATTCCTTTACCCATTCGTTTCCTGTCGTCACAAACTCGTACGGGTTCCGGGATCGGGAATATCCATTGATTCCGCAGGCTGGGACCGTCCGCATTCTCTGCCTCGGGGATTCGTTAACATTCGGCGACGGAGTTGCCGTAGAAGACACCTACCCGAAGCAGCTTGAGACGATGCTGAATGGGAGGGACAAGCACAAATACGAAGTGATCAATACGGGGGTGCCTTCGTACGATACCTGGCAGGAAGTCACGTTCTTCAAGACAAAAGGGGTACAGTTTGAGCCGCGTATTGTGGTCCTGGGATTTTATGGAAACGATATTGTGCCAAGACCGGCGGTCATCAAGACATCTCTATCGGGAGAGGGGACCCTGAGGCGGAAAGGATTTGGCGGATTTCTTCCGGACGGGATGGTCCACATTCTCAAAGGAAGCCGCTTTCTGTTGTTACTCAAAGATCGGGTCGGCAAACTTGTGGACTCAACGAAGCCGTCTTCCGAACATCTTCATCAACAGGCACTGCTGGATGGCTTGCCGGACGAGTTTGTCGAGCAGGGGTGGCAGGAGGTGGAAGCATCTCTTCTGCAAATGGTTGAACTTCAAAAGACGCGTGAGTTCCGATTCCTGATCGTGACTTTCCCGATGGCAGAACAACTCCTGCACGAACATCCGCAGGCACAGTACCAAGCGCGGCTTAAGTCGATAGCCGACAAACTCGACATACCATTCATCGATCTGAAACCGGTGTTTCAGCGGGAGTTCCGAGACTTTGGATCGTTATTTATTGAATGGGATGGGCATCCAAACCCTAAAGCCCATCGTTTGGCTGCAGCGGAGATTGCACGAGTCTTGGGCTCGATGATCAAAACTGAGTAAGGGGGGGGACGTGCGAAGAGAAGGGTCGGCCGCGATTGAAATCAACCCGGTAGGGATGCAGGACAGAGAAGGGCATCCGAAGCAGAAGGCGCGAGTCTTAACCAAGCTTGTGGCCTATAGCTTGATGCTTCTACTCGGAGCATCCGTGCTCGAGATCGCCTCCTGCTCATATCTTCAGGTATTTGAAGGCTATGATGGCACGCATCTGATTACCTATGACTTTGACGAGTATAAAAACATTACGCCTGCTCCCAATTTCCATAATACAAAGGGCATTCATCATAACGCGCAGGGGTTTCGGGAAGATGTGGATACGCCGCGCGAGAAGGGCGCAAACACCTATCGCATCTTTATCATGGGAGGATCCACTGCCTATGGGCTCCAATCGATGTCCCGATATGGGCAAGAGAAATATTCAGTCCTTCGGAACAGCGAGACGATCGATACCTACTTGGAGGAATACCTAAGTGGAAAAGTGGGTGATAGGAAAATCGAAGTGATCAATGCTGCCATTACCAGTCAGTACAGCCATCATCATTTGATCTACTTAAACCAGACCGTTCTGAAATACGAGCCCGACATGGTTGTGTTCATCGATGGCTTCAATGACTATTTTCAGTATGGGAAGGGATTCGATCAATTTCGCGACTACGGGTATCAGGAACGCGCGCATCTCTACATGGGCCCTCCGACAATTGAGGCCTGGATGGGGTATAGCGGCTGGTGGTTGTTCAGAAAGAGCCACTTCGTCCATTTGGCGAGTAAGACGCTGCGTCCTGTCTGGATCGCTATGAAGTCCATAGGGCAGAGCCGGATGCATATCGATGTGGATAGCGCATTGCAGAATCTGGAGATCAATGCCAAGGGCAATTTCATGAAAATGGTTGAGCGGAACTCGCTCATTCTGCGACATGAAGGAGTGGTTCCGGTGTTCGTCTTGCAGCCGGAGATCGCCTTTGCCCAGAGCAAAGTCTTCTCGCCATTGGAGCGACAGATTTATGAGGAGTTAGATCAGCAGTGGCAGGAGAACTTTGTGGAGTTCAAGAATAAAGCGCGACCGCGTGTCGTTGAATACCTCCAACATAGTACGACGCGCACCGGATCGGTATTCCTGGACACGACGGATATATTTGGCGGCTTCGAAGAGGACGCCTACACAGACTACTGCCACCTTACGCCGATGGGAAACAAACGGCTGGCTGAGAACATCGGTGAGCGCATTCTTCCTCTATTGGATGCCAAGGCAAGTCCTCGCGCGTGAAGGGAGCCCTGGCAGCTCCATATCATTTTCCCAAGATGCGACGGTTATCCGAGAGATCTCCCGTATAGCTGGATCCTGTACCCATCGACTATGAAACTATTATCAGCAAGACGACAGGTGCGGCAGCAGGACGGCGTGGAGGGTCACACCTCTGACGCCAAAACGTCTTTCCTCGAGCAGACGCCTGGTCGAGTCCTGTTCATCTATGTCATGTGGTTCTTCGTGTGGTACGACCCGGATTGGATGGCGGAAGCGTTTGGCGCTGGGCCCATTCTGGTGAAGTTGTATGCCCTGATGTTTCTTCCCCTGTGCATCTTGCTGATAAAGCACTTTCGGAAAGACGCGTTGTTCTGGCCCTATCTCGTGATCATTGGCATTTATCTTGTCTGGATGCCTTTTGTATTGAATCGAGGTTTTCTTATCAATGGATTTGGCAAGGTTCTGCAGTATTCGCTGCTCACCGCCGTGACGGTTTCTGTCCTTCACACGCCGAAACAGGTGGTTCTCTTGTTGAAACTGTTCCTTTTTCAGTTCATCTGGTTTGGTATCCAAGGGCTTCCTACAGCAGGAGTCCCATGGCATCAAAACCTATCGAACGATGATTCGTACGGTCCCTTCATGACGATCGGACTCGCGTTTTCGTATTACCTGGCGATGGGAACGACGATAACGAAATACCGCTACGTGGCGTTCCTGACCTGTCTTTTGGGCGTGGTTGGGACAATTGTGTCTTTTGCCCGTGGCGCATTTATTGGACTCTGTGTGGTATTTGCGTTGCTGGCAGCACGAACGCCGAGAAAACAGGCCTTCCTGGCGTATGGTACCGGGCTTGTCGTCGTCGCACTGATTGCGATCATGATTATATTCCCGAACGGGGAGTTCTGGAATGAAATGGCGACGATTACGGAGGAGGGAAACACAGCAGGAACCGGGGAGCAGCGATGGGTGATGTGGCAAGCCGCGTGGCAGTTGTTCCTGGCGCATCCAATCCTGGGTGTGGGTCCGGGAAACTTCGGCCCTACCGCCGCCGAATACTTTTCGGAACGAGGCGTGACCAATATGGGGAACAGCTTCGACACGCCAGCGAAAATGTACGGTATGGCGCTGCACAATGACTATGTGCAGGTGATGGTCGAGCAAGGCATTGTGGGACTCTTCGCACTCGCTGCCCTATTCATCTATTTTTTCAAATATGTGAGATTTCTTCGGACAGAAGCTGTCCAAAAGGCCTGGGCAAGCCAAGCAGGAGGATTTATCGATTCGAACAATCTGGCTCTTGGTTTAGAGGCTGCGATGGTCGGGGTGATGTCTACGTCGGTTTTTTATCCGCAGCTGTTCATCAACTACTGGATGTGGTCGCTGATGATGATAGCCATCCTGGTATCATCCATTTCTCGACGAATGATTGAAACGCTTGCGGATACTCAGGCCTCTCCTTTACGCAGAGGGGGGAGACTGAGATGGCTGAGGAAGAGAGCAGGGCAGACGGTCTAGAGATAGGTTGTAGTTGCAGTGAGGAAACGAAACGATCCCAATATCGATATGCCCACCAGACTCATCATGCATCTGTCGAGTACCAGTGGCCCAGGCGGAGCAGAAATGCTTGTGAGTCGAATTGCCTCCGGCCTGGACCAAGCTCGATTTAGGTCTCATGTCGCTCTGTTTACCCCGGGGTGGTTGAAAGACCGTTGTGAAAAAGCGTCTCTTCCTACGGTTGTATTACCGATGCAGAGTCAATGGGACGTGGCCTGGCTCGCTCGGTGTTATGCGGTTGTTCGCAGTCAGCGCGTGGACTTGATTCATGCCCATGAGTTCCGCGCCAATGTCTATGGCGCTATCGTGGCGAAACTCTGCGGCATCCCGCTTGTGGGGACGGTGCACGGGAAAAATTACTATCCGGACCACGTAAAGCGTCGCATGGCCTATCGGTGGGTCAGCAAAACGGCCACGATGGTTGCCGTGTCTGAGGATCTTCGGCAGTTTCTTCAGGATCAGGTGGGAGTTCCTCGAGACCGCATTACCCGGATCTACAATGGCGTCGATATGCCTGAACGACTGTCTCGGGAGAAGGTGGCGCAATTCCGATGCGACTTGGGAGTCCAGCCCTCAGAGTTTGCTGTTGGCATTGTGGGAAGTCTCTATCCGGTCAAAGGGCATAGGCATCTGTTCGATGCATTTCGATCGGTCTTGAAATCGCATCCCAAGACCAAGCTCCTGGTCGTCGGTCAAGGGGAACTAGAGCCCAGTCTGAAGCAGCAAGTCTTGGACCTAGGCATCGATCATGCGGTTTCATTTCTCGGACTCCGGAACGATGTCCCCAACATACTGGCTGCACTGGATCTCTTTGTTCTGCCGTCTTTGTCGGAGGGGCTGTCCGTAGCCTTGTTGGAAGCGATGTCGACGGGAGTCCCGGTTGTGGCGTCACGTGTCGGTGGAAATCCTGAGATTGTTCAAGACGGGGAAACAGGTTTGCTCGTTTCTCCTGAAAATCCCCAGGAATTGGCCGCTCGCATTCTTGAGATGATTACCCACCGAGAGAAAACGAAATTATTCGGTGAGAGGGGGCGGGAGTGGGTGTCCAAACACTTTACCACTGCACGGATGCTCGACCACTATCAGGATCTCTACGCTGAATGTTTATCGGGGACGTCCTGACGCGGGACGTTTCGACCAGCAGGAAGTCTCAGAGAAAGAAGGCCAACTGTGGTGTCTGGAGAGCGGCTGTATGGAATTTCCTAACGGAAAAAGATTTGCGTTTTCAATTCTTGACGATACAGACGATTCGACCGTGGCGAATGTCGAGCCGGTCTATAATGCGCTTGCAGACGCCGGAATGCGGACGACAAAAACCGTGTGGCCTATGAGTTGCCCGGAGGGAAGCCGGCTGTTCTTTGCAGGAGAGACGCTGGAGAATATGGCGTACTTGAAGTTTGTGCAGGAGCTGGCAGCCCAGGGATTCGAAATTGCTTCTCATGGGGCGACAATGGAGTCGAGTTTGCGCGAGCGGACGCGCCGGGGGCTGGAATTCATCAAGAAGGAATTTGGCGCCTATCCGCGCTTGTATTGCAACCATGGATTCAATCGAGAGAATCTTTATTGGGGGAGCAAGCGTTTCCAGAGCCCTCTCTTGCGAAAACTTTTTGCCTGCCTCCCTGGCTCCCGTTCTGTCACCTATCACGGCGATGATGAGAGCTCGCCGTATTTTTGGGGGGATCTGGCCGTCGCACACATTCAGTACGTTCGCAACTTTACATTTCGACGGCTGAATATGTTGGAGATGAATCCGGAGATGCCCTATCGCATGCGAGGGACAAAGTACGTCAACTTCTGGTTTTCCACCTCTGATGCGCCAGACGTGAAGGCGTTCAATCGCCTGCTCACGCGTGAACGTATGGATAAGCTTGAACGCGATGGTGGTGTCTGTATCGTCTCGACTCATTTGGGAAAGGGATTTGCCGCAGATGGCAAGATCGATCACGAAACAGGCGAAATCCTGCGGTACCTAAGCCGGAAATCCGGATGGTTTGTTCCTGTATCGGAGATACTTGACTATCTTCGAAGGAAGCAGACTGGCAGCGAACTGAGCGGATTTGCCCGCCTGAAGCTGGAATATCTGTATATCCTGGACAAGCTTCATCTTGCCTTGTGAGAGCGGAATGACACCACGAACCATGCAGTCGTCACAACCTGTGACCTTGTGCACGCCTCAACCGGTGGAAAGCGCGCCGGCATTGGAAATTGTCAGGCCCGGCGCGTTTCGGGTTTGCCATATCGCTTCAGGGGATTTGTGGGCAGGCGCAGAAGTGCAAACCGCGCAGCTCTTGACGGAGTTAAAGAGGGATCCCACCCTTCACGTGGAAGCGATTGTGTTGAACAGGGGTGTGCTGTACGACCGTCTCGTGGATGTAGGAATCAAGACTCATCTGTTCGACGAGGGCGTGCTTGGTTCGTTCGAGTTGGCAAGGCGCTTGTATCGCTTCAATAAGGCCTGGCGGCCGGATGTGGTGCATACGCATCGAATCAAGGAAAACTGCTTGGGCGGATTGGCTGCGGCTTGTTCGAACGTTCCTGTGATCGTGCATACAGTCCATGGTATCCAGGAGGCCCTAACCGGGTGGGAGCATGTGAAGTGGAAGTGCTACTCCGCTGTGTCCGGTCAAGTCACAAGGGTAGTGGCTTCCGGGCTGATCGGCGTGTCGTTCGAAATCTCGTCGTTCCTGAAGGAGAAGTTTCCAAATCTACGAGTTGCCTGTATTCATAACGGAATCATGAACGGCGTTCAGGGGGGAGCGAACGAGCCGGGCATGACTCGAAACCACATGGGCCTTGCCGGCTCGGCTTTCGTTGTCGGGCTCGTAGGGCGGCTGTCTCCAGTAAAAGGAATCGAGTACTTACTCAGAGCAGTGTCCTTGCTTGTGAATGAGCAAGGAATGGAATCGATACAAGTCCTCATCATCGGAGGAGGGCCCCTACAGAAATCTTTGGAAGCGCTCTCCGGCAGTCTTGGCATTGCAGCGCATGTCACGTTTCTCGGGGAGCGGCACGATGTGCCAAGTCTCCTTAGCCTTCTCGATGTTTGTGTTATGCCGTCCCTCCATGAGGGGATCCCTATGGCGCTTCTCGAAGCCATGCGCGCCGGGTGTCCCGTTATCGCTACTGCTGTAGGAGGAATTCCCGAAGTGCTTCGGGATGGAATAGAAGGGATGTTAGTACCTTCAAAAGACCCAAAAGCATTGGCTCAGGCCATCGGCGCGATGTATGCCTCGATGCCGGACCGGGAGAGGTTTTCCCATGCCGGGCAGGAACGGGTAGCCGCCGATTTCGGCTCCGAACGTATGGCATCGCGCACAAAGGACTTCTACATGGACCTTCTCGGCCGACCAAAGTAGCCCCTCCCGCTTCCTGCCAAGCCTGTCTACCGACCATATCCCTGACCGCTCTCATAGCTTTCGTGCGTAGATAGAAAGTATATAGCCGTTGCTTGCCCACGGACGGACTCGCGAATCTTCGCGAAGGCCGGCTGCAGGGGTACGGTCGAAAGGACGATTACATTTTGCAGGCAGCAATTGATGAAGCAAAATAGCCATGCACCATATTTCCGAACCGCCACTCCTCCTGAACGGCGCAAGCCGAATCGGGTTTGCCGGGTATCGGTGTAAGGAGAAACGTGATCCACCTGGACAGTGTGAAGGGTTTCGAATCAAGGGAATCGCCTGAGACGATGCCAGTCGCTAAATCGAACTTTCTCCATTACGTGGCTGCCACGATATTCGTCGGTTTAATAATCGAACTGACGGCGTACCTTGCGATCCAATTTATTCTGTTTCCGCGTGAGCCTGCGTTCTTTTTTAGGAGCCCGTCGGTTAGCGCTCCGGAGTTTGACCGATACGTGACCGTGCGTGACTCGTTGTTAGGATGGCCGGCGAAAAAAACTGACATGAATGGAGCAGAAGTAATCGAATCACGACCCATTCCCGCCTATTCCACTACGAAAAACGAATGCGTCTCCTTATACGGTGACTCGTTTACTTATGGGGATGAGGTAGAGCATGCGGAAGCGTGGAGCAATGTGCTGTCATCACGACTCAATTGCCGCGTCGGCAATTATGGGATTGGGGGATATGGCACAGACCAAGCGTATCTGCGCTTCGATAAAAATGTTCATGACTCGGCAAAGGTGGTCATACTCGGAATCTTTCCTGAGAATGTGCTCCGGAACGTGAATCGGTATCGCTATCTGCTCGACGCGCGGACGGTATTCTCGCTTAAGCCGAGATTCGTGTTAGAGAATGATCGGTTAAAACTGGTCGAAATGCCGGCCTGGAACCGGGAGGAATTCGTCCTCGCGACACAGAATCTCGATAAAGTCTTCGAGCATGAGACCTTCTTGCCCGACTCCGAATATGGCCCCGTGTCGCTCTCATTTCCCTACACGTGGAAGGCGGTAAAGCTCCTACTTTCCGAAAGGGCAAGGAGTGCCATGCTCGGCCACACCAGCTGGGAGGTGTTCTACAGGGACGATCATCCGACGCAAGCCCTCAGAATCACCAGTGAGATCGCCGATTTGTTTATGAAGACAGGCCGATCACGGGGGAAGACCTCGCTGGTGCTCATCTACCCGACAGCTCGATCCTTCAAACAGTTTAAGGAGACCGGCACGGTCATCACCCGTCCGCTGATCGAGAATTTGGAGCGAAGGCGGATTCCCTATCTTGATCTCCATGAAGGATTCGGAGCGCGGGTCGAAAAACAGGAGTTTTGCGATCTTCTCACTCAACCGGCCACATGCGCAGGACATTTCAATGCGAAGGGCAACGTGATGGTCTCGGACATCGTGTATGAGTATCTGGTCAAGAGCAACGTCCTCGAAGCGAGGTCCATAGGTGTTTCCGCGAGTTAACGAGGTTGTACCGGTCCCTGTCCGGCTCGCCGCCAGGTGACTGTCGAAGGCGCTGGAAGTAACTCGTGTCTGGTTCGCGATTACGACTGTGACTGAGCAACGGATACGGTAGGGAACGTTGGGCGATATGATTATCTGTCACATCTGGGATGCCGACTATCCATGGGACGTCCGAGTCGAGAAGATCTGCGACTCGTTGGCCAAGAAACATGAAGTGCATCTTGTGTGCAGGAACTCAAAGCGTAGCCCGCGATATGAGTACGCCAAGAGCTTTCACATTCATCGCTTGCCGTTCGTATCCGAGCGATTCGGCAGTCTTAACCATCTGATTGGGTTCCCCGCGTTCTTCAATCCATTCTGGATCTATTCCATCTGGAGGACCATCAAGCAAACCAAGGCAGAGGTGATTCTCGTCCGGGATCTTCCTCTGGCCTGGACGGCTCTGGGCATAGGGCGCCTTCTCGGCCTTCCCGTGGTTCTCGATATGGCTGAGAATTACCCGGCGATGATCAAAGATTTGTGGGATCGCCAGGGATTTTCATTGGTCAATTTCTTGGTTCGTAATCCGGCCGTCATAGGATTTATTGAGCGCACGACCGTCCGTTGGTGCGACCATATCCTGGCAGTGGTCGAGGAGTCTCGCGATCGCCTGATTTCGCTCGGGGTTGATCCCGCCAGGGTTTCATTGGTGATTAATACGCCAACCTCGGCCCGTTGGACTGAGCCGCCTCGCGATGCTGGAGTCGGAGTATTGCGAGGTCCGCAGAGTCTCGTTCTTGTGTATCTGGGATTGTTGGAATGGGCGCGTGGGATTGAGACGGCCATTCGTGCGATTCAACCGGTACGGGAACGTCTCCCTGGAGTGAAACTGGTGATTGTGGGATCGGGCCGGCATGAAGGCGATTTTAAGCGGCTCGTCGATCAGCTGAAGTTGCATGATTCCGTGCAGTTTCTGGGATGGCTCGACTATTCCAAGGCGATCGAGGTGATCAGAGAGTCTGACGTAGGGCTGGTGCCGCACCATGCCACTGAGAGCTGGAACACCACGATTCCCAACAAGCTCTTCGATTACATGTCGATGGGGAAGCCGGTTCTGGTGTCGAATGCAAAACCGACGGAACGGATTGTTCGGGAAGAGCGATGTGGAATGGTGTTCAAAGAGAGAGATGCGGAGGATCTGGCCCGTGCGATTCTCGCATTGGAGCGCAAAGACGCCAGGGAAGAAATGGGTCGATGCGGCAGAGACTCTGTCGCCAAGAGATATAATTGGGCGGTAGATGAGGAACGGCTTCTTCGGGGGCTAGACCGCGCGGTAGAGAGCAGGAAACGATAAGTATGTGTGGCATCGTCGGCATAAGAGACATGCAAGGACGGGCAGTGGCTCCCTCCTGGATCGACTCGATGAACGATTCGATCGTCCATCGCGGCCCGGACGACAGCGGAAGCTATGTGACCCAGGGAATTGGAATCGGGATGCGCCGCCTGTCGATCATCGACGTCGCCGGCGGTAAACAGCCGGTTTACAATGAAGATAAGACGATCTGGGTCGTATTTAATGGGGAGATCTACAATCATCTTGAGCTGCGGAAGGATCTTGAGAATGCCGGGCACCGGTTTTATACCAATAGCGATTCCGAGACGCTCGTCCACCTATACGAGCAGTATGGGGTAGAGGGGGTTTCAAGGCTGAGAGGAATGTTTGCCTATGCCCTCTGGGATGGCAACGCTGAACGGCTGCTGTTGGCGCGGGATCGAATTGGAATCAAACCTCTGTTTTATTCCGTCGTCGACGGACGGTTAGTGTTTGCCTCTGAGCTGAAGGCATTTTTCCGGCTTCCTTGGTTTACGTCCGATGTGAACCAGTCCGCGGTTCATCGATTTCTTGCCTACCTCTACATTCCTGGGCCCGAGACGATTTATCAGAACATTGTAGAGCTTCCACCGGCTCACACGCTGGTGTGCGAACGCGGACGAATATCGATCAAGCGGTATTGGAGCTTGCAGTTTCGATCGCAACCGATTGTGTCGATTCAGGAATGGGAGGAGCGTTTTCTTGCGCAGTTCAGGGATAGCGTAAAAAGTCATCTCATCAGCGAGGTGCCCCTCGGGGCGTTCCTGTCGGGAGGGATCGATTCAAGCGCCATTGTGGGTGTGATGGCGCAGGAGTCGACAAAACCCGTGTTGACGTTTTCAATCGGCCATGAAGGGAAGGGATCTTTTCAAGATGAACGGGCGTTTGCGCGAATCGTAGCGGAACGATTTCACACCGTGCATCACGAATTCGTGGTGACTACGGATATCAAGGACCTCTTGCCGAAGTTGGTGTCCTGCTTCGATCAGCCGTTTGCGGACTCTTCCGCCATCCCGAACTACTATGTTAGCCAGATGACGAGGCAGCATGTGACCGTCGCGCTTTCCGGATTGGGCGGGGATGAAATAGGCGGTGGCTACGAACGGTATATCGGCATGCTGTGGGCTGAAGTTTTCAGGAGGCTTCCACCTTCGATGCGCGCGGTGCTTGGAGAGAAATGGGCGCATCTGCTGCCGGATGTCGCAACGGGACACCCCTGGATGAGCCGACTCAAGCGATTTCTTGCTGCGGCTGAAAAGTCGCCCGCAGCTCGATATGCGGCGTTCATCACGACTTTTTCCGAGAAGGAGCGGGAGAGTCTGTTGCACAAAGATTTCTTGGGCAGCCAGAATCTTGTGAGTCCTGAAAGTCTGGTTGCCGATCTATTCGATTCGGGCGATGCCGACGGATTGTTGCATAGTCTGTTGCTTAGCGACACGCACCTGTACCTTCCTGGAGACCTCCTCACGCTGACGGATCGAGTGAGTATGTACCACTCACTCGAGGTGCGCGTGCCGTTTCTCGATCATCCGCTGGTCGAGCTTATGGCCCAAATTCCCCCTCGCTACAAGACGTCTCTGAGCTCCAAGAAGATTCTATTTAAACAGGCATTCCGAGACTTGCTTCCATCGAATATCTTGCACCGTAAGAAGTTAGGGTTCTCGGTTCCGCTTGGGCTTTGGCTGCGTACAGATCTCAAGCCGATGATGTGCGACATTCTTTCAGATCGCATTATCAAGGATATCGGTTTTCTCAATGTGGCCGAGGTGCAACGAATTGTGTCCGAACATATCGGGGGCGAAGCCAATCATGAGAACAAGCTGTGGGCTTTGATTAACCTGGTGTCCTGGTGGCGAGATGTTCGCCGACCTCACTCTAACTAAATCCAGATTCGGAGAGTACCCCGGTGAACAAGAAGTACGGCGTCGCTGTCGTGGCAGTCACGCTCCTCACAGCATTTGGCGTCGCAGTCGTTCTCTGCGAACTGCTGCTTCGATTTCTTTATCCCCAAACCTTGGGCGTGTGGGGTCAGACTCGCGACGGGCTTATTCTGTTGAGGCCGACGTTCGACGTGTATCTGGAGAAGTTCGGTACGCACGTGCAGACGAATTCCCATGGATTTCGAGACGGGGAACATGATCTAGGCAAGAGCGATAGCAAGCTGCGAATTCTCTTATTGGGCGATTCATTTATGGAAGCTCTGCAAGTCGAGTTCGCAGATGCGTTTCCTTCCCTGCTCGAAGGCCAGTTGCATACGCTCTTAGGATGCCAAGTCGAAGTAATCAATGCAGGCGTTAGCGGCTGGGGAACCGACGACGAAGTCACCTACTTGATACGAAAAGGGCGGGAGTTCCATCCGGACATCGTCCTCTTTGCGGCGACTATTCACAATGACATAAGTGACAACCTCGAGGGGCGGTATCATACGATCGATCATGGGGAGTTAATTGCAAAACCAGTCCATGAGTTATCGTGGGTTGCGTTTGCGGCTATGGAAGCGCGGAGCTATCTTGCTTCCCATTCCCATCTGTATCAGATCGCGTACCAATCGTGGAAGTCGGTAGGGCGGCCAAGCGCCGGACATCGGTTGGAAAGTCACGTCGTTGAGCTGATGAAGAACGATCAAAGCGATGAGATTACACGGGGGTGGTGGATTACGGAGAAGTTGCTGGAGAAGGCCGGCAGATTGGCTAAGGCAGACGGGTTTAATCTGGCCATGTTCATTATTCCTACGATCTATGCTGCAGACAGTGGATTATATTCAGAATTAGTCTCGACGCAGCAGTTGATCCCCAGTGAGTTAAATCGAGACAAGCCAGTTGAGACATTGATGGCTATTCTGGAACGCGAGGGCATTTGGGCGATCAACCTGCTGCCGGAAGTCCGAGCTCGGAGTGAAACTCCCGGTCGGCAGTTTTACATTCAGGGAGATGGGCATTTCAACGAAGAGGGACATGAGCTGGCCGTTTCAATAGTCAGCAGAGCGTTGGCAGGTAAGATAAGGGAGTTGGGAACGTTTAATCAGTGCAGCCAGAATGAGATGGTGGCAACAGGAAAATGACCACGCCTCGAATTATGGGACACTGACCTTTCCGTTGCATGGGTTCTGCTCTATTGTTGGTGGATAAATTCCCTCAGGGTCGCATTTCCGACCGTGGTCTGTGACTGCTCCTCAGTGATCTTTGCGACGTTGTCATATCCATGGCCATTCGCGAGCCTGATTTCTAGGCATAGTCTTATGGAAGAGTATTGACCTTCGCTCCAGTCGGCATTGCCGGCGCACTGTTGTCGACGCTTGCGCTGCGCATCGGCCCGATGCGCCGCGTGGCCCAGACCGTTTGATCGCGGTAGACTTCCCCTGAACAGACGCCCGCTCCTCCTGGCGAGGGGCACCAATTTTCTTGATGGGCGTCGCAACAGCCCTGGCTTGCGTTTGGCCAGGTGAGGCCAGTATGCCTCAGGCGCAAGGTGCCAGGGCCTGTGCAGCCCAAGCCGTTCGTCCCGCAATCATCCTGCCAAAACTCGACCAGCCCGTTGTTGAGATCAAGATGGGTTTCCATGTAGTACCAATGGCCGGGGATCATGTGTAGAGCGTTACCCTGATTTTGCGCGCACCGAGGATTGCACCCGCTGCCGTTCTGCTGCGCCCAATCGAACATGTCTGCGCTAAATGGCGTCTGAGTCAGTCCAAACTGAGTGTTGCCGTTCTCATAGAATGTCCACTTCTCATGGCCGAACTTGTAGCCAGGCAGGAATTGGAGATATTCCCGATGATAGATATTCATGTAGTTCGTCGCGGTTTGAGGGCCTAACCGATGCCAGGCCTGTCCACCTTTTCCAGAGACTGAACGATTGGCCGTCGTCGCAGTGCAGTTCGTTCCGACCGCCCCCCTGTTGCCACATCGAGCGAAGTTCTGATTCAGTGGATCGGTGGCCCAGATCGTCCCGCGCCATCCGTCGTTTTGTGGGTCGCTTGGCCCGCCGTTGTCGGCGTTTGTAACGAACCAGGTACCGTCCTCGTAGTCATCGCACATTAGCACCGTAGGGTCGGAGCCGTTACACTGAGGCTCAGCTGAGTTCAAGAACATATGGGCTGATGCCGGGACCGCTAGGAAGAGCAGTGGGGCGAGCAGCATCAGGCTGATGACTAACAGAAAAGGCCGTCGAATCATGCGAATACTCGGCTTCAATTCATGGCCGTCCAGGTTGTTCATGTCAGACATCTCCTTGTAAGTGGAACCCACTTATCACGCTGTTGTATTCGTCAAAGACCTTCTCAGTTCCATCCCTACGTATCTACCGGAATCGTTTGACTTGGTGAGGCAGGCAAAGACGCTTCCCTCCGTGATGGAGAACGCCACAGGCAGGGTGACAGCCGACGTTCCGCTAGCATGCCTCGTTACGGTACTATTAAGGCCGTCGACCGTCAACAATTCGTCACACTTACGGTTATGGCTCCGTTGGCTCTGTGGGGCGTTGGACTAAGGGTCAGTTGGGTTGCGTCATCACTGGAATTCCCACTCAAGGCTGTTACCGATAATCCTGTCCTGTGCCAGTGGAGAGAGTGAGCAAAAGGGGTGCCCAGGCTTCGCTCGGGACGGATCGGCTCGTAAATTTTAATTTAGCACGTCAAAACAATAGCTTGAGATATTCAAGACCCATCATGTCTGGGTGAAGAAGAGACGGAACGAGTGAATCTGTGATGGAAAGAGGAGTTTACCTGAAGGCTAAAGGCTATACATGATGCTGAGAAATACGAATCGAGCCATTCAACAGCCTTCAAGTTTCTAAGATCGTTGGGTTCTTGAACCTCCAGCCTATCTACCTGAATAGATCCATCAATAACTTCGAGAATTATCATGGTATTTGCGACGAGAGAAGAGTAAAAGAAGACCCATCATATGCGTATTCTTATTACAGGCGGAGCGGGGTTTCTCGGGAGCCATCTCTCCGATCAGCTGGTGCAGTCAGGACATGCCGTGATTTGCATGGACAACTTATTGACTGGACGGGTTGAGAACATCGCCCATCTGATCGGGCATGAGCGGTATTCTTTTATCAAATACAATGTATGCGACTATGTGCATGTAGAGGGTCCATTGGACGCGGTCATGCATTTCGCATCCCCCGCGAGTCCTCAAGATTACCTCGAATTTCCTATCGCCACGCTGAAGGTTGGTGCTTTAGGCACGCATAAGGTTCTAGGACTCGCCAAGGCGAAGGGGGCGAGGTTTCTCTTGGCCAGCACGTCGGAAGTCTATGGCGACCCGCTTGTCAATCCTCAGCCTGAATCCTACTGGGGCAACGTCAATCCCCTCAGCCCTCGTGGCGTCTACGATGAGGCCAAACGGTTCGCGGAAGCCCTCACGATGGCCTACCACCGGTATCATGGGGTGGATACCAGGATTGTGCGCATCTTCAATACCTTCGGCCCACGCATGAGGCCGAACGACGGGCGGGTCGTGTCGAACTTTATCGTCCAGGCGCTTACGGGAAAGCCGTTGAGTGTATTCGGTGATGGAGCTCAGACCAGAAGCTTCTGCTACGTCGATGACTTGGTTCGAGGTATCACCGGGTTGCTGCTGTTGGACTCAGACAGGACAGTCGCACAACGGACAGATCGTAAGTTTCTCGTCACGAAAGAAATCGATGACGACCGATCCAGCATGCATGATCCGGTAAACATCGGAAACCCGCAAGAGCTGACGGTTATGGATATCGCGAATTTGGTGCTGAAACTCACCGGTTCTGCCAGCCCCGTCACCCACCATCCGTTGCCGGCTGATGACCCAAAGGTCAGACGGCCCGATATCTCCAGAGCCCGTGCAATCCTTAAATGGGAGCCTCAGGTTCCACTAGAGGATGCCCTTATGCGCACGATCGACTACTTCAGAAAAGTGATCTAGCGCGCATAAGAATGCCGTTGTCTGGTCCATTTGGTTTATTTGGTTGAAGGAAACTAACCAGATGAACAAAACAAACCAAATCAACCAGATCAACCTTTCTCCCCGCCTTGACCGCGTTGAAACTCTCGCTGTATCCTGTCCCGACATCATCATGAGGTAACTGGTTGTATGCTGTCTGACCCAAGCCATCAGGCGGAAGCGTCGCTCGCACCCATTGAACCGGTAGCGGTGGAAGTGGCGACGCCTGTCCCGATTCCAGAATATGTCAATGAATTGGTCACGCGAGCCAAAGGGGCCGCAAGCCGGCTGGCGACGCTTTCGACCACGGTGAAAAATCGGGCTCTTCTGGCGATGGCCGAGGCGCTGGAAACGCAGACAGAGGCGCTGCTTGCCGCGAACGAACTGGATATCGAAGCCTTCGGGACTGCGCCGGAGAAAAAGGCGATGGCCGATCGGCTGCGTCTCACAAGCAAAAGGATTGTCGAGATGGCGGTCGGCTTGCGCGAGGTGGCGGCCCTCCCAGATCCACTCGGTGACATGCCGAAGATGTGGACCAGGCCGAATGGAATGCAGGTGGGGCGAGTGCGGGTTCCGATCGGGGTCGTCGGAATCATTTACGAATCCCGCCCGAACGTCACGGCAGACTCCGCCGCCCTTTGTTTGAAATCCGGGAACGCCTGTGTGCTTCGGGGAGGGAGCGAGGCGATCCATTCGAATACCGCGATTGCGACGGTCCTATCGGAGGCGGCGGAGAAAGCCGGTGTCCCGCCAGGGGCCATCAGTTTTGTCGCGCGCCCCGATCGTGAGCTAGTTCCAATTTTACTGAAACAAGATCGCTACATCGACCTGATTATCCCGCGCGGCGGTGAATCGCTGATGCGTGTCATCTCCGAACATGCGACGATTCCTGTCCTGAGGCACGATGCCGGGGTCTGTCACATTTATGTCGATGCCGATGCCGACCCCGCGATGGCGGAGCAGATTTGCTTCAACGCGAAGGTGCAGCGGCCCTCGACCTGCAATGCGATGGAGACCCTCCTCGTTCATCAGGGCATCGCGCGTAACTGGCTCGCCCCCTTCATTGAGAAGCTCGTTGCGGCTAAGGTGCAGGTTCGCGGCTGCCAGAAAACCTGTCAGCTGTCCCCATCGGCGACAGCCGCAACCGATGAGGATTTCGGAAAAGAGTTCCTTGACCTCACCCTCGCGGTGAAAGTGGTCAAAAACTTCGATGAAGCGATGGAACACATTGCCAAGTATGGATCGCGCCATACGGAGGCGATCGTGACGTCGGACTATCCAAAGGCCATGAGGTTTCTCCGCGAGGTGGACGCCGGCGCGGTGCTGGTGAATGCCTCGACCAGGTTGAACGATGGTTACCAGTTCGGACTGGGAGCGGAAATCGGCATCAGCACGTCCCGTATCCATGCCCGGGGCCCGATGGGGCTGGAAGAATTGACCTGCTTCAAGTTCATCGTGTTGGGGAGCGGGCAAATCCGCGAGTAATTGGGCTGCTGAAACAGGCCCCCAACTTCGTTCTCAGTCGTTCGAACCCCTCAACGTACCGAAAGTGTACGCCTCGGGGCTCTCTCTCCTTGTGGCCTTGCTTGGGAAAAGGCGCGTCTCGGTGCGCCAGGGTTGGGCGGGTGAGAAGTCTGACCTGTTTGAGCAGCCCGCAGTCTAATTGAGATCATTTCTTGTGAATCCCTCAGCGCTCACCAACACCGGTAACATCAGCTTCTCCGGGAATCTTTTATTTGCTCGCGATCTTGCCGCAGCTGGAGGCCGTTGCGTCGAACAGTCCACCGGGCATCTCGTCTTCTATCGACCGGACGGCCGTCGATTTCTCGCGACCGATCCGGAAGGCAATCCGTTGCATGAATGTGAGTGGGGGACCGATGCCACAGGCAATGCGATTCTCTCCCGCGCTCGGATACAGTTGGATTGGGGACAATGGGTCGGGTTGAAGCCAGGAGGCTTGGTGAATGAAACCAGCCTCAATCTCGCGAGTAAGCCTGGCTGGCAACGGCTCACAGCCGACGATTTGCGTGCGATGGCCGCTCAGGCGCTCCGGGTTTCGCTCGAAGACGTGCGGTTGTTCTATCGGGACGAGGATCTTCAAATCGAGCCGACCGGTAGGGCGACGATCCGTCAAAGGAAAGACGCGTTCTATGTGCTTGAGGGCGGGGATTTCGAACGAGCTCGCTTCATGTCCTGCATGGGGGCGATGAATTGGCCCTCGATCGATTTCCTGCCGGTCGTCGAACTGTTTCAGTCCCTGTTGCCGGGAACGGGATCTGCTGTTTTTGAATTGATTCGCGGACTCTACGATGACCAGAACAGTGGGAGCCAACCTCCACGACCCTTGCGGTATCGGGGTATTCCTACCTATCCGTCTGAAGCGGCCTTCCGCTTGTTCAGCAGTTTTTTTACCCCTCAGGCGCCTGACGGAAATGATCCGTTCACGGTCTTCATGACCCCTGAACGGTCCAATCGTGTGAATTGGCTGCCGGGTGCAGCGGTGCCGGTTCGATATTTCGATCAGCGCACTGGAGCGTGCCTGACCCTGCAGGGCGGTTTGTTGCGCAAGGTGACGATGGCGTCGGATTCTTCTGGACTATCGTATGTGAGTTCGAAGGGCCGTCGATTTATTCCTTGCGATCGGAGCGCAGAGATCGCCGGAGCGCAGATCATTCTGAGGGATCGCGATCGGGAGACGACGTTGTCCGTGACTCTGCCTCAAGGGAGCCTGCAACAATCCGGTGAGCCGGTTGCCATCAGCCCCGTCGACTGGCGTTCGGTCTTTGACCAAGGCGTTCCTGCCATTGCTCCTGCCGACGCTTACGGAGCGGTCTTGCTCTATGCTGAAGATGAATCGGAAATCGGCGAATGTGCGGCGCAACCCTTTGTGGCCGATTATCTGGAGGATCTTGCCGAACAGGATCGGGAGATCGGAGCGGCTCTTTCGCGGGCCGGTCGTGTGCTCATCGACAATGGCGATGCCGTAGTGGCGACCTGCATCACGTTCGATCGGCCGAGAGACTATACCGTGCTCGTCCGGCACCCGGCCTTTGCGCAAAAACAGGCGCAAAAACTCTGGAGCATCTGTGCCGAGTTACAGCGATGGGATTGGCTCTCGCGCATTCGATTCGTTCCAGAAAATGACTTGTATGAACGAGACACCCCACATTCCTATGATGTGATCTACCACTGGGCGGCCTATGGCAGCAGAGACTTGCCGAATAGTCTTTTCGAACAGATGCGGCGCATCGGCCAGGCTCTTCGAGAAGGAGGCCATGCGTTCGTCATCGGACCAGCCCAGCTTGGCCCGTTGGGTGTCTCCCATGGTCTTCGGGTCTCTTGGGAGGAACCGGTCGAACAGCTTTCCACTTTTCGCATGCATCGCACCATCCTGCCGAAAGCAAGGCTGAGGGCTGGGTTAACGCTCTTTCATATGAAAAAGGGGTAGGAATCTAGCGTGTGAAGTGCGAGACATGCGAGAAAGGTGCGATCTGAATGAGTGAGCTGATTCCGGAACAAGTTGCCGGTGAGGAGCCGGAAGAAAAAATCATCGTCTATTGGGAGCGGGAGTATTCGACTGCCTTCGCGCCGGAGCGGCTGAGGCTCGATTTTTCGCCGCATCGGCCGCTATTCTCCGGGATGTCGCTGAATGAGCAGCGGCAGGCGGCGGCCGAGGGCTACAAGGTCATCCCCGACGATTGCGGACCGGTGCGGACAGTGGGCCAGTACGGGTGGCTCATTCGGTCGCCTGCAGACTGTAAGATTCGCCGGACGGCCGAAGGAGTCAAGTGGCAAGCGCCGCCGATTTTGCCGGAAGAGCGGGTTCTCGGCTATAAGTCGTTTTCAGGAACCTATGTCGATGCGATCTTAAACAGCGGCTATCCCAAGCTCTGCTGCGGGATTCGCTTTTACTACCCCAAGCAGGTGGGGTTGATGATGAAGGATCTGCCGAACCGCTTCTATCATGATCCGGAGCGGACGTTTTTTGTATGGGAAGGGATGAAGACTCAAGAGTACAAACGCACGCCGAACATGTACGACTGGCTTCAGGACTATGATGCCTTCACCGCGAACTTTCTCTTGCAGCTCACAAAGCCGACGACCATCAAACGGGGCGATCCCATCGGTATCGTGTTTCCGGTGATGCTGCCGAAGCACTTTACGCTCGAAGAGCTCAAGCGACCTTAGCCCGCATAATTCATGATCGCTTCTGCTGCAATCGCGGATTCGCTGCTGCGACGCTCCTTCGGCTGGCAGGCTCGCCGTTCGCTCCCTCGACATACTGTGTAAGTATGCCTCGGGCTCTCACGGCTCCGCGTGCCCGTCTCGCAACGCGACTGCGCGATTTCGCGACGAACCGTCATGAATAATGCGGGTTAGGATTTCTGAGCGCGCAGTCCTTAGTCGTGAGCGGTGAAGGCATCGGCCATGAACAATCGCTCCCGCTTCAATGGAGATCGTCGGGGTGTGTATAGCGCCGACGATGATACCTCTTCCCCTCAAGCCAACCATAGACAGGGATGTGGCCCTTCAGGGGCAAGAGGCCTTTGAAGGTCACGTCCTTCGTTAGGCTGCGGTGCGCTTGATGACTGAGACTCCCGAATCTTCGACCGAACGAGGCGACGCACCGTGGGAGACGTCCCTAACCCCCTCGATCATTTCGAGCGTACCGTTGAAGTGCACTCCGTCTTCGATCGAAATCATCGGGGTCTTCACTCCGCCGTTGAGCGCAGCGGGCGCAAGCAGCTTGATTTTCTCAGTTGCCGAGACATCGCCGGTGATCTTGCCCATACAGATGATAGTTCCTGCGCTGACCTTTGCCGTGATGACGGCTTCTTCTCCGACCAGCAAGGTTCCGTCGGTCTGGATTTCCCCATCCAGGATTCCATCGATCCGTACAGCTCCGCTGTAGGAGATCGTTCCCTTGAATTCAACGCCCTTACCGACAAAGGCCACGACTGCCTCAGAAGATTCCGGCAGAGTGCTGGGAGATTTTGGCAGACTGTCTCCCATGCTTGACAGGAATTGCGTTGAACGTCTGGTCTCTGGCTTCTCTGGCTGCCACATGATCGATCCTCCTCCGTATATTGAGTAGTTAGGTCTCTCGCTGTATCTGTTGTGAGCTATATCGGAGGGAGGGGGAGAAATATTGAGCGTTCTATGCCGATAGGGCTCAACCATGCACTTCAATGCCCAGTTCTTTTCTCATAGATAGACGGGAGAAGGGGAGTATCTGTGTCGACCCACTATACGATGTGGCCTCATGAGTGGTGAAGTCTGCCCATGGGGGGATTGCAGCGTTGCTGCCGGGAGAATAGTTTCGAGGGCCGGTCAGTGTTTGTAGGATGGACTATGAGGAATTGCGTTCCAGCTTGCCCGGTTTCGAAACCGAATTGACCGTCAACATTCTTTACAAAGCCGTGAACATCAACGCCACAGCGTTGACGTTCTATGTAGTGAGGTATTTCAAGTGGTTACGTGGCTAGATCGCAGCGGTCACGGTTAAAACTTTTTACATATCGACATGAGGGTCGATATGAATATCACATGAAATCAAAGGATTGATGCAACGGCATGCTCGTTGCTGCGCTCCCTCTATAGGAGAACAACGGAGTTCTTCTTGAATGGTTAGCTCTCGCGCTGGTTGCCACGCCGAGGTGAGCTCCCTGCCACTCACCACCTCCATCGGGCAGTGGCTGCCAAGGGGCGAGGATCATTGATCCTCGCCCCTTCGTGTTATCAGACTGCCATATAGGCATAGACCGTCTGCTGCGACTTCGCATCGTCCACCGTCAGCAGGTTGCTGTTGGCGTCGTAAGTAAAGGCGGTATTCCCGTTGATGGCATCGGTGAGCTGGGTAATGCGGTCTAACGCGTCGGGGGTGTAGAGCGTTTTCTGCCCAAGCGGATTCGTGATATTTCTCAACCGGCCTGCCGCATCGAGAATCCGTTGCGTTTCCCGGTTCAACGGATCTTTCACTTTGATCAGATCACCCAGATCGTAGGTAAAGGTGGTGACGTTGTTCAACGGATCTTTGATCGTGAGCGGCTGGCCCGCGGCATTGACGGTGATGGTGGTGACCTTGTTCAACGCATTGGTGATGGTCGTCAGATTACCCGTGCTGTCGTACCCAAATGTGGTCGTGTGATTGAGCGGATCGGTGATGGTGGCGACTTGGTTGTAGGTCGGTTCATACGTGAACGTCGTCGTGACAGCATTCCCCGTCGTGGCGAGCTTCGTCACCGTGAGGGTAGCGGCAGTGGGGTCATTGCTTAACTTTGCGCTCAGGAGAGCTGGTGATTCGTGGGCGAGGTGTAAAGTCAAGCAACGACCCCATCTTCTTCCGGTGCCTCTATTGTTTGATCTTGGTTGGAGGGGACGGGTCGAAGAAAAAAGTCCTATTGATCGTTATCTGAGATCTTCAAGTCAGCAAAATCATCCCCACGGCAATCGACTATAGCCTGCTCTCGGCATTGTGCAGCAGCGTCTTTTTTATCAAGCGCGATCAGGGCCTGAATCTTGCCCCTATAGGCATTTCTTAGTTCCGCTTCGCGGTCCTCAGTGCATTGCCCGCTCATAAGTAGCAGAATAGCCCTGTCGTAATACTCGATTGCTATTTCGGGATGGTCGGTGAAATCATTCCAATAATCTCCAAGATCGATCGCTGCTAGTATGTAATACGGATCAGCCTCCAGCGCGTCCTCATAGCACTTCTTCATTATCACTAAGCGGGGATCATATGAGTCCACAGACATATCTTGGCTCTGTTCCAACGAGACTTCATACTCGAGCATCATGCCACGGAGACGAAGAGCTGGTGCATAATCTGGGTGATCTTGGAGGAAAGAAACGAGCAGCGGCTCCACTTTTTCTCGCTCAAACAGATTTGCGCCTTTAAACAGGCGCTTGTATTCTTCATCAGTAGCGTTCATATGTCCAAGGTCTGAGAGTAACTATATAGCGTTCAACTCGAGGAGGCATGCTAGTTATCTCTGGCACATACTATCTGGACATGAGTTTCCGGTCGGGAACGGCAATCTTGGATCAAATCCTTCTAGCTCGGCCGCATTCAATTCATCAGGGAGGAGCCCCTCAGCTGGGAGGGAAAGCAACGGGACCAATTTTAACAAACCACGAGCTTCCTTGGCGAGTTTCAAGACCTTGCTGAGCACCTTCGCGCGCTTGCCCTTACAAGTTTTGATAAACGCTTCCAAATCGCTAATCGCCTTGTTTAAGGCAGACATATCTCGGTTATTAATTGCATCTTTTGCGGGCTTGGCAGCAGAATCATCGAGAGTTCGGAGCGGATTACTCTCTGGCTGATTTTCTCTGAGCTTGATCAAGCCAATCCTGTCGGAAAATTGTAGTGGGCTATTTTCAACGTAAGCATACAAGTTGACATCTCCTCCAACCAACCCAATCGGATCCTCCCCAATGAACCGCTGCAACCTCGGATGATAGTACCGCGCTCGATAGTAGTACAGCCCTGTCCCATCATCTTCCCGTCCCGTGTACTTGTAACTGCTGCTGTTCGCTTGGCCACTCTGCGTTGTATAGCCGAACGGCTCATAGGTGTATTGGGTCTGCAAGGTTCCTGTGCTGTCCCCCAATGCAACGGTCGAGCCGAGGGCGTCGGAGAGGAGTGCTCGCACGCCGACTCCATCGGTTCTCGTGAAGAATTCATCGATGCCTAATCCGGTGAGCAGATTGGCCGTCACGGTTACCCCGTTCTTCTCCTGTACCGGATTGAGCCCATCATACACAAAATTGGTCGTCGTGCCTTGGATGGTTTTGCCGGTCCGACGGCCAAAAGAGTCGTACGTAAAGGAAGCGGTGAAGCCTGGTGAGGCGATGCTCGTCAGCTGATTTCGCGCGTTCCAAGAATAGGTGGCTGTGTTACCGGCATCGGTGACCGTGCTCAGATTGCCGTTGAAATCGTAGGTCTCGGTGTTGGTGCCGAACGTGGTCTGCTGGTTGTTGGGAAAGAAAAGGGGACAGGGAAAGAAAAGGGGACAGGCTACTTTATCTTGCGTCCCGACTCCAGTTGGCGTACCGTGCGTCTCCTATGCCGAGGATTCCTCGTGGACAAGTCGCCGGATACGCCTACCATGTACTCAATCGGGGCAACGGGGGCGCGCCCGTCTTCCACAAAGACGGCGACTACCTGGCGTTTCTCAACTTGCTCACCGTGGCGAAAGCCCACTACCCGGTCAAAGTCTTCAGCGTCTGCCTGATGCCCAATCATTTTCACCTGGTTGTCCAACCGGCCACCCACTCCACCCTGAGCCCCTTCATGCAGTGGTGGATGACCTGCCACGTCCGCCGCTACCATCGCCATTACCGAAGTCATGGCCATGTGTGGCAAGGCCGGTTCAAGAGTTTTCCGATTCAGCAAGACGGCCATCTCCTCACCGTTCTCCGCTACGTGCTTCGCAATCCAGTCCGCGCAGGGTTGGTCCAGCACACCATAGACTGGCCCTGGTCGAGCCTGCGATTCCCGCATCTGAGGGATCCCGCTCCCGTTGAGCTCCCGCCCGACTGGCTCGCCTGGATTGATCAACCGCTCTTCGAGCAGGAACTCACCACGCTCCGCACCTGTGTGAATCGGCAGCAACCCTTTGGTACACCCGACTGGCAAGCGACCACCGCAACCAGCTTGGGTCTCGAATCTACGTTGCGGCAGCGCGGAAGACCGAAAACATCCCCCAAAAAGTAGCCTGTCCCCTTTTCTTGTTCCCGCGTCGTAGGTGAGGGTCACGGTGCTTGTGCAGTCTATTTTGAGTTTAGCGTTGCCCGTGCCGATTTTTTCAGGGCGGATTGAACCTCTGGGTGGACTTTTGCAAACGCACTAATCCTCTCAAATTCCATCGAATTGATATGATAATCGCCTTTGGGCAACTGTTTCACAAACGGTTTGTGATCAGGATCTAGCAGCATCCACAATCTTTGGCTCCCATGAGTAGAGAGAATTCCGGCAAGGTGTTTTCCTGAATGCTCTATCAAGAGCAAGTGATCGCTAGATGGAGAATCTCTGTATCGATATTCTAGTGATTGCAGAATGCTCCACTCCTCCTTGGATAAGAGCTCGTTTTCGCTGCCCATGACAGGAGGAACGAGCCCAATGACAACAAAAATAACAATGCCACAAACCAAATTCCAAGGTAACATGCCAGCTACCCTACGAACTGCAATTCCACTCATATTGCGGTTCCTCATGCCACATCCTGGCCAACTACTTTGGCCTCTTAGTGGTTAAATTGATTCAACGCTGAAGGCAAAGAGGTTGCCCCTTGAGGAATACTCAATCTAGTCGCCCCAGCGAACATAGCCCTTATTGCAACATACGCGGGCCACTGAGGCTGGAATAGAGTATCCATTCGAACGTTCATGGGTAGATCGATAATTCCAGCAGCAGTCAGAGCACTATTTGACCGAGTTGAACAGTTGTCCAAATACATTGGGCCCATCTTACTACCCGCAAACCCCTGAAGCATCGCAAGAGCACGAGCGTCTTGGTCAGGAGTAGTCGGAATAACGTAAATGTTGCTACTGCGAACTTTTGATTGATCAGCCATGTAATCTGAAAGATTTTGGCCTAGGGGATGTGGGGTTCCAAAACTATATACTCCTTGGCCAGTGACAGCGATAGCTACATGTCCCGCCGGGTTGCTAGCTACCGGTCCATTCATAATAACAGCGATATCCGTTCCTTGTGGATCGATGAAACGAAGCGGGTTGTTCAATACATACTCATACAAGTTGAGATCGCCGCCTGCAAATCCAATCGGATCTTCACTGATAAACCTCTGCAACCTCGGATGATAATACCGCGCTCGATAGTAGTACAGCCCCGTGCCGTCATCTTCTCGCCCCGTGTATTTGTAGGAATTCGTGGTTGCCAGCCCTGTCTGTGTGGCATAGCCGAACGGCTCGTATGTGTACTGGGTCTGGAGCGTCCCGGTGTTATCCCCCAATGCAACGGTTGAGCCGAGGGCATCGGGTAACAACGCGCGGACGCCGACTCCATCGGTTCTGGTGAAGAATTCGTCGATCCCTAATCCGGTGAGCAGATTCGCCGTGACCGTCGCTCCCGCCTTTTCCTGTACCGGATTCAACCCATCGTAGACAAAATTGGTCACCACTCCCTGCACCGTTTTTCCTGTTCTCCTTCCAAAACTGTCGTAGGTAAAGCTGGAGGAAAAGCCGGTCG
This sequence comes from Nitrospira sp., assembly GCA_005116835.1. Classification (GTDB taxonomy): domain Bacteria; phylum Nitrospirota; class Nitrospiria; order Nitrospirales; family Nitrospiraceae; genus Palsa-1315. Next base: position 860 of record SWDM01000013.1, on the reverse strand, counting down.
CCGATATCCCTGTCAGTTGGTTCCTCGCGTTCCAGCTATACGTCGCGGTGTTGCCCGCATCGGTTACCGAAGCTAGGTTGCCGTTCAGATCGTAGGTCTCGGTATTGGTGCCGAATGTGGTCTGCTGATTATTGGCGTTATAGCTCACCGTCGTGAGGGCCGGCGGCAATCCGCTCCTCGCAAACGATCCCCCGGTCTTGATGCGGTTGCCCGCCGCGTCGTAGGTGTAGGTCAGATCGCCGATGACTGTCGCACCGGACTTATAGGTAAGGCTCGTGAGTTCAGAGGCCGCGCTGTAGGCGGAGACGATGCTGTTGCCATTCGGGTAGGTGACGCTGGTGCGTCGGTCGGCATCGTCGTAGGCAATGGTGACGGTGGGTATGCCTTGCTGGATCTGTGTGAGCCGATTCGCGTTATCGTACGTGTACGTCACCGCTGTTTGGCCAGCCACCGTCATGCTCGTGCGACGGCTCGCGTTGTCGTACGCATAAGTGACCGTCCCCTGCGCCGTGACTTCCTGCGTCAGTCGATCCAGCCCATCATACGTCCGTGTGATCGTCGCGGTCACCGTGCCCCCCGCGTCTTTTTCCTGCACCTGCGTCACTCGATTGCCCGCATCATACGTGTAGTTGGTGGACGTCCCATCCTGGAACGTCGTCTTCGTCCGTCGATTCAGCGCATCATACGTGTAGCCTGTCAGCTGTCCCTTCCGATCTGTCAGCTGGGTCATGTTGCCGTTGTTATCATAGGTGTAGGTTTCGGTGTTCAGCAGCGGGTCTTTTCTCGTCCCCGTTCGGTTCATGGTGCTGTAGATGTACACCGTCTGCTGGGACTTCGCATCCGTCACCGTCAGCAGGTTG
>SWDM01000012.1 GCA_005116835.1 Nitrospira sp. | reverse complement strand
ACCCGACATAGCTCCAGACATCTTTCCATGCAGCTTTGCAAGCAACGCACCGAGCCCCGCAGCCACGATCGAAGGAATTGAAAAGAGACCGAACGCAACCATCCCGAGCGGCCACAAGTTGCCGAACCCTTGAAAAGCGAACATCCAAACAGCCTGAGCTAGAATCTGAACGACCCCCCATCGCCAAGGGTGCCTCGGGTCGATAAAGCCTAATGCGCAAGCAACGATACAGAGCGCGGGAATTCCGATGAAGAGATACAATTCTGAATCCCATGCCTCTGCCTGGCCGGAGAAAGTGGAAACAAGAACCCATACCAGAATTCCAGAAACACAAGCAGCTCCATAAAGCCAAATCCCCTTTTTCATGAAGGAAACCCTACGCTCAGGGACTCAATGCGTCAAGAATTAGCGCTGGAATATGACGGCGAGAGAAGAACTCGGACACGCCCGGTGTCGATCGAAAGCGAGAACAGCGTAGCAATCTCGGCTTGCACCAACTTGAGAGCCCAACCCGAGAAAGAGTTACAGCAGCCTCTTCATCAGCTTGAACACTGCAATCACAACCAGACTGGTATGGTGTAAGCGAGGCGTCATCAATTGATGAGCGTATCACAACCGACGGGGGACCGGATCCCCAAAAGGTTCACTGCCTGGATGTATCAGTCATTGGATTAGATGCGGGAGATCACCACCAAATGGTGACTGCGTGACAACGAAGAACGATCCCATATCGTACCCTTGAGTTCATGCGCCAAAGTCGGCCACTCACAGAGGATTCAGTCTTCCAACAGCTGTTAGATCCTGCGCATGCTAGGATGAGCGCTGCGCATCATCATCTATCCCAAAGCCATCATCCTCATAGAGAACATCTATAAAGGAAGGAGCTTCGGTCATACCTGTCCGTGAGGCCACCAGCAGGAGGCAGAGTGCCGTAGAAAACCTCTAATTGATCAAGGAGAGACATAATGAATCTCAAGAAGAACGTCTTGGTAGCCGTTGTCGCAGTGGGGCTGATGTGTAGTGGGGAGTACGCTCAAGCAGGGGAATCTGCCCAGAGTGCTCCCGGCAGCCCATTTGCTGGAGCGTTCGGCGGCGTGGTGGACCTGAGTGTCCCAGGCGGCGTCAGGAACATGAATAGCACCAGCGCACCAAAAGCGGAGACAGCAAAGGCTCAACCGGCTGTCGCAAAAGAGACTGCACCTGCCGCAGCGGCAGCATCAACGAGCGCGCCAAGTGTGACTGGTGCAACCGTCGCACCCGTAAGCGAAGCCAAATAACAAGAACGCGCGTGGGCTCGGCTCTGTGATATATGGCGCCGGGCCCACTTACACCATCCCAGTTGTTTTCCACTCAAGTTTGTGCGACCCGATCATGCCGAACTCCGCTACATCAGCCATCATCATTCTATCTACGATTACGACATATTCAGGTAGACATGGCAACCATGCGTTACGCCATCGTGATTGAGAAGGCCCCTGCAAACTACGCGGCGTATGTTCCCGATTTGCCGGGGTACATTGCCACCGGCTCCACCGTGGCAGAAACCGAATCCCTCATCCGAGAAGCCAAGTCGAATACGTCGACGTCCCCGCCTAATATCACATCTTGTGAGACGTGAAATGTGCAACGTGAAACGTTTCGGATTTTCAGCGAGACACGAACATCGTTGACTGGACGTGGTGGTTCTTGGAGCGGTCCTCAGCTCACCGCCGTCAATTCAAACACGGGGGGGGAATCGGTTAGAGGAATTCGTACGCCTGTTTGACGTGTGAGAACTCAGCGGGGATGCTGATCGCTTGGGCCACGTCCTGATGGACGGCCATCAGCTCTGTGCCAGCCAACTGTTGATTTCCACCATATCCGTACGCGTGAGGGTCCCACCCCAGACCCGTAACGCAACCAAGGACCGTATATAGTCGTAGCGGGCCCTGGCGTATGCGGAACGGGATTTTAAGAGATTCTTTTTCGCTTCCAGCAGGGCTATAATCGTGGAGGCTCCCAACTCATAGCCCCGTTGCTGACCGTCCCGCGCCTTGACCCGGGCCCCCACCTCTCGCGCCGTCGAGGCAATGCGGGAGTACCCAGTTTGGGCACTCAGATACGCGGTCCTCGTCTCCCGTTCGATCTCGCGTTGCTTTTCCATGTGTTTGTACTTCATCATTTCAAAGCGGGCGACGGCTTCGCGTTCCGCGGCTTTCGTACTTCCACCGGAATACAAGGGCACACTGAGCTGCAATCCCAAGGTTCCGACCGTGTACGGATCAAGCTGACGGTTGTCGAACCCGCCATTCTTGGCATAGATGCCGGACATCTGCAGGAACAACTGTGGGAGATGGTTAGCCCACTGGCTGGAAATGGTCTTGGCTGCCGCGTCCATCGCGTGGTGCAACGCAAGGATCGCCGGATGACGCGTGATCGCGTCGGCCACCCACTGGTCGGACTCCCCAGAAACCGGCGGCAACTCCTCTTTCGTGAGCCGGGCCAGATCGGCGACCGGTACACCGACCACCTCCCGCACCTTTTCTAACGCGACAGCCTTCGCATTGTGGATTTCGAGTTCGCGCGTCTTGAGCGTCTGGTAGTAGGCCTCCACCTCGTAGACATCGGTGACCTTCGCCATGGTGCGCTCGTACATGCGGCGTATCCGCTGCATATCCCCCTCGGTCAAATCCAGCTCGCCTTGCAAGTAACTGGCCTCATCATGGGCCTGCAAGAACTCTAAGTACCGATCGACCAAATCGGTGGCGAGGCTCATGCGTGCGTTATCCAAGTCCTGCTCAGCCTGCTTGACGGTAAACTCGGCTCCTTCATAGGTTCGATAGGAGGCCAGGTCGAACAGCGCTTGCCGGGCCTGCACCACTCCGCGCAACCCCTGATATTGCGAGGTGAAATCCCTCGCCTGCCCGGGTGAGGGGTTGGAATTGTCCTGGGTCAATTCGTTCCACGAGAGGTTGCCGGTGGCCGAGGCCTGCGGCAAGAGTTTGCTGCGGGCCTGATCATACTGGGCTTCCGCCTGCACGATGGAATACTTCCGTCCCTCCGTCACCGGATTGGTGGCCAGGGCCAGATCGTAGAGCTGGAGCAAATTGGCCGGTTGCCGTTCTGCAGCCTCGGCAGCCGGGCTGAGTATCGTCAGGATCAAGACAAGAAGGAATATATTACCCATCGTCGTATAGTCCAGGGTGTAAGTGGTCGCCAGGACATCCATCGGGTTGTCGGGCGACCGCGTCGTAACTCCGCTCAATCCTCGATGAAGGAGCGTTTGAAGGTATCCGTCAGGGGCTTTACCATATACTGCACCAGGGTTCGCTCTCCTGTATTGATGAGTATCTCTGCAGGCATGCCCGGCACCAGTTCGAGCTTCGCCGCACTCAACGCTTCCAGCCCCTCGGGTGAGACGGCCACACGTACCAGGTAGTACGGAGTGTTGCCTCCTCTGGCCTCCTTGGAATTCCTGGAGTCTGCGCTGGCCGGGTCCATCCGATCCGCCGAGAGACTGATCACCGCACCCATGATCATGGGCACATCGCGTGTCTTGAACGCGCTGAACCGTACCTCCACAAGCTGCCCCACCTTCACTCGATCGATATCGGTGGGAGCGACCTGGGCTTCGATGATCAGCTTCTGATCTTTGGGCACGATGTCGAGCAGTCGGCCTCCCGGAGGAATGACCGCCCCGATGGTATGCACGGCCAGCCCCAGCACCATCCCGGCGACCGGGGCCTTGATGACGGTGCGATTCTCCATACTTTCAAGCAACTGCACCTTCTCTCGGAGTCCGAATGATTCGGCCTGGATATCGCTCAGTTCCTTGGCCACTTCCCGTTGTATATCTTTCTGCAACTGCAGAATCTTCAGTTCAATCTCGGCGATTTGCAACTCGCTCGCCGCAATGTCGGATACTAACTCTTCACGTTGCCCCTCGCTCTGGGCTAAGGCACGCTCCAGTTCATCGACCTTTTGCTTTTCGGTGTACCCTTCCTGCAGCAGGCTCTTGAAGTCGGCCATGGCGCCGCTGTAGGAGTCCACGAGGCGATTTTTGCTGTGCTTCTGCGCCTGGAGCCCCTCCACTTTGGCCCGCAGTCGATCGATCTGTCGGCGATACACGGCAGTCTCGCCGTCGGTCGCCGCCTGACGCACCTGGAAAGTTTGATCCTGCAACCGGATGGCTTCCTGCACCCGCGGATCGCTGCGGTGCGCAAGCAATTCACGGGGATAGTGCACGGATCGGAGTCCGTCGCGCTGCGCAGCCAGGCGAGCTTCCTGTGCGATCCGACTATAGAGCTGCCCCCGAAAGATTTCGAGCTGGGAATGGGATTGGGTATCGTCCAGAGTTGCGAGCACCTGGTCTTGCTGCACGGAGTCCCCGTCATGCACATCAATCGTGCGAACAATCCCGCCCTCAAGATGCTGGACGGTTTTGCGATAGTGCTCGACGGTGATGACGCCGGGAGCCAAGGCGGCACTCATGAGGGGGGCCATCGAGGCCCAGGTTCCAAATCCGCCGAAGACCACCAGCACGAGCGCCAGCCCCTGCAGGCGGATCGCACGATCGTCGCTCAACAACGGACGTGGGCCTTCCAGCAACTGTTTAGCCACCGCACACCATATCCCTTCTCCTCCTCACAATGTCATGCCACTTCTTGTGGTTCCGGCATGCCGGGTCCTCTCGAACTCAACCTGGTCGGCTTTGCCGGACCTGGTGGTTGCGACTGTTTGGCCATCGCCGCCAGGATCTCGTCACGCGGCCCATAGCGGGCGACTTTGCCTCCAATGATCATCCCAATCTTCTGCACCACCTGGAGCACATTCGTGCGATGGGTGACCACCACGACGGTACAGCCGTCCCGTTGGAGTTGTTGGATCGTCGCCATGAGGGCGTTATCACCAGCCATGTCGAGGTTCGCATTGGGTTCATCGAGGACCACGACTCGCGGACGCCCATAGATCGCCCTTGCAATTCCAATGCGTTGCTGTTGTCCGGCCGAGAGGGCGACGCCCCCGCCGATCAGCGGCGTATCGTAGGCCTGCGGCAAGGTCAGCACCATCTCATGGATCCCCGCCCACTGCGCGGCCTCCGTCACCCGTTTGGCATCGACCGCCCCAAAGCGGGCGATATTCTCCGCCACGGTGCCGTCGAGCAATTCGACGTCTTGGGGAAGGTACCCGATAGACTCACCGAGCTGGATCCGATCCCAGTTGAGGATGTCTGCTCCATCGAGGCACGCCCGTCCGTGCGCCGGAGGGTAGAGGCCGAGCATCGCCCGTGCCAATGTCGATTTGCCCGCTGCGCTTGGCCCAATGAGCGCCACCGTGGTTCCTGGCTCGATGGTGAGCGTGATCCCGTTGAGAATCGGCTCCGTCCGGCCTGGAACTGCAATAACGAGCTCCTCCAATGTGATCTTCCCCCGGAGTTCCGGCAGCGCCATCCTGGACTCTCGTTCCGGGATGGTGCGTAAGAGGATATCGAGCCGCTGATAGGCCTCCCGCGCCCCGAGAAATCCGCGCCACCCTCCAATCATTTGATCGAGCGGGGCCAGCGCCCGCCCCAAGAGAATAGATCCGGAGATGACCAGCCCTGCCGAGATCTCATTATGGATGGCCAGATAGGCTCCGAGGCCCAACACGAGCGATTGAACCGTGAGGCGGAACGTCCGCGACAACGCGTTGATCAAACCCGCTTTGGCGCTGGCCTGGCTTTGTAGCGCCAACAACTTCGTTTGTCGAACCTGCCAGCGCGCACGCAGGCGGGGTAACATACCCATGGCCTCGACCACCTCGGCATTGCGCAAATTACGCTGCACGAACTGGGTGGCCTCGATCGACTCTCGGTTTGCCTCCGCCATATCGGTGCGTGTCGCCACCTCGTTCCAGATCGCGAGCGCCGCCAACAGCAGCATCGCGAGGACGGCCACAGCCCCGAAATACAGATGAAAGAGAAACATGAGCCCGACATAGATCGGGATCCACGGCGCATCAAAAAAGGCCAGTAACCCCTGCCCACTCAGAAATTGCCGGATCTGCACCATGTCATTCAACGGCTGAGCCGTCGCGGCCGCCCCGCTGCTGGTGAGGGACTGGGTAAAGACGGCATCGAATACCCGGTCGCCCAGCTGTTCGTCGAGCCGCGCACTCGCGGCCACCAACATCCGGGACCGGACCCATTCCAGACCTCCGAGCACAAAAAACAGAAAGACGGTAATGAGGGAGAGCATCATCAGGGTCGATTCGCTCCCACTCATCATCACGCGGTCATAGATGGCCAGCATGTAGAGCGTCGGCACGAGCATCAGCAAATTCACGAAGAGGCTAAAGAACGCGATGGTCAGAAAGGAGCTGCGACAGGCCCTCAGGGCTTGGCGCAGATCGGACGGTCCGTTCGTGAAATCGGTTGTTGGAGTGGACATGCCGGTTTTGGAAGCTAGAGATCCATTCATAGGTTCCCCTCTGAGAACGGGAGTATCGCCGCTATCCCTTCCCGCCCTACCCTCTTATTCCACTCCTTTTTCCTTCGGTTTCTGTGCGCTTTGTAAACCGATGAGCACCTGCTGAATCTGCTTGTGCAGACGCACGAGAGCAAGGACGTCCATCCCGACACGGGTCACCATGTGACCGTCCAATCGCTTCGGGGCCGCGGGGCCGTTCTTGGCCGTTTTTGCGACAGCGGCAAGCAACGCCGGCTCGATGAAGCCAAAATCGATATAGGCAACCCCTTGCGCCATGCCGACATTGGTGTAGTTCGTCACACGCGGGTGTGCTGAGGAATCAGAGGGGCTCAACCGGACATTCAACGCAACGGGGGTATCTTTGGGTTCGCTCATCGGCATACACTCCTTTGTGAGGGATAAATGGAAGACGATCTTTGCTGGAACAGCTTCTAACGATGTAGCTTTTAAGTCCAGCTTTTATAGAATTTTGATCGCGCGAGGTCGTGCTCTCCATCAATCCGGCACAAGCCGCCTTTCTTGCCATGCGGCGAACGCATGCGTTCTCGCCCCTCGATTCCAGAAGGTAATGTGGTGGATGCAGGCCCTATGTGGAACTCCGCGCCTGATCAGGCGCGGCTGGAAGCAGAATAGTAGCCCAAAGGCGCTATCGCGGTCGGCCACACTGGGCGGCGGATAAACCGCCGCCCAGTGTGAATCGCTCGCGCATTAGAAGAAGTCGAAGCTCGCGGTAGTAACCGTGGCATTGGCGTTGACGACGCCGATGAGAGTCAGCTCGGCGGCATCGATGGCGTTGTCGGAGTCGCCATCGGCCTGAATCCATCGCCAGACAGCAGCACTGGTGCCGTCCGTGTCGTTGATCACCAGCAACGTGGCTTGATTATTTGGCGCGGTCAGGTTGAACTCCTCGTTGAACTCCGTTGCCACTGCCGCTGCATTGCCAAGATTCGCGTTGGTCACCCCCTCGCCGTTGTTGCCGTCGAGGAACAGCGCTTCGCTGATACCCATATTGGCTGCGATGTTGCCGCCGTTGGCGCCGTTGCCCGAGACGAATTGGATGTTGTCGTCGTTGGTGCCATTATCGAACAGCGTGTTGAGGTTGCCGCCGAACTCGACACGATCGACTGTGCCATCGGCATCGAAGTTGTTGATCGTGTCGCCAAAGTGGACAGCATCAGTGAATTGGATGAGATCGACCACGTTGTCGTTGGCCGCACCGGTATCGATGATGTCCGAACCGATACCTCCGATCAGCGTATCGCCGCCGGTCCCGCCATTGATGCTGTCGTCACCGGCCGCGCCATTGATGGTGTCAGCTCCAGCCCCGCCGTTGAGAATATTGGCAGCAGTGCTACCCGTCAATGTATCAGCTTGGGCCGTACCCGTAACATTCTGGGTATTGGCTAGTGAAGCCAACCCAGTACCTGCCACCGGCGCCCCTAGCCCCCCGAGGTTGACGGTGACGCCACTTGCGGATCCCGCATACGAAATCGTGTTATTACCGCCACTCAGGTTGACGTTGATGGTTTCTACACTCGTTACTGAACCACCTTCAATCGAAGTGACCACGCCACCGTTTACGATGACATCCAGCTGGTCGTTGGCATTGGTGGCGATGATGTTGAGCGTGTCGGCATCGGCGCCACCATTCACGGTGTCAGCGCCGCCTCCCATCGCGTAGGTGATGATGTCGTTGCCGGCCCCACCATCGATGATGTCGTCACCGGCCGCGCCATTGATGCTGTCAGCTCCAGCCCCGCCGTTGAAATTATTGGCAGCAGTGCTACCCGTCAATATATCAGCTTGGGCCGTACCCGTAACGTTCTCGGTATTGGCTAGTGAAGCCAACCCAGTACCTGCCACCGGCGCCCCTAGCCCCCCGAGGTTGACGGTGACGCCAATTGCAGATCCCGCATACGAAATCCTGTCAGAACCTTGACCCAGATTGACGTTAATGGCTTCTACACTCGTTACTGAACCACCTTCAATCGAAGTGACCACGCCAGCAGCGTTTACGATGACATCCAGCTGGTCGTCGGCAAGGACGTTGGTAAGGATGCTGAGCGTGTCGGTATCGGCGCCACCATTCACGTTGTCAGCGCCGCCTCCCATCGCGTAGACGATGAGGTCGTTGCCGGCATTGCCGTTCACGGTGTCGTTGCCGGTGCCGCCGTTCAGGGTATCGTTGCCGCCGCCGCCGTTCAGGGTGTCGTCATTGGCGCCAGCATTGAGTACGTTGTTATTACCATCGCCGGTCACGATGTCGCTGCCGCCGTTGGTGTTGACGTTTTCGATGCCGTCGATCGAGGTGAAACCCGTCGCGGTTCCATTGGCCAGATTGACCGTGACGCCACCAGGAGCGGTGTAACTCAAGGTATCAGTACCGCCATCAAGATTGGCCGTCACGGATTCGACGCCGGTCACTGACCCGCCTTGGAAGTTGGTGATGACCCCTGCAGCGTTGAGCGTGACGGCAAGGGTGTCGTTGCCGCCGCCGCCGGTCAGCACCAGCGTGTCGTTGTCGAGGCCACCAATCACGGTGTCAGCGCCACCTCCTATCACGTAGGTGAAGGTGTCGTTGCCGGCCCCGCCGTTGAGACTATTGGCAGCATTGCTACCCCTCAATGTATCAGCTTGGGCCGTACCAATAACGTTCTGGGTATTGGCTAGTGAAGCCAACCCAGTGGCTGACGGCACCCCTAGGTTAACGGTGACGCCACTTGTGGATCCCTCATACGAAATCGTGTTATTACCGCCACCCAGATCGACGTTGATGGCTTCTACATTCGTTACTGAACCACCTTCAATCGAAGTGACCACGCCAGCGGTTACGATGACATCCAGCTGGTCGTTGGCATTGGTGGCGATGACGTTGAGCTGGTCGTTATCGGCGCCACCATTCACGGTGTCAGCTCCGCCTCCCATCGCGTAGATGATGGTGTCGTTGCCGGCCTCGCCGTTGATGCTGTCGTTGCCGCCGCCAGCATTGAATACGTTGTTATTACCATCGCCGGTCACGGTGTCGTTGCCGCCGTCGGTGTTGACGTTTTCGATGCCGACGATCGAGGTGAAACCCGTCGCGGTTCCGCTGACCAGATTGACCGTGACGCCACCAGGAGCGGTGTAATTCAAGGTATCAGTACCGCCATCAAGATTGGCCGTCACGGATTCGACTCCGATAACTGACCCACCTTGGAAGTTGGTGATGACCCCTGCAGCGTCGAGCGTGACGGCAAGGGTGTTGTTGCCAACGCCGGAGGTCAGCACCAGCGTGTCGATGTCGGCGCCGCCATCGACGGTATCGGCGCCATCGCCAATCGCGTAACGGATGGTATCGTTGTGAGTTCCGCCGTTGACCTCGTCGTCACCCGTTCCGCCGGTGAGGTCATCGCTCCCTGCTCCACCGTTGAGGATGTCGTCATCAGCCTGGCCGAACAGCGTATCTCTACCGCCAAGGCCGTTGAGGGTGTCGTCACCAGCAAGGCCATAGATGACGTCGGTCAATCCATCGCCGGTGATGGTGTTGTCCGCGCCCGTGCCGGTCTGGATATTGATTACTTTATCGACAAATGCGGTAGGATTGCCTGTCTCGGTCGCCCGCACAGTGAGTGTGTAGACGGAATTGACTGCCAGCGCGGCCGTCGTGGTGACAACGCCGGCTGCCGACACGGTAACCGGCGCGGTGCCGCCGATCATCGACCAGGTCACTGGCGTGTTATCGACATCGGTCGTGGTAAGGTTGGCGATAACCACACCGTTGGCAGGCAACGCGTTTTCACCAGGCCGCACACCGTTCCAATTCACTATCGTGATTGGATCACCAATCACGTAGGTCCGATCTGAGAACCGCACCTGCTCGATATTCCTCAAGAGGTCGAGGTCGTCGGTGAACCCCCCGCCGGCGAGTGGCAACCCGTTGGCGTCGAGCAACCTGCGGGTGGGCAGCTGCACGTCGATGACGACGCCATTGGCGTCCAGAGCCTGGATCACGGCGCCCACATCGCCGTTATCCTTATCACGAACGGAGATGAAACCGTCGCCGTTGACATCAAATGCCTGCTGGACCACTTCGCCGGTGTAGTTGATATTGTCTGTCTCCAGACCTTCGATTACATACTCGGCCATGGTTCCCCGGAAGACGGCCGTGTCGACGTTCCGGCCTAAGCCGGTCGGGGTGGTGTTGTCCTGTAGGAGTTCGCGAACGATGCTCATCTGACCCGGATTGATAGTACGGTCGAGCAGGAGCGAGGGCAGCGTCCGGCCACCGAATAGCGCGGCATCATTGCCTAGCGCGTCCGTGAAAACCGGATTGCCGTTGGCGTCGGTCGCGTACACCTTGCCGGCATTCGGGCCCATCACAGCGGTGTCGCTGCTGAGTGACTCAGCCGAATAGACCACGCCGTTGCCCATATTGATCTTGATGCGCACGTTCAACCACGCATCGCCATCGAGAATATCGTAGCCGCCTCGTCCATGGATCACGTCGTTGCCGTCTCCGCCCATCAGGATATTGCCCTCGCGGAACGTCGTGCCGAGACCCAAGGTGGCGCGTGCGCCGGCCAGGAACTGACTGAACCCGTCGATGCGGTCAATGCCTTCCTGGGTCAGCGTGTTGTTGACGTACTCGGCTGTTGGTGTTAGCGGGTCCGGCAACAAGGCCGTAGGCAAGCCGCCGAAGTCGTCACCCTTCAACACGTCGTTGCCGTTCCAACCAGACAGCGCTTCCACCTGGTCAAAGCGATCGCGCAGGATGTCGGCCTGGTCGGTCGTGAAGATCGGAACCTTCAGGTCGAAGTCGATCTGCGACGAATCGAATTTGGCGATGCCCCAGTCGAAACCGAACATGCCTTCGTTGCGGAACACGCTCGGGCCCGAGACCATGATGTCATCGCCGGATTCCGCGTCGTAGTCGGTTTCGTCGCCGTTGCCGAAGAGCACGTCGTGGCCGACGACCAGCGAGTTGAAGAAGAGTTCGGAGTTCTCGCCGACGAGGGTGTCGAAACCGCCGCCGCCTTCAATCCAGTCGTTGCCCTCATTGCCCATCAGGAGGTCTGAGCCAGCGCCGCCGAGCACGAAGTCGTCGCCTTCCCCGGCGAACACCTCCATCACATCCACCCCGACTTGGACGAAGTCTTTACCCTCGCCGCCGAACAACAAGTCGAACGCCCCGCGCGCCGAGACAATGACGTCGTTGCCGCGCTCGCCGCGCAGGAAGTCGCCGGCGCCTTCGATGTCTTCGATGATATCATCGCCGTCGCCGCCGAACACGTTGTCCACGCCGTCGCCGGATAGGAGGTGATCGTTACCGCCGTCCCCCCAAATGGTGTCGTCGCCTTCATCGGTGCGGATATAGTCGTTGCCTTCGGTGCCGCCGATCACGGTGTGTTCGGCGCCTCTGAAGATGATCGAGCCGCCGAAATCGTGGGTTACGTCAACGGTTATGCTGTTGGTGTAGTCGCGCGTGACCTTCTCGACCGGCAGGCTCGGCGGTGTTCCCCAATCCGGGTCGTAGCCTGCCGCGATGCCGTTGTAGTCTTCCTGCGCGATGCCCCGATCGAGCTCCAGGATATGGTCTGGCGTCAGGAACATTGCGCTGCTCATGTGCGTCGCGTACTGGCCGCCCAGCTCGCTGTTGCGCATCACCAAATCGGAGAAGGTGTTGGGCTCCAGCTGGTTGAGGAAATTCTGGCCCTGCGTGCGCGACAGGTAGTAGAAGCGGTCGCCGAACTGCAACTGCTCCATCTGGAACTCGAATATGTAGTTGAACGTCTGGCCGAGCATCGCGCTGCCGAACTCCGGCCGCTTCTCGGCCAAGCCGCCGATCCACAGATCGATCTTGTTGAGACCGCCGAGGCTGCCACCGGCATAGGCTCCCGTTGCGTTGAGGAAGTCGAGCCGATCTTGGTTGCTGTAGGTGATGCCGCGAATCGTGACCCCGTCGCCATCGGTGCCGTCACCGATCCTGAGCAGGAGCGCGGCGTCGCGCGCTTCTGCGGCAGTCGCAGCACCAGTGATGGCCGCGTGCGTGCCGTAGGCCGCCATGAAGTTGACGGACGATAGCTTGTTGTTGATGTTGCTCTCGAAGTCGAGCCAACTCGTGTACGGGGTAAGGAGCGTCACTCCGGCGTCGTGCAATTGCTGGCGCGTTTCGTTCAACGACGGAATGCCGGTGTCGCGGCCGCGCGCGATGTTCAGCACAGCCAAGTCGAGCGGCAAGCCGAGCAGATTGCTGCGCAGGTCCTGCACGATGAACTCGTCGATCGCGTTGCCGACGTCGCGTGTCAGGCCGCGCACCACGTTCGCCAGCGCTTCGCTCTGATCAGCGCCGCTCGCGACGTACATCTGCGGATTCAAGAAGGCGGCGAGCAGCGACTCCTGTTCGCCGCCGTCGACGGTGCCCAAATCGTTGTTGAGGCGATCGACGGTGCCGGTCAACATCGTGTGGCCGAAGCGGTACACCGTGTGCGCGAACTCGGCGAGGATCGATGCATCGATGGTCGAGTCCGGGTTGAAGATGAACGGGTCCACATCCGGCTGGATGCGGCGCGCGAACTCTTCGAACACCAAGTGCTGGTACTGCATTTCGGTGGTGAAGCGCGCAGCTTGGAACAGGCGCTCGCCGTCCCATGCAGCGGCGTTGGCGATCAGCGCGTCCTTTTGCTCCTGGGTGGCGATGGCAGCGAGATCCAGGATATCCGTACGCAGCCACGCATTGATGAACGCGAGATCGCCGGATGCCAGGATCGTCGCCTTGTTGACCTCGACAATGCGGTTGTGCTCGGAGTGGAACACCGAGTGCATGGCCGTGAGCCCGACGTTCTCGTTACCGCGGCCGTCGCCGGTGATGAAATGCGAATTGAGCATTTCGTTGTCGTAGGTGAGCTCGCTGTGGTCGTCGGCATAGAAGTCTGCCGTGGTGATGAATCCGTCACCGTTGACATCGGAAAGCGTGTCAATACCGGCGTCGTAGATGCCGTTGCCATCGGCGTCGATGTCGGCGTCGGCGACCTGCGCGATTTTCGGCGTTACAGCTCCGCCGTCGTGATCGTGGTCAACGATACTCGGCGCCGCATGGTGCGCGATGTCGTTGAGGAACGCGTGGCCGGTACCCACGTTCACGGTCTTGTATTGTAGCCCCGGCTCTAATGCCGGTAACCCACCGGGCACAGGGAGGTTGGCCAAGTCCAAGCCGCCTGCGATGCCGGAGATATTTAAAGAGGGGTTTTGGATACCGACCACCTGACCGGTGGCGGTGTTGATGATCTGCACCTGCGCGACGACTTGTGCATAGCCGTTTGCGCCAGGGATGAACTTGCCATACTGGTCGGTCACCAGCAGCGGCGCGTTGTGCACGTCGAAGTCGTTCAGCTGGATGCCCAGCATGGTGAGTGCCTGGGCCTTGACATCGGCCCAGTTGCCGGGTGCGCCGTTCGACGATCCGCTATCCGTGCTGCCGTCGATCAAGTGGCCGGTGGCCAGCGTCTGATTGCCGACGCGCACGTACTCGCGCAAGAACACTTGGTGCGACGAGTGAGACGTGTAGGTCTGGTTCTGGTCGACGAACGACGTCGTCGTGTTCTCGTGTTGTGGCACGCCGTTGGCATCGAGCGTCACGGTGGCGCGCGTGAGCGCCATGAAGCGCAAGTGCGCGGGCAAGTCATCCGCGTTGCCGAGTATGCCATCGGCGCCGGCAATGAGAGGATCGTCCGCCATCAGCGGGATGTAGACGGTACCAGCTTTGCCCTTGGTGACCAAATCGAGACCATGGTCGAAGAACTGGCCGAAGAACGTCATCGCCGCGTTGAACGGCGCCGTCAGTCCTGCGTCCGGCGCTGTGTTGGGGATGACCAAACTGCCGGATGGATCGACCTCGACGCCGTAGGTAGCTAGGGTGGCGGCTAGGGCCGCATCGGCCGCTGCCACGGTTGCAGGGTTGCTGGCGGCGTCATACGCCGTCTGCGCAGCTGCCAATTCCGTATTGGCCATATTGAGAGCGGTCAGGGTCGTGGCAACCTGACCGCTTAGATCTACCAAGGCGGTCAAGTCGACAGTGAGGCTCTGCGCTGGCGCGACATTGGCATTTGCCAACGATTGTGCTGCCACCAAGTCTGAACCATCTGTTCCGTCGACTATTGAATCTGCCAAAGCAATGGAGACCGCTGCCATGGCTGCGACCAGCGCAATTGCATTGGTCTCAACGGCCTGTGCGTTGGCAAATTCTGGGTGTAACCCACCAAGCTGTGTCACCAAAGCCGATGCAGCGACACTCGCGGCGTCGGCGGCAGCAACTGCCGCGGCCAAGTTTGCAGCATCCAACACATTGACATCGAGCACGCCGTCAAAGGGACTGTCCGTGTCCACGATAATCGATGCGTATAGCGCGTCCACCGTTGCCTTCGCGTTGGCAACAAGGTTGCTCAATGCACCGGCGTCGGCCGCGTTGTCGGCATTCCCGGCATCGGCCAGAACCGCAGCGTTATAGGCACCCTGCGCGATGGCTTGTTCGCCGATCTCCGTAGTGACTGTCGCCAGGAGCGCGGCCACGTTTGCCGGCGCGGCAGCGACCCTCGTCTGAACGGTCAGCGCATACGCTGCGGCGATGGCAGGGGCGGCGGCGGCGGCATCGGCTTCGGCGATCGCACCGGTAAAGACCAAGTACTTCAGCGCTGCTTCAACCGCCGCCGGGTTGCCGGCGGTCATGTCCGCGATCAGGTTGGAGATGATGCGCGGGTCGGCATCGGCCACGCTGTGCGACCCAGGAATCGTCGGGTCATAGTTGGTGTTCGTGATGACCGTCGGCCCGCCGAGCGGCATCTGATCACCGTCTTGTTCGTTCATGAACACCGGATCGGTCAACCGCGGGAAGAGCGTATCGGCGGCGCCGAAGTCGCCCTGGCCCGGTATGAGATTGTTGTCCGAACCGTCGACGGTGCGTAGGCCGAACGGCAGTATCGCCGCCTGGGTAGCCGACACGCCGAAGGCAGCCTGAATCGCCGCCAGTATGGTAAGCGGTGTGTCGGTGTACGCCTTCGACGTCGTCTCGGCGAGAATGATTTGCTTGAGGATGAATTCCAGGTCGGCTTTGTTCACGTTAAAGCTGGTTGTCATGGTACCTCCTAATGATGAATGGATCGACTATTGTTATTGGTTCGACACTTGTTTTGTTTCGATGATTGCCATGTTTCGATGCTGGCGATTAATAACCTTAACGAAGGAGAACAAACAATACTTCCGAGGTACTAACAACTAGTACTAAAGTAGTAAGTATGTGCTCTGAGGTATTCTCAATTGGCTGTATGGCGAATAGGCTCAACATGGGTTCAAATAGGTCCTGTTTCGACGCGAGTGTTTAATAACCCGATCAAAGGAGAACAAACAATTCTGCAAAGGTAGGGGGTGGCGTACTCGGACGTATTCTCAATTGGCTGTAAGGACTGGGCTCAAACAGGCCCTGTTTCGGCGTCGACGCCATTGATCTGGAACAACAGAGTCCAAACAGTCCTACGTTCGCAGGGGGTATGTTTACTTAAGACGCTGTTTCAATTGGCTGCAAGGAATGGGTTCAACAGGAGCCGAATAGATGCGATGGAAGGTCTTCCAAGGGAGGGAGACCATGAGGCCTCCCTCCCTTATCTAGCAGGCTGCGAAAAACTCGGTTTATTCATAAATCACCATTGGAATCTTCCATATGGCACTGATTTCAAAATAGCCGCAGGATGCTCAAGCTGGTTTGTTTTGTTCATCTGGTTTATCTGGCCTGTCTGGTTTAACCAAACAAACGAGACAAACCAAATTAACCAATATAACGATCTTCTGCCGCTGGCGCTTTTCAGCATCCTGCTAGTGCCCCGCACCCCGACTCTGTATAATCCGCCACCGCTATCACGATGGACAGACTGCACGACTCAACTTTGTGAAGACACTCACGACTCGCCCATCACGCATCCGCTGGCTCATCCTCGCCCTGCTGTTTCTCATCAGCGTCGTCACCTATATCGACCGCGTCAATATCTCCGTGACCGCGCGTCAGATGATGCCGGCCTATGGGATGACCGATCAACAGATGGGTTGGATCTTCTCGGCCTTCGTCGTCGGCTACGCCCTGTTTCAGATTCCCGGTGGATGGCTGGCCGATCGCTGGGGAGTCCGCGTGGTGCTCACCGTCGCGCTTCTCTGGTGGTCGATCTGTACGGCCTTCACTGCCATGGTCGCTGCCACGTCGCTCGCGAGTCTCTTCGGAGTGGTCGGCGCCCTGATGCTCGTGCGGTTTTCGCTGGGCGTGGGAGAAGCCGTGGCGCTGCCTGCCTTCAATCGCGCCGTCACCAATTGGCTCCCGGCTGATAGGCGAGGCCTTGGCATCGGAATCGCCATCGGAGGCATTGGATTAGGTTCCGCCATGACCCCGCCCATTGCCGCCTGGGTGATGGTGAACTGGGGCTGGCCGACCGTATTTTTCCTCGCGAGCCTGCTGGGAATCGGGATGGCGATCCTCTGGTGGCTCCTGTCGCGCAACCACCCGCACGAACATCCCTGGGTGAATGAAGGTGAACAGGCCCTGCTCACGCGTGTGCCGACCGCCACCACCGCCGTGCCCTGGCGAACGTTCAGTCGGACTCCGACCATCTGGTGGCTGGTACTCAGCTACAGTTGCCTCGGCTATGTCGCCTACGTCTATCTGTCCTGGTTCTACTTGTACCTCGTGAATGTCCGTGGATTCGATGTACTCCGCGGCGGATTCTATGCCTCCGCTCCCTTTGTAGCCATGTTGATCTTTTGCCCCCTGGGAGGCTGGGTGACGGATCGACTTGCGGCCCGCTACGGTCTCACTACCGGACGATCTGTGACCGGCATGACCGGCATGATCCTGGCTGGATGCGCGATTGCGCTGGGTGGGGTCGTGGATTCTCCATTTCTGGCGATCACCAGCCTGTCATTCGGCGCAGGCTGGCTCTACTTTGCGGTCGGCGCCTACTGGGCTTCGACGACTGACCTATCGAAAGCCCATGCAGGCACATTGTCAGGGCTCATGAACACCGGAGCCAATATCGGCGGGACCATCTCACCAACCCTAACTCCGTGGTTGGCCGATCAGTGGGGCTGGCCTGTCTCGTTAGGCGTGGCCGCGGCCGTGGCCATCCTAGGTGGGATCTTGTGGCTCAAAATCGATCCGGGGAAAGGATTGAAGCGTGAAACGTGAAAGGTTAGACGTGAAACGGATGAAGCAGAAAAGCGAGGCCGATGTCTTGGGTGCTCTGAGACGTTTCACTTTTTACGTTTCACCTTTCACGTCTCTTGCCTCTTGAACGTTGTCCTTGCTAGGTTGACGCAATGACCATGCAATTTCAAAAGATCGACCCGCGCGTTACCATTACGACGCCACTCGGCGAGATCAAGATTCGATTCTACCCGGATGACGCTCCACGCCACGTCGAGAACTTTCTGAAGCTCGCCAAGATGAGGTTCTACGATGGAACCACTTTCCATCGCGTCGTTCCAGGATTCATCATCCAGGGCGGCGATCCACTGAGCAAGACCGCAGACCGTGCACTCCACGGATCCGGCAGTCCTGGCTATTGGCTCAATCCTGAAACCAGCGATCGTCCGCATAAACGGGGCGCGATCGGCATGGCAAAGGTTCCACGAGAGAGCAACAGCACGCGTGACCCCAACGATAACGGCTCGCAGTTTTATATCTGTGTCGATGATAACAGCGGGCTGGACCGTACCTACACCGTCTTCGGCGAGGTCTTTCGCGGCATGGACGTGGTGGACAAGATCGTCGCCGCGCCGCGCGACGAATTCGACAACCCTCTGAAGCCGATTACGATCACCATGTCAGTCAAAGAATAGAGGGAGCGGAGGGCAGCCTAAATAATCTCCTGTGCTCGAGCAACGCGCGGTCTCGGAAGACCCCCCGCAGAACACGCGTAGGGAAACCATCTAGCCAGCCCTCATGGGAGAAAGTAATAAAACGGTGATCGCTCGATGCCCGCAGTGGAATCATCGCTCAGGCATTTCAACTCACACCTTAGAGCGGTCTTCGATCATGCCTTTGCCGGCCAAGCCAATCACAAACCGTAGTTTTTGAACCCTGAGATTTGACTTCCCTAGCCCTAACGCAGACAACCTAACCCCACAAGGAACCACAAGCCATAATGCTCCTACGTTGGGGGTGCTGGGGGGGATATGTCCTGTCCTGGTAGCAGCGTGGTGGCAAATACAGATGGCAAGTGTCGCGCGGTTCTTCCAAGGGATAATGACTAGTTCCGCACGCCGCTCCAAACTTTTGCCGGGTCGATGGCCTTGTCAGGATTGAGTTTCTTCGCCTTTTCCAGCAGAATATCCGTGGCCTCCGGATAGGCTGGATCAGCGATGCAACAATTATCCACCGGACAAACCGCCGTGCATTGAGGTTCGTCAAAATGACCGACACACTCAGTACACCGCTCATGGGTAATCACGTAAATAGCGTCTCCGACTCCCTGACCGTCGCCCACATGATTTCCCTTCGCCTCCGCGTCGCCGCGAGTTTCGAAGATCGCTTCATTCGGACATTCTGGCAGACAAGCTCCACAGTTAATACATTCGTCGGTAATCAGTAGTGCCATGACCCTCAACTCCTTATTCCCACAAAGATAGGGAAATATTCAGGGTTAGTTAACAGAATGACGAGAGTGCCACCTGTCCTCTAGACAGCCGTTGGTGCTCCAGCGGTTCTAGAGCACTTATTTTCAGGAAAACTCATGCTATTTTAGCCGGGCGAGGATGAAGGTGCAAGAGGAGAACGCATGAGCGCAGAATAAAAATCGCTCGTTTTCACAGGCTGACCTTGGCTTTCTCAAGCAAGTTGGCTAACCTCGCAGCCGCCATCGTGCTGTATTTCCGGATTTTTATTTCCGCCTGATTCATCGCTCTCTCCACATGACGCGGCCATGGCAGCAGATTAGTGACCATATTGAGGTGTTGAATGGCATCATCCTTAAGGAGGTTCACTCATGACAAATCGCAAACTCATTGAGAGTCTGGCCCATGCGCTTTCGGTTCATCACGCTCTCATACTGGCTCAGGGCGTTCTCCTTCAAAGCTTGCGTGTATCGAAACAGGAATATGCAGCTGCGGTAAAGAAATGCCGCCCGCACGCTGCAGCCTACAAATCGAAAATCCTCGCCAACTTTCTTGAGGGAGCTCCCCCCAAGTCTGAGAAAGACTTGTGGGACTCGCTAGGCTTAGGCGATCTCTGGGGTCCATCTGGACCAGAGAAAGAGAACCCAAAGGCTTAACGGTTTTATCCATAATTCACAAATAACTTTTCCACATTATTATCCGCCTCATGAAGAGTCTCTGACTAGCCTGAACTGATGACAAGCCTCTTGGAATTGATGTCGTTATGGCGCAATGCACTGACTCAACCGCTGTGTTGAACTGCGGTTTGTTAGTTCGCACGAGCGAGGGAAATGGTCCATGAGCAAGACACGAACTCGAAAGGCCCAGGCACTTCCAACAGGACAAACAACGAGGCTGCAGGGAGCCACAACAGGAGGCGTAACAGTTCTCACCCGCCCACCCCGAGCTGCCAAGCAGCTCTTGTCCCAATCGGGTACGTTGAGGACCTGTTCGAGGTGAGCACGCAGCTGGGAGTCTGTTTCAGCAGCCGATGCTAGAAAAATGCCATCGATGCGTAAGTCACGGTGGAATTGTATTGGTCGGTGATCCCGCGGTCATAGCGTAAGACCTGCCCGCTCTCCGCTTCGATCAAACGTAGTAAGGAATAGATGGGGGAGAAGCCGGAGATCCGGCGCTGGTCCTGTTCTTTCCTGATGTAGTTGGCAAACTCTTCCGGCTGGCGCTCCTCCACCGGTTTCAACATTTCCAGGTCGAACTGCATACACCGATGAAAGGAAAAGTCCGTTGGAGGCGCCTTGTCTCCGTAGCGCATACCCAGATGCGCCAGGTCTCCCGCTGCGATCACACAGTAAGCCCTGCCCGATTGTGAGAGGATCTCACTAAGTCCGATCAAGAACTGATCGACCGATTGGCGCACGGTTGGATCTCCCAGACTCGCCGCAGAAAAAGCACTCAAGATCGGCACGATAGTGAAAGGCTTCTTCTTCCCCACGATGTCCTGAAGAAACGGAAGCTGAAATTCCACAGCCTGCTCGGCCTGATGGCAAAGATCGTCTTCAAAGAAATCCGGGAGCTTGGCCTTGAGTTGGCTCAGAATCGGTTGGTCTGCGGACACGACACCGAGAGGCGTTTCGAAATCCTTGTCCGTCACGGCAAATACATGGTCCAGTCCGGCAGAAGCAGTGCCGATAATCACGAATAGATCCGGCTCCTCCGCATCTTGCAGCTCTTTATAGGCCCAGGCATAGATCGGTCCTGCGTGTTTCAGGTCGTAGGTCGGGGCGACGAGGCCCTTGATCTTTTTCCCCGCATGCTCTGACGGTTTGAAGTCCGGTCCTTCTTGGGACGTAAAGAATCCGTCGATTTGTTTTTTCAGTTTCGCTCCGTCTGCCTCGTACCCCCGCCCGGCAAAGGCTGCGCGGCGTAGCGGGCTTTGGCGATAGGTCTCCCGCGCCAGCCTGCGGGCGTCTTCAGCTCGCTGACCTTCCAAGAACAGCTTCTCATTCAGATCGAACACCAGCTGATCGATTTTGCTGGGCACCAGAAATTCACCGAATCGTTTGAGATAGAGCGCTCCGATTTCAGCCAGCGAGTGCTCGCCGTCGAAATGCTGAATGATGAAAAAATAGTTGAGCGGCAACACGAGCTTCTCTTTGCTTAGTCCAGTCGGATCCCACAAGACCATGTACTGCTCCTCACCCTCTTTGATCGGCGAGAATTGCAGGTTGCGGAGAGCGGGATACTGTTTGGGATCTCTGTCGATGCTGGGAGATGTGGTCATGACGCTCCTTTTTTGAGCGCCCATTGTAGCGAGGGAGTCGCGCTAGCTGCAACCGGGAGCTGGTTTGGTTGGTTCATCTGGTTTATTTTGTTGATTTGATTCATTAGGCAGTCTCGTTCAACCAAACAAACAAAACAAACCTACTTTTCTTCGGGTGGATGGCTTCTGGACCGGCGAGCCATCACCACTAGGGTGAGAATGGTCAACCCAGCGAGCCAGAGGCTCGGCCTGCCATAGGAGGGATCGGTGAACTCGATGAGGTCGGTCAATCGCCCGATCAAGAGCGACATGCGGGCCATCACGGTGTAGCCGAAGGCCGCGCCGAAGGCGATCATCAGGAACATGATGCCCGTGCGGGCCACAACCTTGCCAGGCCCCCTGTGCTCGACAGAGAAAAAGAAATAGAACAGCACGGAGCTGACGCCGATCAGGATAATGATGGTGTTCACGCTACTAGCGGGATTCAACAGGCTCCAAGTAAAGGTCACACCCTCGCCCGGTATCAACGTCAGTAGCGGGCGAACCGTATCTTCGATCTGTTTCAAGATAAAGGAGGAGATGGTCCGAGGGATGGCGAGCCCTGACCCGACGCCCACAATGAAGGCAAATGCGTATCGCGAGATCCAGGCGGCTTTCGGAACATAACGTGTGAGCATGAGCATCCCGATGGCGACTGGAATCAACAATGTCCATTCCCCGTTCTCGACGATCGGCTTCCAGATGAGCTGGACGACTACGGTGTCGTAGGTCTTGATGATCGTGTAGCCGACCGACACGCCGACGTAGAGATTCTCCGCCAGCTTGAAGAGCGGGTTATCCTTATAGAGAAATGAAAAGATGAAGAGGGTTAACCCCGTCGCCACCCAGCCCCCGATGATAGTTTCAATCGGCATCGATCGTTATGCCCCTGACTGACTTTGCCGTCTGGCAATATTGCGCGATGCGAAATAGAACAGGTTACACAGGACGACCAGCACGATGATGGCCAAATGGGTGGCCGACTGGGCATCCATCCCGGCAACGGCTTTGCCCTTTTGATCGATCAAGATTTCATATTCTGCTGCGCCGCGCAGGCCGCCGATCAGACCGTTGATCTGACCACTCCGTAATAACGGATAGAGTCCAGGCGCCATGACGCCCGTGCAGCCGCCGCCGAGTTCGAACTTGTATTTGTCCTTGCCGAACACATACCAGGCTTCGACGCCGGGATTGCCTGCGCCCAGGCTGACGGCATAGTTCACATCGCGCAGGCTGGCGACACCCTGCAATACCGATAGTCCCTTTGTAGGTTTACCGTTGTAGTCGGCAGGGAACGCGCCATAGAGATCCTGCCCCATGTTGATGATGACAGCGGTTCCACCTGGGCTCCAGCCGAGGAATACATAATCCTTTCCGCTCTCCTTGCCCATCTCCCGGGCGACCTGCGTGACGACCTGGTCGGCCATGCCGGTGCCGGATACCCAGAGCGTCAACGCAATGACGCGAAGCTTCTTCCGGAACGCATGGCGCAGCAATGAAATCGATTGCGGCATCAGTTCAGGCTTCGACGCCGGATCGAAGTCCAGCGAGAGCAAAAACACGGATCCCTCAGGGAGCGATTCAATATGGTCGTAGACCCCGCGCACCTCCGGCGAAATCTTGATCGGCAACCCGACCGGATAGAGTAACGGGATAAGCGTGCAGAGACCGATCACCAGAAAGATGATCCGCCGGTCGATCTTGAGCATGCGTTCAGCGAAAGTCACGGTCGCTCCTTCGTCGCCACCGGGCACTCAGCCATCAGCAATCAGCCTTCAGGTAACAGGCGAGTCCTCGATTCCGGAGCTGAGAGCTGACGGCTGATAGCTGATCGCTCGTCATCACTCCTTGCCTCCCCCAAGATACGACCGTTCCATGCCGAAGATGATCTTGATGGAGAGCGCAACTGTGCCGAGACTGACGCCGATCAGGATCGCGCGCCGCACCGACGCATTCAGCACATTTAAGATCCACTGGGACAGGTCGCCGCTGATCGGGATCAGATATTCTCCAAGCGGGACGCGACCCATCATGACAATCACCGCCGCAATGAGCAGCACCGCCGCCTCACGGCTCCGCGCGCGGAACGAGCGATAGGCTGCCGAGGCGATGAAGAAGGCGAGAATCGCAAACATCGTTCCCTGCAGCGGGACCATCATATAGTTATAGATCCACCCGAATGCCGTCATGGTGCCGTCGATTGCTTCCTTGCCGTTAGACCAGAAGCCGAGCGCAATAGTCCCCAGCATGCCGACATAGAGGACAAAACTATAACCCCAGCCCGCTTCTTTGCGCCGGATCTTGGCGGCATGGACGTGGAACAGACTGCTGACTCCCAGCACCAGCGCGAACCCACCGATGATCTGGAGCCATTTCGTGACGGAGGTCAACATCTGCTCCGAAGCCGGGTGCGGCACATAGTATTGAGCCGCAAACACGAGCCCGGTGATGAGGGTAACCAGGAGCGGACCCTGTCGTCGGAGAAAGATCATTTCACGTCCCTGAAAAAGTCTAGGAATAATTTTGGCCACTGGGCATCGAACAGGATCCCAAGAGTAGCCAGTATCGTACCGATACCAAGGACGCCGAGGATGAGGGCTTTGCCGATGTCTTGCCCACGCAATGTGCCGACCTGCACCGGCTCTCTGGAGAGGTACGCGCTGGCAGCGTAGAGTTCTTCCCCGATCAAGGTGTAATCGCAGGTAGTGACGAAGAACGGCAGCTGATGATCGGAGTCCGTCCCGGCGATTTGGATTGCGCCGGTGCTCGCGCCCGTTTCCGTCAGAAGCAATGCCTCGGCAAAATAATGTCCCATAAAGAAGTTCGCTGCAGGTTTTTTCCGCAACATGATGCCGTCCACCGCCGCGGTATAGCTGAACTGATCCGACGTAATGAAGAAATTGGAATCGTCCTTGTAAAGATCGGGTTTGCCTGCTTCCAGATAGGCCTGCTTCGTAATCTCCTGGCACACCGCCATGGTGATCGGCTCGCGGTGGGGTACCAGTAAATCGGTCTCATAGGCCGCCGCTCGTTTGGCCACACGCCCAAGAATAACCGCCGCCGCAATGGTCGATGGATCGCTCATGTCATGGGCGCCGGTCATGTACAGAATCGGCTTACCCAACTCGGTTGCGCGGCCGATCGCCTCATCCACTGCATCGAGGCCGGGAATGCGCCGGAGGAAAATCTCACGTTTTCTGGCGGTACCGATGGCGTAGAACACGATCCCGCCGAACAGGAGCGCCAATAGAAGATTATTCATCTGGTTCCAATTGATCCAATTCGGTTCCGGCGCGGCCTGTCCCGGCGCGGCAATGCTGCGTTCGTCGTTCAGCACCGTAGCCACGGTGATGCTGTATAGAGTTCCGCTCTTCAGCTCGACTCCCCTTCCACTCCTCAGCGTATACTGGTGCTGGTCGCCGGTCGCCGGCCTCGTCCACCAGGGCCACTTGGATTCTCGGACATAGCGCTGGTTCGCCGGAAATTCCGCCACGACCTTCATGGTAGCCGGATCTGCGACCGACGTTCCCTCACTGAGTAATACCTGATACCTCACCGCAGCACTATCGTAGGGAGCGGGAGCCCATATCACGGTTAGGCTATCGCCACCATCGCTCGGTGTATCGAACACACGAACATCTTGCGGCGGCGCGAGTGGCGTCTTCGTCTGGATGTCGGTTTGGGCAAACACCGGCGACCATGACTGACTCAGAACAGTCATGAGCAGGAGCATCAATGCCTTCCATAAGGCGGGATGCTCAAAACGTCTGTTCAGCAAGGCCGCAGGCGAGTCGAAACCGGAGGCGTACCCTCTGGGGTACGTTGAGGATTTCGAAGAGCCGAGAACGAAGCTGGCAGACGTTTTCAGCATCCCGCTAAGCTCCTTCAATCAATTCAATATTCGTCCGCGGAATCACAGCCTTGCTGCCATCGGCAAAGCGAACTTCCATCACACGTACCTCGCTCTCGGTCGGAATCTTCTGGAGCTCCGATGGCAGACTTGAGACTTCTCCGATCTTGCCGAACAAGGGATCTCGAATGATCCGAACTTGGTCACCGATCCTGATACCTTCCCGCTGCGGCACGGCAACCGCACTGAGAGTGCCAACTGCACTTAGCTGTGTGGGGATGATGATCTCCGGACGAATGACACCGGCACGAATTTGTGTGGCGCCTGAAATAGAAGCAGGCTGACCTGCATGGGCGGAAAGCAACGTGAATGTTTTACCGGCCATGGGAATGGCGCCGAATCCTTCGGTGAGGATCAGGGTAAAGCCGACCTGCTCCGTACCGGTGATGGCCACGCCAAGGTCGTAGCCCAGCAATGCGCGCAAATCCTTATCGTGAATGCCGCCGATCACCAAGCCTGCTACTCCCACCTCTTTTGCTCGAGTGAGCGCGTCGGAAGAGATAAAGGAACCTCCCACAACGATCTTGCCTTTCATCTCTGCCGTGAGTTGACGAGGGGTCAGCGCTTCGTCCGGCGATGTCACCGCGAGCATGATCTCACCCCTGGTTTCCCCACCGATGCCGAAGATGCCCTGCACCAGACTGCAATCAGTTTCGACCACGGCACCCTGCTGTGGGATCACCTCGACGATGCGCCCGTCCACATAACCCAACAACTCCAATACACGCGGCGGCTCCCGCAACAACACCTGCCCCGTGACCATGGACACAGATTCCACAACACCTGTCACAGGTGAGCGAACCTCCGTCTTGAGCCACTTGATAAGCGGTTTGTTCTCCGCCAGAATCTCGTCCTTCTGCACCCTGTCGCCGGCCTTCTTGATCAAATACTCCTGGATCTCGTCCGGTCCCACCCCCAACTGATTGGCGAGATTCAAGGGATAGACCTTCCCTGGCAGTTCCGCGCGAGCGACCGCCTGATTCGCCCGCACGACCTCCCCAGCCGCAACCAATACAGTGCCAGGCAACGACAACATCCGACGACGTCGGACTGTCGTGTGCTCTGTCACGGTTAAGCCTGGAGTATAGGAATGGGCCATACTTCAGCTCAATGTGGAATCTGGAATGTGGAATGATGAATTAAGAAACTCATCCCCTCGGCTCCCCACAAACCTGTGCTTTCTATGAATCCTCGTTTACCATTCATCATTCAAAATTCAACATTCATCATTTATGCCGTCGGATATAGCCCGACTGCGTTGTACCATTTCATCAAGGCTGCGACTCTGGCATTGTGATCGGACGGCAACTGTAACGGACGCCCTCGGCTATCGAGCATGAGGCCCACCACACCGCCCTGCACCTCTCGCGTGACCGACAGTCCCGCCCCGGCCCCAAGATTGACCTGTTTGGCCGGCTGGATCGTGATCGACGCTTTCTGATCGCCGGCCAGGGGCACCAGCCGCAGGTCGCCGAACAACAGTTGCCCCTTGTCCACTCGGCCATCCGGGAACGTGATGACATAATCTGCGCACCGTTCCCCGTCCTTTCCCTGCCCGATCGGCGCAACGCAGGTCCCCAAGTAGACCATGCAATCGCGAACGAACACATCGGTTGCCGCCTTTTCGTTGATCGTCGAGAGGACACCCAGATGCGGCATCATAAAGATGCTGTCCACTGAGAGCCTCGTCACCCCGAGTGGCTCATAGGCATCCACCATCATCAGCATCGATTGCACACGACGCGGCGCATGGGACAGAATCCCGCCGCTTCCGACGATCAAATCCAGCTTGAGCATGTCGATCAGCGTTTTGCCGGACTGCTGCTGCTCGAACACATCAGAAATCGTGCGTTCTTGCTGTATGCCCTTGAGAGCCGTCGCAAGGGACTTATGATGGATCAAGGCAAGCCGGAGCGCTTCGCGGGCAATTGCATGTTCGATCTGCAACTCGTCCAACGTCTGCGGAATCGTCGTCGGCCGGACCATCTTGTTCTTGATCCGGTTGCGAAGCGTCTGTTCGTCGATCGTGAAGGGCACCCATCGCATGATATTGGCGAGCCCTGCTTCCGCCAGCACATTGGAAATACTGTACGACATTCCAAGGTTCGCGCTGACGGTTCGATTGAAGAGTCCTTCAAACACCGAGAACACGTCCGTGGTGGCGCCTCCGATATCCACCCCGATCAAGTTCAGATGCTCCCGCTTGGCGATCGTTTCCATGATGACGCCGACCGCCGCCGGCGTCGGCATGATCGGCGCGCCGGCCATCTCGATCAGTTTCTTGTAGCCCGGCGCTTGCTGCATGACATGTTCGAGAAACAAGTCGTGGATCTTGTTGCGCGCCGGCGCGAGGTTCTCCCGCTCCAACACTGGACGAATATTATCGGTCAGCACCAATGCGGTCTTCTCCCCCAGAATCTTCTTCACTTGCGGCTGCGCATCTTTATTGCCTGCGTAGACCAACGGGAGCTTGTAGGTCGCCCCGAAGCGTGGGCGTGGCTCCGCTGCCGATATGTATTCCGCCATTTCGACCACATGGGTGACCGCGCCGCCGTCCGTCCCACCGGACATCAAGATCATGTCCGGACGCATGGTCCTGATACGTTCGATCTTCTCATGCGGCAACCGGCCATCGTTCGACGCGAGCACGTCAATAACAATCGCGCCGGCCCCAAGTGCGGCTCGTTGGGCGCTCTCGCCCGTCATATTCTGCACGACCCCGGTCACCATCATTTGCAATCCGCCACCCGCGCTGCTGGTAGAAATATAAATATCGACGCCGGTCTTGGCATCGCGACAGGGTGTGATGATCTTGTCGCCGTCGAGGATTTTCCGACCGGACAGCTCTTCAATCTCCGCGATCGCATTCAGGACCCCGCGCGTCACATCTTCGAAGGGCGCTTCCACCGTCGTCGGCGCTTCACCGCGATAGGTTTGCCGGTATTCGTCGCCGACCTTCTCGATCAAAATGGCTTTGGTCGTGGTACTGCCGCAGTCGGTAGCCACAATCACGTTGAGGGGGTGGGTGATCTTGCCTGATTCCTGGATCGTCATGCGGCAGGCTCTTGATCTGAAATGTGTAACTGGACAAACGTCGTTCGCATCTCGTATCTCGTCGTTCGCGAACTACGCTTCACGAGAGACGTTTCACCTTTCACGTTTAACGTTTCACGGCATTTTGTCATGGAGCGGAGGCTCCTTCCGGAGCCGGGGGAGGAATTGGGGGGGTAGCCTTTGTTTCAATGATAGCGATAAGACGGGCAATCGTATCGCGACGTTCAAGCAACCGAGCCACCTGCTCGATTTCTATCGCCTGAAAGGCCCATTCAACGATGGGGGTCAGGAAATACAGTGCCTGGCTGCCGAGGAAGTTCATGGGGCCAAGCGATTCCAGAAAAACCGTGGCTGGAGCAGCCATGCCCCGTTTCACCACCGCATCGGCCATCCGTTCAAGTAACTCAATATCTTCGCCCGTGAACCGCTCAGGCCCGGAGTGTGTCGAAAAGGCATGGGCAAGTTCCGCGCGAATCTTGCCCCATTTTCCTGGGAGGACTGTCTTGGTCGAGGAAGCCATAAGTGTCTGGAAAGGCTGTCGAAATCAACTATCGAGCGGCATTATATGAAGAGGGGGAAAGAGAGTCAAATAAGGGCGAGATGAGCGAGACAGGCGAGAAAATCGCGACGTAAAAGATTAGTCCTGTCTCTACCCCTCTCGCTCGTCCCGCTTGTCACGCACTTCGCGCAATTAGTATCCCCGCCCGGTACTGCCGCCCCGCCCCATCCGATCCAGCGGAAGCGCTTCGTATCGTGTCTTCATCTCTGGATGCTCGTTGAGATAACCCTTGACCGCCGCTTCATCGGCAAAAACCTCTGGACTACGCTTGCGATATTCCTCAACTGTTAGATCATACTTTGCCAACAACTTGCCAAGCTTCGTGTGAATGTCCGCGCCCATATCCTTCATTTGATCAGCCGACGGGCGCTGCCCATCCTTGAACATCCCTCCACCCTGAAAATAGTTCGTCATCATCTCCCCGATATCGACGCGGGCCTTCACGAACTTTTCCACTTCACCCGGTTCTACCGCAAGACTGACACTCGAGAACAACAGAACCCCCAATGAGACCCCAATGATGTTACGCGCCAGCTTCATGGGCATGGACTCCTTGTGAAAATATAAATAGGCAGTTCGTTCTGCGGAACAACCCCGATCATAGCATCCCGGCAACGTAAAAAAAGAGGGGGGATTGGAAAGGACACCCACGTTGATCCTGTGCTCCCGGAACGCGCGCCCTGAGAAGGGCCTCGTTCGACGGCCGCACTTCGACCAACATGAGTGCCCTTTCCGAAGAGGAAAAGCAAGCGAGCTTAGTCCGATCCTGCACTTCTCGAATCTTAGGCTTTTCCAGGACCGTTTCTGCTAGGATGACGTTACGTGATTGACCTGCGACTTCGATAGAAAGGACGCTACTTATGAACTCTACGAAACTCATTGCCGCAATTGTTGTGATCGCTCTAATCGGGCTCCCCTCCCTTTCCTTTGCAAGGGCGAGGGGCGGCGGATACGGCGGTGGCGGCTATTCCGGCGGTTCAAGAGGGATGGGCTCCCCTGGAAGCATGGGCAGCCGTGGATCGCGCACCTATGACCAAAACGGCGCAAAGCCGATTGAGCAGTCGGTCACTCCAAAGCCTGCTGCAGGCACACCTCCCTCTGCCTCCGGCAGCCCAACGCCAACAGCCCAGCCGGCGCCAGCCATGCAGCCCTCGTTTATGCAGCGCAATCCCCTCTTGGCCGGTCTCGCTGCCGGCGTTGCCGGATCATGGATCGGCCATATGCTGTTCGGCGCAACAAACAGCAGCGCTGCGACAACCACCGAAGCTGGAGAGACCGGCACGACCGCCGGGGGGGGCTTTGGCTCCACCGGAATACTCCTGATCCTCATGCTCTTGGGAGCCGGCGCGTTCTTTTACTTCATGAAAGTACGACGGCCCGCCCCTGAATTTTCTGGAATCTCACGAAGCAGCGCAGTCAGCGGCAGCCTGTTATCGACATCTTCTCCCGCAACCCTCCAGACCACAGCAGTGGGTGGGGAAGTCACCTCCGCTGACAAAACCGTCTTTCAACAACTGCTGACCGATGTCCAAACAGCCTGGAGCAACCAAGACCTGGCGGGATTGCGGCGGTCCGTCACACCGGAAATGTTGTCGTATTTCAGCACCGCCCTGGCCGAACAGGCCAGCCTGGACATCGCCAATCATGTAGAGGATGTGGTGCTGCTACAGGCAGAGGTCAAGGAAACCTGGATAGAAGACACGACGCAGTACGCAACGATCGGGCTTCGCTGGAGCGCCCGTGACTACACCGTATCCTTGACGAAGAAGCGGGGAGAACCAGGCTATCTCTTCGAGGGCAATGAAGAGACGCCGACCGATGCCAACGAAGTCTGGACATTCGTGCGGTTCCAGAACGGAAAATGGTTGCTCTCGGCGATTCAGCAATAGGAAGGGAGAAGGAAGGGCCATTATTGAAATGTGGTCGCTTGGGACAAACGCGCGTCTCGGCGCGATCGGGAGTTGACAAACAACGTACACACCCCGAAACCATTAGCACCTGGATGCCGACAGACTTCATTCACGATTCTTCGCAGGCTG
The DNA here is from genome assembly GCA_005116835.1 of Nitrospira sp. Classification (GTDB taxonomy): domain Bacteria; phylum Nitrospirota; class Nitrospiria; order Nitrospirales; family Nitrospiraceae; genus Palsa-1315. Next base: position 83,599 of record SWDM01000012.1, on the reverse strand, counting down.
TTCAGAAAGGCCGTCCAGCAAGGCCGCAGCGAGTGAAGGCCCGAGGCGTACCCTTGCGGTACGTTGAGGGTCTGAACGATGCGAGAACGCCGCTGGCGGACTTTGTCAACAGCCTGCTACCAGACTTTACAGCCCTGTTAAGGAGAAGATCGACTGCCAGATAGACGCAGCCCATTCCTTGACGATTGACAGCCAGTCATCTTCGACTGGTTCGGGAGTCGGCTTACTTCTCGGCGCCACCTTCTGGTCGCCGGCGTTCGGATCTGCTGATGTTGCAGCCGTCGTCACAATCGGCTTTGAAGCGGAGTCTGTCTGACCTCCTCCTTGTGGCGGGGTAACAGCTGCCTGAGTCGGCTGATTGGTCCGTTCATTCGGTGGTGAGGATTGTGACTCTCTGATTCTGACTAACTCATCGATTTTCGATTTAGATACTTCAACGAGCAATTGCAACTCAGGTTGCTCTTTATGGGCACGTTGAATGGTGGACCGCAGCTTCTTCTGCTCGACAGTCAACTCAGTGATCGTGCGATTGAGTTTACTGATTCGTTCTTCCCAAAACCTGTGCTCGATCTTTGCTTGCTGCTTAGCCCGCTGGAGTACCGACGACACTGCCTCCCTTTGCCCGCTCAGAACGACCTTGTGTTGTTCAAGCTCGCGAACTTGTTCTGCAAGCGCCTGAGATTGGCTATTGAGGCCATCAATCTCGGCTTTCCTCGCTTCAAGTTCGGCAGCAGCGATGTTGTAAGTACCCTGCGTGACACAAGCGGTGCTGCTGAAGATGGCCAGGCACAACATTCCACCTGTCAAGATCTGGAGCTTCATACCTCGCCTCATTAGGTTCGTTTCCATGCAATGGCCCAGAGGACCATGCCTTCTATGAATCCACCACCCTGTTGCTGCATAGAGCATCGTATGTCTTCAAGGGAAATCACTCTATCTTTCATAGAGGTACCAGCTCTAGCCCTGGAAGCAAAGAGTTTTTCACATATGTGCAGATAGGCGGGGCAATGGAGAACGACCTCCCAGTCTGATCTCTTGTATTGATTTTGCCGATTTCATTGAGTCGATTATCTGGACAATAATGCACAACACAGACCGGCAGACCATGGATAGGCCACTCTGGTCGGAGCGCGAGGATCTGACTCACAAGAGGATGCACCAACCAAGCTCGCATTGGCAGATCGGTGTGTGGTACAGTGATTCACCCAGCCGAACCATGGGTGCGGAATTATCCCTCGCATGTCGTTTCGTATAACGGTACGCGATAGGATCGTTCTCATAGTTTCTGCTGCCTACGTCAACGACATACAGACTCATACCGTGCTTGAATTGAAGCCACACGTAAGAGACCGGCGATCCGCCGACTCCGTAACAGCGGAATCGGCGATGGAAACAAGCAGGAATATTGTTCACTCCGTATAGATTTACAGGGAGAGAGACCATGAATGTCGTCAAGCCCACGAAGCCCCCACAGCTAGGAGCAGCCAAATCAGCATGGGTCCGCATTCCTGATGGCACCAAGGTCAAGCACCGACATGAAGGCCATGTTGGATTCATCGATGGGCTGACCGAGATTGTTAGTGGTCCAGACCGGAATCCTGACGGAAAGACACAGTATCGTATGAATATCGGAGCCCCGGATCGGCAGCTCGTGACCGAAAGCGATTTATCGATCTTGATCGACGATGAAGATCTGGTCATCATCCTGCGGCAGAAAGCACCCTATCGCCGCGCCGTCACACAGTCGCTGCACAGCGTGCTGTCACCGGATCGGTTCGTCAAGCCGTCCTGAAAATCATGCGAGACATGCGCCTGGCGGGAAAAGCGTGATTAGCTGCATCATGCTTATACGTCGCGCCGGTCTCGCTTGTCCTGCCCCTAGCGCAATTCGGAGCTGATCATGACAGAAGTCTGCTATGCCAAAGGCCAGAAAGTGATCTTGGTGACCAGCCAAATCAAGAGTGGTAAATGGCTATGCAGGTTTTCGATTCCTGGGTTCAGCCACCTCGACGGAGGCCTACAGGACCAAGATCCCTCGAAGGGCTACAAGACGGAATGGGAAGCAAGATCTAACTCGTTTCAACGAGCAAAGTTGCTGCTGGAAGGGACACTGGACATGACACAGAGCCACCTTCCGAAGAAGGCCTAGCCTGTAGTTTCATGGGCGAGACTGGCGAGAGGTGCGCGACAAGCGCGACTCGCAAAGATAGAGTTCCGACTCACCCAGGGACAACCAGCAGGATGCTCAAAATGGCCGTCCAGCGCGGCCGCAGCGAGCGAAGAGGCGAGGCGTACGTTTCGGTACGTTGAGCCTCTGAGCGATGCGAGAACAAAGCTGGCGGACTTTTTCAGCATCCTGCTACGCCCAGGTCCGGTGAACCTCGCTCACGTGCTCTCTTCCGCCCACCGCTGTGATTTCCCATCGAATATCGTCTGGAATCGTCACTACCCGTAGCTCTGCGCCATGGCCATTGGCAGCCACACCGAGTTCCTCCACCACTTGGGCCAGCTTCAAATCGTCGCGGGGAATCATGACTCCGCACTGATTGAGACTCGGCTCTCTCGGCGTCGCAGCCTCAGGCCAATAGGCCCCGAGATCCGTTTCCTTGAGCGCATCCTGCTGGCCCAGTTCACGCAATCGTACAAATGCCAGGTGACTGACTGAAAACTTATCGTAGCTCTTATTGATCACAATCTTTTTCATAAACTACCCTTTCCTCTTCCTCGTCAGATTTCTTAACATTGCACTCTTCACGAGCCAGCCCCGCATCGGTCACCTCTCCCTACGCGACGAATCAAGCTACCTTCACCGGATCCGCATACTTACTCGTATAGTTCCCGGACCAATGAGAATAGCGTCTATTAGCCCATGTATTGACTGCGTCATTCTCAGTTGCGCCATAGCGCTTAACCAGCACAGCGGTGAACGTGACCAGACTCCCTGCAATCTCCAGGAGATCGGCATCCGTGATCTTCTCCCACTTGGCCTTGAGTGGCGCCTTCAGTTGTATCCAAAACGCGCCGAATTGTTCTTGATTCATATGGCACTCCCTTCGTTCATTAGTAGATGACCGCTCGTCGAAGAATGAAAAAGTCCGTCCATACGGAACAGATCTAGATACAGCCTGCCCCAATGGGCACTCTGGCGTAGAAGCGGCGGAGACCGGAGAATCAGACGCACGGGAACGTGGGAGGGAGTGCAGTGCGAGAGATGGGACAGTCGGCGTGGCTCAATACGTCGTACCTCACCATACAGGGCTCAAAGGGGAGAGTCAATGAGCGGAAGTCTGGTCTATCTGGTTCATTTGGTTGGTTTCGTGTAGCCAACCACACCAGAGAGAATGAATGAACAATAAAGCAGGCTGGGCTTTTCAGCCCCCTTGGAGCCCGCACCGAACAGAACTCCACTCTTGCAGGATGCTCAAAAAGTTCGCCCAGCAAGGCCGCAGGTCCGCAGATATCTCTCGTTTCACCTTTTACGTTTTACCTTTCACGGTTTCTGCTAGACATCTGGGATCTGCCAGTCAATCGGTGGCAAATCGGCATCAACGAGGTCTCGGTTGATCTGTGAGAAGCAGCGGCAACCGAAAAACTTTCTGACCGATAAGGGCGAGGGATGGGCAGTTGCGATCACTGTATGGTGCGGTTGCGTGATCAGCACCCGCTTCTTCTGAGCATCCCGTCCCCAGAGTACAAAGACCACCCGTTGCTGCTTCGCCGCAACCAATTCAATAATACGATCGGTGAATCGCTCCCATCCACGCCCCTGATGTGAGTTAGCCTGGCGCGCCCGCACCGTGAGGACCGTATTGAGCATGAGAACACCCTGTTGAGCCCAGGGTTCCAAATCCCCATTATTGGGAATCTTGCATCCCACATCGTCATGGAGTTCCCGATAGATATTTCGCAGTGAGAAGGGCAGAGGCCGAACAGCCGGCTGCACGGAGAAACAGAGGCCATGGGCATGACCAGGGGTTGGATAGGGGTCCTGGCCGATCAGCAACACTCGGACCTGATCGTACGATGTGGCAACTAATGCATTGAAGACATCCGTGCGAGCAGGAAGAATCGTCTGCCCGCCTGCCAGCTCTTTGTCAAGAAACACCTCAAGAGCGCGATAGTAGGGCTTACTTGTTTCTTCCGTGAGCAACGATCGCCAGCCGAGAGGAATAGGAGGCAGCATAGAGTGAACTGATACCACAAGAGCAGACGTTAATGCTTCTTCAAAATTGAGCCAGCTAACAGGCGTGAGGCCGATTCCAGCACTCGATCATTCAGACGGGGTCATCCTTAGAAAATCGGCAAGGCACGCAATAGGGATTCCTTCGAACTCTCTGGACCGCAACAGATGCCACCCACCTCCTGTGCACCTCTCGGTAACAATCATTCCCTTTCAATCTCGAAGAGTCGCGTTGCATTTTCTGTTCGATCAGGCTATACAAGCAGCCTATGAATGATGCCCAGGTTGAAGAAATCAAACGACACTTCGGAGTGGTGTCTGAAGCCCTTCGTAGCGACATCCGACAAATTGCGGAGGGCCATTCAGGGATACGCCGTGAATTACAGGAGCTACGGGATGAATTCAGAGACGAATTCAAAGAGCTGCGTGCTCTGATCCGACTCTCATTCTCACAGCTCGACCAACGGATTCGGACACTCGAAACTGATATTTCCACCCTCAAAGCTCGCATGGACCGCATCGAAACCCACCGCGCCTAGCCCGTTTAACTCACGAAGACTTCTACCGAAACTTCCAATACCTGACTCAAGCGAGTCCTACGCCACTCCGTCATTTCGCGGCGAAAAGCCATGAGTTATGCGGGTTAAACCGGAGCCCGGGACACCCCATGAACTCGTTATACACTCCCCTCACTTACCCATCCTCCACCATCATAATCATTCAGCGCGATGAATCAATTTAGATTCATCGGCGAATCAAAAACGATTCACATCAGAGTTAATGCTCGTCGTGTGAGGCTCTGATATTACATATCCATCAGGCTGCGAAAAACTCAGTTGATGCACTAAATGCCAGTGGAACCTTCCATATTGGCGTCGACATCAACAAAGCCGCAGGATGTTCAAAAAGGCTGTCCAGTAAGGCCGCAGCTCCGAGGTTGATCCTCGCGTTTCGCGTTTCACGGTCTTTGGAAGCGATACGAGAACGATGCTGGCGAACTTTTTCAGCATCCTGCCAGAGCCATGAATGAATACTTTCAGGCGAGGCCTGCAATTTGCTTAACTGCGAAATATCACTCCTTTGAATAATATGAAAATATTTAACGAGACCTAACAGTTTGGATAGGAATCTTTAACGACTTGTGCTATCGTCCCGCGCATCATGGAATACGAAATGATTCCTGATACCCTTCCACATCCCACGCGATCATCAATCACAACGCTTCGAATACTCTTCGATACTGGCAGTGCTCCGAGCCTAGGTCGACCGTCAACTCAACGCCGTCGGAGCAGAAAACCGACGTTCCCCCAGTTGAAGGAAGGCAGCCAGGCCCGGCTGAAAACACTGAAATACGATCAGACCCCCAACCTCGTCGGAGCCCAAAAGATACTGCGTCAACAAGTGCCGTGGACTCGCAAGAGTACGGCGACGAAGGAATAGCAAAGCATGAGCAACACAGCAGGACTATCGCGCGCACTAGACGTGAGTAGGAGCTCCTCATGCAGGATGCGATGTCACAAGGGAATGATTGGCATATCCAATCCCTCATGGCACATCAGCAACGCCATCTTTGCCAAGAACCTCTACGAAACTCTGGTGGCCATGTCCCGCGTTACAAGCCATCATTCCCAAACAAAGACTCTCGACCCCTTTTCATCGCCCCAACAGCTCAGAGATAAAGGAGTGAAGCAAATGAGCGGAAAAACTATGTTGGTAACTGCTGGGCTATGCTGCATTGTGATCCCTGGCTGTACATCGCTTCAAAGCGTAAGACTCGATAGTCAAACTAATACTCCGTCAGGCTTAACCTATCGCTTACCGGCGAAGCAGTTTGCGGTCAAGGCAATCTATGAGATTACAGGGTGCACCGTCGACCAAACTAGTGGCAAGGGTAAACTCGATACGAAGGTCAGTGCATCTTTTACGGAATCGCTCATTGGTGCCGAGGCCTATACCATCGACTATCAACGGTTAAATGCGTTAACCAAGGTGGCCAATACCGAGTTTCAGTTATCTGAAGCTGGCCTGCTTACTAGTGTGAATGCTTCAATCGCCGATCAGACAGGAGCGGTTATTCGTAATGCAGGTACCGCTGCTGCCAGTATTGCCAGGGCAATTGCTCTCCCAGGCGCGCCAGGATCTATCCCGCCACTCTCAACCGTACCAGCAACTACCGAGTCATCCACACCACCCCCGGATCCATGTGAACAGATCAAGCTAGCGTTAGATAGAATACGCACCGCGAAAAGTAAGTTAGAAGCTGAAAAATTAAAGGATGACGAAAGGGCAGCGGCCGAACTTCACATCGGAGAGATGGATCGCCGGATAAAGGCTTTCATGGATTTAACTGTAATCTATGAAAAATTGGGTACCCCAAAAGATAGAGATAACTTGCTTACTGAAGTCAATGCCTATCGAAAGGAACTGGGGGAAGCTGAGAAAAAGCTGAAAGACTTAGGTGAGTCTCAAACCCAACAAAAAACAAAAGAACTCGCTGAAGCGAAGGGTCAACTGGTCATTGTGGCTTCGAAAGATTTTGTTCCGAGTATTATTCGTAACAACCAAGGCGCGATAACACATGATGGTTTGGCTATGGACGTTGGAATAACAGCTGATGATCTTTCAAAGATAGTTGGCGGAAACCTTGATTTCAAAGAAGAAAACCTACCGGTAGTCATAATGACTCTTGAGATTCCTAAGGGCCGGGCCATCGATATAAACCAAGGGGCAATAGGCCCAGATTCCAAGAAGATCGGCATCGCCTATCGAATCCCTGTGGCCGCTGTTGCCAAACTTCATTTCAAGCATGATCGGAGTTCGTCGAATCAGGCGGAATTGCTGCTTGAAAAGTCAACGCAAATTCCGCAATTTGGCCCAATCGGCTCAATCAATTTAGACAACATAGTATTTGACGAGAACTCAATTGAATTGGCATTTAATGGAGCCACGGGGACTCCGAGCAAACTAACATTCCGAGCAAAGTCGAAGGCAGAATCGGCCTCCGCGACTGTACGTGATGCAGCTGGAACTTATCTGCAGTTGCAGAAAGACAAACGAGATGATCGGATTGCGGCAAACAAGGCGCTGCTTGAGCAAGCGACAGCACAAGTAACCCTTGATAAGGCCAAATCTGATTTGGCTCTTTCAAAGGTGCAAGCCAATGCCACGGCTGCAAAGACGGAAGCAGAGTTACAGCAGGCCTTGGTGTCTGCTCAGTTGCAGTTAATTCGTGATCAACAACGGCTCGACGCTGTACGTACCGGTACCGCCACTTCATCGGAAGTGGAACTGGAAAGTCTCGGCACGCAGGAGCAACTACTGATACAGCGTCTAAAGATCATGAAATTGGAACAAGAAATTGCCGAACAGAAGGCCAGGAATTTATCAGCTACGGTTCCCTAGGCAGGTAAGTGAAAGAAAGCAACAGTCTTGAATGTCAAGCACCCAGAGGCGCCCTGCATACTCAGAGACACGCATACCATAACTGACGGCCCAGAGAATCTGGGTTCCTCGTTCTGTGTCCCATCCTTGCGATGCGGGCTTACAAGCCCAGTTGTAGTTATTGATAAGGAAACGCACATTGTTCCCATGTGGACAGTACTACCCGAAGTGTCCATGTAAAGAAGGAGACCTGTAATGAATGCCCTACGACTTTCCTTGTTGCTCCCTTGTCTTATGATATTCGCGGCAACAACGTTTTCTAGTGCGACGAGTTTCGCACATGACCTCCCCGGTCTTATGCACGACCTAACAAGCCCTGAAATTCCTGAATCAGTGAAAAGTTTCAACAGGGCCTATATTACTGAAGGGGATGCACAAACTCGTGGCGTACTTGTGAACGCATTTATCTGGCCGATTCCAGCTCAGATAACGGTTTGCTTCAACAAAGGTCCTGTTGAGCTTCGCACTAAGATTGCGGCAGCTATGATGGAGTGGTCAGCTGCGAGCCAAGGGAATGTGACGTTTGCCTTTGGAGGTCAAATCGACCCATCGAATGGTCGGCCGCAAACTTTCAAAGAGTGCGATGGTATTACACATTACAATATCAGGATTGGATTTGTCCGTGGCGGAGGCCATTGGTCTCAAATCGGAACGATGAGCGATGCCGTTTTTCCTGAAAACAGTATGAACCTCGACTTCGATACACGCCCGGTGCCCGATGATCAAACAATCAAGGAACTCACTGAACATGAGACTGGACATGCCGTTGGGTTCCATCATGAGCATCAAAGCCCAGCGAGTCCATGCACAAAATGGAACTGGGACAAAATACTGACGTCTTATCAATGGCCTGGGTCTACATTGGAGGAAAAGAAAAAATCCATGCACTTCAACATGGAACGGTTGAAGGATGAAGTGTTAAGCACTGGTCAACATGCCTACACATATACCGCATACGACAATCGCTCTATCATGCACTATTCCTTTCCGCCAGCGATGTTTACTGATGGTGACCCTGAACATTGCAGTATTGTGCAACCCCCCGATCTTTCTCCAACAGATAAGCAAGCGATGAAAGATGCTTATCGGAGCCGCCCGAATAATGGTCAACGACTCCGAAGCATCGATACGCTTCTCGGTGCCAAGCGTTTTAGCGGCTTCCGAGATTTACTCAATCAACAACGTCAGCTTTATCCCAAAGATTAGTGGAGGCTTTCCATGTTCAATTTATTGGGAAAGGCCGTATTCGAAGTAGCTATGGCGTGTACCTGGGGTATTGGGATACTAGGTGTCGCCGTCGCTGAAGAAGAATTCTACTTCAAGGGCATGGACGGTGCGCAACTTGCTCCGCGATCAGCCCTAGTGATTGGTATCTCGACCTACGGTGAAGCCACATTCCCTCGCTTACCTAATGCAACGAAAGATGTGCAGTTGATCACCACCGTTCTTCAAGGCCTTGGCTTTGACGTTTTTCCAAAAAGCGATCAAACACCGTTAACTCGTCAGACATTTAAGAGGGTTTTGTATGACTATGTTCTGCATGTGAAACAAACAGGCGGTACAAGTCTAATCTACTTTGCCGGACATGGCCTTTCATATAGCGGCAGTGATTATCTCGTTCCCTATGATGGAATGGCACTATATAGCCGGGATATCAGAGAAGAGCTCCTCCCGATGGATCTACTCTCTGATGCCCTAGCAGCAATGCCAGACGTATATCACATTGTTATTCTGGATGCGTGTAGGGATCCAGGTTTAGGGAAGCTTCCCACTCTTGGAAAGAGTGAGATTGTAGAGGTCACGGCAGGGATACGCTTCAAAGGACCACCCGACATTTCCTTTGCTACCTCCGCAGACGTAGGCCAGAAGGCTAAAGATGGCAATAGAAATAACAGCCCATACGCTGAAGCGCTAGCAGAATCCATGAAGCTAAAGAATGAGCCAATTGCCAAGACATTCGGTAATGTTTCAAAGTATTTCAAGCGACTTAACGAAGGTGTCTCCGATGACCAGAAACAAGACCCCATATACCTTAATAAGGGCGGTGCAGAGTTTTATTTCTCGCCAACCATTCAAACATTTAATGAAGAAAAAAAAGTATGGGACACAATAGATTCCTCTACGGCTGGGCCAGATCAGTATAAAACATATATCGACTCATATCCCGCCGGATATTATTCGGAAAAAGCTCGGTCTGGTAAAAATAGAAGTCGGTCCTTGGCATCACTGCAAGAGTCTTTCCGGCAGGTCATGGTCGCAGGTGACGCGGTAAAGTTCAGACAATCGGCATCCTCAAGTGGGCAAGTCCTTGCAACCTTCAATCGAGGCGTCGAGCTAGACGCATTCTTACCTCCTCCTAGTGAGGCCGCTGAGTGGACTTTAGCCCGGCGTAAAAATGGCATGACGGGCTATATCGCATCCAAACATCTAGCGCTGAGGCCTACAAAAAAACAGTCCATACGATTAGACTATCAGAATGAAGAAGATCGACCGCCGAAACCGCTGAACACGTTTCTTCAATCCCTGAAGCCTGAAAATATTGTAGAGATCCGCCTGGTGGCTTATGGCCAAGAAAATGTGGCAATGGCAACAACTCGGCTTATTAGAATCCAAGCGGCGCTCAGAGAGCATCGGATCAACCCCGATATCGTGAAGACGTCAGTTATTCCCTCAAATGGCACTGCGGAAGCGAATCAGATAGGGGTCACGGCGGAAATGAGAGTTTCATTGCCAAAGTGAGGATAGATGGTGCAACCCATGCACCTCATCGTAGAGACAATGAAGCCAGTACCTTACTTAAATTGCTCGATGCAGTCTTATTTCTGAAACACGTTACCCCCAATAATTACCCCAACCAAAAAATTAGCGCGCCATACCATGGCTTCCCACTTTGATCAGCCCCGATGATGAAAGAAACCTTTGCACGATCCGCGTTAACCCCAAGCCGGGTTAATCCTTGAGTAACCCAATTTGTCAATTCTGGCATCGTGTAAAAACTTGTCATGCTGCTTCTCCACACGGGAGACATACTCTGATTCCCTAGGGCTTGATGAATATCCTCGACCGTTGCACTATTGCCGTCTAGCATTGGTGTCATTTTCGACTCCTTACTGGTTAAAGTTATTGTGAGACACACGGGCGGAAGTCTTTTCAGGATTGCTCGGTATGATATAAGCTAGACCCTCTCCGTTTACGGTGCGAAAACACGGGGTCAGTTTGAGGTGGCCCCGGAATAACAGACACGTGAATTGAGAGTCAGGCTCCTGCCGCTCGAACTCTTCTGGACTGCGATAGCCCAGCGCCTGATGCAAGCGCTGCCGGTTATAGAACCGTTCAATATACTCCACAATCGCCACCTGGGCCTCCGCCTGATTCTGAAACTGCCGATGGTGCACCAACTCGTTCTTCAGCGAACTGAAGAAGCTTTCCACGGGAGCATTGTCATAACAGTTGCCCTTCCGACTCATGCTGACGACCACCCCGCGACGGGCTAAGAGCGTCTGATACAGCGTCACACGATACTGATTGCCTTGGTCGCTATGATGTATCAGTCCCGGTGCTGGGTGGCGCCGCCGCCAGGCCATCCACCACACCTCTACGACGACTGAGAGCGTTTGGCGCGGACTCATGGCCCACCCCACGACCCGCCGCGAGTAGAGATCCAGTAACACTGCCACGGTGAGCCAGCCCGTGCGGGTCGGCACGAACGTCAGATCTCCGGCCCATACCCGATTCTTAGCCGACACGGTAAACTGCTGGTCAAGACGATTCAGGATCGGTGGCGTCTCGTGCTGGCGCACCTGCACGGTGCGAATATAGCGCTGGCGGCGCAACGCCACAATGCCGGCCAGCCGCCGCAGTCGCGCCACGCGGTGTCGCCCACAGACCAGGCCTTCGCGCGTCAGCAGTTGCCACATCTTGCGCGCTCCGTAGGCAGCCCGCGTCTGCTGATGAAGCACCCGCATCCGATCTATGAGCGCTTGATTCGCCTGCGCCCGTGCACACGCCCCCCTGATGCTGCCAGGCATAGAACCCACTCCGGCTAACCCGAAGTACCTGACACATTCGCGTCACACGAAACTCCCACTGATGCGTCTGCATGAACCGGTACTTCACCGCGACTCCTTGGCAAAGAACACCGCGGCTTTTTTTAAAATGTCGCAAGAAAACACGGGGTCGGTTCTTGACTTTGCACCCCACCGCACCTATCGACCCACCTCATGGCTCGTCCTCTTCGCTTGGAATTTCCCGGCGCACTCTATCACGTCACCGCCCGAGGCAATGCGCAACAAGCCATTTTTCTGGATGATGGGGACCGCCGCCACTTCCTCTGGCTCCTGGGCCGTGAAGTGCAGCAACAGCAGTGGCGCTGTTACGTCTACTGCTTGATGGGAAATCACTATCACCTGGTAATAGAAACCCCCGAGCCCAACCTAAGCCGTGGTCTGAAACGACTCCATGGCACCTATACGCAATGGTTCAATCGTCGGCATCAGGCGGGTCGGCCATCTCCTGCAGGGCCGCTTCAAAAGTCTGTTGGTGGAAAAGGAGAGCTACCTGCTTGAGCTGTGTCGCTATGTTGTGTTGAATCCTGTGCGGGCCGGACTCGTAGGAGACACGAGCGAGTGGGTGTGGAGCAGCTATCGCGCAACAGCCGGATTGCAGGAGATACCGGACTGGCTCGATGTGCCGTCGTTGCTCACCCTCTTCGATCACTCAGCCTCAACAGCACAAGCGGCCTACCGCCGATTCGTCGCGGACGGAGCGAATCAACCCTCGCCGTGGAGAGACGTAATCGGTCAGATTTACCTTGGCAGTCCAGAATTTCTGGAGCGGATCGACCGCGTGGTGCGCGGCAAGTCTCTGGTGAATGTCCCGTCAGCACAGGGCCGTCCTACCCGACTTTCTGCCGACGAGGTGCTCAAGCAGGTCGCCGCCGCTTATCGAGTCCGTTTGGGCGCCCTTCTCGATCGCTCACATCGCGAGGCCTACCAAACCGCTGTCCATCTGTTACGGCGCGCGGCGAATGAACCGTTGCAGACGGTGGCCATTCGCTTTCGCATTTCGCCTTCGCGTATCTCGAAAATTCAGCGCGACGTGGAGGACCGCCAACTCACTCCGGCACAAATCCAAGCGTTCCAAACGTGCAAAGTCAAGAACTGACCCCATCTTGGACGTCCGCGGCTGAATGCTGCGGAACTCGCACACATCGAATTATGGGCAACCCCGATAGCCAGCACGTTTCCACCAGCTATGCGGAGCGTATGAATCTCACCATCCGCATGATGAACCGGCGCTTTACCCGCCTCACGAATGCGCACTCCAAGAAAGTAGCGAACCACATTCATTTTCTGAATATCACATTCATGCGGTACAACTTTGCGCGAATCAATCAGGCCCTGAGAGTAACTCCAGCTATGGCTGCGGGGGTTTCTGACCATGTGTGATCTTTGGAGGAATTGGTTGCGCTGCAATAGGTTGTTTTATTTCTGGCATCTGGATGGTGACATTGATCGGTTGTGCCTGCCTACTCCTCTCCATCTGAGCCTCTATTTGCATTTGGGCAGCTTTTATTGTGGCCTCTGCTCCAAGATGAGCTGAATTGTTGTTAATAAATGCACCAACCACTACGCCGATAACTGTACCCACTGCTGCCAGAGTAGCAACCATCAAACTACGGTTGGCAGAGCGTCTTTGACGCTCTAGAGTTTCTTGGTTTAATAACATTTCCGTGTGCTCCTTTGGATGGAACCCTTGCAGCCAAGGAGTAAATCCATCACACGACCGTTCCTGCTGTATGACACGCTTGATGCCATCACTGAGATTAAATAGGTGCTTAAGCTCATGATCTGTCAAAACCTCATTCTCTAGATCTGCTTTCCTGATAAAGCATTTGGGAGCGCACGTATTCATGCTGTTATGATGATTTACTAATTCGCCCTCCCGCCTGAAGTGTTCGGGAGCTTCTAGGAGCACTAAGTCAACACTGTTCCATATCGCCAACAATCCGCAATTATGACATCTGACCATAAGACACCCCCTTGGTTGAGGGTGCGAAGCTTCGCAGGAACAGATAATGAGGTCAACGGGGGCATCTTTTTGAAATCATACCAGTACCAGGTCTCGTCCCGACTTCCAAGGTCGGTCGTGAACCTGCTATATTCCACACTCACACTGTTTGGAGCCATCTATGGATATGTTGATGATCGTCTTTCGCGCTGCCCTGAAAGAACGCGTACATGAGCTGTTACGAACATGTGGAGTGACGGCCTACACCGAAATTCCTCAGACGATTGGGACAGGGCAATCGGGATCGACTGAAGGGGTGTCTTTCTATGCAGGAGGAAACAGTGTGATCCTGACATCACTCGAACCAGAAAGACGCGACAAGGTCGCAGACGCGGTCAAAGCCTGGTGCACAGAGGCAGAACAGGCTGGATGGATCAAGCCGGCGATCCGGGTATTTTGTTGGCCTTGCACTCAGCTCATTTAGCTTCGCTCAAAAACCGTAAAAGGTAAGACGTGAAAGGTAAAACGTAGGACTGCTGCGGGCTCTTCCTCCGAAACATATCACGGATCATTGGACAGTCTTTAAGAGCATCTCGCTGGAACTTAATGTAGAATCGCTCAGTAGTTCGCCCCAATTCTTTCCGAGGCGCACATGGCACGGAACACCCAGGTAAAGCTGCAACAGACCTACCGGGAACGCGCACTCAAAATGTTTCCCTGGATCTGTGGACACTGCGGGCGTGAGTTTGACGGTAAGAAGCTGAGTCAACTCACGGTCCATCACAAAGACCACGACCATGACAATAATCCGCCGGACGGTAGCAATTGGGAATTGCTCTGTCTGTACTGCCACGACAATGAGCACCAGCGGCATCAGGTGCCCCACCCATCCGACGAGCCGGCGCCTGACCGAGAGCAAGATCAACCCTCGACCTTCACTCCCTTTGCCCAACTCCAGAGCTTGCTCAAGCGGAAGACCTAACAGGATGCTGAAAAAGTCCGCCAGCGGCGTTCTCGCTTAGGGACCGTTAAACGTGAGACGTGAAACGTGAAACGAGGGGCTGCCGAGGAGGTGCGGCCTTGCTGGGCGACCTTTTTGAGCATCCTGCTATGTTTGGTCTGGCCAGTCACGGGTGATTCCGGTGCGACAAAGTGGGAATCTGCACATCTCACGATTCTTACCCTGGCCGTCGCTATAGACCAGGTGCTGCTCCTTCGTGCATGATGCCTACCCATACGGCAGAACCTCGATTGCATCCCTTAACCATATGCCATTCGCCATTCGCTCATGAGTTCCGCCCATCCCCGCGATCCGCTGCACGGGATCACACTTGAATCCATCATCAAGGAACTGGTTGAGCGATATGGCTGGGCCGAGATGGGACGCCGGGTTCCCATCCGCTGTTTCCTCCACGATCCGAGCGTAAAATCCAGCCTCACGTTTCTCCGAAAGACACCCTGGGCGCGGGAACGAGTCGAAGGGTGGTACATCGCATATAAAGACGTGTGAACGATCGATGTAGGCTGTATCCACCTGAGCTTTTACGGAATACGGGAACCATAACTCCATGGCCTCAAACGCCACCATATACAAAGCGACGCTGCAGGTCTCCGACATGGACCGCCAATACTATCAGGACCATGCCCTCACCTTGGCCCGGCATCCATCTGAAACCGATGAACGCATGATGGTGCGCCTGCTGGCCTTTGCGCTGCACGCACATGAGGCCTTGTCGTTTGGACGCGGGGTAAGCGCCGAAGAAGAGCCCGCGCTCTGGCTCAAGGATTTGACCGGCGCCATCGACCTCTGGATCGAGGTGGGCCAACCGGAGGAGAAAACAGTTCGACGGGCCTGTGGTCGCGCGAAACAGGTGTATCTCTATACCTACGGCGGCCGTGGCGCAGAGCAGTGGTGGGAGAAAAACCAGGCTGCACTCGATCGGCTGAACAATCTGTCCGTGCTGAATCTTCCCGTAGCTGGGAGCCGCGCCTTAGCCGCGCTCGCGCAATCCAGCATGCAGCTGGAATGCACGGTGCAAGAAGGACAGGTTTGGATGGCTACAGGAGAGAATCGCGCGCATTTGGAATTAGCGGTTTTGAAAAATGCTTCTGTCCCCTTTAGACGGTAATGCAGGGACAGGATACATTACCCACGTCAGATGAGGGTGCAGCGATGAAAGAAAAGAAACGCATTCCCACGACCGGCGACCCAATCGCCTGGACCAGTCCCTTCGCAGTCCTAAAGAAGGTAAACCTACCTCTTGCCGAGAAGATGCGGTCCGATGCCGGCCCAAGCGATGGCCCACGCATCGCGGGGAAGAAAAACCGTGGACGAGTCGATATCATTCGTCAAACTGCGCACCGAGGTGGCAAGACCGTAACGGTCGTCACTGGATTTACCGGCATCGGTCTGGATGAAAAAGAGACGCTCGCCCAAGAAATGCAGAAAGCCTGCGGCGCCGGTGGCACGTTGAAGGAAGGACGGATCGAGATCCAGGGTGACCAGCGCGAGACGGTTGCGCGAATTTTGACCAAGGCCGGTTTCCGCCCGGTGTTCGCCGGAGGATGATGGAGGAAGGCGGGACGGGCGATGAAGTTCTGAGTTGAGAAACCATCCGGCGCACGCTTCCGTAGGTTGACTTCCTCCCTTACCCGAGTTACTGATTGCACCATTATTATTCGGACGGGGCGACATCACGCTCCCTCCACCACTGAAAGGCCACCATTATGAAAAACGTAGAGATGACCGTCGAGGGAACAATATTGACGATCAAGGTCGATTTGACCAAAGATTTTGGACCTTCTGCATCTGGGAAAACCATCATCATTGCTTCAACGGAGGGGAATGTCACCATCCCCAACCGCGAGGAGAAGGTTGGACTGAACGTGTACCGGAAAAAATGACTTGCGCCGTCGTCCCCATACACAGAGGAGCCCCACAGATGCTCGCAATCTGTAGCTTCGACTGAGACAGACGCCGAAAACTATTTCTCACTTCCTGATTTTATACAGACTAACAGCGTATAATGACGTGGCGAATCGTCAACAGGGCGCCACGGTGAGAATCTGTCCTGTCGGGCAGGGAACAATCATTATCGGGAAGGCCCCACAAGAGGGACATGGACAACATAGCCAAGTTCGATGCGATCCGTCTTTACCTGCGTCAGCAGTTTCCCAAACACCATATTGCCGACTTCCCGGAAGGCACCAGCCGCGCGCAGGTCTTTCGTGTCGATGCACCGCACGGTCATCCCCTCCATTACATGGTCGTTGGCTTCGACTTTCTTCTCGATCGAAGCACCGAAGACATCCAGCAGATCCTCATCTCCACCAGTCTGGGAACTAAAATGAAAGAAGCCGGATCCTCGCCCGTGATGCTTTCAAAGCTGGATTTGCGCACAGAAGGCACTATCGCAATCGCGTAATCCAGGATGCGGCAGGCCACTCCGGTTCATACCGATCACGGAGGCACAGTCCCACGCGCGCAACTGCTATCGAAGGATGATTCTCATCATGCATAACCCCCAGAAATGCACATGGCAGGTAAGGGAAACCCCAACCATCCACGTGCGAGCTTGCTACCGACGCACGTGGATAGATTCAGTGGGTGTCGCTTCAATGAGATAGAGCGGTCGACGTGCGGGCGGGATTAGCCCTGCCTCATGGCAACCTTGTCGGCGCGCTTTTCCTTCATCGACTTGGCGGGCTTCTTTTTGGTTGTCTTCTTCTGTGTCATACCTTTAGCCATTGAGCGTCTCCTCTAATAGGTTGATGAATAAAATCGCACCTCGGCACAATCGCCGCCCCCACTTCATACCCCAATTACAGGCAAAATGAAATGGGCCATGCAACCTTCTTTCGTCGATTGACTTTATTCCCTGTCCCCTGTACAGCATGCGCAGACAATCAATCTGTCCGTCCATTCAATCGAACACTCTCAGTAACGGCGCGCTATGGGAAATCCTGAAGGTAATAAAGAACGAGCGGGGTTCGCGGATGCCATCAACCGTGCGGCATTCGGCAACGAACGTGTTCTCCTGCGCAGGCGCGGCCGTGCAGTCGCTGCGGTGGTGCCACTCGATGACCTAAGGCTCCTGGAGGCTCTGGAAGATCGAATCGATCTCGTTGATGCCCGCGCAGCCTTGGCTCAAGCTCACAAGCAGGGTGCGCAATCGCTTGATGCCATTTTGAAAGACTTGGGACTCTGATTGCAGCAGGCAAGTTTGACCATTTTCGTGGCCCTTTCTGCTCAGCAGCAACTCCTCACATTCGCCAAACCGCTTCGAAAGCTTCTCCTAAGACGACTCCTTGCACTCCGCGCCAATCCTCGCCCACCCGGCGTCACGAAGCTGGAAGGACTAGACCATCTCTATCGGATCCGCGAAGGCGACTATCGGATCATCTACACGGTTCGAGACAAGGATCTTCTCGTGCTTGCCATCAAGACCGGCGCTCGCGCAGAAATCCGTCGCTCGTCCAAAGAATAGCGCATAGGACGGAAGACTGGAGATGATCGCCTCCGACCTATTGCCGGAGAAAGAGGAGCCTCTGGCCTATGCAAGAGGTTCGGTCACTCTGATGCCGCCCATAGCCTCCAACCATATGCCATACGTTCT
This sequence comes from Nitrospira sp., assembly GCA_005116835.1. GTDB lineage: Bacteria > Nitrospirota > Nitrospiria > Nitrospirales > Nitrospiraceae > Palsa-1315. Next base: position 65,353 of record SWDM01000012.1, on the reverse strand, counting down.
TCAGATCCACTCTCTCCGCTTATACCTTCCTTGTTCAAACGAGAAACGCTTCACGCTTCACTGGTATCGCCTGTGCTCTTCACGATCTCCTGATAATAGGATTCCAGCATAGTTGCGCGGGCCGGCTCCACCAGGACCAACTGACGCTGATCCAAGGTGTTGGCAAAATAGAGATAGACCCCCTCGACTGCCTGCCCCAATTCAACATGCAATTGCCGGCCATCTATCTCCTGGCTCGTGGTCTCTTCGAGCACGCGTTTATCGTGCAGCTGTTCCCAAACCTGTTGCGCGGAAGGCCAATGGTTCTCATAGAGCGGTACGTCAGGGTCAGGCGAGCTCGTTGTGAGGATTGTTCGGTCAAACGGAGGGCCTGCATCCGGCTCAGGGGAATCGTCCCAATGAAACCGTTCCGATCCGGTTCTCCCCAACACATAGAAAGGTCCGTCGTCAGCCACTTCTTCAACGAGACGGTATCGAATCAATTCCGGCTGCTCCATTAGGCCAAAACCCCGCGCCGCAAAGGCTCGCTGGAACGGAACCCGTCTTGCCAACTGTCGGGTCTTCTCAAAGACACATAGCCTCCCCTCCGCCGAAAGCAGCGCGCTCAGGCGATCGAGCCGGGCGCCGATCCCCGTTCTCCGCTCGAAATCCGCTTGCAATTGATCGGCATCGGCACGCTCAAACGTATTCCAACTGCGACTGGGAACACCTGGATCCTGTTCAGCTTGCACCAGAACATGCGTGGCAACAATCAAGTCTGACGTGTGAGTCAGAGGCATCTGTTCAAGATCGAGACATTCAAACTGCACATTGGTTAAACCAAGCGCCGTTGCTTGTTCCTGCGCGCGGGCAATGGAGGAAGATGAGCGATCGATCCCCACGAAAGTCCTATCGGGATACTGCCTCGCATAGAAAGTCGTGAGAATGCCAACTCCGCAGCCCACATCAAGTATGGACTGTATGGACCGGGCTTTTCCGATGCGATCAGCTATGCGCGGCCCGATGGCGAGATAGTAATCGTATTGCTGGCTGTAAAGAACCGGCAGAATGTTCGGCGCAGCTGTGGCGTCGTAGAACGAGATCTCGTCGGGAGAAGATCCGCGGCGCTTCCGTTCCACTTCCCGAAGTAATGCAGCGACCTCCGCCTGCGAGAGGGTCTCTCGCTGCCACTGAAAATAAGCTTCATCCGACGTGAATCGCCGGAGGCCCCACCGGGCCAGGTGGGAATGGAGAGATTGCACGAGTGAGGCATTGGTCATTGATGAGGTCTCGACACGCCTGCTCAAAACGTTTTCCAGCAAGGCCGCAAGGAGTTCGAATCACGAGGCGTACGCGGTGAGGGTACGTTGAGTGGTTCGAACGACTGAGAACGAAGCTGGAGAGCGTTTTCAGCAGGCGACTACGGCCTTTTGAGCATGATCGCGTCAAAATACGCCTCCGGCACCGGATGCGGGTAGCGCAGCTGGCCCATACCGAACGCGACATACTTTTCGCAAGTCAATTGCTCAAGGCCAATCGGCCCCTTGGCATGGAGGTGCGAGCCGCTGAGTCCGATATCGGCGCCCATTCCGTAGCTATCGCCGGCATTGAGGCGTGACGATGCATTGACAAACACCGCGCTGGCATCCACTTCGCGCGTGAACCGCAAGGCTGACTCATAGCTCGTGGTCGCGATAACCGCCGTGAGACAGGGTCCGTGCGCCACGATGTGCGCCAAGGCTTCGTCCATATTTACAACCATTTTCACGGCCAATACAGGCGACTGAAATTGGGTATGCCAATCCTCTTCCTTTGCCAAGATAATCGAGGCATGTCCTGTCATCGCCATTTGCCCCATGAGGGCCATAGTCTTTGGACAGGCCCGCACCTCGATCTTAAACTCTTCGAGCATGCGATTGACCAGCGGAGGTAAAAACTGCCGCCCGATCACCTGTTCTACAAGCAACGTGTCGAGCGAGTTCGGCGCGATGGCCTTCTGCACCTTGGAATTGATTGCCACATTTTGCGCGACCGGCAGATCGGTGTCTGCATCCACATACATGTATGTGAGGCCCTCTTCGTGACACAACACCGGCATCTTCGCCTGCTCGACGACAGCCCTGCGAAGGCCGGCTCCGCCACGAGGAATTATCGCATCGAGACTTTTACCGGCTCGAATCAACTCCACCGCCACCTCTTTCTCCGGACGGTCAATAACGATCCATGCGCCGGACGGGATTCCATGCTGTTCCGCAGCTTCGCGTAATCCGGCCCCAATCGCCTGTTGCGTCAAGCGCCATTCCGGCGCACCGCGAAACACACAGAGGTTCCCGGACTTGAAGCAGAGCGCGATCGACTCCACGGTAATAAGCGGGCCCAGTTCCGATACGACACCGATGATGCCGATCGGGACACGGACACGGCTCACTTGCAATCCGTTCGGCCGCTCCCATCGTGAAGTAACGACGCCGACCGGATCCGGCAAGTCCGCGATCAAGCGGAGACGATCGGCCATCTCCTTGATATCGTCCGAGGTCAGGCGTAGACGCGCCACGGCGGCCTTCATCCGATCCTTCATGACGTCGGCCTCGAAAGACTTTCCGACTGCGTCCACATCCTTCTCATTCGCCACTAGAATCTTCTCTTCGTCAGCAGCCAATCGATCCGCCATTGCCCGCAACGCTTTGTCTTTCACAGGGCCAGACAGAAATGCGAGAGATCGCGCCACAATACGGCTATCTTTCAATAGCTTATCGATGTACATCTTAACCGGAGCTTCAGGCATTTAACCCCCGTGAAACATGAATCGTGAGACGTGAAATGAGTTCGCCGGCGATCCTCTCTCTCAACACTTTCCGGCGACTATAACATGCGGTTTTTTTTCACGTAAAGCAGGAGAAGGGTGGCCTGAGTAGTTCCAACTGCGCGCGTCCAACGAGGGCCTTCCGAGGCCGCGCGTTGCGCGAGCAAAGGAAGTACCCAGGTCACCCTCCCCTCAACTTCTCCTTCTGCCGAGCCAGGTACCACCCTATACAACCCCAGCACAGCGACAGGGGAACCAGAACCCATATCATCTGGGCAGACGTAGCTCCCAGCGCTTTCACCCCGCTGACAATCCAGCCAGTCGTCGCATCGCCTCCCCGTGAAATCGCTGTGTCGATAAAGTTCTTGGCCTTATACTTCTCCTCCCTGCTTACTACCGTAAACAGAATCTCCCGAGCCGGTTTTGCGAGCGCATATTCGCCGACTCGCCGCACAATGGTAAACAAAACAAAGACGACCAGGAACGGCATTATGCCGATCACGCCAAACCCCACGGCGCTTGCGATAGGCAGCGAGACCAACGCCGCTCCCAAGCCGAATCGACCGATCAGCTGGCTCGTCACTGCCACTTGCATCAAAAATGTCAGCACATTGACGACCAAGTCGACGAGGGCAAACAGACGGGTACGCCCTTCCGGGGAGGGAATCTGTTCGCTCACCAGCCTCATTTGTTCCAGATACAAGAATGTGGCGGTCGTCGTGAGAAAGAACAAATAGAGGCAGATGCCGAGGAGATAGGGCGATGAGAGCGTCAACCTGATCCCTGCCCAGATACTGCCGCCGAGCGGTTCACCCTGCCCTGTGTGTTCTCGCAAAGGTTGCGTCACCGCCCATCGATCCAGTCGTTGCAGACAGAACCCGCAGCCGATGAGAAAGCCTGCTGAGATGAGCAAGAGCATGGGAACCGGGATAAGATACGTCAATCCGGTGGTGAGGAGAGGGCCGACCATGGCCCCGATGCTGCCGCCTGCGGCAATCACACCGAACAGCCTGACGCCCTGCGCAGGCGTAAAGATATCGGCCATGACGCTCCAGAAGACCGAGACGACGAACAGATTGAACACCGATAGCCATACGAAGAACGCGCGGGCAGTCCACTCCGGAGACAGATGGCCCATCATCGCCACAAAGAACAACGCCAAGTTGAAACCGAAGAATGTATACACTGTCAGCAGCAACCGATAACGCGGTACGCGGGCGGAGAGCCACCCAAATAGCGGCGTCACAACCAGCAGCGTGACGAATGTGGCCGTCATCATCCAGGGCAGATGTTGTACCCCGCCTTCAATCACCATTTCATCGCGAACGGGGCGCAGAATGTAGTAACCGCAAAGCAGGCAGAAGAAGTAGAGAAAGGCCCAGCCCACCGGGACGGCTTCGTCCGGTTCTGCATCGGTCACCGACGGAAGCACGTTTCGAAGCCAGACCATAGACCCAGCATCCTGCAGTGGCTGGCGCTCCCGCGCAAGGAGAAAATTTGCTAGAATGCGCCGGATCGGCAGTCCTATTCGGAGGCTCAAGAACATTTCATGATCGATTTACGCAGCGATACAGTGACAAAGCCCTCGGAAGCCATGCGCGCGGCAATGGCACATGCCGAAGTGGGAGACGATGTATATGGCGAAGACCCCACCGTGAACCGGCTGCAAGACATGGTGGCCGCGATGTTCGGGAAAAGGGCCGCCCTCTTCGTGCCGTCCGGCACAATGGGTAATCAACTCGCCATTCGACTTCACACACAGCCGGGGCAGGAAGTCATCGTCGAAAGCACCGCCCATATCGTCCGATATGAGCAGGGCGCTGCCGGCGCTCTGGCTGGTGTGCAGCTTCACTGGGTGACTGGAACTCGGGGCCTCATTTCACCGGAGCAGGTGGAGGCGGCAATCCGCCCGAAAGAGCTTCACACGGTTCAAACGGGGCTGATCTGCCTGGAAAACACTCATAACAGCGGCGGCGGCTCCATTTATCCCTTGGCAACGATAGAACGGATCCGTGCGGTGGCGGCTACCCATGGTATGCCGATGCATTTGGACGGAGCGCGATTATTCAATGCCGCCGTTGCCACCACCCTGCCACCGGCCTCCTATGCCCAGCACTTCGACACCCTGTCGGTTTGTCTTTCGAAAGGACTAGGGGCTCCTGCCGGTTCTCTTCTCATGATGAACGATCTGGCGCTCCTCGACAAAGCCAAACGGCTGCGGCGCATGTACGGCGGCGCCATGCGACAGTCCGGCGTCCTCGCCGCCGCCGGCATCTATGCCCTCGAGCATAATCTCGGACGACTGAAAGACGACCACGACCACGCAAAACGCCTCGCGCAACGGCTGCAAATGATCCCGACGGTCAGGATCAATGCCCAAGATGTCGAGACGAACATCGTCATCTTCGATGTGATCGGCCACCGCCTGGCTCCCCCGGCCATCGTCGCCGCATTGAAACAGAAAGGAGTCTTAATCAATGCTCTTGGCGGCGCCAGCTTTCGTGCCGTCACCCATATGGATGTCTCCAGCGCCATGATCGATGAAGCCTGCGAAATATTTACCCATGTCTTAGGGATTGAGCCGCTCACTCATTGACTCCTCTCCCACTGAAATCTAGAATGCCGCGAGATGGAACACCGATGCCGTTAGACGTTGTGTCATTTAAACAGATCAGCAGGATCCTTGAGGTCACCGACTTACTCGGTCTCAACCGCGAGTGGGTCGAGATCCCCTTGTCTCCGGAAACCCCGGGTATTGTCCGGCGGTTGCCCAATGGCAAGTTGGAAATAATCGTCGACGCGGAGCAACCCTTCGAGGACTGGCTGAAATCGCTCCCCAAACATATTCAGCTCCTACAGGAAGCCTAAAGATGGATAGCCCCACCACACACTCTATCCCTACATCCGAAGAATTAAAGGCGGAACTCTTAGCCATGCCGGAGCCGCCGGAACAACCTGACCCCATCGAGGAACCGGGATTCGAAGAACTCGTTACCGTGGCCTTGCGCCACGTTCGTGGCCGCCGCGGAGGCGATCTCGTCAGCGTAATCCTTGTGGGCTCCAGTGTGCGGCGCGCCATCACAACTCACAGCGATATCGACTTGATCGCGCTTGTAAAAGGGCAAGCGGACGGCCACGAAATTGTCCGTGTCGCCGATCGGCTGGCCGATATCCGCTATCGAGGGCATCAAGAACTTGAGGAAGACATCCCACACTCCCCGCGCCTCCCCTCCCTTTTACGGAAAGCCCGTATCCTCTTCGATCATGAAAACATCGGGGCCAAGCTCGTCGAACGAGCCCACCAACGGTTCCGGCAAGGGCCGCCTCCCATCAGTATCAATGAGCAGATTCGCATGAAGGCAGAGTGTTTTCATTGGTTGGGAAAGGCACGGGATCTGGCCGATAAGCCTGCGACTGCCCAGTATCTACTCGCGATATTTTTCGATGATGCCGTTAACGCCTTTTTCCGGCTGAGGGGATTCTGGATTACCGCGCCGGCTGACATACTGAAGTTCATCGCTTCCCGCGATGCGGGGCTAGCCGACCTGGCTGCACGATTCCTGACTGCAGCTTCATTGCCGGAACGGCTTAACTTTGGCCGCGACCTTGCCGATACTCTCTTTAAGGATGTGCCGAATCCTGCCAGGATCGACTGACAGTATTCGGGATCGACCATCGGCTCCGATCGCGCAACACTTGTCGGCCAGTCGGCGCAGCCAGGTATGATCAGAGGGATGGCTCCTCTTGAGTAACCTGACTTGCAAGCCGTTTACTCCATAATCTCACTCACGCCTTGCAGGGAGGAATCGCCATGGATATCGGGTTCATCGGTCTCGGAAAAATGGGAATGAACATGGTGACCCGGTTGCAACGCGACCGGCACCGGGTCGTGGTCTATGACCGATCCGCAGATCTGATCAATCAAGCCGAAGGCGTGGGCTGTGTCGGGGCCTCGTCGTTGGCCGATCTTGTCGGCCGGCTTAAGGCGCCCCGCGCAGTCTGGGTCATGGTTCCCTCCGGCGCGCCGACAGAAGAAACCGTTCAAGCCGTCTCAGCGCTGCTTCAGCCCGGCGACACAATAATCGACGGCGGTAACACCAGGTTTCACGACGACGTTCGACGGGCAGCGGACCTCAAGAAGAAACAGCTTCACTATGTCGATGCCGGCACCAGCGGCGGGATTTGGGGCTTGACCATCGGCTACTGCCTGATGGTCGGGGGCGAAGAGGCTCCCGTCAAACAACTCGCGCCGATCTTCACCACCTTGGCGCCGGAACAGGGTTGGGCGCACGTCGGCGGAGTCGGAGCCGGGCATTACGTGAAAATGGTGCATAACGGAATCGAGTACAGCATGATGCAGGGATACGCGGAAGGGTTTGAGCTGATGGCGAAGAGCGACTACCAGCTCAACCTCGCAAAGATCGCGGACCTCTGGATGCACGGCAGCGTTGTTCGGTCCTGGCTTCTGGAATTAGCGGCAGGCGCGTTGAAAGCCGACCCCCGACTGGAACAGTTAAAAGGCTACGTGCAGGATTCCGGCGAGGGACGTTGGATGATTGCCGATGCCATTGAGAAGGATGTACCGGTCCCGACGCTCACGACGGCGTTATTCACTCGATTCCGATCGCGACAGAGCGAGTCCTTTGCTGAAAAAATGTTGGCCGCCTTGAGAAATGCTTTTGGCGGCCATGCGGTTCGCCGGTAACAGGGGAGTCCTATGTCATCGAATAGACCACGCATCGATATCAGCCCCTCGGAAGAAACGATTCCCCCGGTCCAGCGCTGCACCCTCATCATCTTCGGAGGATCCGGCGATCTGGCTCGTCGCCGCCTGATCCCTGCCCTCTACAATCTGCTCCTCGATGGGCTCCTTCCACCGAACTTTGCCGTGATCGGGTTAGGCCGCACGGTCATGACAGACGAGGAATTCCGCGCAACGCTTCGCGACGGCGTCGTTGCTCATTCCCGGCAAGCCCTGGCGGACGACAAGTGGCAAAACTTTGCGGAACACCTCTTTTACGTGTCGGGGGGAAATGACGACCCCAACACCTATGTCAGACTGAAGTCCCGAACAGAAGAGGTAGAACGAAACCTCCAGTTGCCCGGCAACCGCATTTTCTATTTGAGCATCCCTCCCAGTTCATTTGGATCCGTATGCGAGGGGCTTGAGCAGGCAGGATTGGCCGTAAAGCCGGAAGCCCATGCGCCCTATGCCCGCATCATCGTCGAGAAGCCGGTCGGCCGCGATTTGGCCTCCGCTCAGGCCATCAACGCTGTGACGGGACGTGTCTTCGACGAATCGCAGATCTTTCGGATCGACCACTATCTGGGAAAAGAAACCGTTCAGAATCTGATGGTTGTCCGGTTTGCCAACAGCATCTTCGAGCCGATCTGGAACCACAAGTACATCGATCACGTGCAGATCACGGTAAGCGAAGCCGAAGGCGTCGGAACCAGGGCCGGCTACTACGAAGAAGCTGGAGCCCTGCGCGACATGGTGCAAAACCACATGTTGCAACTGCTCTGCCTGGTGGCAATGGAGCCCCCCTACTCGCTCGATCCGGACGTCGTGCGCAATGCGAAGATGGAAGTCCTCCGGTGCCTCAGACCCATCACCGATCAAGATGTCGAACAGGTCACCGTCCGTGCCCAATACAGTGAAGGCACAGCCCATGGCAAGCCGATCCCAGGCTATCGTGGCGAGAAAGGCATTCACCCTGATTCCACGACGGAAACCTATGTCGCGCTCAAATGCTTCGTGGAAAACTGGCGCTGGGCCGGCGTGCCCTTCTACCTCCGCACGGGGAAAGCGCTTGCCAATCGCGCCAGCGAGGTTGCGGTCCAATTCAAGGACATACCCCACATTCTATTCAACGCCAATACCCAGCAACCGCAACCCCCGAACGTGTTGGCGCTACGCATCCAGCCCGAAGAAGGGCTCTCGCTCCGCATCGTCTCTCGTGTGCCGGGAACCCGCGCACAGACCCATCCGGTGGAAATGGATTTTCAATACAGCGACGTCTTTGGCCGCCCGTCACCCGAAGCCTACGAACGGCTGCTCTTGGACGTAATGGCAGGCGATGCTTCCAGATTTATGCGACGTGACGCCGTTGAAGCCTCCTGGGCCTGGATTACCAAGATTCTAGACGGATGGCGCCAGCAAGGGTTGCGATGGTTGCCTGCGTACCAGGCAGGATCCTGCGGGCCGGTCGAAGCCGATCGATTGATCGAGAAGGATGGGAGAACCTGGCGGACCCTGTAGTCACTCACATTACATCAGCCGTAACTGCTTGAGAATCTCCTCTCTGGTTCCCAACCCTCCGATAAAACGCTCGAACTCCCCCCGATGATAGAGGGCCAAGGTCGGCAAGGAGTGAACTTCAAGCTCCGCTGGAATCTGAAAATTCTCATCCACATTCATGGTCAGCAGGATCACCTTGCCGGTCACATCCGACTCCATTCTCTCAAGTTCATGCATCAAGGCGCGACAGCTTCCGCACCCTGGTTTCCAGAACTCCACCAGGACCGGGATCACAGCCTGCCCCACGACATTGTCGAAGTCCCGGTCCGTCACCTCACGCATCACGATCTTCCTTTGTCACGATTTTTTCGCTAGCGCGCCGGAAAATACTTCCTGATACAACCGCTCTGCCAGCAGTCGATATCCTATGGTCGTTAGATGCAGGCCGTCGTTGGAGTATGGGGCCGCAAGTTGTAGGGTCCCGGGCTCTGCCGTGGCGGTAAAGAGATCGAAGGCTGCCAGCCCTTTCGACTCGGCATAACAGAGAATCAGCTCATTAAGCCGCCGGCGCCGGTCTAGATGGTCTGTAAACCACCGGCGACCCTCTTCACTACGAAGATCGTCACCGACTCTGATCGATGGAACGGTCACCGGTACCGGCTTGATTCCCGCCCCTGCCGACAGCTCATACATCTTGAGTAGATTACGCATAATATCTGGGGGCGCGGCATTCCACCCAAGATCGTTTGTCCCGCCAAGAATCACCACATACGCCGGTTGATGTGCCAGCACAGCGGACCGAAACCGCATCGCCATTTCACCGGTCAATTCACCGCAGATACCGCTCACAGACACCAGCACGGAAGGCCCTGCCAACTCTTGCAGGAACCGCCCATAGGGCGTCTCGGCGCCTTGTGGATTTTCGGCCGTGGGGGATTGAAACCCTGCCGTCAGGCTGTCCCCAAAACACAAAATGTGAGTCGAAGCAGTCATCATGATACGGCAGATTCTACCGGCCAAGCCGTGGAAGGCACAATGCCTTCGCATCTTCGATGGATCTCATGAATGGAATCCTCAGTACTTCCACGGTGATAGACGAGTGAAGAGCGGCAATTTTCTTGACGAAACAGCACCTACACGGTACGAGTATTCAGAATGGATCAGCTGACTACAGACGCAGGCACAGTGCCGATTGGCCTTACAAAAGAAGCGCCAAATCCGGAGGTGACCTCTGTCAAGCGACTCCTCGCACTCCTGGACAAGACATCAAAGTCATGCCGAACCTACGGGGCAACAAACCCCGTGGCGCAAAAGTTTTTCAATCAGTTGTTCGAGGAACTTTCAGCTCATCTCGCTACTTACTCTAAGCTGGCCTTCCTCGTTCAACGATCCGAGCTGTACTTCAACCAAGAAATCGTTTACAAAACCGAGCAGGACGCGAGCAATGAAAGCGTCGCGTTTAAGCTCTACTCAGATGGTGTTCGAGAACTGACCTTCCTCGAAGGTATTACGGCTGAAACCCTCTCCTACCTGCTCGATTCTCTGTGGGACAGCCTGGACCCAGAAGAGAACGACGACGACATTGTCACTCGCCTATGGTCCAAGAACCTTCCCACGATCACCATAGTCACTGCCGAGGAAATTGCCAAATCTTCGACCGGCGACGACGCCTTTGCGCTACCGACGGTAAAGACGATGGCGGCGCCGGAATCGAGCCTGCGAGACCTCCTGGACCAGGAGCAGGCTAAAACGAAAAAGGAACAGACCGGTGGAACAGATGGCAGCAATCCGTCGGCAGGCAAAGCAGCGAGCCGATTCAAGTCCGGTCTTGTGGGGTATGAGGTCTTGGAAGAGGAATTGGCCTCCTTGGCCAAAGAGATACAAGCCGAGAGCAGCAGAGATAACACAACCTACTTGTTGGACATGCTCACAGCGATCCTGGCATCGGAGAAGACCCCTGCAGTCCTGACCAAACTGTTCAGCCTATGGGGAACGATCATCGACTCATTGCTCGCCCATGGCAAATGGAGCGCAGTGGATAGCATGCTTCAACTGCTGCAGGACGCGACTGAAATCAGACAGGACCTCGGCGACGATCACAAGAAGCAGCTGGCAACCCTGATGGAAAACTTCGCTCGACCGGAACGCATGAAAATGATCGAAACCTATTTGAACAGGCTCCCCGATGGAACTGCAGCGGGCTTGCAGTCAGTCCTGTTATCGATGACTCCGACCGCTGTTCCTGCCCTATGTGCTCTCCTGGCGAATCTCAACTCATTGACTCATCAGCGAGTCGTGATCGAGACGATCGAGATACTCGCAAAGGATCAGCCGGATGCGGTGCTTCGTGGTTTATCCGACCGCCGCCCCCTCTATGTGAAGAATCTTCTCTCCATCCTTCTCAAATGGAACAATCCTCGATTTGCGGACGCTATTGAAAAGCTGGTCCGCTACCCGGACGTCCAGGTACGGAAGGAAGTCGTGCGAGCGATCGGAATTCTCCGGCCCAACGGGAATGGGATAAAACTTCTCTCGTGCCTGAACGATGCAGAAGAATCGGTGCGATTGGCGGCGCTCAAGCTGCTCATGAGCGGTCAATATAAGGTGCCTTACTCCTCCTGGACACCCCTCGTATCGGCTGACATATTCATGGACCGAACCCTCAGTGAAAAGCGCGCGGTATTTCAAGCCATGCGCGCAACCAGCGGCGATGAAGTCATTCCCTTCTTTGAAAGTTTATTCACCGAATGGTCTTGGACCAACCGGAAGAAGAAAGAGGAACTCGCCACCCTCGCCGCCGAGGCATTGGGGAAGTTGGCCACTCCGTCCGCGATTGCCGCCCTCGGGATTGGTCAGAAAAAAGGCAACGCCTCCGTGCGGCAAGCCTGCGCCCTTGCGCTCGCTCAAACCCAGCGGCAACAGCAGTTCAAACAGGCGGCATCATAATCAAGGAGCTTTTGTTGTGAGCGACTCCAAAATCAAAGAGGCTCCGGTCGTGGATCGACAAACTCAGCCGCTTCTGACTCACGAAAAATCCCTCTCTCGAAAGATCGCCAGCGGATCGGAAGCCGAAAACATTCTTGATCAGCAGCTGGCCATGCTGGGCATTCAGCTGATCACGCAGCTAAATGTCTTAATTAAGACCTCCTATATATACGATCGCACCAACTCGGCCCTGGATAAACCCGTCGCCGCGATGCTGACGCTGATCAAGGCCCTGGCCCACGACCATCCCGTCACACTCCGGCTGCAGAACGATTTCTTATTTCTTGGGGACAGCCACTTGAAGGTGAGCGCACAGCAAATGGCTGTGGCAACCAGTATCATCGATACCTTGAACGATTGGAAGATCGGCGGGGTGACATTCTCGCTGGCCGCTGAATCGAAAGATCTCCGTGAGTTCGCCGCTCTCTTTGTCAACTTCGATCATAATACCAAAACCCTCGGAGACCTGAGGGACGAGATCGCAGGACGGGGAATCTCCGGCATCGAACTGGAAGATCCACGGCAACTCGCCATCAAAGAACTATCCGGAACTGATGGGGGCATGGGGTCCGACAGCGCCAATCTACAACAGAAACGGAAAATGAAAGCCAAGAACGGCTATGCCAATGTGGCGGGATCGATCGGATCGATGACACAATCGGTCCGTGAGGGAGGGACCGTCACGTTCAAGCAGGCAAAGCGCGCAATCCAAAATATCGTCGACCTCATGATGGACGACGAAGCCACAGTCCTCGGTCTCACGACCCTTCGCTGCCACGATGAGTACACCCACAACCATTCGGTTAATGTCTCGTTGTTGTCCATGGCGTTGGCGAATCGCGCCGGCTATCCCAAAGTGGAACTGGCCGACCTAGGCCTCGCAGCCCTGTTCCATGACATGGGCAAATCTACGATACCCATGGAAGTCTTAAACAAGCCGGGCGAGTTTACCGATGACGATTGGGTAGCGATGCGCAATCATCCCACGGAGGGTGTACTCACTCTCTCAAAGCTGAGAGGCATCGCGAATCTGCCTGGCCGGATGGCAGCGGCTTCCTTCGAACACCATATGAACTTGGATTTCTCTGGCTATCCGAAATTGACCGTACCCTGGACCATTTCACTGACCGGCCGCATCCTCACGATCGCAGACTGTTACGACGCCATGACCTCCTCCCGTGTGTACCGCCGGGAACCGATGTCTCCATCTAAAGTGCTGAACATGATGTTCTCGAAGGCTGGAAAGTCCTTCGATCCCGTGCTGCTGAAACTGTTTGTCAACTGTGTCGGCATCATCCCAATTGGAAGCCTGGTGATGCTGGACACGAGTGAATTGGCCGTCGTGCTCAAACCCGCAGTGGAAAAGGCGGATGCCGAGCGGCCACTGGTCCGGGTCATCACCGATGCGCAGGGAGACCCGATCGACCATGGGCGCGAAATAGACCTCACTGAGAAAGACGAGAACGGGGATTTCCGTCACAACATTGTCCGTTTGATCGACAACACCGAATATCAGTTCGACACCAGCCGATACTTTGTCTAGCAGGACACTCAAGCCATTCACCAACCGGGAGAGCCGGCAATTGGTGTATTCGGCCAGACCGGGTTGTTTGGTTAAACAAACAGACCGGATGTATCGGATCAACAAGCCTGGCAATCAGACGGATTACCATGTATTTTCACCACCTCCCACCTTCGCGCAATTGAATCCCTATAGATAGCAAGTTAACTTGTCCGGGTTTTGCAGCACATGATCTGTCCGGTTCTTCTCTCCGAGTTGTTCAGCTGTGCGCCGAAATATTGTCGCGCACCGTTGGCCGAGGATCGAAGAGCAGCCGGCCATCCGCGTGATAGCGCGCTAGACACCGAGGCCCAGGGAGCACGGCCAAGGTCCCATCCGGCTATTCATGCACCCGCACCGTGACCTTCACGTAATGGAACCGCTGGGAATCTTGTGGGATATGCAGGCTCAGGCCCTGTACCGTACCGTATTGTCCTTGGCCACCACTCGCTCCTCTTGCACACACAGGATCTCGGCGAGGGACGTCCCGATCCACGGGATGAAGGCGGTGCCCGGTTCCGTCACCCTCACCATAAACCGCTCGTTATACTGTAGGAGGAACCACTCGGTCAGATACCGGTTGGCCGCCGCCCTCTCCGTGATCCCGGCCAGCGCCCACTCCAGCAGCGAAACGCTCGTTCGGTGATCCTTAAGATGTCGGCAGCCTCCCCCCTCGTGAATGTACGCCGTTGCCGCTGCTCGTACAGCTCTTCAAACCGCATCTGTCTCACCTCCTGTAGTACGGTCGCCCGTGTCATAGTGGCCCTCCTTGAGGGCACACCCTAAACCGGACCGATCACGTGCTACAAAACCGGACTGATGATGTGCTCTCTATATGGCCTGCAGATGGTCTTGCAAGCTAACGGCCAGCATGATAACGTGCCAAGGTTCTATCGGTAGGGGTAGTCTCTTTCTCGTATAATTTTGTGCGTGAAAAGACCGTATCAAATTCATATCGACGTCATGGACGTCGCTCGACTTGAGAATAAGGGGGCCAGTCCCCCTCGCCTGCGTCAGTAGGCGCTCTGCAAGTCTTGAGGGGAGGTGAAGGCATGGGAGTGGTTTCGATCAAGGAACTGTTAGAAGCAGGAGTCCATTTCGGGCACCAGACGAATCGGTGGAACCCAAAGATGAAGAAATTCCTCTTTGGAGAACGCAACGGCATCTATATCATCGATCTTCAGCAAACACTGGCTCGGATGGAGCAGGCCTATGCCTTCGTCCGTGACACCGTGGCCGCCGGCCAATCGGTCCTGTTCGTCGGAACTAAGCGGCAGGCCGCTGAAATCCTTCAAGAAGAAGCCTTGCGCGCCAACATGTTCTTCGTCAACCAGCGCTGGCTCGGCGGGATGCTCACGAACTTCCAGACCATCCGGAAGAGCATCGATAAGATGAAGAAAATGGAGCTCAAGCTGGCGGACCCCAGCCAATACGGCCTGAAGAAAAAAGAAATCATGAAGATGCAGAAGGAGATCGTCAAGCTCCAGAAGTATCTGAGCGGCATCAAGGACATGCGCGGCGTACCAGGAGCTGTTTTCGTCCTGGATACCCGCATCGAACACCTGGCCGTACAAGAAGCAAAGCGGTTGGAGATTCCGATGATCGCGATCCTGGACTCGAACTGCGATCCGGACCACATCACTTACCCGATCCCTGGAAACGACGACGCGATCCGCTCCATCAAGCTCATCACCTCTCTTATTGCCAACGCCTGCATTGAAGGCGCTCATTTGAGGACACAGCGCGATGAAGCGGAGTTCAAACCCGTTCCCCCAGCAGGAGATAAGGCCGCAGCTGTCACCTTGGCGAGCGCCCCGGCTGTATAGCGCCGGACGTCGCGAAGTTAGGCAACTATACTCACCATCGATTAAGAAGGACCGTCACGTATGGCTGGATCAAGTCAGCTTGTCAAAGAACTGAGAGAAAAAACAGGCGCCGGTATCCTGGATTGCCAAAAAGCGCTCACGGAGAACGGCAGCGATATCGAAAAAGCCATCGACTACCTGCGCCAAAAGGGCCTAGCCGCTGCCCTTAAAAAATCAGGCCGCGAAACCAACCAAGGTCTCGTACATGCTTATATCCACATGGGTGGGAAAATTGGTGTGCTCATCGAGGTCAACTGTGAGACCGACTTCGTGGCCCGTAATGAAGAGTTCAAATCGTTTGTCAACGATCTAGCCCTCCAGGTCGCCGCAGGGAAGCCCTCTTACGTCAAACGGGAAGAGATCCCCGCTTCACTCATCGATAAAGAACGGTCGATTTATGAGGGGCAAGCCAAAGAAATGGGCAAGCCCCCGGCTGCATGGCCGAAAATCGTCGAAGGCAAGCTGGAAAAGTTTTTCCAGGAAAGCTGTCTGATCGAACAGTCCTTCGTCAAGGATCCCGCCGTCACCATTAAGGACCTCCTTGCGCTGAAGATTTCAAAAATCGGTGAGAACATGAACATACGTCGCTTTACACGGTACCAATTAGGCGAAGCATGAACTCTGCCAACTATCGGCGCATCCTCCTCAAAGTGAGCGGAGAGATGTTGGCCGGTGAGCAGGGTTACGGCATTCAGCCATCCATCCTTGAAGGCCTCGCTTCGGAAATCGCCTCCGTCGTCGCGCTCAACATCGAGGTCGCAGTGGTTATCGGCGGCGGCAATATCTTCCGCGGTATTGCCGCCAGCGCTTCCGGCATGGAACGAGCTTCCGCCGACTACATGGGGATGCTCGCCACCGTACTCAATGCCTTAGCCCTGCAAAACGCGCTTGAGCGCACCGGCATTATTACGCGAGTCCAGTCCGCAATCGAAATGCGCCAGCTGGCTGAGGGGTATATCCGCAGGCGTGCCATTCGCCATCTGGAGAAAAAACGCGTTGTCATCTTCGCGGGCGGCACAGGAAATCCCTACTTCTCAACCGATACAGCCGCAGCGCTCAGGGCGATGGAGATCGGAGCCCAGGTCATCATGAAAGGGACCAAGGTCGACGGCATCTACGACGCCGATCCTGTCAAGAATCCCTCCGCAAAAAAATACGAAACAATTTCTTTTCTCTCGATCTTGAATCAGAATTTAAAGGTGATGGATGCCACCGCCATCAGCCTCTGCATGGACAACAACCTTCCGCTCATCGTGTTCAATTTGAAGGACCAAGGCAACTTTAAACGCGTCGCCACTGGGGAAGCGATCGGAACCATAGTCACCTCCGATCGCCGCTGACCATTCGGGGAGTCTCTCATGTCCAATCCTGCTGCCATACATCACAAGGTCATGGAAAAGATGGAGTCCGCGCTGGAGCACCTTAAGCGCGATTTAGCCGGTTTACGGACAGGAAGAGCCTCGGTCGCGCTCTTCGACGGTGTCCGGGTCGACTACTACGGCACGATGACACCGTTGAAACAGGTGGCCAATATCTCAACTCCCGAGGCTCGCCTCATCACGATCCAGCCATGGGAGCCAAGCCTGATCAAGGAAATCGAGAAGTCCTTGGCAAGTTCGAACCTCGGCATCACACCGTCCAACGACGGCAAGATCATTCGCGTTCCCCTTCCACCTCTCACCGAAGAACGGCGGAAAGATCTCAGTAAGATCTGCAAAAAGCATGGGGAAGACACCAAAGTTGTTGTCCGTGGGTTTCGTCGCGATGGCAATGAAGAGTTGAAGAAACTGCAAAAGGATGTCAAGTTAACGGAAGACGAGCTGCGGAAGGCCGAAGCCGATACCCAGAAACTGACCGATCAATACATTCAGAAAGTCGACGACGTAGTGAAGAAAAAAGAACACGAAATTATGGAAGTGTGAACTTAACTTCGCCCTTGTTACCCACCTGCGCCATCGTCAACCTCGCGGCACTCGCCCATAATCTTTCTCGCATCAAGCGATACCTATCTCCCGGCTGCGAAGTCATGGCGATCGTCAAGGCCAATGCCTATGGGCATGGGGCTGTTGAAACCGCTCATGCGCTTGCAAAGCAAGGCATCGGGCAGTTTGCTGTCGCCTCCCTCGACGAAGGTATCGAACTTCGCCTAGCCGGTCTCTCAGCCTCTATCGTAGTCCTGGGAGCCCTCTTTGAGGAACAGTTACCTGACTTGGTCGCACACAGGCTGACCCCCGTCATCAGCGATGCGCGCCTCCTTCCCGCCTTGACCAAAGCAGCTGGATCACTTTCGGCCCCCTACCCAATTCATCTCAAGGTCGAAACCGGGATGGGCCGATTAGGATTGTCTCCCGAAGAACTGCTCGCGCTCCTGGACAGCCCTCTCTTGCGCCACCCCCTCCGCGTTGAGGGTCTCATGACTCACCTGGCCGATGCAGATGGGACAGACAGCGCCTTTACCGAACGCCAACTCGCTGGGTTTCATGCCATGCTGGAACAGATCAGGCATCGAGGTTTCCCTCTCCCGCTGGTGCATGCGGCAAACAGCGCCGCCATCGTCAGATTTCCCGATGCGCATTTTTCGCTCGTACGGCCTGGCATCATGCTCTATGGGTACCATACCTTACCCAAGACCACTCCCGATCCTGACCTTAAACCTGTTCTTTCGCTTCGAACCACCATCGCCCAATTACGAACGATCCCACCAGGGGGAGCCGTCAGCTACAACAGGACATTCGTCGCAAAACGGCCCACGCGTATCGCCGTGCTCCCCATCGGTTATGCCGACGGCTATAGTCGGCGACTCTCCCATCGAGCATCGGTCTTGATTCAAGGACGCCGTGTTCCGATCGTCGGGCTGGTCTGTATGGATATGATCATGGTGGATGTCACCGACATTGGACCGGTACAAGTAGGTGAGACCGTGACACTGATCGGTCAGCAGGGAGAGGAATCGATCTGGGCGGACGAAGTGGCAGGCTGGATCGACACGATCCCCTATGAAGTCCTCTGCGGGATCGGCTCCCGCGTTCCGCGCATTTATGAATCAGCCTAACAACGGGCGAGACTGGCGGGAAAAGCGGGACAGGCAGCGTGAATCGTTATTCGTGAAACGTGAATCGACGATTGACGGTTCACGATTAACGCCTTTAAACGAGGCTCTACATCGCGCCTTTCTCGCCCGTCCCGCGCATCTCGCCAATCCGTTAATACACCATTCGAATCGACGCACTGCCAAGAATCAATGTGGTTCGGTACATTCCGTCGACGGTCGGGTTTTGATTGCCCGATACGGTACGGTCCTCATACAACCCAGCTTGAACCGAGAGGTCCAGTCCGATTGCTTTGGGTTTCAGCGAGCCCATGCCGACGTCTCCGCATCGTATCAGCCCTAGAAACAATGCTCGCTCCTTGCACAGCAATCCAAGCCCTCCGCCCACAATATGCAGGTCCGACGAAGGAATGGCAGGATCGAACGTCGAATCAGGCATTTGATTTTGCTGGTTGGTATAGCCGGCCCTCAGCGCCACTTGCCAGTTCGGGAGCGATTCAAGCGTCAGCCATTTGTATTCGGTTCCAAGCATCACGGCGTAGGTGCTCCGCCACTTCTGAGGCTGTGCGATCGTCATCCCATTCCCCAAGGTCACATCGAGATTTCGAACAGACTTCCATCCGACATAATCGACGTCCATCTCCATTTTCCACTCCCGTTCATTTGTGCGAACTGGCCATATTGCAATCGCTCCTGTAATAATTTGAGGCAAGACGAGTGTGGCGTCGGCATCAGATACTTTGGCTCCATTTGCCAATAATTCCCCACTCAGGTGCAGGGTCGCTTGACTCCGGTAGACAATCCCAATGTTCGCCAGAGGTTTCTCATCCTCATTTCTCAACGCGGTATACAATAAACTAGCATTGAACCCGGCGGTGGTGTCTTTGCCGGCTAATTCAACCTTTGAACCTGCAGGGGCCAACGGAAAAGCGGGGGCGCCTGGCGAGATGAATTGTTTTTCGACATGACCTTCGCCGAGAAGCCCGCTGAACGTATAGATATCCGCACCAAGCCCAAGTGAGAGATTCTCCATCACTTTGTAAGCCAGAGTGGGCTTGATATCGAAAAGTGGCAGCGCACTAAACGTCGTAGAACTCCTGAATGGCCCATCCATTGGCCAGCGAGTCAGCGAGCCAAAGGGTACAGTCAGACCAATTCCGATAGAAAGGTCTCCAAAAGCCGCAACCCCAAGACTCTTTAGGTTCGCCGTGATGTACATATGGCCAGGAGGAGGCCAAGCTGCACTTCCATTCCGATCACCACGTGCCGTCACCCCGGTCGGACTGGTAAAGTTTGTCGATCCTCCGGACCCGATGGCTCCTCCCATAAATTGAATGCCTTGCAACTGTGTCATCCCTGCAGGATTGTAGTGTACAGCCGATGGATCATCGGCTTGGGCAGCAAACGCACTACTCATCGCGGATGCGGCGGCCCCCTGTCCTTGAATACGGGGAACCTGGGCCGATACCATCACGGGCAAACAGGCTATACAGAGCCCTATCACACAAATCCACGGCGCCCATTTATGAAGGACCGAGTCTATGCTAAACATACGCCGTTCATAGGCTCATGAATCAACGTCTATCTCATCTCACTTACTGCTGACGACTCTACAGTCCTGCAGACTCCGATGACGAATGTGCAAATGGACGAAACCAGCAATCTGCAATCCGTTGCAGTTCATCGATAGCGAACGGCTTCAGCATATAGGCTTGCGCACCCATCCCGATCGCACGGGCCGCCAAGTCTCTGGATGCTGACTCCGTGACCGTCACAATTGGGATCTGCTGATTCCATGTTCGAATTTGTTGAATCACATGCAGCCCATCCATCGAACGAATGTCGATGTCCAGAATCATGCCTTCAAACACTCCCGATCGCACCGCTTCCAGCGCTTGAACCCCATCGGCCACTGTCTGGACGCGATATCCCTTGGCCCGTAAACATTCCTCTAGAAGTTGGCGGTTATCCGCCTCCTCGTTGACAATCAGGATACGAGGCGCGTCGGTCGGCGCATGATCCAATGGGGCTGCGGTTGTGGGACGCAACGGGATCGTGAAATAGAGCTCCGCGCCTTGCCCCAGCTCGCTCCGCGCTGTAATCGCCCCACCTTGTAACTCCACCAATGTCCGGACGATCGACAACCCCAAACCCAGCCCCTTTACCCCGCTTCGAACCTGCTTGACTTGAAAGAAAGGATCGAAAATCTGATCGAGAAACTCTAGTGGAATCCCCGGCCCAGTATCCCGCACGGAAACAGCGGCAAGCATCTGATTCTCCTGCCACACCGTCACGATAATGCCGCCACCCTCCGGAGTGAACTTCACGGCATTCTGGACCAAATTGGTGACGATCTGAATCACACGATCGCGATCCGCCCAGACCATCAGTGGAACTGAGGGCCCATTCAACTCCAATAGTTGCCGTTTAGCCTGGGCTAACAAGCGCAATTGCTCGACCGCATCCGCCACACAATGACCTAGATCGATTTCTCCAGGAACGAGATCTAATCTCCCAGACTGAATTCTTGTTCGATCTAACAGGGCTTCGATCATTCGGATCAAACGATCTGAATTTCCCAACATCCTCGATAAGTACCGCTGTTGCTTCTCATTGAGCGGGCCTGTCAATCCATCGAGCAGGTTCTGCAAAAACCCCTTGATCGAAGTCAGCGGGGTCTTGAGTTCATGTGAGACATGTGAGAGGAATTGAGACCGCAAGCGATCCGCCTGCTCCAGCTCAGCGGTACGCTCACGTACTTTGGCCTCGAGCCCCACGTTCAGCGCTTCAATCTGTTCGTAGGCAGACGCGTTATCTAATGCGATCGCAACTTGATGGGCGACCGTGATCATTAACCCAAGATCGTCCTGCGTCAGACTATGCGCTTGTACCCGCTCCACCGTCAGACTTCCTAAAATCCTGTCTTTGACTTTCAACGGCACGATAATCCAAGCCTTGGTCTGCATCAGGAGGGCAAGCTGTTGGTTCAATGGATGCATGCGGTCCCATGCCGCCCGCACATCCTCAACCAACAACGGCTGGCCCTGTAACAGCACAAGACCTTCCAGGCTCGTAGGATCTGTGACAGGAATCACGCCAGCGCGAGCAAACGCCTGAATATCAGGCGACACACCAAGCACACGGGCATCCATGACGACCCGGCGCAACGGATCATAAAAAGAGATCATCGCCCGATCGTACTGCAGATCGCAGGTCAGAGTTTCTAGCACCTTCTGCAACAGGGCCTCTCGGTCCAAGGTCGAACTGAACAGCAGTCCGGCTCTGTGAAGAGCCGTCAGATGGCCGACTCTCTGACGCAGTTCAACCTGCGTCTGTTCCTGCTCCAAATAGACTTCCCGCAAATCCTCATGCCGTGACTCCACAAAGGTCATTTGTTCCTGGATCAACGACTCGCGACGCCGACTTTCCTTCCGAAGCCGACCATTGATCACGATCCTTGTGAGAAGTATGGGCATCAGCCCGAGAAGAACGACATCCCCCAAGCTAGTCGAGGGATTCACTACGCGAAGCCCCAAGGCCAAGATCAGGCCGGCCAGGGCGCAACAGAGTGTCCATCTTTCATGCCGCTGAGATTCTGCTCTTCCACCCGATGCATGGATTGGCGTAATCGCTGCCTCTTGGCTTTCTACATTCCCTTTGAACGGAAAAGCTTCAGTCGCTTCGTACGAATGGGATCGCGTGGACGGCACCTCTGACGCCCCGTCCCCTCTCGATCCAAGCACAATCTGCCAAGCCTTCTGACGCCAAGTTACCTCTCCCTCTCCATGCCACCGGATGACCCACTGGCACCATTCATCGTCGTTCGCAATACAGGAATGTTCCGTCAATGTCGCCGGTGGCAATCCGTGAACGCGCGCAGGTACTCCCGCGATAATGCCCTGAGCAGCCTGACATATCAGCTGAGCGCACCGCCTTCGGTATGGGCCGAACTGACGCAATGCACGACCGGAAAACTTCATCGCCAGAGTTGCGGCAGTCGGTGTCACTTCGATCACTCGAAATTCGAGTGAACCGGACGCAAATTTATTCCCAAAATAGGGAAACATGCCGTAAATCTGTGAGAGCGAGAACGGCCTAGCGAGCACCTGCATAATCGATGTGGCCTTCTCCATCGATGCATGAAAAACAAATCGTGAATCATCGGACATGCGCTCGCAGAATTCATATAGATAGGAAGTGAATTCACAGGAATAGCTGTTCCACGGATTCTTCAGAAATTCCGGCGTGACATGATAGGCAGGATCCTTGATGCGCTGGTTCAATAGGCTGCAAAGATTCTGAACCGCCAGGCTCGCGGAAGAATCGGTTTCCCCATGCGCCATCGACTTTTCAAGGTACATCACGACAGCCCTGATGCTTAACCCGCTCAGATCTCTAATCCTGCATCCCTCTTCATCCAAACCAAACGGGCGAAATCCCATCACCTCCCGCTCAAGGATCGTACGATCCTTCGGCAATACTCCAAAATCGGCTTGCGGTTTGACCTCGACCTCACCCGTCAACATGCTGTTCATTGGTCACCTGTGTGGAATTCACTCCCCCGTGAATAGCCATCTATCCTGATAGCCTGTCGCTCTCAATCGTTCTACCGTGGCGATCAATCCATCACCCGTCTTCTCGCCCATGACATAACCTCAGCACGCCCAATGAATGCGCCTCCGAGTTTTCCAGGTCCCTGCCCTTGCATCTGATCGCAGATCCTGCAACTCCATCGATTATTCTCAACATGAACACAACACACATCTTCATCGTGACCAAGACTCGTGTACGGGGCGGCAGTATACATAGGTACCCTAGTACTTTCAAATACTAATTATACGCTTGGTTCTTCGCATAAATACCAGCATTTCTCATTCAGCCATGGTGCAGAAAGTTCCCATGCGCAATATCTAGCAAGAGGCTGGGCCTGCTATTAGCAGCGTCACGGAAAAGCCGGGATACCGTGGAACGATGGAATAATGGCGGGAGGCTGAGAAAATGCCTCTTGTGCTCGACGCACTCTAGTAGGCTACGAAAAACTCGATACGCACATACAACACCGTGGAATACGACTGAATGAGCGATGACTCCAATAACCTCAGGATGTTCAAAAAGGCGGGACTTCACACCCATTCAGCCCTAGCGCGACGAGACGCGCCTTGGCCAAGCAAGGCCGCAGCTCCGAGGCTGACCCCAGTTTTACGTTTTATGCCTCGTGCTTCACGGCCTTCGGGAGCGAAACAAGAACAATGCTGGCGGACATTTTCAACATTCTGCTCGCAAATCCACCATACCGGACATGAGATGTGAAAGGCGTATCGAGGAATGTCGGCTGCTTGCCCAAAACCTAAAACGCACTGCTTATGACCGGGACAAAATACCGCAACCTTTAGGATGCATCTCCCGTTTCACGGATTACGGCATTCAGGGCAATCAATTTCCGGCTACTGTTTGATCGATCGCTTCAGTTTCTTCTCCACACTTGCAACCTTGCTCTGCAATCGCCCAGCGTGGCCTTTCCGATAGTCGACTTTGATGGTGCAGGAAATGCGGCCGCAATCTTTCTTCATCCGCTCATAACATTTCTTGACGACGGCAAACACGTCATCCCACTCCCCTTCGAGCACCGTCCCCATCGGATTCAACCGGTAGTCCACTCCGCTCTTATCGATGATATCGAGCGAACGTGACACATACTTGCCCACGCTTTCACCCTTGCCCAACGGCGACATACTGAATTCAAGCAATACC
Source organism: Nitrospira sp. (assembly GCA_005116835.1). Taxonomy (GTDB): domain Bacteria; phylum Nitrospirota; class Nitrospiria; order Nitrospirales; family Nitrospiraceae; genus Palsa-1315. The sequence goes on along the minus strand of SWDM01000012.1, from coordinate 41,119 downwards.
ATCGTTTCTCCCTTCCTAATCGCCTTACGCCTTACGCCTCACCCCTTACCGGTTACGCCTGCCCTTTTACCCCAGGAGACACCGCCAACTTCGCTCGCTCATCCAGCCAGACCTTCGGATACTGGACCTTGCCCAACAGGCGAAACCCGTCCAGCGCTTCGCGCAACAAGGTCCGGCGCTTTTCGAAATCAGGCTCTGTGGCCTTGGTTTGCTCGCGAAGTTGGCCGAGCCACTCGACAAAGGCGGCAAACTCCTCACCGAAGATCTTCTCCATATCTTCCTTCAAAAAGCCCGATAGAGCCGGGGCAACTCCGCTGGTGCTGATGGCAACACGCAAATGGCCGCAAGCGACCACCGCCGGCATGGTCGCCGTTGAGGCTTCTGGCTGGTCAACCGACCACAACACACATTTCTTCTCGCGCGCCTTCGCAAACAACGCTCGGGAAAAGTCCCGGTCACCGCGAACCATGTTCAGCACCAGAATCGCGTTTTCCAAATCGGCATCGCGAAAGTGTCGTCCTCGGTGCACAACCTTCCCCGACGCAGCCAGCTTTTTCAAGTCGTCGTGCAGCGACGGAGCCACGACCGTTACCTTCGCCCCAGCATCCAACAACCGCTGAGTCTTTTCCGCGGCCTCCTCATCCCCCCCGAGGACAAGCACAGGGTACCCCTTCACATCGAGAGACAAGGGAAAGCCAGAATTTGCCGTCATAATAATCCCTCCCAATTCAACGCCGGGCGTATCATACAACACCGGTGAAGGAATGTTGAATGATGAATTATGAATGTTTCGTTGAGGAGAAAGGACAGGCAGAGCTGAAAAAGATGGTCAATGTTTAACGAAGGGTAATGAAGGATCTGAAAGAGTGGCTAAAACTAGACTGATCATTCATCATTCCACATTGAAAATTACCAATTAGGTTTCTGCGGGGTCGGCATCGAGCTCCATATTCCAATAGAAATAGTCGCGCCAACTGTCCGGCGTGTTTCTGATCCCGATCGTGATGGTCACGATTGGATTCCAACGAGGCTTCACCGGCTTCTTCATCAGCTTCATACCGGCTTCTTCCGGCGTACGACCGCTTTTTTTGTTGTTACAGCGCCAACAGGCCGTCACAATGTTTTCCCAGGTCTTTCGCCCGCCCTTGGCAATGGGAACGACATGATCGAATGTCAGCTCTTCGGTCCTGAACTTGTGACGACAGTACTGGCAGGCATACCCATCTCTTGTAAAGATATTGATACGGGAAAACTTAACTGCCCGGTGAACATCCTTGAGCCGAACCAGCTTGAGCAGCCGCATGACCGAGGGAAGCTTAAAAGAGATCGATACCGCGTGGACCTCTCGGTCGTAGACCTCGAGGACTTCGACTTTGCCCTGCCAGAGGAGCGCGATCGCCTTTTGCCAATGGACGACCCGCAGGGGTTCGTACGTAGCGTTCAGCAGAAGGGTCATTTCCATGCCGTAACCTCATTTCCCAACCGAGGCTCCTTGTGTGGGAAGGCCAAGGTGTAGTATTGGAGTACGCACCTATTTCTATGCCATAAGCCTTGGTCGAAATCAAGTCACTGACAGGTCTGAGAACGCTACCTGTTCTATCCGCCAGTCGGCCAAAGGGAAGGATCGGCACGATGCCAGAATTTATCGCCGTCGCAAACGTAGAAGACATTCCACCGGGCGCAGGGCAAACAGTCCAAGTACAAGGAATCGGCATTGCTCTCTTCAATGTCGATGGAACCTTCTACGCTGTCGACAATACCTGCCCGCACGCTGGGGGACCGCTCGGAGAAGGATATCTGGATGGGCACGTCGTTGAATGTCCCTGGCACGGATGGCGATTTAACCTACAGACCGGTGAACGACCAGAAAATCCTGCAATCACCGTCGCCTGCTGTCCCGTGAGGATTGAAGGAAATCAGGTCCAGGTGGCGCTACCTGAAAATTTCAAGTAGCAGGATATTTCGTCAAACGTCACTCGTCATTCGTCAAACGTGAATACGTAGCGACGCTGTTCGCCAAGGCCTATTCTCTCTCACAATGACGGTTGACGATTGACGGCTCTTTTGAGCGAGCGAGAAGGAAGCCATTCGGCTAAGGCTGGGGCAATGGCGTCGTCGGCCGGCCAGCAGGCTCTGTATCGGGTTCTTTGGGTGTCACCCCATCCGCCGGCAAGGACGCGGCATTAACCCTCTTTGACGACAGATCGGCATGCCAAATGAATTCCCGCTCGAACCATTGGCCCGTCGCCCCCTGATCTCGCAACCACACTCGTATCTCGTACTGATCCCCTTCCACCTGCTTCACCCGCCACTCGCCTAGCCTGGCGACTCGATTGCGGTCGCTCATCGAACGGACATGCTCGGTCATTGCCTCAAGAATAGTGGGATAGCCCAGAGCCCTATGGGTTTGCACCATTGCAAGAGCCTCGGCTGCCCGACTATCCAAGACGGGACTCACCGTCGGAGGCTTCATCCAAAGATAATAAAGGACTCCCACCAAGAGCACTGCCACGACCGCATAATGAATGATCTTCACGATGGAGACGAAGAACGCACAGGGCTTGAGGAAAAAGAATTCTGTTTCATGGGCATACTACAAACAAGGACAGAGGAAACGAGGTACCGCCGCTTTTGTTGGCTCGGCATCTTAGGAAGAGAACCGGCGCGATGTCAATCTAACTACTTCGACCCAAGCCGCTAGCGGGAACTCATCTTGTAGGGGGGAAAGTGGTTGTGCTACAAATGGTGAGTGTGCCGCATTCACTGTGTCCTTGGGCAATGAAGCATCGATGAAGTTCTTTCTCTACGGCGACCATCTGAATCCTACACAGCTGAAACGCCGCGCTCCGGAACATCGATTCCTCATGCTGGCGACTCTTCCCGAACACACAATCAAATTCTGCCGCTGGTCCTCTCAATGGCGATGCGGACTTGCCAGTGTGATCCCATCACCGGGAGAGCAAGTATGGGGAGGCGTGTTTGAAGTGACCGACGAAGATCTCAAGCTAATGGATCTCTTCGAAGAAGACGTACCACCAAGCGCATTCCGACAAGTTCAAGTCACCGTGCTGACGGAAACAGGCGACAAACTACTCGTCACCACCTATGCCGCCACTCCGATCGGTAAGTTTAAACCCAAGGCACACTACCTCGATTGGGTCATGAAGGGACTCAAACATTGGAAATTGCCAGAAGAGGCCATCGATACGTGGAAGTCGTACGTGCCGCAGTAAAATAGCTTTCAGCCAACAGCAATCAGCCTTCAGCTCTGTCTTGAAGATAACTGAATGCTGACAAGCTGAACGCTGATTGCTTCATCGACCATAAAAGGAGAACCCATGCCAAAGCCAAAGTATCACATCGTCGTCTGCACCAATGCCCGTCCCCCCGGCCATCCAAAACCCTCCTGTGGCAGCGCAGGGTCAGCCTCCCTCCTCATGGCCTTTAACATGGGCCTCATGCAGAAAGGTGTGACGCCTGGCGAAGTCCTCGTCAGCGGTTCTTCCTGCCTCGGCCCCTGCGAGCAGGGACCGACCGTCGTCGTCTATCCGGATGCGACGTGGTACTCCAAAGTCACGGAAGCGGACGTGGCAACGATCTTGGACGAACACATCAAGGGCGGGAAACCGGCAGCGAAGCTGAATCCGGATTCGGTGTGGAAATAACAACGGGCTAGAGGCAAGGGGCTAGAGGCGAGGGATGAGTTCCGAATCATGCCCCTAGCCACTCGCCCCTAGCCTCTTGCTTAACAATCTCTATGCCAACGCCCAGCCATACAGAACACAAATCCCATGCACCCCGCTCCATCGGGTGCATGGTGATTACCTGTAGCGACACGCGGAACCCTGACACCGATACAAGCGGGCAACTTATCCACAAACTTCTCAGGCAGTTCGGGCATCAAGTCATCTCGTACCATTTGGTGAAGGATGAACCGGCCCAGATCACAGGCCGGATCGCTGAAGGCGTGGCGAACGAAGCAATTCAAGCCATCATCATCAATGGCGGCACCGGCATCTCACAACGGGATTCAACCTTTGAAGCCGTCGACGCCATGCTGGAAAAACGATTGGTGGGATTCGGCGAGATCTTCCGCTACCTAACCTACCAGGACATCGGCTCACCGGCTATCATGAGCCGCGCCACCGCCGGCATCATCAAAGGCCGCGTCCTCTTCTCGACACCAGGCTCAGAAAACGCCGTCCGGCTCGCGATGGAGAAGCTGATCCTACCGGAGTTGGGGCATCTGGTGAAGGAACTCACAAAGTAGGCGTGAAAAGTTAGACGTAAAAAGTGAAACGTTCCTCTCAGAGCTGAGGCGCGAATGCCAAAGACTCATCCTCGCACATCTCACCTTTCACCATTCCTACGCTTGAATACGAGGATGTTCAAAACGGCCTTCCGGCAAGGCCGCAGGGAGCATGGCGACTGAGGCGTACCCTCTGGGGTACGTCGCAGGGAGGCATGCGACTGAGAACGAAGTTGGTGACCGTTTTCAGCATCCGTCAGTCTTGGAATATTTTTGGTTCACTGTACGGCGCCTCCGGACTAATCTTCGATTGCGCATACCTCTTATAATAGAACAATAGATCGCGCACCGAGATGACCCCGACTATCTCACCATCTTTCGTGACACCAAGATGGCGCACGCCTAAGTCGGCCATCATATCTTGTGCATCATCGACAGACTGGCTCCCCTCAATCGTGCATATGGGAGTGGTCATGATCTTCTCGACGGTCATCTTGCCAAGCGGCTTATTGGCTGAAACGGCGCGTCGCACAATATCTGTATCGGTAACAATCCCAATCAGCTTCTTCCCTTTTTTCACGAACAGCGACCCCACCCGTGCTGTCTTCATTTTCTTAGCCGCGCCCACCACCGATAGGGAAGGCCCCACGGTCTTGGGTTTCTTACTCATAATCATCGCTACAGTAGACATATCCCCTCCCATTCTATTGTTTACTGACTAGACATACATACGCCCGCCACCCTCACTCAATCAGAATACGGAGGCTTAAAACGATCAGCCAACGAGACCACAGGAAGCATGACGACTGAGAACGCAGTTGGTGGCCGTTTTCAACATCCTTCAAACTGTCAGGACGATCTTGCCGAAAAACTTTCGACTTTCCATGAGTTCTTGCGCTGCACGAGCCTGCTGAAGTGGGAACGTCCGATCGATCACCGAAATCAATCGACCCTGCCCCATCATGTCGGCCGCTTTCACCAATTCTGCGCGCGTGCCCATGTAAGAACCCTTGATCGTCAGCTGGCGTGAAAAAACATAGCGAAGATTCAGCTTCACGTCGCCCCCGGTTGTCGCGCCACATGTAATCAAGCGCCCGCCCTTGGCCAGAGATTCCAGTGAACTATCCCAAACTTCAGGGCCAATATGCTCAATCACAACATCGACGCCTCGTCCTTCGGTCAACAGCTTTACACGATCAGCCACCTTCTCCTTCGCATGATTGATCACAGCATCAGCCCCTAGAAGCACCGCTTTAGGAATCTTGTCGTCGGATCCGACCGTGGTCAACACTCGGGCTCCGGCAAGTTTCGCCATTTGGACTGCCATCATTCCGACCCCACTCCCCGCCCCCATGATTAGAACTGTCTCTCCATGTTGAAGTCCTGCCAAGGCAAACAGCATATGCGATGCGGTGACCGACACGAGTGGAAACGCCGCCGCCTGTTCGAACGAGAGATTCTCCGGAATCGGCAGCACATTGCGGAATGGCACTTTCACATACTCGGCATAGCCGCCGTGCATCATCGCCCCGAGCAGGCTATACGAGCGGCAGAAGTTGTCTCTCCCTGCCAGACAATACTCACACTTCCAACAGCTGATTCCAGGCGACACGAAGACGCGCTGCCCGACCATGACACTATCGACATTCGAGCCGACTTGCTCGACGATTCCAGCGACATCCGACCCCAAGACATGGGGCAACGGCATCGGATAGGCGGGATTCCCCTGCCTGACCCAAAGATCAAGATGATTCAACGCGCAGGCCTTCACGCGAACCAAGACGTCATCTAGCCCAATCGTCGGGATAGGCATATCTTCATACGACAGTTTGTCCGGTCCACCATGTTGACGGAAGAGTACAGCCTTCATCGATCTCCTCTGTGCTGAGTGCTGAGACGTGAGTGCTGAGTATAAGAGCCGTTTATTCTGATTTTACGCTCAGAATTCAGCACTTCCTAATCTTCACAGGATGTTCAAAACGGATTTCCAGCAAGGCCGCAGGGAGCATGGCGACTGAGGCGTACCCTCTGGGGTACGTCGCAGGGAGACATGCGACTGAGAACGAAGCTGGAAGCCGTTTTCAACATCCTGCTAGAAGGTTAACGTTCCTTCGACCACCATGACGCACTGGCCTCCCACCTTGACCGATTGGATCATATCGTCATCCGACTCGATCCGCACGAGAATTTGTGATGGACGCTCGATCTCATAGCCCTGCTCAACGACGATGTCTGTCGTGGGAGCGACCGCGACCACTCCGTTTTGCACCAGGTAGGCGCCCAACGCCCCACTCGCGCTGCCGGTTGCAGGATCTTCAAGAATCCCGACCGAGGGGGCGAACATGCGGGCATGAACCGTCGCAGAGGGTTCTACGGTCACAGTCGTGAATGTCATGATGCCATTCGCCCCGAACCGATCGCAGAGCTCCATGATGGCAGATGCGTCGGGTCTGATCGAGCGCACAGCTGTCAGAGTCCGAACGGGCACGATCAACACTGGAAACCCGGTGGAAACCACTTCGATCGGCCACTTCATATCCGAGATGACATACTTTGGCACCCCCAACGCATTGGCGATCGCATACAGATTTTCAACCTTGTCCACCGGACCGAGAAACTCAGGTTTCGGCTGTGTCATCACCACCTGCGTCACCTGGCCATCTTGCGCATGGAGTTCGACCGGGAAGAGGCCGATGTTGCACTCCTGCATCACCCGGGTAATGCCATCGGTAGCGGCAATCATACCGATCTCAGCCAACACATAAAACGTTCCCAGCACCGGATGCCCGGCAAATGGAAGCTCCTGCGTTGGGGTAAAAATCCTAAGGCGAACGACTGCTGCCCCATCGGTCGGAGGCAGCACAAACACGGTCTCGGAGAGGTTCATCTCCCGGGCGATCCGTTGCAATTGATCGTCGGTGAGCCCGAGCGCTTCGGGAAACACCGCAACCGGGTTCCCACCGAACGGCTGCCCCGTAAAAACGTCGGCTTGATAGAACTTCAGCGAACGCGGATCAGGCATGGGCTCTCCCTATGAGAACAGTCCTGCTTTGTGATGGTATAAATCGGCTGAAGGATCGTCTGATCTGTCGGCATGGTTTGACAGGCTTGCTCCCGTTTGGCAGACTCACCCCATGACCGATGTAAACCAAGAAGACGTCATCCATGCACTGGAGGTACTGGGACTCACCCTTCCCGTCACCCCCGAAACCCTCGACAGGACCAGGCGAGTACTGCTCTATACCTGGGACCCTGCCCGTTACTCAAATCTCACGAACAACCCCAAGAAGTACATGGAGGCCTATAAAAAGGCAGAAGAGATGACCAAGCTTGTCGAAGCCGCCTATGCCCTACTCTCCGCCGTCCTCGTTCCGGATGAGTCCGAAGCGTGAAACGTGAGACGTAAAAGGTGAAAGGTAAATTCGATGCCAAGACTGAACTAGGCCCGCTCGCTTTTCACGTCTTACTCCTCACACGACCCCACGTTTAACGTTTCACCTTTCACGTTTTACGAAACCCCGTGGCTCACCACCCGACTCATCCCCTCCGCTCCATCTTCGCTCCCGTTCTTCGCGACCGGCCAGGTGATCAATCCCGAGACTCCAGCCGGCGATCCGATAGCCTGCGTCTGCTGCGCATAGATCTGCGGCAACTGATTCGTCCCGAACTTCGAGATATAGAGGAAGACATGTTCCCGCGAGTTCACGCGCACGGCCCAGGGGTGAAAATCGTTCTTGTAGAACTCTTCGCACATCTGCATCGCGTCCAGGCAGGAGAGGGTGCTGGGATCGTTCAACGTGTAGTAATAGTCCAGGGGGAGATCGTACTCCTCTTGCTTGTGGATCGTAATCCCAAACTTCTCCGGGTTGCGCACCATCGGCGTATGGCGATAGGCCACGAAGTAGAACAGCTCCATCGAGTGAATCACCGGTTGGTTCTCGAGGACAAACTGGCGGGTTTCCAACGCTTCATCAAGTGTTTCACCGGGGAACCCATAGAAGGCCATCACATGGTTCCAAATCCCCGACTTCGCCGCCATCTGGAGATTGCGTTGGATCACGCTCTTCTTGGCATGCTTGTCCATGAGGCTCAGCACCCGCTCATTCGCCGACTCCATTCCATAATAGAGGGTGCAACAGCCGGCCTTCGCCGCGAGATCCCAGGTTCAACGTGTAGTAATAGTCCAGGGGTAGATCGTACTCCTCTTGCTTGTGGATCGTAATCCCGAACTTCTCCGGGTTGCGCACCATCGGCGTATGGCGATAGGCCACAAAGTAGAACAGCTCCATCGAGTGAATCACCGGCTGGTTCTCAAGGACGAACTGGCGAGTTTCCAACGCTTCATCGAGCGTTTCGCCGGGGAATCCATAGAACGCCATCACATGGTTCCATATCCCCGACTTCGCCGCCATCTGGAGGTTGCGTTGGATCACGCTCTTCTTGGCATGCTTGTCCATGAGAGTCAGCACCCGCTCGCTCGCCGACTCCATCCCATAATAGAGGGTGCAACAGCCGGCCTTCGCCGCGAGATCCCAGGTCTCCTGGTCTTGGAGCGTTTCTTCAAACCGGATCAACGTCGTCCACTTGATCCCGACATTTTGATCGACCAGCATCTGCGACACCTTCTTAAACAGCGCCGGCGGATAGGATTCGTCGGAGAAGAGAAAATGGCGGCACTGATACTTGTCCCGCAGCGCCTTAATCTGTTCGACGACCTGTTGCACCGGCACGCCTCGATATTGATCGAAGTAACCCTGGCCATGGTCGCAGAACGTGCAGCGGCCCCAATAGCAGCCGCGCGTTGCCAGGTAGGGAATGATCAGCTCCGGTACAAAGTAGCGGTCTAGCGGCAGCCCGTCGAAATCCGGCAAAGGCAGCGCAGTCGTCTTTTCGGTGTAAACTTCGGAGTTCCGGTGAATGCCTGAGGCATCGCGATAGATCAAGTTGGGCACGGATGCGATGGGCCGCTCGCCATTCAATGATTCGATGAGCCAGAGCAGCGCATGCTCGCCCTCGTAGAGGATCGCCGAGTCGAACACGTCCGTGAAGAACTGCTCCTGCTTGGCGAGATCTTCTTGAAGGCGCGTGATGACGTTCCCTCCCACCACCACATGAATATGCGGGAAGGTCTCTTTGATCATCTTGCAAAAGGTCAGGCCTGCAAGCAGCTGCATCTGCGTGCCGATGGAGACCCCGACGACGTCCGGCATTTCTTTCGCCACCGCCGGCATGACCAGCTGATTGCAGAGGTCCCGATAGACGTTCACCTGCTCATCGTCTAAACAGGCCAGCACTTCTTTGGATACGCCGGGCCGATAGCCCAGATTGCTTTCCATCGGATAGAAGACAAGCGACGCGGGATAATAGGCTGCGGAAATGTAGGCCATCGCTTCACGGAAGCAGTTCAACGCGCCTTCCAGTATCTCGGCCTGGTAAAAACGCTCGCCACGCACGATCAGCTTGGCATCCTCGGCCCGATCCGCCAGATCGAATACATCGACGACATAGGCCTTCTCTACTACCGCCTTATGATCCGCTTCCTGTTCCGTCAGCGTTCCCACCTTCTCCTTATCTTGGAGTGGCTTCAGCTGCATCCCCAACCGGGCCTTCACCCAGATCAGGAACTCCATGCTGAAGAAGTGATCCCACATCCCGATATTGATGTCGCGCTGGATGACTGTATGGCCTGCCTCTCGCAGCACGGCAGTCAACGAGGGCAAGGCGAGATAGGGCGCGGTTGGCACCCATTCAGGCGGAAAGAGCAGCATGACCTTGCTGGTCTTCCGTTCCCCCTTGGCCAATGGGGCCAGACCGCCTATTTGAACTAGTTCAGTCATCGTTCGTTAGGCGTGAAACGTGAGGCGTCAGGCGCGATTCCGGAATCACATCCTCACCCCTTACGCCTAACCCCTTACCCCTTACGGTATCCATTACATCTTCCCTGCCAGCGACGGCGCCGCGCCCACAATCTTCGCCGCCTGATATTGTAGGTCCGGCAACTTCTGCAGCCCGAACCGTGCGATGTAGAGAAAAATGTATTCACGGATGAACAGGCGCAGGTCCCAGCCAGGGTTGTGCTTCCGTTCGAATTCCTGGAACACCCGCTCCGCCTCTTCGATGCTCATCCCATCCTTCACCGTATAGTAGTAGTCGAGCGCCAAATCCCACTCGGGGTTCTTGTAGGCGGTCACGCCCCACTTGTCCGGATGCTTCGCCACGGGGTTATGCCGGCCCAGGTCGAACGTGCCGAAGCCCAGCGAATGCACATAGTCCTTGTTCTGCTCCAGGAATTGCACCGACTGCCAGGCCTCCTCCTTCGTCTCGCCAGGGAAACCGAAGAAGCCCATGCAGTGGTTCCAAATGCCCGCGTCAGCCGTCAGCTGCAAATGTTTCGTCATGATCTCTGTCGTCGTCGCCTTGTCCATCAGCTTCAAGACGCGCTCGTTCCCCGACTCATAGCCAAAGTGGAGATACTTGCAGCCGGACTCCTTCGCATCCTGCCAGACTTGATCGTCCAGTAGGCTCTTCTCGAACCGCATATGCGTCGTCCAGACGATGCCCATCTGGCTCTCAATTAAACCGCGCGCCAACTTGCGGAAGAGTGCCGGCGGGTAAGACTCATCCGTGAAGTGGAATTGCTTCGCCCCGTATTTGTCACGGAGATAGGTGATGTCGGCCAGAATGTCCTGGATCTTCTTCGACCGGTAGCCTGCCGTATAGCCCTCGCCATGGTCGCAGAACTCGCAGCGGCCCCAGTAGCACCCTCGGGTCGCCAAATAGGGAAGAATTTTCGTCGGCACGAAATATTTATCGAGCGGCAAGCCGTCGAAATCCGGCGGCGGCAGCGTCGCCAGATCTTCTGCATAGCTGGTTGCCGAGGTATGGACGCCGGTGGCGTCTTTATAGATGGTGTTGGGCACGTCCGAGAGACTCCGCTTCGCCCCCACCGCAGAGACCAGCTGTACAAAGGCCGTCTCCCCTTCATAAACCACGGCGCTGTCGAAATATTGGAACAGGGGCGACTGAGGCAGCACATCGCGCAGGCGTGTCACCGTGTTCCCACCGATCGTGACGTGAATGTGGGGGAAGTGTTGCTTGATGAGAGCACAGAAGGTCATGGAGGAAAACATCTGCTGCTGCAAGACTATGGAGATGCCAACCACATCTGGTTGTTCCTGCTCAATCACCGGCTTCACCAGATGCTCGAACACGTCTCGGTAGACATTCACCTGGGTATCGTTCACCGCCTCCATGACTTCGGACGACACGAAGACTTTATAGGATAGATCCGTCTCCATCGGCGGCATACAGATCCTGGCCGGGGCATAGACCATCGAGATCACCGAAGTAACTTCGCGGAAGACTTGAATCGCCCACTCTAACCTGTCGATATCGTAGAATGTTTCTCCACGGATGATCGCCTTTGCCATCTCCGCTTTCTTAATCAACTCGTCGATCCGCTGCCTGGTCAGGTCGCAGAGGGACAGTTGCAAATCCATCTCCTCAGCGCTCAAATCACGCTTCTTCGACAGCTTCCTGAGCCGGTCGAGTTGCGGCGGTACACGGCGCAGGACTTTCTTCAAAAAGTCCTCGCTGAAGTACCAGTCCCACATCTCAAGGTTGATGTCTTTTTGGATGACGGTATGGCCGGCCTGGCGGAGGACGGCGGTGAGGGAGGGAAGGCTCAAATAGGGTTCGGAGGGGAACCAGTCAGGCGGGTAGATGAGCAGCACCTTCATCTTCCGGCCACTGGTGGCTTCGGAGGCTTCACGTTGGAGCATAATCAGCTCCTTTGAAGCCCGTTCGCCCTTGGAATACTCGATCCGCATGTAGATCTGTTCCTTCTATCGCTCGAACGCGAAAGTGACCCGAAACAGTCAGAAAGCCAAGGGGTTACGGGGGCATTGTACGAGGCAGGGAGAAGCAGAAGCAAGAGTGTGAGGCAAGGGACAGCCTGGCTACTTTCGCTTAAAGCCAGGGCCTTGTTGGCCGCCGTAAGCCTCACTGCCGCTTGGCAGCGCAACTTGTTCCATTCCAAGCGACGCTTGAATGGAACGGCGAACAGCGCCACCACCTGCCGATGGCAGGCCGCTACCGTTCGGCAACGGCGGACTCAACAAGTCCCTGATGCCCGCTCAAGCAGCCAGGCTGTCCCCCTACAATGTGGAGGGGGAGAGAAAGAAGAAAAGGAGAGGCCAGGTGCCCTCATTGCTCGTGGAACGTGCGCCCTGAGAAGGGCCTCGTTGGACGCGCGCAGTTGGAACAACATGGGTGCCCTCCCTCCAAATACTGAGCGGGAGGTGGAGTACGCAGTCGAGGGCAACCTTGGCACCCCCCTTCAATACTGGGGAAAAGGAATAGATGGAGAAGGACAGGTAGCCATCCGATGAGATTATCGCGAACAGACGCGACGGAAGTTTCTTATTGACAGGGCTGGGCACAATCCGCAATCGTGCCTGCTGATTCCTCCAACGCGGAGAGACCGACAGAATGGACATCAGAATCATTCGAGATGCTGTGACCCGGCGCGAGCTGAACGACATGGCGAAGCAGCAGTTTGGAGATATGGTCAAGGCGGTCGTCGATGTAGATCAGGGTATTATGGCGATCGGCGGAGAACTCCATTCTGACGAAGAGGCCATGCTCCTCGATCAGGGGTCAGTCCAAAAGAACTTGTGGGGAATCAACCTCTATCCGGAACGTCCGCTTCCCGAATGGATCGAGTTCGATTCTATGATCAATGTGCGCCCGTCTGGTGGGAACCGTTCTCGATACGTCGAAAATACCGAGATCCGTAACACCATCACCATAATCGTCAATCGATTGGTCGAGGGGTAACCGGCATGTCACAGGTTCATGCGAATCTCGCGGCCGGTCGATGGCAGACCTTGCCGCTCGTGGAACAGCTGGCGAATGTCGGGAGCGATGTGGCACGCGCACATCGTTGGCAGGGGAAAGATGCCTCTCTATCTGAAAAGGCCTTTATCCGCGCATTAGAGCTGCTTGACCTGACGATCGGGGATGCCCGCTGGAAAGGGCGCAGGAAAGAACTCACCCGTGTGCGCGAGTTGCTGTGTGATGCGATGACAGGGGGCTCCGCATACAATAGCGATCTGGCCAGCCTGGACCGCTACTTCCTCCACTTCGCCGTCGCAGCACGAGCCGGACGCTGACCTGCTAGTCGCAGCAACACCCGAGAGTTTCACCGTTTATATTGGGATGTAAGAGCGGGAAGCAAGTGGCCAGATACCCTCCTTGCTCGCAGAGCAGTAGAGGGGATGGAGCCTGATGATCTTATGTGCTCGCGCAATGCGCGGCCTCAGAAGGCCCTCGTTGGACGCGCGCGGTCACGGACTCCCCTCGCCTGGGGTCATGCACGTCTCGACGTGCCAGTGGGTTGGCAGGTAGGAAAGTTGCGCGCATATTGGGAAAACGCCCAGCCTCTTTCCTAATACAGGATAGAGGGGAGCATAGAATGCTCGGTCGAGAATTCGACCGTCGCGTCGTGCAGATTAGGGATTGCTCAGTATCTTGAGAATGCACTTTGCAAGGTGTTCATTGATCTCGGTGTGACGAGGTACCGGCTGGGAAACATTCGTGACGGGATTGTGATACCAATCGTGCTTTCCACCGTGGCGAACAAGCACGTAACCGTTGGCTTCAAGTTGCCAGATGAGGTTTTGCGCTTTACTGGAGTGTCAGCTCAGCAAGCTTCCGCACTTCGGGGACTTTGCCGCTGATGAGGTCAAGGTAGAGATCGCGAAGATGGGTTTGCAGGTCTTCAAGCGACTCCCCTTGCGTCCAGTAATCGGGGTAGTCCTGCAAGTAGCCAAGCCAATGGTCTTGATCCTGCCAGTAGATATATTTGATGGATTCCATGGTCGGTATTATAGCCGGACTCTGAAGGTCTGGGAAGCGGAGAGAGGGAACGGACCGCTCAGGACCGGCGAATCTGTTTCAAGAAGTCCGCTGCGATGGTCGTCTCTCCCCGCTCAGCCTCAGCCATCACGGCGAGCAACTTGGATTCTTCCGCTGAATCGAGCTCGAAAAAAGCGTTGGAGGCCCGTTCGCCCTTCGAGAACTCAATCCGCTTTCAGACCGTGTCCTTTGCGATGCCGCGGATGACAAGAAACTGTTAGAAAGCCAAGGGGTTACAAGGAATTTGTATCGTACGGGGGGTGGAGAAGGAGATGCAAGAGTGGGATAGGGAGCGGCCAGGTACCCTCCTTGCTCGCAGAACGCGCACGATAAGAATGTGCTCGTCCGATGCGCGCAGTAGAGGGCAACCTTGGCCACCCCCTTCAATACTAGGGGGAGCAGAGAGAATAAGAAGGAGTGACAGGACACCCAGGCTGCACCAGAGCTCCCAGAGCGCGCGCCCTCAGAATGGACTCGTTCGAAGGCCACAATTGGAGCAACATGGGTGTCTTGATACGAGAATAGCTTCCTCGCACAATGAAGGAAAACAATGGAGAAAGCAGTATGGGACCTTACCAGACCTCTCCTCAAATGCCGAGGGAAAGACAGGGAGCATAGCTCGGTCGACGCAGGTAGTGTCGTAGCCAGGAAGGTCTTTAATAAGTACAATGCCCCTATTTCTGTGATCCGGAAGAGTTCCCTTGAATGAAGAAGAGATATGACATATGCAAAAAATAGATGAAGCTGTCACAAAGCCATTTTTGAAATGGCCTGGAGGGAAACGTTGGCTTGCACAGACAATAGCTAAATTCTTGCAGCCTCGACTGCAAGGCCAATACTTTGAACCTTTCTTGGGAGGTGGTGCGGTCTTCTTCGCACTACATCCCACACGTGCAACCCTGTCTGACATCAACTCTGATCTAGTTAATGTTTATCGCCGAGTTAGAGATCAGCCAGTTAAAGTCCTAGCTCATCTCAAGAGGATCCCGGTTACTTCAAAAGAATATTACTCGGTTCGAACGAGCAATCCGGCATGTAAAATCAAGCAAGCTGCTCAGTTCCTTTATCTTAACCGAACCGCATTTGGTGGAATTTATCGATTGAACAAAGAGGGACAATTCAACGTTCCATATGGTGGCGGTGACAGAACGCCCACCCCCTTATGGAGAGACAACCTGATTACTTCCGGCTCAAAAACTCTGCAAGGTGTGGCACTCAAGATATCAGACTTCGAGCCTATGGTAGATATGGCAGTCAAAGGCGATGCAGTTTATTGCGATCCAACTTATACTGTTGCACACGAGAATAATGGATTCGTTCGATACAATGAGAGGAATTTTTCCTGGTCAGATCAAGAGCGATTGGCAGCCGCTGCGCTTCGGGCATACAAGCGCGGTGCTCTGGTCATTGTTAGTAATGCCTATCATCCAAGCATTCGCAAGCTGTACAGTGAATTCACCGCAAGGCGGTTCACGAGAAAGAGTTTAGTAAGCGCATCCGCTGATGCGCGCAGGACTGTTCACGAATACCTCCTGATCCTCGATCCGCAAAAATGAAAAGCGAGTTCTTAATAGTGGCAAGGAAACTGCTCGAAGCCGAAATGCGCCCGCTATCGGCAAGGCAGCTAGTCAATCTTGCACTAAAGCAAAAACTCTTCTCAGACAAAATCGCTGGCAAAACACCCTATCAGACGATGAAGTCTAAGTTGAGTGTGCATATTAGAGCATCTGGTGAGAAATCCATTTTTATTCGCACAGGACCCGGCCTCTTCTATCTTCGGCATCTACTTGATGGTCCACAAACGATTTACGATGCGCCACCACTTCAACCACCTAAAACCTCTGAAAGAGTGTTAGTTTTTCCCTCGACTTGGCTTGACAAGCGAGGTCGATTCCAGGGCATTCGGAAGCAGTGGAAACAGACAGCTCGTGACCTCTTGCATACAGATGTTTGCAATCACGTCCCAAGACTTCAAGCAGAAGGAGATAATGAACATAAGCAAATCCTTACCTACATTATGGTGTCACGAAAAAGCCGACTGTTGGCTTTCAAGCGAGGAACCTACAACAGAGTAGAAGATTTTCTTCGTGGTAGTGAATGTGTAGGGTTTGGCGGTCACGTGGCAGAGGTAGATCGGACGCTTTTTAGCATTCGTGACTTGGGATTGATCGACAATGCCGTTCGTGAACTCTCGGAAGAAATTAAACTTCCAGAAAAGGATATTGCACGTCTTCGCACTCGCCATGGCTTGAGAATTGTTGGGTTATTAAATGATGACTCATCTCCTGCGGGGAGAAGACATTTTGCCTTTATCATCATTTACGAGACTAGCAATGACCCAGCATGGCAACGGCCTCTACGAGGTGAAAAGTCTATCACCCGCCTCAGATGGGTAAAACCCTCAGAACTGTCATTATGGGACTATGAATATTGGTCGCAACTGTGCTTGCGCGAGTTTTTCCCGAGACAAGTTCGCACACTACCTGCTTATGTCATTAGGCGGAGAAATCCCCTGAATCCACCTCATATCTTGTGTGTGCTTGGAAGAGTCAGCAGCGGGAAGTCTGAAACAACAAATGTCCTCAAGAGAGACTTCGGGTACCAGGAGGTCAATAGCGGGAAAGTGCTAGCCAGAATATTGGGAGTGCCACCGGTCCCCAGGACTCCACGAGAAGAATTTCAGGATCTTGCATGGGATTTCATCAACACAGAAAATGGACCACGACTTCTTGCAGAAGCCATGTGGGAAGAGGCAACAGCGCTGTCATGCCCCAAAATTCTTATAGATGGAATTCGCCAAAAAAGTACACTGGAACACCTAAAGAAGCTCGCTAATCCAACGCCACTGGGCCTGCTGTTTGTACATACTCCACCAGATGTTGCCTATAAGTTTTACTCGAAACGGGCTATTTCAGACACAACTATCCACGACTTTCTCAGAATCAGAGAGGCTCCTGTGGAGGGAGAGGTCGAAGAATTCATAGATATTAGCGATGCCGTTCTATATAACTGGGCTGGCCGGGAGAGTTATCGAATGGCAATTCGTGCGCTTTTCTCTAGAATCGTTCAACGTTAAAGCTGTTTGGCGAAGAAACCGTGGATGGCGGATACGACATCGGCTACAAATCGTGTCCATGCTTCTGGGGAAGAGAGCCTGGGAGCATGGTCAAACGTCTCGTTCGTCACATTGGGAATTTGAGCGGACTTGGTGTTCTCGATGTTGGCTGTGGCGAGGGAAAGAACGCCACATATCTTGCTGAAGGAGGTGCATTGGTTCGGGCAATAGATGTTTCAGAGTTGGCCCTGGCCAATGCTCGACTTGCATGGAAGAATGTTACGAGGATTACATGGGAGCAGGCAGATATTCGAACCACTCAATTTCCAGATGAAACTTATGATATCGTGGTTGCCTATGGTCTTGCTCATTGTCTATTAAGTCCTCAAGAAATCAAGTTGATCTTCACAAAACTACAGAGAGCTACAAAAATGGGTGGATATCATGCTATTTGCTCCTTCAATAGTAGGGCGCAAGATCTTTCTGCCCACCCCGGTCTTATCCCCTGTCTTGTTCCACACGAGTTCTATCTGGAACTTTATTCTCATTGGTCCATTTTGGAAGCAACGGATAACGATCTTGAAGAAGTTCATCCACACAACAATATAAAACACACCCACTCCCTCACTCGAATACTTGCACGGAAGCCAGGTAGTTAATGAGTGACATTGAGGAGCTAAGAAAACACTATAAGGAGTGTCGACTAATTCCATTCATCGGCGCCGGCGTTTCTATGTCGGTGGAATGGAAGGTAGGTTCTGAAAGCAAGAGAGGGCCATCTTGGGAAGAACTCGTGAATCAGGCAGCTCGGGAATTGGGCTTTGGCATACCCGATCTACTGAGAGTGCGCGGAACAGATATTCAGATCTTAGAGTACTTCAAGATCAAGAAGGCTGGTGAGACCCAACTCCTGAAGAACTGGCTACTAAGATCAATGCAGCCACCCGACAAAGCGTTACGTCTGTCTCCAATTCATCGCGAGCTGGCAAAGCTCAAGAAGTGCAATTTGTTCTACACGACGAATTTTGACGATCTCATAGAGCGCGCATTTGATATTCACCGTAGACGATATCGCTCGGTGGCTGTCGAGTCTGATATGGGCAATGAAAGAAGTATTTGTGAAATTATAAAGTTCCACGGTGACCTCAATCATCCAAGCGAAATGGTGCTTTCAGAATCAGACTACGAAAGAAGATTGTCCTTATCCAGTGCAATGGACTATCGGTTGAGAGGAGATATACTCGGCCGTGTATTGCTCTTTATGGGATACAGTTTTCGCGACGTCAACGTCTCGTATTTGTTTCGACTTATCACCGATCAGTTTAAGTCATTGCTAGGGGCACAAAGCGGACGCCGAGCATACATAGTGGTCCCCGAGCCATCTGACTTTGAGATTGAACTATTTGGGGCCAGAAACATTGCAGTCATTCCTGTAAGCAGCCTGAACCAGACCCAAAATGTCGCGGATCTATTAAAAGCACTGAGAGGCTGAGCTATGAGCGTTCAGAAAAGAACGAAGATAGTCTATGTGACATCGAGCCGATTCAAGGAAGAAGAGAACAAGGTATTTGTAGCCAACTGCAAGCTGGCTAACGGTACCCCCGTTAAGGACCTCTTTGAATTTGACATTCGAAAGGTTCCTATAACGGAGATGCTTGAGGTCGATCTTCACGTAATGGTCCAGGCCGAAGTCACCAACGCATATAGCCAAATAAAAGTGCCCTGTATTGTTGAGCACGCTGGATTAATTTTTCAGGATTACACGGACATGTCATACCCAGGTGGATTAACAAAACCCATGTGGAATGCACTCGGCGAAAAATTCATTGAGGAGACCCATTCGTCCGGCCGACGTGCTACGGCCAGAGCCGTAGTAGCCTATTGTGATGGCAAGAGCGTTCGGACCTTTACAGGAGAAACAAAAGGGACACTGGCAGAGCACCCTCGCGGGGCGAGAGAGTTCTACTGGGATACTGTTTTTATCCCCGATGATTCCTCAGGTAAACCAGGGACAAAAACTTATGCGGAGATCGTGGAAGATCCAGACCTCGGCCTGAAGTATAAGATTATGAAACTATCCCAATCAGCAAAGGCCATGTTGGCATTTTTGAAGTTTCTAAGGGAGGAAGGTCCTCCTAGTCTCTGGAAAGACACCCACTCGGCAAGTGGATAGAACCGATCAGGAAGGGATTCCCACTACATTCTCTCATTTCTTTAAATGATACACGACGTCCTTAATAAACCAATCCTTGGCAAATGATATTTAGTGGGATGACGGTCTTGGGGCGACATTTATATTGTGAAGGCCTCCGTGCAATCTTATGAGATAACTCTTCTGCCTCGCTCGATGATTTCACGAGTACGGCGAGAACCTCAGAGGGCAACTCGAACTCATCTGGGCATCGCCATTCTCGTTCATGCATCCAATTTACGCCCCAAATCCCTCGCTTATTTGAACCCTTCAGCGAAACTACCCGCCACAAATCATTTGGACACTTACTCTTTGTAATTCCCATATCTTGGCATTCGCTACTCGACAAGTAGAGAACAGGACGAGCGCCTCTATCATATGCAGTTGTTTTTTTAACGATGACTCCATAGGGTTCATAGCGCCTCTTATTGTTCTCGGAACAGACATATTTTAACGAGGCAAATGGAATATCCATGAAACATGCTGCTTCCCGATTGCCTTTAATATAGCTGTCCGTCCCTGTAATAACACCGCCTCGCAAGATCCTTTGGAGAATTTCAAAGCCAGTATGTTTGTCGTTCCCTTTGGTCAAGTGAATCAGATAAGGCGTCAGGTCTGGCCTCTCGTTGTTCGGCAGATCATAGTCATCAATTTGTGGCATGACTCTCCTTTTTTTTCAGCGACGTTCACTCGCCATTGTAAAGGAAAAGAAAAGAAGCTGTCTTGACTGTCAAGCCTCTGCGTCCGCCGCAAGACGCCACAGACACTTTTGTTTCCTCATGGCGTTGAGAATTGTCAGGAGCATCCGCATGCAGGCCACTAGGGCGACCTTGGGCGCTCTCCCGACGTCACAGAACCGCCGCGACAAGAAAAGGGGACAGGCTACTTTTCTGACGCCTTCTACGGACGCCCTCGCCTCCTGAGCGTCGATTCTAACCCCAATGCCGCCGCGATCCTCGCCTGCCACTCCTCAGCTCCTGCACGATGAGGAGGGTCAGGTCTTGCAATCCGACATCCCAGCAGCCGCCACGCCCTCAGGCCCCTTTTCACGGCATTCGGCGCCACACCTTCCTACCATCGCCCCTCTAGAGATAAAACTTCCGGTCAACCTCGGCGATAATCTGCTCGGCACGCTGGAAGTCTTCTTCGGCGACCAAAATAAAGCATCTGTTTTGGTAACCCCTATAGGGATGGGCAATAGATTCCTCTGGTTCGCAAGGATGCATGAAATATACGCGCGCTCCAGACAAGGCCTTGACGTATTCGCCAAGTAACTCGGTGTCACAGGGGACATTTATTCTCCCCATGGGAGGTACTGACTCTTTTGATTGTCTGGCTAGTCTCGATCGTCTCTCCGTTCTCGATGGTGGCTTAGCTTTCTGCCACCATACAACGAGCAGCGTGACAAACACGATCCCAACGACTAGTAAGATAAAACTGGTTTCTGAATCCATGGAGTTGATCTAGCACCTCTTGAATAAGAAGGAAACTGAAGAGCAAAAATGTGTTGAGAAAAGAAAACGGGGACATTCTGGAAGAAGAAAAGAGGACAGGCTACTTTTCTGACGGTGACAGAAAAAGGTGTCAGGAACCACTGTTCGCCACGCGCGTTCATGCGACTGAGCACGTGAGATACTCCATCCCCTGACGTGGGACGCAACGGTCTCCCCCTCCATGAACCTCAGCGTACAACTTGTACTTCAAACAATGGTTCCTGACATCCTTTCTTCACTCCGATACTTTTTTGACACTATGGAGCGGACGAATGCGGCAACATGCTTCACACTGTCAGGCGTCTGTTGGTGTGTGGCGATCTGTTTGACGATAAGTCAATACTGATGCCTACCCCTTAGCTCGTCGCAGGCAAAGCATCAGCGCAACGTGCTCGCCGTCAGCGTAAACCCCTCGAATGACTGGAGATACGTTTCAACCATGACTCGCGCCAACTGATCTCCGCCCAGCGGGCAGGTTCTATCTTCGGTCTTGCGAACCAACCCCGTCGGAACGGCGGCGCTGGTCCAGAGCTTGATGACCAGGCGACAATTTTTGAAGGTCGGCCACACCGACATGTCATACTCATACGTCGCAGACTCCCACTGCGTCGCAATCCGCGCGCCGTTGAGCTCGATCGTCTCTTCACCGGTTTCAATTGGTCGGGGCTTTAGTTGAACACCCATCGCAAGATTGCCGGCTTGCCGGAAGACCGTCAGCAGTTGGACATAACGGGATTGATTCGCCGACGGGTCGATAGTGGGATCATACTGAGCGGCGAAGGTCTCTTCCCATTCATTCGGAGGCATGGGCCTCCCATACCGATCAGTGGGAGCTTGGCTGAACCACAGCCTGACGCCCTCAGCGTTGATGACCCGCAACTGATAGGCATAGAGAGAAGTGGTCGGACCGGCCACGAATTTGTTCGAGACGGTCAGATTCCAGTACCGAGCGGCGTACACAACCTTCGCACCAGGTCTGAAGTTCTTCCAGCCCAGATATTCAGGACGGTCAACGAGCGCCGCAGCGGGCTTGGCAGCGATCTTGGCTGTCACCTCCGTCGCGCAGCATTCGTCTACGGCCAAAGCCTTGTGAGAAGGGACAGACAGAAGAAGCACTGAGAGAACGCATCCACCCAGCAAAAGAATAACTGTCTGACGCATGCTATATCTCCCACATCAGTAAGGGATGGGCATCCTACTTGAATAATAAGATGTAAGACAATCCCGGGATTTCTATCCTGGCGAGTGGAGTGCTATTGCGTCAGGGCTGCAAGCAATAGAGTCGAGAGAGTCGGACAAGAAAAGGGGTTGGGAGCCTTTGTTTGCCGATCTAAGCCAGGTCAGGTCTTGCCCGCCAACACCCCACCCTCCGGCCTTATTTCCCTGCGCGCGCATCGATTTTCCTTTCCAACCTTCCTCCAGTTTTCCCGGAAGCCGTTACACGACGACCCGCCCAATTGACTCTTCCTGCGTGAAGAAAACGGGGATATTCTGAATTTCCCGAAGGAGAGAAAGTGGGACAGGCTACTTTTCTGACGCCTTCAACTGACGCCCTCGCCTTCTGAGCGTCGATTCTAACCCCAAGGCCGCCGCGATCCTCGCCTGCCACGCCTCTGAAGATTTGGGGTCAGGTTGGACTTCCCAGGTTTTTGCGGACACCGTTAAACCCGTTGCTCGGAAGGAAATCAAAGGGGTCGTGATGAGCTGCCCCCTTTAGTTCGACCAAGACTCTCGGAAAGAACGATCTCGATCGGTTCTAAGGAAAGAAATGGCAGGTTACTGGGTGCGCGACGAGTTTGTTATGCAGCGCCATAGAGCATACGACATGCCGACAAGTACGATGTCTTCAAGCGGAGAGTACCAGCGCAGCGGCTGAGGAAAGAAACGACCGAAGCACCCGCAGTTTGGAATATCAAGCCCGCGCAGCAACGATGCCGTCATCCACACTGCATAGCCGAGATTGAGTGCCGCGCAAGCCAGGGCTCCGATTCTGATATTCCAGCCCGACAATAGCCACATTGCGAGCGCCCATTCGACGACGATCACCGACCATGCCAGCGGCCAGAGCCACTCGAGAGGAACGGCGTCATAAGTCGTGAGCACCGCGACAAAGCCCGCAAGGTCGAGCGACTTCCCCAACGCCGAGGCCAACACAACACCAGCGATGAGGATACGAAGAATCCAACAGGAGACAGTGATCAGAGCAGATTGTACGCGCGACGGAGAACGCTCCGCCACTCTCTCTTAACGTTTCAGGGTCTGGCCTGAGCAACGTATTTGCTGAAGGGAGGGAAAAGTTCTCAGGAACCATTGTTGACCATGCGCGGTCGTGAGACTGAGCACGTGAGACACTCCATCCGCTGACGTGGGACGCAACGGTCTTCCTCTCCATGAACCTCCGCGCTCAAAATGTACTTCAAACAATGGTTCCTGACACCACTTTCTTCTCCGTTGCGCGCCTCAAGGCAGCCACGAACCTCGTTTCCCCGCCATTGGCCTGCAAAAGCACTCAGCTATACTTGAGAGACGCTGTCTGTTGTAAATGGGAGGGAACATCTCATGCGACCGTATGGCAAACTCATGGCCTTATGGCTTCTGACACTGTTGTGGGGCTGCTCTAACACGATATTGGTGCCTGTCCCACCGCGCATGGATCTCAAACAGTATGGCACCATCGGACTGATCCAATTCACGACGAACTCCGACTCCACGATGAATGCGTTCGCGACACAGCAGTTTCAAGAACATGTGCAGGGAGCCAACCCGGGAACGCCCATTCTTGAACTCGGGAGCAAAGACGCTGTGCTGGCGGCCGTCGGCGGGACGACCTTCGACGCCGAGACCATGACGAAGATCGGGAAGAAGTACGGCGTGTCCGCCGTCTTTATTGGCGAGATCGTCTATTCCGACCCGAAAACCGACATCAGGATCGCGGATATCACCAAACTGAATGGCACCATGCGCACCGAGATCAGAGGCGATGTATCCGGCAAGCTGATGGAGACACAAGTGGGAGCCAGCGTGTGGAGCAGTTCCGCTTGGGCCAAACGGCAGATCGGCGGGGTGAGTGTGTCACCAAAGCGAGGCGTCAGTACAACCATTGGAGATTCAAATCCCAGGAAAGACATGGTGCCAGCGCTCATGTTTCACCTGACCGAAGACTTCCGGCAAAAAATGGTCCGCCAACGGGTGAACTAGCAGGCAACTTAGAACGGCCTCAAGTAAGATAAGAGGACAAGAAATGGCAGGCAGTCGCGACGTGCTTGGTCCTGACTGAGCAGTCTCTTGCGCGTAGCATCACAGCCAAGACGTTTCAGCCACGCCGACTGTCTCATCTCGCGCGCGTCTTACCCTTCCCAACGCGACCGATTCCCCAGTCTCCGCCGCTCCAACGACGGTAGCACACTCGGCATATTTCCCCGGACGGTCACATCGCGGCAAGGAGGGATCCACATGTCAACGCAGAGGCCCATTTCCATCCGTATCCTCGAGCTACTCCAAGACTCCAAGGAGTGCGAATTCGATGCCTTAGTGGCCCGCGCTCCTGAATTTAACGTCAGCGATATCTATCAGGAGATCTCTCGCTTAGGCCGGGAGGGAAAGGTGATCATCACAAGGGGCGTGGGAACCTTCACCATCAGACAAGCTGCAGTCGTCCGCTAAGCGCCGGGAGCATAGCCAACACGACTCCAATAGAAAACCTGCGACAGAACAGACGGAAATCCCTCCCTCTGAGAGGGAGGGATTTCACAGCGAACGTCAGTGACTGTGATAGCTCACAATACGCCAGCTTCTCTCAACAGATCCTGCGCACGAAACACACCACCCTCGGGCGTCCAGTGTTTCCGGTAATAGGATCTGTTGTCTGCCGCCAGCAGCCCGCCGATTACCTCAGCCACAATACGGCTGCCGACTGGGCCCAACTTCGCGCCTTTGTGGACGATCTGCGACTCGGCCAATATGTAGAGCCACAGCGGCATCTCGCCTTGGTAAGCTGGGTCGTTTAAAGCGAGCCGCAACCTCGGAATATTATTGTCCGTAGCAATCTCGGCATTCGACAGAACAGGGATTCCCAAACGAGCTGCAACCGCCTGGCCGCTCGGCAGCCCGTACCCACGCGCCCGCTGAATGTTGCGCTTCGCGAGGATTGCAGACCCCTCTGTCGCCGCACCTGGAATTGGCAGCAAGAAGAGGCCGCTCGACAGCATCGAGTCGATTTTGCGGCTGATGTTCGCTACCGGCTGAGTGGTGTTTGGCTGGCCGGTCGTTGGCTGGCCATCAACTCTGAGGAAATTCGGCCAGAAGATGGTGTGGTCCGTCGCGATCTGCCGCCCGCCATGGAGGTCGCCAGCTGTACCGTTGAACACCTGCACCCGACCCCCACCCTTAATAATATTGTAGGCCCTACGTACTTGGGAATGGCCGAAGCGGTATGCTGCAACTGAAAACTCGACCGGCATATCTGCCTTGTTCGCGTTCTTCGGATCGTAGAACTTGGTCTGAATTTTCCCATCGGGGCGGAACACGTCTGCATACACACCTGGGTCGAGCACTTCAGGCAGAAACTCGTGGACGACGATCCACTGGTGTCGCCACCTCATCAGCTCGCGCGCCTGTTCAAACTTGTAGCCCTGATCGATCAATTGGTTATGGGCCCGCAGAAACGCAACATGGACCTGTGCTATCACCTGATTCTCGTCGTTGCGTCCGTCCCCGATGATCGCAGCGCAGGGTGTATTGGAGGAAACAGCAGGAGTTGGAACTACACAGGAAGGATCGCGCGGGAGGTCGCGGCCATTGACCTTAAGATGCTTGCCGTCCGCCTCGTACAATTCAGGGTTCGCATCCGGACCACCGCGATACACAGTGTCAAGGTTCAGCCGCGGGTCCCGGTTATTGGGGATAGTCGTGGGGTCCACGAACTCCGTCGGCAGCGGAAGCGTGTCCAACGTCATGTCATGATCGAGGAACTGCCCGTAATAGGTGAAGAACGACGTCACGTTGGTCGGGTTGTCGTCATTTCCGGGTACTGGCTCAGAAATATTTACATCGAACAGTGGTCCCACCGGTAGTGCGTTTCCTGGCACTAGCATCTGCAAAGTACATAGCGGCGACGGTGGATTTGTATCCTGGCCGCAAGTAAGTGCGTCCAGCGCTGCGTCGTTGGGCGCAATGTAGGGCGATAGGTCTGGGAACATCCGCCCGAACATGAACTTCGGCTTGTCCGACTTCGCCTCGCCTGCGGATGCGGACGACGGAGCCAAAGGGAGTGCCGTTAGTAGGACCGCGAGCAGCATGGGCGTTGGATGCAGGAAAGCTTGCCAATTGGTGAATACCTTGCGCATGATAAAACTCCTCTCCGGTTGTTGCCTTGTCAGTCTCAATGTGCCTTCTGGGAATTCTGAGTTGCCGTCAGTGTGCGTCGACTCACACAGAACGCAATCCCAATCGCATTGCCCAGACATTAGGCAACAGGCATGCCGATACGGAGCGGAGCCGTAACGCCGTGAATTAACTGGAAGTGTCTGGAACGACCCATGTGAAGATTACGTGCGTGAAATTGTGAGGTTCCAAATGCCTACGTGGGCTGTTGCAGACAATGTGTACAAACGGGACTATCAGACCTTCTCTATAAATCACCTCTCACTCCATGGCGCAGCCATAGACCCGCCAGGCCAGAAAACGTAGAATGCGCTGGTTTCGTCACAGTGGGAGAGGAAGGATGAAAGAAGCTCGTTCCGTCGAAATGATGGAGATTTTCAGACGATTTAGGGTCACGATTTAGGGTCAGGCATGACTATTGACTTATTAGGGAGATGGGAAAGTTCCAAAACCATTTCGCGGCGCGTAGCTGTCCCTCAGTTTGATACGTCGCCCGTCATTCGTAAACAAAGGGCGTCTTCGTTGGCAAGATAGGCTTCACGTTTCTAAAGGACGACAATCGCCCTCTCCGCTCACCTCGGCCGACTCGGCGCTGCTGCAAGCAGCGTCTGACCGTCGCCAGACACGAGATTCCACTGTTGATAACTCCCTTTTCTTCACCTACCCTCTTTGCCTTGCTCTCTTACTTTCCCTGAGACAGGTGCATGACAGCAATTTCAGCGTGTTTCGTGGCTACGTCGGTATGGCTCGCTTTCCCATGTTCAATGACTTCTTTCAGATGTGTGATCCCTTCGCCCACATGCGGATGATCTTTGCCTCCATTCAGGGCATGCTGCAGCGCGGCTTCCGCATGTTCCAGGAGTGCCTCAGCATGACCCTGTTTACCATGTTCCACCGCTTCTTTCGCGTGTTCAAGGGCGTCCTTGAGGTTCTGCTCTTCTTGACGCACAACGTCACGCCGCGCCCCGCCCTCGCCGAATACCGGTTGCAACGGCAGCACTGTGGTAGCGACTACGGCTAGGACTCCGGCCAGCGTGACAGCTAGTTGCGTGGTAGATCGTCTCATCGGCATTCTCCCTTCTCAAAAGACGTGAAAAGACATCCATTAAAACCCTGCTATAGGTAAAGACCACCAGATAGCACCTTCCATCATTGGGGAGTTTTCATTTTATCACATTGGTTGCCGGCTAAAAACATCGCGAACAGGGGCAACAGAAATTTCTAACTGACAGGGCTTGGTACAATCCGCAATCGTCCCTGGTGACTCCCTCAACGCGGAGAGACCGAGAGAATGGACATCATAATCATTCGAGATGCTGTGACCCGGCGCAAGCTGAATGACATGGCGAATCAGCAGTTCTGCGATATGGGGGGGGGCTCCGCATACAACAACGATCTAGCCAGCCTGGACCGCTACTTCCTCCACTTCGCCGTTGCGGCACGAGCCGGTCGCTGACCTGCCAGGTCGCTGCAACACCCGTAGAATTTCACCGTATTATTGAGATTCAAATGCGGAAGGAAGTGGCCAGATACCCTCCTTGCTCGCAGAACAGTCGAGGAGGGATGGAGCCTGATGATCTTCTGTGCTCGTGCAACACGCGGTCGCGGACTCTCTTTGTTAGACGCGCGCAGTGGAGACCACACCAGCCGGCCTGATGATAAGAGTCGATGAATTGATGATTTGTGGGGCGGAGTATTGACTAATATGAGTACTGAAAGCGCGGAACCGTCTGGACGACATGTGGACAATCAAGCCCTTATCAGGTGTCTTCCAACAACTCACCAAACAAGTCTATATTCAAGCCTGCCCCTATTTCCTTGTGTCATGTCGTGAGAACGTCGAACCAAGTTCTGGCACGCTCCACGTCAGCGTTCTTTCAACGCGATCGATCTATGTTTTCGGTTCGAACCGGCAGAACCGAGCGAAGATTAGCGGGAACATAGCCGCTGCGCCTGCACAAAAAAGAAACAGAATAACTCGTGGCGACTGTAAATAGTCTAGCACGGCTGCAGGGACCCCAACCGCTACCACCCAGCCGAGCACGATGCGCATGCCACTGCTCGGAGCAATGGTGGACGCATTACTACATATGGAACATTGATATGGCTTCTGTCGACTAACTCGTAGTACACCGAGAGCACGAATCCGTGCTCCACAGTGGGGACATGTGCCATGTAAATTCATGTGAACTACGCGCTGCCTTCCTATTCTCCACTCACTTATCGACCCTCGTCTTTAAGCTTATCAGACGGCGAAATACATGAATGAGGCGACCAATCGCCTGGAGCATGATAGTCTCGCTCCGTATGAAGGCTCGCCGCTCTCCTCTTCTCCGTACGCTGCTTCATTACATCACGCTTACGGCCCTCTTTTTATGCACCACCGGCATGGCTGCGACGACGGCGTATCGGAGCACCACCGAACAGCTTGATCTTAGCGGCATTCATTTGGTCGTGGTGGCCTCGACAGAATTGAAAGAAGCGCTGCATAATCGAGCATTGGCTCTCTTCAAATCCGCCGGACTTTCTCTTCCTGATTCCGGTTCGTCACAGGCTCCTCGTCTCGCTACTCTGACGCTTACGCTCAACCCCCAGCCGCTCACGGACATCTGTCCAGGCAAAGTGTTGTATGCTCCGGCCTTGGCACTCACCGAACCGGTGACCATCCTGCGGACCAGTACCGTCATCCAGGACTCTACATGGCTGTTTGAAACTACTCGGCAGGTCCGTGAACCGATCACAGCCGAACAGATCGAGGCGGATTTGGATGGCCTCATCAACCAATTCATTACAGACTACAAGGCTGCCAATCCCCTGGGTCGGTCGCAGGATAAGCCTGCGACACCGGACGTGGACGATTCGCAAAGCCTGTCCCTGGCACCTGATCTTGATGATCGGCCTGGAGATCGAAGTCTCCAGGCCATCTCTGCTGTGAGCCTGTCGGTGCTGGCGGAACGATGGTCTTCCGCGCTTAAGTCCAACGCTGTGCGCCAACTTGCCGATGCAGGATTTCGTCTCGTTCCCGATGCTGCCGAAGGCGGGGCAGTCTCGTTGAGTCTTGAGTTAACCCAGCGAGCACTGGGCATTCACTGCCCGGGAAAGGTCCTTTATGAGCGAGGACTGTATCTCGTCGAAGAAGTGAGGATCACACGCCGGCCTCGCGTGCTGCTCTGGATCGACACCTGGCTTCAAGAATCGGTGCGAATCGTTCCACCCCTCTCCCTGCAAGGACTGGAATCAGACCAGCACTTGTTGTTGCAGGAATTCATCGGAACCCATCACATACAGTAAGGGCTGAAAGAACGCATGTCTCGAAAAAGGCTGAGGATCAGGCATGCCTATTAATTTATTGCGGGCCAGAACAGGCCGAGAATCTTTGTGTTGTGAACCATTTCCCTCGCGCGACGCTCGGCCTGACTCCACTCATCGAAAATAGGGAACGGTACCGAGCACCCGATGATGAACACTTTATATTCAAGCGACTGCGGGTTGCGAAAAGCAGACGTTGGCAGAGAGAAACCGTGGCGGGTTAAGGTGTGCTGTCCCCGAATCCATAACACCCCTCTCAGTAATAGACCAGACTGACGTGGGAAGGTAGAATGTCCGCAGAGATTCCTTACATGTGTTAGGAGGTTATGCGCGCTGCGACAATTCGCTCGATAATTCTTCTTCTTATCAGCTTGACACTCCTGGGGCTCACCGATGTCCAGAGCCACTCCATCGAGGTCTTGCCTCACTGGACAAAAGGAGACATCGTTCATCTCGAAATCACGCGGGCACGGGTGAAGTCGGCCGATGGCAAGTCTACGATCACGGGGAAGACTCACACTGAATTTAGGATTGAGGTGCTCAACACCAATGATAGCGGATACCTTGTGGGCTGGACCGCAGGCAAGACCAGGTTCGACTCTCCTTCTCAGGCTGAACATTCCTTCCTCGGACAGGTCGTCAATCTCATGAATGGGCGGCAGATTGTTCTCGAAATCGATTCGCGTGGAACGATTCGAGGCGTCCGGAACTGGCAGGAACTCAAAGCCGGAGCGCTGAAAGTGCTGGATGCCCTAGCTGCTACGGAAGACTTACAGAATGAGAAACATGACAAGGCATTCATGTCCAACTTGCGAGCACAATGGATATCCATGCTCGAAACCAAAGCGCAGGTCGAAGAGCTGTGCACACGCGAAGCGCAGGTATATTTTAAGGTTCTCGGGAGAGGATATACCCACAACGAACCTTTTGAGTACGAAGATCTGTTCTCAAATCCCCTCGGCGGCGAGGCCTTCCCGACCCATGTAAGCATGGCATTGAAAGCGTTCGATCAGCAGGCGGGCCAAGCTGTGATTACGTGGAGCCAAACAGCTGATCCCACGCAGGTCGCACGGATTCTTGATTCAATGATCAAAGAGATGCGGGCACGTTTGGGAAGAGAACCGCTGGAGAAGGAGTTTCCGAAAGCAGTTTCCATGGAAGACCATGCTGAAATGGTTGTCGATGTCGCCACGGGATGGGTCAAGACTCTCAAACATGCAAGGTCTGTAAATTTCGGCACACGCGCCCAAGTTGACACCACATCGATCATCAGAACGGCGAAATGATAAGAACGATAAGAAACTATGGACATTCTGAATGTCCCGGCGCGTGACGGTCCGGGGCGTTCTTGCCGTGCCTCCCTCAAACACCCCCCATCGCATCCGGGGTAATGGATCCCCCTCCGACTTTACGTTAGACTTGACTGCAACAGATTTCATTCACAGGTCCGCTGCCCTATGTCTTCGCCACACCCACAACATTGGGATCCAGCTCAGTATGCCGAGCATGCCCGGTTCGTCTCCGATCTCGGCATGCCCGTTGTGGAATTACTGTCTCCGAGGCCAGGCGAAGATATCCTCGATCTGGGTTGCGGTGATGGCGCGCTCACCCTCAAGCTCTCACAACTTGGCTGCAGGGTAGTCGGTGTCGATGCAAGTCCAGAGATGGTTGCGGCGTCCAACGCACTGGGTCTGACTGCTCAGGTGATGGATGGACAGACACTCACCTTCATCAATGAATTCGATGCGGTATTTTCCAACGCAGCACTGCACTGGATGACACGCCCCAAGGATGTCATTGCCGGTGTCTGGCGTGCGCTTAAACCCGGCGGACGATTCGTTGGTGAGTTCGGCGGTTACGGCAATGTCGATGCCATTATTACTGCCATCGAGGCTTCACTTTTCTCGCGACGCGTGACGGTCGCCAGCCCTTGGTTCTTTCCACGCCCGGAAGAATACAGAGCGCTTCTTGAAGCCGTGGGTTTTTCAGTAGAGCATTTGACTCTCCTTCCTCGCCCAACTCCGTTGCCTGGAGATATAGGAGGCTGGCTTCAGACGTTCGCCCAGCCTTACACGTCTGCTTTGCCCGCAATCGAAAGACCGCGCTGTATTTCTCAGATCGTCACAGCATTGCGCCCTGTGCTCTACGATGCCACTGGCAATTGGCACGCTGATTACGTTCGCTTACGGTTTTCGGTAACGAAGCCACAAACCGCACTGTAAGATTTCGTGACTCATTTTACACTCAAGATATTCCGGCCCCAACTCCATTCCCGCCGCATAGCAGTCCGGCGCCCCGCTCGTCCCTGAATCTCGCTACGCCAGACTGCCATAGACCAACCTCGTTTAAACTCAGTACAATATCTCCACATCGTGTCATCTGATACAGTTGGTTCCAATGGACGGCTCAAGAGACATGGCCAATGAAGTACGAACTTGATCCCAGATCCCATGAGTGGAGCAGGCATGAGCGGGTCATTGTTTTCGATGGAGTCTGCAATTGGTGTAACGCCTGGGTGAATTTCACGATCGATCATGATCCCCATGGAAAGTTTAAGTTCGGAACGCTTCAGTCTCAAAACGCGAAACAGATACTGCAAGAGCTTCAACTGGCTCCCGATAACTTTGAGACCTTTCTTCTCCTGGAGCGAACCAGCATCTTCACCAAATCAACGGCTGTTCTGAGAATCGTGAGACACTTTTCTGGTATCTGGCCACTATTCTACCTTCTCATTGTAGTTCCACTCCCCCTTCGTGATGCCGTCTACGATTTCGTGGCGCGCCACCGGTACAAATGGATGGGCAAAGCCGAAACATGCCGCGTCCCCACCCCCAAGGAACGCACGCGGTTTGTTTGAATGACCAACCAAAGGGAACCGTGGATATTGTGATGCTCACGATGCACGGCGCATTGCACTCAAGTAGCCATAGACCCGCCAAGCCGGAAAACGTAGAATGAGCTGGTTTCGTCAATGAGAGGGAAATCTGGATGGACGAAGCTCGCTCCGTCGAAATTATGGAAGTCCTAGTCTGCGCAGGCGGCGTCGTGTATGGCGCAGTCTTGGCATACGGCATCAGACAGCAATGGCACTGGATCACCGATCCACCGGAATGGACATCGGTGATTTACTTTCCCACAGTGGTCAAGATGATTTGGGGGCCCAAGCATGTTCGTAGCTTTGCCTATGTGACAGCCTACGGCTCTTTCGCAATGAGTCTGTTTTGTCTTGCCCAAGCATTGGCTGCCTCGTTCTAACCCCAACCGCAAACGAACTCTGTCGAACCGCTCGCAACAGATACCGATCCGATGTGCAATGTCCATCCGCCTCCTCACCCTCTCTTCCTTCCGCTGCAACCCTCGCTTCCCATGGCCCTTCATGGCTCGTATCGGCATAGCTGGTTTCTTTGATCTATCTGGTCTATCCTATTGAGGAGTTCAAGTAACGAGGGAGTGAACACATCCGCCGTCACTACATGCCAGTTTCGACTCCATACACAAACCAGAATCTATTTTTCTCATGCATCTCTCGATAATTATTCCAGCGTTCAATGAAGAGCGTCTAATTGAACGCTGTCTGCGGTCGATTTCCGTATCACTCGCCGCCAACCGCGCGGCTGGTTCCACTTCAGAGATTATCGTGGTCGACAACAATTCAACCGACAACACGGCCCATCTCGCAAGGCAGGCAGGGGCCCAGGTTGTGTTTGAACCGATCAATCAGATCGGTCGAGCGCGCAATACCGGCGCAGCTCAGGCGACAGGAGATTGGTTGCTGTTTCTGGACGCCGACAGTGTCTTAAATCCTGGGTTGCTTGCCGATATCTTGCGGGCGATTGAAGACGGGAGGAGCGTGGGTTGTGGCTGTACACTTCGCATGCAGGGAATCCCATGGTGGGCAAACTCGATCTTGCAGCTGTGGATGGGAGCGTCGATTCTGTTTCACTGGGCATCTGGTGCCCTGCTGGTTTGTCGCAGCGATGCCTTTCGCGACGTCGGTGGTTTCACCCAGGAGCTCTACGCTGCCGAGGAAATACGTTTGAGTAAGCAACTCAAGCGATGGGGGCGAGAGCGCGGCCTTCAATTCATCATATTGAGAAAACATCCACTTGAGACATCAGCACGCAAAGTGACACTCTACTCCGCACGGGAGATCACCGCTCAGATCCTACGAGTCCTGTTGCACCCACGCCGGACATTACAAGACAAAAAGCAGTTATCGGTTTGGTACGATGGACGACGTTGAGTAGCCTATCCCCCGCCGCCTGTTCATAGGGGGAAAGATCACATCATTCCACGTTCGCAGACACCTCAAGGAGTGGAGCACAGGCGACTTGAGAAAAGGTGAAGGGGGAAACCATGAGTATTCGTATGAGTCACCTTGGGATATTTCTGTCGTTGATATTGTTCATTCCTGGCTGCGCCTCCAAGCGACCGCCAGCCCTTTCTGCTGAATGTGCAGACATTGCTTTAACCGGACAGCTCAACGTCCTCACGCTCAATCAGCCGTTTGATACTCCGGCTGCTGAGAGGAGGAAAAGCTGGGCCGATATCGCACAGTTTGCCGTGACGAACAATGTCCACGTGCTCTTGTTGCAGGAAGCCGTGATGACCGATGTCGATCGCATTCGCACGCTGCTGGGCACCTCTGATAGCGCTCGAGATTTGCAATTGGTACTAAATGAACGTAGCACCGATCCGTACGAACTCCACGTGGCGTGGGAAACGGGGGTGCCCCTGGTGCTGACCACCGCCAATGCGATCTTGAGTCGCTGCCACGTCACGCGACACTTCTCAACATTCCTGCCGATCGAATCCGAGATGGTTTTCGAAGGAATTAACTTGAAGATTACCCGCAATGTGCAGGCGGCTCACATCAACGTCCCGGGATACGGGATTCTCCACTTCTATAACACCCATCTCTGTTCCGCCTGTTCAGTCGAAGCACTCCGACGGCAAGTGGATGGGCTCTTGGGTTTCGTACAACAGGTCGAAGCAGTGGCCTCTAGCAGTCATGCTGTCATTGGGGGAGACTTTAATCTCGACTCCGTGAAAGGACCAGCGGAGCAATCCGTCTATGAAACCATCATGAACGGTGGCTTTCGAGACAGTTACGCAGAGTATCGGAAAGCCAAGTTTTCCGAGGAGCCAGGAACCCTCTGCAGAAATGGAGTACCGGACATCCACTGCACGGACGGAGTCAGCCCCTTACAAGGTCTGATCGATAGGCAAACAGGAGCAGACTTCTCAAAGCCGACCAGAGTGGACTATCTGTTCCTCCGTGGCGCGAACACCGTGGACAGGAGTAACGTTGTCTTCAACCCAGGCAACGCGATGACTGGTCCTATTAGTCCTGCAGAACCAGCTGTGTCCGACCATAGTGGTGTTTTCACCCAGATTAGGCTGGGCCACTGACAGGCATGGGAGTCCCCCTGACTCCTCATCTTCACTTCACTCGTCCGTCATTGCCCCACATCTCGATCGTGGCTGAAAACAGGTTCGTCTGGCTTCTGTACTATATTTCAGCCTTCTGATTCGATGTACGAAACACACGACGCCACACTCAGATCAGGAGCTTCAAGAAAACCTCTTGCCTTACGTCTTGAAACAGCACGGGTGACCAATCACTCATGTGAAAGGTCACCCGTATGTGGCGCTTATGACGCCAGAAAAATCTATCGTGCGCTGATCCAGAATACCCGTGCGAGGGATGAGTTGAAAGGCGGCTCGTCGGGATGATGCGATTAGTCCCAGACGCCTATGCTTTTCACGCCTACTCTGCTTCTCCACAATGGCTCATCAGTATGTATTCCCATACGCGGGAAGGCGACAGCCGATGGAGAAGCACTTAGCGTGACCGACGAGGAGCCTCGCTCTTAACTCGACGGGCGGTTGTGATCCGGTGGACTAAGGTCTGCCATCTACACCTCCTCCTTGGTTCGGAGTGATTCGATGGGACGATGCGGAGAGTCGCACACTCTGCCAAACACGATACGTCAACCAGTGTGCGAACAGTTTCATCATTACTCCTCTTCAACAGATCATGTCAACCGCAACCATCTTATTTTTTAAATTCGGTTAACGCATAACCCATGCCATTGCAATGGAAACTCGACGTGTATGAAGTACCAACTGGAGAAGTGCCGCTGCAGCCAGCCCGCTCTCTACTAGCCCACTTCATTCATGACAATTCTTCGTCCCTCTCTCTTACCTTCCCCCACATTATGGGGAAGGGATAGGGGTGCGAGAGTGGGCAGGTTCATAACAATGAACCACAGTAATTGAGTGAGAAACCCTCAGCCGTGGACAACCGAGAACCGATTCATCTGGTTTTGCATCCCCCCGCTTGGCACGATGACAGCTGCATGCATCGCGATGACTCCTTGACTGAGTGCTCGCTGGGCGCGTAGCATCACAATTAAGACGTTTCAGCCACGCCGACTGTCTCATCTCTCGCGCTTCATGTCCTTCCCAACGCGACCGATTCCCCAGTCTCCGCCGCTCCAACGCCGGTAGCATACACGGCATATTTTTCCAGACGATCACGTCGCGGCAAGGAGGAATCCACATGTCAACGCAGAGGCCCATTACCGATCGCATCCTCGAACAACTCCAAGGCTCCAAGACCTGTGAGTTCGACGCTTTGGTGGCAAGTTCTCCGGAGTTCAATTCGAGCGATATCTATCAGGAGATCTCTCGCTTAAGCCGGGCAGGAAAGATCGTCATCACAAGAGGGGTCGGGGTCTTCTCCATCAAACAAACTGCAGTTGTGAGCTAGCAGCTACTCATCCATGGGGCACCGTCAGGGAGTGGGATGGCCTACTGATTGCCTCTAGCAGCGCAACGCATGCGTCCAGCGGAAACTGAAGGAGGCCCTGCCCTGCCTTGCGATTTCCCTAGACCTTTCCTAAAATAAACTTCCATGTTTTTCCAGACTCGCCCATTCCATCGTTTCTCTGAGAGTTCCGCCGTTTCATACAACGCCAGTCCATTCCAGTGTCAAGAACCCTGCGATCTTGTTTTATGATATCTCGATACTCCATCGCCCTCCTGCTGTCGATCATCAGCCTTGCCGCGCCCGCATGGGCGGACTATCAAGCCGGCTTGGATGCCAATACCCGTGGAGATTACGCCACCGCCTTGCGTGAGTGGCGACCGCTTGCCGAACAGGGTGATGCACGAGCGCAGTTCTCCATCGGTTTGCTACATGAAAATGGAGACGACGTCCCACGGGATTATACAAAAGCGCGCCAGTGGTACGAAAAAGCCGCGGCACAGAAGGAAAACAGGGCGCAGTTCTATCTCGGCATGCAGTATGCCTTTGGCCAAGGAACCCCAGTAGACTTAGTCCAGGCACATATGTGGTATAACCTGGCGGCAGGAAACGGACATGTCGGCGCAGCGGTCTATCGCGATGATCTCGCCAAACAGATGACGCCAGCCCAGATAGCCGAAGCGCACAAGCGGGCCAGGGAATGGAAACTCAAAAATCCCTAACTCTCCGTGCGAGAATGATCACGCCATACAACTCACCTCGCTTTCTACACGACTCAACCATGGCCCAGGCCATCGCTCTTTGATATAGAAACCCATCTATTCATAGATTGGTTGAGATTTCTTCGTTATAATTTTCCTAATTAACCGCAGTGTGCTGACTTTTTATCGCGCCAGGTCTATGGAAATCTCAAGCAGCATCCTTCTGCCTGACTTCCTTCCCTACTTGCTGGGAATTTTCGGGCTACTTGTCCTTTGGCAGTACTATCAAATCCAAACGATGAAGGGACGAATTCTCGCGATCGATATTTTCGACCGATCGGGCATCCGTATGTATGTCTATGTCGTAGCTGACGATCGACAGGCCTGCGAGGTGTGCCGCACAGCTCACGCAACAGTATTCCCTCCGAGCGAGGTGATGACGCGTCAGTTCTCACCGATCAAGGGAACGTGTAACACGCCTGCGCGCTGCATCGGCTTTCTCGTCGGCTTGTACGGCGCGTGGCCAGAAGCGGAACGGATCGTCACACGATTACAATCATCCCGCAAGCGTGAACCGATACAGTTGAGCCAGGATGAATTAGGGGAGATGGTCCTTGGTCCCTGGGAACGGAGCATCAGCGCCAACACAGATCGGTTGGGCATCTATATATTGGAAGCGGTGTTGGGAGATTGCTCAAACCCAACCATTGCTATGGACAAGTATCTCCATACACTTGAACATGCCAAGGAGGTTCGGCATATGCCGCTCCTCGTGCCGACGTATTTACGCCTCGTAGATCTCATGATCGGGCAGGAGCGCACGGTGGAAGCGCTTCAGCTCATCGAGCAGTTTGAGAAACGTTACAGGGACAGAACGCCGCGCCCCTATGCACCCACGGAGAAACAGATCAGTCTCATGAAGAACAAGAAGTCCCACCTGAAGAACGCCACACGACCAGCCGAGCCTCTTCCAGCGGCCTGAACGGTTTCCGTCCATGGTTCTGACCATGTTCAACTCCTTTCTTACCGGACTCCAGTTGAATCGACAAATACCGAAGCAGGAAGGGAGCAGAGAAACTGTCAATATTTGTCCCTTTGTTACGTGAAATCGCCGGCGCTTCGACTTCCATACAAGATCTTGGATCTTGAAATTCATTTAAAAATCAACGGCTTAACAGGGAGCAAGCGCCTGTGAGGTTAGGTACGTCGCTTGCTGGATACAGGTTCTGTCTACGACAAATCTTTCAATGAAGGGAGACTCCACATGACACAGGCAATAGTCGGAACATTGCTTCTCGGACTGGCCGGGCTCATGTGGATCATTGTGCTGGACCTCCTCGGCCGCAACCGTCCTGCCCACGCCAAGAAACAAGAGAATGTTTTGCTGGATACATAACTACCTGCCCCACGAACCGCACACCCCGGCAGTCAAAAGTTTCAATCTTATAAAAATGACTCCAGTCTCTCCAGCCTGTCATACCCGTTGGCGTCAATAAATGATTCAGACTTGAACGGTACAAGATAGATCGCATACGAATAGCCATCTCTTCCCAATAGGGAACAAAGAAGGGGAGCAGGATTTACCTGCTCCCCTTCTTTGTCTCTGCAAGGACCGTCTGCGCTCCGGACTAGAACTGATTCCAGAGTAGTTGATTGGTGACTTCGTGGTGAAAGAGCACTTCCGACGCCTTCACCACCGTCCCCAGTTCTTTCGGTGAGCGATCCGCCACCGCCTGTTTGAATGTCGCATACTTGTGCTTGCTGTCCTCACCCAGAATGTCCGCAATAAATTTCGAAGATTTAAACAGCTCGATCGCATCATTGATATAGGAAGGCAGGTATCGCACACGGGCGCCCATCGTCTCGTCTATTTCCAGGCGTTGCCCTTCAAAGCCGGTTTTCAGCATCGTATACAGCACGAGGTAGGGGTTGGCATCGGGAGCGACTGAGCGCACTTCGATGCGCGCGGTCTTTTCGTTGGCCATCGGAATGCGGATCATCGACCCGCGATCGATCGCCGAGACCTTAATCTGGTTCGGCGCCTCGAAATGCGGATCCAGACGGCGATAGGCATTCACCGACGGGTTCAGCACAAGACAGATCTCGGGCGCATGGTTCAGGAGTTTGAGGATGAAGTCCCAGGCCACGTCCGACAGACCATCTTTTCCCTTCGCATCGTAGAAAATATTTTTACCGTTCTTGCCCAATGAGAAGTTGGTATGCATGCCGGACCCGTTGATCCCGACAAATGGCTTCGGAAGGAACGTGGCCGTGTGCCCCATGGATCGGGCCACTTGGCGACAGATCAGCTTGTACAGCTGCACATTATCTGCCGCGCGGACCACTTCCGCATAAGAAAAGTTCATCTCGAATTGCGAGGGCGCGACTTCCGGATGGTCTTTTTCATTTTTGAAACCCAGCGCCCGCTGTGCCTCTGCAGACGTATCGATAAACTGTCGAAGCGTATCCATGGGGAGCGAGTGGTAGTACCCACCAGTGGAAATCAGCTTGAACCCATTCTCCCCATACGCTTGCTCGGCGTTCTGCCCGGCCACCAGAAAGCCTTCCACCTCACTGGCCGCATATGCGGTCATGCCCTGCTTCTTCTTGAGGTCTCTCGTATACGATTTCAGCATGCCGCGGAAATCGCTATGATAGGGGGTGCGGTCCCCATTTAACACGGAGGCAAAGAAAATCACCTTCCCTGCCCCGATCACATCGGCCGGAAAGTAGCGTATGGACGACCAGTCAACTTCCAGGCGGAGATCCGACTCATGTTGGGGCGTGAACCCGCGGATGGACGATCCGTCAAACGTCAGATTCCCCAGCGAGTCCAGGAGGAACTTCTTGTCGTAATCGAGCATGTGGAGCCGGCCTTCGATATCCGAGAAACACAGGGTCACCGCCTTGATATGTTTCTCCGTTTTCAGCCACGCCGTATATTCCTGCTCCAACTCTTTGATGCTGGCCTTCTCGGCCCGTTGCGCCGCTTTGAGATTCATGTCTTCCAGCTCTTCATACGGAATTTCCAGAAAACTCTTCAAATCATGTGGTTTGGACATAGTCATCATTCCTTTCATAGGATCGCAGTGAGGAGATCTAAGCAGGGTCAGGGAAAGTAGCGTTCAATCCCATAAAATGTCTCAGTTACGATATCTTCCGGCCAGACAACCTCAATGAACAGCTCATGAAAACGGTTTTAGTGTGTCACACCTTATAAGCTCACGCAAAGATTTGTTCGAATACACATCGGACACCATTCCCGAATCGGATTATGAACGGCATCACATGAGCTCGATCAGATAATATTGCCAAGCCAGCGGCGGCGAGCTGGGCAGGCTAGTTCGTTCAATCCAGCCAGTTAAGTTGATTCGATGAACGAAAGAGACGAGACAGACCGACAGACCAGAATGAGAAGTGGTCCCATTCGGTTGAACCGCGGCCCAAGATTGTTCAATGGCGTCTCGGCTGCTACTTACGCGGCCCGCTTACCCGTCTGCAGCATCACGGCATAGGCCTCATCTGGTGTGTGCCGGGCCAGACTCGACGTGAGACTTCAGCGTGACTTTATGCGTATGCCGTGATTTCACGCAGCCTGCTAGAAAAGAAAAAGCCGGTCAGGTTTTGCAACCTGACCGGCCTTTTATAACCCGGCAGCGTCCTACTTTCCCACTGCCTCACAGCAGCAGTATCATCGGCCTTGGAGGGCTTAACTTCCGTGTTCGGGATGGGAACGGGTGTGGCCCCTCCGGTAATGCCACCGGGAACTTCCTTTGAGTACTGAGTTCGAAGTTCTGGGTTGTGAGTTATCACTCAGCACTCAGAACTTTCAACTCAACACTCGCGCGTGTATGCGCGTGTGAGACCATGTCTATCAGGAGCAAAGATGATGATGTTAAACCTCACGACCGATTAGTACTGGTCAGCTACAGCCATCACTGGCCTTCCACACCCAGCCTATCAAACTCGTAGTCTACAAGTGGTCTTTAGGGGGCATACACCCCGGGAGAGCTTATCTTGAGGCACGCTTCTCGCTTAGATGCTTTCAG
>SWDM01000011.1 GCA_005116835.1 Nitrospira sp. | reverse complement strand
ATATGTATCGGTGACTCACCCACTACTTGAATGATCAGAGGGTGAATATTTCTCCGCAGACTACCGCTCTCGCGAATAAAAATATACCCTACGAAGTGGTTAGCCAGGCTCCTCTCAAGACCTTCCCACTAGCCTCCATTTTAGTCGATGTTTACACTTGAGAGCTTGGTACTCGCACGCCTGCACTATCGTCCGTGAAACAGACGTCCGAGAAGTTGGTCTGTGCGACAGGTGAAACTGGCAATGATGAATTCACTGACCTGTCCGGTATTTCTCGCAAGTCTCGCAGGCCGTGAGGGAACTCTAAGGTACATACCACGAGGAATATACAATTAGGCCGTCAGACGACGTACCGTCATGAATTATGCGGCTCGGAGAGCGGCATGATGCGTCGTAGCTGCCTGGCAAAACCATCGCGGGTCAAGGCTCCCATCATCGGAATAGGCAACCCTGCCTCACGCAAGCCCTTCGCCGTATAATGATGGCAATGGTGGAATAGATGATAGGACGACCTGGCGACACAAAACCGACTGTTACCGACAATGCCTACCGGCTCTTCTGATGCAATGGTCGCTCGGAGATAGGACCGCAGTCTCCGATACCCAGCTTTACTGATCTCAAACTTGAAGGCTTCAACCGGAGGCTTCTGAGCCCGCTCAGCCCAGATCGATTGATGAATTCCTACTTCGACGACACCCTCCGTCGGTAAAAAAAGCGCACGGAGCACCCCTACAAAGCCTTGACGCTTCTCCAGATACCACGCACGTTCAGCATAGCCCCATTCTTCATAGACACCCGCCCCTCCTGGAGCATCATCCAGCCCAGTGACACTCTCGTCTTCTCTGATATGGGCCTCCGGCATTTCGACAGGCAACGCGATCATTGAATGTGCCGCATCGAGTGACACGACGATTGCAATAGAGTCTTGAGTCTGAAGCTTGGGGGCAGGCCTTGCAATCATACACAACACCTGTCATGCAGATCGGAAGCGACTTACAGCAATAAAGAGAAGGAAGCGGGAATAATTTAATTCCAGTCCAGAAAAGAGTCAACCCCGGAACACATAGGTTGCGGTTGCAACCTTTCACCCATCCACTGGCACACAGATCGATACCTTATCTATATTACTCAGGCGAGAGCCTTCCATTGTCCTAACCTCGCCGTAAGGGGAACAGCCAGACGGTCCTTCACTGCACACATCGACCGACCACAGCTTCATCGTGGGGGTTCTGTGAGCATGGAAGACCTAACAGGCTGCCCCCTCTTTATGTTTCCATCATTTCCAGTCGCGCATCGAACTCATGCCCGCAGACCGTGCACCGAATGCAATCCGATTCGACGGTAAATTCATCTGATCGAATTCCCATGCCCCCACAATCCGAACAGCGAGAGAGATGGACCCTCTGATCGTCTACTGTTTCGTATTGCGTGCCACGGAAACAATACACCGGTTTCCCATCGAGCAACCACAGATTCCCAGCGTTGTCGCGCACCGGCAATGCTAAATAATGATGCTTCACGTAGTCATCGATCTCCTGCCGGCTGGCAAACCCCTCCTTAATTAGCTTTACCCCTACCACTTCATAGAGCCCATTCTCTTTGATAATCGCCTTGGTTGGCCCCATCTCTCACCTCCCCTGCTGATGAATAGGAGCAAATGGCTGGAAACAAGAATAGATGGCAAATGACTCAAAGCCGTTGGCATGAACGAGAAATATGTCTCGTTATACGCGCGAGATTCACGAGAAAAGGGTGACGGGCGGATGTTTCGTCTTCGCAACACGAGACTATCCCACACAGTTGCTAGTCTCACACACCATCCAGGAACAGCGCGTAACTTAGTGTTAGGCGATACCCGAGTAATACCTCAGAATATTGGAGACGGAGATCACACCGATAATCTGTCCATCTTGCGTCGCTGCCAGATGCCTGGTTCCCCGTTCCTTCATCATGCGCACAGCATCGATAATTGGCCGATCACCTTCAATCGTCGCTATCGGAGTCCGCATGCAGGATTTGACCGCTGTCGTATTGGGATC
The DNA here is from genome assembly GCA_005116835.1 of Nitrospira sp. GTDB lineage: Bacteria > Nitrospirota > Nitrospiria > Nitrospirales > Nitrospiraceae > Palsa-1315. Next base: position 85,875 of record SWDM01000011.1, on the reverse strand, counting down.
CAACCCCTTTGCCACTACCTCGCGAGTCAGGACTGAATCAGTGATGATACCGACATACGATTGGCTGCTTGTAACGAGTAGCGACCCCAGCTTCCATTGCTGCATCAGCTGCGCGGCCTGCCGTAGGCTGGCATCCTGCGACACATCCCGAACCTCGGTGGACATGTGCTCGGCGATCTGCGGACCTTTGAGCGTACGCCCGACCTTGCCTTTCTTCGTTCCAGCGGACCGGCGCGCCTCCAACTCCGACACGCAGCTTTCCAGCACACGGCCGCGTTGCAAGAGGCTTTGGCGCTCACTATCCATGCCGGTGCCTTCCGGCGCCTCATCTGTCATGTTGACCAATCCTGCCGCCTCACCTAACTCAGCATACTCATAGGCATGCAGCAGGTCAGAGGTCTGCCCGAGAAGTTCTTCGATCAGCCGTTCAGTTTCCAGATCAAACTCCTCCAAGCTGAGTGTCTGCTTGCCCTTGCCCAAAAACGGGGCGAAATCAGCGAGCTGTTTCCGCATCCGTTCGATGTTCCGGTCGAGAGAAACCCGTGGTTTTGAAGGAGTGGAACGGACCGCCATAGCGCCTCCTCATTGATGTAAGTGAGCGGGGACGGCAAATCATACCCCTGTGAATGAACAAGGGCAAGTAGCCGGCAGGTGGTGCGGCCAGATCCGAGGCCGCAGAGCAATCCCCTCAGTAGAACGGTCAATGCCGGACAATCTCCTGGATCAACGGAGAAAGAGCACCCAGAGGTACACCGCGCTCATCAGCACCGACCCCAACATCACGGGGAATCCAAACTTGAAAAATTGCCAGAAGGAGATGGGATAGCCGGCCTTGCGAGCAATATCCACAATCACAACGTTGGCGCTCGCACCGATGATCGTGCCATTCCCCCCCAGACAAGCTCCAAGGGCCAGCGCCCACCACAGCGGCATGATGTCCGGCTGATGCACCAAGGTGGCATAATCGGAAATCTCGGGGTGCAGCGACCGGGCGAGATCCACAATCAATGGATTCATCGCCGCAACATAGGGAATGTTATCCACCGCGGCTGAGAGAATTGCCGATCCCCAGAGTACCGCCATCGTGGAGCCCGTAAGATTCCCCTGTGTCACCGTCACCAACTGATCTGCCAAGTATCGAATCACTCCGACCTTGACTAATCCACCGACCAGGATAAACAACCCGATAAAAAAGAAGATGGTTTTCCACTCGACATCGGTGAGATACGACAGCTCCTCGATATCTTTCGGCTTCCGTCTCGCATGACCGAGCAGCATGAACAGGCTCGCGCCAAGGAGAGCGATCGTGGCAGGCTCAAGATGAATGAGCGAGTGCAGGCAGAACCCTACGTTGACGATCCCGAGCAGCCAGAGACATCGATGCAAAAACGGTCGATCTAATACGGCTTCCCGTGAACTCAATGCCAACACCGCCGTTCGGAGGTGCGGCGCCACCGTCATTGTTCGCCCAAAGATCAGCCACAGCACAGCAAGGAACAAGGCCATGATCACCGCCGCAATGGGACCCAAGACCATGAGAAAATCGAGATAGCTCAATTCAGCCTTACTGGCAATCATGATATTGGGAGGGTCGCCGACCAGCGTCGCAGTCCCGCCAATATTGGACGCGAGCGCCTCAGTCACCAGAAATACAATGGGATTGAGTTCCAACCGCTTGGTAATGGCCAGTGTAACCGGCGCCATGAGGAGCACCGTGGTGACGTTATCGAGCATGGCCGAGAGCCCTGCCGTCAACAGGGCCAGCAACACCAACAGGCGAAACGGCTTCGCGTCGGCCCGTTGCGCCGCCCAGATGGCTAAGACCTCGAAGAGACCGGTCTCTCGGACAATGTTGATGATCACCATCATCCCGATCAGGAGAAACACGACGTTGTAGTCGACACCGAACTCATGGGAATAGAAGGCCTCCTCTTGCGAAACCACGCCGAGCCCGATCATGACCGCCGCCCCGCACAGCGCTACAATCGTCTTGTGTATCCGTTCGGTGAGGATGACCAGATAGCACACACCGAAGATGAGCAGGGCCAAAGAAAGAGAAGACATTCGATACCTTTTATCGGACGAAGAATGAAGTTGGAATCAGAATCTTTTGCGCATTATCTAGAGCCCACTACTGTAAAGCAATGAGAGTCGCCTATTTCGATACTATGCAGGCCCTGCCTGTTTGGTGAGATTGCCGCTAATACCAAATAACCCATTGAGATGCCGCCGGACTCTGAAGGTTTCCCATTCCTAACCTGCCAAAATACACAGTCAACAAATATGGTTGCGGTCACACTGGCGTGAAGAGCCGCATGCACTCTTCTTCATACAGTTATACATATCGTCTCCCGCATAGAGTTCACTTCATAGAAGTTAAGTCTTCCGATTCAGCTTGAAATAACCAGTCTGTCTTGCCCTCACCATGGTTCGGTTCTTGCTCAGGCTAAGCATCATCTCGTTCATCCCTGGAAGTAGCTGGTCGCAGGATCCGAAACCTCAGAGGGGGGCACCATGTCTAATAGTCAAAGAATGTTTTTGTCCGTAGGTCTGGCAGGAGTACTGTGTTCGACCACGCTACTCGGCATCACTACGGCTCATGCAGATGGGAAAAACAATTTAACCCTTCCCGGTATGCGAGACCGGCCACACACTCCAGACAACTCGTTTACCCGCATGTTTCCTGAGTTGCCGCCCTTTGCCCCGCCTACCGATGCCGCACGTGATCAGGCTAAAAAGCTGGGTGAAAAAGGTGGACTCATCGACGCGTTGGATATCCTCAGCGATCCAGTTCAGTCAATCTTAAATCCCGCGCAGTTCAGTCCGAACAATCCAGACAATCTCAACATGACAGCCGGCGTCACCTTCTTCGGCCAGTTTCTGGACCACGATATCACGCTCGACCCAAGATCCCCGTTGCTCGAGCGGAGCAATCCCAAAAAAACAACGAACTTTCGCACCGCGGCATTCGATCTGGACAGTGTCTACGGCGATGGGCCGACAGGATCCCCGGAGTTGTATGACGTGACTTCCGGCGACATCAAGTTCCGCGTGGAGCCGATTCCTGGCTCAGAGCAGGTTTCTCGCAAGGGCGCGATCCGTTTCGACCTGCCGCGTGATCCCAATAATAACGCCATCCTTGGAGATAGCCGGAACGACGAACATATAATCCTCGCCCAGTTCCACTTGGCGATGCTGCGCTTTCATAACGCGGTGATCGACCATCTGCGCAAGGATCCCTCTCTTGCCGATCAATCGGCTGAGCGGATCTTCAAGCTGGCCCAACGCCAGGTCCGGTGGCATTATCAGTGGATTATCCTGCATGAATTCCTGCCGCTGACAATAGGACAAGAGCGCGTCGATGACATCCTCAGAAAGGGGCTTCGCTTCTATGATGTGGACAGAAAGAAGGATCCGTCGATCCCTATCGAATTTTCGGTGGCGGCCTACCGCTTCGGCCATTCACAAATTCGTCCGAGCTACCGCCTCAACTTTGGCCCCAGCGTCACGCCGGCAGCGCCCTTCTTCGCCTTTCTCTTCGACGATGCCCAAGATCCCAACGACCCGGATCCAATCGATCTGCGTGGCGGGAAACGCGCACCGCGTCGGTTTGTCGACTGGCAAACGTTCTTCAACTTTGGCGATGGCAATTCCAGGCCCAACAAGAAGATCGATGGCAAACTCTCAAGCGTAGTGATGCTACTTCCAGGGTCGCGTGGGCCTGCTCCCGGTTTGCCTGCCGACGGAGTACAGTCGTTGGCCTCACGCAATTTGATGCGTCACGTCAACTTCGGGATACCGTCCGGCCAAGCGATTGCACGGAGAATGGGTGTTCCAGTCTTGAGCCCCACACAGCTGGACGCGCTCACGCCTTTTGACATGGAGAAGAGCACGCCGCTCTGGTTTTATATTTTGAAAGAAGCGGAGATCATGGAGAATGGTCTCCGCTTAGGACCGGTGGGAGGCTGCATCGTGGGTGAGGTGTTTATCGGCCTGCTGAAGGCCGATGAGACTTCTTACCTAGCCGCTCGGCCAAACTGGACACCGGTGCTGCCGTCTGCGGCGCCCGGAGAGTTTCGTATCACCGATCTGTTGACATTTGCCGGAGTGGTTCCACCGCTGAACTAACTGCAGCGAGCGAAGGGGTTGAGAGGCATCATTGTGGCCTCTCGACCCCTTTTGTGTTTCCACCACGAAACATGTGTACCCAGCTAGGCAACTTGCCACAGGTGTGCTACAAATCTGCCGAAAGATGGTCGGGCAATCTCGAAGGTTGTTCATGTGACGATGAGACAGCGTACAATATCTCCCGCGCGACTGACCCTGGCCGGAATCTTCTTCACCCTGGCTCTGACCGGTTGCCTCTCACCCATCACGCTGAATCGCGCCGTGACGACCTATGATGAGGCGATCACGGATGCCATCTCCAAACAACTGCTCATCAACATCGCCCGCGCCCATCGACACCAGCCGATTCACTTCACCGGCGTCTCGAATATTGCCGCAACGTTCGACTTCCGTGTCAGCGCCGGGGCCACGCCGGCACTGACGGGAGAGGCCAGCAGGGGCCTCATGCCGATCTTCGGCGGCAGCGTGGCGGAGAACCCCACCATCAGTATTGTCCCGATCGAAGGGGAAGAATTCACCAAGCGGCTCTTGACCCCCTTTCAGGAAACCAAGTTTCTCCTCCTTCTCCGCCAGCGATACGACATCGATTTGTTGCTCAGGCTGATGACGCAAGAACTGCGTGTCACGGAAAACGGCCAGGAGGTCGCCTATCGCAATACGCCTGCGGATCGGAAAGGCTATGAGATGTTCCGCCACGTAGTCACGCACCTTTCGGCCATTCAGGACCAGAACCAGCTCCATGCCGAGCCGCTTGTCTACAATCGGACCTGGACCATTCCCGCCAACTCGGTCACGGCCGAAGGCTTTCAAGCGTTACAGAAAGAATATCTCGTCGCTTACAACCAAAAAGACAATACCTATACCCTTCGCAAACAAGTGTTGGGGCGAACACTCATCACCAACTATGATCCCGCCACACTCTCACCTGACGAACGGGCTCGGTTAATCGATGAAACGGAAGAGGGGCACCTCAACGATGTGGCATTCGATATCAGGACAGGGCACGTCGGAGGGGAATATCCCATCAAGGGCGAGTTCCGCTTGCGGAGCTTCAACACCATACTCAATTTCCTGGGCCGATCGCTTGGAGAAGATCCCGAATACCACGTCGACAAGGATCCGCGGACCCCAGAGGTCCGCGAAAACCCTGTCCACACCATGGAGATCGTATTGTCGGATAGCGCGCCGTCGGGAGCCGATCTTTCGATCCAGTCTCACGGAAAACATTACGCCGTGAACACAACCGGGCCGCTGGCGCGTTGGAACCGCGAGGCCTTCCAAATGCTGTACCTCTTGTTCCAAATGACCGTCAGCGAGATACCTCGCGTCGGAGTCCCCAGTATCACAATCGCCAAATAACCGGGTCGCTGAGTCCCCACCTCTCTGATCTTCGGCCGGCAACTCTACCCCACTCCCTGCCTGCTCCTGCAATGTCGTCTCCCATAGCCTTCGCCTCTGCCCATGAAGGGACAAGGCATCTCACTCATTGAATTTCAAGTACGCGATATCACCAGGGAAACGGAAAATTGCCGCCGCCTATAGCTGGCATTACATCTGCATAGTCTTCGATTCAGAATTCAGCTAACCATCTCGCGCAACAGTGCAGAAACGAGCAACGTTATGGTGGTGCGACAGTTTCCCCGATTCCAAGCGACTTTCTCCGGCACCCTCGTCCATCAGGGTCACCTCCATCAGATTGACAAGGCGCTGGATCTCTCGCGTAGAGGATGCCGGCTAAAAAGCCCCTTCCAAGCCTTCGCGGGAATGAAGGTGGACCTCCTGCTGTATATTCCAGAGCACAAGACTCCAATCCTCATTCAAGGCGCTGTTATCCGTTGGTCTGGGGCACACGGAATCGGGATTCAGTTTCAGTCCCTCGCCTCTCCCCACCGTGAACGATTGGACTACACCCTCCAGCGGCTCGAAACGACAACTTCATCGGTGACAGCGTACCGATAAAACCGCTTCTCAAGATAGCCGCATGCAGCAAGGCGACTGGAGAAAGGGGAACCTACTCAGCGCAACGGATGCGGATAGGGATATTTCACGTAACCAGGCTTTGGCGTATTCTCGATGTAGTCTCGGCCAGCCACGACATACGACGGCGTTGAATCGGGATTGGTGCAAGCACTGCCCACAAAGTCGGACGTACCGATCGTGAAATTTCCAGAGTTGTTCCAAATATAGAGCGGCTCGCTGTCGCCGGTGTACGTGACCGAATCGTTTCCGGCTACCCCGGTCACTCTGCCCATGCCGATCTGTCGCGGAGCCGGGTACTGGATACCCGCAACGTTTGCGCCCCAACAGGGATTCGGCCCGCCATTGCGTTGTAGGTTCATCACCGTCATATCCACACCCAGCTTGTTGGGATAGTCGCTTCCTCCTGGCATGTTGATGACGTTATCCGCGATGACGCCGGTCCCGCCGCGCAGGTAAAAGCCTCGCGCAACAGGCAGTGTCTGACCGTTGGAGAAGCCGTCGAAGAACAACTCGTTATCGTAGAACTCGAAGTGCCGCTGACCGTAGCTCGACGTATCCGCGCCATGGGTTCCAAATCCTGCGTTATTGAACAGACTGTGCCGTATCGTCGAGCGTGCGTTGCTATCAAAGTCGGTCGCGTTCAACCATCCGTGGAAATCAGAATCTTCAATATACAGATTGCTGGTTCCGGTGCTGTCGGCATTTCCCATCGTCGACGGGCGAGTCCAGGAATCGGTGTCTCCCAACACGACGTGATGGATGGCCAGCTGGGACCGTGAATAGGGTAATGCGACAAATGAACAATTCCATATCACCCCCTGATTGGTATCCGACTGGATCGCATCCTGAGTGCCATGGGATGTCTCGAAATACATATCGTGTATCAGTATCGGCGTGCCATTGGCCGTTCGATTCATGTTCACAAAATCGTTCGTTCCCGTGCCATTTACAAATCGCATTCCCGACACCTCAACGTTGTGACTGCTGTCTTCAGCAAGCGACAAGAGCACCGCGCCTCCGGCACTGTGGGTAATAGTTGTGGCAGCGCTGGTCGAGATGATCCATAGGGGATGGGAGCCACTGCCGCTGGCGCTGGTGATATCCATAATCAGCGTTGTGCCGCTATAGCTGGTCACCGTGCCGATCATGTAGCCGCGCCCTCCCGTGGGCGTAGCCCCTGACACGATCCCGCCCGTGCGTTCGATGTGTAATGTCTGACCGGCACTGATAGCCAATCCGTTTTGTGTCGTGAACGTCTTGGCGCCCGTACCGATCGCCACTGATGACAGACTGCGTCCGATCACACGGCCCGAGCCTCCTCCTTGTAAATGGACGCCTTTTCCGTTAATTGAAACGCCAGATGTCCAGACACAACTTCCCGCGGGGATCATTACGGTGTACCCATCCTGTGCTTGGTTCACAGCGTCCTGTAGGTCTGCAGAAGAACAGGAGGCAGCGGTAATCGTAGTTCCTGCCGACGGGTTATTGACTGTGATGCTCACGACGCTTGATGTCGTGCTATTCCCTGCCGCATCGCGTGCTACGGCCGTGAACATATGAGCCCCGTTAGCCACGGTGGTGGAATCCCAGGCAACCGAATAGGGGCTGGAGATATCTTCTGTTCCGTAATTATTCCCGTTACGCTTGAATTGCACGCCGACGACGCCCACGTTATCCGACGCAGTGGCTGTCAAGATCACCGTTCCCGACATGGAAGTCCCATTGGCTGGAGCGATCACCGCGACAGTCGGAGCTGTGGTGTCCACCGAAGCCGAAGATGGCCACGGGGCAGGACTGCTTCCTGAGTCCGCACAGGAGAGCAGGCCCGAGATTAACAACGCCAAGATCACAAGAGGCATGAGAGAGTGCATGATCCAACCCCGTGATAAGTTGTTACGGTGTCGCGCCAACAACATGGAGAGTACTGAGCAAGTGGTATGCCACCGCTAACGCAGGAGGTTTCTGAAAAACCTGATGTGGGCTCAGTTTTATAGGGGAAGGCGCCAACCTCTTGGCTGAGGGCTGGGCGATTTCTGTACAGGATGTATGGATGAATGAGGATTGGGAACCATAACCGAACTGGAAGACTGCACTACGTATTCTCATCGAACAAAGAAGGAGGCCACCGCGCGCGGCGAGACATAACGGCAGAACTAACAGAACTCAGCAATATCGGACACGAGCGTGGGGAAAGAAGATCCTCCTGCTCGTGTTATACGAATAACAATCGAAAAGCATTGCCGATGGCCGACTCATCCAAGCCCTTGCACCTTCATCGTGAAAACCATAGAGACAACTCCCACCAAAAATATATCGATATCGTCGAAGAAGTCCAGGCCTGGGCGAGCTGATTACAAGGCACAATATCCGTGTTTTCTCGCTGAGGCTAATATCAGGTGCTATAGTGCCAGCAGGAAACTGTCACTGTCGTTCGTGAAATAAAAAAGGAGACACCATGTCAAAACAACAGAAAACAACCGCAACACCGTCCGTTACAGGTGATTCGACGGAAGATGAGATCCGGGATCTCGCCTATCAACTGTACTGCGAGGGCGGCTATCAGAATGGTCGCGATCTCGAATACTGGCTGCAAGCCGAGCGGCAAGTGTTGGCACGCAGGAAGACACATCTGCGGAGAGTCGCCTGACCACGGGAAATCGCTGGAACCCTGTCATTCCTCAATGACCGCAAATGCCCTCAAGCAGGCGCTTAGGAGCAGAGTGCCTCGTGAGGAAAGCGTTTGACTGCTAACTTGGAAGGCCCGCCTTGACCCCAACTGAGACATCCTACTTTCAAACTTCGGATGCCTCCGACGTTTTCTGATTCCGGAAGCGAACACTGGGAGAGTTACATCAGCACACTGCGCGAGTTCTCCGAACAACCGGAGGATCTCCCTCGGGTTGACTCAGTCGATTGGCCCGAACCACAGGATCCTCAACGTATCCGCAGTTAATGCATCGTAACGTCGAGCCTGTGAAGCCTGTCTCTGCTCTCAAATCATAGTGGGTCATTAACGCAGACTGGTCGTTAACCAATAATCCATGGCACCGATGACAGCTCATACGCGTCTCCTCATGCAACTGGCCTAGCCACATGGCTGCGGAGCGACTATAGGATGCGAGGTTACCTCCACCTGAACCATCACACAATGTTAGGTCGACTCGCCCTTCGACATCAGGGTCTCCAACTCCGCTTCATTACAAGTCAGATAGCGAGCGTTGGGGATAGTCTCGCACGCGCTGGCTCTGCGCGCTGGGTATGAGGTCTGATCGTTCTTCCTCTTCTGAGAATAAGCTTTCTGCCTTTTCATGATCCTCTCCCTCAGGACAAGCGCTTTTCACAAGTCTTAGTTTAGAATTCGCGCTCAGCAGTTGCAGGGTAAAGGCACCAGTACTGATGAGGGTCAACTGCAATTGACCCGCCCGGCTCAGACGGCTTACCTCGGAGAGCACAGTTTGCAGAGGAAAACTCTTGCAGCTCACAACCAAATCATCGAGGCGACAATCTGGAGTACGGCGCAGGGATTCAATAATTCGTTCTGAGATGGTTATGGGGTGTGCCATAGGGGTAACCTTTCTTATAGAGAACAGCAGTGCAGGCAGGCCTTATCCGGAGCGGTTCGTGGCAAGACCTCAAAACCCTATCCGAAAGGCACTGACGAGTGAGGAAACATGCCACTGGTCTTCCCCCTAGCCTCTCGCCACAACCTCGACGATTCCAGCAGAAACGTTCCTGAGCAATGCGAGTCTAGAACGACATATCGTCACAGGGGCCAAACATCCGTCGGCACCCAACCAGATACAAGTTTTCGAATGATTCTACCGGAATGGTCTTAGTCCATTGGACACCAAAGACATCTACGGTCCCACCCCACCCCTGTCGGGAGCTACGCACTTCGATCAGGTGCTTCACTTGGGGGGCTCGGCGCATGAGGAGAAGTATCCCTTCCGTGCTCCGATTAAGTGCGAAGGCTGTTCCTTCCTCAATGACCGCAGACCCTTCCTCTGTGGCATCGAGCATCTCATAGGAACAGAGATCCTGATGGTCCTTGCGTGCCTCGCGCCTGCTTCCCAGAGGAATGGTTAGGCCGGACGTCACATGAGATGCCTGGTCTTCCTCTGTACTTCTTACGTTCTGCTCCTGCGGCATGCTCGACACGGAATGGGCCAGCATGGTCTCGAATCTGCCTCTTTCCATCACAAGACTCCTCGCTTCATCGAATGGGAGAATCTGTCAGTTCATTGATAGTTCATTAATGATTCACACGTAGGATACGTGGAAGTTAGGCAAGATTCTGCCATTCTGTCGAATGGAAGTCTGTTCAATACAGCTCACATTGAGGAATATTTTCCAGGCAAGCATCGGGCCTGTTTCCGGCAATGGCACGGAGGATGAAGAAGAAATTAGTCGTGGAGGACGATGTTGAGGAGAGAGCTATGCACGGTCAGGCCGCCATTGTACTCGATAAAGCCCAATTTACGGAACTTGTTCATAAAGAAACTCACGCGGGACCGCGTCGTACCGATCATCTCAGCCAGCGTTTCCTGACTGATCTTCGCCAAGGCCGGCTCAGGCTTGCGCTCTTTCCCAATGTGGGCCAGCAACAGCAACACCCTCGCAAGCCGCTTCTCGCTGGAATTAAACAGCTGATCCACCAAATCCTCTTCGATTCGCAGATTGCGGGATAACACATAGGCCAAGAACAGCTCGGAGAAGGCGGGCTCGTCATGAAGGACTCGAATCATGGCGGTTTTCTCGATGCGCACAATCGTGGAAGCAACCAAAGCCGTCGCAGTCGCCAAACGAGTAGTCTGGCTAGCCAAGCAGGCCTCGCCAAAAAAATCCCCTGGCCCCAGTATCGCGACGACAGCTTCCTTCCCCTGGTGGGAAATTACCGTAAGCTTGACCTTCCCTTCTTGAATATAGAACGCGGCATCAGCCGCATCCCCTTGCGAAAAGATAATTTTCTTTTTGCCAATCGACTGAGTGGTTTTACCTCGGCCGACTGTGGCAAGGAAAGCTTTGGGGTCGAATGTCTTGGAGCGTTTTCGTGGCATGAATGTGAACTCCCTCGCCGAGTATACCGCCGTGCGCGAACTGGGCACAAACAGTTCTGCGTGTCAGAAAACTTCCAGCTACATTTTGTTAGTTCGTTGCTGGAGTATACGTCTCTCAAACTTTATCGTCCAGAAGTTGATAACCAGCTCTCTCCAAAGCCCGCTGGACAGCCGGCATTACGGCGGGACCATCGGAGCAAGGCAGCACAGCCAGTTCCGGTGCAGCCTGGAGTTTGGCCAGGAGCTGTGCCGCTTCTGAACTTGCCAACTCGTCGCAGGTTTCATACAGCCCACCCGGACCCTCTTCGATTGTATTGTGGACCTTGAGCACGGCACGGATCGTCGCAATGATAGTAGCCGTAGGAGGCGGCATGAGCAATGACGCGATGGCCCCATGGTCGAGCCGAAGCTTGGATGCGATCGGAAGTGGCTCCCCGCCTCGCAGTCGCTGAGCAGCAGGCAGAAGAATCTTTTCTTCCATACCGATATGGCGGAGCAGCCCGGCTCGAAATTGATCGTACAATCCCTGATCGACAGAGCCGACCTGCGCCACAGCCGATTGCAGCAGTGCTTCCAGCCGCCCGTGGTCTTTCACTAGAAAGTCTGTGATAGGCCCGGCCTTCTCGTTCGCTCCTGGTTTCATCCATTGCTTCCGATTATGTCTTCGACAGAGTTACCATCACCGCGCGCGGGCGAGGCGATAAGAAAATCAGCATAACTTCCCTATCTTGCTGATTCAATGTTCAGGGAGTGGTTGCTGAGGATGCGGATGTCGCCGGAGATATCCTACGGCCAGAATAGGGCAAATGAGGCTTTCTTTATGCCGCTTTCAGGACTGCTTTCCGAATGGACTGAGGCAAGGTGACAGGCAGAAAGAACTGTTTCGGATACAGATAGTCTTCGCCGGACTCGTCAATGACTCGCACATGACCATGCTTCGCGGCTTGATGATCGGCCAGCGCGACATAGATCTTTCTTTTTTCCAGAGACACCGAGTAGCCCTTGTTCTCCACACAGATGACCAAGCGTGCTGATGCAGCTTTAGCTTTTCTCATCAATCAGCCTCACAACAATCGTTTAATCTTGTATTCTTTTCGACCAATTCCCGTTGCCTCATACCAGTGCACTTCGGCAAGCTGCACACTTCCATCGATCAGCCGAACTCTCGCAATCCCCTTCCGCTTTCGCCAGCGACCTATCCCATACAGCTTACGAAGCCGCGCAACTTCCCGAATCCGTGAGCCAACCGCGAATGTCTTGATGTGGGTAATCTGACCCAGAAGCTCGAAATACACGCATCATCGTCCCAAAGTTCGCATAATCGCGTCAATGGGAAAATGCAGGCTTCCGCCGGCCTTTCTTAAAGATGGTCCCCTGTCCTTCCAGCCAGCTCAAATCGATCCTCGCTTCGATCAAGATACTGTTCCCCGCGCACGGATAAGGCGAATATGGCTCCTGCCGCCTTTCCCTTCTCCCTAGTTGAAAGAAAAAGCTGATGGTGCATGGCAGTTATTGCAGTATCTTTGTCATTGCGCCATAGGGCGAGTCGTGGGAGGATGACGTCATGAAGTCTCGAACTACTTCTCGTAAGACCAAGACGCGCACCATTGTTCTGCTCGGCTTCGAGGGCGCCGCCGCGTTGGATATTACCGGCCCGCACGACGTGTTTGCCCTCTCGTCCCGCCTTGCACAAGGCGATTCAGTTCCCCCTTACCAGCTCGTGGTGCTCGCCGATCGCGCCGGCCCCTTCCGCGCGACGTCAGGGCTTAGCCTTGTCGCCGACGGCTCGTGGCGTGACTTCCATGGGCAGGCAGATACCCTGCTCGTGGCCGGCGGCCCCGATATGGCGCACGTGCTGGGGAATCGTAGGCTGCTGGCCTGGCTGCGAGCCATGTCCGGTCGGACTCGTCGGATCGGTTCCATCTGCACCGGCGCGTTCGCCCTTGCCGAAGCCGGGTTGCTCGAGAGCCGTCGTGCAACCACACACTGGATGGATGTCGAACGCCTGGCCAAAGAATATCCCAAGGTGACAGTCGAGCCGGATGCCATCTATGTCAAAGACAGGAATATCTTCACCTCTGCCGGCATCACTGCCGGTATGGACCTCGCCCTGGCGCTGGTGGAGGAAGATCTGGGTCGAGAAGCCGCTCTCGCCGTCGCCCGCATGTTGGTCCTGTATCTCAAACGCCCCGGCGGGCAATCCCAGTTCAGCACGCGATTACAAGCCCAGGCCACTGAGGGACGGCGGTTGACCTCCCTGTTGTCATGGCTGGCAGACCATTACCAAGAGCCGATCACCGTGGAAGCGATGGCCTCACGAGCTGCCATGAGTGAACGTACGTTCGCAAGAGTCTTCGTGTTGGAAACCGGCGACACGCCGGCATACTATCTGGAAAAACTACGCTTGGAGCATGCAGCACGCCTGCTTGAAACAAGCGGCATCTCACTTGACGTGGCCGCCCGGGACTGCGGCTTCACCGGTCGCGAACAGTTACGGCGCACATTCCAGCGTCACAGGGGAATCACCCCCCAGGACTATCACAAGCGATTCCGCACAACCGGAGCCAATACAAAGGATGGCTGATTTCTCAAGGAATAAGTGACAAGGCAGGATATTTTCAAAAACCTATAACAAGCGATGGCAGAGGGAGAGACCATGCAACTGGCAATATTGTTATATGACGGCATGACAGCGCTTGATGCAATCGGCCCTTATGAGGTACTGCAGGCACCGGGGCTCGGTATCGATGTGCGTTTCGTGGCGCGCGAGAAGGGCATGAAGCGCACCGACTTCGGGCGACTCGGCTTGATGGCGGACTACACCCTTGATGAAGTTCCCAGGCCCGACATCTTGCTGGTACCCGGCACCGCCTATCCGCAAGCGGTGATGGGCGATCCCGTGGTTTTGGAATGGATTACGCAGGTGCACAAGACAACCAAGTGGACCACGTCCGTGTGCACCGGTGCATTGGGCCTTGCAGCCGCCGGTGTGTTGCAAGGGTTGAAGGCAACCACGCATTGGCTTGCACTCGACGTGTTGAAGCAATTTGGTGCGATCCCGACGAAAGAGCGGGTCGTCCGCGACGGCAAGGTCTTTACCGCGGCCGGTGTGTCCTCCGGAATCGACATGGCGCTCACCCTGGTTGCCGAAGAGTTCGGAGATGGCGCAGCACAACTCGTTCAACTTCTCCTCGAGTACGATCCGCAACCTCCATTCGATGCCGGAAGCCCCGACAAGGCGCCGCCGCAGATCGTGAGCGCCGCGCGCGAGGAGTTTCGCAAACTCAGCCAGAAGGTAGGAGTCTAACCGCAACTCACGACCCCAGGAGTCAATGCAGGTTCGATATGGCGTTCTGGTTGGTGGGTCAACTTCGAGGTCCTGAACATGAGCGCCGTAAGTTGGACCGGTGAGCCCGACGCGGAGAGGAACGGGTTCGTCCCCCGACCCTCCCCACGTATTGAGAATGCAGCCGTTACCGCTTCGCGGCAAAGAATCCCTGCAGCGTATCGCCACCGATATCCACAGTCGCGCGATCGTTGAGATTCACGACAGGAATGGTTGGCGATGCTCCCACTGCTCCGCAGAAGCCAGCCCGATTTACAATCACTCCGTTCCGGCTCCGAATGCTCACCTTATATTCCACCACACCGGAGACCGGTTCAATCTCGTCGAATACCATCGTGCATGGGATCCCATTGGACAACATCAGGATGGGCTGAAGGTTATCCGGATCGGGGCCGAGTAATGTCTGGGGCACTTCCACCCGCGATTCAAACTCGCCTCGCCCTCCTCCACTCGTCCGAAGGACCACATGCCCTTCGAAGAGGGAGTCCTGACTGGTCACTGGTCTCAACTTCGCGACCAGTCTGGTATCTGCCACGCCTGAGGTGCCTGGCGTAACAGTCCCACCAGTTCCGCCTTTTCCCTTTCCACTGTCGGCAAACGCGGCCGGTGCCATGACAAACGCGGTCAGCGCCGCTGCAACGAGCATGTGATTTACTTTCATATCAAGCCTCCTTGCGAGAAATAGGTAGGTGTAACACTGTCGCATGGGGCTTTGAGCAAGAAGCTTGCCTTTGACCGATCGAGAAAATTCGCTGAGATCAGCAGCTTTAGGCGAGATGGATTTCTGCAGAGTGAAGGGACTCACCTACTGAGGTGACACGATGGGGCACGCGCACATCGAAGACTGCTTGCTTCTTTTACGAAATCGACTTCCTCTCGTCTAAGACACTTCGTGCACGCATTCTAATCGACGCAGAATGATTGGGATCCCTCGCCAGGGATTGGGTCTTAGAATCCTCATCCAGCCAGACAGTATAACTTCAGCTCGCTTTTCAGCTCTTCTGCAGATGCCGAAGTAGCGGACGTGCGCAGCTGACTCAATCCGACGCCAAAACTTTTGCGGCTTTTTTCACGTCCCGCGGATTGACCCAGAGAATGGCTCCGAAGCGTCCCTGGCCGGCACAGAGGCCGGTCACCGAGATTATGTTGATCTTGGCTAACCGGAGTCGATCGGTCAGATCGGCCATCGCTCCTGGGCGATCATCGCCTTCAATCAGCAAGCACATTTTCGGTCCCTGCATTTTCAACTTATGCGCCTTCGCGATGGCCTTGAACGATGTGGGATCTTCCGGCACCACATCCACCTGTGTGCGGCGACTCCGAGGAAACGCATGCACGGCCAGCAGATTCACTCCAGCCGCACGCAACGGAGTAAGCACGCCGGCCAATGTCCCAGGTTTATCCCCAATCTGCACCTTGAAATACTGAGCGGTCCGAATCACATCAGCCATCATACCCTCCTCTCCCCGCTCAAATAGCGGGTATCATCAGACAGGAAATAATTCGTGCGAAAACAATGTGTAATGGAATGATCATCACGAAGACTGACCTCTTACGCAATGATGGGATAGAAGTTGAGTGTGTATAGCCTAGGCAACCAACCGGCGTAATGCAATCGGTAAAATCTACTTTGGGGGAGCACCTTTGCAGCTTCCGACGGACCATCTTAAAGATAGTCCCCTGTCCTTCTAGCAGGCGCCAACTGATCCTAGCCACAATGAAGGTAGCGTCCCGCGCGCGGACGAGTCGAGAATTCGCGGATCTAGTCCGGTCGTTGATCGATCCACGCTTTGATGGAGAAGAATCGCCAAACCCCAACCCCCAGGAATGCGACACCCGCCACCAACGACAACACACCCATTGCTTGAACGCCGGGCAGCTCCAGCCACCACACAGCCGGAATACCAACAATGAAAAGCCCCATCGCGGTCCTGATGTACGACAGCAGCGTGCGCTCGTTCGCCAACTCAGTCCGTTGCCGAGCCAGCCTGTCTCCAATAGATGTGTCCAATTTCTCGGGCATGGGCGATCCGCAAATCCTCACCGAAACGATACCCCTTCAGAGAGCAAAGCTCAACAGACCAGGAGAGAAGGCCGGGCGAAGAAGAGAAGGTGCCCAGGGCGCGGACGAGGCGGGCAACAAAGACTCCCGACCCCTTTGAATTGTCCTCCAACAAAGACCCTCAACCCCTTTTCTCGCCCTCCCGAGCCGCAATCCAGTACTTGCCTGATTCTCGACACACACCGAACTTCGCTCTTGCCGGTTAGTTCGTGCTGCCATATCCGAAGCACATGCCATCCACGTGTCTTCAGAGTGCGGGTCACCAACCGGTCACGATCCTTGTTGCGGAGCAGCTTCTTTTTCCAGAATGCCCGGTTAGTCGTGGGTTGGGATGCGTGTTTCAGGCAACCATGCCAAAAGCACCCGTCCACAAATATTGCGAGCCGATGTTTCCGAAAGACAAAATCAGGATTGCCAAAGAGTTTGAGATGGCGACGCCAGCCGATGATGTGATGCTGCCGGAGTAGCTTCGCTAGCACCAGTTCAGTCTTGAAGTTTCCTCGCCCTCGGATGCGAGACATGATTTCCGAGCGCTTCGTCTTGGAGTATATGTCGGCCACGATGCAGTTTCCTGCAATGACACCAGCGTTACAAGAGGCTTCGTCTTGGGCAAGCTGCTCCTGCGAAGTCAGAATTGAGTCGCACATTGTTTTATTTAAATAACGCCTTTATTATCAGCACTCACACCGGTGCTCATAACTAGTTGCCTGTAAAGCGTATGTCCAAAAATAAGAGTGAAATAGCGGAAACCGAACCGTCGAAGATTCCATTCACGCTGCACCCTCGTGTATTTGCTGCGCTAGGCGCAGACTTGGTTACGAGCGACATCGTCGCAGTCATTGAATTGGTCAAGAACTCCTACGATGCCGTTGCAACGAATGTGAATGTGCGATTCACCACCGATTCTATCGGTCGTCCGATGCTCGAAATTGAAGATGACGGCTGTGGCATGACAAGGGAGATTATCGAAGATATTTGGTGCCTTGTCGCAACGCCATTTCGCGAACAAAAGACCATCTCAAAGCGCGGCAACGAATCTCGCCGAGTAACTGGCTCGAAGGGGTTGGGACGATTGTCTTCTGCACGACTTGGCAAACATCTGGAGATGCTGACAAAGACCAAGAATGGTGAATGCTGGCAAGTAGAGGTTTCCTGGGCCACCCTCTCAAAGGCAGCATCTCTGGAGGACTGTGCAGTCACGATTCGCAAGAAGAATGGTGCCGAACTAACAAATGAGTCGGGAACACGACTGCGGATTAAAGACCTGAACTCTGACTGGGAAGACAGGGAATCTGGCGAACCGGAGAATAAAATTGATGAACTTCAGGAGGGTTTATCGCGTCTAAACCCACCATTTGAAAAGTTCAACAAATTCACAATCCTCCTGACTCGACCTGGGGCGGATTCGAAACCTACTGAAATCAAACCGTCTGACCTGCTCGAAAATCCCGTTTATCGCATTGAGGGTGGTTTTGGTACTGATGGGAAGCTCGCCTATCGTTACACATACAAACCATTCTCTGGCACAGGAAGAAAAATAAAGAAGGAAAAGCGATGGAGCGCCGTGCTGGAAGACCTGAAGTCTTCTGTGAAACGGGCACGACTGGGCGAAACTAAGCCGTCTTGCGGACCATTTTCATTTGAGATTCGTGCGTGGGACTTAGATCCTGAGAGTGTCAGCGAGGCCGTTCAACTGTTTGACCTTCAAAACAGATCGGCCGTCCGGAATGAAATTCGAGCGTTCAAGGGCATATCCCTCTATCGAGACAATGTGCTTGTTCTCCCCAAGTCTGAAAACACCCGTGACTGGCTTGGACTTGACCTCCGAAGAGTGAGTAAAGTTGGTTCGCGCCTCAGCACAAGCCAGATCGTTGGCTATGTCAGCATCGGCGCTGACACCAATCCTGGCATCGCCGACACAAGCGACCGTGAACGTTTAGCGCGAGGCGGAGAGGTCGAAGAGTTTGAATCATTACTTCAGTACGCCGTCACTCTACTGGAGAACGAACGCGACCAGGACCGAGCTAAAAAAGAGCCTGAGCCAACCGAACTATTTGCAGCCCTCAGCGCAGACAAGCTCATCAGCGATACCCAGGATCTAATTCGCGAGAAGGCCAGCGTCTCGGAAGTATTGCCGTTACTCACCCGCTATGACGAGGAACTGCAAAGAAACCGAAAGAGAATTGAGCGTACCTTCAGCCACTATAGCCGCCTTGCGACCATTGGATTGCTTGCGCAACAACTCGTGCACGAAGTCGGAAACAACACCTCCATTATCCACGAGTTTATCGAAGTATTGAAGATCCATTGGGCGAAGACAGGAGAAGGCCATGAACCTACCCAACGAGCACTCCGATTGGCTGAGAGTGCATTGAAATCTTTGCAACGACTTGCGGAGCGATTTCGCCCCCTTGCTAACCGCGGATTCACACGCGGGAAACGCAACGCTTCGTTGAAGGAAACGATAACCACATGCCTGGAGACTAGAAAACAAGAGATCGAACGGCGCAAAGTGAAAATAGAAGTGCAGCTTAGTGGTCACGACGAAGTCCGGACAGATCCTGGAGAATTGTACGCCGTGTTCATTAACCTGCTCGACAACGCACTCTACTGGGTCGAGCGACTACCAGAAAATCGCAAACGACAGTTACTAATTAAGTCCTCATCCACTCGTATCAAGGGACGCACCCAATGCGAGGTTCACGATTCCGGCCCCGGCGTACCGAAGAAAGATCACGTTAAAATATTCTGGCCCGGATACACGCAGCGGCCGAGCGGGTACGGAATGGGATTGACGGTCGCCGGTGAAATTATAGAAGGCCACGGCGGGAAACTTGGAATTTTGGACAAAGGACGCCTTGGTGGTGCTTCTTTCGTGTTTGATCTACCTCAACCTTGAGCTGAACACCAAATGGACTGGCGAATCTTGATTGTCGAGGATAACGCGGTGATGGCTGAAAGTCTCAAGCAAGCCTTGCTTCGCGACCTTGGCGAAGCAGTTATCGAAATAGTTGCCAATTTTGCCGAAGCTCCGAAGATAATTGCCAGAATCAAACCCGATGTAGCCATTTTTGATATATACGACGATCAGATTGAGGAGCACCCAGAGGCTGCAATAAAGCCTGCATGGCAAACTGTTTGGAACACGCATTTCTGCCCCGTTGTTTTCCATACAGGGCACGAGGTTGAAGAATACAAGAACATCGGTCATCCTTTTGCTCGTTATGAAATCAAAGGTCCAGAAAGCCATGGCCGCGTCGTTAAACACATCAAGGACTTCAAACCTGAGATTGAGGGGTTACGAACCCTCCGTCATGAACTCGAGCGTAGCGTGCAGGAAACATTGGTCCATGTCAGTCCCCTCGTTTGGAAAATTGGGAAACCCAAAGCGGAACTGCCGGACATGCTCCTACGAGCAGTCCGGCGCCGGATGGCTGCTACTCTGGACTATCCCACCAAGCCCTTAACGAACCTCCAAGCTTGGGAGCAGTATATCTGTCCACCTATAGGCGATAATCTGCTCACCGGCGACCTCATACGAATCACGAACAAACCTGCTACCAATCCGCAATCATATCATTTGGTCTTATCACCTTCGTGCGATCTAGTTCTGGGGCGTGGAAATGCACTAGAACACGTTCTTGTCGCTGGTTGCGTTCCGGTAAGTAAATTCGTTGAGAGAGCCATGGTTTCAACAAAAAAGATTATTAAAGACCTTCCGGCAGAACTTACCAAGGAGCAAGTTGGTGGACTCATGGTCTTGCCCGCATTCGCCGATGTAATTCCGCTGATGGCAGCAAATCTCAAAAAACTTTCGCATATCCCATACGTTCACATCGCAACCAAAATCGACGAGAAGAAACCTTTCACCCGCATTGCAAGCCTGGACAGCCCTTTTCGCGAACGCCTGGCATGGGCCTATCTTCAAGTTGCCGGGCGCCCTGGAGTCCCCGACGTTGACGTTCAGTCTTTGGCTACCGCCATCAGCCAAGCTATTACGGCCAGTACGAAGGCTTAACAACATGTTCGCTGTCGACTTCTTTTGTGGTGCTGGTGGGCTGACACGAGGTTTCCTTGACGCCGGAATTCGCGTTGTCGCCGGACTGGACATTAACGAAAACTGTCGACGTACCTACGAATCGAACAACAAGCCTGCAAAGTTTCTCGCGTGTGATTTGCGCGAGTTCAGAAGCCAAGAATTAGAGCGATGTATCCGAGGCATTCCAAAAGATCAGCTCGTTTTCGCCGGTTGCGCGCCCTGCCAGCCGTTCAGCAAGCAAAGACGCGAAGTAAATGTGCGAGATAAAACGCTTCTTTCTCACTTCGGACGGCTTGTTGGTGAAGTCCTCCCTGGGTTTGTGGTCATCGAAAATGTGCCCGGCATCGTGAGACTTCCAGGTAATAGCACCTATCGCCGCTTCATTCGACGCCTCCGATCCCTTGGCTACGAAGTGAGCGAAGGCGTTATTGATGCAAAGTTTTTTGGAGTTCCGCAAACGCGTCGTCGTTGGGTTGTGATTGCGAGTCTGTTTGCCAAGCCAGAGTTACCTGAGCCGACACACGGTATTGGAGGGAAGCCTTTCTCCACCGTACGCGATGCCATCAGTCACTTCCCAAGTATCGCAGCCGGGGAGCAAAGCTCGAGTGTCCCAAATCATCGCGCGGCGAGCATTACCGCTAGAAATCTTCTCCGTCTCAAAGCGACTCCTCGTGATGGCGGGAGCCGGAAGCAATGGCCTAAGGGACTTGTGTTGGACTGTCATCGCGGGGATTACCGGGGACATTCTGATGTGTATGGGCGAATGCGCTGGGACAACCCGGCTCCTGCGTTGACGTGCAAGTGTTTCAGTATCTCAAATGGACGCTACGGGCATCCCGAGCAGCATCGCGCAATTTCACTTCGTGAAGCGGCTCGATTGCAATCATTCAGTGATGATTTTGTATTCTACGGCAAAACACAGGAAGAGGTTGGCGCTCAGATTGGAAACGCAGTGCCAGTTCACCTGGCTCGACATCTAGCACTGACGCTATTGGAGCTTCGAAAGCAAATAGAGAAATGCCCCCAATAGTTATCCCCGTTTCATAGTTGGCTAATCCCATTGCGACAGTCGGACAGAATTCCTCTTTCCTCCAAACATCTTCGAAAGGGAGCAGCTCAAGGCTGCCCTTTACTGCGCGCATCAAACTAGCACAGCCCTTCTACATTCTCCCTTGAGGGCGGGCTAGATAGTCTCCCACTGCGCGTGTCCAACGAGGGTCTTCCGAGACCGCGCGTTGCACGAGCACAGGAGATCATCTAGTCTGCCCTCTCATGCCCCTTCCAAGCTCGCTCGTTCTCTCCCAGGGATGGGGCCTGATTGATCTTCCACTGCGCGCGTCCAACGAGGGGAGTCTTCGACCGCGCGTTGCGCGAGCACAGAAGATCATCAGGCTCCAGCCCCTCCCCTGTTCCGGGAGCACAGGATCAACGTGGGTGTCCTTCCCCTCCTTTTCACCGTGTGCGTTCTGCGAGCAAGAAGGACGGCCTGGTTGCTGCCTATCGTCGCCAATTCAGACCGCGGTGATGTAGTTGTTGAGCAGCCGACAACCAGCGAAGAGTGTTGCCTCTTCATTCCGAATCCAACGGCTGATGACACCCAGGTAGGTGAGTGTGTCCGCGACCGCCTTGATGTCTCGGATTCCGGTGTCGGATTGGGCCTTGGTGGGATTCACGGGTTCCCCGCGCTCGATCAGGTAGCACAGCAGCCGCCGCTCGGGGCCGTCGCCGATTTCATCCGCCAGACGCTGCACGAATGGCTCCCACTGGCATCGACCCGCCACAATGGCATCGTCCCCGTAATGGAGAAGCAGCTTCGTCAGGTAGGGATGGTTCCCCGTCCAGGCGGCCAGGTGAGGACTCGTGTCTCTGCCGATCAGCCGTCGCGTCTCCCCATCGAGCAGGACTGACAGGGGAAACAGGCGAAAGTTCGGACTGGCCTCTGTCCCGGAGTGGCCCAGCAGCGTCCGTAGTCGGCGGCCACCGGTCACGACGAGGCCGGCTGCTCCCGCCGCCGACAGGCGCGCGAGCAACGGTGCCATCGCCTGGCCGGCGACATCGTCAAGATTGTCCAGGACCATGATCGATCCGGGCAGCACATCGAGCCGGGGTGACGGATCTGTGCCACAATCCACCTCGACCACTGTGCGGTCCGACAGTCCCTCCAAGGCGGTGCGAACCAGCGAGGTCTTCCCTAGCTTCGGCCCGCCGATCACCGCCAGCGATTCACCCCTCGCGATACGGCCACGCAGGTTCCTGACGAGCCCGTGGCGACCGATGAACGCATCTCCAGTGGCGGGACAAGGGATGAACGGCGGGATGGACATGGCCCACTGTACCACGCCTGGTTGCCCCCCTTCTGCGCGCGTCGGACGAGCATTATTATGGTCCCTCCAAGCTCGCTCGTTATCTTTCAAGGGATGGGGGCTGATTGATCTTCCACTGCGCGCGTCCAACGAGGGCCTTCGGAGGCCGCGCGTTGCGCGAGCACAGAAGATCATCAAGCCCCCATCCCCCTTCTGTTCCGCAAGCACAGGGACCGACCAGGCTACCCCCTGGACCCTCGGTGCCCGCAACCTGCTGATACAGTCTGACCAGAATACGGCCGGATCTTTGTCAAAGATGCCGACCGAATCTGCCTGCAAAATTGCCCAGGCCCCCAGAAGCATCTCAGCCTCCAGCTGCCGCGGAACCCATGCGGCAAATCCGGCAAAGGCCCGGAAAGTTTCAGTCGGCTTCGCCCGCGTAATAATGTTCTCCAGAGCGCGAGGCGTGCGCCCCAGATAGACCCCATCAAAGACCGATCGTGCGTCCGCTGGAGGCTCCTTGAGTCGGAACAGCAGAAGAAAACGGCTTGGCTCGACCGGCCCACCAACAAACAGCCGGTGACTGGTCCCCTTGAGCACGGTGATGTCCGGCAAGGCTTTGGACAAAAGAACGTTCGTGGAACGATTCAGAATAAGCCCGACAGTTCCCTCAGGCCCATGCTCCACGACGAGCACGACAGCTTGGCGAAAGTTTGGATCTTCCAACGAGGGGCTGGCCACTAAGAGGACACCCTTCTCGACCGACGACGGCGAGAATTCCTTCCCCGCCAGAACGGGCACCGCATGCAGGAGGGTCAAGAGCCCCCCGAGCAAGAAGATCGCCATGATTTTCCGTGCGCCAGCAGAATCCCGCGCGCGCGGGCACTCAGAGGGAGGCAACAGGAGGGAGCTTCCAGATGATGGTGAGATGGCTTCCATAGGACGAGAGAAAGAAATTGATCGCACAATCATTCACGGGTGGCGCTCATCTGGTAGCCCAACCCTCTTATCTATACCCAACAGGGGATGCCTACGGCCTACGCGCACATTACCGGAGGAGCGAGGCATCCGCCGAGGTTTCGCCGGGAAGGAAAGCTGGAACTGACCGAAGAATCACGGTTGGCACAACCGTGACTGAGAGAATTCCAGAAGGTTTCCACCCGGTGAAACCCGTGCGGATCGCTCCAGGAGGTATGTGCGTGTAGGCCGTAGGCATCCCCCCTCCACGCTGGGCTGGTCGACGACAGGACCCGCATAGATCCTCCGTAGGTCGGTGTGCAAAACGCCCTCACTCCTCCTTTTCCTCCACCCCCCAACTGGAAAGCAGCACCTCCCGACCCTTCGCTGATTGGAGATGTTCCGCGACGCGCAAGCTAATCAAAGCCTTTTCCATTTTTTCAGACACATACTCTTGGAGAAAATCGATTGAGACCACAGCATTACGCTGTTCGCCGGCAGTGGGTTCGATCAAAAACACCTGCGCCGCCCTGGCAGCATCGTACGAGTCACGAACCGAGGCTCCGGGGAAATATCCCTGAAAATACCCACGCACGGCCGCTAACTTTTCCAATTCTTCGTCTGTATGTACATCCGATCCCCACGCCATGACCTATCCTCCTTTATATTCTGGTGATCGCCATCTTCACTGCGCCATCAAGAACCTCGCCCTGATGCTGTTTCTTCCCCGCGCCGACCTCTAGCCCGCATTATTCATGAACACTTCTGCTGCAATCGCCGATCCGCTACTACGACGAGCCTTCGGGCGGCGGGCTCGCCCCTCGAACCCTCAACGTACTGCACGAGTACGCCTCGGGATCTCGGAGCTCCGCGCGCCGCTCTCGCGACGCGGCTCAGCGATTTCGCGACGAACTGTCATGAATAATGCGGGCTAGGTCCTCTTGAGAATCGGAAAAACACAGGCATTCTACTTTTTCTGAGCTGGCCCAGTCCATGTATACCTGCGCACAGTTTCCTCACCCGCCTTGCCCTACCTTACCAAGACGCGAGCCTTCCCAAGCGCCTGCTCCACTATTCACCAATGGGATGCCTACCCCTACGCGCACTTTACCGGAGGAGCGAGGCATCCGCCGAAGTTTCACCGGGAAGGGAAGCTGGAACTGACCAAAGCTGTCACGGTCGAGAGACCGTGACGGAGGGAATTTCAGAAGGCATCCCCTCCCCCTCCGTGGCCCTCTCCCCCTGTCTATCAGGTATATTGTTATATGCCTTCCCGTCCCAAATACCAGACCTCCACCTATCCTCGCCGCCGCAAGCGGCGCAGGCGCCATCTTACGCTCAAGACCCTCCGGCGTTTTCTGCGCGCCCGATGGCGTACGTTCCGGACAGTCAGAAAAGCCATGCTCGCCTGGCCGCCGACCGTTCGTGCCGTCGTGATACTGGCGACGACCTTCATGCTCTTGCTCGGCAGCAACTGGACCTATCAGGCATTCAACAAGCCGGCCGAGATCCTCTTTCCCTTGGACCACTCGCTTAACAAAAACCCAGCCGATACATGGAAGCAGTACGGTTCGCTCTTCCGTAAACATGCGACATCAACTATCACCCCAGAATTGCTGGCTGCGCTGGCGCAAGCAGAGGGCGGAGGGAATCCGGCGGCGCGGACCTATTGGCAGTGGCATCTGACGTGGAACCCCTTGGAACTGTACCGACCTGCATCGAGCGCCGTCGGCATGTACCAGATTACAGACGGGACATTCCACGAAGCCAAGCGCTACTGCATCCATGACCATCGGGTGGTTGAGGATGGTCCCTGGGACAATCCAAATTCTTGCTGGTTCAACAGTCTCTACACCCGTGTCCTGCCGAGTCATGCCATTCAATTAACCGCAGCGCTGCTGGATCGACGCGTCGCAAGTACCATAGCATTGCGACCGAGCAGCAGCGTTACGCTCTGGCAGAAGCAAAATCTGGCTGCCGTCATCCACCTTTGCGGCGCCACAGCAGGCCGCGCCTATGCAACGCGCAGCTTTCGACTGAGCCCCCACCAGCGATGCGGCAACCACGACGTGAGAAACTATCTCACCCGAGTTAACGCAATGAAACAGCAATTTGCCAGGCTGGCGGCTGCAGGCTGAGGATGCTCGGAAGTGCTGCGTGCTGAGTGCTGAGTCTTAAAGAAAGAGAGCAATGGCCAATTGCCCGAACAGGAGACGCTTTTCATAAAGCTCCTGCACAGGCTCCTGGATAGCAGATCCTGCTTGGCTTTGATATCCTCACCAACTCGAATGCGAAGCCTCAGCCTGGAGCGCCTATGATTCACATCCGCCCCGCAACCGAAACCGATTTCCCTGCCCTGCTTCTCGTACAACAGGCCGCGTTCGGGGAATACGCCAACCTCTATACAGTAAGCGGGTGGACCAGGGAGACGATCGAGAGCCTCAGGGAAGATGCCAAGGAGAAACATATCTTCGTGGCGGAGGCGGAGGGAGCGGTGGTGGGGTCGGTGCGCTTTTGGACCGTGGCTGGGGTCTGCATCATCCGGCTGTTATCCGTGAGTCCCACCCACCAGGGCCAAGGAGTGGGGAAGGCGCTGATCCGCGAAATCGAACAGGCCGCGACCGACGCTCATAAATTCTATGCCTGCACCATGCTGCGTACTGCCAGGAACATTCACCTGTTCATGAGCCTCGGCTACAAGGCAGAAACCATTCTCCCCGATCACTACGACCACTTGGATCTGATCTGTTTCGCCAAGTACCGATAGCAGACTGTTGATAAAGGCCGCCAGCATAGGAAGGTCGTTAGGCGTGAGACGTGAAAGGTGAAACGTAGGATTGCCGAAGAATCTTCCTCTGAAACCTTTCACCTTTTACTTTTCACCTTTCACGAAATCCTGGGTCATTACCGTCGACGGTCTGGCCGCAACATGTTCTTGAACACATAATCGGCCACGCGGTTTCCTTGCTTAACCCCTTCGGTTGCGTCAAACGCCCAATGGATGCCAAGGTAGATGCGGCTCCGGCCGTTTTCTTCCTCTGCCTGCGATAGTGAGGAGAAGCTGCGCTCGACCACCGGTCGCACGATTCCATCGTTGCCCTTGGTCACACCATTGAATTCGTCCGAGACGAAGGTGAAGGCGATACGGTCAGTTCGGTAGAAGCTCCGCAGTGTCTGAAAAAGGGCTCCACCGAACACGGCATGGCCAGAGGGGTAGGCCGGGAACGGCGGGGTAAAATTTGGTCCAGTGAGATTGCTGGCCGGCGCTCCGAGCGGCACGTACGTGGGATCTCCGCCAAACTGCACGCCGGCTTCGCGAATACCTGTGACCGGCCGTGCAATTTGGTAATGGTATTTGGATTCCCAGGCAGCGATGCCGGAATCAGCCATCGCGACATTCACAAGCGCCAACAGTCTTGCCAGCTCCAGCGCATCGGTATCCGTGCCCATCTTGTTCGCAATCCGCATGGCAATCTGATTATAGAGTCGTGGCGGCGCACAAAGGCTCGGCGTCCCGTCATAGGCCCAGTAAATTCCAATCTGCGTTTGCTCTGTTGTACGTGTCGTGGGAGTCACCAACCCGTCACCCCCCAGTATCTTCACCTCGTTGAAGGCAGCGGCATACTCGGCACTGTCGAGCCTAGGCGGTGGCGGGATCCGAAATTGATCGCCTCGTTCGAGCACAAACGGCTTGACCTCTCCCCAATAGGCACCTAACGCAATGGGGATCAGACTGATAGGATCCTGCCTCCACTTGCCCGGCTCGTTGCTCGTCATAAACTCGGTGCCAAGCCGTGGCTCACTATGCAGCGCTCCATCGTTGGCGCGAGCGGTGAGGACGGCAGCGGCCGCTTTTTCCCCTAAGGCGATCCCGTTGGCTTTCATCCTCCCGTCCTGAATCTCGCTTAGCTCTTCCGTAAGCACGGCGTCGAAGCGGGCCGTTTGCGAAGGATAGAGCGCAACAAGCGTATCGTGCGCAGCTTGCGCGACTGCAGCTTTGAGCGATGCTCCCGGCCTATGAGACGTCAGACCAATGTAGCTCTTATAGCCTCCTTCAATCGCGTTCACGACTTCGAATACCGCAAGATGAACGATGGCCATTGCTCGACTCGACCGGCCTGGACCGAGCTGATGGCCAAAAACATGGGAGGCATCCGACGGCGTGTGATCGAGGCCGCTGGCATCGATGGCAATCTGATTCCAATCACGGACGGCAACGGCACGATCGAACCCATGGCGCGGGCGATGTTTCACATTGGGTCGAGCCAGCTGGGCACCGGGATGAATCTGCGGGCCAAACGCCTCGTCAAATCCTCCGCGCAATCCTTCCGCAACACTCTCGTGTGATGGCACTAACAGAGACAGGACCGCGCAGAGAGTCAGAACCTTTCCAGGATGAGACATCATAATTCTCTCCTCTTGAAGCAGGCGATCACCCATGTGTTTTCACTGCGGCACACCTTCCGCGGGTGGGAGCATAAGCCATGCCATCGCGACTAATGCCCGATCCCCCTGCATCCGTTGACATTCTTCATAATTTCTCGCCCACACTTGCAGACCTGAACAAGAAGTGCGTGGTCACGCATGGGTTAGCCTTCAAACAGACATTAGAATAAGACCTGCCTGTCTTAGCCCGACCGATGTCGCTACTCTTCCCTGAGTGCCAACGATCCACAAGCCGATTGAATGGTGAGTTGGAGAGCGTCCGGCGTTGAGGAAGGCGAGGAACAAGGAACTGGGATCAAGCGCTAAAAGTTCCGACGCACATGAGGTAGGTCACGCGTGATTAAGATTGGATGCGGCGGCGAATTCACAATGCAGTTGAAGGGTTTGTGAATACTGTGAGTGTACTACCGGGTGGGCTTTGTCGCTCGCCAGGCAATCGCTATCCCCACGAACAATAAGAGGGACGCCAGAAGAAACGGCGCGCCAGGGAGGTGCCAACCAGCTTGTACGCCGATAAAGAGCGCAAAGGCTTGCGTGAAGAGGCCCGGGCCTATGAGGCCTGCGATACCCGAAAGCCCCGCAATGGCCCCTTGGAGCTGACCCTGTTCGGAGCTGCTCACGCGGCGGGACATGAACGCTTGCGCGGACGGACCGGCGAGGCCCCAGAAGGCCATGATGGGAATCCCTGCACAATAGATCCATCCCTCGGTCGCCACACCGTAGACCGCAAAGCCCAGCGCGCCGCTGAGCAATCCGGCGATGAGGGTCTTCCGCTCTCCGAAGCGGGCGATGAGCGGCCGCATGAGGAGCCCTTGCACAATCATGGCCGTGACGCCGGCGCCGGCCAGCATAAAGCCGACAGCCTTCGTGTCCCACCCGTAGCGGTAGCCGACATAGAGCACGGCCACACTCGGCAAGACGGCATGCCCGAGGTACCCGAGAAACACCACCGCAGCGAGACTGAAGAGCTCGCGATGCGACCGCAACAGTGTGAAGGAGCCGATCGGATTGGCCCGTTTCCAGGAAAATTTCATGCGCTTCTCGCGCGGGAGCGACTCCGGCAGGACGAAGAATCCGTAGCAGGCGTTCACGAGACTCGTCGCAGCCGCTCCCCAGAAGGGAAGCCGTGGATCAACCACGCCGAGCAGCCCGCCCACCGCCGGGCCAAGAATGAAGCCTAAGCCAAAGGCCGCGCCGATCATCCCAAAGGCGGCAGCCCGCTTCTCCGGCGGCGTAACGTCGGCAATATAGGCGCCCGCGGTACTGAAGCTGGAGGCCGCGATGCCCGAGATGATACGGCCCACGAAGAGCCAGGTGACACTGGGCGCGAGCGCCATAAAAATGTAGTCGAGACCCAAGCCGAGATTTGACAACAGTACAATCGGCCGCCGCCCAAAGCGATCCGACAGCGCGCCCTGAATGGGCGAACAGACGAACTGCATGAGCGCCCAGGCCATGCCCATGAGGCCATAGACTGATGCAGCCTGCGCCGTGTCGCCGGACATGAAATCTTCGACGAGTTTCGGCAACACGGGAATGATGATGCCGAATGAGAGCACGTCGAGCACGACAGTGATGAGAATGAAGACGATCGCCGCCTGCCGCGGCTGGGTCGATGGAGAGGCTGGAGGGACCGTCACCAGTCTGCGCCCAGTCGATCGATGACGATCTGATGCACCACGGTATACTTGCCGAGCGTCGCCAGATAGACCGCGGTTTCTGCTACGTCGAATGGGTCAATCTTCTCGCTGCAGAGAATCTCTTCCGGAGAGGCATCGACAAGATCCTCTGCCACACTGCCGGGACAGATGGCACTCACTTTAATGTGATGCGGGCGGCCTTCGTCGGCCAGGGATTTCGTCATGGCCATGATGCCATGCTTCGACACGCTGTAGGTGCCGGTCCCGGCCCAGGCCTGCACACCGGCAACGCTCGACATGTTGATGATGATTCCCCCGCCTTGCTGCTTCATCTGTTTGAACCCAGCTCGACTACAGAAGAAAGTTCCACGCACATTCACGTTCATCACCTCGTCGAAATCCCTCGTCGTTGTGTCCGCGAGGCGCTTGCCGCCGAAGATTCCTGCGTTATTCACGAGAATGTCCAGCCGCCCATAACGCTTGCAGGTCTCTTCAATCAGTCGTTCTACCTGCCCTTCATCGGCCACATCGGTTTGAATGGCCCAGGCTTCACCGCCGGCCTTCGTGATCTGCGCGACGGTCTGCTCGCAAAGCGGCATCCGCCTGGCTGCAACTATGACTTTGGCGCCTTCCAATCCGAATCGCAGAGCAATCGCCTTGCCAATGCCGCTGCTGCTGCCAGTCACAATCGCAACTTTATTTTTCAACCGTTGCATGGGATCACCTGTTTCCTATACTTCTCTCTAGGGAGTGGCCAAGGCTGCCCTTCCCATCCTTCTGAGGCCGCGCGTTGCGCGAACACAGAAGATCATCAGCCTCCATCTCCTCCTCCGTCGTAGTATTTTTCCCGGTAGATGGGGCAGAGGCCTTTTTTTTGAAGTAACGATGTGGCGTCGGTAATCATACCGCTGTTCCCGCAGAGGTAGACTGAAAGATTCTTAACGGAGGTAATTCGCTCCTCGATCAGCCGCAGGACGCGACCGGATTCACCGGACCAGCCTGGATCTGGTCGCGAGAGCGTCGTGACAACCGTCAAGGTCTGAATACGGCTGCTCAGTTCAGCCAGCTCTTCCTGATCGTACAAATCCTTCTGGCTACGCAAGCCCCAGAACAGAGTCGCCGGTCTCGGATTGTGACGTTCCGCGTTCGCCAACAGCATGGACCGGATCGGAGCAATACCGGTGCCGCTGGCCACGAACAGCAATTCGCGATTCGGGTCATCACGCAGATAGAAATGTCCAGCTGGTCCTTTGAACTGTGTCTTCTCTCCTTCTTTGAGATGGAAGAGAAAGCCGGAGCCAGGACCGCCCGATACCAGATTGAACAATAGTGTGATGACGCCCGATCGACTGGGTTGTGAGGCGATGGAGTAGGCCCGGGTGAGGAGCCGTCCGGACTGCGGATCCGGCAATTCAAACGACACAAACTGACCAGGCTTAAAATTGATGGACTCCGGCTCGATTAACCGTAGGTCGAGCCGGCGCACGTCGTGGGTGAGATTCTCGATCGACTGAACTTGTGCGGCATAGGTATCAATCGGCATGGCGGAGCGATTCTAGCAGAACACTGAAAAATCCCGCCAGGCTAAATGTGCATTTGGTCTATTCCCGCCTGTCTCGTACGGCTAATCATTATTTGAACCCCACCACCATCCCGTCCGGCCCGGCCAGTGGCATCACCTGTGTCCGCTTGAACCCCACTTCTTTCATCCACTTACGGCAATCGGCGCCGGTAAAGTCGAACCCGCCGTGCGTCTCGATCAGCATGTTGAGGCTCATGAGCAGCCCGAATGCGTTCTGCTTCCGCGCATCGTCGATCAATGCTTCATGGATGATCACTGCGCCGCCGGACGGTAAGGCATCGTAGGCCTTGCTGAGAAGCATCATCTTTTCATCTATATTCCAGTCGTGAAGGATATGGCCCATCACGATCACATCGCACTTCGGCAATTGGTCTTTAAAGAAATTCCCCGGATGGAAACGCAGCCGCTGCGCGACGCCTCGATCCTTCGCATAGGCTTCGAAGATTGGCTGCACCACTGGGAGATCCATGCCGCCGCCCATGAGATGCTTGTGTGCGAGAGCGATCTCAACTGCCACGCCGCCTTGGGCGCAGCCGACATCCACAAACGTATGGTATTTTTTCCAGGGAAATTTTTCGCGATGACCTGCGCCGGCCCGATGCTGAGACCGGTCATAGCCTTGAGAAACCCTTCCAGCCGCTGTGGATCGGCATACAAGGTACCGAAGAAGTCCTCGCCAGTTTTCACCTCGTTCTGCGCCTTACCGGTGCGGAGGCCTTCTGTCAACGAACCCCAGAATCGATAGAGCCGCGCATTGCACATTTCCAGTATGCCGCCGACATACGTGGGTTTCGCGCGATCGAGAAACTGTGCAGTCTCTGTGGTATTGGCGTAACGCGAGCCAAAGCGCTTGAGCATGCCCAGCGCGACCAGGGCATCGAAAAAATCTCGTGCGCTGCGGGGATGGAGCTGAAGTCGTTTGGTCAAGGCCGCAACATCGAGCGGACCCTTTGCTAACTGAGTAAACAAGCCCAGTTCAATGGCACTGAGCAGGGTCTTTGACCCCCAAAAACCCGTACCGAGCTGCAAGATCTTCGCCGGAGTCAATTGAGCTTTTGCCATTTCGTCACCCCTTATCTTCTCTCTCATCCACTGTTTCCTCTTATAGGTATTTGCCTTTAGTTCGAAACGATGCGAACCCTGTGATGGAGGACAGGCTGTGCGATGAGTCCGGAATAGTACCGCAGAATGTTGGGAAAGAGAATATGGCAGGAGGCTCAAGGGCCACTGCTTTCATCA
Organism: Nitrospira sp.; assembly: GCA_005116835.1. GTDB lineage: Bacteria > Nitrospirota > Nitrospiria > Nitrospirales > Nitrospiraceae > Palsa-1315. The sequence goes on along the minus strand of SWDM01000011.1, from coordinate 53,096 downwards.
GGATCCGTACTTAGTGGCTGTTTTGTCAAGGCGAGAAAGGATCAAGGAATGACTGGCGCGAGGATGTTATTCACAGATCAGAACTGCGGGGAACAGGTTCTGCTAGATCGCCTCATCGTACATAATGCCGAAATTCTGGCGACAGCCGACGAGGTACAGAGCCCCTTGCACCCCCCTTCTCAACAGTTTGGTCCAGCAGACCTCTACCAAAGAGAACGCAGACCCCACGGGTGAATAACCGGTTTGAATTTCTAGCAGCTGTCCTTTGGTTGGGGCAATGCCGAGCAGGAGCCGCATTCCAGTTAAACTTTTATTGACCGACGCGCCTAGCCCCTCCTCAAGAACCGCGCCATCGTTGTTAACCGACCGCAGCAAACCATAGGTGCAGGGACTAATCTTCGGCTTCCGTGTTTCATACCGACGTTCAGATTGGACAAGCTTTCCCGTCAACCCTGCTGGTTTACGGCGAGGGTGTTTCGCAACCTTCGAAGCCACTTTCCGCAGCAATGCCTTGGATGGCCGCATGGCTGTAGGGTTCTGTTTCATTCGAATCCTTTCCACGGTCACGAGAACCTATCTCGTCCTTCGATTTTACATTTTCGGCCCCAGACACAAGGGAACTTGTAATACATCTGCATCGGCGCTGTATAGCAACCAAAAGGGGGCCATGGAAATACGTAGATTATATTTACCTTCTCTGTATCTCCCATCGCAGGGCCATGGGGCGGAATGAAGGACAGAAAACTTGTTACTGACTGATCGTTCCAATATGTGCTAACTTCGCTCCAAGTTAGAAATCGAGGGACCTCCAATGCCCCGCCCGAAAGAGTTCATTCCCGATGAAGCGCTTGAGAAGGCCATGCAGGTCTTTTGGCACAAGGGCTATGAAGCGACATCGATGGAAGATCTGTTGGAAGCGATGGATCTGAACCGCGGTTCGCTCTACGATACGTTTGGTGATAAACGCCAACTGTTCTTAAAAGTCATCGACCGATACTGCCATGGATTTGTTGGCGAGAAATTCTCGTTGCTCGATCAGCCAGGGCCGGCCCTCCCCACACTCCGTCTATTTATCCGGGGAATGATCGAAGGCGGCCTCGCCGATCCGCAGCGCCGGGGCTGCCTCATCGCCAATTCGGTAATGGAACTCTCTCCGCATGAAAAAGAGATCGCGGGCACGCTCCGCCAGGTTCTCAAGCTGATTGAAGACACCTTCTTTCGAGTCTTGACCCGCGCCAAACAGCAGGGTGAATTGAACAATGGGAAAGACCCTCGGGCGCTGGCGCGATTTCTCGCGACGATGATGCAAGGAACCATCGTGATGATCAAAGCCGGAGCGTCGGCTGACGCGGTAAATCAAACGGCAGAGACCGCGCTCACAATCTTAGATTGAATCGATATTTTTCGACCCATAATGGAACGCTCGTTCAATACTCGAATCGCTTGAGATCGCCCGGGAAGAGGAGGTGCCCTATGACATGCCGACGGTGTAATGGGCTGATGGTTCGAGAACAGTATGACAACCTTGAATTCGATTCGGCGGGATACGAGATCTCCGGTTGGCGCTGTCTCAATTGCGGGGCGATTGTCGATCCTGTGATCGCCACTCATCGTCAAACCACTCACAAGGCCAAGCCGGATCACGTATTCACACAACGGTTGAAGGAACTCGTGATGATTGCATAGAGACGCAACGCGATTACTTTAACCCGCTAACCAAGGAGGATCTCATCATGACGACCATGGACATCGGAAAAGAAGTGGCAGCACTGTGCCGGCAGGGCAAAAGTCAGGAAGCGATCGATCGCTTTTACTCGCCAAATATCGAGAGCGTCGAGACCTGTGCCATGCCGGGCATGGAACAGGTCCAGAAAGGAATCGCGAAGATCAAGGGAAAGAATCAATGGTGGGTCGACAATCATGAAATTCACGGCGGCACGGTTGAAGGACCCTATCCCAACGGCGACCGTTTCATCCTGCATTTCAAGTATGACGTCACACCAAAACACACAGGGAAACGCATGACGATGGATGAGGCAGGCCTCTATACGGTTCAGAACGAGAAAATCGTCAAGGAGGAGTTCTTCTATTCGATGTAGGAGCTGAGTACTGCGCCAGATTGACCTGGGTCGGCGAAAATGCTTGACTACAGAACGTCCCGCTTACCTAAGGAGGTGTCTTCATGAAATGGCTCCTCACCCTTTCTCTCATCCTCTACGCCGTTGCAGGGCCGTTCCAACTGGTGCGGGCTGATACCTCGACCGCGCCCGACTTCGGTCCCCTGGCCTCGCTCGTCGGTGAATGGCAGGGCAAGGATCCGGAGGGGAAACCGATGACCGCGTCATATCAGTGGACCGGCGGTGGCACGAGCCTGGTGGAAACGATGATGAAAGCTGATAAGCCGGTGATGACGACCATGTACCATGCCGACAAGGGAGGCCTCATGCTGACCCATTACTGTAAGCTCGGCAACCAGCCACGTATGCGAGCCGATAAGGCTGATGGCAACGCCAAAATGCTGGGCTTCCATTTCGTCGACATCACCAATCTTGCCAACCCGACAGACCCGCACATGCACAAAGTCTCGTTCACCTTCCAAGATCAGGATCATTTCACCCAGGAATGGATGCTCAGCAAGGATGGGAAAGAACTGCCGCATCGGTTTGAATTTACCCGTGTGAAGTAGAGGTACCGTCATTCATCTAACCATACAGAAGGAGAAGATCATGGCGACCAAACAATATAAGCAACTGGGCTGTCTTGATGTTGACGCCAGCGCCGGCTGTGCGTTCCAGGTGCGTGCCGAAACGGAAGCTGAGGTGTTGAAGCTCGGGGCAATGCACGCGAAGGAGTGTCATAAGATGGAGTCGCTGCCTCCGGACATGGCAGCCAAAGTGAAGGCGGCGATCAAGACCGTCAGCGTCACAGTCTAAGAGACATCTGGACACAGGGAGGTTCCTATGCAACGCATAATTGGATTGTTCGCTCTTTCATTACTGCTGGTCGGACTCTCCGGCTGCAGCTATTTGTTCTATCCCCGCGCGGGCGACTACGTGGCGCAAGCCAAAGGCGCCAGTGGCGTCGAGACAATGATCAATCTAACGAACATGATGGAAGCGAGCGCCAGTGCCGCCAAGGGTGGGAAGGGTGTCGACAAGGCCCTGGACGACTATCACAATCAGTTGCATGCGCTGTTCAATTCGTACTGCGACGTCACGAAGGAACAAGCCAAGACGCCGGCTTATGATCTCGCCGTGACGCATAAGAAGGAATTGACGGCGATCTTCTGGCGGTTGTGGAAATTCAAGGATGACCAGCCACAGCGGGACCAGCATCTGGATCTATCAATTACGGAGGTCAAGGAACTCCGTGAAACCTTACAGATGATCAAGTAGCGGCCTTCACAGACTCGCGGGTAATCACCACTATCGGCTTGCACCGGAAGTTTCCAGTGCAAGCCGCCGCGTAGGACGACGAACGGAGAGACAAGACATGGCGCAACAGACACCTGAACAGATCATCGAAGGCCAACGGCAGGATTGGAACAGAGTCGCCGGAGGCTGGGAGAAGTGGGACCGGTTCTTCGACGAGCAGATGGCGTTTCTGAATCACCGTCTTGTGGCTGATGCCAGACTGCGAGCCGGCATGCGCGTGCTCGATCTTGGTTCCGGCACTGGCTATCCTGCACTGCTCGACGCACAAACCATCGGATCAAATGGAAGTGTGATCGGACTGGACCTTGCCGAGCAGATGCTCTCAGCTGCGCGGCGCAAGGCTACAGCGCTAGGCCTCGCAAATGTGACCTTCCGCACCGATGACGTAACCGCACTTCCATTTGAACCGAACTCATTCGACGCAGTGACCAGCCGCTTCTGTTTGATGTTTCTTCCAGAGATTCCGAAGGCGGCGGCCGAGATCCTACGCGTGTTACGGCCTGGAGCCTGGCTGGCAGCCGCTGTCTGGTCTGCACCGGACAAGAACCCCTATCTGATGATTCCGATCACCGTCATCAAGCAATTCCTGGATCTGCCACAGCCAGACCCAACTGCGCCGGGAATTTTCAAGCTTGCGAAGCCGGGCGATCTGGCGGGTATGCTGCAGCAGGCAGGGTTCACAAACCTGTGTGAAGAAGAATTCATCGCCGACGTGCGATTTCCATCAGGAGAAGAGTATTACGCCAGCCTCATGGATATCGCCGCACCAATCCAGAATCTGTTCGCTAAATTATCCGACCAACAGAAAGCAGCGGCGCGTGGCCGCATCGTCTCCTCCGTCGACCAGTATCGAAGAGCGGATGGCTTCGCACTCCCCATCGCCGTCAGAATGGTTGCGGCGCGCAAACCTCTGTGAGACCACCGTGGCGACGAAGCATGATGGATTCAAGGAATTCGTGCTGGACCAACTGGCCGACCTGCGCGGCGTCACCTGCCGCGCAATGTTCGGCGGATACGGGCTATATCAACGCGACGTCTTCTTCGGCATCATCCATAAGGGGCGGCTCTACTTCAAAGTCACGCCGAAAACGGTCATCCTCTACAAAGAACAGGGAATGAAACCGTTCCAACCCAACTCCAAACAGACACTCAAATCCTTCTATGAAGTGCCTGTAGACATCATTGAAGATGCTGAACATCTAGCAGAATGGGCGACACCGTCCCACCAGAGTCACGAAGGCTTGGTGCGATCCCGCAGAGCCTCATCGTAATCCTCGCTCTGAGCGATCGCCGCTCCTTTCCGTCTGGTTTTTCAACAAAAGCAAGACTATAGTGGAATCGTAATGTTGGAAGAGGCCCTTAGGTCTGGCTCTGTAATACAGGCCACACTCCGGCCATCGAAGACGATCGACCAACTCCCTCGTGGGTACTCATCGTGAATCTTCAACGCCTCGCCCACGAGGCCATGTGCGAATGGATGACGCAATGTTACTGAACAGGACTTGCCCAGCCTGCAAGACCAGCGGGGCGCAGCTAAGAAGGAATCGTTACTCGCATGGCGACTGGGTTCTCAAGGAATGCCTGACGTGCGGCTTTGTTTTTCTGGAGAATCCGCCTGATTATGCCACCCTGCAAGGTGAATTCTCCTGGGAGAACACGTCCGGGATTCAGAATGAAACACGCCGAAAGTCTTACAGTCACGGCGAGTACGTTGTTCGATCTGCAATAAAAAGCATACGGAACCTTACGAACTCAGTCAGACGACGGGATAAACACGTTTCGCTTGGCTATCAGTACTTCCGCCAAGGCTGGATCGTTGACCTTGGTTGTGGCTTAGGCAATTTCAGCCCACTTCCGCCCTCGTGTAAGCTGTTGGGCATTGAAATCTCAACCCGCATCGTGGCTGACGCCCGCCCGATCTTTGAGAGCCGGGGCGGGCGTATTATCCATGCCGACGTGTTATCGGGACTCCAATCACTGGAGAGGGCGTCGTGTGATGGAGCCTTGCTCGAGAGCTACCTTGAGCATGAAGTACAACCGGCGGAAGTACTGCGAGAGCTATCGCGGGTCTTGCGGGCAGGAAGCGCAATTATCCTCAAGTTGCCGAACTACGGGTGCTGGAATCGGTGGGTGCGAGGGAAAAAGTGGTGCGGATTTCGGCTTCCCGACCATGTGAATTACTTTACGCCGAACACCTTGCGAACCATGCTTGAACAACAGGGGTTCGAGATTGCCAAGTTCACGTTATTCGACCGGCTTTGGACCAATGACAACATGTGGTGTGTGGCTCGTAAGCAGCAACAATAAAGCCCCTGGACACTTTCTCTCGCTTCCTTCTTTCCCTCCTTTCGATAGGCGATAGGCCAACATCCATATTTCCGGAAGAGGCGCCGCCGAGGACCTGCAGGCCTAGGAGCCCCCATCTCCCACCACAGCGTAACTGATCGTTTATTCGAACCGCTTCTGCGTAGGCCCCACCATTCACTTCTATTCCCACAGAGAAGCTTCCTCCCACGGCCACCTGTGAGCAAATTTTTGCTAGCGACAGAATCCTTTGATTTTGAAGAAGATCCTAGCCCATCGTCTCAAGGGATACCGCCTACAGGAAAGGTACCCATCTTGCTCTATCTGGAATTGCCACAGACCAGCAGCAGGGAAAGGGGGCCATATGGGTTCGACTAAGCTCACTCCAGAAGCATCGAGAAGTGATATGGGACGCCAATTTTCCTCCATTTGCTCCAGTGGGAGAATCCTTTGTCTTGTCATCACAGTACTCGGCACTCCCTCTGTCGTACTGTCCGCATCGACACCATCCCAGATACCGCTCTTCGCAGAACCCTCAACCGCCAGGCCTCCTGCCATCGCCCGAGCGCTGCCCGAGCCCCAGATACTCAAACGATGGGTGCGGCGACAGCGCACTATGACTCTCAATCCCGCAGCACTGGATGTCATGAGTCGCCCTCGAACTGAGGCTCAAACCGACGTGACATTGAATCTCTTCGATGCCGATCCTCGAACGCTTGACCTTGACCAGCCCCGCAATTATCCCGAACAGACGAAGGTCTGGCGCGGGCGTCTGCGAGGAGAAGCAGGGAGCGATGTCACTCTGGCGGCTCACGGCACGACCATGGTCGGCACGATTCTATCGAACCAACGCCTATACAAAATCGAGGCGACCGGAGGCAATCTTCACCGTCTCATAGAAATAGACGAAGCTGCCTTACCTCCGGATCACCATCCCATCGTCGTCACCGACGATGATCCCATTGCGGTCCCTCCCACAGAAGGAACCTCACAACAGACCGATACGACGGCTGCAGCAGCTGGTGATACCATCGTCGACCTGTTAGTCGTCTACACATCAGCGGCAAAGACCCAGGAAGGCGGCCAGGCGGCGATGGAAGCGTTGATCACATTAGCGGTCGATTCGGCCAATCAAGCCTATAGTAACAGCCAGATCGCGATGCAACTCCGTCTTGTCCATACAGCCGAGGTGTCCTATTCTGAATCGGGCGCCATGGACACCGATCTCACCCGCTTGCGTAGCGCTACCGACGGGATCATGGATCAAGTCCATCAATTGAGAGACCAGCACAGAGCTGATCTCGTCGCATTGATCGTGGACAACGGCGGCAACTCATGCGGCATCGCGTACGTGATGACGAACGGGCCGCGTGCCGGCTTCGCCAGCTATGCGTTCAGCGTCACAGCGCGAGATTGCCTCGCGAACGATACTCTCGCCCATGAATTGGGACATAACATGGGCAACGCACACGATCGAACCACAGGGGGAACGGGCGTCTTTTCTTACTCCTATGGGTATCGTGATGAAATCGGAAAATTTCGCACGATCATGGCCTATAACTGCCCGACATCATGTCCACGCGTGAAATATTTCTCCAATCCACGACTCCTCTACAATGGCCGTCCTCTCGGTATCGATCACGCCATCAATCCGGCGAACTCCGCAGACAACGCGCGCTCCATGAATGAGGTACGCCTGATCGTCTCCGCATGGCGCACAGGAACAGCGAATGCAACGCCGCCCACAGTCCCGGCAAACCTTCGGACTATTTCCCCTTGAACGGCAATGGCTCAGCAACGATCAACTCCGCTTCAGCATTTCATGATCGCGCCACGCCGCACGCCTCTATATAATGGAGCCCATTCCTCTCGAATCCTTAATATGGAAACGAATCTGTGGTCAATCGATTCTGCTATATGATCCTCACTGCATTGCTGATCGGTGTCGTCGGTCAGATTGCTTGGGCCGATGAACGTTCGACGCCGAAGAGCTTATGGCAGACAGTCATTACCCCTCCATCCGCCGATCGATCTGCTACGCCACAAAGGCCTTGGGTGCTTCGCGATCAGGCAATTGCTCTCGATCTCCCGCTCCTGATCATATTGAAGGATGCCGGGGCCAGGCCCCATCCCAGGATTGCTATTGAGCTCTTTGATGGCGCTCACCTCGAGTTAGATATCACATCGACCGTCTCCCGCAGCAACGATAGTGCCATCATCCGCGGTACGTTCAAGCCACCTTCGAAGGGAAGCTTTACCTTTGTCGTCAACGGGAATGTCCTTGTAGGAACCATGCAACTGGGCAACCGCCTGTACAAGACCGAGCACATCGCCAACGGTCGGCTACAGCTACTAGAAATCGATCCCGAAAAATTGCCGCCTGATTGATTCCCTCCCTTACCAAGCCATAGCGATTCTCTGTTCGCTATGCCACACTACTTCCATGCTTAGCCTGCATAATTCATGAACACTTCTGCTGCAATCGCGGATTCGCTGCTGCGACACGCCTTCGGCGGGCAGGCTCGCCGCTCACTCCCTCGACGTACTATTCAAGTACGCCTTGGAAGCTCACGGCTCTGCGTGCCCGTCTCGCAACGCGACTGCGCGATTTCGCAACGAACCGTCATGAAACATGCAGGCTAGACAACCGACTATCTGGACCATCGGCCATTCGACCAGACCGATTGGGGAGTTTACCGATGTCTTGCGCGCGCATGAGATCCGGCTCCTCGTGGATGTCCGAACGATCCCACGCTCACGACACAATCCGCAGTTTAATGCCGATGCCTTGGCCACGATCCTGAACGAGGCCGGCCTCAACTCTCTCCATCTACCTGCACTTGGGGGCCTTCGAAAGGCTCGAAAGGATTCGATCAACAGCGGATGGAGAAACGCCGGCTTTCGCGGATACGCCGACTATATGCAGATGGAGGAATTTCAAAGAGGCCTTGAAGAGCTGATGGCGTATGGCACGGACATGAAGACGGCAATCATGTGCGCGGAAGCGGTGCCGTGGCGCTGCCATCGGTCGTTGATTGCCGATGCGCTGATGACCCACGGTTGGGGCATCCAGCATATTATGTCTTCCGAGAAAGCCACCCAACACGTCCTCACATCATTTGCCCAGGTCGAGAATGGCTCGCTGACCTATCCGAAACCGACCGACTCCCCTTCTTTGTTCTAACAGAGTCCGTCATGTACCCACTCTTGGCTGATTTGGTTCTCATCGTTCATCTAACTTTCGTGGCCTTCGTCCTCTGCGGGGGACTACTTGTACTGAAGTGGCGGCGCGTCGCATGGCTGCACCTGCCGACGGTTGCCTGGGGCGCGGTCGTCGAATTCACCGGCTGGATCTGCCCACTTACACCACTGGAAAATTGGCTGCGCACACAGGGCGGTGAGACCTCCTATCGTTCTGACTTCATCGCACAATATCTGATACCGGTACTCTACCCTGGAGATCTCACACGAAACCTTCAGTTGTTATTGGGCACCGTGGTGGTCGTCCTCAATGCTGCAGTCTATTGGTGGCTCTGGCGAATGCAGGCAGATGATGTTTCTCGTTGTCGATAGGACTCAGTGGGCCTTCACGGGAGGGATCACCCCAAGAGCGATCCCATGTTTGCATCTCGTGGCTGTAAGATAGTCCAGGCTCAAGCGACTCCCCATTGGACTACGCCATTTGGCCCGTGCAAGTGGTCCTGCTCCCCAACTTATACGTGGCGGGGAACCTGGGGAAAACAGAGTTGACGTACTATGGAGGGAGTTGATACATGGACTGTATCTATATGTTCATTTCCCAATGAGGATGCTATGCCCATTGATGAAATCACCCAGAAAGTCAGTGACCGCTACGCCAAGGCCGCATCGACAGGCGAGCAGATGTGTTGTCCGACCAGTTACGACATGGCCGATCTCCAATCTTTCATCCCTGAAGAAGTCCTCAAGATTTCGTATGGTTGCGGGACGCCGGCCGGACTCAAGACCGTCTCCCTAGGGGAAACCGTGCTGGATATCGGTTCAGGTGGCGGCATCGATTGTTTCGAAGCCTCCCGGCTCGTCGGCCCCACTGGTCACGTCATCGGAATCGACATGACTGATACGATGCTGGCCATCGCCCGGAAGAACGCCCCACTCGTCGCAGCCAATCTGGGTTATACCTCCTCTAATGTCGAGTTTCGCAAAGGAATGGCGGACGCAATACCGGTGATCGACGGCACCATCGATCTGATCATCTCCAACTGTGTGATCAACCTGGCGCCGGATAAACGGAAAGTCTTCAGGGAAATGTTTCGCGTTGCCAAGCCGGGTGGACGATTTACGATCTCCGACATCGTGGCCGATCAGCCAGTTCCGCAGTATTTGGTGCATGACGCTGACAAGTGGGGCAACTGCCTCTCTGGGGCGTTGACGCTCACCGACTATATTGCAGGGATGGTGGGAGCTGGCTTCCTGGGCATTCACCTGATCAAGACCTCGCCCTGGCAGGTGATCGACGGCATCCACTTCTTCTCCGTCACCTTGACGGGATATAAGCTCCCTGCGAGCGCACCCCTATCGGATGTCCGTTATGCCACGCTCCGCGGGCCGTTCAGCCGAGTGGTCGATGAACTGGGCACGACCTATCTTCGAGGCATCCCCCAGCCGATCACGCCAGAGACTGTACGCCTGTTGAGCCTGGTTCCATTGGCTTCTCACTTTATCCTGTCCCCTCGCCCACTCTGGTTGGATCGAGCCGACGACCGATGGACGGCGATCTATCCGGCAGACACTCTATGTACCTGGCAAGGGCACTTTGCCATGCTCGCCGGACCCTTCATCGAAGCCGCCGATGACGATCACCATATCTATCGCCGCGGTGAGCCACTGGAGATCTGTTCCAAGACCCTGGCCGTATTAGGAGCCGACGGCTACGCCCCTCATTTCGCGATCATCAACCGCGCGGGCCAAAGTGCCAGCGGTGACGCCGTCATCTGTTCTCCCAATGGAGGCTGCTGTTGATGCTATTCGGCGATGCGTCATGCAGGCGGCCTTGGTGGTCGGACCTGACACCAGCCACGGCATTGAGAACAAGGAGCCTATGGCACTAACCCTGCTGGGGCAACAAAATCCTCTCGCCTCCCCAACGGAGCAATTGAAAATACTCGGGAAGGTCGTTAACTGCATCCCCTTCGACGCACAACTTGATCACATCGGTCTGCTGCCGCTTCGCGCCACCGGGATCACAGTCTTTCAGATCAATGTCGGCAAGCTCTGCAATCAGACTTGTCGTCACTGCCATGTCGATGCGGGTCCTGACCGGACTGAACGCATGTCCCTCGAAACGGCAGAACAGTGCATACGCGCCCTCGCTCAGACCGATATTCCGACGGTCGATATCACGGGTGGGGCACCGGAACTCAACCCCAACTTTCGCTGGCTGGTTGAGCAGAGCCGGGCACTGGGTCGCCACGTGATGGATCGCTGTAACTTGTCTGTCTTGCTCCTCCCGTCCCAAGCAGACTTGGCGGAGTTCCTCGCCGGGCATCGTGTGGAAATCGTCGCCTCGTTGCCCTATTACCGCGCCGGCCAAACCGATGCGCAGCGAGGCGACGGCATTTTTGAAAAATCAATTCAGGCGTTGCGTCTCCTTAATGGGCTCGGCTACGGTCGGCCTGACACTGGGTTGTCGTTGAATCTCGTCTGCAATCCAGTCGGGGCGTTTCTCCCTCCCAAACAAGAGGCGATCGAAGCACAGTTTCGAAAAGAGCTTTTGACCCGCCATGGCGTGGAGTTCAACCATCTCTATACGATCACCAACATGCCGATCAGCCGATTTCTTGAGTTTCTTCTGGAGAGCGGCAACTACGAGCAGTATATGGAACGATTGGCTAACGCCTTCAATCCCGTAGCGGCAGCCGGTGTCATGTGCCGCTACACCATTTCAGTGAGTTGGGACGGTACCCTCTACGACTGTGACTTCAACCAGATGCTCGAACTGCCGGTGGACCATGGCGCCCCAACCCACATTCGCAACTTCGATCCGGTTCAACTCAATCAGCGTCAAATCACGACGCGCAACCATTGCTACGGCTGTACGGCAGGTGCCGGTTCGTCTTGCGGCGGGTCCGTCACCTCCTAAGGGCTACAATGGAAATCTCTCTGCTCGCCTTCTCACTTGCATTCGCTCTCGCCTTTGCCAATGGATCCAATGATGTCTCGAAAGCGATCGCGACCTTAGTCGGCAGCGGGGTTACCAACTATCGATCGGCTATTGCCTGGGGAACGGTCTGGACCGTGATCGGCGCGGGAATGGCAGCCTTCGTTGCAAGCGCAATGGTCAAGACCTTCAGCCATGGCCTTGTTCAGCCAGGTACGGTCATCGGGCCGACCGTTTCCTTGGCCGTCCTGATTGGGGCAATGGCGTGGATCCTCTTCGCCTCACGCGTCGGCTTCCCTGTCTCAACGACCCATGCACTCACCGGAGCGATCGTCGGCACCGGCTTGGTCGCCTTTTCCGGAGAAGGATTGATCTGGGGCGCAATTGGTAAAAAAATTGCCCTTCCCTTGTTACTCAGTCCCTTCCTCGCCTTGACACTCTCTCTACTCATCCATCCGGCTGTTCGCACACTGGCGAAAAAGTGGGACGGGGCCTGCTTGTGCGTAATGCCGGCTTCCCGTGCATTAGTGGCAATCGACTTGAATGGCGGCACGAGAACCCTCTTTCAAACCACGAGCTTCAACCAGCCGATCGTGGCGGTACCGTCGCAATGCGACCGAGCCGGTTTGCGGGGGCTGGTCATGGGACTCGATACATTTCACTGGATCTCTAGCGGCCTTGCGTCGTTTGCCCGAGGCACGAACGATGCGCCGAAGATCGTCGCCATCCTCTTAATCGGCAGCACGACCACCGCATGGCCCAGTTCCTCATTGCAGTTTATCGTTTTTGGAGGAATCGCCATTGCGATGGGACTCGGAAGCTATCTGGGCGGCCTTCGCGTAACGGAAGTTCTTGCAGAGAAGGTGACGAAGATGAATCATGCAGAGGGACTGTCTGCAAACCTGACGACATCATCCTTGGTCTTCGCCTCTGGCTTTCTCGGTTTGCCGGTCTCGACCACTCATATCAGCAGCTCGGCTATTATCGGAATTGGCCTGCTCAAGGGCCGGAACAACGTGCGCTGGAAGACCGTGCGTAACATGGTCATGGCTTGGGTGGTGACGCTGCCGGCATCGGCTCTCCTCGCTTGTATCGCCTATCTTACCCTCACTAGGATTCTGTAGCAGGATACAGTAATCCGCCCGCCTATCAGGACGCTTACGGCGCGGGTTGAGGCCACGAGTTATAAGTCGGGATCTTTGCCCAGCCTTGACTTCAGGCTGTGTTGCAGGCGGCAGCCTTGCTTAGGATCAAGGCACATCCCATCTGCAAGGACGTGGCATAGTTCAGCCGTATTGGCTCGATCCTTCTCAGACAGCTTCGTAATCTCTTGATACGGATCACAAATGCGAATGAGTTCAACTGGCGATACGGCAGTGGGTCAGTTTGAATTCAGCTATGTCCCCCACACGCACATGTCATCCTAAATTGCTAGGCTCACGGACTCAATTGAAAGTTGTTCACTATTGACCACTTCCGGTTTAGTGAAAGTGCTACAGTCTTATTTCAAATCGAGCCATTACCTGATTGCGTCGCTTCTAGGCAGTCTGCTAAGGTAATCTAGATAGCGACCTAACGTAATTATTTTTCGTCGAAAACTTGCATGGTCTGGGACCCCAAAGATCCTTGGAGTAAGAAGAGCGACCCGCTTGAGGATGCCCTCAGACAGGCCCAGTCGCAATTTCAGAATCTGCTGCCCTCATTCAAGAACCTGATGCCCTCCAGCGGTTTCAGAAATGTCGCCTTGGCAGGGCTGGTTGTCTTTCTTGCCTGGCAGAGTGTCTTTATCATCGCCCCGGACGAGGAGGGCGTCGTCAAGCGATTCGGCGCCCCTGTCCGAACCGTGGGACCTGGCCCTCACGGGAAAATCCCGTTTGTTGAAACCGTCCTACAACCGAAAGTCCAAAAACTCCACCGCATCGAAGTCGGCTTCCGGACAGACCGGCAAGGCCGCCAACAAATGCTGGCGCAGGAAGCGCTGATGCTCACCGGCGACATGAACATTCTGGCCATCGAATTCATCGTGCAGTACAAGATTAAAGAATCTGCGAATTACCTCTTTAGCGTCGCGGAAATCCATGAGACGATCGGCAAAGCTGCCGAGGCCTCTATGCGGGAAGTGGTCGGCAAGGGCAAGATCGACGAGGCCTTGACGACCGGGAAAGCCCAGATCCAACAGGACACCCAGGTACTTCTACAAGCCCTGCTCGACCAATATCAGGGTGGCATCCAAGTCGCAGCCATCCAGCTCCAGGATGTCAGCCCTCCCGAGGCCGTGGCGGCTGCGTTCAAGGACGTAACGAATGCGAAGGAAGATCGAGAGAAACTGATCAACCAGTCTCAGAGCTATCGCAACGATATTCTTCCCAAAGCCCAAGGTGAAGCAGCTCAGGTGGTAAACCAAGCCAAGGGCAACGCCCAGGCGCGGCTGAATCGCGCCCAAGGTGAAGCCAACCGTTTTCTGGCGACTTTGAAAGAATACAATCAAGCGAAAGATATCATCAGCAAGCGGATCTATATCGAAACCATGGAAGAAATCCTCCCGAACGTCGAAAAAATCATCATTGATGGGAAGGCAGCCGACCGTATGCTTCCATACCTTCCACTCGATCGCCACAAACCTATGACCAGCACTGCCACTGAAGACCACAAACCATGACCAAACAAGGATTCATCATTGCATTGGTGGTGGCCATCATCGGATTGTTTTTTCTGGGCGCCTCCCCACTCTTCACCGTAGATATCACCCAGAATGCGATCGTGGTCCAACTTGGGAAGCCTGTCCGTAATATTACGGAGCCAGGGCTCTACGCGAAAGTGCCGTTCATTCAAGAGGTCACCTATTTCGATAAACGCCTGCTGGACTACGACTCAGACGCGCAAGATGTGATCACCCAGGACAAAAAGACCCTCCTTCTCGACAACTATGCCAAATGGCGGATCGTCGATCCACTCAAGGTCTATCAGAACTTTCAAACCCAGCGGGGAGCGCTGCAACGACTCAACGACATTATCTATTCGGAACTCCGGGTCGAACTTGGACGTCATGACCTCCTGGAAATCGTCGCAGACCACCGAGCCGATCTCATGAAAATCGTCACCCAGCGGTCGCACGAAAAAGCGTCAGCCTATGGGATCGAGATTCAGGACGTCAGAATAAAACGCGCCGATCTCCCTGAGCAGAACGAGAAGGCCGTGTTTGCCAGAATGCAAGCCGAGCGGGAACGGCAGGCGAAGCAGTACCGCGCGGAAGGCGCTGAGGAAGCACAGAAGATCCGTTCAGAGGCGGAAAAAGATCGCGAGATTATTCTGGCGCAGGCGTATAAGGAATCGGAGGAACTTCGAGGCGCAGGAGATGCGAAGGCCTTTAAAGTCTATGCCGACGCCTACCGGCAGGATGTTCATTTTTTTGAATTTACCCGCACGATGGAAGCCTACAAGAAAACATTCAAGGATAAGTCCACCCTGGTGATGAGTCCAGACTCAGAGTTTCTCCACTTCCTTAAACAGCGCTAGCCTTCAAGACAGCCCCACAATCTCTCCTGTGCCTGGATCGATTCCGATACGTTCCCCTGCCGGCCTCTTCGGCAGCCCTGGCATGAGTTGGATGCCTGAGCAAACCGTCGTCAAAAACCCAGCCCCTGCAAGTATTCTCACTTCTTTGATCGGCAGCGTAAACCCTGATGGGCGCCCTTTCAGAGCCGGATCGTGCGATAGCGATAGCGGCGTTTTAGCCATGCATATAGGCAGCCGATCAAATCCGAGCTGCTGCGCTATCTCGATGTCTTGTTCAGCCTGTGCGTCGAATGATACGGCCGAAGCCCCATATATTTGCGTGGCAATAGTCTGGATTTTCCTCTTGATCGGCCACTCAACGTCATACAAATGCCTGAATACAGACGGTTTCGCTGTTGCTTTCACCACCGCTGTGGCTAACACTTCAGCTCCTTTGCCACCATCAGCCCAATGTGTTGAGACTGCGGCATCCGCCGCACCGACTTCTCGGGATCTTTCTCGAACCCATTCCAGTTCAGCCACCGGGTCATCGATAAAGGCATTGACCGCCACCACCACAGGTACTCCATGAGCTTTCACATTCGCTATATGCTGCTCCAAGTTCGCAAAGCCTTTCGCCAAAGCCTCCTGGTTAGGCCCGGTAAGTCCTGCCGGAAGCGGGACTCCTGCTTTGACCGCTCCACCACCACCATGAAGCTTGAGTGCGCGAAGTGTAGCAACCACCACGGCCGCCGCCGGCTTAAATCCTGAAAGGCGGCACTTGATATTGAAAAACTTCTCCGCTCCAAGGTCGCTTCCGAATCCGGCTTCCGTGACAACATAGTCTGCACAACGCAATGCGATGGCATCGGAGAGAATTGAACAGTTCCCGTGGGCGATATTACCGAACGGACCCGTATGCACAAATGCTGGAGTTCCTTCCAGGGTCTGAACTAAGTTCGGCATCAATGCTTCCCTGAGCAAGATTGCCATGGACCCGGCACATCTAAACTCCTCTGCTCGCAAAGGCGTACCATCCGTTGCAAACCCAATGACGATCTGTCCAAGCCTTTGTCGCAGATCAGCCTGGTTCGATGCCAGAGCAAGTATTGCCATGACTTCGGAAGCTTCAGTAATCACAAATTGCCCCGTACGGCCAGTAGCCCCTTCTCCCAACGAGACTTGCCGTAATGCACGATCGCCGACCCCTAGTGTCCGTGGCCAGGTTATCCGACTGGGATCCACCAGAAGAGCATTTCCATGAAACAGGTGATTATCGACAAACGCAGATAAGAGATTGTGGCTAGCTGCTACAGCATGGGAGTCGCCGGTCAGATGGAGGTTAATCTCCTCCATCGGAAGGACTTGGGCTCTTCCTCCTCCCGTTCCTCCCCCTTTGATCCCAAATACCGGCCCCAAAGAAGGTTGTCGAAGAGTGACGGCCGTACGATGACCGAGCCGGGAAAGGCCCATTGCAAGCCCAATCGAAGTTGTCGTCTTGCCTTCCCCCAGAGGGGTGGGATTCATGGCGGTTACAAGAATATACTTGCCAAGAGAGGCAGTTTGCAGCCGCTCAAGTAGGGTAAGCGAAACCTTTGCCTTGAGCCTTCCGTATGGAAACAACTCACTAGCCTTAATACCAAGTTGGTCGGCAACATCCTGAATTGGACGCGCCTGCACTGATCGGTTGATCTCAATATCTGTCATGGGACGAATAACAACACGATTGCTATAGCCACAATGGGGCGGAGTATAACATAGGACTTGAGCCGCTTCGGTGGCTGTTTTAGATGGAAGGAGTGGATTTAGAATGCCATCGCCATGAACCCTAGCCAGTTGATGGCGAATCAGAAAACGGGGCGATAGGACAAACCAACTATTCGAGGATGTACTTTAGTGGATCAAGTGCCTGGCCATTAACCTTAACCATATAGTGCAAGTGAGGCCCTGTGGCTAATCCAGTGCTGCCGACCAAGGCAACGACTTCTCCACGTTTTACGCGCTGCCCCTCTTTGACTAATGATTTGGCCAGGTGGCCATAGAGTGTTTCAATACCAAAGCCATGGTCGATCTTCACGACATTCCCCATCTTAGGATCGAAACCGACCGCAGTAACTCGGCCTTGAGCCGGAGCCTGGATAGGTGCATTGGCAGCAGCCCCAATATCCAATCCATCATGCCACGCGGGTTTTTCTGTAAATGGAGAAACCCTTGGCCCGAACCCGGATGTTACCCAGCCCTTTACAGGCCAAATAGAAGG
Organism: Nitrospira sp.; assembly: GCA_005116835.1. GTDB lineage: Bacteria > Nitrospirota > Nitrospiria > Nitrospirales > Nitrospiraceae > Palsa-1315. Next base: position 35,464 of record SWDM01000011.1, on the reverse strand, counting down.
GGTCGCTGCCCATCGAGATGATCTATTTTCAGCAGCTAAAGATAACTCTTCCAGCGATTGCTCCTGTATAGTAGCTTCTCTTGATAACCAGTCTATATTCTGTTTGATCGAAGCGATCATGTCCTGCTCGTTACCTTTTGAAGTTTCTGATAGGCTCACTTGACCAGCAGGAGCAGCCTGATCAGTCTCTACCGAGCTTAGGTGCTGAGCCCCATCCTCACTCTTGATGGCCTTCTCAGGGGGGAGAAGCTGATTACCTTCTGGAATAGGACCATCTATACCACCACGACCATTAGCAATGTCCCCAGTTTTAGTGGGGTCGATCCCCAGCATGACACGAAGTCGCTGATTAACTTCCTTCATACTTGTCAATCGCTTCTTCAAATCATCGACCGCACCAGAAAACGCCGCGGTCTGTTCCCGCGCGCTCATGGCTTCATCACGAAATGCTGACAGTTCCCAGACCTCTCCAGTCCTAACCACATAATGCGAGATGACGAGTGCATCCACTAGAACAAAAATAGCCACTGCAATCAATAGCTTAGTAACTAGTTTCCGATGAAAGCTAAATCGAAGTGGTTTGGCCGTTGCGCCCCGAAAGATCACGACAGTATAGGCATCGCTATCTTCCACGCCATTCACTTGTCCCATGATCGTCCCCCCTAACCTGAACAGGATATCCCGCTCTTACAATCATTCCTTACGAGTGTACCGATCTAGACTACTTCAGTCAACCCAATCTTTGGTAATGCCTCACCCATCATCTATTAGCTGTGGGTCTCATCACATACCCACCCAACATATTGTTCAAGCCCTTTTTTAACCGATAACGCAATGATTTCAGGAGTTTCATATGTATGCATCGTCTTGACCGCTTTTTCTAGAGCTCGATATCTAAGCTCTGTGGACTTGAACATAAGAAGAACTTCCTTGGCTTTCACGACTTTACCCTTCCAACGGTATATGGATTGAACCCCAGTTATGATATTCGCACAAGCTGCCAGCCTCGCATTCACCATCTCTTGGCCAATCCTGACGGCTTCTTTCTGATCGCCTACTGCAACCAAAACAACAATGATCTTATTTGATGATTTCTTCATAAAGGATGGGACCATTCACAACATTCTTGACCCCAATGGTCGCTGCAACCTCATGTTGATAGAAGGATCAAGCAATTCCTAAACCTGCCACATAACTACATGCGAAGCTGATTCGTCACTATGTTTTATCAATGCCTTACGATTTCACACTTAATAATGAGCCTTGATAGCCCACTCTTATCCGTAAAATAGCTTTGGCTTTACCATATAAAGGCACTATGTGACAAAAATTGCACATTTCCTTACTATGCCTTTAGAAAGAAGATTCGACCTTCTCTGCTAATTAGGCATGCGCGGTATAGGCTTAACCTGTGGGATGTGGCACTTATTGACAAGCTTTTGACCTCTCACATATTATAATCTTGGTAAATAAGGAGGCCGGTTAATGAACTATGCCATCTCCCCAAAAGAGCTTAAAAAAAGCTTGGATAACGGCGATAAATTGGTGCTGGTTGATGTACGGGAGGAATGGGAATATTCCCTTGCCAAGCTGGATGGCTCAATCTTAATCCCCCTTGGAACACTCCCTCAGTCGCTCGGTCAATTAAACCGCGAATCAGAAATCATCGCTATCTGTCACCATGGCATGAGAAGCGCCGATGCAACAAATTTTCTCCTTCAACAAGGGTTCCAGAAAGTGAAGAATCTCGTTGGGGGAATCGATGCCTGGTCAACCCAGGTGGATGGAGCCGTCCCTCGATATTGATTCTGCACCACTCGACCCGGCGCGCAGACTCTCTGGACCTTCTACCTGAACGGGAAAGTTAGTTCTAGCTCATACGCTCGCGGAAGTAGTCGACAGTGCGTTTGAGCCCCTCTCTGAGTTCTGTTCTTGGCTCCCAAGATAACTCTTGCCTGATCTTTGTTGAATCGATCACGCTTCGTACCTGTTCACCGCTCTTGGCAGGCCCATGAACCTCCTTGCATGTTGAGTTCGTGTGAGCGATTAGAATCCTCAACAAATCGTTGATCGAGGTTTCTTCTCCCGTTCCAACATTGTACGTCCCTTGTGTCTCCTGCCCCATTACTGCCAGGTTTGCCTCAACGGCATCTTCGACATAGACAAAATCTCGCGTTTGCCGGCCATTCCCATTCACGATGGCTTGCTCATTATTCAGCAGCTTCTGGATAAAAATCGCAACGACGCCGGCCTCTCCATCAGGATCCTGCCGAGGACCGTAAACATTCGCATAACGCAAATTCACCATCTGAAGCCCGCTCACCCGTTGATAATAGGACAGATACTGCTCCCCGCACAATTTACTGATTCCGTAAGGCGACAGTGGCCGTGTGACATGGGACTCAGGGGCAGGGTAGATCTCCTGCTCTCCGTAAATGGCCCCACCGGAGGAGGAAAATACCACCTTGCGCACTCCGTGCCTAACAGATTGTTGCAGTACATTTAACATCCCAAGCACGTTCACTTGGGCATCAAAGACCGGGTCTTCCACAGATTTGCGGACATCCATTTGCGCAGCAAGATGCATGACAATATTGGGCCGTTCATTGCGAAACACTCGTTCAAGCCGCCAACTTTGAATATCGAGCTTGCAGAATCGAGCAGCGCGATTGAGGTTTCGCCGTTTCCCCGAGGACAAATTATCCACCACTACAACCTCGTGCCCTTCCTGGATAAGACGATCGACCAAATGGGATCCTATAAAGCCGGCGCCTCCGGTCACGAGTACCTTCATGCATGCCCCCATTGCATATAAATCTCTGTCATCAGCTGTCCCTTACCTGCGAAATCAGGTGTTCACTCGCGCGCAAAACCAACTAGAATCTCCCGATTTCCCTTCCGCCCTACGACTGGAGAATCAAGCACGCCTTTCAAATGAAGCCCCAACTGCTCTGCACAGGCAATGACCTTCTCAGTCACCGCCACGCGCTGTGTATCATCTCGCACAATTCCACCTCGCCCAACCTGCCCCTTACCCACCTCAAACTGTGGCTTGACTAACACCACCACCATTGCTGTGCTATTGAGCAGGTGAATGACTGCCGGCAATACCAGCGTCAAGGAAATGAAAGAGACGTCGATTACTGCCAAGTCAATCGGCTCAGGAACCGCGCTACGGTCAACATACCGAATGTTGGTCCGTTCGAGCAAGACAACACGCGAATCTTTACGAAGCCTCCACTCAAACTGACCATATCCCACATCGATGGCATAAATGCGGGTAGCGCCTCGCTGTAAAAGACAGTCGGTGAATCCTCCAGTAGAACACCCGACGTCCAAAGCGATTGTCCCTTTCGGGTCAATCCGAAAGGTATCAAGCGCCGCAGCCAATTTGTCGCCTGATCGGCTGACGAACATCGCAGGCCGTACGATTTCGATCCGTGCATCCGGCGACACCAACTTCGCCGGCTTATCCACCATGACTCCATCAACCGATACCCCGCCAGCCAAGACCGTTCTGGCCGCAGCCTCACGACTGGGTACCAAACCTTGAGCGGCAAGCACAAGGTCTAACCGTTCTTTGTGAATACGCGAGGCAGTAGCCATATCGACTAGAAAGATCCGTCATCGAGGCATGGCTCGAAATATGAGTTAGCACCAGGAACCTAGGGGGATGATTCGTCAGCTACATCATCTGGTGTGTAGGCGTGGATTCGCTTCTTCCCGTTTCTCTCCTGCACTAGCACTTCTACCCTATGCTCAGCTTCTTCTAAAATCTTGAGGCAGTTTTTAGAGAGCCGAATGCCTTCCTCAAAGATTTTAAGCGACTCGTCCAGAGAAAGATCGCTTTTCTCCAACTCGCCAACAATGGTTTCCAATCGCGCCATTGCTTGTTCAAACTTCACTGCTGCCACGACATGCCTCTTTATTATGCTAAGTGAATGCCCATTATACTCGACCATCCAATGATTTCATACTGAGGAATCGGTAAACACCCTCGTAACCCTGCAATTCAATCGCCCACTTGCCAAGTGCGCCTCCAACTCGTCTCCAATCACCACATCGTTGGCTCGATGGAGAACTTGGCCCGCTGGGACGGTTTGAAGAATACTGTAGCCGCGACCAAGGACCGCCAAGGGACTCAGCGTATTAAGTTGCGCCAGCATCGCATGGATCCGGTAACGATGCCGAACCAATATGGCCTCCATCTGCCCTTCAAGGCGCTTCGAAACTTGCGGCACTGTCGCCAGGCCTTGCTTGATCGTGAGAATAGGATTGAGACTGGATAGATCACGCTGCACCACATGAACTCGTTCATACCCTGCCGCTAGCAGTTGCTGAATCAACCCGTTCAAGCGATCGACCATGTCATCTGCCCGTTGCGCCGACTCCTGCAGGCGGAACCGCACATCCGTTACTCCTCGAATGGCGCTATTGAGCCGCTGCCGCTCAAAGGTACAGTGCCGGCGCATCGCCTGTTCCAACCGGACGTGCAGCTCCCGGAATCGGTCTACTATGTCGGCCAACACGGGAACCACAGCCTCCGCTGCCGACGACGGAGTTGGCGCCCGAAGATCTGCAACGAAGTCAGCAAGCGTCACATCGGTTTCATGCCCAACAGCTGATACCACTGGCACATGGGATGCGGCAATAGCGCGCACAACGATCTCCTCGTTAAAACTCCAGAGATCTTCCAATGATCCTCCGCCTCGCCCGACTATGATGACATCCACTAAGCTCAAGTCGTTCAAAGCATTCAACGCCTCGGCAATTTGGCGCCCAGCGCTCTCTCCTTGGACTTGAACCGGTGCGATTAGAATATGGATCGTCGGCCAACGGCGCCGAAGCACAGCCAGGATATCTCGAATGGCTGCGCCGGTCAGTGAGGTCACCACACCTACAGTTCGAGGAAATGGCGGTATCGGTTTCTTTCTGGTCTGATCGAACAACCCCTCTGTCGCCAATCGCTCCTTCAGCTGTTCAAATGCCAGCTGCAACGCGCCGATGCCTTTCGGCTCCACTGATTCGATCACAATCTGATATTCACCTCGTATCTCGTAGACCGTGAGCCGCCCCCGCACAATCACATGCATCCCCTCTTGCAAGGCAAAACACAACCGCACTGCTGCGGATCGGAACAGCACCGCGCGGATTTGACTTGCCTTATCCTTGATTGTGCAATAGATGTGTCCCGACCCGGGAGCACGGAGATTGGAAAGCTCCCCTTCCAGCCAGACGTCGGAGAATTGTTCTTCGATTGAGGTGCGCAGCAGCCCCGTTAACTCCGAAACCGTGAATACCCGTTTCGGAAGAGCGCCGTGAGAAAGGGAAGCAGGAAAACCAGGAAGGTTCGTGGCGAGTCTCCTTTAGTCAATGATGCGAATTCGTTCGATTGACAAGGCCTTGCCGAGGCGTGCATCCAGCTCGATCAGCACGGCACAAAAGACCGATGGCCCCGAGGCAACTTCAAAGCGCCGTGGCATCCCGGTCAGGAACTTTTCAATCGCCAACTCTTTCTTCACCCCGATGACGGAATGGAGGGGACCGGTCATCCCAATATCCGTCAGGTACGCGGTCCCTTTGGGGAGAATCTGCTCATCGGCCGTTTGCACATGCGTATGGGTACCGACTACCGCAACGACTTCGCCGTCCAGATAGTGCCCCATCGCCATCTTCTCTGATGTGGCCTCCGCATGCATATCGACAATCACGGCAGCCGTTTGCTTTTTCAGCCCGGCCAACTCTTTCTTGGCTACCTGGAATGGACAATCCAATGTCGGCATGTACGCCCGCCCCATCAGTTGGAGAACCCCCAGTTTCTCCCCGCCCGCCGATTCAACCACCACACTCCCGTGCCCCGGCACACCATCCGGATAGTTGGCGGGGCGAAGCAGGTGCGGCTCCCGGGGAAAGTAGTCAAGAATTTCTTTTTTATCCCAGGCATGGTTCCCGGTCGTGATCACTGCGAGGCCGAGGCTGAATAACTCCTCGGCCAACTCCGGCGTGATACCGAAGCCGCCGGCTGCATTTTCTCCGTTCCCGATGACGATGTCGATTTGCCGCTGAGCCACCAGCCTAGGAACGGCCCTAGCCAACGCACGGCGCCCAGGCTCCCCGAAAATATCTCCGATAAAGAGAACCTTCACTTGGCATACTCCACATACCGGCTCTCTCGAATTACCGTGACTCTGATCGTACCGGGATAGGTCAATTCCTGCTCAATCTTCTTTGCCAAATCCCGAGACAGTTGGAACGACTCGGCATCGGTAATGTCTTCCTGTCGGACGATGACACGAATTTCTCGGCCCGCCTGAATGGCATAGGCCTTCTGCACCCCTTTGATAGTCGTGGCAAGCGACTCCAGTTTTTCAAGCCTCTTTACATAGGTCTCTAAGGCTTCCCGTCTGGCTCCAGGCCTGGCTGCAGACAAAGCTTCTGCAGCAGCAACCAAAACCGATTCAGGGCAAATCGGCTCCACCTGTTCGTGGTGCCCCGCAATGGCATTCACAATTTTATCGCTCTCGCCGTACTTCTTGGCGATCTCCGCACCCAACATGGCGTGCGGGCCTTCTTCTTCATGACTGACCGCTTTCCCGATATCGTGCAGCAGCGCCCCTCTCCTTGCCAACTTCACATCAAGGCCGAGTTCCGAGGCCATGATGCCGCAAATATACGCGGCTTCACGCGAATGATAGAGATTGTTTTGCCCGTAACTGGTCCGGTATTTGAGCCGACCGAGCACCTTGATCAACTCCGGATGAAAGTCCGAAAGCCCCAGCTCAAATATGATTTTTTCGGCTTCGTCATACATGAGTTTATCGATGTCGACTTTGACTTTCTCAACGATTTCCTCGATTCGGGTCGGATGGATGCGGCCGTCATGCATTAACCGTTCGAGTGAGACTTTGGCAATTTCACGTCGAAGCGGATCGAAACCCGACACGATGACCGCCTCAGGTGTCTCATCGATAATCAGATCAATGCCGGTTGCGGCTTCGATCGCGCGGATATTCCGTCCTTCTCTACCGATGATCCGTCCCTTCATTGCGTCGTTTGGAATTGGCACGACAGAAATCGTGGATTCTGAAACGTAATCACGCACCACCCGTTGAATCGAAGTGGTGATGATCTCGCGCGCCTCCCGCTCCGCCTTCTCCCGCGCCTCTTCTAACGTTCGCTTGGCATGCCCAACGGCTTCGAGTCGCGCCTGACTTTCCATTTCCTGTATAAGCTGCTTCTTTGCCTCGTCGGCCGTGATCCCCGCAACTCGCTCTAACGCCTCGCGATGCTCCTTCTCCACTCGAGTACAGGCCGCTTCCTTAGCCACCAGTTTCTCTTCCCGCTTCGACAGCTCCAGCTCTCGCTTCTGAAACTCGCTATCCCGCTTGTCCATCGCACTGATCCGTTTTTCGATGGTCTCGTCACGCTGGATAAGACGCTTTTCTGCGGTAGCAAGTTCAGCCATCTTGGCCTTTTGTTCTTTTTCAAGCTCTCCCTTCGCCTGCAATACAAGGTCTCTGGCTTCAAGCTTCGCTTCTTTGACGATATTCTCAGCTTCACGCTGGGCATTCTGCACGACCTGGCGTGCCTGTTCTTCTTCCTGAACCCTCTTCCCAGCGCTTGAAGAGCGACGGATCAGCTCGAAAATCCCAATTCCGAGCAGCCCTCCAATGAGTCCCGTCAACAGATACGCAATAATTGAGGTTGACATGTGGCCCCTCTTACAGTCTTGAGGCGAGAAGCGTTCAGCTTCCCTCACTCATTTGAAACAAGGTTATTCAACGGTCTTCAGTGGGAAGGGAGAGCAGTGATAGATACGGGATCTGAAGAGGATAGTCTGAACCGCGGCCTAGAGAACTACTCCGAGTACGGACTCCACGGGAATGGATGCCTTGCTGGATTGAGATGCCTGGTACGTCCTGAGCGGGATAAATCTACCGAGGTCCCTTGACGCCGGTATACTCGCATCCGCGTAAGGGAATCCTGCGTGCGAACCGGAACCATCCGTTCGCTACCTCTGCAGACTGTACCCCCCGACGGCAGCATGAGTTCCATGAACTTGCCCAACATCTCCAAGAACTTATACATGAGGTGGACGAACCCCTGCGCACATTCTGACTTTCTCAATTTCGCCAGCATTAAGAACCTACATCCACTACGCTGTGACTGTATCGTATCCCCGGGTACTGAACCGGTTCGAGCATGACCCCATCATATCTCTATCAATCTGTCCGCTACATCCCGACACACACGTACGATAACAAAGGGGAGATCCCTTTGCAAGTTGAATCTAGCGGAAGAGCGAAGTGGGTACCTGCTCCTCGATCGATTCCATGAGCGACTTCATCCGACGCTCGACATCCGCCTCACCCTGCGCACGCTTCCGTTCAAGCTCAAACAGCTGATGGGCCAAATTGAGGGCTGTCAGGACGGCCAGTTTAGAAGGAGTGGTTGTATTCATTCCTTCCGCGAGATGACGCATCTGGCCATCGACAAAACTCGCGAGACGCCGGACATCGCTCTCGTCCGCCTCGCCACGGATTGCATAATGTTGGCCGTAGATTTCTACGTCAATGGTCTTAGTCAAGGGCCACCTCCTTACGTTCTTCAAGGCACTCTAACAACTCGACGTCGCTGAGAACCTTTTCTATACGAGACTTGATATCCACACGTTCCTGCTCCCACCGCCGATTTGAATCATCCTTCTCTGCCAGCCGTTGTCGAACGACCCGTAACTCTTCTTCAACCGCTGCATTCTTTTTCTTCAGCTCTTGAACCAACTTCACCAGATCTTTAATACGGTTCTCGAGTGCATCCAGTCGATCGAGTGACATTTCCTCTTCCTCAAAAATCCCCTACAGGTTGTGGCTCAATATAGAAACTTGACTATGCCTTGTCAAGAAAGCAACGTCATGAGGCCTTGTCTAGCCTGATATATTCCCGGTAGCTTCGCAAGACCCGCTTCACATATTGCCGCGTCTCCTGATAGGGAATCAATTCGATGAACTCATCCTGACTTCGTCCAGGGTGCGCCGCCACCCAGCTCCCTACAATAATTGGTCCTGCATTGTATGAGGCGATGGTAAGCACGACATTCCCGGAAAACTGATCGAGTAACTGTTCAACATAACGGACGCCGATTTGAATATTGATTTCTTGATCAAAGAGGTCATCCCGTCCGACCGCAGGAAGCCCCAGCCGCTGCGCCACATTATTCGCTGTTCCCGGCATAACCTGCATCAAGCCGATCGCACCAACCCGTGACACAGCATGCCTGTCGTACTGACTCTCCTCTCGGATGATCGCCGCCACAAGATAGGGATCAACCCTACTCGCTCCCTGGCCCTTGATCGCAGGAAGGAGACCTGTCGGATAGGCTGCCTTCCATAACGATGGATCAACGATACCGCCGATTTTTTCCAATTTATCCCTGAATCTGGCTCTTGCGAGTCGAAGCGCATGATGGTAGACGCCCACCTCGCTCAACATTGTCGCAAGCGCCATGAGGGCGTCGGGATCCCGGTTGTAGCGATCAGTCAGCCCTGCCAACTCGCGCGCAGCATCCGAATCCAACCCCAGCGTCTTGAACTCTATGGCTCGACGATATGCCGAGTGCTGTTCGATTTCAGCCCTCGGGGATACCGAACGAGTGAGCCCACCGTTTACACTCACACCTCCGTTTACCGAGACAACCGCTTGAGTCGATTCTGATGCGGGGAACTCTATCGACGGGATATTGATTCGCTCACGAGCCAGCTGGCAGTAGTAGGTATAGACGTATCGTTGACAGAGTTGCAGATACACATCTTGCGCCTGAGGCTGCTGACTCAATTCAGCCGCGCGCCCCATCCAGTAGAGCGCCTGTGGTTCGAAATCGCTGTCATGCATATCGGCAAGCTGGCGCAGCTCATCGCCAGCCTCACGATACCGCGCCATCCGATAATAGACCCAGCCCACGCGCCACCGAGCCTCCGCACGCTGAGACGCCGGCTCTCCAACTTTTGCCGCTTGGCGATACCGTATAATCGCATCGTCAAAGCGACCCTGATCTTCCAACCACATCCCGGCAAACAAGACGATTTGACCCTTTTGCTCCGAAGAAAGGGAAGTTGTCTGAATCGTGGCGGCTAGCTCTAATAATTTGTCCCCTTGCCCTTGTCGAAGATAGGTGCGTGCAAGCCAGACCGACCCTTCGTGGGATTCGGGTCCGCTCTCTTTCACCAACGCCCGAAACGTCTCGCGGGCATGGTCATACTGTTTCAAGCGAACCTGGGCGATGCCGAGCTTCAATTTCGCGTCAGCTCGACGAGGCGACTGCGGGTCGGCAGCGAGAAACTTTCGGAGTTCCTCGATCGCCTCAGCATGAAAGGATTGGCCGAGGTAGGCCTGAGCCCTAGCAAGCCGCTCGCCTGGCTGAATCACCCAAGGCACACCACCAAGGTTCGAAGCCAGCAACGCTTCAGCTTCTTTTGCTTCCTGGCTGTATGGAAACCGAACCCAGAGCTGCATCAGGGTGTCACGGCTTTCCGGTATATTATTTCCTCGCAGTTGGCATGTGCCCCGCCGAAGAAGCGCCTGAGATGGTCTCGACTCCTTATCATTCCCGTCGACCGCTTTCGCAAACCATGCCATTGCTTCAGAACAATTCGATGCTTGATACCACGCCTCCCCTGCTCGATGCGCGGCTTTCGTCAACAGATTAGAGTCCGGCACCGTCTGCGGAATACTCGCGAACATTTCCGCCGCCTGCTTGGGATCTCCGAGGTTCAGCAATGCCTCCCCTATCCACAATCGGATGTAGTCGTCCAAGATCGGGAAGTCTTGTTGGGCCGTACGAAGAAATTGAATCGCCGCAGTGGGATTCCGGTCGATCAGCAATGTTCCGGACAATAACCCTGCGCGTTTGGCCCAGACCGTGGCGGGAAAGCGCGCCATCAGCCGTTGCAGTCGCTCCAGCTTGAGTGACAGGACTTGCTCTTTGTTGAGGCCCTTGCCAAGCCGTTCCTTGGGTAACGCAGCGGCCTGAAAACAAACTTCTTCCCTATCACATATATCGCCGTCACTCAGCAGCAGTGGAACGGCAGGACCGGCGGAGGCCTGGGTCGAGAACGGGGCACACCCGCAGAGACTGATAGCGATGGCTATGAACAGGTTCCGTATGCTTCGCTTGTGTATATAGTCTTGCACCCGTCGTTACCCTCTCGGTCTACACCATATATAGCAGTGTGCTTTCTTGGTTGCCAGCAAAGCTGCGTATATCCTATACCTTGTTCCACTTTTTGAGGCTGTGATAGGCTGCCCCTATGCCGCATAACACAAATACTCTCTCCCCATGCACCACTCCCACAAACCTCCTGGCCCTTGATGAAAAAGGAATCGGGCAGCTCGTGCAGCAATTTGGATGGCCCCGCTACCGAACCGGGCAGATTATGCGGTGGCTCTATCAACGCGGGGCCAAAGACATCAACCAGATGACGGACCTCGGCTGCTCGGAGCGAACAGCGCTGGCTGCGCATGCCACGATTCCCCGCGCCGCAAGCTGGAAGGTCTTCCGTTCGACCGATCACACGAGAAAACTCGTCCTTACACTCAACGACGGACTCACCGTCGAAACAGTACTGATTCCCGATGAAGACCGCTTAACTCTCTGTGTCTCGACGCAAGTCGGCTGCACCCTAGATTGCGGATTCTGCCTGACCGGCAGGATGGGATTGAAACGGAACTTAAAGCCGTTTGAAATCATGGAGCAGGTGCTGACAGCCCAGGACCGCCTCGAGCCCGGCGAGCGGATTACCAACCTCGTCTTTATGGGGATGGGCGAGCCGTTGGCCAATTTAGATGCCTTGTCAGAGGCGATTCGGCGACTCACCAACAAATCGTGGGGACTCGGATGGTCGCCAAGACGCATCACGGTCTCAACTGCAGGCTTGGCGGCGCGATTGAAAGACATCGCGCCGCTCGGCGTCAATCTGGCCATTTCGCTGAATGCCACAACGGATGAGCAACGCGCCACCTTGATGCCGGCCGTCAATGGTGTCGCCTCTCTCAAAACATTGCTCGCCGCCTGCCGCCGTTACCCCTTGCCACCGACCAGACGGCTCACGTTCGAGTACGTGCTGCTGGCCGGGGTGAACGATCACGCCGACGATGCGCGCCGCCTCACTAAGCTCGTCCGCGGGATTGCGTGCAAGATCAATCTGATTCCCTTTAATGAATTTCCCGGGAGTCCCTTCCGTCGCCCATCAGATGGCGCCATTTCCGTCTTTCAGAACATCGTGAGACAGGCAGGCCTCGATGTGTTCGTCCGTAAAAGCCGTGGGCGCGACGTCCTTGGGGCTTGTGGCCAGTTGGGCAACCTCTCACCCGGATTGGCTGAACCTGCCTTGACACAAATTGAATCCCGTTGCTAGCATGCAGTGTGCGCACCGCCCAACCATGACCTGGCTCTATTCTCGATACGCCATGCCACTATTCAGGATGATTGCGGCGAGCAGTCTCGCCTTCGCCTTGGTAGCGCCCGCCATGGCAACGGAGCCTCGTGAATTCGTCCTCTCCAATGGGATGAAGGTTCTGTTAGTGGAAGTTCCCAAAGCTCCGGTTGCCACAGTCCAAGTCTGGTACAAAGTCGGCTCGCGCAATGAGGTCATGGGCCGTGCAGGTTTATCCCACATGCTTGAGCATATGATGTTCAAGGGCACAGCGAAGTATCCGAAAGGCGCCTTCTCCCGTCTCATTCGCAAAAATGGCGGGACGGACAACGCCTTCACAAGCCAGGACTTCACCGCCTACTTCGAAAATCTCGCAGCCGACCGTGTCGAGCTGGCTTTAGAACTTGAAGCGGATCGCATGCAGGGGCTCGTGCTCGACCTGAGCGAATTGACAACGGAGCGAGAGGTCGTGAAAGAAGAGCGACGCCTTCGATCGGAGGACGATCCTCAAGGCGCGCTCGTCGAAGCACTCTTCGCCCAGGCCTATCTCAGCCATCCATACCATTGGCCGGTGATCGGCTGGTTCGGCGATTTAGATGCGATGACCCTGGATGACTTGCAGCGACATTATGACACCTATTACTCGCCCAACAATGCGACCCTCGTCGTGGTGGGCGATATCAGAGCCGACAGCCTGCTTCCCACGATCAAACACCTTTTCGAACCGATTCCGAGAGGACCGGAGCCAAAATCGGTCGCCACCATGGAAGCGGAACAGAAAGGTGAACGCCGTTTCCTCCTCAAACGAGAAGCGCAGGTTCCATTCGTTATGATGGGCTATCGCGTGCCGAATTATACGAGCGAAGACTCGTATGCTCTCGACATTCTGGATTCGATTCTGTCGCATGGAAAGAGTTCGCGCCTGTACCAAAGCCTCGTGTACGAGCAAAAGTCATCGCTTGCCGTCGGAGCAGAATATAGCTTGTTGCAGACCGATCCCGGCCTTTTCTATTTCTATGCCCTCGTGAGCCCAGGCCAAAGACCGGAGGTGGTTGAAGAAGCCCTTCATCGGGAAATCAAACGACTCCAAACCGATCCACCAACAGAGCAAGAGCTCCAGCGGGCAAAGAACCAGGTCGAGGCCACTCATGTCTTCGAGCAAGATTCCAACTTCCGGCATGCCATGCTACTTGGACAAGCTGAATCAGTCGGCGCCGGATGGCAGAAAATAGATCAGTTTGTCGAGCGGATCCGGTCAGTGACGGCCAAAGATATTCAGCGAGTTGCCCGCCAATACTTGACGGAAGATAATCGGACCGTCGGCACTTTGATCCCCATACCGGCGAAACAGCCAGAAATATCTCCCACCGCCGCACAACAGGGGAAGCCCTAAAATGCTGCCAACTGCGAGACGCCTGGCATTCCTAGCCCCGCTAATCGGGCTCTGCGCCCTCCTCCTAGCAACCGGTCCTGGCATGGCGGCAGAGATCACACCGACGAAGTTCGTAACTGCGAACGGCATCACGGTGCTCGTCCTTGAGCAACATTTCCTTCCTATCGTAGAGATCCACGCGCTGATCAAAGCCGGCTCTGCGCAAGATCCTCCCGACAAGGCAGGCCTCTCAAACCTCGTCGCCAGCCTTCTGGACGAAGGAACGACCACACGTACGTCAAAACAGCAGGCGGAGCAAATCGATTTCGTCGGTGGAACCCTGGAGGCAAAAGCTTCGGAGGATTTTACGACCGCCGCCGCCCGCGTACTCAAAAAAGATATCGACCTGGGCTTTACCCTGCTTGCGGATATGCTACAACGCCCTGCGTTTCATAAGCAGGAATTTGAGCGGGTTCGCACTCAACTACTGGGTGAAATGGCGAGCGACAACGACGACCCGGGCCATATCGCGATGAAGGCATTCAATCAGCTCGTCTTCCATGGACATCCGTACCGTTGGCCCGTAAATGGAACAGAAGAAACGCTCGCCAAGATCACCCTGGCAGATGTGCAGGCTTTCTATGGGCGGGAATACTCCCCATCCCAAGTGATTCTCACCATCGCCGGCGACGTCACGATTGAACAGGCCACCGCATTGGTACAGACTCATTTTGAAGCCTGGAAACAAGGGACCGCGGCAGCTCGGAGCATGAAAAAACCCTCGCCTGTCGATCGGAAAACTGTCCAACTCATCGAGAAAGATCTCACCCAATCTACTATTGTGCTTGGCCATGGAGGCCTTCCACGCGCACACCCGGACTACTATTCAGTCACGGTGATGAATTACATTCTGGGAGCCGGTGGATTTTCCTCCCGTTTGATGGATTCGATTCGCGACAAACAAGGATTGGCCTACGGTATCATGAGTCACTTCGATGCCCGATTGATGCCCGGTTCATTTTGGGTCAATCTCCAAACCAAGACCGAGACGACCAATCAAGCCATCGCCGGTGTCCTGTCCGAAATCAAGTCCATTCGCGACACGCCTGTATCGGATCAGGAGTTGGCCGAGGCCAAATCATTCCTGATGGGCAGTTTCCCATTACGATTCGATTCCACTGCGAAGCTCGCGCAGGTGCTCGCACAAGTGGAGTTCTATGGCCTAGGATTCGAATACTTTACCCAATACCCAAAATGGATAGACCGGGTCACAAAGGAAGATGTCCAGCGCGTCGCCAAACAGTACCTGGACCCCAAACGGTATGCCCTCGTGGTGGTGGGTAACATCGCCAAAGCGAAGGTCAAGCGCTAGCAACCTGCGGGGAGAGCCCTTGCAGCATTATCCCAACCGACAGGGTTGCATCTGCTAAGATTAGGTATGTCCATGATGACCGAACCTCTCCAGGACAAACTCACGACACTCCGTCGGCTCATGTCGGATATGCGGTCTGTCCTGATCGCTTTCTCCGGCGGAATCGACAGCACTGTCGTCCTGAAAATCGCCCAGGAACAACTCGGTAAGCAGGCGCTGGCCGTCACCGCCGTTTCTCCGACATTTCCCTCCATCGAGTTAGACGGTGCTAAACAGGTCGCTGCGGAGATCGGCGCGCGGCATGAACTGGTCCACACCGATCAACTCGAGATTGCCGCCTTTGTGCAAAACGATGCAGCCCGCTGCTTCCATTGCAAGACCGATCTCTATCAATTACTGAGCGGCTTACGTGAACCCCGCGCGAGCCTGTGGGTCGCGGACGGGACGAATCTCGACGATCTGGGAGATGATCGACCAGGAATCAAAGCTGCGCGCGAGTGGGGAGTGCGGAGCCCGCTGGTTGAAGCCGCTCTCACCAAGTCAGAGGTGCGGGCGCTGGCCCAATCTTTGGGCCTCTCAAATTGGGACAAGCCGGCAGCCGCCTGTCTCTCTTCCAGAATCCCTCGCGGCATTCCGATCACGATCGAAAAACTCCGCCGCGTGGAGGAGGCAGAAGATATTCTTCAGGCTGAAGGATTTCGCCATGTGCGTGTACGGGAACATGGGGAAATAGCGAGGATCGAGGTCGGCCCAGAGGAGTTTTCTCTGCTGAATCAACCAGACAAGCGAGCGCACATCAGTGCCCGCCTACGCAAAGCCGGGTTTCGCTTCGTCTGTGTGGATTTGGAAGGATATAGACCGGGAGGAATCAGCCTGGGCTGACCTCTCTCGATCGAAACTTTACCGTTGATAGGACTTTGATAGCGCCTCTAACGCTTCATCCGCAAATTTCCGGTGGTCCGCTTCATTCAGACTTCGCAGCACGACCTTCTCTGCAACCATCAGGGCTAATTCGGTAGTTTGAGCGCGAATATCCTGAATCGCCTTGCGGCGCTCCTGATCGATTTCACGGGTCGCATCGCCCTTGATCCGCTCAGCCTCGGTCGTCATCCGTTGCTCATTTTCCTCCATGAGCCGCTGCGCTCGTTCCTTTGCAGCTGCCAGAATACCCTCCGCTTCTTTTGCAGCGGTATTCAACTTGGCTTCGTACTCCTTGAGTTTTCGTTCTGCCTCTGACCTGTGCCGCTCGGCTTGATCGAGACTATCCTTAATTTTCTTTTCCCGCTCTTCCAACATGCCCAAAATTCCAGGAAAGGCATATTTATAGAGCACGAAGAGGAGAATCGCGAACGACAGGATCTCCCAAAAGATCAAGGAAGAAAAAAAGTGCGATTCAAACTGTGGCATAGTTGTACCTAACTGCTACGTGCTGTGTGCTGAATCCTGAGCGCCGAACGCAATGCTCAGCACTGTTATTTGCGGAGGCCCATGATGATGAACGCGATGACCAGGCCGTACAGCGCAATAGCTTCGACCAGCGCAAACCCGATCCACATGTACTTTCCGACGCGAGCTTCCGCTTCCGGCTGACGCGCGACCGCTTCAATCATCTTCCCGAAGATGTAGCCAATTCCTACACCAGCCCCGGCAAACCCTGCTGCCGCTAAGCCCATGCCCAACAATGCTGCTGCTGCTGAATCCATTATTTGTCTATCCTCCTTTAATGAAAACTCAAAACAACTCTGAACAGGCTGTTCGAAAAAATACCCCCCGGCAAGGCCGCAATGAAAAAACACCCTGATGCGTACGGTTTGAGTACGTTGAAGGGTGGATGCGACTGAGAACGACGCTGAAGCGCATTTTGAACAGTCTGTCAGTGCGCATGCTCATCATGACCATGCAAGTGGAATGCATCTCCCAAATAGACGCAGGTCAACACGGTAAAAATATACGCTTGAATGAACGCGATACCGACTTCCAATCCGTTCATTGCAATCGTAAAGGCAAAGGGCAGCCATCCGATCAAGAGCCCGCCGCTGATGGATAATCCGAACAACACCCCGAGGATCACGTGACCAGCTGTCATATTTGCGAACAACCGAACAGCCAACGAAATCGGTCGTGCCAATTGGCTGATCAACTCGATCGGTACCATCAAGGGCAGTAGCCACCCAGGCGTACCGGGCGGAACCAAAATGCCAAAAAACTTCACACCATGTAGGAAAAATCCCATGACCAGACTTAGTCCATAGACCAAACAGGAAAACACTGCCGTTACGATAATCTGGCTTGTCACCGTATAGCTACCGGGGATCAATCCGATGAGATTGCTAAAGAGAATGAACAGGAAAAGGGTAGCGATGAGGGGGAAAAACCGCATTCCCTCTTTGCCCATCGTGTCCATGATGATGCCGCGGATGAAATCCACCATGATCTCCGCCATGTTTTGCAACTTGCCGGGCACCAGTTTCCGTGCCGATCCTGCTATCACCATGAGCACCGTCACTAGGGAGACGACGATCCACATGATCATGACAGCTTTATTGATGGAAACATCCAATCCGCCGAGCGAAATCGGTATCCAGTCATGCAGCTCGAAGGAATGAAGCGGACTTTCTTCCATAACTCTGTCTTACTTTCAGTTAGATTACGTTATGTTTTTGGCCACCGCTGCGACGACCGATACGCGTTCCTGATCCCAGTTATGATCCCCAACACAAGGCCTCCAGCCATCCCCCAGGGAGTGGAGTCGAAGAGGTATCTGTCACAAGCCCAACCCAGCCCTCCTCCGACAATCAACGCAGCGAGCAGATCGGTTGCGATCCGGACCGCTTGGCCGAGCCCGGCGTACAAAGGATCTTGTGAAGGGGGCATGTCATACCCACGGAGGAGAGACAATGCAGCACATGACGCAAAGACTCTGCCGATGGCGGGCGCGCAATTCAACCAGAATCACGGTGAAATTGTCAAGCCGGTCATACGCTGTGAAAGGGCCAGATCGGTAGAGTATAGTAGTGCCGCGCACTTATTAGAGCAAGACTTATTCATCCATGTGTAGATAGCACATCATCTGTCCGGTTTTTGTAGCACGTGATCTGTCCGGTTTAGGGTGGCCCCTCAAGGAGGGCCACTATGACATGGGCGACCGTACTACAAGAGGTGAGACAGATGCGGGGGCGCGCAATTCAACCAGAATCACGGTGAAATTGTCAAGCCGGTCATACGCTGTGAAAGGGCCAGATCGGTAGAGTATAGTAGTGCCGCGCACTTATTAGAGCAAGACTTATTCATCCATGACTCGATTCTCCCAACCATCCTTCCTGATCGGTCCTCCACAACCCCTGATCCTCACAATGGGGGAGCAGGGAAAATCACCGTTTGAGTTGTACCGCCAGATTGCTTCCCCCTCTCAACCATCATTTCTACTGGACAGCGGAAGGGGCACAGACGGAGGAGACTGTTACTCGTTTCTGGGGAGCAGCCCCTACTCATTGCTGACCGGACGCCAAGGGCAAGGCTTCCTCCGCACCCAGGAAGGGAGGCAATACACTCCCGACCCATTCGGGAGCCTCTGCCGGTTATTTACAGGCCCCCAGTTTGAACTTCCTCCTGGCCTGCCTCCCTTTTTAGGTGGAGCCGTCGGTTACCTTAGCTATGATCTGGTGCGTGAGTTTGAATCACTCCCCTCCATTGCCAAGGACGACCTGCTGCTGCCTCATCTTCAATTCGGCCTCTATGACATTGTCATCGCTGTCAATCATCGGACCGGACGTCCACAGATCATCTTTTGCCCGCCCATGGATCGGTTTTTGGGAGAGCCCCGAGAGAAACTCTATCGCGAAGGCTTAGACCGGCTGGCCCAATGGGAAGCCAGCCTCAATAGGAAGTCGGCTCCCCTTACGCAGCTCCCGTCCCTCAATCACATGGCCTTTCGCCCTGATCAAACGAGAGACGCCTACCTCGATCAAGTGCGGCGTTGCCAGGGATATATTGCGGCAGGCGACATCTACCAGGCGAACCTGTCACATCGCTTTACCCTGCACCCTCCCGGCACCTATAACGATGGCGCCGATCGGCTCCCCTATGAGCAGGAACTCTACCGACGTCTCCAAACCGTGAACCCTTCACCTTTCTCAGGGCTCATACATTTCGACGATGTCACGCTAATCAGTTCCTCACCGGAACGGCTGGTCCGTCTGCACAACCGACAGGCAGATACGCGGCCGATTGCCGGAACCAGACCTCGCGGGCTCGACGTTACTGACGATCAACGCCTCATTATTGAATTACTCGCCAATGAGAAGGAACGAGCGGAACACCTCATGCTCGTCGATCTCGAACGAAACGATCTGGGCCGCGTCTGCCAATTCGGTAGCGTGAAAGTCGATGAATTCATGGCGATTGAGCAATACTCCCACGTCAGCCACATCGTGTCCAACATCAGCGGGGCCTTAAGGCCAGACGCCACACCCTTCGACCTAATTCAGGCGTTATTTCCCGGAGGCACCATCACGGGTGTCCCAAAGATCCGCTGTATGGAGGTCATTGAAGAACTCGAGCCTGTACGCCGCGGGCCCTACACCGGATCCTTTGGGTACATCGGCTGGAATGGCGATCTCGATCTCAACATCGTGATTCGAACTTTGATATGGTGCGGGGGGAAAGGCTACTTGCAAGTCGGGGCCGGGATTGTCGCCGACTCCGACCCGGCCAAGGAATACGAGGAAACGCTCCAGAAGGCCCAGGCATTTTTCAGCGCACTACAACAGATCTAACCGATGTGGATTTATCTCAACGATCGATTTGTGAAAGAAGAAGAGGCCGTTGTCTCTGTTTTCGATCATGGCTTTCTCTATGGCGACGGCGTCTATGAAACGATTCGTTCCTACGGAAGTCGGATCTTCATGCGAAACCAACACCTTACCCGGCTTCGCCGATCTGCTGATGCCATCGGTCTGACTATCCCTATTCCCGATCACAGATGGCCGGCGCTCCTTCACGAATCGATGACAAGGAATGATGTCGGGCACGAACGGACCGACGCGTACCTTCGCATCACTATCTCCCGAGGGGCTGGCGACATCGGTCTCGATCCAGCTCTCTGCCCAACCCCCACCCTGGTTATTATGACTAAACCGCTTCACCCTCCCTCACCTGAGCAATACCGAACCGGTGTGAAGCTGATCGTTGCCGAAACGAGGCGGAACCTTCCCAGCGCCATTTCGCCACAAATCAAAGCCACCAACTTCCTGAACAATATTCTAGCCAAACGGGAAGCTATCGCGGCCGGTGCCTTCGACAGCATCCTGCTCAACTGGGAATCACATCTGACGGAATGCACCGTCAGCAATCTCTTTTTCGTCCAAGCAGGACAACTCTGTACCCCGGCGCTTGCCTGCGGTCTGCTAGACGGGATTACGCGAGACATCGTCCTCAACCTCGCACAAGAAGCGCAGATCCCCGTTGCTGAAGGACATTTTGGGGTTGAAGCGATCCGGAAAGCAGAAGAGTGTTTTCTCACCAACACCAGCATGGAAGTGATGCCGGTCACAATGGTAGACGGATATCCGATTGGGAATGGAGCACCAGGATCTATTACCCAACAGCTCCACAGGCTATTTATTGGCAATCGGGCGCGCTATCTAGAACCCTAGCCGTTCGTCATCCCTCACAGACCTCATTGTTTTTCCAAGCCATTCTGCCTCTGCCACCAGGTACAAGACCTGCATTTTCTTGACACACGGTGGTGGACTGATATCGTTGCAACCATGCACAACAGCTTTTCTCTAGTAATAAGAGGCCTCAGACGACATGCAGTCATTGGACTCACCTCGGCGGCGGTACTGGCGGGAGTGGGCTCGCTAGCCTTATCGATGCCGACGGCTGCAGCGGAGATTTATCAGTTTATCGGGCCCAACGGTTCGATTTCGCTCACTAACGTCCCCTCCGATCATCGCTATCGAAAAGTCGATGTCGAATCCAGCCGATTCCATGCCACCTTGTCCGAGCAGGAACTCGAACCGGTTATTCGTCGGCACTCCTCACGACACCAGCTCCACCCGGCGCTGGTCCGAGCCGTTATCAAAGCTGAATCGGACTTCGATCCACGGGCAGTTTCCCGTGCTGGAGCGATTGGCCTGATGCAACTGATGCCGCAGACAGCCCTGCGTATGGACGTGCGTGATATGTATGACCCTGACGATAATGTGGGAGGAGGGACGAAATACTTACGCCTGTTGCTCGACCGCTTTCATGGCAACTTACCGCTAGCCCTTGCAGCCTACAATGCCGGAGAGAATGCGGTCGAACGCTATCAGGCGCTGCCCCCGTTCGATGAAACCAGGCAATATGTTCGGAAGGTACTCCGATACTACCGCACATTCCTGGTTGGCGATGGTGTCATCCTGGAACGTCCGGTCAGCCGATACGCCCCCGCAGTGATAACAGCAGCCCCCGCGACTTCTGAAATGTCTTCCCGCTAACGACTTCCCCGCTCGACAGGCGACTGTGTTGTTGCCAGCCAGCACGTTTGGCCTCCGGGAAATCCGACCGGTAATGAGCCCCGACGCTATTCTCCCGCCACAGCGCCGCTTCCGCAACACATTGCGCTACCTGTACCATGTTTTTTACTTCCAGCGCTGCTCGGCTGGCAAACGGCTGGGTTACAAGTTGGGCCCATCGTGAGAGTTGCGCGCAGGCCCGGATAAGCGACTCGCCCGAGCGAATCACACCAACCTGCCCCCACATCGTTCGCCTGAGTGAACTCCGCAGTTTTTCCGCATCCTCTAATGTGCCGAATTGGCCGGCTCGAAGCGTAGCCTCCTGGGACGATAGGGTAGGAGCCTCATGACGAGCGGCAAAGGCCACAGCTGCCGATGCCGCTCGCGCACCAAACACCAATCCTTCGAGCAAGGAATTACTCGCCAGACGATTCGCTCCATGCACACCGCTACAGGCCACCTCCCCAGCGGCAAAGAGCCCAGGAACCGTCGTCGCACCGTTCAGATCGGTCCAGACCCCGCCCATCATATAATGCGCGCTGGGAGAGACCGGGATCCATTCCTCCGTAATATCGATGTCATAACGTAGGCACGTCGCATAAATCGTCGGGAAACGCCGCTTCACGAAATCTGCCCCCAGGTGGGTAACGTCAAGATAGACATGGCGCGCTTTCGTCGCCGCCATCTCCGCCAAGATTGCACGGGAGACGATGTCTCGTGGGGCTAACGCCCCCATAGGATGGTATCGCTGCATGAATAGCGCCCCTTTATTGTTGCGAAGCTGCGCCCCCTCGCCTCGCATCGCCTCCGACAGTAAAAATGGCGGACTCGATGGCAAATACAGCGCGGTGGGGTGAAACTGCACAAACTCCATATCCTGAAGCACCGCGCCGGCGCGCAACGCCATGGCCATCCCATCGCCGGTAGCGTTCGGAGGATTGGTCGTCCGCGCATAGATATGACCCGCCCCACCGGTTGTCAGGACGATTGCGCGAGCCGGCAAGACGAACTGGCGGCCAGACCCTTCATCCAGCACAACAGCCCCGCAGCAACGTCCTGCGTCGACAATGAGATCCACGGTAAAGTGATGATCCAATCGCTGAATCTGCTCCCGCCGATTCGCCTCGGCAATCAACACTCGCACCATCTCGTTCCCCGTGGCATCCCCCCGCGCACGCAGAATACGGCTTCGACTATGAGCAGCCTCACGGGCAAATGCGAACTTGCCGCCGACTTTGTCGAACTTCGCTCCCCATCCGATCAATTCTTGAATTCGCTCAGGCCCTTCTTCAACAAGAACCCGCACCGCTTCTTTTCGACAGAGCCCATGCCCCGCCTTAAGCGTGTCGGTTAAATGGATGGCAACGTCATCCTCTTCACTCATCGCCACCGCCACTCCGCCCTGGGCGTGGATGGAACTGCTCTGAAGCGGGTGGCCTTTCGTCAATACCGCGACACGGCCGAACCGGCTCAGCTCCAACGCCGCACGGAGACCGGCCACACCGCTTCCAATGACCAAGAAATCAGCCTGAGCTGGAGTGCGGGATCGACGAGTTGGCATGGATTATTTCTTCTTCAGAGAACTTGCAGGGTCGGGCATAACCTGCCGCGCTTTCATACCGAAAGGAGCATCGCCTTGAACCCCGCGCAAGAGAATCGATTTCGTACCAACCCACAGCAACTTTGTATGGCCCCGTTGGCGGAGACCGGGGTCGTCCGCATCTTTTTTCCACAACCCCTGCCAATGTACGAAGACATCGACGTTGTCCCCTTCGATCATGATACGCTCCACTGCAAAGTCCAATACCATAGAGTTAAAGGTCTCGAAATCACCTTGAGCCTCTTCACGCAGCCGATCAAGCTGATCGCCCGACGTCATCAGCGATGCCAGATCGGACAAGTTTTTCTTCACATAAGCCTGCCGAAGCGATTCCACTGCCCGGTCGATGCGAAGATACCGTTCGTGATCCTCGGGATATTGATTGGCCTTGCCACTACACCCAACGCCGATTAATAACATCGAGCCGAACAAGAGCAAGAAGAGGAAGAATGGAAATTTGTACAAAGGCATGATGGGGCAGTATATAGGAACGAGTATCAGGCAGGTCAAGCGACTCCTGCGCTGGACCTCATCTCGTCGCAGATCACAAAGACGCGGCCTCAGCCTAGCCCGCATTATTCATGACGGTTCGCCGCGAAATCGCGCAGTCGCGTGGCAAGACGGGCACGCGGAGCCGTGAGAGCCCGAGGCCTACTTGCACAGTACGTCGAGGGAGCGAACGGCAAGCCTGCCCGCCGAAGGCTTGTCGTCGCAGCGAATGCGCGATTGCAGCAGCAACCCCGCATGAATAATGCGGGCTAACATGCTCAATTTAATCCGTCGATGCGCTTGCAATTTCACTCGGAAACTTCTACACTCCGCCCCTTCAGGAGAGATAACGTATGTCCAGTGTGTTGAAAAAACGCCGCAAAAAAATGCGCAAACACAAGTACAAGAAGCTGCGCCGGCGTCAAAAGTTCGAACGTCGTAAAAGCTAGGCTTCGCCCGAGCAGGGGGAGGAGAATTCGTGCCAGAAGGCAAGAAGGTTCGCATTCGCGTCCGGACTGTAAATTGCGTCTACGTTGGCGAATTTCTCATCCCCCCTATGCGGAATCGCGTTTCAGACGCGATCAACGAAGAGCAACGTCTCTTTATCAGCCTTACTGACGTCACGATCGATGACAAGGAACACTCGGACTTCGTGGCTATCAACAAGACCCTGATCGAGTCGATCGCAGAGCTCTAGCTGCCGCCCATATCTCAGGCTTGCGCCGCTTTCACTGTTCAATCGTGCGTTCCAGCAACCTCCTCCTCTAAGATCACTCTTCATCATGTCCACCCTTTCACGATTCCTTCCGTTCCTGAAGCCCTACCTATCCCGCATGGTACTGGCAGGCCTTCTGGTCATGGGCGTCGCCGGTATCAATCTCGCCTTGCTACGGCTAGCCGGTTCCCTGTGGGACATCATTACCGTGCAGCGCGACCAGTCCAGAATGACGGACATGATCGCCATCTTTCTTGGACTCGTTGTCCTTCAGGGGCTCTGTTCGATGGGCCATAGCTATCTGACTGCCTGGATTTCTCAGCGTATTATTTCCGACTTCCGCCGGCATCTCTTTGGGCATCTGCATACCTTATCAGTGAGCTTCTTTGCCCGCAGGCGAACCGGCGAACTGCTCTCACGGCTCATGAACGACGTGACGGTTATCCAGTCGGTCGTCACGGAAACCCCCATCGACAGTGCGAAACAACTCGTGACGTTCGTCGGAGGCATTGCGTTCTTACTGACGATGAATTGGCGACTCTGCATCTTGATCCTGGTCCTGCTCCCATTGCTGGTCCTTGTGGCAAAGTTTTTTGGGCGAAAGCTGAAATCTCTCTCGACTTCGATACAAGATCACACCGCTGCCATGAGTACCCTCATCGAGGAAGTGATCTCCGGTATCCGGATTGTGAAGTCCTTCGTCCAAGCCCAGCGCGAAGAAACCAGGTTTGCTGCGCAAGTAGAACAGACGTTGCAATTCACGATGCGAAAGGCCGGGGTCATGGCAGTGTTTATTCCCGTCATCAGCCTCCTCACCTTCGCGGCCGCCGCGGCTGTGTTGTGGTATGGGGGACGGCAGGTCATCGACGGGACTGTATCGCCTGGCGACCTTTTTGCTTTCGTCCTCTTTGCTGGAATTCTGGTCGGCCCTTTTAGTTCCGCTGCCCGCGTATTCGCTCAGATCAGGGAAGCGCAGGGCGCGACTCAACGGGTGTTTGAAATTCTAGACACCTGCTCCGAGGTAAGCGATTCCCCCACGGCCATTTCGTTACCCATGGTTTCCGGGCATATCCGAGCAGAGCATGTCGGCTTTGCCTACGATCCACGCCAGCCGGTCTTAACGGATGTGTCGTTCGAAGCGAAGCCAGGCGAGCTGGTGGCTATCGTCGGCCCCACTGGAGCTGGGAAAACGACCGTGATGAACTTGCTCCACCGTTTCTACGACCCGACGGAGGGATCCATCACCATCGACGGGCAGGATCTCCGCCAAGTGACCATGGACAGTTGGTATCGGCAGATCGCGCTGGTTCCGCAGGAGACGATCTTGTTCGGGGGGACGATTCTCGACAATATCCGCTACGGAAACGAAAAGGCCACTCAAGAAGAGGTGGTGACGGCAAGCCGTGCGGCCCATGCCCACGATTTCATCATGAGCTTCCCCGACCAGTATCAGACTATCGTGGGGGAGAAGGGAATCAACGTATCGGGCGGACAGCGGCAACGCATTGCCATTGCCAGGGCTATCGTGAAAAATCCACGAATCCTGTTGTTGGACGAAGCCACCTCTGCCCTCGACAGTGAGTCTGAGCGACTCGTTCAGGAAGCCTTAGAACACCTCATGAAGGGCCGAACGACTTTTGTGATCGCACACCGATTAACTACTATTCAGCGAGCCGATCGGATTCTCGTCCTCAACAAAGGGCGCCTCGCAGAAACCGGTACTCATGCCGAGCTGATAGAACATAAAGGGCTATACCAATACCTCTACACTCTACGGCTCATTGAGCTCCCCACATAAACCATCCAGCAGGATGCTCAAAAAGGCTGTCCAGCAAGGCCGCAGCGAGCGAAGAGGTGAGGCGTACCCTTGCGGTACGTTGAGCCTCTGAGCGATGCGAGAACGCCGCTGGTGGCCTTTTTCAGCATCCTGCTAATTTATACCCCGATCGTTTCAATCACCTGCATGTCTTCGGCGGTGAGAGTAAGCTGTTCGGATTGAAGATCTTCTTTCATATGCTGTGGATTTGTGGTGCCGGTCAAGGGGAGCATCCCCACCTGCATCGCAAACCGAAAGACGACTTGGGCGAGACCGATCTGTAACCGTTGGGCGATGGCCCGAATGGCCGGCTCGGCAAAGATTCCTTGATTCGCAGTCAACAGCGAAAAGCCTTGATAGATAATATTGTGAGTCCGGCAGATTTCCCTCACCTCTTTGTCCCATCCAAGCGCCGCATAACAGCGGTTTTGTACCATCATGGGTTTCACTACCGCCTGGCTACAGAGTTGGGTGAGTTGCTCTGCCGTAACATTGCTGATGCCGATCATTTTCGCTTTCCCTGACCGATAGAGCCCTTCGATGGCGGCCCACACCTCCCGGTCCGCAGCGCCCAATCCCTGCCGCTGATAGGGCCCATGTAAGACGTAGGAATCGAGGTAGTCGGTGTGCAGGTGAGCCAGCGAGCTGTCGAAGGATTGGGTCACCTGGGTGCTGAGATTGGCCGACGCATCGTAGGGGGTGCGATGGTCCTGACCATTCGTCGGCGTAAATTTGGTTTGAATAAACAGGCGGTCGCGCGTAATCCCTTGCTGCGCAAGAGCCAGTAGGGCATCCCCAACCAGGGCTTCCTGGTAATGGATCAGCTGGTTGGCCGTGTCGATGGCCGTGAAGCCAGCTGCCACGGCTAGCTGCACCAATTGCGTCGTGGCCTCTTTTTTCCACGCCGTACCGTACATGAACGAAGGAACTGCCACATTGTTATAGGTGGTCAAGGTCATGCTGTGTTCTCCGAGGCGAGCAGATCGTTGATGCCTGCGAGGGATACGGACAATGAGGCGAGGCCGCAGCGACAACGCTGACAGCCTCGCGATGTTTCCTTAGGCCCACGCTACCTCCGAATGGCAATCCCGTGGGGGTCTGCCGTTTCTTTCCCGTCTTTCATATTCGTGACCGTCGCTTGCCCCTTAAAGTGACCGACCTTCCCTCCGCCATCCACATGAATGACACCGACGCCAGGAATCGTCCCTTTGGCATTGTGGTGCGTCTTGTCATTCCCTGTAAGCGGGGCAGGACCGCGTAGGCTGACGAACACATACTGATTGTCTGGTGCGTTGTCCATGAGATCAGGGGCTGGATCCTTGTTCCCATCTGTCACTAGATCGATCGCCCCCACGCTCAAGTTTGAGACCGTGTCGATGATTTCGATATTGTTACCAGCCCGGTCCGCATTCCAGACATAACGTCCGACTGCAGCCATCCCATGGGAATCGGCAAATTGATCATCCCGTTGAGACACCAACTTGGCTGACACAGACTTTGGAAGGGTGGACAGGTCGAGGGCATACACATCATAAGAAAGAGGCGCCACCGGCCAACCGCCACCAGAATTGACATACATTGTCTCGCCAACCTGAATGCCGCCACAGCCGGCAGGATGAATCTCATTGTTGTTAAGTGTAGCCGTTAGGCTCATCGGGGTGGCAGTGACATCGAATACTAACAGTCCACCTCCCCGTAGCGTCACGAACGCATAGCGACTGGATGACTCTGTGATCGGGCATATCGGCGAGGTATCCGGGCGTTCCCCTCCCTCCAACAAAGCAAGATTCACCACATCCTTTTCGGGATCGAACTTGTATGTATGAGCCGCATAATCAGTCCAAATACGGGTAAATTTCTTTTCGATGATATTCGCCGCAATCGCCATCTTCTGGTTAGGCGTCGGCCAGGCCGCATGGACATTCTTCCCCATCGACAAGCAAGCCTCAGGCTTCCGCGTCTTGGCATCCATGAACAGCACGTGGCCGCTCAGAAAGGAAAGGATCGCATGACTCTGGTCCTTGTTGAAGAACAGCATATGCGGACGCCGGACGGGTTTTTTGGTCGCCGCTTCGCAATATGTGTTGATCTCACCGGAAAGATCGATGGTAACAGCCGGTTTTGCGGTAGCGGGATTCGCCGCCAGCGCCGCGCCGTCATAGATATAGAGAAAACCGCCGCTTTCTATCGCTGTATCGGATTGATCCGTCAGCCACACTTCATAGGCAGAAGCAGGCGCGATGCCGCAGACTCCTACTCCTGTTCCCACCAGAGCGCTCGTCGCAATAGCAAAAATAAAACGACGAACACTTCTACCTGCCAAACTGTGAATTGTCATCATGGGCCTCCATCAATCGGACGTGACTGTCGCGTATTCATTCACCTACTGCTAGACAATGACCATCGAACCTGCAGAACGGCTATAGGGTAAGAGGATTCTTGTGGGAGATCAATGGCCTGACCGCCTAAGACCCGATTTGAGGCGCCGTTGTGTTCACGCTGCCCTGCAAGTCTATGTCAAGCAAGACGGCGCGACCTAGCTCTTTGGGGTTGAACCAGGTCGCATCCGATCGACAACCAGCTTACCCAAGGGTACCGCAACGATTTGTGGGGCCTTATCGGAAGAGTTACATAGAGTCCAAAACAAAATCTTTTCGACTTCTCCCTTGCCGTCACCTGAGGCTTGACGTTCGCCTCCACAAATCCCACCAGCATAACACTGCCGCCGGCATACTTATGAATCTCAAAGGCATGGGATACAGCCGGTATCTGTTCCAAAGAAAGATCCAGACTACGCGTGAGTAAGGCCATTCCCAGGGCCTCCGATGCCGCCTTTTATATGGGGAGCACCTCCGTCTTGCCTCGTTGCGCCCCACTAAACAAGACAAAGATAAGGCCTATAACACTCACGCTAAGCGGGGAGCCGGCGATTGGGAAAGAAACAGACTTGCTTCAAGTCGACGGTGTGACAGAGGCAGGCATGGGGGTAAGTATTCCTGATGTGGCAATACAAAGCACATCTCTCAGACGACGGACCCGTTACTCTTTATCAAGATTGCACAATGTGGTGAGATCGAAGTTCCGAGAAGGGCGAGGCCTGCTCCTCAATCTCTCAGGCCCAATTCAGTGTCTCGAGTCAGACCCAGTGGGACGTAACCGAGAACTTTTCCTCTTATCGCCGATTTGGCGCGGGAGCATATAAATGATCCTCGCGCCAGGTTTGAATGTGAGGTAGTACCATATCCATTCCGACATCACCCGCACGCGACTGCGAAATTCGATCAGTAAGAAGATATGAACCGCGCACCACAGCAGCCAGGCAGGCAGGCCTGATAGGCGCAAGAGGCCGATCTGCGCCACAGCTTGCGCGCGGCCGATGGTGGCCAGCATGCCTCGATCCGCATAGGCAAATGGATGGCGCTGGTCCGGAGCGATCTCCTCACGAATGAGCGACGCAACATAACGGCCCTGCTGTACGGCCACAGGCGCGATTGCCGGCAAAGGATTCCCCCCCGCATCGGCACAATGAGCGGCATCGCCGATGACAAAAATCCAGGGATCGCCCGGAATCGTTAGATCCTGTTGAACCTTGACCCGACCAGACCCATCCCGGGGAGCTACAAGCGACGTCAAAATCGGCGAGGCCTTATTGCCTGCCGCCCAGATAATATTCGTGGAACGAACGAATTCACCCCCAATCACCAGACCATCGGCGCGAATATCGCCTATAGGGCTATTGAGCTTGATCGTAACACCCTTGCGTCCCAGCGCCACCGCCGCTTTCGCCGACAGGTCTGGAGTGAACCCCGGCAGAATGCGAGAGCCGCCTTCTACGAGCAGAATATCGAGATCGTCGCGGCGCAAACTTGGAAAATCCGGCCCCATGGCTTTCCATGCAATTTCCGCCAACGCGCCGGCCAATTCCACGCCGGTCGGACCTCCCCCCACGATCACAAAAGTGAGTCGATTCCTTGTTCCCGCGGAGACTTGCGAACGTTCGGCCTCCTCAAAGGCCAGCAGTATCTTCTCCCGGAGGTAAGTTGCGTCGGCCAGGGTCTTGAGCCCAGGCGCGGATTCCTCCCACGCGTCGTGCCCAAAATACGAAATCCGCGATCCCGGCGCAGCGATGAGTACGTCAAAAGCGATCGGCGCACTTTCTCGCAACCATACGAGACGTGCCGCACGATCGATGGACAGGACTTCATCCATCACTACGCGGACATGCGGATGCCGCCGGAAAATTGTACGTAACGGCCAGGCGATATCACCGGGAGACAGAGCAGAAGTGGCCACCTGATAGAGTAACGGCTGAAACAGATGATGATTGGTGCGGTCGATGAGCCACACGTCGGCATCGCGCAGCGATTGCGCTGCTGTCAGGCCCCCAAAACCGCCTCCGATGATGACGACTTGTTTATGCGGCATGAAAGGCATTCACAGCTGGCTCCATCTCGAAAAGCAAGGCTTAACGGTACAAGGCAACACACCCCGCGCGGCATACCGGAGGTGGCGGTCAGTTCGTTTCTTACTCGTGGATTTGATTAACTCTAGCCGAACCTCCTCAGATACACCCGCAAAATCCATCCTCCTGCTCGGCTTCCCTGAAGCCTCTGCTGTTCAAATCATGTCCGTCACTTCAGTGTGATACTTATCGGCACAACTGTGGGATTACTGGAATGCAATTGGGAAAGGTGCAAAGATCGTAGCGGATCACAAGAAAAAGTTGAACGACATCAGTCGAATATCTTAGGCATGACGCATGAGGCATACGATAAATCAAATATGGGAAAAGCGTGAAACATAGTCGCGGCGCCGCGGTGCATAAAGCCACTTGGGCCATCGCATGTTTAGTCTTTGGGGGAACCGTCAACTGTGCCCTCGCTGAATCCCCAAGCCCCACGACCCATTGGGGAGGACTCGCCTACCCAGATACCCATTCGAAGCTCGAACTCGGATATACCGGGAATCGCTTCACTGAATTCAACAGGGAGGGAGAGCGATATAACCCGGTTCGCGAGACGATGGGAATCAATTTGGGAACGATGAGTTGGACTGAACACTGGAAGCGATTCGAAGGCTGGAGCACAAACCTCACGATCGGAGCAGGGCCGACTGGAGAGCAGCCGACCCGCTATCTTCAGAACGAATTTATACATGACATGATCTACGGCATTCCCAAGGTTCCGACCGACCAAACGCGCGATGGAGTCGATTTTATGGTCGACAGCTCGATCACACGTTGGCTACCGCTCTTGGACCAGCCCAAAAAGATCTTCGTGGGTATTGGCAGCTCGACCGGATCGCTCTATTACGAGGTCTCAGCCCGAGTGGGAATCCGCGGAGCCAAGATCGGCTCATCGGCATTATCGCTGCTCGGTTGGGGTGAGACACACAATCTTGCGGCAAATTTCGTTCGTGGGTTTCAATGGTCAGCCATGGGTCGGATCGCGCAGGCCTACGGCGGAGCAGCCTTTCGGCATGTCTCCCCACAGAATTACATTCTCCAAACGTCATTGAGCTGGGGCATCTATGATGAACAGCCCCTCCCAAAGTTTGAGATTGAGACCGGGGTCAGTATGGACTCGGGACTCTTTGTCGACTTTCAGGGTAAGACCCTTGAAGAGCGGTTTTCCTCACTTGCCACCATTCGTGTGAGGAACTTCGCCTTCGAGAGCTGGAACGATATGGTCAACCGAAAAGACTATGGACCGACCTACGGCTTACGGCTCACGGTCGATGTCTACCAATGGATCGCGCCGCTCTTTCAATGACCAGGACAATCGCAGTTTAGCAAACCTGGGGATACGAGGGGGGGAGGTTCCCTCTCAGCACGCATAATGGGCGGCAGGCCATGCCTAGAGACTGAGTGATCAGAAAAGATTCACGACATATATGTGTTTCGGACCGAAACCTGAGCCTTAGGATAGAGCACCGTGCGTGAATTCAGTCGAAAATCCCTAGTTTCGTCTAAATTCGACAAGCAGCCAAGAATGTACGTGTGGCAGTAGAATCCCCAGTTGATCTCGCTGACCAATTTGGTAGATGATGGTTGGTTGAAACACGATATCAGTTACTGGGGGTGGTTATCATGACGAAAGCGCAAGCTGCTGCATTACGCGAGAAGTGGGCGGATGGGGACAATCCACCTTGCAGGCATCTGCACCTGGAATTGGAACACAACAACAACGATTATTTGACAGACAACTATCACTGCACGGCCTGCGGTGAATTGGTAGCCGCCAACACCCGTGATCCCTTTCAAGTCATCTAACCCCGACCAATCCGTCATCCTTGCGTCATTAGGATCCGGACACGCGGCTCACTGAGCGAACACATCGCAGCTAAATGCGAAACATCTCTGAGCGCGCCTACATCAACGAAGTCGCTCCTCTTCGAGCAGGTATAGGCCAGTACCTATGAGTAATGCCCTGCTGCACTAACTGCACCGTCTATTCGTGCCCTGCGTGACTCTTCCACCATCTTGCTAAACCTCTCGCCCGCTTATTCGCGGCCCCATAGAGCATCTTCAACAGCGGGAAGAGCTGTATCGTAGTGAATACCTCAATGAACCCTTGTATGTCTTTCTCTCACTTTCCCCTCAAGGGATAGCCTTCGCCTGTCGACTGAACACCGACCATACTCTTTCGCCCTCTCTTTTTGCCTAGATAAAAGCTTTTCCCTCATTTGGTAACTAGCGTGATTCTGTCGTCTGTGCTATAGACCGCATCGGGTCTCGTCGAACAACCTCGAAAGACACAAGCACGATGCCGGCTTCCATTGGTGTGATCTTCATTGTTTTCTCCACTCTCGTCATTCTGAGCGTTTTGACGATCAAACTCTCGAATCGATTTGGTATCCCCTCGCTGGTCCTGTTCCTTGCGATCGGCATGTTGGCAGGGTCCGACGGTCTCGGCGGCATCTCTTTCGACAATCCGGCCCTAGTACGGTCGCTGGGTATCACTGCGCTCGTCTTGATTCTGTTTTCCGGTGGATTGGACACGGAGTGGTCGGCGATACGCCCCATTGTATGGCAGGGGTTGTCGCTCTCAACCATCGGGGTTCTGGTGACGGCCCTGCTCATCGGGATGTTTGTCGCCTGGGTTCAGGGGTTTTCATTCCTAGAGGGCCTCTTGCTCGGCGCAATCGTGTCCTCCACCGATGCTGCCGCCGTCTTCATGGTGCTACGGGCGAGAAAAACCAAGATCCCCAGGCGATTGATCCAATTGCTCGAATTTGAGTCAGGCAGTAACGACCCGATGGCCGTCGTGCTGACGATTGCACTGATCCGACTGTTGATGGAACCCTCGACTTCTTTCGGGGAGCTGGTCCTATTCTTTGTGATGCAAATGGGCGTGGGAGCGGTGATCGGCATTGCGATGGGCGAGATCATGCGGCGATTGTTCAATGCGCTCGACTTGGAGTTGGAAGGGATTTATCCGGTGCTGTCGGTAGCGCTGGCTCTGTTGACCTACGGCCTGACCGACTACCTGGACGGGAGTGGCTTTCTTGCCGTATACCTGGCGGGGCTCGTCATGGCGCGAAAACCGTTTACTCACCAGCAGAGCGTCTTACGTTTCCACGATGGGCTGGCCTGGCTGATGCAAGTCACCATGTTTTTGGCACTGGGGCTGCAAGTATTTCCGGCAAGACTCGTACCAATCGCCGGGGTGGGCATCCTGATTTCCCTTTTCCTGATCTTCATCGCACGCCCTGCGAGTGTCCACGCGGCGTTGGCTTTTTCGCCGATGTCCCTTCGAGAGCAGACTCTTGTGGCCTGGGCAGGGCTCCGAGGAGCCGTGCCGATTATTTTGGCCACATTTCCCATAGTGGCCGGCATCGAGAAAGCCGACATGATCTTTCATTTGGTGTTCTTCATTGCGCTCACGTCTGTCGTCATGCAGGGGACGGCAATTCCATGGCTGACGCGACTGTTAAAGATCGGAGTCCCCCAACTCAATCCGCAGCCCCCCCCCAAACCGATACCGTAACTTTCTTTTGGTTTGCCGGTTCTTATGGTAGGGCTAGGCAGGTGAAGGGTGGAAACTGTTTGTAAATCCGGCGCACGAGGGCCTCTTGTGAAAGAGGCCCTCGCGGCCTTAAAGATGAAGCTCTTAGCCCTATTGTACGTCGACAGTGACGCTATGGGTAGCCATGACAGGGTCATGGTCCTTGGTGGCGCCGGTCACTGTGACCTTGTGTGTCCCCTTGCTAAGGCTCTTCAGCGTCCCGGCAAAACCCTTCTGATACTCTCCATCCACATATGCATGGACATGCGTCGCTTGCGAACCCTTCATCAAGTCGTACTTCACCTCAAAGGTGTCAGCGACCTTCTCCCCGTCCTTTGGAGACGTAATCATCAACTTCGACCCGTCCTCGACCGGTGCTTTCGCTGGTTTATCCCCTGCGAAAGCTGGAACCACACTGAGACAGCCTGCCAGCGCAATCCCTAACCCCATCAACCCGATACGTCCCATCCTCTGCATCACGACGACCTCCTTGTTTGAAGCAACTGAATGAACATTACCGCCTCCCATCCCCTCTCGGATACCCTCTAGTCTGATAACCAATCGTTCCCCGAGAAAGAATATTAAGACATTTTACTTTCCAGAATTTCCTCAGTCAATCCGCACCTACGCGCTGGTGGCCGTGGAAAAGGTAAGTCGCCGTATTATTCCACTTCGACGATAATGGTATGAGTGGCCGTCACAAGATCATGGTCCTTGGTGGCGCCGGTCACGGTGATCTTGTGATCTCCCTTGCTCAGGCCCTTGAACGTTCCAGAAAAACCCTTCTGGTACTGACCGTCCAGGTACACATGGGCATGCGTCGCTTGGGAGCCCTTCGTTAACTCGTACTTCAGCTCAAAACTGTCATCGACCTCATCTCCGTCCTTGGGAGTGGTAATCACAATCTTCGACCCGTCGTTGATCGATGGTTTAGCCGGCTTATCCTCTGCAAAGACTGATACCCCTGCAAGCACGCTCACTAACACGATCCCTAATCCCATCAACCCAATACGCCCTATTGTCTGCATCGCGGCCTCCATGTTTGGCGCTCCCGGGTTCAGCATGGGTACAAATTGAGCCCTCCGCAGTGGAAGTAGATCGCCGTCTTGAAGTTCTCGATGTTGCGAAACCCGCAGGCCATGCTCTTGATCTTCTGGATCTGGCTG
>SWDM01000010.1 GCA_005116835.1 Nitrospira sp. | reverse complement strand
GGAGGCGGATAAGGGTCAAGATGGCTTGAGAGGACGTGACCCAGATAAAAAACAGGAAGATCACGGTCCCTTGCGATTCCAGCAGGGGGATGTGCAGCACGCCGTGGGTCACGAGGAGAATCAGCAGCGGAATCAGCAGCGTGGTCGTGAATCCCGTAAACCAGGTGAGGCGCGAGAATTCCTGTTCTTCCGCGTGGGGGTCCGCATGGGGGAATGCCGGTTCCTGGCGGGCCTTGTGGATCACGTTCCCGCAATTCAAGAACACCGTCCCTTTGAACAGTCCGTGGGCGATGAGATGGAAGACGGCCAGTGAGAAGGCGCCCAACCCGCACTCCATGATCATATAGCCCATCTGCCCGATCGTCGAGAAGCCGAGCGTCTTCTTGATGTCGTTCTGGGCCAGCATCGTAGTGGCGCCGAGGATTGCCGTGAGCGTCCCGACGACGAACGCGATGTGCAGGGTCGTTGCACTCAGGCCGAAGAGCGGGGCCAGGCGATTGATGAGAAACCCGCCGGCATTGATGATCCCCGCGTGCAGCAGGGCATGAACAGGCGTCGGGGCGAACAGCGATCCTGGCAGCCAAAAATGTAAAGGAAATTGCGCTGACTTTCCCATCGCTCCGATGAACAGGAGCGACGTGACGGCAGTGGTGGCGCTGATTTCCAATCCCGGCCAGAGCGAGAAGGTGATGGGATTCCCAGCGGCTTGAGCGAAGAGATCTTGGAACTCGAGCGTACCGTAGACTTGATAGGCGAGCACGATCCCCGCAAGAAACGCCGCATCGGCAACTCGGAGAATGGTAAAGGTTTTGAACGCGCCCCGGAGAGTCGCGGCATGGGCATGGTTGTGTGCCAGGAGATAGAGCAGATAACTCAGGATTTGCCAGAACAGAAACAACATCATGAGATTCGCGCTTGAGACCATGCAGAGCAAGACGAAGTCTGTAAAACAAATCAGCGCCAAATACCGCCGGAAATGGCGATCCTGGTACATATAGCCTGTTGAGTAACAGTAGATCACGGTGCTGACGCCAGTGATCAGTGTCATCATGACCGCGCTCAACCGGTCGATATAGAACCCGATGGGAAAGGCCAGGATAGTGATCGACGTGGGATCGTAGAATCGGACGGTGATCGGCCCCTCCGTCGCCACATGCCACAGCATCGCAACGGCGCCGGCGAACGCGGCGCCGACGGGATAGGCTGCGAGCTTCGCGCGCTTGTAGAGTGTGCGGTCGGGGCCGACCACTACGAGGCACGAAGCTAAGAGCAGGAGCAGCGGGACGGCAAATGCGAGCGACACAAGTACCTCATAACTCTAGCTGGCAGATCATCGTTTCGCCCTGTCTGGGAATTATCGGGACCGGAGGGCCTTCCTGCGTCACCGGCGCACTAATCCATAATACGCTGCTGAGACTCGCGTCAAGGACCGGAGGGGATAGGAGTCCCACAAGAGACAGATCCTGGCTCGAAGACCGTCATCCGAACCCTTCACTTCGCGCTCTTGTCTAAGCTGTGGACGGCGTGCGTTACGGCCCGGCCAAGTCGTTCATAGGCCTGGTCCACATAGAGCCGGTTCATAAACAGCAGATACAAACGGAGGCGGAGCCCGTCCGCCAGTTTCGGCACCCACATTGTCTGGCCATGGGCTTGGGCATAGATATAGAACCATCCAAATATGATCACTAGGGCCGTGCCGCCGATGAGACCATCAAAGAGCCAATTGGGGAGCGCCGCCGCGTGGAAATAGGCCGCCACCTCTCCCGGATTCGGATAGAGGAAGGCGGTGAAGGACTCGACGGCGAACAGATAGACAAACACGACGAAGAGCAGGATCAGCAACATCGCCACGGAGACCTTCCAGGACGC
>SWDM01000001.1 GCA_005116835.1 Nitrospira sp. | reverse complement strand
TCGTAGGTGAACGATGTATTCCCGTTAATCGCATCGGTGAGCTGTGTAATGCGGTCTAACGCGTCGGGGGTGTAGAGCGTTTTCTGCCCGAGCGGGTTGGTGAGATTGCGCAAGCGTCCTGCCGCATCCAGTATCCGTTGCGTTTCCCGATTCAACGGATCTTTGACCTTGACCAGATCACCGAGCTCGTAGGTGAACGTGGTCACATTGGTGAGGGGATCGGTGATCGTGAGTGGCTGGTTAGTTCACGAAGATGTTTTTGAAGACTCTAGGTAGGGTTCCCACTGGAGGATTGTTTCTGTCCTCTTGTCCAGTGATGACAACGAAAATGGTTGCCAACCTGTTATCGTTACTCGCCCTATTGGCTCAGGCAAAGTCGCAATGCATTTCACTACTCGTTCTCCGCGCATTAAGACCCGTTCCTCCCAGCAACTATCACTAATGGCCTTACATATATCAAAGACCCGCCTCTTAAATTTCGCCTCCCCGTCAGGTTCATCATAATACCGAGCATCGATTTGACTTGCCTTGCCAAATGAAACTGTCGCCTCCCAATCGCCTTCCTCTGCGGCTATGGATATAGGAGCGGCTTGCTTTGAAGCAGGCACGATCTCTCCGCTAAAAAACACTGGCGAATTGTTGGGACTAAGGCGAAGCTCTGCAGCTCCGCTCGGCATCTGACTGTAAAAGGATTCAACAATCTCTCGAAGCCAAAGAGGCAGTGCGGGGGACGTATTGATCATCTAGGCCTCCTTGATTCTGAACACCCTAGTCTTGGCAGCCACACAACGAGGAGCCCTTCAGCAATACATCTACCAGAGCTGCGCCAGCTCCAATTCCATAGCCAACAGTAAGCGCTGTGGATGGTTGCCAATTTAGATAATGCGTGCTATTCCCGGGGCCTCCGATGCGAAATACAGGTCCATTATGCTTACCCCATCCGATTCGCCATTGGCCTTTGTTGAGAGCTGCTCCTTGCCTGAACAGTTGGCCGCCAACAACACCGGAGCCAAGCACTAGTTCTATGTCTCGCACCATAGCGCCGATGAGGCGGTTGTATTGAAGCCTGCTATCACATTTGTTGTAATATCCACCTGAGGCAAATGGATCACCATGCGGGATAATCCCATCCGCAAATGCAGCTAGACCTTGTCTTGTCAAATCTCCGTCAAGGAGATCGTTCGAATTGGGAATGTTAAACGGATCTATTCCTAGCATAACTGTTGCAGATTCAAGCCCCAGGGGGTCAGATATATTCATGGGATTATTCTCAACAAACTCATAAATGTTTGTAGTCCCCCCGGAAAACCCGATCGGATCTTCCGCAATGAACCGCTGCAGCCGCGGATGATAGTACCGCGCGCGATAGTAGTACAGGCCCGTGCCGTCGTCTTCCCGTCCCGTGTACTTGTAGCTGCTGGTTGAGGCTGCCCCGGTCTGTGTCGCATAGCCGAACGGCTCATAGGTGTACTGGGTTTGGAGTGTGCCGGTGCTATCCCCCAATGCAACGGTTAAGCCGAGGGCGTCGGAGAGGAGGGCTCTTGATCCAACTCCATCAGTTCTCGTAAAGAATTCATCGATGCCGAGACCGGTCAGGAGATTCGCTGTGACGGTCGCTCCCGCCTTTTCTTGTACTGGATTCAACCCATCGTACACAAAATTGGTCGTGGTGCCTTGAACCGTCTTGCCCGTTCTGCGACCGAACGAGTCGTAGGTAAAGCTGGCGGAGAAGCCGGTCGTCGATATCCCTATCAGTTGATTTCTGGCATTCCACGTATAGGTTGTCGTCACGCCTGCATCCGTCACCGAGGCGAGGTTGCCGTTCAGATCGTAGGTCTCGGTGGTGGCGCCGAAAGCGGTCTGCTGGTTATTGGCGTTGTAGCTGGTGGTTGCAAGAGTCGGGGGAATGTTGGATCGGGCGTACGAGGTAGTGACACATTAATGAGTCATCCTGTAATACCACTCCCCATTGTGACAGTAAAACATCACCGATACTCCATCATAGGAACTTTCAATCACATTCTGTTCTAAGCGCTGATGCTTTGGGCCTGATTGGTGAACGTCAGAAATCTTCTTGAACAAGTCCAGGGTCAGTACTTTCTCTCTGCGAAGGGTCAAACCTCCTGGTGAGTTCCACCACTCGATTTGCTGCGGACAGGTCGGCGATGAAGCATTTGGGCGTCGCAAGAAAATCATTAGGACATAGGGTTTATCGTCAGCAGTCTTTTTCTTGCACCAAAACACACCACTATCCTCCTTATCCCCTTTTAAATAACCGTAAACGTATGGTGGATTTATAGCTCCTGGCTTGTCGAAAAAGTCCTCGATCTCCATACAGCCATGGGCCTCTGCGTATTGAACAAATTCTTTCGGCATCACGTAGGTCGCTCCAAGCGTCTCACTCCATGAAGCGACACTTAGCCAGACGAGAAACAACACTCTGAAAATCTGACGAGACATATTCAAGACATCATGGAGTTGGCATAAGCCAGAATTTCGGATCCGGTGGCAACGAAATATGGGTATGCGGTGCATTAGGGTAATTCCTCGCTGTCTTGGCAGAGGAGAAGGCAGTATTGCTCAATGCAGAGTCGAACATTTGGCTTGTCACTTTCTGGCAGCACGACCCACCTGTTTTTTCAACGACCAGATCAACAGCACGAGCCCCTCGCTCGATGAGATGTGGGCTGTTCTTGTCAGAGCCTCGTACAATACTATTATCTGTGGCTGATCTGTGAATGTTGGGATTCTTGGGATCTCGATATCTGTCTCCACCTGTCACACGTAAGACAAAACAGTCATCAGGTATTCCTAAATTTATTATATTCTGGTTCAGCAGGATAAGATTTGCCGGAACCAAGGGGTTATTCAATACAACGTTACCCAACTCCACACGAAGCCCGTTTGGATCAACAAATAGAAGTGGGTTATTGCCCGTATATCCATAGAAATTAAAATCGCCTCCCCCAAAACCGATCGGATCCTCACTGAGGAACCGCTGCAACCGGGGATGATAATACCGCGCCCGATAGTAATACAGGCCCGTGCCATCATCTTCCCGTCCCGTGTACTTGTAGCTACTCGTTGAGGCTGCCCCCGTCTGTGTCGCATAGCCAAACGGCTCATAGGTGTACTGGGTCTGGAGTGTTCCCGTCCCATCGCCCAATGCAACGGTTGAGCCCAATGCGTCAGGTAACAGCGCACGCACGCCGACTCCATCGGTTCTGGTGAAGAATTCATCAATGCCTAACCCCGTCAGCAGATTCGCTGTGACCGTGGCGCCCGCTTTTTCTTGTACCGGATTCAACCCATCGTAGACAAAATTGGTCGTGGTGCCTTGGATGGTTTTGCCTGTTCTTCGGCCAAATGAGTCATAGGTAAAGGAGGCGGAGAAGCCGGTGTTACTGATGCCCGTAAGTTGATTCCTCGCATTCCACGTATAGGTCGTCGTGACTCCCGCATCCGTGACCGTGTTCAGATTCCCGTTCAGATCGTACGTTTCAATGTTGGTCCCAAATGTCGTCTGTTGGTTGTTGGCATTGTAACTGACGGTGGACAGAGCGGGAGGAAGGCCGGAGCGTGCAAAACTTCCACCCACCTTGATGCGATTGCCTGCCAGATCGTACGTGTAGGTGAGGTCCCCAATCACCGTTGCGCCAGACTTGTAGGTAAGGCTCGTCAATTCAGAGGCCGCGTTGTAGGCGGAGACGATGCTGTTGCCATTCGGATAGGTGACGCTGGTGCGTCGATCGGCATCGTCGTAGGCGATGGTAACAGTCGGCGTGCCCTGGGTGATCGTCGTCAGCCGATTCGCGTTATCGTAGGTATAGGTGACTGCTGTCTGACCGGCCACGGTCATCGAGGTCCTTCGGCTCGCGTTGTCGTACACATAGTTGACGGTCCCCTGCGCCGTGACTTCCTGCGTCAGCCGATCGAGGCCATCATAGGCTCTGGTGATCGTGGCCGTCACGGTATTGCTCGCGTCTTTTTCCTGCACCTGCGTGATGCGATTGCCCGCGTCATAGGTGTAGTTCGTCGAAGTGCCGTCGTGGAAGGTCGTCTTCGTCCGCCGGTTCAACGGATCATAGGTGTTAGTCGTGACCTGACTCTTCCGATCGGTCACCGTCGCCACATTCCCGTTATTGTCATAGGTGTAGGTTTCGGTGTTCAGCAGCGGGTCTTTTCTCGTCCCCGTTCGGTTCATGGTGCTGTAGATGTACACCGTCTGCTGGGACTTCGCATCCGTCACCGTCAGCAGGTTGCTGTTGGCGTCGTAGGTGAACGATGTATTCCCGTTAATCGCATCGGTGAGCTGTGTAATGCGGTCTAACGCGTCGGGGGTGTAGAGCGTTTTCTGCCCGAGCGGGTTGGTGAGATTGCGCAAGCGTCCTGCCGC